>NZ_JAOQOR010000001.1:475000-3705881 GCF_025961965.1 Sphingobium sp. B1D7B
ACAGACTGCCGTTACAGCAGCCAGAGGCGCTCGCAGCCTGCTCAGCTATCGCCACGATCTTACGATCGTAACAATCTCTAGTGATGAAGGGACATGAGGACGGCGGCTATGTTCTTTGGAAGGTGCGAAGCTCTTCCCTGAATGAACAGAGCGCTTTCGTACCGATCCTTAGAAAGGAGGTGATCCAGCCGCAGGTTCCCCTACGGCTACCTTGTTACGACTTCACCCCAGTCGCTAAACCCACTGTGGTCGCCTGCCTCCTTGCGGTTAGCTCAACGCCTTCGAGTGAATCCAACTCCCATGGTGTGACGGGCGGTGTGTACAAGGCCTGGGAACGTATTCACCGCGGCATGCTGATCCGCGATTACTAGCGATTCCGCCTTCACGCTCTCGAGTTGCAGAGAACGATCCGAACTGAGACGACTTTTGGAGATTAGCTCACCCTCGCGGGATAGCTGCCCACTGTAGTCGCCATTGTAGCACGTGTGTAGCCCAACGCGTAAGGGCCATGAGGACTTGACGTCATCCCCACCTTCCTCCGGCTTATCACCGGCGGTTCCTTTAGAGTACCCAACTAAATGCTGGCAACTAAAGGCGAGGGTTGCGCTCGTTGCGGGACTTAACCCAACATCTCACGACACGAGCTGACGACAGCCATGCAGCACCTGTCACCTATCCAGCCGAACTGAAGGAAAGTGTCTCCACTAACCGCGATAGGGATGTCAAACGTTGGTAAGGTTCTGCGCGTTGCTTCGAATTAAACCACATGCTCCACCGCTTGTGCAGGCCCCCGTCAATTCCTTTGAGTTTTAATCTTGCGACCGTACTCCCCAGGCGGATAACTTAATGCGTTAGCTGCGCCACCCAAGTTCTATGAACCCGGACAGCTAGTTATCATCGTTTACGGCGTGGACTACCAGGGTATCTAATCCTGTTTGCTCCCCACGCTTTCGCACCTCAGCGTCAATACTTGTCCAGCGGGCCGCCTTCGCCACTGGTGTTCTTCCGAATATCTACGAATTTCACCTCTACACTCGGAATTCCACCCGCCTCTCCAAGATTCTAGCTATCCAGTCTCAAAGGCAGTTCCGGGGTTGAGCCCCGGGCTTTCACCTCTGACTTAGATAGCCGCCTACGTGCGCTTTACGCCCAGTAATTCCGAACAACGCTAGCCCCCTCCGTATTACCGCGGCTGCTGGCACGGAGTTAGCCGGGGCTTATTCTCCCGATACTGTCATTATCATCTCGGGTAAAAGAGCTTTACAACCCTAAGGCCTTCATCGCTCACGCGGCATTGCTGGATCAGGCTTTCGCCCATTGTCCAATATTCCCTACTGCTGCCTCCCGTAGGAGTCTGGGCCGTGTCTCAGTCCCAGTGTGGCTGATCATCCTCTCAGACCAGCTAAGGATCGTAGCCTTGGTGAGCCTTTACCTCACCAACTAGCTAATCCTACGCGGGCTCATCCCTGGGCGATAAATCTTTGGACTTACGTCATCATCCGGTATTAGCAGTCATTTCTAACTGTTATTCCGAACCCAAGGGTAGATTCCCACGCGTTACGCACCCGTGCGCCACTAGATCCGAAGATCTCGTTCGACTTGCATGTATTAGGCATGCCGCCAGCGTTCGTTCTGAGCCAGGATCAAACTCTCAAGTTTGATGTCCAGTCCAAGGGCAGCGGAATAAGCCACCCAAGAACCGCTCATTTCTAGGAGCCATTCCTGCACAAATCTTACATGGTGTGTAGGACATGTTAGGAACGGCCTATTTTTACCGAGCACCCGACGCCTAAAAACCGTCGGACCCGGGGCCGCCGCCCACATGTCCCTTCATCAATACCTACAATGTCAAAGAACCACTCAACATTAGAAGCGGACACTGAAGGTTCCCCGATTTTTCTTTCGGGGGACTTAGTGTCCGGTTATGTTGGCGACCGATTGCGGCGAGAACCGTGTGGCACCACCGCGTCGGTGAAGGCGTCTCTAAGGGGGCCTCCCTGAGTCGTCAAACACTTTTTGCATTTTTGTTGCGGCCCCTGGGCTCACCATCCGGAAAGCCGCAGATATCCGCGCAAAACCATAAGCGGACCGGCGACCTATCCCCACTTACGCGTTTGCAGACAGGCCGCGTCGACAAGAGAAATGCGTGCCAACGCTCCCGCCAGTCCTACGCCTCATCATTCAGAAATGGCGGAATTGCGCCGTTGAATCGGAACGCCACCCCCCTCACCCGAATCTCACCGCCCGTCAGGGCGACAACCCCCGCATCCGCTCCGCTCCCTCAGGCGCTCTGGATATAATGGCGTAGTGCATCGGCCTCCGCCTCGATCCGGTCCATGCGGTGCTTCACCAGATCGCCGATACTGACGAACGCCACCATCTCCCCGTCTGCCATGACAGGCAGATGCCGGATCCGCCGCGTCGTCATCAGGGACAAGGCGGCGATGATCGGCGTATCCAGATCGATGGTGACGGCAGGGCTGGTCATGACACTCTCGACCGGGCGGTCGAGCAGCTGCGCGCCTTCCCGGGCCAGACCATAAAGCACGTCGCGCTCGGAGAAGATGCCGAGCACCTTTCCGTCCTCCACAACCGGCACACATCCGATGCGGCGCTCCGCCAGCAACGCGACGACATGGCCGACGCTGTCCGTCCGCGCTGCACAGATGACGTCCTTATAGGATGCGCCCAGCAATGTTCTGATGGTCATCGGCCTCTCCTCTGTCTTGCAGCCCTTCCAAATGAGGGCGCTGCACGGACCGGCCGGTCGACATCCTGGCTGCAGACCGGATGCACGGTCTCGTTGCGACAGACTATGCGCGCGTCAGGCGCGAGCGTCAAAGGAGGCGTGCTCGCGATGGTTGATCCGCACCGCCGCTCTCCCATATGGGCGGCATATGGCCGAACCTTCCACTCTTGATGATCCCCGCTACGCCCGCTTTGCTTGGGCACGCTTCCGCAAGATCCTGTGGCTGATCGCCGGCGTGTCGCTGCTGGTCGGTCTTGCGGTCGCCGGGCTGCTCTGGTGGCTGCGCGGCCCATTGCCCTGGGTCTTCCTCGGCATGGTCGTCGGCGGCGTGTTCGCTACCATCATGATGGCGGCGGCGCTCATGGGCCTGATGTTCCTCTCGAGCGGGACGGGACATGACCAGAGCGTCGAAGATCCGCTGAGCGACGATCTGCTCGAGGCAACCGAGCGCTAGGCCCACTCAGCGCCTGAAACGACAAGAGCACGATCAGCTATATGGCCGATCGTGCTCTTTTGATTTGGTCGAACCGGATCACAGCCCGGCCCGCGACGTCCGCACCCTCAAAGAGCGCGGCTCCGGATCAGATCATTCCGCCGCTTCGGTCGCACGAGGGCGACGGCCCCGGCGCGGCTTTGCGGGCGCTTCCGTGGCCTCGGTTACCTCGGCCGGCGCTTCGGCCTGATCCTCGGACTCGTCCGATTCGATGCGGGCGATGGAGGGCGGCAGACCGGGAAGGCCGATCTCGCCCTCATCCCGATCGGTTTCGTCATCATTGGCAACGCGCGGACGGCGCGGCTGACGCTCTTTGCGTTCAGCACGCTCCGGGCGCTCGGCGCGTTCCGGGCGTTCAGCACGCTCGGGCCGCTCTGCCCGTTCCGCACGCTCGCCCTGGTCCTGACGCGGGTCCTGCCGTGCCGGGCGATCCTGACCGTCCCGATCCCGCCCACGATCGCGGCGCGGGCGCTCGTCCTGATTGCGATTGTCCTGCTGACGGAAGTCCTGATGGCGCGGCGCGAACTCGTCGCCGTCCTCGCTGCCGTCGATCAGCTCGTCATTGTCGAAGCTGCTGTCCTGATCGCCATCGTCGTTGCGACGAAAGCGCCCCTGCTGCTCCTCCTGCCGTGCACGGTTGTCGGCGAGGACGCGAAAATAGTGATCGGCGAACTGCAGATAATATTCCGCGTTCACCCGATCGCCGGACATCTGGGCGTCGCGCGCCAGATTGCGATATTTTTCGAGAAGCTGGGGCGCATTGCCCCGTGCGCGGCTGTCGATCCGGTTGCCCGAATCGCCGTTACCGCGATTGCCTCCGCCCCCTTGGCGCGGGTTATTCCGACCGCGACGGCGACCGGCCTGACGATTATTGATCAAAGGTTCGTCCCTATGCTCTCGACTAAAACCCGGCGTTCCCGATCAATGGCCCCAAGCGCTATACAACACATCGTTGGCGGAACGGTTTTGACACCGCTCTCGCCCCGCGCTTCGGCCAACGGCTCCAATTCCAGAACGCCGCCAAAACTGTGGGAGCAGACCACTCACGCAAGCGCTTCGCGCGTTTGCAACAGTGATCCTGAAACTGGCAGATAGTCGTTCCCGTGCATCAAACCAAGCGAAAATCGTTGGGAGCCGTGAAAAAGCGCAGCCCTATGCCCTGGTGAGCACCAGCGCCCGCGCCCGCCCGGCCAGATCGCGGCGCACCGCGACATGGAAGCCGGCTTCCCGAAACAGTGCGCCGGCCGTCTCCTCCTGGTCGAAACCGATCTCGAAGATCGCTGCGCCTCCTGCGGCGAGGCGGTCGCCCGTCTGCGCGGCGAGCCGCCGATAATCGTCCAGCCCATCGGCTCCTGCGAACAGGGCGCTGGCTGGCTCATGATCGCGCACCTGCCGGGGCAGCATGGCGGACGTGCTGATGTAAGGCGGGTTGCAGAGAATGAGGTCGAAGCACTCCTCGATCCCGTCGGCCCAGTCCCCCGCGCGGATCTCCGCCCGCGCCTCCATCCCGCAAAGCCGGACATTCGCCCGTGCGATCTCGATCGCAGCCGCAGAGGCATCGACGCCGACACCGCTCGCCTCCCGCCAGACATCCAGCGCCGCCAGCAGCAGCGCCCCCGAGCCGGTGCCGAGATCGAGGATGCGACCCGGCGCCCGCCTCCCCTCGAACTGCGCGATCGCCGCCTCGATCAGGGTCTCGCTGTCCGGTCGCGGCACTAGCACGCCCGGCGCGACCTTCAGGGTCAGCGTCCAGAAATCCCGCGTGCCGGTGATGTAGGCGATCGGCTCATGCGCCAGCCGCCGGGCGAGCAGCGCATCGGCGCCCTCGGGGCAGGAGAGCCGGGGCAGGGCAAGGATCATCTCCTCGCGGCTCATCGCTAGCGCATGGGCGGCGAGCAGTTCAGCATCGAGCCGGGGCGTATCGCTGACCGCGCCCAGAGCGGTCGTGGCGGCCCGCAGCCAATCGCCCAGCCCGCTCACAAGCTCGTGCTCCTGCGCAGGCAGGAGCCCAGGGCAAAGCAGCCCCCCGCTCCCGGCTTCATGGTCGACACACTCCCGCCGCTCACGCCGCCATGTCGAGTTGCGCCAGCCGCGCAGCCTCATCCTCGGCGATGAGCGCGGCGATCACCTCGTCCAGCCCGGGGCCTTCCAGAATTTCCGGCAGGCGATGCAGGGTCAGGTTGATGCGGTGATCGGTCACGCGGCCCTGCGGAAAATTATAGGTGCGGATGCGCTCCGAGCGATCGCCTGAGCCGACCATCGCCTTGCGGGCGCCCGCATGTTCCGCCTGCGTCCGCTCGCGTTCGGCTTCATAAAGGCGGGTGCGCAGCACCTTCATGGCCTTGGCCTTGTTCTTGTGCTGGGACTTCTCGTCCTGCTGCGTCACGACGAGACCCGTCGGCAAATGCGTGATCCGCACGGCGCTGTCAGTCGTGTTCACATGCTGCCCGCCCGAGCCGGACGAGCGATAGACGTCGATCCGCAGGTCGGTCGCCTCGTTGATCTGCACGTCGACATCCTCGGCCTCGGGCAGCACGGCCACGGTCGCCGCCGAGGTATGGATGCGCCCGCCGCTCTCCGTCACCGGCACGCGCTGCACGCGATGGACGCCGCTCTCGAACTTCATGCGCGCGAACACCCCAGTGCCGGTCACGCTGGCGATTACTTCCTTGAAACCGCCCGCCTCGGACGCGCTGGCCGAGATGATCTCGACGCGCCAGCCCTGCGTCTCGGCATAGCGCTGATACATGCGGAACAGATCGCCCGCGAACAGCGCGGCTTCATCTCCACCCGTGCCGGCGCGAATCTCCAGCATGGCCGGACGGGCATCCGCCGCATCCTTGGGCAGTAGCGCCACGGCCAGCGCATGTTCGGCCTGCGGAAGCCGCGCGCGCAGGCTCTCCAGTTCCTCCTGCGCCATCGCCTTCATTTCGGGATCGGCGAGCATCGCCTCCAGCTCACCCTGCTCGGCGCGCAACGCCACAACCGCCCGCGCGGCCTGCACCACCGGCTCCAGCTCGGCATAGTCCTTGGAGAGCCGCACGAACTCCGCCGGATCAAGATCCGGCCGCGCCATCTGCGCCTGCACCTCCTCCTGCCGCCGGAGGATCGCAGCGATGCGATCGGGGGAGATTTGCATCAGCACAGTCTCATAAGCCCCTCCCCTTCAGGGGAGGGGGAAGGGGTGGGGCTGCCGCGCAGCGGCACCACCGAAACGCAATGGAGCAGGAACGCGCTCGCGCGCGTCACCCACCCCAACCCCTCCCTTGAAAGGGAGGGGCTAAAATAGAAAATATGGCGATCTGAGCAATCGCACATCATCGTCGATTCCAACTTGGTCGAAGTTTAAACCCGTCGAAAATCCCATGGAGTTTACCCGCCAACTCGGGATCATCACTACGCACCAGCCGCGCGCCTCCTGAGTCATGACCATCGCGCACGTCGTAAGAAATGAGGAGCACCGGCGAGAGCTTTTGCCCCCGATCGTATCTTTTGCGGGGACTACCAGAAACCAACGCCTCGGCTCTGAAGCCCTGTCGGCGGTATTCGGCTGCCAAGGCAACTGCATCTAGTTCACGCGCGGCATTTTCTGCCACGACAACTACGTCCAAAGTACCACTTTGGACGTCACCCAGCAGCATCCCCAGCCGCTCAATCCCCGCCGCCCAACCGACCGCCGGGGTCGCCGGCCCGCCCAGCGTCTCGATCAGCCCGTCATAACGTCCGCCGCCCAGCACCGTCCCCTGCGCGCCCAGCCGATCCGTGACGAACTCGAACGCGGTGTGCCGATAATAATCCAGCCCGCGCACCAGCCGGGCATTGCGGGTCCACGCCACGCCGGCCGCCTTCAGCCCGTCGGTCACCTTCTCGAAGAAGGCCTGCGCCTCCTCGGTCAGATAGGCGTCGATATCCGGCGCGTCCGCCACGATCGCCTGATCGCGCGGGTCCTTGCTGTCGAGGATGCGCATCGGGTTCTTTTCGAGCCGGGTCAGGCTGTCTTCGCTCAGGCTCGCCTTGTGCCCCTCGAAATGCGCGACCAGCGCAGCGCGCCAGGCATCGCGGCTTGCGGCATCGCCCAGCGTGTTGAGCGTCAGCGTCACGCCCTCGCTGATGCCCAGCTCCTTGAGCAACTGATCGGCGAAGATCAGCAGCTCGGCATCGGCCAGCGGCTCGGCCGCGCCGATGATCTCGGCATCGATCTGGTGGAACTGGCGATAGCGCCCCTTTTGCGGCCGCTCATAGCGGAACAGCGGCCCGTGCGTCGCAACCTTCAGCGGCGCATATTGCTGCCAGCCCTCGGTGATATAGGCCCGCGCGATGCCGGCGGTGAACTCCGGACGCAGCGTGAGCGAATCCCCGCCGCGATCCTCGAAGCTGTACATCTCCTTGGAGACGACATCGGTGGTTTCGCCCAGCGAGCGGGAGAAGACCGCCGTCTGTTCGAATACCGGTACTTCGATCCGCCGGAAGCCATAGAGTTTGCGGACTTTCTCGAACGTTTCGACCACATGCGCGAAGCGGTCCGCGCTGTCGCCGATCATATCCTGAGTGCCGCGAACGGGCCGGGGTGTCTCGATTTTCGCCATGGCCGCGCCTCTAGCGGGAATCGCGCTTTAAGGAAACCGGCTTGCAAGGGCAGCTTGTTCTCTTTATGTTCCAAAGCGGACTTGAGGAGACGATGATGAGCGACAGCTTCGAAGGCGGTTGTCAATGCGGCGCGGTGCGTTACCGGGCAACAGGAACGCCCGAGCATGTGGCGCTCTGCCATTGCGCGGACTGCCGCAAATCATCCGGCGCGCCGATGGTGCTCTGGGCCGCCTTTGCGGAAAAGGCGGTGACGGTGCTGACTGGCAATGTCAGCGATTATCATTCCTCCCCGTCCGTGACCCGGAGCTTCTGCCCCGTCTGCGGCACGGGCCTGTTCTTCACAAATCCGGAGGCGCTGCCCGGGCTGATCGACATCCAGGCCGCCACGTTCGACGATCCCGAGGCGCTGCCGCCGCAAGTGCAGATCCAGACCGCCGAGCGGCCGCACTGGATGATCACGCTGGATGCCCTGCCGAGCTTCGCGCGCTTTCCTGGCGAATAAGGTTCGCCCCATCCACTTCACCTGAAGCGCGACGAGGCGGAGGGTTTGACACGGATCAACGCCGCCCCTGCCGAAAGCGCCCATTCACTCGACTTGTTGAGAGATCAATCAAGGAGAGTCGGATGGCCCACTACCCCAATACGCCCGGCATGACAGGCGTGCTGCGCCCGTTGCGCATCGAAGGCGACATTCTGGATATGGAAGTCGAGGGAGAAATCCCCGCGCAACTCAATGGCACCTTCCATCGCGTCCACCCCGATGCGCAATTCCCGCCGATGTTCGAGAACGACCAGTTCTTCAATGGCGACGGCATGGTCAGCCTGTTCCACTTCCATGATGGCAAGGTCGATTTCCGCCAGCGCTACGCGCAGACCGACAAGTGGAAGGCCGAGCGGGCCGCCGGCAAGTCGCTGTTCGGCATGTATCGCAATCCGCTGACCGATGACGAGAGCGTTAAGGGCATGATCCGCGGCACGGCCAACACCAACGTCATGGTCCATGCCGGCAAGCTTTATGCGATGAAGGAGGACAGCCCCTGCCTCATCATGGATCCGCTCAGCCTGGAAACCGAGGGCTACACGAATTTTGACGGCAAGATCAAAAACCAGACCTTCTCCGGCCATGGCAAGATCGACCCCGTCACCGGCAATTTCTGCAACCATGGCTATGCCGCGACCGGCGTGCTGACCGATGATGTCAGCTATTTCGAGATCGACCCGCAGGGCAATGTGCTGTTCGAGACCTTCTTCAAGGTGCCCTATTATTGCATGATGCACGACTTCGGCCTGACGCAGGATTATGTGATCTTCCACATCGTGCCGATCACCGGCAATTGGGATCGGCTGAAGGCCGGCAAGCCGCATTTCGGCTTCGACAAGACGCTCCCGGTCTACCTTGGCGTGCTGAAGCGCGGCGCTGATGGCTCCGACATTCGCTGGTTCAAGCGCGACAACTGTTTCGCCAGCCATGTCATGAACGCCTATCAGGATGGCACCAAGATTCACTTCGACACCTGCGAGGCGAAAGGGAACAGCTTCCCCTTCTTCCCGGATATCCATGACGACAGCTTCGATCCGGTCGCGGCGCGTCCCTTCCTGACCCGCTGGACGGTCGACCTGGCCTCCAACGGTGAAGAATTCGCCAGCATCGAGAAGCTCACCGACTGGATCGACGAATTTCCCCGCATCGACGAGCGCTTCGTCGGCCAGCCCTATCGCCACGGCTGGGGCCTTGTCATGGACCCGGACATGCCGATGGACTTCCTGCGCGGGCGCGCCAGCGGCTTCAAGATGAACAAGATCGGCCATTGGGATCTCGTTGCCCGCACCGAGGACTGCTGGTGGGCGGGGCCGGAATCGATCATCCAGGAACCCTGCTTCGTGCCGCGCTCGGCCGATGCGCCGGAGGGCGATGGCTACATCATCGCGCTCGTGGACAATCTCATCACCAACTATTCCGACCTGGTGGTGCTCGACGCGCTCAACTTGCCCGCCGGGCCGATCGCCCGCGCCAAGCTGCCGATCCGCATCCGCTCGGGCCTGCATGGCAATTGGGCGGACGCCAGCAAGCTGCCGCGCGCAGCCTAAAGACCAAGCGTAGGATATCGACCGAGGGGGTGGACGCGTTGCCACCCCCTTGTCATGCTGGGCGCATCTATTTCCCCGGAGTGCCATGATGCGCCGTTGCCTTTTGCCTGCCCTACTCCTGCTGACCCTGCCCGCGAGCGCCCTTCTCGCCCAGGATGCCGCCGCGCCGCCGCCGCGCTCGGCCCCCGCCGCGCTGCCGATCCTGAGCACCGTGCCGCAAGCGCGGGACATCGCCTGGACCAGCGGCACGCTCAAGCTGGAGGTGGACGCGACGGATGTGGACCGGCGCATCATCACCATTCGCGAGACCATCCCCATGTCAACCGGCGGCCCGCTGACCCTGCTGCTGCCGGAATGGCTGCCGGGCCACCACGCCCCACGCGGGCAGATCGAGAAGATCGCCGGCCTTAGCTTCACGACCGCGGACGGCCGGCCGTTGCGCTGGAAGCGCGACCCGCTCAACGTCTACGCCTTTCACCTCTCCGTGCCGGACGGGGCAGGCGCCGTAATCGCCAACTTCCAGTTTCTGGCGCCCACCGCGGGCAATCAGGGCCGGATCGTGATGACCGACTCGCTGCTCAACCTGCAGTGGGACAGCGTCTCGCTTTATCCGGCCGGCTTCTACACCCGCCGCATCCCGATTCAGGCCAGCGTGACGCTACCGGAAGGCTGGACCGCGGCGACTGCGCTGGCCAGTGAGCGCGACGGCAAGACGGTCCGCTACGAGGAGACCGATTATGAAACGCTGGTCGATTCGCCGATCTTCGCAGGGCTCCACAGCCGCGAGATCGCGCTGGCGCCAGACGTGCGGCTGAGCGTCTTTGCCGATACGCCGGAAGAGCTCAAAGCCACCGAGCCGCAGATCAATCTGCACCGCCGCCTTGTCGATGAAGCCGTCGCGCTGTTCGGCGCGCGCCATTATGATCGCTATAATTTCCTGCTCTCCATCTCGGACAAGCTGGGCGGCATCGGCCTGGAGCATCACCGGCTCAGCGAAAATGGCGTCTCGCTGGGCTACTTCACGCAGTGGGAGGCTGCGCTGGGCGACCGCGACCTGCTCGCGCACGAATTCACCCATAGCTGGAACGGCAAATATCGCCGCCCGGAGATGCTCTGGACCCCCGATTTCGCGACCCCCATGCAGGACGATCTGCTCTGGGTGTATGAAGGACAGACCCAGTTCTGGGGCTATGTGCTCTCCGCCCGCTCGGGACTGCTGAGCAAGGCCGAGACGCTCGATGCGCTGGCCGCCATCGCGGCGCGGCTCGACGCGACCAGAGGCCGCACCTGGCGCCCAGTGATCGACACCACATACGATCCGATCATCGCGGCCCGCCGCCCCAAGGCCTGGACGAGCTGGCAGCGCTCGGAAGATTATTATAATGAAGGCCTGATGATCTGGCTGGAAGTGGACGCCATCATCCGCCGCGAAACCGCTGGCGCGCGCGGCATCGATGATTTCGCCAAGGCCTTCTTCGGCGTGAACGATCGCGACTGGGGCGTGCTGACCTACAATCGCCAGGATGTGATCGACACGCTGAACGGCGTCGTCGCTTATGATTGGGACGGGCTACTGCGCGAGCGGATAGAGCAGACCAATAGCGAGGTCACCAAGGCTGGGTTCGACCTAGGCGGCTACAAGCTGACCTACGGCCTTATCACCAACTCGACGATTCGGGCCGCCGAGACCGTGGGCAAATATGTCGACCAGAGCTTCGGCCCCGGGCTGATCGTCGGGGAAGATGGTGTCGTGCGCTCCGTCATCTGGGATAGCCCCGCCTTCAAGGCCGCCATCGCGGTCGGCGATTCGATCACGGCGGTTGGCGACACCGAGTTTTCCGCCGATGTCTTCCGCGAGGGGGTCCGGGCAACGGCCCAAAAACATCCGCTCGTCCTGACCCTGAGGCGGGACAAAAGATATCGCACGATCACGCTCGATTATTCCGGCGGCCTGCGCTATCCGCGCCTCGAAAAATCACAAGAGGGTTCAACCAGTCTCGACCGACTGCTGACAGCGCGGACCGGCGAGACTTCCGTCAATTAACCTGTGGGTGCGAAAAACCATGAACATCGATATGATTCCTGTCGGCAGCAATCCGCCGGAAAGCCTCAATGTCGTCATCGAGGTGCCGACCGGTGGCGAGCCGGTGAAATATGAGTTCGACAAGGCATCGGGCGCCCTGTTCGTCGATCGCATCCTGCACACGCCGATGCGCTACCCCGCAAATTACGGTTTCGTGCCGCACACGCTCTCGCCCGATGGCGATCCGCTCGATGCGCTGGTCGTGGCCCGCTCGCCCTTCATCCCCGGCTCGGTGGTGCGCGCCCGCCCCATCGCCGTTCTCAATCTCGAGGATGAGCATGGTGGTGACGAGAAGCTGCTCTGCGTTCCCGACGACGCGACCTTCCCTTATTACGCCAATGTGACCGAGAAGGAGCATCTGCCCGACATCGTGTTCAAGCAGGTCGAGCACTTCTTCACGCACTATAAGGATCTTGAGGCCGAGAAGTGGGTGCGTGTCGGCACCTGGGGCAACAGCGCGGAAGCTCGCCAGATCACGCTGGAAGCCATTGAGCGCTACCAGCAGAACAAGGCCGCGAAGAGCGCCGCCTGATCGTTTGGCCCCGTGCACGGGGCCCGCAGATACAAAAGAGGCTCCCAGCGCACCGCCGGGAGCCTCTTTTTTATGATAATCATGTCGGAATGAGTTCAGCTCGCGGTCTTCACCTTCTCATAGGGAACGAACTTGCCCAGGCTGACGAACCCGCGCGGGAAGTGCCCGGCGCGATCCACCAGCCGTACGATATCGACATCGCACAGCTGCGAGCTGCTCGTCTTGGTGACGAGAATATCGTCATCGTCGAGCGACGAGGCGCCGCTCACCGGCCGGTTGACGTAAAGCTTGCCGCCGACTTCATAGATGATCGCCGTCTTGTCGATGATCTGCGTTGAGCGCACGCTGCTCAGGCTGATGCACCGGACCGGCTCTCCGGCGGTGCGCCCTTCCAGCGCCTTGGCGAGCTTGGCGTCAGCCTTGGCCTGCGCCTCTGCTGCGCGAGTCGATTGGGCAGCGGCGGGCACCGTAGCGACCATCGCGACCCCGATAATGCCTGTGAACAGGCGAGACATGAAACGCATCCTGCGTCCTTTCCGGTTTCCCATTTCCCGCGCCCGATTGCCGCTCTACCCTCTTCTGCCTGAATGGGCCATGAGCGCCCCTTCCCGCGCGGTGAAAAAACAGCATTTCGCTTCCGTTCGTCGCCCCCTTTTCCTATAGGCTGGGGCATGACGGACAATAGCAATACGACCCCCGCTCAGAACGCAAATGATTACGGCGCCGACAGCATCAAGGTGCTCAAGGGCCTGGACGCCGTGCGCAAGCGCCCCGGCATGTACATCGGCGATACCGATGACGGCTCCGGCCTGCATCACATGGTCTTCGAGGTGAGCGACAACGCCATTGACGAGGCGCTGGCCGGACATTGCGATCTGGTGCTGATCGAGCTGAACCCGGACGGTTCCGTTTCGGTCGAGGATAATGGTCGCGGCATCCCGACGGACATTCACCGCGAGGAAGGCGTTTCGGCGGCCGAGGTCATCATGACCCAGCTCCACGCCGGCGGGAAGTTCGAGAACACCTCCGACGACAATGCCTATAAAGTGTCCGGCGGCCTGCACGGCGTCGGCGTCTCCGTCGTCAACGCGCTGTCCGAGTGGCTGGAGCTAACCGTGTGGCGCGAAGGCAAGGAGCACTGGATGCGCTTCCGTTATGGCAATGCGGAAGGCCCGCTCGTCGTGCGCGGCGATGCGCCTGTGGTCGACGGCAAGCCCAAAAAGGGCACGCGCGTCACCTTCCTCGCCTCGACCGACACGTTCAAGAACGTCACCGAGTTCGATTTCGACAAGCTGGAGCATCGCTATCGCGAGCTTGCCTTCTTGAACTCAGGCGTGCGCATCCTGCTGCGCGACAAGCGCCATGAAGAGGTGAAGGAGCACGACCTGTTCTACGAGGGCGGCATCGCGGCCTTCGTGAAATATCTTGATCGCAACAAGAACGCGCTGATGCCCGACCCCATCGCCATCTCGGCCGACCGGGACGGCATCGGCATCGATGTGGCCCTGGAGTGGAACGACAGCTATTACGAAAACGTCCTCTGCTTCACCAACAACATCCCGCAGCGGGACGGCGGCACTCATCTGGCCGCCTTCCGCGCCGCGCTGACCCGCACGCTCAACAGCTATGGCGACAAGTCCGGCCTGCTCAAGAAGGAGAAGGTCAGTCTTACCGGTGAGGACATGCGCGAGGGGCTGACCGCCATTGTCTCGGTCAAGCTGCCCGATCCCAAGTTCAGCAGCCAGACCAAGGACAAGCTGGTCTCCTCCGAGGTGCGCCAGCCGCTTGAAAGCCTGATGGCCGACAAGATGCAGGAGTGGCTCGAGGAAAATCCCGGCCACGCCAAGTCGATCATCCAGAAGGTCGTCGATGCCGCCGCCGCGCGCGAGGCTGCCAAGAAGGCCCGCGAACTGACTCGCCGCAAGGGCGTGATGGACATCGCCTCCCTGCCCGGCAAGCTCGCCGACTGTCAGGAGCGCGATCCCGCCAAGTCCGAACTGTTCCTCGTCGAGGGCGATTCGGCCGGTGGCTCCGCCAAGCAGGGCCGCGACCGGCATTTCCAGGCGATCCTGCCCCTGCGCGGCAAGATCCTCAATGTCGAGCGGGCCCGGTTCGACCGGATGCTGGCTAGCCGCGAGATCGGCACGCTCATCCAGGCGATGGGCACCGGCATTCGCGACGACTTCAATCTGGAGAAGCTGCGCTACCACAAGATCGTCATCATGACGGACGCCGACGTGGACGGCGCGCACATCCGCACGCTGCTGCTGACCTTCTTCTACCGGCAGATGCCGCAGATCATCGAGGCAGGCCATCTCTACATCGCCCAGCCGCCGCTCTACAAAGCCACGCGCGGGCGCAGCGAAGTCTACCTGAAGGACGAGGCCGCGCTCGACCAGTATCTGGTCGACAATGGCGTCGATACACTGGTGCTGGAGACGGAAACCGGCACCCGCTCGGGTCAGGACCTGCGCGACCTCATCGACCATGCCCGGCGCAGCCGCGCGCTGATGCGCTATGTGCCGCGTCGCTATGACGGTGCGATCGTCGAGGCGCTGGCGCTGGCCGGCGCGCTGGCCTTCGATCTCTCCGACGATGCCCGCGCGCAGGCCCTCGCCCGCGCGGCGGAATGGCTGGACCGGACCGACGAGGAAGGCCGCTGGACCGGCCGCCTCTCGGCCGAGGGCGGCTATCATCTCGAGCGGCTGGTGCGCGGCGTGACCGATCACCACATCATCGAGCCGGCCTTCCTCAATTCCGCCGAAGCCCGCAAACTGGACACGCTGACCAAGGAGCAGGCGAGCCTCTACGCCAGCCCAAGCCATCTGCTCGCCGCACGCGCGGCCGCCGCGCAGGCGCAGGCCGAGAACGAGGCGGAAGACAGCGACGGCGAAGAGACCGCCGCACCCACCGCTGCGCAGGCCCGCGGCGTGCGGATCACCCGCCCGTCCGAGCTACTCGACGCCGTGCTGGCCGCCGGCCGCAAGGGCCTCTCGATCCAGCGCTATAAGGGCCTTGGCGAGATGAACGCCGACCAGCTATGGGAAACCACGCTCGACCCCAATGTGCGCTCGATGCTCCGCGTCGAGATCGAGCAGGCGGACGTCGCCGACGAGATCTTCACGCGCCTGATGGGCGACATCGTCGAACCACGCCGCGAGTTCATCCAGGACAACGCCCTCAACGTCGCCAATCTCGACGTTTGAGGCGCCCTCACTAACCAGCTTGGAATGAGGCACCCTCGGTCCGCTCGATATCGAGTCGGCTGAGGGTGTCCATCAGTGTGCCGCGCCCGGATCGACGGCCCTTTTCGGCCGGGGGGCGAACCATACTGCTGCGGCAGCGAACACGAAGGCGGCTGCGGACAGCAGGAACATGTGGTTGATCGCAACCGTCAGGCTTTCCTGCTGGACGGTCTGCTCGATCACCCCGCGTACCTGATCCAGCGAAAAGCCGGCGCCTTGCAGCGCCTCGCGCGTCGCCTCGCTGTTCATGGCGCCGACCATCTCGCTGCGTGCTGTCACGGCACTATTGGCCCACATGGTCGTCGCGACGGAAGTGCCGATGGCACCCGCCATCGTGCGCAGGAAGCTCATCACGCCCGCCGCCGACGCGGTCTCGTCCGGGTCCACCGCCGAAAGCGCGATGGTGGTGAGCGGAATGAAGAAGAAGGGCATACCAATGCCCTGCATCAGCTGCGGGAAGGCCAGCGTCCAGAAGTCGGCGCCCGACGTCCAGTGCGCCCGCAGCAGCGACGTGAGCCCGAGCCACAGGATGCCGAATGTCACCAAAATGCGCGGATCGACCTTGTTGGTGAGCTTGCCGACAATCGGCGACATGATGACGGCAGCCACGCCCATAAAGGCGGTCACATAGCCCGCATCGGTGGCGGTATAGCCAAGGTCGGTCTGCAGCCACTGGGGGATGAGCACCACCGCCGAGAACATCGTCCCGAAGGCAAGCGACAGGCTGAGCACCGCCGCTGAAAAGCCGCGATGCCGGAACACCCGCAGATTGACGATCGGTTGCGCCTCGGTCAGCTCCCAGGCGAGGAACAGCGCGAAGCCGATCAACGCGATGATCGCCAGGATCACGATCTTGCTGTCCCCAAACCAGTCATGCTCGCGGCCGATGTCGAGGATGATCTGCAGCGCGCCGATCCACAGGATCAGCAGCGCCAGCCCGATCGTGTCGACACGCATCTTCTCGGTTCTGGTCTCCGCGTGGCGCAGGAAGCGGGTCGCGCCATAAGCGCAGAGCGCGGCAACCGGAATATTGATGAAGAAAATCCAGTGCCAGGACCAGCTATCGCTGATGGTTCCGCCCAGGATAGGGCCGAGGATCGGCGCGATAACGGTGGTCATCGCCCACAGGCCCATTGCCTGCCCGCGCAGATGCTTGGGGAAGATGCGCATCAGCAAGGTCTGGCTGAGCGGCATTAGCGGCCCACCGCACAGCCCCTGGCCGATGCGGAAGGCGACCAGCATCCCGAGGCTGCTCGAAAGGCCGCAGAGCACCGAGAAGATGCCAAAGCCAATCATGCCGAAGGTAAAGGTGCGCACGGTGCCGAAGCGCCCCGCAAGCCAGCCGGTCAGCGGCACGCAGATCGCTTCCGCGACCGCATAGGATGTGATGATCCATGTGCCCTGCGAGGCCGAGATGCCGAGCGAGCCGGCAATGTGCGCCACCGAGACATTGGCGATCGTCGTGTCCAGCACGATCATGAAATTGCTGAGCGCGAGCACCGCGCCGGCAATCACCAGCGCAGCGCCCGAGAGCGGCGTGAAATCGTCCGCCTTGCTGGCCATGTCTGTGCCCTTCCTATCCGGTCGCGCTCAACGCGCCGATGTATCGACCTCGGCGGTCATCGAGAGCCCAACCCGCAGCGGATGCGCGGCCAGCTCCTTGGCGTCGAGCGCGACGCGCACCGGCAGGCGCTGCACCACCTTGATCCAGTTGCCGGTCGCATTCTGGGCGGGGATCAGCGCGAAGGCCGATCCGGTGCCACCCGAAAAGCCGACGACGCGGCCATGATATTCGACGTTGCTGCCGTACAGGTCGGAGACCAGCGTCACCGGCTGGCCCGGCTTCACCTTGGTGAGCTGGCTTTCCTTGAAATTGGCATCGACATACACCTGACCGACCGGGACCACGCGCATCACCGTCGCGCCCGGCGCGATGCGCTGGCCCACCTGCACGGTCCGGTTGGCGATGACGCCATCGATGGGTGCGCGGATGACGGTTCGCTCAAGATCGAGCTCGGCCTGACGCACTTTTGCCTTTGCGGCGAGCACATCCGGATTGGTCTCCACGGTGCTGCCCTGGATCAACGCATCATTGGCGGCGAGATTGCCCGCGGCAACCCCGCGCGAGGCGTTGGCCTGCGCCATGGCGGCCTTGGCCTGCTCCAGCGCGGCACGCGCGCTGGCCAGCGCGTTGGTCGCCGCCGTCAGCTCATCACCGGAGACTGCGCCATTGGCGGAGAGCGCCTTGCGCCGGCTATAATCGACCTGCGCCTTCTCGAACGAGGCCTGCGCCGCGACGAGTTGGGCCTGCGTGCTGCGGATGTCCGCGCCCCGGGCGAGAACCTGATCGGACAGCGCGTTACTTGTCGCGCTCGCCTGCCCGAACTGGCGGCGCGCCTTGGCCAATTCGGCCTGCGCGGTCGCGAGGGCAATCTGCGCATCGCGATCATCGAGCCGGACAAGGATGTCGCCCGCCTTCACGCTGTCCGTGTCCGTCTTGAGCACGGCCGCCACCTGTCCGCCGACCATGGGGGTAATCTGCGCGGTATCTGCGCCGACATAGGCATTGTCGGTCTCGACATAGTGGCTGCCGATGGCGGCATACCATCCGCCATAACCGATGCCCGCGAGCAGAACCGCGCCGGCAATCGCCAGCAAAGCCGTCTTGCGCCGACTGCGGGAGGGCGCAGCGTCCGACGTTTGCGTTGCAGTAGCGGCGGGGAAGTGAGGGTCAGCTTCAGCCATGGGTAGCATCCTTGGTGGGCGTCGTTTGGGCAGCCGTGCCCGTATCGGTAAATCCGCCGCCGAGCGCACGGACGAGTGCGACGTCGAGCGTGAAGGCCCGCGCCTGAAGATCGGCCACGGTGCGCTTGGCCTGCAGCGCACGGTCCTGCGCGGTCAGCACATCGAGAAAGGTGGAGAGCCCACCCTCGTAACGCTGCGTGGCAATCGCATAAGCCGCTTCGAAATCCGCGAGCGACTTGCGCGATTGCTCAAGCTGAACGGCAAGCGCGCGCTGGCTGACGACGGCATCTGCGACGGCGCGATAGGCGTCGGTCACTGTCCGGTCGTAGCTCGCCACGGCCTCGTCATAGCCGGCGCGGGCGCCTTTATACTGCCCTTGCAGCGCGCCGCCGCGAAAGATCGGCAGGGTGATCGCCGGACCAACGCTGCCATAGTCGGAGCCGCTCTTGAACAGGTTGGATAGCCCAAGCGACTGAAAGCCGAAGATCGCGGACAGGTTGATAGCGGGATAGAAATCGGCGCGGGCAACCTTGATGCGGCTCGCCTCGGCCTCTACCCGCACCCGCGCGGCGGCAATGTCGGGCCGGCGACCGACCAGATCGGTGGTGACATTCTCGGGAATGCCCCGCGCCGCGATGGTCACCGCCGGCGGCATGATCGCCAGACCGCGATCGGGGCCGGCGCCGAGCAGGGCCGCCAGCCGATTGCGAGCCAGCCCGATCTGCTCATCCGTCGCGGCGAGATCGCTGCGGGCGGCCGGAACGGCAGCGCTGGCCTGCTTGAGCTCTGCCTGGGTATCGAGGCCGGAGGTCACGCGATCGCTCACCAGGCCCTGCGTCTTCTCGCGCACCTCCAGCGCCGTCTGCAGAACCGCCCGCTGCGCGAACAGCCGCGCCAGATCGGCATAGGCATCCGCGACATTGGTGGAGAGCATCAGTGCCGCCTGCTGATAATCGAGCTGCGCCGCCTCGGCATCCGAGCGGGCAGCGGCATAGGCCGCGCGATTGCGACCCCAGAGGTCAAGATCGAAGCCGAGCGCGGCGTGGACATTGCCCGAGCTGTTCCAGCCCTGCGGCACGAAGGCCGGCGGAATGCCGTTATTATAGCTTTGCTTGGCAGCGGAGCCGCCGGCCGACACATCGAGCGAGGGCAAGCGGGCCGCGCCGGACTGCTGGGCGATCGCCTCGGCCCGGCGGACGCGCGCTAACGCGACCGCGAGATCCGGCGATCCGGCCAGCGCCTCCTGAATCAGCCCGTCGAGCTGCGGGTCGCCATAGCTGGTCCACCAATCCGCCTTGACCCAAGGCGCGCCTGGGGCGGTCGGAGTCAGGCTCTGGCTCGCCGCGTAATGGTCGGCCGGCGCGATGGCCGGTGCCGGCCCCATATGGGGGACGGCCGCGCAGCCGGGGAGAGCCAGCATCGCGAGCAGGGCACCAGCGCGTCGGGACAGGAAAGTCGTGGCCATGAGTCGAAAAACCGTACTGTTGGGTACAGTCAGCGCTCTGATCCTCAATGACGGGGTTGTCAACAGAAAACTGTACTGTATAGTACGGTTATGGAGCAGGATACTGAAACACTCGCCGTCACGCGCCGGGAAAGCCGCAAGCAGGACCGCCGGCAGGCCATTGTCGATGCTGCGCGCACCTCATTTCTGGAGCATGGTTATGCCGGCACGTCGATGTCCGGCCTGCTCAAGACGCTTGGCGGCTCCAAAGCGACGTTGTGGGGCTATTTCCGATCCAAGGAAGACCTGTTCGCCGCCGTCGTTGAGGAAGTCAGCCTGCAGTTTCGCGCCGAGATTCAGGATGTGCTGGCAACGAAAGCCGATCTTGAGTGCACGCTCATCGCCTTCTGTCGCGCCTTCCTGCGCAAGATCACGTCACCCGATGGGCAGGCCACCTGGCGGCTGGTCGTTGCGGAGAGTGGGCGCTTTCCCGAGGTCGGCAAGATTTTCCATGAGCGGGCCGCCCGGCCCGTCCAAGGCGCATTGCAGGCTTTCTTTGCCCGGCAAGTCGCCAGCGGCGCGCTGATCGAGGAAGACCCCGCAGTCATGGTCGAAGCCCTGATGGGCCTGTGCATCGGCCAGCACATGCGGGCGATCTGGGGATTCGAGCGACTGAACGACGCCGAGATTGACGTCTATGCGCTGCGCTTCACGCACATCTTCATGCGGGCCTACGCGCGGGGCACCTGAGATCCAGGCGGCGCATCGTCGCCCCCGCGCGGCCCGCCGCCTCATTGTCTCCAACACATCCTCTCCTATGTGCAGAAGACAGGAGAAATTCGATGCGCATCGGGACAGTTAGGGAAATCAAGAACCACGAATATCGTGTCGGTCTCACCCCGGAGAGCGTGCGCGAACTGGTGGCGCATGGCCATGAGGTCTGGGTCGAACAGGCCGCGGGTCTAGGCATCGGCAGCAGCGATGAGGACTATCGCGCCGCCGGAGCGATCATCCAGCCCGATGCGCGGACGGTGTTCGAGCAGTGCGAGATGATCGTCAAGGTCAAGGAGCCGCAGGCGGAGGAGCGCGCAATGCTTCGGCCCGGGCAGATTCTCTACACCTATCTCCATCTCGCCCCCGATGCCGCCCAGACGGCCGATCTCGTTCGCTCCGGTGTGACGGCCATCGCCTATGAAACGGTGACCGGCCCACAGGGCACGCTGCCCTTGCTCAAACCGATGAGCCAGGTGGCCGGGCGGATGAGCATACAGGCCGGCGCGACCGCGCTTGAGAAGGCGCATGGCGGGCGCGGCGTTCTGCTCGGCGGCGTGCCGGGCGTCCTGCCGGCCAAGGTGGTCATTCTCGGAGGCGGCGTGGTCGGCTTCAATGCCGCGCAAATGGCCACAGGATTGGGCGCCGACGTGACGATCCTCGACCGCAATCCGGATGTTCTGGAGCGTCTCGGCACCCACTTCGAGGGGCGCGCGAAGACCCGCTTCTCCGGCCGGGCGGCGCTTGCGGAAAGCCTTGTGGATGCGGATCTGGTGATCGGCGCGGTGCTGGTGCCCGGTGCCACCGCGCCGAAGCTGGTCTCACGCGACATGCTCTCATCCATGAAGAGCGGCGCGGTGCTCGTCGATGTCGCGATCGATCAGGGCGGCTGTTTCGAGACCAGCCGGCCCACCACCCATGCCGAGCCGACCTTCATCGTGGACGGCATCGTGCATTATTGCGTCGCCAACATGCCCGGTGCCGTCGCGCGGACGAGCACCTACGCGCTGAACAACGTCACCCTGCCCCATGCGCTCAGCATCGCCGATCTCGGCTGGCGCGCCGCGCTTGCCCGCGACCCGCATCTGGCCAATGGCCTCAATGTCCATGCCGGCAAGGTCACCTGCCCCGCCGTCGCGGAGGCGCTGGGTTATGAGGTGGAACCGGTGAAAGCCGTGCTCGGGTCCTAAATCCCGGGAACCGCCGGCCCCTCGCCAAAGGGCATCAACGGGCTGACCCCCAGCACATCGGCCAGCGGTCTGCCATCGCTGAGCCGCCGGAACAGCGCATAGGCAGTCCAGCGCGCGCGACTATCGATATTCGGCGCGCCGCGCCCTGCCAGATGATCGCTGATCCGAACAGTGCGCGTCTCCAGCGAGATGCGCGTCAGCCCGGTCCGGTTCTCCACCCCGACATGAGCGTGCTGTGCCGAAAAGGCGATGATCTCGCCCGGCGCGATCAGCACCGGCGTGCCCTGGGCGGCATCGATGGGGACGAGCGGGCGCGGCGCCATGCGCCCGCGATCGGCTGAGGCGCTGCCGGTGCGCCGCCGGGCCATCGCCTCGGAGAGATCGAAATCGACGCTGTCATTGGGGATCGGCCGGTCGAACAATTCGGGCAGAAACGCGAAGGTGCGCCCGCTTGTGATCGGCCAGACCGGCGCCCACCAGTTGACCTGCGCCGCCAGATTGGTGCCCCAACTATCGCGATGAAAGCCGACCGTCGCTGTGCTGCGCGCGCTGTGCGGCTGGTTATCCGGCGGCACGGGCGGCTGGAAGCGCAGCAGCAGCCGATCCCGAGCCACGTCGTCGGCCTGCAATCCCACCGCCTCGAACAGCGCGCGCCATAAGTGCTTGGCTTGCGCGTCATTGGAGAAGGCGCGCTGCACGGCGTCCAGCGTCTCGGCCAGCGCCACCCTGTCCAGCGCCTCGTGAATGCGCTCCGGATCGTGGGGCGCGAGGTGCTGCTCCACGAAGGCGCGAGCATGATCCGCCAGCGCGCGCATCGCCGGCAGCGCCCGGAAACGGACGATATCGCCGCGATAGAGCTGGTCATGCAGCGCATCGACCGATACCGCCGGAGCCGCGTAGATATCCGCCGCAGCGGCCATGCTCAGCTGCGCACCTGCCGGCCTTCGATGGGATAGGCCGGATCGGTATAGCCATGGGTGGAGGCATAACCGGGCGCCACCAGTCCGTCGGCAAAGGCCTCGTCCTCTGGGCCCATCGGCACGCTCAGTGCATCCAGATAGGCATCCCACTGCGCCTCGGTGCGCGGGCCGGCAATTGCGGCGCTGACGAACCGGTTGCGCAGCACCCAAGCCAGCGCGAAGGCGACGGTGCTCACGCCCTTGGCAGCGGCATGGGCATTGACCGCCTCGGCAATGGCCAGCGATTCGGTGCGCCACTCGGTCTGCTTGAGACGGATGTCGCCCCGCGCGGCGCGAGAGTCCGCCGGCGGCGGCCCGTCACCGGCATATTTGCCGCTCAGCACCCCCCGGGCCAGCGGGCTGTAGGGCACCACGCCCAGGCCATAATGGCCAGCGGCGGGCATCTGCTCCACCTCAACGAGGCGATCGACCATATTATAGAGCGGCTGACTGGCAATCGGCCGATCCATGCCAATGGCGTCCGCCGCGCGGCAGATCTCGGCAATGCGCCAGCCGCGAAAGTTCGACACGCCATAATAACGCAGCTTCCCCTGCGCGATCAGATCGTCGATCGCCCGCAGCCCTTCCTCGAAGGGCGCATGAGGATCGGCCTTATGGAAATAAAGGAGGTCGATATAGTCGGTGCCCAGCCGCTTAAGGCTCGCCTCGACATCCTGCACGATCCATTTGCGCGATTGCCCGCCCTCATTCGGCCCCTTCCCGAAGGCATGGCCGAATTTGGTGGCGACGATCCAATGATGCCGATGGTCGCGGATCGCCCGGCCCACCACTTCCTCAGACTGGCCGTCATTATAGCCATCGGCGGTGTCGAGAAAATTGATGCCCTGGTCGCGTGCCTTGTGGATGATCCGCGTCGCCGTGGGCTCGTCGGTCGCGCCGCCGAACATCATGGTGCCGAGGCAAAGCGGCGAGACCTTGAGGGCGCTGCGCCCCAGATAGCGATAGTCCATAGTCCCTCTCCTCTCCCTCCTGACACGATCGTGCGATTGGCAATCGCTACCATGCTAAGCAATCGCCGTCAGCCTTGAGGACAGCGCATCCATTCAAATTTCCACCTTCGGCCATTAGCCTCCGCTCGATGATGCCCGGCAAGGGCGCACAGAACAGAGGGAGAGTGCGATGCGTGATGCAATTATAGCTGCAGGCCTGCTGGCCATGGCCGGACTGAGCGGGGCGAGCCTGGCGGAGACGCCAAAAGCGCCGCTCACCGTCGAGCAACGGCTGCAGCGGGTGGAGGATGAGCTGGCGATCCGGCGCATCATCGTCGATTATGCCGCCACGCAGGATGCCCGCGACTATGCCGCCTATGCAAATCTGTTTGCCACCGACGGCGAATGGGCGAACGGCAAGGCCGTCCACAAGGGGCGCGGGGCAATCCGGCAGTTGCTCATCAACCTCTACGGCACGCCGCCCGCGGGCTTCGTGAACAACGAGAACTATCACCTCACGTCCAATATCCAGATCGACATCGACGGCAACCGGGCGACCGCGCACTCGCGCCACCTGCTCATCTGGCGCGGCCCGAATGGCGAGCCGGTGCCGGCGCTCGCGGGCCGCTATGAGGACGAATTCATCCGCGAGAATGGCGAATGGAAGATCCGGCGCCGCGTCGATTATCCGGTGATGCCCACAGCCGAGGAATGGATGAAGGTCGTCCGCGCGCGTCAGGCCGCGCAATGATCGCGCTGCGCTCCATCGCCGCGATCGCGCTGCTCGCCGGCGCGGCTCTTCCGGCCAGCGCCCAGCGCGACGAAACCGCCGATCGCGCCGCCATCCACGCGCTGCTCGTCGCTTATGGCAGCACGCTCGATGCGCGCGACTTCGCGGGGTTCGGGCGACTGTTCGGTAAGGATGGCGTCTATGCCGCCGGCGGTGGCGCAGAAGCGCGGGGGCAGGCTGCCGGCGAGATGATGCGCAAGGTCTTCGCCGGCAATGCCATGGGCTTTGCAGAGCCGAATTATCACCTGTTCTTCAACGAGGTCGTGACCTTCACCGGCGCGGACAGCGCGAGGGCGACGTCCATGTCGCTCTACGTCGTGCCGGATGAGCGGAACCGGCCCACGCCCATGCTCATGGCCGCCTATGAGGACGATCTGGTGCGGGAGGACGGCCGCTGGGTCTTCGCGCGCCGGTCTGTGAAGGGGCTCATGCCTGCACGCCGACCTTAGCGAAGATTGGGCGGCGCAGGAGGAAGCTGCTGTTCCTCGCGGAAAAGCAAATGTTCATCGCAATCCTATTGTCAATATAATCGATTGAGTTAAGTTGGCGCCTCCGACCCGGCACAACAGGAGGAACGGCCGATGTCCACACCCACGACCCATTCCGCCGCCCAGAGCGGGGACGATCCCCATGGCAGCGCGCTTTCTCTGATTCGGCAGCATCTTGACCGCCTCAAATTCGGCGCCGTGCATTTGACTGTGCACGAAGGCCGCCTCGTCCAGATCGAGGTGACCGAGAAGACCAGGCTGACCGCCTAACCCTTTCCGTCGGGCCGCCTGGCCGCCCGCGCGATAACAGACCCATAGCATGATGCTGACCGGACCACTGGAGGCATCCCTTTTTTTCCGAACAAGGGGATTTCACCATGGTCAACAGACCGCTTCTTTCGCTGAGCGCGCTCGCCGCAGCTCTTCTCTTTCATGGCACCGCGCAAGCGGACGAAACCGCGGGCCCAGCGCCCGCTACCGGCTCCCGCAGCACGGCCGCAGCGCATGAAGACCGCAGCGCCCCGCAGGATATCGTCGTGACGGCGCGCCGGCGCTCCGAAACCTCGCAGGAAATTCCGATTGCCGTCTCCGTGGTCGGCGGCGCCCAGCTCGACAGCACCGGGGCCTTCAACGTCGGCCGTCTCCAGCAGCTTGCGCCAACGCTGCAATTCTATTCCTCGAACCCGCGCAACACGGCCGTGAACATCCGCGGCATCGGCGTGCCGTTCGGCCTCACCAGCGACGGCTTCGAGCAGGGGGTCGGCATCTATGTCGACGACGTTTATTATTCACGTGTCGCCTCGGCCACCTTCGACTTTCTCGACGTTGCGCAGATCGAAGTGCTGCGCGGACCGCAGGGCACGCTTTACGGCAAGAATACCACAGCTGGCGCCATCAACATCACCACCAACCAGCCGACCTTCGACTTTGAGGGCAAGGCGGAGGTCAGCGTGGGCAGCCTGAACTTCAAGCAGGCCAAGGCCGCCATTTCCGGCCCGCTCTCAGATACACTGGCTGCGCGTATCGCCGTCTCCAGCACCAGCCGGCGCGGCACGATCTACAATGTCACGACCGACCGGTGGATTCAGAGCCAGGACAATATCGGCCTGCGCGGGCAATTGCTCTGGAAGCCGACCGACACGTTCAGCGCCACCCTTGTGGGCGACTATAGCGAGCAGGATGCAGCCTGCTGCGGCTCGGTGTTCGTGCGCACCGGCGCCACCCAGCGCCCGCTCAATCGCCAGTTCGCCGCCTTAGCTGCCGCGCAGAACTATGCGCCACCCAGCCTCAATGGCTTTGACCGCCTGACCGATCTCGATGCCAGCCTCAATGCCGGCAACGTCATCGGCGGCGTCGCCCTGCGGCTGAAGTGGGATGTCGGCCCTGGCACGCTGACTTCCGTGACTGCCTGGCGCAGCTGGAACTGGAAACCGGAGAACGACCGCGATTTCACCGGCCTGCCGATCGTCACGCTCTCCCAGAACCCTTCCCAGCAGGATCAGTACACGCAGGAGCTGCGCTATAATTACAGCGGCAAGCAGTTCGATTTCGTTCTGGGCGCCTTTGCCTTCAACCAGCGGATCGACACGCAGGGAACCGAGCAGCATGGCGCGGCATCCAGCCGCTGGACGCTGAACCCGACCAGTGCGCTCGCCAGCAACCCGGCGGTGCTGAATGGGCTGACCGCGCGCAACACGCAATATCTCAAGAGCACCAGCCTGGCGCTGTTCGGCCAGCTGGCCTGGAAGGCCACCGACGCGCTGACTATCCAGCCGGGCCTTCGCCTCAACTATGACAAGAAGGAAGGCTTCTATCAACGCCGCGTCTTCGATGGGCAGGGTGTGGAAATCTTCGCGACGGACACGGGCACTGTGCGTGCGGCGCAGCTCGGTGTCTTCACCCCGCAGCTCAGCGCGCCGGAGGCCAGCGACTGGAACTTCAGCTACGACCTCACAGTGAGCTACCGCGTCGCCCCGGACATCCTGACCTATGCGACCTATGCCAAGACCTTCAAGACGGTCGGCATCAACCAGAACGGCCTGCCAACGGATGCCGCCGGCAACCCGATCCTCGCCGCCGGGCAGATCCGGCCCGAGCAGGTCCAGCATTTCGAGGCCGGCATCAAGGCGCAGTTCTGGGATCGCCGCGCGACGCTCAACCTCTCAGCCTTCCGCACCGACATTAAGGACTATCAGGCCACGGTGAACAACGGCCAGTTCGGGGTGCTGCGCGGTTACCTCGCCAATGCCGACAAGGTCCGCACTCAGGGCGTGGAGGTCGACTTCTCGGTGCGCCCGAGCCAGCGCTTCAATGCCTATGTGAATGGCGCCTACACGGACGCGACCTATCGGCGCTTCGTCGACGCGCCCTGCCCGCCGGAGCTTTCGGGCGGCACGGCGGCCGGGAGCAATGCGCCGAGCGCGCCGAGCGCGCCGGGCACGCCCGGGGGCTTGAGCCCGGCCAATTGCGACATCTCCGGCCAGCGCCTGCCGGGCGTCTCCAAATGGGCGCTCTCCTTCGGCGCGGAAGGCAATGTGCCGGCAACGCTGCTGGGCCAGACCGGCGAGGTGTATCTCGGCTACGACGGCAGCTATCGTTCCAACTTCTCGTCCAACGCCTCGCCCTCGGCCTATACCTGGATCGATGGCTACAGCCTGTCGAACGTCCGGCTGGGCTTCCGGACGGATGCCGGCCTCGACATCTTCGGATGGGTGCGAAATGCCTTTAACGAGAATTATTACGAGCAGCTGTTCGTCGGCCCCGGCAATACCGGCCTGATCGCCGGCCTGCCCGGCGACCCGCGCACCTGGGGGGCGACGGTGAAGGTCTCGTTCTGAAGACATGCGGGCGGGGGACTAAAACCTCCCGCCCTAATGCGCGCCCGTCCCCCGTTCGTGTCGAGCGAAGTCGAGACACCAGAGCGCAGCGCTGGGCGTGTCTCGACTTCAGCCTAACGGCTGAAGTTTATCCTGAGCGCCCGCCCTGCGGGCAGTCGAAGGGCTCGACACGAACGGGGTGTTGGAACGGACGCTTTTAGAGGGAGTGCAACCTCGCCCTCAAATCCCCGCCAGTTGCGCCCCAGTCGACCAGTTCCCATGCAACCCCTGCCGGATGCGCACCGGCAGCTTGGCCCGCGCGATCGGTCCTTCGTCGACATGCTGGGCATCGAAGAAGCACAGCTCCGAATAATTGGTCACATGATTGTCGACCAGCGCGATGACATAGCCCTCGCCTTCCGGCGCATCCGCTGATTTGGGTACGAAGCAGGGCTCCTGGATGCCGCATTGCGGCCCAGGCCACCAGATCTTGGTGCTCCCGGTCGCCAGATCGATATGAGCCAGACTGTTGATCATGCCGACAAACGGACCGCCCGGCCCTTCATAGGGCTTCTCCCGATCCATCACGAGCATCCAGCCATGGCGATAGGCCTGCGTGGCGTAGCGGTCATCGATCCGGGGGAACTCGTCGGCGAGATTGGTCAGCTTCTCGATGCTTTCGAACTCGTCGCTGTTGGACGCCATGTCGACGCTCCAGCGGCTGAGATAGCCCAGGCCCGCAATCGGATCGAACGGCGCGCCGTGGATATCGGGGAAGAAGGGGAAGCTGTTGTTGGCCGCCACCGGATGATCGAAGTAAATCCGCGTGCCCTCGTTGAAGGCATTCATCACATGCCCCACGAAGCAGTTGGATGGCGCCTTGAACCAGCGCATGTCCGCGGCCGTGGCGCCCGCCTGTCGCGGAAGCACGGCAAGCCAGACCGGCTGGGTGGTATCGAACCCGAAATAGGGCAGGCGCTTTTCCAGCCGCTCCATGCTGGTGAGCAGCGGCATGACCGAGAAGACCGCATAATCTTCCGTCACGCCGAAATCATGCATCATGCACAGATATTTGTTCTGGAAGGGAATCTCGAACAGCAACTCACCGGTTGGCGAGATTTCCATATAGCTCATGTCATGGGTCATCGGCCCTTTGGACATGTAGGAGAAGGCACACATATTGCCGGTGGCCGGGTCGATCTTCGGGTGGGCGCAGAAGGTCTTGCTGTCGATCCGCCCGCCGAAATCGGTGTAGCCATGGGTCTCCAGCGTGTTCGGGTCCATGAGCAGGCAGGGGCTGTCCTCCTTCATGGCGTAGAGCTTGCCGGCATGGACCAGCACATTGGTATTGGCGGTGCCGCGAATCTGCCCCTCGACGCTCGGATCGTCGGTCAGGTGATTGCGGTACATGCCGAACAGCGACTTGCCGGCCTTGTTCTCCAGCTTCCACTTGTCGGTCTGCGCATAACGCTGGCGGAAATCGACCTTGCCGTCCTTGACCCGGAACATGCTGACCATGCCGTCGCCATTGAAGAACTGGTCGTCCTCGAACTTGGGCGCGAACTGATTGTCCGGGTGGACGCGGTGGAAGGCGCCATCCAGATCGGCGGGGACTTCCCCCTCGATCTCGACGTCGTGAATGTCGCCCTGCAAACGGAGCGGGCGAAGTGTACCGGTGAAACCGAACGTGTTGGGGAAATGGGCCATGCGTCGCTCTCCTCGATTCTCTCTCTCGCGCCTGATCTACCGGCCCGCGCATCCGCAGAAATTGATCGAGCGCAACACGCGCCTGGATCATCTCGTCGCCTGATTGGACAGGCTGGCAACCGCGCCCTCGCAGCCCTGTTTTTGCGAAACAGCTCGTTAACCAGGCGCCGCTAATGTCGCGGCGCGCATCGTCGCGCGGACGGGGAACCTGCAATCATGCGACATGGGATCGCTTTCGGCTCAGTGATGGCGCTGCTGACGCTGGCCGGCTGCGGGGGTGGCGGCGGCGCGCTTAACTCGACGCCCACACCCGCACCGGCTCCCACACCGACACCGACTCCAACCCCGGCACCCACGCCCGCGCCGACCCCCAGCACGGTCAATTACGACACCAGCGAATACCGCAACTCTTCCGGCCTGCCTTATCATGGCGCGATTACTGCCTATCAGGCGGGCGCCAGCGGCGCGGGCGTGACGGTCGGCGTGGTGGACAGCGGCCTGTCGGATCCGACCGGCGAGTTCACCGGCCGGATTAGCGCCGCCTCCGCGGACTTTGCCGGCAATAGCAGCTACACGGATGTGGAGGGCCATGGCACGGCGGTCTCGGCGGTGCTTGCTGCAGGGCGCAACAACCGGCGCGTGATGGGGATGGCCTGGGGCGCGACCGTGATGGCGCTGCGGACCGACGACCAGTCCGACTGCGATGCCGATAGCTGCAAGCACAGCACCACGGCCATTGCCAACGCCATCGACCATGCCCGGATCAATGGCACGCGGATCATCAACGTCTCGCTCGGCGGTGGCGCGGCCCCCAATTATCTGCTGCAGGCGGTGAAGCGCGCCACCCAGGCCGGCATCATCATCGTCATTTCCGCCGGCAATAACGAGGACGGCCAGCCCATGATGGCCGCGCCGGACGAGCTGGCGCAATCCTTTGCCAACCCGGCCTATAGCAACGGCCTCGTCATCATCGCGCCATCCGTGAACAGCAATGATACGGTGAGCAGCTTCTCGGCCGGTGTCGCCGGCTTCGAGAGCGTGAGCATCGCCGCGCTCGGCAGTCGCGTCCTGTCCTTCGATCACACCGGCACCGACTATCTCTACTCCGGCACATCGTTTGCAGCGCCGCAGGTGGCCGGCGCCGCTGCGCTGCTGGCGGATGCCTTCCCCAATCTCACCAGCGCGCAGATCGTTGCGCTGCTCAAGAACAGCGCGCGCGATGTCGGCGCGCCGGGCGCGGATGCGCGCTATGGCGTGGGCATCCTGGATATCGCCAAGGCCTTCCAGCCGGTCGGCGCGCTCAGCATGGCCGGCACACAGATCGCGCTCTCACCCCTTTCAACCAGCACGCTGTCCGCACCGATGGGCGACGCTGCGCCTGCCGCGCTGGATGGGGTTGCGCTGGACGATTATCAGCGCGCCTATTGGGTGGACCTGACCCCGCGCTTCGCCCGCCCTGCACCGCGCCGTGAGTTTTCCGCCGCGCTCGACACCGCCCAGCGCCATCTCAACCTCGGGACGCAGTCGCTCAGCCTGTCGCTCAATCTCCGCCCGACCGTCGAGGCCGTCACCACCCGCGATCCCTTCGCGTTCCGGCAGTCGGACGAGGCCCGCACCCGGTTGCTCTCCGGCACGCTGAGCGCGCAGATCGCGCCCCAGGCCCGCGTGATGCTGGGCTTGCGGACTGGCATCGCCGCCCTGGAACAGCGCCTCGCCGACCGTGCCGGCCCCAGCTTCCTGATGGCGCGCCATGGCTTCGATGCCGATCATGCCGACCGGCAGGCGCAAGCCGCCCTCACCGTCTCGCAGCAGCTGTCACCGGCGCTGACCATCATCGGCGGGTTCGAGCGGGGCGATATGCAACGTGCCGCTCTCGCGGATGCCGAGCAGTGGCGCGCCACGCCCTATCATGCGGCGTCGCTCTCGCTCGACTATCAGCGCGGGGCGATCGGCCTCACTGCCGGGACGACGATGCTGGACGAGCAGGCCACGCTGCTCGGCGCCCGCTTCTCCGCCAATTTCGGCGCGCAGTCGGCGCGCAGCCTGTTTACGCGGTTGGGTGCGCGCGCCGACCTGCCGGGCGCCGTCCGCCTCTCGGCCAACTGGCAGCGCGGCTGGACCCGCGCCGCGGCCGGCGGAGCCTTGCGCGAAGGCGGATCGCTGGTCAGCCAAAGCTGGTCGGCCGATCTGGCCCGTGGCGATCTCTTCGCGCCCGGCGATCTGCTGGGTCTGCGCATCTCCCAGCCGCTGCGCGTCATCGCCAGCCGCTTCACGCTGATCGTACCGCAGACCTGGGACTGGGAGCAGGAAATCGCGACCGACGCGCGCGTACCGCTCAACCTTGTGCCGCGCGGCCGCCAGCGCGATTATGAGCTGAGCTATGGGCGCGGCATCGGCCCCGGCTGGCTGGGCGCCAACCTCTTCCTGCGCGAGCAGGGCGGCAACATCGCGGCCATACCCGATGAACTGGGCATGGCCCTGCGTTGGTCGGTAGGGTTCTGAGGCTCGACTGCTGCCGAACGTGGGCTGGCCAAACCGAGCCCCCCTGTTCCTGTCATTCCCGCGAACGCGGGAATCCAGAACCCAGCCGAACTGCGATTGCGCCCCTGAATTCCCGCGTGCGCGGGAATGACGAGAGGGGAGAACTGCCCGCCTTCAGACGGTGAAGCTTTCGCCGCAGCCGCAGGCGCCCTTGGCGTTGGGATTGTTGAACACGAAGCCGGCGGTGAAATCGTCTTCCACCCAGTCCATGGTCGAGCCGATGAGGTAGAGCACCGAGGCGGCATCGATGAAGAACAGGCCGCCGGGCGTCTCGATGCGCTCATCGAACGGCGCGACCTCGCTCACATAGTCGACGGAATAGGCCAGCCCCGAGCAGCCCCGGCGCGGCGTGGAGAGCTTGACGCCCATCGTGCCCTCAGGCGCCTTGGCCATCAGGTCCGCAACACGCTGCTCGGCGGCCGGCGTCAGCGTGACGGCGGCAGGCAGAGGGCGCTTGGTGGTGGTCGTGGTCATGGCTCCGTCCTTCACAGTAACTACGGTCGGGCAGGTCGGGGAAATAACCGCCACCCCCACCCCAACCCCTCCCCTGAAGGGGAGGGGCTAAGTGTTTATAACATCCCCAGTTCCAGCTTGGCTTCGTCGCTCATCTTCTGCGGGTCCCAAGGCGGGTCCCAGACGAGATTGACGTCCACCAGCCCGACGCCAGGCACTGACCCCACGCGCATTTCCACTTCGCCGGGCATCGATTCTGCGACCGGGCAATGCGGCGTCGTGAGCGTCATGGTGACGGCGACATGATTGTCCTCGCCCACCTCGACCCCGTAGATCAGCCCCAGATCGTAGATGTTCACGGGGATTTCCGGATCGAAGATGCTCTTGAGCGCATCGATCACCGCATCATAGGTCGCGCCGCCCGGCTCACCGGCGGGCGCATCGCTGGGCTTCTGGGCGAGAAAGCCCTCCAGATAGTCGCGCTTGCGGGCGACCTTGTCCGAGGCGTTTTCCGCCACGCCGGAAGCATCCTCCACCACATCGCTCACGCGAGCGCGCGGCGGCGGGGCGACGCCTTCGACTTCCTCGGTCCTGATTCTGCTCTCGTCATTCATCCGAATATCGTCCTGACCCGATCGAGGCCACGCAGCAGCGCCTCGATATCGCTTTCATCATTGTAAATCCCGAAGCTGGCCCTCGCCGTCGCCTCGACGCCGAGATGCGCCATGAGCGGCTGCGCGCAGTGATGGCCCGCGCGGATCGCCACGCCGCTCTCATCCAAGATAGTGCCGATGTCGTGGGGATGAACCCCCTCCATCACGAAAGAGACGATTCCCGCCGCATCCTCCGGCCCGAGCAGGCGGATGGTGTTGATGCCGCGCAACGCCTCGCGCGTGCGGGCGACCAGTGCATCCTCATGGGCAGCCATGCGATCGAGCCCGATCGCCTCGACATAATCGATTGCCGCCGCCAGCCCGATCGTCTCGATGATCGCGGGTGTCCCGGCCTCGAACCGCGCGGGGGGCGGTGCATAAGTGGTGCGCGCGAAGGTCACCTTGTCGATCATCGCGCCGCCGCCATGATAAGGCGGCATGGCCTCGAGGATTGCGCCCCGCGCCCACAGCACGCCGATGCCGGTTGGGCCGTACAACTTGTGGCCGGAGAAGAGATAGAAATCGCATCCCAGCGCCTGCACATCGATGGCGAGACGCGGCGCGGCCTGACAGCCATCGACCAGCAGCAGCGCCCCGGCGCCATGGGCAATCTCCGCCGCGCGCCGCACGTCCAGCACGCTGCCGAGCACATTGGAGACATGGGCAAGTGCCACGAGCTTGTGCTCCGGGCGGATCATCGCCGCCATGGCATCCAGATCGATGCGGCCATCCGGCGTAAGCGGCGCGACGTCGATTTGCGCACCGGTCCGCTCGGCAATGAGCTGCCAGGGCACGATATTGCTGTGATGCTCCAGCGTGGAGAGCAGGATGCGGTCGCCGGCCTTGAGATGGGCGCCGCCCCAGCTCTGCGCGACGAGATTGATTCCCTCGGTCGCGCCGCGCACGAACACGATCTCATTCTCGCTCGGCGCGTTGATAAAGCGCGCCACGCGACGGCGCGCGGCCTCGAACGCCAGCGTCATGTCCGCCGACCGCGCGTAGACGCCGCGATGGACCGTCGCATAGTCCGCACCCATTGCCCGCACCGTGGCATCGATCACCGCCTGCGGCTTCTGTGCCGTGGCGGCGGTATCAAGATAGTGCCAGGGCTTGCCGTCAGTGGTGACGAGGCCGGGGAAATCGGCGCGACGGCTGAGGAGCGCGTTCATGGTTGCGGCGGAGGGTGTCTCGACTTCGCTCGACACGAACGGGGTCTTGGTCGTCATCACGCCGATAACTCCAAATAGAGCGCGCGAGCGCGAACCCGAGGCCGGAATAACCCGATCACGCCCACCCTCCCGTTCGTGTCGAGCGAAGTCGAGACACGCCCAGCACCGTCCCTTCCCGTGCTCCTGCGAAGGCAGGAGCCCAGGGCGGCAAGGGCAGTCGGTTGCGCCCTAGGCTCCTGCCTTCGCAGGAGCACGGGGGCGGCAGAGGCCTGCGACCCATTCAGAAGAGCAGCACGCCCCATCATCCCAGTGCCTCCAACCGGCCCCGCGCTACCGTCGCGAACCGCTCGCGCTCGGCCTCGTCGGCCATGTCGTCGAACAGTCCGGCGATGAAGGCTTCGAGCAGCAGCGCCTTGGCGCTTGCCGGATCGATCCCGCGCGAGGCCATGTAGAACAGGGCCGCGGCATCGAGCTGGCCGATGCTGGCGCCATGGGCGCACTTCACGTCATCGGCGAAGATCTCCAGCTCCGGCTTGGCATTGGCCGTGGCGGTGCGGCCGAGCAGCATCGCCTTGAAGCTCTGCGCGGCATCGGTCTTCTGCGCATCGCGCGCGACGCGGATCTGGCCCAGATAATTGGCCGTCGCCTTGCCCGCCGCGATCGCCCGCACGGTCTGTGCACTGGTCGCTTCCGGCTCGGCATGGTTGAGCGTCGTCACCAGCTCGATGGTCTGCGACGCGCCACCGATCAACGCCGCCTTCAGCTCGAAATGCGCATGGCGCGCCAGCGTCACGTCGAAGGTGACACGGCCCAGCGTGCCGCCGCTGTTCAGCAGATGGACGTTGAGCGTGCCGCCCGCGCCGATCTCGACCAGATGATCGCGCACGATGCTCTCGCCGTCCGCGCCATCCTGCAGCAGCGCCAGCGTGCGCACCTCACCGGGAGCGACGACGATCCGCTCGGGCGCGCCTACGGGCCAGACCTGCGCCGCAGCGTCGAGATCGCTATAGCGCCAGGCCTCGTCGCGGCGCCTGGGGAGCGTTGCCGGTGCCATCATGCGCCGCCTCCCGCCCGCTCGGTCGACAGATACGCGCGAATGCGCGCGACCAACGAGGGCCGGGCCTTGTCCACACAGGCACGCACCTCGTCCTGCGACGCCTTGCCCTTGCGCACGCATTGCGTGGTGGCCTTGCACAAGGCCGCGTCGAGCTTGCGCACGCCGGTCGATTCACTCAACCCGCAGTGATATTTGCCCGCTGCGTCACGGGTAATGCCCACCTGGATGCCGCGCAGCCGCTGCGCGATGACGGTGATGTCCTCGTCGGTCGCGCCCTCAATCGGCACAGGCGGCGCGGCGACGGCGCTCTGGGCAAGCACCAAGGCGGCCATCAGACTCATGCCGCGACCACCTCGGCGTAGCCGTCCTTCTCCAGCGCCAGCGCCAGTTCCGGTCCGCCCGATTTCACGATGCGGCCGGCGGCGAGCACGTGCACGAAGTCCGGCTGCACATAATCGAGCAGGCGCTGATAATGGGTGATGAGCAGCACGGCCTTGTCCGGCGCGCGCATGATCGCGTTGATCCCTGCGCCCACGGTCTTGAGCGCATCGATATCGAGGCCGGAATCGGTCTCGTCGAGAATCGCCAGCTTGGGGTCCAATATGCCCATGTGGACCATCTCGGCGCGCTTCTTCTCGCCGCCGGAAAAGCCCACATTCACCGGGCGCTTGAGCATCTCCATGTCCATGCCGAGCAGCGCCGCCTTCTCGCGCGCCAGCCGCAGGAAATCGGCGGCGGACAGCGGCTCTTCCCCGCGGACGCGGCGCTGGCTGTTCAGCGCCTCGCGCAGGAACTGGACATTGGAGACGCCGGGAATCTCGACCGGATATTGGAAGCCGAGGAACAAGCCGGCGGCGGCGCGCTCGTGCGGCGCCATGTCGAGCAGATCGGCACCGTTGAACGAGACGCTGCCCTGCGTCGCTTCATAGCCGGGCCGACCGCCAAGCGTATAGGCCAGCGTGGACTTGCCCGCCCCGTTCGGCCCCATGATCGCATGGATCTCGCCCGCATTGATCGAGAGGCTGAGGCCCTTGAGGATGGCCTTGCCGTCGATTTCGGTGTGGAGATTGTCGATGGTCAGCATCAGCGCGCGCCTTCCTGCTCGTGCTGGCGGATGAGCGTGCGGGCCGTCCAGAAGGCCATGTCACGCACATCGCCGGGGGCGGGGAACAGCGTGTCGATGTGCCGCTTGATCGGCATATAGGGCCACCAGTCGGCGCCAGGCTCCGGTGCGCCCTTCTCCAGCAAGCCCACGACGAACTCGCTCACCGGCCCCATGCGCGCGAGATTGGGCGCCTTGGCCTTGTGGAACGCCTTGTCCGTGCGCAGCCGCTCGGTGAACGTCGCATCGCCCTTGGCCAGCGCCTCGCGGCACTGCGCCTGATAAGCATCGAGATCGCCGAAATCCTTGACGGCACGCGGCTGAAGCTCGCCCTCTTCCAGTTCGTAATCCTCGGTCAGGATGCGGATCGCCGCCGTCCATGACTGGCCGTTGCCGACATCTTCCGCGAAATCGGCGAGGGCATCCTGGATATCGTCTTCGTCGCTCAAAAGTCTCGTTCCTGTACAAGCCCGCTCAGGGAGAGGGTGTTTAATGTTTATCGCCCCGGACGTGATCCGGGGTCCAGCTGCCTTTCGGCGCTGCGTCGTAAGAAGCGGGATGCCGGATCAGGTCCGGCATGACGTGGAAGGACAAGGCAGAGATCACCCCACACTCCCTTCCAGCGAAATCCCCAGCAGCTTCTGTGCTTCCACCGCGAATTCCATCGGCAGTTGCTGGAGTACATCCTTCGCGAAGCCGTTGACGATCAGGCTCACCGCCGCTTCCTGATCCAGCCCGCGCTGCAGGGCGTAGAAGAGCTGATCGTCGCTGATCTTGCTCGTCGTCGCCTCATGCTCGACGATGGCGCTCGGGTTCTTCACCTCGATATAGGGCACGGTGTGGGCGCCGCACTGGTCACCCAGCAGCAGCGAATCGCACTGGGTGAAGTTGCGCGCCCCTTCCGCATTGGCGCTCATCCGCACAAGGCCACGATAGGTGCCATTGGATTTGCCCGCGCTGATGCCTTTGGAGACGATCGTCGAACGGGTGTTCCTGCCGTTGTGGATCATCTTGGTGCCGGTATCGGCCTGCTGGCGATTGTTGGTCACAGCCACCGAGTAGAACTCGCCGACGCTGTTCTCGCCGTTCAGCACGCAGCTGGGATATTTCCACGTGATCGCGCTGCCGGTTTCCACCTGAGTCCAGCTCACCTTGCTATTGCGCCCCTGGCAGAGCGCGCGCTTGGTGACGAAATTGTAGATGCCGCCCTTGCCCTCAGCATCGCCGGGATACCAGTTCTGCACCGTGGAATATTTGATCTCGGCATCGTCGAGCGCGACCAGCTCGACCACGGCAGCGTGGAGCTGATTCTCGTCGCGCTGCGGGGCGGTGCACCCTTCCAGATAGGAGACGTAGCTGCCCTTGTCGGCGACGATCAGCGTCCGCTCGAACTGGCCGGTATTCTCGGCATTGATGCGGAAATAGGTGGAGAGCTCCATCGGGCAGCGGACGCCCTCGGGAATGTAGACGAAGGTGCCATCCGAGAAGACCGCGCAGTTCAACGTGGCGAAGTAATTGTCATGCATCGGCACGACCTTGCCGAGCCACTTCTTCACCAGTTCGGGGAACTCGCGGATCGCCTCGCTGATCGAGCGGAAGATGACGCCGGCTTCCTCCAGCTCCTTGCGGAAGGTGGTCGCAACGGAAACGCTGTCGAACACGGCGTCCACCGCGACCCGGCGCGCGCCCGCGACATTGGCGAGCACCTTCTGCTCCTCGATGGGGATGCCGAGCTTCTCGTAAGTCCGGCGGATTTCCGGATCGAGCTCGTCCAGGCTGCCCAGCTCGACCTTCTTCTTGGGCGCCGCATAATAATAGGCGTCCTGATAATCGATCGGCGGCACGTTGAGTTTCGCCCAATCCGGCGAGTCCATCGTCAGCCAGTGGCGATAGGCCTTGAGCCGCCACTCCAACATCCATTCCGGCTCGTTCTTCTTGGCCGAGATGAAGCGGACGGTGTCCTCGCTCAGGCCCTTGGGCGCGAACTCCTGCTCGATGTCCGAACTGAAGCCCCACTCATAGTCGCTCACCTTCTTGGCGGCAGCGAGCGCATCTTCATTCTTGGGACGGGTATCGACCGGGGCAGTCATTGCACGGACTCCATGGCGGTTGCGCTTGCAGGGCCAGTCAGGCCCGGGGGCGAGAAAGCCGCAACCGGCAGCGTTTCAGGGGAAGCGATGAGATGGGCCAGCGTGACATGCGCCAGCGCATCGCGGACCAGCGCGTTGACGCCGATCCAGTGCGGGCGGATGTCACAGCGCTGCGAGAGGGCGCAGCATTCCGCCCCGTGCGGCTCGAGGCAGCCAGTGAGCGCGATCGGGCCATCCACCGCCTCGATGATGTCGGCCAGCGTGATCGCCGCCGCCGGGCGCGCCAGCTTGATGCCGCCGCCGCTCCCGCGCGTCGCCTTGATCAGTCCGGCCCGGCCGAGCAGGCTCGCAAGCTTCTGTCCCGTCGGCACCGGAATGCCGGCCTTGGCCGAGAGGCTCGCGGCGTTTGCACGCGCGCCACCGCACTGCGAGGCGGCGGTCCGCATCATCAGCACGGCATAATCGGCAAGGCTCGACAGGCGCATATTTGCAAACGACTCTCAAATCGGAGTAAATCGGTCTGATTGCGCAAATGGGCCGGCGCTCGCCGGAAATCAAGCCCGAAAGCAGAGCAATTCGCGACGCGAGCGGCCTCTGTTGCCTTATGCCATCACGGGCGGGCAAGGCGGCAGCGGCTGGCGGGTCAGCTGATCTGGCTCAACCTGGCGATCCCGTCCTTCAGCTCAGCGCGCTTCATCGAGAGGCGAATCACGATGCTGGCCCGCTCGCGCAGCTCGGTGGGCGTGAGGCCCGTGAAATGCTTGATCTCGCGGATGAAATGCGATTGGTCATAGAAGGCATCACCGCTCACTTCCGCCCATTCCAGATCTTCGCGCGCCAGAACCTGGGCACAGCGCAGCGCCCGATACTTTCGCGCCAGATATTTGGGCGGCGCGCCGTACAGGCGGTTGCACCAGCGCGCGAGCTGGCGCGCGGAAAGGCCCGTCGTCTCCTGCAGCACCTCGACCCGGGGCGACTGTTCGTCTGCCAGCCAGCGGTCCACAACCTCGATGAATCTGCGCTCTGCATCCGGGACGGGATGAAGGTGATCGCGGATGAAAGCCCAGAAGATATCTTCCGCGTTGCCAGGATCATCGATCCTCCGCAGCGCTGACAGCATATCGGTCCAGCCAGGGCCGAACCGCGCAGCGAGATCGACCACATCATCGGATGCCGCATCCGCATCGCCGGCCCGCAGCGCCGCCCAGCCCAGCGGCAGAACGGAAACGCCAAACACCTGTAGCGGCCCATGCACATCGAAATGCGTTGCCGCGCTGGTCGCGCCGAGCAGGCAGCATTCAGGGGTCTCCGCCCGGTGCCCGTCCACGAACCGATAGGCACCCGAACCAGCGAGCATGAAGCGAATTTGCGCGAAGTCCGCACGGGTATGGTCCGCCACGCGCGGCTGGTCCGCCGTGAACAGATACATCGCGCCAAAATAGTGGGCCAGATCGACAGGCGGAACGAAGTAGCTGAGCGCTACCATGTCCGCAGTATCGGCAACGGAGAATCTGTGACGCACGCGCGACCCTGACCACTCTCCAGGGAAAGACGAGCCGAAATGTTCGATCGGAAGGACTGGCAGTTCGGCAGGGCCAAGGCCACGCCATCGCGTGCTCCACCCTGACCGACCTTTCGCACAAATCGCTGATGCGGCAAATAAAAAAGCGGCCCGGCAGGCAATATCACCCGCCAGACCGCTAAAGTTCAAGGTCTCTGAGCCAAATGACAAAGAGCCCTTCGGGTCGCAGTCTCGCCGTAACGCGATTCGTTCATCTTGGATTGGACGGAATCGTCATGATAATGCGAATCGCAGCCCGGTGGGGTTCCACGCCACGGCTCCGTCGCGCTGCCCTTTGACCGCTTGACTGAGCGCTGGCATAGCGCGCGGCATGTACCAGAAGCTCCGCCCTCTCCTGTTCGCGCTCGATGCGGAGCGCGCCCATGGCCTCGCCCTTGCCGCGCTGCGCCTGCCGCTCCCCCCTGCGCCGAAGCCGGACCCAATTCTGGCCCAACGCCTGTTCGGACTGGACTTCGCCAGTCCGGTTGGCCTCGCTGCCGGGTTCGACAAGAATGGCGACGTGATTGACCGGGTCGGCGCGCTGGGCTTCGGCTTTGGAGAACTGGGGACGCTGACCCCACGCCCACAGGTCGGCAATCCACGCCCGCGCATTTTCCGGCTGGTCGAGGATGGCGGCATCATCAACCGGCTGGGGTTCAACAATGGCGGGCAACCGGCGGCCTGCGCCCGGCTCGGTCGACGCGGCAAGCCACGGGGGCTGATCATCGGCATCAACATCGGCGCCAACAAGGATACCGAGGACCGCATTGCCGATTATGAGGAAGGCGTGCGGGCCATGAGCCCCCATTGCCATTACCTCACCGTCAATGTGTCCTCGCCCAACACGCCGGGCCTGCGCGCCCTGCAGGACAGGGGCGCGCTCGACGCCCTGCTCGGCCGCGTGATGGCCGCGCGTGCAGAGGACGGACCGCCGATGCTCCTCAAGATCGCACCCGATCTCGAGCCGGCGGACATCGACGACATCGCGGAACTGGCTTTGCAGCACCGCATCGACGGACTGATCGTAACGAACACCACGATCAGCCGCCCGGCCTCCCTCCGCTCCGCCAATGCCGGGGAATCGGGTGGCCTGTCCGGCGCACCGCTGCATGATATGGCCCTTGGCCGCCTGCGCGATTTCCGCCAGCGCCTGGGCGACCGGCTGCCGTTGATCGGCGCCGGTGGCATCCGTACCGCCGAGCAGGCCTATGCCCGCATCCGCGCCGGCGCGAGCCTCATCCAGCTCTATTCGGCGATGGTCTATGAGGGGCCGTATCTGCCCGCGCGCATCAATGCCGGGCTCGCCGATCTCTTGCGCCGGGATGGGTTCACGTCGATCAGCCAGGCCGTCGGGGTCGACACGCGCTGAGGAATTGGCGGCCTCAACGGATCGACATTGCCTTTGCGCTGTTTTTGCGATGAGGTCGCGCCAGACGAACTGAACGGAATTCGCCCATCATGGATGCCAGCCCGCCACCCCGCAAGATCGAGGATCACGCCTTTCTCGCGCTGGTCATCCTCATCACGGTCGCCTTCGCGTTCATTCTGGAGCCTTATTTCCAGGCGATCCTGTGGGGCGTGATCATCGCTATCCTGTTCCAGCCGGTGCATCGCGAGATTCGCGACATCATGCCGCGCTGGCCCAGCGCCGCTGCCGGCCTCACATTGCTGCTCATTATCGCGCTGGTGATCGTGCCCGCGCTGCTGCTCACCATCGCGCTGATTCAGGAAGCGAGCGTTTTCTACGCGCGCATCCAGTCCGGCGAGATCAACTTCGCGCAATTGTTCGATGATCTGCGCGCCAGCATGCCCGCTTGGTCCGAAAGCTGGCTCCAGCGTTACGGGCTCGACAATTTCAATGCCGCGCAAGAGCGGCTGCGCGAAGCGGCGGCAGACAGCTTCCAGTTCGTGGCAGCGCAGGCCGTCAACATCGGCCAGAGTGCGTTCAGCCTGTTCATCGCGTTCACCGTCATGCTCTATCTCACTTATTTCCTGCTGCGCGATGGCGAGACTCTGATGGAGAGCGTGATCAAGCGGACGCCGCTGCGCGATGGCCCGCGCCGGGAATTGCTCCGCCAGTTCGTACTGGTGATCCGCGCGACCGTGAAAGGCAGCATTATCGTCGCCATCGTGCAGGGCTTCATCGGCGGGGTCGTGTTCTGGCTGCTGGGCGTCGAAGGCGCCTTGCTGTGGGGCGTGATGATGGGCTTCTTCTCGCTGTTGCCCGCCGTGGGCACCGGCATCGTCTGGGTGCCGGTCGCGGTCTACCTGCTGGTCAGCGGCGCGCTGGCCCAAGCGCTCATCCTCATCTTCTGCGGCATCTTCGTGATCGGGATGGTGGATAATCTGCTGCGGCCGATCCTCGTCGGGCGGGATACCAGGATGCCGGACTATCTGGTGCTCATCACCACGCTGGGCGGGCTGCAACTGTTCGGCTTCAGCGGGCTGGTGATCGGTCCGGTCATCGCTGCCCTGTTCATCGCCACCTGGAACATCGTGGCCGGGATGCGCGGGCAGGATGAGGCCGCGCTCCCCATCACGGAGCCAGACGACCTGCCGGATGCCGCTTCCGTCCCGGTCGGCGAGGTGGAAGCGCGCTTGCGCACGGATACGGCAGGCACGCAGAAGCCGGCTTCGTCGCCACAAGGCGGTTGACGCTGTCCCGGATCAGGGCTAATGGCCCGGCCTTCGCGCGCCTGCGGCTTCCGCCTGGCGAGTCGGGCCGCGCGCCCAAAAACAGTTTCGAGTTCGAGGAATTTCATGGCCAATACGCCGCAGGCAAAGAAGCGCATTCGTCGCAACGCACGTCGCGCCGAGATCAACGGTAGCCGCATGAGCCGCATCCGCACCCTCGTGAAGAAGGTGGAAGCAGCGGTCGCAGCGGGTGACAAGTCGGCGGCGCAGGCAGCCCTTTCCGCCGCACAGCCCGAGCTGTCGCGTGGCGTGGCCCGTGGCGTGCTCCACAAGAACACCGCCTCGCGCAAGTTCAGCCGCCTGACCAAGAGCGTGGCCGGCCTGGCCTGAGCGCTCTCGCGGATTTCGAGACAAGAACGGCGTCGGACTTTCCGGCGCCTTTTTTGTTGTCCGGACGAGCGGCTGGCCCCGCCCGTCCCTCATGATCAGCCGCGGTTCTCGCGCGCCCGTCAGTCCTGCCCGGCGATCTTGATCTTCTTCCCAAGCAGCGTGCGCACATAGATGCGCTGGACCATCACGAAGACCACCACCGTCAGCGGCGCAGCCAGCAGCATGCCCATGAAGCCGAACAGAAGCCCGGCCGCCACTACCGCGAAGAGCAGCACGGCGGGCGGCACGTCCACGGCCTGTTTCTGAATCATCGGCTGCAGGAAATTGCCCTGCAATTGCTGGATGATGAGGAACACCAGAGTCGTCCACAGGGCAGTCATCGGCGACACGGTGAAGGCGAGCAACACGGCCGGCACGCCCGCGATGATCGGGCCGATCATCGGGATCACATCCAGCAGACCCGCAATGATGCCAAGGCCGCCTGCTGCGGGCACGCCCAGCGCCGCAAGCCCGGCCCAGGTCAACGCCGCCACGACCACCGACGAGACGGCCTGTCCCATCATCCAGCCCCGCAAGCCGCGCACCGCATCATCGAGTGCCTCCCCCAGCGGCCCTTCGGCTCGCCGGGGCATCAGCAAGATGAGACCGCGCCGATAGACGGCGGGATCGCTGGCGATGAAAATGGCGCCAACGAACAGCAGCACCAGATTGGCGATGCCATTGCCCGCCGTGAGCGCATAACCGCCGGCCTGAGAGAGAAGATTGGAGAGGTCGCCCTGCCCCTGCTCGATCAGGTCGCGGGTGGCGTCGCCGAGGCCAAACCGCTCCAGCAGCGCCTGCACCTGATCGATGGCGGGCGGAATGCTGTCCCGGATGGTGTCGAATTCGCCCACGATCTGCGTGCCGAACAGCGTGAAAGCGCCGGTGATGACCGCGAGCAGCGTCACCACCGCGAGTGCCAGTCCCAGTCCGCGCGGCAGCTTTGGGATGCGGCAGATGACGCGGGTTATGGCATCGAGAATGGCCGCCAACACCAAAGCCGCGAAGACCAGCAGCAGCAGGCCGGACATTTTGACGAACAGCCACGCAGTGCCCACGACCGCCAGAATGATCACGGTCGCCATGGCCATCCGCGCGCCCGGACCTTGCCGTTCGCGCGGTGCCTGATCCGCCTCGCGCTGCTGAACTGTCATGACATCCCCCTTATCGTTCGCCGCCAGCTTAGTGCCTCGCGGTGTCTGCGCAATGTGCCGTTGGGCTCCGCTCACCAGCCGAAGCGCGATGCCCCGCTTGCCAAAGGGCCAGCCGAAACGGTCTGCAGGCGTCGGTAACGCGCTTCTATCAGGCTGAACATGCCAAAGCCGAGCAAGCCGATGGCAATCAGGATGTCCCACGGATTAGTCAGCCAGGCGAGCGCGTCCGACATGCCCCCGGCCTCGCTCGCCTGAGAATCCAGCCCCGCAGAGACCAGAAAGCCGCCGGTGATCAGGAAGATCGCCCCACGCGCCGCATAGCCCAGTCGACCGGTCCATTGTGCCCAGGCCTTGCGCGCGATCTGCGGTTCCAGATGCTTCAAGTAGCTGCACTTGGCGGCCTTGAAGAGCTGATACAGCCCCGTACAGATCAGGATCAGGCCGCCGATGATGAGCAGGATAAAGCCACCGGGCAGTTGGAGGGCGCTCTGTGCGCCTTCCTCCGTCCCGCCGCCCGAGCCACCGGAGGTGCCCTGCATCAACCGGATCGCCTGCCACGCCAGAAACAGGTGGATCAGGCCGCTCGCCGCCGCGCCCACGCGGCTGATCTTGCCCTTGGTATCGTCATCATGCTGCTCGATGTTGAAGGCGGCATCCGACAGCCGCCAGAGCCCATAGCCGATCAATCCCGCCGCCATCAGGCCGAGGAGTATCATGCCGCCACCATCGCCGAGATATTCAAGCGCGCCCGACGGGTCCTCGGCCCGCCCGGCCCGCAACACGAGAAAGGCAATGACGATGTATAGCGCGCCACGGGTCGCGAAGCCGGCGCGCGCGAGCATCGTCAGTCTGGCTCCGGTATCCATGTGCGCATCTCCCTGTTCACCGACGCTAACGATCAGGGCGCGGCGACGTTCCGCGCCGATGCGTCGATCGGATCAGGTCCGCTCGATCGGGAAAGGTCGCTCATGAGGGAGGCCTTGGACCATGCAACGGTCAGGCGGTGGTGGTACGTTTGTCCATGGGTGACACGTCGACCGAATTGAAGGTCTTCTGGGAATGGCCGCCGACGAACACGCCGTCGATGGGCGAGATGTCCGAATAATCCCGGCCCATGCCGACAACGAGATGATCGCCATTGGCGAGCACGCCGTTGGTGGGATCGATCCCCACCCAGCCGCGCAGCGGGCCACACCACAAGGCCACCCAGGCGTGCATCGCATCCGCGCCGACCAGTCGCGCCTGCCCCGGCGGCGGATCGGTGCGCAGATAGCCGCTCACATAGCCCGCGGGCAAACCGGCGGCGCGCAGGGCGACGATGAGGATGTGCGCGAAATCCTGGCAGACGCCGCGCCGGATCGAGAAGGCCTCGGCCACCGGCGTATCGGCCTCGGTCGCCTTGGTGTCGTAATGGAAACTCGCCTGAATGTGCCGGGCCAGCGCCAGTGCCGCGCTCAGGCAGTCCGCATCGGGCGCCAGGTGCGGCCGCGCCCAGGCGGCGATCTGCGGCACGAGTGGTAGCAAGCGGGATGGGAAGATATAGGTCACGGGGGACATCGGCCCGACATCCATGACGGCTAGCGCCGCCTGCGCCACCTTCGTCACGCTCATCTGGGCGCCAAGCAGATCCAGCTCGGCCTCGCTCACATCGGCAATGAAGGTGGAGCGCACTTCCAGCGAGGCCACCGGCTTGAGCATCTCGATGCGGGTGAGGTTGAACGGATAGGCACCGACGCGCTCCTGGCGCACGTCGGGCACAGGATCGACGATGAGGCGATAGTCCCGCACCTGCTGACCCGGCCATGCGATGGGCGCGAGCCGCAAATTGAAATGCGCCAGCCGCACGGGCGGATCATAATCGACGCGGATGATGTGGCTGACCCGATATCTCATCGCCTGTTATACATCCGCCTCATCTATGCCAGCCGCGTCATGCCGGAGGCGCGCGGCGCATCCTCGCCCTTGAGGAAGAAGCGATCATCGATCCGGTCGGAGAGATCGAGCAGCGCCGTCTCGATGACCTCCAGATCGCGCGCCGTGAGCATCTCGGCCGAGGCGGCATGCAGACGGGCAGAGAGCGCCAGGGCGAGTTGCACCGGCGGCTCGGGCATCCCGTCGTCGCGCAGCGTCGGCAGGGCGCGGAGATGATCGAGAATCGCATCGACCTGAAAAGCCAGCGACCGCGGATTGCCCGGCTCCAGCAGCAGCATGTCGCGCACCGGCGCCAGCGCCAGACCGGAGAGGTAGCGGGTCCGATAGCTGATCTGGCAATCGCACAGATCCAGAAACAGATTGAGATCGTGCCCATTGGCATCGTCTCCGGCAAAGGTGCGCGCCAGCCGGCACAGATGGATCGCGCGTTCGAGCCGCCGGCCCAGCTCCAGGAAACGCCAGCCCGCACCGCGCACCATATTCTCGGCAGACAGGCCGGAGAGCGCCGCGCAACGATCCAGCAGCCGCGCGACATGCGCCATGAGCTGCGACTCGCGCGCTTCGCTCACCCGGTCGATCTGGCGGCTGAGCAGGCGCCAGAAGTCCACCGCCAGCCGCTCGCGAAGGCCGCGACCGATCGCTTCGGCCGCCTCGAACAGGGATTGGACGCTACCCGGCATCTCCGGATCGCTGAGTGCATGGACGCAAAGCTTGCCGGTGCCTTCACCCAGCTTGTCCTTGCGGGCGCTGCCCCAGGCAACCAGCGTATCGGCCACGCGGCCGAGCGTCGGGCGGTCGAGCGCGGAGGCTGCCTCGCCTTCGATACTGCCGCCGATCAGCACGCGGATCATCCGCAGCACCATTTCGCCACGCTCCAGATAGCGCGCGAGCCAGAAGAAATTATCCGCAGCCTTGCTGGGCAGCGTGCCCGCGACCCGGCGAATGGCGACTGGCGCACCGCTGTCGAGCGTGACCACTGCCGTCTGCGGTTCATCAGCGACAATACAGACGTCGGCGGACATGTCGCCCTGCCCCATCAGCACCGCCCGCATGTCATCATGCGCTGCGAGCCGCGCAAACCCGCCCGGCATCGCCCGCCACTGGCCATGCGCGTCGCGGGCGAGGAAGGCGCGCAGGATGAACGGGCGGGGCAGCAGCACGCCATCGACCAGCGCCGGCGTGGTGGACAATTGCACCAGCTCCTGCCCGATATAATCCATCGGGCGCTGCTCCAGCTCGGCGAGGAACGCGGCATTCTCGGCAGGGCTGAGGCGCGAGGCCAGGCGCGCGCGGCCATGGGGGATCGCCGGCACCGGCAAGCCGAAGGCAGAGCCGATGGCCAACCGGTCCGCCTGCTCGCGGACATGGGCGCGCTCCTTCGCCTGCCCGCACCACCATGTCGCGACATTGGGAATGCGCAAAGGCTCGCCGAGCAACTTGCGGCAGAGGCGCGGCAGGAAGGCGGCGAGCGCCGGCGTCTCCAGTACCCCGGCGCCGGGCCAGTTGGCGATGACGAGGCCGCCGTGGCGCATCGCCTCGAAAATATCTGGCACGCCGATGGTCGAGCGCGAATCGAATGCCAGCGGGTCGAGCAGGTCCGTGCCCATCCGCCGCCACAGCCCATCGACCCGCTTCACGCCCTCGACGGTGCGGACGTAAAGCTGCCCGTCGCGCACGGTGAGATCCTGCCCCTCGACCAGCAGGATGCCGAGATAGCGCGCGAGGTGCGCCTGCTCGGCATAGCTCTGATTGTAGCGCCCCTGCGTCAGCAGCGCGATGCGCGGATCGGGCCGGGCACAGATGGCGGCGAGGCCTTGCCGGAAATCGGAGAAGAAGGGTGCCAGCCGCACGAAATTGACGATGCCGAGCGCATCGTCCGTCGCGCGCGTCATCGCGAGGCGGTTTTCCAGCGCATAGCCGGCGCCGACGGGCGTGCGCACATAATCCGCCAGCACCCGCCATTCGCCATCCGGCCCGCGCGCCAGATCGACCGCGTAGAATTGCAGCCGGTGGCCGCGCGGCGGCGGCAGGCCGCGCATCTGCCGCCAATAATCCGGCGCCCCGGCCACGATCGCCGCCGGCAGTTCGCCGCTGGCGACAAGGCTGCACGCGCCATAGAGGTCATCGAGCACATGCTCGAGCAGATCGGCCCGCTGCGCCAGACCCGCCTCGATGCCCTGCCACTGCGTCGCGTGGATCAGCATCGGCACGGGACTGAGCGGCCAGACGCGCTCCTCGACCTCACCGGTCAGGCGAAAGGCCATGCCGAGATCGACAACCTGCTGATCGGCCCGGGCCTGCAGACCGGCGAAGCCGCCCCGCGCGGCGCTGGCAATGGCACCGAACATCGCTTCCCAGCGATGCGCCATGGCAGGATCGCCCTGCGCCGCGAGCATGAGGTCACCGCGCCCGGCTTCCCGCGCATAGCGCGCGAGGGCCTGGCCGATGTCCTCTTCCCCGGCAGTCATGGCAAGCGACGCATTCAAAGGGTCGCGGGCCGTCGCAGATCGAGCGTCAATGGAAATTCCCCCGTTTTCTCATCCGGCGGCAGCGCCATGGAGCCCGGCGTATGGCCATGATCCTGGAACCGAGCCTTGCGCCGCGCCTCCGCCTCATAGGCATTCACCGGCACGTCGTCATAATTGCGTCCGCCCGGATGCGCCACATGATAGACGCAGCCGCCGAGCGACCGGCCGCTCCACGCGTCGAACACATCGAAGGTCAGCGGTGCGTTGACCGGCAGGCGGGGATGGAGACAGTCTGACGGCGCCCACGCCTTGTACCGCACGCCGGCCACCGCCTCGCCCGCCACGCCAGTGGCTGCCAATGGCACCCGACGCCCGTTGCAGGCGACGACATGCCGCCCCTCGACCAGCCCGGAGACGCGCACCTGAAGCCGCTCGGTTGAGCTGTCCACATAGCGCACGGTGCCGCCGATCGCGCCGGTTTCACCCAGCACATGCCAAGGCTCCAGCGCATGGGAAATCTCCAGTTCCAGCCCGCCGGCCCGTACCGCGCCATGGACAGGAAAGCGGAACTGCTTCTGCGCCTCGAACCAGTTGGGGTCGAAATCATAGCCCGCCCGGCGCAGATCGCCGAGCACGTCGAGAAAATCCTCCCAGACGAAATGGGACAGCATGAAGCGATCGTGCAGGCGCGTGCCCCAGCGCACGAGATTGCCCTCCTGCGGCGCGCGCCAAAACCAGGCGGTGAGCGCGCGCAGCAGCAATTGCTGGGCCAGGCTCATCCGCGCATCCGGCGGCATCTCGAAGCCTCGGAACTCGACCAGCCCCAGCCGCCCGGTCGGCCCATCGGGCGAGAACATCTTGTCGATGCAGATCTCGGTGCGGTGCGTGTTGCCGGTCACGTCAACCAGCAGGTTGCGGAACAGCCGGTCGACCAGCCAGGGGGGTGGCGTGGCGCCTTCCCCCGGCCCTGATTTAAAGGGATGGGGCACCTGCGCCAGCGCCACCTCCAGCTCGTACAGCCCGTCATGCCGCGCCTCGTCGATGCGGGGTGCCTGGCTGGTGGGGCCGATGAACAGGCCCGAGAAGAGATAGCTGAGCGAGGGATGGCGCTGCCAGTAGAGCACGAAGCTCTTGAGCAGGTCTGGCCGGCGGATGAACGGCGAATCGGTGAGGCTCGGCCCGCCGAGCACGAGATGATTGCCGCCGCCCGTGCCCACCGCGCGCCCATCGACCATGAACTTGTCGGCCGTGAGCTTGAGCGACCGCGCGACATCGTAGAGCGTTTCGGTCAGTTCGTCCGTCTCGCCCCATGTCGCGACCGGCTGCACATTGACCTCGATGACGCCCGGGTCGGGCGTGATCTTGAGCACCTGCAGGCGCGGGTCGGGCGGCGGGGCATAGCCCTCGATCCGCACTTCGACGCGCATGGCGCAGGCTGCGGCCTCCACCTGCGCGATCAGCTCTAGATAATCCTCCAACTCGCGCACCGGCGGCAGGAAGACGGAGAGATAATGCGCCTTGGGCTCGACGGTGATCGCGGTGCGCACCGCGCCCTCGATGATCTCCTGCTCCACCCGCTCCTGCGCTGCCGCGCCGCCGGCCTCCGCGCGGGAGGCAACCATCTGCTCGCGCACATCCGGCCGGCGCGCCCGCTCCGCGCGCTGGACATGATAATCCGCCAGCGGCTCGCGCGGTTCGCTCGTGTCGCGCGGGTGGATATAGGGGAAGTCGGCCGGCGGCACGAAGGGCAGCGAGCCCAGCGGCAAGCGATAGCCTAGCGAGCTGTCACCCGGCACGGCATGGAGCTTGCCTCGGCGCACCGCCCAGACCTCGCTCTGCCAGCGGGGCTTAGTCTGCGCGGCCTGCCAGCGCTGGATGGGCAAGGCATAGCCGACGGGCTCGACCAGCCCCATCGCAAACGCCTTCTTCATCCGCTCGCGCGCCTCGACATCGCTGAGCTTGTTATCGTCTGGCGTCACATTGACGGGCAAATCTTCCGCCTTGCGCGCCCACTCCTGCTCATCCTCATAGACCGGCGCGACATAATCGGGCTGAACCTCAAGGCCTGCGGCGATAGTCGCCAGAAAGCGCGCGGCAAGCGCCGGCGTCGCGAGCGGCTTGCCCTCGGCCTCTTCCCGCGCGATCAGCATCGGGTCGCGCCACACCGGCACGCCATCCTTGCGCCAGTAGACCGCATAGGCCCAGCGCGGCAGGCTCTCGCCCGGATACCATTTGCCCTGACCGTGGTGGAGCATCCCGCCGGGCGCGAATTTCTCCCGCAGCGCTCGCACGAGCTTGTCCGCATAGCCCTGCTTGGTCGGGCCGACGGCGCCGCCGTTCCACTCATCCTCCTGCCCGCCATTCTCGGCCACGAAGGTCGGTTCACCGCCGGTGGTCAGCCGCACATCCTGCGCGACGAGGTCGGCGTCGACCTGTTCGCCCAGCGCCTGCACGGCGGCCCAGCGCTCATCGGTGAACGGCTTGGTGATCCGCACCGCCTCGGCAATGCGCGAGACGCGCATCTCGAAGCGGAAGTCCACTTCCGCCGGCTCGGCCAGTCCCTCAATGGGCGAAGCCGAGCGATAATGGGGCGATGCACAGAGCGGGATATGCCCCTCGCCGGCGAACATGCCGGAAGTGGCATCCAGCGCGATCCAGCCAGCGCCCGGCACATAAACTTCCGCCCAGGCGTGGAGATCGACCACGTCGCGCGTCACGCCCTTGGGGCCTTCCACTGGCTCGACATCCGCAACGAGCTGGATCGAATAGCCCGAGACGAACCGCGCCGCGAAACCCAGCCGCCGCACCAGTTGCACCAGCAGCCAGGCGCTATCCCGGCAGGAACCGGTGCCGATCTGCAATGTCTCTTCCGGGGTCTGCACCCCGGTTTCCATGCGGATGACATAGCCGATACGCTGTTCGAGCTGGCGATTGATCTCCACCAGAAAATCGATGGTGCGGCCCTGATGGCCCGCATGCTGCGCCACCAGCGCCTCGAACAGAGGCCCCTGCGCCTCGACCTCGAAATAGGCAGCCAGATCCGTCTTCAGCGCCTCGTCATAGGCGAACGGATACTCCTCGGCATAAGGCTCGACGAAGAAATCGAACGGATTGATGACGTCGAGATCGGCGAGCAGATCCACTTCCACCACGAAACGGTCGACCGGATCGGGAAAGACCAGCCGCGCCTGCCAATTGCCGTGTGGGTCCTGCTGCCAGTTGATGAAATGGCCCTCGGGTTCGATCCGCAGGGCATAGTTCGGCACCTTGGTGCGGCTGTGCGGCGCGGGTCGAAGCCGGATGATCTGCGGCCCGAGACGGATCGGCCTGCTGTAGTGATAGGCCGTGCGATGATAGACTGCAGCTTTGAGCATCCGCGCAGTGAATGCGAATATTGTGCAATGCGCAATAGACAATGCACGCCCGGTGCGCCAACGGCTCGGCCCGGCCTTTCCAAAACGTTAAGAAACGGCGGTCAGGGATTGCACGAGCAGGACGGCGCGCAAGCTGGGCGCAACAGAGGAAGGCATGGCGGAACAGGATTTCAGGCGGCAGGAGTATATTTCCGGGGCGCTTATCGATTGGGAGCGGCGCGGCGCGGACCATGGCGTCATCCTGACGCTGCATATCGCCGAAAGCGGCATGCGCGGCGGCCATCACCGGGTCTCGACGGCACTCAACGACCGCCAGTTGCGCGCGCTGACCCGCGATCTCATGCGGGCAGCTCGTGCGCGTGGCCTCAGCATCGAATCGCGCACGCCGCTGCGCACGCGAATCTGGCGACGCCTCAAGTCGATCGTGAACTGAGCGGCGGTCAGCCCGCCCGGTCGATCAGCTTGCGAAATGCGTCGAGGAAGCTGCGGAAAAAATCCTCCGTCTTCTTGTCCGTCAGCCGGCCGTCATTCTCGAATAGCTTGGCCGCATTGCCGACATAAGCCTCGGGCTGCTGGAGGATCGGCGTATCCTGAAACACCAGCATCTGGCGCAGATGATGATTGGCGCCGAACCCGCCGAGCGCTCCGGGCGAGACGGTCATGATCGCCGCCGGCTTACCCATCCACACGCTCTGGCCGTAGGGCCGCGAGCCAACGTCGATAGCGTTTTTGAGCACGCCCGGCACCGAGCGGTTATATTCGGGCGTGACGAACAGCAGCGCGTCGGCCGGGGCGATCTCCTTGCGAAAGCGCGTCCACGCCCCGGGCGGGCTGTCGGTCTCCGCATCTTCATCATAATGCGGCAAATCGCCGATCTCGACGATCCGCAGCGCCATATCGCCATCGGCGAGGCGTGCCAGCTCCAGCGCTGCCTTGCGGTTATACGAGTCCTTGCGCAGACTGCCCACGATTACCGCGACATCGATCTTCCCGCTCATCACTGACCCTTTCATCTGGTTGCCATCCGGCGCGGCCAAGGCGCAGCCGTCTCACCTTCCTGAACGGCCCGACGAGGCACGCGTTCCCTGACACCTTCCCTGCAAGCTGCGCCTGCCGATCAGGAATCGCAACCGAACCGTTGCTCAAGCATTTCATCGCCCGGAACAAACAGAAGGAAGACGATCATGAAACAGCGCGGCACATTGATTCTGCTGCTCGGCGCGGCCCTCGCACTCCAGGCTTGCGCGACTGTCAAAGGCGCCGGCAAGGACATTGAATCGGTTGGTCAGGCCGGGCAGGAAGTGATCGACGGCAACTAAGCGAGAGTGACACGGGCGGCCTTGATACGGCCGCCCGATCCTTCAAGAGCCCGCCCGCCGACTATCAACGTCCCCAGCATCACAATTTGACGGCGGCATTGCCCCCATCCGCCCACAGCGCCGAGCCAGTCACAAAGCTCGCCATGTCGCTGGCCAGAAATAGCGCCGCCTGCGCGATTTCTTCCGGTTGGGCGATCCGCTTCATCGCGTGAAGACTTGCCGCCCAGGCCTGCTGATCGCCATCGCCTGCCATCCCGGTCGCTGTCCCGCCCGGCAATAAGGCATTAGCGCGGATCCTCTGCGCGCCATAATCGGCCGTAATGCCACGCACGAGACCAAGCAGCCCCGCCTTCGCCGTCCCATAGGCCGACATGCCCGGCAAGCCGGCGCTGTTGCCCACGAAGCTGCCGGTGAAGACAAGCGCGCCGCCGCCTTGTTCGAGCATGGCCGGAATCTGCGCGCGGGCGCCGAGGAAAGCCGCCGTCAGGTTGACCGCCAGCGCCTGCGACCAATCCTGCGGCGTGAGGTCTGCCAGCGGCTGCATCGTCCCGACAAGCCCGGCATTGTTGAACGCGATATGCAGCCCCCCGAAGGTCTCACAGGCGACCGCGACGGCTCGGCGGTGCGTCCCCTCCTCGCACACGTCGCCCGCGACGATGGCCGCCCGACCACCCTGCGCTCTGATGGACTCGGCCACGCTCTCAAGCGCCGCCTCGCGTCGGGAAACCAGCACGAGGGCCGCGCCCTGTTGCGCGAACAGCAGCGCAGCGGCGCGCCCGATCCCCGAACTCGCGCCAGTGATGATGGCGACTTTGCGATCCAGTAATGTCATGATCCAGCTCCATAAGTGGAGCCGGTCAGCTAGACGGAAGGCCGAACGGACGCGTCCCGTTTCTTGTGGTCAAACCCCTCCCGCGCGGCTCAGTCCTGCGCGGAAGGCTCGTCCCCATAATACAGCTCGCCGATGCGGATTTCCTCACGGCCTTGGGCGACCCGGTGCGCGTTGGTGTCGCGCAGCGAGAAGACGCAGCCGCAATATTCCTGCTGATAGAAGCGCTCGCGCTTGCTGATCTCGATCATCCGCGCCGCGCCGCCACCCTTGCGCCAGTTGAACGTCCAATATTTGATGCCGGGATAATGCGCCGCCGCGCGCTCCCCGCAATCGTTGATCTGGTTCATGTTCTTCCAGCGCGAAATGCCGAGCGAGGAGGTGATGACCGGAAAGCCATGCTCATGCGCGTAAAGCGCCGTGCGCTCGAACCGCATGTCGAAGCACATGGTGCAGCGCGCGCCGCGCTCGGGCTCATTCTCCATGCCCTTGGCGCGCTTGAACCAGTTCACCGTGTCATAGTCGGCATCCACGAAGGGAATATTGTGCTGCTCGGCAAAGCGGATATTCTCCTCCTTGCGCAGCAGATATTCCTCCTTGGGGTGGATGTTCGGATTGTAGAAGAAGATGGTGTAATCGATGCCGCTCGCGGTCATCGCTTCCATCACCTCGCCCGAGCAGGGCGCGCAACAGCTGTGCAGCAGCACCTTCTTCTCGCCATCGGGCGGCGTGATGACCGGGCGTTCGTAATCGAGGCTATTGGGGTTCGTCATGGCGCGCGCCCATAGCAGATCGCCGGGCGCGCGTCACCCGCTGTGCGGTGGGCGAGCGGACTGATCTATGCCTTAACCCCGATCACGGTTCGGCCTTCCCCCACGCCGTTCGGGCTGAGCTTGTCGAAGCCCCGTTCTTCTACCCTCGAGGCTGAGCAGAGAAGGACCGCCCTTGGACGGGCTCGGACGAACGGAGATCTTATGTCTCCTAATCCGCCCGACCGACCGACCTTCCTCTAAAAGGTCGAGGTCGTGGCACCGCCGTCGATAGTGAGGCTCTGCCCCGTGGTGTAGTTGGCAAACTCGCTGCAGAACATCGCCACGAACGCCCCGACATCCTCCGCATTGCCGAAGCGCCCGCTGGCGATCCGCCAGTCCCGCACGAACTCGGCGACCTCATCCTCATAGGTCGTGCCCTTGGCCTTCGCGCGGGCATTGAACTGGTCCTCGACTGTCGCGGTGTGGTGCATGCCCGGCAGCAGGTTGTTGATGACGACATTGTGCTTGGCGACCACCTTCGAGACGGCGACGCTGTAGTTCACCAGCGCCGCCCGCGTGCTGCCCGAGAGCGCCCGGATTTCGCCAGGATATTTCGCCGCCACCGTAGCGATATTCACCACCCGGCCCCATCGGCGCTCCACCATGCCATCGAGCACGCGGCGCATGAACTCGATGGGCGAGAGCAGCGAAATTTCGATGGCGCTCTGCCATTGCTCACCGGTGATCGCGCGATAGTCCGGCGTCATCGGCGGCGGGGCGCAGGTGCCGACGAGAATGTCCGGCTCCGGGCAGGCCGCCAGAATGCGCTCGCGCCCCTCGGCGCTGGCATGATCGGCGACGATTGGCAGGACCCGCGCGCCGGTCTCATCGGCAATCTCCTGCGCCGCGCGCATCAGCCGGTCCTCGCCCCGCGCCGAGATGAACACGTCCACGCCCTCGCGGGCCAGCGCCATCGCCGCGCTCTTGCCCATGCCGGCGCTGGCGCCATTGACGATCGCCTTGCGGCCCCTGATGCCCAGATCCATGGCTTGCCTCTCCTGTGTTTCTCGTTCGGCCCAGCCTAGCGTCGGCGAGCGGCTGACACCATCACACTCTCGTCATTCCCGCGGACGCGGGAATCCAGAGGCGCGATGGCAATGCGGCTGGGTTCTGGATTCCCGCGTTCGCGGGAATGACGGCTCAAGTTATTGGCGCTGCCCTCAACCCAAAGGCCGCCCACTTGCCGTTTCCGCCGGCATCGCTTGCGTCACGTCCCAATGCTCAACGATCATCCCGTCCTCGATGCGGAAGATGTTCATGACCGCGCTGCCGCCATCCTCCGGCCCCATCCGTCCGATGATCTGCACGGTGGCATAATCGCCATCCACCAGCACCCGCCGGACCTGAATCTCCGTGCCCGCCTTGGAGAAGACCGGCTCCAGCCATTTGAGCGCATTCTCGCGGCCGTCGGCGATGATCGGGTTGTGCTGGATATAATCCTCATGGACATATCGCTCAAAGGCTCGGCGGGGATCGCGCTGTTCATAGAGGATCGTCACGAAGTCGATCATCAACGCCCGGTTACGCGCCGTCAGCGCGACATGATCGGCGCTCCCGGCCTGTGCCGGATCGACGACCGCGCCCTGCGCGATCGCCCGATCCACCGGAAACAGCCCTGCAGAGGACTCCGCCATGTTCAGAGCACCGCCCAATAGTTGAACACGGACTTGGTCTTCTGCCGATCCGTCTTGCCGATGAACACGGTCCGGCTGAGCCAGCCATGCGGCCCTTCCGGTGCATCGAACTGCGGCGTCACCCGCATATAATATTCGGAGGGGTCGACCGGCTCATAATTCTGCAGGCGATCCAGCACTTCCTTGGGGCCATGGCGCACGCCGGTGTTGCGCAGCTGGATCAGCGTGCCGTCATCGGCCTCGATCAGGTAACGCGCATTGAAGTCGCAGGTCTGGTCCGGGCGGATGCTGGGCCAGTCCCCGCCGGTGTGGGGCACGATGCGTCCGTTGAGGCGCGGACCGGTGATGCGGCCACCGAGCACGCCGACATAGCCGCGCTCCAGCCCGTCCGTGGTCGGGCCGTAGCGAAAGCGGGGGCTCAGATCGATCTCGATGGTGAAGACATATTCCAGTTCAGGCGGTTGCATACCGGTTCCTTGCATGTGGGTGTGTGGATGAGGCGGGTGGCGGCGCTCAGGCGAGCGGCGGCGGCTTGGCGTTGACCTTGCCGGAGACGAAATCGTCCTCGTCGGTCACCATGCGGACGCCATGGGTTTCGTATCGCAGCATCGAGGTGGCGAGGAAGCCGACGACGGCAAAGGCGGCGAGCGTGAGGAAGCCGGGCGTAATCGCGGCTTCCGTTGCCTGCGGCGAGAGCAGATTGCCGCTGCCGGCGATCAGCGCGAGAATGATCGGCCCGAGCAGCTTTCCGAAGCCGCTGACCATCTGGACGAGGCCGCCGCCCAGCCCGGCGAGGCGGACCGGGAATAATTCCGTCCCGTAAGGCGAGCTGTTGGAGGCCCCGCCATCGTAGAAGAGCGATCCGCACATCAGGCACAGCAGGAACACGGGCACCCCGGCCACGAAATAAGGGTGCAGGAAGGCCGCCGCGCTGATCGTCACCGCCGTGCCGAACAGGCAGATGAGCGCGGAGCGCCAGCGACCGATGAAGTGCGGGGTGACCGTCCACAGCGCCCGGCCGGCGATGCCGGCGATGCTCACGAACACGAAATAGGCAGCCGCCTCGGCCGGCTGGATCTTGAGCAGCATGGTGAGCACCGTCGGCCCCCACAAGGCCACGCCGAAGCCGGCGATGCCGAGCCCCGAACTGGTCGCCACGATCAGCCAGAAGCGGCCCGGATAGAGGGCAATGTCGCGCAAGCGCGCACGGCGCACTTCCTTGGGAACGCGCGGCAGCGGGATCTGGTCCTTGGGCAGATCGACATATTTGGCGAGCACATCATGCGCTTCGGTCGCGCGGCCCTGGGAGACCAGCCAGCGGACCGATTCCGGCACCAGAAAGTAAAGCGCGAAGGCGATGACCAGCGGGAAGAAACCGAGCAGGGCCAAGCCGCGCCAGCCGATGGTCGGCAGGAAATTGGCGACCAGCAACGAGGCCAGCAACACCCCGCCGGGCGCGATCAGGCCGCTCGCACTGGCGATCATGGTGCGCCAGCGCGTCGGCGCGATCTCTATCAGCAAGGTGATCTGCGTGCCGCCATAGCCCACCCCGACGATGAAGCGCAGGAACGCGAACAGCATCCAGCTCCCGTCCGGCACGAAGGCCGCGCAGCCGGCCGCCAGCGAATAGAGCACAATCCCGGAAATCAGTGCCGGCTTGCGCCCATAGCGGTCCGCGAACCAGGCGAAGGGGAGCGCACCGACCAATTGGCCCACGCCCGCCGAGAGCAGCACGATAGAGACCTGGCCGAAGGTGAGGTTCCATTCCGGCCCGATGACGCTGACCAGAAAGCCGATGATGTAGAAATCGAAAAACTCGAACAAGCCCTGCGTCATCAACAGGACGACGAGCAGCCAGTAGCGCGGCTTGAGCCGGGCCGATTCAAAGATGTCGATGCCATCCTGCTCGGGCAGGGCCGTCGCTGCGGCAGTCATACGCGAGCACCCGCGTCCGAGGCCGGGCAGACAAGAATGCTCATCCTCAGGGCGCGCCTCTCCACATCTCTCGAGAGCGACATCAATCCAGACAGTGAGAATATGGTATCCATCTCGCTCATGCTCTCATCAGTTGGCCGTGGTGATGCGGGAGTAGATCGGGGTTTCCGGCGGCGCTCCGGCCTGCTGCCGGGCGTATGTCTTGCTCTGCAGATCGATCAGATGGGCATGGATCGCCTGCACGTCGGCGCGCGTCAGCAGATCGTCCCAGCGCGGCATTCCGTTGGGCAGCAGCAGCCCTTCCAGCACGATCTGCTCGAACGCCTGATGCGCGCCGTCGCTCATGCGGGTCAGGCTCGGCAGCGGTGCGCGCGGCATGTTGGAATGGCAGATCGAACAATTCTTTGAGAAGAGCACCCGGCCCTTCGCCAACCGATCGGCATCGGTGCCGGAGATCTGCACGGGCGGGGCCGGGATCGGCCCCTCCGGCGGGACGTCCGGCGGGATCGGCACTGGTCCGCCATCCAGCCGAAAGACCAGGATGCGATTGGCGTTCCCCTTGGCATAGGCGGCGGAATAATCGGGGACCAACCCCCAGCCGCCCCCGCCCCAGCCGGTCTGCACCGCGATATATTGCACGCCCTTCACCCGGTAGGTCATGGGGGCGGCAAGGATCGAGCGACCGGTGTCGATCGTGCGCAGCACCTTGCCGGTATCGGAATCCAGGATGACCAGCTTGCCCGACAGCGTGCCGAAGATGGTGAGGCCGCTCTGCGTCGCGAGTACGCCGCTGCGGTCCTGCCAGCCGTCCTCGCGCGGATAGCTCCAGATCGTCCTGCCGGTCACCGGATCGACGGCGCGCACATCGGCCGCCCAGGGCTTGTCCTTCACCCATTGCCATTGCGGCAGATCGGTGATGGTCTTCTGCACATCCTTCGGCAGACCCGGAAGCGCCGCTTCCAGAAAGGGCGTGAAGATCGATTCCGTGCCCGCGTTCAGCGCCAGATTGCGGCGCGGCATCGTCAGATTGGCGGGCGGCACCATGATGAGATTACCCATGTCGAGAAAATGGGCGACGTACATCTTGCGCTGCGGATCATAAGCCGCGCCATACCAGTTGCGCGCGCCGGGCGGGGCCGGGAAGACCAGCTTGGGGCCGGCGTTGATGTCCGAATATTCCGGCGTGGCGATCGGCTTGCCGGTCTTGAGGTCCCAGCCCGAGGCCCAGCTTGTGCGCACCATCCTATGCACCGCGAGCGGCTTGCCCGTCTCCCGATCCAGCATGAAGAAGAAGCCGTTCTTGGGCGTGTGCAGCAGCACGGGGCGCTCGGCGCCGTTCACCGCCATACGCGTCAGGATCATGGGCTGGACGGAGGTGAAATCCCAGTTGTCGCCCGGCGTCTCCTGAAAATGCCATTTCATCGCGCCCGTCTTGCGGTCGAGCGCGACCAGCGAGCTCAGGTAGAGATTGTCCCCGCCGCCCGGCGAACGGATCGCCTGCGCATAAGGCCCGCCATTGCCGACGCCGATGATGACCTGATCGAATTCGGGATCGTAGGTGATCGCATCCCAGGCCGTGCCGCCGCCGCCGATATCCCAGCGGCTTTTCGGATTCCAGGTCTTGAGCGCCGCCTCCAGCGCCTTGCTTTCCTGCGGCCCAAGCGCGGGATCGCGCGGTATGGTGTAGAAGCGCCAGACTTCCTTGCCGGTGCGGATGTCGAACGCGATGACATAGCCGCGCGTGTCATATTCCGCGCCGGCATTGCCGATGATGACGAGGTCGCCCGCCACTTCCGGCGCGCCGGTGCTGGTATAGGCCCGACTGCGATCGAGAAAACTGTCGACCTTCCAGACGACCGCGCCGGTCTTCTGGTCGAGCGCATAGAGCCATCCGTCGAGCGCGGCGACGAACACTTTCCCGTCCGCCACGGCCACGCCGCGATTGGCCTGATCGCAACAGGCGTAGCGATTGACCTGCATGTCGACCTCGGGCGAGAAGGCCCAGAGTTGGCGGCCCGTTGCCGCGTCCAGCGCATAGGCCCGGCCGAGATTGCCCGACGTATACATCACCCCGTCGATGACGACCGGCGTCGCTTCCTGCACGCGGGTGGTGCCGAGATCATAATCCCAGGCGAGGCCGAGCCTACCCACATTGGTCTTGTCGATGTCGGTGAGGCGGGAGTAGCGGCTTTCCGCCCAGTCCCCGCCCGGATTGTCCCAATCGTCGCCCGCACCGAACGGAGGCGGTCCCGCCATGCTGCCGGGCGGCGCGTTCGAGCAGGCCGCCAGCAGGGCAAGGCCCAGCATGGCGCCAAGCAGGCTCGACACACCGGATGGCGGCACGGCAGGACGCCCGGACACTGCTCAACCCATCTGCGTGACGGGGTTCACATATTCGGCGGCGCGGTCCTCCATGCACTCGTTCCAGATCTTGCGGAAGGTGAAGAGCCACTTGCCATCGACGCGGCGCAACTCGTCTTCATAATGGCCGTAGCCGCCGACATAGGGCGTGCGCAGGCGGGTATCGTTGTCGATCTCGAACCAGAAGGAGCGGCTCCAGGCCTTGTCGCCTTCCACCTTCACCGTGATGTTGGTGATGAAGTGGCGCAGCCGCGGCGGGCGGGTCGGCTCCTCGCCCTTGCCGCGCCCCGAAAAGTAGGTGCGCATGCCCTTGCATTCCTCGCGGATCGCCTCGCGCCCGCGCACGATGCCGCCGGCCCAGTCCAGCACGCCTTCCGGCGCGAAGGTGCCGGCGTAGCCATCCGGGTCCTGCCAATCGAGCGCGAACAGATAGCGCGCTTGCAGATCCTCGATTTCCGCGCGGTCATCAGCGAAACTGGCCATGAACGTTCCTCTCCTCAGGTCTCAAATCTTGTCTTGGGCGCCGGAACTGGGGTCAGCCCCTAGCGCCGCCAGGGTGTCAGCGCCTTGCGGGTATCGTCCCAATGCTCGACCACCTTGCCATTGGCGATGCGGAACATGTCGAAGGCTTCGCCGGAGTAGGTCTCGCCGGGATTGTGCGGATCGGGCTGCGGCTGGGTCCAGATCACCACCACATAGTCGCCCTGCGCGATGGCTTTCTTCAGCGTCTTCTTGCCGGGCGGGACCATTGCGGGCGGGGGATTGCGGATCAGCGAGATCAGCTCCAGCACGCCCTCGCGGCCCTGCCGCACATTGGGGTTATGCTGGATGTAATCCTCATCGATGTATTTCATCACCGCATCGGGATCGGCGCGATTGATGACGCCATCCCACATCGCCAGCACCATCTCGATATTGGCCTGCTCACGCCTGCGCTCGTGATTGATCCCAAGCCACCAGCTGATCGCGGCGGTCACGCCCACCAGCACAAGGGCACCCAGCACTAGCGATATCTTCATCCTCTCACCTCTCCCCGACCCATGATCGTCCGATCCGGTGTCGACGGCCCGTCGCGCACGCGCCGGACCGAATCGCACCCTCTCCGCGCGGCCGCCTGGTTTAGAGCTCTGGCCCGACTCGGCGATCCGCATTCCCCCGCTCAACCGCTCCGCAACGAAATGGGAAACGGCGATTTTTTCTCATTGAACGGAACCAGCTTGCACTGAATGAACAAATTTGCAAGTTTCATCTCACGATTGCTAGACGATTCAAGAAAGAGTCGCGGCAGGAGCTTGGTTCACAGGAGAGGACAATGCTGCATCCCGGCTGCATCCGCGTGTCTCAGCGCGCCTTCCGGGCGCGGAAGGCGATGCGATGAGCGATCCGTTCTCCACCGCGCGCACCGGCAGCCCGTCACGGCGGCCACACATGACCTTCTCGCGGCGCGGCCTGCTCGGCGCTGGCGTCGGATTGATCGCCGCGCCCTCGCTCGCCGCCATCGGCACCGTCGGTGAGCGGCCCATTGTTTCGACCTCGGCCGGAATGGTGCAGGGCATTACCGAGGGCGCCGTTTATGCGTTCAAGGGCATTCCCTATGGCGAGCCGACGGGCGGCGCCGCACGTTTCCTCCCGCCTGTCCCACGCAAGCCCTGGAGCGATGTGCGCGACGCCTCGCGCTACGGGCCGCGCTGCCCGCAGCATGGCTTTCTCGGGGGTCCCGACACGCCCACGCATTCGGAAGACTGCCTCGTCGCCAATGTCTGGACCGGCTCGCTGACCGGCAGCAAGCCGGTGATGGTCTGGGTCCATGGCGGCGGCTGGGAAGTCGGCGGCTCGGACGATCCTGTCAGCAATGGCGCCTGGCTGGCGCGCAATCATGACGTCGTGTTGGTCTCGATCAACCATCGCCTCAACGTCCATGGCTATCTCAATCTCTCGGAAGCGGGCGATGAGCGCTATGCGCTCTCCGGCAATGCCGGCGCACTCGACATTGCGCTGGCCCTCGCCTGGGTGCGCGAGAATATCGGCCAGTTCGGCGGCGATCCCGGCCGGGTGATGATCTTCGGCCATTCCGGCGGCGGCCGCAAAATCAATGCGATGATGACGATGCCATCGGCCTCGGGCCTGTTCCACCGCGCCATCTCACAAAGCGGCCCCGGCATCCGGCTCGACTCGCGAGAAGTCTCGCTCGATCGCGCCGACCGCCTGTTGCACAAGCTCGGCATCCGCAAAGGCGGGCTCCGCCGGCTGGCGGACGTGCCGACCCGCACGCTCACCGCCACCGGCATCGAGGTGCGCAACGAGACCGGCCAGTTCCGTCCCTTCGTGGATGGGTTGAGCGTGGTCCAGCACCCGTTCCTGCCGCACGCGCCGCTGCTCAGCGCTGACGTGCCGATGATGCTCGGCACCACGATCGAGGAAACGACGATCTTCCTCGGCCATGTGCCTTCTTACGATACCATGAGCGATGCGCGGGTGCAGGAGGAATCGCTGCGGTTCTTCCCGCCTGGCGAGGCGCCCAAGGCCATCGAGACCTGGCGGGGCATGTTCCCCGATCATAGCAACACCCGGCTGTTCGCACGGCTGACCACCGACCGGTCCTATCTGCTCGACGCGACGATCCAGGCCGAAAGCAAGGCTGCGCTCGGGCGGGCGCCGGCCTATCTCTATCTGGTCGACTGGCCGACCGACACCGGCAGCCTGCACGGCGTTTCGCCTCACGGTATCGAGCTGGCCTTCACCTTCGGCAATATCGAGGCGCACTCCGGCGTCGGCACGGTGACGCCCGAGGCCGATGCGTTGCGCGCCGCCATGTCCGGCGCGTGGACGTCCTTCGCGCGGACCGGCCGGCCGGACAATCCGCACATGCCGGTGTGGCTGCCCTACGAAACCTCGCTGCGGGCCACGATGCGCTTCGGCAAGACCGTTCGGCTCGAATCCGATCCGCTGGCCGCGCAGCGCAGCTACATGGCGCGCTTCGGCTCCGAGCAGCTCGGCGAACGCGAACCGCGCCCGCCCGGGCCTTGGATACGCTGATGAGGAGGGGCCGCTAATGAGTAGATCGCTAACGCCCGAGCGCCAGCCGCCCGCGCTCGATTTCGCCTTCGAGATCGAGATCGAGCTGACCAAGCGCTATCGCTACGGCCCCACCTTCTGGGGTGCCGAGCGCGGCTTTGTGGGCGTGGAAAGCGGCATCGTACGCGGCCCGCGCCTGAATGGGATCGTCGTCCCGCACAGTGGCGGCGACTGGCCGACCATCCGCACCGACCACACCGTCAAGTTCGAGGCGCGCTATCTGATCCAGGCGGATGACGGCACGATCATCGAGCTGCAGAACCGCGGCGTGCGGCATGGCAACAAGGATGTGCTGGCCCGGCTCCAGAATTACGAGGCCGTCGACCCGGCGGACTATTATGCCGGCGCCAGCCCGGTGTTCGATGCGCCGGAAGGCCCGCATGACTGGCTCTGCCGCACGATGTTCGTCGGCAAGATCGATCGCCGCGCCGACCGCGCGGTCTTCTCCTACTGGGCGGTGCTGTGATCGCGCGGCGATCCCTCACAGCTTGTAAGACCCTCGCTCTGGCGGGCCTGCTCGGCAGCGCCTCCGCTGCGCTCGCCGCCGATGAGGCACCCGCCTTTGCCGATCGCTGCGCAGCGGCCCGCGCCCTCCTGCCTGCCAACGTGACGCTCACCACACTCGAAACGGTGGCCCCCGCGCCGCACTGGCAGAGTCCCACCTCGCCGACATCGCCGAAAGGCGAAGCGGTGCGAGCGGACTTCTGCCGATTGGCCGGCATGATCGACGGCGACATCGGCTTCGAGCTCTGGCTTCCCCGCGATTGGAATCGGCGCCTGCTCGGCACCGGCGTCGGCGGCGAGGCCGGCTATTATAATTATGCCGATATGGCGCGCGGCGTGGAGCAGGGCTTTGCCGCTGCCTCCAGCGATACCGGCCATCGCCAAGGCGAGCGCTGGATCGACGATGCCCGCAAATCGGAAACCTATGCCCATATCGCCTATCACCGGCTGACACAGGTCTCCAAGGCGATCATCGATGGCTTTTACGGCGCGCCGGCCGCGCACGCCTATTTTCTCGGCTGCTCCGGCGGGGGACGGCAGGGCCTGCGCGAGCTACAGCTCTACCCCGGCGATTATGACGGCGCGCTCATCGGCGCGCCGGGTCTGGACGTGCCCCTGCTCGCCGCCCGGCTGCTGCATGTGCATCTGGCCCAGACGCAGAACGACGGCGTCGCGATCAGCGCGGCGGACTGGGATCTGGTCTCCCGCCGCGCCATTGCGCGCTGCGACGCGAATGACGGCGCGGCTGATGGCATCATCGACGATCCGCGCAGCTGCGCTTTCCGCGTCGAGGAGCTCGCCTGCAAGCCAGGCCAATCCAAAGACTGCCTTGCGCCCGCCACGGTCAGAACCATCGCGAACATCGTTGCACCGCTCACCGACAGCACCGGCAAGACCCATGATTTCGGTCTGCTGCCCGGCATCACGGCCCGCCCCGGCGGCCTGCCACCGCTGCCTGTCCAGATGTTCGGCCATGCGCGTCACAGTGCAGGCCGGGGCGACGCCGGCTGGGATCCGGCCAGCTTCGATCTCGCCGCCGATCTCGCGGCCGCCCGCAAAAGCTTCGCGACCATGGATGCCCGCAGCGCGGACATGCGGGCCTTCGCGGCGCGCGGGGGCAAGCTGATCCTCTATCATGGCTGGGCCGATGCATCCGTGCAGCCACTCTCCACGCTTGATCTCTTCGCGCGCATGGGCGCAGAGGCGGAGCAGGACCGCGACGCCTTCGCCCGGCTCTACATGGTCCCGGGCATGCAGCACTGCCGGGGCGGGGCCGGCGCCGACCGCTTCGGCGGATCGGAAGACCGCAGCGCGACCGGCAAGCCCGAGAGCGATCTGCTCGCGGCGCTGGTGGCATGGGTGGAGCAGGGCACCGCGCCCGGCGCGATCCTCGCCCGGCATGCGGACGCGAACGGGGCCGTAACGGCGGTCCGCCCGCTCTGCGCATGGCCCGCACAAGCATCACATTCCGAGGCTGCCGAGACCGGGCCAGCCGCCGATCTGCGCTGCGACAGCCATGCGCGGGGAGGCACGTAACGACACTCGCGACACCCTATGGATCGTCGCCTGAGCGACTCTGCCGGAGAGTGCGCGCCAGACACTGAAGAAGGAGGGGAAGAAGGGGGAGCAAGGCCCGATCCGGTTCACGCAATCGCGCAAACACAAGCACGAAGCCAGACCGCAGCGACCGGGCCAGGCCAGTTTTCAGACGACGTAAAATGACAAAATTCTGAGTCCAGACAGCCGATTTTTTCAAAATTCGAGTTGAGGGAGAGAGCCAATGATTTCCGAGTTTCTGAAAGGACGCGCGCGTGGCCATGTCCGCCTCGGTGGCATATCACGCATTACCCTAGCCGCCGCATTGTGCGTGCCCGCCAGCCTGTTCGCCAACGCGGCCGCCGCACAGACGGATGCCGCCCCGCAAGAGGGCGGCAAGACGGAAGACATCATCGTCACCGCCCAGTTCCGCTCGCAGAACGTGCAGTCGACGCCGATCGCCATCACCGCGCTGAGCGCGCAGCAGCTTGAGGCACGCGGCCAGACCAGCATCACCGAGATCGCCACCAAGGCGCCGAACGTGAACCTGCGCGAGAGCAATCCGCAGGGCCCGTCGCTGCAGGCCCATATTCGCGGCATCGGCCAGGCCGACTTCAGCCTCGCCTTCGAGCCGGGCGTGGGCGTGTATGTGAATGACGTCTATTATTCGACGCTCACCGGATCGGTGCTCGATCTGCTCGATCTGGAGCGGGTCGAAGTGCTGCGCGGGCCGCAGGGCACACTGGCGGGCATGAACTCCATCGGTGGCGCCATCAAGCTCTACACCAAGAAGCCCGATGGCAATGACGGCGGCTTCGTGGAAGCGACCGTTGGCAGCCTCAATCGCGTGGACGTGCGCGCTGCCGCCAACTTCACCATCGTGCCGGATCGCCTGTTCGCCCGCATCTCGGGCGTGTCGCGCAATCAGGATGGTTATGTGAAGGTCTATGACTTCGCCTGTACCCATCCGCAACTGGACGCGGTCTACAACATTCCCTCGCAAGCCGATGGCCGCAAGTGCCAGCTCGGCACGGAGGGTGGCAAATCCTATGTCGCGGCGCGCGGCTCCCTGCGCTGGGTGCCGACCGAGGATCTGGAGATCAACATCAGTGGCGACATTACCCGCGATGATTCGGAGGCCGCGCCGCAGACGCTGATCTTCGTCGGCACGGCCAACGCGACCAGCTACACGCCGGGCACGACGGGGCTGAACCTCAGCCGCAATTATCCCATGTATTCCACGGCCCCGACCAACGGCCTCAACCTGTGGAATCCCACGACCGGTACCTCGCCGTTCGTACCCTATTCGCCCTGGGGCGTGGCGGGAGACAGCTTCACCAAGAGCCCCTACGTCAATTACTCCACCTACTGCGATGCGCAGCCGGTGGATGGCTCCGCGCCCTATTGCTTCAAGTCGCAGAGCCGGGTGAATGGTTGGGGTGTCAGCGGCAACATCGATTACAGCTTCTCTGACAATCTCAAGCTGACCTCGATCACCGCCTATCGCAGCTTTACGGCCAACTGGGTGCAGGATTTCGATGCCACACCGCTCAGCAACGCGCTGATCGATTATGAAGCGACCAACTGGCAGTTCAGCCAGGAATTGCGCCTTGCCTCCAGCCTTTTCGACAACAAGGTCGATCTGGTCGTGGGCGGCTTCTACATCAATCGCTTCGGCACCTATCGCGGCACGATCAACCAGGGTCTGTTGATCTTCACCGAATATGACGAAATCCCCGCCACCAACTGGGCGGCCTTCGCCAACGCCTCCTGGCGGATCACCGACAAGCTCGAGCTGAACGGCGGCATCCGCTATTCCGAGGAGGAAAAGACGTTCCGCTTCTTCCGGGGCGGTCGTCCCGGCGTGCAGGCCGGCAACCCGGCGCCCTATTTCCCCTGCACGGTCAATGGCGTGAACTATGGCGTCGTCCACGTTGCGTTCTGCGGACTGAATGGCGCTGAGGGCGATTACAAGGGCAACAATGTCGATTGGCGCGCTGTGCTGCAATATCAGTGGACGCCGGACATCATGACCTATGCAAGCGTCGCCACCGGCTTCAAGGGTGGCGGCATCAATCCCCGTCCTTATACACCGGCGCAGGCGGTTCCGTTCGATCCCGAAAACCTCAAGGCGTATGAAATCGGCTTCAAGTCGCGGTTCTTCGATCGGCGCGCGCAGCTGAACGTCTCGGCATTCGTCAATAAATATTCGGACTTCATCGCGAGCGTCTTCTCCCGCGTGACGACCGCACCGAATGCGGGCTGCCCGATTTCGCCCAACGACCTGACCTGCTCCTACTTCGTCAACGCGGGCAAGGCGACGCTCAAGGGTCTGGAAGCCGAACTGTCGCTCGAGCCGGTCGACAATCTGCTCATCGATGCATCGGCGGCACTGCTGGACTTCAAATATGACCAGCTGTCGGGCTGCTCGCCGGCCCTCACGCCGACGACCTGCACGGCACCGTCGGGCGGTCTGGGCGCCGGCCTGCGTTACGGCATGACGCTGCCTTATGCGCCCAAGCGCCAGATCAGCGTCGGCGCGCAATACAAGTTCGATCTCGGTTCCACCGGTTCGATCACGCCGCGGCTCGACTGGAGCTGGCGTTCGCGGCAGCAGACCCTGACGGTGCAGAACAACGTGCTGTCCTATCTGCCGTCCTACGGTCTGCTCAACGGCCGCATTGCCTGGAACTCGGCGGATGATGACTGGCAGCTTGCCCTGCAGGTGACCAACATCACCAACAAGCTGTACTGGACCGGCATCGGCCCCAACAACAACTCGGGCACGGTGGCGGCCAATCCCGGCATGCCGCGCGAGTGGTCGCTGTCGCTCAAGCGCATCTTCTGATGCACCGGCAGGCGGCGGCGGGATGGCCATCATCCCGCCGCCGCCCCGGCCATTTCTCAAATCCCCCGATGAAGCCGGAGAGGCAGCAATGTTGAACAGCAGCAGCAAAGCCCTGATATCCCTCGCGCTCGGTGCGGCGCTGGCCACGACGGCCCCAGCGACCACCTCCACCAGCGGCGGAGCCGGCCCCTATCGGGTAACGATGACCGACGAGATTGACGGCCTCGATCATCACACCGTCTATCAGCCGGCCAATCTGGCCGCGCTCGGGGACAAGAAGCTCCCCATCTTCATCTGGGCCAATGGCGGCTGCGCGGACAAGGGCAATGCCTATCGCTACATGCTCGATCACATTGCCGCGCATGGCTATCTCGTCGTGGCGCTGGGCAAGATCGGTCCCAAGGGCGAGGAGAATAATTTCGGGCGCTGGCCGCGCGAATTCGGCATGCCGGAAACGCCGCCGCCGCTCGATGGCCCCACCGGCACGCTGCCGCACGAGATGAAGGCGGCGATCGACTGGGCAGTGGCGCAGAACAGCAAGGAGGGCAGCCCGCTCAAGGGCCGGCTCGATACCAGCAAGATCGGCGTTTCCGGCCATAGCTGCGGCACGCTGCAGGCGCTGGCGATGTCCTCCACCGATCCGCGCGTCACGACCACGCTGATGCTCAATGGCGGTGTGTGGAACATCGGCACCGGCGGCCTGCCCGGCGCGCCCGAGATCACCAAGAAATCGCTCGAGACGATCCACGGCACCATTGCCTATATTCATGGCGAGAAGGATAGCGCCCTGCCCAACGGCACGGACGACTTCTCGCGCATCAACGGCATCCCGGCGATGCTCGCGGTGCGCAAGGATGTCGCCCATTCCGGCACCTTCCTGCTCAAAAATGGCGGGGCTTACGGCACGGTGGCGCTGGCCTGGCTGGATTGGCAGCTCAAGGGCGATGCGCGCGCCGCGCGCTGGTTCGTCGGCGCGGATTGCACGCTCTGCACCGATCCGCGCTGGACGGTCCAACGCAAGAACTTCCCCTGAAGCCGCGCCGCAAATTGGCATTGCGCGCGACCGGGGTCCGGTGATTGCGAATTTACCGCCCACTCCCTAAGAGCCTGCGAAGCTGGGCTGCGCGGAGCGGGCGGGAAACGGCCGGCGCGGCAAGAAGGATGCGTGGTGATGGCAAAGGCCAGTGAAGCTCCCGAAATGACCGGCGCGATCGAGCGCGCGCTGCGGGCGCTCAAGTCTGTCGCCGAGCATGGCGAATTCACCCCGCGCGACCTCGCCGAGGATGTCGGCATCCCGACCAGCACCGCCTATCGCCTGCTGCAGTCGCTAGGCGCGATGAACTTTGTCGAGAAGTCGAGCCATGGCAGCTATCGCGTCGGCCGCGAGTTGGTGCGCCTCTCCTCCATGGTCGCCGCGCAATTCGATTATGGCGCCATTGCAAGGCCGTTCCTCGCCGACCTGTCGGATGCGTTTCAGGAGACCTGTGCCTTCGCGCTCTATTTGCCGAACGAGCATAGCTGCTCGATCATCGAGACGATCAACGCGCTCCACCCGCTCCAATATGTCGTGGAGACCTACAAGACCCGCGCGCTCGTCTGGGGCGCGCTCGGCCGCGCCATGCTGCCCTGGCTGGACGAGGCCGATGTACGCATCGCCATCGAGCGGCAAGGGCCGCCGCTGGAGGCGGGCACGCCGCCAATGACCTACGAGCTGCTGCAGACCGAGAATGAGCGGGTACGCAAGCAGGGCTGCTTCGTGGCAACCAGCCCCAGCGCGCTTGGCACCAATGGCACGGCGGCGCCGGTGTTCAATGCGCGCGGCCAGATCTTCGGCAGCCTTGGCGTCGCCATTCCCGCCGTGCGCTACGATGCCGAGATGCAGCCCAGCCTCAGCGCGGCCGTGATCAAGGCCGCGCGCGGCATGAGCGCGGCGCTCGGCCATGGCGGAAGCCGACAGCGCAAGAGCCTCTGACCGATAGGGACATGACGGAGAGGCCTCGCTGCGGGGTGGGGATGCGGCCCCGCGCGCTTAAGGCATCGTCGGGTTCGCCGTCTCCTCCGGCTTCCTGTCAGCAGACAGCAAAAGGCCCCGCCGGTCGTGCCAGCGGGGCCTTTTAAGTGCTTGGTCCGGTCAGGCCGGGCCGTAGAGGCCTCAGGCGGCTTCCAGCTCGTCCTCATCGGCGGTCTGCACCGGGCCGCTGTCCTGGCCCTTGGCGCTCTCGTCGCGGTCGACCAGCTCGATGATCGCCATCTGCACGGCGTCCGACGCGCGGATGTCCGCCTTGATGATGCGGGTGTAGCCGCCGGCGCGATCCTTGTAGCGCTCGGCCAGCACGTCGAACAGCTTGGTGAGCTGCGCGTCGTCGAGCAGGCGGGCATGCGCCAGACGACGATTGGAAAGGCCCCCACGCTTCGCGAGCGTGATCAGCTTCTCGACATAGGGGCGCAGTTCCTTGGCCTTGGGCAGCGTGGTCTTGATCTGCTCGTGCTTGATGAGCGCGGCCGCCATGTTGCGGAACATCGCGGTGCGGTGAGCGGAAGTACGCTGCAGCTTGCGGCCGCCATATCTGTGACGCATGAGTCCAGTCCTTCGTTCGTTATGGGGCCGTGCAAGGCACCCCGTACCAGGCGATGCATAACGGGCACCGCCAAAACCCGGCCTCCTGCAAGAAGGACTTGAAGCGCCGCCCTAAAGCGGGTTGGGGGCGAAGAGTCAAGGGAAAGCATTCTGTGCGTCAGCTGCGCAAATAGCGAATCCCGCGCGCAATCTCCTGACGCAAGGTCCTGTGAGCATGACAGGAGGTGCTACATGTCGTCTTGAAGAGATCGCACGCGACGGTTTGCTCGATCATGGCCCGCCTCTCGGCGCTCTCCCAGATATCTGCAATCGAAGCTTCGCGGACATTTCCGATCCGATTGAAGTTCCAGCAATGGATGACATCGCCGTTCGGGCGAATGTCGAGGCTACGTAGTCCCACCCTACATCGACCAACACCGTGACTGTTCGGACGACCCGAGAAATGATCAATCATCGCCAGCAGCTTGTCTGCGCTCGTTTCAATCGGTGCACCGGCGACTTTGCGCCTAATCAGGATGCCGACCACCGCCTCTAGTTGACGTAATTCTTCCGGGGTGGCCGGATAAAGTGCTTGGACATCAGACTGGCGCCAGAGACGTACCGGGGAAAAGTCGACAAACACGCCAACTTGCGTTTCGGCCCAATCTACCAAGTTTGGCAACGAGGTCATCGTTTGCCTGGTAACCGTCGGTTTCAGCCGGATGAGGAACCGGCTGTGCGTCCGCGTCCTCTCAGCGACCAGCCGCTCGACGCCCGCACGCACTTTTCCCAATGATCCTGCTACCCCTCGTAAGGAATCATGTTCGGCCGAAAGGGCGCTATCTATCGAGACATCAATGTTGAGAGGCTTTGCGGCGACGATATCCTGTACCCGGGCTTCGCTGAGGCTGGAGCCATTCGTGATGACGCCCCAGTCGATTCTTTCCTCGTGACAAAATGAAACCAAATCGAAAAACCACGGGACGATCATCGGCTCGCCGCCGATAAATTGGACCGCACAGCCGGGTGTGAAATCCTTCAACGACCGAAGAGCGTGCTTCCAAGCTTCCAGCGGCATTTCGTCCGTATAATGTTTCTGCCGCCAGTGCGCACAATAGACGCACCGATAATTGCATCGCTCGGTCAATGTCGCTTTGATGTCTGACGGGCGCGTGAAATTAATGCGCGATCGAAAAAACAATGCTTCGGTAAAGCTTCTACGCAACGCTTTGGCGCCAAGCCGGCTCAATGTTCCAATTTGCACAGGGCCTCACAGATTCGCTGGTGAAGTATGCAAATATCATTGAAATTTATAAACGTTGTACATTCAAAATAACACTTGCGTTGCACCTACATAGAAAAAGCCCCCACCTTGCGGCAGGGGCCTTTCTCATCATCCAAGCTGAACCGGGTCAAAGGTTCGCTTTGACCCCATGCTTTCAGCCCAAAAGCTCCTGCTCGAGCTTCTTGGCGATCTCTTCGATGTTCTCCGGCGGCCAGCCCGGGATATCCATCCCGAGGCGCAGGCCCATGCTGGAAAGCACTTCCTTGATCTCGTTGAGGCTCTTGCGGCCGAAGTTCGGCGTGCGGAGCATCTCGGCCTCGGTCTTCTGAACGAGGTCGCCGATGTAGATGATGTTATCGTTCTTGAGGCAGTTGGCCGAACGGACCGAAAGCTCCAGCTCGTCCACCTTCTTGAGCAGATAGCGGTTGATCTGGTTGGCATCGCCCTCGCCTTCGTCGGCCGCGGCACCGGCGCCTGCACCCGTGCTCGGGCCGGCGGTCGGCAGCGCATCCTCGAAGTGGACGAAGAGCTGCAACTGGTCCTGCAGGATGCGCGCGGCATAGGCCACGGCGTCCTCGGGGCTGACGGTGCCGTCCGTCTCGACCGTCAGGTTGAGCCGGTCATAGTCCAGCTCCTGGCCGATACGGGCGTTCTCGACCTTATACGCCACCTGGCGCACGGGCGAGTAGAGCGCATCCACCGGGATGAGGCCGATCGGCGCGTCGGCCGGGCGGTTGTTCACGGCAGGCACATAGCCCTTTCCGGTGTCGACGGTCAGCTCCATGTTGAAGCTGGCGCCTTCGTCCAGATGGCAGATCACCAGATCGCTGTTCATCACGGCCATGTCGCCGGTCACCACGATGTCACCAGCGGTGACGGTCGTGGGCCCGGTGGCGCTGAGCTGAAGACGGCGGGGGCCTTCGCCCTCCATCTTGAGCGCGATCTGCTTCACGTTGAGCACGATGTCGGTCACGTCTTCGCGCACACCGGCGAGGCTCGAGAATTCGTGAAGCACGTTCTCGATCTTGATCGCGGTGACGGCGGCGCCCTGCAACGAGGAGAGCAACACGCGGCGAAGCGCGTTGCCCAGCGTCAGGCCAAAGCCGCGCTCAAGCGGCTCGGCGACGAAGGTCGCGCGGCGTTTCGGGTCGCCCCCGGCCTTGATCTCGAGGCCATTGGGCTTCTTCAATTCCTGCCAGTTCCGGATGTTGACAGTCATGTATTTCCCCTGGGAGTTGGGCGGAGGACGGTGGAGTGCAGCTGCGATCCGGCCCCGGCCTTAGAAGGAATGGTCGGGCAGGGATGGGGTTTCCGCAAAGAAACCCCCGCCCTGCTCGTCGGGCCGAATCAGACGCGGCGGCGCTTGCTCGGCCGCACGCCATTGTGCGGGATCGGCGTGACGTCACGGATGGACGTGATGGTGAAACCGACGGCCTGCAGCGCGCGCAGAGCCGATTCGCGGCCCGAACCGGGGCCTTTGACTTCCACCTCGAGGGTGCGCACGCCATGCTCGGCGGCCTTGCGGCCGGCGTCTTCGGCGCAGACCTGTGCGGCATAAGGCGTCGACTTGCGGCTGCCCTTGAAGCCCATCATGCCGGCGCTGGACCAGCTGATCGCATTGCCCTGCGCATCGGTGATGGTGATCATGGTGTTGTTGAAGCTGGCGTTCACATGCGCGACGCCTGCCGAGATATTCTTGCGCTCGCGCCTGCGAAGCCGCTGGGGTTCCCGTGCCATCTGACTAACTTTCCTACTCGAAACTGGTTGAACCGGTGCCTGCGCCTGTTTCCGCAATTTCTGCGTCGCACACACCCTGCCATGCCTGTCCGCGCCGGGAGCATCGTCCCTTTGCCGGTCCCCATGTCGATCACCCATCTCGCTTCGGGCGCCGAATGATCGGCAGACCTGCGGGAAGAGGCGATCCCATGCGGGACCAAGACCTGAGCGCTAGCACGCTGCCGGGGCGGAGAGCGAGGAACCGGATGGTCCGGTGGTCTCGCCTTGCCCCTGCACGCCCCTGGCCTTGCGGGCCTTGCCGGGTCCGGCGCGCCCCCATTGGGCGGGCCTGCTACGGCGGGGACGTCTGGTCCGGACTGTTCTGGCGGGTGCGGATGCGATGTTTCAGCACATGCGCCCGGCGGAACAGAAGAAGCCGGATCGCTCCGGCGCCGGGCGGCTCGCGATGGCATGGCCGCAGCCATGCCAGCATCGCGCCATCCGGCCTTGCGTTACTTCTTCTTGCCGGCGATCGGCTTGGCCTTGCCCTTGCGGGTGCGCGCATTGGTATGCGTGCGCTGGCCACGGACCGGCAGGCCCTTGCGATGACGCAGGCCGCGATAGCAGGCCAGATCCATCAGGCGCTTGATGTTCATCGCGGTTTCGCGACGCAGATCGCCCTCGACCGTCAGGTCGGCGTCGATCGTTTCACGGATCTGCAACACTTCCGCGTCGGTCAGATCCTGAACCCGGCGGCTGTGATCGATGCCGAGCTTGTCGGCGATGCCCACGGCGGTCCGGGGACCGATGCCATGGATGTAGGTCAGCGCGATGATCACGCGCTTGTTGGTCGGGATGTTGACCCCCGCAATACGTGCCATATATCCTCCTGCTCCACAGGATGCTCTGGCGGGCATCCTATCTCGTAGCGTTGAACCCGGACGCGCAAAGCACGGCGAGCGCTCGCTCGCGCTGCCGTTGACCTTGTCGCATTGGGAACGGCGGTCGTTACTGCAACGCTCGTGCCCTGTCAACGGCAGGCCGGAACGGACCGCCTCTTTAACAGTATCAAAACCCCTGCCGGGTTCTTATGAGCCTTCCAGCCCGCCGCCCTGTCGCCCGTTTCCGAATCAGAGCCCCTTTTTCATGTCCCAAAGCGCTCCCACATCCTCGGTGACCACGCGACTCGTGAAGGGGGCCGGCTGGGTGATGACCTCGCAGGTCATCATCAACGCAGTGTCGTTCGCCTCGTCGATCGTGCTGGCGCGCCTGCTGATGCCGGAAGACTTCGGCCTGGTCGCCATTGCACTGGGGGTCAGCGCGGTCGTGACGGCCTTGACCTCCATGCCGCTGTCCGAGGCGCTCATCCAGATCAACGATATCGAGGACGATCACTTCCACAGCGCGTTCACGCTGGGCTTCCTCCGCGCGATGATGCTCACGCTGCTGCTGGCCGGGGCAGCCTGGCCGGTCGCGGCCATGTATGACGACAGTCGCCTGGCGCCGATCATGCTTGCGCTTGCGGGGCAGGCCTTCATCAGCGGCTTCTACAGTGCCCGCTGGCCGATGATCCAGAAGCAGCTCTCCTTTGCGCCGGATGCTATCGCCGGTGTCGTGACCCGCGTGGCGGCCGTTACCGCTTCGGTCGTGATCGCCTTTCTGTACCAGACCTATTGGGCGATCGTGATCCCGATCGTGTTGATGCAGTTCCTGAGCGTAGTGGTCACGCATCTCTATGCGCCCTATCTGCCGCGCCTCAGGCTCTCGAAGGTGCGCGAGATCTGGTCCTTCTCGATCTGGATGACTTTCAGCTCGGTGCTGACGACCGTCAACGCGCGCATCGACAGTCTCGTGCTGGGCGGTGTTCTGGGGCAGCGCGAAGTCGGATTTTACAGCTATGCCGATGAGAAGGCGCGGATGCCCACGCGCGAGCTCTCAACGCCGCTCATCCGACTGCTATTTCCCGGCCTCACCGCGGTACGGCACGATCCCGCCCGGCTCGCCGCGGCCTATCAGCGCACGCTGACCGTCATTTTCGCCGTCTGCGTGCCGGCTGGCGCCGGCTTCGGCCTGGTTGCCGACATGTTCGTTCACGTGTTGCTCGGTCCGAAATGGATCGAGATCATCCCGATCATGCAAGTGCTGGCCTTTACCTTCGCGTTCGAGAATCTGGTCACCGCTACCGCGCCGCTCGCGATGGCAATGGGCGCGACCCGCGCGCTGTTCGTTCGCGATCTCATGACCTTTGCATTCCGCGTGCCGCTTATCATCACCGGGCTTCTGCTGTTCGGCATAACGGGGCTGTTGGGCGCGCGCGTGCTGTCCACCCTCGCCTCTGTCCTGCTCAACATGCTGCTCGCCAAGCAAATCGTGCATGTCAGCATCCGCCGTCAGTTTCTCGGCTGCGCGCGCACCTTTGTCGCCGTGGGCGGCATGTGCGCGGGAGTGATCGCCTTCAAGATGGCCCTGCCCGCCCATGTCGCGCACAGCGTGTCCGGTTTGCTGGCGACGATTGCGGTCGGCGGTGTGGCTTATATCGCCTGCCATTTGGGCGTGTGGATCCTGCGCGGACGGCCTGCAGGGCCGGAAACGGATCTGATCGCCATCTTCAGCGGCGTCCTGCGCAAGCTGGGACGGTTCAAAAGACCCCAGCCCGGATTGTCCGAGCGATAAGACGCAGGCTTAGCCGGCCGAGGCGGTCCCTGCCGTCAATCGCTGCAGCAGCATTTCGAGCTTGGGGCCATCAAGATGGCTCTTGATCGCAGCGAAGGCACGCTCGGCAATGGCCCGGCATTCGTCGGGCCGCTTGAGCAAGTCCGCGACGACATCCTCCAGGTCCGACAGATCCCAACGCACCGGCACATAGGTTTCCCCGGCCCGGTAGATGTCGCAGAAGGTTTCCAGATGGCTCATGTCGGGCTTCACCAGCACGGCACCGGTCAGCACCGCCTCCAGATCGCGCCAGCAGATCTCGCCAAAACCGAACGGGCTGAAGCACAGCTGCGACTGGTCCATCTCGCTCATGAACGCGGCCCGATCGACCCGGCCCTGCCACGCCACCAGATGGCGCGCGGCAAGGGCTCGCACGGCCTGCTCGGCCTCGCGGCGCATGATCACATACCAATGGGTGCGCTCACCCGCGTCGACGCGACCCTCGGCGTGCAACTGCGCCGGTGCGAGCGCGAAGCGCGCGTGAACGTCAATGGGGCGGGGACCGCTGGGGATCGCCTGACGCTGCTCGAACGCCTTGAGCAGCACCGGCGCGGTCGCAAAAGCCGGCGCCAGCACGAGGCGGTCGACGATGTCCGGCCGACAGCGCCAGTTCGGCTCGTCCACGATCAGCCCGGCCTTGTCGCTGTAATAAGCCGCGAGATTGGTATGCGCTGCTTGAGGGACACGATAATGATCGCGATCCAGCATCAGCGATTTCTTGGCATAGAGATCGACATAATCCGCAACCCGGTCGGCAAAGCGGACATCGGTCGGCGCGAACCAGTCGAGATAGGTGATCGGCGCGTGCGGATTGGCGGACTTGACCCGCTCCAATACGCGCTCGAGTTCGCCATCCGGCAACACATAAAAGGACTGGATCAGGATGGCGGACGCGTCCTTGATCAGATGCTCCGCATTTTCCGCCGGATAGGGCACGGCGCGGAACGCATAGCCCTGTCGGGCAAAGCGATCCGCGTCATGATAGAAAGGGTAGATTTGCGGCCAGGCGATCTGGTCATCGGCATAGATGAACAGAATCCGCGTCTGGGCCTGGCGAGGGAAGCGGCGCGCGAGATGGGACCGGATGACAGGCTTGACCGGATCGTAGCGGCGCCTTCCATCATCCAGAAGGCTTATCACCCGCGCTTCGATCCCCGTCACCACTATCGCTCCGTCCTATTTGCGCCCAGCGCACCAGCCTCGTTTGCGAACGAGGGGAGGATCAGCGATCGAGAATGGTCACAATCGCGTTCGACACCTCATCGATATCCGCCATGCCGTCAACCCGGCTGACGATGTTGCGTTCCTCATAAATTGGGAGGATCGGCGCTGTTTTCGCGCGATACTCGGCCATGCGGGTGCGCACCGTTTCCTCATTGTCATCGGGCCGCCGCTTGAACTCGGTGCTTCCGCACCGGTCGCAAACGCCCTCGATCTTCGGTGTCTTATACCGATCATGATAGCCTTCACCGCAGCTTGCGCAAGTGAAGCGGCCGGTGATCCGGTCGACCAGTGCATCCTCGTCGACCGCCAGTTCAATGACATGATCGAGCTGACGGTTGCGCGCGCCCAGCAGCACGTCCAGGCTCTTAGCCTGCGCCGCCGTACGCGGATAGCCATCGAAGATCACACCGACATCCGGTCCGAGCTGGTCCAGCGCTTCGCCGATGATTCCCGAGACGATCTCGTCCGAGACGAGTTCGCCGGCATCCATCACCGCCTTCGCCTTGAGACCTACCGGGGTGCCGGCCTTCACCGCCGCCCGCAGCATGTCGCCGGTCGAGAGCTGAACCATGCCACGCGCAGCGACCAGACGCTGCGCCTGAGTGCCCTTGCCGGCGCCGGGCGGTCCCAGCAGGATGATGTTCATGTCACTCCCCCAAAATTCACAAGAAGGATAAGCCTGCGGCCGGTTTGCCCCGGCCGGCTCAGCGCATCCGGCCTTTCAGACGCGCCTTCTTGATGAGGTCGCGATACTGGTGGGCGATGAGATGGCTCTGGATCTGCGTGACGGTATCCACGGTCACGTTGACGACGATGAGCAGGCTCGTGCCGCCGAGATAGAACGGAATCCCGGCACGGGCGATGGCGAACTCGGGGATCAGGCAGACCAGGGCCAGATAGATGGCACCGATCACCGTGATCCGCGTCAGCACGTAATCGAGATAGTTCTCGGTGTTCTTGCCGGGACGGATGCCCGGAATGAAACCGCCGTTGCGCTTGAGATTCTCCGCCGTCTCTTCCGGGTTGAAGACCACCGCGGTGTAGAAGAAGCAGAAGAAGATGATGCCTGCGCCGTAGAGCGCCATGTAGAGCGGCGTGCCGTGCGACAGATACTGGTTGATCGACAGCACGAAGTCGCCCCACGCACCGGTCGACGCATTGGCACCCGCACCGGAGAACTGCGTGATGGTGAGCGGCAGCAGCAGCAGCGACGAGGCGAAGATCGGCGGGATCACACCGGCGGTGTTGATCTTCAGCGGCAGGTGGCTGCGGTCCGCCTGCATCACGCCCTGCTTGGTCTGGCGCTTGGGATACTGGATCAGCACGCGGCGCTGCGCGCGCTCGACGAAGCAGATGCCCGCGATGAGGCCGAGGCCGACGATAATGATGCCGAGGATGACCAGACCCGAGATCGAGCCGGTGCGGCCCGATTCGAAGAGGTTGGTGAGCGTCACCGGCAACTGCGCGACGATGCCAGCCATGATGATCAGCGAGATGCCGTTGCCGATGCCGCGGCTGGTGATCTGCTCACCCAGCCACAGCAGGAACATCGTGCCGCCGATCAGCGAGATGACCGCGCTGATGCGGAACAACATGCCGGGATCGACCACGGCCTGCAGCCCGGATTGCGCGCCATAGGCCTCGAGCCCGACGGCAATGAAATAGCCCTGGATCGCCGTGAGGCCGACCGTGCCATAGCGGGTGTATTGGTTGAGCTTCTTGCGCCCTGCTTCGCCTTCCTTCTTGATCGCGGCCAGCTTGGGCGAGAGCGACGAGCCGAGCTGCACGACGATGGAGGCGGTAATATAGGGCATGATGCCCAGCGCGATGAGGCTCATGCGCTGCAGGCTGCCGCCGGAGAAGGTATTGAAGATGTCGAGAATGCCGCCCTGCGTCTGTTGATAGAGCTGGGCCAGCACGGTCGGATCGACACCGGGGAGCGGGACGAACGAGAAAAAGCGGAAGACGATGAGCGCACCCACCGTGAACCAGATCCGCTTCTTGAGCTCTGTAGCCTGGCCGAAGTTAGCGAGGCTCAGATTGGCTGCCATTTGGTCGGCGCGTGATGCCATGATCGCTTGCAATCCCGAAAAATGATGCTCGCCCAGGATTTGGGGGACGAACAGCCTTATCCCTTAGACGTCTGACCGGCGCCTGTCGAATAGCGGTGCCTGACTATATGACGGCATATGCAAGCGACCCCACCCGCCCATATCGGCGGGAGGGGTCGGCTATGCAAGCTCACAGTCAGGCCTGTCTCCCGATCAAGGAGATTATGCGGCCTCGGCCGGTGCAGCCTTGGCGAGAATCTCCACCTTGCCGCCAGCCTTTTCGACCGCCTCGATGGCAGCGCTGGAGGCGCCCGCCACGGCGAAGTTCGCCTTGGTGGTCAGTTCGCCCTTGGCGAGCAGACGCACGCCATGCTTGCCGCCGCGCGAAATGCCGGCCGCGCGCAGCGCCGCCTGGTCGATGGTTGCGGCCGCATCGAGCTTGCCGGCGTCGATCGCCTTCTGGACCATGCCGAGGTTCACCACCGCATAGTCCTTGCGGAAGATGTTGTTGAAGCCGCGCTTCGGCAGACGCATATGGAGCGGCATCTGGCCGCCCTCGAAACCGTTAATGGCGACGCCCGAACGTGCCTTGGCACCCTTCTGGCCGCGACCGGCAGTCTTGCCCTTGCCCGAGCCGATACCACGGCCGACGCGCATCCGGCCCTTGCGGGAACCGGCATTATCCTTGAGTTCATTCAGCTTCATAAGTGCACTCGCTTTCGCTGTTGTCGCGCTGGTGGAAAGTGCGGCCCATAGCCGCCGCACTTTGCTTTGTCACCCCATAGAATCTGTCTTGGCCGATCTCCGTCCTTCGCGTCCTGCACACGGCTCGGCGCTATCGGCGTGACAAGCCTCATGGTTAAGCGGCACCCCGGCATTCACAAATTTTGCAAGTGCGAAGGCTCGAAAAGTCATTCGCTTTAGGGCTTTACATGGTTAACGCTCGTGATCAGTCGCGCCCGAGCGCGCCCGGCTCCATTGACGAGTTGCGCATTATCGCGACCGTTCTCCTCGTTGCCTTCCATGTCGTGGGCCAGACCGACAGCGGGCTGCGAATCGAGGACGGGCACCCCGCGCGGTTCATCGTCGATCTGGGCGCCAGCTTCCGGATGCCGGCCTTCGCCTTCGTCGCCGGCTTCATCTACTGCCTGCGTCCGCCCACGCGAGGGCATATGCGCGACTTTCTGCGCGGCAAGGCGCGGCGGATCGCGCTCCCTGGCCTGATCGCCGCCGTCCTGTTTGGAACGGTCGCCTACATGCAAGGCTCGCGGTTCGGCATCCCGCCCGAAGCTCTCTGGGGCTTGGCCATCTTCCCCTATGCCCACTTCTGGTTTTTGCAGGCGATCCTTGCGCTGTTCATCGTCGTCGGCCTGATCGACATCGCGCTCGGTCATCGCGGGCAGTGGCCAATGTTCGCCGGCGCCTTGCTGCTTGCCTTGTGGCCCCCGCCCATCCCGACTCTTTTCGCACTGCCCCAAGCGATCCTGCTGGCGCCCTTCTTCATCTTCGGCATGTGCGTCTATCGAAGCTGGGCGTGGATCGCGCAGCATGGGCGGCTGATCGTCCCGCTGGCCGCCGTGGCTGCATTGCTTGCCTTCAGTGGCGCCTTCTATGATTATCTGATGCTCGGCGTCTCTCCGAACACGAGCATTGCCTCATCGCTGCTGCTGGGCATGTCGGTCAGCCTGCTCGTTCTGCTGCGCTGGCCACACCACCCCTATGCACGCAAGGTTGGGCAGTTCAGCTTTACCATCTATCTCTATCATGTGTTCGCCACCGCCGCCGCGCGGATGGCGCTCCACACAGTCGGTATCGACGCGCTCGCGATTCATCTGCCGGTCGGAATCCTCGCCGGGCTGGTCGGCCCGGTGGCACTGCATCTCATTCTGCTCAAGACGCCCGTCGTCGGCCCGCTGGCCCTGGGCATCCGGACCAAGGCGCCCGCGCCCCGCAGCGCTCCGGCCCAGCATGTCAAACCGCGCGCACCTGCATCCGCTCTGGCTCTTCCGGCAGCATCATCCCGCCCGGCCGTCCCGCGCGGTCACTGACCCGCCTTCAACCAGAAACCTTTCGGCAGACCTACAAACGAAAACGGAGCGCGTAACCTTCAAGGCTACGCGCTCCGTTTTCAATGTCGGTCGTAAAAGGCTTCAGCCTTCGACGATTTGCACCATGTGCGGCAGCTTGCGGATCGCGCCGCGCACTTCCGGCGTGTCCTCGAGCTCGACGACACGGTTCATCTTGCCCAGGCCGAGGCCGATCAGGATCTTCTCCTGAGAGGCCGGACGGCGGATCGGGGAACCGATCTGCTTCAGCTTGATCTTCGCCATGTCAGTTACTCCGCAATCGCTTCGGCGTCAGCCGCAGCGACCTCGGCAGAGGCGCCACCGCGACGAAGCAGGTCAGCGACCTTCTTGCCGCGACGCTGAGCGACCGACTTGGGGCTGGTCTGCTCGGTCAGAGCCGCGAACGTCGCCCGGATCATGTTGTACGGGTTCGACGTGCCGACCGACTTGGTCACCACGTCGGCCACGCCAAGGCTCTCGAACACGGCGCGCATCGGACCGCCGGCGATGATGCCGGTGCCTGCCGGCGCGGTACGAACGGTCACCTTGCCGGCGCCGAAGTGCCCGCGACCATCATGGTGCAGCGTGCGGCCTTCCTTGAGCGGAACGCGAACCATTGCCTTCTTGGCAGCGGCGGTCGCCTTGCTGATCGCCTCGGGAACCTCACGAGCCTTGCCATGGCCGAAGCCGGCACGGCCCTTGCCGTCACCCACGACCACGAGTGCCGCAAAGCCGAAGCGCTTGCCGCCCTTCACGGTCTTCGAGACGCGGTTGATGTGGACGAGCTTCTCGACGAATTCCTCGCCATTGTCGTCCTCACCGCCACGACCGCGACGGTCGTCACGACGGCCACGGCCGCCACGATCCCGATCGCCACCGCTGCGGCCGCCACGGCCACGGCGCTGTTGCTGCTGCGGCTCGGCGGCCACACCCGTCACGTCCTGGGGCGTGGTCTCGGGCGCGAGAACAGCCTCGGGCTGATTGCCCTCACCGGTGGTGTTTTCGTCTGCCATCATCAGAACTCCAGTCCGCCTTCACGAGCGGCATCGGCCAGCGCTTTCACGCGACCATGAAAGAGGAAGCCACCACGATCGAACACGACCTTGGTAACGCCGGCCTTGGCGGCAGCCTCGGCGACGCGCTTGCCGACATCGGCTGCAGCCGATGAAGTGGCGCCGGTCTTGCCACGCACATCCTTGTCCAGGGTCGACGCTGCGGCCAGGGTCTTGCCCTGCGTGTCGTCGATGACCTGCGCATAGATATGCCGGCCGGAACGGTGCACGGACAGACGGGGCTTGCCACCCGCCCGCGCCTTGATCGCGGTACGCACGCGCCGGGCGCGACGATCGAAGAGAGAGAGTTTCGCCATGGCTTACTTCTTCTTGCCTTCTTTGCGGAAGATAAACTCGCCGCGATACTTGATACCCTTGCCCTTATAGGGCTCCGGCTTGCGCCAGCGACGGATTTCCGCCGCGACCTGGCCGACCTGCTGCTTGTCGATCCCGCTGATTTCCACCGTGGTGTTATCGGGGGTCTTGATCTCGATGCCGGCCGGAACCGGGAAATCGACATCATGGCTGTAGCCGAGCTGCAGCTTCAGGTTCTTGCCCTGGGCCGTGGCACGATAGCCGACGCCGGTGATCTCGAGCACCTTGGTGTAACCCTCGGTCACGCCCGTGACCAGGTTCTGCACCAGCGTGCGCTGCATGCCCCAGAATGCTCGAGCCGCCTTGGTGGCGTTGGCCGGCTTGATCGAAATCGCACCGTCTTCCAGCTCATAGCTGATCTCGTCGCGCATCTGGAGCGCCAGCGTGCCCTTCGGGCCCTTCACGGAAAGCTGACCGTTCTCGATGGTGGCCGTCACCCCGCTGGGGATCGTGACCGGCTTTTTGCCGATGCGGCTCATCAGAACACCTCCGCCAGCACTTCGCCGCCGACGTTCTGTGCACGCGCTTCGGCATCCGAGAGCACGCCACGGGGCGTCGAGACGATGGTGATACCGAGGCCATTGCGTACCACCGGAAGCTCCTTGGAGCCCGAATAGACGCGACGGCCAGGCTTGGAAACGCGCGCGACGTGCTTGATCGCCGGCTCGCCTTCGAAATATTTCAGCTCGATGCGTAGGCCATCATGGCCAGCCACCTGCTCTTCGGAATAGCCGCGGATGTAACCCTCGCGCTGAAGCACGTCGAGCACACGCGCACGCAGCTTGGACGCGGGCGAAACCACGCTGTCCTTGCGTGCCCGCTGGCCGTTGCGGATGCGGGTGAGCAGGTCACCCAGGGGATCGGTCAGTGCCATCTCTTAATCCTTACCAGCTCGACTTGGTGACGCCGGGGATCAGGCCCTTGTTGGCCAGATCGCGCAGCTGAACACGGCAAAGCCGGAACTTGCGATAGTAAGCGCGGGGACGACCGGTCAGCTCGCAACGGTTGCGCACCCGGGTCGGGTTGCCGTTGCGGGGGATCTCGGCCAGCTTGAGACGCGCGATCAGACGCTCGCTGTCATCAAGCGACGTGTCATTCGCCACTGCCTTGAGACGGGCATATTTGCCGGCGTACTTCTTCACCAGCTTCTTGCGCCGTTCGTTCTTGTTGATCGAACTCAGTTTCGCCATGGACTTAAGCTCTCTTCCTTAGAAATTGGATCCGGCCACGCTCACGCAGCCTCTTTTTCCGCCTCGGCGGGGAACGGGAAACCGAAAAGACGCAGCAGTTCGCGCGCTTCTTCGTCCGTGCGGGCCGTGGTGGTCACGATGATGTCCATGCCACGCACCTTGTCGACGCGGTCATAGCTGATCTCGGGGAAGATGATCTGCTCCTTGATGCCGAAGGCATAGTTGCCACGGCCGTCGAAGCTCTTCGGGTTGAGACCACGGAAATCGCGGATGCGGGGCATCGCGATCGTCACGAGACGATCGAGAAACTCGTACATGCGCTCGCGACGCAGGGTCACCTTTGCGCCGATGGGCATGCCTTCACGCAGCTTGAACTGCGCGATCGACTTCTTCGCCTTGGTGATGACCGGCTTTTGGCCGGCAATCAGTTCCATTTCCTCGGCGGCCTGGGTGACCTTCTTCTTGTCCTGGGTCGCCTCGCCCACGCCCATGTTGAGCGTGATCTTCTCGATCCGGGGGATTTCCATGTGGTTCTTGTAACCGAACTTCTCGCTCAGCGCCTTGACGATGGTCTCGTCATACAGCTTGCGCGAGCGCGGGATGTACTTGTCAGTCATCAGATGACCTCCCCGGACTTGACCGCGACGCGGACCTTCTTGCCGTCACGGTCCTCGAAGCGGACGCGCGTGGCCTTGCCGTCGACAGCCAGTGCGACATTGGAAATGTGCAGCGGCGCCGGCTTGCGATCGATGCCGCCCTGCGGATTTGCCTGGTCGGGCTTGCGGTGGCGGGCGTGGACGTTGATGCCGTCGACCAGCACCTTGTCATCCTTGGGCATCACCTGGAGGACGGAACCGGTACGGCCCTTGTCCTTGCCGGCGAGCACGACGACCGTGTCACCCTTCTTGATACGTGCAGCGCTCATCACAGCACCTCGGGAGCAAGCGAAATGATCTTCATGAAGTTCTTCGCGCGCAGCTCGCGGACCACCGGGCCAAAGATACGCGTGCCGATCGGCTCCGCATTCTTGTTGACCAGCACGGCCGCGTTGCCGTCGAAGCGAATGACGCTGCCGTCGGGACGACGAACGTCCTTGGCGGTGCGCACGATCACGGCGCGGTGAACGTCACCCTTCTTCACGCGGCCACGGGGGGCGGCGTCCTTCACGGAGACGACAATGATGTCGCCAACGCTGGCAAAACGACGCTTCGAGCCGCCGAGCACCTTGATGCACTGGACGCGCTTGGCGCCGCTGTTGTCAGCGACATCAAGATTGGATTGCATCTGGATCATCGATCCGGTTCCTTCTCAATTGGCCTGCCGGGACACAGCCTGTGTCTGGCCCGGTGGTTCCGTTAAATCCTTGAGACCTGCTCAGGCTGCTGCGTCTGCAGCGACCTGCTCGGGAGACTTGTGGGTGTCGACCCGCGCGATGACCTTCCAGGTCTTCAGCTTCGAGATCGGCGCCGTCTCCTCGATACGGACGGTCTCACCCTCGTGATACTCGTTGGCATCATCGTGGGCGTGATACTTCTTCGAGCGACGGATGATCTTGCCGTAGAGCGGGTGCTTCACCTTGCGCTCCACCTTGACGACGACCGTCTTGTCACCCTTGTCGGAAACCACCGTTCCCGTCAGCACGCGCTTGGGCATGGGCCTGTTTCCTTCTTACTTCGCGGACGAGCGCGAACGCTCGGCCTGGAGGGTTTTGATCCGCGCGATGTCGCGACGCACTTCGCGCACGCGGCTCGGCTTCTCAAGCTGGTTGGTCGCAGCCTGAAAGCGCAGGTTGAACTGCTCGCGCTTCAGCTCGCCCAGATCGGTCGACAGCTGATCGTCGCTCTTCGCCTTGAGGTCAGAAATCTTGGTCATGACCATCATGCTCCCAGATGCGAGGTGTCGCCGAGACGCGCCACCACCTTCGTCTTGATCGGCAGCTTCATCGCTGCGCGGCTGAATGCTTCCGCAGCCAGCGGACCGGGCACGCCGTCCAGCTCGAACAGGATGCGGCCGGGCTTTACGCGCGCCGCCCAATATTCGATCGAACCCTTGCCCTTACCCTGACGGACTTCGGCAGGCTTCTTGGAAACCGGCACGTCCGGGAAGACGCGGATCCAGAGACGGCCCTGACGACGGATGTGACGCGTGATCGCGCGGCGAGCCGCTTCGATCTGGCGCGCGGTGACCCGCTCCGGTTCCAGAGCCTTGAGGCCGTAGGATCCGAAATTGAGGTCCGTTCCACCCTTGGCATCGCCCTTGATGCGACCCTTGAAGGTCTTGCGGAACTTGGTTTTCTTCGGCTGTAGCATGATGCTTTACCTTGCTCTCAATTCTCAGCGAGCCGGACGCACACCGGAGGTCTGAGCCTCCAGCATGAGACGGTCGGTCGCCATCGGATCGTGGCCGAGGATCTCGCCCTTGAAGATCCAGACCTTGATGCCGCAAACGCCATAGGCCGTGTGGGCCTCGGCTTCTGCATAATCGACGTTCGCACGCAGCGTGTGCAGCGGAACGCGACCTTCGCGATACCACTCGACACGGGCGATCTCCGCGCCGCCCAGACGGCCGCCGCAGGTGATCTTGATGCCCTCGGCGCCGAGACGCAGCGCGCTCTGCACGGCGCGCTTCATGGCGCGACGGAAAGCGATACGACGCTCGAGCTGATCGGCAACACCCTGGGCGACGAGCTTGGAGTCGATTTCCGGCTTGCGGATCTCGACGATGTTCAGGCTCACATCGCTGGACGTCATCGCGCTCAGCTTCTTGCGCAGCTTCTCGATGTCCGCGCCCTTCTTGCCGATGATGACACCGGGACGGGCTGCATAGATCGACACGCGGCACAGCTTGGCCGGACGCTCGATAACCACCTTGGAGATCGCGGCCTGGGGCAGCGTCTTCATGACATACTTGCGGATCTTGAGATCCTCAAGCAGCAGGCGACCATAGTCCTGGCCTTCCGCGAACCAGCGGCTGTCCCAGGTGCGGTTGATCTGCAGGCGCAGACCGATGGGATTGCTCTTGTGACCCATGGATCAGGCCTCCTCTTCCGCAGCTTCACGCACGACGATGCGCACGCGGCTGAAGGGCTTCAGGATGCGGGTGGACTTACCGCGACCACGCGCATGGAAGCGCTTCATGGTGAACGACTTGCCGACACTCGCCTCGGCGACGACGAGCGCGTCGACGTCGAGATTGTGGTTGTTTTCCGCATTGGCGACCGCGCTGGCGAGCACCTTGCGAACATCGACCGCCATCGCGCGCTTGGAGAAGGCGAGCACGTTCATCGCGTCCTCGACCTTGCGGCCACGGATGAGCGCGGCGACCAGGTTCAGCTTCTGGGCCGAACCGCGGATCTGCGTGCCGACGGCCAGCGCCTCATTGTCCGAGACGCGGCGGGGAGCTTTTGCCTTGCCCATCAGCGCTTGCCCTTCTTGTCAGCGGCGTGGCCGGGGAAGTAGCGCGTCGGCGCGAATTCACCCAGCTTGTGACCGACCATGTCCTCGTTCACCGAAACGGGAACGTGCTTGCGACCATTGTAGACGTTGAACGTCAGGCCAACGAACTGCGGCAGGATGGTGGAGCGGCGCGACCAGGTCTTGATCGGACCGCCACGGCCGTTGTTCTCCTGCGCGGTTTCTGCCTTCTTGAGCAGATGCAGGTCCACGAAGGGACCCTTCCAGACGGAGCGAGCCATCGCTTACCTCTTCTTCTTGGCGTGACGCGACCGGATGATCATCTTGTCGGTCGACTTGTTGTGACGGGTACGAGCACCCTTAGTCGGCTTGCCCCACGGGGTAACCGGATGACGGCCGCCCGAGGTCCGGCCTTCACCACCGCCGTGCGGGTGGTCGACCGGGTTCTTGGCGACGCCGCGGGTGAGCGGGCGACGGCCGAGCCAGCGGCTGCGGCCGGCCTTGGCGAGGTTCTGGTTCTGGTTGTCGGGGTTCGACACCGCACCGATGGTCGCCATGCAGTCCGAGCGGATGTAGCGCTGCTCACCCGAGCCGAGACGGACGATGACCATGCCGCGATCGCGACCGACGAGCTGGGCATAAGTGCCCGCGCTGCGTGCGATCTGAGCGCCCTTGCCCGGCTTCATCTCGATGTTGTGGATGATCGTGCCGACCGGCATCTGACCCAGTTCCATCGCGTTGCCCGGCTTCACGTCGGTCTTCTTGCCTGCGATCACCTTGTCGCCGACAGCCAGACGCTGCGGGGCGATGATGTAGGCCTGCTCGCCATCGGCATAGCTGACCAGCGCAATGAACGCCGTGCGGTTCGGGTCATATTCCAGACGCTCCACCGTGCCTTCAACGTCCCACTTGCGACGCTTGAAGTCGATGATGCGATAGCGCTGCTTGTGACCGCCGGCGATACCGCGCGAGGTCACATGACCCTTGTTGTTGCGGCCACCGGTCTTGCGCTTGCCTTCGGTCAGCGCCTTGACGGGCTTGCCCTTGTGGAGGCCGGACCGGTCGACGAGGATCAGGCCACGCTGGGCCGGGCTCGTCGGGTTATAATGCTTGAGTGCCATTGTTCAGTCCGCCCTCAAATGCCCGTGGTGATGTCGATCGACTGGCCTTCGGCCAGGGTCACGACAGCCTTCTTCACGTCCGAGCGCGTGTAGGGCTTGCCCTTCCAGCGCTTGGTCTTGCCCTTCTGGACGATCGTGTTGACCGACTTGACGCTGACATTGAACAGCGCCTCGACAGCGGCCTTGATCTCGGGCTTCGAAGCGTCCCGCGCGACCTTGAACACAACCGCGTTGTGCTCGGAGACCAGCGTCGCCTTTTCGGTGATGTGCGGGGCGACAATCACGTCGTAATGACGCGTGGCCACCGCTGCTGCCTGCTTCTTAGCCATTGAAGCGCGCCTCCAGCTGCTCGACCGCGGCACGGGTCAGCACCAGGCTGTCCGCACGCAGGATATCGTAGACATTGGCACCGATGGCGGGGAGCACATTGACACCGACGAGATTGGACGAGGCCTTGGCGAAGGAGAGGTTGGTCGCCTCGCCGTCGATGAACAGCACCTTGCCGAGGTTGAGCTTGGCGAGCTGACCCGCCAGTTCCTTGGTCTTGCCGTCCTTGACGTCCAGATTGTCCAGAACCGTGAGCGAGCCGCCCTTGGCCTTGGCCGAAAGCGCCATCTTCAGGCCCAGTGCACGCACCTTCTTGTTGAGCGAGTGCCCGAAGGTACGGGCGCGCTGACCGTGCGCCTTACCACCACCGATGAAGATCGGGGCGCGGCGATCGCCGTGACGAGCCGTACCGCCGCCCTTCTGGCGACCGAACTTCTTGCCCGTGCGGGCAACGTCAGAACGCTCGCGCGTCGCCGATGCCGGGGCACGGCGCTTTTCAAGCTGCCAGGTGACGACACGGTGCAGAATGTCCGCGCGCGGCTCGAGGCCGAACACATCGTCATTCAGCTCGACATCGCCGGAGGCCTTGCCGCCGTCCAGAGTGAGAACCTTGATCTTCATGACTTAGCCCTCCTGGCCTTCAGTGGCCTCGGGCGCCGCGCCGTCCTGCGCAGGCGTATCGGCCGGAGCCTCGGCGTTATTGTTGGCAGCCGACTTGATGCTGGCCGGGTACGGCACGTCAGCCGGACGATCGACCTTCACGGCGTCCTTGACGAGAAGCCAGGCGCCCTTCGAGCCGGGCACGCTGCCCTTCACGAACAGCAGGCCGCGCTCGACGTCCGTGCGGACGATCTCGAGGTTCTGCTGGGTGCGCTGACGGTCCCCCATGTGGCCGGCCATCTTCTTGTTCTTGAACACGCGGCCCGGATCCTGACGGTTACCTGTCGAACCATGGGCACGGTGGCTGATCGACACACCGTGCGTGGCGCGCATACCGCCGAAACCCCAGCGCTTCATGGCGCCGGCAAAGCCCTTGCCCTGCGTCTGACCCGTCACGTCGACGAGCTGACCAGCGATGAAGTGATCGGCAGCGATTTCCGCGCCGACATCGAGCAGGGCGTCCTCGGCCACGCGGAACTCGACGACCTGCGCCTTGGGTTCCACCTGAGCCTTGGCAAAGTGCTCGCGCTGCGGCTTGGCGACATTCTTCGCCTTCGCAACGCCGGCACCCAGCTGCACGGCTACATAGCCGTCCTTATCCATTTCGCGACGGGCAATGACCTGGTTGCCTTCGAGCGCCAGGACGGTGACGGGCACATGGCGGCCATCATCCTGGAACAGGCGGGTCATACCCACTTTCTTCGCGATCACGCCGGTACGCATGATCCAATCCTCCAATAGAGGCCCCTGCATGATGCGGGGGCTTATCCAACGAAAAAACCGCCAGGACCCTAAGACCCAGGCAGCCAACCCGATTTTGCGATGCGTTCCCCCGTCCGGGCTGGATGCTTCCGGACCCTCGACAAGCGAGGCGGAAACGACGGAGGACGCTGCCCGGCCGAAGCCGGCGGTATCCAAATGTCCTGCAAGGCGACCCGAAGGCCGCCCCGCTACGGCCATCAGGCCAGTTTGATCTCGACGTTCACGCCGGCAGCCAGATCGAGCTTCATCAGCGCGTCGACGGTCTGCGGGGTCGGCTGCACAATATCAAGCATGCGCTTGTAGGTGCGGACCTCGAACTGTTCACGGCTCTTCTTATCGATGTGCGGCCCACGGTTGACCGTGAACTTCTCGATGCGGGTCGGCAGCGGAATGGGACCGCGAATGAGAGCACCCGTACGACGAGCGGTATCGGCGATGTCGCCGGTCGCCTGATCCAGCACGCGATGATCGAATGCCTTGAGACGAATACGGATATTCTGCGTTTCCATGTCCACTAACCGATGTGAAAGAGCCAAAACAAAACCGCTTCACCCTGATGGCCCCGGTGCCGTTCCGGCACTCACGAGCCCGCGCGAAGCGGCAAAAAAAGCAGGCCGCTCGAATCACCTGATCCGAGCGGCTCGCTGCCTATATTACTTCGAGATCGTCGCGACAACCCCAGAACCGACCGTGCGGCCACCTTCGCGAATAGCGAAGCGGAGACCCGGGTCCATCGCGATCGGCGCGATGAGCTTGACGGCCAGCTTCACGTTGTCGCCAGGCATGACCATCTCGGTGCCCTCGGGGAGGACGACTTCGCCGGTCACGTCCGTCGTGCGGAAGTAGAACTGGGGACGATAGTTGGCGAAGAACGGCGTGTGACGGCCACCTTCGTCCTTCGACAGCACGTACACCTCGGCTTCGAACTCGGTGTGCGGCGTGACCGAACCCGGCTTGGCCAGAACCTGACCACGCTCGACTTCTTCACGGCCAACGCCACGGATCAGCGCGCCGATGTTGTCGCCGGCTTCACCCTGGTCGAGCAGCTTGCGGAACATTTCCACGCCGGTGACGGTCGTCTTCTTGGTGGGCTTGAGGCCGATGATCTCGACTTCCTCGCCAACCTTCACAACGCCGGTCTCGACGCGGCCGGTCACCACGGTGCCGCGACCCGAGATCGAGAACACGTCTTCGATCGGCATCAGGAACGGACGGTCAACCGGACGGGCCGGCTGCGGGATGTAGGCGTCGACGGCATCCATGAGCGCCTTGATCGAATCCTTGCCGATCGCGTCGTCACGGCCTTCGAGAGCGGCCAGAGCCGAACCCTTGACGATGGGGATGTCGTCGCCCGGGAAGTCGTAGCTGGAGAGCAGCTCGCGCACTTCCAGCTCGACGAGCTCGAGGAGCTCCTCGTCGTCGACCTGGTCGACCTTGTTCATGTACACGACGAGCGCCGGCACGCCGACCTGACGGGCGAGCAGGATGTGCTCGCGGGTCTGCGGCATCGGGCCGTCAGCAGCGTTCACCACGAGGATCGCGCCGTCCATCTGGGCGGCACCGGTGATCATGTTCTTCACATAGTCAGCGTGGCCCGGGCAGTCGACGTGCGCATAGTGACGGGCGCCGGTCTCGTACTCGACGTGCGCGGTCGAGATCGTGATGCCGCGCTCGCGCTCCTCGGGAGCCTTGTCGATGTTGGCATAGTCCGTGAACGTGGCGCCACCGGTTTCGGCCAGCACCTTGGTGATGGCGGCGGTCAGCGTGGTCTTGCCATGGTCGACGTGACCGATGGTGCCGATATTGCAGTGCGGCTTGTTCCGCTCGAATTTAGCCTTAGCCATTTCCTACCTCTTTTCGCTCAATAGCTTGGGTTCAACCGCTCGGGGAAGCCTCGCGAAGGCGCCCCCATAACAGCAAATTTACATAAATCCAGATGAAAGTGCCGGCTTAGGCCAGCTTCGCCTTCACCTCGTCCGCGACGTTCTGCGGCACCTCGTCATAGTGCGAGAACTGCATGGAGTAGTTCGCGCGGCCCTGGGTGAACGAGCGGAGCGAGTTCACATAGCCGAACATGTTGGCCAGCGGGACCATCGCCTCGACAACCTGCGCATTACCGCGGCTGTCGGTGCCCTGGATCTGGCCACGACGCGAGTTCATGTCGCCGATGACGTCACCCAGATATTCCTCAGGCGTCACCACCTCGACCTTCATCACCGGCTCGAGCAGCGTGATGCCGGCCTTCTGCGCGACTTCACGCATCGCACCGCGACCGGTGATTTCGAATGCCAGCGCCGACGAGTCGACGTCGTGATAGGCGCCGTCATACAGGTTGATCTCGAAGTCGATGATCGGGAAGCCGATGAGCGAGCCCGTGGCCGCCGTCTCGCGCATACCCTTCTCGATCGCCGGGATATATTCCTTGGGAATATTGCCCCCCTTGATCTCGTCCTTGAAGATGATGCCCGCACCGCGCTCGCCCGGCGTGACCTTCACCTTGATGCGGCCGAACTGGCCGGTGCCGCCCGACTGCTTCTTGTGGGTGTAGTCGACGTCGACGGCCTTCTTGAGATACTCGCGATAGGCCACCTGCGGCGCACCGACGTTCGCCTCGACCTTGAACTCACGCTTCATGCGATCGACCAGGATTTCGAGGTGAAGTTCGCCCATGCCCTTGATGATCGTCTGGCCCGATTCGTGGTCGGTCGAGACGCGGAACGACGGATCCTCGGCAGCCAGACGATTGAGCGCAACGCCCATCTTCTCCTGGTCGGCCTTGGTCTTGGGCTCCACGGACAGCTCGATGACCGGCTCGGGGAATTCCATACGCTCCAGGATGATCGGCTGACGTTCGGCGCACAGCGTGTCACCGGTCGTCGTTTCCTTCATGCCGGCCAACGCGACGATATCGCCGGCATAAGCCGTATCGATGTCCTCACGGCTGTTCGCATGCATCAGGAGCATACGGCCGATCTTTTCCTTCTTGTCCTTCACGGAGTTCAGATAGGTGCCCTTGCTCAGCGTGCCGGAATAGACGCGCAGGAAGGTCAGCGAGCCGACGAACGGATCGTTCATGATCTTGAACGCGAGACCGGAGAACGGCGCCTCGTCGCTGGTCGCGCGGCTGTCCGGCTCTTCCGTGTCGGGGTTGATGCCCTGCACGTCCTCGATGTCCAGCGGGCTGGGCAGATAGTCGACGACCGCGTCAAGCAGCGCCTGCACGCCCTTGTTCTTGAAGGCCGAGCCGCACAGCACCGGCACGAAGCTCTGGTTCAGCGTGCCCTTGCGGATCAGCTTCTTGAGCGTCGCGACGTCGGGCTCGTTACCCTCGAGATAGGCTTCCATCGCGGCATCGTCCTGCTCGACGGCCAGCTCGACCAGCTTCTCGCGATACTCGGCAGCCTTGTCGGCGAGGTCGGCCGGAATTTCTTCATAGAAGAATTCGGCGCCCAGATTCTCATCCTTCCAGATGATCGCGCGGTTGTTGACGAGGTCGACGAGACCCTTGAAGTCCGATTCCGCGCCGATGGGCAGATACAGGACGGCCGGGGTCGCGCCCAGGCGATCGATGATCGTCTGCACGCAATAATAGAAATTGGCGCCCGTGCGGTCGAGCTTGTTGATGAAGCACATCCGGGGCACGCCGTACTTGTCGGCCTGACGCCACACCGTCTCCGACTGCGGCTCCACGCCGGCAACGCCGTCGAACGCGGCGACCGCGCCGTCGAGCACGCGCAGCGAGCGCTCCACCTCAATGGTGAAGTCCACGTGGCCGGGGGTGTCGATGATGTTCAGGCGATGCTCGGGGCCCTTGCCCTCATCGGCCTTCCACAGGCAGGTCGTCGCAGCCGACGTGATCGTGATGCCGCGCTCCTGCTCCTGCTCCATCCAGTCCATCGTGGCGGCGCCGTCGTGCACTTCGCCGATCTTGTAGGACTTGCCGGTGTAATAGAGGATGCGCTCGGTCGTCGTCGTCTTGCCGGCGTCGATGTGCGCCATAATGCCGAAATTGCGGTAACGCTCGAGCGGGTGGCTGCGGGCCATGATCTTTACTCCATTGCCCGCGTGCGGCGGGGCTGCGGTCTGAAAGGTTCCTCTCCGTTCGGGTTGGCTCGGCGGGGACCCGTTTCTCCCCTCACGGAAGAACAGCCCTTCGACAGGCCCGAGCGAACGGTGGTGCAGGAAGCCGGGACAGTCCTGTGACTGCCCCGGCGTCCAATATAGTGCTTACCAGCGGTAATGCGAGAAGGCGCGGTTGGCTTCGGCCATCCGGTGCGTGTCTTCACGCTTCTTCACGGCATTGCCACGGTTGTTCGCGGCATCCAGAAGCTCGCCGGAGAGGCGGGCCGCCATCGTGGTCTCGCTGCGGCTGCGCGCCGCATTGATGAGCCAGCGAATGGCCAGCGCCTGGGCGCGCTCGGGACGGACTTCCACCGGCACCTGATAGGTCGCACCGCCAACGCGGCGGCTGCGGACCTCGATGCCCGGCTTCACATTGTTGAGGGCGTCATGAAAGACCGAGATCGGATCCTTCTTGGCGCGGGTCTCGACGGTGGCCAGTGCGCCATAAACAATCTGCTCAGCGACCGCCTTCTTGCCGTCATACATGACGCTGTTCATGAACTTGGACAGAACCTGATCGCCATACTGGGGATCGGGCAGGATGACGCGCTTTTCGGGGCGACGACGACGTGACATATCTCTGTTCTCCCCTGCTTACTTCGGACGCTTCGCGCCGTACTTGGAACGGCTCTGCTTGCGGTCCTTGACGCCCTGGGTATCCAGAACGCCGCGAAGAACGTGATAGCGCACACCGGGAAGGTCGCGCACACGGCCGCCACGGATCAGCACGACGCTGTGTTCCTGGAGGTTGTGGCCTTCGCCCGGAATGTAGCTGATGACCTCACGGCTGTTGGTGAGGCGCACCTTGCAGACCTTGCGGAGAGCCGAGTTCGGCTTCTTCGGGGTCACGGTGTAGACACGGGTGCAGACGCCGCGCTTCTGCGGGTTCTGCTCCATCGCAGGGACCTTGCTCTTGGCCTTCTGCGGCTCGCGGCCCTTGCGGACCAGCTGGTTGATCGTTGGCATGAAGCCCTTCACCTTTTTTCAGTTACTCTGCCATCTGCATGTCCTGGGTCGGCCGATGGCCAGCCGGGGCTGACCTCCAAACGACAAGAGACCCGGCGGTCGGTAAAGACCCCCTGGCCCCGCAAGAGCATAGGCAATGTTCAAGCTCTGTATGACCCAGCGGACGAGCGACCGAATCCTAGTGAAAGCACAGGTTGCGGGCCGCGAGGCAGGCGGGCCTATACAGAGAGGCCGGCAACCGGTCAAGCACGGCTCACCCCAAGGGGCACGCGTGGCGGCGAGGCGTTTTGAAATGCCGCCTTGCCTCTTTCGGCCTGCGCGCGCACATCCCAATCACCCGGCCCAATACCCTGGCAGCAAAGGCGAGAGCTGATGACCCTGACCATGCACGCGATCACCGTTCCCCTCCTCGTCAACAGCTTGACCAACATGGAGAGGTGGCTCGCGCGCCCGGATGTGCGGGCTGCCGAGGCCGATCTGCTGGGCGCCCGGCTGATCGAGGATATGCGCCCGCTCACCGCCCAATATCAGATGGCGTCGGACAGCGCGAAGAACGGCATCGCCCGTCTCGCCGGCATCGAGCCGCCCGCCATGCCGGATAACGAGACGAGTCTCGATGCCCTGCAAGAGCGGTGCGCGAAGACCATCGCCTTCGTCCAGAGCGTCACGCCCGCGCAACTGGAGAGCAGCGAGGACCGCGAGATCGTGCTGCGCTTCCCGAACGGTCAGGGCTATCGGTTCCACGGGCGGGATTATGTCACCGGCTTCATGCTGCCCAATTTCCTGTTCCACGCGACGACGGCCTATGCGCTGCTGCGGGCACGTGGGATCGCGATCGGCAAGCCGGATTTCCTGGCGCATCTCGGCGCGCCGGTCCCGCTCGCCGACCCGGCATGAGCTGACAGCGGCCTATCCCGCGCGGCATCGGCCGCTCCGGCATGGTTCGCCCTTTGCGCGACAGGCAGAGTCGGCTAGAGCCCGGCCCCATGAGCGAGACAGTGTCCTTTGGCTATCGTGAGGTAGCCCCCGAGGAAAAGACGAAGCTGGTCGGCAACGTCTTCTCCAATGTCGCCCGCAACTACGACATCATGAACGACGCGATGTCCGGCGGGATGCATCGGCTGTGGAAGGACCAGTTCGTCCGCCGCGTAAAGCCGCGCAAGGACGAGGCGATTCTCGACATGGCGGGCGGCACCGGCGACATCGCCTTCCGCATGGCCAAGCATGGCGCGCGCGTGACGGTGAGCGACATCAACGAGGATATGCTCGCCGTCGGCATGAAGCGGGCGCAGAAGCGCGGCATCGAGGGGCTGGTCTGGCAGCCGCAAAATGCCGAGCAGCTGATCTTCGGGGATCGCAGCTTCGATGCCTACACCATCGCGTTCGGCATCCGTAATGTGACCGATATCCCGGCCGCGCTGCGCGAGGCGCATCGCGTGCTCAAATATGGCGGCCGCTTCTTCTGCCTGGAGTTTTCCAGCACCACCTGGCCCGGTTTCGGCGATGTGTATGACGCCTATTCGCACAAGCTGGTGCCCAAGCTGGGCAAGATGATCGCCGGCGATGCGGAGAGCTATCGCTATCTCATCGAGTCGATCCGCCGCTTCCCGGACATGCCCAAGTTCAAGGGCATGATCGAAGAGGCGGGCTTCGTGCAAGCGAAGGCCGAGCCGATCATGGGCGGCCTCGTCGCCATTCATTCTGGATGGAAGATATGATTCGCCAGCGCAGCAGCGCCATGGTGCGTTTCGCAAGGCGATAAGGTCATGACAGCCCACATCACCCATCTCTGGCGCCTGCTCTCATGGGGGCGGACCCTCGCCCGGCATGGCGCGCTGCGCGGTATCGAGCGGGATGGCAATACGCCCGCCCCAGTCCGCCGCCTCGCACGGCTGGCGCGGCTCGGTGCGCGCGTGCCCAAGGAGCCGCGCTATGCGGAGGCGTTTCAAGCCATTGGCCCGGCCGCGATCAAGCTCGGCCAGTCGCTGGCGACGCGCCCCGATCTGGTCGGTGAGGATGCTGCCCGCGATCTGCTGTCGCTGCAGGACGCGCTCCCGCCCATGCCCTTCTCCGCGATCCGCGCCGAGATCGAAGCCAGCTTCGGGCGACCGCTCGAATCGATCTACGCCAGCGTCGATGAGCAGGCCGTCGGCGCGGCGTCCATCGCGCAGGTGCATCGTGCCGTGACGACGGACGGCCGCGCGGTCGCCATCAAGGTGCTGCGCCCGGGCATTCGCGAGCGATTCAACCGCGACATCGACACTTATGAATGGGCGGCGGCGCATCTGGAGCAACTGGGCGGCGAGGCCTCGCGCCTCCGACCGCGTCTGGTTGTGGCCAATCTCAAGCGCTGGACAGCGCGCGAGCTGGATCTGCGGCGCGAGGCGGCCTCTGCCTCCGAACTGGCCGAGGCCATGTCCGCCGTGCCGCGCTATCGCATCCCGCAGATCGACTGGGATCGCACCAACGGCCGGGTGATGACTCTCGAATGGATCGACGGCATCAAGATCAGCGACCGAGCGGCGCTGGTCGCGGCCGGGCATGACCTGAGGGATCTGGCCGCGCGGCTGGTCAACACCTTCTTGCGGCAAGCGATCGCCGACGGCTTCTTCCATGCCGACATGCACCAGGGCAATCTGTTCGTGCAGGCCGATGGCACCATCGTCGCCATCGACTTCGGCATCATGGGACGGATCGACCGGCGCGCGCGCCTGTGGCTGGCAGAGATCCTTTATGGTCTCATCACCGGCAACTATCGCCGCGTGGCGGAAATCCATTTCGAAGCGCAATATGTGCCGGCCCACCACAATGTCGCCGAGTTCGCGACCGCCCTGCGTGCCGTCGGCGAACCGATGCGCGGCAAGCCGGTGAGCGAGCTGTCCGTAGGTCAGATGCTGGATGGCCTGTTCGCCATCACCCGCGATTTCGACATGCAGACGCAGCCCCATCTGCTGCTGCTGCAAAAGACGATGGTCATGGTCGAAGGCGTGGCGACCATGCTCGACCCGACGATCAACATGTGGGACGTCTCCGGCCCCTATGTGAAGAGCTGGCTGCGCGACGAACTCGGCCCCGAAGCCAAGCTCGCCGATTCGATCCATGAAACCGTGGACACGATCCGCCGCCTGCCCGGCCTCATCCGGCGACTGGAGGAAGCCTATCCCGAGCCGGGTGGCGCCCCGCCCCCGCCGCCCCTGCCGGCGGTGAAGCTGGTGCAGGTGAAGGTCGGCTGGTTCTGGCGATATGCGGGCGTGGCGATTCTGGCGGCAGCAGCCGGCGCGGGTGCCATGGCGCTCCTTGCCTGACGCCCCGCCCCTACCGAGCCGCTAGCCGGACCGGCGCCCAGCCGCTATGGAACCATCATGACCCAGCGGATCCTCCTCATCGTCTCCGGCGGGATCGCCGCCTACAAGGCGCTGGAACTGGTGCGCCTGCTCAAGGGCAAGGGCCTTGCCGTGCGCGCCGTGCTGACCGACGCCGCCACCCAGTTCGTGACGCCGCTCTCCTTCGGCGTGCTCACCGAGGATCATGTCTATGGCGACATGTTCGACCTCAAGGAGGAGCGCGAGATCGGCCATATCCAGCTCAGCCGCGAGGCCGACCTGATCGTCGTCGCGCCGGCGACCGCCAACATCCTGGCCAAAATGGCATCGGGCATCGCCGACGATCTTGCCACCACCGTGCTGCTCGCCACCGACAAGCCGGTACTCGCCGTCCCCGCGATGAATGTGCGGATGTGGCACCACAAGGCCACCCAGCGAAACCTCGACACGCTGCGCGGCGATGGCATCCATGTGATGGAGCCGGACGTCGGCACCATGGCCTGCAACGAGTGGGGCAAGGGCCGCCTGCCCGACCCGACCGCCATCGTGCAGGAGATCGAGCGGCTGCTGGCGGAAGCGCCGTCGCCGGCCGCCCTGCTGACCGACACCAGCCGCACGATCCACGCGCCCGATCTCAGCCACGCCAATCTGCTTGGCCGCCATGTGCTGGTGACCGCCGGGCCGACTCATGAGCCGATCGACCCGGTGCGCTACATCGCCAACCGCTCCTCCGGGCAACAGGGCTTTGCGATTGCCGCCGCCGCCGCCCAGGCCGGTGCGCGCGTCACGCTCGTCGCAGGGCCGGTCAGCCTGCCCACGCCGCGTGGCGTCACCCGGGTGGACGTGCAGACCGCGCGAGAGATGCAGGCCGCTGTGGAGGCAGCGCTGCCGGCCGATATCGCCATCCTCGTCGCAGCGGTGGCCGATTGGCGCGCCGCAGACGAGGCCGAGCAGAAGATCAAGAAGGATGGCTCGGGCGCGCCCGCCCCACTCGCGCTGGCCGAGAATCCCGATATCCTCGCGACGCTCGCGCGCCACGCCCAGCGCCCCGCCCTGCTCGTCGGCTTCGCGGCTGAGACGGAAACGGTGGTCGACCACGCCATCGCCAAGCGCCAGCGCAAGGGCGCGGACTGGATCGTCGCCAATGACGTGTCCGGCGATGTCATGGGCGGATCGCGCAACAGCGTCCATCTGGTCACGGCGCAGGGCGTTGAAGACTGGCCGGACATGCCCAAAGCCCTTGTCGCCACGCGGCTGATTGAAAGGATTTCCGATGAACTGGCCGCTCGTTGACATTGCGGTGAAGCGCCTGCCCCATGGCGAAGACCTACCCTTGCCCAGCTATGCTACCGCCGGGGCGGCCGGCATGGACGTGGTCTCCGCCGAGGATGTAACGCTGCCGAGCATGGCCCGCCATGCGGTGGCCACCGGTCTCGCGCTTGCCATTCCTGAGGGGTTCGAGGTGCAGGTGCGGCCACGGTCAGGACTGGCGCTCAAGCACGGCATCACGCTGCCGAACACGCCCGGCACGATCGACAGCGATTATCGGGGCGAACTGAAGATCATCCTCATCAACCTCGGCGCGGAGGATTTCGAGATCAAGCGCGGCGACCGTATCGCCCAGCTGATCGTGGCGCCGGTCCAGATCGCGCGGATGGTGGAGGTCACGACGCTGGACGATACAGCACGCGGCGCAGGCGGCTTCGGCTCCACCGGCGTGCGCACGGCCTGACACACGGTCGCACCGATGGACTTCACCGACGATCAGCTTGAGCGATATGCCCGCCACATCGTGCTACGCGAGATCGGCGGCGCAGGGCAGGCCCGGCTGGCGGGCGCGCATGTCGCGATCATCGGTGCGGGGGGCATCGGGTGCCCGGCCATCGCCTATCTGGCGGCAGCCGGCATCGGCACCCTGCGCATCATCGATCATGATAGGGTCAGCCTCTCCAACCTGCAGCGGCAAATCCTGTTCGCCAGCGACGACATCGGTCGCCCGAAGGCGGAAGCCGCGCGGGACGCCGTGCGCCGCCTCAACCCGGATTGTCATGCCATTCCGATCAACACCGCGCTGGATGCCGACAATGCCGCGACGCTGCTGCGCGATGCCGACATCATTCTGGATGGCTGCGACAATTTCGAGACGCGCCTCGCCGTGTCGGACGCCGCGACCCGGCTGCGCATTCCGCTGGTGAGCGCTGCTGTCGGCCAGTTCGAGGGGCAGATCGGGGTCTGGCGGGGATGGGAGGACGGCCAGCCCTGCTACCGTTGCCTGGTCGGCGACACCCGCACCGACCCCGCCCGCACCTGCGCCGAGGAAGGCATTGTTGGGGCGCTGACCGGCATCATCGGATCGATGGCAGCGCTGGAGGTCATCCGCGCCCTCGTGCCCTTCGGTGAAGCGACGACCGGCAAGCTCATTGTCTTCGATCTGCTGGCCCGTCGTCTGCGGACCATGGCCATTCCGCCGGACCCGGCCTGCAAGGCCGCGCTGGCCTGCGCATGAGCGCGCGGCCGCCTCTCGCTCTCGTCGTCATCAGCGCCGAGCCGTCTCGGTTGCGCGCGGCCCTGTCCCTCGCGCGGGCGGAGATCGCCCTGGGAAGCGCGGCCCGCATCTTCCTGCAAGGCGAGGCGGCTGCCCTGTTGCGCACCCCGATCCGCGCCCCGCAGGACGCCGCCTGGACTGCAGCTGGGGAGCCGACGCTCGCGCAATTGCTGGATGATGCGCTGGATGAAGGCGTGGCGATCAGCCTCTGCCAGAGCGGCCTTGCCATGGCAGGCGTGGCGGCGGACGGCCTCGACTCCCGTATCGAGATCACTGGCCCCATTGCCTTTCTCGCAGCGGCTGGGCCGGACATCCGCCTGCTGACGCTCTGACCATGAGCCTTGCTCTATCTCCATCGCTGCTCGGGCTTCTCGCTGCTCTCGCCGCCGGCCTTCTGATCGGCCTCGAACGAGGCTGGACGCAGCGCGACAAGCAGGCCGGGCAACGGGTGGCGGGGTTCCGCACCTTCGGCCTGATCGGCTTTGCCGGTGGCCTGTCGGCGCTCCTGCCGGAGATGATCGCCGCGATCATGGCGCTTGGCGTCGTCGGCGCGCTACTCATTGGTTTCGGCCAGGCGATTCGCGACGACCAGCTTTCGGCCACCACGATTGTGGCGGCGCTCCTGACCTTCGCCATCGGCTATGCCGCAGTGGCGCTCTCGCCAGCCATCGCTCTGGCGGCGGCGGGCGCGGCCTTCGTGTTGCTGAGCGCCCGCCACTCGATGCACACCCTGCTGCGCGGGCTGACGGAAGCCGAGATCGAGGGCGTCGCCCGCTTTGCGCTGGTCGCCCTCGTCGTCCTCCCACTGCTACCCGATGCCAATTATGGCCCCTACGAGGCCTGGAACCCCCGCCAGATCTGGATGGTGGTGGTGCTGGTCGCCGGGCTCTCCTTTGCTGGCTATGTCGTCGCGCGCCGGTTCGGCAGCAGCCGGGGCGTATTGATGATGGCGCTGACCGGCGCCATCGTCTCGTCCACTGCCGTGACGGCCTGGTACGCCCGCCGCCTGCGCACCGAGCCGGAATTACGCGGCGTGCTGACCGCCGGCATCGCCATCGCCACCATCGTCATGTTCGTGCGCGTGCAGGTGTTGACTGCCATCCTCGTGCCCCGCGCCCTGCCCACGCTTGCGCTGGTGCTGGCCCCAGCGCTGGTCGTCTCGGCGATCATGGCCTTGATCGCCTGGCGCCGCGACGATTCGCCGGATGGGGCACCGGTGAAGCTCGGCAATCCCTTTGATTTTGGCCCGGCGCTGATGCTGGCGGGCTTCGTTGCCGTCTTCTCGCTGGTGGCGCGATGGGCGCTGGATGTCTGGGGCGACGAAGGCATCGCCGTCGTCATAGGCCTCACCGGCTTCATGGATGTGGACGCGGCGGTGCTCACCCTTGCCGGCCTGCCCGCACAAACGCTCGACAACGCCACGGCGGGCTTCATCCTCGCCGCCCCGGTCTTCGCCAATACCGCCGTCAAAGGCGTGATGGCGCTTGTACTGGCCGGGGGACGCAATGGCATCATCGCATCCGCTCCGCTCTTTGCGTCCCTGCTCGCCTCGCTGGCGGGCGCTGCCCTGTTCTGGCTGGGCTGAGCGCGGCGCACCTGCAACGGCGCGGCAACTGATGCCACCAGCGGACGCGCGGGGGGCATGACAGCTTGCTTTTATCCTGATACCGCCTGCGCCACCTGAACCCATCCAGCCTCAATGGACAGATTTCGTATGTTGGACTTCACGACCCAGCCGCTCGCCACCCCCACCTCGCCCGAGGACCGTGTTGCCGCCATGGCCACGCTCGGTTTCGGCACGCTCTTCACCGATCATATGGTGACGATCCGCTATACCGAGGGACAGGGTTGGCATGATGCCGTACTGGGTCCGCGCCAGCCCATCCCGCTCGATCCGGCAGCCGCCGTGCTCCATTATGCGCAGGAGATTTTCGAGGGGCTCAAGGCCTATCGCCTACCGGACGGGTCCGTCGCAAGCTTCCGCCCGGAGGCCAACGCCGCCCGCTTCAACCAGAGCGCCACACGCCTCGCCATGCCGCATCTGCCCGAGGATCTGTTCGTCGAGAGCATCCGCAAGCTGGTCGCAGCGGACATCGACTGGGTGCCGGATGCCGACAAGGGCAGCCTGTATCTGCGCCCCTTCATGTTCGCCAGCGAGGCCTTCCTCGGCGTCCGCCCGGCGCGCGAATATGTCTATTGCGTGATCGCGTCCCCGGTCGGCGGCTATTTCAAGAGCGGCAAGTCGGCCGTGACGCTGTGGGTCAGCCATGATTACGTCCGCGCGGTGCCCGGGGGCACAGGCGCTGCCAAGTGCGGCGGCAATTATGCGGCGAGCCTGCAGCCGCAATCCGTCGGCATCGAACATGGCTGCGACCAGGTGCTGTTCCTCGATGCGGTTGAGCGCAAGTGGATCGAGGAGCTGGGCGGCATGAACATCATGTTCGTGTTCAATGACGGCACGATCATCACCCCGCCGCTCAACGGCTCGATCCTGCCCGGCGTCACCCGCGATTCGTTGCGGCTCGTCGCGGAGGATGCCGGCTACACGGTGAAGGAAGAGCCCTACAGTTTCGAGCAGTGGATGGCCGACGCCAAGATCGGCAAGCTGAAGGAAGCCTTCGCCTGCGGAACCGCTGCGGTCATCACGCCCATCGGCGAAGTGCGCTCGACCCAAGGCAATTTCGTCATCGGCAATGGCGACGGCGGCGAGGTGGCCCGCGCGCTGCGCGAGGCACTGGTCGGCGTGCAGCTCGGCCAGAAGCCGGACGAGCATGGCTGGATGACCAGACTGGCCTAAGCCGGTTGGCAAGCCGAGCTGGTCATTCGGTAAAAGGATATGAAGCAGTCAATCTGAAGGAGCAGTCCCGATGACCTTGCGCCAGACCGGCATCGACAGTGTCGACATGATCATCCTGCCGCCCGTGCGCGATCTGGGCGATGGCTTTCAGGTCCGGCGCGCGCTGCCATCGGCCCATCGCCGGATGGTCGGCCCCTTCGTGTTCTTCGATCAGTTCGGCCCGACGACCTTCTCGGCCGGCGAGGGCCTGGACGTCCGCCCCCATCCGCACATCGGCCTCGCCACGGTGACCTATGTGCTGGAGGGCGAAATCCTCCACCGCGATTCGCTGGGCAAGGTCCAGCCGGTGCGCCCCGGCGCCGTCAACTGGATGACGGCAGGGCGCGGCATCGTCCATTCCGAGCGCAGCGCCGATGATACCCGCGCCGCAGGCGGGCCGTTGTTCGGCCTTCAGACCTGGGTCGCGCTGCCGCAAGCGAAGGAGGAGGTCGATCCGGCTTTCTTCCATCACCCCGCCGACACGATTCCCGAAACGGAGGCAGAGGGCGTGCGCATCCGCGTCGTCGCTGGGAGCAGCGACGGGCTGACCTCGCCGGTGCAGGCCTTCTCGGACATGCTCTACGCCGACGTCGCGCTCCAGGACGGCGCGCGCTACCGGCTGGGCACCGACCATATCGAACGCGCGGTCTATGTCATCTCGGGCGGGCTGGCGGTGGAAGGCCAGAGCGGCGGTTTCAACGCCGGCGAACTGGTGATCTTCAAGCCGGACAGCGAGATCGTCCTGCGCGCCAATGGCCCGACCCGCATCATGCTGGTCGGCGGCGAGCCATTGGATGGGCCACGGCACATCTACTGGAACTTCGTGTCCAGCTCCCGCGATCGCATCGAACAGGCCAAGGACGACTGGCGACAGGGCCGGTTCGACATCGTGCCCGGCGAGCGCGAGTTCATTCCGCTGCCCGACTAGGCCTGAACGATTTCAGGCCGGGCGGAGGCCTTCAATCCCGATCCATTTCCTGGATCGCCCGCTCCCGATCGAGCTGGACTTCGGCATTGTGCGTCAGCGCATCGAATGTCGTCATGAAGCTGTCGAGCTGGTCGGCAGGGATGCCCTGAAACAGGAACTCGCTGCGCCGAACCGCTGTCTCCTCAATGATCTGGCTCACCGCGCGTCCCTTCTCGGTCGGACCGAAGAAGCCGTGGCGGCGTCCCGGGCGTCCGGTCCGCTCGATCAGGCCGATCTCGATGAGATGATTGACGGTGCGGCCCGCCTGGCTCTGGTCGCGCGCCAATGCCAGCACCAGCTGGGGCCAGCTGATCGGCGGATTGCGGCAGATTTCCGCCATGACCCAGGTCTCGAAATTCGAAAGGCTGGTCTGGCGCTTATGGGCAAGGGCACCGCCGCGCAGCATGTAGGAGCACAGAGTGACGAACGGCGGCAGCACGCGTGAGCGGTCCGCCGCGACACCGTTTTCGTCCGGCAGGCCTTCATCGACGAGATCCTGAAATGCCACGGTCTCGGGCCGCTGATTGCTCGCCGCCTGCTTGCGCTCCTGCTCGAACAGGGCAATGGCGCGGGTCAGCAGCATGTCCAGCACTCCGGAGAGCGTCTGAAGTTCCTCATCGCTGATGCCGAAGGTGAGCTCCCGATTGCGCAGCTCGGCATGGCGCTGCAGCCGATCCGCCAGCTGCTTGCCGCTCGGGCTGAGCCGGATGGGGCTGCGGATGCCGCTGCGCAGCAGCAGGGCGACCTCGCCCATGCGCTTGATGGCACGGCTGATCTGCGCCTTGTCGACACCGCAGGCCAGGGAAATCTGCGCGAGGGTCATGCCCCCTTGGACATGAAGGAGCAGCAGGATCCGCCGGTCCAGCTCGTTGATATGCGCGGTGCGGGCGAAGGAGATATTCGCGCTCTCGCGGGCATTGCGCAGAAAGACCCAGAGCTTGGACTGGAACCGGGCCTGACGCTCGTCCCGCGGGCCGGGCGCCGGCGACGGGGCGTCGGCGTCGATGCCGTCGAGCAGGACATCCAGCTGGCGATCGAAGGAACTGTCCGGTCCCGATGGTTCGGCACGGGCCTGCTCGACCAGCGTCCACCCGATCACGAAATGCTCGAGCGCCTGCGCGATCACGCGGGCTTCATCGAGTGCGAGGCCGACCTCGCACAAGGGTGCGACCGCGTCCGGCGTCCCCACCGCGAGAGGAAAGCGCGAGGCGACATGCGCGAACAGCCTGGCGCCATCGCGACTGGAGAGCATAGCGGCCCGGCTGGTCTGCGCGCGCAAGGCAAGGCGACCGCGCCAGCCCGGGCCTGCCGCGCCGCCCTCGGCAGCACGCACCATATCCTGCGCCAGCGCCGTCAGAAGTTGATCGTCGCTCGCGAAATGCTCTTCGATTTCGGCCGGATCGGCTTCAAGGTCGGCAGCGACGGCCTGCAGAGTGCAGCCGTCCAGGCCCGACCGGCCCAACAGGGCCAGCCCGGCGCTGATAATCGAAGCCCTGCTGATGCGCGCCCGGACCGAACCGAGCGCCGCGCGCCCCTTATTCATGATGACCGATCCCCAAAGACCCACCTTTCGCGTGATTCGGCCAGATTCATCGCATTTTCGAGCAGCGGTCAATGTTTATGCAAAATAATCAGACATAATAGTCATCCCCGGGCGATCCCGTAAAATCGTTAGACCCGCAATAGATGGCGTAGTAAGATTTTCGCCACGCGGACGACCGCGTCACGAGAAGACAAGATATGTGGGAGCGAGAGGACCGGTGATCAGCAAATCCGTGGCGACAGTCAGCGCCTTCATCATCGTCGCAGCCGGACTGGGCGGTGTGGTCCAAGCGCAGGGCAGCCTGAACGACCAGTTGGCGACCTGCGCGAGAATTGGGTCCACGGAAGCTCGCCTCGCCTGCTACGATTCGGTGGCGCAGTATAATCAGCCGCAAGGCGGCGCCTCTTCTCCCGCGCCTGTGCCGGGCGCCCCCGCATCCGGCAGTGCGAGCCGCAACCCCGCGCCCGCACCGGCTGCCCCGCCCGCCCCCGCAGCGACGACCGGCTTTGGCGCCGAGCAGGTGGAGCGCGCCACGCGCCAGCCCCGCGCATCGCAGGACGACAAGGAAACAAGCGCCACCGTGGCAAGCGTGCGCGAGATCGGCCCGGGGCTCTGGCAGGTCACGCTCGGGGATGGCGCGGTCTGGCGGATGACGGAGCGGATGACTGCCTTCCAGCCGCCCGCCCCCCAGGACTCGGTCACCATCCGCAAGGGCGCGCTCGGCAGCTATCTGATGCAGGTCGGGCGGCAGGCGGCTGTGCGCGTGAACCGCGTGCGCTGATCGCGCGCGGCATCCGGCGGAAAGACCTAATCAACAAACCGCCGGCTCGCTGCGAGCAGGAGCGGCGCCGCGCCTACCGCCGGCTTATTGCACATCCGCCCGTTGCTAGCCGCAGCCATGCCAGACACGCGCCGCCGCTTTTTTGTGGACTTAGTCATCCTGATCTCGATAGGGCCGTGCCATCCCGCATGAGCAGGCGGATTGAGGAGAGGTGATCTGATGTTGAACGTGAGTGGCAAGACGGCCTTCATCACCGGCGGCGCGAGCGGCATGGGCTGGGGCATGGCAAAGGCCTTCGGCGAAGCGGGGATGCGGGTCGTTATCGCCGACATCCGTCAGGACGCGCTCGATCAGGCGATGGAAGGCTTTGCCAAGACCAATCTGGCCGTTCACGCCATCAAGCTGGATGTCGCAGACCGCGATGGCTGGGCACGCGCCGCCGATGAAGCCGAGGCGCAGTTCGGCAATATCCATGTGCTGGCGCTCAACGCCGGCGTGGGCGTCACCGGCTCGATGCTGACGGCGACCTACAAGGACTGGGACTTCAACATGTCGGTCAATGTCGGCGGCGTCGTCAACGGGCTCGTCACCATGCTGCCGCGGATGCTCAAGCATGGCGAGGAAGGACAGATCGTCGTCACATCCTCGACCGGCGGCTTTTCTGCGGTCGGCAATGCCGGGCTCTATTGCGCCGCCAAGTTCTGCGTGGCCGGCATGTTCGAGAGCCTTGCCACCGATCTGCGCGGCACCGCGCTTGGCGCCTCGGTCTTCTTCCCCGGCCCAGTGCAGACCCAGCTCGGCAGCACGACCAACGCCACCCGCCCCGAGCATCTGCGCAACGATGCGCCGCCCCCGGCCTCCGAGGCCGTCGGCGCGAAGAAGGATGCGCGGCCGGCACCCGGGTTCGACCCAAGCCTCTTCATGTCCAGCGAGGAAGTGGGTGAGCGCGTGCTGCGCGGCATTCGCCGCCGCGACCTGTTCATCATGACCCACCCGGAGTTCCAGCGCGGGATCGAAGCGCGCAGCAAGGCGCTGGTCCGTGCCATTCCGGTTGAAGCACCGAACGAGGCCCGCGCCAATCTCGTCGCCCAGTTCGGAACGCTCATGTACAACCCGATCTACGACGAGCAGCAGCCGCTCGACGAACCGCTTTGAGACGGCGGAACTGACCGCAACAGGAGAGAACAGATGGCAAAGGTCGTCCGCGTGCATGAACTGGGGCCGCCTGACGTGCTCCGTTTCGACGAGATCGCGGTCGGCGCGCCCGGCCCTGGTGAAGTGCGGATCAGGGTCGAAGCCATTGGCCTCAACCGCTCCGAAGCGATGTTCCGGGCGGGGCGCTATCCCACCAAGCCGACATTGCCGACGCTGATCGGCTATGAGGCCTGCGGCATCATCGAAGCTCTGGGTGATGGCGTGTCGGGCTTCACCGTCGGTGATCGGGTCTGTGCCCTGCCCATGTATCCGCTCGGCCAATATGGCGTCTGGGCCGAGCAGGCGATCGTGCCGGCCCGCTGCCTCCTGCACGCACCACCCGGCCTCAGCGCCGCGCAGGCTGCGGCAGTGTGGATGCAGTATATGACGGCCTATGCGATCATCGAGGTCGGCAAGGCCGGCATCGGCGACTATGTCATCATTCCCGCAGCCTCCAGCAGTGTCGGTCTCGCTGCGATTCAGCTCGCCAACTGGGCCGGCGCCGTCTCGATTGCCGCCACGCGCACCAGCGACAAGGCCGAGGCGCTCAAGGCGCACGGGGCCGCCCATGTCATCGCGACCGGGGAGACGGATCTGGTCGAGGCCGTGATGCAGATCACCGACGGCAAAGGCGCGCGACTAGTGTTCGACCCGGTGCAGGGGCCCTATGTGCAGACGCTCACCAGCGCGATGGCCGAACGCGGCATCCTGTTCATCTATGGCGGCCTGTCCGAACAGCCGACCCCCTATCCCCACTGGAATATGGCGTTCAAAGGCCTGTCGATGCGCGGCTGGGTCGCCTCGGAAATCTGGAACCACCCCGAGCGGTACAAGCGCGCGCAGGAACACATCCTGCTGGGATTGAAGCTGGGCAAGCTCAAACCGGTGATCGCGCGCACCTTCCCGTTCAGCGAGATCGTGGAAGCCAATCGCTATCTGGAATCGAACCAGCAAATCGGGAAGATCGTCGTCACTGTCTGAACCGGATGGCGGCGTCGATGCGGGAGAGAAATATGGCGGATGAAGAGCACGGCCAGACCAGCGTGAAGCTCCCGGCGCGGGACATCCCGCCACCCCGGACGATCAGCCCGCAAGCCCGGCAAGCGCTGATCGCGGGCGCCGCCACGCCGGCGACGAACTGGCCTGCCGCGACCGATCTGGCAGGCTGGCGGGAACAGCTGGCGGCCAGCAACGCCATGTGGGAGCCCATGGCGCAAGCCATGCTCGCCACGCTGCCGGTGACCATCGACACCGTGCAGATCGCCGGCGTGACCTGCCATGATTGCGTGCCGGACGCCGGAACAGCAGATGATGGTCCGGTCTATCTCTTCATTCATGGCGGCGCGTTTGTTTTCGGCGGTGGCGCATTCGCCAAGGCGACCGGTGCCCGGCAGGCAGCGGCGCTGGGCTGCCGGGTCGTCTTGGTGGATTATCGTATGCCGCCCGACCACCCTTACCCGGCTGCGCCGGAGGATTGCCTTGCGGTATATCGGGCGTTGCAGGCCGGGACCGATCCGCGCCGCATCGTGATTGGCGGCAGTTCCGCCGGCGGCAATCTCGCCGCGGCTGTGACGCTGATGATTCGCGATCAGGGCCTGCCGCTCCCCGCCGGTCTCGTGCTGCTGACGCCCGAAGTCGATCTGACCGAGTCGGGTGACAGCTTCCTCACCAATGAAGAGCTGGATGTGGTGCTCAAGCGCGGGCTGCCGGAGTGCAACGCGCTCTACGCCAGCGGCCATGACCTCACGCAGGCCTATCTTTCCCCGCTCTTCGGCGACTTCACCCGGGGCTTTCCGCCGACACTGGTGCAGACTGGAACGCGCGATCTCTTCCTGTCCAATTCCGTGCTCTTCCACCGCAAGTTGCGAGAGGCGGGCGTTGATGCCGAATTGCACGTGTGGGAAGCGATGCCGCACGCCGGGTTCGGCTGGGGCGAGGTGCCGGAGAACAGGGAAATCGAGCGCGAGGTTGCCCGGTTCATCGGGCGCGTGGTGCCGCAGCAGAGCTAGCGCAGCCGCGGGCTGGCCATGAAAAAGGGAGAGCGCGCGCCCTCCCTTTTCCTATCTCACAGCGAATTGCGCGCTTACTCAGCGGCGATCGCGTCCACGCGGGCCGGAATGTCGAGCCCATAGAGCTTGGCGGCATTCTCATAGGCAATCTTGCGCACCAGCGCCGGATCGGCACCCTCGGTGAACTCGGCCAGCACCTTGCGGCTGTTGGGCCAGATGCTGTCCGGGTGCGGATAGTCCGTCGCCCAAAGCAGCTTGTCCTCACCGTAGAACTTGTGCAGCGCGATTGCCGTCGGGCTCTGCTGGAACGTGCCATAAACCTGCCGCTTGAACAGCTCGGACGGCTTCATCTTGTGCGGGATGCCACCGCGCGCGTTCCAGAATTCCTCGGCTTCCCACAGGCGCCAGTGGCGATAATCCAGCTCCTCGATCACCCATGGCAGCCAGCCAATGCCGCTCTCTGCAATGACGATCTTGAGGCCGGGGTGACGCTCGAGAATGCCCCAGGCAAAGAGGTCCACAAACGGGTCCATGAACTGCTCGATGAACATCTTCACGTGCAGGAAGGTGGCGCCCGGGCTGCCCTTATACTTGTCGAACGCGCGGCTGACGCTCGGGAACACAGTCACGTGGAAGGAGAGAATGATGTTATTCTCCTCCAGCATGGTCCACAGCGGCTCCCAGCGCTCGTCCTCAAGGCGCGGCTGGGCCATGGCGATCTGCAGATTGGCCTGCTTGAAGCCGCCCAGATCGACGATCTTCTGCAGCATCGCGACGGCCGCCTCCGGCTCGGGCGGCAGCATTGGCACGCCGATCAACCGGTCAGGAGCGGCGGAACAGAACTCCTTGAGCCATTCATTATAGGCGCCGTAGCAGGCGTCGCGCAGTTCCTTGTCGTCGAAATCGAGCGAGGTGACCGGGCCGAAGATGACATGCGCGTACACGCCATCCCGATCCATGTCGGCCAGTCGCAGTTCGGCGACCGCAGGGCGACGCTCGGTCTGATCGACAATGCCACCGCGATCCAGGGCGGTGAAGATCGGCTTGGGACCGGTCATCGTGCTCGGCGCACCCGACCAGCCGCCCAGGCTCTTGCCGTCGCTCATCCAGGTGGCGCGGCCATCGACCATCTCGACCTTGGGGCCGCGATCCTTCAGATGGTCGGGCAGCCGGCTCGTCCAGAGATCGGTGGGAAGTTGATTGAGATCGAGGTGATCGTCACAACTGATCAGCGGATAATCCATGGGCCTGCTCCTCTCGCCTGAAGACCGAATGAAACGAGGACGGCTTTGTGCCGACAGCCTTCGGTCCTCAGCAATGTAATTAGCTACCTAACTATCTTGCAGCTTTTCATGGAGCAATGCAAGCATTTCCGTCGCCTTTGCCCTTCGGTTCAACCCGGCCGGCGCTCCTCAATTGGAAATGGAGCGTAACGGCGCGGTGATCGCGCTGCGCTCCTCGCCATATTCATTGACGTTGGCGCGGCGCAAATCGCGCTTGTAACGCACATAATCGAACGCAGTCCCACGGTGCAGCGCATAGCGATTGTCCCAGATCAGCAGGTCGCCCTGGCGCCATTTGTGCGCGTAGATAAACTTCTCCTGACTAGCGAAGGCGATCAATTCGTCGATCAGGGCCGTGCCCTCGGCATCGCTCAGCCCCTCGACGCGGAACGCATGGCTGCCCACGAACAGGCTCTTGCGACCCGAGGGACTGATTCGCACCATAGGCTGCATCGCGCCCGGCATGATCTCGCGGATACGGGCCGCTTCCTCGGGGCTGGCGCCGCCCTTGATGCGGCTGGCCGCAAAGCTGTGCTCGGCAACAAGAGTCTCGATGCGATCCTTCATCGCCTGCGGAAGTTCATCATAGACATGGCGCAGATCCACGAACTCGGTGTCGCCGCGCTCCGGCGGGACGATCACACCGCGCAGCATCGACCATTTGCTCGGCATGTCGTTGAAGCTGCTGTCCGCGTGGAAAATCTCATTGCCCTTGGCGAACTTGGCCCGCAGCGATTCGCGGTCCACGATCTCGCCGTTCACGTCGAGATTGGAGGCATCGTAGAGGCCGTAGGCCATCCGGCGCGGCTCATCCGGGCGATACATGCCGGGCAGTTCGAGCGGGCCGAAGGCACGGGCAAAGCGCAGATGCTCCTCATCCGTGATATGCCCCTGGCAGCGGATGCACAGCACGACGTGCTCGTCCATGAGGCGTTCGACGAGATCGATCAGCGCTTGGTCTGGGACTTGCGACAGGTCGGGACCGGACAATTCGGCGCCAAAAATCGGATGCAGCCTCCTGACGTCCATCGCACCTCTCCCGTCTCACCTATTTATGCAGCTTCTATTAATTCCGATTCAAATGATTTGCAAATTCAATGCTTGCGATGCCGAGCCGTCAAGGATCGACCAGGATGATCCGCAAGTCGTTGACGTTGGTGAGCGTCGGCCCAGGCGTGAACAGCGCACCCACTTGACCGAGAGCGCCGCCGGCATCGTTGGCGGCCTGCACTGCCTCGACATCGATGCCGGCCTCGTCCAGCGCAAAGCCGGTTTCGCCATCGACATAGGCTCCGGCGACATCCCGGTTGCCATCCACCCCGTCCGTATCGGCAGCCAGCGCGGCCACGCCGGGATGGTCGGCAATCTGCCCGGCCAGCTCCAGCGCATATTCCTGATTGGGGCCACCGACCCCATGGCCGGTGACCGTCACCGTCAATTCGCCGCCCGAGAGCAGCGCGCAGCGTTGGGCACGATTATGCGCCAGGATCGCGGCCTGGGCATGACGGCGCGCGACCTCGCGCGCATCGCCATGGGCCTCCCGATCGAGAATGACCGGTTCATAACCCTGCGCCTGCAAAAATGCGGCGGCGGCATCCAGCGCGTCATCGGGGCGGACGACCACCTCAAACCGGCTCTCCGCCAGGCGGGGATCATCCGGCTTGATCGATTCGCTCCAGCCGCCCGGATCGGCAATGCCATAGCGCGCCAGCACGGCTTGCGCCTGTGCCACCGTGCTTTCATCGCCCACGGTCGGGCCGGAGCCGATGTCCTGCGGCACATCGCCGACCACATCCGAGACGGCAAGGGTCACGACCTGCGCCGGCCAGGCAGCCGCCGCGAGGCGTCCGCCCTTGATGCGCGACAGGTGGCGCCGCACCATGTTGATCTCGCCGATCGACGCGCCGGAGCGCACCAGCGCGCGGGTCACCGCCTGCTTGGCCGCGAGATCGAGTGGCGGGGATGGCGCTGCGAGCAGGGCCGAGGCTCCACCCGAAAGGAGCACCAGCAGCAGATCGCCTTCCTCGGCGCTCTCAGCCAGGGCGAGGCATCGCTCTGCCGCCGCAAGACCTGCAGCATCCGGCACGGGATGGCTGGCTTCGACCAGCTCGATGCGGGTGAGCGGGCCGCCATAGCCAGTGCGGGTCACGGCGAGGCCGGTGGCATCCGGCCAGTGCTGCTCCACCGCCTGCGCCATCGGCACGGCGCCCTTGCCTGCGGCGATGACGAGCACGCGCCCCTCGGGCCGGGGCGGCAGGGCCGCAATGATCGTCTCGGCCCGCTTGCACGCCGCCACAGCGACGGCAAAAGCCTCCTGCAGCAAAGCGCGCCGGTTCATCGCCATTTAGCGGGCCGCCAGGAAGGTTGCGACATTCTCGCCGGTGCGCCGCGCCACTTCCGTCACCGCCTGTGCGCTCAGCCATGCCGAGTGCGGCGTGACGATCACATTGTCGCGTTGAGCAAGGCGCAGAATGGGGCTGCCCGGTGGTGGCGGCTCGACCGGCGCCACATCGATTCCGGCGCCGCCGATATGGCCTGACGCCAGCGCGTCCTCCAGCGCATCGAGATCGATCAGGGCGCCGCGCGCGGTGTTGATGATGACGGCACCGGCCTTCATGCCGGCCAGCGTCTGCGCGTTGAGCATGTGCCGCGTGTCGTCCGTCAGCGGGCAATGCAGGCTGATGATGTCGCTGGTCGCCAGCACCTCCTCGAAGGCCAGCCGCCCCTCACCGGCCGGCTGCCCTTGGCGCCCTGCGAACACGACATCCATGCCCATCGCCTGCGCGCGACTGGCGACGGCCTGCGCAATCGCGCCGCTGCCGAACAGACCGAGCCGCTGCCCGGCAAGATCCCGCACGGGCGCGGCGAAGACGCAGAAGGCCCGGCCGTTCTCCCATTGGCCATCAACCACCGAATTGCGAAACGGCACCAGCCCGCGAGCGAGCGCGAGGATCAGCATCATCACATGCTCGGCGACGGATGTGCCGGCGTAACCCACCACATTGCGCACTTCGATGCCCCGGGCCTTGGCCGCGACGCTGTCGACCACGTCCGTCCCGGTCGCCGTCACGGCAATGAGCTTGAGGGCCGGCAGCGAGCCCAGCATGGCGGCGTCCAGCCGCACCTTGTTGATGATCGCCACCTGCGCGCCGGCGAGGCGAGCCGCCACCTCCTGCGGCTCGGTGAAATCATGCTCGATCCATTCATGGGCCGTGCCGGGCCGGGGAATCTCGAACCCGCCCATCGTTATCTTGTCGAGATGCACAATGCGCGGCGCGCCGTGCGCTACCTGCTCGTTCGTGCCCGTTGCCATGCGGATCGCTCTCCCTAGATCGTTCGCAATGCAACTATCTAGCGCGGCAGGCCAAGTCCAGCGCCTGATGCGACGGACCCGAAAGGCAATCAGCCCATTGGAGATTCGTACAATAATCTCATGAGCTTGTCGGTGACGACATTGACCTGATCAATCTCCTTGTCGCTCAGCCCTTCCAGCACCGACGCGCGGAAGGCGTGGGCAACCGCCATGATTTCATCCAGCGCTTCCTGCCCGGCCGGCGTGAGCTGGATCAGCTTGGTGCGCCGGTCGCTGGGGTCCTGCAACCGCACCACCAGGCCATCGGCTTCCAGCGTATCGAGCATCCGCGTCAGGGTTGGCCCTTCGATACCGATCCGCTTGGCGATGGCAATCTGCGCGCTCGGTTCCGGCGACCGGGCGATCGTCGAGAGCGCTTCCATGCGGGCCGAACCATAGCCCAGCGGACGCAGGCGCTCGTCCAGCATCGCGCGATAGCGGCGCGCGACGAGGATCATGCGATAGGTGAACCCATATTCGCGATCCAGCCGGCTCCCGCCGGTGATCGTCGGCAGGACGATGGCTGCCGGTTCCTCAGAATTCTCAGCCAATAGTAACCCCCACGTGGCCGGCGCGCCTGATTGCAAGTCGTTCCAAAGGCCCGATCATTTGCCCCCTGTCAACCCGAGAGCTGACGCCCGGCCGGATTGCCGCCTAGCCGGGCCAGCGTATCGCAATGCACAATTGAGTGTTGACGCTGCCCGTCCGCCACGCCAGATGCTTGGGCACAAGCCCGCGAGGGTTGGAGAGGACGACAGATAAGATTGTTGGGAGTTGCTGCAATGTCCACCCTTCGCGCGCTGTCGACTCGCGCTCACGCTGCCCTGATCCTGCCTTGCCTTGCCGTGCTTTCGGCCTGTGGCGGCAGTGCCGAACCGGCCCAGAACAATGTTTCCGAACCTGACAATGTGCAGGAAAACGCCGTGAACGCGGCGGCGGTGCCTGTCACAAATGAAGCCGGCAATCAGGCGGCGACCACACCCGCGCCGGCTGCCGAGGCGACAGAGGCTGCAGCGACAAAGCCTGCCGCCGAAACTGCAGCACCCAAGGAAACCGCAGCGGCCACACCGGCCCCCGCGAAGGTCGCAACCTCGGCGCCCGCCAGTGCCCCAGCCGCCGCGCCGGAGGGCGATGCCGCCAATGGCGCCAAGCTGTTCGCACAATGCCGCGTGTGCCACTCTGTCGAGCCTGACAAAAATGGTCTTGGCCCCTCGCTTCACGGCGTGGTCGGCCGCAAGGCCGGAACGCTCGCCGGGTTCAATTACTCGCCGGCCGTCAAGGGGAGCGGCATTACCTGGTCGGCATCTGCGCTGAATACCTATCTGCGCTCGCCGATGAAGGCGATGCCGGGCACCAAGATGGCGTTTGCGGGCATTGCCGACGATGCCAAGCGCGCCGACGTCATCGCCTATCTCCAGACCCTGAAATAAGCCGCCAGGCTGAAGCCGAGCCCATGAGGTCCGGCTTCAGCGGGACGACCCGAACCGATCCGGCGCATAGATGGATGCATCGATGTGCCGGAGCGCCGTCGGCAGCGCCTCGCCGAGCAACGTGGCCGCGCCGATCTGTGCTGCGGCAGGCGCCGTCTGCATGCCGAAACCGCCCTGCCCCGCGAACCAGAAAAAGCCGGGCACAACCGGGTCATAGCCGTAGACCGGCAGCCGGTCGGGCGCGAAGCTGCGGAGTCCTGCCCATTTATGCTCCACGGCCGCGACCGGCCAGTCGGTGACCTGCATAAACCGATCGACCGCGCGCGCGACATCCAGCTCTTCCGGCACCACGTCGCGTGCATCGTCCGGCGTTTCGTCATGCGGGGTCACCCACAAGCGCCCCTGCCCTTCCGACTTGAAGTAGAAGCTTCCATCGAGCGCGATGACCAGCGGGACATGCGCGGGCGCCGTTGGGCAGCGCAGTTGCACGACCGTCCGGCGCAGGGGCGTGATGCCCAGCGGCACGACGCCGCAACGCCGGGCGACATCATCGGCCCAGGCGCCGGCTGCATCGACGATGATGCCGCACACCAGCGGCCCGTCGCTGGTCTCCACAGCCCAGCCAGCGCCCTCCCGGCGCGCTGAAAGCAGCCGATTCGTCAGCCGCTCTTCCGCGCCGCCGCGTCGTGCGGCCCGCCGATAGGCAGCGAGAAGCCCGCCGGTATCGATGTCCGCACAGGAGGGGGCCGCGACACCGATCGTCCATTCGTCGCGGATGCCCGGCACAGCCTCGGCAAGCGCCTCCCGCCCGAGTCGCGTGAACTGGACGTCGCTGCTCGCGAAATCGGCAATCAAGCGGTCGGCTAGCACCTGTTGATCATGACGGCCGAGATGGATGGCGCCGCGCGGCGAGAGAAAGCCATGCTCGGAAAATGACGGTTCCGGCCGCGCCAGCATCGGCCCGCTCGCACTGGTCAACGGCTGCACGCCGGGGCCGCCATAGGTTTCTTCCCAGAACGCCACCGACCGCCCGGAAGCGTGATAGCCGGGCTGATCTTCCTGCTCGATGAGCATGACCCGAGCGTTGCCAGCAATGCCAGCGGCCAGACTGAACCCGGCGATACCGCCGCCGACGATTAGGATATCGACCGAGGTCATCGGCACCGCTCCGAATCGGTGGCAGCGCGACAAAGCCAGGGAATGCGCGCCAGATAGTGGTTACGCTTTGGTAAGGCGTACACTCTAGTCGTGCCCCATCATGTCGGGTGTCTGGATATCGACAGCGCTCAGCGCCATGCTGGCTTTGCTTCTCATATGGGGAGCGACGACGGACCTGCGCAGCCGAATCATATCCAACCGACTCAATCTGGCCATCGCGCTGCTCGCGCCCTGCTGGTGGTGGGCCAATGGCCTGTCCTTCTATCCTGACGTTCTGCTGCAAATCGGCCTGGCCGCCGCAGTTTTCCTGCTGTTCACGGGCTTGTTCGCGCTCGGCATGATGGGCGGGGGCGACGTCAAGATGCTTGGCGCGCTGGCCTTGTGGCTTCCGCTGGCGGCAATGTCGACCCTCATCATCGTCATGGCGCTGATCGGCGGCCTCGTCACCATCGTGACCGTCGTCCACCACCGGACGACGCGCCGAATCGGCCAGCCGGAGATCCCCTACGGCGTCGCCATTGCGCTCGCGGGCCTTTGGGTTCTCGGCGAACGCTATCTTAACCATTTGACTTAATGATCACGCGGATTGGGGCCGGGGGTGGCTCCGCCGACTGGAGGCGAGTTTCGAAATGGAACCGAAGAAGATCGCGCTGCTTGCTGGCGCGTTGATCATAGCGGTGGCGGCGGCGTTTCTCGCCCGGTCCATGTTCACCAGCGGCGGGGGATCGCCACAGGCAACGGCATCGGCCATGCCCGATACCGCGCAGATGCCGCATGTGCTGGTGGCGACCAAGCCGCTGCCGGTCGGGACGATCGTCGGGCCGGATGCCTATCGCTTCCAGCCCTGGCCGAAGGAACTGGTCGAGGACGCCTATTATATTCAGGGGAAAGCCGACGAGGCCCAGATGGTGGGCGCGGTCGTGCGCACCGCCATTGCTGCTGGGCAGCCGGTCACGCAGGGATCGCTGATCAAGCCGGGCGATCGCGGCTTTCTCGCCGCAGCCCTCAGCCCCGGCATGCGCGCCGTGACGGTGCCCGTCTCGGTGCAGAGCAGCGTTGCCGGTTTTGTTTTCCCCGGTGATCGCGTCGATCTGGTTCTCACGCAGAGCGTGCCTGGCGGCGGCGACGGCCCGCCCCTCAAGGTCTCCGAGACCATCCTGCGTAACCTGCGCGTGCTGGCGACCGATCAACGCACCAACGCCCTCGACGAATCGGGCAATCCGGTGGTGCGGACATTCTCCAACGTGACCATGGAAGTCACGCCGCGCATGGCCGAAAAGATCAGCGTCGCCCAGACTGTCGGTGCCCTGTCGCTGGCGCTGCGCTCGCTGGCGGACAACACGCAGGAGCTGGAAGCCGCGCTGGCCTCCGGCGACATCGATGCGGTGGATGCCGAGAATGGCGGCAACACGCTGATCACCGCCGCGCGGCCGGTCGATGGCCGCTCCACCTATTCCACCGGTGCCGACGTCTCGCGCTATCAGCGCAGCACGGTTCCCGCCAAGCCCATCGATCCCTCGGGCGCGCCGTCCGGCAATGGTCCGATGGTGCGCGTGGCGCGGGGGACGGCGGTCACCAATGTCGAGCTGGGGAGCAAGTGAGATGAGCAGCCCGTCTAGGCTCCGTATGGCGCGCACCGCGACCGGCGTTCTTGCCACCGCGCTCGCCCTGACCGTCAGCGCTACCGTGGCGCCGGCCCTTCATGCCCAGGCGACCATGGCGCCCAAGACCGACGGCACGCTGCTGCTGGCCGTTGGCGAAAGCCGGGTGATCAACCTGCCGGCCAATCTCACCGACGTGGTGATCGCCAACCCCAATGTGGTCGATGTGCATGTCCGCTCGCAGCGGCAGGTCTATCTGATCGCAAAGGCATCGGGCGAAACCAACGTGTTCATCACCGCGCGCGACGGCAAGATGCTCTACGCCAATGCCGTGCGGGTGGGGAACAACATCACCAGCATCGACCAGATGCTCCGCCTCGCCATGCCCGAATCGGACGTGCAGGTGAACACCATGAACGGCATGGTGCTGCTCACCGGCACCGTCGCAGCGCCGGAAGACGCAGCGGAGGTCCAGCGGCTCGTCCAGGCCTTCTCGGGCGCCGACACCAACGTCGTCAGCCGACTGCGCACCGCGACGCCGCTGCAGGTCAACCTGCAGGTCCGCATTGCGGAAGTGAACAAGAACTTCACGAAATCGCTCGGTTTTAACATCCTTACGCAGGATACGACGGGCGGCTTCCAGTTCGGCATTGGCCGGGGCAACCCCGGCTCGCTGGCGACGGGCCAGTTCAACGTCATCGAGAATGGCACGTCCATGGCCTTCGCGGGCAATCTGCTCGGCCTCAACGTGCTCAGCACGCTTGATCTCGCAGAGAATCAGGGCCTGGCGGTCACGCTGGCCAATCCGAACCTGACGGCCCTCTCCGGCGAAACGGCGAGTTTTCTCGCGGGTGGCGAGGTGCCGATCCCCATCGCGACCCAGCAGCAGGTCAGCGTCGAATATAAGCAATATGGCGTCAGTCTGGCATTCACTCCCACGGTGCTTGCCAATGGCCGCATCTCGATGCGCGTGCGGCCCGAGGTCTCGCAGCTCGACAGCAGCTCGGCGGTGCGCGTGAGTGGGTTCGACATTCCCGGCATCCAGACCCGCCGCGCGGAGACGACCGTGGAACTGGGCTCGGGCCAGAGCTTCATGATCGGCGGCCTGCTCTCCACGGCGAGCGGCAACACGATCGAGAAGACGCCGTTCCTGGGCGACATCCCCATTCTTGGCAATCTGTTCAAGTCGCAGAGCTATCGGCGCCAGGAAACCGAGCTGGTGATCATCGTCACGCCCTATCTCGTGCGCCCGGTCGACGCGCGCCAGATCGCGCTGCCGACTGACGGTTATCGCAGTGCCGATGACGCGCAACGCATTCTGGGTGGTCAGATCCACGACGGTAGATCCGGCGATGCCCGGCCCACGCCGCAACCCCTGCCTCCCAAGACGGTCGAGCAGGGCAGCGTCGCCGCGCGCTCGGGCAATGCCGCACCCGGCTTCAGCTTCTGAGGTGGAAGGACGAGAGATGATCAAGACAAGCTTCTTCCGCGCAGCCGGCACCACAACCTTGATGGCGCTGGCCCTCATCGGCCAGTCCGCCGATGCCCGCTCCCGCGAGGTCAATCGCGGGGTCGAGCCAGTGCATCAACCGGTCGTCGAGCGCACCGATTTCGTCTTCGACCTGAACCCGGACGGCGCAGGCACGCTCAGCCGCATGGACGAGCGCCGGTTGACCGTCTGGTTCAACGCCCTTGGCCTTGGCTATGGCGACCATGTGACGCTCGCCGGCGATACCAGCGGTTCTCTGGCGCTGCGCGATGGCGTGACGCAGGTCGTGGGGCGCTACGGTCTGCTCGTGGATGGCGAGGCGCCACTGACGGCAGGCGCACCGCCCATCGGCGGCCTGCGCGTCGTGGTCAGCCGCTCGGTCGCCAGCGTGCCGGGCTGCCCGACATGGCGGGACAAGGCGGAAGCCAATTTGAGTGGCGGCCTGAGCGACAATTATGGGTGTGCCATGGCCACCAACCTCGCAGCCATGGTCGCCGATCCGCGCGACCTGGTGGAAGGGCGCGAGGGCGGCCTGGACGTCACCAATGTCGTGAACAGCAAAGCCATCAAGACCTATCAGGAGACGGCCCCGACGGGCGCCGGCGGCCTGCAGGGCATGTCGGTGGGAGGCAAGTGAGATGAACGCACCCTGGAAAGCCGGCGGACCGCATGGCCGCGATGCGTTTCACGCCTATGTCTGCGACGATCATAGCCTCGAGGTTCTGCGGACGGCGGTGCAGGAGATGGGCTGGCCCACCGAGAAGCTCTACAAGGGCGGGCTGCGCAACGCTGTGCAGTCGCTCTCGATGTCCGCAAGCCCCAACATCCTCTTTGTCGACCTCTCCGAATCGGCCGACCCGCTCACCGACATCAACAGTCTGGCGGAGGTCTGCGAGCCGGGCACGGTGGTGATTGCCTCGGGGCAGGTGAACGACGTGCGCCTGTACCGCGATCTCGTCGCCAGCGGCCTGCAGGATTATCTGCTCAAGCCGCTCGCCGTCGACACCATGCGCGATATTCTCACCGGCGCTCAGGCGGTCTTCCTGACGCCCAAGGCAGAGGTGGCGAGTGAGCGGGCGCACATGATGGTGTCTGTCGTTGGCGCGCGCGGGGGCGTCGGCGCCTCCACTGTCGCCACGTCACTCGCTTATCTCACCAGCGCGCGCGGCAAGCGCTCGACGGCCCTGCTCGATCTCGACGTGCATTTCGGCACCGGCGCCCTCGCGCTCGATCTCGAACCGGGGCGCGGCCTCACTGATGCGGTGGAAAATCCCAGCCGCATCGACGGGCTCTTCATCGAGCGCGCCATGGTCCGCGCCAGCGAAACGCTGGCCGTGCTCTCGGCCGAAGCGCCGATCAGCCAGCCATTGCTGACGGACGGATCGGCTTACTTCCAGCTGGAGGAAGAGCTGCGGTCTGCTTTCGAATGGACGTTCGTGGATATGCCGCGTGGCATGTTGGTCCAGCACCCGCATTTGATCCATGAATCCAGCGCCATCGTGCTGGTCACCGACTTCACGCTCGCGGCGGCGCGCGATACCATCCGCATCCTCTCCTGGCTCAAGACGAACGCCCCGCAATCGCAGGTGATCGTAGCCGCCAACAAGGTGCAGGTCGGCGTGGCGGAGATCACCCGCAAGGACTTCGAGCAGAGCATCGAGCGGGCCATCGACGTGGTGCTGCCCTATGACGCCAAGGTCACCGCCCAGGCGGCCAAGCTGGGCAAGACGGCAGCGGAAAGCGGCCGCTCCAGCAAGCTGGGCCAGGCCTTGCTCGATCTGAGCAACCGACTGAACTCGGCAGACCTCGCCGAGACGGGCGCCAAAGGCAAGAGCGGCGGATCGCTGATCGGCCGGCTGCTGGAGGTGAAGATCCCCGGCAAGGCGAAGAAGAAGATGGATGCCGATCCTGTGCCGGGCAATGATTGACGCGGCGCAAGCGCCTGCGAGCAAGACGTAACTGGATGAGACCCTGATGAATAGCCAGCTTCTCCTGCTGATCCTGCTCGCGGCGATGGCCATCGCCTTGCTGGTCATGGCCCTCTCCGGGCCGTCCGCCGACCGCGTCGGGAGCCGCCGGATCGCCGCCATTCGTGGGCGCCATGCAAGCAGCGAGAGCAACCAGATCGAAGCGCGGATGCGCAAGGCGATTGCCGCGCGGGGGCTCGATCAGGGGCATCTGTTCACATCGCTGATCCCGAACCCGGAACTGCTCGCCACCCGACTGCGCATGACGGGCAAGAAATGGACGCTCAGCCAATATGTCACGACATCCGTCGCGCTGGCGATTGGCGTGCTCGCCATCATGGTGCTGCGCGATTATTCGTTTCTTCTGTCGGTGCTCGTCGCGATTGCGATCGGCTTCGGGATTCCGCATTTCGTCGTCGGTCGGCTGATTGCGCGGCGGGTCAACAAGTTCACTACCAATTTCCCTGACGCGCTCGACCTGCTCGTGCGCGGCCTGCGTTCTGGCTTGCCGGTGGGCGAGACAATGATGGTCGTCAGCCAGGAAATCCCCGGGCCGGTGGGTGAGGAATTCAAGCTCATCACCGAGCGGATCAAGATCGGCCAGTCGATGGACCAGGCGCTGCAGGAAACCGCCGCCCGCCTCGGCACGGCGGAATTCAAGTTCTTCTGCATCACCATCAACATCCAGCGCGAGACGGGCGGCAATCTGGCCGAAACGCTCGCCAACCTCAGCAACGTTCTGCGCCAGCGCGCGCAGATGAAGCTGAAGATTCGCGCCATGTCGTCCGAATCCAAGGCATCGGCCTACATCATCGGCGCTCTGCCCTTCATCGTCTTCGGGCTGATCAGCTGGATCAACTTCAAATATATGTCGGCCTTTTTCATCGGCGATCCCAATGGCGTGTTCGGCCTCAGCCTGATGCAGGTCATCGCCATCGGCGCGATGATGTGGATGAGCATCGGTGTGTTCATCATGGCCAAGATGATCAGCTTCGAGATCTGAGGGGAGCGCGCGATCATGCAATCCACCGGCGCCACGCTCTTTGGCCTCACCGCAGCCGATCTCGGCACCTTGCTTGCCGCCATGGCGACCTTCGCCGTGCTGGTCGCGCTCTACGCCGCTACGACCGTGCGCAACCCGATGGGTCGGCGACTGCGGGCGCTGAACGATCGCCGCGAGCAGCTCAAGGCCGGCATCATCGTTGCCCCGTCCAAGCGGCGGACCAAGATAGTCCACCAGAGCGACACGACGGACTGGATGCAGAGCTTCCTGTCCTCGCTCAAGGTGCTGCAGGACGATCAGTTGCGGGATGCGCAGAAGAAGCTCGCCCAAGCCGGCATCCGCTCCAAGGAATATGCTATCGCGGTCATCTTCGCGCGGCTGGTGCTGCCGATCGCCGTGGGCGGCTCGGCGGCTCTGCTGATCTACGGTCTTGACCTCTGGCCGCACTGGGGGCCGCTCAAGAAGTTCGGCGCCTTCGCCGGGGCCCTGCTGCTCAGCTACAAGGCGCCGGACCTCTATGTCGGCAACAAGGTCACCAAGCGCTCCGATGCGATCCGCAAGGGTATTCCCGATGCGCTCGATCTGCTGGTGATCTGCGCCGAGGCCGGCCTGACCGTAGACGCCGCCTTCGCGCGCGTCGCCCGCGAACTGGGCTCGGCCTATCCCGAACTGGGCGAGGAATTTCAACTCACCTCCATCGAGCTCTCCTTCCTCACCGAGCGGCGCATGGCCTTCGAGAATCTGGCCGAGCGGGTGGATGTCGAGGCGCTCAAGGGTGTCGTCACCACGATGATCCAGACCGAGAAATACGGCACGCCGCTGGCCTCTGCGCTGCGCATCCTCTCCGCCGAATTCCGTCATGAGCGCATGATGCGCGCCGAGGAAAAAGCGGCGCGCCTGCCGGCGATCATGACCATCCCGCTGATCCTGTTCATCCTGCCGACGCTGTTCGTCGTCATCCTCGGCCCGGCGGCCTGCTCCATCAAGAAAGCGTTGCTGTAACCTCAGGTTACATTGCGGGCCGCCTTGCGGTCAGGCCGTCCCTGCGCCACTAGGGCCAGAATCGCCATTTGGCACGGACTATCAGGAGACCGTCATTGCCCGCTCAGATCATCACGCCGGTCATCCTCTCGGGAGGATCGGGCACGCGGCTCTGGCCGGTCAGCCGCAGCGAGCATCCCAAGCAATTCATCGCTCTCACGGCGCCGGAAACCATGTTCGAGCTGACGCTGGGCCGGGTAGCCGGTCTCGAAGGCGGCGCGACGCCCCTGGTTGTTGCGAACGCGGCCCATGCCGAGATCATCCGCAAGCAGGCGGGGTCCGAGTTGACGCTGATACTCGAGCCGAGCGCCCGCAACACGGCGCCCGCCATCGCGCTGGCGGCGTTGGCTCTGGAAGAGAGCGACAGCGCCCTGCTGGTGATGCCGAGCGATCATGTGATCGCTGACGTCCCGGCTTTCCATGCCGCCATCGAGCGCGCCCGGCCGCTGGTCGCCGATGGCTGGCTCGTGACTTTCGGCATCGAACCGACCGCACCGGAAACCGGTTTTGGCTATATCGCGCTCGGGGACGAACTGGCTGCGGGCGTCAACACCGTCAGCCGCTTTGTCGAAAAACCTGACGCAACCCGCGCCGCACAGATGCTCGCACAGGGCGGGCATGTGTGGAACGCCGGCATCTTCCTGTTCGGCGCCCGCGACTTTCTGGCCGCACTGGCGACGCACCAGCCCGCGATGCTGGCCGCTGCGCGCGCGGCGATGGCGGCAGCCACCCGCCAGGGCGCCGCGATTCTGCCGGATGCCGCAGCCTTCGCGCAATGCCCGTCCGACTCGATCGATTATGCCGTCATGGAACGGGCAGACAAGGTCGCCTGCGTCCCGGTCAGCATGGGCTGGTCGGACGTGGGGAGTTGGGATGCGCTTTACGACCTTGCCGACAAGGATGAGGCGGACAATGCCCTGCAGGGCGCCGCCTATGCCATTGATGCCAAGGGCTGCCTGATCCGCAGCGATGGCCCGGCCGTGACGGTCGTCGGCGCGGAGGACCTGATCGTCATCGCGTCGGGCGACGAGATCGTCATCCTCCCGCGCGGGCGCTCTCAGGAGGTCCGCAAGGCTGTCGCGGCGCTGAGTGAGCGGTCGGGGCGGTCATGAATCGCGCCCGCCCGCACTGGCTGCGGGCACTGCTGATCGTCCTGGCCTTGATGATCATCCTGCCGGTTGTCGCGCAGTTCGTGTAGAGCGGCAAAGGGCACTTCCAAGCGCAACACGCTCGTGGCAAGGCGGCCCCACGCAGCAAGGACAATCCGATGACCGACAAGCCCACCATCCTCGTCACCGGCGGCGCCGGCTATATCGGCAGCCACGCCGTGCTGGCGCTGGTTGATGGGGGATGGCCGGTCGTCGTGGTCGATAATCTCACCACCGGCTTCCGCTGGGCCGTGCATGAGAAAGCCGCGTTCGTGGAAGGCGATATCGGCGACGCCGCGTTCATGGAAGGCGTGCTGCGGCAGCATGGCGTCAAGGGCATCATGCATTTCGCCGGTTCCATCATCGTCCCTGAATCCGTTGAAAATCCGCTCAAATATTACCGTAACAACACCGCCAACAGCCGCGCCCTCATCGAGGCCGCGGTGCAGGCCGGCGTGCCGCACTTCATCTTCTCCTCCACCGCCGCCACCTACGGTATTCCGAAGGAAAGCCCGGTGCGCGAAGACAGTCCAAAGCAGCCGATCAATCCCTATGGCATGTCCAAGCTGATGACCGAGATCATGCTGGCGGACGTCGCCGCGGCCCATCCGCTCAATTTCTGCGCGCTGCGCTATTTCAACGTCGCCGGCGCGGACCCGCAGGGGCGCTCCGGCCAGTCGACGGCGGGCGCGACCCACCTCATCAAGGTCGCGGTGGAAGCGGCGCTGGGCAAACGCGAGAGCGTCGCAGTGTTCGGCACGGATTTCGATACGCCGGATGGCACGGGCGTGCGCGATTATATCCATGTGAGCGATCTGGCTGCCGCGCATGTGCTGGCGCTGGAAGCCCTGATGGCCGAGCCGGAGCGCAATCTGACGATGAACTGCGGCTATGGTCGCGGCTTCTCGGTGCTCGACGTGCTCGACGCCGTGGACCGGGTCACAAACCGAAAGGTCGAGCGCCGCATCGAAGGCCGCCGCGCTGGCGATCCGCCGGCGCTCATCTCCGATAACAGCCGCATCAAGGCCACGCTGCCCTGGCAACCCGCTTATGCGGATCTCAACACCATCGTCGATCACGCGCTGGCATGGGAGCGCAAGCTCTCGGACATCCGCGGCGACAGCTGAGCGGTTCAGCGCCGGTGCGGCGGGATAGCCCAGTGCGCGGCGAAGTCTGAGGATTTCTCCGCGAACAACGCCTCGCCCAGCCGGGCAGCCTTGCGGGCAAGAGCCTCGGCGCGTTGGTGCGCCAGGGCTGCGAGTTGCGCCGCCGCAGCAGGGTCGGACAGCAATCCACCATCCTGACGCAGGCGCGCGATCAGCATGTCGAGATCGTGCCGGTCGCCCAGCAGGTCGCCGAGACGATCGGTCCTGGCGAGGCGCCGCTTCGCGAGGTCCGGGTTCAACCGGCTCAGAAGGCGGATATGCTGGCCGTGATATTTGACGTGCTTGCGCCATGCATGACTGGCTTGCGCAGCAGCGGGGGTTCCGGCGATGGCCTCGAGCGCGCGCATCGCTTGCCGGGCCTGCCGATACGTCTTGCGCAAGCCCGGCAGGATCGCGTCCTCGCCCCGCGCGGTGAGCGCCCATGTCGGCGCGCGGACGCGGGCTGCGAGCAACGGCGCCCGACATGACTCGATCTGCTCGGCCATAGCCCCGGCAGCACCATGCCCCGGCGCTGCCCAATGTGACCGCAGCATCGCCCAATCCTGGCGCGCCTCGTCCGCATCGATCAGGCTATCCAGCGTCTCGATCAGCACCGCGCTGTCCCGCGCGCCGGAAAGCATTGCTGCGATATCCCGGAAGGCGGCATTTTCGGTTTGATAGGCTGGAAAGGCGGGGCGGACGAGCCGCAGCAGGCCGCGCATCGCCTTGCAGGTCCGTCGCAGCTGATGAACGGTCCGAGCGGGCAGCGCCTCACCGCTGCGAAGGAGAGCGAGGGCCTCGTCCAGTCGCTCACAGGCGATCCGGCGGAAACCCTCCTCCACGGATGTATCGGACGATCTGAACCGAAACGGCATGTCGCGCCCACCCCCTCGTGACGGGCTTGACGCTAAAGACTCGGGGCAGGCTGGTCCAGCTGGGATGCGGCGGAAGCCGGCCGCGCACTCCCTGCGCGCAGCCGCATGACCGCTCGCCAGCCGAGCAGCGCCGCCACGATCCCCCCGTAGATCAGCGGCGAGCGTGTATCGGCCTTCACAAGCAGGAAATAGTGCACGACGCCCATGATCGCGATGAGGTAGACAAGCTGGTGCAAACGCCGCCATGCGCGCACGCGCATCTTGCGCCGGATGCGATTGGCGGAGGTGATCGCCAGCGGGACCAGCAGCACGAAGGCCGCCATGCCGATGGTGATGTAGGGCCGCTTGACGATATCCGCGACGATGAACGACCAGCCGAACTGCTGGTCCACCGCCACATACATGATCAGATGCAGGGCCACATAGGCGAAGGCCCACAGGCCAATGCGGCGGCGATAACGGAGTAGCGCCGGCATTTTGAGCACCTTGGCCAGTGGACTGATCGCCAGCGTGATGCACAGGAAGCGCAGGCCCCACAGGCCCAGCTCGCGCAACACATATTCGATGGGATTGGCCGTCAGCCCATCGGTCAGGCCCTGCCAGACGAACAGCAGTAGGGGCGCCACGCACAGCAGCCAGACCAGTGCCGAGATCAGGCGATCGCGCGTCTTCCTGGTCATGCCGTCAGTAAAGCTTCTTGGGGTTCATGCCGCGATAGAGACTCGCAACTTGATCGCCATAGCCATTGAACGGCAGCGTCTTGCGGCGCAGCAGCTCGCCGATCCGCCGCTCACGCGCCTGCGACCAGCGGGGATGATCCACATCCGGGTTCACATTGCCGTAAAAGCCATATTCGTCGGGCGCGAGCATCTGCCAGCTCGTGCGCGGCTGGCGGTCGGTCAGCGTGATCCGCACGATCGACTTGATGCCCTTGAAGCCATATTTCCACGGCACGACCAAGCGAATCGGCGCGCCGTTCTGGCGGGGCAGCAGGCGGCCATAGAGGCCCACCGAAAGCAGCGTGAGGGGATTCATCGCCTCATCCAGCCGCAAGCCTTCGCGATAGGGCCATTCGATCACGTTCCGGCGCTGGCCGGGCATCTGCTTGGGATCGTTGAGGGTCTGGAAAGCCACATATTTAGCGCTGCCGAGCGGCTCCACCTCGCGCAGCAGCGCGGAGAGCGGAAAGCCGATCCATGGAATGACCATCGACCACGCCTCGACGCAGCGCATCCGGTAGATGCGCTCTTCCAACGGAAAGCGGCGCACGATGTCCGAAATATCGAACTTGCGCGGCTTCTGGCACAGGCCATCCACGGTGACGGTCCAGGGCGCGATTCGCAGGCTGCCGGCATTCGCCGCCGGGTCGCTCTTGTCGGTGCCGAACTCGTAGAAATTATTGTAGGTTGAGACGTCCGCAAAGGGCGTCAGCGTCTCGTCGATCTTCATTTTGTTGGGCGAGAACTTTACCGTCGCGGGCGCATCCGCCGCCATCGCCGCCGGCGCGATCAGTCCGGCGGCGCCGATGCCGGCCACCCCGGCAATGAACTCGCGCCGGCGCAGATACAGCGCTTCATCGGTGACGTCGTTTTCGGTCAGGTCGGCAGATTGACGGATCAGCATGGCAAGACTCTCCTGCCCCCAGAGCGGGAACAATGCCTGCCCTTGGCTGCATGTGCAATGAACATGCCCATGGCCGAAGGGGCAATAAACCCCTCCCGCCAGACGCAAAAGCCGGTTTCCATCCGCCGCACCAGCCTCTAGGGGCGCAGATCATGGATCATTTCGCTTACAAGGATGGCGTGCTGCACGCCGAGGACGTGCCGATGGCGGCGATTGCCGAGGCCGTCGGGACACCGGTCTACATCTATTCGCGCGCCACGCTGGAGCGCCATGCCCGCGTGTTCCGCGAGGCGCTGGCCGGCCTGCCCCGCAAGCACATCGCCTTTGCCATCAAGGCCAACCCCAATCTCTCCGTGCTGCGCGTGCTGGCGCGCGAGGGTTATGGCGCGGATATCGTCTCGGGCGGCGAGATGCAGCGCGCGCTGGCGGCCGGGATGCCGGCTGGGGACATCGTCTTCTCCGGCGTCGGCAAGACCCGCGCCGAGCTGAGCGCGGCGCTGGAAGCCGGGATCGGCCAGTTCAACATCGAGCTGGAGGAGGAAGGCGCCGTTCTCGCCGAGATCGCGGCCGCGATGGGCAAGACCGCCGATGCCGTGCTGCGCGTCAACCCGGATGTCGATGCCGGCACGCACGCCAAGATTTCCACCGGCATGAAGGAAAACAAGTTCGGCGTCGCCATCGATCAGGCGGGCGGCATCTTCCAGCGGCTCTGCGCCCTGCCCGGCCTCAACCTGCGCGGCATCGCCACGCACATCGGTAGCCAGTTGTTCGACCTCGCCCCCCTTGAAGCCGCCTATGGCAAGATCGGCGCGCTGATGGGCGAACTCCGCGAGGCCGGCCACACTATCGACCGCATCGATCTGGGCGGCGGCCTGGGCGTGCCCTATGAGCGTACGAAGGTGCCGCCGACGCCGGCCGATTATGGCGCAATGGTGGAGCGGGCGACCAAGGGCTGGGACGTCACGCTCTATTTCGAGCCGGGCCGCGTGATCGTCGGCAATGCCGGTGTGCTGCTCACCCGCGTCATCTGGGTGAAGCCCGGCGTCATCCGCCCCTATGTGATTGTCGATGCGGCCATGAACGATCTCGCCCGGCCCGCCATGTACGATGCCTTTCACGATTTCGAGGCTGTCGCGCCGACCGGTGAGCGGATCGTGGCCAACATCGCTGGCCCGGTCTGCGAGAGCGGCGACACCTTCGCCATGGCCCGCGATATCGACGTGGTGAAGACCGGCGATCTCGGCATCTTCCGCACCGCCGGGGCCTACGGCGCAACGATGGCCAGCACCTACAATTCGCGCGCGCTGGTGCCCGAAGTGATGGTGGATGGCGACCAGTTCGCCGTCGTTGCCGACCGCATCATGCCCGAGGCGATCATCGCCGCCGAGCGCCTGCCGGATTTTCTTAAGGACTGAGCATCGGCCGCAAGGGGCAGACGGACGGGCCAGGACCGGCTAGGAGAGCGCCATGCACAGCCTTCCGCTCTTCGTCATCCTGTCGGGCCAGCCGGTCATCCTGCTTGGCACTGGGGAGGCCGCGGACGCCAAGCGCCGGCTGATCGAGCGGGCCGGCGGCGTGCCGGTTGCGGACGAGAATGCCACTGCCCGCATCGCCTTCGTGGCGCTGGAGGATGAAACAGCCGCCCAAGCCGCCGCAGACCGGCTCAAGGCGCGCGGACTGCTGGTCAATGTCGTCGACCGGCCGGCGCTGTGCGATTTCACGACCCCCGCCATTGTCGACCGCGATCCGGTATTGATCGCCGTTTCCACGGGCGGCGCCTCCTCAGGGCTGGCCGCAGCCTTGCGTCAGCGGCTGGAGACGATCCTCCCGGCCCGGCTCGGCGCCCTCGCCAGCGCGCTCAATGCCGCCAAGGTCGCAATGCGGGAGGCCTGGCCCGATGCCCGCGACCGCCGCCGCGCGCTTGGCGAGGCGCTGGCGCCGGGCGGCATGCTCGACCCCTTCGGCACGCCTGCGGTGGACCCGTGGCTGGAAGCGCGCATCGCGCCGGCCTCCCGCGCCGTGCATGTCATCGCCTTGCGCTCGGACGACCCGGATGACCTGACGGTTCGGGAAGCCCGCACGCTCGGCCAGGCAGACCGCATCCTGTTCGCGCCCGACACCCCGCCCGCAATTCTCGCCCGCGCCCGCGCCGACGCGGAACGCCTGCCGCTCAGCGCGGAAGAAGCCCCGCCCGAACTGCCGGGGCTGACCGTCTGGCTCGTCCCGGCCGAGGATTGATAGGCCTTTCCGCCGTGAGCGCCGGGAATACCGGCTCAGGAGATCGTTCATGACGTCACATCCCTCCGCCCCCGCAGCCTCGCCCGCCGTATCGGTCGCGCTCGATGCCCGCGCCGCACTTGGCGAAGGGCCACGCTGGCACGCAGCCGAGCGCCGGCTTTATTGGGTGGATATCCTGCGCAATGAACTGCACCGCTTCGACCCAGAAACTGGGGCGGACGAGATGCGCGCCTTCGCCCAGCCGGTCGGCTGCTTCGCCTTCCGCGCGGCCGGTGGCTTGCTGCTGGCGATGAAGGACGGCCTCGCCATTCTGGCCGACTGGGGCTCCGAGCCGCAGCCCTTTGGCGATCAGATCCTCGCGGGCAAGCCGGACCTGCGCTTCAATGATGGGCGGACGGATTCGGCCGGGCGGTTCTGGGTGGGCAGCGTCAACATGGCCAAGAGTGCGCATGATGCCGCGCTCTATCGCGTCGGCACGGACGGGGCGATCGACCTGATCGAAAGCGGCATGCTCACCTGCAACGCGGCTGCCTTCAATGCGTCGGGGACGACCTTCTGCCACGCGGACACCCCCAGCCACGCCCTGCGCGCCTATGATGCCGATCCGGCGAGCGGCACGCTCTCCAACCGTCGCATCCTTCACCAGTTCGAGCACGGCACCGGGCGCCCCGATGGCGGATCGTTCGATGCGGAGGGTTGTTACTGGAGCGCCCTGTTCGAGGGTGGCCGGGTGGTGCGGCTCTCGCCCGAGGGCGAACTCCTCCAGACGGTGACACTGCCGGTCAGCCGGCCGACCATGATCGCATTTGGGGGGGAGGATCTGCGCACCGCTTATGTCACCACGGCGCGGGCCGGGCTGGACGAGACGGCACTGGCGCGCGAGCCGCATGCGGGCGCGATTTTCAGCTTCCCCATCGATGTGCCGGGTCTGCCCGAGGCGCCCTTTGGCGGCTAAGCCTGGGCTTTGTTGGCTCGCTTGGCAAAGCGGGTCACGAACACCGGTGGGCTGGTCGCGTAGCAGGCCTGTGCGAGCGGCAGCGCCGTTTCGCAGACGGCGCATTGGGCGCTGACGCGTCCGACATACCATTGGGTGCTGGCGCAATCGGGACAGTGATTGAGCTTGCCTGGCTCGTAGCGCGCGCCAATGGCCGTGCCATCGAATGGTTTGACGTGAATGCCCGGGTGACGAACGGCAGAGCTCAAAGCCTGCACAGGTGAATGCGCCATGTCACGATCCTTCCGGCGATGAAAACGTCCCGCGCGTTCGCGGGTTCCTGCCTGTGCCAACGGCTCGGCGCATCTGTCTCTTGTCGGGACGATTTACCGCGCGCGCCATGATGGCGACTTGCGACGGGTGCGTCCCGTGCCCCCCGCGGCGGGTTGATCCGCGCAATCCCCCCTCGCCTCTGCCCTAGAGCGGGGCTATAAGCGCCGGGATGATGACCGACCCCCGGACACGCCCCCTCTCCAAGGACAATCATGTCAGAGCATAATCCCGGCCTGCGCCCGTGGCGCGACATTGCGCGGCGCGAATGCCGCCAGATCATGGTCGGCAACGTGCCGGTCGGCGGCGGCGCGCCGGTGACCGTGCAGACGATGACCAACACGCCGACCCACGATGCGAAGGCGACGATCGACCAGATCCGCCGCTGCGAGGAGGCCGGTGTCGACCTCATCCGGGTTTCCTGCCCGGACGTGGAGAGCACGGCGGCGATGAAGCAGATCGTCCGCGCGGCCAAGGTGCCGATCATCGCGGACATTCATTTCCACTATAAACGCGCGCTGGAAGCCGCCGATGCGGGCGCGGCCTGCCTGCGCATCAACCCCGGCAATATCGGCTCTGCCGCGCGCGTGAAGGAAGTGGTGGATGCCGCCAAGGCCAATGGCTGTGCGATCCGCATCGGCGTGAATGCCGGCAGCCTCGAAAAGGATCTGCTGGAGAAATATGGCGAGCCCTGTCCCGAGGCGCTGGTGGAGAGCGCGCTCGACCATATCAAGCTGCTGCAGGACCAGGACTTCCACGACTATAAGGTCGCGGTGAAGGCGAGCGACGTGTTCCTGGCCGTCGCGGCCTATATGCAGCTTGCCGACGCGGTGGACTGCCCGCTGCACCTTGGCATCACCGAAGCCGGCGGGCTGATCGGCGGCACGGTGAAGAGCGCAATCGGCATCGGCAACCTGCTCTGGGCCGGCATCGGCGACACCATTCGCGTTTCGCTCTCCGCCGAGCCGGAAGAGGAAGTGCGTGTCGGCTACGAAATCCTCAAGTCGCTCGGCATCCGCACACGCGGTGTCCGCGTCGTCTCCTGCCCGAGCTGCGCAAGGCAGGGCTTCGATGTGATCCGCACGGTCGAGGCACTGGAGAGCCGCCTTCAGCACATCAACACGCCAATCTCGCTCTCCGTGCTGGGCTGCGTGGTCAATGGCCCCGGCGAAGCGCGGGAGACGGACATCGGCCTCACCGGAGGCGGCAATGGCAAACATATGGTCTACCTCTCCGGCGTGACCGATCACCACATCAACGATGCCCAGATGATCGACCACATCGTTTCGCTGGTGGAAGCCAAGGCGGCCGAGATCGAAGCGGCCAAGCTTGAGGCCGAAATGAGCGATGCTGGCAATGCCAGCGCCGTGGCGGCCGAATGACCGACCGGCCCGACATGGCCCCGTCCGCGCCGAGCCGTGATCTGCGCGCTCCGCAGACGCAGGCTGCCTCGCGCGTCACCGGCGCCAGCGCCACGGGTGCGGTGGCAACCGGTGCGAGGGCGACGGGGGCCTCAGCGACCGGCGCAATTGCGGTCGGCGCCTTCGCATTGGGTGCCTTGGCCATGGGCGCGATTGCGATCGGCACGCTCGCCATCGGGCGGCTGCGCATTGGCCAGGCCCGGATCAGCCGGCTGCGGATCGACACGCTGGAAATCGGAAATGCCATTCGCACCGGGGAGACGCCTCGCCGGTGAGGCTCGCAGTCTCGGCGTCGGCCGTAGCGCCCCCAGCATGCCGAAAAACCGGGGACTCTTGACGCCGAGTCCCTGAAAGAGGATTGTCGCCGCGCGGAACATTTCGGGCACGGCGCGTGCGTGACCCCGCCGCGCCGGACGAAGGAGTGAGTGGCAATGGCAAGTCGGGCACCGATGAATCGGACCCCCGAATGGCAGGCGATGCTGCGCCGGAGCCTGATCCGCATCGGCACCTTTGCTGGCTCGGTAGGGCTGTACGCGCTGGCGCTGTTTCTGCTGCTGGCACTGCTCAGCTACAAGGTGAGCGACCAGGCGCTGAACACCGCTGCCGGGCCGGAGACGCGCAACCTGATGGGCGTCGCCGGCGCCTGGGCGGCAGACATTCTCTTCACCTTTGCTGGCCTGCCCGCCTTGCTGTTGCTGCCCTTCATCCTCGTCTTCGCGCGGCGCCTGTGGGCCGATGCGGACATGAGCGGCTGGCGGGGGCAGATCGCCAAATGCATCGGCGGCCTGCTGCTCATCGGCACCGGCCTGTGGATTGCCCAGCCCGAACCGCTGGTCGGGCTGCCGGCCCGCTGGGGCGGCGTCATCGGCTTCCTGTTCGCCCACGGCCTCACGGCCCTGACCGCGCGCCTCGGCGAAACCGCCGACCTCATTCTGCAATGGCTACTGCTGGCGGCGTTCATTGCGTCCGGCCTGTGGCTGTGGGTCCGCAGCCTCGCGCTCGAAAAGCCGCTTTGGCATCTCGCCCGCCCCGCCCTGCCGCTGCTCTCCAGCCTTGGCTCCTTGCGAACGGCGAAAGCTGGCAGCCTGGATGTCGCCGAGCCCGAACGCGACCCGCACCCCGAACGCGAGGCGGAACCACGCCGCCCGGTGGACACCACACCCCGCCAGCCGATCACCATCCAGTCGCCGAGCAGCGCCGCCATTCCCAAGGCGTTCGGCCCCGTCTCAGGACAGGAAGATCTGTTCGGCAATGGCGCGCTGCCCTCTCCCGACCTGCTGTCGCCCGCGCCTGCCAGCGCGGTCAGCAAGATCGACCGGCCCGGCCTGGAGCGTAATGCGCGGCTGCTGGAAAGCGTGCTCGATGACTTCCACGTCAAGGGCGCGATCACCGAGGTGCGCCCCGGCCCCGTCGTCACCATGTACGAGCTGGAGCCGGCACCCGGTATCAAGGCCAGCCGCGTCATCCAGCTCGCCGACGACATCGCCCGCAACATGTCCGCGCTCTCGGCGCGCGTCGCCACCATTCCGGGACGGACGGTGATCGGCATCGAGCTGCCCAATGCTGACCGTGAATCCGTGGTGCTGCACCAGCTCATCACCAGCCAGCAGTTCGCCGAGCAGAAGGGCGGCCTGCCCATCATCCTCGGCAAGAACATCTTCGGTGAGCCGGTCATCGCCGATCTCGCCGGTATGCCGCATCTGCTCGTCGCGGGTACGACCGGCTCGGGCAAGTCGGTCGGCCTCAATACCATGCTGCTCTCGCTGCTCTACCGGATGACGCCGGACGATCTGCGCCTGATCATGATCGACCCGAAGATGCTGGAACTGAGCATCTACGACAACATTCCGCATCTGCTCTCCCCGGTCGTCACCGAGCCGGCCAAGGCCATCCGCGCGCTCAAATGGGCGGTCGAGCAGATGGAGGATCGCTATCGCATGATGGCCTCCATCGGCGTGCGCAACCTCGCCGGCTATAATGAGAAGGTCCGCGGCGCCCGTGCCAAGGGCAAGTCGCTGGGGCGCCGCGTGCAGATTGGCTTCGACGAGCAGACCCGCCAGCCGATCTACGAGGAGGAGGAGCTGGATTATCAGCCGCTGCCGCAGATCGTGGTGGTGGTCGACGAGCTGGCCGACCTGATGATGACGGCGGGCAAGGAAGTCGAATTCCTGATCCAGCGCCTCGCGCAGAAGGCGCGCGCCGCCGGCATCCACCTCATCCTCGCGACCCAGCGCCCCTCGGTCGACGTCATCACTGGCGTCATCAAGGCAAACCTGCCGACCCGCATCAGCTTCTTCGTCACCTCCAAGATCGACAGTCGCACCATCCTTGGCGAGCAGGGCGCCGAGCAGCTGCTGGGCAAGGGCGACATGCTCTACATGGCGAGCGGCAAGGGCCTGATGCGCGTCCACGGCCCGTTCGTGAGCGATGACGAGGTGCGCGGCGTCGCCGACCATTGGCGCTCCAAGGGCCAGCCAGATTACATTTCCGCGGTCACCGAGGAGCCCGAGGATGGCAGCTTCGCGCTCGATGGCGTCGATCTCGGCGATGACAGCGCCGATGCCAAGCTGTTCCGCAAGGCCTGCCAGCTCGTCTTCGAGAACCAGAAGGCCTCGACCAGCTGGCTCCAGCGCCAGATGCGCATCGGCTATAACAGCGCGGCCCGCCTGATCGAACGGATGGAAAATGAAGGCATGGTCGGCGCGCCCAACCATGTCGGCCGCCGGGAAGTGCTGCGCGACGAAATGGGCAATCCCAAGTAAGGGCGGCCCGTTGCCCCGCCCCCGGCGCGGGAACGCGCTGCGGCGCGCGGCATTCAGTGGATATTCAACGGCAGGGACCTATCCGGGCGCGATGATCAGACTTCCCAAATTCACTCGACGTTCCGCCATGCTCTCTCTGATGCTCAGCGCGCTCGCGGCACCGGCCTTGGTGCCGGCGAGCCCGGTTGCTGCGCAAGCCGCGCGGTCGAGCGATCTGGCGAGCGTCAGCACGGCGGTTCGCGGCATCACCACGCTGAGCGGCGACTTCACCCAGACCGACCGCAACGGGCAGGTGCAGAACGGCAAGCTGCTCTGGAAGCAGCCGGGCAAGATCCGCTTCGATTATGGCGCCGGCGATCTGCTCATCGTTGCCGACGGCAGCTCGCTCTACATGATCGACTATCAGGTTGCGCAGGTGCAGCGCTGGCCGATCCGCAATTCACCGCTCGGCGCGTTGCTCGACCCCAAGCGCGACATCACCCGCTACGGCAAGATCGTCGACACCGGCGATCCGCGCGTCGTCTCGGTCGAGGTTCGCGATCCCCAGCATCCCGAATATGGCGTGATCACGCTCATCTTCACGCGCAAGGCAGGCGTGCCGGGTGGGCTCTCCCTCTATGGCTGGGTGGCGCTGGATGCGCAGGGCAATCGCACCAATATTCGCCTGAGCAATCTCAAATATGGCGCGCCCATTGCCGATTCGGCCTTCCGCTGGCGCGACCCGCGCGGAACCCGCGGCCCGCGCTGATCCGGCCGCGAAACCGACGACCGGCCGCGCCACCCCCAAAGGGGCGGACACGGTCGCGATGATCTGAAAAGCTGGATGCCCCGCGAGGATTCGAACCTCGATTGACGGAGTCAGAGTCCGTAGTCTTACCTTTAGACGACGGGGCAAGAGCGGGCGCAGATAGGGCGCGGACTGCCTGCGGTCAAGGCGATTTTCCACCCTCATCGTTCGGAGCATGGCAGCCACCTTGCGTCGCCCGCCACGCACGTCTAGCGTGGTGGCAAGTCCCGGCGGAAGTCCCGCCGGAAGAGAAGGTCAAGAAGTCATGGCGCATAAGGCGACGCCCGCGCCGCGCATGGGGCAGGAGCCCGGCACACTAGTGTCCGCCGGGAGCGCGAAACAGAAGGCGCGATCCTTCAATCGTCCGCTGCCGCGCGGCAATCTCGCTGCGCTCGACCTCGGCACCAACAATTGCCGCCTGCTCATTGCGCGGCCGGATGGCGACCGCTTCGTGATCGTGGACGCCTTTTCCCGTATCGTGCGCCTTGGCGAAGGCCTTTCCGCCACCGGGCGCCTGTCGGACGCCGCGATCGACCGCACCTTGTCCGCCCTCTCCGTCTGCGCCGAGAAGCTGCGCCGCCGCCGCGTGGTCCTGGCGCGCTCTGTTGCGACCGAAGCCTGCCGGCAGGCAGAAAACGGGCGCGCCTTTGTCGACCGGGTGCAGCGCGAAACCGGCATCATGCTCGACATCATTTCGCCCCGCGAGGAAGCGCGGCTTGCGGTCCTCGGCTGTAAGGCGCTGCTGGAACGTGGCGAAGGCCCGGCGCTCATCTTCGACATCGGCGGAGGCTCGACCGAGCTGGTGCTGCTCGATGGCGATGGCGATCAGTTGCGCATCGTCGATTGGCACAGCGCGCCGCATGGCGTCGTGTCGCTGGCGGAAGCTGTGGCGGGCCATGGCGACACCGCCAGCGAGCGAGCCGCCGCCTATGCCGAAATGCTCCGGCGGATGCGCGAGGCTTTTGCCGCCTTTGCCGAGCGGCTGCCCAAGACCGGGCCGGTGCGCCTGCTCGGCACGTCCGGCACTGTCACCACGCTCGCCAGCGTCCATCTGGGCCTGCCGCGCTATGATCGCAAGGCGATCGACGGGCTGACCGTACCGGCCGATGCCATGCGGGAAATCGCCGGCCGCCTCTCCACCATGAGCATAGCGGAGCGCATCGCCCAGCCCTGCATCGGCGACGAGCGCGCCGATCTGGTGGTGGCGGGCTGCGCCATCTTGGAAAGCATCCTCGACATCTGGCCGGCAGACCGGCTGGGCGTCGCCGATCGCGGTATTCGCGAAGGGATTCTCCGTGCGCTGACGGACAGCGCCTCAAGCCGGGACCTGGGATAATGGCCAGAGGTGACAAATCTGTCGGCACGCGCGTGCGCACGGCACGCGGGCGCACGGCCCAATCGACGCGCTGGCTGCAACGCCAGCTGAACGACCCCTATGTGAAGCGGGCCAAGGCGGAGGGCTATCGCAGCCGCGCCGCCTACAAGCTGCTGGAGCTGGACGAGAAGTTCGGCCTGCTCAAGGATGTCCGCCATGTGGTCGATCTGGGCGCGGCGCCGGGCGGTTGGACGCAGGTGGTGCGAAAGGTGCTGCCCAAAGCGAAGGTCGTGGGCATCGACCTCTTGCCCATCGAGCCGCTGCCCGATGTGACCCTGCTCCAGATGGACTTCATGGCAGACGAAGCGCCCGATCAACTGATCGCGGAGCTGGGCGCCGCGCCGGATCTGGTCCTGTCGGACATGGCGGCCAACACGGTCGGCCACCAGCAGACGGACCATCTGCGCACCATGGGCCTGGTCGAAGCGGCCGCCGATTTCGCGATGCAGACTCTGCGGCCCGGCGGCGCCTTCGTCGCAAAGGTCTTTGCCGGCGGGACGGATGATGGCCTGCTGCGCCAGCTCAAGGCAGCCTTTCGCACCGTCAAGCACGCCAAGCCGCCATCCAGCCGCAAAGGGTCGGTGGAGTGGTTCGTCGTCGCGCAGGGGTTCAAGGGCCGGCAGGCGCCATAAAGACGGTTGTGCGGTTGACCCGGACCGCACAAGGGGACTAGCGCGATCTGGCCTGCCACTGCGCGGGCAAGCAGCGTCGCTCACCCGCATGGACATGCGACCAGACGCCGCGTCGGGCGTTGTGCCGGAACAGGATAGAGGAGGCGGCATGAGGTCAGGCGGCAATGGCATGTTTCGCTCCCTCTCCAACCGCAACTTCCGGCTGTGGGTCAGCACCAATCTCTTTTCCAACATCGGCACCTGGATGCAGGGCACGGCCCAGACATGGCTGGTGCTCACCGAACTGACCGATCATAGCGCCGGCGCGGTCGGCATTCTCACCGCGCTGCAGTTCCTGCCGCAAGTGCTGCTTGTGGCGGTGACCGGATCGGTCGCCGACCATGTCGACCGGCGCAAGCTGCTCATCACGATCCAGTGCTTCCAGACCCTGCTGGCGCTCAGCCTTGGCGCGCTCATCATTTCGGGGCTGGCGGAGCTCTGGCACGTCTACATCTTCGGCTTTGCGCTCGGGTGCTGCATGGCGTTCGAGGCGCCGGCGCGGCACAGCTTCGTCTCTGATCTGGTGGGGGACGAGATCATCGGCAACGCGGTGGCCATGAACAGCACGGCCTTCCAGACCGCCCGCATGATCGGCCCGGCACTGGCGGGCCTGTGCATCGCGCTGGTCGGCACGGGCTGGGTGTTCGTGATCAATGGCCTGTCCTACCTGATCGTCACCACCGGCCTGCTCAACGTGCGGGTGACACGGCATGCCTATGCGGCGGCGCAGCCGCGCGGGGTGAGCCGGCTGCTCGACGGCTTTCGCTATGTGGCCGGGCGACCGGACATTCGCACGGTGTTCCTGATGCTGTTCTTCTTCGGCACGCTGGGCATGAACTTCGGCATTTTCATCAGCGTGATGGCGGCGACCGTTTATCAGCAGGGTGCCAGCGAATATGGCCTGCTGACCTCCATCATGGCGATCGGCTCGGTCACCGGCGCCTTGCTGACCGCCCGGCGCGACCGGCCCCGGATGCATCACGCGGTCATCGGCACCTTCCTGTTCGGCTGTTTCATGACCGCCGCCGCGCTCTCGCCGAGCTACATCCTGTTTGGACTGGTGCTGATCGGCGTGGGGCTTGCGGCGCAGACCTCGCTCACCTCATCCAACGGCTTCGTCCAGTTGGCGACGGATCGGGCGATGCGCGGGCGGGTGATGGCCATCTATGTCGCGATCACCTTGGGCGGCCTGCCGCTGGGTGCGCCGCTGATCGGCTGGGTCGCCGACACCTATGGCGCGCGGGCCGCGATGGGCGTGGGGGGCGCGGCGGGCTTTCTCTCCGCAGCGATTGGCCTCAGCTATCTGATCCGCGTGCGCAACCTGCGCTTCATCTGGGATGACGAAGGACCGCGCCTGCACATGAACCCGGACCCGCATCTGCGCGAACCCGGCCCGGCGGTGCTACCGCCAGATCGGGCGCTTTAGGAGCGACGCTCCCTCCCCCGCGCGGCGCGGCGGGAAGGAGCGCGTCTAGTCCTCGTCAGCCCCAGACCTCCTGGGCAACCTCGGCGACCAGTTCCATCTTCGCCTTCTGCTGGTCGAAGGCGATGTCATTGCCGTGGACGGTCGAGGCGAAGCCACATTGCGGCGACAGGGCAAGCTGGTCGAGCGAGGCAAATTTCGTCGCGTCGTCGATCCGGCGCTTCACCTCATCCTTGGTCTCCAGTTCACCCAGCTTGGTGGTGATCAGGCCGAGCACGACGATCTTACCCTTGGGCAGGAAGCGCAGCGGCGCGAAGTCGCCCGACCGCGCATCGTCATATTCGAGGAGGAAGGAGTCGATATCGACCTCATTGAACATGATTTCGGCGACCGGTTCATAGCCACCCTCGGCGGCCCAGCTGGAGCGGAAGTTGCCCCGGCACAGGTGCATCGCCGTGAACATGTCATCCGGCGCGGTGGCCAGCGCATCGTTGATCATCTTGGCATAATGGCGCGGCAGATCATCGGGATCGAGGCCGCGCTTGCGGGCATTCTCGCGCTGCTTGTCATCGCACAGATAGGCCAGGTTGGTATCGTCGAGCTGCAGATAGCGGCAGCCGGCATCGGCGAGATCGGCGACTTCCTCCTGATAGGCCGATGCCACGTCCGCGAAGAAATCGGCCATGTCGGGGTAGACCGCCTCGCTGATCCCTTCACGCCCGGCGCGGAAATGCAGCATGGTGGGCGAGGGAATGGTCACCTTGGGCGTCTCGCTCACCACGCTGGCGAGATATTCGTAATCCGCCCGCTGGATCGGCTTGGCGTGGCGAATTTTGCCCGTCACCACCATCTTGGGCGGCGCGAAATGCACGTCCTTGCCGATCGCATTCTGGAACTGCACTTCCATGCCGCCCTGCTCCTCGATCCCGTCGAGCTGCAGCAGGAAGTCGGTGTGGAAGAATTTACGGCGGAACTCGCCGTCCGTCACCGCCTTGACGCCGACGCTCTCCTGGAACGCCACGACATCGGCAATGGCCTTGTCCTCGATCGCGCGCAGCGCGGCAGCGTCGATCTTGCCGGCGGCATGATCGTGCCGGGCCTCGATAAGCGCCTGCGGACGCAGGAAGCTGCCGACATGGTCGGCGCGGAAAGGGGGTTTGGACGTCATGGCAGTCTCCAGCTCCAACCGGCGCAACGCACGCCGTACGAAACCCTCATATAAAGGATTCTTTATATATAGGAAGCTTTATGTGACAAACCGACACGCTGAGCCGACAAACGAAAAAGCCCGGCGCAAGGCCGGGCTTTCCTGGGATGCTGCGAAGAGGGCCAAGCCGCTCAGGCGCGCGCCTTCGCAGGCGCTTCCGCGATCTCCTTGGGCCGCAGCACGATGTGGCCGACGGCGGTGTTGGAGGCCGGAACATGATAGAAACGATGCAACGCCTCCACCTCGGTGCCGAGCGCGGCGCGCATGATGAGCCACATGATGAGCTCGATGCCCTCAGTGCCCGCCTCGCGCAGATATTCCAGCCGCGTGATGGCGCGCAGCTCATCGGTCTCGCCGACGAGCTTGTCCAGAAAGGCATTGTCGAACTCGGGATTGATCAGCCCGGCGCGCGGCCCCTGCAACTGATGGCTCATGCCGCCAGTGCCCCAGATCTGCACGTTGAGATCCTCGGGATAGGTTTCGACCGCATAGCGTATCGCCTCGCCCAGCGCCCAGCAGCGCGCGCCCGAGGGCGTCGGGAACTGCGTCACGTTCACCGCAAGCGGAATGACCTTGCACGGCCATTTGTCGACCTTGCCGAACATCAGGCTGAGCGGAACCGTGCAACCATGGTCCACATCCATATTGTTCATCAGGGTCATGTCGAACTCGTCGATGACGAGTTGCTCGGCCATGTGCGCCGCCAGCTCGATATGTCCTTCGACCACGGGCACGTCGCGCTTGCCCCACCCTTCGTCGGCCGGCTCGAATTCCTCGGCCATGCCGAGCGCGAAGGTCGGCACCACGTCCAGCATCATCGCGGAGGCATGATCGTTGTAGCAGAGGATGACCACGTCGGGCTTTTCTTCCTGCTCGAAGGTCTTCACCCACTCATAGCCATCGAAGATCGGCTTCCAGTAATCGTCCGTCGAGCGCCCGGTGTCGAAGGCCGCGCCGATGGCGGGGACGTGGCTGGTGGCAATGCCGGCAGTGATCCGTGCCATGTCAGTTGCCCTCCCGCTTGGAGCGCTGGCCAGTCGGCGAGCGACCGCCGGACCGCATCATCGCGGCATATTCGTCGGGCGTCATGTTGGTCATCGAGCTCACCGCGCGCTGCGTGCTCCAGCCGTCTGTATTGGAGAGCTTGACGAGGAAATAGATGTTGCCGCCCAGATCGATGAGCTTGCTGAAATCGCGATCCTGCACGGCGCGCTTCTGCTCTTCGCTCATCTTGAACTTGTCGAGATAGGCGCGCTCATGGTCCTTGAACTCGGCGCGGTTGCCTGCATCCATCAGCGACATGCAGAATTTGTGCAGGTGATAAGCCTCGCGCGAACGGCGGGCATTGAACACGGTCGTGCCGGGAATGTCTTCCAGCTCGCTGAGCGGATAAAGGCGAGTGCGCATGGCGGACCTTTCGATCGGTCGAATGAAGAATATAATGGAAGGCCTGCGCCTTTCCAATGGCAGAGGCCCTTGTCATTGTGCGCCTGCGAAATCAAGCGGGGTGATGCTGTCGGACGTGCGGATTGGCCCTGCCTGCAGCGCAAAATCGAATGAGAACACCTCGCCTTCAAAAGGATACGCAAGCCCCTCCTCCAACGAGGAGGGGAGAAGGTCGCCTCAGTCCGCTGTGCCTTTTGCTAATCCCGCCCCGGCTTTCGCGGCCGTGCGCCGCCGGTGGGCCGCTTGGCACCCGGGCGCGCGGCTGGCCCGGCCGGCTTGGCCCCCTTGCCGCGCGGCTTGGGCGGCCCCTTGAAGCGCTCGGGCTTGTCCGGCGCGCTGCGGGAGCGGCGTTCGCCGCGGCGGGCCTTGCGCATGTCCTTGGCGTGCGCGGTCGACGCGCGCTTGTCGGCGGCCTTGCGGTCGGAGGCGGTCGGCTGGATGTCGATCTCCAGCGGCAGATCGCCCTCGTTCACGTCAAAGCCCAGGCTCGCCAGCGTTTCAGCGAAATGGAAGGGCGGCTCGGCCTTCACGTCGAGCGGAGAGCCATCGGGATGGTCGATGCGGATGCGCCGGGCGTGCAGGTGCATCTTGCGGCTGATCGATCCGCTAAGGAACGCCTCCTTGCCGCCATATTTGCCGTCGCCCACGATGGGGTGGCCGATCTCGGCCATATGGACACGCAGCTGATGGGTGCGGCCGGTGTGCGGCTGCAGCTCCACCCACGCGGCGCGGTTGCCGGCGCGCTCGATCACCCGGTAGCGCGTGCGGGCGGGCAGGCCGTCCTTCTCATCGACATGCATCTTCTCCCCGCCGGTGCCCGGCTGCTTGGCCAGTGGCAGATCGATGAAGCCGTCCGAGACGGATGGCACGCCCATCACGATGGCCCAATAGACCTTGCGCGCTGTGCGGGACGAGAAGCTCTTGGCGAAATGTGCGGCGCTGCGCGAGGTGCGGGCGAGCAGCAGCGCACCGCTGGTGTCCTTGTCCAGCCGGTGGACGAGGCGCGGCCGGTCGTCGCGCTCGAACATCAAAGCATCGAGCAGTCCATCGACATGCTCGTGCGTCTTGGTGCCGCCCTGCGTGGCAAGGCCCGGCGGTTTGTTGATGACGATGGCCTGCGCGTCGCGATGAATGACCAGACCCTCGGCAAAGTTGATCTGATCCTCGGTCAGGATGGGGCGCGGGCGGGGTGCCTTGCCCGCTTCCTTTGCCGCAGCGACATCGAGCGGGGGCACGCGCAAGGTCTGCCCCTCGGCAATGCGGTCGCCCGGTGTCGCGCGGGCGCCATCGACGCGCAATTGCCCGGTCCGCGCCCAACGCGAAACGATGGCGAAGCTGGCTTCCGGCATGTGGCGCTTGAACCAGCGGTCGAGGCGGATGCCATCGTCCTCGGCGCGCACGGTGAACTGGCGGACGCCAGCAAGATCGGTCTTGCTCATGCCGTGGCACTCCGCATGAGGGTAAGGCCAAGCGCCAGCGCGCCGATGGAGGCTGCAACGGAGAGCAGCACATAGCCGAGCGCGTTCAGCGCTTCGCCGCGCTCGATCATCAGCATCGTCTCCAGGCTGAAGGCGGAAAAGGTGGTGAAGCCGCCGAGTACGCCCACGGCGACCAGGAGCCGGATCTGCTCGCCCTGCTGGCCCTGATAGCGCGCGGCCAGCCAGCCCGCGACAAGGCCCATGGCCAGCCCGCCCAGCACGTTGGCGGCGAGCGTACCCCAGGGATAGCCCGGCCCCATGATGCGCAGGCTCGCGCGTCCCAACTGGTAGCGCAGGGCCGCGCCGATGGCGCCGCCGATCATCACGAGAACTGTATTGAGCATGATCCACGCCCTAGCCGCTTTTGCGCAACAGGCAAATGGGCGTTCGGTGGCGAAGCCTTGGTGGCCAGCCTGCTCAGTCGGATGGCGCCAGCAATCCATCCCGAGCCAGTGTCCAGTCGATCTCGGCAACGAGCCTTGTGTAGCGCGGGTCTTCGACACTGCCGTAGCGCGCGGCGAAGGCGGCATCGCTCAGCCCCTCGTCGTTCTGAAGCAGGGCAGGCGGCAGCAGTCGTTCCTGCGTCGCGGTCGCCAGGCGTTGCGCGACGTCCTGCGACCGACGCGGATCGCCAGCGGCCTGCGCGATCTGGAAGCCGGAGCGGTCCGCCGCCAGATCGACGAAGGAGAAGCCCGAGGCGGTGCCGGTCTGGAATGCCGACGCGGCAGACAGGCTGTCCGCTAGTTCCTTCCATTCGCCCATCGCGGATGAAAACTGCACACCGGTCTGCGCAGCCAGCGCAGCGGACAGCGCCCAATGCTTGGGGAGGTCGTCCCGGCCATGGAGCGTGATTGCCGCCGCAGGCGACGGACAGCGGCGCGTGGCGCTCGGTTCCAGCCCGGCCAGTTGCCCGGCGCGCGGATCGACTACCAGCATCGCCAGCGCCACAAAGCCCGCCCGATTCGTTTCCGCCGTCGCGACTTGGCCCGGGGGGAAAGCGCGGCGGACCTGTATGGCGAAGTCGCTTTGCGGATCGCGCGCCTGCAGCGCCACCAGCGCGCAATAGCGATCGAGCACCTGCGCGCCGTCTATCGCGTCACCGCCAGTAAACTGATCGAGCAAGCCGGTCTTGGGCGGCAACTGCACCGCCGCCATCACCGCGCCATTGCGGATGGAGAAGCGTTGGACGACCGTGTCGAGCGGCGGGATCACGGCGCCGCGCAGACGCAGCAGCTGACGCAACCCCTCCAGCAGCAGCCGAGTCGGATATGCCGGCAACGAGACCGCGCCGATGCGCGCCTCTACTTCGGGAAATCCGTTACTCGGGCCGCTTACGACCAGACCGACATTCAGCCAGCGCCCCAGCGGCAGGGCATGGCTCGCGGCGACATGAAGCCGCTCATCGTGGAGATAGAGATCAAGCCGGTCAGGGCGGAAGCCATGGGTTGCGAGCGCGCTCAAGCCATCGAGATGAGTGGGCGTGAGGGTGAGCAGGCTGACACCGCCCGGCCGTTGCCTGCTGGCCTGCAACTGCTCGATCGCGGCCCGACCGGCACCGACCTGCAGAGGGGTGGGCGTGGGGCGTGCGTCGGCAAGGGGCGCCCCGCTGGTGAACAGCACCGCGCCGATGAGCACCGGCAGGACGAACAGGACAAAGAGGATCGCCAGAACACGCCAGACCTGCTCCCGCGGGCTACGGCCTGCCAATCCCATCCACGAGCCAGAGGCACGCTTGCGCTGCATCGCGTCCCCTATCCGTTACGACTGCCCTCTTCGCCTATCGCGATGAGCGCAACCCGCAGACTCGTCAGCCGGCCACCGTCATCAGGCGCTTTTCACCGGCGATTCGCAACATGGCGCGCTGCAGTTTCTCGAACGCACGAACCTCGATCTGGCGGACGCGCTCGCGACTGACGCCATAGACCTGGCTCAGCTCCTCGAGCGTCTTGGGCTCCTCCGCAAGGCGCCGCTCCTGCAGGATATGCCGTTCGCGGTCATTGAGGTCGTCCAATGCATCGAGCAGCATGTCGTGCCGCACGTCGCTTTCCTGCGCGTCGGCAATCCGCTCATCCTGCAACGGCCCCTCGTCCGCCAGCCAGTCCTGCCACTGCCCTTCGCCGTCATCGTTCATCGAGACGTTGAGGGATGTGTCGCCGCCCATGGCCATGCGGCGGTTCATGGAAATGACGTCATCTTCCGAGACACCGAGATCGGTCGCGATCTTCGTCACATCCTCGGGGCGCAGATCGCCATCCTCGAAGGCTTCGATCTGGTTCTTCATGCGCCGCAGGTTGAAGAACAGCTTCTTCTGCGCCGCCGTGGTGCCGATCTTCACGAGGCTCCACGAGCGCAGGATGAATTCCTGGATCGACGCGCGAATCCACCACATCGCATAGGTGGCGAGGCGGAAGCCCCGGTCCGGTTCGAATTTCTTCACGCCCTGCATCAGCCCGATATTGCCCTCGGAGATCAGCTCGGAGACGGGCAGGCCATAGCCGCGATAGCCCATGGCGATCTTCGCCACGAGTCGCAGATGGCTCGTCACCAGCCGCGCCGCAGCCTCCGGATCGCCATGCTCCTGATAGCGCTTGGCGAGCATATACTCCTCCTCGGGCTTGAGGAGCGGGAACTTGCGAATCTCCGACAGATAGCGGTTCAGGCTCGCATCGCCGCCAAGCGCAGGGATCGTTGCAGGGAGATTACTGCCGTTACTCACGAAACTTCATCCTTCTGGAGCGCGCAAACAAGAAGGGGCATCGCGCTCATCCTTATACGCAAAGATGGCTGAACAGTTGCTGCATGTCATCCGTAATCGGGCTTTCAAAGCTGAGAGGCTGGCTTGTGACCGGGTGGATGAAGCCCAACCGGGCCGCATGAAGCGCCTGACGATGAAAACCGAGTTCAGCGAGCAGCGCCTTGTGGATGCCGCCACGGGCATAGACAGGATCGCCCAGCAGGGGATGACCGAGATGGGCCATATGCACGCGCACCTGATGGGTCCGTCCCGTCTCCAGCCGGCATTCGATCAGCGCCGCCCGGTCCAGTCGCTCGAGCGTGCGATAATGGGTGATGGCGTGCTTGCCGCGCCCCTCGCGCTGCACCGCCATCTTCTTGCGATCCGCATCCGAACGGCCGATCCACTGATCGACTTTGCCGGAAGGCGGCGTAGGCCGCCCCTGCACGATGGCGAGATAGCGCCGGTCGATACTGTGATCCTTGAACTGGCGGGCCAGCCCCTCATGTGCCTGATCGGTCTTGGCGACGACGAGCAGACCGGAGGTATCCTTGTCGATGCGGTGGACGATGCCGGGCCGCGCGACCCCGCCAATGCCGGAGAGCTGCCCGGCGCAATGGTGGAGCAAGGCATTGACCAGCGTGCCATCCGGATTGCCGGCGGCGGGATGCACCACCATGCCAGCCGGCTTGTCCACCACGATCAGATGCGCATCCTCATGAGCGATCACCAGATCGATCGCCTGCGGTTGCGCCTCGGCGGGGATCGCCTCCGGAATCTCTACGGCAAAGGCCATGTCGGCCTTCACCTTATAGGCCGGATCAGCCGCCGGGCGACCGTCCGGCCCGGTCACTTGCCCTGCCAGGATCAGCGCCTTCACGCGCTCGCGCGACAGGGCTGGCAGCACGCTCGCAAGCGCGCGGTCCAGTCTCATGCCGTGCTCGGCCTGCGTGATCAGCGCCGTAATGCTGGTAACCCCCATTTCCACGGCCTAATATCTGGGGATGGCCGTGCACATATCAAGACCGTTGCGCGATGCGATCCGCGCGCAGGCGAAGGCTGCCGCCCCGCTGGAATGCTGCGGCCTACTGATGGGCCAGCGCTTGGCCGGCGCGGACGGCGGGACGACCATCACCATCACCGAACTTCGCGCTGCCGCCAATGTCGCAAACCAGCCCGAGCACCGCTTCGAGGTCGATCCGGCCGTGCTCATCGCCGCGCATCGCGAGGCGCGGCAGGGCGGACCGGCTATTGTCGGCCATTATCATTCGCATCCCCATGGCGAGGCCGTCCCCTCGGCGGTCGATGCGGCCATGGCGGGGGCGGCGGGCGAGATCTGGCTGCTCGTCGACGCGCGCGGCGACCTTCTGGCCTGGCAGGTTGTCGCGTCAGGCCGCATCCATGGCGTTTTCGATCCCGTCGAACTGGTCGGTTCGCCGCATGGGCGGCTTGCACCCGCGCGCCCGCAGCGCCATGAGGGCACGGCCATCGCCTGAAGAGAGGATATCCCCGTCTTGGTCAAATCCACCGCGTCCGACTCCATCGATTTCGCCAGCCTGCTCTGCTCTCGCCTGTGCCATGATCTGCTCAGCCCCGTCGGCGCGCTCAACAACGGCATCGAACTGCTTGCCGATGAGACCGACCCGCGAATGCGCGAGCAATGCCTCACGCTGCTGGCGGACAGTGCCCGGACGACGGCCGGCAAGCTCAAATTCTTCCGCTTGGCCTTCGGAGCCGGGGGCGGATATGGCGAGGCCATTCCCGTGCACGAAATCCGCTCTGCCGTGGAAGGCATGTTTCCGCCCGGCGGCAAGATCTCGCTCGACTGGATGATTGCCGGGGACAGCCTCTCCAAGCCGGCCGCCAAGCTGCTGCTCAATCTGGTGCTGTTGACCGGCGAAGCCCTGCCGCGCGGCGGCGTGATCGCGATCGGCGCGGAGCAACAGGGCGGAACGACCGAGATTGCGGTGCGCGGCGAAGGCGCACGCATCACCTTCGACCCCGCCATTCGTGCCGGGCTGGAAGGGCATGGCGATCTGACCACCCGCACGGCCGCAGCCGTGATGATCCGCACGGTGGCGACCGAAGCCGGCGGCGAACTGATGATCTCCGGCGCCGACGAGCCCCACCTGCTGTTCGGCGCGCGCCTGCCGGCTTGATCCCGCCTGTGTGAGAGCCCGACCGGCAGGTCTTAACCGGGCTTTCACGACTTGGCCCCAAAGGTGTCGCCGCGTTAACCACAGGCGGCGGCATGGACGAGATCATCGGGGAGTTCATTGCGGAAACTCTTGAAACGCTGGAGGTCCTCTCCGGCGAAGTCGTCGCGTGGGAAGCGGACCCGACCGACAAGTCTCGCCTCGACGCGTTTTTCCGGTTTTTCCACACCGTCAAGGGAAGCTGCGGCTTCCTGAACCTGCCCCGTTTCGAGCGGCTGGCGCATGGCGCCGAGGACGTGCTGGCAGCCATCCGGCGCGGCGAACGGCTGGCCGATCCCGCCACCGTCACGGCTGTGCTGGCGGTTATGGACCGAATCGGCGCGCTGGCGCGTGGTCTGGGCGGCGAGCCCGTCCCGGATGAAGCCGATGATGACGGGCTGCTGGATGCCCTGTCACTCCGATCCGGCGGCTTCGAGCTCTTTCACCCGATCGCCGCGCGTGCCGCAACGATGCCGGCCCCGCCCCACGAACCGCCCGCGCAGCGCGCGGACTCGCTAGAGACACCCGCTCCCGCGATGCCCAGCCCGCAGCAACCGACCGCCCCGCCGCGCGACAAAGCCCCGCGCACGATTCGGCTGCCGTTGGCGCTCATCGATCAGCTGATGAACGGCATCTCCGACATGGTGCTCGCCCGCAACGATCTGGCGCGCCGGATGCGTGACCATGGCGTCGCGCCGGATGTGGAGAGCAGCTTCGAGCGGATGTCGACCAATGTCGCGGACCTGCGCGACATGATCAGCAAGACGCGCATGCAGCGGGTCGACCGCCTGTATGCGGCCATCCCGCGCATGGTGCGCGACCTCAGCCGCGAACTGGGCAAGAAGGTCACCGTGACTCTCGACGGCGGCGATGTCGAGATGGACCGCGAAATGATCGAGATGGTCGCCGACCCGCTCACCCACATCGTCCGCAACGCCCTCGATCACGGTCTTGAGTTGCCGGCAGACCGCATCGCCGCCCGCAAGCCGGACGTCGGGCGGCTGAACATCGTCGCCCGGCAATCGGGCAACCAGATCGTCATCGAGGTGGCCGACGACGGGCGCGGCATGGACCGGGCCGCCCTGGTCGATCGGGCGGTCGCGGCCGGACTTGTCACCGCTGCCGAGGCGGCCGGGATGAGCGACGCCGAGAAGCTGAACCTGATCTTCCTGCCCGGCCTCAGCACGGCGCGGGAGGTGACCTCCATCTCCGGGCGTGGCGTCGGCATGGATGTCGTGCGGGCCAATATCGAGCAGATCGGCGGCGTGATCGACATCACCACGACGCCTGGCGACGGCACGGTGATCACCATGCGCGTGCCCCTGACACTGACCATCATTCCGGGCCTGATCGTGCGGTGCGGCGGGCAGACCTTCGCCATGCCGCGTGGCAATGTCGTGGAACTCATTCACGAAAACAGCAACATGGTCTCGATCGAGGAGGTCGCCGGCGGACGCATCGCGACCATTCGCGGCGAGCGTCATCCGGTTGTGACGCTTGAGGACGTGCTGGGCCTTGCCCGTCAGGCCGAAGCGAACGGGCCGCGGACCTTGATGGTCATTCGCTCCTCGGCCGGGCAAAATTATGTGCTGGGTGTCGAAACCGTCGACAGCAATGAGGAGCTGGTCATTCGCCCGGCCTCACCGGTGATCGCATCCGCCGGGGCATTTGCGGGCATGACGCTCCCCGACAACGGCCAGCCAATGCTGCTGCTCGACGCCACCGGGCTCTTCCAGATCGCGCAATTGCCCGTGGTCGATGCCGACAAGGCGCGGCGGGATCATCACAGCCAGGAACCGACCGAGGCCATCGATACCTTGCAGGTGCTCTTCTATCGCGACCGGGATGGCGTGGAACGGCTGATGCCGCTGCCCATCGTCGAGCGCGTCGAGGAACTGGACTGTACGCAGATCGGGCGCTCCGAGGGACGGGCATTCGCGCGGATCGAGGAGCGCCTGCTGCCGGCGCTCAATGTCCGCCCGGATGAGACCGGTGTGCTAAAGGCCATGCGCCTGCACGATGGGCGCGATCTGCTCATCTTCCTCATCGAAGAGGTGCTCGACATCCTGGAAATCCCCGCCCGGCTGGAAGTGCCGATCGGCCGGGGACGGATCGCCGGCCTGGTGCTGGTTGGCGAGCAGCAACTGGAGCTGGTCGATCCGTTCACCCTGTTTGAGGAGGTCGCGGCCCGCCCGGCCTCTGACGCTGCCGCGCAGGCCGTGCGCTGCATGATCGCCGATGTCGAAGACCCGTGGATGCGCAACATCCTGGCGCCGCTGCTCGTTCAGGCCGGCTATGACGTCGTTCTGGGCGCCGCAGGCGACGCGCCGCCCGATGTTGTGCTATGTGGAAGCGGACATGCCCCGGCGCTCATGGGCGTTCCGGTGCTTGCCCTGCGGGAGCAGCCGCAATTGCCGGCCGACCCCAATGCGCCCCCCTCCATCTACCGCTATGATCGCGCCGGGCTGATGGCGGCGATTTCCAGCTTCGCACGGAAAGCCGCATGACCGACTCGCTGTTCCTGTTCGCATCCATCGCGGGCGCCCCGATTTCCGTGCGTGCCTGTGCCATCGAAGCCGTGGTGCGGCTGGGGGATATCGTCCCCGTGCCCTTGGCGCCTGCGCACGTGCGCGGGCTCGCGGCGCTGCGCAGCCGTGTGCTCACGGTAATCGATCTGCAATCGCGCATCTTTGGCAAGGCGGGGGATGCACAGACCGCACCGCTGGCGATCGTCGCGGACATTGCCGGGCACAGCTATGGTTTCCTCATCGATGCCGTGACCGATATCTGCCAGGCGCAGGGCGGCGTGCAGCCATTGCGCGGCCGCATCGATCCTGCGTGGCGGCCATTCGTTTCCGGCCTCGTCGATTATGATGGCCGCAGCCATCTTCTGCTCACGCTCGCCGATTTCACCAACGCCCCGTCTGGCGCGCTGGCCGCGTGAGATATTTAACGAATTTACCAAAATGACACGCTCTGCCCGTAGGTTACGTAGCCAAGCAAGTATCAGGGGTCGCGACTCATGCCGAACTGCCTCATTGTCGATGACTCCAAGGTGATCCGAAAGGTGGCACGCCACATTCTGGAATCCCTCGATCTCGACGTTCACGAAGCGCAGGACGGACGTGAAGCGCTCGACATGTGCGAAGGGCAGGTGCCGGACGTGGTGCTGCTCGACTGGAACATGCCGGTGATGAGCGGCCTGGAATTCCTCAAGGAACTCTCCCGCCGCAATTTCGCCCATCCGCCCAAGGTGATCTTCTGCACCACCGAGAATGGCGTGGACCATATCCGCGCCGCCGTCGATGCCGGTGCCGACGAATATGTCATGAAGCCCTTCGATCGCGACACGCTGGAGAGCAAGCTCCAGATCGTCGGGGTTCTCTAGGGGCTCGGGAGCGCCGGGAATGGCGTGCGCTGCCCTCCTGTCCGATGCCAGCTCCGGAACCGATGGTTCGCGCATCGATGTGCTGATCGTCGATGATTCGCTGGTCGTCCGCCGCGTGCTGGGTCGGGTGCTGGGCGAAGATCCGCGCTTCCGCGTGGTCGGGACGGTCGCCAGCGGAAAGCAGGCTCTGGCTTTCGTGGCCAGAAAGTCGGTGGACCTGGTGCTTCTCGATATCGACATGCCCGAGCTCGACGGCCTGCAGGTGCTCCCCCACTTGCTTGGCCCCGATCAGCGCCGGCAGGTGGTGCTGCTCAGCGGCTCGTGCAGCGAGGGCAGCGAGGTCGCCTTGCAGGCGTTGGCTTTGGGTGCCGGTGATGTCGTGGCCAAGCCCAGCGCCGGCCATTTCAGCCCGCAATTCGTCGAGCATCTGCTCGATCGCCTGGCCCATCTGGCGCCAGCGGCTGAACGTAGCCGCACGCCGGAACGATTCGATGAGGCGAGCGCACGCCTGCGGCCACCAGGCACGCTCGTGCGCGCCGTGGCCATCGGCGGATCGACCGGCGGGATCAGCGCGATTCTCTCCGTCATCAAGGGCCTTGAGGACAACCCGGCCTTTCCCATCTTCATCACCCAGCATCTGCCTGCCAGCTTCCAGCCGCTGCTGGCAGAACAGCTCCGCCGCGCCACACATCTGCCCGTGGTTCTGGCGGAACAGGCCATGCCAGTGCAGCCGGGCACCATCCATCTGGCACCCGGCACTGCCCATCTTTCGCTCGGCAAAGGAGCGCGCGGGCAAATATTGGTGCGATTGAGCACCCAGCGCTGCCTGCATGAAAGCTTCCCGGCGGTCGACCCGATGTTCACCGCCCTGGCGCGCTTTTACGGACGCGGCGCCTGTGGCGTCATCCTCTCCGGCATGGGACGCGACGGACTGGCTGGCGCGCAAGCCATTGTCGGCGCGGACGGCTGGCTGATCGCGCAGGACCACCAGTCGAGCGCGGTATGGGGCATGCCCGGTTCGGTCGTGAAGGGAGGTCTCGCCAGTGCCATTCTGCCCCCCGCTCAGATCGCCGAGTTGATCCTGCAGCAATGGCATGCAGGCGCATGACCATGCAGCCAGTTTCCAACGCCGCCTGTCGCCTCGCCGAATTGCTCCACCGGGAGACCGGGCAGACGCTCTCGGAAGCGAGGCGATGGCGCATCGAAACGTCGCTGCGACCGCTGTTGCGCGCACACGGGCTGAGCACGCTGGAAGAGCTCGTGAACGCGATCGAACGGGCGCCTCACGGGCTCCTACAGGCCGAAGTGATCGACGCGCTGCTCAATCACGAAAGCTCGTTCTTCCGGGATGTGAGCGTCTTCCACGCGATCGAAAACAGCGTCCTGCCCGCACTCGCCCGGACGCGCGCGGATCGGCGACTGCGCATCTGGTGCGGCGGGTGCTCGACCGGGCAGGAAGCCTATTCGCTGGCCATGATCGTCCACCGCTCGGCCGCGCTGGCCGATTGCACGGTCAGCATCCACGCCACGGACGTATCGGCCCTCGCGATCGCCAAGGCAAAGCGCGGACGGTTTTCGCAGATGGACATGCAGCGCGGCCTGCCGATCAGCGAATTGCTGCGCTGGTTCCATCCTGTCGATAACGAATGGCAGATTGCCGGCGAGCTTCAGCAGATGATCGTGTTCCAGCAGGACAATCTCCTCGACCCCGTTCATGGCGCAGGCCCATTCGATCTCATTCTGTGCCGCAACGTGCTCTTCTACTTTTCCGAAGAGAGGCGCCGCCGGGCATGGAAAACGCTGTCGGGCCGGGTTCGGCCCGGCGGCTATCTCGCGCTCGGGGCGGGCGAAATGGCCTGTGCCGAGTCCGGCTTTTCGGCCTGCCGGGGCCTCAGCTGCCTGTATCAGGCCCGTGAAGCCCGGCCCGATCAACCGCGCATGATGCTGCCTGCAGGCGGCGCTTCCTCCGCACCCGCCATTGAGCTAGGACAGGGCTGACCGCACCGCCCGGCAACATGCCGGCATGCGCAAGGAAAGTGGCCCAGTTCTGCATGATCGAGACGCCGTCACCCAATTTTGACGACCGAACGCTCCCGGTGTCCATCCTCGTCCTGCACTATACGGGGATGCCGGACGCCCAGAGCGCGATCAACTGGATGGCCAATCCGGATAGCAAGGTCTCCGCCCATTATGTCGTCACGGAGGAGGGCAAGGTGGTCCGCATGGTCGACGAGACCAAGCGCGCCTGGCACGCCGGACGGGCGTGGTGGCGCGGCATCACCGACGTCAATTCCGCGAGCATCGGCATCGAGATCGTCAATCCCGGCCATGAATGGGGCTATCGGCCCTTCCCGCAGGCGCAGATCGATGCGCTGATCCCGCTCGTCCACGACATCATGCAGCGCCACCGCATCACGCGCGGCAATGTCGTCGGCCACAGCGATGTGGCGCCCGCACGCAAGCAGGACCCCGGCGAGTTGTTCCCCTGGAGCAAGCTCGCCCGGCTGCGCCTCGCCCTGCCGCGCCCGACCCGCAATCTCATGGACCCACTCTGGAGCGACGGCGCCTTTATGCTCGCGCTCGAGCGATTCGGCTATGATATCGCCGAGCCGGAAGCCGCGGTGACGGCGTTCCAGCGCCGTTTCCGGCCGGAATTGATCGACGGCGTGATCGACGGGGAATGCCGCGCCATCCTGCTCGCGCTGCTGCTGCCAAGGCCCCGCGGCGACGACTGAGCGCGATCGGACAAGACGGACCGGAATATTTTTCAGTGCCCGCACACTGAAATCCATTTCGGGCGTTTGGCGGGGATGATGACAGCGAGGGTGGTCGCGCAGCGCCGCGACGGGCTTGGGGGGAGAATGCGATGACCGGGCCGCAATGGCTCTCTATCGCCACGCTTGCCGGCATGATGGTGCTCTTCCTCTGGGGGCGCTTCCGCTATGACGTCACGGCAGTCATCGTTCTGCTCTTCGCGGTCCTGATCGGCATTGTCGATCCGGCCGACGCCTTCTCCGGCTTCTCGGACGATATCGTCATCATCGTCGGCTCGGCGCTGGTGCTTTCGGCCGCCGTGCAGCGCTCCGGCGCGATCGAGGTGGGGCTCAAATTCGTCGCGGGCCGCGTGCGCCATGTCCGCTCGCAACTGCTGCTGCTTACCGCCACGGTCGGCACGGCCTCGGCGCTGGTCAAGAATGTCGGCGCGCTTGCCATGCTGATGCCCGCCGCCTTCCAGATGGCCAAGCGCAACAACGCCAGTCCCTCGGTCTTCCTCATGCCCATGGCCTTCGCCTCGCTGCTGGGCGGGCTGATGACGCTGGTCGGCACCTCGCCGAACATCATCGTCAGCCGCGTGCGCACGGAGATGACCGGCGAGCCCTTTGGCATGTTCGATTATTTCCCGACCGGGTTTGGCCTGTTTATCGTGGGCCTGCTGTTCCTGCGTTTCGGCTACCGACTGCTCCCGCGCGATCGTCGCGGCGCGGCGACCATGGGCGATGCCATGGACATCTCCGGCTATGTCACCGAAGCAACCGTGCGCGAGGACACGCCGCCCGACGGCGAGACGATCGCCGCCTTCCTCAAGCGCCACGACCATGAGGTGCAGATCACCAGCCGTCTGCGCGGCCGGCGTCCGCTCTCGACGCAGGGCAATGCGCGACTGCAGGAAGGCGACGTGCTGATTCTCTACGGCGAGCCGGATGCGCTGGAGCGGGTCATCGCCCGCGACGCGCTGGAGCTGGACGGCGAGACGCGCGATTTGCCCGAAGGCAGCGAAGGGGACGAGATCGGCGTCACCGAGGCAGTCGTGACGGCCGAGTCCCCGCTGGTCGGGCAGAGCGCGGAGCGGCTGCTCCTCCAGCAACGTTATGGCGTTAATCTCATCGCCGTCTCGCGCGCCGGGCAGATGCTCGGGCGCAAGCTGGGCGAGATCAGCCTGCGTGCGGGCGATGTCATCGTGCTGCAGGGGCCCCTCGGCCTGCTGCCGGCGCGGCTGCGCGATCTCGGCGCGCTGCCGCTGGCGGAGCGGGGCGTCAAGCTGGGCAAGTCACATCGCGGCTGGCTGCCGCTGCTCATCCTCGCGGTTGCGATGACCGCCACGGCGAGCGGCTATGTGCCGGTGGCCATCGCCTTCTTCGCTGCCGCCGCGCTCACAGTCATCAGCGGCGCGCTGCCGGTGCGGGAAGCCTATGATGCGGTCGAGTGGCCCATCCTCATCATGCTCGCCGCGCTCATCCCGGTCAGCGACAGCATCCGGAGCACCGGCGCGTCTGATGTCATCGCCACCAATCTCGCTCATGTCGCCGCCGCCCTGCCCCCCTGGGGCGCCGTCGCGCTCATTCTGGTCGCGGCCATGGCCGTGACGCCGTTCCTCAACAATGCCGCGACGGTGCTGGTGATGGCCCCCATCGCCGGCGTCTTCGCGCATGACTTGGGCTACCGGCCGGAAGCCTTCCTCATCGCCACCGCCGTGGGAGCGGGCTGCGACTTCCTCACGCCCATCGGCCACCAGTGCAACACGCTGGTCCTCGGCCCCGGCGGCTACCGCTTCAGCGACTACGCCCGCCTGGGCGCGCCGCTCTCGCTGCTGGTGGTGCTCATCGGCACGCCGCTCATCATCTGGACCTGGCCACTGCAGTAAGGGAGCGAGGACCGGGGAAGCTGGAAAGAATCGCCTCGTGCGTGACTCCCCTCCCCCGCGCCGCTATAGCCCCGTTCGCCAGGCGGTCGGGCGGCCGCGGCGGGCGCTTGCGTCCGGCGAGGAAAGTCCGGGCTCCACGAAACAACGGTGCCGGATAACGTCCGGCGGCTCTCCTCGCGGGAGTTAGGGACAGTGCAACAGAGAGCAGGTCACGTGCGCCTTCGGGCTTGGGCTTCGGCCGCGTGAACAGTGAAAGGGTGCGGTAAGAGCGCACCGCGTCCCCGGCAACGGCGGACGGCACGGTAAACCCCACCGGGAGCAAGACCGAATAGGGGCGGCGCGCAGGTCTTCGGGCCTGCTAGGCTTGTTTCGGCCGAGATCGCCCGGGTTGGTTGCTTGAGGCCCTGCGAGAGCATGGCCCTAGAGGAATGGTCGCCCATCCGCATGCGCGTCCCTTTACGGGATACGGCGGCGGTGGACAGAACCCGGCTTACAGACCGCCTGGCATTTTTGCTGATCGCCTGCAGGGCAATGGCGCGACCGTCGCGATGCCCGCATTTTCACCGCGCTACGGTGGATTTCACTACGAACCCGCACTAAGTGAGATCGGATGGCCAGAAGCGGACGGAACAATGACTGGGGCTTTCCCCGCTGGCGCAGCTATGGCTCGGCGCGGGAAGCGCAGGCCGTTCGGCTGTGCGACCGGCATGGCTGCGACCAGCCCGGCAACTGCCCCGCGCCCAAATCCCCCAACAGCCCGGACCGCTGGTATTTCTGCCAGGCTCATGCCGCTGAATATAACAAGGGCTGGGATTATTTCGCGGGATTGGACGAGGAAGAGCGCAACGAGCGCATGCACAATGAGCAGCGCGATGCCTCCGGCTATCGGACCAGCGCCCATAATCAATGGGCCGGCCCCGGCGATGGCACCCGCTCGCGCGACGAGATGCGCGCGCTCGATGTGCTGGGGCTGGAGAGCGATGCCGATTTCGAGGCGGTGAAGCGGAGCTGGCGCGCACTCGCCAAGGAATGCCACCCCGATGTGCGGCCCGACGATGCCGACGCCGCCACGCGCTTTCAGGCTATCCAGGCCGCCTATGACGTGCTGCGCGTGGCCGAGGAGCGCAAGAGCTGGAAGCCCGCGCCATGAGCGCCCGTCAGGTCCGCAGTCGCTGGTCTAACGCGGTGCTGGTTTGTCGCAAATGCGAGAAGAAGATCAAGGGCGGCGGCTTCGGGCCGGAGGGGAACAAGACCCTCGGCAAGGCCCTGCGCAAGCATCTGCAGCTCGGCAAGGGTCGCAAGGCCGGTGCCGGCATTCTCGAGGTCGGCTGCCTCGACATCTGCCCCAAGCGCGCGGTGACGGTGGTCGACACCAGCAAGCCGGACCGATGGCTGATCATCCACCCCGGCGCCAATCTGGATGTTCTCGCGCACGATTTGGGGCTGCGCAACAAATCCTGAGATGATCGATGCGGCGCGGCTGACCGGTGCCGTCAGTCGATGGGCGGCACGGGCTGCGGCGGCGCGTCGGGATCGGCCTCAGGCACCTCGACGGTGCCGCGCCCGACATGGCTGCGCGAGCGGCTATAGGCGAAATAGACGACGAGACCGACTACAGCCCAGGCCACGAACATCAGCTTCGTCTCGATACCGAGTTTGAAGAAGAGGTAGATGCAGCCGAGGATCGCGACCGGCGCGGTGATGGCGATGGCCGGCGTACGGAACGGCCGCTTGCGCGTCGGGTCCGTCCGCCTCAGCACGAGCACGGCGATGGAGACGGCGGCAAAGGCGAACAGCGTGCCGGAATTGGAAATGTCGGCGAGAATGCCGACCGGGAAGAAGGCCGCGAACAGGGCCACGAAAACGCCGGTGATGATCGTGATGACATGCGGCGTGTGGAACTTGGGGTGGACCTTGGAGAACACCGCCGGCAGCAGCCCGTCCCGGCTCATGACGAAGAAGATGCGCGTCTGGCCGAACATCATCATGAGGATGACCGACGGCAGGGCAAGACCAGCAGCCAAACCGATGAGGTTGCCGATCTGCGGCCAGCCGATCTCCCGCATCGTCCAGGCCAACGCTTCTTTCGAGCAGACCACTGCCTGATCGCCGATGGCCGCGCACTGATCGGCCAGCGCCTTGCTGCCCGGCGCCAGCGCTTCCCCGGCCGGGCCCATCAAAGGCTGCGAGCCCACCGTGCCGACAACCCCGGCAGCAACCAACAGGTAGAAAATCGTGCAGATGGTGAGCGAGCCAATGAGGCCGATCGGCATGTTGCGCTGGGGATTCTTGGTTTCCTCCGCCGCGGTGGAGACCGCATCGAAGCCCACATAGGCAAAGAAGATCGACGCCGCCGCCGCGCCGATGCCGCCGAAGCCCAAAGGCGCAAACGGCGAGAACTGCTCCATGTTCATCACTGGCAGCGCCAGCACGATGAACAAGGTGAGTGCCGCGACCTTGATCACCACGAGCACGGCATTGACCATCGCGCTCTCACGCGTGCCGATGACCAGCAGCCAGGTGACCAATAGGGCGATGCCCATGGCCGGCAGATTGACCAGACCGCCATCGAACGGCCCGCGCACCAGCATGTTGGGAATGTCGATGCCCAGCGCATGTTCCAGCAGGCCGACGACATAGCCGGACCAGCCGACCGAGACTGCCCCCGCCGCCACGGCATATTCGAGGATCAAGGCCCAGCCGACCATCCAGGCGATCAGCTCGCCCATCACCGCATAGCTATACGTGTAGGCCGATCCCGAAACCGGGACCATCGAGGCCATTTCCGAATAGCAGAGCGCCGCCACGGCACAGACGAAGCCGGCGATGACGAAGGAGAGCATCATGCCCGGCCCCGCCTTCTGCGCCGCTTCCGCCGTGAGCACGAAAATGCCGGTGCCGATCACGGCGCCCACACCCAGCATGGTCAGCTGGAAGGCCCCGAGCGATCGGTGCAGTGATTTCTTTTCGGCAGTGGCGAGAATGGCGTCGAGTGGCTTGATGCGGCCAAAGATCATGCGCGTCTCTCTATACAGCGCGGCTGCAGCCGCTCCCCCTGAACTGACCGCCAAGCCTATAGGCTTATCGGCGACGCGCAAGGGGCTTGCGACAGGGGAAGGCGTCGCGGGCAGGCAAACCGCGCTCAGCGCGCCAGCATCGGCCCCAGCGCGCGTCCGCCGAACAGATGAACGTGCAGATGCGGCACTTCCTGCCCGCCATGCGCGCCGACATTGGCGAGCAGGCGATAGCCCGGCTCCACCAGCCCCGCCTCGCGGGCAATCACGCCGACCGCGCGCACGAATGCCGCGATCTCGCCCTCACTTGCACGGGCCGAGAAATCATCCCAGCTCACATAGGCGCCCTTGGGAATCACGAGAATGTGCGTCGGCGCCTGCGGGGCGATGTCGTGAAAGGCGAGGACGTGATCGTCCTCGAACACCTTGTTGCAAGGAATCTCGCCGCGCAGGATCTTCGCGAAGATGTTGTTTTCGTCATAGGGAAGGGTCGGGTCGATCGCCATGGCTCACTCCGGAAAGACGGTCATTTCGGACGGTTGGCTTTCTCATCCAGCCCAGAAACGCCCTCGCGCCGGTCCAGCTCGGCGCAGACATCGGCAAGGGTAACGCCACGCTCGGCGAGCAGGACGAGCAGGTGGAACATGAGGTCGGCCGCTTCGCCGGTCAGGGCCGCCTTGTCCTCACTCAGCGCGGCGATCACCGTCTCGACGGCTTCCTCTCCGAATTTCTGCGCCATCTTGCCAAGCCCCTTGGCGCGCAGGCGGGCAACATAGGAGCTGTCGGGATCGGCCTCGCGCCGGGCGAGGATGGTCTGTTCGAGGCGGAAGAGGCTGTCCATGGCGCTTGTCCTTGCCGCTGCGCCGCCGGGCGTCAATGGCTTTTCCGGCTGACGCCGCGCTCAGAGATGGCGGACGGGAATGCCCGCAGCGGCCAATGCCGCCCGCGCCTCACGCACGCTGTGCTGGCCGAAGTGGAAGATGGAGGCCGCCAGAACCGCGCTGGCATGGCCCTGCATCACGCCCTCGACCAGATGATCGAGCGTGCCGACGCCCCCGCTGGCGATGACCGGCACGGTGACGGTATCGGCAATGGCGCGGGTGAGCGCAAGGTCATAGCCCTGCTTCGTGCCATCGCCATCCATGGAGGTGACGAGCAATTCGCCCGCGCCAAGCTCTGCAAGCCGCGCCGCGTGAGCAAGCGCGTCGATTCCGGTGGCACGGCGGCCGCCATGGGTGAAGATTTCCCAGCGGCCCTCACCGACCCGCCGGGCATCGACGGAGGCCACGATGCACTGGCTGCCGAACCGATCTGCAATCTCGCTCACCACCTCGGGACGCGACACGGCGGCGCTGTTCACGGCGACCTTGTCCGCGCCGGCAAGCAGGAGCGCGCGTGCATCCTCCGCGCTGCGCACGCCACCGCCGACGGTGAGCGGCATGAAGCAGACTTCCGCCGTGCGCGCGACGATATCGAGCAGCGTGCCGCGATCCTCGTGGCTGGCGGTGATATCAAGGAAGCACAATTCGTCCGCGCCGGCAGCATCATAGACCTTCGCCTGCTCCACCGGATCACCGGCATCGCGCAGATCGACGAAGTTCACGCCCTTGACCACACGGCCATTGGCAACATCGAGACAGGGGATGATGCGGGTGCGGACGGTCATGGATTTACGCCCCTACACCCGTTCGCGTCGAGCGAAGTCGAGACGCGCGAGGACAGTGCTGGCCGTGTCTCGACTTCGCTCGACACGAACGGGGTGTGGAAGCGCAATCATCATCCCGCATTCGCCACCGCAATGGCGGCGCGCAGATCGAGACGACCGTCGTAAAGCGCCCGGCCGGTCACCACGCCCTCGATGCCATCGCCAGCATGGAGGCTGAGCACGCGGATGTCCGAGATATCCGCCACGCCGCCGCTGGCGATCACGGGAATGTCCACGGCGCGCGCCAGTTCGACCGTCGCATCGATGTTCACGCCCTTGAGCAGGCCATCGCGGCCCACATCGGTGAACAGCAGCGAAGCAACCCCGGCATCCTCGAAGCGGCGGGCGAGATCGACGACCGGCATATCCGATTTCTCAGCCCAGCCGTCGGTCGCGATCATGCCCTCGCGCGCGTCCACCGCGACGACGATGCCGCCGGGATAATCCGCCGCCATATCCTTGACGAATTGCGGGTTCTTGAGCGCCGCCGTGCCGATGACGACACGCGACACACCGAGCGCGAACCAGCCCTGCACGGCCTGCGGATCGCGGATGCCGCCGCCAAGCTGGACATGGCCGGGGAAGGCCTGGACGATCGACGCAATCGCGGCGCCATTGACGGCATGGCCGGCAAAGCTGCCATCCAGATCGACCACATGCAGGAAATCCGAGCCCTGCTCGGCCCAGATGAGCGCCTGCGCGGCGGGATCATCGCCATAGACGGTCGCCCGGTCCATATCGCCCTCGGCCAAGCGGACGACCTGCCCGCCCTTGAGATCGATGGCTGGAAAAACGATGAACGGCGGAATATCACTCATGGCGCCCACTCCAGAAAACGGGCGAGGGTCGCAAGGCCATAAGCCTGGCTCTTTTCCGGATGGAACTGAACGCCCAAAATATTGTCCTTGCCGACCGCCGCCACCAGCGGTCCGCCATGGTCGGTGGTGGCGACGACATGCGCCGCCTCCGCCGCCTCGAAATGATAGCTGTGCAGGAAATAGGCCTCGCCCGGTTCGACCAGCGGATGGGCGCGCGCGCCGACCACATCATTCCAGCCCATATGCGGGATCTTGATCGCCGGATCGTCGCGCTCGATGCGCCGCACCGTGCCGGGGATCCAGCCCAGCCCCTCATGCCGCCCGAATTCCTCGCCGGCATCGGCCAGCAGCTGCATCCCTACGCAAATGCCGAGGAACGGCCGACCGACCGCGAACACCGCCTCGTGCATCGCCTCGATCATGCCCGGCAGCGCGCGCAACGGCTCGATGCAGGCGCGAAAGGCGCCCACGCCCGGCAGGACGATGCGGTCGGCCCGGCGCACCACCTCGGCATCGGCCGTAATGACAACGCCATGCGCCCCGGCGGCCCGGAGCGCATTGTGCACGGAGTGGAGGTTCCCCGCGCCATAATCGATGAGCGCGATGGTCATGGACTGTCAGCCGCCCAACGTGCCCTTGGTGGAGGGGATCGCATCGCTTTTGCGCGGATCGATCTCCACCGCCTGCCGCAGCGCGCGGGCGAGCGCCTTGAAGCAGCTTTCCACGATGTGGTGATTGTTGCTGCCATAAAGGTTCTCAACATGCAGGGTGATCCCCGCCGACTGCGCGAAGCTCTGGAACCAGTGCTCGATCAGCTCGGTGTCCCACTCACCCAGCCGGTGCATGGGGATCTCCACCTTCCAGACCAGCCAGGGGCGACCGGAAATGTCGAGCGCGACGCGGGTCAGCGTCTCGTCCATCGGCGCGTGCGCCTCGCCATAACGGGCGATCCCGCGCTTGTCCCCGAGCGCCTTGGCGATCGCCTCGCCGACCGCGATACCGGTATCTTCGGTGGTGTGGTGCTGGTCGATATGCAGATCGCCGACCGCCTTCACTGTGAGATCGATGAGCGAATGGCGCGAGAGCTGCTCGAGCATATGGTCAAGAAACCCGATGCCGGTCGAAATGGAATAAGTGCCGGACCCATCGAGATTGACGCGCACCTCGATATCGGTCTCGCCGGTTTTCCGCCTGATCTCCGCGCTACGCATGGCTGCGGCCTATAACGCGCGCGGCGGACCATGCAATGCGCTTCTCGACCGTTAACGGCTGTAACGCTCTGTGCTTGACCGGCGAGCCCCCCGCGCTAGGACTGTGGCCATGACGGAAGAGCCAGCAGACAGCCTGATTCCCTATGACGAAATCGTGCAGGAGGCGCTGCGCGCGATTCCCGGGCGCGTTTTGCAGGATATTGCGCTGACGGGCGTCCTGCCGGGCAATCATCATTTCTACATCACGTTCAAGACGCAGGCGCCGGGGGTGAGCATTCCCACCTGGCTGGCCGAGCGCTTCCCGGACGAGATGACCATCGTGCTGCAGCATAAATTCTGGGATCTCAAGGTTACCGATACCAGCTTCGAGGTCGGCCTCACCTTCAATCAGGTGCCGGCGCACCTGGTGATTCCGTTCGCGGCGCTGCGCTTCTTCGTGGACCCGGCCGTCAACTTCTCGCTGGAATTCCAGGTGATGGAGAGCGGCGAGGCCGTCGAAACCATGGAGATGGCGGAAAACGATACGCCGGTCGCCCAGGCCGAAGACGGCTCCAACGTGGTGACGGTAGACTTCGGAAAGAAGAAGTAAGGGCCACGCGAGCGGGACCCGCGCACGTCCTATTCCCGCTTACTCCGCCCGCTTTGCCTGAAAATTGAAGCTGATCGTTACGGCATCCGGAATCGTACCGGTGTCGGACCATTCTCCGGTTCCAACGCCGAAGGCCGTGCGGTCGATGCGCGTGGAGCCGCGGGCGCGGGCAACCATTCCGTCGATATCCAGCGTGAAATCGAGCGTCACTGGCTTTTGCTGCCCGTTGAGCGAGAGCGTGCCCGTCGCGCGGTAGCGATTGCCATCGCGATGCGTGATGCGCGTTGCCCGGAACGTCGCGCGCGGATGCGCCGCCACGCCGAAGAACTCGTCACCGCGCAGCATGTCGTCACGCTGGCTGTCGGCACTGTCGACCGACGCCAGATCGACCGTCACGGCGATGCGCGAAGCGGGCAGATCATCCGGGCTGAACAAAATGTCGGCATCCCAGCGTGCAAAGCCGCCTTCGATGTCGGAGCCGGAATAGGCCGTGCGGAAATTGAGCGTGCCGCCGCGCTGCACCGTCCAGGCGACGGCCTTCTGCGCCTCGTCCTTGGCTGGCTCGTCCGCTGGCGCCGCAGCCTGATTGGCCGCCAGCGCGTCTTCGGCTGCGTTGCTGGCGTTGACAGCAGGGTCACCCGCGTTATCCGCGACCGCCACGTTTGAGCCCGCAAGACCGGCTTCCGCTTGCGCCGGGGCCTTGCCGCCGAACGGCAGCACCCAGGCCAGTGCAAAGGCCGTTAGCGCGCCCGCAATCGCGAGACCGGCCACCACATTGAGCGCGCCCCGTCTGCTCAAGGCACTAGGCACCATGCGGCCAAGAATATCCTTGCGCAAAAAGTGGTGCCGCAGTGCTCCCGCGACATGCAGAATCACCAGCCCGGCCAGGAGCCAGCCAAGCAGGCTGTGCACGGCTTCCGCCGGGTCGTGCAGGGCAGCGCTCACCGGCAGATGCGGCCATGGAATGACGCCGAACAGCAGTGTCGGCACCTTGATCGCCGAGGTCGAGACGATGATCCAGCCCGTGAGCGGTCCGAGGATCATCACCACATAGAACAGGGCATGGACACCGCCGGCGAGGGCAGCAAGCAGCAGGCTCGTGTTGAGCGGGCGGGGCCGGGGCACCAGCAGCCGGATCACCAGGCGCGCCACGCTGAGCAGCAGGATGCTGATGCCGATCGTCTTGTGAAGCTGATAGGCCGCGAACTGCGGCAGGCCGGTCAGATCCTCCAGGCGCCATCCCAGCGACACCTGAAAGAGCAGCAAAGCGGCAAGCGACCAGTGCAGAATAATCGCGGCAAGCGAATAGCGCGCAGGCGATTGATGCAGGCTCATGTCCGTCGCGTTCCCCCAACACCCAGTCGAATAGAGTGCCGCCGAACCTGCCAGCCGGACAGGCGCTTAGCAAGCGCGCAGGCGAGCGGCGTACCGCTTCGGCGAGGGTAAGCGCTCAAAAGACAAGGAAGTCGGAGCAGCCGCCAGACCGGGGCGACGGCACAACACCCGCCGTTAGGGAAAAATCCTGCCACAGACGAAAAAGATGGGCACTCAAATCACCGAGAAGTTTCTATTGATCGCGCGTCATAGGGCGGCTTCGAAAGGTGCGTGACACGACCGCCGCCTAAAATCGGACGTTCAATCCCTCGCGTCGCGGAGCGCTTCCAGTTCGGCCAGCCTCACTGGGTCGCCGGCGGCAAGCGTTTCCTCAAGATAGAAGCTATTGGGTATGTCGAGCACCAATTTGTGGGCCTTGCCGCTATATTCTGAGGCGATCACAGGAAATGCGTCGACCAGCTCTCGAAGAAAACCTTTGTCCAAATCTTGAAGCCTCGCTGCCATATCCTCCATCATGAGGACAGACACATCAAGATCTAGCAATTCCTCATCAGTCATATTCAAGAACAGAAAAAAATCTGCGACTATTCTGGCGATCTGTTCAACAATCATGGCTTGACCACCCTTACCTTGATGTTGCCTATCTTCATTTTTTTAAACAGCTTGAGCGCAGCAATACGCTAAGCTTTATTTGGACCTTCCCAGGTTCCGATAGAGCGATTATGCGCTAGAGCCTCCGACTGGCGCAATAGCTGGTGATCGCCCGGTTTGCCGACACATCTGAGACCCTGCCCGTAAAGCTGACATCGCTCGCGTGGTTGGTCGCGCTCGCCGGCAAGGCCAAACTGCGGAAGCCACCCTTCAGCACGCGATGAAGCACAAAGCCGTCGGCATAGGTGACGCGCAACCCGCCCTAAAACCGGACGTTCAATCCCTCGCGTCGCGGAGCGCTTCCAGTTCGGCCAGCCTCACCGGGTCGCCCGCAGCAAGTGTTTCCTCAAGGTAGAAGCTATAGGGTATGTCGAGCACCAATTTTTGGGCCTCGCCGCTATATTCTGAGGCGATCACAGGAAATGCGTCGACCAGCTCTCTAAGGAAAGCTTTGTCCAAATCTTGAAGCCTCGCCGCCATATCCTCCATCATGAGGACAGCTGCATCAGGATCAAGAACCTCATCATCGGTGAGATCGAGAAACAATATGAAATCAGCGATGATCCGCGCCACCCCTAGCACACTCATGGCTTCACCACCCTCACCTTGATGTTCGTGATCTTCATCTCTTTAAACAGCTTGAGCGCAGCGATTCGCTCGGCTTCGTTGGGCACTTCCCAAGTTCCAGTGGCGCGATTATGCGCTAGTGCTTCCGACTGCCGCAATAACTGGGCACGCGCCCTGGGGCGGTTCACGACCCTGAACTTTCGGTCGATCACATATTCACCCTGCACGCCATCAAACTTGACCGGTCTTCTCGAGCCATCCGGCATCGTCCGCATCAACGTGGGCGCCTGACCGGGCCGAGCACCCGTCGCGGCATCATTATATCGCTTCGCCAGCGTTTCGCGACCGAGGTTTTCCTTAACCCAGCCGATCTGCGGCGGCTCATGAGGTGGGCGAGGGACGGTTCCGCGCAGACGGCGTAACGCCGCAACCTTGCCAACCACCGCGCCGGGCGCGACTGCCAATGCGGTATTGCCGGCGACCGATCCCGCGGCCCGGCCGATATCGCGCGCCGACGCATTGGCGACTGCATCGGCGGCGCGTGATATTTGCGTATGAGCCGGCGTATCCTCCGCCGCTATGGCCGTATCGATCATGGTGGCGATCCCGCGGCCGGCATTCCGAACCGTCGTAACCGGATTTGTCGTCAAGACCGAGCGCACCCCCACGACCGTCTCTTTCGCCACACCGTAAAGACCTTCACCGACACCGCCGACAAACTCGGCGGCGGGATTTGGCTGCTCGCGCGGCGAACCAGCAGGCCTCGGCTGCGCCTCGTTTCCCGTGCCCCCGTTCGGCCTTTTGCCGAAACCCTGTGGTTGCTTGGCAGATGACGTCTCTGGTCTCGGTGTCCGCGCGATACGGAGATTGCCGCGACGTACGTTTCCTGGCGTACGAGACGCTGGCCCACTCCGGCCTCTGCCATGATAATTTCCGGATCCGGCAAAAGTGAACCGGCCATCTTCCGGATCATGCCACGGATTAAACTTGCACTCTATTGCATCGTTTTTTGGCACCGAAGCCACTTTGCCGGTGCGCAACCACGTCGAAAAGGCACGACGCCATTCGTCCTCTGATAACTCGATCATTCGCCGCACCCCTACATTGAGGAGAGAACATTTCAGGAACATTTTTCCAACAAGTCAAGCGGGAGCTGGTCGGTTTCTACCCCGGTCTTCAAGAATCACGCGACACCGCGACGGCTCCCGGCGGTAAAGCCACAGAGAATTGTTCTCAGCTGATAATGTATGTGGCTTGTCTCAATCCGGCTTTCCTGCCGGTTCAAAAATGGTGCCGCTTAGGTGACTCGAACACCTGACCCTCGCATTACGAATGCGATGCTCTACCGGCTGAGCTAAAGCGGCTCCGGCTCGCCGGCAAACCGGCGATCATCATGATGCGTGTCCAGTGCGGCACACGATCATGCAGGCGGGGCGCTTATCAGCGTGTGCCGGGCATGGCAAGCGCCGATCGCGTTTTCGCCTGTGGTATCGCGCGGGCCGGCGGCGATATTTGGTGCCTTTACCGGGCCTTTACCCTTCATGGCGCAGGGTTCGCCCGTTGCACGCGACCACAGGCGAATCCTCGAATGGACGTACATCACAGCCAGGCCGACGCGGTCACTACGCTGGACGAAGCCATGGATGCCCCTCCGCTCGTCCGCTTCGACGAGCGGCGCATGCACATCCGCGCCTATAATTACTGGTCTTCGCTGCTGCGCGACCGGTCGCTGCCGAGCATCGAGGATCTCAATCCCGAGGAACTGCAGGATTTCGGCTCGCACAGCGTGCTGCTGGACTTCACGGCGGGCGTCGAGGATCCGACCATTGCCTTCATCGGTCCTGCTCTGGCCGCGCAGTGCGATATCGACACCTCCGTGCGCCGGGCCAGCCAGGTTCCGGCGCGCACATTGCTCTCCCGCCTGACCGACCATTATCTGCAGATCGTGGCCAACGCCGCACCGATCGGGTTCGAGGCGGAGTTCACCAACCAGCGTGGCGTCGAGGTCATGTATCGCGGCATCATGATGCCCTTCTCGACACGCGATGACGCGATCGACTTCGTCTATGGCGTGATCAACTGGAAGGAGGTCGCGACGGACGCGCTGACCGAAAGCATCATCGCGCAGGCCGAGGCCGCCGCGCCGGTGCGTGTGAGGACGACCGACGCCACCGCCATCTGGGCCGATGGCCCCTCCGCGCAGACGATCGCGGCTGCGTCCGTGACCGATTTCGCCGAAGACGTGCCGACCGACGATGCGCTGGACCTGACCAGCGAGACGATCACCCTGCCGGACCAAGATACGGCGCTGGCCGACATGCTGGCCCTGGCGCGCGATGCCGCCATGGCCGCCCATGCCCAGGAGGGGCGGACACGCCACGCGCTCTACCGCGCGGTCGGGCTCGCGCATGCGCTGGCGCAGGTCGCCGCCGCCCGGCCGGAGGATTATGCCGCGCTGCTCGCCGACTCCGGCATAGCCGTGCAGCCCCGCAGCCCGCTGACGGCGCTGGTAAAGCTGGTCTTCGGCACGCACTATGACAAGACGCGCTTGGCCGAGTTCGTCTGCGCCATCCAGTTCGCGCTCGATTCGCGGATGCAGCCTGGCGCCCTGATCGCGCATCTTCATGCCACGGTGGGCGGCCTCAAGGGCGTGGTAGCGCAGGTCCGCGCGGCGCGCCGCAACGAAGCTCCCAAAGAGCCGCACAAGGCCATCATGCGCTCCCGCCGGGTGCTGAAGCAGGCCCCTGCCCTCCCCGCCGATCAATTGGCCATGGACGGCGAAGGGCTGGCCGTGGTGATCATGCGGCGAGAGGCCGACGGCTCACTTGCCATGGTCGCAGCGCTCGATGGCGCCGACCAGCTTGCCGAACGGGTTCTGGCGAAGGCAGCCAAGGCCCTTCCGGCATCCTGAGCCGGCGCGGAGCCTAAGCAGGCCGAGCAAGGGTCCGGTTGCGGACCCTGCCGGGGGGGTTTAACCACACAGGCCCGACACTGCTTCCACAGATGTGCGTTAGGCAGACAAGGGCCGGCACAAGTGGAAGAGGATGTCCATGACCATCAAGACCAATCGCGACGACGCGCTGACAGCAGCCATCGCGGAGGCACTGGCCAAGGGCGTGCTCGAAAGCGAGCAACAATCGCCCCAACCGGACCAATGGGACGAGGCGGCGCGCTTCGTGCTGGAAGCCGCCGCAATGCGCAAGGATGGCGAGAGCGCCATCCTCATCGACAGCCTGACCGATGAGCGCAGTGCCGGCGCCGCGAGCCGGCGGCAGCGCATCGCCATCATCAACGCCGACATGCCCTTTCTTGTCGACAGCATCGGCAATTGCCTGAGCCAGGCCGATCTGGTGATCCACGTGCTCGCCCACCCGATTCTCCCGGTGCGGCGTAACGAGGACGGCGGGTTGCTGGCCATTGGCGATGAGGACGGCGCCGTCCGCGAATCGCTGATTTATATCGAGACCGACCGCATCGACGCGCGCGGTCGGCGGGAGCTTTGTCGGGCGCTGGAGGAAACCCTGTGCCACGTCCGCGCGGCGGTAAGCGACTGGCGGGCGATGATCGATGCGCTCAATGCCGACGCCAATCGCCTGGGTGCCGGCGAAGGCGGCGACTTTCTGCGCTGGCTGCTCAAGGGCAATCTCACTCAATTGGGGCACGAGCTGTGGACGCCGAATGCCCAGCCAAGCCGGCGCAAGGGCATCTGCCGGGCCGCCGAAAGCCCCGTGCTTTCGGACCAGTCCGCCGCTGCGGCCCTGGCTTGGTTCGAATCTGGCCATGCCGGGCCGCTGATCCTCAAATCCAACATGATGGCCAAGGTCCATCGCCATGTGCTGATCGACCTGTTCCTCGTGCCGGTGCGGGAAGAGGGCAAGATCACCGCCATTTCCATCCATGCCGGCCTGTGGACGAGCGCGGCGCTCGCCACCGCGCCGGAGGATGTGCCCATCCTGCGCGACACGCTTTCTGGATTGATGGCGCGGTTCGGCTACAATCCCTCCGGTCATGCCGGCAAATCGCTGGTGCACGCCCTCACCGCCCTGCCGCACGACCTGATGCTGGCGTTCAGCGCGCAGGACCGGGACCGCATCACGCTCACCGCCATGTCGCTGGCCGACCGGCCCCGCCCCAAGCTGGAGCTGGTGAGCGACGTGTTGGGCCGGCACCTCTTCGCCTTCGTCTGGATGATGCGCGACGACCTCTCGACCAGCCGCCGCGAAGGCATCTCCGCGCTAATCGCCTCGGCGGCGCACGCCAGCCTGCTCGGCTGGTCCATCGCGCTGGAGGAAAGCGGGCTGGCGCTGGTGCGCTTCACCTTCGACCTGCGTGATGAAGGACAGGTGCCCGATGCCGAGGCGCTGGACCTGCAGATCGCGCAACTGCTGCGCGGCTGGACCCCCGCCGTGGAACAGGGCCTGATCGAGCTTGGCGAAAGCTCACGCGCCGCCGTGCTCGCCCAGCGTTATGCGCCCACCTTCCCGATGTCCTACCGGGAAAGCGCCGGGCCGGATGAAGCCGCCCGGGACGTGCTGGCGCTGCACCAGCTCACCGGCCCCGATGATCGCAGCGTGCGCTTCTACCGCATCGCGCAGGATGGCGACCACCAGCTGCGGGTGAAGATCTATTCGCTTGAACCGCTCGTTCTGTCCGAAGCGGTGCCGGCGTTCGAGAATTTCGGCTTCCGGGTGCTGGAGGAGCGCAGCACCAGCGCGGGCTCGGAGGGGTCGCTCGGCCATATCCAGCGCTTCACCCTCGAGCGGCAGGATGGCGGCCCCGCGGCCGAGGTGCTCGACCGCGCGGCAATTGTCAGCGAGGCGCTGGATGCCGTGCTGGAGGGCCGGGCGGAAAATGATCGCTTTGCCGAACTCATCGTTACAGCGCAGCTGGGGCCGCGCGACATCGTCTTCCTGCGCGCCATCTTCCGCTATCTGCGCCAGACCGGGCTTGCCTACGGCCTTTTGACCGTCGTCGAAACACTGCGGCGCGAGGCGCATATCGCCCGCCAGATCGTGGACCTGTTCTTTGCGCTGCACGATCCCGCGCGCGGTAAGGATGCCGATGACGCCGCGACGCTCAATGCCGCCATCGACACCGCACTCGAAGGCGTCAAAGGCCTCGATGAAGACCGCGTCCTGCGGCTCTACCGCGCTGTGGTCAACGCCACGCTGCGCACCAACGCCTTCACCCCGGCCGCGCAGGAGGCGCTGGCTTTCAAGCTGGACAGCGCGCTGGTGCCCGGCCTGCCTAAACCGCTGCCCTGGCGCGAGATCTGGGTCTATTCGCCGCGCGTAGAGGGCATCCACCTGCGCACCGGGCGCATCGCCCGCGGCGGGCTGCGTTGGTCCGACCGGCGCGACGACTTTCGCACCGAAATCCTGGGGCTGATGAAAGCCCAGCGGGTGAAGAATGCGGTGATCGTGCCGACCGGCGCCAAGGGCGGCTTCTACCCCAAGATGCTGCCCAACCCGGCAAGCGACCGCGATGCGTGGCTGGCCGAAGGCACCGAGAGCTACCGGGTGTTCATCCGGGCCCTGCTCTCCGTCACTGACAATATCGTCAAGGGCAAGACCGTGCACCCAAAGGGCATGGTCATCCGCGACGGCGCCGACCCCTATTTCGTGGTCGCGGCCGACAAGGGCACGGCGAGTTTCTCGGACATCGCCAATGCCATCGCCATCGATCATCATTTCTGGCTGGGCGATGCCTTCGCCAGCGGCGGCTCCAACGGCTATGATCACAAGGCGATGGGCATCACCGCGCGCGGAGCGTGGATCAGCGTGCAGCGCCATTTCGCGGAAATGGGCGTCGATGTGCAGAAGGACCCGGTGCGGGTCATCGGCGTGGGCGACATGTCCGGCGACGTGTTCGGCAATGGGATGCTGCTGAGCAAGAGCATCCGCCTCGTCGCAGCCTTCGATCATCGCCACATCTTCATCGACCCCGATCCCGATGCCGCGGCGAGCTGGAAGGAGCGCCAGCGCCTGTTCAAGCTGCCGCGCTCAAGCTGGGCGGATTACAAGGAAAGCCTGATCAGCGAAGGCGGCGGCGTGTTCGCCCGCAGCGAAAAGAGCATCCCGCTCAGCCCGCAGATGCAGGCGCTGGTCGGCACCGACCAGACGGCCATGGAGCCGGCGGCGCTGATCTCGGCGCTGCTGCGCGCGGAGACCGATCTGCTCTGGTTCGGCGGCATCGGCACCTACATCAAGGCCGCCAACCAGAACAACGCCGAGGTCGGCGACACCGCGAACGACCGTCTGCGCGTGGATGGAGAGGACGTGCGCGCCAAGGTAATCGGTGAGGGCGCCAATCTGGGCGTCACCCAGGCCGGGCGCATCGCCTATGCGCTCAAGGGCGGCCGGATCAATACCGACTTCATCGACAATAGCGCGGGCGTCGATTGCTCCGATAATGAAGTGAACATCAAGATCGCGCTCAACAAGGAGGTCGCCGAAGGGCGGCTTGCGCAGGAGGCGCGCAATGACCTGCTGCGGGCCATGACCGATGAGGTCGCCGCCATCGTTCTGGAAGACAACCGCCTGCAGGCGCTCGGCCTCTCCATTGCGGAGCAGGGGGGGAGCGCAGACCTCGCCTCCTATGTCCACCTGATCCACACGCTGGAGGATGGCGGGCATCTCGACCGCAAGGTGGAAGGTCTTGCCCCGGATGAGGAGCTGATGCGCCGCGCCAGCGAAGGGTTGGGATTGACACGGCCGGAGCTGGCCGTGCTGTTCTCGACCGCGAAGCTGACGCTGCAGGACGCCATCGAGAAGAGCGACCTTGCCCGCGATCCCGCGCTGGAAAGCGACCTGATCGGTGCCTTCCCGCCCCTGATGCAGCAGCGCGAGGGGGATGCGATTGCCGCCCACCAGCTGCGCGACGAGATCATCGCCACCAAGATCGCCAACCGCATCGTCAATCGCCTCGGCGTGATTCTGCCCTTTGCCCTCACCGAGGAAGCCAGTTGCTCGCTCGATGAAATCGCCCATGCTTTCGTGATCGCCGAGCGCCTGTTCGGCGTGCGGCAGCTTTGGGACGATATCGATAGCGCCGATCTCTCCGAGCAGGCGCGGCTCGCCCTCTACCGCAGCGTCGCCAACGCGATGGCAGGCCATATCGGCGATGCGCACCGCTCCTTGCCGACCGGCATCGCGCCGCACAAAGCGATGGCGATGCTCGATGGCGCCATCGACACGCTCAAGACCAAGGTCGACAGCCTGCTGCAGCCCGAGCCGCTCAAGGCCGCCGAAGCCATGAGAGCCATGCTCACCAGCCTTGGCGTGCCGGATGCGCTGGCCGAACGGACCGTGATGCTGGTGAAGATGGATGGCGCCATCGGCCTTGCCCTGCTCGCGCAGAAGGGGTCGCAGGACGCGCTGAGCGTTGCCGCCGCCTTCACGCGGCTGGGCAGCCTGCTCGGCATTGACTGGCTTCAGGCCCTCGCCGCCCAGATGACGCCGAGCGACCCGTGGGAACGCTTGCTGGTTGCCGGCAGCGCGCGGGAATTGCAGCAGATGCGGCTCGGCTTCCTGGCCCGCGCCGGCGCGAAGACGAGCGAGGAGCATCTCGATCGCTGGCTCGCGGAGAACAAGGTTGCGGTGGAGAAGTTCACGGACTTCATCGCCCGCGCCCGGCAGGCCCCGGCACCCTCTGCCGCTATGGTCGCAGAACTGACCGGACAGGCCCGAACGCTGCTCAGCCGCTAGCGAACCGCGCCGCGCGGGCTCACCAGCCAGGGCTTCACCACGCCGCTCGGCTTGGCCGTGCCATCAAGCCGCACGGCGCGCTTGATCGTGACGCGGTCCTTGATCATCTGGCCGAACATCACGCCGCGCCCGCAGCAGGTGTCGCGCGCCATGATGCGCCTGACCACATCCATCCCCGCGACCACCTGGCCGAAGGCGGCATAGCCCGCATAGCCCGGCCTTGCATCGAGCGTGGGGTTGGCGCCGACCTGGATGGAGAAGTTGCCGGTACCCGAATTCGGCTCCTTGTGGCGCGCCATGGAAATAGTGCCATCGAGATGCTTGAGGCCGGTCTGATCGGTCGGCTCCAGCTCCACAGTGGGGAAGTAGACCCGCCGCGCCTCGGTATCGATCCCGCCCTGGACGAAGCCCGACTTGGGATCGTTCTTGCGGCGGAAGGCGCGGTAGAAGCTCGTCCCGTCCAGCCGGCCATCATCCACATAGATCATGAAATTGGCGACTGTCTTGGGCGCGCGGCGGGCGTTCAAAGCGAGCACGATGTTGCCCATGTCCGTCTCCAGCCGCACGCGGATGAAGCCCGGCGTCGGCTTCGTCGCGCTTTGCGCAAGCACCGGGCCGGGCAGCGCAACCAGCAGCAGGGTGAAGAGAGCGAGGAAGATGAGGTTCAGGCGCAGGACGGGGACAGGCTGAAGAAACAAGAGCATCGATCCGGGCAGTGGCAGGGCGGGCGAAGCCGCACCATGTCACATCGCGGCGCCCGGCATCAACCCGCCGGCGCGCAGAACCGGGCGGACCGAGGCGCGCTCCGGCTGCATGCCTACGTCTGCCGGCACAGCTTAGTGGCGGAAGTGACGCATCCCGGTGAAGACCATCGCCAGCCCGGCCTCATCCGCCGCCGCGATCACCGCGTCGTCGCCCAGCGACCCGCCCGGCTGGATCACCGCGCGTGCGCCAGCCTCGGCCGCTGCGAGCAGGCCGTCGGAGAAGGGGAAGAAGGCATCGGACGCTACGGCGCTACCGACGGTGCGCGGCTCGCTCCAGCCCGCAGCCTCGGCCGCCTCGCGCGCGCGGATGGCCGCGATGCGGGAGGAATCGCGCCGGTTCATCTGCCCGGCACCGATGCCCGCCGTCACACCATTCTTAGCATAGACGATGGCATTGGAGCGGACATGCTTGGCGACGGTCCAGGCGAACAGGCAGTCGGTCAGTTCCTGATCGGTCGGCGCCCGCTTGGTCACCACCTTGAGGTCATCCCGGCTGATGCGGCCATTGTCGCGCGTCTGCACCAGCATGCCGCCGGCGATGGACTTCATCGTCATGCCCGCGCGTGCCGGATCGGGCAGCGGACCGGTGAGGATGAGTCGCAAATTCTTCTTCTTCGCGAACACGGCGCGCGCCGCATCATCCGCATCCGGCGCGCAGACGACTTCGGTGAAGATCTCGGTGATCGCTTCTGCGGTCGGCCCGTCGAGCGGCCGGTTGACTGCAATGATGCCGCCAAAGGCCGAGACGGTGTCGCATTGGAAGGCGGCGCGATAGGCGTCGATCAGCGTCTCGCCGGTGGCGACGCCGCAGGGATTGGCGTGCTTGATGATGACCACCGTGGGCGGCCCGTCGCGGAACTCGCTGACCAGCTCCATCGCCGCATCGGCATCGGCCAGATTATTGTAGCTCAGCTCCTTGCCCTGCACCTGCCGGTGATCGGCAAGGCCGCCCTCGGGCGCGAAGGCCGGCAGATACAGCGCGGCCTGCTGGTGCGGGTTTTCACCATAACGCAGCGACTGGCCGAGCCGCAGCGGGACCGCCATGCGCGGCGCGAACGGCTCGCCCTGATCCACCGTGGCGAACCAGCTTGCGATCATGGCGTCATATTCCGCGGTCGCGGCATAGGCCTTGGCGGCGCAGAGGCGCCGGAAATCATAGCTGGTCGCGCCGCCCTTCTCGTCCATCTCGTCCATCAGACGCGCATAATCGGCCGGATCGGTGAGGATCGTCACGCTGGCGTGGTTCTTGGCCGCAGAACGGACCATCGAAGGGCCGCCAATATCGATATTCTCAATCACCTCGTCCCGGTCGGCGCCCTTGGCGACGGTGGCGGCGAAGGGATAGAGATTGACCACGACGAGATCGATCGCGCCGATCTCATGCGCCTCCATCGCCGCGACATGCTCGGCATTATCGCGCACCGCGAGCAGGCCGCCATGGACCTTGGGGTGCAGCGTCTTGACGCGCCCGTCCATCATCTCGGGAAAACCGGTGAGGTCCGAAATATCCTGCACCTCAAGCCCCGCCTCGCGCAGCGCCTTGGCCGTGCCGCCGGTGGAAACCAGTTCCACGCCATGGCGCGCCAGCGCGGCGCCCAGCTCGAATAGCCCGGTCTTGTCGGACACCGAAAGGAGTGCCCGCCGGATCGTCACATCCTGCATCTGTCTTGTCCTTATCCCGATTTCTTGAGCAGCCAGCCGATGCTTGTTCCGCCCGGCCCCGTGGTGGCGCTCACCACGAGTTGCTGCGTGGGGTGGGGCCTGCCTTCGCCGTCCACCCAGAGGCTTTCTTCCACTGCGAGTTCCCCGGCGCCGACCCGGAACTGCCACAAGGCACCGCTCGGCAAGCGCAAGAGGGCGCCCTGCCGATCGGCGGTTAACGTCGGCTCGATATCCGGGCCGAGATGGAAGCGGATGGCGAGCGGGCAGCTGACCGGCTTGCGGCGGCGGCTGCCGGGCAGCAGCACGTCCTCGCCGCGCAGCTCCCGCCCTTCATGCGTGAGAACCAGCGTGCGCCGATGCAAATGGCCAAGGCGCCGCGCATAGCCATCATGCGCAATCTCGAGCCGGCTGCCCTGCTCATGCTCCTGCCGATCCAGCTCCACTTCGCTCACGCCCTTACCGAGCGCGCCATCGGGAAGAATCGCGGTGGAATTGGTATCGTCCAGCACCAGCGTGGAATGCGCCGCCGTTGTGCGCAGACCCTGGGTCAGATCAGCCGGGAGAGACGCGCCCGCCAATGCCGCGCCGCCGCAATTGACGATGAGCCGCACCGGCCCATCCGAGACTTCCAGCGCCGTGGTCGAGGCGCAGCCATTGGAGGCCAGCCGGGCCACCGGCGGCGGGGCCGCATCGACCTGAACGACAGTCGTGCCGCCGCTCAGCCGCTGATAGCCCCAGTCGCGTGCCTGCCGCAGCGGCCGGGCGCGAATGCCGGAGGCCGCGACGATAGCGGTAATCCGTGCGGGATCGAGCGGCGCCCCGCCCTGCCAGCTTCCGGGCGCGCCATCGCCATGCAATATGCCGAGCAGAGCCGCGACGATGCGCTCCATCGTTTCAGCCAGCCAGGCCGGCAGGTCGGCGCGGCGGACGTCATAGACGGCGCGCAGCATCGCAAGCAGCGTGATCGCCTCGACCTGCTCCAGCGGCGAGCGGGAAATGATGCCGCCATCGCTCGAAAAGCCCGTCTCCAGCGCGCGCCGCAGCCCGGCCTCGCCAAACATCCGTCGCGGATCGCCACCGGGCAGCAGCAGGCCGGCCGCAACGATGCCGGTCCACGCGATCACGCGCGGCAGGCCCAGCGGCGCCTTGTCCGCGCCCCGATCGAGATGGCGCGCCGTGCGCGCGATGCTGTTGAGCACCAGGCTGCGGTAGACGAGATCGTTGCTCGAGAGGATCAGCGGCGAATAGGCCGTCCAGTACAGGATACGCCAGCCGGCATTATCGGCGCGCCAGGCAGGGTCGGTCGGCTTTTCGGCATGGGCGGTCAGCCAGGCCCGCATCTGTGCCTCGGCGACGGGCACCGCATTGTCCCGCGTGGTGGCGGCCGCCAGATCGCGCATCCAGCGGAAGCTGTGGAGATAATCCACGAACTCCGCCGGCTGCTCGATGCGGCGCCAGTCCAGCGTGGCCACGGGCTGCTTGAGGCCGCGAAACAGGAAATAGCCCGCCCGCAGCGCCTTGCCCGCCCGCGCGTCGCCCGGAATGCCGTCATCCGGCACGGCGAGCAGCTTGAGCGGATATTTGCCCTTGAGCCGCATATTGTGGAACGGCGTCGCCCAGCTCAGGCGGTAGAAATGATTGGCGAGCCGCTCGGTCAGCGACACGCCGCGATCATCCGAGACGCGAATCAGCCGCTTGCCCCGCTCAATACCGTCTTCCACCGGGGGTTCCGGGGGCGGCGTAGGCGTGGGGAGCGGCCGGGCGCTCATCCGCCCCTCAGCATCCGGATGTTGTCGGCATAGGATGCGGGGCCACCCCGGAAGGTCGCGGTGCCCGCCACCAGCACATCGGCCCCCGCCGCAATGACGCGCGGGGCGGTGATAGCATCCACGCCGCCGTCGACTTCCAGCGCAATCTCCTTGCCGGTCTTGTCGATGGCCTTGCGGACCGCCTCGATCTTGCGCAGCTGGCTGTCGATGAAGCTCTGCCCGCCAAAGCCGGGGTTCACGCTCATGATGAGGACCAGATCGAGATCCTCGAGCAGATAGTCCAGCATCTTGGCCGGCGTGCCGGGATTGAGCGAGACGCCCGCCTTCTTGCCCAGCGCCTTGATCCGCTGAACCGTGCGGTGAATGTGCGGCCCGGCCTCGGGATGCACGGTCAGGATATCCGCGCCGGCCTCCGCAAACGCATCGAGGAAGCTGTCCACCGGCGAGATCATCAGATGCACGTCAAGCGGCTTTTGAGTGTGCGGCCGCAGCGCCTTCACGACCATCGGGCCGATGGTGATGTTGGGCACGAAATGTCCGTCCATCACGTCGACATGGATCCAGTCGGCACCCGCCTCGTCGACCGCGCGGACCTCCTCGCCCAGGCGCGCGAAGTCAGCGGAGAGGATCGACGGGGAAATACGCACGGATGGCATCATGAATTTCGCTTAACCCTGCGATTCGGACAGTGCAACTGCCACAGGCCGAAAGTTGTGGATGGATTGCGCCGCGCGTGCCCTAAACCGAGTCAGAGCGGGACAGGCTGGCGATGAAGAATCCATCCAGCCCGCCCGCCGGCATCAACGCGCCGGGGAGAAGGCGCAGCACATGCCCTTCTGCCACGAGTCCCTCGGGCAGCAAGGCCGTGTCGATCGGCCGTGGCAGCATGTCGGGATGGTTCGCACGCAGGGTGTCCATCTGCGCCTCGCCCTCCTCGGACTCCAGCGAACAGGTGGCGTAGACCAACACGCCGCCAGGCTTCAGCCAGCCTGACACGCGCGCGACGAGCGCCGCCTGGATTTCGGCCATCTCGGCAATCTGTCGCGGGCCAACGCGGTGCAACACATCCGGGTGACGCCGGAAAATGCCGGTCGCGCTACAGGGCGCATCGAGCAGGATCGCGTCGACAGGTGCGTCCGGCGCCCAGTTGGTGAGGTCGGCGCGCAGCACAGCTGCCTCAAGCCCGGTGCGCGCGAGATTGGCCTGCATCCGCTCCAGCCGGCGCTGGGACTGGTCGACGGCGGTGACGCGCCAGCCCGCAGCCGCAAGCTGCATGGTCTTGCCGCCCGGCGCCGCGCACAGATCGAGCACGGAACGGCCCCCCCCCGCCCCGAGCAGCCGGGCCGGCAGCGAGGCGGCGAGATCCTGCACCCACCATTGCCCCTCAGCATAGCCGGGCAGGGCTGTTACCTCGCTATCCGCCGGCAAACGGACGTGACCGGGCATGAGCGATACGCCGCCAAGCCGCTTCGTCCATTGGTCAGTCGTTCCGGCATCGCGCAATGTGAGATCGAGCGGGGGGCGGTGCGCGATCAGCTGCCGCGCCGCGCCGACGACCTCTTCGCCCCACGCCGCGCCCCAGCGCGCCTCGACTTCGTCCGGCAGGCGTGGCGCCTCGGGGACGGCCAGCTGGCGCCGGAACAAGGTGCCCAGAACGCCATGAACGAGCTTGCGCGGCCCGCCATCGACTAGGGGCAGGGACGTCGCAATCACGGCATGAGGGGGTGTTTCGAGGATGAGCGCCTGCGCCAGCGCCAGCCGCAGCACCATGCGCGCCTTCGCGTCCACGGGCAGCGGACGGGCGGTTGCGCTGTCGATCAGCGCATCCAGTTCCGTCATGTAACGCAGCACCCCGGCCGCGATGCCATGCGCCAAGGCGCGGTCTGGCGGATGGCTGATGTTGCGGGCCGCAGCCCCCAGCGCCTGTTCGAGCGGCTGCCCCCGCCGGATCACGGCATCGAGCAGGCTGAGCGCCGCTCGCCGCGCAGGCAGACCGGCAGGTTGGGCATTTTGAGGGACGTGCTGCGATTTGGCGGTTGGGCGGGACATGGCTAGGCCCTATAACAGCTAAAGTCGATACGTGGCCGGGAAATGCCGCTTATGGCATCATCAGGTCACGAACCGCGTGCCATTGGCACGAAAACGGAGCACTAAAGCGTGGGAAAACGCCCCGATCATCTCAAGCCGCCGAGCTACCTTTCGAAAAGCCCGCCGGTGCCCCAGCCCGAGGAAGCCCCGGCGCAGCCGCGCCCTTCTGACGAGGAGCTGGACCCGACCCGCTTCGGCGACTGGGAGCGCAAGGGCATCGCCGTTGATTTTTGAGCGCCGCCCCCTGCACGCAATGTTGCATTTTTTTGGCGTTCGCCTTGGTACAACGCAATTTTCGGATGCACTATCGGCGGCTATCAGTCATATAGTACACTTAACACTCCACAAAGAGAGTGGGACGAAGAGTCGGTTCGCTGGTCTTGGGGCGAGATGCCATTGTGTCTGCTGTGATGATCCCACCATCATGCCGATGCGCGCTGTTGCCTGACGGATGAGCAACGTGTCCGATTCCCACCGAACTTCTGCTTCGCCCGGCAACAATGCCGGTGTCGAGCAAGGAACGCCGGTCGGTTCTCCCACGCCGACCGGCGAACCACTTTCAGAAGACCAGCCCGATCTTTTCCCCGGCGCACGACCTGCGACTGCGCCTGCCGATGGCGATGCTGCGCTGTTGCAGGCGGTCGGCCGCCTGATTCTCGCCTGGGGCCAGCTTGAGCGGACGACCGCCGACAAGGTTTCGACCATGCGCGAGTCGTTCGGCGATGTGCGCTCCGTCGGCGGACGAACCCGCCCCACGCTGCAAAAGCTGCTCGCCGAACTGCGCGCGCTGGTCGCCATGCGCGACCGGCACGATCAGGATGCGCTGGCGGTGATCGCCACCATCGATGGCAGCCTCCAGCGCACCGCGCAGTTCCGCCAGCTGATCATCGACGGCGCACAGGGCGCATCCGGCAAGATCCTGAACTGCCGGGATATCAAGAACTGCCCGCTGGAAATCGGCCTGCGGGAAGTCGAGCGGGAAGCCGCCTCACTTGACCGGATTTGCGCGCAGATCGCGGAAATCTAGGCGAGCGGGGGCGAGGCTGATCCTTAGCGCGCGCTGGCTAGTTCCAGCTCCCGCTCCACCTCCTGCTGGCCCTCGTCGATCTGGATGATGATCGCCCTGTAGCCCTGCCGCAGCAGCTCGCCCAGCCGCTGGACCGTGTTGACGACGATCGGAGGCCGCGCTGGCCCAGCCAAAGCGCTGGTGGGCGCGATTACGCCCAGCGTGAGATTGGCGGGCAGGATGATCTCGCCCGTGCCGGTCACCTGACCGCCGACGGGCGTGATGAACGTGTCCGTGATGATCTGGTTCGGGTTGATCTTGCCGCCAGCCACCACAGGCTGATCGTTGACCACGAACGACCCGTCGCCATTGCTGCTGATCTCCTTGAACACACCCTCGATGGTGCCGCCGGGCGCATCGACGATGAGCGCGCCGCCGTTGACCTGCACGTTGAGCGGCGTGTTCGACTGCAGCGAGATCGTGCCGCCCGAGCTGATGGTGCTGGTCACCGCGCCCGGTGCCGCCACCGACACGGCGCCACCGGCGTTGATCGCGCTGGAAATGCTGCCCGTGCCCGAGGTGACCGACGCGCTGCCCGCCGTGACGATCTGCGAGCTGATCGACCCGGCACTGGCCAGCACGGTGACCGGGCCGGTCGCCTTGATCGATCCGCTCACATTGCCGGACCCCGCCAAGACGCTCACGCCGCCGCCCGCATTGACCGTGCTCGATATGCCCGACTGCGAGGCGATGGACGCAGAGCCACCGGAGGTGACGGACGAGCTGACCGGCCCCGTCGCACTCAGCGCCACCGGCCCGGCCGCCTGGATGGAGCCACCCACGCTGCCGCTCGAGGTGAGCGAGACGCTGCTTTGCGAACTGACGTCGCGCGAGACATTGCTGGTGTAGGCAAGCTGCACCGGGCCGCCCGCTATGATCGAGCCAGTGCCCGAACCGCCCGCGCTGACCGCCACGGAGCCACCCGCCACGATGGGGCCGCTCTCGCTGCCAGTCACCGAAGCGCTCACATTGCCGAGCGTATCCAGCGTGTTCGCGCTGAACAGCTGGTTGCCACTTAATTGCGAGGTGAAGTCGCCCGCCAGCTTGACGGTTGCGGCGGAGAAGTTCCCGCCCGTGACGGACAGGCTGCCCAGCCGCACGCTTTCGCTGCCCAGATTGCCGAGGCTGACGTTACCATCCCCTGTGGCACCCGCAAGACCGGTGCCGGTGAGGAACGCCACGCTTTGCGCCGCATTGGCGGTGCCGATCAGATTGGGGCTGATCGCGATCGACCCGCCGGGACGCGCATCGAACTGGGTGAGCGCCTGTGTCAGGCGCAGCGCTGATCCGCTCGCCGTTCCGCTGAACGCCAGCCCGCTCGCCGTGTAGCTGCTGCCGTTCAGCACGACCTGATTGCCGGTCACGCGCGTTGCGCCAAGCCGGGTGATCTGGCCGATATTGCCCAGAGCCGCCGTGCTCGCATTCAGCGTAAACGTCTGGCCACCGCCTGCACTGCCGTTGATGGCGAGGAAACTGGCCACCGCCAGCGCATCGACCGTGGTGGCGCCGGCCAGCGTGGTGGCGCCGTTCACGGAGAAGCCGGTTGCGCTGTAGGTGCCGGCCAGCGTCGTCGCGCCGGTGTAGCTCTGCGCTCCCGTCGTGACAGCACCTGCGGTCATGATCTGACCGCCGGTCGCCGTGATGCTGCCGAGGTTCACCGACCCCAGCTCGATCGCGCCTTGCCCGGCGTTCACGGCCAGCGTCTGGGGTCCGCTGACGATACCCAGACGGACAGCTCCGCCGTTCGTCACCAACGTGGTTGCGCCACCAAGCGTGGTCGCGCCATCCACTCGGAAGGCGCTGCCGCCTGTGCTGAACGTGCCGGAGAGGCTGGTCGCGCCGGTATAGGTCTGGCTGGCGGTCGTGGCGATGTTGGTGGCCGAGAGCGTCGTACCCATGGCGTCCAGACGGCCGATCGCGGCGCTGCTGATCGCCACATTGTTGCCGCTCAGGCTCAGCCCATGGTTTCCGTCGACCGAGGCCAAGCTGATCGTGCCCGCCTGCGCTCCAATCACCATATCCCCGGAAAGGGTGAGGAGACCGGCGGCGGTAAAGCCACCCTGCCCCACCGTCACCGAGCCCCTGATGCTGCTGCCGGCCGCGCCGCCGCCAAGCGTCATCCCGTCCACAGTCGCGCCCTCGAAGATGAGCGCGCGCAGGCCGGACAGGCTGGCCGCTTCATTATAGCGCCCGGCGCCGACGAAGATCGCGTCGCCCGTGTTAGAGTCGTCGAAGGCCGACTGGAGCGAGAGCATCGCCGTCCCCCCGCCATCGAGCTGCCCCTCGCCGACATAATAGATGCCGCTGCTCGCCGTGCCCGACCAGCCCTGAACAAGGCTCGCGTTCGCCGCTGCAAGGTTGACGGCATAATTGAAGGCGTCCTGCCGGCTCTTCTGGAAGAAGGTGAACTGCGCGCCGTCCTGCCGGTGCTCCGCATTCCGGACGATATAATCGTAGCCTAGGATGTTGATCGCACCGGGCGCCGTCATCGTGGAAGAATTCTGCAGGTAGAGGCCGTTCGATTCACTGAAGCTGTTGCTCGCCTCGATCGTGATATTGGTGAGTTGCTGGGTGCTGCCACCACCGTCGATGTTGTTGGCCTGATAGAGCGCCAGCCCACCCCAGGCATTGCCGGCCGTCTGGCTGTTGCGCACAACGACATTGGCGCTGTCGGTGATCGAAATGCCGTTGCCGGCCACGACGCCGCTGACCGAAACCCCATCGATGGTCGCGCCGACGACGGCGTTCAGATCGAGACCGGTTTTGTGCGATCCGCTGATCGCCACATCAGTAATAGCAAAGCCAGTGTTGCGGGAGTCGGCATCGCCGCGCTTTTCAACCTTGATGCCATAGGTAGAGCTGGTGTTCGCTTGCGAGCCGAGCAACGCAAAGCCGCTCAAGGCGACATCGTCGGCATTCACCCTTATGCCGTAATGGCCGTGCCCGCTGGCATCGATCACGGTCAGCCCGGAGCCTTGGCCAACCACGTCGATATCCTTTGTGATAAACAGCGTGTCGGTGAGACTATGGGTGCCCGCCGACAGGTTCAGCCTGTTGCCATCTTGGCCCAGCGCCAGGGCGCGCCGCACAGCATCCGGGCCGGATACCGTGGTGACGAAGAGCTGGCCGGCCACCACATGGGCGAGACCCGCGCCGGCCACGTCGACGCCATGGGTAATCCGATCTTCGACAGCGAAGAGCTGGTCCAGCGTCAGTGCGCTCGCCAGCACCCCGTTGAAGCTGACTCCGGTCAGATCGAGATCATTCGCGCTGCGCCACACAATATGCTGCACGGTGGCGTCACCCGCGACGAAATTGTTGCCGCTGCCGAAGCTGAGTGTCCCCCCGCCGGCGACATTGGTCGGCAGGTAGAAATCATAGCGATTGTTGATGAAGCTGTTGCCGGTGATGGTCGTCGCCGTCGGCAGGCCAAAGCCGGGCTCGACAGCCAGAACCTGATTGTTGTTGGTGAAGATGTTGTCGGTGAGGTTCAGCGCCTCGACGCCGCGCATCATCAGCACGGCGCCGTAGGTGGCTTCGCCGCCGGGAGTCCAACTGCTCACGCCGACATCGCTGACGCTGTTGCCGACGAAATCGACGGTTCCGGCGCGGAACGCCTTGAAGATCGCGCCGAACGAGAGGTCCGAATCGCCGCCATTGCGCACGATATTCTGGGCGATCGTTACATCCGGATAATCGAAGTCGCCGCTCTGCTGCCGGAAGGCGATGTGCCCTGCCGTGTGGTCGAGCAGATTGCCGCTGAACACGACACTCCCAATCTGCGCGCCGTCATTGGCGCCACCCGCACCGCTGCGCGTATCGAACGCTGCCCAGCCACGGATATTGAGGAATTCCGAGCCGGTGATCGCGATATCGCCGCCAATCTGCCCGCCAATGAAGCCGTGGCGACCAGCGACATTCTCGCCGTCGATCCGCACGCCGCTCAGGGTTAGCCCGGTGATCGTCCCGCTGTTGCTGATCACCGCGGAGCCGGCCGAGCCCCGCACCGCGAAGTTCCGCAGGGTCAGTCCGCTCGGGCTGCCGCTGATCGTCATGCCGCCGGTGATGATCGTCTCATCCATGCCTGCGCCGCTCAGGGTCAGCGCCTTGGTGATGGCTGCGGTCTCTTCATAGGTGCCGGCGGCGACATTCACCGCCGCGCCGGACCGCGCATCGCCGATCGCTGTGTTGATCGACAGACCTTCGGCCACGGTGAAGATGTTGGTCAGGCCGCCCGGGCCGTATCCCTCGATCGAACTGGCCGCAGCATTGCCCACGTCCCGCGCGAAGCTGAGCGCATCCGCCAGGTCGGTGCGATAGAAGATGAACTGCCGGTCGAGATCATCGCTGCGATGATCGCTGTTGCGCACCGCATAATCGAAGCCGGTGAGGTTGAGCTGGCCGAACTGCTGCGTGGTCGATTCAAGCTGGCTGAACAGACCCAGCTGTTCTTCGAAGCTGTTGAGAGCAGCATCGATGGTGATGTTCGTCGTCTGCCCATTATAGCCGCTGCTCTTGTTGCTCTGATACAGGGCAACGCCGCCCCAATCATTGCCAAAGGTATGCACGCCCTCCAGCACCACATTGGCACTATCGGTGATCTGCACACCGGCCCCTTCCGTGAGAATTGCGTCGTCGGCGACGCTGCGGCCATCGGCGGTGAAGTTGGTGATGCGAGCACCGACCACACCGTTAAGGTCCAGCTCGGCTCGCCGCGAGCCACGCACCGTCACATTGCTGATCGCAAAGTCGTGGACCCGCTCGCTCGTTCCGCCCGGCGTGCTAACATGCCCCGCCGGATTGGGCTGGACCTTGATACCGTAATTACCGCCGGCGAGCGTGCTGCCATATAGCGTGAAATTCGACAGAGACACATTGTCGGCAAAGACGGAGATCGTCCCGAGCCCGTTGCCGCTGACCGCGCGTCCATCGAGGATCACGCCGCTTTCCGACTGGCCAGTCAGGGTCAGCGCCTTGCGGATGACGAGTTGCGAACTGCCAAGATCGTAGGTGCCGTCCCGCACCTCCACCATGCCGCCGGACACGACGGCGTTCACGCCAGCCTGTACCGACGACAGAGGCGTCGCCGCCGATCCCTGAGCGCCTCCGGAACCGTTTGTTGCGACTGTGACATGCGTTCGGTTCGAGGCGGTATAGGCCTGGTTGAACACGGACATACCGCCATTGGCGCCGCTCAGCGCCAGCAGTCGCCCCTGCTCCTCCAGCGAGATATTGGCGCCGAGCAGGCCGTTTCCGGACGTGGTCGTGGTGCCGTTCCACACCCCGTTCAGATGCAGGTTGATGCCCCACTCGTTGCCGAAAGCACCCGCGCTGTTGCCGCTGATCACGAACCCGGGGGCGGACCCATCGACATATTGGAGGGAAATGCCGCTCTTTGTATTGTCGATCAGATTGCCGGTGATCCGCAGATCGGCGACATTGCGTCCATCGACGAGAATGCCGTTGCGCACGCCGATGATGCTGTTGCCGGCGATCGTTGCGTTATCCGCGCTATTGAGCAGCGCGATGCCACGCGTAACCGAGCCTCCCCAATCAAAACCCGATGCGGTCGCGCCTTCGGGCAGCTTACCGATGAACCGCATGCCGGTAATCGTCACGTCATCGGCATTGACGGTCAGGCCGTTGATCTGCCCGCCGGTTAGCGGGAGCAAAATTGTCGCGAGACCATCTCCATTTATGGTGACGTTGTTACGCGAAACGGTCGCGCCGGCGGCGTAGATGCCCTCGCCCAGGTTCAGCAGCGTGCCACCGGCGACGGTGCCGATCACACCGAGCGCATCCCCGATCACATCGCCATTGCCGCTCACATCGGCACCGCCGATGTTGAGGGACATTTCCAGCGCCCCGTTGCCTACATTGATCTGCCCGGCCCCGCCGATGCGGGCGCCCTCCACGAGCATATCGCCAGACACGGACAGCGCCGAGGTGACGTCGATCCCGCCGGCCGCTCTGGCGCCGACCAGACCGTCCGCACCGGCATCGATGGTTCCGCTCATCGCAAGGTCGCCGCTCTGGGCGAACAGCACGACCGTCCCGTCGGGTTCGGAGGTCATGCCGGACGCCGTGAGCGTGCCGCTATTGACCACCTGATCGATCAGGGCACCGGCTGTCCGGGCCGTGAGCAGGATCTGGCCCCCGCGCGCGGCAATCGTGCCGCTGTTCTCGACCAGCGCATTGTCTGCACCGAGGCCGATTTCCAGAAAGCCGGTGCCATCCAGATCCAGTGTGGCGCTGCTGCCCGAGGCGAGCACGACGCGGCCAAGCCGGGCCGAAATCACGCCCTGATTGCGCACGCTCGGCGCAAAAAGCGCGGCAAGGCCCTGATCGGCAATGCTGATATTGGCGCCAGCGCTGACCACGATCTCGGCTGTCGATCCCTGCATACCGGTGAAGGCGAGCGGGCCGCCGTTCATGAAATCGGCATCCACCACATTGGCGCTGCTGGCGATCAAACCGCCGACATTCACGTCAGCCGTGCCGGCAAACATCACGCCATTGCTGTTGATCACCCCGACGATCCCGTTGGCATTGAGCGACCCGGCAATCTGCGATGGCGCGGTGCCCCCGACGACGCGGTTCAGCGCGACGGCGCTGGCGCCCGGCTGCGAAAAGGTGACCTGCGCATTCGAGCCGATGTCGAAGCTGTTCCACTCGATCAGCGCCCGATCGCTCGTCTGGGTGATGGCGAGGCTGGAGGAAGCAGGCGCGCCGATGATGGCGCTGCCGCCGACCACGACGCCGCCCGTCGGCAGAGTATTTGCGTCCTGCGCGAGAGCGGGGCGTGCGCTGGCCAGCGCGAGAATGGCTGCCGAGAGCAGCAGCGCGGTCCGGCGGCCACGAAGGGGTGAGAGGGCGGGCTGTGCTGCGAGAGTGGACGTGCTCATATCAGGTCTCCACGAAATCGGAACGATCGGCGCGACGAGGGTCGCGCCGGCTCAGTAAGCGGCGCTCAGGGACACGAAGATGCGGCCATCCCGGTTGCCCTCTGCGCTGACGGCGCGGTGGACGGGCTTGGCGTATTCCATCGAGAGGCTGAAACGGTCGGCAATGCCGGCCCGCAGGCCGACGCCATAGGATCGCAATCCGGCGCGCGGGCGCTCGCCCGGCAGCAGATCGTTCTGCCAGACACGGCCGCCTTCATAATAGACATAGGGTTCGACCGTCCCCATGCCGCGCGCGGCGATGGTGTAGAAAAGCTCCACCTTGCCGGCGATGCCCTTGTCCCCGGTGATCTCGGAGGGATCATAGGCGCGGCCATATTGGGCGCCACCCAAGCCGAACTCCTCAGAGGCCAGCAGGCTTTCGGCCGACCACTGACCCGTGGCGCCGAGCAGAAGATGCAGGCCGCGATAGAGGGGCTGCACCCGCGTGACTTCGCCATTGAGACGGGTGAACATCGCCGATGCAGTCCCTCGTGATTTCGCGGGGTCGCCCAGCCTTGTCGCATCGAAAACGTCGAGCCCCTGCGTCACGGAGGCGCGCAGCGTCGTCTGGCCGCCCAGCCGGTCGGCATGATTGCCCAGCAATTCGGCGGTGACGGTGCGAATGCGGTCATCGAAAACCGGATCGATCAGGCGATTGCGGGAACTGCTCTCCCGCGATTGCCAGGAGAACCGCCCGAGAACGTTGGTCTGCCGGCTGCGCACCAAGGGGTATTGGAGAGCAAGGCCCCAGCTGAAGCTCTTGCCCTTCACGGCCAGCACTCGCAGCTCGTCGCCCGGCTTGGTGCGCGCGAAGCTGGCAAAGCCGCTCATCCGCAGCCCGGAACCGCCGAGCGGCTGATCATAGGCACCAGACACGAAGGCCAGTTCACCGCTTTCATCAGGGGCGGCCACCGCGGTGAGGGCAAGGCGTCCGCCCAGCTGCGCGAGATCGTTGAAAACCAGCCCTCCGAAGAGTTGCACCGGCCCGAGCCAGCGCGATCCGCGATTATCCACCGCGACAAAGGCCTCGATCGGTTGGCGCGCGACGAGGAGAGAGAGGTCGGCGGCCCCTTCGTCGCTCGACGGGGTCAGCACGGCACGCACGCTGGCGCCTTTGAGGTCGCGCGCGAGCAGCAGCGCACGTGCGAGATCATCGCCCGAGGTCGGCCGCTCGGCCCGCACCGGCGCGAAATAGCCTTCGAGGAGCGGGCGATAGCCGCCGGGATCGCCCTCGACGCGCACGTCACCGATGAAGCCCTCGACAATGTTGATCGTCGCAACGCCGTTTTCGATACGCTGCGGCGCGACCACCGCGCGGGACAGCACGAAACCCCGGCGCCGATATTCCGTCGTCACCGCTTCCGCGAGCCGGAAAAGGTCGGCCAAGGTGATGTCGCGGTTGAGATAGGGTTGGGCCAGAGCGTTCAGAACGTCGAGCGGCACCGCGGTCGCTCCCTCGAACCGGATGAGGGAGAGGCGGAGCGGCGCCGTGCTCTCCGGCGCAGCCTCCGATGTGGGCGCCTGCGGGAGTTCCACCGGCGCGACCGAGGGCATGGCCGGCTGCCCGCGCAGACGCTCGTCGACCCTTCCGGGATCGACAGTCTGCTGCGCATGCGCGGATGTGCCCGCCAGCGCGATGGCGGCCAGCAATAAGCTACGAGTCGTCATGGTCATTCCGATCCCCTTGTTCCCCATCGGAAAGTGATTGAGCGCCACGATGCAGCCCCCCTGCATCGCGGTGTGCGAGCGCCGTCAGGCGGCTCTGAAATCTTTAACGAGAGCGGTTGTCGCGCGGCGGTCGGTAACCGTGACAGGCTGGCGGCCAAGTCCCGGCCCAGCTGAAGCCCGACAAGCCTTTTGCTCTTGCTGCAAAGCCCGTGATCGCAGGGCTCCGCAGGGCCACCTCACCGTGCCGGCCCGCTCATTCTGCGGTGGCAGCGATGTCAGCGGCTCAAGGCTACGCCATCGCGCGCCCCACATTCGGCGCGCGAAAACGCGCCTGTTTTCAAGATATTCAAAGGAAAACCCGCATAGCTCCACGACGGAGCATGGCGGCTTTCGAAGGCTCCTGGGGGAGCCCGGAAGATCACGCGGTGTCATGTTCGACCTTTCGGCAACCCCGCTATCCTGAAGGCTCAGGACCGGAGGCTTTGCGTCCCGCCGTTACCGACGGTTTGCCCTTTCGAGATCAAGGCGATCTCATCGGTCTGTTAATGGGCATAGTTAATCGAGCCCGTCAAGGTTAATGAGAGCCGATTGCAAAGATGAAGGATTAATAGAAATTTCGCGCTGACCCACGTTCGCGTGAAAATTTCGTAGATTCCGGAATAATCCGGGCAGTCGCCAAGATAAGGAACGAGATTTGTCTTATGGCATTGCGGCTTCGCTACTCGCGCATCGCAATTGCTCTGCTAGGTTGCGCTGAAGACTATAGTTAAACTCTATTTAACTGACGCGGACCCTGGGATTTTGACATGCTCACTGCGATCGGCGGCGCGGTCGCTCCCCTGGCGGCCAACTGCTTACGCCGTAGGCGCGGACAGACCCACGCGCAGAAGCGCTCCGCACGTCCATTCAGACTGCCGGCGCTAGCTTTATCGCTGGAAGGAACCCGCGCGCACCTCGGCGCGCCGGGCGACCGTCAGAACGGAATTTCGTCGTCGTCCAGCCCGTCGTCGAACGCGCTGCTGCTCGAGCGCGCGCCGCTGCCGCCAGACGAGGAGCGACCACCGCCGAAGTCGTCGTTACCGCCGCCCCAGCTATCGTTGCGGCTGCCGCCACCACCGCCCTGACCGCCGCCGCCACCGCCACCGCCTTGGCCGCCGTCGAGCATCGTCATCACAGCGCCGGGGCCGGAGAGCACGATCTCGGTGGAATAGCGGTCCTGCCCGTTCTGGTCCTGCCATTTGCGGGTCTGCAACGAGCCTTCGAGATAGACCTTCTTGCCCTTGCGCAGATATTTTTCGGCAATGCCGATCAGGCCATCCGAGCGGATCACGACGCTGTGCCATTCGGTCCGCTCACGGCGCTCGCCGGAGGCGCGATCGGTCCAGTTTTCCGACGTCGCGATGCGCAGATTGCAGATGCGTCCGCCATTGCTGAAGCTCTTCACTTCAGGATCGGCACCGAGATTGCCGACCAGAATGACCTTGTTGACGCTGCCTGCCATGGAGCCCTCCGAAAAACGCGACGAGGATAGGAAATCGAACGGCTGCTTATAAAGCTGAACGGCGTCTCGTCCAGATCGCAATACCGCTCTGCATGTGCCTTGCGTCGATTAAAGGCCGAAGGCGACGGCCGTCCAATAGGTCGCGCCCGCGGCCAGCCAGGCCAGCCCGAACAGATAGGCCGTCATGAAGAGCGGCCAGCGCCAGCCATTGGTCTCCCGCCGGGCAACCGCGATGGTCGACAGGCATTGCGGAGCGAACACGAACCAGGCGAGGAAGGCCAGCGCCGTCGGCAGCGACCAGCGCCCCTGCAGGCGTTCGCCAAGTGTGCGGGCGGTCTCGTCCTCATCCTCACTGGCCTCGATGGCATTGGCCGTCGCGAGCGCCGACACCGCGACCTCACGCGCTGCCATGGCCGGGATCAGCGCCAGCGCGATTTCATGATTGAACCCCACGGGCCGCAGCACCGGCTCGATCACGCTCGCGATGCGCCCCGCCGCACTATACTCGACCAGGCTGGCCGAACTGCCCGCCGGCGGCTTGGGGAAGGAGAGCAGCAGCCACAGGACAATGGTGGTGCCGAAGATGATCGTGCCGGCGCGGCGCAGGAAGATCCACGCACGCTGCCACAGGCCGATGATGACGTCGCGCAGCATCGGCATCTGATATTTCGGCAATTCCATCAGGAAGCTGCCGCCCGGCCCCTTGATGACGCCCATGCGCAGCAGCATCGCGACGATGACCGCGCCGATGATGCCGGAGACATACAGCGCGAAGAGCACCAGACCCTGCAGGCCAACCCCGCCCCAGACCGTGGTCGAGGGGATGAAGGCGGCGATGATCAGCGTATAGACCGGCAAGCGCGCCGAGCAGGTCATCAGCGGCGCAATGAGGATGGTCGTGAGGCGATCCTTTGGGTCCGAGATGGTCCGCGTCGCCATGATGCCGGGAATCGCGCAGGCGAAGCTGGAGAGCAGCGGAATGAACGCGCGACCGGACAGGCCGACCCGCGCCATCAGACCATCCATCAGGAAGGCGGCGCGGGTCATGTAGCCCGTCGCCTCCAGCATGAGGATGAAGAAGAAGAGAATGAGGATCTGCGGCAGGAAGACGACCACCGACCCCACGCCGTTGATGACGCCCTGTACGATGAGATCGCGCACGAAGCCTTCGGGCAGGATCGCTTCCATCGCTGCCTGAAGGGAGGCGAACGCTTCCTCGATCATCGCGATCGGGGCCTCTGACCAGGCGAACACGGCCTGAAAGATGACGAACAGCAGCGCCAGCAGGATGAGCGGACCCAGGAGCGGGTGGAGCACGATCCGGTCGATCTGGGCCGTGATCCGGCGGGTCGGCGTTTCGGCGACGATGGCGCGCTGCGCGATCCGGCGCGCTTCGCGCCGCAGATCATCTGCGTCCCGCGCTGCGTGCGTTGCGAGGACGGCGGGCGCGGGAGCATGGGCTGGCACCGCCGCCACCATGGCCGCCTTCAGATCATCCAGCCCGCGCCGGCGCACGGCGACGGTCGGGATGACCGGTACGCCGAGGTCGGCCGCAAGCTGCGTCGCGTCCAGTTCCAGTCCGTCGCGGGTCGCCAGATCGACCATGTTCAGCGCCAGAACGCAGGGCGAGCCGAGCGCGATCAATTCCAGCGCGAAGCGCAGGTGATTGTCGAGATTGGCGGCATCGACGACGATGACGAGGAGGTCCGGCCGCCGTTCGCCTTCCTGATGGCCGAACACGACGTTGCGGGTCACCTGCTCGTCCGGGCTCTTCGCATCGAGACTATAGGTGCCGGGAAGATCGACGAGATCGGCTGTCCGCCCATCCGGCAGCACCAGCCTTCCGAGCTTGCGCTCAACGGTGACGCCCGGATAATTGCCGACCTTCTGGTGCGCGCCGGTCAGCGCATTGAAGAGCGCGCTCTTGCCGGCATTGGGGTTGCCGACCAGCGCGATGGTGAAGCGATCATCCATCACGCCGCTGCCCCACCTGCATCAGCCGCAGTACGGACATGGATGGCATCGGCATGCGCTGCCCTCATGGCGACGATCATGCGCCCGATGCGGCAGGCATGCGCGCCGCGACCGGTAAATCCGGCGCGATGGAGCAGTTCAACGCTGGCGCCCTCATGCAGGCCGAGCTCACGCAAGCGGCGACCGTCCATCTCGGATATGGCGTTCCAGTCGACACTGTCGACATAGGCTGGGCGATTGGGTTCTAGGGAGGTCAGGCGCAACGCAATATCGATCTCTGGTGGTTTTGCGAACGACTATCAATATCGCCCGATAGAAGCAAGGCGATGCTGGCGCGGCCGTGGCTTATCGGCAGGACGCCAGATGTTTAGCGCCCCCGGTAGCGCAGCCTGCCCAGGAAGCGCGCCATGCTGAAATGCTGGTCGGTCTGCCCAGTCAGCCGGCCCTTGGCTTTCTCGAACCGCATGATCCCTTCGATCCGCCGCGCCAGAAAGGCACGGGTGTCGGCATAATCTGCGCTCTCGTCATTGACGAAGACGAGCAGGGTCGCGGCATAGACCCCTGCCAGCGTGGTGCGCTTGGAATAATGATTATAGTCCACCGCGCGGTCGCCAGCGGCACGCCACATCGCATCGGCAGCGCGCCAGCCCAGCCGGGTCGCCCGCGGCAGGTTGAGCGGCATCGCCAGCACGGCCTGAGCGCGGCGCAGCGCCTCGCGATTGGGCGCCAGCACCGCAAGCCGGGCTTCGACCAGTGCCGTGATCCGCTCACGAATTTTCATCGCAGCCAGACGCTCCGCCGGCAGGGCATCGAGCATGGCCTGATCGACGCTGGCGAACCACGCATCGATCATGGTCAGAGCGCCGCCGGAGAAAGCCAGCGCCGCCACGTCCCGATCCACACCAGCGGTGTCGGCTGCGACCGCGAGCGCCGCGTCGGACCAGCCATCGAAGGCGGCATTGGCCGCGATCAACGGCGCGAGCCGCAGTCGCAGGTCGTCCAGGGTCTCATCAGCCAGCAGACCGGCGGTCTGCGGCGCGGCGGTGGAGGGCGCGAGGGTCATGCCTCTGCTCTACGGCATTTTCACGCGCGAGGAAATCGCTGCCGCCATCGCCATGACCGTCTCAGCGATACTCTTCGGCGATCTCCAGCATGCGGATCGCAGCAACGGCGGCCTCGCCACCCTTGTTCTTGCGGGCCGGATCGGCACGTTCGAGCGCCTGCGCCTCGTTTTCCACGGTCAGAATGCCATTGCCGATCGGGATGCCATCCATGGTGAGCGCCATCAGTCCACGCGCGCTCTCGTTGGAGACAATCTCGAAATGATAGGTTTCGCCACGGATCACGACGCCGATGGCGACGAAGCCCTCATAGCGCCCGCTCTCCGCGGCCAGCGACACGGCAGCCGGAATCTCCAGCGCGCCGGGCACGGTGAGTACGTCGACCAGATGCCCCGCCGCCTCCAGCGCCGCCCGCGCGCCGGCGATGAGCATATCATTGAGGTGGTCATAGAAGCGTGCTTCGACGATCAGAAACTTGGCCATGTCGGTTCCTTTCAAGACATATGTTCGTGAGCTTATCTGAACGCCGTGCCGGCAATCACCGCGAGCGTGCCCGCCATCACCAGCAGACCGCCCGTCAGGCGGCGCCAGCCGAGCCTCTCCTTGAGCATCCAAGCGCCGAGCACAAGCCCGAAGACGATGCTCGATTCGCGCACCGCCGCCACCGCGCCGACTGGCGCCAGACCGAGCGCGAACAGCGCCGGGGCAAACGCAACCACGGCCATCACCCCCGCCCGAAGCCCGGCGACCCGGTCGCGGATCATGAGGGACAAGGCGTTGCGACCGTGGCGCACCACCAGAGCGGCCGGCATGGGGAATGAGCCGAGCAGGAAGAACCAGGCGATGAAGGTCAGCGAATCCGGCGCGGCGCGCACGCCCTTGGCATCGACCAGCGTGTAACAGGTGGTGAGCAGCCCGGCGATGGCGGCGGCGGCAAAGCCGGCTGGCGAAATGGAGCGGCCGCTCGCCAGCACCAATATGCCGGCGCTCACGACCGCGATCCCAGTCAGGACGAAACCATCCAGCCGGTCCCCCAGCAGCGCCATGCCGAGCAAGGCGGTGAACACCGGCACGAAGCCGCGGGCGATGGGATAGGCCGCATTGAAATCGCTGACCGAATAGGACCAGGAGAGGACGAGTTGATAGATGGCATGAACCACGACGGCAGCAAGCAGCCAGGGCCAGAGCACCGCCGGTGGCAGGCCGATCCACAGCACGAATGGCAGGGCGAGCACGAATTCGACGCAGCGAATCCAGGCCAGCACCGCCAGCTTGTTCTCTCCCGATTTGAGCAGCGCATGCGCCGCCGCCGAGGCGAGTGCCGAGAACAAAGCGAGCAGGAGGCCGGTCAGAACCGCCGCAGCGCTCCCTTCGATCATGGTCAGACGCCCGTGATCGCCCGCTCCTCGACAACCGCCAGATCATAGCCATCCAGCGCGATCAGATTGTGGTGGCTGTTGGTGAGCAGGATCATGTCATGCACGCCGAGATCGGCCAGGATCTGCGCGCCGACGCCATAATCGCGTAGCTCGTCCATGCCGGCAGGGCTCGCCTCACCGGTACGGATCTTCATCTGCCGGCTGAACCGGTCTTCGCTCGGGCGATTGATGACGACGATGACGCCGGCCCCTGCCTCGGCGATCATTTCCATCGCGCGGGAGAGCAGGCTGGCGCGCGGCCCCTCTTCCCCGAAAATGTCGGTGAAGACGGACACCTGATGCATGCGCACGAGCGTCGGCTGCTCGGGGGTGACATGCCCCTTGATGAGCGCAACCTGTTCGGACTCGGTCGCCCGATTGAAGAAGGTCACCGCGCGCCACTCGCCGCCCCAGCGGCTGGTGAACGTGGCCTCCGCGCGCCGCTCCAGCATGTGATCGTTGCGGCGGCGATAGGCGATGAGATCGCGAATGGTGCCGATTTTGAGGCGATGCTTCTGCGCGAAGGGGATGAGATCATCGAGGCGGGCCATGGTCCCGTCGTCCTTCATGATCTCGCAGATCACGCCGGAGGGATTGAGACCCGCCAGCCGCGCGACGTCCACCGCCGCCTCAGTATGGCCGGTGCGCACGAGCACCCCGCCATCGCGTGCGATCAGCGGGAAGACATGGCCCGGCGTCACGATAGACTCGCGCCCCTTGGAGGCATCGATGGCGACGGCGACGGTCCGTGCACGATCGGCTGCGGAGATTCCGGTGGTCACGCCTTCGCGGGCCTCGATTGACACCGTGAAAGCCGTCTCATGCCGGGTGCCGTTGCTGGCGCTCATTAGGTTGAGGCCCAGCGTTTCGACGCGCTGACGGGTCAGCGCCAGACAGATGAGGCCGCGGCCGTGCGTGGCCATGAAGTTGATCGCATCCGGGGTCGCCATCTGCGCGGGTATGACCAGATCGCCCTCATTCTCGCGATCCTCGTCGTCGACCAGAATGAACATCCGGCCATTGCGCGCCTCGTTGATGATCTCCTCGGCGCTGGCCAGCGCGGTGCCATGGGCGCGGGCAAGCAGATAGCTTTCCAGCTTGCCCAGCGTATCGGCCGTCGGATTCCAGTCGGCTTCATCCAGCCGACGCAGGCTGTTGGCGTGGAGCCCGGCGGCGCGGGCAAGACCGGAGCGGGACAGAATGCCATCGCGCACCAGCTTACGGACGTTTTCGATCAAGTCGCTGCTCATGAAGGGCAAATATCACATTGCAATGTGATTGCCAATATTTCTCGGCAACTGCGCCTTAGCTGCGGGCCTGATGATCCTTCATGCGCGCCAGATATCGGGCCAGCACGTCGATTTCCAGATTCACTGGCTGGCCCGGCGCGAGCTCGCCGAAGGTTGTCACCGACCAGGTGTGCGGGATGATGTTGAGGCCGAAAGTCGAGCCCTCGGGGCCGTCTTCCACCGCATTCACGGTCAGCGACACGCCATCGACCGTGATCGACCCCTTGGCCGCGACATAGGGGGCAAGATCGGCCGGAAGCCGCACGGTGACCCGGTGCGAATCACCTTCGGCTGTGATGTCTGCGACTTCGCCGATGCCATCGACATGACCCGTAACGATGTGCCCGCCCAGCTCGTCCCCGAGCTTGAGCGCGCGCTCCAGATTGAGCAACCGCCCTTCTGCCCAGGCGCCCTGCGCGGTCCGCGAGACGGTCTCGGCCGACAGATCGACCGCGAACCAGTCGGCGCCCTTGTCCACCACGGTGAGGCACACGCCGGAACAGGCAATGGAAGCGCCGATATCCACGCCCTCCATGTCGTAATGGCAGCCGATGACCAGCCGCAGGTCGCCGCGCTGCTGCGCGCTCTGGATGGTGCCGATGTCGGTGATGATGCCGGTAAACATGCCTGCTGCTCTATGCGGGCCGCACGCGTTCGTAAACCTCCAGCCGGTCTGGCGCCAAATTGCGCGCGTCGACCAGCCGCCAGCGGCCGTGGGCATCGGCCAGACGATTGAGCCCGATGTCGCCCAGCGCAGCCTTGCCGCGCCCGATGAGGATCGGCGCGCGATACAGCAGCAGACGATCAACCAGATCGGCCGCGAGAAAGGCGCCAGCCGTCTGAGCGCCGCCCTCGACCATCAGATGATCGCCGGGAAGGCCCGCGATTTGAGCCGGAGTCTGGATCGAAAGCCAATCATCCGGCGCCGCACCGCTGCGACTTAGGAGCACCCGGACGGGCGAACGCGACTCCAGCCCTTGCAGGCGCACGTCCAGCCGGGGCTGATCCTGTGCGAGCGTGCCGCGCCCAACCAGGATCAGCTCGTGCCGCGCCCGCTCCAGATGGGTATGTGCCCGCGCCGCCGGGCCGGTAATCCACTGGCTCGTCCCGTCTTCCAGCGCAATGCAGCCATCGAGTGAGGTGGCAAGCTTGAGTGTAACCTGAGGACGCCCGGCCTGCTGGCGCATGAAGAAGCCAGCCATTGCGGCCCGCGCCGCGGGCGCCAGCTTTGGCAAAGTATCGACGATCAGCCCCGCGTCCCGCAAGCGCGCGATGCCGCGACCGTTGGTCCGTGGATCGGGATCGCCTGCCGCCACGACGACGCGGCGCACGCCGGCCTCCACCAGCAGATCCGAACAGCAAGGGCCGCGCGCGGATTGGTGCGCGCAGGGTTCCAGGCTGACATAGGCCGTGCCGCCCCGCGCCGATGCCCCGGCCATGGCCAGTGCCATCGCCTCGGCGTGGGGGCGGCCGCCCGCTTGGGTCCAGCCCCGCCCGACGACGCGGCCAGCGGCATCGAGCATTATGCATCCGACATTGGGATTGGGCGCGGTGCGACCACGTGAGCGGTGGGACAAGGCGATGGCTGCCATCAGCCAGGCGCTGTCGCCCGGAAGAGTCAGGGCGTTGCCGTCGCGGTATTGCCCGCTACGCCGCCTTCCTTGGCCAGAGCCGCGGCGAGCTTCTGCTGCAGCTCCTTTTCCTTCGCATCGAACAGTTCTTCGCGCTCACGCTTGGTGCGCGCGGCATCCTCGCGCCAGTCGATGCCGAGACTATCGGCGAGGCGTTGAAACTCGCCCTGCTTGCTCTCAAGCGCCACCCGATACCGCGCGAAATCCTCAATCTGGCGCTGGATGATCGCACTGTCCGGCCGGTTGGCCTCCCAGTTCTCGATGTAGATGATCTGCCGTTCCTGCTCCGGCTTGCGCGAGTCGATCGCGAACCCCCACAGCAGAACGCCAGTCAGCGTCACCGAGAGCGCAAGAATGCTCCAGCGGTGCGGGCGATCGGGCGCGAACATCTCGCGCAAATCGGACGCAGCGCTCCGTGGAGAAACCGGGCGGGGAAAAATGGCCATGGCGCCTACATAGGGAGCCACCATGGCCTTGAAAAGCAGCGCGTCATCGTGACGCCTCGCTTAACGTTCCAGTTCGAAGCGCAAGGTGAGCACCTGCTCGGACGCGACCGGCACGCCATCCCGCGTCGCCGGGCGGAAACGCCAGGCCCGCAGCGCGTGGCGCTGGGCCGCCTCGAAGAAGGCCGGATCGCTCGCGCGGACCTGCTCGACCGCGGTCACCCGTCCACGCTCGTCGATGCTGACCCGCACCGTGACGCTGCCCTCGCGCCCTTCGCGCTGCATGGCGGGCGGATAAGGCGGGCGAAACCGGTCAGCAAACCGCGCATCCGGCTGAGCGGGCACGATGACTGGCGCAGCGGGCGGCGTGACGATGGTCTTGCCGGCATCTGGGTCCGGCAAAGGCGGGTAGGGCTTCGTCGTCAAATCGGTCATGGTGCCGAGGTTGATCTGCGGATCGACCCTCACCGGGTCGCGTGGCGTATCGAGCGGACGAATTGGCTGAGTCTCCACTTTCGCGTCCGGCTCCGGTGTGACGGGCGGCGGCAACGGAGCGGTCGGCACGAACCGCACATCAATGGGAGGGGTCGGTGCGGGCCTCAGATAATGTGTGGCCGGCAAGGCGATCAACAGCCCGATGAGCCCGCCATTAAAGGCAATGGCCGCTGCCAGCGCGCCCGGTGACCGCCGGGCCGCATAGCCGCTCTGGGGTGCATAGGATGATTGAGACGACACAAGGGACATGACACCTCTCCTGATTTTATTTGTGATGTTATACTATCACTAAATAGAGATCAGGCGAAGGGGTTTTTATCGGGTGTCAGAGTACGCATGGGTCGGCCGGGAGTGGGCTCAGCGGCGCCGACGATCGCTCAGCTGCTAGCGGCAGTCCGCAGCCGGGCAATCGCGCGATCCCGCCCGATCAACGGCAGCAACGCGGCCATGTCAGGACCGTGGTCTACGCCGGTCAGGGCGAGACGCAACGGCAGAAACAAGGCCTTGCCCTTGCGCCCGCTGCTCTGCTTGAGGGCGCCGGTCAGCGCCCGCCAGGGATCGGCGGCAAAGTCGATCTCCGCCGCAGCCTCGGCCGCCTCGGCAAGGAACGCGCGGTCTTCGGCGTCGAGGTCAGGCTGCGCGATATCGCCGCTCAGCACGGCGATCCAGTCCGCAGCCCCGGCCACCGTCTCGAGATTGGGCTGCACGACTGGCCAGGCGGCAGCTTCGATCTGCGCCGGGAGGCGATCGGCGACCGCCTCATAGGGCAGCATGTGGACGATCTTGGCGTTGAGGCCGAACAGCTCTTCATCCGAGAAGCGGGCGGGCGCTCGCCCGAAATGCGCGAAATCGAAGCGCTCGATCAGCGGGGCCATGTTGATCACCGGCTCCACCGGATCGCTGGTGCCGAGCCGCGCGAGCAGCGCGCTGATGGTGATCGCCTCGACCCCCGCTTCCCGGAGATCACCAACACCCACCGCGCCGAGTCGCTTGGAGAGCTTGCCTTCCGCGCCGGTGAGCAGGGCCATATGAGCGAACTGCGGCAGCGGCGCACCCAGCGCCGCAAACATCTGCAACTGCGTGGCCGTGTTGGAGACATGATCCTCGCCGCGCAGCACATGGGTGACGCCCATGTCGATATCGTCGATCACCGAGGGCAGCATATAGAGCCAGCTGCCGTCCGCCCGGCGAATCACGGGATCGGAGAGCAGTTTGGGGTCGAAATGCTGGTCGCCCCGGATCAGGTCGACCCATTCGATCGGCGCATCATGGTCCAGCTTGAAGCGCCAGTGCGGCTGCTCGCCCGCAGCCTGCTTCACCGCGATCTCGTCTGCGCTCAGCGCCAGCGCCGCGCGATCATAGACCGGGGGCAGACCGCGCCCGAGCAGGATCTTGCGCCGCAAGTCCAGCTCCTGCGCCGACTCAAAGCAGGGATAGACCCGCCCGGCGGCCCGCAGAGCCGCCAACTTCTCCTCATAGAGATCGAACCGCGCGGACTGGCGCACCTCGCCGTCCATATCGAGGCCGAGCCAGGCGAGATCAGCCCGGATGCCCTCGACAAAGCGCTCTTCGCTGCGCGCGGTGTCGGTATCATCGATGCGCAGCAGGCACTGCCCGCCCATCTTGCGCGCCCACAGCCAGTTATGCAGCGCCGCGCGGATGTTGCCAACATGCAGATGGCCGGTCGGCGACGGCGCGAAACGGGTGATGACGGTCATGGTTCAGGCGGTCCGGAAAGCATTGGTGATGGGATAACGTCGGTCGCGGCCGAAATTGCGGCCACCCAGCTTCACCCCCGGCGGCGCCTGACGACGCTTATACTCCGCCACATAGAGCAGCCGCTCGATGCGGGCGACGGTTGCGCGATCGAAACCCATGGCAGCAAGCTGATCGACCGACTTTTCCTGTTCGACCAGGCCGTAGAGGATGGGGTCCAGCACCTCATAAGGCGGCAGGCTGTCCGAATCCTTCTGGTTCTCGCGCAACTCTGCGGTGGGCGGCTTGGTGATGACCCGCTCCGGCATCACCGGCCCATCCGGCCCTAGCCCAAGCGACGGCTTCTCCGCGTTGCGCCAGCGCGAGAGATCGAACACGGTTGTCTTATAGGCATCCTTGAGCACCGAATAGCCGCCGGCCATGTCGCCATAAATGGTGGCATAGCCCACGCTCATTTCGCTCTTGTTGCCGGTGGTCAGCAGCATGTGGCCGAACTTGTTGGAGAGCGCCATCAGCGTCACACCGCGAATGCGCGACTGGATATTCTCCTCGGTCAGATCCGCGGTCCGCCCGGTGAACGCCTCCGCCAACATGGCATCGAACGCGCCGACAGCGGGCGAAATCGGGATGGTATCGAGCCGGCAGCCGAGCAGCCGCGCGCATTCCGCTGCATCGTCCAGGCTTTCCTGGCCGGTGAAACGCGACGGCATCATCACGCACCAGACGCGATCCGCCCCCAGCGCATCCACCGCCACAGCTGCGGAAAGCGCGCTGTCTATCCCGCCCGAAAGGCCCAGCACCACGCCGGGAAAGCGGTTGCGATTCACATAGTCGCGCAGGCCCACGACCATCGCGTGATAAATATCCGCCGGATGCGCATCGAGCGCGTGCACCTCGCCCGGCTTGCAGAACCACCGGCCATCGTCGCCTCGGTCCCACTGAGTGATGACCAGCGCTTCCTCCCAGTCCGGCAGCATATGGGCGATGTCGCCATCCGCATTCAGCACGAAGGAAGCACCGTCGAACACGAGCTCGTCCTGCCCGCCGACGCGGTTGAGATACAGGAGCGGCAAGCCTGTCTCGTTGACGCGCTCCATGCACACGCCGCGGACGCGGAAATCATCCTTGGCCACCTCATAGGGGCTGCCGTTGATCGAGATGAGCAGCTCCGCGCCCTTTTCCGCCAGATGCCCGGTGACGAACGGGAACCAGATGTCCTCGCAGATCGGCAGACCCAGCTTCACGCCGCGAAACTCGACTGGGTCGGGCAGCGGCCCGGGCGCGAACAGGCGCTTCTCATCAAAGGTTCCGTAGTTGGGCAGCTCGCGCTTCTGGCGGATCGCGACGACCTTGCCGCCATCGAGCAGCGCCACGCAATTGAACAGCAGGCCTTTGTTGGCGATGACCGTGCCGACAAGCATCGCCGGGCCGCCATCCGCCGTCGCCTCGGCAAGCCGATGCAGCGCGGTCTCGGCGCGTGCGGCCAGCGCGGGCTTGAGCACCAGATCCTCGGGCGGATAGCCGATGAGCTGCAACTCGGGATACACGATCAGATCCGTGCCCTGCTCGCGTGCTTTGTCCCGGCAGGCCAGCATGGCCTCTGCATTACCCGTGATATCACCCATGCTCTGGTTGAGCTGGGCCATGGCGATCCGGAGAGAGGCTGTCATAGCGCCGCTTTATGGGCGGGCGGGGGCGGGAGCAAGGGCGTCGCCGAGCCGGATATGCGGCCTTGCCGCACCATTGACCGCAACCCCTTGTCCCCGAACCGTCACAAGCGCCTTTTCAGCGGGGCACCTGCTCGCTAGAGGGGCCGCGACAACCGCAGCCATGGGGACCCCGACATGAAGATCATCTCTGGCAACGGCAACATGCCGCTCGCCCAGGCGATTGCCGATTATGTGGAGCTCCCGCTCACCGATGCGAGCGTGCGGCGTTTTGCGGACGAGGAAATCTTCGTCGAGATTCACGAGAATGTGCGCGGCGAGGATGTGTTCGTCGTGCAGTCGACCAGCTATCCGGCCAACGACAATCTCATGGAACTGCTAATCATGATCGATGCGCTCAAGCGCGCATCGGCGCGGCGCATCACGGCGGTGGTTCCCTATTTCGGCTACGCCCGGCAGGACCGCAAGCCCGGCCCGCGCACGCCGATCTCGGCCAAGCTGGTGGCAAACCTCATCACCACCGCCGGCGCCAATCGTGTCCTTTCGGTCGACCTCCATGCCGGACAGATCCAGGGCTTCTTCGATATCCCGACCGACAATCTGTTCGGCGCACCGGTGATGTCCGCAGACATTCAGGCCCGTTTCCCGAATGAGAATCTGATGGTCGTCTCGCCGGACGTGGGCGGCGTGGTCCGTGCTCGTGCGCTGGCCAAGCGGCTCGACAATGCGCCGCTCGCCATCGTCGACAAGCGCCGCGAGCGCGCCGGCGAATCGGAAGTGATGAACATCATCGGCGACGTGAAGGGCCGCTTCTGCATCCTGATCGATGACATCGTCGATTCGGCAGGCACGCTCTGCAACGCCGCCGCCGCGCTCAAGAATGCCGGCGCGACCGACGTCGTCGCTTATGTGACGCATGGCGTGCTCTCGGGCGGCGCAGTCGCGCGGGTGGAAGGCTCGGCTCTGCGCGAGCTGGTCATCACCGATTCGATTCTCGCCACGCCCTCCGTCGCGGCCTCGACCAAGATCCGTCAGTTGCCGATTGCGCCGCTGCTCGGTGAAGCGATCCGCCGGATCGCGGACGAAAGCTCGGTCAGCTCGCTGTTCGACTGATCGGGCGCCGGGGCAGCTGACCCGGCCGCAGATCAGAAACCGGCGTCGAGTCGGCGCAGACGCATGGTGGCGCCGACAAAGCCCATCACGCAGATCATCAGCGACCAGCGCGCCGCCTCGGGCGCGGAACGCAGCAACAGCGCAAGGCCCAGCGCCGCGAACAGAGCCATTATTGCGCCTGCGATCCTGCCAAACCCGAACATGATACGCCTTCCGCTCCCGCGATAGCCGATGACACGGATTCGCCATGCGCCGAACAGCGGCTGACAATCCACGACATTGACGGTGCCGGCCGGCCCAAACCGGGGTGGCGCGTCGATTTTGGGAGAGACTGTGTCATCCAATCCACAGCCAAGGCGGCACGAACGGTCCGCCCAGCAAGGGATGCGCCCAGGTGGCACCGAGCCAGAGGATGACGCCGCCGAGCACCGGAACGACGCCCGGCCACAGCGCGTGCCACTCCGCCTTCCCGGACAGGAGCGCGACGAATGGCACAAAGCTCGTGCGCGCCTGCCACTGGCGCCATGGCGCACCCAGGAGCCGCGCCTTCTTCCGGTCCTGCCCCAGCGCACCCACACAGGCGAGCAGGGCGATGCCGCCACTCAGGATCAGCGTCCGTCCGGATGGCCAGAGCGTGGCGTGAACCAGCGCCCAGAGAATGAAGCTCCACATCATCGGGTGGCGCGTTACGGCATAGACACCCCGGGCGCGCTCGGGCGCGGTCATCTGCCCGGTGGGATCGACCATCGCCGGATTACCGATGAGCGAGCCAACCAGCATGACGCCGGCGAGCGCCATCACCAGCCCGCCAAGGTGCCACAGGCCGATGGGCGCCATCCACAGCAGCGGCGCGGCGGGCGCGGCCCGGAAAGCGAGGATCGTCCAGCCCAGCGTGGCAAAGGCGGTGAGGGTATAGAGGCCAAGAAAGCCCCGCTCGCCCAGCCGCGCCACCAGAGGCGCACGAAGGGGATGGGACAGGAGAAGGTGCGTGCCGACGAAGCTCCCCATCGCCAAAGCCAGATGTATCAAAGCCTGCATGAGACGAACCTCCTCGACGCTGCCGCCTGTCCAGCTTCTACACCGAGTCTGACGGTCCTGAAACGCTGGCCTTGATGCCATCACGCTGCCAATAGGGCGCCATGACTCGCCTCGCCCTGCCCATATCGTCCGACGCGCCTTTCGTGCTGCTCGATGATGCGCGGGCAGACGGATCGGGCAGCGCGACGCTGTTCCGCGACCCGTGCGACATCATCCGAGCCGATCGGCTGGCCGATGTGCTGCCTGCGCTGGCGCGGGTTGAGGCTGCCGTCAAAACCGGCCTCCACGCCGCCGGCTACCTTTCCTACGCCGCGGGCCACGCCTTCGAGGCGCGGCTGAACGGCTGTGTGCCGCGCGAGGGCGATGCCGGACCCTTGCTCTGGTTCGGCTTGTTCGACGCGCTCCAGCCCATCGCGGCGGATGCCGTGGATGCTCTGTTGCCGGAGACGCCCGTCACGATCGGCCCGATCGAGCCGATGATCTCGCGCGCGGACTATGGCCGCGCCATCGGGACAGTGCTGGACTATATCCGCGCCGGCGACATCTATCAGGCGAACCTGACCTTTCCCGCCCGCGTCGCCATCGATGGCAATCCCCTCGCCGCCTATCGCGCCATCCGGCCCCGCGCCGCCGCCGGCCACGGCGCCTTGCTGCGTCATGATGACCGGCATGTCCTGTCTTTCTCGCCCGAGAGCTTCTTCACGCTGGCCGATGGCATGGTGACGACCCGGCCGATGAAAGGCACTGCGCGGCGCGATGCCGATCCGGACCGCGATGCCGCCGCCGCACGCGACCTCGCCAGCGACCCCAAGCAGCGCGCCGAAAATCTGATGATCGTTGACCTTTTGCGCAACGATATCTCGCGCGTCACGGAGCCAGGTAGCGTCGCGGTGCCCGCTCTCTTCCATGTCGAGCATTATCCCACGGTCCATCAGATGATCTCCGTCGTCGAGGGCCGGCTGCAACCGCAACTCGGGCCGGCGGACGTGCTGCGCGCCCTCTTCCCCTGCGGATCGATCACCGGCGCGCCCAAGCTGCGCGCCATGGAGATCATCCGCGAGGTCGAACGGTTCGGGCGCGGACTCTATACGGGCAGCATCGGCCATATTGCACCGGACGGCACCGCACGGTTCAATGTCGCCATCCGCACCATCGTGCTGGAGAAGGACGCTGAGGCGGGTATCGTCGGGCTGGGCTCCGGCATCGTTGCGGACAGCCAGCCGGAGGCAGAATGGCAGGAATGCCTCGACAAGGGACGGTTTCTGGCCGTTGGGGAGAACGTGCTTTGATCGCAAAGGCCCATCATTTCGACCTCATCGAAACCATGGCCTTCGATCCCGAGATCGGGCTGCCGCTTCTCGACCTCCACATCCGGCGACTCGAACGCAGCGCGCACGAACTTGGCTTCATTCTCGACCGGCATGAGCTGCGCAACGAACTGCAGGCCGCGACCTTCGGCTTTGTCGAGCCGAGGCGCGTGCGCATCCTGCTCGGCCGGATCGGCACGCTCAGCATCGAGGTTCGCGAAATGCCGCCCTTGCTGGAGGGACCGACGTCGGTGAGCATCGCGCCCCGCCTGCTCGGCGGAGACGATATTCGCGTGCGGCACAAGACCACGGACCGGCGCCATTATGAAGTGCCCCTGCGGCAATCGGGCACGTTCGAAGTGCTGCTGACCGACGAGGCCGGCTATCTGACGGAGGGTTGCTTCACCAACCTGTTCCTCCAGCGGGGCGAGACCCTGCTGACGCCACCCCTTGCGCGCGGCCTGCTGCCGGGCGTGCTGCGCCAGAGCCTGATCGACCAGGGCAAGGCGCAGGAGGCCGACCTGCGGCCGGAAGATCTGGCAGACGGTTTCCTCATCGGCAATGCCGCGCGCGGGCTGATGGCTGCGAGGCTGGTTGCACCGCAAGGCTGAGCGCACTATGCACCGCGCCGTCCGGGAGCGTCCCGGGCGCCACGCGCATCATCCCTGACTGTCAGGAGCTTTCCATGTCCCGGACTTCCGCCGCCCTCGGCCGTATTCAGCCCAGCGCCACGCTCGCGATGACCGACAAGGTCATTGCCCTCAAGCGGGAAGGCAAGGACATCATCGGCCTTTCCGCTGGCGAGCCGGACTTCGACACGCCCGATTTCGTGAAGGATGCCGCCATCGCCGCGATCCGCGGTGGCCAGACCAAATATACCAATGTCGACGGCACCGCCGAGCTGAAGGAAGCCATCGCCGCCAAGTTCAAGCGCGATAACGAGCTCTCCTACAAGACGAGCGAGATCAGCGTGAACTCGGGCGGCAAGCACACCCTGTTCAACGCGCTGGTCGCGACGGTGGAAGCCGGCGACGAGGTCATCATCCCGGCGCCTTATTGGGTGAGCTATCCCGACATCGTGAACTTTGCCGGCGGCACGCCGGTGATCATCGCGGCCGGTGCCGACCAGCTCTACAAGATCACGCCGGCCCAGCTCGACGCCGCGATCACGCCCAAGACGCGCTGGGTGCTGCTCAACTCGCCCTCCAACCCGACGGGCGCGGCCTATTCCGGCGAGGAGCTGATGGCGCTCGGCGATGTGCTGCGCAAGCACCCGCATGTGCTGATCCTCACCGACGACATGTACGAGCATGTCTGGTACGCGCCGACACCGTTCAAGACGATCGCGCAGGTCTGCCCGGATCTCTACGAGCGCACGCTGACCGTGAACGGCGTGTCCAAGGCTTATTCGATGACCGGTTGGCGCATCGGCTACGCCGGTGGCCCGCAGTGGATCATCAAGGCGATGGCCAAGCTGCAGTCGCAGTCGACCTCTAACCCCTGCTCGATCAGCCAGGCCGCGGCAACGGCCGCACTGAATGGCGACCAGAGCTTCCTCATCGAGCGCAACGAGGCATTCCGCAAGCGGCGCGATCTGGTGGTGGCGATGCTGAACGACGCGCCGGGCCTCAACTGCCCGACGCCGGAAGGCGCCTTCTACGTCTACCCGGATGCCGCCGGCTGCATCGGCAAGACCACGCCCGAGGGCAAGACCATCGCCACGGACGAGGACCTGATCACCTATTTCCTCGAGAGCAAGGGCGTCGCAGCCGTCCACGGCGGCGCCTTCGGCCTCGCCCCGGCCTTCCGCGTGAGCTACGCGACCTCGGAAGAAATCCTCCGCAAGGCCTGCACGCGCATCCAGGAAGCCTGCGCCGCGCTCAAGTGATAAAGGACAGGCCGGTCTGAGCGGGAACGCTGGGCCGGCCTGCCTCCAGCGCCGCCTGATGGGCGCCATTGCCGGCGTCGGCACAGATATTCTTCGAGCAGCTCTCCGTTCGTCCTGAGTAGCTGCTGAGCCCGTCGAAGCAGCATATCGAAGGACCGGCCCCTGCGCTACGATGCTTCGATACGGCTCTTCGATATGCGCCTGCGGCGCTCCTCAGAGCCTACTCAGCACGAACGGTGAAGATCGGCGAAGACCGCTTCGGCGTCATGATCGGCGCTTCCCCAGGCGAAGAAATGCTCCCCGACGCAAGGCTCGTCCCACTAGTCCTTGTCGAACAGCGCCGCGAGTTGCTCAACCATCGCACCGCCCAGTTGCTCGGCATCCATGATCGTCACGGCGCGCTTGTAGTAGCGGGTGACGTCGTGGCCGATGCCGATGGCGATCAGCTCGACCGGTGAGCGCCCTTCGATCCACCCGATCACTTGCCGCAGGTGCCGCTCCAGATAGGTGCCGTTGTTCACCGACAGCGTCGAATCGTCGACCGGCGCGCCATCGGAAATCACCATCAGGATGCGCCGCTCCTCGGACCGGGCGAGCAGGCGATTGTGCGCCCAGAGCAGCGCCTCGCCGTCGATATTCTCCTTGAGTAGCCCCTCGCGCATCATCAGGCCGAGGCTGGCCTTGGCACGGCGCCAGGGCTCATCCGCCTTCTTGTAGATGATGTGGCGCAGATCGTTGAGACGACCGGGCCGCGGCGGGCGCCCGGCGGCCAGCCATTGTTCGCGACTCTGCCCGCCTTTCCAGGCGCGGGTGGTGAAGCCCAGCACCTCGGTCTTCACGCCGCAGCGCTCCAGCGTGCGGGCCATGATGTCCGCGCTGATCGCTGCGATGCCGATGGGGCGCCCCCGCATAGAGCCGCTATTGTCGATCAGCAGCGTCACCACCGTATCGCGGAAATCGGTGTCCCGCTCCATCTTGTAGGAGAGCGAGTGCGCGGGATTGACGACAACGCGCGCCAGTCGCGCGGCATCGAGCATGCCTTCTTCCTGGTCGAAATCCCAGCTGCGGTTCTGCTGGGCCTGCAGGCGCCGCTGCAGACGGTGCGCCAGCTTGGAGACCGCGCCCTGGAACGGGGCGAGCTGCTGGTCAAGAAAACCACGCAGGCGCACGAGTTCATCGGCATCGCACAGGTCGAGCGCCGTCACCACCTCGTCGAACTTCGTCGTATAGGCGTGGTAGTCGAAGTCCGGCGGCAGGTCCGACAAGGGGCGATTGGGGCGCACGGGCATGGCGCCATCGTCATCCTGCGCGTCGCCATCGCCATCCTCATCCGAGTCGCCGTCCTGCTCTTGGCGCTCTTCGGACATCTCCTCGCCCGGCTCGCCCTTATCCTCGCCGCGCGTGTCGGCGCGGGACTGATCGTCCTCTTCGCCCTCGTCTTCTTCCTTGTCCTCATCCTGCTGCTCGGATTGCTCGTCCTGGTCCTCGTCATCCTCATCGGGCGATTCGGGGGGAACCTCCGCGCGCACCAGCTCGAGATGCTGGAGCATCGAGAGCACCTTGTCCTGAAAGGCCTGCTGATCGTCGAGGCACAAAGACAGGCCTTCAAAGTCGTCAGCGGCCTTCTCGTCGATCCACTCGCGCAGAAATTCGATGCCCTTGAGCGATTCGGGCGGCGGCGCTTCCCCGGTCAGCTTCTCGCGCAGCAGCAAGGCAACGGCGCCCTGCACCGGCACTTCATCGGCCGATTGCGCGCGCGTGATCGGGTCGGAATGGGTGCGCATGTCCAGCGCGGCAGCGAGATTGGCGCGCATGCCGGCGTAGTTCTTGGAGCCCAGCGCCTCATAGCGGACCATCTCGACGGCATCATAGACGGCGCGCGCGGCTGGCTCGCTCGGCGCCCGCGCGGAATGGAGTCGCGCATCATGGTGGCGAAGCTTGAGCGCGAAGCTGTCTGCAAAGCCGCGCGCGAGCGCGACCTGATCCGCCGGCAGATTGCGCATCGGCGTGGGCACCTTGATCTGCTTGCCGGCGAGGTGCGGTGCATCGGGCGTGAAGCCGAGCTCAACCTCGGCATCATGTGCGACAGCGCGCGAGGCGCCGGTGAGTACTTCCTTGAAGCGGTCGAGGGGGGAACGGTCAGCCATGATGTACAATGGGCTGGTCCAGTGCCCCGATCCTGTCAACCCTCCTGCCCTTTGGCAGAGCGGCCCATCTCAGCCCGTCAACCTTTGCGCGTGCAGCTGTGCCGCTGTGGAACAGCACCCAAATTATTAGGATTTCTTGGTTAAATCCATTTTCGAACGCGGCCTGCCTGCCTATCAGCGTCCCCAAGGGACGGTGCTGGAGCGGCCAGGCCGCGCAGCTTTTTGTGATAGGACGATTGCCCATGATCCGGACTGCCTGCCTTGCCGCGATGCTGACGAGCGGCGCACTCCTGCCGATCCAGAGCGTCAGCGCGGCGGTCAATCTCAATGCGCGCATCGCCCTGCTGACCAGCATTCTGCACACGGAGGCCAGCTTCTCGCAGCGCGATTTCAGCTTTGCGATCAACAGCGGCGGCAGCCAGCAGATGGTCTTCAAGGGCCTGGATGGCGTGCGCAACTTCAACAATTATGCCCAGCTCAACAATTGGCTGGGCCACTATGCGGATTCGCAAGGCGTTTTCGAGGGCGGCCAGTACAAATTCACCCACTCCGTGCTCGACAGCTATTTCACCAGTCCGGCACCTGCCACGCCGATGGCGACCGTGACTGAACCGACGCCAACCGTGTTCGAAGGCGCGCCCTACAAGTTCACCCATTCGGTGCTGGGCAGCTATTTCGACGAGGCCGCGGAGCCGCAGGCAGCGTCGCACACGGAGACCGCCGGCCCGCTGATGCGCGCGATGATGGCGCCGCCGCCCGCCATTCCGGAGCCGGCGACCTGGGCCATGATGATTGCCGGCTTCGCGCTGGCCGGCGTCGCCCTGCGCTACCGGGTGACCCGCACGCGCATCGCCTGATCACCCATTCGCGAAGGCGGCCCGCGCTCGGGCCGCCTTGCCGCGTCAGGCGCTCTTGCTGACGACGCTTTCCGGCAGATCCTTGCCGAACACGCGCTGGTAATATTCCGCCACCAGCGCCCGCTCCGCCTCGTCGCACTTGTTGAGGAACGACAGGCGGAAGGCGAAGCCGACATCCTTGAAGATGAGGGTGTTCTGCGCCCATGAGATCACCGTGCGCGGGCTCATCACGGTGGAAATATCCCCGTTGATAAAGCCCTGACGGGTCAGTTCCGCGACGCGGATCATCTTGGCGACTTCCTCGCGCCCGCCCGGATGATCATATTCGCCGGACTTGGCGAGCACGATCTGCGCTTCGGTCTCGGCCGGCAGATAGTTCAGCGTCACCACCAGATTCCAGCGGTCCATCTGGCCCTGGTTGATCTGCTGGGTGCCATGATAGAGGCCCGTGGTGTCACCCAGGCCGACCGTGTTGGCGGTGGCGAACATGCGGAACCAGGGGCTCGGACGAATCACCCGGTTCTGGTCGAGCAGGGTCATCTTGCCGTCGGCTTCCAGCACGCGCTGGATGACGAACATCACGTCGGGCCGACCGGCGTCATATTCGTCGAACACCAACGCCACCGGACGCTGCAGGGCCCAGGGCAGCAGGCCCTCCTTGAACTCGGTGACCTGCTGACCGTCCTTGAGGACGATGGCGTCACGCCCGACGAGATCGATGCGGCTGATATGCGCATCGAGGTTGATGCGGATGCAGGGCCAGTTGAGCCGCGCCGCGATCTGCTCGATGTGAGTCGACTTGCCGGTGCCGTGATAGCCCTGCACCATCACCCGGCGATTATAGGCATAGCCCGCCAGGATCGCGAGCGTCGTGTCCGGATCGAACACATAGGCGGGGTCCGTATCCGGAACGCGCTCGTCCGCTTCGGAAAAGGCGGGGATCTCCATGTCGATATCGACCCCGAACACCTCGCGCGCGCTCACGACGCGATCGGGCGCATCGAGCAGCACCTCGCTGCGCATGTCGGAATTGGTGTTGGGCAGATCGGTCATAGTCATCATCTTCCTGCGAGTCACACAGCCCCTAACCGATTGCCGCGCGCCCTGTCGATAGAAGGTAGGGTTCCATCAGGCGGATCAGACCGCCCATTCCGCCGGATCGTGCTCCAACCCGATCAGCGCGAGACCGTGCGCGATGGACGTCAGTTCTCCGCCGGTCGCGATCCGCTCGGCACCGAACCGGCGTTCGAATATCGCGCGAATTGCGGGGATGAGGGACGATCCGCCTGTGAGGAACACCCGGTCGATGGCGCCGGCGTCCAATGCGGCGTCTGCCAGGGCCTGATCGACCGTCTCCTCGATCCGCGCGACATCCGGCGCGATCCAGCGCTCGAACTGGGCGCGCGTCACATCGGCATCGATCGCCAGATCATCGCTCTCGAAGCGGAAATGCGCTCCATCCTCGCTCGACAGCGCACGCTTGAGCTGGCCGACTGCATCGTAGAGCGCATAGCCGAGCTCCCGCTCGATGATGGCGATCATCCGGCCGATAGCGGCAGGATCGACGGCAGCGCGCTGCAGCCGCGCCAGCTCTTCCATGGTCCGCCGGTTGCGCATCAGGGCGAGCCGCGACCAATCGGCAAAGTCCGCGAAATGGCTCCGGGGGATCTCCAGAACCTTGTCGAAGGAGCGATAGCTGCTGCCCTTGCCGAGCATGGGAAGCACGAGATGATCGACGATGCGATAGTCGAACCGGTCGCCCGCAATACCGATACCGGCATGACCCAGCGGTTCGCAGCGCCGCCCGTCGCCGGCGGGGCGCATCCGCACGATGGAAAAATCGCTCGTCCCGCCGCCAAAGTCCGCGACCAGCACAGTCGCCGGCTCGGACAGGCGGCTGGCAAAGCTGAAGGCGGCGCCGAGCGGCTCATAGACATAGTGGATGTCCGTGCCGAAGGTGCGGAACATGGCATCGTAGCGCGTGCGGGCCAGCGCCTCATCCGGTCGCGACCCGGCATAGCGCACCGGCCGTCCAACCATGATGCGCTCAGGGCGACCGTCTGGCCCCGTACCCAGCGCGCGTCCGGCATGCGCAACCATACGGTCCAGAAATGCCTCGCCCAACTGCTCGAAGGTCATGCGCTGGTCGAAGATGCTGGCTTGGTCGAACAGCGGACTGGCCGCGACCGACTTGAATGACTGGATGAATCGCGAGCCTTGTGGAAATTCCAGATATTCCGCGATGGCCCACGGCCCCGCCTCCCGCGCCAGCGCTGCCCGGCGATCGCCCTCTTCCCAGAAGCAGAGCGCGGACCGGAAGACAGCGCCCGTCGCCACGTCGCCTGCGAACTCCACCATGGTCGACGTGCCACCCTCGGCGATCGCGGCGACGCTATTCGTCGTGCCGAAGTCGAAGCCCATCGCGCGGGCCGGCGTGCCGGTCGCCATATCAATCACCTTCCTGAAAGCGGGCCGGCGCCTATGGCAGCGTAGACCCGGCGCGGCAAGGTCCGTCAGGCGAAGGCCGGCGCCTTGCGGAGATGGGAATAGGCCGCGATCACGTCTTGCAGCGCTTTCTCATGCGCGCGGTCGCCGCCATTATGGTCCGGATGAAAGCGGCGGACCAACTCGGTATAGCGGGTGCGCAAGGCGCGCCGGTCGGCATCGGTCGAAAGGCCGAGCGTCTTGAGGGCAGACCGATCCGCGCCGGACAGCGGCTTGCCATCCTGCCTTTGCGCGGTTTCCGCTGCCCGCATCTTGAAGCGCGCGCCAATGGCATCGAGCGGATCGGAGAAATCGGCCCAGCGCGGCGGCGGCGTGCCACTCGCTGCGGCGGACGAAAAAGCCCGCGTCTCCCGCTCCCAGCCGCCATAAGGGCGCTGCGCCTGCGTGATCTCCTCCGGGCTCATGCCCTTGAAGTAATTATATTCGGTGTTGAACGCGCGGATGTGATCCAGGCAGAACCAGCGCCATTGCGGCGGACCATCGGGTGCGCCGCGCTTTTCCTCGGGCGGCGCGCGGAACTCACCTGCTTCCATGCAGCCGGGATGCGAGCAGCGGCGCGCCTCACCTTCCACGCGACCGTGAAAGCGCGTGTGGCGGCGCGATGCACCCTGATTGAACCCCGACCCTGACACGACTGTCTCTTCCCTGTGGCTGCGTGACCCAAAACGCTTATATAGGGCGCATGGTTGACGCTTCGCTAGGCCCGGTCGGGCAAGAGATCGCACAGCGGCTGGAAAATGCCCTGTCCCCGCAACAGCTCGCCGTCATCAATGACAGCGCCAAGCATCGCGGGCATATGGGCGATGATGGCAGCGGCGAAAGCCACTTCACCGTGGAGATCGTCGCCGACTCCTTCACCGGCCAATCCCGCGTTGCGCGGCAGCGCATGGTCAACGCGGCGCTCGCCGATCTGCTGCGTGAGAAGGTGCATGCCCTCGCCATTCGAGCCCGCGCGCCGGGTGAATGAGCGGGGCGTGACCCGTCGCGCGAAACGTCCAGCGGCCCGCCTGCTGGTCACCGATCCGCAAGGACGGCTGCTGCTCTTCCGCTTCACGCCCGATGATCGCCCGCCTTTTTGGGTGACGCCCGGCGGCGCGGTCGATCGGGGCGAAACCTTTGAGCAGGCCGCGCGGCGCGAACTGCGCGAGGAGACAGGGCTCGACCTCGAACCCGGTCCGCTCGTGGCGGTGCGCGATGTCACCTTCGTCACGCTCGAGGGCATTCCCGTCGATGCCGAGGAGCGCTTTTACGCGGTCCCCGTCGCGGAGGCGCGAATCGACACGGCGGGTCACACCGATCTCGAGAAGGCCGTCATGCTTTCGCACCGCTGGTGGACGCCACAGGAACTGGCGGCCCATGACGAGGCCTGGTATCCGGTCGATTTGCTGGACATCTGGCAGGAGCTGCTCGCCGGCACCGTGCCGTCATGACCGGCGAAACGCGGGCAGGGCTGCTGGAAGGCTGGCGCGCGCATCTCGCCGAAGGCCGGCGCCGCTCGCTTCACACCGTGCGCGCCTATGTCTCCACCGCCGAACGCCTGCTCGACTGGATGGCGGACATGGACGGCCGCGCGCCGACATCGGCGGCCATCACCACGCTGACGACAAGCGATCTGCGCGCCTTTCTGGCGGCGCGCCGGGCGGAAGGCATCGGCAACAGTTCGGCGGCGCGGGAGCTCTCTGCCCTGCGCGCCTTTCTGCGGTTTGTGGGCGGCGAGGGCGCCACGATTCCGGTGATGCGCGGGCCGCGCGTTAAGCCCGGCGTGCCGCGACCGATCAGCCCGGATGAAGCCGTCGCGCTCGCCGAGGACATTGCCGAAACCGCGCGGGACGGATGGATCGGGGCGCGCGACTGGGCCGTGCTGATGCTGCTCTACGGCGCGGGCCTGCGCATCAGCGAAGCCTTGGGACTGACCGGCGATGCCCTGCCGCTGGGTGAAACGCTGCGGGTGCTGGGCAAGCGGAGCAAGACGCGGGTGGTGCCGCTGCTGCCGCAAGTGCGCAGCGCGATCGAGGAATATATCGCGCTCTGCCCCTATCCGACGCGCAAGGACGCACCCCTGTTCCGGGGCGCGCGCGGCGGCCCCCTTTCCCCGGCGCTGATTCGTCGCGCCGTTCAGGGGGCACGCGGGCGCCTTGGCCTGCACGATCGCACGACGCCGCATGCGCTGCGCCACAGCTTCGCCACCCATCTGCTCGGGCGCGGCGCGGACCTGCGCTCACTGCAGGAACTGCTCGGTCATGCCAGCCTGTCCTCGACGCAAATCTACACGCAGGTCGATGCGGCGCATCTGCTCGATGTCTATCGCAACGCGCACCCGCGCGCGGAAGGATAAGACATTACGGCCGGTCGCGCGGCTCGCACTTCCAAGTGAACAGCCGCCAAAGATAGCCGACGACCAGAAACGCCACCGCGATATTGGTCAGCGGACCAAGATAATCATCGATGCGCTCGAACCGCACGCCAAGATAATAGCCCGCGCCCACCAGTATCACGTTCCAGATCAGCGCGCCGCCGGTCGTCCAGATGACGAAGCGCCAGAACGGCATGGCGAACAGCCCCGCCGGCAGCGAGACGATCGTGCGGAACACCGGCATGAAGCGGAAGATGAAGACGATCTTGTCGCCATGGCGCAGAAAAATCCGCTCCAGCCACTCGACCTCCCGCCAGCGCACCGTCGCCCAGCGACCATAGCGCTCCACCAAGGGCCGCAGTCGCGCATAGCCGAGGCATAGCCCCAGATGATACCAGAAAAGATTGCCCACCGTGGTGCCGATGGTCCCCGCTGCCAGCAGCGGCACTATGTCCATCTTCCCCTGACCAACGCGAATGCCGCCAATGCCCATGATCAACTCGGAAGGGATGGGCGGAAACACATTTTCCAGCACCATCAGCAAAGCGATGCCCCAATAACCGCCGGCATCGATCAGATGAACGACCCAATCGCTCATCTGTCGTCACCCATCATCAACATATCAATCATCTGGTTGTCGCAGCAGCCTCAGGCCGCCCGCTCCGCCAGGCGACGCTCGACCGCATCCCAGATCATGCCGCCGGTATCCGTGCCGTTGAAGGCGTCGATGGCGACAATGCCGGTCGGTGACGTCACGTTGATTTCCGTGAGCCACTTGCCGCCGATGACGTCGATGCCGACGAACAGCAGGCCGCGCTCCTTGAGCTCCGGCCCCAGGGCGGCGCAGATTTCCTGCTCCTCCGCCGTCAGCTCGGTCTTGGCGGCGGTGCCGCCGGCAGCGAGGTTCGAGCGAATCTCGCCCTTGCCGGGAATACGATTGATCGCGCCGGCCACTTCGCCATCGACGAGCACGATCCGCTTGTCGCCCTGCGCCACGTCCTTGAGGAAAGCCTGCACCATGAAGCTTTCGACCCACATCTCGCCGAAAAGTTCCACCAGTGCGGCGAGATTGGCGCCATCTGCGCCGATGCGAAACACCGCCGAGCCGGCATTGCCGTACAGCGGCTTCACGACGATCTCGCCATGCTCGGTAAGGAAATCGCGCGTTTCCTCAAGATTGCGCGTGATCATCGTCGGCGGCATGAAGCGCGCGAAATCCAGCACGAACAGCTTTTCCGGCGCGTTGCGCACGGCCACTGGATCGTTCACGACCAGCGTTTCGCTGGTGATCCGCTCCAGCAAATGTGTGGCGGTGATATAATTGAGGTCAAAAGGCGGGTCCTGGCGCATCCAGACCACATCGACATCGCGGCCGAGGTCCAGTCGGATCGTCTCGCCGAAGCGATAATGGTCGCCCTCCACACGCTGCACCGTCACCTCGCGCGCCTGCGCATAGAGCCGTCCGCCGCGCCAGCTCAGATCATCGGTGCGATAATGATAGAGCCGGTGCCCCCGCGCCTGAGCGGCGATCATGATATGGAAGGTCGAATCGCCGGCAATATTCAGCGACTCCATCGGGTCCATCTGCAGAGCGACCTTGAGCGACATCCGTTCTTACCTTCCACCGTTCGGGCTGCTTCAAGCCCTGTTCTTGTTCTGAACCGAGACCCTGACACGCGACGCAATCGGGACCGCAGGCGCTAGCCGCCGTGCCAGACATTTTCCAGATGGCGTGGCCGATGACCCGGCGCAAGCAGCATCACGTCGATGCGCATGTCATCATCCGGCCCCAGCCAGTTATGGGCGACCGCTTCCGCCGCCGCCGCAACGCGCGCCAGCCGCCGCTCGTCGATGGCCTCATCGAGCAGCGCCTCGCTGGCCCGCGTCTTCACTTCGACAAAGGCGACGATCTTGCCGCGCCGGGCAATCAGGTCGATCTCCCCGGCGCGGGTACGCACCCGCCGCGCAAGAATGGTCCAGCCCTTGAGCCGCAACCACCAGCCCGCGATCCGCTCGCCCTGCCGGCCCCGCTTCTCGGCCGCAAGCCGCGCCGGCGTGGGCGGACTGCCTTTCACTTTCCCTTGAGTTCCATGGCGCGCGCGTAGAGCGCCTTGCGGTCCGCCCCCAATGCGCGGGCGACCTCACCCGCCGCCTGTGAGACGGTCAGCCGCTCCAGCGCCTCGCGCAGCGCCGCATCGATCTCGTCGGCTTCCGGCGCGGCGCGCTCTCCCGGCGGGCCGACCACCAGCACAATCTCGCCCCGCGGCTCCTTCTGCGCGCAGGCCGCCGAGAGCTCGGTCAGCGTGCCGGTCAAGCTTTCCTCATAGGCCTTGCTGATCTCTCGACAGAGCGCGGCCGGACGATCGCCGAGCACGGCCGCCATGTCCGCCAGCGATGCCGCGCAGCGCGGCCCGCTCTCGTAGAAAACCAGCGTCGCACGGAGCGCCACCACTTCCATCAGCGTATCAGTGCGGGCCTTCGTCTTTGGGGGCAGGAAGCCCATGAACAGAAAACGGTCACTGGGGAGGCCGGAGAGCGTGATCGCCGCAATGGCCGCGCAGGGACCGGGCACCGTATTCACGGATCGGCCCGCCGCACGGGCGTCTCGCACCAGCTTGTATCCCGGATCGGAGATGAGCGGCGTTCCTGCGTCCGAGAGCAGCGCCACCGCTTCGCTCGCCATGCGCTCGACCAGACGGGCGCGAACCCGCTCATCGCTGTGGTCATGGTAGGGAATCATGGGCCGGTCGGACCCGGCATGGCGCAGCAATTTGGCGCTCACGCGGCTGTCCTCCACGGCCACCACGTCCGCACCCTGCAGCACGGCGGCAGCGCGGGGCGAGAGGTCGGACAAGTTGCCGATCGGTCCCGCAACGATATATAGGCCAGGCTCAAGTGAAGCGGACATGAGGTGTGCCATGGCAGAGAGGAGCCTTGCGGGGCAAGTGAGGTTCGACATCGCGGCTGGAGGCACCCCGACGCCCCGTCGCATTCTGCAGGGCATTGTGCTGATCGGCGCCATGCTGCTGGCGGCCTGTACGCGCGTGGTGCCGCCGGCGCAGCAGCCTGCTCCGCCGCCCAAGACACAGCAGCCGGATGTGACGCAGGGCCTGCCGACCGATACGGAGCGGCACCGCATTGCCCTGCTCGTGCCGATGAGTGGCACAAATGCCGGCGTCGGGCGCTCGCTGGCCAATGCCACCACCATGGCGTTGCTGGATACCAAGACCGAGCGGCTGCGCGTCACCACCTATGATACCGGGCGCAACCCGGCCGAGGCGGCGCGCAAGGCCGTGGCGGAGGGCAACAAGCTCATCCTCGGCCCGCTGACGGCGGACGAGGTGCGGGCCGTCGCGCCGATTGCGCGCGCCGCCAACATTCCGGTGCTGAGCTATTCCAATGACGAGAGCGTCGCTGGCAACGGCGTCTATCTGCTCGGCTACAGCCCGGAGCAATCGGTCTCGCGCGTCGTGCGCTTTGCGAGGGCGCGGGGCCTCAGCGATTTCGCGGCGCTCGTGCCGCGTGGCGTATATGGCGAGCGGGCCGGCAAGGCGTTCCTCAGCGAGGTGAAAGCCGCCGGCGGCACGGTCGTGGCGATGGAGACATTCGATCGCTCGGCGAATTCGGTGCAGTCGGCGGTCCAGCGCCTGTCCGCCAGTTCCAGCTATGATGCGCTGCTGATCGCAGATGTCGGTCGCATCGCGTTGCAGGCCGCGCCGCTGGTGCGCACCGCCGGCGCCAAGGACGCGCGCATTCTCGGCACCGAGCTATGGGCGACCGAATCCGGTCTTTCCGCCAGCACGGCGCTGCGCGGTGCCTGGTATGCGGGCGTCTCGGATGGTCTTTATCGCACGCTCGCGACCAAATATCGCTCGTCCTACGGCACGGCACCCTACCGCCTCGCGTCGCTCGGTTATGATTCGGTGCTGCTCACCGTGCGGATCGCGCAGGACTGGAAGCCCGGGAGCGCCTTCCCGGCGGCGCGGCTACGCGACGCCGAGGGCTTCGCCGGCATCGACGGCGCCTTCCGCTTCGGCAGGGACGGGATCGCCGAGCGCGCACTGGAAGTCCAGCAGGTCGGCGCCAGTGGATCGACCGTGGTTGATGCCGCGCCGAAGGGTTTTGGGCGGTAGATCGCGCCGTCCTTTGAGCCAAAGAAAAGGGCCGCTGCCTCCCGGGAGACAGCGGCCCTTCTTTTTGGACTGCCGTAGGACTCAGAGGATCGACTGACCCGTCTTCTCCCAGTCCGAAGCGAAAGCGGCGAGGCCCTTGTCGGTCAGCACATGGTTGACCAGCGACTTGATGACCGCTGGCGGCGCCGTAATCACGTCCGCACCGATCTTCGCGCATTCGAGCACATGGATGGGGTGACGCAGCGAAGCCGCGAGAATTTCCGTCTCGAAGGCGTAATTGTCGTAGATCAGCCGGATGTCCTCGATCAGCCGCATGCCGTCGAAGCCATTGTCATCGTGCCTCCCGACGAAGGGCGAGATGAACGTCGCGCCGGCCTTGGCGGCCAGTAGGGCCTGATTGGCCGAGAAGCACAGGGTCACATTGACCTGGCAGCCATCCTGCGTGAGCGCCTTGCAGGTCTTGAGGCCATCGATGGTGAGCGGCACCTTGATGCAGACATTCTCGGCGATCTTCCGGAGCACGGCGGCTTCCTTCATCATCGTCTCATGATCGAGCGCCACGACTTCCGCCGAGACGGGACCATCGACCAGCCCGCAGATTTCTTCCACCACCTCGAGGAACTTGCGGCCCGATTTGTGGATGAGGCTGGGATTGGTCGTCACGCCGTCTAGCAGGCCAGTGGCGGCAAGCTCGCGAATGTCGGCAGTGTCGGCGGTATCGACGAAGAATTTCATGGCCAGAGGTTCCCGGTTGTGGAGAGATTGGCGCCGCCTATAGCGCCGCACGCCCCCGGATGTAAGGCCCGCCTGCCGCGGGACGGGCCAAGGCAGAGCGACGATGCCATTTCCTCCGAGCCAGACAGTCTCTAAGGCCGGGGCATGACCCGCGCCCGGATCATTCTGCTCAACGCCGCGCTCGGCCCGCTCGATTACCGGGTGCCGCATGGCATGAGCGTGGAGCCGGGGCAGATCGTGGTCGCGCCTTTGGGTCCGCGCCCGATGATCGGCGTGGTGTGGGAAGCGGATCGCTTCCCGGAGGTCGCGCCGGTCGGCGACAATCGTCTGCGCCCGATTTCCGGCGTGCTGGATGCGCCGCCCTTGCCTGCCTCGCTACGCCGCCTCATCGAGTGGACGGCTGATTATTACCTTGCCCCGCCCGCTGCCGTGCTGCGCATGGCGCTCGCCTCCATGTCCGCGCTGGATGGCGAGAAGACAGTGGTGGAATATCGTCCAACCGGCGCCGTGCCGGATCGGCTGACGCCCCAGCGCGCGCAGGCGCTGGAACGCATCGGCGAGCGACAGGGGCTCGTGCGTGAACTCGCCGCCCTTGGCGAGGTGAGCGACGCTGTGATTCGCGGGCTGGTGAAGCAGGGCGCGCTGGAGGCTGTCGAAGTCTCCACCGATCAACCCTATCCCGATCCGGACCCCGACTTCGTGACCGTCACGCTCAGCGCCGACCAGCAGGCCGCGGCCGACAGGCTGACAGAGCATGTTCGCGCCCATGCCTTCCAGACCGTGCTGCTCGATGGCGTCACCGGATCGGGCAAGACGGAGGTGTATTTCGAGGCGCTGGCCGAGACTCTGCGGCAGGGCAAGCAGGCGCTGGTGCTGCTCCCCGAGATCGCGCTGACTGAGCCGTTTCTCGACCGGTTCACCGCCCGCTTTGGCTGTGAGCCGGTGCCCTGGCATTCCGGCCTCAAGCAATCCGACCGGCGTCGCGCCTGGCGGGCGATCTCACGCGGCGAGGCGCAGGTGGTGGTGGGCGCGCGCTCGGCGCTGTTCCTGCCTTACCCAAAGCTCGGCCTCATCATCGTGGACGAGGCTCATGAGACCAGCTTCAAGCAGGAAGAAGGCGTGCGCTACCATGCGCGGGACGTCGCGGTGATGCGCGGCATGTTCGAGAGCTGCCCGATCATCCTCGCCTCGGCGACGCCGGCCATCGAGACGCGCCATCAGGTCGCGCTGGGCCGCTATGAAGAGATTGCCCTGCCTAGCCGGTTTGGCGGCGCCGAACTGCCGGAGATCATCGGCCTCGACCTGACGCGCGACCCGCCCGACCGCGGGCGATGGCTCGCGCCGCCGCTGGTCAAGGCCATGGCGGAGACGCTGGAGCGCGGCGAGCAATCCTTGCTGTTCCTCAACCGGCGCGGCTATGCCCCGCTCACGCTCTGCCGCCATTGCGGCCATCGCTTCCAGTGCCCGCACTGCACCGCCTGGATGGTCGAGCATCGCCTGACCCGGCGCCTCGCCTGCCATCATTGCGGCCACAGCATCCCCACGCCCGACGCCTGCCCGGAATGCCATGAAAGCGATGCACTGGTCGCCTGCGGCCCCGGCGTCGAGCGCATCGCGGACGAGGTGAAGCTGCTCTTCCCGCAGGCACGCACCGCCATCGTCACCTCCGACACCTTATGGTCTCCGGCTCGGGCTGCTGCCTTTGTGCGGGACGTGGCGGGCGGGGCCGTGGATATCATCATCGGCACGCAACTGGTCACCAAGGGCTACCACTTCCCCGAACTCACGCTGGTCGGCGTGGTCGATGCCGATCTTGGGCTGGATGGCGGCGACCTGCGTGCCGCTGAGCGCACCTATCAGCAGATCATGCAGGTCTCGGGGCGCGCGGGGCGTGGCGAGAAGCCTGGACGGGTCTTCATCCAGACCCGCGCTGCGGAGGCGCCGGTGATCCGCGCCTTGCTCGATGGCGATGGCGCGCGCTTCTATGCGATGGAGACGGAAAGCCGACGGATCGCCAATGCGCCGCCCTTCGGGCGCTTCGCGGCAATCATCGTCAGCGATACCGACGGAGCACTGGCCCGGGAGACGGCCCAGCGAATCGGGAAGATCGCGCCCCATCAGGATGGTCTGGACGTTTACGGGCCAGCCGAAGCGCCTCTAGCCGTGCTGCGCGGTCGACACCGGTTCCGATTGCTCGTCCACGCGCGGCGCGGGGTGGATTTGCAGGCCATCGTCCGCAAATGGCTGGGCCAGATCGATTGGAAGTCTACGACGCGGGTGAGCGTGGATATCGATCCCTACAGCTTCGTCTGATTGCGAACGGCGCTGTAATGAAACAGCCGCTCCTCGTTAGGAAGAGCGGCTGCATCTGAATCTATTGACCGATGGAGATCAGGTCGTGCGCGGCTTTTGGGTCGGGCGGACGGTCGTCCCGCCGAAGCTATAAACCGTCTGACGCGCAGGGGCTTGCGGCTGGGTTGCGGGCGCTGCCGCGTCCGCAGTCTGGCGGTCCACCGTTGCCGGCGCAGCCTCAGGCAGTGCGCCATGGCGCATCAGGAAGTTGGCGCGACGCAGACGATTCTTGCGGGTGAGAAACGGGTTCTCCCGCGACGGCGCCGAGGCCACCTGTTGTTCCAGATCGCCCTCGCGGACGACAGTGGAGCGCTGCATGAGCGGGGCAGAAGAATCCATCGGGGCACGCGCCGCAACAGCAGGTGCATAGGCTGGGTTCACGACCCTATCCTGCTTCGGCATGACGACGGGCTCACGGATCACCTCCCGCTCCATCGCATCTGCTTCGATCTCACGATCATAGGTCTTGCGGCGACGGAAGGCCATGAAGCCAGCCCCGAGAAGCACGAGCGCACCAGCACCGCCGATGATGATCGCGGTGTTATCGCTGGAAGCAAACTCACCGGTGGTTTCAAGCGGCGCGGGTTGCGGCGTCTCACTGACCATCGGCGCCGTAGTCGCGGGGGCTGTCTCAACCGCCTGGGGTTGGGCTTCGGCCGGTGCAACAATATCGCTGGCGGCCGGCTGCGGAGCCGGTTCACGCCCCGCAGTCGGACGCGTCGATATCGCGCCGGCACTGGATGTACGCTCTGCAGGTGCTGACGCGGTCTCCGCGGAAGCCGGAGCGGCCTGACGCGCCTGGGGAGGGCTTTCGGCAGTACGGGCGGTTGTAGCCTCCGGAGCAACAATGGGCGCAGCGGTTAAGGCGCTAGATGAAGGCGCTGCCGGGCTCTGCGTGACGATCGGAGCCACGGTCGTCAGCGGCGGCGCGGTTGTCGGGAGCGGGACCGCCGTAGGCGCACGCTGCGCATCCGGAATCACGATCTCGCTACCTGCGGGATCGACCGCGGGTGGAGCGGTTCCGGCCTCCTGCGCCAGAGCCGAGGTGGAGCCAAGCGCCAAGACGGCGGCAATCGCGGTCAGCGCTGTACGAGGGGTTTCATGGTTACGTGTCATAGTGAGGGAAAAACCGCCGAACATGTCTGCTGGTTTCGTGTCCCCCGGCTGAATCCGGCCAGTTGTTAGGCAATGGCGACAAGTTGAATGGAAAATTTACTTGGCGGCCGGCGCGTAAGGTAATGAGTTTTCGTGGTTTTTTCGCCACTGGTCTATTGGGGGCCGACGCTATCCTCATGTTCCCGCAGTAAAGTCCTACTTCTGCCGTTTTTCCTTCTCCAGCAGGACCGTCTTGCGATCCGTCCCATAGGCATAACCGCCCAATCCGCCATCGCTGCGAAGAACCCGGTGGCAGGGAATGAGCACCGCCAGCTTGTTATCGCCACAGGCCGACCCCGCCGCGCGGACGGCAGCCGGCTTGCCGACCGCTGCTGCGATCTGCGTGTAGGTGCGCGTTTCACCGATGGGGATCGCCCGTAAGGCCGCCCATACCGCTTGTTGAAATGCCGTACCGGCGACATCGACCGGCAGATCGACCGCGCGTGAGGGATCATCCACCAAAGCCACGACCTGCGCCACCAATGCCGCAAAATCGGCACCCCCAGCAACGATCGTCGCGCGCGGGAAATGCCGCCGCAGGTCGCTTTCCTCCTCATCGAAGCTGATCCGGCACAGGCCCTTGTTGGTCGCCGCAACGAGCATGTCGCCCAGAGACGTCGCCGTGACCGTGAAGCGAATCGTCACGTCCGCGCCGCCATTGCGCCAAGCGGACGGTGTCATGCCAAGTCGCGCCCGCGCATCGGCATAAGCGCGGCTGGGTGCTTCATAGCCGGCATCGTAGATCGCATCTGTGATTCTTTCAGTCTTGTGGAGCGCGCGCGTCAGCCGATTCGCCCGCAAACCGCGCCAGTAGGCCGCGGGCGAGACCCCCACGGCCCGCTTGAACAGGCGCTGGAAATGGTGGGGCGTGTAGCCGACGGCGCGTGCCAGCTCGGCCAGCGGCGGCATGACCTCACCAGCTTCCAGCAACGCCAGCGCTTGCGTGACGGCAGCGCGATCCGGCGCGACATCGTCCGGCCGGCAGCGCAGGCAGGGCCGATAACCCTCCGCTCGTGCCGCGCCGCCATCGGGCAGGATCGTGACATGCTCCGGCCGGGGGCGGCGTGCGGGGCAGCTCGGGCGACAATAGATGCCGGTCGTCTTGACCGCGACGACGAAACGCCCGTCCATGCGGCGGTCGCGCGCCGCGAAGGCCGCCCATGCCGTCTCTTCATCAATGGCCGGCGCGGTGGCGCGCATAACAACTTTCCTATCTCTTCCGCAATCGAGCGGAGGCTATCCGATGTAAGCGGGCCGGCCATGCTCACGCAAGGCGCGGGCTCAGCCGCGGGTCCTTGTCTCACCGGCAATGCGGGTAAGCTTCCCGTAAATTGCGTTCAAAGCGCGTGGACCGTGAAAACCTCTGTCGAGAGCTCGAAGGGCGCGTTAAAGGTTCCCCATGATCAAGCCTCGCACCGGACTGTTCGGTTCCTTCAAAGCGGTCCTCCACCTCGCCCTTGCGCTACTGCTGCCTCTTGCCCTGACGCCGGCACGGGCAGATGTGCAGGACATCGCCGCCGCCTCGCGCAGCGTCGTGCGGGTGGCGCTGGTGGCAACGGACGGCCAGAATGCCTATTTCGTCGGTCATGGCAGCGGCGTCATGATCGCGCCGGGCCGCGTGCTCACCAATGCCCATGTCGTCGAACTCGCCCGCAGCGAGTCCAACATCGTCATCGGCATCATCCCCTCCGAGGGCACGAACAGCTATGGCGGCCGCATCCTGGCCTATTCGCCGGGCAATGATCTGGCCTTGCTGGCCGTTGATGACGCGCCGTCGATTCCCATAGCGACCTTCCTGGCCGGCCCGGTGGAAGACGGCACGCGAGTGACCGCCATTGGCTATCCCGGCTCGGTCGATCGCGCGCAGGGCATGAGCATCGAGGATATCATCCGCCCCATGAGCGCCGTGCGCACCTCTGGCAATGTCTCGGCAGGGCGCGCCTCCCGCCAGTTCGACACCGTGCTGCACACCGCCCCACTGGCGGCGGGAAACAGTGGCGGGCCGCTAGTGGACGATTGCGGCCGCGTCATCGGCATCAACAGCTTTGGCTCGCTCTCGGACGGCAGCGATGCTGAATATGGTTTTGCGGTATCGACGCGCGAGATTGCGAGCTTTCTGCGGCAGGCCAATGTTCAGGTACGCCGATCGAGCGAAACCTGCCGATCCATGGCGGAAATCGACGCGGCCCAACAGGCCGCCGACGAGCGCGCTCGGGCTGAGGCGGCGCGACGGCAGAACGAAGCCGCCCTGAAGGACCGCGAGCGCGCCATCGCCGCGCGCGAGCAGGCCCAGCAGCAGGTCATCGCCCGGCGGGAGAACATGATTGCCATCGCCGCGCTGCTTCTCGCCGCTGCGGCTCTTACTGGTGGCGCGGCAGTGTTGGGCCAGTCGCGCGGCAACATCCGCCACGCCCGGCGCTTTGGCGGGGCGGCAGGCGTGCTGCTGCTGGCTGCAGTGCTGACCTTCGCGCTCCGACCGAGTTTCGACAGCGCCGGCGCACCGACCGAGCCGCTGCCGGATGCCGGCAATGCGGTCGGCAACGAGACGGACGGCGCTGCGTCGGCCGAAAGCGGTCGCTGGCTATGCCGGCTCGAACCGGGGCTGAGCCGAGTCACCGTCTCGGAAACGGCGGACCTGAGCTTTACTTGGACGCAGCAGGGGTGCCTTGACGGGCGCACCCAGTTCCAGAACGGAGCGACCGGCTGGTCCCGCGCCCTCGTGCCGGCTGACGAGGCCGCTGTTTCGGTGCGGCGCTTCGACCCCGGTATTGGCCGATATCGCACCGATAACTATCTCGTGAGCGCACAGAGCGCCGCCGAGATGCGCGCGCTGCGGGACAAGATCGGCTGGTCCAGCTGCTCGAGCGACCCCGAGCGGCTCGCCAAGCTGATGCAGATTCAGGGCGAGATCGAGGCGCGGCTGCCATCCAGCCCGAACGAGCGCCTCGTCTATCACTGCGAGCGGCAGGTGCCGGAGACGGCGGGACCAGGCACAGCGCCCTAAGTCCCGACGCCCTGTCCCGACGCCCGGCCTGCCCACATGGCGCTTCAGTGGCTGACGGACTGGATGCGCAGCCGCCGCCGCTTGCCGCTGCGATCCGGCCAGTTGATCGACTGACCCTCGCGCAGGCCGATCAGCGCCGCGCCGATCAGGGTGAGGATGGAGACGCGCCCGGCATTGATGTCCGCCTCGCCGGGATAGACGAGTTGGACAGACCGTTCGGCGCCGCTTTCTTCGTCGATGAACGCCACCGTGGATTGCATCCTCACAACATCGGGGCCGATCTGGCTGGCGGTCTTCACTGTCGCGCGCCCGACTTCGTCGAGCAACAAGGCGCTGACCTCGGGAAACCGGTCTTCGGCGCCGAGCGCCAGTTCGGTCAGGCGATCGGCTTCGGTGTCGATCATATGGATGGCCGGCCTGCGGCCCGCCTGTGTGCTGGTCATGGATGGATCTTTCAAGATGGAGGGCCAGCGCCACCTAGGGGGGACGCTGGGCAAGATGCGCGAATTCACCCCGACAGTCGGGGCGAGACGCACCGACTCCCGGGGCTATCGTCCCGTGAGGATCTGACCTCGATAAGATCGGTTGCCCGACAGGCAACAAGGCTGGCCAACATGCTCAGTCATGCCTGCAAGCTGTCATTGCCTGATCGGGAAGTCAATCGATGCGCCCGGGCGCGCCATCCTAGCGCCTGCGGAGCAGGCCCGCGCAGGCAGCGGCGTCCATGTCATCGCCCGCGCTGTTGCGTGCATCGACATGCGTTACGACCGGCTCCCGATTCGCAGCCGGGGGATAAAGATAGGCATCCAGCACGCACTGGCCGTTGGCGAACTGCAGCTTGCGCACTGCAGGATCGCGAATGTCCAGCCGAGGCTCCCCGAAGAGCCGTTGCAGGCCTCGCGCATCCGCCCCGACGATGCCGCCCGGCTGGGGCCGCTTAGCAGGGGCATAGCCGACCGCGGGCGCCTGGCCGCCAGTCTGCGGGACCAGCGACGCGCCGCAGCCGGAGAGGAGCAGGGCAAGCAGGGGAAAGCCAAAGCGCAAGAGCATCTGTTCAGGTCTTCCGCCGCGCGTGGAACATGTGCGCGGCCATAGCCACGCTCCAGATCGGCGCCAACAGGTTCACGACGGGTGGCAGGAATAGAAGCGCCGAAACGAGGCCCAGCTGCCAGCGCTGGCCAGCCGTGAATGCCGGGAGGCCCGGATGCCTGCCCTCGATCAGCTCGGCAAGATCGCGGCCGAGCAAATAGGCATTGAGGATGAGAAACAGGATCGGCGCGCCGACGCCTGTGACCAGCAGCGCTACATAGAGCGGCAGCACCGCCAGATTCCAGCCGACCGCGCGGCCGGCCGAGCGCAAGGCGATCCGCATTCCAGTGGCGAAAGGCACGGCCGCCGCCTGCGCATGGCGTGTGGGATAGTCCGTCTGCTCGACCACCGCCACGATGCGATCCGCATAGAGTCCAACGATGGCGATGGCCACGGCGCGAAACAGCAGCCAGCCGATGACCAGCGCGATTGCGACGGCGAGCGCTGCGCCGGCGAAACCGTCTGCATCCAGCCAGCCGGTCCGGGTCAGCAGCAGGCGCAATCCAAACCAGACGCCCGCGCCGATAAGTGCAAAGATCGCCACGGTGATGGCGAGACTCTGCCAGAGCACCGCGCGAATGCCGGGCAACAGGATTTGCGGGAGGGCGCGCAGCAAGGCGGGAAACACCATGGGACAGGTTTTGCCCGAGCACGCGCGGCGGTCAAGCGGCCGGCGTTCCTCATGCCCTGCCCCACGCTGCTTGCCGGGGCGAGATCAGGCGGATAAGGACGGGCTTTCTCCCGCCCTGCCTCATCCTTCATGAAGGAATGCCTCTTGTCCGAAGCTGTTCTTGATGTCGTCGCCATCGGCAATGCCATTGTCGATGTGATTTCCCAGGAAAACGATGCCTTCATCGCCAGCCGGGCGCTCACCAAGGGCGGGATGCAGCTGATCGATGCCGAGCAGGCCGAGGCGCTCTATGCCGATATGGCGAGCGGCCTTGAGATTTCCGGCGGGTCGGCAGCCAATACGCTGGCCGGCATGGCCGCATTGGGCAGCAAATGCGGGTTCATCGGCCAGGTCGCCGACGATCAGCTCGGCCGCATCTTCGCGCACGACATTCGCGCGCTGGGCATCCGCTATGACACAGACGTGGCGAGCGATGGTCCGCCGACCGCGCGCTGCCTCATCATGGTGACGCCCGACGCTCAGCGCACGATGAACACCTTCCTCGGCGCATCCCAGTTCCTGCCCGCGGCCGCGCTCGATCTCGACATGATCCGCTCGGCCCGCATCCTCTATCTTGAGGGCTATCTGTGGGACCCCGAGCAGCCCCGCGCCGCCATGCGCGATGCCATCGCCGCCGCGCGCGAGGCGGGCCGCGAGGTGGCCTTCACGCTGTCCGACGCCTTCGTCATCGAGCGGCATCGCGAGGATTTCATCAGCCTGATCGACGGCGGGATGATCGACATCCTCTTCTCCAACGAAACCGAGATCTGCTCGCTGGCGCAAACGCAGGACTGCGAAGAGGCCATTGCGCGCTTTGCGGACAAGCTGCCGACGCTGATCGTCACTCGCAGCGAGAAGGGCGCCATCGCCATCCAGAACGGCACCCGCTATGAAGTGGCAGCCGCGCCCGTCGAGCGGGTGATCGACACGACCGGCGCGGGCGATCTCTTCGCCGCCGGCTTCCTGACCGGCCATGTGCGTGGGCAGGACCCGACGACCTGCCTCACGCTCGGCGCCATCGCCGCTGCAGAGGTCATCTCACATTATGGCGCGCGGCCCGAGGCCGATCTCAAGGATCTGGCCGGCACGCTGCTCGCCTGAGGCTTGGCAGGCGCTGGAACACCGGCGCCTATCCTGCCCGCACCAGCAACCAGCACCGGATCGCGCTGGCGAGGTTGGGCGGCTCGCTCTGTAGAATCCGCTCGGCATCGATGCGGGCGACGAGCGCGCTCAGCGGCAGGTCTGCCGCGCGGGCGCTGTCTTCCAGCGCCCGCCAGAAGACAGGCTCCAGGCTGATCGAGGTCGTGTGGCCGGCAATGGTCATGCTGCGCTTGACCGGGCCGGCATAAAGCGGTGGCGTCTCTTCCACCGCCCGGCTCAATACATGTGCTGGCCGCCGTTGATCGACAGGGTCGATCCGGTCACGAACCCGGCATCCTCGCTGCACAGGAAGGCCACGCCGCGCGCGATTTCTTCCGCATGGCCCAGACGCCCGACGGGAATGCGCGCCACGATCTTCTCCAGCACTGCGGCCGGCACGGCCGCGACCATGTCGGTATCGATATAGCCCGGCGCGATCGCGTTGACGGTGACGCCATATTTGGCGCCTTCCTGAGCCAGCGCCTTGGTGAAGCCGTGGATGCCTGACTTGGCGGCGGCATAGTTCACCTGGCCATATTGGCCGGCTTGCCCATTGATCGAGCCGATGTTGACGATGCGGCCCCAGCCCCGCTCGCGCATGCCGGGGAAGGTGGCCTTGGCCATGTTGAAGCAGCCGCCGAGGTTGATGCGCATCACCTCATTCCAGTCCTCGAAGCTCATCTTCATGAGCACGCCGTCTCGCGTGATGCCGGCGTTGTTCACGACAACGTCGATCGGACCAAGGTCGGACGCGACCTGGGCGCAGCCATCGAGGCAGGCCTGATGATCACCCACGTCCCACGCGTAGGACCGAATGCCGGTCTTGTCCGTGAAGGCCTTGGCGCGCTCGCTATTGCCCGCATAGTTGGCAGCGACCTCAAACCCCTTCTCGCGCAGTGCCAGACTGATTGCTTCGCCGATGCCGCGGGTTCCGCCGGTCACGATCGCTACTCTGCTCATTCAATGCCTCTCCTGCGCGTCATCAAGGGTTCGGTCAAATGCTGGACGGCTCCACCCAGCCGGCAAGTTCTCGCCCGAGAAGCTGCCGATACATGGCAATAGCGTCCGCCTGAGCGTTAAGACAGGGCAAAAAGGCGAAATGCTCGCCCCCCGCGGCGACGAAGCTCTCCTTGCCGCGCAGGGCGATTTCCTCGAGCGTCTCCAGACAGTCCGCCGAGAAGCCCGGCGTCATCACCGCCACGGAGCGCACGCCCTGGCCGGGCAGCCCCTCAAGCACGGTGTCCGTCGCCGGCTCCAGCCATTTGGCGGGCCCGAAGCGGGACTGGAAGGTGACGATGATCTCACGCCCGAGCGCCTCGCCGAGCCGACGGGCCGTCTCCAAGCACTGCACATAATAAGGATCGCCCAGTTCGCGGGTGCGCTTGGGCATGCCGTGGAAGCTCACCAGCAGGCGATCCGGCGCGAATGGCAGGGCCGCCAACTGGCTTTGCGTGCGGGCGCGCAATGCTTCGATATAGGCGGGATCGTCGAAATAGGGCGGCAGGGTGCGGATGGCGGGCTGCCATCGCATCGCTTTCAGCGCCTGGCCGACCGCATCCATCACGCTCGCGGTAGTGGCGCCGCAATATTGGGGATAGAGCGGCGCGATGAGAATGCGCTCATGGCCGCTCTCTTTCAGCGCGGTCAGCCGGTCGGCAATGGATGGCGCGCCATAGCGCATCGCCCAGTCGACCGTGATCGCATCCCCCCAGATGACCCGCAAGCCCCGCGCCGTATCCCGCGTGTGCATCGCCAGCGGAGAGCCGTCGTCCGTCCACACCTGCTGATAGGCATGCGCCGACTTGCGCGGGCGCACATTGAGCACGACACCGCGCAAGATCGGCTGCCAGACTGCCTGCGGAATCTCGACGACGCGGGGATCGGACAGGAACTCGCGCAGATAGCGCTTCACCGCTGCCGGCGTCGGCGCATCAGGGGTACCGAGATTGACGACCAGCACGGCCACCCGGCCCCCTTGAGCGCCGATAGCGCTGCCCGTCACCTGCGATTCGTTCATCCATCCTCTCCCATGACCGGCAAGCGACGGTAACGTCGCCCCGTGACCGTCGCCAACGCACTGGCGAGCGCTGGCGCAACCGCCGGCACGCCGATTTCCCCAAGGCCGGACTGGGCCGCGCTGCTGTCGATGAATTCCACGCTCACCTCCCCCACATCCGCCATGCGCGGCAGGGCATAATCGCCAAGCTGCAGACCGGCTGGCAACGATCCGGCATAGGCCGGCGCGCCACCGAGCGCCATGGCGAGGCCGAAGATCAGCCCCCCTTCGATCTGCTGACGGGCGATCCCCGGATTGATCAGCTTCCCGCAATCGGCGACCGCGCAGATTTTCTTCACCGCGACCCGTCCCTGCGACAAGCCGGCCTCCACCAGCACCGCGATGTGGCCGCCAGCCATGCTGTGGCAGGCGATGCCCTGGCCGCTGCCCGGCACGCCGCCCTGCCAATCGCCAAGCGCGGTGACGGCGGTGAGGCATTGCGCCAGACGGGGATTGTTGCCGAGCAACTGCATCCGGAAGGAAAGCGGCTCGACCTGCGAGACCACCGCCAGCTCGTCGATGAAGCTCTCGGAAAAGAAGCAGCCATAGCTGTCCGCATTGCCTCGCCAGCGGCCCGTCGCCAGCGCGAGGTCGGAGGGGAAATGATCCACGGCGAAATTGGGAATCGCATAGGGCAGGTCCATACCGGAGACAGCCAGTGCATCGGCCTTGCCTGCCGTGTCGGCCCGCGCCTCCTCCCGAGTGCGGCCATGCGCGATCCGTCGCCACTGCTGGGCCAGCGTGGCGGGTGCCGCAACCTTCGCGGACCAGCCCTCGATCAGACCGGTCGGCCCCAGCTTGGCAACCATCCGCGCGCGGGCCGGCGGCCGCGGATAATCGCGGATGATGTCCTCCGCGCGGGACCACATGAGTTGCACCGGCGCATTGGCGGCACGGGCGATGAGCGCTGCCTGGACTCCGGCATCGACCTCCATCTTGAGCCCGAAAGAGCCGCCCGCTAACAGGGGATAAATGGTGACGTCGCGGGCTGACACACTCAGCGCCTTGGCCACGGCATCGCGAGCCAGCGTCGGGGCCTGGGTGGGCATCCACAGCTCCACGCCCTCCGGCCGTACGCGCGCCGTCGCCGCCATGGGTTCGAGCGCGAGATGCAGCGCCGGCGCCACATCGTAGACGGCGCTGACGACCTGCGCACCGGCAAAGACCGGCTCCAGATCACCCCGGCGGAAATAGCGCCCGCCCTGACCGCTCTCGAACGCCGCTTCCAGCGCGGTATCAATGGCTGCGTCGTCCAACTCCGGCCCATCGAGCCGGAACACGGGATCGAGCCGGCTCAGCGCCTGATTCGCCGCCCACCAGGTGCGGCCGGTCACCGCGACCCAGCCTGCCTCCTGCACGATGTCGATCATGCCGGGCACCGCGCGCGCCGCCGCCTCGTTGATCGATTCGAGCGCGATGGCGTTGACTGGCCCCTGCCGAATCGAGGCATAGATCATGTCCGGCAACCGAATGTCGGCCGCGTAATTGGCCGATCCGTCGATCTTCGCCGGCACATCCAACCGGGGCGCTTCGGTGCCGATCAAGGCATCCTCGCGCCCTTCTGGCCGGAAGGGCAGCGGCTCGGGCGGCGTGAAAGCGGCGGCCTCCTCGGCCAGCGCGCCGATCCGCGCCTTGTTCGTCCCATCGCTGACAATCCCCGCGACAATGTCGCAGCTTTCCCAGCCGACGCCCCAGCGATCGGCCGCCGCCATGCAGAGCAGCACCCGCGCGGTTGCACCGGCCTCGCGCAAGGCGTCGCGGAAATTGGCAACCGAGGTCGCCCCGCCCGTCAGGACCAGATTATACCGACGCGCATATTCCTCGATCGCCCGATCGCTGAGATCCCCGAACTGCTCGGTGACCGGTCCGGAGAACCATTGCCGCAGGAGCGTGGGATTGGCGTAAAGCGGTCCGGGCGGGGCGGGCTGGACCGCGACGGTGCGCCAGTCAGCGCCGAGTTCATCCGCAACGAGTTGCGCGAACAGCGTGAAGACTCCCTGCCCCAGCTCCGCTTGCGGCACCATGACGATGACCTGCCCGTTCCGGTCGATCTTCAGGAACGCGCCGAACGCGGTCTCGCTCTCCGTCGTGTCAGCCGTCTGCGTATAATCGCGGGGCCAGAGCCCCCAGGCCAGAGCCAGTCCGCCGCCCGCCGCCGCCCCGATCAGAAGCGTTCGGCGGTTGATGGATGAACGCAGCCCCTTGCCGGACTTCTCTGCGCCGCCGCTGCTGCCCATCCTGTTGCGCGGCGTCCGCATCAACCGGCCGTGGCGCCCGACCCGTTTCGATCGAGCCAGCGGGCGACGCGCTCGGCAATGGCGCGGAATGGCTGACCGGCCACGCCCTCATCCGCGGCGGGCGGTTTGCCGGCATCCGATGCGGTGCGGACGGCGATATCCAGCGGCACGCGCCCGAGGAACGGCAAGCCCATTTGCGCGGCGCTCGCTTCTGCTCCGCCGGACCCGAACGGATCGGACACCTCCCCGCAATGCGGACAGACATAGCCCGCCATATTCTCCACCATGCCGATGACCGGCACCTTCGCCTGATCGAAGAAGCTCACCGCGCGCGTCGCGTCGATCAACGCCAGATCCTGCGGCGTGGAGATGATCACCGCCCCGGCCGGCTTGTAGCGCTGGATCATGGTAAGTTGCACGTCGCCTGTGCCCGGCGGCAAATCGACCACCAGAAGGTCGATGCCCTGCCAGTCCGCATCCAGCAATTGCCCGAGTGCATTGCCGGCCATCGGCCCACGCCAGGCAATCGCCTGCCCCTTTTTGGCCAGATGCCCCATGGACAGCATCGGGATGCCATAGGCGTTCTGCACCGGAAACAGGCGGTTGCCTTCCGCCTTGGGTTTGGCATCCTCGCTGTCCAGCAGGCGGGGCAGAGAGGGGCCATAAATGTCCGCATCCACCATGCCGACACGCTTGCCGAGCGCCTTGAGGGCGACGGCGAGGTTGACCGAGAGCGTCGACTTGCCGACCCCGCCCTTGCCCGACCCCACCGCGATGATCGTGGGGCGCGCGGCGCGTTCCGCCGTCATCGCGACCCGGACATCCTCCAGACCGAATTCGCTGGTCCCCGCGGCAACGAGTTGCGCAGCAAGGGAATCACGCTGCTCTGCGTCCATTCCGCTCACATCCAGCACCAGGCTGAGGACATTGTCGCGCATGCGAAGTCCCCCGGCGCGGCCCGCTGCCAGGCCTTCGATCCGGGCGGTGAGAGCGGGAGGAAGGGCGGACGCATCATCGATCGGAGAGTCAGTCATGCGGGCGCTCTAGAACATGCCGACTGTTTTGTGAATCGAAGAGCGCCCGAATACGCGCTCACCAAGGGGCAATTATCGCAGCACGGCCCTGTATTTCCGCAAAGACCGTCCCTATAACCACGGCATGAGTAAGGAATTGATGGAAAATCCCGGCCAGACTTTGCCAATGAGCGAAGGTGGTCCTTGGGGCACGCAGGGCGAGGAGCCGTCTTCCGGCAAGGGCAAGGAAGGTCCGCGCAACCCGTGGACCCCACCGCCCCGGGATGACAGAGGTGGCGCGGATTCGCGCGGCCCGAGCGCAATCGATGAGTTGATGCGCCGCGCGCGGGACAGCTTCGGCGGCCAGGGTGGCGGCACGCCACGCAGCCCCGGCGGGCGCGCGATCTGGTTCTATGCCGCCATCGCCATCGTCGTGCTGTGGATTGCCACCACCAGCATTCACAGGATCGGCCCGCAGGAGCGCGGCATCGTCTCCATCCTGGGCAGCTACAGCCGCACCCTTGGCCCCGGCATCAACTGGTCGCTGCCCGCCCCGCTCGAAAATGTGACCATCCTCGACGTCGAAGAGATCCGCACGGTCGATCTCGGCTCGGCGGGCGATGAATCCGAGAAGCTGGTTCTCACCGGCGACCAGAACATCATCAATCTGGGCTATTCTGTCCGCTGGAATATCCGCGACCCGCAGCAATATCTCTTCCAGATCGCCAATCCCGAGGAAACGATCACCGCCGTTTCCGAATCCGCCATGCGCGCAGTGGTGGCGACGGTCTCGCTGACCGACGCGCTCGGCGCGGGGCGTAACGCCATCGAGGCACAGGTGCAGGAGCGGATGCAGCAGATTCTCGACAGCTACGGCGCGGGCGTGCGCATTCAGGGCGTCGCCATCAAGCAGGCCGATCCGCCAGCCGCCGTGAACGATGCATTCAAGGAAGTCAGCGCTGCGCAGCAGGCTGCCGAAACCTATCTCAATCAGGCCCGCGCCTATGCGCAGCAGCTCTCTGCCCGCTCACAGGGTGAGGCCGCCGCGTTCGACAAGGTGTATGAGGAATATCGCCTCGCACCTGACGTGACGCGTCGCCGCATGTATTATGAAACCATGGAAAGTGTGCTCTCCGGCGTGAACAAGACCATTGTCGAAACCCCCGGTGTGACGCCCTATCTGCCGCTACCAGCCCTTCGCCCCCGCGCGAATGTGAGCGTGGAGACGCCTGTACAGCCGCAAGCCCAGCAGCAGGGAGGCGCACAATGAACCTCTCCTTGCGCAACCCCATCCTGCTGGCCGTTCTGGCGACAGTCGGCCTGATCCTGCTGGCCAGCACCTTCTCGATCGTGCCGGAAACCAAGCAGGCCGTCGTGCTGCGCTTCGGCGAACCGGTCCGCATCTACAATGCCTACAAGCCCAATGAGGTGTTCGGGAACACCGGTGCCGGCCTCAAGGTCCGGCTGCCGTTCGTCGATCAAGTCGTGTGGATCGACAAGCGCGTGCAGTCGGTAGCCATGGAGCGCCAGCAGGTGCTCTCCACCGATCAGCTGCGTCTGCAGGTGGATGCTTTTGCGCGCTATCGCATCGTCGACCCCCGGCGCATGTTCATCTCGGCCGGTAGCGAGACCCGGGTTGAGGACGCGCTGCGCCCGATCCTGGGTTCGGCCCTGCGCAACGAGCTGGGCCGCCGCCGCTTCGACCTGTTGCTCAGCCCTGAGCGTAGCGAGGTGATGAACAACATTACCGCCAGCCTGAACCGGGTCGCGCGGCAATATGGCGCGGAGATCATCGACGTGCGGATCATGCGCGCCGACCTGCCCGACGGTACGCCGCTGCAGAGCGCGTTCCAGCGGATGCGCACGGCACGCGAGCAGGAGGCGCTGACCATCCGTGCAGAAGGCGCCCGGCGCGCACAGCTGATCCGCGCCGATGCCGATGCCGCGGCAGCAAAGGTCTACGCCGCCAGCTTCGGCAAGGACGCGCAGTTCTACGATTTCTATCGCGCCATGCAGTCCTACCGGACGACCTTTGCCGAAACTGCGCCCGGCGAAACCAGCGCCGTCCTGTCCACAGACAACGACTATCTCCGCCAGTTCCGGGGGCGCTGAGGCTGATTGAGGGCGCGGCGTCTTTACGTCGCGCCCTGACCATTCAATGCCCGTTCATCCGGGCGATTCCATGGCCGGTGGGTCACTCCCCGGCTCCGGGCCTTCCGTTCCGGAACACCCGGCGAAAGATGAAGAGAAGAGGAACATCTTCGTGCGCTACGCTTATGCTATTACCGCAGCCCTCCTCCTCGGCGGCACCGCCATTGCCCTGACATCCAATTCATCCACCGTCGTCGCGCAGACCGCGCAGAACGAAAATATGGCCGCAGCCGCGCCGCGTGGCGCGCCAATGAGCTTCGCCGACATGGCGCAGCGCCTGCAGCCGGCCGTGGTGAATATTTCCACCCGCCAGCGCGTGCAGGTGCAAAACCCATTTGCAGGCACGCCGTTCGGCGCCCTGTTCGGCTCGGGCGACCAGCCCCAGACACGCCAGGCGCAGTCGCTCGGCTCGGGCTTCATTATCTCGGCAGATGGCTATGTGGTCACCAACAATCATGTGATCGCGCCGGGCGCGCGGGGCGCGCGGGTCGACTCGATCACCGTCACCCTGCCCGACCGCACGGAATATGAGGCCAAGCTGATCGGCACCGATCCGCGCTCGGACCTTGCCGTGCTCAAGATCTCCACCACCAAGCCGCTGCCTTTCGTGAAGTTCGGCGACTCGACCCGTGCCCGCGTGGGTGACTGGGTGATCGCCATCGGCAATCCCTTCGGCATCGGCAGCACGGTCACCGCCGGGATCATCTCGGCGCTCCACCGCAACACCGGCGGCGGCGAGCGCTTCATCCAGACCGACGCTTCGATCAACCAGGGCAATAGCGGCGGCCCGATGTTCGACATGAACGGCAATGTGATCGGCATTAACAGCCAGATCCTCTCGCCCACCGGCGGCAATATCGGCATCGGCTTTGCGATCCCGGCCGAGCAGGCTGTCCCGATCATCGAGACGCTGCGCAAGGGCCAGACCATCACGCGCGGCTATCTCGGCATCCAGATCGGACAGCTTTCCGAAGACATGGCCGATTCGCTCGGCCTGCCCCGCAACCGTGGCGAGTTCGTGCATGGCGTCGAGCCGGGCCGCGCTGCCGACAAGGCCGGCATCAAGGCTGGCGATGTCATCGTGAAGGTCAACGATCGCGAGGTGAATCCGGACGAGACGCTGTCCTACATCGTCGCCAATCTGCCGGTTGGCTCCAGCGTGCCGATCGAGCTGATCCGCAATGGCAAGCGCATGACCATTCGCGCGACGATCGAGGAGCGTCCGGCGGAAGAGGAACTGGCCAACTTCAGCCAGCCGGCCGAGGACGATTTCTCGGACCAGGATGCCCAGGCCACCAAGGAAGCCTCGCAGCAGTTGCTAGGCATCGCCGTTCAGTCGCTGACGCCCGCCATCGCCCGCCAGCTTGGCGTGCCGGCGGATACGCGCGGCGTGGTGGTGACGGCTGTCGACCCCGCGACCGATGCCGGACAGAAGGGGCTGCGCCGCGGCTTCGTCATTACCACGGCCAATGGCCAGCCGGTCGCCAGCGAGGCGGAACTGGGCAAGGCCGCGCAGGCTGCCAAGGATGCCGGCCGCAACGCCGTGCTCCTGCAGGTGGTCCGCCGCGGATCGCCGCCGGCCTTCGTGCCGATCCGCCTGCGCGGCATGTAAGCGCGGGGCATCCCGACGGAGTGAAAGGGCGCGATGACCTCGCGCCCTTTTCTGTTTGTGCCGCTTTTCTTGCTCCCTTTGCCAAGCTACCTCTGGCCTGTGGTTGGAGAACGGGCATGAGCGACGACACGAGCATCTTCATTGGCCAAAGTCTCGACGGCGAACCGCAGCGTCTGGTACTGCGTCGCGCCAACCGGCACGGCCTGATTGCCGGCGCGACCGGAACCGGCAAGACGGTGACGCTGCAGGGGCTGGCCGAGAGCTTTTCGGCGCAGGGCGTTCCGGTCTTTCTTGCCGATGTGAAGGGCGACCTGTCCGGCATCGCCATGGCTGGCTCGCCGACGGCAAAGAACGCCGACAAGCTGATAGCCCGCGCGCAGGAAATCGGCATGGCTGACTATGCCTTCTCGGACAATCCGGCGATCTTCTGGGATCTTTATGGCGAACAGGGCCATCCGGTCCGCGCCACCATTTCCGAAATGGGGCCGTTGCTGCTCGCCCGGCTGATGGGGCTGAACGAAACGCAGGAAGGCGTGCTGACCATCGCCTTCCGCTATGCGGACGACGAAGGGCTGCTCCTGCTCGACCTGGGCGATCTGCAGGCGATGCTGGCTTATTGCGCTGACAATGCCGACATGCTCACCAGCCGCTATGGAAATGTGACCAAGGCCAGCATGGGCGCCATCCAGCGCCAGCTTTTGCAGCTCGAATCGCAGGGTGGCGACAAATTCTTCGGCGAGCCCGCGCTGGAGATCAGCGACCTGATCCGCACCGATGAGAAGGGCCGCGGGTTCATCAACATCCTCGCCGCCGACAAGCTGATGCGCAGCCCGAAGCTGTATGCGACCTTCCTGCTCTGGCTGCTGTCCGAGCTCTTCGAGACGCTGCCGGAAGTCGGCGACCCTGCAAAACCCGTGCTCGTCTTCTTCTTCGATGAAGCGCATCTGCTGTTCGACGATGCCCCCAAGGCGCTGGTCGACAAGATCGAGCAGGTCGTGCGCCTGATCCGGTCCAAGGGCGTGGGCGTGTATTTCGTCACGCAGAATCCCATCGACGTGCCGGAGGATGTGGCGGGGCAACTCGGCAACCGAGTGCAACATGCCCTGCGCGCCTTCACCCCGCGCGAGCAGAAGGCGATCAAGGCCGCCGCCGAGACGTTCCGCGCCAATCCCGCTCTGAACGTCGAAACCGCGATCATCGAACTGCGCGTGGGCGAGGCACTCGTCTCCCTGCTGCAGGAAGATGGCGCGCCATCGATGGTCCAGCGCACGCTGATCGCGCCACCCCGCTCGCGGCTGGGCGTGCTGGACGCGAAGGAGCGCGCGATCATCCAGTCCATTTCGCCCTGCGACGGCAAATATGACGAGGCGATCAACCGCGAATCAGCCGAGGAGATCCTGCTGGCCCGCACGCAGGCCGCAGCCGCGGCCGCAGATGCAGCCAAGGCACAAGCCCAGGCGGACAAGGCCGCTGCACAGCAGGCCAGTCTGGAAGCCAAGCAGCGCGAAGCAGAAGCGCGCGCTCAGGCGCGGGAAGCTGCCAGGCCAAGCAATCTCGACCGCGCCATTCAGTCCGCGACGCGCTCGGCTGCCTCATCGGTGGGCCGGCAGGTCGCCAATGAGATCGGCAAGGCGATTCTCGGCGGATCGAGTCGCAAGAGCAGCGGCGGGCTGGTCGGGCGTCTCGTACGCGGCGTGCTGGGCGGACTGCTCAAATAACGGTTCGCCCTAGCGCCCGCTTAGCCCCGGCCGCGATAGCCGGGGACATCCTGAGCGGGAAGCCATACGCCCTCCAGCGGCGGACCGGACTGCCAGAACACGTCAATGGGAATGCCACCACGCGGATACCAATAACCGCCGATGCGCAGCCAGAGCGGCTGCATTTCGGCCGTCAGCCGTTCACCGATGCCGACCGTGCAATCCTCGTGGAAACCGGCATGGTTGCGGAAACTGCCGAGGAAGAGCTTGAGCGACTTGGATTCCACGATCGTTTTGCCCGGCACATAATCGATGACCAGATGCGCGAAATCGGGCTGGCCGGTGACGGGGCAAAGCGATGTGAACTCCGGCGCGGTGAAGCGCACCAGATAGGGCCGGCCCTTGCGGGGATTGGGCACGTAATCGAGAACGGCCTCCTCCGGGCTTGCCGGAAGGCCGCTTGTCTGACCGAGATGCTTGAGTGTCATGCCACGCGCCTTAATATGATTCGCGGCCGGCGCGAACCCCTTGCGCCAACCAACCCACCTCAAGGATGCGTCTCCATGGATATGCTGGTTTCCACCGATTGGCTCGCAAAGGCGCTCGGCGCCCCGGACCTCAAGGTCCTCGATGCCACGGCCTTCTTGCCGGGCACCCCGCGCGACCCGAAGGCGGAATATCTGGCGCAGCATATTCCCGGCGCTGTGTTCCTCGATCTCTCGACGCTCAACGATATGGGCGATCCACGCCCCGCGATGGTGCCGACCAACGCCCAGTTCGCCGAGCGGATGGCTGCCCTCGGCATCGGGCAGGACGACCGCATCGTCATCTACGACAATAGCCCGCTGAGCAGCGCGGGCCGGGCGTGGTGGCTGCTGCGCATCTTTGGCGCGCGTCAGGTCGCTATTTTGGATGGCGGGTTGGCGCGCTGGACCGCCGAAGGCCGCCCGACCGAAGCAGGCGAGGCAACCAGCTCCAACAGCGGTGCATTCACCGCCGCCCGCGATGACAGCGCCATTGTCAGCAAGGCCGATGTGCTCGCCAATCTGGAGAGTTGCGCCGCGCAAGTCGTGGATGCCCGCAGCGCCGACCGGTTCCGGGGCGATGCCGCCGAGCCGCGCCCCGGCATGGCGGAAGGCCATATCCCCGGTTCGGCCAATCTGCCGTCAAACCTGTTGCTGGACGAACAGGGACGCTGGAAGCAGAGCGACGCGCTGCGGCAAGCCTTTGACGATGCAGGCGTCGACCTCGACAAGCCGCTGATCATGAGCTGTGGCAGCGGCGTCACCGCCTGCAATCTGCTGTTCGGCGCCGCCCTGCTCGGCAAGGAGGATGTGCAGATTTACGACGGGAGCTGGTCCGAATGGGGTGCCGATCCTGCGACGCCCAAGGCGGTCGGCCCGGCATGAGCGGCACCCACGACGACGGAAAGACCGGCAAACCTCTTGGCCCCGGCACAAGACTGGTCCAGGCCGGTCGCCGCCCGGAATGGACCGGGATGCCCGGGCAACCCGGCGGGATCGTCAACCCACCCGTCTGGCGCGCATCCACCATATTGTATGAGGACGTGGCGCATCTGCGCAGCGCTTCGACCGCCGATCCGCACCGCCTCTATTATGGCCGGCGTGGCGCGCCCACGAGCTGGTCGTTGACTGAGGCCATCACCCAGTTGGAGCCGGAAGCGGCCGGCACGATGCTCTACCCCTCGGGCGTCGCCGCCATTGCCGGCGCCTTGCTCGCGGTGCTGAAGCCCGGCGACGAACTGCTGATGGTCGACAGCGTCTATGGCCCGACCCGCGCGATGTGCGATGGAATGCTGCGCGAGTTCGGCGTGCGGACGATCTATTACGATCCGCTGATCGGCGCCGATATCGCTGCGCTTTGCACCGAGCGAACCCGGGCAATCTTCCTCGAAAGCCCCGGCAGCCTGACCTTCGAGGTGCAGGACGTGCCCGCCATCGTCGCGGTGGCAAAGGCGCGCGGGATCATCACGCTGATCGACAACACCTGGGCGACACCCTTGCTGCTGCCGGCCCTCGGCCTGGGGGTCGATGTGTCGATCCTCGCCTGCACAAAGTATCTTTGCGGCCATAGTGACGTCATGATGGGGTCCGTCACCGCAAATGCTGCGCTGTGGCCCGCCATCCACAAGCGCGGCCACATGCTCGGCCAGACCGTCAGTCCGGACGATGCCTGGCTGGTGTTGCGCGGCATGCGGACGCTGGCCGTGCGCCTCAAGCATCAGGGCGAAAGCGCGCTGGCGCTGGCCCGCTGGCTGGAAGCGCGGCCCGAAGTTGCGCGCGTGCTGCACCCTGCTTTGGCATCCTGCCCCGGTCATGCAGCGTGGCGTCGCGATTTCGCCGGGAGCGCCGGCTTGTTTGCTTTCGAACTGGCGAGCAACGAAGACTCGGCCCGCACCGCCTTTATCGACGCGCTGGCGCTGTTCGGCATCGGCTATAGCTGGGGCGGGTTCGAGAGCCTTGCCCTGCCGGTCGATCCCGCCAGCCTGCGCACGGCGCGACAGTGGGAGACCAAGGGTTTGCTGGTGCGGATCAATGTCGGGCTGGAAGAGCCTGACGATCTCATCGCAGACCTCGAACAGGGGCTTCAGCGTTGGCAGCTTGCGATGGAGGACCACGCCGCTCCTTGAGTCGCCCGCCGCTTGCACTGCACCCTGGCTGACCGCTCATGGGGGCACTTCGCGCCTGAGCAAGTCTGGCGAAACCTCCAGATGCGCCTGCTTCCCTTACGGTTTCGGTCGATAGCCAGCGTGGCGCGGCTGCAACACTTCATGAGTTCGCAACACATATGTGCAGTTTCTGTCTTGTGCGTCGCACAAGACAGAGGCATCAGGATCGCGGCTTGCCGGCAAGTCCGCTCAACCGCAACAAAATGCGGATCCAAAATGAAGCGATCGCCCGGCGCTGCAGGCAGGGACGATCGCATTTTTATCTCGTTAAGGGGAATCCCATGCGTAAGTCCATTCTGGGCCTCTCGGCCCTCGCTATTTTTGCCACTGCCACCCCTGCTCTCGCGCAGGACGATGACAGCGGCCTGACCGTTTCCGGCTCCGCCACCGTTGTGTCCGACTACCGCTTCCGCGGCTTCTCGCAGACGAAGCAGAATGCTGCCATCCAGGCCGGCATCACCGTCACGCACGACAGCGGTTTCTACTTCGGCACCTGGGGTTCGAACGTCGACTTCCCGGATCTCGACGGCGCTGGCAATGGCGCGACCGCTGAGCTCGACTTCTTCGCGGGCTACTCCACGGAGCTGGCTCCGGGCGTGACGGTCGACGCCGGTCTGCTCTACTATCTGTACCCCAAGGACACGGTCACCGACGTCGCGACCGACTTCTTCGAGCCCTATGTCACGGTCAAGACCACGCTCGGCCCGGTCGGCCTGGCAGTCACGGCGAACTACGCCTGGAAGCAGGACGCGCTCGGCAAGAACGATGCCTTCTACATCAAGGCCGCTCCGTCGCTCGCCATCCCCGGCACGCCCTTCACCGTTGACGGCAGCATCGGCTACGCAACGAGCGACAGCTTCCTCGGCGGCGTTGACGGCGAAGTGTTCGACTGGTCGGCTGGCGTGAGCGCCAGCTGGAAGCAGCTGACCTTCGGCGTGCGCTATGTCGACACCGACGAGCCCGGCCAGATCCGCGGCAGCGACGCAGCGGTCGTGTTCTCGGTCGGCGCAGCGTTCTGATCGAATAAAGTGCGGCCGTCACCGGGGGGAGACGGCTGAACAAAGGGGTCGCGACATCCGTCGCGGCCCCTTTTTATTATGGGCGACGAGGGAGCGGCCGCGCTCTTACAAACCGATCCTGAACCAGGTCAGTCGGCCTTGGCCCGCCGGGCCGTGATGATGCGAATGGCAGGCTCGAGCATCTGCCCCTTCATCACGCCTTCACCCTTCGTCGCGCTGCGCGGCGCGTTCCAGATGCTGCGAATGACATCCATGCCGTCGATCACCCGGCCGAAAGCGGCAAAACCCGGCTGATCCTGCGTTGCGTCGAAGCCACGCATGTCGCCGACGATGATGAAGAAATCGCCCGTCGCCGTCCCCGGCGCACCTTGTGCCATGGAAATGACGCCTTCTATATGGCTCAGCCCGGTCTTGCTGGTCGGCTCATGCGGCACGGGTTTCAGGATGCGCTTTGGATCGTTCTGCGTCCCGCCCTGGATGAATCCACCGGGCGTGCCATCCTCCCATTTGAAGGCGCGATAGAAGAACGTGCCATCGAGCCGCTTCCCATCGACATAGGCGAGGAAATTGGCCGCAGTCACGGGTGCACGCTCTGTCTCGATCGCAAGGGTGATGGTGCCGGCGCTGGTCGTCAGGACGACGGGCACGGTCTCAAAGACCTGCGTCTCGACCACCTCCCGCGCCTTGGCAGCCTCCTCCTCAGCCTTGCGTTGGGCCGCGGCCGCTTCGGCCGCCCGCGCGTCGGCCTCGGCGCGATTGATCGCTTCCAGCTCGGCGTCGATCTTCGCCTGAATCTCGGCTTCGGATCGCTGGGCGTGGGCCGGGGCCAGCGCCACTACAGACAGGAGGGTCAAGGCGACGGGCATCGTCAGCCGGCGAAGGCACGCGAGGGTCATCATGACGCCATGCTAACCCGCCCGCTCCCCGCAAGACAAGGCAGCCCTTTCGCTTCACAGCCCGTGACTGCGCGCCTATAGGCGGGAGCGCCATGTCGTTCCTCAGCCTTGCCGCTCTCTTCATCCTTACCGTCGCACTGATGGAGGGCTTTGCCTATGTGATGCACCGCTGGGTGATGCACGGCCCCGGCTGGTTTCTGCATGCCAGCCATCATCGGCCGCGAAAGGGCAATTGGGAGCTCAACGATCTCTATTTCGTGATCTTCGCCCTGCCCTCGATCCTGATGTTGCTCGGCGGCGTGCAATGGGGCTGGGGCAACTGGGCGACCGCTGTCGGCGCCGGAATCGCCGCTTATGGCGCCATCTACCTCGGCTTCCACGACATCATCGTTCACCAGCGGGTGAAGCATCGTTACGTGGCCCGCTCGCCTTACATGAAGCGCATCGTGCAGGCGCATCGCCTGCATCATGTGGTGGAAACGCGCGAGGGCAATGTGAGCTTCGGCTTCCTGATCGCGCCGGCGCCGGAAGACCTCAAGCGACAACTCGCTGGCATGGACGCGGGCCGCATCCGCGATGCCCGGGGCCGGTAGGAGGCTCCCGCCGCCACGGCTGATTTCCCTGCCGAGGATATGGCTTGCAGCGCGGCCTGTCATTCTCCGGCCTTGGTGTTGCTGACGTCTTGCACTATGCAGCGCAAAACTGACGGGGAAAACACTTGACGCTTGCTGTCCTGGCCGCTGCTCAGCCCATCTATTTCCAGAATCTCGGGCTCGATCCGGTCGCCCTCGATCTCGGCTTCTTCGCGATCAAATGGTATAGTCTGGCCTATCTCGCGGGCATTCTGATCGGCTACTGGTATCTGACGGTGCTACTCCGCCAGCCCGGCGCACCCATGGCACGTCGCCATGCCGACGATTTCATCTTCAATGCCACGCTCGGCATCATCGTGGGCGGACGGCTCGGCTATATTCTCTTCTATCAGCCGTCGATCCTCCAGAACCCCATCGACATCTTCAAGCTGTGGGAAGGCGGCATGTCGCTGCATGGCGGCACCATAGGCGTCGTCGCCGCGATCTGGTGGATGGCCCGGCGCGAGAAGCTCTCCTTCCTGCGGGTGGCGGACTATATCGCCTGCGTCGTGCCGTTCGGGTTGTTCTTCGGCCGTCTCGCCAACTTCGTGAATGGCGAACTGTGGGGCAAGGTCACCACCGTGCCATGGGGTATCGTTTTCCCCGGCGGAGGCGACATGCCCCGGCATCCCAGCCAGCTCTACGAAGCGCTGCTGGAAGGGCCGCTGATGTTCGCGATCCTCGCCTTTTTCTTCTGGAAGACCAAGGCCCGCTACGAGCCCGGCAAGCTGTTTGGCATTGCCGCGCTCTGCTACGGCGCTGCCCGCTTCTTCGTCGAGTTCTACCGCGAGGCGGATTCCCAGTTGATGGAGTTCGCGGAACGCACCGGCCTGCATATGGGCCAGTGGCTGACCCTGCCGATGCTGGTGCTGGGCCTCTATCTGGTGGTGACCGCGAAGGGCCGCCGGACCCGCGTCGAGCCGATTGCCGGGCAGGACAGTGTCGCCTGACATCTGGCAGGGCCGCGACACTCTCTCGCTCCACGACTTCATGGCGGCAGCCAATGCCGCTTATTATGCCGGGCGCGACCCTTTGGGCGCGCGCGGCGACTTCATCACCGCGCCGGAGATCAGCCAGATGTTCGGCGAGTTGATCGGGCTTTGGGTGGCCGATCTTGCCTTGCGCGCCGGTGTCGGCCCTTCCTTCGCCTATGTCGAGCTGGGACCGGGCCGGGGGACACTCGCGGCCGACGCCCTGCGAGCGATGGGCCAAGCCAGGCTCTCGCCGCCGGTCCATCTCGTCGAGACCAGCCCCACACTGCGCGCACGCCAGCAGGCCGCGGTGCCGGGGGCGATCTGGCATGACAGCGTGGCGACGCTGCCCGACGATCGCCCGCTCATTATCATCGCCAACGAGTTTTTCGATGCGCTGCCGATCCGCCAGTTCCAGCGTACTGGCGGAGGCTGGCGCGAACGCTTCGTGCAGCGCGAGCCCGGCGACTTCATCCTTGGCTGGGAAGATTGCGGCCAGCACATTCCTCTCCCGCTCGGCGACGCGCCTTTGGGGTCCATGGTCGAGCGCAATTTTGCGGCCGAAGCCATCGTCGCCGATCTCGCACAGCGGCTCTGCCGACAGGGCGGCGCGCTGCTGACCATCGATTATGGCTATGAGGGACCGGCATCGGGCGATACGCTGCAAGCGATGAGCCAGCACCGCTTTGCCGATCCGCTCGATGCCCCGGGCACCCGCGACCTGACCGTCCATGTCGACTTCGGCATGATCGCCGCCGTCGGCCGGGCGCACGGACTGCGACCACAGCCATGCATCGGGCAGGGCGCCCTGCTCACGGCGCTGGGCATCGATGCGCGCGCAGCCACGCTGACCCGCGCAAATCCGGCACGTGCCGATGATCTCCGTGTAGCGCGTGACCGGCTGGTCGAGCCCGATCAGATGGGCACGCTGTTCAAGGCCCTCGCCTTGCGTCACCCGGACTGGCCGGCATCGGCGGGGTTCGCATGAGCATCGAAGTGCTGCGCGCCGGCGCGCTGGGCGATGTACCCCACGGCTTTCTTGGGCGCACGGGCGGCGTTTCAACCGGCATTCACGCCGGGCTGAATGTCGGCTTGGGTTCGGATGACGAACGCGATGCCGTCCTGACAAATCGCGATCTGGCGCGCGAAGCCGTACTGCCGCAAGCGACGCTGGTGACGCTTCACCAGGTGCATTCCGCACGGGTTGTCATTGCAGACGCTGCCTTTCCGCTCGACGCCCGACCGGAAGCCGATGCGCTGGTGACAGCCCGCCCCGGGCTGCTGCTGGGCGTTCTCACTGCCGATTGCGTGCCGATCCTCTTTGCCGATCCCACCCATGGTGTCGTGGGGGCGGCCCATGCGGGGTGGAAAGGCGCGCTCCACGGCGTGGCGGAAGCGACCATTGACGCAATGACGTCCTTGGGCGCGACACGCGCCACCATCGCCTGCGCCATCGGCCCATGCATCGGCAAGGCGAGCTATGAGGTGAGTGCCGGTTTCGAGCGCCCGTTCCTCGAACGCGATCCGGATGACGAGCGCTTTTTCGCCGAGGGCCGCCCTGGCCATCTGCAGTTCGACATTGCCGGCTATGTTGGATCGCGGCTGGCGCAGGCGGGCATCGGTACAGTCACGTTGCTCGACGAGGACACATACAGCCAGCCCGCGCGATTCTTCTCCTACCGTCGCGCCTGCCATGCCGGAGAACCCGGCTATGGGCGGCAGATTTCGCTGATCGGATTGCCGGCTTAAGCGCGGCCTTGTGTCGCGCCGCGCAACTTCACCAGTGAAGAACCGGCCAGCCCTCTTCCGCCGCCAGTGACGCCAAGGCGCGATGGGGATTGGCCGCATAGCCCTCGTCCGCAAAGCCCAACAGCGGCGCATCAGTGACATGATCGCTATAGGCGCGGACGTGCGCATCGTCCCGGGCAATCCCTTCGCGGGACATCCACGCCTCGATCATCCGCAACTTTGCGACGTCATAGCAGTTCTCTCCTGCAATGCGCGCCCGGATGTAGTCGACACCCTGGCTGAAATGATCGGTAGCAATCACATCATCGAAGCCCAGCCTCTTCGCAATCGGCTCGACATAAAGCCGGAAGGATGCCGAAGCGATCACCAGCCGGCAGCCGGAGGCGCGATCCTGCGCGATCTGGGCCAGCGCGCCGGCGCGGATGTTGCGCGCAATCACCTTGTCGGCATAGGCCTCCACGGCCGGGCGGATCCTCTCGCGATTGACCCGTCGCCCGATCAACAGGGCCTGATTGAGTTCCTTCGCCCGGCCACGATCGACCAGCCGCAGCACGTAGCCGAGCATGACGATACCCGCCAAAGGCAGGAAAATCAGCCGCCACGGCGCCAGCGAGAGAGCCATGTGCGTGAGAAACGCCGCATAGGTGCCGCGCACGGTGATCGTGCGGTCCATGTCGTAGATCGCGATCCTCTGCACCGCTCAATGTCTCCCTGTACTCTCGGGCTGCGGCCCGCCAGATGGTCCAATTCGGCTTGCCGTGCAACGCAAACTGGCCCACTGTGGCTCAGATGACGCAATCTGCCGACCTCATCGAGAGCAACGATGCAACAGGCCGGACGGTTGCCTTCACCGGCAGCCTTGCGCTCGCCCAGATCGGCGATCTGCCCAATCGCACCGAGGCGATAGAGGGCGATGTCGCCCGGATCGACCTCACGCAGGTCACCCAGATCGACACAATCGGCGCGTGGATCGTCCACAGCCTCGCCAAACGCACGCAGGCGGAAATCACCGGCGCCAGTGACGACGCAATGCGGCTGATCGACGTCGTCTCGCGCAACGATCAACCGCTGGAAACGCGCAATGTGCCGCCCCATCCGATCGTGCGCATTCTGGAGGAAGTGGGTGTTGCAACCCGGATGACCTTCAACACGATGATCGGCCTGCTCGGCTTTCTGGGCGCCGTCGTCATCACATCATTCATGCTGCTGCGGCATCCGTCTCGCATCCGTCTGATCGCGGTCGTCCAGCGTATCGAGGTCGTCGGAATCTCGGCGCTCTTCATCATCGGGCTGATGAGCTTCCTCGTCGGCATCGTGATCGCGCAGCAAGGGTCGGTGCAGCTCGAGCAGTTCGGCATGGAGGTGCTCACCGTCAATCTCGTCGGGCGCCTGACCTTCCGCGAACTGGGCGTGCTGATGACGGCCATCATGGTCGCCGGCCGCTCGGGATCGGCCTTTGCCGCGCAGATCGGCACGATGCAGCTCAATGAAGAAGTGGACGCGATGCGCACCATCGGCGTCTCGCCCATGGAAGCGCTGGTGATGCCGCGCATCATGGCCGCGGTCATCATGATGCCGCTGCTCGGCTTCTATGCCTCGGTCATGGCGGTGATCGGCGGGGCCTTCCTGTGCGCGGTCTCGCTCGATATTCCGCCCGTTACCTTCTTCCAGCGGCTGCGTGAAGTCGTGCCGCTGACCGACCTTTACATCGGCCTTATCAAGGCGCCGGTCTTTGGCCTGATCATCGCGATCGCCGGCTGCTTCCAGGGCCTGCAGGTGCGTGGCAATGCCGAGGAAGTCGGCCTACGCACCACGGCCGCTGTGGTGCAGGCGATCTTCATCGTCATCGTGCTCGATGCCATCTTCGCGGTGTTCTTCACCTGGCTGGGGTGGAAATGAGCGCTAGTGACGATCCCGTCATCTCCATCCGGGGACTGGTCAATCGCTTCGGCGACCAGACCGTGCATGACGGGCTGGACCTCGACGTGCGGCGCGGCGAGATTCTTGGCGTGGTGGGTGGATCAGGCACCGGCAAGTCGGTGCTGATGCGCTCGATCATCGGACTGCAAAGCCCTTATGACGGCTCCATCGAGGTGTTCGGCGAACAGATGCTGGACCGCGACCCTGCGGACCCGGAATTGCTGGCAATCCGCAAGCGCTGGGGCATCCTGTTCCAGAACGGCGCGCTGTTCTCCACGCTGACCGTCTCCGAGAATGTGCAGGTGCCGCTGCGCGAATATTATCCCGATCTGCCGGTTCAGCTGCGCGAGGAAATCGCCGCCTACAAGATTCTGATGACCGGCCTTCCGGATAATGCGGGGCCGAAATTCCCCTCCGAGCTCTCCGGCGGGATGCGCAAGCGCGCCGGCCTCGCCCGCGCGCTGGCCCTCGATCCCGCCCTGCTATTTCTCGATGAGCCGACCGCGGGGCTTGATCCCATCGGTGCTGCGGCGTTCGACGAGCAGACACGGGCCTTGCAGGAGACACTGGGCCTCACCGTGTTCCTGATTACCCACGATCTCGACACGCTCCACGCCATTTGCGACCGCGTTGCCGTGCTCGCCGATCAAAAGGTCATCGCGGTCGGGACGATCGACGAGTTGCTGGCGCTCGATCATCCCTGGATCCAGGAATATTTCAACGGGCCGCGCGGGCGCGTTGCCCATGGCCAGAGCGCCAAGATGAGAGGCGCGTGATGCACAATCGGCCGCAGACATGGACAGGGTGGAACCACGGCGCCATAAAGCCGTTGGGGGAAAGCAGGAAATAGATGGAAACACGATCCAACAATGTGTTCGTGGGCGCGGTCGTCCTGCTCCTGATGGCCTTGACGGTCGGGGCAGCCTTCTGGTTCTCACGCATCGGCGAATCCGATCGCAAGGAATACGACATCTTCTTCAAGCAGTCGGTGAGCGGCATCGCCCGCGGCTCGGCGGTGACTTATGCTGGCGTACCCTCGGGGCAGGTCCAGTCGATCGAGCTTTGGGAGCGCGACCCCCAGTTCGTGCGCGTGCGCATCGTCGTCAGCCGGACGACGCCCGTCCTGCAAGGCACGACCGCGACGATCAATGGCGTAGGCTTTACCGGCGTCTCGGAAATTCAGCTTGAGGGCGCGGTACGCGGCGCACCGCCGATCGTCTGCCCGGAGCGCAATGCGCAGTCGGTCTGCCCTGAAGGCGTGCCCGTCATCCCGACCAAACCCGGTGCGCTGGGCGAACTGCTCAACAGCGCTCCAATGCTGCTGGAGCGGCTGACGACGCTCACCGAGCGATTGACCGAGCTGCTGGATGATCGCAACCAGAAGCATATTGCCGGCATCCTGCAGAATCTCGACAAGCTGACCGGCGACATCGCCGCGCGTGGGCCGGAATTGGCTGATACCATCACACAAGCCAAGCTGACGCTCGAAAATGCCTCCAAGGCTGCCGAATCGCTCGCCCAAGCTGCGAACAACACCAATGCGCTGGTGAACGAAGAGGGTCGCCCCCTCATCCGCGACCTGCGCACGACGATCCGCAATGCCGGCGCGACGCTGGAAACGCTGGATGCGACCCTGAAGGAAGCACAGCCTGGCATGCGGACCTTCACCCGCGACACCATGCCGCAAATCGGCTTGCTGGTCCGCGATCTGCGTCAGGTCTCCCGTTCGCTTCAGGCTGTGACGGATACCGTTGAACAACAGGGTGCAGGCGCCTTGATCGGCTCGCCCAAATTGCCGGATTACAAGCCATGACGAACAGCAGAGCGAACGTGCAGACAGCCCCGGCGACCAGCGGAGTAGCGATGCGCAAGGCAGCGCGGGCGGCCCTGATCACGGGTCTGCTGATCTCGGCGGCCGGGTGCGTGAAGTTCGGTGCCGAGCCGCCCGACCGGCTGCTCGCCATTGCCAGCACGGCGACGGTGCCGGCTGGCGTGTCGGCGTCCAGTGCAAGCGAATCCGCCCTGTTCATCGACGTGCCGAACGTGCCCAAAGCCCTCGCGACCCCGCGCGTGGCGGTGCGCGAGAACAGCACCAGCTTTGCCTATGTGAAGGATGCGATCTGGGTCGATACGCCGGCCCGGCAATTCCAGTCTCTCCTATCGGAGACGATCCGGTCGCGCAGCAATATCCTGGTGCTCGACCCCGGCCAGTATCTCGCCCGCACCGGCTACATTCTCAATGGCGATCTGGTCGAATTCGGTATCGATGCGACGCGCCGGGAAGCGGTCGTCACGTTCGACGCGACCATGCTCTCGCCGGACGGCCTGACGGTGACGCGCCAGCGCTTCACCGCCTCCGCGCCGGTCAGCCGCATCGACGCAGATGGCGTCGCCCCGGCGATCAGCGCCGCCGCCAATGATGTCGCCAATGCCGTGGCGACCTGGGTCTCCAGCCGGACCTGACGCCGGCCGCAGCCCTATCCCGCTCAGGCGAGGCTCTTCGTCGCCTGCTCCATCACGTCCCGCGAAAGGCCGGGTTCGGCGATGATCCGCTCCAGCGCCGCGCGCATCGCGGCACCCCGCTGCGCATCGAACCGGCGCCAGCGACCAAGTGGCGGCACGAGCCGCGCGGCGGTCTGCGGATTGAGCTTGTCCAGCGCGATAATAGCGCCTGCCACCATCTCATAGCCCTTGCCGTCCGCCCGGTGGAACGCCCATTGGTTGGCGGCAAACGCGCCATAAAGCGCGCGGGCGCGGTTGGGGTTGGCGAGTGTGAAGTCGGGGTGGCTGCTCAGCGCCGCGACATTATCGACCGTCTCCGGATGGAAGGCCAAAGCCTGAGTCTGGAACCATTTGTCGATGACCAACGCATTGCCCGCATAGCGCGCGTGGAACGCCGCCAGTGCTGCGTCCCGCTCTGCCGCCGTGCCGTTGGCGAGAACAGCCAGCGCGGCCTGGCGCTCGGTCATATTATCCGCCTGCTCGAACTGGGCGAAGGCAAGCGCCGGGCCATCCGATGCGCCTGATGCGACCAGATAGCTCAAGGCAACCCCGCGCAGCTTGCGGGCCGCGCGCGCATCCGCCGACAGCGAGAAGCCGTTACGCGCGCAATCGGCATGGAGCCTGCGCCAGTCCTGCTCCAGTTGCGCGCCGATCTCGTGCTGCAGCGCCTCGCGCGCCGCATGGATGGCATCCGGATCAACGACCTGCATCTGATCGCCGAGATAGGCCTCGCTCGGCAGCTTCACCGCTTCGGCGATCAGCGCCCGGTCCAGCGTGTCGTCGCTGATCGTCCGGCGGATCGAGTCGATGATGACGCCGCTCTCCAGCGGTCCGCCAGCAATATGGCTGAGCAGGCCATTGATCATGAGCTGCTGCAGCGCCTCATAGCGGCTGAACGCATCGTCATCGCGCGCGGCGAGAAAGGCCAGATCCTCGGCGCTCTGCTCGGCGTCCACCACGACTGGCGCGGAGAAGCTGCGATTGAGCGACAGCACCGGTGGCTGCGCGAAGCCGGTGCGCGTGATGACCGTCTCCGCCTGCGTCAGCACCTCCAACTCCTCGCCGGCATGGGCGCCCCTTTCCCGGTCGAACAAGGCGAAGAGGAATGGGATCGCCATGGGCTGCTTCTCGCCCTGCCCCGGCGTCGGCGGCACGGTCTGGCGCAAGGTGAGCGTCACCGTGCCGCTCGTCGCATCATGCGCGGTCTCGACCGTCACGCGCGGGGTGCCGGCCTGGCTGTACCAGAGCCGGAACTGCGCGAGATCGATGCCGCCGCCATCTTCCATCGCGCGCACGAAATCCTCGCAGGTCGCCGCCTGCCCGTCATGCCGGTCGAAATAGAGGTCAGTGCCCTTGCGGAACCGCTCCGGCCCCAGCAACCGGGCCATCATGCGGATCAGCTCGGCGCCCTTGTTATAGACGGTTGCCGTATAGAAGTTGCTGATCTCCATATAGGATTCTGGCCGCACCGGATGGGCGAGCGGACCGCCATCTTCCTGGAACTGCGCCGCGCGCAGCACGCGCACATCCTCGATCCTCTTGACCGCTGCCGAGCCCATGTCGGCAGAAAATTCCTGATCGCGATAGACGGTGAAACCTTCCTTGAGGGAGAGCTGGAACCAGTCCCGGCAGGTCACCCGGTCGCCCGACCAGTTGTGGAAATATTCGTGCGCCACAACCGCCTCAATGGCGTCATAATCCGGGTCGGTTGCCGTTTCCGGGTCTGCCAGAATGTAGCGCGTGTTGAAGATGTTGAGGCCCTTGTTCTCCATCGCGCCGAAGTTGAAATCCGCCACCGCCACGATGTTGAACACATCGAGATCATATTCGCGGCCATAGACGCGCTCGTCCCACGCCATTGAATCCTTGAGCGCCTTCATGGCATGATCCGTGCGCGGCAGATCGCTTTCTGCCACCCAGATGCCGAGCTTCACCGGCCGGCCGCTCATGGTCGTGAAGCTGTCCGCATTGCAGGCGAGATTGCCCGCGACCAGCGCGAACAGGTAGCTCGGCTTGGGGAACGGATCGGTCCAGCGCGCCCAATGCCGCCCGCCCTCCAGATCGCCCGCCTCGACAGGATCGCCATTGGCGAGCAGCACGGGATAGGTCGCCTTGTCGGCGCGTAGGGTCACATCATAACGCGAGAGCACATCCGGCCGGTCCGGGAAGAAGGTGATACGACGGAAGCCCTCCGGCTCGCACTGGGTGCAGAGCAGGCCGCCAGAGGCGTAGAGCCCCATTAGCTGTGTATTCGCTGCAGGATTGATCTCGACCTCGGTCTCGACGACGTGGCTCTCGCCGGTCAGCGGGATCAGCAGGTCGCCGTCCTCGAGCTTCCAATCGGAGGGGGCGAGCGTGCGGCCGTCGACGGCGACCCGCAGCGGCGTCAGTCCGTCGCCATCCAGTCGCAGCGACTGCGCATGGTCGCCGGTGCGGGTGACCTCAAGCCGGGCCTTGACGCGGGTGGCGCGGGCATCGAGATCGAAGTCGAGGCCGATCTGCGGGACCTGCCAGAGCGGCGGACGATAATCCTCGCGGCGGATGACAGGCGGCGTGGCGGCGGCTTGGGTGGTCTGAATATCCATGCCCCAGTCCTATGCCCGCATCAGGCGAGGCACAAGCGGGGGAAGCCGCCGATGGCGAGAACTCCACCACCACGTTCCCGTTCGTGTCGAGCGAAGTCGAGACACGTTAGGACCGTCCTTGGTGTCTCGACTTCAGCCCGAGGCTGTAGTTTATCCTGAGCGCCCGCCCTGCGAGCAGTCGAAGGGCTCGACACGAACGGATGTTGCGCTGCTTATTCCGTGGTGTTTGCGCCACTCCGCCCGTTGTTCGGCCCGGGCGGCAGATCGAACGGGTCCTCCGCGCGCTCCATGGAGCGGTCGAGCAGATCCGCCTGCCGGTCCGGCTTTGCCTGAGTGGATGGCGTCATGAGCTGCTTGGGCGTCTCCCGCTCAGGCGCGGCGGCGGCCTTGGGCACCTGACCCATGCCCTCCTTGGGGCGCAAATCCTTCACCGAGCCGCAGCCCGAAAGACCAGCCGCCACGAGCAGCGCCAGAGCGGCACGCGCGATCATCTTGTGATTCATCGCCTTCATCGACCGGTCTCTCCATCCAGCGCGGCTTGCGCTTCGGCAATCCGCGCGCGCACCTGATCGGGTGCGGTGCCCCCGTAGCTCTTGCGGCTGGCAACGGAGGCATCCACCGTCAGCACCGCAAAGACGCGCTCGTCGATCCGCGCATCAATGGCCTTGAGCGCTTCGATCGGCAGCGCGGCAAGCTGCACACCCGCCTCTTCCGCGGCCTTGACCGCACGCCCGGTGATGTGATGCGCCTCGCGAAACGGCACATTGCCTTCCCGCACCAGCCAGTCGGCAAGGTCGGTTGCGGTTGCGAAGCCGCTTTCCGCCAGCGCCCGCATCCGCTCGGTGCGGAAGGTCGTCGTCTCCACCATGCCGGTCATCGCGGTGATAGAGAGGCCGAGCAGATCATGCGCCTCGAACAAAGGCGGCTTATCGTCCTGCATGTCCTTGGAGTAAGCCAGCGGCAGGCCCTTCATGGTGACGCACAGCGACGTCATGCAGCCCATGATCCGCCCGGAATGGCCGCGCACCAGCTCGGCGGCATCGGGATTGCGCTTTTGCGGCATGATCGAGCTGCCGGTGGAATAAGCGTCGGGCAACGAAATGAAGCCGAAGGGCTGGCTCGCCCAGATCACGAACTCTTCCGCCAGCCGCGAGAGGTGCAGGCTGCATTGGGTGGCGGCCATGAGGTAATCGAGCGCGAAATCCCGGTCGGAAACGCTGTCGAGGCTGTTGCGCGTCGGCCCGTCGAAGCCGAGCGCTTGCGCGGTCATATGGCGATCGGTGGGGAAGCCCGTCCCTGCCAGCGCGGCCGCACCCAGCGGTGAGAGGTTGAGCCGGGCGCGCGCATCGGCAAAGCGCGAGCGATCCCGCGCGATCATCTCATAATAGGCCATGAGGTGATGGCCGAGCGTCACCGGCTGAGCGCTTTGCAAATGGGTGAAACCGGGCATCACGCTCTGCGCATGCTCGCCCGCCCGACCGATCAGCGCCCGCTGCAGCGCCTTGAGGCTGGCATCGACCTCATCGATAGCATCGCGTACGAAGAGGCGGAAATCGGTCGCCACCTGATCGTTGCGCGAGCGCGCCGTGTGCAGCCGCCCGGCGACGGGACCGATCTTCTCGGCCAGCCGCGCCTCGGTGGCCATATGAATGTCCTCAAGGTCGAGATCTTCGGGCAGATCACCGGCTTCATACTCGGCCTGGATCGCCTCCAGCCCGCCGATGATCGTCGCTGCCTCGTCCTGCGCAAGGATGCCTTGCGCGCCGAGCATCCGGGCGTGCGCGATGGAGCCGGCAATGTCCTGCCGCCACAAGCGCTTGTCGAACGGAAGCGAGGCATTTATCTCGCGCATGACGGCGGCCGGCCCGGCCGCGAAGCGACCGCCCCACATGCTGTTCGCGCCCTTGCTTGCGGAGTCTGCCATGCGCTCTATTTCTGCCCTTGCTATGCTGATCGGCCTCTCACTGGCCGCGAGCGGCTGCGATAGGCAATCCGCTCAAAACGCGCAAGGCGCCGGCAACGCCGCCGCAGTGGGCAATGCCCTCTCCCCCGATGAAGTGAGCCCGGACGAAGCCGCACCGGGGAGCGCGGGCAAGACCTTCTCCCATGTCATCGACCGCAGCCGCAAGGGCGAGGCGATGCCGGACAAGCCCTTCACCACCATCGAGGGCAAGCCGGCGACGCTCAAGGCCATTGCGCAGGGCAAGCCGATGCTGGTCAATCTGTGGGCGACCTGGTGCGCGCCTTGCGTGGCCGAACTGCCTGCCCTCGACCGCGCCGCCAAGGCTGCGGAAGCCAAGGGCGTCAAGGTGATTGCCGTTTCGCAGGACATGGAACCTGATGGCGTTCCCGCCTTCTGGTCGGCCCGCAAGCTCTCTACGCTGCAGACCTGGTTGGACCGGGAGAATGCGCTCGGCTTCGATTACGGCACCGGCACGTTGCCCACGACCATTCTCTACGATGGCGCGGGCAAGGAAGTCGCCCGCATCGTCGGTGCGCTGGAGTGGGACGAGGAAGATGGGCAGAAACTGATCGCCGAAATCGGCGGGTAAGCCGTCCCAGCTCCCCTAGCCGGAGATCATCGCCCGCAAGCTTTCGATCCGGTCGGCCTCATGGGCGGGCTTGTCATTGCGGATGCGGCTGATGCGCGGGAAGCGCATGGCGAGGCCGGACTTGTGGCGCTTGCTCTCGTGGATCGAATCGAACGCGACTTCGAAGACCAGGCTCTTATCCGTCTCGCGCACCGGGCCGAAGCGATTGACGGTGTGGCGGCGGACGTGAGAATCGAGCCACTTCAGCTCCTCGTCGGTAAAGCCGAAATAGGCCTTGCCGACAGGCAGCAGCTCGGCGCCGGCATCGGGATCGCCATCCCAGCAGCCGAAAGTGAAATCGCTGTAGAAGGAGGAGCGCTTGCCGCTGCCGCGCTGGGCATACATCAGCACGCAATCGGCGAGCAGGGGATCGCGCTTCCACTTGTACCATAGGCCCGTGCGGCGGCCGGCGACATAAGGGCTATCCCGCCGCTTGAGCATCACGCCCTCGATGGCATCATCGCGTGCGCGCTCGCGAATGGCGGCAAGATCGGCAAGGCTTGCAGCCTCGATCAGCGGCGAAATGTCGAAGCGGGCGGAGTCGAGCCGGGGCACCAGCGTCTCCAGCACGGCGCGGCGCTGCTCCCAGCTCAACGCGCGATGATCCTCGCCGTCGGAGAGCAAGACATCGTAGAGGCGGACGAAGGCGGGAAAATCGGTGAGCATCGCCTTAGAGACAGTCTTGCGCCCCAGCCGCTGCTGCAAGGCGTTGAAGCTCGCCGCGCCGCCCTCTTCGCCGCCCTGATGCGTGCCGCGCACCAGCAGTTCGCCATCCAGCACGCCGGGCTCGCGAAACGCCGCCGCGATATCCGGGAAGCTGCCGGTGATATCATCGCCGGTGCGTGAGAAGAGCCGCGTATCCCCGCCCGGCCCCGCGCCATCCGACTCCGGCACATGAACCATCTGCACGCGGATGCCATCCCATTTCCACTCGGCGGCATAGTCGGCCATGTCGAGCGTTTCGCGCGCGATGACATCATCTTCCAGCGGGTGCGCGAGCATGAAGGGACGGAAGGTGGGGATATGGTCGACGCGCGGCGGAGGGCCACCCTTCGCGGCCCAGTCGAATAGCGCGCCATAGGGCGGCGTCTGGCCGTGCCAATATTCCTCGACATCGTCCACCGGCACATCGAACGCCTGCGCGAAGGCGACCTTGGCGAGCCGCGCCGAAATGCCGATGCGCATCGCACCCGTCGCCATCTTGATGAGCGCGTAGCGGCCATTCACATCTAGCCGATCCATGAGCCGCGCCAGCGCTGGGGCGACGGACTGGCGGGTCATAGCGGACAGCGCCGCCACCGTTTCGCTCAGGCTTGGGGGATCGAGCGCAGCGGGATTGTCCGGCCAGAGCAGACTCGCCGTCTCCGCCGTATCCCCGACAAAATCGCGGCTGAGCTTGAACAGAACCGGATCGACGCGATCCATCAGCAAGGCGCGGATCGTGCCGGCCTTCACCGCCGGAAAATCGAGGCCGTCCGTCAACGCAGCAAGCGCCCAGCCCCTGTCAGGATCGGGCGTCTCGCGCAGATAGGCAGCGATCAGGGCGAGCTTGCCGTTGCGCGAGCGGGTGTAGACGAGCGCATCCAACAGGGCAGCGAAGGCCTCCATCAGTCGTCCTCATCCTCATAGCCGACAAGGGCGAGCGCGCGGGCCCGGCGTTGGTGCAGCTCGCACCAGCGCAGCAACGCATCTTCCCGGCCATGGGTGATCCAGGTCTGCGCCGGATTCACTTCCGCGATCGTGGTCGTCAGTTCCGCCCAGTCGGCATGGTCCGAGATCACCAGGGGCAGCTCGACATTGCGCTGCCGCGCACGCTGTCGCACCCGCATCCAGCCGCTTGCCATGGCCGTGACCGGATCGGGCAGGCGACGGCTCCAGCGATCGTTGAGCGCCGAGGGCGGACACAGGATGATCTGCCCGGCCAGCGCACCCTTGGGCATTCCGGCGATCAATCTCAGCTCGCCCAAATCGACGCCGAGGTCTTCATACAACCGGCACATCCGCTCCAGCGCGCCGTGCAGATAGATCGGCTCGACATAACCAGCTTGGCGCAGCTCGGCGATGACCCGCTGCGCCTTGCCCAGCGCATAGGCCCCCACAAGGATGCAGCGCTCGGGATTGGCCTCGCGCGCCTTGAGCAGCTTGCCGATTTCCTCGCCAATCGGGGGGTGACGGAAGACCGGCAGGCCGAACGTGGCTTCGGTGATGAACACATCGCAGGGCGTAACCTGAAAAGGCGGGCATGTCGGATCGGCCCGGCGCTTATAGTCACCAGTGACGATCACCCGCTCGCCGGCATGTTCAAACAGGATCTGCGCGGACCCGAGCACATGCCCAGCCGGCAGGAAGGTCGCCTGCACGCTCCCCGGCAGGCTGATCGTCTCGCCGTAGGCCACCGGTTGCGCGGCGCCGGGCGGACCGTACCGCAGGTCCATGATGGCCAGCGTCTCCGGCGTCGCGATGCAGCGGCCATGGCCGCCCCGGGCATGATCGGCATGGCCGTGCGTGACGAGGGCTGTCTCCACCGGATCGGCCGGATCGACCCACGCCTTGGCCGGCACGACATGCAGCCCATGCGCCTCTGCGCGAATCCAGGAGAAGTCGGCCATGGCCTCTAAATGGCGACCGGCACGTCCCGGTTCCAGCGCGGCTTTGCGATGTGCCCCAAAGGACCTATATCATGGCCATGACAGATGCTGCTCCCCAGACCACAGACGTGCGTTCCTTCCTGTATCGCGATGGGTCTCTCGACCCGGATAGCGCCCGCCGGCTCACCGCCGAGGCGCTGACCGGCTGCGAGGATGGCGAGCTTTACTTGCAATATGTCGCGACCGAGAGCTTCGGCTTCGATGATGGGCGGCTGAAGACAGCGGATTATTCCACCGATGCCGGATTTGGCCTGCGCGGCGTCTCTGGCGAGATGACCGGCTTCGCGCACGCCAATGACATCAGCGAGCGGGCGATCCGCAAGGCAGCGCAGACGCTGAAGTTGCTCGACCCGGCACAGCAGGCCATGGCCACGCCGCCGCAACGCACCAATCGGCATCTCTATACGGACGCCAACCCGCTCGATCTCGTCCCCTTCGCGCAGAAGGTCGACCTGATGGCCAAGATCGACGCAGCAGCCCGGGCCCGCGATCCGCGCGTGGTGCAGGTCTCTGCAGTGCTGGCCGGTAGTTGGTCGGTCGTTGAGATCGTGCGGCCGGACGGCTTCGTGGCGACCGACGTGCGTCCCCTCGTCCGCCTCAACGTCTCGATCATCATGGAAGAGAATGGGCGGCGCGAAACCGGCTATTTTGGCATTGGCGGGCGCTATCTCTACGATTCCCTGTTCGAGGAGGCGACCTGGCAGCGCGCGATCGACGAGGCGCTTAAACAGGCGCAGGTCAACCTCCGCTCGGTGCCCGCACCGGTGGGCGAGATGACCGTGCTGCTTGGCCCTGGCTGGCCGGGCGTGATGCTGCATGAGGCCGTCGGTCATGGCCTGGAGGGCGATTTCAACCGCAAGGGCACCAGCGCCTTCTCGGGCAAGATCGGCGAGCGCGTGGCGGCGCCGGGCGTGACGGTGGTCGACAATGGCGCGATGGACGCGCGACGCGGGTCGCTTAGCATCGACGATGAGGGTACCCCCACGCAGGAGAATGTGCTGATCGAAGACGGCATTCTGCGCGGCTACATGCAGGACCGGCTCAACGCGCGGTTGATGGGCGTGGCACCCACTGGCAACGGCCGGCGCGAAAGCTATGCCCATGCGCCGATGCCACGCATGACCAACACTTATGCGCGCGCGGGCAACGACGATCCCGCCGAGCTGCTCGGCCGCGTGAAGACCGGCATCTTCGCGCGCAGCTTTGGCGGCGGACAGGTGGACATCGTCTCGGGCAAGTTCGTCTTCTCCTGCACCGAGGCGTACAAGGTCGAGAATGGCAGGATCGGCGACCCCATCAAGGGCGCAACGCTGATCGGCGATGGCCCCGCCGCACTGCACCGCATCGTCGGCATCGGCAACGACCTCGCACTCGATGAAGGCATCGGCATGTGCGGCAAGGCGGGTCAGGGCGTGCCCGCGGGCGTGGGCCAGCCGACGCTGCTGCTCGAAGGGCTGACGGTCGGCGGCACCGGGGGTTGAGGCGCCGGTCGGAACGACCAGACAACGCCGTCACACCCCAGTCAGCAACATGTCGAGCGCGTTCTTGATCCGGTATTCTTCTTGCGCGAGGGAGCCGGCGATTTCTTGGATTTCCGACACCGACACTGCACCTGCAAACTGGGTGACAAGCACCCAGTCTTCGCCCTGCATACGAAAGCGGGGATTGAGGCCCGGCCGGGGCGGCGGCGCGTCGTTTGGGTAAGCCAGCGGAACGACAAACCGTGTGTTGATGCCCGACAGCACCTCAGCCTGACAGTCTACGACATACTGCCCCGACCTCAGCCGAACGACATCATATTGGGCCATTAAAACATGCGGTAACGGGCAAGGGGAAGGCCGTTCTTCTCAACCCACGCGTTGTGGGCTTCGACCCACTCCTTGTTCTCCTCCTGCCAGCGCCGCTCGCGCTCTGCCTTCGCCGCCGCGCGCAGGGCCGCTTCGCAGGTCTGGGAGAGATTGATCCCGGCCTCCCGCGCGGCCTCCACCACGCCAGTATCGAGCGAGAGATTGACTGGCTTGCGCTTGCCGGACGCGATAGGATCAAGCTTCATATGCGCAAGCTATGCGCATGAACCATGCGCGTCAATGTGCGCATCCGACCAGCAAGACCTGAGGCCCCATGTCTGAATTCTTCACTGCCATTTCCGACAAGCAACGCAGCTTCATCGAGAAACAGCCGGTCTTCTTTGTCGCCACCGCTGCGGACGGCGCGCGGATCAACCTCAGTCCCAAGGGCATGGACAGCTTCCGCGTGCTGGGGCCCAATCTGGTCGGCTATCTGGATGTGGGTGGATCCGGCAACGAGACCCAGGCCCATCTTTCAGCGGACGGGCGCATCACCATCATGTTCTGTGCGTTCGACCAGCCCCCGCTGATCCTGCGACTCTATGGGCGAGGCAAGGCGGTGCTGCCTCAGGATGATGAATGGGATTTCGCCTCGCGGCCCTTCACCATCCTGCCCGGTACCCGACAGATTTTCATGATCGCGGTGGAGAGCGTGCAGGAGAGTTGCGGCTGGGGCGTGCCCTTCATGCGGCACGAGAAGGATCGCGACACGCTCTCTCGTTATCATGAGCAGAACGAAACGCCGGAACGGCTGGCGCGCATCTCAACCCGGACGCAAAGCATCGATGGCCTGCCGCTGCGCGTGCAGGACCATTTCCCCGAGCGCAAGCCGGCGCGGGTGCATGTCGATCCCGACTGGGTGCCGGCGGTGCTCAATCACTGGCTCAATGAGATCGGCCCGGATGGCTGGTTCGATTCAAGCGAGGAAGAGGATGTGCGACTGACGCACCTCTTCCGCTCGCTTTGGGAAGCGCAGCGCGACAAGCCTGCCGATATGTTCCTCGCCGATGCCGACACGGCGCTCGCCGCCCTGATCCTCTTCGACCAGTTTCCGCGCAACATGTTCCGGGGCGAGGCTCGCGCCTTCGCGACCGATCCGCTCGCCCGCGAGATCGCCCGGACGGCATTGGAGCGTGGCTTCGACAAAGCATTCGTCGAGGGCGCCCGCGCCTTCTTCTACATGCCGTTCATGCACAGCGAAAATCTGGCCGATCAGGATTTGTGCGTGGCGTTGTTCAGCGAGCCGGGCTTCGAGCACAATCTGAAATTCGCCAAGGCCCACCGCGAGATTATCGCCCGCTTCGGCCGCTTCCCGCATCGCAATGCCGCGCTTAGCCGCGAGACGCGCCCCGAGGAGCAAGAGGCGGTGGCGGAGGGCAGCGACTGGTAACCCACCGCCGCTCGCAGCGGATCGGCATCAGTCCGGCAGGCGCCAGTTCAGGCGGACATCTGAATCGCCGTTGGGCGCGATCAGCAGGCGCTGGTCCGGAATTTGTTGGGCGCGCAGGATCTCGCGCACCATCTCGGCGCGTGCGGCCTGCCCCGTAATGGTGATGCCCAATGGCACCCGCCGCGCCGCCCACACGGCCAGATCGAGGTCGGCAGCGCCCTGCTGCGTCAATGCCTCGCCCGAAAAGCCGATGACCGGCAGCGGGGCGGGCGGCGGCGTCAGCACCAGCGTCCAGCCATCCAGCCCGTCGGATGCGCGCCGTTCCAGCTGGCGGTAGAGATCGAGCGACGCGCCGGACAGCGGCTCGGCCGCAACCGTGGCCTGGCGCCGGCCCCGATCCACCAGCACCGCATCGCTGGACACGCCCGCGACCAGGGCAAGCCGGTCCACGGCCGTCGTCGCAAAGCGCTCAAGGCTCTGCGTGCGCTCGCGGGACTGGGCGGCCGCCACCTGAGCCGCCTCGCTATTGCCCGCCCCCACCTGGATCTGGTCGATGGTGACATCCAGATCCCGCTGCAGCGCGTCGCGCAGGCTGGTCGCGGTGTCTCGCTCGGCATCCTTCGCATAGGTAGGTGTGAGCACGGTGGCGACGACCCGCACGGGCTGGCGATTGAAATCCGTTTCCAGATCGCTGATGCGTGCCGTCTGGGGGAACTGGCGCTGGATCACGTCCCGCACCTGGCGGGCGGCCAACGTCTCCCAGGCGATATGTCGCAAGGTAAGCGCCAGCGGCACCGAAAGCGCGGTCATGCAGACCACCATCACAATGCTTTGCAGTCGAGTATGCGCCGGCGTGAGGTGGGAGCCAAAGCCGTAGAGCCGCGCCATGAATGCGGCCGTGAGCGTGATCGTGACCGTGTTGGTCATGAAGAGCAGGAAAGCACCGCCGGCAATGGTCCAGTTCCATGTGGCGATGCCGAAGCCGACGGCGGCCAACGGCGGCATGAGGGCGATGGCGATGGCAACGCCCACGACCGTCTCGCCCCGCCCGCGAATAAGCGCATAGCCGCCCGCGAGCGCCGAGAAGAACGCGACGAGGAGGTCGAAGAGATTGGGCCGCGTGCGGGCTGCAATTTCCGTCGTCACGGTCTGCACCGGTGAAACGAGGACGAACAGCGCGGTGAACGCAATGGCGATCACCGCCCCGACCGCCAGCGCGAAGCCGGATGCGCGCATTTCCGCAAAGTCCAGCGTCGCGAGCGCAAAGCCCAGGCCGATGATCGGCATCATCAACGGAGACAGCAGCATGGCGCCGATGAGGACCGCGCTGGACGGCAGCAGCAGTCCGAGAATGGCGATACCGGCGGATATGACCGTCATGAAGACGTAGCGCGGCGACCAGCCGGATTCCTCGACGATCCTCCGCAGGATTGCGTCGTGATCCACCGTCGCAATCGAGCGTTCCCGCCAGCTGACCCAGAGGGGGTTGCGCGAAACCGCGTAGGTCTTGTTGGTCAAGCGATCGGCTCCTCTGCCACGTCCGTCATTCCACCGACGCCCTAGCAGGGAAAATTGCTGCGTTTCCAGTCCGCTGCCCCTGCGGGCGAGCCGGGACCTTACAACCGCCGAAGCTCGGTGCCGTCCAAAATCGCTCCGCAACCCAGCGCCAGTGGGTCGTCGGCCTCGTCCAGCGCGGCGATGGTCACCCAGCCTTCCACCCGGAGCGCCGCAGCCCGGGCGCCATCATGTCCAATGGGCAAAAAAGCCCGCTGCGCGGCCGTGGTGCCGAACCCGGCATCGATGAGCGGATCAGGGTAGAGCGAGAAGCCCATGGCCGGCTCAGCCTTGCCGTCCGCGCCCGCCACCGCATAGCTGCCGCCCCGGCCGATCTCGCCGATGAAGCCCTCGGCAAAGACAGAAAAGCCGAACCAGCTCTGATATTCAAAACCGTGGCGCTCGGTGGGATCGAGCGTCAGCGTGATATCCCAGCCGATCGGCTTGGCAATCGCGCGCAGCGCCGCGATGAGGTTATCCAGCTTGCCTTTGGCCGGCCCCGCGTTGAAGGCCTGCAGCCGCTCCATGGCGGGGTGGAATGGCCCGGTCGCCTCGATGAGGGCCAGATAGGGCCGCGCCGCTTCGCCCAGCGCCGCCAGCGAGCCTGCATCCTTCGCGTCGAGACTGTCGCGGACCGCCTCGACATCGCCCTGAGGGAGCGGCATCGGGCCATCGGCCAGCATCGTCACGAGATCGGGCAAGGTGAAGTCGATGGTGATGCCGCTGACACCCGCGCGCTGCAGCGCTTCGATGGCGACATTGACGATCTCGACTGCCGCCGCGACGCTGTCTGTGCCGATGATCTCGGCGCCGACCTGCATCCGCTCGCGCTCGGGCCGCAGTTGGTCGGCTCGCAGCTTCATCACCGGCCCGCCATAGCACAGGCGCAGCGGACGCGGGGTCGCGGCCATGCGGGTGGCGGCGATGCGGCCGATCTGGGCGGTCATGTCCGGCCGGATCGCCAGGCTGCGTTGGGAGAGTGGATCGACGGCGCGGAGCAGATCTTCGGCGCGGGCCGACTGCAGGCGCGCGACCAGCGTTTCCTCAAACTCGGCCAGGGCCGGCATCACGCGCCGATAGCCATACGATGCGACGGTATCGAGCACTTCGCGCACAAGGCGGGCGGAGGCCTCCGCCTTGGGCGGCAGACGATCGGCAAGCCCTTCGGGCAGCAATCCGGGAGCGATGGCTTCAGTCATAGCGCGGCATTTAGCCGATTCCGCTCGCCAAGCGAGGATAAATTACAAGCGTGACCGGCCCGACGTGATGACACGCCGGGCCGGGCCGTGATTTAGAACTTGAGCGGGCAGACCCGGTGCACGTTCGGCAGGGCGCAGATCTTGTCGACCAGCGTCTGCGGCACGGTCTCGTCGACCGAGAGCAGCAGAATCGCCTCGCCACCGGCCTCACGACGGCCAAGGTGGAAGGTGCCGATGTTGATCTTGGCCTCGCCAAGAATGCCACCGACGCCACCGATGAAGCCCGGCGCATCGACATTGGCGATGTAGAGCATGGTGCCATCGAGATCGGCCTCGACCTTGATGCCGAACAGCTCGACCAGGCGCGGGGCGCCATTGCCGAACAGCGTGCCGGCCACCGACCGCTCGCCCTGCGAGGTCTTCACCGAGACGCGGATCAGGGTGCTGTAGTCGCCCTCGCGCTCGGTCTTGATCTCGCGCACCTCGATGCCGCGCTCGCGGGCGAGGAAGGGTGCGTTGACCATGTTCACCGTGTCCGTCTGCGTGCGCAGGAAACCGGCGAGAACGGCCGAGACGATGGGCTTCTGATTGAGCTCAGCCGCCGCGCCCTCGCTGTGGATCGAGATCCGGGGGATGACGTCACGCGAAAGCTGGCCGACCAGGCTGCCCAGCTTCTCGGCCAGCGCCATATAGGGCTTGAGCTTGGGCGCTTCCTCAGCCGACAGGCTCGGCATGTTGAGCGCGTTGGTGACACCGCCGCTCAGCAGATAGTCGCTGAGCTGCTCGGCGACCTGCAGCGCCACGTTCACCTGCGCTTCGCTGGTGGACGCGCCAAGGTGCGGGGTCGAGATGAAGTTGGGCGTGCCGAACAGCGGGCTGTCCGTCGCCGGCTCGGTCTGGAACACGTCCAGCGCCGCGCCGCCGATGTGGCCGCTGTCGAGACCGGCCTTCAGCGCCGCCTCGTCGATCAGGCCGCCGCGCGCGCAGTTGATGATGCGCACGCCCTTCTTGGTCTTGGCCAGATTCTCGGCCGAGAGGATGTTGCGGGTCTGGTCGGTCAGCGGCGTGTGCAGCGTGATGAAATCCGCCTTGGCCAGCAGCGTGTCCAGATCTGCCTTTTCCACGCCCATTTCGATGGCGCGCTCGGGCGTCAGGAACGGGTCGAAGGCAACGACCTTCATCTTGAGGCCCAGCGCGCGGCTGGCGACGATGGAGCCGATGTTGCCGGCACCGATCAGGCCGAGCGTCTTGCCCGTGACCTCGACACCCATGAAGCGGTTCTTCTCCCACTTGCCGGCCTGCGTGGAGGCATCGGCCTCCGGCAGCTGGCGGGCGAGGGCGAACATGAGGGCGATGGCGTGCTCGGCGGTGGTGATCGAGTTGCCGAAGGGCGTGTTCATCACCACGATGCCCTTGGCCGAAGCGTAGGGAATATCGACATTGTCGACGCCGATGCCGGCGCGGCCGATGACCTTGAGATTGGTCGCCGCGTCGATGATCTCCTTGGTCACCTTGGTGGCCGAGCGGATCGCCAGACCATCATATTTGCCGATGATTTCCTTGAGCTCGTCGGGCTTCAGTCCGGTGATCTCGTCCACCTCGCAACCGCGCTCGCGGAAAATCTGCGCGGCCTGCGGGTCCATCTTGTCGGAAATGAGAACTTTGGGCTTGGTCATTTGAATCTCCCTCTCCCCTTTTGGGGAGAGGGCCGGGGAGAGGGGAATGCCTCTCGGCGCCGGCCCTTTTATTAAATGAATGGAGCGATATAGGAGAGGTTGTTTGCCCCTCTCCCAACCCTCTCCCCTCAAGGGGAGCGGGCAAGATATCAGGCGGCAGTCGCGCTCAGCGCGGCCTTGGTCTCGGCATAGGCCCAATCGAGCCAAGGGCCGAGCGCCTCGATGTCCGCGGTGTCGACCGTGGCACCGCACCAGATGCGCAGGCCAGCCGGGGCGTCGCGATAACCTGCGACGTCATAAGCGGCATCCGCCTTCTCGAGCAGCGAGGCCATCTTCTTGATGAAGTCGGCATCGGCGCCCTCGACGGTGAGGCATACGCTGGTGATCGAGCGGGTCGCCGGATCGGCAGCGAGATGCCCGAGCCAGTCGCGCGATTCCACAATGGCATTGAGCGCATCGGCATTGGCCTGCGCGCGGGCGATGAGGCCCTTGGCGCCACCGATGGTCTTGGACCATTCGAGCGCGAAGATCGCATCTTCGACCGCCAGCATGGACGGCGTGTTGATCGTCTCGCCCTTGAACACGCCCTCAGCGAGCTTGCCCTTGGACATCAGGCGGAACACTTTGGGCAGCGGCCAGCTCGGCGTGTACTGCTCAAGCCGTTCGACGGCACGCGGGCCAAGGATCAGCACGCCATGGCCGCCCTCACCGCCCAGCACCTTCTGCCACGAGAAGGTGGCGACGTCGATCTTGTCCCACGGCAGGTCGTAGGCGAACACGGCGCTGGTGGCGTCCGCGAAGGAGAGGCCCTCGCGGTCGTCGGCGATCCAATCGCCATTGGGCACGCGCACGCCCGAGGTGGTGCCATTCCAGGTGAAGAGCACGTCATTCGACCAGTCGACCGCATTCAGATCGGGGATCTGGCCATAGTCGGCGCGCAGCACCGTCGGATCGAGCTTGAGCTGCTTGGCGGCATCGGTGACCCAACCTTCACCGAAGCTCTCCCAAGCGAGCGTCGTAACCGGGCGCGCGCCCAGCATCGTCCACATCGCCATCTCGAAGGCGCCAGTGTCGGAGCCGGGCACGATGCCGATGCGGTGCGTCTCGGGCAGGTTCAGCAGCTCGCGCATCAGGGCGATGCAATAAGCGAGGCGATCCTTGCCGAGCTTTGAGCGGTGGGAGCGTCCGAGCACTTCGGTGGCCAGCTTCGCTGGATCATAGCCGGGCGGCTTGGCGCAGGGGCCGGACGAGAAATGGGGGCGGGCCGGCGTGGTCGCCGGCTTCGTAACGTCAGTCATGGTATGCGTCTCCTTGCAGAGAGCACGCGCGGCGTTGGGACCGCGTGGCCCGCCGGCGGCCATAGAGATTTGCAGACGGGTGTCAATGTAAGATCGGGACCGGCGTGCCGTGCCCGGGGTGAACGGAGCCTCGGCGGACAGGCGCCAGACCGCGCGCGGCGGTCGAAGCATCCCCTTGCACCGTCTAGGTTTTGTTCAGCTGCGATGCGTGATAAACGGCGCCATGATCCATTGGGCGTCATCGGTGGGATTGGGGGCGGGAACGCGCAGGCTGGTCGGCCTTCTGCTGGTCACCAGTCTTGCCGCCTGCGCCGACCGCCCCAGCCCGCGCACGGGTGTAAGGGCGCCGGTGGCCGCCGCGCCGGCACAGCGCACGATGCCGAACAGCGAGAGCTATCGCATGTGCGCGGCGCGCCTCTCGACCGCGAAGGTCCGCTTTGAGCCGCTGCCCAATCAGGATCGGGGCGGCGGCTGCACGACAATCGATACCATCCGCCTGCTGGAGATCGGTACGCCAGTGGCCAATCTGGGGCCGATGACCTGCCCCCTCGCCGCCAATTTCGCGGCCTGGGTGCAATATGCGGTGCGCCCCGCCGCGCGACTCTATTTGCGCAGCGAAGTGGTGCGCGTCGAGACCTTCGGCACTTATGCCTGCCGCGATGTCCGTGGCACCGGCGGGACAATCGCCGGCAAGCGTAGCGAACATGCGCACGCCAATGCCGTGGACATTTCCGCCTTCGTGCTGGCCGACGGGCGCCGAATCAGCTTGGTGAACGATTGGCAGGGCGAGAGCACCCACGCCCAGTTCCTGCGGGTCCTCCACCAGAGCGCGTGCAAGCGATTCCGCACCGTGCTCGGCCCGGACTATAACAGCGCCCACCGCGACCATTTCCATTTCGACATGGGCGGGCGGGGCAGTTTTTGCCGCTGAACCCGCCGGTTTTCTTCTCCGCGGAAATCGTCTAGCGCCACTGGATGACAGACCAGCCTACAGTGCGCGAAAGCAAGTTTCGCCGTGCCCGCGAAGAAGCCATCGATGCCAAGCGGATCATCCCCACCCCGCAGACAGAAAGCAAATCCTACAAGCTGGCCTTCCAGGACAACGAGTTTCTGCTGCGGGAAGACCTGCGGCCGGTCCGCTTCCAGCTCGAGTTGATGAAGCCGGAGCTGCTGCTCGATGAAGCGAAGATCGCCTCGACCTTCGTCTTCTATGGCTCGGCGCGCATTCCTGAGCCAGAGGCCACGCAGGCGCTGATCGATGCCGCGCCCGACGAGCGCGCCCGGAAAGTCGCCGAGCGCCTCGCCGAAAAGGCGCGTTATTATGAGGAAGCCCGCAAGCTGGCGCGAATCGCGGCGCAATGTCCGCCGAACGAAGCTGGCTGCCATCACTTCGTCGTGTGTTCGGGCGGCGGCCCCTCTATCATGGAGGCGGCCAATCGGGGCGCGGCGGACGTCGGCGCGCAAACCATCGGGCTCAACATCGTGCTGCCGCACGAGCAGGCACCCAACCCCTATGTGACGCCGGATCTATCCTTCCAGTTCCACTATTTCGCGCTGCGCAAGATGCACTTCACCCTGCGCGCTCGCGCGCTGGCTGTGTTCCCCGGTGGTTTCGGCACGTTCGACGAATTTTTCGAGCTGCTCACGCTGGTGCAGACCGGCAAGATGAAGCGCATTCCTATCCTGCTGTTCGGCAAGGACTTCTGGACACGCGTCGTCAATTTCGAGGCTTTGGCCGAGGAAGGCGTGATCAGCCCGCGCGATCTCGATCTGATCAGCTGGGTCGAAACGGCAGAAGAAGGCTGGGCCGTGGTCGAGAGCTTTTATGCGGATAGCCAGCCGGGCTGCTGAGGTCCGCGCCCGTCCGGCTCGCTGATACCAGCGGGTCGGATAACAAAAGCGGCGCGGGTTGCCCCGCGCCTGCTTGAATATTTGGCCGAACCCAAGCCTGGGCTCTGGCTAATGAGATTATTCGTGCGGCGTCGCAGCGTTGGCGGCAGCGCCCTCGGCGCCCGCTTCCGCCGCATTGTCTGCAGCAGCCGCATTGTCGGCGCCACCTTCTGCCGCAGCCTCGGCCGGTGCATCGGCAGCCGGGAGAGGCAGGTTCGAGCCCTGCGTGTTGAGATAGGCGATCAGATTGGCGCGATCTTCAGGCTTGCTGAGACCGGCGAAGCTCATCTTGGTGCCGTTGGCGAAGGAACGCGGCGAGGTCAGCCAGTGATCCAGCTGCTCGAAGGTCCAGTTGCCGCCCACCTTCTTGAGCGCATCCGAGAAAGCGAAGCCGCCACGGCCATGGCCGATCGGGTCGCCAACGATGGCCCAGAGGTTGGGGCCGATGCCATTGGCGCCGCCCTGATTGACCGTGTGGCAGGCCACGCACTTGGCGAAGACCTTCTCACCGGCTGCCACGTCCGCCGAGGCGAGCAGCGTGTTCAGCGAAGGACCGGACGCACCGCCCTCGCCTTCCGCCTCAACGCCCTCGATCGCGTAGCCCATCGGCTCGGGACGCTCGGCGTGAAACAGCTTGCTGCTCACAATGCCGCTGCCAAGCGCAATGATGCCGCCAAACAGTGCCCAGCCTGCAATGGTATTGAAACGATCGCTCATGCGCCCTCAATCTCCAGAAATCTACCCGACGCGCGACCTCCTCAATCGCGGCGCTGCCGGTGCCCGTCGGCGCTCCCCTTAATGACTGCATTGCGCGGGTGCAAGCCTGTCGGAAGGCCTGTGTCGCGACACATGCGCCGGTGCCTTGCGCGGCAGGGCCCAAAGCCCTAAGCGCAGCGGCCATCATGGACACCTATCCGCTCCCCGCGCAGCGCCTTGTCGCCGAGATGACGGACGCCGCCGCGCGCGCGCCTGAGCGTGCGATCAGCTTTCAGGGCGCGCCGGGCGCCAATTCGCATCTGGCTGTGATGGATTTTGCGCCGGACGGCCTGCCCCTGCCCTGCTTCAGCTTCGAAGACGCGCTGGATGCCGTGCGCGATGGCCGCGCCGACCGCGCGATGATTCCCATCGAGAATTCGCTGCACGGGAGGGTTGCGGACATGCACTTCCTGCTGCCCGAGTCCGGCCTGTCGATCATCGACGAATATTTCCTCCCCATCCACCACAGCCTGATGAGCGCCGACGATACGCCGCCGGTCAGCGCGCTCAGCCATGTGCAGGCGCTGGGGCAGTGCCGGAAATATCTGCGCAGCCGTGGCATCCGCCCGATCGTCTATGCCGACACCGCCGGCGCGGCCGCGCTGGTCGCCGAGGTCCGCGAGCCCGGCGCAGCGGCGATTGCGCCCTCGCTCGCCGCGCGACTCTATGGCCTCACGATCCATGATGAGAAGATCGAGGACAGCAGCGACAACATGACGCGCTTCGTCGTGCTGGGCCGCGATGCGATCATGCCCTCGCGCGACGGGCCGGTGATGACGAGCTTCCTCTTCGAGGTGAAAAACATCCCCGCCGCGCTCTACAAGGCAATGGGCGGCTTTGCGACCAACGGGGTCAATATGACCAAGCTGGAGAGCTATCAGCGCGGCGCCAGCTTCTCGGCGACGGAATTCTACGCCGATATTGAGGGGATGCCGGGCGACCCCGCCGTCGATCGCGCGCTGGAAGAACTGGCGTTCCACAGCAAATGGGTCCGTCTGCTGGGCAGTTATCCGCAGGGGCGCTCCCGCTCGATCTGACGTCGCTGGGCCTCGATGCCCATCTACCTGATAACTGCCAACGATCTGTGCGTACTTTTTAAGCACTGCCCACACGTGCCGCCTCAATTTGAGGCAATCGCCTCAACGAGGCTCGACTGCCAACCGCTTTAACGCCTCGTTTATGATTTGGCACATCTCTTGCTTGGCATTCCCCTGCAACCAATGGGGGCGCAAGAGATGAAACTCATTATGGCAATCATCAAGCCGTTCAAGCTGGACGAGGTGCGTGAAGCTCTCTCTGCGCTGGGCGTGGCTGGCATGACAGTAAGTGAAGTGAAGGGTTTTGGCCGCCAGAAGGGCCAGACCGAAATCTACCGCGGTGCGGAATATTCCACCAACATGGTTCCGAAGATCAAGGTCGAGGTCGTCTGTGACGATGCCCTCGCGCCGCGTGTCGTGGAAGCCGTGCAGCAGGCCGCCAACAGCGGCGCCATCGGCGATGGCAAAATCTTCGTCCTCGACGTGGGACAGGCCATCCGCATCCGCACCGGCGAAACCGGCGAAACCGCGCTGTAAGTTAAAGGGGGTAACGCATGACACCTTTCAAGACATTCTGCGGCGCGGCGGGGGCTCTGGGCCTTTCGCTCTTCGCCGCCTTGCCCGCATGGGCGCAGGAGGCCGCAGCGGAAGCTGCGCCTGCCGTTCCCAATCCGGGTAACAACGCATGGATGATGACGGCCACCGTCCTCGTTCTCCTCATGATCCTGCCTGGCCTTGCCCTGTTCTACGGCGGCCTGACGCGTTCCAAAAACATGATCGCCACCATGACTCAGATCGGCGCCGTTGCGGCGCTCGCGATGCTCATCTGGGTGATGTACGGCTACGGCCTCGCCTTCGGTCCTGAAGGCAATCAGTTCATCAGCTGGGGCAAGTTCTTCCTTGCTGGCATCACGCCGGATTCGACCGCCGCGACCTTCACGTCTGAAGTGATCTCGGAATATGTGTTCGTCAGCTTCCAGATGACCTTCGCCGCGATCACCATCGCCCTCGTGCTTGGCGGCATCGTCGAGCGCATGAAGTTCTCGGCCATCATGGTCTTTGCCATCGTCTGGCTGACCATCGTCTACTTCCCGGTCGCCCATATGGTCTGGGAAGCGCGCGGCGTGTTCTTCGCCATGGGCGCTCTGGACTTCGCCGGCGGTACGGTGGTGCACATCAATGCGGGCGTGTCCGCGCTGGTCGCCGCCCTGATCCTCGGCAAGCGCAAGGGCTTCCCCAGCGAGCCGATGCCCCCGCACAGCCTGACGCTGACCATGGTCGGCACCGGCCTGCTGTGGGTCGGCTGGTTCGGCTTCAACGCCGGTTCGGCGCTTGAGGCCAATGGCTCTGCGGCGCTCGCCATGATCAACACCTTCGTTGCCACCGCCTCGGCTGGTCTCTTCTGGATGCTCACCGAGCGCGTGATGGGCCACAAGGGTTCGGCTCTCGGCTTCTGCTCGGGCATCATCGCCGGCCTCGTCGCCGTGACACCCGCTGCGGGCAACTCCGGTCCGTTCGGTGCCATCGTTCTCGGTGCCGTTGCCTCCATCGTCTGCTACTTCTTCGTCGCGAAGGTGAAGCCGGCGCTGGGTTATGACGACTCGCTGGACGCCTTCGGCATCCACGGCGTGGGCGGCATCATCGGCGCCATCGGCACCGCAGTGGTCTATTCGCCCTCGCTCGGCGGCCCTGGTGGCGCCGACTATGCGATGGGCGACCAGCTGGTCACCCAGATCACGGCCGTGCTTGCCACGATCGTCATCGCCACCGTCGGCACCGTCATCGCCATGTTCATCGCCAAGGCCCTCACTGGCCTGCGGGTGAGCACCGAAGTCGAGCAGGAAGGCCTCGACCTCGGCGAGCACGGCGAGCGCGCTTACAACTGATCCGAATTCGGCGGGGGCGAAAGGTCCCCGCCGTCCGTTGTTCCTCCTGCGAACATCCCTGGGCCGGCGTGAAAGCGCCGGCCTTTTTTTTCGGGCTCCCGCAAGCTGACGATTGCCTTCCCGGATACGGCAATTTCATTTCGCGCCTGACCGTCCTATTCCTCGTCCGGCGAAAGACGCCCGATGAGGAGACTGAACGATGCCGATTGAACTGATCATTCTGGCCTGGGGCTGCCTGCTGGCCCTCGTTCACATCTTCGCCGCCGTGCGGGCCAAGACCGCGCAATATGGCACCGCCTGGAATGTCGGCGCGCGCGATCAGTCGCTGCCCGAGCCCAAGCCCCTCGTCGGGCGGCTGGCGCGAGCGCAGGCAAATTATTTCGAGACCTTTCCGATCGTCGCCATCGCCATCCTCATCGATGCGCAGCTCGGCCTGTTCGATCGGTGGACGGCCATTGGCGCCGCGCTCTGGCTCGGCGCGCGCATCGTGTATCTGCCGCTTTATGCTGCAGGGGTTCCCGTGGTGCGGACGATGGTATTCGGCATCAGCATGATCGGCGTGCTGATGCTGCTCTGGCCGGCGCTACGCCTCGCGTTCTGAACAGGAGTGCTGGCGGGGGCCGTCAGCCCCTCTGGTTGGCCAGTGCGTGCATCATCTCGCGAATAGGCGAGAGATCATAGCCCGCCGCGGCCGCCTGCTCGGCCAGGACATCGGGCGAATCGCCCGCCCGCGCCCGCGCCAAGGCCCAAAGCAGCGTGCTGCGGGTGCCGGAGCGGCAATAACAGAGCGCCTTGCCCTCGCCATTCTTCGCGAGTGCCTCATCCAGCGCATCGAGCTGCCAGGGCGCAAAGCCGCTATGCGAGACGGGAATGGCGACATAATCGAGCCCCGCCTCCCGCGCCGCCGCCTCGATCGTGTCGCCGGAGGTCTGGTCTGCGGACTCACCCTCGGGTCGGTTGTTCACGATGAGCGAGATGCCCATCGCCGCAGCCTGCGCCACGACATCCGCATCGATCTGCGGGGCGACGAATAGGGATGGGGTCAGTTGCCGCAACATGGCGCGTCTCCGATAAGGGCCTTGCCCGTCCCTAGGCCCGGCAGTCCCCTGCGCGCAAGAGAGGGGTTGCCGGTACGGATTTGCGAAGCGGTCAAAGCGCCTTCTGGTAGATCACATAGCTGCGGTTAATGCGGCTCTCGATCGCCTCGGCAATGGCTTTCATGCCCTGATTATCATCGAGGATCCAGCCGATCTCCCCACGCGTCGCGCCATAATGGGTGATGGCATCGCGGCGGATATATTCGATCATCATGAAGGCCAGCTGGCTCGCCATGCGCGAGGATTGGAGCCGCTGGACCACGCCCATCAGCGGCACGCGCATGGTGCGGACCTTGGGCTTGCGCAGCCACCAGAGCAGCTTTGCCCAGCCGAAGGGGAAGAGCGTGCCGTTAAGGCGGGCGAGCGCTTCGTTCATGTCCGGCAGCGTCATCATGAAGGCCACCGGCTCGCCATCCAGCTCAGCGATGCGAATCAGATCCTCGAACACCAGCGGCTTGAGCGCCTTGCCGAAATGCGCAACCTCATGGTCGGTAATCGGCACAAAGCCCCAGTTGCGGCCCCAGGCATCGTTGAGAATGTGCAGGATGATTGCCGCATCCCGGTCGAACTCGCTCTTGTCGACATGGCGAATGCGAATGCGCTCGTTACGCTCGCCGGATTGGACGATCCGCTGGATCAGCGGCGGAAATTCCTGCGTGATGTCGAGCTCATAAGTATCGAGCTGCTTGGCATGGGCATAGCCAGCCGATTCGATCCAGGCGCGATATTCCGGCCTGTTGTGGCCCATCATCACCGTAGGGGAATGGTCGAAGCCCTTCACGAGAAGGCCTGGCTCCTCCCAGATGGAGAGCGAGATCGGGCCGAGCACCCGGGTCATCCCCCGCTCGCGCAGCCAGCCTTCCGCCGTCTCGATCAGCGCGTGCGCGGTTGCTTCATCCATGGCTTCGAACATGCCGAAATTGCCTGTCCCCGGCCCCATGCCCTGCTCGGCAGGCATGGAAATGGCGAGATGATCGATATGCGCGCTGATGCGCCCTACGACCTTGCCACCGCGCCGGGCGAGGAAATATTGATGCTCGGCATGTTCGTGAAACGGGTTCTTGCCCGGTGTCAGCAGGCCGCGCACTTCGCTCTTCAGCGGCGGCACCCAATGGGGATCATCGGCATAGATGGTCCATGCCAAATCGATGAACGCCGCCATGTCGGCCTTGCCGGAGACGGGAGTGATCACTAAATCGGCTGACGTCACGGCGATACCCCTGTCCCGCGCTTCGACCATGAGGCGCTGCTGAGAGGGCACAGCACTGCGGAACTGGCGGCGGATTTGTCAAGCCGCGCGCCGTGGCGGCAGAACAAAATCACATTGCTGCCATGATCTGTGCTCATTCGACCGATAGGACCCCTTTGCATGACCGCAATCGACCAGAGACTGGACGCAGCGCCGTCCGCGCCAGCCGGCAAGGCCCCCGCCGCAGCGGGCCCTGCGCTGGCAACCACGCCCGATGACATGGCGATGCTCCGCGCCGCCGTGGATTTGACGCGCGATCTGGCGACCGCGCGGCCCGGCATCTACTGGCCCGATTTCCTGGCCTCCGCGCTGATCGGCTACGCGGCTATGGCGCTCGCCATGCTGGCCTCGCAAGGTTGGGTGGTGGCCCTCGCTGGCTTGATTTCCGCTCTCGCACTGTATCGGGCGACGAGTTTCATCCACGAACTGACGCACATCCGGGCAGGTGCGCTGCCGGGCTTTCGTTTCACGTGGAACCTGCTGATCGGCATTCCCTTGCTGTTCCCCTCCTTTCTCTATGAGGGCGTGCACACCCAGCATCATGCCAAGACGCGCTATGGCACCATCGATGACCCGGAATATCTGCCGCTTGCGCTGATGAAGCCGTGGAGCCTGCCGCTGTTCATCCTCGTGGCTGCTCTGGCCCCGGTGGCGTTCATCGTGCGCTTCGGCGTGCTGGCACCGCTCAGCCTCGTCATTCCCCCGCTGCGCCGGTTCATCGTGGAGCGCTACTCGGCCTTGTCCATCAATCCCGATTATCGGCGCCGGGCGCCGGAGGGTGACTTTGCGCGGATGTGGGCCTGGCAGGAAGCCGGGACCAGCCTGTGGTCGATGGCGCTCATCGCCAGCGTGCCGCTGCTCGGCTGGCGTCCGCTGCTCACCTATCTTGCGATCCTCTCGGTGGCGATGATCGCCAATCAGCTCCGCACGCTGGTCGCCCATCTCTGGGAGAATGAAGGCGAGACGATGACGGTGACCGGCCAGTTCCTCGATTCCGTCAATGTGCCGCCACCCGCGCCACTGGCCGCGCTCTGGGCACCGGTCGGTCTGCGCTATCACGCGCTTCACCATTTGCTGCCGAGCATGCCCTATCATGCGCTGGGCGAGGCCCATCGCCGGATCGCGCAGCATCTGGGCGCGGGGTCGACCTATGATCGGGCCAACTATCCCGGCATGGTCCCGCTGGTCGTTCGGATCGCGCGCAGCACGATGGTCGCCCGCTAATCGCACCGGGGAAAATCACGCCGTCGAGCGGCGTATTTTCCCCATCGCCTTCCCGCGGCGAACCTGCCATTTGAGCTTCATGCCCACGATCGCGCTGCTGCTCGTCTCCAACATCCTGATGACCACGGCTTGGTACTGGCACCTCAAGGGCGGCATGAGCAAACCGCTCGCACTGGTCATCCTGATCAGCTGGGGCATCGCCTTTTTCGAATATTGCTTTGCGGTGCCAGCCAATCGCATCGGCTATGCCAGCGGCTGGAGCGCGGGCCAGCTCAAGATCACGCAGGAAGTCATCGCGCTGACCGTTTTCGGCGTCTTCATGGTCACCTTTCTGGGTGAACCGCTCCACTGGCGCCATTTCGGCGCGCTGGCCTGCCTCCTTGGCGCCGTCGTCTTCATGTTCTGGGGAAAGGCCTGACGCTGTAGACGCCGGGCGTGCGTCAGAAATCGTAGACCAGCGTCGCGCGCGTGATCGTATCCGTCATCTCCGAGCCTGCGGGCGGTGACGTCTCATGGCGCACCGCATAGGAGAGCCGCGCGGAAAGCGAACCGTTGAGCTTGCCGGTGAGGCCCGTGGTATTCGCATAGCTGCTATTCCCGGAGCTCCACACCGCCTGGGCATTGTTCTTGAGTTCGAAGGCGTGCGAAATCTGCCAGCGCAGATCGGCGGCGGCCAGCGTGTTCAGTTCAGTCGTATCGGGCTCGTCGATCCCGACGGTGTGCCGCCACGCCGGCCCGCCCTTGATGTCCAGACTGAAATCGGCCTGCCGCACCAGCCGCAAACCGACGCCGCCTGAGGCCGTGGTGCGGTCCGAAAAGCCCTGGAACCGGTCTTTCTCATAGGTCGCCAAACCATAAGCGTAGATCGCGTCGTTCAGGGTGAAGTTGGGCTCATAACTTGCCAGCCACTGGTTGCGCGTCGTGACGCCATCGCTGCGCTGATAATCGACATTGGCGCGGAACTTGTGCAACCAGTCGATCCCGCGCCGTTCGAGCGAGAGGCCCGCGCTGATGCCGGAGCTTTCGGTGTTGCCGGTGGTGATAAAGCCACCCAGTTCGCCACTGCCTGACCAGGCGTGAAAGAAGCTCGCCTGCCTCAGCCGGGCTTCCCGCTCAGCATCAATGGCGGCCTTGTGCGCCTGAATCTTCTCGTCGATCTCCGCGGCATTGTCGGGATGCGTCTGCTTGGCAAAGCGCGCGACGGTGGCGAGCGCCCCGGCATCCCCGCTTGCGATGGCGGCATCCAGCATGGCCTTGACCGATGGCGGCAGTTCGGCCGCTGCGGGTGCAGCCACAACGCCGCTCGCGATCATCGCCATTGCGCCAAGCCTGAGGGCCGACTTCATGCCCAACTCCTTCTAAAACGACCGGACGACCATCCCGCACGGGGACCGCTTCCTGACCTCACTCGCCTCGCTCGAGCCGCCGACTGGCGCGAAGATGCGCATGGGTGATGGCGACGGCAAGTGCATCTGCTGCATCAGGGCCGACCACATTCGTTCCCGGCAGCAACCGCATCACCATGGCGTGGATCTGATCCTTGCTCGCATTGCCCACGCCCACAATGGCTTTTTTGACGAGCCGGGCCGCATATTCGCCGACCGGTATGCCGGTGCGCGCGGCGCCGAGCAAAATAACACCCCGCGCCTGCCCCAGCTTGAGGGTCGATTGCGGGTTGGTGTTGATGAACACCTCTTCGACCGCCGCTTCCGCCGGCCGATGTTCCGCGATCAGTGCCGCCAGCGCCGCATCGAGCGCCACCAGCCGGGCGGGCAAGGCATCGCTCGCTGCCGTGCGGATCTGGCCATTGGCAATATGAGACAGGCGATTGCCTTGCGCACGGATCAGGCCCCAGCCTGTGGTGCCAAGGCCGGGGTCGAGACCCAGAATGATCATGACCGCAAGATGCGGGCGATCACCCCAGCTTTTCCATCACGTCGTCGGGAACCTCGTAATTGCCCCAGACGGTCTGAACGTCATCGTCATCATCCAGCGCGTCGACCAGCTTGAGCAGCGTGCCCGCATTGCTCTCGTCCAGTTCCACGGTGGTCTGCGGCTTCCACGCAAGGTTGGCGCTTGCTGCGGCGCCGAGCTTGTCCTCCAGCGCCTTGGCGACCTCGTGCAGGGCATCCATGGCCGTCCAGATCTCGTGTTCATCGTCGTTTGACGACACATCGTCTGCGCCCGCTTCCAAGGCAGCTTCGAAGATCGCGTCCGGATCGCCTACCGAGGCCGGATAGGTGATCAGGCCCATGCGATCGAACCCGTGGCTCACCGCGCCGGACGCGCCCAGATTGCCACCATTTTTGGAGAAAGCGGTGCGGACGTTGGTCGCGGTGCGATTGCGGTTGTCGGTCAGCGCTTCGACGATGATCGCCACGCCACCCGGGCCATAGCCTTCATAGCGCACTTCCTCGTAATTCTCCGCGTCGCCCTTGCTCGCCTTGTCGATCGCGCGCTGGATGTTGTCCTTGGGCATGGACTGCGCCTTGGCCGCGTTGATGGCCAGCCGCAGACGCGGATTCATGTCCGGGTCCGGCGCGCCCATCTTGGCCGCGACGGTGATCTCGCGCGAGAGCTTGGAGAACATGGCCGAGCGCTTCTTGTCCTGCGCGCCCTTGCGGTGCATGATGTTCTTGAATTTGCTATGGCCTGCCACGGCCGGCTCCTTCGATTATGTGATCCGGATTTTTCTTGGGGGCCTCCTATCGCGGCAAGTCCAATCAGGCAACGGGCGCGAGGGCAGGAGGCAAAATGAGCGCCATCGTCCTGTCACGAAGATGCGCCAGCACGACGCATAGGCTCGTGCCCGTCCTGACTCTCGCGATGGAGGTGGAATGTTGACCCGAAGGGATGCCATCGGCTTGGGCGTCGCGGCGTTGGCGACACCCGCTATCGGCAGGGAAGCCGGCCGCGCTCAGACGCTCGACGGCAAGGCGCCCCTCGTGTTCGCCCACCGCGGTGCGAGCGCCATGCGGCCCGAGCATACGCTGGAATCTTATGGCCGGGCGATTGCGGACGGCGCGGATTTCATCGAGCCGGACCTGGTGATGACGCGCGACGGCGTGCTCGTTGCGCGACATGAAAACGAGGTCGGCGGCACCACCGATGTGGCAAAGCGCCCAGAATTTGCAGACCGCCGGACCACAAAGCAGATCGATGGCGAGGCGGTCACCGGCTGGTTCACCGAGGATTTTTCGCTGGCGGAACTCAAGACCCTGCGTGCCGTCGAGCGATTGGGTGCGATCCGCCCGGAAAGCCAAAGCTACGACGGCCAGTTCCCCATCCCGACGCTGGACGAGATCATCGCCTTCGTCGCGGCGCAGACGGGCACGCAAGGCAGAACGATCGGCCTGATTCCGGAAATCAAGCACTCAACCTACTTCGCCAGCATCGGTCTGCCGCTTGAAGACGCCCTGCTCAGTGCGCTGGCCGGCCACGATTATACGCGCCGCTGCCCGATCGTGATTCAGTCCTTCGAAACCACCAATCTGCGCGCCATTCGGCAGAAAATCGGTCGGCCGACGAACATCCAGCTGCTCCAGTTGTTCGAGACCTTCGACCGCCAGCCCGCCGACGCCGCCCTCGACGGACTGAAGACAACCTATGGCGACATGGCATCCCCAGCCGGGCTCGCCGCCATTGCCGATTATGCCGACGCCATCGGCCCCTCCTCGCACTCGGTCATGCCGCTGGACGCCGAAGGCCGCCTCGCCAAGCCGGCCCGCCTTGTCGCCGATGCTCATGCCGCGGGGCTGCGCGTCTACCTCTATACCTTCCGGTCCGAGAACCGCTTCTTGCCCGGCGAGCTGCGCGGTCCCGGTGGCGAGAATGCCCGGCATGAGGCTGGCTCGGTGGCAGAGATCCGGCGCTATCTGTCGCTCGGGGTGGATGGCTTCTTCACCGATGACCCGGCTCTGGGGCGCCTCGCCGTGGATGGAGCCTGATCGGCGCTGGCCTCCCGCCCGTGGCCGCGCTATCCCGCTTCGCATGGCTTCCCGCAATCATCTCTATCTCGTCGATGGCTCGAGTTACATCTTTCGCGCCTATCACCAGCTTCCACCACTCACCAACCGCCATGGCACACCCGCCGGCGCGGTATATGGTTATACGGCGATGCTCTGGAAGCTCGCCGACGCGCTGGACAAGGAGGAGGGGCCGACCCATCTCGCGGTGATCCTGGACAAGGGCTCGCACACTTTCCGCAACGATCTCTACGATCAGTACAAGGCCCACCGGCCGCCCCCCCCGGAAGACCTGATCCCGCAGTTTCCGCTGATCCGCGAGGCGACCCGCGCCTTTTCGCTGCCCTGCATCGAGGAAGCCGGATTCGAGGCCGACGATATCATCGCCACCTACACCTGCCAGGCGGTGGCGCAGGGCTGGGACGTGACGATCGTCTCCTCCGACAAGGATCTGGCCCAGCTCATCCAGCCGGGCGTGGACATGCTCGACACGATGAAGAACGAGCGGCGCGGGCCGGATTATGTGCAGGACAAGTTCGGCGTCGCGCCCGAGCAGCTGCGCGATGTGCTGGCCCTGATGGGCGACAGCGTCGACAATGTCCCCGGCGTGCCCGGCGTCGGCGCGAAAACCGCTGCGAAGCTCATCGGGGAATATGGCGACCTGGATGCGGTGCTGGCCGCAGCGCCGGACATGAAGCCATCCAAGCTCAAGGAGCGGCTGATCGAGCATGCAGAGCTCGCCCGCCTCTCGCGCGAGCTGGTGACGCTCCACTGCCAAGTGCCGCTGCCGCACGCGCTCGATGATCTCAAGCTGGATGGCATCCCCGCCGAGCCGCTGCGCGCCTTTCTTGAGGATCAGGGCTTCAAGGCCTTGCTGGCCCGCATGGCCAGCCGTGCGCCGGGCCGGCAGACGGCGGATCCCGTCGCCGAGGCGGTTGTGGACGCCGCGCTGGACCCGACGACGCCGGATTTCATCCCCCTGCCCCCGATCAACTGCGAGAGCTACGAGACGGTGACGACGCTGGAGCGGCTGGATGCGTGGATTGCGCAGTCCTACGCCAGCGGCATCATCGCCATCGATACGGAGACGGATTCCCTCGACAGCATGGCTGCCAATCTGGTGGGCATCTGCCTCGCCACCGCCCCCGGCACGGCCTGTTATATTCCGCTGGGCCACCGCAGCGGCGACGACATGTTCGCCGAAGCGCCGCCGCAGATTCCCATGGCGGACGCCATCGCCCGCCTTCGCCCGTTGTTTGCCGATGCGAGCGTGCTGAAGATCGGCCACAACATCAAATATGATCTCAACGTGCTGGCCCGGCATGGGCTATCCGTCACGCCCTTCGACGACACGCTGGTGATGAGCTTCGATCTCGACGCCGGGCAGTCCCTTGCCGGCCACGGCATGGATGAGGTTGCGCACGCGGTGCTTGAGCATACGTGCATCAGTTTCAAGGACGTCACCGGCACCGGCAAGAAGGCGATCAGCTTTGCGCAGGTGCCGCTCGATGCCGCCACACGCTATGGCGGCGAGGATGCGGACGTGACCTGGCGGCTGTGGACGCGGTTCAAGCCCCGCCTCGCCCAAGAAGGCGCGACCCGGGTCTATGAGCTGGTGGATCGCCCGCTCATTCCGGTGGTCGCCGGCATGGAGCGCAGCGGCATCAAGGTGGACCGGGATCATCTCTCCCGGCTCTCCGGCCGGTTCGCGCAGGAAATGGCGCGGCTGGAAGAAGAGATTCACGCTGAGGCCGGCCAGCCCTTTGCCATCGGATCGACCCAACAGCTTGGTGCGATCCTCTTCGAAAAAATGGGCCTCAAAGGCGGAAAGAAAGGCAAGTCCGGCGCTTATTCCACGGATGTGACCGTGCTCGAGCGCATGAAGGCGGATGGCGTCAAGATCGCCGGGCTGGTGCTGGACTGGCGCCAGCTTTCGAAGCTCAAATCGACGTACACCGACGCCCTGCAGGCCCAGATCAACCGCGATACCGGTCGCGTCCACACCAGCTACTCGCTGACCGGCGCGCAGACCGGCCGCCTCTCCTCCACCGACCCGAACCTACAGAACATCCCGATCCGCACCGAAACCGGTCGCCAGATTCGCGATGCCTTCATTGCCGAACAGGGCAATGTGATCCTGGCTGCGGACTATAGCCAGATCGAGCTCCGCCTCGCGGCGCACATGGCCGACGTGCCGCAGTTGCGGGACGCCTTTCTGCGCGGCGAGGATATTCATGCCGCGACCGCCCAGGAGCTGTTCGGCGAGATGACCCGCGAGACGCGTGCGCGGGCCAAAACGATCAACTTCGCCATTCTCTACGGCATCTCACGCTGGGGGTTGGCGGCCCGTCTGGAGATAGACGCGGACGAAGCCCAGGCCATGATCAGCCGCTATTTCGACCGCTTCCCCGGCATCTCGGCCTATATCAATGAGACGTTGGAGAAGGTGCGTTCCACGGGGCACACGACCACGCTGTTCGGCCGCAAGACCTGGTTCAACCAGATCAAATCGCCGGTGCAGCACGTCCGCCAGGGTGCGGAGCGCGCCGCGATCAACGCCCCTATTCAGGGGACCAGCGCAGACATCATCAAGCGCGCAATGGTGCGCATGGGTCCGGCTCTTCGGGATGCCGGACTGGACCGGGTGAAGATGCTGCTGCAGGTCCATGACGAGCTGGTGTTCGAACTGCCGGAAGACGATGTGGAGGCCGCCACGCCGATCATCCGGTCTGTCATGGCCAGCGCCGCAGAGCCACTCGTTACGCTCACCGTGCCGCTTGGCGTGGAAATCGGGACCGGATCGAGCTGGGGCGCTGCCCATTAGGCGCAGCCATATGCGGAAATCGACCTGATGCCCCACATGCTGATCTTTGGACTTGGCTACACCGCTACACGGCTCGCCGAGGCGCTCCGATCGCGCGGTTGGACGGTGGAGGCGACGGGGCGTGCCGGCACGATCGCATTCGATGACGACGCGGCGGTCACGAACGCCCTGCGCCGGGCAACCCACATCCTGTCCTCTGTTCCTCCAACGGACAAAGGCGATCCCGTGCTGCAGCGCTACGGTGCCTTGCTGGAAGAAGCGCCTGCCGGTTGGATCGGCTATCTGTCCTCGACCGGAGTCTATGGGGATACCGGCGGCGCATGGGTGGATGAAAGTGCGCCCGTTGGCCAAGGCCGGCGCAATGCACGCGCCGCTGCTGATCTGGCGTGGCAGGAGCTTGGCGCGCGCATTCGAGTGTTTCGGTTGCCCGGCATTTACGGCCCGGGGCGCAGTGCCCTGGATCGGATTCGCGAGGGCCGGGCCCGCAGAATCGATCTGCCAGACCAGATATTCAGCCGAGTCCACGTGGAAGATATTGTCTTTGGCGTACTGGCAGGCATGGCTGGGCCTTCCGGCATCTATAATCTCGCCGACGACATGCCCTGTTCTCAGAATGACGTCATCGCGTTCGGTTGCGCACTTCTCGACCGGCCGGCGCCGCCTCTTCAATCCATAGAAGCCGCAGGCCTGTCTCCGGCCGCACGGGCTTTCTACAGCGAGAACCGGCGCGTCGCGAATGGCAAGGCCAAACGGCTTCTCGGATGGCAGCCCCGATTTTCAGATTATCGCAGTGGCCTCGCGGCCTGTCTGGCGGAAGAATAAGCGAGCGGCGCCGACCACGCCGGCCGGCACCGCTGCTCGGGCTTTGCGGGACCGCGTAGGGCGGCTATGCGGGGTGCATGACAGAGATTGCCCCTCACAGCGTCACCATCGGCCCGCTGCGCATCGCCAATGACCGCCCGCTTGCCCTGATTGCCGGTCCCTGCGCGATGGAATCACGCGCGCATGCGCTGGAGACGGCGCAGGCCCTTGTCGAGATGACCAGCGCAATCGGAATGCCGCTCATCTACAAGAGCAGCTTCGATAAGGCGAACCGCACCTCTGTCGATGCGCCGCGCGGCATTGGCCTCGCGCAGGCGCTGGATGTCTTTGCAGATGTGAAAGCACAGTTCGGCTGCCCGGTGGTCACCGATGTACATGACGCGGCCCAATGCGCGCCGGTCGCCGAGATCGTGGACGTCCTGCAAATCCCGGCCTTCCTCTGCCGCCAGACTGATCTCTTGCTGGCTGCTGCCGCAACAGGCCGCGTCGTCAACGTCAAGAAAGGGCAGTTTCTTGCCCCTTGGGACATGGCGAATGTCGTCCGCAAGCTGCGCAGTGCCGGAAACGATCAGGTCATGCTGACCGAACGCGGCGCGAGCTTTGGCTATAACACATTGGTCAGCGACATGCGGGCGCTCCCGCTTCTGGCAGAAACCGGCTGCCCGGTCGTGTTCGATGCCACCCACAGTGTCCAGCAGCCGGGCGGACGAGGAGAAAGCTCAGGCGGCGAACGACGCTTCGTGCCCGTGCTGGCGCGCGCTGCGGTTGCAATCGGCGTCGCGGCCATATTCATCGAAACGCATGAAGACCCTGACCGCGCGCCCAGCGATGGGCCGAACATGGTGCCGTTGCGCGACCTGCCAGCGCTTCTGCGCGACCTTCAGGCGTTCGACGCGCTGGCAAAGCAGCGCTGACGCCCGAAGGAAGCGATCAGAAGCCGCCGCCGGTCAGCTTCTGGCAGATCATGTCCAACTGTTCGAGGCTGGAATATTGCAGGGTCAGCGTGCCTTTCCCGCCCTCATGATTGATACCGACGCGCAGGCCGAGCAGATCCGACAGATGCTGTTCCATGGCGATCAGATCGGGATCACGGCCCAATGCGGGCCGCCCCTCACCACGTGGCGCAGTTTTTCCTTCACGTGCCAAGCGAACCAAGCGCTCGGTTTCGCGAACGGAAAGACCCTTTGACGCAACATCTTTCGCTAGGTCCGCGCAATCGGTGGAGCCGATAAGGGCGCGCCCGTGCCCCATGGACAGGGCCCCGGTCATCACGAGCTCCTGAACAGGCTCCGGCAGATCCAGCAACCTGATCAGGTTCGCAATATGACTGCGTGATTTGCCGACGATCCGGGCCAGCGCTTCCTGCGTGTGGTGAAACTGATTGATCAGGCGCTGATAGGCTTGCGCCTCCTCAATCGGGTTCAGCTCCTCCCGCTGGATGTTCTCAACCAGCGCAATCTCGAGCGTTTCTGCCTCGGTGAAATCGCGGACGATCGCGGGGATTTGGTGAAGCTGTGCCTTCTGCGCCGCCCGCCAGCGCCGCTCACCCGCGACGATCTGATAGCGATCATTCCCAAGCGGGCGGACGACGATCGGCTGGATGATTCCCCGCTCACGGATGCTGTCTGCGAGTTCAGAGAGCGCACCTTCGTCGAAATGTCGCCGCGGCTGATCGGGATGCGGCGACACGCGCACGATTTCAAGGAAGCGGACGGCCTTGGGCCGGTCCGCATCGCCTGCCGCCCCGCTCTCGGCCCCAGCCCGGCCCTCTTCGGCCACCGATACGTCGCGTGCGACTTCACCGAGCAGGGCAGAAAGACCGCGCCCCAAACGGCGCGGCTTGCCGGATACATCTGCGTCGCTCATGCCGCTACGGTCTCCTTGGGAAGCTTCTCGATCAGTTCGCGCGCGAGCGCCATATAGGCTTCCGATCCAGCGCAGCGCATGTCGTAGATAAGGGCGGGCAGCCCGTGGCTGGGGGCCTCCGAGAGGCGGACGTTGCGCGGGATGACCGTCTTGAACACGAGGTCGCCGAGACAGGCCCGCACATCGTCCGCGACCTGATCGGTCAGCCGATTTCGGCGATCATACATCGTCAGCGCCACGCCGAGGATTGACAGGTCCGGATTGAACCGCGCCCGAATGCGCTCGAAGGTCTGCAGCAGCTGCGACAGGCCCTCAAGGGCAAAGAACTCGCATTGCAGCGGCACAAGGATCGATTGCACCGCGACCATGGCATTGACCGTTAGCAACCCGAGCGACGGCGGGCAGTCGATCAGGCAGACTTCCCAACGACCGGCTTCCGCATTGTTCAGAGCGTTGGCGAGACGGTGAGTTCGTTGCTCGACATCGATTAGTTCGATCTCCGCCCCTGAGAGATCCTGCGTGGCGGGAATGAGATCCAGGCCCGGCACCACTGTGCGAATCACAGCGTCATCGAGATCACAATCGCCCATCAGCAAATCGTAGCTCGACCGCGCGCGATCCTTCGTCGTGACCCCCATCCCCGTGGAGGCATTGCCCTGCGGATCAAGATCGATCAGCAGGGTGCGGTGACCAGTGGCAGCCAAGCCAGTAGCGAGATTGATCGCCGTGGTGGTTTTTCCAACGCCGCCTTTCTGGTTCGCGATTGCAATACTGATCATGACTGTCCTTTTGGCCCCGCCGGCGTCACTATCGCCCTGCGCCTCTTGCCATTCCGTCTCGAACTGCCCGGCTTTTTATCGGTCGCTCGGACCGGGACACGTTTTTTCAGCTGGCGGACTGTTAGGATGGCGCTTTCGGCGTCCGTGACGCTTTGTTCCACGTGAAACACAGCTTGCCAGTGCGGCCGGACAATTTCCAGTTCCTTCTCACTGCTCCGGCCCTTGGGGAGCAGCCAGATGGTGTTTTCGTCCGCCAAATGATGCGCTGTGGTGAGCAGTCGATCCAAAGGCGCATAAGCGCGAGCACTGATCACGGCGGCGGCCCGATCAAATCGGGCCGATTCCACCTTGGATTGAACGACATCGACGTGGCCAAGGTCGAGAGCTTCGGCACAGCGTTTGAGGAAGGCGACTCGTAAAGGGCGGACCTCTACGAGACGAATCGGCGCCTCGCGCAAGCAGCCGATAATTAGGCCCGGAAACCCAGCGCCGGTTCCGAGGTCCAGCCACAGTCCATCGGCGGGCGTTTGAGCGGATACCGCATGAGTTAGCAACTGGGCGGAGTCTACAATATGCCGTGCCCAAATGGACGCCTTGCTCCCAGCAGAAATGAGGTTCTGCCGGTCGGCCTCTTCCAGTACGAGGGCCACAAAAGTCCGCAGCCTATCCCCGGTTGGACCATCCCACCAGCCTTGATCGGAGAGCCACGCTTGCGCCTCTTCCTCCGTCATGCGGCGCGGCCCGTCCGCGCTGCGACGAGCAGCGCGGCCAAAGCTGCCGGCGTAATTCCCCTGATCCGGGCGGCACCACCAAGCGTCTCGGGGCGCGCAAGGGTCAACCGTTCGACCATCTCTGTGCTCAAACCGCCGACCGCAGAAAAATCGAGGTCGGCGGGCAGCGCAATGGCATCATTGGCGCGGAGGGCCCTCACTTCCGCGTCCTGCCTTTCGACGTAAGGCACATAGATCGCGTCCTGCAAAAGCTCTTCGACAAGGCCGTCTTCCGCCGTTTCGAGGGCCGGCGCATATTTGGCAAGATGCCCGCGCGCCACTGCCGGGAAACGAGCCCATTCGGCGAGAGATCTGCGGACACCGTCGTCGCGAACATCTGCCCCAGCTGCGCGTAAATCAGTGCCGGACACCAGCTTCTCCAACACGACAGCGAGCGCCACGCGTGCTTGTTCTCGCTCGTGCCACCAGGTCGTTCGGACTGCGCTTGCCAAGCCAAGCCGAACAGCCGTCGGCGTAAGGCGCGTGGCAGCATTGTCTGCCCGCAGTCGCAGCCGGAACTCGGCACGAGCGGTGAGCATTCGGTAGGGTTCGGTAATCCCCTGCAGGCAGAGATCGTCGATAAGAACGCCAATATAGCTTTCCGCGCGGTCAAGCAGCAGCGGCTCAAGACCCAAGGCATGAGCGGCAGCGTTCGCGCCAGCCACAAGCCCCTGTGCCGCAGCCTCCTCATAGCCGGTGGTGCCGTTGATCTGACCGGCCAGAAAGAGCGCAGGCATGGCACGGAGCGAAAGAGTCCGATCCAAGGCGCGCGGGTCGATATGGTCATACTCGACCGCGTAGCCGGGAACGGCGACCTCGACTTGTTCCAGCCCTTCCATGGACCGGAGGAATGCAATCTGCACGTCCGTCGGCAGGGACGAACTGAGGCCATTGGGATAGACAAGATGATCATCCAGACCCTCGGGCTCGAGGAAGACCTGATGGCCCTCCCGGTCTCCGAAGCGGACAATCTTGTCCTCGATTGAGGGACAATAGCGTGGTCCCCGCCCCTCAATATCGCCCGAGAACAAGGGTGAAAGGCCGAGGTTATCGCGGATGATGCGATGGGTCTCGGCGTTGGTCCGGGTGATGGCGCAGCGAAGTTGGGGTTGCTGCTCGCTGCCATCAAAACCTAGATAGGACATTGACCAGGCGTCGAGATCTGACGGCTGCTCTTCCAGCCGGGCCCAATCGATCGTGCGTCCATCCAGACGGGCCGGCGTGCCCGTCTTGAGCCGGCCCATAGGCAGGTCGAGGTTCCGCAATTGTTGAGCCAAGGCACTTGCGGCATGTTCACCGATCCGCCCGCCGACAACTCGCTCCGCGCCCCTGAACATCAGGCCGCCCAGAAATGTTCCGGTCGTGAGGACTACGGCTTGTCCGCCCAGCTTCTGCCCATCCGCGAGCACGACGCCGTTCAGGGCCCCGGCAGGGCCGACATCCAAGGCCGCTACTTCACCACTAATGACCGAAAGGCCCGCTTGCGCTGCGATCATGCTCTGAATGGCCGCGCGGTACTTCCGCCGGTCGGCCTGGATGCGCGGGCCGCGAACGGCGGCACCCTTGCTGGCATTGAGCATTCGGCGATGGATGGCGGCGCTGTCTGCGGCCCGCGCCATTAACCCATCCAGGGCATCCACTTCGCGTACGAGGTGGCCCTTGCCCAACCCGCCGATGGAAGGATTGCAGGACATTTCCCCGATGCGGCTCGGATCGGCCGTTACCAAAGCGACACGCGCGCCGCGGCGCGCGGCAGCGGCCGCAGCTTCCGTGCCGGCATGGCCACCGCCGACAACGATGACATCGAACATGGCTTGCGCATGCTTGCTCATGTCCCAGCCCCTAGCGGCCACATCAAAGAGCGTCAAAGCATTGCGGACAGGCCGACGTTCCACGTGGAACAACCCACTCTATTTGCCGATGCAGAAGCCGCGAAACACCTCGTCCAGCACAAGCTCAGTCGTGGTGCGTCCGGTCAATTCATCCAGAGCGGCCAGCGCCTGACGAAGATTTTCTGCAACCAGGATTTCGTCAGACTCACCAGTGCAGGCATCCAAAGCATCACCCGCTCGTTTTATGACAGCTCGTTGCCGCTGTGACAGCGCATAGTCGCCGGGCCCGGGCAACATACTGCTGGCCAGCGCACACAGCTCCTCAATGAGAGAACCAATCCCCTCACCTGTCACACTCGACACGTACAGGCTCGACGCCTCGCGATCTGCGAGAGCAAGATCGGCTTTCGCTGCGACCTGCACCAACGCCCCTTGACCTGAGGGCGCGTCTTCAGACCGCCCTAGCCACAGCACGATGTCAGCCCCGGCCAAAAGAGCTTCCGCGCGTCCGATGCCGATCTGCTCGATCTCGTCACCGGCTTCGCGCAGTCCCGCCGAGTCAGATAATACGAATGCGATGCCATTGAGGGCGACTGACGCCTCGATCACATCGCGGGTCGTTCCCGCATGAGGGGAGACAATCGCAGCATCGCGTCCAACCAGCTGGTTGAACAGGGACGACTTGCCAGCATTCGGCGGACCGCCGATGGCGACGCGAATGCCATCGCGTAATCGGTCCGCCGAAGGACGCTCCAGTTCCTTACGCATCTCTGCGCTGATTTCAATCGCTGCGGCTGTGATGCGCGCGAGGTCCGCGCCCGATACGTCCCCTTCATCGGAAAAATCGAGCTGAGCCTCGATCTGTGCGGCCAGCAGTCGAAGGTCGGTCGCCCAGGATTCGATCTTGCGGGAGAACGCTCCACCCATCATCGCCATGGCAGCAAGCCGTTGCAGCGCAGTCTCTGCCGCGATCAAATCGCCTAAGCCTTCGATCCCGGCGAGATCCATCTTGCCGCTCAGAAAGGCGCGCCGGGTAAACTCGCCCGCCTCTGCCCGCCGAAAGCCAGGCATGGCAGCCAGAGCGGTTTCCAGCGCCCGCACCACCGCATGGGAGCCATGGCATTGGAATTCGGCCATGTCTTCGCCGGTCTCTGTATTGGGCCCGGGAAAGCAGATCAGCAAACCCTCATCGAGCAAGTCGCCATTCGCCGGATCGAAAAACCGCCGCAACGCCGCGTGCCGAGCCGCTGGGGCATCCCGACCTGTTATGACGCGAGCAGCCTCAAGCGCGAGAGGTCCAGAGACCCGAACGATCGCAATCGCGGCGGGCAGTTGCCCGCTGGAGAGCGCAAAAATCGTATCCCGATCCGTCATTGATCGTCAAACCACGTGAAAATCAGCCGTCATTCTTGGATTTTGCGGGAGAGCTGGCGCCCGCCGCGCCCATGCCGATATCCATGAGGCTGGAAAATAATTTCATGCCTGCATCTCCCAGCGGCGACATGCTGCGGAACATCCGCTCCATCTGCTCAAGGTTGGTCTGGCCGCTCATCGTATCGAGTACCGCCTGAATATAAAGATCATGGATCGGCTTCAGATCAGGCAGACCGAGAAACGACCGTGCCTCTTCCGGGGTGCACTCAACATCGACTTTGAACTTCATGATGGCAGGGCTCCGCGCGAGATAGGGTGGGCATGACATGCCGCATCGGGGCTCATTTCGCTAGCAAATTGCCCTCGGCCGGCGATTATCACCCCGCACTGGTCAGCCAGAAACAAGGAAACCGGCAGCGCTCCTTTGCTGAGCGCTGCCGGTTTCCTTGTTTAGCAATTTGCCTCTCGGCTTAGGCGAAGAGCTGGAGCAGCCCGATATCCTTGTCGGTGATGCCGGTGTAGATCATCGTCGCGGCCACATAGAGAATGACCAGCAAGCCGATCCAGGCAATCCAACGATAGCGCTCGATATATTTCGCGATGATATTCGCAGCGATGCCCATCAGAGCGACCGCGAAGACCAGGCCGATCATCAAAATGCCGGGGTGCTCGCGGGCTGCACCGGCCACCGCCAGCACATTGTCGAGGCTCATGGAGACGTCTGCCACCGCCACAGCCCAAGCCGCGCCGATGAAGCTCTTCGCGGGACGAAGCCCGGAATGCTCGTCACCCTCGACCTCAGGCGAGCCGGCATTGTGCCCCGCCCCCTGCACGATCTCGCGGTACATCTTCCAGGATACCCACAGGAGCAGGATGCCGCCGGCAAAAATCAGCCCGATGATCTGCATGAGCTGCGTGACCACGAGCGCAAAGGCGATGCGCAGCACCAGCGCGGCAATGATACCGATGAAGATGACCATCCGGCGCTGATGCGCCGGCAATCCCGCCGCGAGCGCGCCGATGACGATGGCATTGTCCCCGGCCAGGACGACGTCGATCAACAGAACTTTGACGAACGCGGACCAGGCGCTGATATCGCCCGAGAACAGCGTGGAGACGTCCGAGACGATATGTGACCAGATTTCAGCCATGGCAGCGCGTAACCCCTGTTGAAATGCGTTACTGGTTCATCGTGGCGAAGAAGTCTTCGTTGGTCTTGGAATCCTTCATCTTGTCGAGCAGGAATTCCATCGCGTCGATCGTACCCATCTGCATGAGAATACGACGCAGCACCCACATCTTGGAGAGCTTGTCCTTCTCGACCAGCAGCTCTTCCTTACGGGTGCCGGATTTGCCGACATCCAGCGCCGGGAAGATGCGCTTGTCCGAGACCTTGCGATCCAGGACGATTTCCGAGTTACCGGTGCCCTTGAACTCCTCGAAGATCACTTCGTCCATACGGCTACCCGTATCGATGAGTGCCGTGGCGATGATCGACAACGAGCCACCCTCCTCGATGTTCCGCGCCGCGCCGAAAAAGCGCTTCGGGCGCTGCAGGGCGTTGGCATCGACACCGCCGGTCAGCACCTTGCCGGAGCTGGGCACCACCGTGTTGTAGGCGCGGCCCAAGCGCGTGATGGAATCGAGCAGGATGACGACATCCTTCTTGTGCTCGACAAGGCGCTTGGCCTTTTCGATCACCATTTCGGCGACCTGGACGTGGCGCGTCGCGGGCTCGTCGAAAGTGGAGGAAACCACCTCGCCCTTCACGCTGCGCTGCATGTCCGTGACTTCCTCCGGCCGCTCGTCGATGAGCAGCACCAGCAGGAAGACCTCGGGATGATTGTCGGTGATCGCCTTGGCGATGTTCTGCAGCAGCACGGTCTTGCCGGTCCGCGGCGGCGCCACGATGAGCGCGCGCTGGCCCTTGCCCTGCGGCGCGATGATGTCGATGACGCGGGCCGACTTGTCCTTGATCGTAGGATCAAGCGTGTCGAGCCGCAGCTTTTCGTCGGGATAAAGCGGTGTCAGATTGTCGAAATTGACGCGGTGACGGACCACATCGGGATCGTCGAAATTGACCGAGACGAGCTTGGTCAGCGCGAAATAGCGCTCGCCATCCTTGGGTGCGCGGATCTCGCCTTCCACCGTATCACCGGTGCGCAGGCCGAATTTGCGGACCTGATTGGGCGAGACATAGATGTCGTCCGGGCCGGCCAGATAATTCGCCTCAGGGCTGCGCAGGAAGCCGAAGCCATCGGCCAGCACCTCGATAGTGCCCAGACCCATGATCTGCTCGCCATTTTCCGCCTGCTCCTTGAGGATGGCGAACATGAGGTCCTGCTTGCGCAGCGTCGAGGCACCCTCGACGCCGAGTTCCTCGGCCATGGCGACCAGCTCGGCCGGGGCTTTGCGCTTCAAATCTTTAAGATGCATGGATTGGGTCCGACGGCGGGAGTGAAAATAAAGGGAATGTGACTGTGCCGGAATGCCTGGAGAGGGCAATCAGGCGCATAGGTCAGCGCCTGTAAAGGGAACGCCCCGAATTACGCACTGGCCGATTCCAAGTCAAGCGCAGAGCGATGGCGCTCTCACCGCTCGCAACGGGCCGTTCAGAACGGACGGACGATCACCAGAATAACGATCAGGGTCACGAGCAGCGCCGGCACCTCGTTGATCATACGCAAGCGCTTTTCCGGCCAGGGGCGCAGGCCGCGAGCGAGCTTCTTGGAATAGCCGACGATCCAGCCGTGAAAGCCCGAGAGGATGATCACGAGCAGCAGCTTGGCGTGGAACCAGCCCTCGCTCCAGGCCCCGGTCTGGAAGGCCAGCAGCAGGCCCAGCACCCAGACCAGCACGATCGAGGGGTTCATGATGATGCGCTTCATCCGCGTCTCACGCTCGATCCACGCCTGATCCTCGGCCGAGCCGGGCTCGGTCTGATGATGGTAGATGAAGTAGCGCGGGATCATGAACAGGCTGGCCATCAGGAAGATGACGAAGATCACATGTGCGGCAAGAACCCATGGATAAGCAGCGCCGAGAAAGCCGATGCCGGGCAGGATGGACATGGAAACTGAACCTCTTCGTCGTGCTTCAACAACCGCGCGCGATCGCCAAGCCTTCTAGGCCAGTCGACGAGGAATTGGAACGGGGTGCGAGGCGCTGGCTTGCGTTTTCCAAGAGCCGCCGATCACCCGCGAACGCGCGCCACCAGTTGCTCGACATGGGCAATCGGCGTGTCTGGCAAGATGCCATGACCCAAGTTGAAGATGTGCGGCCGGCCGGACAGAGCCTCGAGAATGGCGTCCACCGCCCGATCCAGCGTCTCCCCGCCGGCGATCAGCGCCAGCGGATCGAGATTGCCTTGCAGCGGCAGATGGGCGGGCAATTCACGCGCCGCCCAGGCCGGATCAAGCGTCTCATCAAGACCCAGCGCGTCGACCCCGATTTCCTGCGCATAGTCGACGAGTTTGGCCCCTGCTCCCTTTGGAAAGCCAATGATCGGCGTATCGGGATGGCGCAGCTTCAAGGCTTTGACGATGCGCGCGTTGGGCGCAATCACCCACTCACGGAACTGCGCCGGGCTGAGCGAACCGGCCCAGCTATCGAAAAGCTGCACGGCATCCACGCCGGCCTTGATCTGGTCGGAGAGATAATCAACCGTGGTTCCGACAATGGCATCGATGATCGCGCCGAACTTCGCCGGCTGTTGATAGGCCATGCGGCGGGCGGCGGCGTGATCCTTGCTGCCCTGCCCGGCGACCATATAGGTCGCCACCGTCCAGGGACTGCCCGCAAAGCCCAGAAACGTCGTCTGCGGGGCCAGCGCGGCCCTCACGCGCCTGACCGTGTCAATGACAGGCGCCAGCCGCTGCGGTGCCGGTACGAGACTTGTCAGCTCGCCCTCGACCAGCGGCGGGGCAAGGCGCGGTCCTTCCCCGGCCTCAAACCAGAGATCCTGACCCAGAGCATGGGGGACCACCAGAATATCGGAAAACAGGATCGCGCCATCGAACCCGAAGCGGCGAATGGGCTGCAAGGTGACTTCGGCCGCGGACTCGCTGTCATAGCAAAGATCGAGGAAACCGCCCTTCTCGGCGCGCAAAGCCCGATATTCCGGCAGATATCGCCCGGCCTGACGCATCAGCCAGAGGGGCGGACGCGCCGGGACAGCGCCGCGCAGGACGCTCAGCAGCGGTGCCGTCACACCGGTATCGATCACGGACGAGTCATGCACAGACCAATATCCTATTTATATAAAAGAGAAGGTTGTTGGATTCTGTTGGGGAGTGGACAACGGGCATTATTCGCTCATCACCCTTTTGCCAACAGCTTGACCTCAGGCGACCCGTGAAGCCGTGACGAGTCACCGGCGTCATCCCCATGATTCACAGCCTGTGTGCAACCCATTGCGGCTGTGGATAGATGATCGGGGTCCGACAGGGTGAATGGGCATGAATTGAGGGGAAGCAGTTATCCACAGTTCTGTCCCTTGTGTTATCCCGCAATGTTCCACATGAACGGTGGATATGGACCGCCTGAACCTGCATCTGCTTTCGGATTCCACCGGCGAAACGCTGGAGCATATCGGCAAGGCAGCACTCGCCCAGTTCGAGAATGTCGAGACGATCCGCCATTTCTGGCCAATGGTGCGCTCAGAGCAGCATCTTGAGCGCATCTTGGAGGAAGTGGCGCGCAATCCCGGCATGGTGCTGTTCACCCTGGCCAACCCTACCCTGCGCCGCCGACTGGAAAATGGCTGCCGGGCCATCGGCATTCCCTATGTCGCGCCGCTCGATCCGGTGACCGATGCCATGTCCAATCTGCTGGGCCAAGAAATGCGCAATCGTCCCGGTCGCAAACATGTGCTGGACGAAGCCTATTTCGCGCGGATCGACGCCATTCAGTTCACCATCGCCCATGATGATGGGGTGGGCTGGGAGAATTGGGAGGAGGCGGATATCGTCCTTGCCGGCGTGTCCCGCACGTCGAAGACGCCAACGAGCATTTATCTCGCCAATCGCGGCTACAAGACGGCCAACATCCCGCTGGTGTTGGAATCCCCGCCCCCGCCAAGCCTGTTCAAATTGCGGCATCCGATGGTCGTCGGCCTGACTGCCGGCGCCGAGCGGCTGGTGCAGGTGCGGCGCAATCGGCTCCTCTCCCTCAATCAGGCGCCGGAAACCGCGTATGTCGATCTGGAGCGTGTGAATGGAGAGGTCGCGCATGCCCGTCGTATGTTTGCCGATCAGGGTTGGCCGGTGATCGATGTCACCCGCCGTTCCATCGAAGAAACCGCCGCAGCCATCGTCAACCTGTATCAGGAACGGCTGAAAAGCAGCAGCGGCTTGCCGGGGCTTGGGCCAGTATGAACACGCCCCTTCTGCTGCTCGCCTCGCAGAGCGAAAGCCGCCGGCGCTTGCTCGCCGACGCTGCCGTGCCATTTGAGACGGTTCCAGCCGGTGTCGACGAGGATGCGATCAAGGCCAGTCTGGTTGCCGAGGGCCTGAACGCCCGCGATCTGGCCGACGCGCTGGCGGAATGGAAATGCCGTCGACCGTCGATGCGGCACCCGGACGCGTTCGTGCTGGGCTGCGACCAGACGCTGGAGCTGGATGATGGCGGCCTGATCGACAAGGTTGAGACACGGGAAGCCGCGGCCGATCTGCTCGCGCGGATGAGCGGCCGGGCGCACAAACTCCATAGCGCGGCCGTGATCGCGCAGGCCGGGCAGGCGCAATGGCGCCAGATCGAAAGCGTCACGCTCCAGATGCGTCCGCTCAGCGCGGCCTTCATCGACCATTATCTGGATCTCGACTGGGAGCAGTGCCGCTGGTGCGTTGGCTGCTACCGGATCGAGGGACCGGGCGCCCAGCTGTTTTCGCGCGTTTCCGGCAGCCTCTTTGCCGTGCAGGGCCTGCCTCTGCTTCCTTTGCTCGACTATTTGCGCGTGCGCTCTATCTTGCCGGCATGAGTCAGGGAAAACCATATGCCGAAGTGATCGGCGACCCCATCGCGCACAGCAAGTCGCCGGTCATCCACAATTTCTGGCTGGAAGAGCTCGGTATCGATGCGGAGTATCGCAAGACCCGCGTCGCGCCGGAGGACCTGGCCGGCTATTTCCTCAGGCGCCGGGCCGATCCGGACTGGCTGGGCTGCAATATCACCATTCCGCACAAGATCGCGGCGCTGGATTATGTCGATGATCCCGGCGGGGTGCGTGATCGCATCGGCGCCATCAACACGGTGGCCTGCGAAACCGGCGGGCCGCTGATCGGCACCAACACCGACGCCGGCGGCTTTCTCCAACCGCTGCTGGCACGGGGCTGGAGCGGCACCAGCGCGATTCTCGCCGGCACCGGCGGTGCGGCGCAGGCAATCGGGTTCGCCTTGCGATCCGTGGGGGTGACCGACCTCACGATCGTGGCGCGCGATGCTGCCAAGGGACAGGCTTTGCTGGACCGGCTGGGTCTGGCCGGTCGCGTGCAGGATTTCGATGCGGCACTGCCGGCTGCCGATCTGCTGGCCAATTCCACTTCGCTGGGCATGGTCGGGCAACCGCCGTGGACGCCCGATCTGGCACCATTGCCGGACAAGGCTATGGTCTACGACATCGTCTATGCCCCGCTGGAAACACCGCTGCTGGCGCAATCGCGCAAGCGCGACCTCATCTGCATCGATGGGTTGGAGATGCTGATCGGCCAGGCCGCGCTTGCTTTTGACATCTTCTTCGATGCCCAGCCGCCGCGCGAGCTGGATGCGCAGTTGCGCGAACGCCTGCTCGTGCCTGCCTGACCGCCGCTTTTCGGGTCTGCGCGTGAGACATCGTCCATTCCGCATCGGACTGACCGGATCGATCGGCATGGGCAAGTCGACCGCGGCCGCCATGTTTCGCGCAGCGGGCGTGCCGGTGTTCGATGCCGATGCCGCAGTCCATCAATTGCAAGGGCCGGGCGGCGCCTTGCTCGGGGCGATTGAAGCGCGCTTTCCCGGCACCACCAGCGCTGCCGGCGTCGATCGCCGGATGCTTGGTGCCCGGGTGATCGGCCAGCCGGAGGAAATGCGGGCCCTGGAACGGATCGTGCATCCCGCCGTTGCCGGAGCGCGGGCAGCGTTTCTGCGCCGTCATCGCAGCCGGCCGATGGTCGTTCTCGATATCCCGCTGCTGTTCGAAACGCGGGGCGAGCGGCACGTGGACATGGTCGTCGTCGTTTCCGCCGCGCCGTCTCTCCAGCGGCGGCGCGTGCTTCGCCGGCCCGGCATGACCGCAAAGCGGTTTGAAGCCATCAAGGCCAGTCAGCTTCCCGATCACCTCAAGCGACGCCGCGCTGACCTGGTGCTGGATACAGCACAGCCCAAATGGCGGATGAGAGCACGGATTTTTCGTCTCGTTGCTTGCCTTCGCACGGCGCTGGTCCGATAATGCCTCCCCAACGAGTGAAATGCCACGATGCGTGAAATCGTCTTCGATACTGAAACCACCGGCTTCGATCCGCTCAGCGGTGACCGTCTTGTCGAAATCGGCTGTGTCGAGCTGATCAATCGCATCCCGACCGGCGAAACCTACCACGCCTATTTCAATCCCCAGCGCGATATGCCCGCCTCGGCCGAGGCGGTTCACGGGCTGTCCGCGCGCTTTCTCTCCGACAAGCCTTTGTTCGGCAGCAAGGCCGCAGAGTTGCTCGAGTTTCTCGGCGATTCCATGCTGGTCGCGCACAATGCACGGTTCGATTTCGGCTTTCTCAACGCCGAGCTGGAGCGGTGCGGCCATCCCACCGTCGACATGGGGCGGATGATCGACAGCCTGACGATTGCGCGGACTCTTCATCCCGGTGCCAAGCACAGCCTCGATGCCCTGTGCAGCCGCTACGGGATCGACCGCAGCCACCGCATCAAGCATGGCGCGTTGCTGGACGCGGAATTGCTCGCGCAGCTGTATATAGAGCTGACCGGCGGGCGTCAGATCGGCCTCACCTTGATGGCGGAAGAACAGATCACCGTCACCGTGACGACCACACAATCCATGGCCATTCCGGCTGCCCGCCCGTTCCGCCCGGCCCGTCTGTTTTCGCCGAGCCCGCAGGAACTGGCGCGCCATGCCGCGTTTCTGGAAAAGATCGATCACCCTTTGTGGCTCGATCGCCCGGCCTGAGGATTATCCTCACTAGGCGGCGCGCCACGTTCACAGACCATCAGGTCCAACAAGAAGGAGAAATCAGATGGAAATCCGCGTATCGGGTCATCAGGTCGACACCGGCGAGGCGCTTCAGGCGCATGTTGCCGAGCGGATGCAGGCGATCGCCGACAAGTATTTCTCGCGCACCATCTCCTCCAGCGTGACGTTCAGCAACGCGCCTCATGGCGCCTTTCGCTGCGACATCGTCTGCCATGTGATGGCAGGGCTGATCCTCAAGGGCGCGGGCGAGGCCCATGACGCCCATGTCTGCTTCGATCAGGCCGCAGAACGCATCGAAAAGCAGCTGCGCCGCTACATGCGGCGGCTGAAGGATCGCCACAGCCAGACGCTCGCCGCCGAAGCCCAGCGCGATGCGCCCGGCATCGACGATGCCAATTATGTTGTCTTCCAGTCCAGCGAAGCGGAAGAGGAAGTGGACGTCGACGCACCGGTGGTAATCGCGGAGATGCGCGTGGATATTCCGCGCGCCAGCGTCTCGGATGCGGTGATGATGCTCGATCTGCGCAATACCAATGCGCTCATGTTCCTTAACAGCAGCACGGCCACCTTCAACATGGTCTATCGTCGCACTGACGGGACCATCGGCTGGGTGGAGCCGCCCCGCGCCTGAATGCGCTCGAGGGCTGCGCGCGATGCGCAGCCCTCCCTCCCCTGACCCCGTCCCCGGCAACCGGTTGACCCGAATGGCCTTTGCGCCTATCAGCCGGCCAAGTTTTCTCCAAGCGGCCGTGATGGGTGGACTTCACCCCGGCGCAGAAATCCCCAGGTCGGCCGCAGGACACGGGTTGAACATGGATAATTTCAGCGACTTGCTCGCGGCGAACGCTGTTTCGTCCGCGGTGGCCCTTCCTAACAAGAAACAGCTTTTCCTGAAGCTGGGTCAGTTGGCGGCCGATGCCTATGGGCTCGATGCCGCCGAGGTTGTCGAGCGCATCACCGAGCGGGAACGCCTTGGCTCGACGGGCTTTGGTGGCGGAATCGCGATTCCCCACGCCAAGCTGGAAGGCCTTGAGAGCGTCCATGGCGCGGTGGTCCTGCTGGCCGAGCCGATCCCCTTCGATGCGATCGATGATGTGCCGGTAGATGTTGTGTTCATGCTGCTCTCCCCGCAGGATAGCGGCGCCGAGCATCTCAAGACCCTGGCCCGCGTCTCGCGCCTGCTGCGCAACGAGCGTCATCTTGCGCGCATTCGGGGCGTTGGCTCGGACGCCGCGCTCTATGCCCTGCTCGCCGGCGGCGAGTCGCGTGACGCAGCCTGACGGGACGCCGCCATCCGGCGAGGCCGCGCATTTCCGGGCGCTCGAACGGCTCTATGCCTCGGCGCCCATCAACGGATTATTCCCCTCGAGGCTGGATATCTCGGCCCCCGGCGAGGCGCGCATCGTCATCGACGTGACGCCGGACTATTTCCATGCCGCAGGCGCCACCCATGGCACGCTGTATTTCAAGATGCTGGACGATGCGGCTTTTTATGCCGCCAACAGCCTCGTCACGGATCGCTTCCTCCTCACCACCGCATTCAACCTGCTGTTCACCCGCCCGCTCAAGGCGGGGCCGATCGTAGCGGAAGGGAAATGGCTGAGCGGCAAGCGGCGCGTTTTTGTCGCCGAGGCACGCCTTGTCGATGCCGAGGGCGAGGAAGTCGGTCGCGGTACCGGCACGTTCATGCGCTCCACCATTCCGCTGGTCGGCCTGCCGGGTTATGTGCGCCCGGAAGCAGGAGACCGGTGACCGCGCGCCTGACGAGCCAGATCCTCATCGGGGTTCTGTTGCGCCGTGTCCAGGCGCAGGGGGGGCATGGCACCGTGCTTCACAAAGGGGAGCCGTTGAGCGGAACCATCGTCGTGCAGGCGGTGGATCGCGGCCGGACAATCGGGCTTTTTGAGCGTGTTACGTCCCTTGACGGGACTCTTTCGCTCACCCCCTGCGGGCCTGGGGATTTAACCCAAGACTCTGAAATATCACAATATATAGATAGAAGAACCCGGGTGGACCCCGATATCTGGTTCGTGGAACTGGATGTCGCAGACGGGGAACGGCTCGCCGCCGAGATACTGTGCACGAGTTGACAGTTCCCAGCTGAGCGGCCAAAGGCCCCACCAACTCGCGCAGGTTGCGTGTGGCCGTCATGGGGACAGGTCATCGCAAACACGCAGACGGGGGGCGGACCGGAGCGCTGAGCGTCGCACGATAGATGCGACCTGCATTCCGATCTCCGACCCACCGCACAGTACTGAGAATGAATGCCCAATCGTGTCGTGGTCGCCATCGTGGCGACCGTTGGACTTCTCTCGTCCACAATCGCTCTGGCTGCTGCTCCTGAGGGGACAGCCCGCCAAGGTTTCTCGACCATGCTCGAGGTTCCCGCCGTCGTCGCTGCAAGCCTGACGACTCCCGCAACGGTTGAACCCGATGCCGAGACGGCTCCGAACGAAGCCGCTTCTGCCGACTCTGTCGATTCGCTGGCCGAATTGGTCCAGCAGGCCAATGTCGAAGAGATTTCCGACGCTGATGCGAAATGTCTCGCCACCACCATTTATTATGAAGCGCGCAGCGAGAGCCTGACCGGCCAGCTCGCCGTCGCCAATGTCGTGCTTGAGCGGGCGCGGTCCGGGCGTTTCCCCGCCAGCCTGTGCGGCGTCGTCACGCAGCCGGGTCAGTTCAGTTTCGTTCGTCAGGGCCAGCTGCCTACGCCGACCCATGCCGGTCAGTGGCGCACGGCGCGCGCAATCGCCCAGATCGCTCTGGATGGAAGCTGGGACAACCCGGTCGAAGGCGCCCTGTTCTTCCATTCCGCGCGCGTGTCGCCGAACTGGAAGCATGATCGCCTCACGCGCATTGGCGGTCATATCTTCTACCGCTGAGCCAACCAATCAGTCACCAGCCGGGCCGGGCCAGCAGAGCGCTGGGCCGGCCCGTCTCGTTTGAGCTTGGCTTGCAGTTGTTCTTATTGTGTTCTAATCCCTCCACATGGCCTCACATCCTGAACCTGCGCCTGAACCTGTGATCGCCTGCGATCCTGCATTGACCGATGGAACGGCGCTGGCCGTCACGCGCGGGGTGCTGCGTCTCTTTGCGCGCCACGATATTTTCGGCATTTCCGAAGTGCCGCTCCCCAATGGTCGCCGGCTGGACATCATGGCCGTGGATGCCCGCGGCCAGATCATTGCCGTGGAAATCAAATGCAGCCGTGCCGACCTGCTCGGGGACGGCAAATGGCCGGACTATTTCGATTATTGCGATCGCTACTTCTGGGCCGTGCCTGCCGGCTTTGATCTCACGCTGTTCGAGTCCGAGGCGCTGTGGCCGGGCCGCACGGGACTCATCGTCGCCGATCAATATGATGCCGAGATCCTCCGCCCCGCGCCCAGCGAGCCTCTGGCGCCCGCGCGGCGCAAGGTCGAAGTGCAGCGGCTTGCACGCCGGGCGGCGCGCCGGTTGACTCAGATCACCGATCCGGACGGCCAGTTGCTGTGGAGCAACGACGCCTGAGACTGGGCGCCTGCTTCTTTGGGCCGGCGTTCCGTGTCCTCCGCGATGGACTTGGCATGGCCGGCAAAACGGCTAAGGTTGGCGCATAACAGTCTTTGGAGAAGTGCGTGAGCCAGCCCCTCTACCCTGTGCCTGCGAATTGGCGCGAGCGCGCCTATGTGACCGGTGACGATTATTCACGCCTTTATACGCAATCGATTGCAGAGCCGGACAGTTTCTGGCGCAAGGAGGCGGCGCGGCTCGACTGGAACAAGGACTTCACCCAGGTCAAGGACGCCAGCTTCCATGAAGCGGACTTCGGCATCAAATGGTTCGCCGACGGCACGCTCAACATCGCGGCCAATTGCCTCGACCGGCATTTGGCGGAGCGCGGCGATGTCCCGGCGATCCTCTGGGCAGGCGACAATCCCGATGAGAGCCGCACGATCACCTATCGCGAATTGCACGGGGAAGTTTGCCGCTTTGCAAATGTGCTGAAGGCGCAGGGCGTCCGCAAGGGCGACCGGGTCACCATCTACATGCCGATGATCCCGGAAGCGGCGATGGCGATGCTCGCCTGTGCCCGCATCGGCGCCATCCACTCGGTGGTGTTCGGTGGCTTCTCGCCCGACAGTCTCGCGGGGCGCATAACCGATTGCGATTCCTCGGTGGTGATCACGGCGGACGAGGGCGTGCGCGGGGGCAAGACCATCCCGCTTAAGGCCAATGTGGATGAAGCGCTGGACGATTGCACCTGCGTGGAGTCGGTGATCGTGGTGCGCCGAACCGGCAATGCCGTTGCGATGACAGAGGGCCGCGATCATTGGTATGACGTGCTGCGCGACAGCGTCTCGGACGATTGCCCGGCCGAGGAAATCGGTGCCGAGGATCCGCTGTTCATCCTCTACACCTCCGGTTCCACCGGCAAGCCCAAGGGCGTGCTGCACACCAGCGCAGGCTATCTGCTCTGGGCGGCGATGACGCATCATTATGTGTTCGATTACCGCCCCGGCGATATCTATTGGTGTGCTGCCGATATCGGCTGGGTCACCGGCCACAGCTATATCGTCTACGGCCCGCTCGCCAACGGCGCGACGACGGTGATGTTCGAGGGCGTGCCGCATTATCCCGATTTCAGCCGGTTCTGGCAGGTGGTCGATCAGTTCAACGTCAGCACCTTCTATGCCGCGCCGACCGCGATCCGCGCCTTGATGCGCGAGGGCGATGCCTGGGTGGAAAAGACCAGCCGCAAGAGCCTGCGCATTCTCGGTTCGGTCGGCGAGCCGATCAACCCCGAGGCGTGGGACTGGTATCACCGCGTCGTCGGCGACGGGCGCTGCCCCATCATGGACACTTGGTGGCAGACCGAAACCGGCGGCCACATGATCACCCCCCTCCCCGGCGCGATCGATCTCAAGCCCGGCAGTGCCACCAAGCCGTTCTTCGGCGTGGTGCCGCAAATCGTCGATACCGAAGGCAAGGTCCTCGAAGGCCCGTGCGAGGGCAATCTGGTGATTGCCGAGAGCTGGCCGGGCCAGATGCGCACCGTGTGGGGCGATCATGAGCGCTTCTTCCAGACCTATTTCAGCACCTATCCCGGCAAATATTTCACCGGCGATGGCTGCCGGCGCGATGAGGATGGCTATTACTGGATCACCGGCCGGGTCGATGACGTCATCAACGTCTCCGGCCACCGCATGGGCACGGCCGAGATCGAATCGGCACTGGTTGCGCATGCCAAGGTGGCCGAGGCGGCCGTGGTAGGCATGCCGCATGACATCAAGGGACAGGGCATCTACGCCTATGTCACACTGAATGTCGGCATTGAGGGCGATGACGACCTGCGCAAGGCGCTGGTGCAATGGGTGCGCCACGAGATCGGCCCGATCGCCACGCCCGATGCGATCCAGTTCGCCCCTGCCCTGCCTAAGACCCGCTCGGGCAAGATCATGCGCCGGATTCTTCGCAAGATTGCCGAGGACGCGGTGGATCAGCTTGGCGACACCTCTACGCTGGCAGACCCGGCCGTGGTGGATCATCTCGTCGCTAACCGGCAGCGCCCGGCGCGCTGAGGCACCGAGCGGCGTGGATTAATGGAATATTAGGCAAGATCCTTCACTCCCGGAGTCGACCTGTTCGGTTCCGGGGGACCTGCCTGAATGTCGAATTCCGCCCATTCCGTTGATGTGGCCATCATTGGTGCTGGCCCAGCCGGGCTGACCGCCGCCTATCTGCTGACCAAGGCGGGGCTGCGCGTGACGGTGATCGAGAAGGATTCCGCGCAGGTCGGGGGCATCAGCCGCACGGTCGAGCATGAGGGGTTCCGCTTCGATATCGGCGGGCACCGCTTCTTCTCGAAGTCGCAGGAGGTGGTCGATCTGTGGAACGAGATCCTGCCCCATGATTTCATCGAGCGGCCAAGAATGAGCCGCATCTATTATCAGGGCCGCTTCTACAGCTATCCGCTGCGCGCCTTCGAGGCGCTGCGCAATCTCGGCATCATTCGCTCGACCCTTTGCATGCTGAGCTACGCCAAGGCCAAGGTCGCGCCGATCAAGCCGGTGCGCAGCTTCGAGGACTGGGTGGTCAACCAGTTCGGACGCAAGCTCTATTCCATCTTCTTCAAGACCTACACCGAGAAGGTCTGGGGGATGCCGTGCGATACCATGTCCGCCGACTGGGCGGCGCAGCGCATCAAGGGCCTGAGCCTGGGCAAGGCGGTGTTGGATGGCCTCAAGCGCAGCCTTGGCCTCAACAAAAAGCCAAACAACGGCATGGGTGCCAAGACCCTGCTCGAGAATTTCCGCTACCCGCGCCTCGGGCCCGGGATGATGTGGGATGCGGCGCGCGACCGCGTGGTCGAAGGCGGCAATCATGTGCTGATGGGCCATGCCCTCAAGCAGATTCACCGCGATCAGGTGACAGGCCGGTGGCGCGTTACCGCGACGCGGGCGGGCGGCGATACGGTCGCGATCAGTGCTGACCATGTGATCAGCTCCGCGCCGATGCGGGAGCTGGCGAGCCGCATCCATCCGGTGCCCAAGACGCTCGGGCACGCGCTGGCGCTCAACTATCGCGATTTTCTGACGGTCGCGCTGATGATCCGCTCCGAAGACCTGTTTCCAGACAATTGGATCTACATTCACGATCCGCGCGTGAAGGTGGGTCGGGTGCAGAATTTCCGCAGCTGGTCACCCGAAATGGTGCCCGATCCCGATATCGCCTGCGTGGGCCTCGAATATTTCTGCTTCGAAGGCGACGGGCTCTGGTCATCCAGCGATGAGGAGCTGATCGCGCTGGCGACCGAGGAGATGGTACTGATGGGCCTCATCCGCGCGGATCAGGTGGTCGGCGGCGCTGTGGTGCGTCAGGAGAAAGCCTATCCCGTCTATGACGAGGCTTATGCGGCGAATGTCGCGGCCATTCGCGCCGAGCTGGAAGACAAATATCCCACGCTTCACCTGATCGGGCGGAACGGGATGCATCGCTACAACAATCAGGATCACGCGATGATGACGGCCATGCTGACCGTGCGCAACATCATCGCCGGCAAGCGGGTGTTCGATATTTGGGGCGTCAACGAGGATGCCGAATATCATGAAGCGGGCCATGAGGGCGCCCTGAGCGCGGGAGAGCGTGCGGCGCTGGAGAGCCAGCGAGCGGTGCCCGCCGGGCGCCGCATGGTGGCATGATCGGGTGATGGGCGCGTTCCTGGCCGGGCTGCTCGGCCACACCTATCTGCGTTATGGTCTTGCTAGCCTCGTCGCGCTGGCTGGCGACGTCGGGCTATTCATGGCCGGCCTGCACCTGGGCATGGCCCCTGCCGCCGCGGCGGCTTTTGGTTATATGACCGGAATCCTCATGCACTGGCTGATCTCCTCGCGTCTGGTCTTCGCGCAAGGCGTCGCTGCGAGTGGCGCGGATCGCGTTCGTCAGAAGGCGCTGTTCGTGGGGTCTGCGCTGATCGGTCTGGCGCTGACGACCGGCATCGTCGCGCTTGGCGCGATGCTCGGGGTGATGCCCCTGCTCGCCAAGGCGCTGGCGGTCGCTGTCAGTTTCCAGGCAACCTATATGCTGCGCAAGGCGATCGTTTTCGTATGACTGCCGGGGATGTTTCGGGCCAGCGCCTCGGGCACACTGAGCCCTTTTACCGCTACGTGCCGCTCATCTGGCTCTTCGCCATGGCCCTTCTCGCCATACCCAATTGGACCGAGACGAGGGCGGGTTCGCTCGGCGATCCGGACAATTACATGCGCATGGTCCAGGTCCGCGACTGGCTGAATGGCCAGGCGTGGAGTGACGTCACGCAATATCGCATGAATCTGCCGACCGGTGGGGACCTGCACTGGTCCCGGCTGGTGGACCTGCCGATCGCTTTGGTGATCGTGCTGCTTCGGCCCCTTGTCGGCCAGCCCATGGCGGAAGTCGTCGCATTGGTGGCGGTGCCTGCCCTGCTCTGTCTCGCCCTGATGCTCGTCATGGGCCGGCTGCTCCGGGATATCGCCGGGCGGGAAGTCGCATTGCTGATGCTCGCCCTGTTGCCCGCCTGCCTCATGGTCGGGCTGCAGTTTGCGCCGATGCGGGTCGATCATCATGGCTGGCAGTTGCTGATGGCCGCCTGCGCCCTGCTGGCGTGGACCCGGCCCGGCCGCTGGGCTGCGGTTGGATGTGCGCTGGCTTGTGCGGTCTGGATGCATGTATCCATTGAAGGCCTGCCTTATGCGGCGCTGTTCGCCGGCCTCTATGCGCTGGCGTTTGTGCGCACCGGCGACCGGCGCATCCATCTGTTCATGGCGGCGCTGATCGGCGCGAGCCTGTTGCTGATTCTCGGCACCCGCGGCGCTGGCCTGATTGTGGAGAGCCATTGCGACGCGATCTCCGCGCCCTACATCGCCGCGCTGTTCATTGCGGGCGCAATGCTCTTCCTGGTCGACCGCCTGCTTCGTCCCGCCAATCCAGCGATGCGCCTCGTCCCGCTCATTGTCGCCGGAGCCAGCGCCGCCGCTGCGGTCGCGCTGATCGCGCCCGCCTGTCTGGCGGGGCCATTTGCCGGGCTGGATCCTCTGGTGCGCGATTACTGGTATTATAGCGTCCGCGAGGGCCTGCCCTTTTGGCGACAGGGCGGCGCGTTCGCGACCTTGATGATTCTGGCCCCTCTCCCCGGTGTCATCGCTGCCGTGTGGAGGGCCTGGGCTTGTCGCCGGTCATCCGATGCGATGACGTGGCTGGGTTTGGCGCTGGCTGTCACATTCGCCTGGCTGCTCGGCATGGCCGTGATGCGGGCGACAGCGGTGGCAGAGCTCTATGCCCTGCCCGGCATGGCCGCCGCCATTATGCTGCTCGCCGGCCAGCGCCATCGTTTTCGGCCGCGAATCGGCTGGAGCCTCACGATGGCGGGCACCCTCCTCCTCTCGACGGCACTCCCGGCCTATGGGCTCGGCCAGATGCTGTTCCCGCCCGATAAAGGCAGCACCGACGCGCGGACGGATGGCGACTGCCCGACCGCCATCGCCAGCCCGATGTTCAAGTCTCTGGGGTCCGGCCAGATCTTCGCGCCGATCGATATGGGACCGCTGATTCTCTATCGCACCAATCTCTCGATCATCGCAGCGGGCTATCATCGGAACAGTGCCGCGATGGCGACGGTCATTCGCGCCTTCACAGCTAAGCCCGACAACGCGCGCGCGATCGTTCTGGCGACACCCGCGCAATATCTGCTGCTGTGCCCGACCGCGCCGGAGGCGCGCAATTATCTCAAGGCCGCGCCTCACGGCCTTGCTGCCAGTCTGACGGATGGACAGGTGCCGCCTTGGCTGGTCCCCGATGACCGCCTGCAGCAGCCGGGGTCGCATTTGTACCGCATTTTGCGCTGACGTCACGCCTTCCGGCGCATCCGTGCCCGGCCTGTCCCTCCCGACTTGCATCGCAGGGCGACCCCTGCTAACCGCCCCCCCGTGTCAAGGGGGGTGCAGCCGTACCTCCCCTTTTCTGGCGCGATTCAATTCGGACAAGAGGCAAGGCGCGCGTGGAGCATTCCAGCGGTATTCAGGCTAGCTTGGCGGGGCGTTATGCGCTCGCGCTTTTTGAGCTGGCGCGGGACAAGGGGGCGCTCGATTCGGTGGCGGCAAGCCTTGAGACTCTCAAGGCCGCGCTGGCCGAATCGAACGATCTCAAAGCATTGACGCAGAGCCCGCTGGTCGGCCGCGACAATGCTGCCAAGGCAATCAAGGCCGTAGCGCAGAGCCTCGGGCTCGATTCGCTGACGGAGCGGACGCTGGGCGTACTGGCGCAGAATCGCCGCCTCTCGCAGATTCCTGCCGTGATTCGGGCATTCTCCACGCTGCTCTCCGCCCATCGCGGCGAGACGCGCGCGGAAGTGACCTCCGCCTTCCCGCTGACCCAGGACCAGCAGAATGCGCTGGCCAAGCAGCTCAAGGCGCGCACGGGCCGCGACATGGCTCTTGATCTTACCGTCGATCCCGAAATCATGGGTGGCCTCGTCGTCAAGATGGGCAGCCAGATGATCGACAGCTCGCTCCGTACCCGACTGAACAAGCTCGCCCAGGCGATGCGCGGCTAACGCGCCAAAGAATCCGATGAAAGGCTGAACATGGATATCAACGCCGCAGAAATCTCCAAGGTCATCAAGGACCAGATCGCCAACTTCGGCGCCGAAGCGGAAGTCAGCGAAGTCGGCACCGTGCTCAGCGTCGGTGACGGCATCGCGCGCATCCACGGCCTCGACAAGGTTCAGGCCGGTGAGATGGTCGAGTTCTCCAACGGCGTGCAGGGCATGGCCCTCAACCTGGAAGCCGACAATGTCGGCGTCGTGATCTTCGGCTCGGACGCCGAGATCAAGGAAGGTGACGTCGTCAAGCGGACCGGCACCATCGTGGACGTTCCGGTCGGCAAGGGTCTGCTCGGCCGCGTGGTCGACGGCCTCGGCAACCCCATTGACGGCAAGGGCCCGATCCAGTCGGACCTGCGTTCGCGCGTCGAGGTGAAGGCGCCGGGCATCATTCCCCGCAAGTCGGTGCATGAGCCGGTGCAGACCGGCCTCAAGGCCATTGACGCGCTGGTGCCGATCGGCCGTGGTCAGCGCGAGCTGATCATCGGTGACCGCCAGACCGGCAAGACCGCTGTCGCGATCGATACCTTCATCAACCAGAAGGGCCCGAACGCCGGCACCGACGAGAGCAAGAAGCTCTACTGCATCTACGTCGCCGTCGGCCAGAAGCGCTCGACCGTTGCGCAGATCGTCCGTCAGCTCGAAGAGAATGGCGCGATGGAATATTCCATCGTCATCGCCGCCACCGCGTCCGAGCCGGCGCCGCTGCAGTTCCTGGCGCCCTATACCGGCGCCGCGATGGGCGAGTATTTCCGCGACAATGGCATGCACGCCGTGATCGTGTTCGACGACCTTTCCAAGCAGGCCGTCGCCTATCGCCAGATGTCGCTGCTGCTGCGTCGTCCGCCGGGCCGCGAAGCCTATCCGGGCGACGTGTTCTATCTGCACAGCCGTCTGCTCGAGCGTGCCGCCAAGATGAACGACGCCAATGGCGCCGGTTCGCTCACCGCGCTGCCGATCATCGAGACGCAGGCCGGCGACGTGTCCGCCTACATTCCGACCAACGTGATCTCGATCACCGACGGTCAGATCTTCCTCGAAACGAACCTGTTCTATCAGGGCATCCGTCCTGCCATTAACGTGGGTCTCTCGGTGTCTCGCGTGGGTTCGGCGGCGCAGACCAAGGCGATGAAGAAGGTGTCCGGCTCGATCAAGCTGGAGCTGGCCCAGTATCGCGAAATGGCAGCGTTCGCCCAGTTCGGCTCGGACCTCGACGCCTCGACGCAGAAGCTGCTGAACCGCGGTGCGCGCCTGACGGAGCTGCTCAAGCAGCCGCAGTTCTCGCCCCTGCCTTTCGAGGAGCAGACCGTGTCGATCTTCGCCGGCACCAATGGCTATCTCGATGGCATCGCGACCAGCGACGTCACCCGCTACGAAGCAGCGATGCTGGCCCATATGCGCGCCCACCATGCCGATATCCTGACCGCGATTCGCGACAGCCGTGACCTCGGCGACGATGTGAAGGCCAAGGTCAAGGACGTGCTGGACGCGTTCGGCAAGACGTTCGCCTGAGATGGTTCGCATCCCCATCGGCCTAACCGGTGGGGACCTGATGCCGGCATGACCGGCACGACGATGAAAAGGTAGGTTGAGCCAGTGGCTTCGCTCAAGGAACTCAAGGGTCGGATCGCCTCGGTCAAGTCGACCCAGAAGATCACCAAGGCCAAGCAGATGGTCGCTGCGGCCAAGCTGCGCAAGGCGCAGGCGGCGGCCGAAGCCGGGCGCCCCTATGCCCAGCGGCTCGAGAAGGTCGTTGCCAGTCTTGCCGGCAAGGTGACCGGCGACAGCGCACCGCGTCTGCTTGCTGGCACGGGCAAGGACGACGTGCATCTGCTCGTTGTGGCCAATGGCGACAAGGGTCTGGCGGGTGCCTTCAACGCCAACATCGTCAAGGCGGCTGTCGCCAAGGCGCGCGTGCTGATCGCGCAGGGCAAGACGGTGAAGTTCTACCTCATCGGCCGCAAGGGTCGCGCGGTAATCGCGCGCACCTTCCCCGGCCTCATCGCCGGTCAGTTCGATACGACGGACGTGCGCACGCCCGGTTTCGACGAGGCGCAGGCCGTCGCGCAGGACATCTCCGAACGCTTTTTTGCCGGTGAGTTCGACGTGGCCCATCTCTTCTATGCCGCGTTCCGCTCGCCGCTGGTGCAGACGCCGACCGAGCAGCAGATCATCCCGGTCGCTGTGCCGGCGGATGCGCCCGCCTCTTCGGGCGCCGCTGTCGAATATGAGCCGGACGAGGAAGCGATCCTCGCGGATCTTCTTCCGCGCAACATCACCATCCAGATCTTCAAGGCGTTGCTGGAGAACATGGCCAGCGAGCAGGGCGCATCGATGACCGCGATGGACAATGCGACGCGCAACGCTGGCGATCTCATCAATCGTCTGACGATCGAGTACAACCGCAGCCGTCAGGCCGCGATCACCACCGAGCTGGTGGAAATCATTTCGGGCGCAGAAGCGCTTTAACGGACAAGCAGGCAAGGAAGCAGAGACATGGCAGCCACCAACAATGTCGGCAAGATCAGCCAGGTGATCGGCGCCGTCGTCGACGTGATCTTCGAGGATCGGCTCCCGGCGATTCTCTCGGCGCTCGAGACGGACAATAACGGCCAGCGGCTGGTGCTCGAAGTGGCGCAGCATCTGGGCGAGAACACCGTGCGCACGATTGCCATGGACGCCACCGACGGTTTGACCCGCGGTCAGGACGTGGTCGACACCGGCGCGCAGATCTCGGTGCCGGTCGGCCCGATGACGCTCGGTCGCATTCTCAACGTGATTGGCGAGCCGATCGACGAGCGTGGCCCGGTGAATGCCGCGACCACCGCGCCGATCCACGCCAAGGCACCGGAGTTCGTCGACCAGTCGACCGAGACCAGCATTCTGGCGACGGGCATCAAGGTCATCGATCTGCTCGCACCTTATGCCAAGGGCGGCAAGATCGGCCTGTTCGGCGGCGCCGGGGTGGGCAAGACTGTGCTCATCCAGGAGCTGATCAACAACATCGCCAAGGGCCATGGCGGCACCTCGGTGTTCGCCGGCGTCGGCGAGCGCACGCGCGAAGGCAACGATCTCTATCACGAGTTCCTCGATGCCGGCGTTATCGCCAAGGATGCCGACGGCAACCCGACGCCGGAAGGCTCCAAGGTGGCGCTGGTGTTCGGCCAGATGAACGAGCCCCCGGGCGCCCGCGCGCGCGTCGCGCTCTCGGGCCTGACGATCGCCGAGTATTTCCGCGACCAGGAAGGGCAGGACGTGCTCTTCTTCGTCGACAACATCTTCCGCTTCACGCAGGCCGGCTCGGAAGTGTCTGCTCTGCTCGGCCGTATTCCTTCGGCCGTGGGCTATCAGCCGACGCTCGCGACCGACATGGGCGCGCTGCAGGAGCGCATCACCTCGACCAACAAGGGTTCGATCACCTCGGTGCAGGCCATTTACGTGCCGGCAGACGACTTGACCGACCCTGCGCCGGCCACCAGCTTCGCGCACCTTGACGCCACGACTGTGCTCAACCGCGCGATCTCGGAGCTGGGCATCTACCCGGCCGTCGACCCGCTCGACTCGACCAGCCGCGTGCTGACCGCCGCTGTCGTGGGCCAGGAGCATTACGACACGGCCCGCCGCGTTCAGGAGACGCTGCAGAAGTACAAGTCGCTGCAGGACATCATCGCGATCCTGGGCATGGACGAGTTGTCGGAAGAGGATAAGCTCACCGTCGCCCGTGCGCGCAAGATCCAGCGCTTCCTCTCGCAGCCGTTCCACGTCGCCGAGGTGTTCACTGGCATTCCGGGCAAGTTCGTCCAGATCGAAGACACGGTGAAGAGCTTCAAGGCCGTGGTCGACGGTGAGTATGACCATCTGCCCGAGGCAGCCTTCTACATGGTCGGCGGCATCGACGAAGCCATCGAGAAGGGCAAGAAGCTGGCGGCGGAAGCAGCCTGATCTGACGGCTTGAAGCGCCTTTCGCCAATGGCGGGAGGCGCTGGCGCTCCCTCGCGAGGCGCAATCGAAACAGGGTCGGCGCCGGGTATGTTCAGCCGGCGGGACCATTCCACCCTTTACCCCTCCGATGTGAGGGGGGAGAGAAGACCATGGCACTGCACTTCGAACTCGTGACCCCTGAGAAGCTCGTCCTCTCGCAGGACGTCCACATGGTCGTCGTGCCCGGCACCGAGGGCGAATTCGGCGTGCTGGAAGGCCACGCGCCCTTCATGTCCACCGTCAAGGACGGCGCCCTCAAGGTCTACGACCGCGACGGCGCTGAGCCACGCGTGATCATGGTCGAAGGGGGCTTTGCGGAAGTGAGCGAAGCTGGCCTGACGGTGCTTGCTGAGAAGGCTGGTTGAGCGAGGATCGCCTGACTTGTGGCGGCCTCACTCCATCAGCTTTTTCATAAGCGTCTCAATGCCTCTGTCTGGCGACAAGAAATTACGGGCAGCTAGCGGCACAGGATCGCCGCGACGCTGAGCGCAGGTCTTCAATACGATATCAGCAAGAGCTCGTGCATCTCCGGGAGGAACGAGATGGATAGCGTTTGGAAAATTGAGCGCTAAGGCAGCGACCGCCGGACTTTGGCGCGTGATGATCGCGCCGCCGGCGGCCAATATCTGATACATTTTGTTCGGAATAACCCGCGACGCCTTTCCGCTGATCCCGAAAATACCCAACGACACCGTTGCGTTCCGAATGATATCTGGCAGCGCTGCGTAATCGACCCAACGGAGCCAAGTCAGATTAGGGAGCGCGTGCTTCGTGATGAAGGATCGAGCCTTGGCTTCCTCCTGCCCAGATCCGATTATTAGCCAATGTATGGATGCGTCTCTGGCCAGAAGAGCAGCAGAGAAAATGGTGGAAATACCATGGAGGGGAATAAACTGGCCATAAAACAAAACATACTGTTTGGGCAAATTCGGAATCTTGCTTGATGAAGCCCGGAGCCGAGAAGTCCAGAAAGCGGGCTCAGCCCCGACGGGAACCGTTATGAACTTGTCTCGACGAAGACAAAATTTATCTGAGAAGTAGTCACCGTGTTGATCCGTATCTACTAAGATAAAGTCAGCGAGCAAAAGGCCAGCTTTCTCGATATTCCAAAGCAGTCTCGCCGCTAGCCCGTTTCCCCTAACCTTATCCCGATCATTCACTAACGTATCGTAAAGCGGTATGAAGGCATCGAATACAATGGTCTGACTACGAAGGCGTGCGAGCGGCCATACCACGAAGATGTCTATGATAGCGGGATACAGCAACAAGACGTGTTCATCACGGGGTCGGCGTAAAAGCCGCCATAATGCTATCGGGTATCCGAGGACGAGGCGCAAAGCTGATTTGGCAAGCTTTAACCAGCCTACCACTGACTTGTCCTCAATGCCTTTCCAAATGTCGACATTGATCTGCGCAGCAAGAACTTGCCGTTTGCCCAAGGCGGCAAGAAGCAACCGAACTCGCGGCTTTCCGCGATCGTAACTACCCCAAGCAACGAAACGCGGGACCGAAAAGGCGTCGCTCATCAGAAATAGACCCAAAGTGGCTGCGGCGGCGCTGCTGAGGCGGGCAGACGTAAGTCTTTGCCCCAGCGAAGGAGCGCCGCTCCCCCTAACGATGTCAGTTCATGCATGCCGCGATCAATTCGGACCGCCGATCCTGGGTTCAAACGTTTTCCATCCAATAAGACCGCACCACCGCTTAAAACATAAAGACCCGGAACACGAAACTCAGCTTTGAAATCCTCGGTCCCTGCAGGAATATATCTTCCTGCGACCCAAAACGGCCCCCAGAAATGCACGTAGGTTTCTCGTAACGCAGTCGCGTCGGCGGGGAGAAACTGTGTTATCGGCTGCCTTGTTCGCAAAACCTGGGTAAACATAGAATCATTTTCGATAACTAATGGCACGACTTCTTTACGCATGGTATCGACCATTGAAGGTATACTCCCCTCGCGATAGAAGTTCATCATGAACGGAGTCATGAAGATGTTAGCTTTCCGGTGCTTAGGCAACATGCCGCAGAAATCGAAATAAGCGATCTCCTCAGGAAAAATTTCGTTGGCGGCAAGGAGGACGCTTCTTTGGCGGTCTATCACAGTGAAGTCTTCCTGAGCCCATACGAGGGAAGCAGACAGGACAAACAGCGCCGTTACGAGTGAGACGCCATAGCGCCTAGCGACCATGGCAACTGGAAGCGCACACGCAACGGCGACAGGCGCCAACATGAATACGTAATAATAAGGCGCGGTATTGTGATAAAATGCTAGCGTAATGACTGGTAAGAATAGACCAAATATGGCTATTTTTTCAGAAAGAGAAAGTTGGGACTTTCGGATCGCGAGGGGGAATAGAATCATCATGATGAAGAAAGGAACAGAGAGGGCTGCAAACTTGATTGCCATCATCCAATAAGGGGGCAGCCCAAGCACGAACATTTTTTGGGCTGAACGAGAGAGTACTGTCTGGCTATCCACCTCGACCGTAACACCAGCGGTGGAATGATAGCCGAAGAGTAGTGCAAATGATCCAACGGTCAGTACCCCTGCTATCAGTAAACGAAACAAGAATGCTTTTTCGTACCCGGCTTCACGCCAGCGCAGCCAGGCAATGCCGGCAAAAGCCGGCGCGTACAAAATAATTTTGATGCTGAACATTGACGCTAGTGCCAGAAGAACTGCGAAAATTGCGACCCAGACGCCTCGAAAGGGACTGCATGCCAGCAGGACTAGAGCAGACATCGCCAACGCTGCCAGACCGGGGTCCGCTCGGAAAGAAAAGCCATGCTGAAGCACAAAGCCGACTGACAAATATGACAGCGCTGCGAGCAGTCCAGTCGACAGATTTGTAAAACGCCTTGCGAGCAGCGCGATTGCGGCCGCAACAATAATTTCGCAACCGAACATAAACATGCGGACGACGATCAACTGATCAACCGCAGTTCCTGGCAGCATAGTTGCCCAGCTAAACAGCCGTATAAAGTAGGTCTGCAATGGCGTGTAGAGGACGCCCTCATTAAGCAAGTTGGCTAGGTGGAAGTGCCAGAATGAATCCCAGTTGATGGCGCGCCGAAACACCATAGTCGCTTGTAGAACTAGGACGAAAATAATTCCGACTAATGGTGAGAAAGCGGAGAAAGAGCGAATTGGCAGGACCGGTATAAATGAAAACCGATCGCGACGATCTTGAATTTTCACAGCCTTCGCTTTCTTGGCCATCCTACCGTATATTTTTCATCCCCTTGAAGGGACGAAGGGTTCGCTGAGGAACTATTTGTGCCGAACTGATGCTCGAGCCGGCGCACGTGCTCCAATGTCATTTCCAGAAGTTTTCTATTACCGGCGATGAGGTCCGCGAGAACGCCTAACATTCCCGCCACCACGCCAAGGACAAGCAGTGCTCCGCCCAGTATCAGAGACTGGATGTGTCCAGCGGTCTCGCCGATCAAGGCGAAGTAGAGAAAGCGCACGATAGGCAGAGCACCAATGACAGCGCACGCCACTCCCGCAATCAGGAACACTCGTAGCGGATTGTACATTGTGTAGGCCCGCACCATCGTCGTGCCAGTGCTGACGATGAACTGGGGAATATTACGAAACAGGCGCGACGGCCGGAGCGTACGGTTGGTCTGGACAGGCACGCTGACGATTCCGAGCCGTTTCCGACCCGCCTGGATGAGCATATCGGTAGTGTAGGAAAATTCGCTGGTAATCGCGATGCGTTGAGCGGCCTCTCTACTTAGTGCGCGAAAGCCGCTCACGGCATCGGGGATGTGCGTGCGTGCTAATCTTTGGACAACCGCGCTACCGAGCTTCTGCAGATGTCGTTTCACGAGGCTGAAATGCGCGTTGTTCGCAACGCCTCTATCGCCAATCGTGATGTCGGCCTGACCCTTTAGAATGGGCTCTACGAGCGCGGCAATATCATTGCTCTCATACTGGCCGTCGGCATCCGTGTTGACAATTATGTCAGCGCCTGCCTTCAAAGCAGCATTGAGTCCGGTCTGAAATGCAGCGGCAAGACCCCGGTTGGTTCGGTGCTTCACAATATGGTGGACGCCGAAGCGGAGCGCGATGTCGCTCGTGTTGTCATGGCTTCCATCGTCTATAATAAGCAGTTCGATGCAATCCACGCCGGTGATCTGACGGGGAATGCTCAACAGCGTTGCAGGCAGATGTTCGGCTTCGTTGTAGCAGGGAATCTGGATGATCAGTTTCACTTGCCTGCTCCTTAACGGGCTGCGGGTCGTCCGGCGTCGGTTGAGATGATTTGAAATCTGCAATTAGACCTCGATGATCATTCATCGCGCCCTAAGGCCTGATGGTTAATATTTGATCCAAGTTCGCGTATGGCCCTGTTGAACCTGTCTCTGAGTGACGTCTACCCGGGACCCTATTATCCATTTCTCAAAGTTTTCCGCCTAGTTCTGTCTGTCGAATGCCTCCGGGTATGCATCCTGAGATAACTGAGCAGACATCATGAACGCATTTGGACGAAAGAGCGGATTGGGCGGCAAATCGTCCTTTGGCTTGGCGCGGCCTATGCACGGGCCGGGCGTCTCTTCGCAGTCAAGTCCCGCGCCATCGGTCCCGCCATCGCCAGAACCCGTACCGGCCGATCTTCCGGCCAACCCCACCCCCGATCGTCACGCCGATGCGCTCGGGCGCCTCAATGAGCGGATGAATTCCGAGCATGCGCAGACCGATCATTCGCAGGGGTTCGAGGCCAACGTCCATCGCATTAAGGAGCAGGTGCTGCCGCGCTTGCTGGAACGGGTGGACCCGGAGGCGGCCGCGACGCTGACCAAGGATGAGCTGGCCGAGGAATTCCGGCCGATCATCATGGAGGTGCTGGCGCAGCTCAAGCTCACGCTCAACCGGCGCGAGCAGTTTGCACTGGAGAAGGTGCTGGTTGATGAGCTGCTCGGGTTCGGGCCGCTCGAGGAGTTGCTGGCCGACCCGGATATCAGCGACATCATGGTCAACGGCCCGGCCCAGACCTACATCGAGAAGAAGGGCAAGCTGCAGCTCGCGCAGATTCATTTCCGCGATGAGGAGCATCTGTTCCAGATCGCCCAGCGCATCGTGAATCAGGTCGGCCGCCGGGTCGATCAGACCACGCCGCTGGCGGACGCCCGCCTGCCGGACGGTAGCCGCGTCAACGTGATCGTACCGCCGCTCTCGTTGCGCGGCACGGCGATCTCGATTCGTAAGTTCGCCGCCAAGCCGATCACGCTGGACATCATGGCGCGGGGCGACTCGATGTCCGACAAGATGGCAACGGCGCTCAAGATCGCCGGGGCCTGCCGGTTCAACATCGTGATTTCGGGCGGCACCGGCTCGGGCAAGACGACGATGCTGAATGCCCTCTCCAAGATGATCGATCCGGGCGAGCGCGTGATCACCATCGAGGACGCGGCGGAACTGCGTCTTCAGCAGCCGCACTGGCTGCCGCTCGAAACCCGGCCGCCGAACCTGGAAGGGCAGGGGGCGATCACCATCGGCGATCTCGTCAAGAACGCCCTGCGTATGCGCCCGGACCGCATCATTCTGGGCGAAATTCGTGGCGCGGAGTGTTTCGATCTGCTCGCAGCCATGAACACCGGCCATGATGGCTCCATGTGTACGCTCCACTCCAACAGCCCGCGCGAGTGCCTCGGCCGTATGGAGAACATGATCCTGATGGGCGACATCAAGATCCCCAAGGAAGCCATTTCAAAGCAGATCGCCGATTCGGTGGACCTGATCGTGCAGGTGAAGCGCCTGCGCGATGGCTCACGGCGGGTGACCAACGTCACCGAGGTGATCGGCATGGAGGGCGACGTGATCGTCACCCAGGAGCTGTTCAAGTTCGAATATCTGGATGAAGATGCGGACGGGCGGATCATCGGCGAATATCGCTCGATGGGCCTGCGTCCCTATACGCTGGAGAAGGCGCGCGGCTTCGGCTTCGACCAGGCGTTGCTCGAAGCCTGCCTCTAAGGGCAGCGCGTTCGTCCGTCATTGGGTTGCGCTCCGTCCGGGCTTGCGACATCTTGCCGCATAACGCCCCTCACGGAGAGACACCCCATGCCTTTCAGGACATCCCTCATGCTCGCCGGTGCGTTTCTGCTGGCTGGCAGTGCCGTCGCCACCGCTGCGGCTCTGGCGGCCACCGAGGCAGCCGTCACTATCAAGCCGGACATCGCCGCTGCCGTCGCTGCGCCGACCCGCACCGCCAGCAATGTTGCCCGCGATACATATCGCCACCCGGCCGAAACGCTGAGCTTCTTCGGCGTGAGTGGTAATCAGACCGTCGTTGAATATTTCCCCTCCGGTGGCTGGTATCTTGAGATTCTTGCGCCTCTGGCGGCCAAGGGCGGCGGCACCTATTATGGCGTCCAGCCCGGCGGGCAGGGGCGCCAGTCCACACAGAAGCTGATCGAGGCCAATCCTGCGCTCTATGGCGGGGTGAAGCTGGTCGAGCTGACCGAAGTGCCGGATGGCGCGGCGGATACCGTGCTCACCTTCCGCAACGTCCACAATATGGTCATGCGCGGCAATGGCGGCGAGACTTTCGGCCAGTTCTTCCGGATGCTCAAGCCCGGTGGCGTGCTGGGCGTGGTCGATCATCGCCTGCCCGAAGACCGCGACACTGCGGCCGAGAAAACGAGCGGCTATCTGAAAGTCTCGACGGTGCGCAAGCTGGCGGAGGATGCCGGCTTCGTGCTGGAGGCAAGCTCTGACGTGAACGCCAACCCGCGTGACACGGCGGACTGGGCCACCGGCGTCTGGACGCTGCCGCCGACCCTGCGCAATGGTGCGGTCGATCGGGACAAATATCTGGCGGTGGGCGAAAGCGACCGCATGACGTTGCGGTTCCGCAAGCCCGGCTAAGCGGCGCGGCCCCGCGCAGCCCCCATCTTTTATGCGGGGGCGGGCGGGTTGCCGTCTGATGGGGCCTGTGCGGCGATCTGGCGTAACGCCTGCTCATAGGCCTCGGCGGGCTGCGCGCCGGAGATCAGGTAGCGACCGTCGATGATCGCTGCCGGCACGCCTGTCACGCCGCGGGTCTGCCAGAGATATGCGGCCTGACGCACGTCATTGGCATATTCATCCGAGTCGAGCACCGCACTTGCTGAATCCCGGTCCAGCCCGGCTTTCTCGGCGGCGTCGAGGAGCACGTCAGCGGTCGCGATATTCTCGTTGCGGCTGTGATAAGCCTCGAACAAGGCGCGCGCGAGGGCCGGCTGCCGGCCTTGCAGCCCTGCCCAATGCATCAGGCGATGGGCATTGAAGCTGTTGTAGACGCGCGTCTCCAGCGAGGTCTTCATGTCGAAGCCCAAAGCGGCGGCGCGATCGCTCACCACGGCGCGGCGCTGGAGGATCTCGTCGGGCGTTGATCCATAAGCCTGCGCAAGATGATCGACGACAGTGCGTCCCTCCGGCGCCATATCTGGGCTGAGCTCGAACGGTTGGAAATGCAGGTCGACATCCACGTCACCCGCCAGGCGATCGATCGCCTCTTCAAGCCCGAGCAGGGCCAGCACGCACCAGGGGCAGGCAATATCGGATACGAAGTCTATTCTGAGGGTGCGGGTCATGGTCTCTCCTGATCGCGACGAATGTAGCGGAGGGGAGGGGGAGCACAACCCCGGCGAGGGCCTGTCTACCGCCGCCTCTGGCACATGAAGAAGGGGCGACAGACCATCGTCCATCGCCCCTTTCTCGATATCGATCGGGTCAGCGTGCCCGGTCCCTTGAACCTCAGGCCGCCAGCTTGCGCAGCACGTAGGGCAGGATGCCGCCGTTGAGGAAGTAATCCAGCTCGTTCACCGTATCGATGCGGCACAGCGCCTCGAAGGTGAAGCTGGTGCCGTCCGCGCGGCGCGCTTCCACCGTCACCGTCTGGCGCGGCTTGAGGCCGGCGACGTTGCGGATGGTGAAGCTCTCGTCGCCCTTGAGGCCCAGCGTCTCGCGGTTCGTGCCCTCGGGGAACTGCAGCGGCAGTACGCCCATGCCGACGAGGTTGGAGCGGTGGATCCGCTCGAAGCTCTCGGCCACGACCGCACGCACGCCGAGCAGGCGCGTACCCTTGGCCGCCCAGTCGCGCGAGGAGCCGGTGCCATATTCCTTGCCGGCGATGACGACGAGCGGCGTGCCGTCGGCCTCATGCTTCATGGCTGCGTCATAGATCGGCATCACTTCGCCGGCATAGCTGGTCATGCCGCCTTCCACGCCGTCCAGCATCAGGTTCTTGATGCGGATGTTGGCGAAGGTGCCGCGCATCATCACCTCATGATGGCCGCGACGCGAGCCGTAGCTGTTGAAGTCGGCGGGTGCGACCTGCCGCTCCTGCAGCCACTGGCCGGCCGGGCTGGCCGCCTTGATCGAGCCGGCCGGAGAGATGTGGTCGGTGGTGATCGAATCGCCGAAGATGGCGAGCGGCTTAGCGTCGATGATGTCGGCGACCGGCGCGGGCGTCATCTCCATGCCCTCGAAATAGGGCGGGTTGGCGACATAGGTGCTGCCGGCGCGCCACGCATAGGTATCCGAGCCGGTCACGTCGATCGCCTGCCAGCGCTCGTCGCCGGTGAAAACGGCGGCATAGCGGCTCTGGAACATGTCGCGGGTGAGCGCGCCTTCCATCACCGAGCGGACTTCCTCGTTCGAGGGCCAGATGTCCTTGAGATAGACATCCGTGCCATCGCTGCCCTGGCCGATCGGCGTTTCGACAAAATCGGTCGTGACCGTGCCCTTGAGCGCATAGGCAACCACGAGGGGCGGGGAGGCCAGGAAGTTGGCGCGCACATCCGGGCTCACGCGGCCTTCGAAGTTGCGGTTGCCCGAGAGGACTGACGCCGCGACGATGTCGTTGCCGTTGATCGCCTTGCTGATCGGATCGGCGAGCGGGCCGCTGTTGCCGATGCAGGTCGTGCAGCCATAGCCGACGAGATTGAAGCCGACGGCATCCAGATAGGTCTGGAGACCCGCCTTCTCGAGATAGTCGGTGACCACCTGCGAGCCGGGTGCGAGGCTGGTCTTCACCCACGGCTTGGGCTTGAGGCCCTTTTCGGTGGCCTTCTTGGCGACCAGACCGGCGGCGACGAGGACGCTCGGGTTGGAGGTGTTGGTGCAGCTGGTGATCGCGGCGATCACAACGTCGCCGTCACCAATGTCATGCGCCGCGCCCTCGACGGGCACGCGCACGGCGGCATCCTTCTTGTAGACCTTGGCGAGGTCGGCGTTGAAGACCTCGTCCACCTGCGTGAGGATCACCTTGTCCTGCGGGCGCTTGGGGCCGGCGAGGCTGGGCACGACCGAGCCCATGTCCAGCTCCAGCGTGTCGGTGAAGATGGGGTCGGCAGCTTCGGGGTCGAGCCAGAAGCCCTGCACCTTGGCATAGGCCTCGACCAGCGCGATCTGGTCTTCGTCACGGCCGGTGAGGCGCATGTAATCGAGCGTCTTGCCGTCGATCGGGAAGAAGCCGCAGGTCGCGCCATATTCCGGCGCCATGTTGGCGATGGTCGCACGGTCGGCGAGGCTGAGCGCCGAAACGCCGGGGCCATAGAACTCCACGAAGCGGCCCACGACGCCCTTGGCGCGCAGCATCTGCGTAACCGTGAGCACGAGGTCGGTGGCGGTGATGCCCTCGGCCAGCGTGCCGGTCAGCTTGAAGCCGACGACCTCGGGAATGAGCATGGAAACCGGCTGGCCGAGCATCGCCGCTTCGGCCTCGATGCCGCCGACGCCCCAGCCGAGCACGCCCAGGCCATTGATCATCGTCGTGTGGCTGTCTGTGCCGACGCAGGTGTCCGGATAGGCGACCGTCTCGCCATTGGCATCGACCGAGGTCCACACGGCCTGCGCGACATGCTCCAGATTGACCTGATGGCAGATGCCGGTGCCGGGAGGAACGACCTTGAAGTTGTCGAGGCTCTTGGACCCCCATTTCAGGAAGTCGTAGCGCTCCGCGTTGCGCTGATATTCCAGCGCGACATTGTCCTCGAACGCCTTGGGCGTGCCGAACTCGTCGACCATGACCGAGTGATCGATGACGAGGTGGACAGGCACCTGCGGGTTGATCTTGCTGGCGTCAGCGCCGAGCGCGTTCATCGCATCGCGCATCGCGGCGAGGTCGACCACGCAGGGCACGCCGGTGAAATCCTGCATCAGCACGCGCGCGGGGCGATACTGGATCTCGTTGCTGGAGGCCGTGGGGTTCTTGAGCCAGTCGATGACCGCCTGCGCATCATTGGTGGTGACGGTGACGCCATCCTCGAAGCGGAGCATGTTCTCCAACAGCACCTTCATCGAGAAGGGAAGGCGCGAGCAATCGCCGAGCTTCGCGGCGGCCTTCGCCAGCGAGTAATAGCCATAGCGCTTGCCACCGACATCCAGTGTGTCGCGCGTGCCAAGCGTATCCTGTCCGATCGCGGTCATCAGCGGGTCTCCTCGAAAAATATCAGTGGCTGGCACTCCGCATGGTTCTAGCCGTTCAGTGCGGTCGCAGCGCAGGGCGTTTTGATCGGTTGGGCCATAACGGTTCAATGCGACCTGTCAACGGGAGCGCGAGCGCGGGCCGGGCCAATCAGAGCGCGGACGTGGCGCCCCGGCTCGGTGCCGATAGGACTGGATTGGTGGCGGGACAGCCAATTCATCCAAAATGGAACAAAACTGGTTCAAAAGGTTAATCGAATGGCGCATATTGGTGCCAGATCAAGCAATTGAGGCTCGAAATGTTAACAGGCTTCGATGACAACCCGCGTTATGATGCAAGCTTTGCGCCCCGGCTCGACCAGATGCTGTGCGAAGCGTTGGAGCAGCCCACGGTCCTGGTGGGAGGGGATCGCCCGGCAGGTGACTTTTTGGCGCGGGCTGCAGAGCGCGCGGGACTGCAATGCATCGGGTCTACAAGCCTCACGGCCCTTCTTTGGTCGGCGGTCTCGACCGTGCCCGATCTGCTGCTGCTCGATCTAAGGGGTGAGGAGGCCCACGACTGGCTGGAGCATCCCTTGGCGCCACAAGTCATGCTGAAGGGGCGCCGCGTCTGTGTGCTCGTCGATCTGGCTTCCCTCGAGCGCGCTTTTGCGCTTCTCGAAGGCGTCGAGGCCGAGGTCTTGTGCGACCCCAGTCTTGCGGACATCGTCACGATGCTCGTCTCCGCCGGGCTGCGCCCGATGACGTCTGGACCTGCGACGATGCGCGATATCGCCGGGGACGGGGAGGGCGTTCGGCTGGAGAGACTGAGCGAGGAAGTCCGCCGGCTCGCCCAGACGCTCGAGCGACTGTCCGGCAGCGCCAAGCCTGCCTCGTCGCTAGCGGGTTCGACATCGCAAAGCGGACAGGCGCTTTCCCCGCCGCCTTCCACACAAAAGCCTCAGGTCGCAGCGGTCCCAGCCCAGCCGGCCATGGCGGAGCGGTCGCCGATCGAAAGCCGCGCCAGTGCCGCGGAGATCCGCGCCCTCATCCGGGCGCGGCGGCTCCGCGACGAGTTTCTGCCGGCGGACCTGTTCGCCGATCCCGCCTGGGACATGCTGTTGGACCTGCTGGCGGCCCGCCTTGCCGGCCAGCGCGTTTCGGTTTCGAGCCTCTGCATTGCCGCTGCCGTTCCGCCGACCACGGCGCTGCGCTGGATCACGCAGCTGACCGAGCGCAAAATCCTGGTCCGGCTTGCTGATCCCACCGATGGGCGGCGGGTATTCATCGACCTGACCGACGAGACGGCGGACGCGGCCATGCAATGGGTCGACAAAGTGCGCCGCAGGGGCGGGCTTCTGGCGCCGCCGCGTTGAAGCACAGCTTGACCCGCCCCCATAGCGACCGATAAGGGGCGCCTGTGGCGGACGAACCGTCACGATGCTGCTCCCAAATCCCGGATTGTTTCTCTATCGCACCGAGAAGGTTGCCGAACCCAATGATGTTAGGAAGATGGCTTTTACGGCCGACCTTGTCCGAATGGACGAATTGGAGCGCCTCGGGGTTCGCGGCGGCCCATTCTAGAGCATTTGTAACGATTTCGCGCGAGCGGGCGTCAGGAATATCGACGATCCGCGGCAGGATTAGACGGCAAAAATCGGCCATCTTTGACCAAGCGCGCTGATCATTCTTCTCCATCAAGGCATCGATGAAGGCGACTGCCGCCCTATCGTCGAGAATATAGGCGATCTTGAACACCAGCGGCATACGCAGCGCCGGCATATTATAAGCGTGCCAAGGCACCGCCTTATTCTCAAAGGAGTCGAACAGGGTGTCGAAAACCTTGGTTGCTACGACGTAACTCTTTTCGACCCGCGCTATCGCGAAGGCTGGTCCAGCCTTACGGATCACCTTGAGCAGGTCTTTCGCGATGCTCTCGAGTCGTCCAATTCCCAAAACTGCTGCGTGGATCTCATCCGCGCCGTACACCTGCGCAATTGCACGGATGTCGTTGGCGAAGCGGACGTCGAAGTCCGAACGCGTCAACAGCGCCGCAGTCATGAACAACGGCTGCGCCTCGTCTAGCAGCCTCGCGCCTGTATTCCCGGTTTCATCGATATAAGCGAACATGTTGATCTTCTTTCCATCGTCGGTCAGATGGGTTGAAGCCGTCGACTTCTTCACGGCCAGCTTTGCTCATGTCTTAATCGATCACTATTGGCGTGTGAATGTCGGGTTTTTAGGAAACCGGGCGGTCGAGATTGCATTTCTAAGTGACAACTAACTTCCACTTCGGTCGAAAGATATCCCGCGGCGGCCTGATGAACGAACGGCAGATTTCAGGTAACCGTTTCGAGCGGCCGAATGACCGCTTTGTTGGCGGAAGCAGCTAATTTAGAAATGCTAGCTGCCATCAGACACTAGAAGCTTCGCGATGCCCCGGTCGGATCTCAAGCCGATCGGGCAAAACTTGTAAACGCCAATGCCAAGTGATCGAAGACGGCCCGAATGCGAGGCACATCGCGCAGGTCTTCATGAGTCACGATCCATGTGTCGAGCATACCGATTTCGAGATTTGGCAGCACTTGAGAAAGACGCGGATCGGCCAGACCGACGGGCCGCTGCACGACGGCTATACCGAGGCCCGCCCGGGCGAGTGCAAGTTGCGCCGGATGGCTGTCGGTCCGCGCCGCGAAATAATCACGACGAAAGGCAGGAAAGAGCGTCGCGGCGAACTGCAGATCCGGGCCAGAGCGATCGGGCCCGATGAAATCATGTTTATCCAAATCCTCAAGGCTCTGCGGTATTCCCCTGCGGGCCAGATAGCCATTATGGGCAAATAGGGCTAGCGCGATTGACCCGGCTTTCTTGGCGACGAGCGCGCCCTGCCGAGGCGGATGCATTCGCACGGCTATATCGACCTCCTGCTCCAGCAGATCGGCCGACACGTTGCTCAAAGACAGTTCAATGGCAATGCGCGGATGCTTCTGGCGCAGGCTCGCAATCATGGGCGGCAGCACCTCGATGCCCACAAACTCCGACACGCTGAGCCGCACCACGCCCGCGACCTCACCTGGGGGCGCCGATGCAGTGCGCACAAACGCTTCGGAGGCACGCGCCATGGCCCGGGCAGCGTCGGCGAGAGCACGGGCCTCCTCGGTCGGCGCAAGGCCATTGACCGAACGCGTGAAGAGGACCGTGCGGAGCGTCTGCTCCAGCGCAGCGATACGTGCACGCACCGTAGGCTGTGCAACGCCAAGGCGCCGCGCCGCACCGGATAGGCTGCCTTCCTCGAACACGGCGAGGAACGCACGCTGATGGTCCCAGTCGATGTTATTGCTCATAAAAAGTCTTCTAGCAGATAGAGATATTTCAGCAATTCTATATGATCTTTGTTGCGGGCATCCTTTGGCCATCAGCTAGAGGAGAAGTGAGGTGAGGAAGAACAACACAGCACTGGTATTGGGCGCCACGGGCGGCATAGGCGGCGAGGTTGCCTGCCAGCTTCGCGATGCGGGCTGGGATGTGCGCGCGCTCAGGCGTGGCCAACAGAACACCACCGTACGCGATGGCATTACCTGGATTGGGGGCGACGCGCTCAATCGCGATGACGTGATGGGAGCGGCACGGGGCTGCTCAGTGATCGTGCACGCGGTGAACCCTCCGGGCTACCGTCATTGGGCGGAACTCGTGCTGCCTATGCTCGACAACACCATCGCCGCAGCGACAGCTCAAAGCGCCACCATCGTGCTGCCCGGCACGGTCTATAACTTCGGTCCGGACGCCTTCCCGGAGTTGCGCGAAGACTCACCCCAGCGCCCGCTGACCCGCAAGGGCGCGATCCGCGTCGAATTGGAGCAGCGTCTGCGCCTGGCAACCGCCGGCAATGTGCGCGCAATCCTCGTTCGCGCGGGTGACTTTTTTGGCCCAAAACCTGGCAACAGCTGGTTTTCACAAGGGCTGGTCAAGCCAGGGCAAACAGTGAATGCTGTCAACCTTCCTGGCCGGACCGGCGTTGGGCACCAGTGGTCTTATCTTCCGGATGTAGCGCGCACGATGGTGGAATTGCTCGCGCGCCGTGACTCATTGGAGCCGTTCGCAGTGTTTCACATGGCGGGGCACTGGGACGCCGATGGCGCGCAGATGGCCAATGCCATCCGCCGCGTTGCGGCCCGGCGCGGCGGCGACACGCCAAAACTGCGCGCGTTCCCATGGTGGCTGCTCACACTCGCCTCGCCCTTCGTGACGACTTTCCGCGAGTTGCGTGAGATGCGCTACCTATGGCGGGAGCCGGTGCGCATGAGTAACGATAAGCTGAAATCCGTCCTCGGAGCGGAGCCGCATACCCCGCTCGATGAAGCCGTGGAATCCGCGCTGGACGGATTGGGCTGTCTCGCGCCGGCCAAAGCGACAACCAGTGCAGTCCCGGTTGGCACCGCGCTGGCACTCGCGGCCGCTCTTGCCATCGGTGCGCCGTCTTCACCCGGCCAAGCACGGGTGAATCATATCGACACGGCAGCGCCAGTCATTTCGCGCAACGAGATATTCATTGCTGCCCCGGTCGAAACCGTTTGGGCCGTGCAGACTGACATATCGGCATGGACGCAGTGGCGACCAACGGTCACCGCTGCACATCTTGATGGCGAACTCAAAGCTGGCTCAGCCTTCAAGTGGGAAGAAGGCGGACTGAAGATCACATCGACTGTGCAGGAACTCATCCCGATGCGCCGCATCGTCTGGACTGGCCCCGCCCAGGGCATCGATGCCGTGCACAAATGGGAGTTCATCCGAACCAACGGCGGGGTTCGCGTGCGTACCGAGGAATCTTGGAGCGGGAACGTTGTAAACAAGAACGCCGTGACGCTGCAGCCGATGCTTGATCGCGCCTTACAGGATTGGCTCACGCGCCTTAAGGCGACAAGCGAAGCCCGGTCTGAGAGACCGTCTCATTGAGTGATACCGCCGACTTGAGATTGCAACCGGCTCGCTTGCTGCCTGTGAGAAGGTTCCACACTGATTGCAGCCATCGCCGTCCTAGGCCGGTCGTTAGCTAACGGCCCGGCGTCACTCGTGACTGCCGGGCGCCGGTCCCAACGACATTCGAAACCCGGCACGGATGTGAGCCTTTGTGGACGTATCTGTCCTATGTTGCAGACACCATGGCCTGGCCGTTGGACCGCACGGACCTGCCGGAATCCAGTTCCTTCGAATTGGAGGCCAAGGGAACCTTGATGGATGCCACCTGGTGTGGGCCCCACCTCCCGGGCGCCGAGGGATCCTGCTGACCGAAAACAGATGCCAGTTTGGCGTTCATTCCTTCAACTCAACTCGAAGGATGCGGATCGGGACAGTGCCGGGGTTTTCGACCGAATGGGGCGCCTCAGTTGCATGCCATTGTGTTATCGGAAGGGCAGCGGGCGCCGCAGCCTCGTCGCGGACAATGCGGCCCTCTCCATTGCGCTCGCGAAGGGCGCCTCGCTGCATGACATACAGGACGCTCGCGTTACAGTGCGCATGCAGCGGCTCACGCTGGCCGGGCAAGACGGTGACGTCCAACACCCGTACCCGATCATTCTCCAATAAGACTTTGTGATTGTCTGGCGCGGCGCGGACCGCGTCGAGCTCAGGCCTCCACGGGCAAGCCGCTTTCGCGCCCGGTGCAGCCGCGTGGGCGGCATCCCCAAGCCAATGCGGCGCCGAGTAGCCTAAAATGAGTCCGAGGCCGAGCAATCCCCATGCCGACGCCTTCATTCCGATACTCCCCAATTGATCTGAGGCAATTTTTACACGGTGGTTACGGGCGCACAATAGTTCCGGTCATCGTCTACCCGCCTCAAAATGAAAGAGCGCGTGGTACGTCTCAAAGCGGTCAAACTCCCAAGCTGAACCACCGGCAGCTATTAGGAGGTGAGTTCTTCCGTCTGAATGACTGCTTTGGCGGCGAAGTCGGTCGTATCTGTGCGCGCTGGCTGAGTTCAAGGGATTAAAAGAGCTATGCTCTGCCATGGGTAACGGCAGCAGAAGCTGACATGCTATGTCGAGCTGCGCCGCTCGGACATCCGCAGCTGCATTTGCTCTGACAGACCCCATTGTTGTAGGTAATTGAGCACCCGAGGCGTATCGTGTTTCTGATCGGTGATCTTGCGTCGCCGCGGAGCGCTTCAGGCCATGCTCGTCACAATCTTTGCCCCAAGCAACGTTCATCTGCTGGAAATAGCCGGTGTACGAGACGCGCTGTTTGAAGCGAATTGCAAAATGGGGTCCGGTAATCGCTATCGCGTCAAGCTGGTGACAGAACGGGGCATGCCGGAGCAAAGCGCCTCCGGCATCGTTTATCTGCCTGACGCCAGCATCTACGACGAGACAGAGCCGTGCGACACTTTGATTGTAGCAGGGCCATATGGCGTCCCGTCGCCCCAAAGCGAAGCAGTTAATGAGTGGTTGCGGGAGCAGTCACGGCAGTCCCGGCGTCACGGATCGACGTGCACCGGGGCCTTCTTGCTGGCTCATGCGGGATTGCTGGCGGGTCGTCGTGCGACAACCCACTGGGAGTATGCTGCACGCCTTGCCGCCGACTTTCCGGACATTTTGGTAGAACCCGACCTCATCTTCGTGCGCGACGGACCAGTGTTCAGCTCCGCAGGGGTAAGCGCAGCGATAGACCTCGCATTTTCGTTGATCGAGGAGGATCACGGGCGGGCACTGGCGCTTTGGGTGGCACGGCGGCTGGTCGTCTTCTTGAAGCGACCCGGCGGTCAGTCGCAATTCAGCGCACTGTTGACCGCACAAACTGTTTCCAACAGCCCGATCGACAAGATAAGACTTCACATCCTCGAACATCCCCGCGCGAAGCTGAGCCTTGCAACCCTTGCAAAGATTGCTGGCGTAAGCTCGCGCCATCTCTCCAGGCTGTTCCGCGCCGAACTCGGCATGAATCCAATCGCATATGTCGAATTGACCCGGATCGATATTGCGCGACGACTGCTGGAAGAAAGTTCCGCTCCGATAAAAGCGATTGCCTACACTGCCGGGTTCGGCTCGACGACCACGCTCAGACGGGCATTCCTGCGCAGGATGGGCGTCACGCCCGTAGAGTACCGCATGCGCTTTCACAGCAGCGGAGGCGGAGAGCCGATCAACGTCGAAAGAGCCGCTATTCTGTCCTGAATGGTCGCATCAGCGAAGTTGAAAACAGCGCTGCGGGACGACATCGTGGTGCCAAGAGGCGATGGCAACTCGTTCCCGTAGGCTCACGATAAGTGAAAAGACATAAAGCGCGGCAGTCTCGCCACCCCAGCGTGGAGATTTCAGCAAATGATACAAAACGCTGTTGAGCAATGGCAAAATGTTCCGCTCCGCAAGGACTCTCTTTTCGATACCTACTTCCACACTTTGTCGCATGATCTCAGGACACCGCTCACCCACATCACGGGATTTGCTGAGCTTCTCAAGCTCGATGGAAACCTTGGGGCAACCCAGCAGGAATATGCCTCTGCAATCGTGTCGGCATGCAGCGAGCTGCAAAATACGGTCCTGGCGCATCTTCGCCTCATAGAAAGTAGCCTTCAGGCTGCATGTCAGATGCCTCCGCTTGCTGACGACGCGTCTTCGCCCGCACCTCAGAGCGACACGTAAATCCAAAAATATCTTTACCGGATATCGCAGCTTGGTGACCCGCTCGACCAGGCCACGAGACGTTTGCCGTACCCCGACGAAACTGGCGTCGATTTGTCTCGAAACGCCGCGCCGCTGAAATTGAAACGTCGGCACCACGGCATCATCCTCTAGCACGGAGGCATGGGATGAGATCTGATCTTTACGCGCTCATCGCGATGAAACTCGAAAGCCTGTTTGCGAGATGACTCCCGATGCGGCCGACGGCACGATCGTGGAGCCCGGTAGAACTGGTTCCCCGTTGCTGCGATGGCCTCGCCTCCTCGGTGGGCGCGGAGGCCAGTGTGTAACAGAGCTCTTTTCCAAACTTGCGCTCGATCATGTCAGCGATGGCCTGCTCGTCGCGGACATGCGCCTCCGGGGGCAGCCCATAGTCCTGGTAAACCCAGCATTCGAAAAAATTACTGGCTATTCTGTTGACGAAGTCATCGGCAAGAACTGCCGCTATCTCCAGGGAAGCGATCGGTTGCAGCCGGAACTTACGGAAATACGGGCTGCGCTTGCGGAGGCGCGCGCCTGCTCGGTGACACTGCGCAACTACAAGCGGGACGGAACGATGTTTCGCAATGCTTTGCGTCTGGAGCCGTTTCGGGACTACCTAGGGCACCTCACGCATTTCGTGGGCCTGATCCGGGATGTCACGCACGCACCGGGTCTCGATCGGCTTACCGGACTGCTGGATCGTTATGGGTTGCTCGACCGGCTGGCACAGATCGAAATGTCGGCGAACTCCGCCTTGCTGGTCATCAAGCTCGACGTCCTGCGGTTCCGTGACGTCAACAACGGTTTCGGATACGATGTCGGTGATGCGCTGCTTCGTTCGGCGACAGCGCGTCTGGCTGTTGTGCCAGCCCTGGCTATCGCTCGCGTCGGCAGCAATAACTTCATCCTGGCCTTCGCGCTCGATGATGCCAGCCGTGCGGGCAAGATCGTCAATGAGGTCCTCGACTTGCTGAGACCCCGATTTGTCCTGCCTGGCGCATCGCTTACAGTGCAGTTTGCCGCTGGCTTCGCTGTCGGGCTCGCCGGAACCGATCCTCTTCTACTGGTCCGGCATGCAGGTGCGGCGATGCAACGATCCAAAGCGACGCCCGACCACGGCCCCCATCCGTTTGAGGAAGCAGATGACCGAGACGCGCGTAATCGCATTCGGCTCGCGAACGAACTGCAATCCGCCGTTTCCAACGACGAGCTGCTGTTTCATTATCAGCCCCAGGTCGATCTGCGATCCGGTGACCTGATCGGCGCTGAAGCTCTGCTCCGTTGGGACCACGGCGTATTCGGCCTCCAGCTACCCGGCCGGTTCATCGCCGTTGCTGAAGAGACCGGCACCATGATGGAGATCGGAGCGTGGGGCCTGCGTACGCTCGCGACGTATGCAGCGCGGGTCAATCAAAACCGTCGGATACCGCTCCGGTTCGCTTTCAACATGTCGGTGATGGAGTTCACGCGAAGGGACGTCGTCGCCTTTGTCGAACAGGTGCTCAACGAAACCGGGTGCAAGGCCGAATGGCTGACGCTGGAGCTTACCGAAGAGCTGATGGCCCCTGAGTCGGACGATATACGCCGATCCTTCGAACATATGCGGCGCCTGGGGGTCGGCATTTCGATCGACGATTTCGGCACGGGCTATTCCAACCTACGCTATCTCGAACGGTTTCCACTCAGCGAGATAAAGATTGATCGTAGTTTCGTGCGGGAAGTGGCGCACAACCATGTCAAGCACGTCATCGTTGAAAGCATCGTGAAGCTCGGAGTGGCGCTCGACGCGCGCGTCGTCGCGGAAGGCATTGAGACTGAGGCCGATCGAGTGATGATGCGGACACTGGGCTGTTCGGTGGGACAAGGCTACCTCTTCGCGCCGCCGCTCGACGAACAGCGCTTCGAAATCCTACTCAATCAAGGAATTGTAATGCGCGAGGACCGTCTGTCTAAGAGTTAAAGCGAATGTGCGCCCCCCAATGCCATCGTGCACCTCGCAGGCGAACAAGACGCAGCCCATTTGTGAACAAATATGACGATGGCTTCTTTGCCACCTGACCGTTTCACATTTGGTGAGTAATGCTCACCTGAATGAGCGGCAGCTATTGGGTCACCGAAACCTTGCTTCCAACGACCGCTTTGTTGGCGAACGCGATGGCTTACAAGCTGGCACCGTGGGCCTTGAGGGCTTCAATCACCCGGGCCTCGGCCAAGCTGAGCGGATCGGTTTCTCCCATGAGTGCAAAGCTTCCCCCCAGCGCGAAGCTGCAATGACCATGAACGGTGGCGATCAGCGAGCGCGCCAGGCGAGCAGCGTCGGCCTTCGCTTCATCGGGGAGTATCGCTTCCACCTCACGCACAATGATCGTGGTAAGCCGCACGCGCTCCGCCGCCAGCGTCTCCGGCATTTCCATGCCTTCTGGAAGGCGGTGCTCGTAGATCGCAGCCCACAAATTGGGATTGGATTCTGCGAAGTCGAAATAGCCTGTTACGAGACATCGAATGCGTGCAGCGCCCGACGCATGCTGCAGGCGATCCTCCAGCCATTGCGCCCACCGCGTGAAGGTTCGGCTGTTGACGGCCAGCACCAGCCCGTCGACGTTCCCGAAGACGTGCATGATCGTTCCGACCGAATAGCCGATCCGCTTGGCAACTTCCCGCGCGGAAAAGCGGCTGTAGCCGGTTTCCTCCATCAAGCCCTGCGCGGAGTCCAGAATGAGCGCTTCCAGTTCTTCGCGGCCGTGATCTGATCGTCTGCCCATAAACGAGCTTTAGGAAATTAATTGAACGGCGTCTAATTTATTAATTGCACATCGTTCAATTATGGGTTAGCCCTGGCCCAATTGAAGTGGGGGAAGCGTCATGACGACGATCTTGTTCATCGCTGTTCTGATCCTGGGTTCTCTTCTCGCAGATACGCGCAAGCGGCTGACTCGACTTGAAAAAGAGGCTGGCCGATGGGCTGCCGGACCGGTGGAAGAACACCTACCCGAGCCGAAAACAGCCCATGATGCAACGTCTGATCATCCTGCGTCGTATCGCGGCCCAGCGCGCATAATGGCATTTGAACAGCCCACTGCTGTTACTGAACAAGACGCCTCGCCAGCCACGTTGGACGTGCTTGAGAATAACCCTGCGCCTGCTTCGAGCGAGGCGGCGGAGATTTCTTCGGCGGCACTAGTCGAACCTGACGAGACTGTGCCGGAGCAAGCCGCCCATCGCCCGGAGAGCAGCAGCTTTGAAGACCTGTTCGGTCGCCGTCTCCCGATCTGGGCAGGCGGTGTCACGCTGATTGTCGCGGCTGTTCTACTCGTGAAATATTCAATTGATGCGGGCCTGCTTTCTCCCTGGGTCAGGGTCACCCTCGGCCTGATCTTTGGCTCAGCGCTGATCGCAGCTGCCGAGTTCGCCAGGAAGATGGAGCGGTTCGTTCAAGATGACCGTGTCGCGCAATCGCTCGCGGGCGCAGGCGTCAGCAGCCTGTATGTCGCCATATTGTCAGCCAGCAATCTCTATCATCTCATCTCGCCCGGCATGGCATTCGGGGGACTGACTGCCACGACCGCAGCGGCCATCGGTCTGGCGTTGCGGTTTGGCGCGCCTTGCGCTGTGCTCGCGCTGCTGGGCGGCCTAGCCACACCGGCCCTGATCCAGAGTGGCGCGCCCAACATTCCCTTATTGAGCGGCTATCTCGCGATGGTTATCGGCAGCCTGACCTTGCTGTCCCGCCGCCAGCGCTGGTTCTGGCTGGGCGCAATGGCACTCGCCGGGGGGATGGGCTGGTCTGCGCTTGTGATTGTCATGGGCGAGCTCAGCCAATTCTCGGTGCTCTCGATCGGCCTTATCGTTCTACTCTTCGGCATCGCTTTGCCACTCGTAACGGGCCGCGAGGACCGCAGCGTCGTGCTCTGCGCGGTTGCAGCCGCCGCGGCGGCCTTGCAACTGGGCCTGCTTGTCTCGCAGGGCGCCTATGATGGATTGAGCTGGGGACTTTATGGGCTCCTGTCCCTCGCATTCTTCTGGCTGACCAAGCGCATGCCGACCTTGCGGACGATGACGGCTCTGCCGCTCGGCATCAGCTTGTTTCTGGCGTATCTTTGGCCAGCGGCGCCCCTGGGCCTGTTCACTGCGGTGATGGGTGGCATCATCCTGATCTTCGGGGGTCCAGCCTTGTGGCGACTCTGGAGGCCTGGGGGAGGCATTGTTGAAGCCGGGCAAGTCGTTGGAATCGGCATCGGCGCCTATTTTGTGACGCTCCACCAGCCCTTTGACGCGAGCGAGACAGGCAATGCGCTGCTGGGCGTTGGATTCGCGGCGCTGCCCGCGCTGGGAGCTGCGCTCGGATGGCGCGCGTCCGACCGGCAGGATGACTGGCGCTTCCCCGTCCTTGCGCTCGCCTCGGGATTCATCCTGATCTGGTCAGCGACTTTTAGCGTGAGCATCTGGCTACAGCCTGTCGCGATAGCGGCGGTATCCGCTGGCCTTCTGCTGATCGCCCTTTTCTCGCAGGATCGGCGGATATCTAACGGCGCGCTCGTCTATCTCGCCGGCGCTGTGCTGCTGCTCATCGGTACTGGCTTGGCAAATGGCGAGGTGGAACGACTGACAGCGTCCGTCGACCCTCTCCACAGCGCCCAGGCACTGCTCCGTTGGGGATGTCTTGCCCTCGTCGGGGGAGCTTTCGCGTGGCACAACGCCGGCAAAAGTCTGGGCCGGGCCCTGTCGGCGGCGACCGCCGTCCTCGTTTATGGCTTCCTCGCCCAGATCGTGCCGGCACCCTGGCTTGCCACTGTCGTAGCCGCCTGCATCCTGGGCCTTGCCTTGATCGCACGCCGCCATTTTCCGGGGGACCTTGCATCGGCGATGCTGACGTTGAGCGCCATTGTCATGCTGTGGATGATCGCACCGTCGGGGGCGTGGCTGATCCGGGGAATGGGTTCGCTCGCCGGCTTCCCCGTCTTTTCGAGCGATCTGCCACCTCTCGGTCTTGTCCTTCGCGGCCTCGTCGGACCCGCATTCCTCCTCGCTTCGGCCTTCTGGATGCTGCGAGACAAGGCGGAACTCAGCCCGGCCCGTCTGCCCTGGCTGCTGTTCGGCATCCCCACACTGATCGGGGCTCACTGCCTCTACAAGCTGATCTTTGCGATCAATGATAGCCAGCACTTCATTGCCCTGGGCCTGGCGGAGCGGACGATTTGGCAGATGCTATTGATGGGCACCGGCCTGGCCTTGTGGCGCTGGAGAAAGCAGCAGCATGTCGCCGCCACCCTTCTCATCGGCGCCGGCCTCGCGCATAATCTCGTTTATTCGATGCTCCTGCACAATCCGCTCTGGAGCGAACAGAGTGTGGGCGCCTGGCCGCTGCTGAACCTGCTACTGCCGTGCTACGCCATCGCGTTCGCAGCCCCACGAATCGTCCAATTGGTTCGGCCGGATCTGGATGGTCAAATCGCACGCGCGCGTGTGCCATGGGACATGCTGGTGATCCTCATCTTTGCCTTCTCAAGTTTGCGTCAGTTCTTCACCGGCACCATTCTGGTCGGCGTGCCAATCGGACAGAGTGAGAGCATTCTCTGGTCGGTGCTGGCCATTGCCATGGCGATCGGCTGGCTTGGCTGGGGCATTCGGCGGGCGGACCGAATCTGGCGCACAGGTTCGCTTCTCCTTCTGCTCGCTGCCATCGCGAAGGTCTTCCTGATCGATGCGTCCGGGCTCGAAGGGCTGCTGCGTATCCTCTCGTTCCTTGCTCTGGGGTTCAGCCTGATCGGAGTTGGCTGGCTCTACAGCCGCTTCCTGCGCAGCGACTCCAATTAACGGTTCCAAAGTCAACTCGCTGCTAGGCGACAGCCTTCAAGGGAGATCTGCATGTCCGCTCCGGAATTTTCTCTGCTGACAAAGCGCCGTTTCGCACCGATTTTCGTGGTGCAGTTCCTCGGCGCCTTCAACGACAATCTGCTGAAGTTCGCGCTGCTCTTCCTGGCAACATTCTCTCTCTACAAGGGTGACGCGAGCCAGGCTGGGCTGCTTTCGGTCATCGCGAGCGGCATCTTCATCGCGCCTTATTTCCTGTTCTCGGCGCTCGCCGGACAGATTGCGGACGCGCGTGACAAAGCTGCCCTGGTCAGATTCGTGAAGGCAGCCGAGATCGGCATCATGGGGATTGGCCTTGCCGGCTTCTGGTTCGAATCGGTACCCGTGCTGCTGGTCGCGCTCTTCCTGATGGGCATGCACTCAACGCTGTTCGGGCCCGTCAAATACTCGATCATTCCGCAGCACCTCCGCGAGAATGAAGTCGTGGGCGGCGTGGGTCTGATTGAAGCCGGCACCTTCCTCGCCATTCTCGGCGGCCAACTTTTGGCGCAGCAGATCCCCCCGTGGGAGGCTGGCGTCATCGCCACCGGCCTTGCGGTGATCGGCTTCCTCGTGGCCCTTGCCGTGCCTGCGGCGCCAGCCACGGCGCCCGGGCTGAAGATCGATGTCAACATCTTTGCCAGCACCTGGAACATCCTGAAGGCTGCGCGGCATGGCCGGGGGGTGTGGCTTTCGATCCTCGGCATCAGCTGGTTCTTCGCCGTGGGCGCCGTGCTGCTCTCCCAGTTCGGGCCGCTCGTTTCCGGCGTTCTGATGGCCAACAAGGACGTCGCCACGCTCTTCCTGGTCGTCTTCTCGATCAGCGTTGCGATGGGCTCGTTGCTGGTCAACGCACTCCTCAAGGGCGAGGTTTCGGCCCGCTATGTGCCGATTTCGGCCTTGCTCATGTCAGCTTTCATGGTCGATCTCTGGCTCTCCTCCAGTGCTTTCCAGTCGGTCGTGCTCGATGCGGGCGTCCCGGCTTTTCTGGCTACGCCGGGCAGCTGGCGGATCATCTTCGACCTCCTTGGCCTTGCCGTTGCAGGCGGCATGTTCATCGTGCCCTTGTACACGATCCTGCAGACGCATTCGCCGAGCGAGGAGCGTTCGCGCACAATCGCCGCGAACAATATCGTCAATGCGGCCGTGTCCGTCCTCGTCGTCATCGTCGCCACGGTCCTTCTCTCGACGGGCACCACCGTGCCCGGCGTCATCGGCGCACTTGGCTTTGCGACGCTCTCGGTCGCCCTCATCTCCTGCTGGCTGCTGCCCGAAACGATCTTCAAGGTGATCGTCAGATCCATTCTAAAAGTCCTTTACCGCGTTGAGCTGTTCGGGGCCGAGAATATGCCGCGCGCAGGCGAGCCGGCGGTGGTCGTCGTCAATCATGTCTCCTTCCTTGATGGCCTGCTGCTGGCAGCCTTCCTGCCTGGTAAGCCGACCTTTGCCGTCCACACGCGCATCGCCAAGGCCTGGTGGCTGAAGCCCTTCCTGCCGCTCTTCGATGCCTTTCCGGTCGACCCCACCAATCCGCTTTCCGCCAAGGCAATGGTGAAGGCCGTGCGTGAGGGGCGCACGTTGGTTATTTTTCCGGAAGGCCGCATCACCGTCACCGGTGCACTGATGAAAGTGTTCGACGGCCCCGGCATGGTCGCCGACAAGGCGGACGCGCCGATCATCCCCGTCCGCATCGATGGCGCACAGTTCACGCCGTTCTCGCGCCTCAAGGGGAAGGTGCGCCTTCGGCGCTTCCCCAAGATCCGCCTGACGGTGCTGCCAGCACGTCGCTTCTCCATCGAGGGGGATCACTCCGCGCGCACCCGCCGTGCCATCGCCGGGCGCCGTCTCTATGACGAGATGAGCCAGATGATCTTCGACACTTCGTCAACGCGCATGACTCTGTTCGAGGCGCTGCTTGAGGCGCGCGAAGTCCATGCCGGCGAAACCGAAGTGGTCGAGGACGTTAAGCGCGAACCGATGAGCTACGATCGGCTGATCATCGCGTCGCTCGCGCTCGCCAGACCTTTGAACGAAACGACGCGGCGTGGTGAGGCGGTCGGCCTGCTGATGCCCAATGTCTCCGGGGTGGTTGCGACCTTCTTCGCGCTACAATCGGGCGGCCGCGTTCCCGCCATGCTCAACTACACAGCCGGCCTCGCCAGTATTCGGGCGGCGTGCACTGCCGCGCAGGTTCTCACGATCATCAGTGCGCGGGCGTTTGTTACGCAGGCGAAGCTGACCGATCTCGTGTCAGCGCTGGAGGCCGATGGCCTTGCCTTCGTCTGGCTGGAGGATGTCGGCGCACAAATCGGGCTCGGCGCCAAGCTGCGCGCAAAGCTCGCAAGCCGGTCCGCGCTGAGCCGCCACAAGCGCCTGGGCCTCTCGCCGGATACCCCCGCCGTCATCCTCTTTACCAGCGGATCGGAAGGCCTGCCCAAGGGTGTCGTGCTCACGCATCGCAACCTGCTTTCCAATTGTCGCCAGCTCGCGGCGCGCATTGACTTCAATGCGAGTGACGTGGTGCTGAACGCCCTGCCGGTGTTTCACAGCTTTGGCCTCACGGGCGGCACGCTGCTGCCGATCTTCCACGGCGTGAAGACCGTGCTGTATCCCAGTCCGCTGCATTACCGGATCGTTCCCGCGCTTGCCTATGATGCGAACGCCACGATCCTGTTCGGCACTGACACGTTTCTTTCCGGCTATGCGCGCATGGCGCACGGCTATGATTTCTACTCACTGCGTTACATTTTCGCGGGCGCCGAGCGTGTGCGTGACGAGACGCGCAAGGCTTATGCCGAGAAGTTTGGACTACGCATTCTGGAAGGCTATGGAGCGACCGAAGCCGGGCCAGTGATCGCCGTAAACACGCCGATGCATTTTCGCTCCGGTACCGTCGGACGGCTGCTTCCCGGCATCGAGGCCCGCCTGGACGATGTGCCCGGCATTGAGGAAGGCGGGCGCCTTTCCATTCGCGGCCCAAACATCATGGCCGGTTACATGAAAGCTGATGCACCGGGCGACCTGCAACCGCCCGAAGGCGGGTGGCACGACACCGGCGATATCGTCACAATCGATGACGAAGGCTTCGTCACGATACGCGGCCGCGCCAAGCGCTTCGCGAAGATCGGCGGCGAGATGATCTCCCTTCCGGCCGTGGAAGCCTATGCTGCCAAGGTCTGGCCTGAGGCCGAACATGCAGTGGTGACCAGACCGGACCCGAAGAAAGGCGAGCAGCTGGTGATGTTCACCACGGCCAAGGACGCCAATTTCGCAGCGTTTCAAAGCTGGGGCCGGGCCAATGGCGTGACCGAGCTTTCCCTACCACGCGATATTCGCGTCCTGGATGCACTGCCCGTTCTGGGCACGGGCAAGCTTGATTATGTCAAGATGGGCGAACTAGCGGCGACGTAAGGTCGGGAGCGAATCTGCGAGTTGACGCTTGTGATGCGTTGTTCACATCGGTGCGAGACAACGCGTTATCACGGCCTGACGAGCGATTGTTTCGATGGCTCTTCACGCCATCGAAACAAGATGAACCCCGCTCGCCTCCTGCACAAACGTCCAGGTCTGACCCGTGAATTTCGCAATCACGTCGGCCGCCGTCCGGGCGTGCTGGCTTGGTTTGACCGTGGTAAAAGAACCGCCTTTCGCCAAGGCAAACGGCAGCAAAAGCTGATCGGCCAGATAAGGTCCTGCAAAGGCGGTAGACGCCATGTAACCGGCCATGCGGTGGGCGGCCGTCTTAGCGATTGACTCCGCGGACACGCCGAGTTTGCCAAACCCTGTGACGATTTCCGTGCCATGTTCGAACGCCGCCTCGAGCAGTAGGGCATTGCCCGGACCGTCGCTCTCGGGAAGTTGCCGTACCGCGAACGCTTCCTCGGGCCAGCTAAGAAACTTGGCGGCCGTCCTGAGCTCACGATCCGCGACATCAAATGGCAGGCCAGCGAAGAGGGCGGTCGCGGACACGCTCCGCAATGGTCCACGATCGATACAGTCGATGCGCCGAAGGGGTGCAGGTTCGATTGTCACCTCGATCCTGCCGCCACCACGCGGATAGAAACCGTGCCGCACCAGCTTCGCGGTAACGCGAGGCCCCATGCGATTGACGATTGGCAGGAAAACCCGTTCGATAAACTCGAACGGCGGCGCCATCATGTTGTGCGTGCCGCCCTCCAGCGCGAGGTGCGATGGCGCATCGGCCAGCAGCAGCGGCATGAGGACTGTCTGCAGCACCAGCCCGGTGCTGCCGGCAGTACCAACCGCGAAATGATAATCGCCTGGACGGACAGGGCCTGGCCGAAACACGATCTCGGATGAACCGATCGAAACGCCTTCGCACTCGACATTGCCAATCTCGCACGCCGCCTCGACCGCGGTCAGATGCTGGCGCATCAGTCCCGGCTTCTCGCGACGCCCGCGAATATTGGTGATGTGGAAAGGCTCGCCGGTCACGAGCGACAAGGCGAGCGCATTGCGCACGACCTGCCCTCCGCCTTCGCCTTCCGCTCCGTCGATGATGATCATATCTATCCCCAATGATGGCGTGAAGAGGTTACCCCTTCACGCACACCACCTGCTTTAACGTATGGACGATCTCGACGAGGTCGGCCTGCGCCGCCATGACCGCCTCGATCGGCTTGTAGGCCTTGGGCGTTTCATCGATCACCCCCTCGTCTTTGCGGCACTCGACGCCTGCGGTGTCTGCAATATGCTCGTCGAGTGTCACCAACTTCTTGGCCTGGGTCCGGGACATGATGCGGCCCGCGCCATGGCTGCAGCTATCAAACGATTCCTTGTTGCCAAGGCCACGCACGATGAAGCTTTTCGCCCCCATTGAACCCGGAATGATGCCCATCGTGCCCTTCGCCGCGCGCACTGCACCCTTGCGAGTCACGAGCACATTCTCGCCGAAGTGGTTTTCCCGCGTCACATAGTTGTGATGGCAGTTCACCGCTTCCAGCTCGGCGTCGAAAGGCTTCGCGATCTGGCCGCGCAGCGCCCGGATCACATTGGTCATCATCATGCGGCGGTTAAGCGCCGCGAAGTCCTGCGCCCACTCGACCGCCTCGACATAGTCGTCGAAATGATCGGTTCCTTCCGGGAAGTAGGCGAGATCCTCATCGGCCAGGTTCACGAACCACTTGCGCATGTCCTGCTTGGCGAGTTCGATGAAGAACGTGCCAATCGCGTTGCCCACGCCGCGCGAGCCCGAGTGGAGCATGACCCACACGCGCTGCTCGGTATCGAGGCAGAGCTCGATGAAGTGGTTGCCGGTTCCCAGCGTGCCCAGATGGACAAGCTGGTTGGTGTTCTTGAACCGCGGATATTTCGCCGTGATCCGGTCAAATCGCTCCACGAGCGTTGCCCAGGCCGAGACAATCTCGGCCGGCGGGTCGCCCCACGAACCGACATCGCGCTTGCCGCGATTGACGCTGCGTCCATGCGGCACAGCACGCTCAATCGCCGAGCGGATGCCCTCGAGATTGTCCGGCAGGTAGGTCGCTACCAGCGAGGTGCGCGCTGCCATCATGCCGCAGCCGATATCGACGCCGACCGCCGCCGGGATCACCGCCCCTTTCGTCGGGATGACCGAACCGACGGTCGCGCCAATGCCGACATGAACGTCCGGCATGGCCGCGACATGCTTGAACACGAACGGCATCTGGGCGGCCTTGCGGAGCTGCTCGCGCGCCTTGTCATCGACCGGCACGCCGCGGGTCCACATCTTGATCGGCTTACCACCCTCCACATGTTGCACATCAAAATTCGCCATCTCGGTCATTCCGACCTCCTATCATTACCTTGCGCGATGCGGCGACTGCCAAACGCTGAAGCTGATCAGGGCAGCTGGACTCAGCGAGACCCTGTCACGGAGCTATTGGGGCGGCCGGCCCATTCCGGCCGCCCTTGCTCCACCGCTATCGAGAAGGTCGAAATATCACCTCGCTCGATGCATTTATATCAGCACGGAATGTGCCAGTTTTCGATGCGGAGAGGGAGGTGTGTGCACATACCTCTGTATAACAAAGAAAAATTTATGGAATCGTATTCCTTGGTGAAGGCGGCACACGATTCCAGGAAGTAGATTTTATGATCGCTTCAGCTATAGATTTATCTTACAGGATAATAATGAAGCGCCTTACGGTTATCGGATTTCTGGGTTCCACGCTCGACGCAAGCAAGTTCGATGCGTCTCGTTGGAACAAGTGGCGTCCGTCGGTTGCTGTGACGATGCATCAAGATCTGCGCGTCGATCGCTTCGTCCTTCTGCATGGGACACCGCATCGTCGGCTCGCCGAGTTCATCATCAAAGATATCGCCTCGGTCTCACCGGAAACGCAGGTCGAACCGCGCCTGCTGGATTTTACGGACCCGTGGGACTTCGAGGAAGTCTACGGCAAGCTGCTCGACTTCGCACAGGGCGAGGTGTTCGATCCTGACACTGAGGACTATCTGATCCACATCGCCACCGGCACGCACGTAGCCCAAATCTGCCTCTTCCTGTTGACAGAGGCACGCTATCTGCCGGGCCGGTTGCTGCAAACCCAGCCCTCCCGTGGCAGCATCAATCCGGCCGGAACATGGGCGGCAATCGATCTGGACCTGTCACGATATGACAGCATCGCCACGCGCTTTGCCGTCGCGAGTGCGGACAGCGCGTCGTTCCTCAAGAGCGGGATTGATACGAGGAACCTCGCCTTCAATCACATGATCGATGAGATCGAGCATGTCGCGTCTCGCTCGCGCGCACCAGTCCTGCTCATGGGGCCAACTGGTGCCGGCAAAAGTCTGCTGGCCCGTCGTATCTACGAGCTCAAACGCCTGAAGCACCAGGTGGCCGGACCTTTTGTCGAGGTGAATTGCGCGACGCTCAAGGGCGACAGCGCGATGTCGGCGCTGTTCGGGCATCGCAAGGGCGCCTTCACCGGCGCGGCTGCCGACCGAGCGGGCCTGCTGCGGACCGCGGACAAGGGCATGCTGTTCCTTGACGAGATCGGAGAACTCGGCGCCGATGAGCAGGCGATGATCCTGCGCGCCATCGAGGACAAGCGTTTCCTGCCGGTCGGTGCCGACAAGGAAGTCGGATCCGATTTTCAGCTCATTGCCGGCACCAATCGCGATCTTGGCCAGGCCGTGGCATCGGGAGCCTGTCGAGAAGATCTGTACGCCCGCCTCAACCTGTGGACGTTCACCCTGCCAGGACTTGCCAGCCGCCGTGAGGATATCGGGCCTAATCTCGACTATGAGCTCGATCGGTTCGCCGAACGGGAGGGTGAACGCGTCAGCTTCAACAAGGAGGCGCGTCAGCGCTATCTTGCTTTTGGCACGTCGCCAGAAGCCCTCTGGCTTGGCAACTTCCGTGACTTGGCGGCCAGCGTGACCAGGATGGCGACGCTCTCGCCGCGCGGACGCATCGATCTTGAGTGTGTGGAGAGCGAGATTCTACGCCTCAAGCGTCTTTGGTCTGGTGCATCGGGCCAAAGCGATGATGACCTTGTTGATCTGCTCGGGGCCGAAGCGCTTGCGGATGTCGATCCCTTCGATCGGGTTCAACTTGCCGAGACGATCCGCATCTGCCGGTCGAGCAGGTCTCTCTCCGAGGCTGGCCGCCATCTCTTTTGCGTTTCCAGAGCCAAGCGCAGCAGCGCCAATGATGCCGACCGCCTCCGGAAGTATCTCGCTCGCTTCGGTTTGGACTGGGCAACCGTCGTCGCTTGAGAACGGCCGATTTGCGGAATGCCCTACTGTGAACTGCGGGAGCTTCCGGCGGCGATTATGTGGGCAGGAGCAGTGCCTACTCAGCTGGGAGGAAAGAGCACGGAACCAGACGCGATCCTCGATAGGAGGTTAGTTGGCTCGGATGTGGCAACGAAGGGCAGCTTAGTTAATCGTTGCGAGCCCCGCCGCTACCCCTCGCGACACGCTTTTCCCCCCGCCTCGCCCGCGCGCTTTTTGTGTCGGTTTTGATGCATTTTCACAGGCGCCGGAACCCGGCCTAAGAGCCGGACGGAGTTGCCGAATATATGGGTGCTCCGCAGATGCATTCTGATGCACACTAGCACCTGCTTGAATGCGATATCGGTCGATCTTTTCTGAGCGCCCAATCACGTCGCAAAATTTCTGAATTTTTCCTCTTCCGCCCAAGGCCGGGGGATGGGGTCGGGAAAACCATAACATCCATAATCTCGCGGAAACATTGCGCTGTAAGCCCCAGAAAACTGCCATTTCTGTGGTTATGGTTCGACCATAATCTTCGATAACCTCGAGGAGGTGAAAAACATAATCTCATTGAAAAGAAAGGACTTTTCGAAACCGAGATGTCACGTTCAAAAGACATAATCTGGTTATGGTAATATTATGGTAGATGTTATCGTGTAAGCATTTGAAATTAGGTCCATGTTATGGATATTATGTTTTTCCCGACCCCTAGTTGAGAGACGGAGAGAAACATCGCGGGTTTAACATTGGCTTGGTCCCACACCGCAAGTTCAACGACAATATCTGGACCAGCGGACAGCTCAGGTATTTCGCCGCCATAGCGGAGCTCCGGGTCGGATTTGTTCAATGGTACGTGTCATTCATTCATTAGCCTCTCACGACGGAACTGGGCCGGTTTCCTACCGGCAGCTTCGGGTGACAATTAATGCGGAGCGAACGTTCGTCTGCGGACCCCACTTGGCAATGCGTCGGGACGCAACCAAACTCGCACAGGGCGGATTCGAGTCGCGGCGAGGTGACTTGGCCATCGGAAAGGGGATAACCGCGTCTTGGCGCAGATCGGATGCTACATGACCGACGAGGAGGTTGCAGCGCTTGACGAATACGCGAAGTCGATCGAATTGACGCGTGCAGCGGTTTGCTCGCTCGTGATACAGCGCGAACTCCAGGCTAGCGAGCTGGGTCGCATATCCCGCCCCCGCCCCCGCCCACGGCGCTGTTCGGACGGCGTTGGCGACACGCGGCGACGGGTTACTTTTCACGTCGGAAACCCTGCGCTTAAACTCGCGTTTACGAGACATGTGAGATCGCTGGGCCTGGGCTCCGATGAGGCGGCATTCGCATTATTCAAAAAGGAGCTGAAAGAACGATGGCTTTTCAAGATGTTCGGTTTCCAAGGGAATCGAGGTTGATTCCAGAGTGTCAAACGGCTAGAATTTGGCGGCTAAAGGTGGGCTGGTGAAATTTATTCATGTTCGCTATATGTTCTCACCCGAATTGATGAGGAGGATCGGCGCATGCCGATGATGGCGGCCTACGAGCAGAACGATGCCCGCGATGCGGCAAGGCTTCTCGCGTCGATGACACTTGAGGGTCTGCGGCATGATCGTAACGACGCACTTGTCGGTAACGCGATCAACAACATGTATCGCCTTCTGGTCGGCTACCGTGCCCACGGCTTCTACGGATACTCTGAGGAGGGCCATCCGGAGGACGATGGTGCACTGACTTCGCTACTCACATCGACCGACCGTAACGTCGCCGACCTGAAGCATGCCCTCGACGCAGCATTCGGCAGTGCGTTCGCCGGGAGTGATCCCAGCAAGGCGATCGACGAGATGAAGGTCGTGCTGCGCATGACGGCGTTTCCGCGCGAAGGCGACCATCCCGATGCGACGGAAGTCGCCCGCACAGAGACCTTCTTCACGACGCTTCTCGACGAGTTGCAGGCCTGATTTCTCTTGGCTCCCTTTCTGTATGTCCAAGAGGAGTATGAAAACGTCAGGCGCGCGCTCGACGAAAGTCTCCGCTACGACTACGGACCCGGACAGACCGTCGACTACTACGAGGAGTGCCGTTTCAGACTGGACGGCATCCAAGCAGAGCTCGAGCGTTTGGGTCAAGGCGGTGCGGCGCCGGTGTCCGCCATCGTCTCGCAGCTGTGGGATTTGGCGAACCGCCTCACACTGATCGAGCGCTCTCACCTTGGTGAGTTTTCATGGCCTTTCGCCGATGCCATACGCGTGATCGCAAGTCCGCTCCTGCTCGAAAACGAGGGACTCGAAGGCGGGCATCAGCCTATCATTCACATGATCGCGGAAGGCACCAGCTACCAGATTACCAGCGAAAAGGTCATGGGACCGAACAAGCGACGCCGACTCTATACCGTCGCGTTCCCTAGACAACTCAAGCACCACGTGCTGATGCATGCGCTCTTCGGCCACGAGTTGGGTCACGCCACCTTCTACTCGTCGCGTGCCAGCGATCTCTTCAGCAGCGACCCGCTAAGCATCCAGCTTACCAAAATACTCCGGCGAGAGGGACACCTGCGCGACGCGGCTTCCGTGATGGCATGGCTGCGGAGCGAGGACGCTCCCGAGCGGGTAAAGCAGAGAATGAAAGGCATTACGGCTGTCATCACGGAAGCCAGCCTGGAGCACTGGATCGTTGAACTGATCTGCGACCTGTTCGGACTCGCGATCTTCGGTCCGGCTTTCGTTGCAGCGCATCGAACGTATCTGGAGCCGTCGTGCAAGAACCCACACCAGATCGAGATTGAGAAGACGTCGCACCCGTCCTACGCGCTCCGCCGGTCGGTGCTTGTCAGTGCGCTAAGGGTGCTAGGCTGGCTCGATCCCGTAGCGACAGCTGCGAACTCAGAGCTCTTAAACGCCGAACGCAGCCTGATCGACTATATTGGAGGCCCGGTAGAGTCTTGGACTGAGGTGTTCACACCCGATCAACTCTGCGAAGCGATGGCGACAATCAGCCGGCACTTCAACGCGACGGGGACACCGCTGGCGCAACGACCGAGCGAGGATGTTCTTGCCGACCTAGTCGGGCGGATCGGTAAGCATCTCCCGCCAATCCGCGAAGAAGTCGACGAGGAGGGAGTGTCAACGACGCATCCGGTACGGTTGGAGGAGCAGCTCTACGCAGGCTGGACCTACTGGCTGGGGCATGAGGCGCTCGACGCTCAACCGCTGGACTTCTACTCCCTGAACCAGCTGTGCGACCTAGCGCTGCTGCAGCAGCAGGCTATAGACTTGTCAGCGGGGAGGCGCAAACTTTGAGCATTCTGGGCCGACGCCAGATTATCGAGCGAATCAGGGACAAGAGGCTCGCCGTCACGCCACTCCTGTCGCCCACCCAGATTGGGACGTCGAGCATTGACCTGCGGATGGGAAACGTGGCGCTGATGGCGAGGGCACGGGGCTCGTCACACGTGGACCCGGCACTGGCCAAGTCCGAGACGAGGCAGAGTCCCTATCTCGCGGAAATGCGTCGCCAGCAGAAGCATGAGAGATACGAACTGCCCTTCGGCGCCGAACTTCTGCTCCACCCTGGCGCTTTGGCCCTCGTGCCGACGCTCGAATGGGTGAGCATCCCGTTCGACCTCATGGGTGAGGTGACCGCCCGTTCTACTTGGGCGCGCGAAGGCCTGAGCATCGCAACCGCGACACTTATCGAGCCCGGCTACCAAGGCATTGTGACGCTAGAGCTCGCGAACCTCGGCCAAATTCCGATCGCGCTCTACCCCGGACTAAAGATCGCGCAGATCGCGTTCTCCGAGGTGGTTGGTCAAGAGCCGCGAAAGGATAAACCCCAATTCACGGGCTCATTCAGTCCTTGGCAGGGCGCGCTGGCTAAAAAGGATGAGCTTCCTTTCCTGCCTGATAAGATTGGGGCACTTGAGCGCGGAGACAGTACGACGCAGGACTAGGGGGCTCTAACCATGCCCATTCCGACGTCGGTGTGATCATAGCCCGGCGCAAGGTCCGTCATGCAGGCGGTGCCGATTACCTTTGCGTGGACCGCCCGCGCGTTTGCATGCGGACCCAGCGCCTGCCACCAGAGAGCTGCGATACCTGCGACATGGGGGCAAGCCATGCTCGTGCCGTCGAGTTCGCGATAGCCGCTACCAGGCCAAGCCGACCTAATCGCCACGCCTGGTCCGCAGACGGTCGGCAGCGTATTCGAGAAGCCTGCGACAGTCAGGCCCGCCGGTGATTGCTCCAGAGCCCCGACGGCAATCACGCCTTCCGCCGCAGCGGGGAGTGACGCAGGAATTCTGAAGTTTGGATTGGAGGCTCGGTCGCTCTCATTGCCGCTCGCCGCGATCACCAGCATGCCGAGCCCATGCTCAGGCCGTTCGAGGAGGAAGGTCATCTGCTTGTCCAGCAGGCGGACGTTGCGTCTAAAGAGGTCGAGACCGCGTGCCGCTGCAAGCTTCTCCGACCATCCCTTCGCGATGAGCTGCTGGACCACTCCGGGTACGTCTAGACCTAGCGAGAGCGACGCGATGTGCGCACCTTTGTCCGCTGCCCACTCCAGACCCCTTACGGCCATCAGTGTGGATCCCTGTCCGGCTTGGTCCAGCACCTTTCCAATGAGCGCACGCTTGATGCCGGGCGCTACTCCGATGCGGCCGCCGCCGGCGTCCCGCCCGAACACTGTGCCGGCGCAGTGGGTGCCGTGGCCATGCCCGTCGCCGAGCCCAGTCCTTGTGAAGTCCGCCTGGACAATGTCTACGCCGGCGAAACTCGGGTGGGCGATGTCGATGCCGGTGTCCAGCACTGCGACTATCACACCCGTACCGTCGTGCGCAGAGGCGTCGGCCCCGACGGCAGTGATACCCCATAAGGGGGCGGGCGTACTCCCGCTAACCCTCGGCTCGATTAGAAGCGTCGGCATGTCCGGTGCGGCGGCTAGGGTGGTCGGATCGCGCTCAAGGTCGGCGACAGCGGAGACGGGAATACTGTGGAGTTCGACCGACGGTAGTCCGGCGTCCCGGGAGTCCATCATGTCGCTATCGACCATTTTTGCACCGGGCGGCGCGCGAAGAACAATCCAATCCTCGAATTCCATGAACCTTCCTCAGCCGGAAAAAGCGGCACATACCACGATCCTTGGTCGAGGGGGGCAGGTCAAGCGTCTTGCAGATCGGCCAGCTGAACCAGCAGTGGCTGAGATGGATGAGGCCCCACAGTTTGCGACCGCTCTAAAGGCTGTCGGGCTGCCCGACCAAGTGCCTGACCTGGGACGCTTAGCAGATACGTCGGTTCACCATCGGGAGCGTCCGATGTGCCAACCCGCACTCATAAATGGCTACTATTCGGACCACCCGACATTACTGCAACACGGCAAGCTGCCGAGCTTTTAGATTTCGGGAATAGTTCGGGACTCTCAGATCCGCCTACGGCCAAATGTTACGGCTCTGTTCCGCTTATGTGCCCTTGACCTGCTGGTGGAAAACCTAGAAAGCGCGGGAATTCCCGCGAGGGGGCGATTAGCTCAGTTGGTAGAGCGTCTCGTTTACACCGAGAATGTCGGCGGTTCGAGCCCGTCATCGCCCACCAGCATCCTGTCCGGCGATCACACGGGCGCGCCAAACCGTCCGCTGTTGAAATCATTGATCGCGGCGTGGATTTCCGCTTTGCTGTTCATCACGAAGGGCCCGTAGCCGACAATCGGTTCGTCGATCGGTTCACCGGTGAGGACGAGCAGGCTCGACTCACCTGCGGCCTGGATTTGAACATCCTTGCCATCTTGGCCCAGCAGCAGAACCTCGGCCTCATCAAGCGGCTGGGTGCCATTGATCGTGAGCCGGCCAGTCAGCGCGACGATCAGAGCAATGTGTCCCTCCGGCAGAGCGAGCGTCGTGTCCGCGCCTGCGGTCAGCCGTACATCCCACACGTTGATGGGCGTGAAGGTACGGGCCGGCCCCTGAGCGTCGCCAAGGGCACCCGCGATGATGCGTGCGATACCCGTAGCAGCACCGAGGTCGACGGTGGGAATGTCTTCGGCCGAAATCGCCTGATAACCCGCCGGCCCCATCTTGTCCTTGCCGGGCAGGTTCACCCAGAGCTGCACGATCCGGAACGGACCACCGGCGCGCGCGAAGGCGGGCGAATGGAACTCCTCGTGCAGAATGCCGCCGGCGGCCGTCATCCACTGCACGTCGCCAGGGCCGATGATGCCGCCATTGCCCGTGGAATCGCGATGTTCCACTTCACCATCATACACGATGGTGACCGTCTCGAAGCCACGATGGGGATGCTGTCCCACGCCCCGCCGCGCCTGGGTCGGTTCGAACGCGTGCGGCCCAGCATAATCGAGCAGCAGGAACGGGCTGATCTGTTGCCCGAGGTCATGATAGGAAAAGAGCGAGCGAACCGGGAAGCCATCGCCGACCCAGTGACCCTGATTGTTGCCGTAACGGCCGAGAATTGCCTTGCGCACGAACGATCTCCGCAGGCGGGCACGGGCCAGCCTTTCCCCATTCAGATAGGGTGAGGGCCTCAGGAAATGAAGGACGGACGGCGCAGCTGCTCGTCCGGCGCTCGCCCGAGACCGCTCAGCGCGGCGGCAGTGGGGGCCGCATGGCGTTGCGGCGCGGGCGGGTGAAGAGGCGTCCGCGTTCGGCCAGCAGGATGAAGACGAGCGCGACCAGACCGGTGGCCATGAAGCCTTCCGCAAGTGGCTGGGTGGTGCCATCGAACCGTTGTCCGGTCGCCGCCCCGATCAGCGTCGCAATCGCCATGCGCGCAAAGCTCTGGAAGCTGGCGGCCGACCCGGCGATGTGACCGAAGGGCTCCATGGCGATCGAGCCGAAGTTCGATCCGGTGAAGCCGACCATGCCCATGTTGAGCGCGATCAGCACCATGAACAGCAGCAGCGGCTCGGGATGCATCTGGCTGGCCAGCAGCTGGGCAATGCTGACGACGATGAAGAAGATGAGCGCGAGGTGCGAAACCCTGCGCGCACCGAAGCGCTCGACGATGCGGCTGTTCGAGAAGTTCGCCACCGCCATCGACCCCGCCACGCAGGCGAAGGCGAGCGGGAAGAAAGCCCCGGCATCGAACACGTCGAAGAAGATTTGCTGCGCGCTGTTCAGGAAGCCGAACATGCCGCCCATCATGATCCCCGCGCCGAGCATATAGCCCAGGCCTTGACGATCCTTGACGACCGCCGCCCAGTTGCGGGCGATGACCGGCAGGGAAATGCGCTGGCGCTGGTCTTCATCTAGCGTTTCGGGCAGCCGGCGCCATGTCCACACCAGCACGATGCTGGCGTAAGCCGCCAAGACGAGGAAGATCTCGCGCCAGGATGCCACGGTCAGCACCAGTTGACCCACGGAGGGAGCGATGACTGGCACCAGCATGAAGATGATGAAGATCACGCTCATCAGCCGCGCCATGGTGTCGCCCGAGTAGCGATCGCGGATCACGGACACGGCGAGTACGCCCAGGCCCGCGGCAAAGAAGCCGTGCACCGCGCGCATCGTGAGCAGCATCTCGTAGGTCGGCGCCAGAGCGCTGGCGAGGCCGCCGAGCGCCGAAAAGGTAATGCTGAGCAGCAGCATCGGCCTGCGCCCGAACCGGTCCGCCAGCGGGCCGGCGACCAGCGATCCGACGGCATTGGCCAGCATATAGGCCGTGATCATATATTGCAGCGAATTGGGATCGGCCACGTTCAGGGATGCGCGAATCGCGGGGAAGGCCGGCAGCATCGCATCGATGGCGAGCGCATTGAGCGCCATGATCGACGCCATCAGGCCGACAAATTCACGTTCGTTCATGGGAAAGGGTTTAGCCGCAGCAGTCATGTCGTCGTTTCGCTGTTCTGTTCGTGGCACGCCCTATGCACCGCCTGTTGCCATCTGGCCACCCCGTTGTTGCACTGCAGCATGGTTCGGAAGGGGGGTGTGGCGCCCATCAGGCATGCAGCAGGAAGACGGCGTGTTCGGCGAACAGATTGGCATTGGCCGATCCCGTCGTTCGGCCATGGTTGAGGAACCATTGGGCATCGATGGTCCAGCCGCGCTCACGCACCAGCGCCCGAAAATCGTTGATGGTGAGGTGGTGGATGTTTGGCGTGTCGTACCAGCGCTCGGGTAGCAGCGGCGTCACCGGCATCCGCCCGCCCCACATCAGCGAGAGGCGCCCGCGCCAGTGCGCGAAATTGGGGAAGGACACGAACGCCTGTTTGCCGATACGCAGCAGTTGCTCGATCACCTTGTCAGGCCGCCGCGTGGTCTGGAGCGTCTGACTGAGGATCGCGAAATCGAAGCTCTTGTCTGGATAATAGCCAAGGTCGGTGTCGGCATCGCCCTGAACGACCGGCAGGCCGCGCCCGACGGCCGCCGCAACATTGGCCGGATCGATCTCCAGCCCGCGCACATCCGCGTGTGCTCCGTCGCGCATCGCCGCCATGAGGGCGCCATCGCCGCAACCCACGTCCAGCACCCGAGAGCCCGTGGTGACATGGCGCGCGATCAGCGCAAGATCCGGACGCAGGCCGTCAGTCATGCGGCGGAGTCTCTTCGCCATTCAGCAGCGTGTCAAAGGCGGGGTCGAGCCGTTCCATATAGCGGTCCGGCCTTCGCGGACTGCGGAATCCTAGCGGGGCATAGACGCCATGCGCATCGAGCGTGGTGAGGCCGATACGCCGGATGCCCTGGAAATCAGGATGATCGAGAAACCACTGGACCATGCGGCGTGCCAGTCCAGCCCCGCGCGCGGCTTCATCGATCCACACGTCGCTCAGCCAGGCAAAAGTGGCATGGTCGGTGATCATGCGGGCGAAGCCGATCTGGCCATTGCGATAGGCGCCGAGGCAGTGCGATCCGTCAATGGCCCGGTCCACCAGCGCGCGGGCAATGCCGGGCGACCAATAGCTCGAGGCCAGCCAGCCATGAATGCGTGCGCGGTCCAACCGGGCCGGATCGTCGCTCAGCTCGATGTGGTCGGGCATCTCTGTCACGCACCGCCTCGTAGGAAGCCATCCAGAACGCGATTCATCTCGGGCGCGTCCAGCAGGAAGCTGTCATGGCCAAAGGGGCTCGACAGCTCGACGAAGGTCGCGGCCCGACCGGCCGCATGGAGCGCGTGGACGATGTTGCGCGATTCTGTCGTCGGGTAGAGCCAGTCGGTGTCGAAGCTGATGATGCAAAAGCGCGCCTGCGTCCGCGCGAACGCATTGGCCAGACTGCCGCCATGATCCTCTGCCAGATCGAAATAATCTGTCGCCCGCGTGATGTAGAGATAGCTGTTGGCGTCGAACCGCTCGACGAAGCTGATGCCCTGGTGGCGCAAATAGCTCTCAACCTGAAAGTCGGCATCGAAGCCGAAGGTCTTCGTCTCCCGCGCCTGCAGCTTGCGGCCGAACTTTTCGGTCAGCCCGGCTTCGGAAAGATAGGTGATGTGCGCGGCCATGCGCGCCACCGCCAAGCCCGCAGCCGGGGGCTCGCCGCTCGCATAATAGTCGCCACCGCGCCAGCGCGGGTCGGCCATGATCGCCTGGCGCCCCACTTCGTGAAAGGCGATGTTTTGCGCGCTGTGACGGGCGGTAGTGGCAATCGCCAGCACGGCGCGCACGCGCTCCGGATAGAGGGTCGGCCATGCCAGCGCCTGCATCCCGCCCATCGAGCCGCCGACCACAGCGGCAAGCTGGGCCACGCCCAGATGATCGAGCAGCATCGCCTGCGCGCGGACCATGTCGGCGATGGTGATGACGGGAAAGCGCATCGCAAAAGGCGCGCCGGTGGCAGGATCGATGCTGGCCGGGCCGGAAGAGCCGAGGCAACTGCCCAACACATTGGCGCAGATGATGAAATGCCGCTCGGGGTCGATCGGCTTGCCGGGTCCCACGGCGCGTGTCCACCAGCCGGCCTTGCCGGTCACCGGATGTTCCGACGCCACGAACTGGTCGCCGGTCAGCGCATGGCAGATCAGCACGGCATTGCTGCCCTGCGCGTTCAGCGTGCCATAGGTTTCGTAAGCGATCTCGACGGGCGTCAGGCTGGCGCCGCTATCGAGCCGGAGCGGCCCTGCCAGCCGGATAGACCGCCGCAGGCCGAAGCGCTGGTCTGTGGAAGCGATGGCACTCTCCATGGACATGATCCAGCGCTTGAGCCGAAGAACGGGCATTGTCAATCGGGCCGGCCGGGCGGGGCGGTGGACCGCATCCTCGCGGAGGTTTGGGCGAATCGCACAGGCCTTTGCCAATTGCGCACAGCGGGGCTAAAGCGCCACGCCATGACAGACGATCTCCAAAAGCCCGCCGCACCCGCCGCCAAAGACTGGATCATGGCCATCGCGCCTTATGTGCCGGGCAAGTCGAAGGCGGACGATGGCCGCGAGGTCGTGAAGCTTTCGTCCAATGAAAATCCCTTCGGCACAGCCGAGCCAGTGCGCGCGGCATTCCGCTCCGCTGCCGACTGCCTGGAGCGCTATCCCGACTCCGCTGCGGTGGAACTGCGCGAGGCGATTGCGCAGCGGCATGGGCTCGATCCGGCACGGATCATCTACGGCACGGGGTCGGATGAAGTGCTGCACATGGCTGCCGGCACCTTCGCGGGCGCGGGCGATGAGATCATTTTCATGCGCTATGGCTTCTCCGTCTACCCCATCGCGACGCGTCGCGTCGGCGCGGTGCCCGTCGAGGTGGCGGACAAGGATTATGCGACGGATGTCGATGCCATCCTGGCCCATGTCACGGATCGCACCCGGCTGGTGTTCCTCGCCAATCCGAACAACCCGACCGGCACGTTCACGCCCCGCGCGGAGATCGCCCGCCTGCATGCCGGACTGCCGCCGCATGTGCTGCTGGTGCTGGATCAGGCCTATAGCGAATATCTCGACGCCGAGGATGACGATGGCGGGCTGGAGCTGGCCCGCACCGCACCCAATGTGCTGGTCACGCGCACCTTCTCCAAGATCTTCGGCCTTGCTGCCGGCCGGGTGGGCTGGGGCTATGCCAGCGCGGCGGTGATCGACGCGATGCATCGTATTCGCCAGCCCTTCTCCTTCCCCATCGCCTCGTCCCGCGCGGCGGTCGCGGCGCTGGAGGCCCAGGACTTCGTGGAGAAGAGCCGCGCGCACAACAGCGAATGGCGCGCCTGGTTCGAGACCGAGATCGGGGCGCTTAGCAACAAGGGGCTGCGCGCCGTGCCATCCAAGGCCAATTTCAGCCTCGTACTGTTCGAGGGCAAGACGAGCGCCGAGACGGCCTATAAGGGCCTGATGGACGCGGGCTATATCGTGCGCTGGCTGCCCGGGCAGGATCTGCCCAACGCCCTGCGCATCACCATCGGCACGCCGGAAGACATGAAGGGGCTCGTCGCTGCACTCCGCCGGATCGTCGGCGCCTGATGCTGCCCTTTTCGCGCGTTTCCATCATCGGACTGGGCCTGATCGGCTCGTCGCTGGCGCGCGCCCTGCGGGCCTATGCGCCGACCGTGCGGGTGGTCGGGCACGATGCCAATCCGGAAGTGCGGGAGACCGCGCGCCGGATCGACCTATGCGACGATGTGACGGACACGCCCGGGGCGGCGGTGATCGACGCCGATCTGGTTGTGCTGTGCGTCCCCCCCGGCGCGATGGCACCCGTTGCCGAGGCCATTCGCGACGATCTGGCAGCCGATGTCATCTTCTCGGAGGTGGCCTCCTCCCAAGCGAGCATCATTGCCGACATCCACCGGGTCCTGCCCGACGTGACGCTGGTGCCGGCACATCCGGTTGCCGGCACGGAGAATAGCGGCCCGGAGGCAGGGTTTGCGACGCTGTTCCGCAACCGCTGGTGTATCCTCACGCCGCCGGCCGGGACCGATCCGGTTGCGGTCACGCGGGTCGAGGCGCTGTGGCAGCGACTGGGCGCCAATGTCGAGATCATGGATGCCGCGCATCATGATCTGGTGCTGGCCGTCACCAGCCATTTGCCGCACCTCATCGCTTATACGATCGTGGGCACGGCCAATGATCTGGAGAGCGTGACGCGCAGCGAAGTCATCAAATATTCGGCCGGCGGCTTTCGCGACTTCACCCGCATCGCCGCATCCGATCCCACCATGTGGCGCGATGTCTTCCTCACCAACAAGGACGCGGTGCTGGAGATGCTTCAGCGCTTCTCGGAGGATCTCTCGCAACTGCAAAGGGCCATTCGCTGGGGCGATGGCGACGCGCTGTTCGAGCATTTCAGCAAGACGCGGGCGATCCGCCGCTCGATCATCGAGCAAGGGCAGGACGACGCCGCGCCTGACTTCGGCCGGCAGCACGAATAATCGGCCGCCCAAACACAGTGATCGCTTCCGCGGCGTATATCCCTGACAGGATATGACGCCTGTACCCGGCTCGGGCATGAGCGCGCCCTCACGACATTTGGGGGGAAAGCAAAATGCCTATCAAGATGAAGACCTGTCTCGCACTGAGCACCGCCACGCTTCTGGCGGTGTCGCCCGCCTTCGCAGAAGATGCGCGTTACTCGGTTGGCGTCACCGCCGGCACGCTCGGCACCGGGCCGGAAGTGGGGATGAGGATCAATGAGACGTTTGGCGTACGAGCCAGCGCGTCCTTCTTCGATTTCAGCCATGACATCGACGTCAACGACCTGACCTATGAGGGCAAGCTGAAGCTCGAGTCCTATGGCGCCGTCGCGGACGTCTATCCGTTCGGCGGCGCGTTCCGGCTTTCCGGTGGTTTCCGCATCGCCAAGAACCGGGTCAGCGCTACGGCGACGCCGACCGAGCCTGTCACCATCGGCGATGTTACTTATACCCCGAGTGAGATCGGCACGCTCTCCGGCACGATCCGCGCCAAGGACTTCGCCCCGCTGCTGACCGTGGGTTATGCGGGTGGCCTGACGCGCGGCATCAAGTTCGGCGTGGACGCCGGCGCCATGTTCCAAGGCACGCCGCGCGTGGATGCGCTGCGCGCCACCGGTAGCCTCGCGACCAACGCGGCTTTCCAGGAGCAGTTGCTCAAGGAACAGGCGGACGTCGACGACGAGGTCAACAAGTACAAGGTTTACCCTGTGCTGCAGTTTTCTCTGTTCTATGCCTTTTGACCTGACAGCGCAGGAATGAGCAACGGGGCGCGCCTAGATGGAGCGCCCCTTCATCCAATGTCCCGCGCGATTAGCGGCGTTTGACCGGCCCCTTGCGGCGCGCGGTGTGCCGGATGTTCGGCGGGCGTCCGGTGCGGCGGACGGGCGCACTGCCCGGACGGCGGCGGTCCTTGCGTTCGGGCATGTGGCTGGCGCCGTGCGGAATCTCGAAGCGCAGCGCGCCGCTCACCGGGTCGGATTCGGCGATGCGCAGGTCGATGCGGTCGCCCATGGCATAGCGGTCGCCGCTATCCTCGCCGATCAGCGCCTGCTGCACCTCGTCATAGCGAAAATATTCGCCACCGAGCGTCGAGACGGGCACGAGTCCATCGCCGCCCAGTTCGACGACGGTGGCGAAGAAGCCGAAACTCTGCACGCCGGTGATGCGGCAGGCCATGATTTCGCCGACATGCTGCGCCAGAAATGCGGCGACATAGCGGTCGACGGTTTCACGCTCCGCCTCCATCGCACGCCGCTCATATTGGCTGATCCGCTCGCCGATGGGCGCGAGATCGGCCACGTCTTCCGAAGAGAGCCGCGTGTCGCGCGGGAGCGACTTGTCCGCCGGGGCGGGCATTTCCAGCCCATAGGCGCCGACCAGCGAGCGATGCACCAAAAGGTCCGAATAGCGCCGGATCGGTGAGGTGAAGTGCGCATAGGAGCCGAGCGACAGGCCGAAATGGCCGAGATTGCGCGGGCCGTAATAGGCCTGCGTCTGGCTGCGCAGGATCTGCTCCATGATCTGCGGCCGCGCGGCGGCATCATCCGGAATCTGCTCGATCAGCCGGTTGAAGGTCTTGGTGGTGATCACCTGCCCGAGCGCTAGGCTGATGCCGTAGGTTTCAAGATACTCCTTAAGCGTCGTCAGCTTCTCACGGCTCGGCGGCTCATGGACGCGGTACATGACCGGCGCCTTCTTGGCTTCCAGCGCCTTGGCGGCAGCGACATTGGCGGTGACCATGAAATCCTCGATCAGCCGGTGCGCATCCAGCCGTTCGCGGATGGCGATGCTGACGATGCGGCCTTCCTCGTCCAGCACCACCCGGCGCTCGGGCAGGTCGAGATCGAGCGGACCACGGGCATCGCGGGCCTTGGCCAGCGCCCGCCAGCAAGCCCAGAGCGGCACCAGTGCGTCGTCGATCAGCCCATCGCCCTTGAGGCGGTCGATGAGGCCGATGTCGAGCCGGGTGTCGGAGAAGGTCCGCCCGGGCTTGCCTTCCACCCGGTCCACGGCGGCCTGTGCCATCTCATAAGGAATGTTGGCGGCGACGCGGATGATCGCGCGGGTGAAGCGCCAGGATTTGAGCGCACCGCCCGGTCCGATGACGAGGTGGCAGGCCAGTACGGCGCGATCCTCGCCTGCCTTGAGCGAGCACATGTCCGACGAGAGCGCGTGCGGCAGCATCGGCACGACACGGTCGGGGAAATAGACGCTGTTGCCGCGCTTGCGCGCGGAGCGATCCAGTGCCGAGCCGGGCCGTACATAATAAGCGACGTCTGCAATGGCGACGATGGCCTTGAAGCCGCCTTCATTGGCGGGATCATCGTCCGGCGCGGCCCATACGGCATCGTCGAAATCGCGGGCATCGACCGGGTCGATCGCGACGATGGGCAGGGCGCGCAGGTCCTCGCGCGCATCGGCGTGGAGGGGCAGGTCGTGGACCTTCGCCGCTTCGGCCTCGGCCTCCTCGGGAAACATGTCGGGAATGCCATATTTGTGAATGGCGATCAGGCTGAAGCTACGCGGCTGGAAGGGGTCGCCGAGTACGTCCGTCACCCGCGCGGTGACGCGCGGCGGTCGGCCACTCTTCTCGGCCAGCACGAGATCGCCCGGCTGCGCATCGCCCTGGTCACTGATCGGCGTCTCATAGCGGATGCGCTTGTCGACGGGACGCAGGATCAGCTTGCCGCGTTCGTCCTTGGCGACCACGCCGAGCATCTGCTCGGTCGCGCCGGCCAGCTTCTTCATCGGATGGGCGACCCAGCCATGACCGGCCTGCTCGGTGCGCGCCAGAATCCGGTCGCCAACGCCCAGAGCGCCGCGCTTGCCGCGCTCGATGACGCGCAGCTTGGGAATAGGGTGGCCCTCGGCTTCCCAGCGCTCCGGCACGGCGATGACCTGACCGCCATCGGACTCGACCACGCGCAGCACGGTCACCTTAGGGACGCCGCCCATCAGGTTGAACGCTCTCGCCTTGCCGGTTTCAAGCAGACCTTCGTCGGCCATGTCGCGCAGCAGGGCCTTGAGCGCGATCTTCTCATTGCCGCGCAGGCCAAAGGCCTTGGCGATCTCGCGCTTGCCTGCCGGCTGATCGGCATTGCTGATGAAATCGAGGATCTGTTCGCGCGTCGGCAGGCCGGCGGGCTGGGGACGGGTGGGCTTTCTGGGTGGTGCCATAGCGTCGATATAGGCACGTGCCGGCGCCGGCGCTAATCAATTGCAACGCGGCCCCTTCGGCGCATTTCGGGACGCGGCATTGGGCGCGAGTCGACGGATGGGATTTGCGCCGGCAAGCGAGCCTGCTATTTGCGGGGAGATTTCCTCAGCCCCGCAGACGTCCGGGAGGTCGGACGGACGCCGGGCCGAGCGACGGATCTAGAGAATGTTTTTTGGATAGGAAGCCGATTGTGCCGATGCCGGCAGACCAGTCCAACCCAGCGGCCGCTCGGCCTTCCCGCACGAATCTGCTCCTGTCCGCGACTATTGAGGCGGAGGGGATCGCCGCTCCGGTGCGCATCCGCAATCTCTCCGAGCACGGCGCATTGCTGGAAGGCGCTGCGCTGCCGCCGGTCGGTGCAGGCCTCATCTTGCGGCGCTTGCAGCTTGAGATGGGCGCCACGGTCATCTGGGTGGACAAGAATCGCTGTGGCGTGCGCTTTGAGGGCACGATTTCGGTGTCCGGCTGGCGCGAGGGCAATTGGATCGCTGCCGCAAGTCAGACCGGGCAGCCCCGCGTCGATGCGCCTCTGCCGTCATCACGGCCCGCTCCGGCTGGGGCGGCGCCCCGCGCCTCGGCCCCGACTGCGGAGCTGGATCGGCGGATCGCCGAGGAACTGGATGGGCTGCGGCATCTGATCGAAGACCTCGGCACGCAACTGGTCGAAACGGTGGATGTCACGAGCCGGGCGACCGCCTTGCAGCAGTTCGATCTTGCCGCGCAGACGCTTGGCTATCTGGCCGAGGTGCTCAAGGCGCCCGACCGGGCAGTCGCCATTGACGCCATCGGCATGGAACGCCTCCGCCAGCGCCTGCTCGGCGGCGGCTGAGGGGATGATCACCTCAGGGCGTAACTGCCCTTGATCGGGCGTGGTGTGGCGCCTAAATTTTCCTTGCGGCGACCACGTTCCCGCCTCTGACGTCAAGACCGGGACGGCCCGGCGCTTTCAGGAGGCTTTCATGGCGTGGATTGCGCTTTTTATCGCGGGGTTATTCGAGGTCGTCTGGGCAACGGCCATGAAGCAGTCGGATGGCTTCACCCGGCTATGGCCCACCCTCGTCATGATCGCGGCGATGCTGCTCAGCTTTGCCTGCCTGGCCTGGTCGCTGAAGGTTTTGCCACTCGGCACGGCCTATACGATCTGGACGGGCATCGGCGCGCTCGGCGCATTCGCTGTCGGCATCGCGTTTTTTGGGGAGGCGCTTACAGTGCTGCGGCTGACCGCTGCTGCGCTGATCGTTTCGGGCCTCGTCCTCATGAAGATTTCAACGCCGGTCTAGATCGTCTGGCGCAGCCAGCGGCCCGCACAATCCGGCCGCTGGTTTGACTTCATGCCTAAAGGCAGGCAGGTTGGCCGCCCAATTTGCGATAAAACAGGAGCTTATCGCCGGCCCCTCTCGCGGCCGCGCCCTTTGTCATGATTGATTCTATTCCCACGGCAACCGACCCTTCCTTTTCCATTCCCCTTTTTGATCGGTGGTTCGCCGGTTTGCCGGCCTGGGCTGAAAGCCTCGCCGGGCTGGCAATCCTGATCGCGGTCGCGGCGCTCGCGAACTTCATCTTCAAGTCGATCCTGCTGCGCATGGCGCTGCGCGTCCTGCCGCACGATACGCCTGCGCTCGGCCGCGCGGTGGCCCGGCTGACCAATATCGTCCCGGCTATGGTAGTCTCGGGCGGAATCGCGGCCGTGCCGCATTTGCCGCCGTCGCTGGTGACGGTGGTGCAGAATGTGGCGGGCGCGTTCGTGATCCTCACCATCGTGCTGGCGCTCAGCCATGCACTGACCTTCGTCAACGATCTCTACCAGCGGCGGCCGCACGCCGTGAACCGGCCGATCAAGGGCTATATCCAGGTTCTCAAGATCGTGCTGTTTGCGGCGGCGGCGATCCTGATGATCGCCCAGCTGATGGACAAGTCGCCGCTGCTGCTGCTGTCCGGCCTTGGCGCCATGGCGGCAGTCATCATGCTGGTGTTCAAGGATACGATCCTGTCGCTGGTGGCGTCCGTCCAGCTGACCTCCAACGACATGTTGCGCGTCGGTGACTGGATCGAGATGCCGCAGCTCAATGCTGATGGCGACGTGATCGACATCGCGCTGCACACGGTGAAGGTGCAGAACTGGGACAAGACGATCACCACCATCCCGACTCACCGGCTGATCGAGGAGAGCTTCAAGAACTGGCGCGGCATGTCCGAATCAGGCGGGCGGCGGATCAAGCGCTCGCTGATGATCGACCAGACCAGCGTGCGGTTTCTGTCCGATCAGGAAGAGCAGAGCCTGCGCCGCTTTGCGCTGCTGGGCGACTATCTGGCGGAGAAGCAGGCGGAGCTGGAGCGATGGAACAGCCGCATCGCCCATGACGGCCTTGATCCGGTGAACAGCCGGCGCGTCACCAATTTCGGGACATTCCGGGCCTATATGGCCGCCTATCTGCGGGCCAATGCGCGCATCTCGAAGGAGATGACGCTGCTGGTGCGGCAACTGGACCCGACGCCGCAGGGCATTCCGCTGGAAATCTACTGCTTCACTACCACCACGGCTTGGGCGGCCTATGAGGGGATCCAGGCCGACATCTTCGACCATATGCTGGCGGTGCTGGACTCCTTCGATTTGCGGGTTTTCCAGGAGCCGAGCGGACGGGATTTGCGCCAGCTCAAAGCCGCCTGAGGAATAGGGGAAGGTGGGCGAGGTCTGGCCCCGCCCCCTTTCCTGATCAGTCGCGCAGCAGGTCGTTGATGCCCGTCTTGGAGCGGGTCTGCGCGTCGACGGTCTTGACGATGACGGCGCAATAGAGGCTCGGGCCGGGCGTGCCGTCCGGCAGCGGCTTGCCGGGGAGCGAGCCGGGCACAACCACCGAATAGGGCGGCACCTCGCCCATATAGACCTTGCCGGTGGCGCGATCGACGATCTTGGTCGACTGGCCAATGAACACGCCCATCGACAGCACCGAGCCCTGGCCGATGCGCACGCCCTCGACGACTTCCGAGCGTGCGCCGATGAAGCAGTCATCCTCGATGATCACCGGGTCGGCCTGCAGCGGCTCCAGCACGCCGCCAATGCCGACGCCGCCGGAGAGGTGGACGTTCTTGCCGATCTGCGCGCAGCTGCCGACCGTCACCCAGGTGTCGACCATCGTGCCTTCGCCCACGAACGCACCGATATTGGTGAAGCTGGGCATCAGGATGACATTCTTGCCGACATAGCTGCCGGCGCGGACGATGGAACCGGGCACGGCGCGGAAGCCCGCGGCGCGGAAATCCGCCTCGCCCCAGTTGGCGAACTTGGAGGGCACCTTGTCCCACCAGTGGCCGGCGCCGGGACCGTTGTCGATCAACGTATTGTCGTTGAGACGGAAGGAGAGCAGCACGGCCTTCTTGAGCCACTGATTGACCTGCCAGCCATTCCCGGTGGGCTCGGCAACGCGTGCCTCGCCGCTGTCCAGCAGCGCCAGCGCCTTCTCCACCGCCGCACGGACGTCGCCCGTGGTGGACAGGCCGATATTGGCGCGGTCCTCCCATGCGGCATCGATGGTGGCGATCAGCTTGGTATCGGTCATGACGTCCCTCGTATTTCATCGCGAGTGCGGAGTGTGGGCCGCCCCATAATGCGTTTTGGCGCGATGCTGAACCGCTTTGTGACCGGGGCGTTAGCATTTGGGCAGTTGCCGCAACGTATGCCCTGTCGCCAGCAGGGCATTGCGCTTCGCGGCTGATTCGACGCGGACTTCGCTGGTCTCGACTGAACGGGCCGGCTATGTCCACGTACAGCCAAATCCCGATGATCGCACGTGAGCGGAAGGAACAGATTTATGAGCCGGATCAGTTTGCAACAGGCCAATGCGGTCATCGAGGGTGTCTTCGCGAAAGGGCAGGCCGCAGGGTTCAAACCGCTGAGCGCCGCCGTCGTGGATGCGGGCGGGCATTTGATCGCCTTTCAGCGTGGCGATGGCGCTTCTTTCGCGCGCGCGCAGGTGGCGACGGGCAAGGCGGCCGGCGCGCTCGCCATGGGCGTTTCCTCGCGCAAGCTGGGGGACATGGCGCAGGAGCGGCCCTGGTTCATCGGCGCTTTTGCGGCCTCCGCGCCGCATGCGGTGATCCCGGCCGCCGGTGGCGTCATCATCGTCGACGATGAGGCCGTGGCGATCGGCGCGGTCGGGGTGACCGGCGACACATCGGACAATGACGAAGCGGCCGCGCTGGCCGGGCTGGCAGCGGCCGGCCTCAAGGCGCAGGGCTGAACGGCGGGGATGCAAGGCATGACGAACAAGGTGGACCGCGCCGGGCTCTCGGTGGCGCAGGAACTGGCCGATTTCATCGAGCAGCGCGCGCTGCCGGGTACGGGGCTGACTGCGCAAGCCTTTTGGGCCGGGACGGCGGCGATCTTCGCCGATTTTGCACCGCGCAATCGGGCGTTGCTGGCGAAGCGCGACGATCTTCAGGCGCAGATCGATGCCTGGCATGAGGCGCGGGCCGGCCAACCGATCGATCAGCCGGCCTATGAGGCGTTCCTGCGCGAGATTGGTTATCTCGTTCCAGAGCCGGCGCCCTTCACCATCGATCCGCAAAAGGTCGATGCCGAGCTCGCAACGCTGGCCGGTCCGCAATTGGTGGTGCCGGTGCTCAACGCCCGCTTCCTGCTCAACGCGGCCAATGCGCGCTGGGGTAGCCTGTACGATGCGCTCTACGGCACGGATGCCTTGCCGGGAACGGCCAGGCCGGGCGGATACGATCCCGAGCGCGGCGCGCAGGTCATCGCCTGGGCCAAGGCCTTTCTCGACCAGGCTGTGCCGCTGGTGTCCGGAAGCTGGGCGGACATGGGCGATCCCGCCAAGGGCTTCGCGATCGCGGATGGCACCCAATATGTCGGCCAGACGCCCAAGGGCCGCCTGTTCCGCAAGAACGGCCTGCATATCGAGGTGGTGTTCGATCGCAATCACCCCATCGGCAAGGATGATCCCTCGGGCATGGCTGACGTGGTGATCGAATCGGCGCTCTCGACCATCGTCGATCTTGAGGATTCGGTCGCGGCCGTGGACGCGCAGGACAAGGTGGCGGCCTATGCCAACTGGCTCGGGCTGATGCAGGGTGACCTCTCTGCGACGTTCGAGAAAGGCGGCAAAACGCAGACGCGCAGGCTCAATCAGGACCGTGTTTTCAAGGACCGCGAGGGGTCGGAATGGTCGCTTAAGGGACGCAGCCTCCTGCTCGTCCGCAATGTCGGCCATCTGATGACCACGCCGGCGATTGTGCTGCCCGATGGCGCCGAGGCGCCCGAGGGCATTCTCGATGGCATCGTCACCAGCCTGATCGCCCTGCACGATCTCAAGGGCGCCGGCCCGATGCGCAACAGTCTCGCCGGCAGCGTCTACATCGTGAAGCCCAAGATGCACGGGCCGGAGGAATGCGCCTTCACCAACGATCTGTTCGATGCGATCGAGGATATGCTGGGCATGGACCGGCACACGATCAAGGTCGGCGTGATGGACGAGGAGCGGAGGACGTCCGCCAACCTCATGGCCTGCATCGCGGCGGTCAAGGATCGGGTGGTGTTCATCAACACCGGCTTCCTCGACCGGACGGGCGATGAGATTCACACATCGATGCGAGCCGGGGCGATGATCCGCAAGGGCGACATGAAGAGCGCCGCCTGGATCAAGGCCTATGAGGATCGCAACGTGCAGATCGGTCTGGCCTGCGGATTCTCTGGCCGGGCGCAGATCGGCAAGGGCATGTGGGCGGCGCCGGACCGGATGGCCGACATGCTTGAGCAGAAGATCGCGCATCCCATGAGCGGGGCGAACACGGCCTGGGTGCCCTCCCCGACGGCGGCGACGCTGCACGCGACGCATTATCACACCGTTGATGTGGCGGCGCGCCAGCAGGGGCGCGGCCGCGAGCCGGTGGCGCCGCTTTCGGACCTGCTCACCGTGCCACTCTCGTCCGGCACCAACTGGTCCGAGCAGGAGATCGTCGAGGAGCTGGAGAATAATGCGCAGGGGATTCTCGGCTATGTCGTGCGCTGGATCGATCAGGGGGTTGGCTGTTCGAAGGTGCCGGACATCAACGACATCGGCCTGATGGAAGATCGCGCGACGCTGCGCATTTCCTCCCAGCATATCGCCAACTGGCTGCTCCATGGCGTGTGTACGCCGGCGCAGGTCGATTCGGCCTTCGAGAAGATGGCGGCCAAGGTCGACGCACAGAATGCCGGCGATCCGCTCTATCGACCGATGGCAGGCCATCCGGAGAGCCTCGCCCTGCAAGCTGCACGGGCCTTGGTGTTCGAGGGCGTCGCGCAACCAAACGGCTATACCGAGCCGCTGCTTCATGCGTGGCGATTGCGGGTGAAGGCGCAGGACAACCGGGCATGAAAATGGGCGGCTCCGGAGGGAGCCGCCCTATTCGTTTCAGCGTTGTGCGCGCCGCGTCTTAAGGATTCGCGGTCGCCGGCTGCTGCGTCGCCATGTCGGCCGAGGCCAGTTCCTGAATCTTCTTCACGAGATCCGGATTGGTCCGGGTCGCCTGGGCAATCTCGTTGTAGCGCGCCGGCGTCAGGCCACTGGACTGCACTGCGGCGAGCATCTGCTCCTGCTTGGCGTCCGCAGCGACCGTTGCGTCCTTCTGGATCTTGTCCGCCTGGATAGCGGCCTTGGCAAAGCCGACCAGCTCCGCATCCGTAAAGCTCGTGGGAGCTGCTGCCGTAGCCGGTGCGGCCGGCGTGGCAGGAGAAGCCGGCGCTGCGGGCGAGGCTGGCGACGCGGGGGCGGCCGGCTGTGCAGTAGCCGGCGCTGCGGTGTCCTGCGCCATGGCTGGCACGGCAATGCCGCCGCTCAGCAGCAACGCAGCGGTGTAAAGCAGTGATGACTTCATGACGGATACCTTTCAGATGTTTTGAACCGTGCTTGAAAGGTAGGGAGCGATGGGGAGGGGGCAAATAAACGTCGATTACACGTTTACTCACCGGGGTGAGGTGTGTCTGCAGCGCCACTCATGCGCCGTAAGTCGATGATTTATCATGGCCCGCAACCGCCCTTCAGGGGCGGGCGCTGCGTTCTTCACAGCAGATGGGGAAAATGGTGCTGCCGGCGAGGATTGAACTCGCGACCTCAGCCTTACCAAGGATGCGCTCTACCACTGAGCTACGGCAGCACTGCCGTTCGCAGGGGTACCCCGCGTCAGCAAGGCCGCGCCTATGGCCTTACCGTCTGGCCTTGTCAAGGCGACTTGCAGCGCAAAAGCCGGATTCGTAAAGCAAGGGCATGAGTACCCCGCCCTCCGACCGCCAACGCCGGCTCGCCGAAGCGCTGCGGGCCAATCTGCGCCGCCGCAAGGGGCAGGCCCGTGCCAAGACGGATGCGCCGGATTCAAAGGCCACGCTGGATCAACCTTTCGAGGGGCGCGAGGAGGAGGCTCCTACGGGTCGCTAGGGCGTCGCAGCGGTTCAAACCAGCCTTCCTGACGGTTACTCTCACCATTTGACATTGTTCGTTCGATCGAACAAATATCCTTCATGCGGTCTCCATCGTCATTGTGCTGGTCATCGTTGAACGCCACTCGACGAAGGATGTCGAGATCGAGCGGTTCAGGGACGTGCCACCAGCACGTCCGCCACGCCATGACGGGCAAAGAAAAATGCATGAGGCCGTAACCCGCACGCGCAAGAAAGCGCTCGCGACGGATATCGGGGCCGCATCCGTGGACACGGAAAGCCCTGCAAGAAGCGATCTTCCGTTGCAGATTATCGAGGCAGCTCTTGAGCAATTCGGCCGCTTCGGCTTCGATGGGGCAAGCACGCGCGAAATTGCCCGCGCCAGCGGGACGGCGATGTCCTCGATCACCTATCACTTCGGCTCCAAGGAAGGGCTCTACCTCGCCTGCGCCGACCATATCGCCTCCGTCGTGGGGAGTATCTACGCGCCGCTGATCGCCATCATCGAGAAGCAGCCACCGCAGACGCCCGCGCAGGCCCGCACACAGATGCTGGCGCTGCTGGAGACGCTGGCGCGCTTCCTGCTCTCGTCGCGCTCGGCGACCTTTGCGCAGTTCGTGGCCCGCGAGCAGCAGCACCCGACCGAGGCCTTCACGCGCCTCTACGATGGATTGATAGGGCCGCTGGTGGAGACCGCGATTCTTCTCTCCGCGGTCGCACGGCCCTCGCTCGCGGAAGCGGAGCGCCGCCCGCTGATCCTCCATATCATGGGCATGGCGCTGATTTTGCGCCTCGGCCGCGCCTGCGTGGTGCGGACCATGCAAGTGCCCGATCTCGATTCCGCCACGGGCGAGGCGCTGGTCGCCAGCCTGCTCAAGTCCGCCGAAACCCTGCTCACCGAGGAATGACGCCATGACCCGCCAGCGCCTGATCGTGCTCATCATCGTCACCGTCATGCTGATCGCTGCCGTGAGCACGCGCGGCTTCGGGCTGCTGGGGCGGGATGACGGGCCTCTGACGCTCTATGGCAATGTCGACATTCGGGAAGTGGATCTCGGCTTCCGGGTCGGCGGACGGATCGCGCAGATCCCGGTCGAGGAAGGCCAGCGGGTCAAGCAGGGCATGCTGCTGGCCGAGCTGGACCGGGCCTCCATCGATAGCGCCGTCGCCCAGTCCGATGCGCGCGTGGCGCAGGCTCGCGCGGAACTGCTCAAGCTCCAGCGCGGCAGTCGGCCGGAAGATGTCGCTCAGGCGCAGGCTCGCTTTGCGGCAGCGCAGGCGGCGGCGCGCGATGCCCAGCGCGACTATGAACGCCGGCAGCCGCTGGTCGCCCCGGGCGCAATCAGCCGCGATGTGTGGGAATCGACCGTCGCCATGCGCGATCGCGCTAATGCCCAGCTCGCTGAAGCGCAGGCGGCGCTGACCCTGGTGCGCACCGGCGCGCGGCGCGAAGATATCGAGGCGGCGCGCGCGGCGCTGCAGGCGGCAGAGGCATCCCGCAAGGGCGTTGGCACCGATCTCGATGACGCCCGCCTGCTCGCGAGCGTGGATGGTGTGGTGGTGACCCGTGCGCGCGAACCCGGCGCGATCGTGGCGCCGGGCGAAACCGTCTTCACGCTGGCCATCGATCGCCCGGTGCGCGTGCGGGCCTATGTGGCGGAGAACCAGCTCAGCCGGATAGCCCCGGGCATGACGGTCACGATCACGGCGGACGGCAACCCCAAATCCTATTCCGGCATCATCGGCTATATTTCGCCGCGCGCGGAATTCACCCCCAAGACGGTGGAGACGAGCGACCTGCGCACCGACTTGGTCTATCGCTTGCGGATCGTCGTGGATGATCCGGACGGCAAGCTGCGGCAGGGCCAGCCGGTGAGCGTTGCCATCGCCGATCCCGCCCCCACAGCGAAGCGCTGACCATGCGCGGGACGTCGCCATCGCGACGGAATAACGGCGGCAGGCCGATATGAGTGACCTCGCGCCAGTCGCTGGCGATAGCCAGCCGGTCGCGACGGCCACGGGGATCGTGAAAGCGTTCGGCGACACACGTGCGCTCGGCGGGGTCGACCTGGTGGTGGTGCCGGGCAAGGTCACCGGGCTGGTCGGGCCGGATGGCGCCGGCAAGACGACGTTGATTCGCGTGCTGGCCGGGCTGATGCGGGCGGACCAGGGCGCCGTTTCCATTCTCGGCGCGCCGCCGGCCGACCGCCTTGATTCGATCGGCTACATGCCGCAGCGCTTCGGCCTCTATGAAGACCTGACCGTGCGTGAGAATCTCGTCCTTTATGCCGAGATGCGGGGTCTGCCGCGCGATGCGCAGGAGAGCGTCTTCAAGCGCCTGCTCGAATTCACCGATCTCGCCCGCTTTCAGGCGCGCCCGGCCGGCAAGCTCTCGGGTGGCATGAAGCAGAAGCTGGGCCTGGCCTGCGCGCTGGTGAGCACGCCGCCATTGCTGCTGCTGGACGAGCCGGGCGTGGGCGTCGATCCGATCAGCCGCCGCGAGCTGTGGGCCATGGTTGCCGAGTTGACCAAGGAGGGCATCGGCGTGCTCTGGTCCACCGCCTATCTCGATGAAGCCGAGATGTGCGACACGGTGTATCTGCTGAGCGAGGGGCGAACGCTGTTCACGGGTCCGCCGGCCACGCTGACCGATGCGATCAGCGACCGCGTGATTCGGGTCACCGGTTTTGCCGAGCGCCGGCGGCAGGCGCTCATCCGCGCGCTCGACCGGCCTGACGTGATCGACGGTACCTTGCAGGGCCGCGCGATCCGCCTGCTCATCGGCGAGGGCCATCCGGTGCCGGATGCCGACGCGCTCGATATGGGGCCGGAAACGCAGGTGTCTCGGGCGCCTGCGCGCTTCGAGGATGGGTTCATCGAGCGGCTGGGGGGCGGGCCGGAAGGGACCAGCGCGCTGGCGGCGGCGTATCGCGAGATTCCCGCCAGCGACGCACCCGCCATTGAGGCCAGGGGGCTAACCAAAAGATTCGGCGACTTCACGGCGGCGCGCGATGTGAGCTTCACGGTTCCGCGCGGGCAGATTTTCGGCCTGCTGGGGCCAAATGGGGCCGGCAAATCGACCACGTTCAAGATGCTGTGTGGCCTGCTCACGCCGAGCGAGGGCAGCGGATCGGTCGCCGGGCACGATCTGCGCCGGGCCGCCGCACAGGCCCGCGGATCGCTGGGCTATATGGCGCAGAAATTCTCGCTCTATGGCGATCTGTCGGTTGCCCAGAATCTCGATTTCTTCGCCGGCGCTTATGATCTGTCCGGCGGGCAGGCGCGCGCGGCGATCGAGCGGGTTACCGACATTTTCGAGCTCGGCGGCAACCTCAAGCGCAATGCCGGGACGCTGCCGCTCGGCTTCAAGCAGCGCCTCGCTCTGGCCTGCGCGGTGATGCACGAGCCGCCGGTGCTGTTCCTCGATGAGCCGACATCCGGTGTCGATCCGGTGATGCGCCGCGAGTTCTGGACGCATATCAACGGACTCGTCCGGCGCGGCGTCACGGTGCTGGTCACCACTCATTTCATGGACGAGGCCGAATATTGCGACGATGTGACGCTCATCTATCGCGCGCAGCAGATCGCCAGCGGCCCGCCCGACTCGCTCAAGGCGAAAGCCGGCGAACTGACCGGCAAGGATGATCCCACGATGGAGGATGCGTTCATCGCGCTCATCGAGGCGTCCGACGCCCACCGGGACGCGGAGGCCGCGGCATGAGTGGGACCGATCCCGACCCGACGCTGGCGCAGGTGGAGGCGAGTGCCGGCGCCATGGCAGGCTCTTCGCGCCGCCGGCTGCTGGCGCTGATCGTCAAGGAATATGCCCAAATCCGGCGCGACCCTTCGACCTTCCTCATCGCCTTTGCGATGCCGCTGCTGCTGCTCTTCCTCTTCGGCTATGCGATTTCCCTCGATCCGCGCGACACCAAGATCGCTTTGGTCGTGCAGGATGACAGCGCGCCGGCCGCGCGGCTCGCGCAGGCCTATGCCCATTCGCCCTATTTCCAGGTCACCCGGCTCAATGCCGTGCTGCCCGCCCGTACACTGATGCAGCAGGGGGCGATCCGTGGCTTCGTCGTCGTTCCGCTCGATTTCGGCCGGGCCATGGTGCAGGGCACGCCACAGCCGATCCAGATCGTCACCGATGGCACCCAGCCCAATCAGGCGAATTTCGTCGCCAGCTATGCCGAGGGGGTGCGCCAGACATGGATGGCCGACGAGCTGGGGATGCGCCTCGGGCGCAGGGCTGCGCCGCCCATCGATGTCTCCCAGCGCATGTGGTTCAATCCGGGCCTGCAGAGCCGCTATTTCCTCGTGCCCGGCGCCATCGCCATCGTGATGACGATGATCGGTACGCTGCTCACCGCGCTGGTCGTCGCGCGTGAATGGGAGCGCGGCACCATGGAGGCGCTGCTGGCCACGCCGATGCGGATGACCGAGTTCATCCTCTCCAAGGTGCTGCCCTATTTCCTGCTCGGCATGGTCTCCATGGCGCTGTGCACGGTGATCGCGGTGACCGCCTTCGGTCTGCCCTTCCACGGGTCGATCTTCGCCCTGTTCGCCATCGCCGCCGCCTTTCTGCTGCCGGCGCTTGGGTTGGGGCTGTTCATTTCGGCCACGACGCGCAACCAGTTCGTGGCCAGTCAGGTGGCGTTGCTCGCCTCCTTCCTCCCGACCTTCCTGCTCTCCGGCTTCATCTTCGAGATCGGATCGATGCCTTGGCCGATCCAGGCGCTGACCTATGCCGTGCCGGCGCGCTACCTCATTCCCGCGCTGCAAACCGTGTTCATGGCCGGAGACATCTGGGCGATCATCCTGCCCAACATCCTCATCATGCTGGGCTTTGGCCTCCTGTTCTTCATCCTCTGCTTCCGCGCCACGCGGCGGAGCCTTGACTGATGGCCGCCCGGTTCACCCGCCTGCGCGCGATGATCGTCAAGGAGATCTGGGCGCTGCTGCGCGATCCCAAGTCGCGCATCGTGCTCGTGCTGCCGCCGCTGATCCAGTTGCTGATCTTCACCTTCGCAACCACGCTGGACGTCAAGAATGTCGACATCGGCCTCGTCGATCGCTCCGGCGGCGCCCATGCGCAGGAATTGCTCCAACGGATCGAGGGCAGTCCGCGCTTTCGGGACGTCATCGTGCTGCCCTCCATGGCGGCGATGGAAGAGGCGATCGACGAGCAAAAGGTGCTTGCGGCGCTCGTCATTCAGGAGGATTTCGACCAGCGGCTGGCCCGAGGCCAAAGCGCCACGCTGGGCCTGGTGCTGGATGGCCGCCGGTCCAATGCCGCACAGATCGTTGCGGGCTATGTGAACCAGATCGCGGCGGGCTATGGCGCGGAACTGGCGCCGATCAGCGCGCGCATGGCCGGCGGCAGCGCGGTGACCCATTGGTACAATCCCAGCCTCGATTATATGTGGTTCACCCTGCCGGGGCTGGTGGCGCTGATCATCTCCATCGCCGGCATCGCCATCACCTCGCAGGCGGTGGCCCGCGAGCGGGAACTTGGGACGTTCGATCAGCTGATGGTCTCGCCCATGCGGGTGCATGAGATTCTCATCGGCATGATGGTGCCGCCGCTCTTGGTCGGCATGGTCAATGGCGTGTTGTTTCTGGTGGTGGCGCAGGTTGCCTTCGGGGTGCCTTTCACCGGCTCCTTCCTGCTCTTCATCATCGCGATGCTCTTTTACCAGCTTGCCCTCATCGGCCTGGGTCTGCTCGTTTCGGCCATGTCGATGACGCAGCAGCAGGCGTTTCTCGGCTCGTTCATCGTCACCGTGCCGCTCATCCTGCTCTCCGGCTATGCCGCGCCGATCGAGAATATGCCGGACTGGTTGCAGATCATTACGCACGCCGATCCGGTCCGCTATTTCCTCATCATCGTGCAGGGCCTGTTCTTGAAGGCCATGCCCGCCGCCGTCGTGTTCCATCAGCTCTGGCCGCTTGGTGTCATAGCCCTCGTCTCTCTGAGCGCGGCGGCCTGGCTGTTCCGTGCCCGAATGGAGTGAAGTCCATGCGTGTTACCTCTCTCCCTCCGCTCGCCGGCGCTGCGCTGGCACCGCTGCTGCTCTCCGCCTGTGCGCTCGGTCCCGCCTATGCGCCGCCGCAGACCCAACTGGCGGATCGCTGGCTGGGCGAGGCTGGGACGGGCGCCGTGCAGGCCGAGCGGTGGTGGGAGCAGTTGCACGATCCCATGCTTAACGGACTGGTCGAGCAGATGCTGGCCGGCAATCCCGATCTGCGCGAGGCACAGGCGCGGGTCGCGGAGGCGCGGGCAAATCGCGATGCCGTGCGCGGCGGGCGCCTGCCGCAGGTGACGACGAGTGCGAGCGGCAATCAGGTGGTGCTGAGCGAGAATGGCCAGATGCCGGTGGGCCAGATCCCCGGTTTCGCGCGGGACTTCCCGCTGTTTGATGTCGGCTTCGACGCCAGTTGGGAACTTGATCTGTGGGGCCGGCAGGCGCGCCAGAGTGAGGCCGCGCAGGCGCGTAGCGAGGCGGCGGCGCTCTCGGCGCAAGCGGTGCGGATGCAGCTCATCGCGGAGCTGGCCCGGGCCTATGTTGGTCTGCGGCAGGCGCAGGCGGATCTGGCGGTCGCGCAGGAGATGCTGGCCGCGCGCACGCAGCTTGCCGATCTGGCGGGGCTGCTGGAGCGTGCTGGCGAAGCCAATGCCATCGATGCCGGCCGCGCGCGGGGCGAGGCCGAGACCGCCCGGCTCGCGGTGACGCAGGCGCAGGCCGGCGTGCGGAGCGCGGCGGTGCAGGTGGCGCGGCTGGTCGGCAAGGAACCCGCCGCGCTGGTCCCGCAACTGGAGCAGCCGGGCGCTATTCCCGCGCCGCCGCCGGCCATTGCGGCGGGCCTGCCGTCCGAGCTGTTGCGGCGTCGGCCGGATATTCTCGGCGCCGAGCGGGAGCTGGCTGCAGCCACGGCCGACATCGGCGCGGCGCGGGCCGATCTGTTCCCCCGCCTGTCGCTCAGCCTGGCTGTCGGCCAGCAGGCCCGCGCGATCGGCGATCTGGTGAGCGGGGACAGCACCCGGCTGCAGGGCGGGGGCGGCCTGTTCTGGCCGCTGTTTAACGGCGGGCGGGCGCGGGCGATGGTGCGTGCGGCCGATGCGCGCGCGCAGGCAGCGGCGGCCCGCTATGATGGCGCCGTGGTCGGCGCGCTGGCGGACAGTGAAGACGCGATCAATCGATTCGACCGCAGCGTGGAGGGGCTCACCGCTGCACGCGAGACGCTGGCGCGGGAAGAGGCTGCCTATGCGCTGGTGTCCCGCCGCCAGGCCGCTGGCGAGGACGACCGGCTCGCCTTGGCGCGGGCCGCTCTGGCGCGCCAGTCGGCGATGCAGCAGCTGAACCGCGCGCAGGCGGGTGCGGTTCAGGCGGCGATTGCACTCCACAAGGCATTGGGCGGTGGCTGGACGTCCGAGTCGCAGGCCTCGATGGAACCCGACGGAGCGCGCTGAGCGGGCCGCGTGAGAACAAGAAGAGGACAAGCGCAAATGGTGTCCGAACGGTTAAACTTTCGGGGCCCAGGAGCGCCGTGACCTGATCTTCGGAATCCCAACGATTCGCAGCGGGCGCAGCCAATTCTGGCCTCCCAAGGCTGGAAAAACATGCTAAATATCAGTGGTTTATCTGTTTAACCGTCCTTCCGGTCGGGATTCCGTGGTCAAGCATTTTATTTCAGATTTTTGACAGAGGGCGTGCTTGATCGGGGGGGCGAGCACTGCCACAACTTGCCCTCGGCGGGGCTCGAATCGTAGCCTCGTCATACAGCGGTCTGAGTTGAACACTGGACGTGGGAGGGGCACTCCCGCGAGGGATTTTCGCGTCCAGCGTCTGACGGCAGATCACCTGCGAGGAGTAGGACGATCGGGGATCGGGAAGACATGGGGCAACACGTGAATCAGCAACATTTCAGCAGCGTTGCCGACAGCATCGGGCCAGCCGACATCGGCGAGCAGCCCGAGCGCGAGGCGCTGGAACAGGCATGGACGGAGATCCGCGCGGGGCTGCGCAGGGCCGTCGGGGTTCGCCTGTTCGATCAATGGATTCGGCCGTTGCGGCTGGGCAGCTTCTGCGCCCAGTCCGGCACGCTCGATATCGAGGCGCCGTCGGAATTCGCGGCGAGCTATGTTTCCAGCAATTTCGCCACCCGTATTGCTCTGGCCTGGCGCACGACGCCGGTCGGCGTGCATGACCTGCGCATCGTTCGAGCCAGCGAAGCGCCTGAAACGGTGCCGGTCACCCCGCGCGGCTTCCGCCCACAGGAGAGCACGGCGCGTCCGGGCCAGTCGGCGCGGGCGCTTGCGTCCTCGCAAGACGCATCGACCAACCGCGAGTCGGCGGGGCGGCGCGCTGCGCAACGCTTCGAGCCGCGTCACGATTTCGCCGGCTTCATGACGGACGAGAGCAATGTGCTGGCGGCGTCGGCTGCCAAGGCCATGGCCGGCGCGACCCGCCCGGCCTTCAATCCGCTGTTCATCCACGGCCCGACCGGCTTTGGCAAAACGCACCTCCTCCACGCCATTGCGCAGGCCTATGGTGAGACGCTTGGCGGCAGCACCGGTGCGCAGCCGAGGGAGGGGGCGATCCTCTATATGTCGGCCGAGCGGTTCATGAACGAGTTCGTGGCGGCGATTCGCGCCAACGACACCTTCTCGTTCAAGGCCCGGCTGCGCGAAGCACGGATGCTGCTGGTCGACGACATCCAGTTCATCGCCGGCAAGGGGCCGACACAGGAGGAATTCCTCCATACGCTCAACGATCTCATCGATGCCGGTGCGCGGATCGCGATCGCCGCCGATCGGCCGCCCCAGCAGCTTGGCTCGGTCGATCCGCGCATCCTGTCCCGCCTCGCCGGCGGGCTGGTCGCCGACATCCAGCCTGCAGGCCTCGAGCTGCGCATGAAAATTCTGGAAGCGCGGCGCGAAGCAGTGGCGGACATTGCGGTGCCGGACGACGTCATCGCCCTGCTCGCCGGGGCCATCCGCACCAGCATTCGGGAGCTGGAGGGCGCCTTCAACAAGCTGGTGGCTTATGCCCAGCTCGTCGACAAGGCGATCACCACCGAACTGGCACAGTCGATGCTGGCCGAATCGCTGCGAGCCAGCCACCGGCGCATCACCATCGACGAGATCCAGAAGCTGTGCGCGGCTCATTACCGGATCGACCAGTCCGAAATGCGCTCACAGCGTCGCGCCCGTGCGGTTGCACGTCCGCGTCAGGTGGCGATGTATCTGGCCAAGAAGCTCACGCCGCGCTCGCTGCCGGAAATCGGCCGCGTGTTCGGTGGACGGGACCACAGCACGGTGATCCACGCCGTGAAGACCATCGAGGCGATGCGTCTCGATAATCCCGAGATGGATGCGGATATCCGCACGCTGCAGAAGCAGCTCGAGGGATGAAGGGGTGAAGAGGCGGGCTGGGTGCGGTGTGCATCCGGCTCGGCTGGTCACGGGCCGCCGCCAGCCGAGATAATCATGTCCCGCGTCGGCCCGTTTGAGGCGATCAAATGCTCTCCACCCACCCACTACGTGCTCCTGCGAAGGCAGGAGCCCAGGGCGGTTTAGGCGGTCCCATGCGCCCTAGGCTCCTGCCTTCGCAGGAGCACGGGGTGGTCAGGTCGTGGGGTTTTCTTCCCCAACGTGCGGCCATCGAAAGGCACGATGCACCGCACGGAACTTGGCAAATGAGGGCTCTTCCCCTATTTTCCGATCTATCGAAGCCTCCGTGGGGACGGGATGCGGGGCGCGTTGCAATCATCGATTGATCGAAAAGAGCCGTCATGTCCGTTGTGCATCGCCGTCAGTTTCTTACGCTCGCTGGAGCCGCCGCATCGGCTGCTCTGGTGCCTGCCAGTGTGCGCGCCGCCGTGCGCACGCCACCGCAATGGGCCAAGCTCGTTGCCAAGGCGGAAGCGGCCATGGACCAGTATAGCATCAAGTTGCGCGACCGGTTCGTCGTGGTGGACTTCTCGCTGCCCTCGGCCGCCGCGCGGATGCTGCTGGTCGATCGCGAGAGCGGCCTCCATCGGCTGCTGACCGTCGCGCACGGGCGTGGGTCCGATCCGGCGCATAGCGGCTTCCTGCACAGCTTCAGCAATGCGCCCGGCTCCAACGCCAGCTCGCGCGGGGCCTATCTTACCGGCGCTCATTATACTGGCCAGCATGGCCGCTCGCAGCGGCTGATCGGGCTGGAGACGAGCAACGACAATGCCGAATCGCGCGCCATCGTGATTCACGGCGCTTGGTACAGCAATGACGACATGGTGAAGCGCCTCGGCAAGCTGGGGCGCAGCGAGGGCTGCTTTGCCGTGAGCGAAACGCAGATCAACCCTCTGCTCGACTGGCTCGGCCCCGGACGGATGCTCTACGCCGACAAGGTGTAAGGCGCCGCTACTGACGAGCGTGTTACGGGGCGCCTAGCCGGCCAGACATCCCATGCTGGAGAGTTGCCGGGTCGCGGCGAGGTTGCCGGCGCCGAGGGCCGCGGCAATGTCGCCATCCAGCCCATAGACATCATCGAACCTGTTGAGCCGGCCCTTCGCGTCGGCACGCGCGGTCATGTAGACGATGTAGACCGGAATCGGTGCGGACAGCTTGGCCGTCACGGTGGTACCGGCGGCGACGGCAGCGTTGATCTGCGCTCGCGTCCACTCCGTTCCGGCGAGCATCGCCACGGCGAGGTCGAACGGTTGCTCCGTGCGCACACAGCCATGGCTGAAGGTGCGCTCTTCTTTCTCGAACAGGCTCTTGCTCGGCGTATCGTGCAGGAAGATGGCGAGCGGATTGGGCATGTCGATCTTCATCTGACCCAGCGCATTGCTGGGGCCTGGCTGCTGCACGACCTGCAGGCCGCTGCCTTGCTGGGTCCAGCTATACCCCCGTGCGCGGGCCGTGGCTGGGCGCGTGCGGATCAGCGCGCCGACGCTCTCGCGGACGATCGATTGCGGCACGGTCCATGTCGGGTTGAGGATGACGCCTGTGGCGGTGGTGGTGAATTGCGGGGTTGGCGTGCCGAGTTTGCCCACGATCACCCGGTGCGTGGCCAGCACGGCACCGCGATCGACCAGTTGTGCCACATATTCCGGCACGTTCACAATCAGATAGCGCGACCCCATGTTACGGGGCAGCCAGCGCCAGCGTTCGAGATTGGCGCGCAGCCTGGCGCGGTCTGCGGCCGCATCGGCGGGCAGGCTCAGCAGTGCGGCGCGGAGTCTGCGATAATCGGGATGGGCAGGGGCCAGCCGGTCCAGTTCGGCAGCGACATCGCCGTTGCTCAGCGCACGGTCGATCAGGGCGAGCACCGCGTCCGGGCTGAGATTGGGGGTGCGGAAATAGGAGAGGCGGCGCTGGTCGACAGGCACCCGGCCATTGGCGAGGTCGCGCGCCATCAAGGCAAAGCTGCGGGTCGCGGCGATGTCGAGGCCGCGCTGGTCTCCGCCTTCGAGAGCGCCGCGCAACCGGTCCAGCTCATAATCACGCGGATCGAGGCCATGTGAGTCAATCTTGCGGCCATAATCGAGCAGCGTTGTGGCCGCCGGGCGGGACCAGGGCGTGCTCGCCTGCGCCGGCATCGCGATGAGAAAACACAGAAGAGCGAGCAAGATACGAGGCATGGGCCGTCCTCCCAAGGTGATCGGTCCCTCCTAGGCCGGCACCGCAACCCCGCCATGATATGCATCAATCTCCGCCGTCAGGCTGCGCATGGCGGGATGAATCGGCCGTCCGTCCGGAATGTTCAGCCAAAGGCGCAGTAGCAGGCGGCGCGCATCGGGCGTGTCATGGAATTGCTGGCGCGAGTGCAGCACGAGGAAATTGTGCCAGAAGAACATCTCGCCGGGCTGCAGCACGAAATCGGCGCGGACATCGGGCCGCAGCGCGATCTCGTCGAACAGGGCAAGCGCCTCGCGGAATGCAGCAGGCAGCTTCTCCGGCTCGCGGCCATGGCGCAGGAACACGCGGTTGTTGAACCCGCTCGTCTTGCCATCCAATGTCCAGAAGAAAGGCAGCGCCTCTTCGTGAGGCTGCTGCCGCTGGGGCCAGTCGATATAATGGCCTTCGTAGAGACGGGCGAGAAGATCGGGTCGCTCGCGGGCCATGATGTTGTGGATGGCGAGCAGGCTGACAGCACCACTCTCGCCGCCCTGCGCCGAGGCACGAAGGCCGTAGAGCGAGAGGACTTCGTGAAAATCGGTATGGGAGCGCAGTTCCAGATCGGACGTGTAGCCGCGCGACGGCCCGCCCTCTTCCTTCTGGACATGGGCGATATGGTCGCCACGCGGGCTTTGCACCACGCCGGCGCCGATATGGGTGCCGAGCCCCCAATAGAGCCGCTCATGATCTGCCAGATCATAACGGCCCGCATCGATCCCGGAGAGAATGACCGCGCCGCAGCCATGGAAAAGCTGCCAGCGTGCTGCCTTCATCAGCGCGTCGATTTCAGGGCAGGAGAAATCCTCGCGCCGGAGGTCATGCGCGACTCGGCCGCGCACGCGGAGCACGGCGCGATCGATAGCGTCGCGTTGCGCCGGGGAAAGCCGATGGGTGAAGCCTTCGCGTCCACCAATTTCGGCGCTGGTCCAGACAGCGGGATCGTCGACCGGCACGGGATGCAATGGCATGGGCGGTCGATCCTCTCCGTTGATGGCCCGGTCTTCGCCGGTTCGGTCGTCAGCCGTTCAGAGGCTGGCGCCGGACGAAATGTCTGGTTTGTTCACAATGTCCGGGGTGTCGGCCGGGCCGCCCGCCAGCACGAAGCGCCTGTCGCAATAGCCGCAATCGACATAGCCATGCTCGTCGATCTCCAGGAAGATGCGCGGATGCCCCAGCGCAGCGGGGATGCCGTGGCCCGAGCCATCGCAGGAGACTCGGCGAGCATGAACGTGAATGATTTCAGGCGGCGTGTGCATGAGGTTGGCGGTTAGCATCCCCGCCGCCAGCGGGCAATATGGAGGATGCGGTTGATCCCGCGCAAAGCCTGGCGGTGGGGGCTGACCTATCTTCTGCACATGTTGGAAGACGAGCGGCAGACGATGGGCAATCCACCAGAGCAGCAGGACCGCGCGATGGCCGCACGGCTCGCTTATGCGGCTGCACTGGCCTGCGCGTCGCTCGCCCTTGCCTATGTCGGCGGGCAACTGCTCGAATGGCTTGGCCTGCTCGGCTCTGCCGGCGGCCCGAATGCTGCCAGCACGGCGCGCGGGCTGGCGCTGCTGCTCACGCCCTCGCTGCTGCTCGGCCCGGCCTTCGTGATCCTCACGGCCGCCCTGCATCGGCTCGCGCCGCCGGGGCGTCGGGCCTTCAGTCAAAGCGCGTTTGGCTTCGCGATCATGTATGCCACGCTCACGGGCCTTGTCTATTTCGTTCAGCTCACTTTCGTCGCGCCGAGACTGGCCAGCGGCCATACGGCCGGCATCGAGCCCTTTCTCTTCCTGCCCTATCGTAGCTTTCTCTTCGCGGTGGATCTGCTGGGCTACGCTCTGATGAGTCTCGCTACCTTGCTGGCTGCCTTCGCGCTTCCCGTCGGGCGGGGCGGTCGCGCGGCCCATGCAGCCCTGCTCGCCAACGGCCTCCTGATGCCGGCGCTGGCGCTGCAGATGTTCTGGCCGTGGCTGATTTGGGTGGGCGCCTTGTGGGCGCTCAGCTTTCCCGCCGCGATGCTTCTCGTCGCGCGCTTGGTGCGGCGGATTTGATTCCGCGCACGATCGCGCCTACATCGCCCCTTCAACGCCGGCAGGAGCACATCATCATGGACAAGGCACCGGACATCCGCCCGATTGTTCCTTCGTCACAGGTGTTCCATGCCCGGCCCAAATCCCGCTCTTCTCACCCTCGATTACGTCACGCTCGCCCGGCCTGACGGGACGGCGCTTTTCTCTGACTTGACTCTGGCCATCGGGCGGGAGCGGGTCGGCCTTGTCGGGCGCAACGGCGCCGGCAAGTCGAGCCTGCTCGCCATGATCGCCGAGGGCGGCGCGCCACAGGCGGGGACGATCCACCGGACCGGGCGCATCGGCACCTTGCGGCAGATCCAGCCGGATGCTGGCAGCGTTGCACATGCGCTCGGCTTGTCCGATGCGCTGGAGAGACTCGCGCGCCTGGACGCGGGCGAAGGATCGCTGGAGGATGCAGCGGAGGCGGACTGGACTCTGCCCGAGCGCCTTGAGCGAGCGCTGGCCGATGTCGGGTTGACCGGCACCGGCCTTGATCGCGATTGCGCGACGCTGTCTGGTGGGGAACGCACCCGCGTCGGGCTGGCGGCGATGCTGCTTGCAGAGCCCGAACTGCTGCTGCTCGATGAACCCACCAACAATCTCGACGACGCCGGCCGGGCCGCGGTGGGGGAGTTGCTGGCCTGCTGGCCGGGCGGCGCACTCGTCGCCAGCCATGATCGCGCGCTGCTGGAAGGCATGGACCGGATCGTCCAGCTCTCGCCGGTCGGGGCCTTCAGCGTCGGCGGGGGGTGGAGCGCCTTTGTGGCGAGTCGTGACGCGATGCGCGCACGGGCCGAGGACGAGCTGGATCGCAGCCAGCGCACACTCGCCCGGCAGCAGCGGGATGCCCAGGCTCAGGCCGAGCGAAAGGCCCGGCGGGACAAGGCCGGGCGCACTGCCCGGGCGCGGGGGGATCAGCCGCGCATTCTGCTCGGCAAGCGGGCGGAGCAAGCCGAGCAAAGCGGGGCGCGCGAGCGTCATCAGGCTGAGCGCCAGATCGACGCGGCAAGCGAGTCGCTGGAGGCTGCCCGCGCGCAGGTGGAGGTTCTGACGCCGCTGCAGATCAATCTGCCATCGGCCGGCCTCCCGCATAATCGCACGTTACTGCGGTTTGAGGATGTGATGCTGGCACGGGGCGGGCGCCGGCTGTTCGGCCCGCTGTCCTTTGCCATGACCGGGCCGGAGCGCGTCGCGATCACGGGCCCGAACGGCAGTGGCAAGACCAGCCTGCTCGCCCTGGCGGTCGGCTTGGCCGAGCCGAGCGCGGGGGCCATCCATCGCGGACCGGGCCGGATCGCGCTGCTCGACCAGCATGCCGACCTGTTGAGGGCCGGCCAGACCCTGCAACGGGCGATGCTGGCCGCGCATCCCGGGATGACCCCGCACATGGCGCATGAGGCGCTGGCCCGCTTCGCCTTCCGCAACCGCGATGCCCTGAAGGATGTCGCGGTGCTGAGCGGCGGCGAGCGGCTGCGCGCCGCCCTGTGCGTGATCACAAGCGGGCCGGTGCCGCCGCAGCTTTTAGTTCTTGATGAGCCGACCAATCATCTCGACATCGAGAGTATTGAGCTCCTTGAGCAGGCGCTCGCCGACTATGACGGCGCCTTGCTCGTCGTGAGCCACGATGCCGCGTTTCTGGACCGGATCGGCATTGAGCAGCGGCTTGCGCTGGGCGTGGACGGCGCTGGCACGCGACGCTGAATGCCGCCGATCAGTCGAACAGCTCTTCGAGGAACGACTTCTTCCGCTTGGGATAGCCTTTATGCGAGCGGTAGCCGCCGTCTCGATAGCCCTGCTCGCGATATCGCTCATCGCGGTACGGCTGCTGGGCCTGAGGCTGGGGCGGATAAGGCTCGGCGCGGGTCTGCGGCGGGGCGGCAGGCGCCAGTTCGGCACTGGCGCGCTCGATAATCTTGTCCAGCTCGCCCCGGTCCAGCCACACGCCACGGCATTGGGGGCAATAATCGATTTCGACGCCTTGGCGCTCGCTCATCACGAGCGGCACGTGGCAAACCGGGCAGGGCATGGATTGGGCTGATGTCATGAAAAACCTCCGATGGAACGATTGTCGATCGGGTGGCTGATGCAGGTGTTCAATAAGTCTGGACCCGGCACCGAGCGCACTCGATGCGGTCCGACATCACGATCCATAGGGGATCGCCAGAGGGGCCCGGCCCGCAGACCCAAAGTAGGTGAGCCCTGTCGTAGGTCAAGCCTTCGCGCGTGAAGCTATGCGCGCTGCGCCCATAATGCGCCTAAAGGAAAAGGGCCGCCCTGAAGAGCAGCCCTTGTTCCGGTCCCGGACGGGATATTCTGAACCTTCTGCGCGTCCGCGGAGCCGGACCATGGTCTGCTCCGCGAAACGACGTCGACGTTCTTAGCGCTTCGAGAACTGGAAGCTGCGGCGAGCCTTGGCGCGGCCGTACTTCTTGCGCTCGACGACGCGCGGATCGCGCGTGAGGAAGCCTTCTGCCTTCACGGCGGCGCGCAGCGTGGGCTCATACTTGCTGAGCGCCTGCGCGATGCCGTGCTTCACGGCGCCGGCCTGACCGGAGAGACCGCCACCCTTCACGGTGCAGATCACGTCATACTGGCCGGTGCGGTCGGTGACCGTGAAGGGCTGGTTGATGACGAGACGCAGCGTGGGACGTGCGAAATAGGTTTCCTGATCGCGGCCGTTGACGGTGATCTTGCCGGTGCCGGGCTTCACCCACACGCGGGCGACGGCATCCTTACGGCGACCAGTGGCGTAGGCGCGGCCCTGCTTGTCCAGCTCCTGCTGGCGCAGCGGCGCGTTCGAGACCTTTACCGGCGCGGGTGCGGCAGCATCGGCAGCCGGTGCGTCGGCGTTACCCTGGGTGAGGTCCTGCAGATCGGACAGCGAGTTGACGGTATCGGACATCAGGCACCAACCTTGTTCTTGCGGTTCATCGCCGCAACATCGAGCACTTCGGGGTTCTGGGCTTCATGCGGATGTTCGCTGCCCGCGAAGACGCGCAGGTTGCGCATCTGCTGACGACCGAGGGGACCGCGCGGAATCATGCGCTCCACGGCCTTCTCCAGCACGCGCTCGGGGAAACGACCCTCGAGCACCTTCTGCGGAGAGGTCTCCTTGATGCCGCCGGCATAGCCGGTGTGCTTGTAATAGCGCTTGTCGGTCAGCTTGTTGCCGGTGAACTTCACCTTGTCGGCATTGATCACGATGACATTGTCACCGCAGTCGACATGCGGGGTGAAGCTGGGCTTGTGCTTGCCGCGCAGGATGTTCGCGATGATGCTCGCGACGCGACCGACGACGAGACCCTCGGCGTCGATCAGCAACCATTTCTTCTCGACCGTGGCCGGGGTTGCCGGCTTGGTGGTCTTCATGAGCGCCTTCATGGCCTCTTGCCTCCAGGAATGAGTATCCAGAAAATAACAACAGCGGCGCCCCGGAAAAGGCACCGCCCGCGCGGCCCCAATGGCGATGAGGGGCCGGAGAGTCAAGAAAAAGCACGCCCTTGCTGACGGGTATCAAGATACCCTATCAGTCCAGACGGACGTCAGGCCGTGTTTTTTCGTGCACCCAGGCCGCATAGGCCGGGGTGGTGTGCGCGGCCCAGGTGAGGATCGCGGGGAGATCATAGGCATGGGCCTGCGCGATGGCGGTCATGAGCGCCGCGCAGCGGTCCGGCGCGGTCTTGAACAGCACCACCGTTTCGACGCTCTGCTCGATGGCGCCATCCCACGGATAGATCGAGCAGCCTTCGCCCAGCACATTGGCGCAGGCGGCCAGTCGCTCTTGCACCATCTGGTGGCCCGCCGCTTCAGCCTCCGCGCGCGAACCATAAGGCACGTAGACCAGAGCGATCTCGCTCATGCGCGCTTAGGCGTGAGATCCGATTCGCGATCCCGCTGGCCGAGTCGATGCGCGCCGGCCACCGCGATGGCGAGGAGCAGCGCGCCGGTGACCTGATGCGTGACGGCAATGTGCAGCGACACGCCGGTCAACACCGTGCCGATGCCGAGCATCACCTGCACCAGCGTGGCGCCGGTCAGCGCATAAGAGAGGCGAAGCCCGCCCCGGGCATGAAGGCGCCCGGCCATCCACAGCATGGCGCCCGCCGCGACCATGGCCCACCAGCGATGGAGGAAGTGGACGAGGAACGGGTCGCTGGTCAGCGTCATCCACAGCGATCCCCACCATGCGATGCCGTCCGGCACGAAGCGGTCGTTCATCATCGGCCATGTATTGGAGACATAGCCCGCGCGCAGGCCGGCGGTGAGCGCGCCGAGCAGCAACTGGATGAAGAGGATGAGCACGGGGATGGCGCCCGCCCATGTCGGCACGGCCCGTCGCGGCGCGAGGGCGGCGGACGTGGTGGGGCTGGCGGGATTGGCGGCATCGTGCCGGGCCAGCCGCAGGAAATCGCAGGCCGTCCACACCACGGCGCCGAGCAGGATCAGCGCCATGCCCAGATGCGCGGCGAGCATCGCCGGCTGCACGTTCACCCGGTCGACAAGGCCGCTCTTCACCATCAGCCAGCCGACGGTGCCCTGGGCGCCGCCGAGCGCCAGCAGCACCAGCAAGCGGACACCGAAGCCGCGCGGAACAGCGCGACGGAGCGCGAACCAGGCCAGCGGCACGGCATAGGCAAGGCCGATGATGCGGCCGACCAGACGGTGGAAATATTCCCAGAAATAGATGTGCTTGAACGCTTCGAGCGTCATGCCCTTGTTCATCAGCGCATATTGTGAACTGGTCCGATACTGGTCGAACTCTTGCTGCCACTGTGCCTCGTTCATGGGCGGCAGGGTGCCGGTCACCGGCTTCCACTCGGTGATGGAGAGGCCCGACTCGGTCAGGCGGGTGATGCCACCCACCGCCACCATGAAGAGAATCAGGCCCGCGACGACGAACAGCCAGCGTGCCAGCGTGGCGGGACGGCCAAGATGGCGCCCGCTGACCGCGGGCGCACCGGGCGAGGACGAGTGCGCAAGTTCAGCCATCCGGTCCCCATGCGCCGCGGGATCGGCGGAAGCAAGCCCCCAGCATAAAGGGCTCACCCGGAGGCAAAGGATATGTTGTATCTTCCCGCGAGGGGGCGTATGGCCCTTGCAATGAGAACGCTCACCGCACCCCGGATGTGGACAATGCCACAGCTCGACCGGCTGGCCATCGGCCTGTCCGGCCTGTGCGCCGTGCATTGCCTGACGACGGCGATTGCCGTGGGCGTGCTGTCTTCTGTCGCGGGCATTTTCGAGGCGGAGATCATCCACGAAGCCGGCCTGATGATCGCCATGGTGCTCGGCGCGCTGGCGCTCGGCCACGGCGCGCTCAAGCATGGCATGGCCCTCCCGGTCGCGGTCGGCGCGCTCGGCCTTGGCATCATGGCCGGGGCGCTCAGCCTGCCGCATGGCTGGGCCGGCGAGACGCCTTATACGCTGCTCGGCGTCGCCCTGCTTGCCTTCGGTCACGAGCTTAATCGCCGCGCCTTCTGGTGACTCCCTAGCGCCAGGGGCGCTGCGAGGACGACCCCCCGCGCGATCAACATCCCCTGCTTGATCAAGGTCAATGTCTGCCCGGCGCGGCGAGCGCAGTGACGGATCCAGTCCTGAAGCAGGAGCATGGATCAATGGGTGCGATCGAAACGATCGAGGCGGGAACGACCGCCAAACGAATCATTCCCGGTACGCCGGTCTTCGACGGTGATGCGGCGGCGCGCGGCTTCGCGCTGAACGCCATGTGCTTTTCGTTCAACGATGCTGCCAATCGCGCCGCCTATCAGGCGGACGAGGAAGCCTATTTCGAGCGCTTCCATCTGACTGAGGAGCAGCGCGAGGCGGTCCGCGCCCGCAATGTCCTCCAGATGATCGAGGCGGGCGGCAACATCTATTATCTCGCCAAGCTGGCCGGCATCTACGGCCTCAATGTGCAGGATGTGGGGGCGCAGCAGACCGGCATGAGTGTCGAGGCTTTCCGTCAAATGCTGCTCGACGCAGCCCATCAGCAAGAGGAGGCCTGAGCCATGGCGCATATTCTCGGCGGTATCTTCACCAGCCACGTGCCGGCAATCGGCGGCGCCATTGCGCGCGGTCAGGAGCAGGACCCTTATTGGAGCCCGTTCTTCGATGGGTTCAAGCCGATCCATCGCTGGCTTGCAACCGCCAGACCGGACGTTGCCGTGGTCTTCTACAATGACCACGGCCTCAACTTCTTCCTCGACAAGATGCCGACCTTCGCGGTGGGCGCGGCGGACAGCTATCACAATGCCGATGAGGGCTGGGGCCTGCCGGTGCAGAACGGGTTCAAGGGCGACGCCGCCCTCTCGTGGCACATCATCGAGGGACTGGTGGAGGACGAATTCGATGTCACGACCTGCCAGTCGATGCTCGTGGATCATGCGCTGGTCGTGCCGTTCCAGCTGTCATGGCCCGGCGGCGGACAGTGGCCGGTGCGCATCGTGCCCATCGCCATCAACACCGTGCAGCATCCGCTGCCGAGCCCCAAGCGCTGCCTGGCGCTCGGTCGCGCGGTCGGCAAGGCGCTGCGCAGCTGGCAGGGCGATGAGCGGATCGTGGTGTTCGGCACCGGCGGACTCTCCCACCAGCTGGACGGGGAACGCGCCGGCTTTATCAACCAGCGCTACGACCAGTTCTGCATGGACAATCTCGGCCCCGATCCGGATGCGCTGACGAAAATCAGCGCCCTCGATATTGTCGAGGAAGCGGGCAGCCAGGGCATAGAGATCGTCAACTGGATCGCGGCGCGTGGGGCCTTGGGCGAGGATGTGGCCGAGGTCAGCCGGAATTATCACATCCCCATTTCCAACACGGCGGCTGCGACGATGTTGCTGGAAAGCGGCTCGACCGCCCTTGAACAGGCGGCCTGAGGGGAGGCTGAATCTCCCCTCCTGTTGAGAGGAGGGGCTGGGGGTGGTGGCGATGCGCCAGCATCGCATAGCCGGTGAATGACTGCGCGGGTGTAACACCACCCCAACCCCTCCTCTGAGCCGCAGGCGAGCGAAGCTCAACAGGAGGGGCTAAGGTTGTTCGCTTACGCCCCGATGATCGAGCAAATGCGGCCCGGCGTCCGTAACGCGGGCGCAGCCGGTGAGCGCGAGGCCGGAGCGTAGTTCGAGCGCATATTGTGCGAGCATGCGGGAGACGGCGGCTTCTCCCCCGGCGGCGAGGGCGAAGGCCCAGGGGCGGCCGATCATGACGCCCTTGGCACCCAGCGCCAGCATGCGCAGCACATCGAGGCCGTTGCGGATGCCGCCATCGATCAGCACGGTGAGGCGATCACCCACCGCTGCCACGATATCCGGCAGCGCCTGCGCGGTGCCGACCGTGGCATCGAGCTGGCGGCCGCCATGGTTGGAGACGACGATGCCATCGGCACCGATCTCCGCCGCGCGGACTGCGTCGGCCGGGTCCATGATGCCCTTGAGCACCAGCGTGCCGGACCAATGCTCGCGGATGAAGGCCAGATCCTTCCAGGTGACGGACGGATCGAAGTTCTGGCCGCTCCAGCGCAGAAAATCGCCCATGCGCACCTTGCCGTTCATGATCGGCACCAGATTGCCGAGCGTATGCGGGCGGCCATGCAGCCCGACATCCCAGGCCCAGCCGGGATGGGCAAGGATCTCACGCCAGCGCCGGGCCTGACCGCGCAGGCCGGGCGGTCCCGAGAGGCCCGAGCGCTGGTCGCGCCAGCGCGGGCCGGGCAGGGGCAGGTCGACGGTCATGAACAGCGTGTTGCAGCCCAGAGCCTTCACCCGGGCCAGCAGGTCGGCGATGAACCCGCGATCCTTGGCCATGTAGAGCTGGAACCAGAAGGGCAGGCCGGTGCCGGCGATTTCTTCCGCCGAGCAGACCGTCACGGTCGAGGCGACCATCGGCACGCCGTTGGCATGGGCGGCCCGGATCGCCTGCGCCTCGCCGCGCCGCGCCAGCAATCCACCCATGCCGATCGGCGCGAGCATCAGGGGCATGGCGAGCTTTTGCCCGAACAAAGTGGTCGAAAGATCGGATGCCGAGACGTCGTTCAGCACCTGCTGGCGCAAGGTGACGGCGCGAACGGCGGCGCTGTTGCGCGCCAGGGCCAGCTCGTCGATGCTCCCGCCATCGACATAATCGAACAGGAAGCGCGGTAACCGGCGGCGGGCGGCGTCACGCAGATCGGTGAAGCTGTGCGGCCAGACCATTCAGCGCCGTGCCTCGCGGGCCTTGGCCGGCGCGTTCGACGCCGCCTTCGTCATCCTCATCATCCGGCTCTCCTCACGGGGGGTGTGCCCGCATTCTGTTCGCGGCGGTGAGCGTAGAGCGGATGATGCGCAAACAAAATAGCATGCTTTCGATATGGCGCTCGGTGTGTGATGGTGAATTTCGCCAACTATCTGAACGAATAACCAACCTGTGGGAGGAGGCTTTTGAAGGTGCTGAGCCTCCTGATTTTCAAAACACTGAAAAGACGTGTTTTTATGAGTTGGCACGCAAAGTGCAAAGCCTTGTGTGTCAGTCATTCGGGACTGAAAAAATTCAGTAGGGAGAACCAACATGTCGAGCAAATTTCATCTGATCGCCGCCGCTGCCGCTATCGCCATCCTGCCGCTGGCCCAGCCGGCGCTGGCCGCGCCTGCTGCGGAAACCACCTATCAGATTCCGGCCAAGGTGCTGAAGCGTGGTGGCCAGACCTTCTATTGCTTCAAGCAGCAGGCGACGACCGGCACGCGCATGTCCCGCCGGGTTTGCGTGACCGAGAAGGAACTGAGCTATGCCGGCGCGCGGATCGAAGGCGCGGGGGACTCGGTGCAGATCAGCAAGGGCGGTGAAACCCGGATCGCGAGCCAGCGCTGATCGTTCCAGGGCACAGGCCGGGGGGAGCGTGGGAGCGTGACCCCTCGGCAGCCGGCCCGGTCGGTTAAGGATTTCAATCCCGGTCCGGCGCGCCAAGCGGGAAATAATGGCGATAGGGCCTTGCGCCCTCGATACAGCGGGCAACCGACGGGCGTGCGTTCAGCCGCCCGCGATAGGCGCGCACTTCCGGATAGCGCTCGCCGATCGGGTGGACCCAATCGGCATAGAACAGAGCCGGCGCGGCGGCGCAATCCGCCATGCTGAAGCCTTGCGGCGAGGCCCAGAGATGCCCGGTCAGCCGCGCTTCCAGCCAGCCATAAATGGTCTCGAGCGCATCGCGCGCGCGCTGGGTGCGCACCGGATCGCTCGCGCCGACGAGGTGGGGCAGGGCCTCGGTCACCGCCGCCTGAACCGGCGTCATCACATGATTGTCGAACACGCGGTCCATGAAGCGCACATCCAGCGCATCATGGGCAGTGGCGGGAATCAAGGGCGCGCGCTCATAGTGGCGCAGGTCGAGATATTCGATGATCGTCGTCGCCTCGATTGCCGGCGTGTCTTCATCCACCAGCACCGGGAACTTGCCGAGCGGCCACTGGTCGCGCAGCGCGTCCATCACGCCTTCGTCTTCGACATTGCGCAGCGTGTAGGGCAGTTCCTTCTCGTGCAGCGCGATCATCGCCTTCCAGCTGTAGCTGGAGAAGGGATGGGCGTAGAGGATGTAACTCACGGGGTCAGTCTCCGGAAAAGGCGGTTTCGAGCGTGGCGATGTCGATCTTGTGCATGGTCATGAGCGCGCTGCTCATGCGGCGGACGGCGTCTGCGTCATCGCTGGCCTGCATCTCCAGCACGCGGCGCGGCACGACCTGCCAGGAGACGCCGAAGCGATCCTTGCACCAGCCGCACATGCTCTCCGCGCCGCCATCCGCGGTGAGGGCGGTCCAGACGCGGTCCAGCTCGGCCTGATCATCCACGGGGATGACGAACGACACGGCTTCGGTCTGCGGAAACATCGGCCCGCCGTTCAATGCGGAGAATGGTCGGCCGCTCAGCGTGAACAGCACGAGCATGGCCGTGCCGGCGGGGAAATTGGGCGGGAAGGGCGAGTCATCGACATAGCGGACGATCCGGTCGATGCGGGAATCCGGGAAGAGCGAGACGTAGAAGGTCGCGGCCTCCTCGGCTGTCCCGTCCATCCAGATGCAGGGCGTGATCGCGCTGGTCATCTCCGCTCTCCTTATCGATCGCCCACAAGCGCAAAACGCGCGCCCTGCGGATCGGTGCCCATGACGACCCAGTCACCGCCGGGAACCTCATGGGGGCCTGTGGTGATGGTGCCGCCATGGGCTGTGATGGCTTCCATCGCGGCGCGGATGGACGGGACGCGGAAATAGAAGCGCCATTCGGCCCGCTGGTCTTTCTGTTCCAGACTGGCGCCGATGGGCAGATCGCCCACGGACAGGAAACGATAGTCGCCCATCGGCCCCATCGGCATGGCGGAGGGATTGGTCCAGCCGAACAGGCCTGTATAGAAGGCGAGCGCTGCCGGTTGGTTTGGCGATGAGAGTTCGTTCCAGCCGCAATGGCCCACCGCTTGCGGCGAGAAGGCGCGGCTGACGCCACCCTCGACGCTGCCGCGCATGATGTAGAAGGGCGCGCCATGCGGGTCGGCCGCCATGGCGAAGCGGCCGACACCGGGGATGTCCTGCGGTTGCACGTAGAGGCGACCGCCCATGGCCAGGATCGCGGCCGCCGTCACGTCGACATCATCGACGCCGATATAGCCGATCCAGATCGGGCGCCCGCCGCCTGCGATCATCTCGGCATCCAGCGCCATCATGCCCCCGACCTCGCCATCGGCGGCGCGGATCATGCGATAGTCCATGCCGGGCATGTCGCTCCGGTCCGCGATGCTCCAGCCGACCACCGCCCCGTAGAAGGCGCGGGCGGCCTCCAGATCGGAGGTCATCAGCTCGTACCAGATGAATTCGCCCTGCCTGTTGGTCATGGGGCCGCCTCCTCCCGCCAATGCTATTTGCGCTCGTCCAGAATCACGGTGAAGCCCCCGTAGATCATGCGCGGGCCGACCATTGGATTGTCCTCCGGGGCGTGCGCCATGCGCTCGTCGGCCATCAGCTTCTGCCAGCCGGAATCGCGGGTCGCCTTGTCCGGCCACTCGATCCAGGAGAAGACGACATCCTCGCCCTCTTCCGCCAGGACGGCGGTGCGCAGATCGTTGGTCTTGCCGGGCTGCACATCGTCATTCCAGCCCTCCACCACGCGCAGCGCGCCATATTCGATGAAGAGCGGATCGACCCGGCGGGCGATCTCCAGATAGTCCGCCTTGCGGCCCGGCTTCACCGGCACGAGAATGCCATCGATATAGGTCATGCGGATACTCCTTCTGATTGGACCGCATCATCGGAGATGAAGTCGGCCATTTGCGCCGCCATGGCGGCCTTGAATGCGGGACGCGCCTCGCCGCGCGCGACATAGGCGGTCAGCACGTCCGGTATGGCGAGGCGATCCGGCGAGAGATTGCGCAGCGCCTCGACCATCAGAAGGTCGCCGACCGTGAAGCGCTCTTCCAGCCAGGGTTTGTCGCCCAGCGCTGCGGCAAGCCGGTCGAGGCGGCCTTCCACCTGCTTGACGGCATCCGGGCGGCGCAGCCTCGCCCACTCCTGCCCGGCGCAGAACAGGTCGATATCGGCCAGATGCATGATGCCCGGCTCGATGCTGTTGAGTGCGGCGACGGCCCATGTGATCGCCCGCGCCCGCCCGACGGGATCGCGCGGCATCAGCCGCTCGTCCTTCTCGGCGATGTGGAGGACGATGGCGCCACTCTCGAACAGGGCGACATTCCCCTCCCGATAATGCGGCACCTGGCCGAAGGGCTGCTCGCGATAATAGTCCGCCGGCCGGTCGATGGCGCTGATCAGGCGGGTGCGATAATCGAGGCCTGCCTCCTCCAGCGCCCAGCGCACCCGCAGATCGCGGACATGGCCGCGCGCGAACGGCGGCACCCATGAAAATGCAGTCACCTCGATGGAGGCGCTATCCCTCTGAGACATGTATCACTCCTCTCTGTGCGGTCTGAATGCTGCAGGGGCTCAGTCGCCTTCCTTGCGCGTACCCTTGAGCAGGGCGTAGACCGCCATCGCGTGACCCTGACCGAGATCGAAATCGCGCTTGAGACTGGCGACCAGCGTCGCCGCCTTCACCTCCGGGCGCAGCTTCTTCTCGTCGTCGAGAAAGCCTTGAAAGGCGGCGTAAGCGCGCAAGTCGTCCGGCGACTGGCCGGTTTTTGCCTTGATCGTGTCCAGATAGGCCTGGAAGGACATGGTCGCATCTCCTGCCGAAGCAATCAGGCCGGTTGCGGGACGGCGCTCATGTCCATCCACGCGGTTTCCCAGATGTGGCCATCGGGATCGGCGAAGCTGCGGCCATACATGAAGCCGTGGTCCTGCAGCGGATTGGGATCGGGCGTGCCGCCCGCAGCAGCCGCGCGCTCCGTGATCGCATCCACGGACGCACGGCTCTCCTCGCTGAGTGCGAGCAGCACTTGCGCACATTCATGCGCATCGGGAATTTTTCGCGGCGTGAAACTGGCAAAGCGCTCGCGGGTGAGCAGCATGACGCAGATCGTCTCGGAAAAGCGCATCATCGCGGCGCTCTCGTCGGTGAATTGCGGATCGTTGACTGCTCCGATCGCCTCATAGAAGCGCATCGACCGTGCCAGATCCGTGACTGGCAAATTGACGAAAATCATCCGTTCCATGGCAGCTACCCGTCCTCTCCCAAACTCTCTCGCCGTATCGGCCCCACCCGAATCACCGACCTTGACGATCCTGACGGAAGAAATTAGATGTTGCAACTATGGAGTTAGAAAAAATAACTCACGAGGCGAAACTCCCTCAAAAGCGTCGGTTTGACGACGCCTGCGGCCTTGCGCACGGGCTCGATCTGGTCGGGGAGCGCTGGGCGTTGCTTGTCGTCCGCGAATTGCTGCTCGGGCCGCGCCGCTTTTCCGATCTGCGCGCGGCCTTGCCGGGGCTGAGCGCCAATGTGCTCACCCAGCGCCTGACCGAGCTGGAGGAGCGCCACATTGTCGAGCGTCTGCGCCTGCCGCCGCCCGCCAATGTGCAGGTTTATGGCCTGACGCCATGGGGCAAGGAGGCCGAGCCGATGGTGCTGGCGATGGCGCAATGGGCCTATCGCTCGCCGACGCATGACCGGATGCTGCCGCTCAACGGCACGGCGATGATGCTCTCTTTCAAGGTCAATCTGGATCGGGCAGCGGCGGCGGAGATGGTGCTGCAGGTCGGCTTTCGCATTGACGGCACGCCCTATCGCGCCAGTCTGGATCGCGGGCTTTATCATGTCGAAGCCGGCGAGGTCTCGGCGCCGGACCTCGCCTATGAGGGCAGCGCGCGCGGCCTTGCCAAGCGCTTCTACGGCAAGATGCCCGTCGACCAGCTTGCCGAGACGGGCGAGCTCAGCGTGAGTGGCGATGCGGCGCTGGAGGCGCGCTTCGCGGCGCTGTTCAACCTGCCGCCGCGCTACCAGCCCGACGAAAGCGGCTCGACTTTGCCCCGTTGACCCGACATAGACAGGGAGGGGAACAAAGAGGGGGCAAGTCTTGGTTGCGACGGTGGAAACGGTGGCGTTTCTCGGGCTGGAGGCACGGCCGGTCGAGGTGCAGTGCCAGCTTGTCTCCGGCTTGCCGAACTTCATCGTCGTCGGGCTGGCGGACAAGGCCGTGGCGGAAAGCCGCGAGCGCGTGCGCAATGCCATCGCCGCCATCGGCCTCTCGCTGCCTCCCAAGCGCATCACGGTCAATCTCTCACCGGCGGACCTGCCCAAGGAAGGCTCGCATTACGATCTGCCGATCGCGCTGGCCCTGCTGGGGGCGATGGGCGTCGTCGATGCCGAGCAACTGGCCGATCATCTCGTCGTGGGTGAGCTGGGGCTGGACGGGCGCATCGCGCCGGTGCCGGGCGTGCTGCTGGCCGCGCTCCATGCGGCGCAGGCGGACAAGACGCTGATCTGCCCGGCGGCGCAGGGGTCGGAGGCTGCCTGGGCAGGCTCCGAAGGCGTGCTGGCTGCGCCGGATCTGCTCGGTCTCATCAATCATCTCAAGGGCGCGACGGTGCTGCCGCGCCCGGCGCCCGGCACTGTCGAACCGCCTGTGCCGGGGCCGGATCTGCGGCAAGTGAAGGGCCAGGAGGTCGCCAAGCGAGCGCTGGAGATCACGGCGGCCGGTGGCCATAATCTGGTGATGGTCGGGCCGCCAGGAGCCGGCAAATCGCTGATGGCGAGCTGCCTGCCGGGCATATTGCCGCCGCTGACCCCGGCCGAAGCGCTGGAAGTCTCCATGGTCGCATCCGTGGCCGGCACGCTCTCGGGCGGGCGGATCAGCCAGAACCGCCCCTATCGCGCGCCGCATCACAGTGCCTCCATGGCGGCGCTGGTCGGGGGCGGGCTGCGGGTGAAGCCGGGGGAAGTCAGCCTCGCGCATCTGGGCGTGCTGTTTCTGGACGAGCTGCCCGAATTTCAGCGCGCGGTGCTGGATAGTTTGCGGCAGCCGCTGGAGACGGGCGAGGTCAGCGTCGCGCGCGCCAATGCGCATGTGACCTTCCCGGCGCGGGTCCAGCTGATTGCCGCGATGAATCCTTGCCGCTGCGGGCATCTCGCCGATCCCGCTTTGGCCTGCTCGCGGGCGCCACGCTGTGCGGGGGATTATCAGGCGAAGGTTTCGGGACCGCTGCTGGACCGGATCGATCTGCATGTGGAGGTCGGCGCGGTTTCCGCGGCGGATCTGCTGCTCCCGCCCCCGGTCGAGGGATCGGCGGAGGTTGCCGCCCGCGTCGCGCAGGCCCGGGCACGCCAGACGGCGCGCGCGGCATCAAGCGGTGGCGCGCGCACCAATGCGGAACTGACTGGCGATGCGCTGGATGCCCATGCCGCGCCGGACGCGCCGGGCCGCGATCTTCTCGCGCAGGCTGCCGCCGCGATGAAGCTGAGCGCGCGGGGCTATACCCGCGTGCTCAGGGTCGCCCGCACCATTGCCGATCTGGCAGGCGCGGAGACCGTGGGGCGGGCGCATGTGGCGGAAGCGCTGAGTTACAGGCGGCGCGCGCCTGTGAATTGAGGGGGTGAATTGAGGGGATGGCTTAGCCCTTCGGCGCGGCGTCCATCGCCTCGCGCGTGCCGGTGGCGGGTGGTTCGTCCTTCAGGGAGGCGGCGACCTTCTCGGCCTGTTCCATGACGCGCAGGATGTTGCCGCCGGCCAGCTTGGCGATATTGGCATCGCTCCAGCCGCGTTTCATCAGCTCCAGCAGCAGTGGCGGATAGCTTTCAACGCCGGTCATGCCGTCCGGCAGGGCCGGCAGCCCATCATAATCGCCCCCAAGGCCGACATGATCATAGCCGGCGACCCTGGCGATATGATCGATATGGTCGGCGACCATCTGCACCGTCACGCGCGGCTCGGGATTGGCGGCGAGCCAGGCTTCCATGGCGGCCTTCGCCCGGTCCGGCTGGCCGATATAGAGGCCGTTGAGCGGCGGCTGGTTGTAGAGCGCGCGCTGGGCGCCCTGCTGCACGCCCCACACCCGGCGCGGCTCCGAAATATAATTGGGCGCGAAGGCGACCATGACGATGCCGCCGGTGCGCGCGACCTCCTTGAGCACCTTGTCCGAGACGTTGCGAGGATGATCGCACAGCGCCCGTGCGCTGGAATGGGAGAAGATGACCGGCGCGCGGCTCGCGGCGATCGCGTCCAGCATCGTGTCCTCGTTCACATGGCTGAGATCGACCAGCATGTTCAGCCGGTTCATCTCACGCACCACCGCCACGCCGAACGGGGTGAGCCCGCCATGGGCCGGATCGTCGGTGGCGCTGTCCGCCCAGGCAATGGTGCGGCTGTGCGTCAGGGTGAGGTAGCCCACGCCCAGCTCGGCATAAGCGCGCAGGACCGAGAAGCTCTCGTCGATCTGGCCGCCGCCTTCCGCGCCGATCAGCGAGGCGATCCGCCCGGCCTTGTGCGCGGCCCGGACCTGCGCGGCGGTGCGCGTGAGCGTGAACTCGGCCGGGTAGCGGCGCACGATGGATTTCACGAGGTCGATCTGTTCCAGCGTCTTCTTGACCTGTTCCAGCGGCGGCAGCGTCGCGGGGACATAGACGGACCAGAACTGACCGCCGACCATGCCCTGCCGAAGCCGGGAGATGTCCGTATCGAAATCCTCTGTGTTCAGCCGGGTCAGATCCACCGACCAGCGCGCATCGCCATCATGGCCGGCGATGGCGCCGGGCCAGTCATTATGCCCGTCGATCAGCGGCGTGGCGGCGAGCACTTTCTTGAGGCGCGGCAGATTGGGATCGGCGGGATCGGCCGGTTCGGCCAGCGCGGTGGTCGCGGAGAAAGCCAGAGCGGCGGTGAGCAGGCGCGTGAGCATGGACATGGCTGCATTTCAGCATGTCCGTGGGCTGGTGGGAAGGGCCCGGCGTGGCGCTGGAGGGGGAGAAATGTCGTACGGCGGGCGGCGGCGCTATGGCTCAGCGCCAGCCTGCGTCCCCCTGTGCGGCGAAGAAGCGCACGCCCGACTGGGCGCTGCGGAGGTTGAAGGGCGCCTTGGTGGTCGCCTTCTCGCCATCGACGAGCAGGTCCAGCGTCTTGCCGGCGCTTTCTATCTCCAGATGATCGGCGGTGCCGAGTGATTCGGAGGGCCCATTGCGGAAATCGCCCGAGAGCCAGGCCCAGCCATGCGCGAACAACTCGCCGGCATTACGGGCGAGCACGCCATAGGCATGCAAGCCCTGCTTGGCCGGCTCGACGAAGATCGCGGGATAATCGCGCGGATCGCCGACGAGGGAGACGGCCGGGGCCTCGAAGGTGGCGGTGATGGCCTCCGGCACCTTTTCCGCCAGCGCGGCGAGATCATGATTGCGCAGCGCCTCGCGCACATTGCCCCACGCGGCCGTGGGGCCGACGATGATGCCCGTATAGGCGGTGATCTCGTCTGCCTCGATCACCGGCACGGCCATCACGGTCCCCTTGTCCGCCAGATAGGCCTTGGCGATGGCGAGCGGATCGAGATTGCCGTGGAGCCGGTGGGCCAGCAGGTTCATCGTGCCGCCGGGCAGCGCGAGCAGGGTGCCATCCCAGCCGGCGAGCGCCTGCGCGGTGGAGGCGAGCGAGCCATCCCCGCCGAGAATGATGACGAGGCCAATGCCGCGCTCACGGGCCTGCGCGGCGTCTGGGAGCGGGCCGTCGTCGATGGGCCGGGCGGTGCCGATGGGTCGTCCGGCCTGCGCGAACGCGGCCTGGATCGCGGACACCAGCGCAGGATCGCATGTGCCGCTGCGCTCATTATAGATGAAGAGGGAGTCGCTCATTGTGACCGTCATGCTCGCCGGGAACGTCTGGCGGGGTGTTTGGATGCAGGATGGCAGCGGTGACAAGCAATTTCGCGTGGCCTCCGCTCGGTGCTTGAGCCGCGCGGACACACGCGCTAGGACGCCGCATTGCTTTTATTGCGGCGCGGCATCAAGCGCCCGATCAGCCAGCAGGCGGCAGGAAACAGACGATGGCCGAATTCTCCCTCCCCGCAAACAGCGTCGTTCGCAAGAACGGGACCGTGCACAAGGCGCAGGACGGCGCCACGAACGTCAAGAAGTTCAAGGTCTATCGCTACGATCCGGATAGCGGCGAGAACCCCCGCTACGACACGTTCGAGATCGATCTCGATAAATGCGGGCCGATGGTGCTCGACGCCCTCATCAAGATGAAGGGCGAGCAGGATTCGTCGCTGACCTTCCGCCGCTCCTGCCGCGAGGGCATTTGCGGCTCCTGCTCGATGAATATCAACGGCAAGAACGGCCTCGCCTGCACGACCGCGATCGAGGACTGCAAGGGCGAGGTCCGCATCACGCCGCTGCCGCATATGGACGTGATCAAGGATCTCGTGCCGGACTTCACGCATTTCTATGCGCAATACAGCTCGATCAAGCCCTGGCTGCAGACCGTCACCCCGCCGCCGAGCGGCAAGGAGCGGCTGCAGAGCCCGGAGGATCGCGAGAAGCTGGATGGGCTCTACGAGTGCATCCTGTGCGCCTGCTGCTCCTCCAGCTGCCCGAGCTACTGGTGGAATTCCGATCGCTTCCTTGGCCCGGCGATCCTGCTCCAGGCCTATCGCTGGCTGGCCGACTCGCGCGACGAGATGACCGGTGAGCGGCTCGATGATCTGGAAGATCCCTTCCGCCTCTATCGTTGCCACACCATCATGAACTGCGCCAATGTGTGCCCCAAGGGCCTGTCGCCCGCCAAGGCCATTGCCGAGACGCGAAAGATGATGGTCGAACGCGCGATTTGACGTCACAGTCGACCGAGACAACGACAATTCGGAGATCGGCGATGGTGAAGGAAGGCGAAGTTCTGGATGGCGGCTGCTTGTGCGGAGAGCTCCGCTACAAGCTGACCGGGCCGACGCTGTGGGTGTCCCAATGCTGCTGCAAGGATTGCCAGAAGGCGACCGGCACCGGCCACACCACGATCATCGGCATCCATAACAGCCAGCTCGCCATCGAGGGCACGCCCAAGACCTATACCAACCATGGCGATACCGGCGGGGATGTGACGCGGCATTTCTGCGGAACATGCGGCGGGCGGATTTTCACCTCCGGCACGCTGCCGGGCGAGTTCATCATGGTGCAGGCCGGGTCTCTCGATGAGCCCGACCGCGTGTCGCCGCAAAGCGTCATCTACATGAAGGATGCCGTGGCCTGGGACTATTTCGACCCGGCGCTGCCCAAATATGAGATCATGCAGCCGCGCGTGCAGCACAGCGCCCCGGCGGAGGCCTCCCCGCGCGACGCATGAGTGGCCTGCTCTCCTGTTATGACGACCTTATCGCCGCTGGAGAGCTGAAACCCGATCCGGATCAGCGCGCTGCCGCGATCCGGCTCGACCGGCTGCAGCAGGAGCTGGAAGCCGCGCCGAAGAAAGGCTCCGTACTCTGGCGGATGCTCCGCAAGGCGCCCGAGCCGATCCGCGGCGTGTACCTCTGGGGTGGCGTCGGGCGCGGCAAGTCCATGCTGATGGACCTGATGCGCGATTGCCTGGATGGCCCCGCCAAGCGCCGCATCCACTTCCACGAGTTCATGCTCGATGTGCATGCGCGGCTGAGGGCGGTGCGCGAGAGCGAGAGCGGCGACCCGATTGCGCCCGTCGCCGCGCAACTCGCGGCCGAGGCCAAGGTGCTGCTGTTCGATGAAATGGTGGTCAACAATATGGCGGATGCCGCCATCATGTCCCGCCTGTTCACCGCGCTGTTCGATGCCGGGGTGACGCTGGTCGCCACCTCCAACCGCGCGCCGGACGATCTCTACAAGGATGGGCTCAATCGCGAGCTGTTCCTGCCCTTTATCGATCTGCTCAAGGCGCGTCTCGACGTGGTGCCGCTGAACGGGCCGACCGATTATCGGCTGGATCGGCTGGGCGGCATGGACATCTGGCATGTCCCCAATGGCGATGAGACCACCGCCAAGCTGCGCGAAATCTTCTTCCGCCTGACGGACTATCCGCCTGAAGACAGCGCCAATGTGCCGAGCGAGGAACTGAGCGTCGGCGGCGGGCGCAGCCTGCATGTGCCCAAGAGCCTCAAGGGCGTGGCGGTGTTTTCATTCAAGCGCCTGTGCGGAGAAGCACGCGGCGCGGCGGATTATCTCGCCATTGCGCGGCGCTTCCACAGCGTCATCATTGTCGGCATTCCGGTGCTCGGCCCGGAAAATCGCAACGAGGCCGCGCGCTTCGTCACGCTGATCGACGCCCTGTACGAGCATAAGGTCAAGCTGATCGCCGGTGCGGACGCCCTGCCGCAGCATCTCTATCCGCGGGGGGATGGCAAGTTCGAGTTCGAGCGGACGGTCTCCCGCCTGATGGAAATGCAGTCGCTGGAGTATCTCGCGCTCGGCCATGGCGCGCACGCCAGTTGACGTAAAATTAGGCTGCCGGTGCTAGCGGCTGGCGGAATGATGATCTGATATGCGGGCCGGCGGGCCTGTGGGACGTGGGGAATCAATGAAGCAGGGGTCCAGCGGTGCAGGACGGCTTTGGCTTGCGGCCACGCCCGTCCTCGTGATTTTTGCCATTGCGGCATTCCTCTTCGCGCGTGTCCAGAATATCTGGATCGACGAGACGACCCAGCTTTCCGGCGTCACCCTCGCGCCGGGCGCGCTGCTCTCCTGGCTGGCCGGCGGCTATGATGCCGGGTTCGGCGTACCGGATGACCGGATGCCGCCGCTCAGCTACTTTATCGATATGATCGGCTGGCACCTGTGGGGCGCCAATGAGCTGGCGTTCCGGCTTTATCATGCGGCGATCACCGCCGGCGGCATCCTGATCCTGATGCGCGCGCTGGCGTCTCGCTACGGGTCGCGCGCGGCCCTGATTGCCGGGCTGCTGCTGGTGCTTTCCCCCCGGCTGGTCTCGATGGCCGTCGAAATCCGCGCCTATCCCATCCTTCTCGCGATCAGCTGTGGGCAGGCGGCGATGGTGATTCGCGGCGACGTGGCGCAAAGCGTGCGGCGGCTGGGCCTGTTCGTGCTGCTCGGCGTGCTGAGCGGCTACACGCATTTCTTCGGCCTCGTCGCGACATCGGCCTATACGCTGGCGATCTTCATCGATGCGCGGACCGTGCGCGGCGCGGTGCGGGTGGTGCTGGCCTATGCGCTGCTGTTGCTGCTGTGGGCAGGACTTGCGCCCTTCGTTCTGGGTGCGGCCAATCTGAGTTCGCCGGCACCCGGCTCCGCCGCGCCGGCCGGCGGGGTCGGTCTGGGCGACATCGCGGCCTTTCTGGCGCAGATGCTGGTGAGTGGCGCGACTTTAGTCGATCTGCCGGTGGCCGCCTTGTGCTTTGCGGGGGGCGCTATCCTTTTGCTCATCGCCGCAGTCGGCCTTGGCGGGCAGGCCGCCACACGCGGAACAGCCATCCGGCATGATCCGGTCATCGGCCTGATCCTCGCGCTGGCTGCGGGCACGATCGTGACCATCGCGGCGGCGCTGCTGGTCTCGCAATTCGATGCGCTCGCGCCGCGCTATAATATCTGGATGCTGGCGCCGCTCGCGGTGATCCTCGCGCTCGCCGCTGACGGGGCCATCGCGAGGCGCGGGCGGGTCGCCGACTGGGTTCGCCACGCGGGCACCGCCCTTCTGGTCATCGGTAGCGCGGCGGCGCTGGTCATGTTCCTGGTGCGGGCCGACTGGTTCATCCACGGGCCTTCGCGCACGCTGGAGTCCATGGTGGCCAAGGCGGAGAAGCCGCTCGCCGTGCTGCATGTCGGCGATGCCTGGGCATGGGCCTATTTCCCGCTCTATCGCACCCATCGCGACGATCTGCCGCAATGGCTGCTGACGGCGGACGGGCGATCCGCGATTCGGATCACGCGCGGCGGCGATCCGGGTGGGCCGCCGCAGCCGCTGACGGCGCTGGCCGACCGCGCGACATTGCTGGTCAGCCATGTCGAACTCAAAAGCCACAATGACCTGCGCGCCGTGGCGCGGGGTGAGACGCCCCCGCCGGCGAGGGATTTGGTCCCCGCCCTGACGGCGGCCGGATGGCGCCCGGCGGAAACAATCGATCGTCCCGGTAATTTCGCCTTCACCGGTACGCTGTACCATCATCCCGACCCTGCATCAGCGCCGACCCGTCAACCCGCCGCGCCAGCCATTGAGGACCTTTCCGAGTGACCATCCAGATCATGACAGACGCTCCGGTCGCGGCGCAGATGCTTCCGGCCGAGCTTGCGATCGTCGTTCCGACCTTCAACGAAGCGCAGAATGTGGCCCTGCTCGCCGATCTGGTCGACAAGGCCCTGCCCGGCGTCGCCTGGGAGCTGGTGTTCGTGGACGATAATTCGCCCGACGATACCTCCGGCAAGGTGCGGGCGCTGGCTCAGCGCGATCCACGCGTGCGCATTCTCCATCGCTTTGGGCGCCGGGGCCTGTCGAGCGCCTGCGTCGAGGGCATTCTTGCGACATCCGCCCCTTATGTGGCGATCATGGATGCCGATCTTCAGCACGATGAGAGCGTGCTCAAGACCATGTTCGAGCGGATCAGGGCGGATGATGTCGATCTGGTGGTGGGTAGCCGCTATGTCGAAGGCGGTGGCATGGGCGACTGGAGCGAGAGCCGCCAGCGGATGAGCCAGTTCGCCACCAAGCTGGCGCTCAAGCTGACCAAGACGCCGATTTCCGACCCGATGAGCGGCTTCATGATGATGCGGCGGGATGCCTTCATGCGCTCGCTGCCCAATCTCTCGACCGTGGGCTTCAAGATCCTGCTGGATATCGCGGCCAGCGCACCCACGCCGCTGCGGGTTGCGGAAGTGCCCTACACCTTCCGCACGCGCCAGTTCGGCGAGAGCAAGCTCGATAGCCTGGTGCTGTGGGAATATGTGCAGCTGCTCATGGACAAGGCGGTGGGCCATATCGTGCCCGTCCGCTTCCTGAGCTTCGCCATGGTTGGCGGCACGGGCGTGGTCGTCCACTTTGCGGTGCTGACGCTGCTGTTTGTGGCGCTGGGGGTCAGCTTCGCGGCGGCGCAGACCGCAGCGACGCTCGTCGCCATCACCAGCAACTTCCTGCTCAACAACATGTTCACCTACCGCGACCAGCGCCTGCAGGGCTGGGGATTGCTGCGCGGCTGGATCACCTTCAACCTCGTCTGTGCCTTCGGTGCTGCGGCCAATATCGGCGTGGCGGACTGGCTGTTCGTCAACAAGGCCTATTGGGCCCTGTCCGCACTGGCCGGAATCATGGTCAGCGTCGTGTGGAACTACGTCATGTCCGCCTTCTTCACCTGGAAGAAGAAGGGCTGACGACCAATCAAGCATGATGCGCCCCGGCGGTTCGCAATCGCCGGGGCGTTTTGCATCTGACGGGAACGTGCATCGGGCAGGAAGATGCGCTAGCGAAGCGGCAAAGGAGCCGCCAACGTGCTGAGTCTTGTGAAAACTGCCTGGAAAATCATGATGGGGGTGAAGGACGCGCTGGTCCTGCTCTTCCTCATCCTCTTCTTCGCGATGCTCTACGCCGGCCTCAAGGCCGCGCGGATGGAAGAGAGCTTTCCGGCCAGTGGTGCGCTCTATCTTGCGCTGGACAGGCCGATCGTCGAGCAGCCCCGGCCGATCGATCAATATGCGATGGTCGCGGGCACCGGCGGGTCGGGCGAGTATCGCCTGCGCGACGTGGTGCGCGCCATCGAGGCGGCGGCCGGCGACAGCGCGATCAAGGCCGTGGTGCTCGATCTGGATGGCTTTGGCGGCGGCGGTCAGGTCGCGATGCAGCGCGTGGGCGAGGCGCTGGACAAGGTGCGCGCCGCGGGCAAGCCGGTGCTCACCCGCGCCTCTTATTATGACGATGCCAGCTACATGCTGGCCGCCCATGCCAGCGAAGTGTGGCTCGATCCGCTCGGCATGGTCGGGGTGACCGGGCCGGGCGGGAGCAATCTCTACTTCAAGGGCCTGATCGACCGGCTGGGGGTGAAGGCGCATGTCTACCGCGTCGGCAGCTTCAAGAGCGCGGTGGAGCCCTATACGCAGGCCGAACAGTCGCCCGAGGCGCGTGCCGCCAATGAGGCGCTGGTAACGGCGATCTGGTCCGACTGGCTGGAACATGTGGGCAAGGCGCGTCCGGCGGCGCGGGTGCGGGATTATCTGGCCGATCCGCTGGCGCTGCTGCGCGCCAATGGCGGTGATACGGCCAAGGCGGCGCAGGCGGCAGGGCTGGTCGACAAGCTCGGCGATCCGGTGACGTTCGGCAATCATGTCGCCGAAATCGTCGGGGAGGCGAGCGATCCGCGGCCGGGCGATTACGCCGCCATCCCGTTCGAGGGCTATTTGCGCAAGCACAAGGAAGGCAGCGGCGGGCAGGTCGGCGTCGTCACCGTGGCCGGAGAAATCGTGGATGGCGAAGCGGCGCCGGGGCAAGCCGGGGGCACCAGCGTCGCCAGCCTCATCAACGATGCGGTGGCCGAGGATTCGGTGAAGGCACTGGTGCTGCGCGTCGATTCGCCCGGCGGATCGGCGGCGGCGGCGGAGGAAATTCGCCTCGCCCTGGCGCAGGCGCGGGCCAAGGGCTTGCCGATCGTCGTCTCGATGGGCAATGTCGCGGCCAGCGGCGGCTATTGGGTCAGTACGGCCAGCGACATGATCTTTGCCGAGCCGGCGACGATCACCGGGTCGATCGGCGTGTTCGGCATATTGCCGAGCTTCGAGGATGCGCTCGCCAAGGTCGGCATCACCAGCGATGGCGTGAAAGCGACGCCGCTCTCCGGCGAGCCGGACGTGATCGGTGGGGTGAGCCCCGAGTTCAACGCGCTGGCGCAAGCGAGCGTGGAGGATATCTACGGCAAGTTCATCGGTCTGGTCGCCAGCAACCGCAAGATGACGCCGCAGCGCGTCAACGAGATCGCGCAGGGCCGGGTGTGGGCCGGCGGCATGGCGCATCAGCTCAAGCTGGTCGACCGCTTCGGCGGGCTGGAAGAGGCCGTGGCGGAAGCCGCGCGGCGCGCCAAGCTGAGCGGTGACGCCGCAAGCGCGCGCTATTTCGACCCGGAGCCGGATTCGCTCGCGCAGTTTCTCGGCATGTTCCTGAGCGGGGAGACTAGAGCGCCCGCCATCACCGCCCCGCGCGATCTGCTGAGCTATGCGGCGCGGCAGCAGCGGCAGATTGCCGTGCGTATCATGCGTGATCTGAAGGGGCTGGTGGAAGGCCCGTCGATCCGCGCGGACTGCCTGGAATGCCGCGCCTTTACGCCGGCCAGCGCCATGACGTCGGGCGAGCAGGCAGGCTGGCTCGGCATCCTCGTTGGCGCTGCCCAGCGGCCGCTCTGAAATGGCGGCCGCGATCACCGGCGGTTGCCTGTGCGGCGCTTGCCGCTATGCGACCGATACGGCGCCGATCAACATTCGCGCCTGTCATTGCCGGCTCTGCCAAAAGGCGACCGGCGCACCGCTTTATGCGCGGGTGCTGGTGCTGCTCGATGCCGTCCGTATCGAAGGCCCGGTGGGATGGCATCACAGCTCGGCGGCGTTGCGACGCGGCTTCTGCACCGCGTGCGGAACCACATTGTTCTCGGAGCGCGCCTCGGCCAATGTGATCGGCCTTGCCATTGGCAGCCTGGATGAACCCGAGCGCTACCCGCCGACCGAGCATATCTGGACCTCAAGCGGGCTGAGCTGGCTGACATCGGCCGATGATCTGCCGCATTATCCCGAGGGGCCACCTGCCTGATCCGGGCTGATGCTGGCGCGATAATGCGGGAGCGCAAGGCCGCGCACGATGGCAACGGCGCGCAGGATGAAGCCGGCGATCACCGCCAGCACGGCGGCCCAAGGGGCGGCCATGCCGATGCTGGCGAGCAGGGCATAGAGGCCTGCCGACAGGGCGGCGGCGGTCACATAGATTTCCGGGCGCAGCACGATAGAGGGGTGGCCGGCCAGCAGATCGCGGATAATGCCGCCCACACAGGCCGTGATGATGCCCATGAGCGCGCTGATGAAGGGCGGGATGTCCAGGCTCATGGCCTTGGCGGTGCCGAACACGGCGAAGGCGACCAGCCCCACGGCGTCCAGCCAGTCGAGCGCGCGCTCGCTCCACCAGCGCTCGGGCGTCATCCATACCACCAGCGATGCACCGAGGCAGATGAGCGCGGGGCGCACATCGTGAATCCAGAAGACGGGCGCGCCGATCAGCAGATCGCGCACCGTGCCGCCGCCTACGCCGGTGGCGATGGCGAAGAAGGCGAAGGTGACGAGCGTCTGGCCCAGCCGCGCCGCCGCCAGCGCGCCCGAGGCCGCAAAGACGAAGATGCCGACCAGCCCCATGGCGGAGAGCAGCGCATCGACGGGTACGGGCAGATCCTGCGGTGTCATGCGCCTTCCTTAGCGCAGATCGGCGGGCTTTCCATCTCTGCTCCCCCCTTTGCTGCTCCGGCGTTTCGCCCGTCGCGCAGGATGGGACAGGCTGCTAGGCTCGCATCATCATTGCCACGGAGCCTGACAATATGAGCCTTTCGCTTCTCGTCTTCTATGGATCCTATCGGGAGGCGCGCGCCGGCATAAGGCTTGCGGACTATTGCGTGCGCATGCTGTCCGAACGGGGCCATGCAGTGGAGCTGATCGATGCGCGGGCGGTCGGCCTGCCGATGCTGGACAAGCGCCTCTCCGATTATGCGCCCGGTACTGCCCCTGCCGAGATGACGGCGCTGGCCGACAAGATCAGCGCGGCCGATGGGTTCGTGTTCGTCACCGGCGAGTATAATTCCGGTCTGCAGCCGGGCCTCAAGAATCTCATCGACCATTATTATCAGGAATGGCGTCGGCGGCCGGCCGGCATTGTCAGCTATTCGGCAGGGCGGATGGCGGGCGCGCGCTCCAGCTACGCCTGGCACCCGACGCTGACGACGCTGGGCATCGCCGTGATTCCCGCCAGCGTGGCAGTCGGTGGGATCACGGACAGTCTCGATGCGGCCGGCGAACCGAGCGGCGCGGGCGGCGCGGCGCTGGTGCGCAGCTGCACCGGCTTTGCGGACGAGCTGGAATGGTGGGCCGGCGCGGTGAAGGCGCAGCGCAAGCCGGGCTGACGTCAGACGGCGTCGCGGGTACCGAACAAAGCGGTGCCCACGCGCACATGGGTGGCGCCGAGCATCACCGCCGTCTCATAATCGCCGGACATGCCCATGGAGCGGCCCGGCAGTCCATGATCGCGGGCCAGCTTGTCGAGCAGGGCGAAATAGGGCGCGGCTTCGACCTCAGCGGGGGGCACGCACATCAGCCCGACGACCGGCAGGTCCGCCGCACGCGCCTGCTCCAGCAAGGCCGGCACATCGGCGATGGCGCAGCCGCCCTTCTGCTCTTCCTCGCCGATATTGACCTGCAGGAAGCAGTCCGGCCGGCGGCCCGCCTTGTCCATGGCCTTGGCCAGCGCCGCGATCAGCGAGGCGCGGTCGACGCCATGAATGGCATCGAACAGGGCGACGGCATCCTCCGCCTTGTTGGACTGAAGCTGGCCGACAAGGTGGAGGCGGATATCGGGATAAGCCTCGCGCAGCGCCGGCCATTTGGCCTGCGCTTCCTGAACGCGGTTTTCGCCGAACACGCGCTGCCCGGCCTCGATGAGCGGGCGCACCGCCTCAGCCGGATGCGTCTTGCTGACGGCGATCAGCGTCACGGACCCCGCAGGACGACTTGCGACGCGCTCGACCCTGCTGATGCTGTCCCGCACATGCGCCAACCGGCTCTCGGCCGTGCCCTCAGCGCTCATTTGATTATTTTGCCCATTCATCGGCGCCGCTATAAAAGGCGCGATGCACGCAGGCCAAGGCAAATCGCGCACTCCCCTGCCAACCCTGTGGCTGATGAGCGACGAGCGCGTTGCGACGGACGATCTGCTGCGCGCCATCGCGCGTCTGCCGCGCCATTCGGCCATTGTGCTGCGCCATTATCGCCTCGACCCCATCGCACGGCGGGCCTTGTTCAATCAGGTGCGGCGGGCAGCGCGCAAGCGCCATTGCCGCATTCTGCTGGCCGGCGATGCGGACATGGCCCGGCACTGGGGGGCAGATGGCCATCATGGTCCGGCGCGGGGGCCGCGCGACTCGCGCTGGCTGCATAGCGCGCCGGCGCACAGCCATAGGGAAGCGTTGGCCGCGCAGGGCGCCGGTGCGGACGTTGTGCTGCTCTCGCCGCTGTTTCGCACGCGTTCGCACCCCGGCGCGCGACCACTCGGCCCTGCACGCTTTGCGGCGCTCGCGCGGCTTGCGACCCTGCCGGTGATCGCGCTTGGCGGGGTCCACCCGCGCCACGCCGCCCTGGTGCGGCGCCTTGGGGCTGTGGGTTATGCCGCTATCGACGGGTTGACGCCCAGACGTGGCCCGCGCGGTGGCGCTATTTGAACAGCGAGAGATCGATGGACGCGGCCAGCGCCTCATAACCCGCGTCGGTGCCGTGCAGGAAGTCGCCCATATGATAGCCGGGCCGCATCTGCTGGGGATTGGCCGGGTCCGCAAAGGCGACGTCGAAATCCAGCCAGGCATCGAAGATCGTACCGGAGCGGATGGCGGCATTGATGCCTTGCCGCACGGTCTCGGCCTCCGGCGTCCAGTAGGTCGCGCCCTTATAGGGGGCGATCGTCGCGCCGACCGCCGTGATGCCGCGCGCCCGTGCGCGCTCGGCGATCTGGCGATAGCCTTCCAGCATCGTCTCCAGCGTTACCTTGGTGCCATCGGCGAGGACATTGGGCCGGCCAGCCTGCTGGGCCATGCGCTCGGCGCCAAAGGCGATGCCAAGATCGTTCACGCCCTCGAACACGATCAGATAGCGGATGCCGGGCAGGGCGAGAATGTCGCGGTCCAGACGGGCCAGGGCGCTATCGCCAAAGCCATCGCTGAGCACGCGGTTGCCGCTGATGCCCTGATTGGCGATGCCCCACTTGCCGGGATTCGCCGCCAGCAGACGGGCGGCGAGGAAGTCCGGCCAGCGCCGGTTCGCACCGGGCGTGGAGCCGATGCCATCGGTGATCGAATCGGCCAGCATGGCAATCGTCCCGGCACCGTCCTGCGCATCGATCTCCACGGCGGCGAGGAAGGGGCGGTGCGGACCTTGCTGCACAGGCTCGAAGGGCTTGCCGAGATAATTGCCGGGCGGCGAGACGCGCAGCGTATCCAGCCCGCTTTCATGGCAGGTGCAGGGGCCGGTATCGCCCGGCACATAGATCTGCACGGAGAGGCGGGCGAGATCCGGCACGGGCATATCGACCGTGTCGCTCAGCAACGGTGCGCGCGCCGGGATGCGGGCTGTCGCCGCGCCGCCGAAGCGCAGCATCCGCGCCGAGCCCGGCACTTCGGCGCCTTGTGGATCGAGCAGGGCGATGCGCACCCCGCCGATCTCCAGCGGCTTTTCGCCATAGGCATTGGTCAAGCGCAGCCGCAGTGCCGTGCCGCCGGCCGCGATGCGAAGCGTCTGCACCAGCGTCTGATTATTATAGCTTCTCGGCGCCATCAGTGGGCCAAGATCCGTGCGGGGCCGGACGGGCGCGGCGGACCAGCTGGTGATCCAGTCCGCCCGCGCGGGGGCTGCCGAGAGAAGTAGGCCGAGGGCCATGGCGGCGATGCCCGTCGTGCGTCCGAGCCGGCTTTTTTCGGCGTGATCGCGACGATGATGGGCGATCTGATTTATGCGCATAGTCCCTCTCCCCGTTGCGGTGCCATCTGAAGGCCTGCACTGCGGTGCTGCCTTGTGGGGCGCCGCTGTGTCAATCATCGAGACGGAAGAACCACAGCACTTGCGGGCGCGACTCATCGCGTTCGCAAACGAGAGGTCAGCGCACAGGCGGGCTTAGAACTTGAATGTGGTCCCGACGTAGACGGCCTGGCTGTCTTGCGCCTGATCCGTGACGGTCGGCGCGAGCCGGTTGTTCGGCCCGGCATAGCGCACGCCAGCCTTCAGGTTCAGGTTGCGGGTCAGCGAGTAGCTGCTCGACAGATCGACGGCATAGCTGGGCTCGGCGCCGAGCGTGGCCGGCGTATCTTCAGCCGGGGAGGCGGCGGCGACTTCGCGATGCTCAAGCTGGACATTCGCCGAGAAGCGATCCTGCTTCGGGCGCAGCGTGAAGCTGGCGACCGGCTCGCTGATCGACTTCTCGATGATCGGGTCGAGCCTGGAGGATTCGATGCGGGTGCCCGGCGTGAACCGCGCGAGACCCTTGGTCACGCCCAGCCGGTATGCGACAGGCGCGACGCCGAGATTGGGCAGAACCCGCTCGGACCGGCCATCCAGCGCGGAGGCCATGGCGTTGGGCGTGCGGACGAGAATGGTCAGCGAGCGATTGCCGGCCGCCGAACCGCTGGTCGGCGTGAAGCGGAAGCCCTTGCTCTGCGATTCGCGCGCGGCTTGGGCATAGGCCTTGGCCAGCTTCTCGTCATGGGTGACCGGCGTGAACGAACCGATGCTGCCCAGCATCTTCAGCGACACGCCGCTTTGATCCAAGCTCTTCGATTCTGCGCCGAGAACAGCGGAAAGCGCCGGGGTGAGGGCGAGCGAAAGGGCGGCTGTCAAAGCCCCCGCCAACGCGATCTTTCCCGTCTTCACCGTCACCGTTCGCTCCCTGCGCCGACTCCATTTTGAGGGCCGGTCTGTGTTCTTATATCATGAGGGGATAGCGCGGACCAGAAGCAGAGACGATTCGCTGGAAAGCGTGACCGATTCTCCACAGTGGCCACCGGCGAGCCGGTTATCCCCTTATAATCCCTTCGTGAAACGACCATTGTTCAACACGGTTGCAAAAATCAACCCACCGCAACTGAAATTGCGCCGGGCCGATGCCGGCAGCGGCGCGAGCGGCAGAGCCCGCGCAATCCGCCACTTGTGCCGCCGCCCTGCCTCACTATAGAGGCTGATCGACAGGGAGCCCGGTCACCACCGGACATCACGGGATAGGCAACGCATGGTTCTGAGCGGACACAAGACTTTGAAGGGCGGCCTGCTGCTGGCGCTTTCCTGCGGGCTGCTGGCAGGCTGCGGTGGCGGGAAGGATCGCCCCAAGGCCGATCTGGCCGCCTCGCGCGTGACCAGCATCGGCATCAACGGCTATCTCTGGCGCGCGAGCCTCGAGACGCTGTCCTTCATGCCCCTGCTCCAGACAGATTCCAACGGCGGCGTGATCCTGACCGACTGGTACATCAATCCCGCCGCGACGAACGAGCGCATGAAGCTGACGGTGACGATCCTCGACCAGGATCTGCGCGCCGATGCCCTGCGCGTGGCGGCCAGCCGCCAGATGCTGCAGAACGGCCAGTGGATCGATGCCCCGGTGCAGGCGGCGACGACCCAGAAGCTTGAAGAAATCATCCTGACGCGTGCCCGCGACCTGCGGCGCCGCGCGATCAGCGGCTGACAAAGCCCGGCCTCGGCGCCCGTCACGGGGCCGGACCGGCCCTATTGATGAACGAGGCGAGAGTGAGCGACAGACGCTTCAACCCTGCGCAGGCTGACGCCCGCTGGCAGGCCGTGTGGGACGACAGGGAGAGCTTCAAGGCCGGCACCCGCCAGGGCGCGCCGAGAAGCTATGTGCTGGAGATGTTCCCCTACCCCTCCGGGCGCATCCACATCGGCCATGTGCGCAACTATTCCATGGGTGACGTGCTGGCCCGCTTCCGCCGGATGCAGGGCCATGACGTGCTGCACCCGATGGGCTGGGATGCCTTTGGCATGCCCGCCGAAAATGCCGCGATGGAAAAGAAGATCCATCCGGGCAGCTGGACGCGCGACAACATCGCCTCGATGAAGGCGCAGTTGAAGCGCCTCGGCTTCGCGCTCGACTGGAGCCGCGAGTTGGCGACCTGCGAGCCGGATTATTACGGCCAGGAACAGGCGCTGTTCATCGACCTGTATGAAGCCGGCCTCGTCTACCGCAAGGAAAGCGCGGTGAACTGGGACCCGGTCGATATGACCGTGCTCGCCAATGAGCAGGTGATCGACGGGCGCGGCTGGCGCTCGGGCGCGCTGGTCGAGAAGCGCAAGCTCAACCAATGGTTCCTGCGCATCACCGACTTCGCCGACGACCTGCTCGCCGGTCTCGGCACGCTGGACAAGTGGCCCGAGAAGGTTCGGCTGATGCAGGAGAACTGGATCGGCAAGTCGCAGGGCATGCAGTTCCGGTTCCGGCTGGAAACGCCGGTTGGCGAGATTCAGGAGCTGGAGGTCTTCTCCACCCGGCCGGACACGCTGTTCGGCGCGAGCTTCGCGGCGATTGCCGCCGATCATCCGATTGCGCTGGCGCTCGCTCAGGACAACGCCGATCTGGCGGCGTTCGCCGAGGAATGCCGCCGGTCGGGCACCGCTGCGGCGGATTTGGAGACGCAGGAGAAGAAGGGCTTCGATACGGGCCTGAGCGTCGTCCATCCGCTCGATCCGGACTGGAAGCTGCCCCTGTTCGTCGCCAATTTCGTGCTGATGGATTATGGCACCGGCGCCGTCTTCGGTTGCCCGGCGCATGACCAGCGCGATCTCGACTTCGCGCGCAAATATATGCTGCCGGTGGAGCGCGTCGTCGCGCCGCAGGGCGAGGAGCAAGCGCCGATCCATGACGAGGCCTATACCGGCCCCGGTCGCCTCGTGAACTCGCGCTTCCTCGACGGCATGGCCGTGGAAGAGGCCAAGGCCGAAGTCATCCGCCGCGCCGAGGCCGAGGGCTGGGGCAAGGGCACGACCGTGTGGCGCCTGCGCGACTGGGGCGTCTCGCGCCAGCGCTACTGGGGCACGCCGATCCCGTTCATCCATTGCTCGGATTGCGGCGTGGTGCCCGTCCCCAAGGCGCAGTTGCCGGTGGTGCTGCCCGAGGATGTGAGCTTCGACGTGCCGGGCAATCCGCTCGACCGGCACCCGACGTGGAAGCACGTCGATTGCCCCAAATGCGGCAAGGCTGCGGTGCGCGAGACCGACACGCTCGATACCTTCGTGGATTCGAGCTGGTACTTCATCCGCTTCGCCAGCCAGCCCGATGACCAGCCGTTCGACCGCGCCGAGGCTGAGAGCTGGCTCCCGGTCGGCCAGTATATCGGCGGTATCGAGCATGCGATCCTGCATCTGCTCTACGCCCGCTTCTGGACGCGCGCGCTGGCCCATATCGGCAAGATCAGCGTCGCCGAGCCGTTCGAGAGCCTGTTCACGCAGGGCATGGTCACGCATGAGACCTATGCCCGCAAGCAGGGCGAAGGCCTGCCGCCGCTCTACTACGCGCCCAGCGAAGTGACGCGCACCGCTGAGGGCGCGACGCTGCTGGCCGATGGCGCGCCGGTCGAGATCGGCCGCGTCATCAAGATGTCCAAGTCCAAGAAGAATGTCGTGGACCCGGACGAGATCATCGAGCGCTATGGCGCGGATGCGGTGCGCTGGTTCATGCTCTCGGATTCGCCGCCCGAGCGCGACCTGCCGTGGAGCGAGGCCGGCATCGAGGGCTCATGGCGCTTCGTCAATCGCCTGTGGCGGATCTTCGGACAGGTCGGCGAAACCGGCGACGGCAGCGAGGACAAGGCGCTCAAGCGCAAGCTGCACCAGACGGTCGACGGCGTTGCGAGGGACATCGAGGCGCTGGCGTTCAACAAGGGCGTCGCCAAGATTTACGAGCTGGCCAATGCCATCGAGAAGGCGGCGCCGTCCGCCACCCGCGCCGAGGCGATTCGCGCGCTGGCGCTGCTCGTCGCGCCGATGACGCCGCACATCGCCGAGGAAGCCTGGGCCGAGATGGGCCATGAGGGCCTGATCGCCGACGCCATGTGGCCGTCTGTCGATCCCGCCTTGCTGGTCGATGACGAAGTGACCATCGCCATTCAGGTGATGGGCAAGCTGCGCGATACGATCACGGTCGCCAAGGGCACGGACAAGGCCACGCTGGAGAGCCTTGCGCTCGCCGCGCCCAATGTCGCGCGGCAGCTTGAAGGCCGGGCGCCGAAGAAAGTGATTGTGGTTCCGGATCGTCTGGTCAATCTGGTCGTCTGATGACCAGCGCTTTCTCCCGCCTCGTTCAGGGCCGCCTCGTTTTGGGCCTCGCCCTTGCCGCCAGCCTCTCGGCCTGCGGATTGAAGCCCATGTATGCCGGCGGGCGCAGCGGGGCTGCGGCGCAGGCGCTGGCGAGCGTGCAGGTGGAACCGATCCCCGGCAAGAGCGGCTGGCTGATGCGTAATGCGCTCAACGACCGGCTGGCCGCCATGGGCGATGCCGCCCCGCGCTTTCTGCTCAAGGTGCAGCTCGATGATCGCATCGAGGGTCTGGGTGTGCGCGCGGATGACACGGTGACGCGCGAACGCCGGACCCTGCGCGCGCGCTACCAGCTGGTTGACACGCAGAGCGGCAAGACCGTGCTCGATGAAACTTCAAGTTGGGATGCCGGCATCGACGTGGCCTCCAGCGAATATGCCACGGTTGCGGCTGAGGATAGCGCGCTGGAGCGGCTGACCGAGATCGTCGCCGACCGCGTGCTGGCCAGCGTGGCGCTCGCCGCGCGCGAATGAGCCTGCGGGCGGACAATCAGGCCGCGCTCAAGGCGCTGGACGATCCCGCGCCGAACATCCGCCTCTATCTGCTGTACGGGCCGGATGAAGCCGGCAGCGAAGCGCTGTCGGCGCGCGTCGGCAAGGCCATGGGGGCGGGCGCCGAGCGAATCGACCTGGATGGGGCGACGCTGCGCAGTGACCCGGCCCGCCTGCCGGATGAGGCCGCCGCCATCTCCATGTTCGGGGACAAGCGCTGGGTGCGCGTGCAGCCGGCGGGTGAGGAAGTCGTGCCCGCCGTCGAGGCCCTGCTGCAGGCGCCTGCGACCGGCAATCCGGTGGTGATGATCGCGGGCAATCTGCGCAAGACAAGCAAGCTGCTCAAGCTGTGCGAGGGCGACAAGGCGGTGGTCGCCATCGTCAGCTATGCGCCGGAGGGCCGCAATGCCGATGCGCTGGCGGTCAGCATGGCGCGCGAACTCGGCCTGGAACTGCCGGGCGATCTGGCCCGTCGGCTGGTTGCGCTGACCGGCGCCGAGCGGGGGCTGCTGGCCGGCGAGATGGAGAAGCTGGCGCTGTATCTGGATGCCTCGCCCGAGGAGCCCAAGGCCGCGACGCCCGAGGCGCTGGATGCGCTGGGCGCGGAGGGGGGCGACCAGCAGCTCTTCAAGGCGGCGATGGTCGTGCTCTCCGGCAATGTCCGCGCCACCGAGCATGAGATGGCCCGGTTGCGCCAGAGTGGCGGCTCGCTGGCGGGGCTTGCCCGCCTCACCCTGCAACGCGCCATCGGCTTTGCGCAGGCGCAGGGCGGACAGGCGCCGCGCTTTGGCGGGCGCGGCGACGAGGAGGTCGCGCGCCGCTGGAGTGCGGAGGCGCTCGACAAGGCCATTCACCGTTTGGCGGAGGCCGAGCGGACCAGCCGCCTCTCGCACCAGATCGGCGAGACGGTGCTGGCGCAGGAGTTGATCAACGTCGCACGGCTCGGCGCACGCGGGCGCTAGGGCCAATCGACATTCAGCGCTGACGGCCTGCAAATGGCGGCATTCCGCGCTTCCGGTGCTCACGTACCTGAAGTACGCTGCGCTCCGGGTCACGGAAAACCGCCATTTTCGTCACGTCATCATCTGAATGTCGATTGGCCCGAGGGGCGTGGACAGTTCCGAGGCGATGGCGCCGGACCCTATCTCGTCATTAGCGACGTCATCCCGGACTTGATCCGGGATCCCGCTTCTTCCGGTTTCTCAATCTGGACCTGCGATCTTCAAGGGCAGCGGGATCCCGGATCAAGTCCGGGATGACGAAAAGAAGGGTTGAAAAGCGGACGTTTGCTTCCCGTAGATTCGGCGCGTTGGTCCACGCCCCACGATCCGCCGCTCGGTGCCATTGACGCGCCCGGGCAGGCACCCGATATTCCGCGCATGGACAAGATGAACCTCAGCGATGCCGAGTGGCGCGAGCGCCTGACCCCCGAGCAATATCATGTGCTGCGCGAGCATGGCACCGAGCGCGCCTTTGCGGGTGCCTATGACAAGCTCAAGGATGCCGGCATCTATCATTGCGCCGGTTGTGGCCTGCCGCTGTTCGACAGTGGGCATAAATATGACAGCGGCTCGGGCTGGCCGAGCTTCACGGCGCCGCTGGAAGACGAGGCAGTCAGTGAATATACCGACACGAGCCACGGCATGCGCCGCGTCGAGGTGCGCTGCGCGCGCTGCGACGGGCATCTGGGCCATGTCTTCCCTGATGGGCCGGGGCCGGAAGGCCTGCGCTACTGCATGAACAGCGTCGCGCTGGACTTCGAGCCGCAGGGCACCGCACAGGACGATTGATATCCTATTCAGCGCTTGTAAAGGCGCTGGACGCTTGTAGCGTCCTGCACAGTTGCAGCACGCAGCGGTTCGGAGCGGTACAAGGCAAGGCATGGCCAAGGCAAAATCGGGGAGCTCGATCAGGCTCTGGACCATCCGGCTGATCAAGGTCGGCATCGCACTCGCCATCGGGGGACTGATCGCGCTGGTGATTGCGGTCGTCATCGCGATGCAGTCGCTGCCGAGCTTCGACTCGCTCAAGAGCTCGCCCAATGGGCAGATGATCCGCGTTCACGCCGCGGACGGCTCGGTGCTCGTCTCGCTCGGGCCGAGCTATGGGCGCTGGCTCAATCATTCGCAGATTCCCGAGGTGATGACCCGCGCTTTGGTCTCGGTGGAAGACAAGCGCTTCTACATGCACCCCGGTGTCGATCCGATCGGCGTCGCCCGCGCGGCCTGGGTGGGTTATGTGCGCCGTGGCGAGGGGCGGCGTCTGCAAGGCGCGTCGACCATCACCCAGCAGCTGGCGCGCAACATCTTCCTCAACAACAGCTATTCCGCTGGCCGCAAGCTGCGCGAGATGATCCTGGCGCTGGCGATGGAGCGCAAGTTCAGCAAGTCCCAGATCCTGGAGCTGTACCTCAACAAGGTCTATTTCGGCGGTGGCGCCTATGGCGTGGATGCCGCGAGCCGCAAGTTCTTCAATCACCCCGCGACGACGCTCAGCCTCGAGGAAGCGGCGATCATCGCCGGGCTGGTGAAGGCGCCCTCGCATTATTCGCCGACGGCCGATGCCGATGCTGCCGCCGGCCGCGCCAGCGTGGTGCTGGACGTGATGGCGGCCAATGGCGACCTTACCAGCGCCGAGCGGGCCGCTGCCGATCTCGATAGCGTGCGGCTGGTGCCCGAGAAGGCGCAGGACAGCGTGCGCTACTTCACCGACTGGGTGCTGCCGCAGCTCGATACGCTGATCGACGAGCGCGAGCAGCCGCTCGACGTCTACACCACGCTCGATCCCCGGATGCAGCGGGCCGCCGTGGCGGCGCTCAAGGGCAATGTGCCGGGCGGCGCGCAGGGTGCGCTGGTCAGCCTCGACCGCGATGGCGCGGTGCGGGCGCTGGTCGGCGGGCTGGATTATGTCAGCTCCAACTATAACCGCGCGACCGTCGCCCAGCGGCAGCCGGGCTCGGCCTTCAAGCTGTTCGTCTATCTCTCCGCGCTGGAAGCGGGTTACACGCCCGAGACGCGGGTGGTGGACAGTCCGGTGACGATCAACGGCTGGTCGCCGCGCAACGACAATCGCCGCAATGTGGGCGAGATCGACGTGCGCACGGCCTTTGCCTATTCGATCAACACAATTGCCGCCAAGCTGGGCATGGAAGTGGGCTTCTCGACGGTCGCCGACATGGCGCGCCGGTTCGGCATTTCCACGACGATCAACACGCACCCCTCGATGGTGCTCGGCACGTCCGAGGTCCACCTCATCGACATGACGCAGGCCTTCGCGTCGGTTGCCCGCAAGGGCGTGGCGGTGCGGCCCTATGGCATCCTCAAGGTGACCACGGCCGATGGCACCACGCTGTATGAGCATGAGGACGATACCAGCCGCGTGCTGGTGGCGCCCTGGGTCGCGGCGGGGATGACCGACCTGATGCAGACGGCGGTGAACACCGGCACGGGCCGCGCGGCCCAGATCGGCCGGCCTGTCGCAGGCAAGACCGGCACGACCACCAGCAACAAGGATGGCTGGTTCGTCGGCTTCTCCAGCGGCCTCACCACCGGCGTGTGGATGGGCCGCGACGATAGTCGTAGAGTGGGTGGCTTGGCCGGCGGTCGCGCGCCAGCGCGGGCCTTTGCGGCCTTTATGCGCACCGCCGTGGCCAATCGCCCGGTCGAGAATTTCGAGACCGAGGTGGTGCTGCCCGAATGGCAGCTCGAACCGGACGAAGAGGCCTATGGTTCGCCCGACAATGGCATGATGGTGGACGAGAATGGCCTGCCTCTGCCGCCCGCCGAGGGCCAGAGCAGCGGTGCCGAAGGCGCAACGCCGGGCGACACCAGCGGCACCGAAGCGCCGCGCCGGATCGACCAGCGCTGGATCGACGAAGTGCTCGGCCGCGACGAACGCCCGGCGCGCCCGGCACCCGCCCAGCCGGGCCAGCAACGGCCGCCGCAGCAGCAGCGTCAGGCACCGCCCGCGCAGCCCCAGCCGCAACGGGAATCGCCGTCGATCCTGCCATCGGGGATGCAGTAGGGGGGCTGGTTCAGCCGCGGAAGACTCGTCAGCGCGGCGCCAGACGTGCGCGAATCTTCCGCCAGCATTCAGCTTCGCTGGCGAACAAGCTTACACGCGGGCAAAGGGGAAAGCCCCTGACCGGACAAGCCGGCCAGGACGCCAATTCACATGTGGATGGGCTTGCCGAGCACCGCCATCGCGGCTTCCTTCACCGACTCATTGTGCGTCGGGTGGGCGTGGCAGGTGTAGGCGATGTCTTCTGATGTGGCGCCGAACTCCATGGCCTGCGCGGCCTGGGCGATCATCGTGCCGGCGGGATCGGCGACGATCCACACGCCCAGCACCCGGTCGGTCTCGGCATCGGCGATCACCTTCACGAAGCCGTCGGTGGCGCTGATTGCCTTGGCGCGGCTGTTCGCCATCATCGGGAACTTGCCGACCTTGACCTCGCCCTTCTCGCGGGCGGCTTCCTCGGTCAGGCCGACACCGGCGATCTCCGGGCTGGTGTAGACGACGCTGGGGATGACGTCATGGTTCACGATGCCGGTCATACCGGCGATGTTCTCCGCGACGGCAATGCCTTCATCCTCGGCCTTGTGCGCGAGCATGGGGCCGGGAATCACGTCGCCAACGGCCCAGACGCCGTCGACTTTCGTCGAGAAATCATGGCCGGTCTCGATCTGGCCGCGTTGGTTCAGCTCCAGCCCGATCTTGTCGAGGCCGAGGCCCTGCGTGTTCGGGCGGCGGCCGATGGCGACCAGCACCGTATCGGCCTCGATCGTCTCGGCGGTGCCACCGGCAGCCGGCTCGACCGTCACGCTGGCCTTGCCGCCCTTGACGGCGACGCCGGTCACCTTGGTGCCGGTGCGGATATCGAAACCCTGCTTGGCGAACAGCTTGGCGGCTTCCTTGCGCACCTCGCCGTCCATGCCGGGCAGGATCTGGTCGAGATATTCGATCACGGTCACCTTGGCGCCCAGGCGACCCCAGACCGACCCCAGTTCGAGACCGATGACGCCGCCGCCGATCACCACCAGATGATCCGGCACCTGCTTGAGCGCCAGCGCGCCGGTGGAATCGACCACCACGCCCTTGTCATTGTCGATCTCGACACCGGGCAGCGGCGTCACGCTGGAGCCGGTGGCGATAACGATGTTCTTGGCGGTCACGGTCTTGCCGGCCACCTCGACGCTGTGCGCGTCCTTGAAGCTGGCCATGCCCTTGAGCCATTCAACCTTGTTCTTCTTGAACAGGAACTCGATGCCGCCGGTGAGGCCCTTCACGGCCGCATCCTTGTCCGCCAGCATCGCCGGCAGATCGAGCGACACGGAGCCGAGCTTGATGCCGTGCTTGGCCAGCACGCCATCCTTGGCCTCATGGAACAGGTGCGAGGCGTGCAGCAGCGTCTTGGAGGGAATGCAGCCGACATTGAGGCAGGTGCCGCCCAGCGTCTCCCGGCTTTCCGCGCAGGCGGTCTTCAGCCCAAGCTGCGCGGCGCGGATCGCCGCCACATAACCGCCGGGCCCGGCGCCGATTACGAGAACGTCATAGTCGAACTGGTCTGCCATTACTCGCTCCATTGACCGGTCACCGTTTTGTGTTCCTGCGAAGGCAGGAACCCACGGCTAGGTCGCAATCACCGACCACAGATCGCGCCATTCGGGATTGTTCTCCCTGATCAGGCGGACTTTCCAGGCCCGTTTCCATTTCTTCATCTGCAGTTCGCGTAGCCGCGCTTCCTGCAGATCGTCATATACTGCGTACCAAACAAGGAGCCGGCAACCATAGCGTTTGCTGAACCCTTCGACGTGACCCTCGCGATGCTGATGACACCGCGCGACGAGGTCGCTCGTGACGCCGAGGTGCAGCGTTCCGTTCGGCTTGCTGGCCATCAGATACACGAAGCCAGATTTCGTCGTTTCTTCTCCGTCGATGGGCTCCTGCCTTCGCAGGAGCACGGGCTAGTTTGCTATTTTTCCCTGCCTCACAAATCGATCAGCAGCCGGGTGGGGTCCTCGATGGCGTTCTTGAGGGCGACGAGGAAGGTCACCGCCTCGCGGCCATCGACCATGCGGTGATCGTAGCTGAGCGCCAGATACATCATCGGGCGTGCGACGATCTGGCCGTCGACCACCACGGCGCGCTCCTCGATGCGGTGCAGGCCGAGCACGCCGGACTGGGGCGGGTTGATGATCGGCGTCGACATGAGCGAGCCGAACACGCCGCCGTTGGAGATGGTGAAGGTGCCGCCGGCCATGTCCGCCATCGACAGCGTGCCTTCCTTGGCGCGCTTGCCGAAATCGGCGATGGTCTTCTCGATCTCGGCGATGCTCATCGTCTCGGCATTGCGGATGACCGGCACGACGAGGCCATTGGGCGCCGACACCGCGACCGAGATGTCGCAGAAATCATTATAGACGATCTCGTCGCCCTCGATCTGCGCATTGACGCCGGGGATGTCCTTGAGCGCCATGCATGCGGCCTTCACGAAGAAGCCCATGAAGCCGAGGCGCACGCCGTGCTTCTTCTCGAACAGATCCTTGTACTTGGCGCGCGCGGCGATGACGGCGCTCATGTCCACATCGTTGAACGTGGTCAGAATGGCGGCGTTGTTCTGCGCTTCCTTGAGGCGCCGCGCGACGGTCTGGCGCAGGCGCGTCATCTTCACGCGTTCCTGATGGCGCGACGGGCCGGAGCTGCCGGTCGCCGGTGCCGGCGCGGCGGCGGCCACGGCGGACTCGCTCGCGACGGCGCTGCCATCGGCAATGGCGGCCATCACGTCGTCCTTGGTCAGGCGCCCGTCCTTGCCGGTGCCCTTGATCTTGCTGGGGTCGAGACCATGCTCGAGCACCAGCCGGCGCACGGCCGGGGAGAGGGTGATGGCGCCGAGCGTGCTGTCGCCTTCATGCGCGGCCTGCGCGGGCGCGGGCGCGGGTGTGGGCGTCGGGGTCGGTGCAGGGGCTGCCTCGGTCTTGGCCGGGGCCGGCGCAGCGGCTTCCGCCTTGGCCGGTGCGGGCTTGCTGGCCGCAGCCGCGCCTTCCTGCACGGTGGCGATGACGGCGCCGACATTCACGGTGTCGCCCTCCTTCACCAGCAGCTCGCCGAGCACGCCGGCGACCGGCGCGGGGACTTCTACTGCGACCTTGTCGGTCTCCAGGCTGGCGATCGGCTCATCGGCCTTCACCGCGTCGCCGGGCTTCTTCAGCCACTGGCCCACCGTCGCTTCCGTGACGGATTCACCCAGAGTCGGCACTTTCACTTCAGTGGCCATGTCTTTCCTCCTGCCCGGCGCGGCCTGCGCGGACTATGCTTTCTTCTGGCGCTTGATCTCGGTGCGCACATTGTGACCGAGCGCGTCCGCAATGAGCGCACCCTGCTCGGCCTGGTGACGGCGGGCAAGGCCGGTGGCGGGCGAGGCCGAAGCCTTGCGACCTGCGTAGCGGGCGCGCATCGGCGCCTTGCCGGCCTGATCGAGCGCCTCCTCGATATAGGGCTCCACGAAGAACCACGCACCATTGTTGCGGGGCTCCTCCTGACACCACACCACTTCCTCCAGCACGGTCATGCGCTTGAGGCGCGTGGCGAGCGCCTCGGTCGGGAAGGGATAGAGCTGCTCGATGCGGACGATCTGCACGTCCTTGTCACCGGCTGCGTCGCGCGCTTCCATGAGGTCATAGGCGACCTTGCCGGAGCATAGCACCAGCCGGCGCGTCTGCTCGTCCGCCGCCGGTGTGGGGTCGGAGAGGATGCGCATGAAGTGGCGATCGCCCTGGAAATCCTCGGCCTTGCTCACCGCCAGCTTGTGCCGCAGCAGCGACTTGGGCGTGAAGATGATCAGTGGCTTGCGGAACGGGCGCAGCATCTGCCGGCGCAGGATGTGGAAATAGTTGGCCGGCGTGGTGCAGTTGGCGATCTGGATATTGCCTTCCGCGCAGAGCTGCAGGAAGCGCTCGAGCCGTGCGGAGCTGTGCTCGGGCCCTTGCCCTTCATAGCCATGCGGCAGCAGCAGCACGAGGCCGTTGGCGCGCAGCCATTTGGACTCGGACGAGGCGATATACTGATCGATGATGATCTGCGCGCCATTGGCGAAATCGCCGAACTGCGCTTCCCACAGCACCAGGCTCTTGGGGTCAGCCATGGCATAGCCATATTCAAAGCCCAGCACGCCATATTCGCTCAGCGGGCTATCATAGACCTCGAAATGGCCGTGCGGCACGGTGGAGAGCGGGATGTACTTCTTCTCGCTATCCTGATCGACCCAAACCGCGTGACGCTGGCTGAACGTGCCGCGCCCCGAGTCCTGACCGGACAGGCGCACGCCATAGCCTTCCGACAGCAGCGAGCCGAAGGCCAGTGCCTCGCCCGTTGCCCAGTCGAAATTCTCGCCGGTCTTGAACATCTCCGCCTTGGCATCGAGCACGCGCCGCAAGGTGCGGTGGACGTTCACGCCTTCGGGCACCGTCGTCAGCGTCCGGCCCAGGCTCTCGAACAGCTTGGGGGAGACGGCGGTTTCGACATTCTTGCGCGCGGTTTCGATGTCGGCGGGCTGATGCAGGCCGGACCAGCGACCGGCGAACCAGTCGGCATGATTGGCCTTGTAGGTCTTGGCCGATTCAAACTCTTCCTCGAGATGATCGACAAAGCCCTCGACCTGCGCGGACAGGAACGAATCGTCCACCACGCCCTCTTCACGCAGGCGGGAGGCATAGACCTCGCTCACCGGCGGATGCTGCTTGATGCGCGCATACATGAGCGGCTGGGTGAAGCTCGGCTCGTCGCCCTCATTGTGGCCGAAGCGGCGGTAGCACCACATGTCGATCACGATGTCGCGATGGAAGGTCTGGCGATATTCGATCGCCAGCTTGCAGGCGAAGGTCACCGCCTCGGGATCATCGCCATTCACATGGATGATCGGTGCCTGCACGCCCTTGGCGACATCGCTCGGATAGGGCGAGCCGCGCGAGAATTGCGGGCTGGTGGTGAACCCGATCTGGTTGTTGACAACGAAGTGGATGCAGCCGCCGGTATTGTAGCCGCGCACGCCGGAAAAGCCGAAGCACTCCCACACAATGCCCTGACCGGCAAAGGCCGCGTCGCCATGGATGAGCACGGGCAGCACCTGCTTGTGCTTGCCGGGGCCGATATCGTCGCGGAAGAGCTGCTGCGCGCGCACCTTGCCGAGCACGATCGGGTCGACCGTCTCCAGGTGCGACGGGTTGGGCACCAGCGACATATGGACATTGATGCCGTCGAAATCGCGGTCGGTCGACGTGCCGAGATGGTATTTCACGTCGCCGGAGCCGCCGACATCCTCGGGATTGGCGGTGCCGCCCGAGAACTCGTGGAAGATCACGCGGAAACCCTTGGCCATCACATTGGCCAGCACATTGAGGCGGCCACGATGGGCCATGCCGTACACGATCTCGCGCACGCCCAGTTGGCCGCCATATTTGATCACGGCTTCGAGCGCAGGAATCATGGACTCGCCGCCATCGAGGCCGAAGCGCTTGGTGCCGACATATTTGCGGCCCAGGAACTTCTCATATTGCTCGGCCTGGATGACCTTGGCGAGGATCGCCTTCTTGCCCTCGGGCGTGAAGATGATCTCCTTGTCCTTGCCTTCCATGCGGTCCTGCAGGAAGCGGCGCTCCTCCACATCGGAGATGTGCATATATTCGAGGCCGACATTGCCGCAGTAATTGGCGCGCAGAATGTCCACCAGTTCGCGGATCGTGGTCCACTCAAGGCCGAGCGCGCCGCCGACATAGACCTTGCGGTCCTGCTCCGCGCCGGAGAAGCCATGATATTCCGGCGTGAGATCGGCCGGCAGGTCGCGCTGGCTCAGGCCGAGCGGATCGAGATTGGCGGCCAGATGGCCGCGCACCCGATAGGTGCGGATGAGCATCATCGCGCGGATCGAATCGGCGGCCGCCTTGGCGACATCGGCCTGCGAGGCGGGCGCGCCGCTCTTCGCTACCGCGGCCTTGATCGCCACCTGCATCTGCGTGGGGTCGAGCGCGGCGGTCAGGTCGTCCGTGCTGTCGAGTGGCCAGCCCTTGCGCGCCCAGCTCGGCCCTTGTTCGGCCTCTTGCGCGCCGCTGAATTCCTGATTCTCGTAACCCATCGGTTCGATCCTTGCCTCTCTCCGCCGGGCGGAAGACGCCTGTGCCGCCATCCCGGACCGGCCTGTTAAGCCGTCCCGGGTGAAGCGGCTGTTAACCACCTACGCCTTGAGCACCTCAAGCAGCGTCGTGCCCAGCTCCGAAGGGCTGGCCGCAACCTTGATGCCCGCTGCTTCCATCGCCGCGATCTTGCTTTCCGCATCGCCCTTGCCGCCCGAGACGATCGCACCGGCATGGCCCATGCGACGGCCCGGAGGCGCCGTGCGGCCCGCGATGAAGCCGGCCATCGGCTTCTTGCGGCCCTTCTTGGCCTCGTCGATCAGGAACTGCGCGGCCTGCTCCTCGGCATCGCCGCCGATCTCGCCGATCATGATGATGCTCTGCGTCGCCTCGTCGGCGAGGAACAGCTCCAGCACGTCGATGAAGTTGGTGCCGTTGACCGGATCGCCGCCGATGCCGACGGCAGTCGTCTGGCCAAGGCCGGCATTGGAGGTCTGGAACACCGCCTCATAAGTGAGCGTGCCCGAGCGCGAGACCACGCCCACGCTGCCCTTGCGGAAGATGGAGCCGGGCATGATGCCGATCTTGCACTCGTCGGGCGTCAGCACGCCGGGGCAGTTCGGGCCGATGAGGCGCGACTTGCTGCCCGAGAGCGCACGCTTCACGCGCACCATGTCGAGCACCGGAATGCCTTCCGTGATCGTGACGATCAGCGGGACTTCCGCGTCGATCGCTTCCAGGATCGAATCGGCTGCGAATGGCGGCGGCACGTAGATGACGCTCGCGGTGGCGCCGGTCTTGGCCACGGCTTCTTCCACCGTGTCGAACACCGGCAGGCCGATGTGGCTGGTGCCGCCCTTGCCCGGCGTCACGCCACCGACCATCTGCGTGCCATAGGCCAGCGCCTGTTCGGTGTGGAACGTGCCGGTCGCGCCGGTCATGCCCTGCGTGATGACCTTGGTGTTCTTGTCGACGAGGATGCTCATGGGCTCGCTTCGCTTCCTTGTTCCCCGGCGAAGGCCGGGGTCCAGTTCTGACAGATGGACTCGAACAGATCGTTCCAGTCCGGGTTTATCTCTTCAATGATCCGCAGCTCGCACGGTCGCGTTCTGAAGATCGTCATGAGCTTCGTACCAAAGCAGCAGCCTGCAGCCATATTTGGTGGTGAAGCCCTTGATCTCTCCTGTCCGATGCTGAGTGACGCGTCTCACCAGATCACTCGTCACACCGGTATAAATCGTCCCGTTCCGCCGACTTGCCATGATGTAGACATAGTCGGCGCAGGTCATTGCATCACGGCCGCTGCTGGGCCCCGGCCTTCGCCGGGGAACAGGAAGAGCAAGCGATGCGCTTCATCGCTTAGGCCAGGCTCGGATCGATGCCCTTGCACGCCACCAGCAGTTCCTTGACCGCATCGACGCTGACCTGGAGATTGCCCTTGGCTTCGTCATCCAGCTCGATTTCGACGATCTGCTCGACGCCGTCCTTGCCGATGATCACCGGCACGCCGACATACAGGCCGTCGACGCCGTACTTGCCCTCGACATAGGCGGCGCAGGGCAGCAGGCGCTTCTGGTCGCCCAGATAAGCTTCCGCCATGGCGATGCCGCTGGTCGCGGGCGCATAATAAGCCGAGCCGGTCTTGAGCAGGCCGACGATCTCGCCGCCGCCCGAACGGGTGCGCTGCACGATGGCATCGATACGCTCCTTGGTGGAGCGGCCCTGCTTGATGAGGTCAGGCACGGGAATGCCGGCGACGGTGGAATATTGCACGACCGGCACCATGGTATCGCCATGGCCGCCGAGCACGAAGGTCGTGACGTCCTTGGCGGACACTTCGAACTCTTCGGCGATGAAGTGGCTGAACCGGGCCGAATCAAGCACGCCGGCCATGCCGACGACCTTGTTGTGGGGCAGGCCGGAGAATTCGCGCAGCGCCCAGACCATCGCGTCGAGCGGGTTGGTGATGCAGATCACGAACGCGTCGGGCGCATTGTCGCGAATGCCCTCGCCGACGGCCTTCATGACCTTGAGGTTGATGCCGAGCAGATCGTCACGGCTCATGCCCGGCTTGCGGGCGACGCCGGCGGTGACGATGATGACGTCGGCCCCGGCAATGTCCGCATAGTCGTTGGAGCCGGTGATCTTGGCGTCGAAGCCTTCGACCGGACCGCACTGCGAGAGATCGAGCGCCTTGCCCTGGGGAATCCCTTCGACCACGTCGAACAGGACGATATCGCCAAGCCCTTTGAGAGCCGCGAGGTGAGCAAGCGTGCCGCCGATATTGCCGGCACCAATAAGCGCGATCTTCTTCCGGGCCATGCGCGTCTCCTTCTTTGCGCGGTGGTCGATGAGGCGCCCATAGGCCCAATTTCCTTACCGTTCAATGACGATCGGGCCAGATTTCGGCTTTTCTTTGCGATTAGTTCGCAATATCATTTAAGGGCGTTCAGCCGGTCCTTAGGGCGGATGAGTGACCGTCATTGATGGATCGCGACGCCTTCGACGCGATACCGTCCAACGGCCGAGAACGCCGAACGGTCCACCGCGCGGGGAAAAGAACGAATAGTTTTTTGCTGCACCGCGCCTTGACGTGGGGTTCGACCGACCCATATGGCGGCCGTTAGCACTCACTCGCTGACAGTGCTAACACAGTGTTTCACAGGCGGGGTGCCGGAGTCGGTATCCGGGGGGCGCGCAGGCTTCGGCAAGGGCCGGCCGGGCGATCCATCGGAGAGCGACAGCGCCCGCCGCTATGGAAAGGACTTGGATAATGGGATTTCGTCCGCTGCACGATCGCGTGCTCGTTCGCCGCATCGAAGCCGATGAGAAGACTGCCGGTGGCATCATCATTCCCGACAGCGCCAAGGAAAAGCCGCAGGAAGGCGAGATCGTCTCCGTGGGCACGGGCGCCAAGGCGGAAGACGGCAAGGTGACGCCGCTCGACGTCAAGGCCGGTGACCGCGTGCTGTTCGGCAAGTGGTCCGGCACCGAGGTCAAGGTCGACGGTGAAGACCTGCTCATCATGAAGGAAAGCGACATTCTAGGCGTCATCGCCTGATTTTCGCACTCCGTTGAATTCAAGGAAGGACTAGCAACATGGCAGCCAAGGACGTCAAATTTTCCCGCGATGCCCGTGAGCGCATCCTGCGCGGCGTGGACATTCTCGCCGATGCAGTGAAGGTCACCCTCGGTCCCAAGGGCCGTAACGTCGTGATCGACAAGAGTTTCGGCGCCCCCCGCATCACCAAGGACGGTGTGTCGGTCGCAAAGGAAATCGAGCTCAAGGACAAGTTCGAGAACATGGGCGCCCAGATGGTGCGCGAAGTGGCCTCGAAGACCAACGACATTGCCGGCGACGGCACCACCACCGCGACCGTTCTCGCCCAGGCGATCGTGCGCGAGGGCATGAAGTCGGTTGCGGCCGGCATGAACCCGATGGACCTCAAGCGCGGCATCGACCTCGCGGTGACCAAGGTGGTCGAGGACCTCAAGGCCCGCTCCAAGGCCGTTTCCGGCAACAAGGAAATCGCCCAGGTCGGTATTATCTCGGCCAATGGCGACACCGAAGTCGGCGAGAAGATCGCCGAGGCCATGGAAAAGGTCGGCAAGGAAGGCGTGATCACGGTCGAGGAAGCCAAGGGCCTCGATTTCGAGCTGGACGTCGTGGAAGGCATGCAGTTCGACCGCGGCTACCTCTCGCCCTACTTCATCACCAACCCCGAGAAGATGCAGGTCGAGCTGGCTGACCCCTACATCCTCATCCACGAGAAGAAGCTCTCCTCGCTGCAGGCGCTGCTTCCCATCCTGGAGGCCGTGGTGCAGTCGGGCCGTCCGCTGCTCATCATCGCCGAGGACATCGAGGGTGAGGCTCTGGCCACGCTCGTCGTCAACAAGCTGCGTGGTGGCCTGAAGGTCGCCGCCGTGAAGGCGCCGGGCTTCGGTGACCGTCGCAAGGCCATGCTGGAAGACATCGCCGTCCTCACCAAGGGCGAGGTGATCTCCGAGGATCTCGGCATCAAGCTCGAGAACGTCACGGTCGGCATGCTCGGCACCGCCAAGCGCGTCACCATCGACAAGGACAACACCACTATCGTCGATGGCGCTGGCGATGCGGATGCCATCAAGGGCCGCACCGAGCAGATCCGCGCGCAGATCGAGACGACCACGTCCGACTACGACCGCGAGAAGCTGCAGGAGCGTCTGGCCAAGCTGGCTGGCGGCGTGGCCGTCATCAAGGTTGGCGGTGCGTCCGAGGTCGAGGTGAAGGAGCGCAAGGATCGCGTTGACGATGCGCTGCACGCCACCCGCGCAGCTGTCGAAGAAGGCATTGTCCCCGGCGGTGGTACGGCTCTGCTGTACGCCACCAAGGCGCTGGCCGGCCTCAAGGGCGTCAATGACGACCAGACCCGCGGCATCGACATCATCCGCAAGGCCATCGAAGCGCCGCTGCGTCAGATCGCTCAGAATGCGGGCTTCGACGGTGCCGTCGTCGCTGGCAACCTGCTGCGCGAAAATGACGAGACCCGGGGCTTCAACGCTTCGACCGACGTCTATGAGAACCTGGTGGAAGCCGGCGTGATCGACCCGACCAAGGTTGTGCGCGCAGCTCTGCAGGACGCGGCTTCGGTTGCCGGTCTGCTCATCACCACCGAGGCGACCATTGCCGAGCTGCCCGAGGACAAGTCCTCGGCTCCGGCTGGCATGCCCGGCGGCATGGGTGGCATGGGCGGCATGGACTTCTAAGAAGTTCACCGCTTTGGTATCAGGGAAGGCCGTCGGGAAACCGGCGGCCTTTTCCTTTGGGCAACGGCGGGCCGTGCGGGCGCCGCCGGTTTCACACAAGCATCTTCCCATCGGCGCGCAATGCCGACACAGTAGGGCATCGCAACCTGGCGCTGCCTGTTCCGCGGCGCCCGATCAGGATGACCGCATGACCGACCTTTCCCGCCGCGAAGCCGTGGCCGCCGCCGCCATTGCCGGCCTCGCCGCGCTGGCGCCCGCGTCGCTTGCCGCGCAAACCGCCTCCAACCGGGATCTCACCTGGGATCTCAGTGCGCTTTATGCCGACGATGCCGCGTGGGACAGCGCCCGCCGTTCCGCGCTCGAGGCGGTCAAGGGCATGGCGGCCTATAAGGGGCGGCTTGGCGAAAGTGCCGAGACGCTCGCGGCGGCCTTCACCATGCAGTCCGACCTCTACCGGCAGATCCTGCGCGTCTATGTCTATGCCAGCCTGCGTGCCGACGAGGATGTGCGCGTCTCTGCGAACCAGGAGAAGCAGGGGCAGGCGGTTGACCTGTTCACCGCGTTCAGCGAGGCCAGCGCCTGGATCGCGCCGGAAGTGCTCAGCATCGGCGAGGCGAAGATCAAGCAGTTCATCGCGGGGAATGCCGTGTTGCGCGATCGGTTCGATCATGCGCTGGCCGACATGCTGCGTCGCGCGCCGCATACGCTCTCGCCAGAAGGGGAAGGCCTGCTGGCGAGCGCAACATCCGTGCTCTCGGCGCCGGGAGACATTTCGGACCAGCTGCGTAGCTCGGACATTCCCTGGCCCAGCATCACCCTGTCCACCGGCGAGAAAGTGAAGCTCGACAATCAGGGCTATACCGTCCACCGCGCGGCGCCCGAGCGGGCGGATCGCAAGGCGGTGTTCGATGCCTTCTGGAAGACCTATGGGGAGTTCCGCAACAGCTTCGGTGCGACCTATCTGGCGCAGGTCCGCGGCAATATCTTCGATGCGAAGGCGCGCAAATATCCCACCGCGCTGGCGTCGGCCCTCGCCGGATCGAATGTGCCGGAGGGCGTCTATCGCACCCTGGTGGCGGAGACCAACAAGGGCCTGCCCCAGCTTCACCGCTATTTCGAGCTGCGCCGCCGGATGCTCAAGCTGCCGGACCTCTATTATTACGATATCTACCCGCCGCTGGTCGAAACGGGGCGCCGCTTCTCGCTCGACGAGATGCGTCGACTGACGCTTGCTGCGGTGCAGCCGCTGGGCCCCGATTATGCCGCCTCTCTCTCACGCGCGACGGCCGCGCGGTGGATGGACCCGTGGCCGCGGACCGGCAAGCGGCCGGGCGCCTATATGCAGTCCAGCGCCTATGATGTGCATCCCTATCTGCTGCTCAACCTGAGCGACGAATATGAGAGCCTGAGCACCTACGCGCATGAGTGGGGCCATGCCATGCACAGCCTGCTCGCCAATACCGCGCAACCTTTCGAGAAAGCGGATTATCCGATCTTCACCGCCGAAATCGCCTCGACGCTGAACGAGCTGCTGCTGCTCGATTATATGGAGTCGCAGGCCAAGACGCGCGAGGAGAAGCTCTTCTATCTCGGCCAGCGGATGGAGAATATTCGCGGCACCTTCTTCCGCCAGACGATGTTCGCCGAGTTCGAACTGGTGGCGCATGACCGGGCCGAGGCGGGCGACGGTCTGTCGGGTGGCGCCTTCACCACGCTCTACACCGATCTGCTGGCGCGCTACCATGGGCCGAAGGTCGGCATGGAGCCGGCCTATGGCAATGAGTGGGCCTATATTCCGCACTTCTACAACAGCTTCTATGTCTACCAATATGCCACCTGCTTCTCCGCCGCCGTCTATTTCGCCGGGGAGATCAAGCGCGGCGGGGCGAAGGCGCGGGACAATTATCTGGCCGTGCTCAAGGCCGGCGGCTCGGATTATCCGGTCGAGATCCTCAAGCGCGCGGGGCTGAACATGGCGGGGCCGGAGCCCTATCGTGCCGTCGTCCAGCTTCTGTCGGATACGCTGGATGAGGCCGAGGCGCTGATGGTCTGATCGAAGGCCGGGCGTGCGGGGGTTTTCACCGCGCGCGACGCATGAAAATGGGGGCCGGCATCGCTACCGGCCCCCCCGATGCCATCGCCTTCCAGCCCGTCTCCGGGACATCCAGCGTCTGGCACGACGCTCTCGATCGTCAGATCGTGCGCCTCACGTCCTGTTCCTTGCGGAAGTCCGACGTGCTGATCCGGCTGCGGCAGGCCGCCTTCGGATCGGCCGCGCGAGGCTCGCCCGAAGGGCAAGCCGTGGCGGCCTTTGCGGATGCGGGATCATGCCTAGACGGCAGAGCCTGCATCCATCCCCGCTGCCTCGCGATCCTGTTCCCGGGGGAAGCGTGATCCTGCGGTTGGCGGCGGGCCGAACCAATCCGCCGAGCACGTTGCCGCGCGCAGGTCTTGGTCCGTAAGATCGACTCAACATCCTGATTTAACAGAACATTTCTGTCTCTCTATGGCTTGATGGTCTCACGAGAATCGAGTCGTGCAAAGCATTATCCGCCGCTGCAATGCGGGGAGCGAGATCAAAACTGTGGATGAGTGTGGATAAGTCCGGGGATAATTTGCGCCGGGCCGATCATTGGTCCGCGCTGTAGGGAAGCGGCCGCAGATTCGCCAGCAAAAAGGCGCACAAAAAAGGCGACGCCTTGCAGCGTCGCCTTTTTGATTTGCAGCAGAGCGACCTCAGTGGGTCGCGCCGTGCCTCATCTGCTTACAGGCCGCCGAACGGAACGCTCATGGCAGCGGCAGAGATGTAGGCAGCAAAAATCTTCTTGAGAATGGTCATGTCGTGGCTCCCGGAATTGATCGGGCGCAGCGCCCGTGTCTCTGGAGGCCATTTGTGTTGCAACGCAGCAAAGTTCAATTGCAAAGGCCGGGCGACGAATGCAAAAACTGCAATCGTTGTGGCCTGCGCATTCAATCGGGAATGATTATTGCTCTGATAAATCAACGATTCTCTGGAATTCCTCGTCGCTCACCGACGACACGGACAGGCGCGATTGTCGCACCAAAGCCATGTTCGCAAATGCAGGATCGGCCTTGATCTGCTTGAGCGTGACCGGCTTGGCGAGTTTGCGCACCGGCGCGACTTCCACCGCGAACCACTTGCCGGTCTCGTCCGTGCTGTCCTGCTCGGCCCCGCGCACGATCTCCATGATGCCGACGCATTCGACGCCGATGTTGCTGTGATAGAATAGCGCCTGGTCACCAACCTCCATCGCCTTCATGTTCAGCTTGGCGGCATGGTTGCGCACGCCGTCCCACTCGGCGCGAACCTTCTCGACCAGATCGTCCCAGGAGAACACATCGGGCTCCGATTTCATCAGCCAGTAGCGCATGGGCGATCGATCCTCCTTTGCCAGCCTGCCAGGGCGCCATTCCATGCCGGTACGCGGGGTGCAAGGGCCTTCCGCCTGCCAGGCCCGGCGTGACAGCCGCGCCGCGAACGCCTAGTCAGGCATCATCATTTCACGTTCGAATGAGACCGTCATGACGTCATCCGATCCGCTGGGGCATGTCCCCACTCTCTCGCTCGCGCGCCTCTCGCCGCAGGATTTCGCCGATGCGATCGGCAGCAGCTTCCGCGAATATGGCTTCGCCATCGTCACCGATCATGGGATGGACCCGGACCTCGTGGCGCGGGGCTGGGCGCTGGCAAAGGCGTTCTTCGCGCTGCCCGATCCGGTCAAGCGCGCCTATCTCGTGCCCGGCGGCGCGGGACAGCGGGGCTATACGGCGTTCGGGACAGAGGTCGCCAAGGGTGCCAGCGAGAATGACCTCAAGGAATTCTGGCATGTCGGCCGCGCCCTGCCGGCCGGTCATCCCCTCGCCGCCGATATGCCGCCTAACATCTGGCCGGGCGAGATCGCGGGGTTCGAGGAGACTTTTACGGCGCTGTTCGCGGCGTTCGATGTCGTGGGCACGCGCATCCTCTCCGGCGTCGCGCGCCATCTCGGCCTGGCGCCAGACTGGTTCGACGCCAAGATCGACGAGGGCAATTCCATCCTGCGGCTGCTGCATTATCCGCCCGTCTCCGCGCAGGCGCCCGGCATTCGCGCGGGCGCGCATGAGGACATCAACCTCATCACCCTGCTGCTCGGCGCCGAGGAAGGCGGGCTGCAGCTGCTGACGCGCGAGGGTGAGTGGATTCCGGCCACGCCGCCCGCTGGCGCGCTGGTCATCAATGTCGGCGATATGCTGCAGCGGCTGACCAATCATGTGCTGCCTTCGACCAGCCACCGCGTCGTCAATCCGCCGCCCGAGCGCCGCCACATTCCGCGCTATTCCATGCCCTTCTTCCTGCATCTGGAGCCGGACGTGATGATCGAGGCGCTGCCGCAATGCGTGAGCGCGGAAAATCCGCTGCGTGAACCGCCGATCAGCGCGCATGACTATCTGCACGAGCGGCTGCGCGAGATTGGGCTGAAGAAGGGTTAGGTTTTCGCGCCCCCACACATCTCGTTCGTGTCTCGACTTCGCTCGACACGAACGGGGGGCGGAAGGATGTGGGTCTGCGGACCCGCAGCTTACTTCCGCCAGCGGGAGAGGGTGATGCCGATCTTCTCGTTCCGCTCGGAGAGGGCCAGCTTGACGATCTTCACCGTCACATGGCGCGCCTTGCGGTCCTGCAGGAAGATGGTGTCGATGATGTGATCGGCCACGGCCTCGACCAGCATGAAGTGCTGGCCGCGCGTGATCGCCGTGGTCGCCGCATGCTTGAGGTCCATATAGTTTTTGGACGTGCTGAGCGGCGTATTCGGCTCGTAATGGCTGCGATGCTCGAGCAGGGCGCGAATGCTGATTCGCAGCGGCTGCGGCAGATGGGTTTCCTCGGAATAGATGCCGGTCAGCACATCCACCTCAAGATCCTCAATCTCGAGCAGCAGCATGTCATCCATGGGATTCACGCCGTTTGCCGGATTGGCGCTGTGCCCTCCCGTTCCTGGCATTCCCGCCTCGCGTCCCGCCATCATAGCCTCGAATAACCCTTTTCATTTGGGCGTGAAGCGCTAAAGGCCGCCGCCTCGGGCGCTATTGCCCGCTTGGAAGGCGGACGGCAAGCGGTGACACGGATCGGCGAGCTGGCAGGAACCGGAGACGCGGCCATCACCGCGCTGCTCGATGCGGCATTTGGCCCGGCGCGCCACGGCCGCACGGCCTATCGCATCCGCCTGGGCATGGCCTGGTTCACGGACCTCTCCTTCGCCGCCTTCGATTCGGACGGGCAATTGATCGGCACGCTGCAGAGCTGGCCGGTGGCCCTGCACGGCCCGGACGGTCGCGAGACACCGCTGATCATGGTCGGGCCGGTCGCGGTGGTCCCAGCGATGCAGCGCCATGGCACCGGCCGCGCGCTGATGGACCGGCTGATCGAAACCGTCGATCTGCATCCGGGCGATCCGCTGGTGATGATCGGCGATCCCGAATATTATGGCCGCTTCTGGGGCTTTACGGCCGATGCAACGGGGGATTGGGCCGTGCCCGGTCCGGTCGAGCGGCACCGCTTGCTGACCCGCGCGGCGCCCGGCGTGGTGCTGCCCTCCGCCGGCAGTCTTGGCCCGCGCGGCACGGCCCTGGTGGCGGGGGCGACGGCCACGCCGGCGGTCTGAGCGCGCTGATCGCGGTCAGCACCGCGTGGCCCCGGTGCGAGACGCCCTTTGCCAAGCCGGCTGGCCTTGCCTATCTGCAGCGCATGGTTGCGCCTCTCGATCCCGGTTCCGATCCGCCCATTGCCGGTGTCCCGCAGGATGCCGATCCGGCGCGGCCCTATCCGGTCATGGATTGGGCGCCCACGCGCTGCGGGCACAGCGCCATGCGAATCGATGCGCAGGGCCGCTGGTTTCATGAGGAGCGGGAGATCCGCCGTCCCGAGCTGGTGAGCCTGTTCGCGCGCCTGTTGCGGCGCGAGCCGGACGGGCGGCATGTGCTGGTGACGCCGGTCGAGATGCTCGACATCGAGGTCGAGGACGCGCCTTTGTTCGCGGTGGAAATGGCGAGCGACGGGGAAGGGCAGGCGCGGACGCTGCGGTTTCGGATTGGAGCGACCGGGCAGTGGATCATAGCTGACGGCGCCCATCCGCTCGGGATGGAAGAGAATGCGGCGGGGCCGCGTCCCGCGCTCGGGCTGGAGGCCGGGCTGCGCGCGCGGCTGATCCGCCCGGTCTATTATGCGCTGGCCGATCTTGCCATTGCGGAGGGGCACGATCCCCTGGGCCTGTGGAGCAGCGGCGTTTTTCACGCGCTGGAGACGACGGCATGAGCTGGCGGGACCGGCTGACCGCGTCGTTGCGGCCGGAATTCGACTCGGCGCATACCCATGATTTCTTCCTGTATCGCAACCGGCCTGAGCCGGAGGGGCCGTTCACGCCGGCAGCGGTGCTGATCGCGGTCACGGACCGTCCCGATCCGGGCATGATCTTCACCCTGCGCCACGCAGGGCTGCGCGCCCATGCCGGGCAGGTCGCCTTTCCCGGTGGCCGGCTGGACCCGGGTGATCGCGACGCGGTGGAGGCGGCGCTGCGCGAGGCGCATGAGGAAATCGCGCTGCCGCCCGAAGCGGTGGAGGTGATGGGCCGATCGGATCGCTTCCGCACCGGCACGGGGTTCGAGATCGAGCCGATTGTCGGCATCGTCCCGCCCGATCTGGCGTTGCGGCCATCCGAGGCGGAGGTTGACGCCATCTTCGAGGTGCCGCTCGATTTCCTGCTCGATCCCACCAACCGCGCCTTGCGCACCGTGGATTGGGAAGGCGGCACGCGCAGCTATTACGAGTTTCTGTGGCAGGAGCACCGCATCTGGGGCGTGACGGCAGCGATGCTGGTCAACCTCGCCCGGCGCATCGAGGCGGCCGCATGAGCGCGCCCCTCCCCGAGCGGCTTCCCGATGCCGAGTGGCGGGCTTGGCCGGGCCTACTGGCACTCTGCGAGGCGCTGGGCGCGGACCAAGGCGAAGCGCGTTTCGTCGGCGGCGCGGTGCGGGATGCCCTGCTGGGCATCGCGGTTAAGGATATCGACATCGCCACCGTCCACCTGCCGGAGGAGGTGGTCCGGCGCGTCAAGGCCGCTGGCCTGCGCGCCGTGCCGACCGGCATCGCGCATGGCACGATCACCGCCATTCTGGATCATCGCCCGATCGAGATCACCACATTGCGGCGGGATGTTTCCACCGACGGACGCCGGGCGACGGTCGCGTTCGGCACGGACTGGCAGGATGACGCGGCCCGCCGCGACTTCACGATGAACGCGCTTTATGCCGATCCCGCCAGTGGCGTCTTGTCCGATTATTTCGACGGGCGCGCCGATCTGCTCGCTCGCCGCGTGCGCTTCATCGGCGATCCCCATCAGCGCATCGCCGAGGATCATCTGCGCATCCTGCGCTATTTCCGCTTTACGGCCCGGTTCGGCACGCTGGATCGCGACACGCCGGATTATCGCGCCTGCGTGGCGCACGCGACCAGCCTCATGGCGCTTTCGCGGGAGCGCGTCGCGGACGAGATGCTCAAGCTGCTCGGTCTGCCCGACCCGGCCGACGTGATCGCGGCGATGGTGGGCGACGGGGTGCTGGCGTCCGTGCTGCCGGAGATCGATGTGGAGGGCGTCGCCGCCTTGCGCGCGCTCATCGCCGCCGAGCAGGCGACGGGCATCGCGCCGGCCGGCTTGCGTCGTCTGGCGGCGTTGCTTCCGCCCGATGGCGCGCTGGCCGATCAGGTCGGCGCACGGCTGCGGCTCTCCAACAAGGCGCGCCAGCGTTTGCGCGCGGCCGCTACCCCGACCTCGGCGGCCACTCCGCAGGCACTGGCCTATGCGCTGGGCGAAGACAGCGCGGTCGATCAGCTGCTGCTGGGCCGGGCCTTTTCGTCCGACTGCGCGCCCACGCTGATCGGCTGGCAGGCGCCGCGCCTGCCGCTTTCGGGAGGCGATCTGATTGCGATGGGGCTGACGGCAGGTCCGCTGGTGGCGCGGACGCTTCAGGCGCTGGAGAGAGCGTGGATCGACCGGGGTTTTCCCGAGCCGGACGAGACGCGCGAGATGGCGCGTCAGATGGTCGGGGCGGCGCTGCGCTCCAGCCAGTAGTGGAAGGCTTCCTGCGGCGGCAGGGGGCGCGCGAAATGATAGCCCTGACCGAAATGGCAGCCGAGCTTGCGCAGGGCATCGGCCATATCGGGCGTCTCGATGCCCTCTGCGGTGGTTTCCATACCGAGCGCGCCGGCGAGGCTGACGATGGCGCGCACGATGGCGATCTTGTCGGCGTCGCCGATCATGTCCGTCACGAAGCTGCGGTCGATCTTGAGCACGTCGATGGGGAGCGACTGGAGGCTGGCGAGGTTGGAGAAGCCGGTGCCGAAATCGTCCATCGCCACCGTCACGTCCATCGCCTGCAGCGCGCCGAGCAATTGCCGGGTCTTGTCCGGGTCGGCGATGAGCGCGCTTTCGGTCAGCTCGATGATCAGGCGGTTGCCGGCAATGCCGGCATAGCGCAGCGCTTCCTCCACCGCGCGGGGCACATTGTCGCGCACCATCTGCACCGGTGAGAGGTTGACGTTCATCGTGATCGGCAGGGTTTCGCCGAACCGCCTGTCCCAATCCGCAAGGGTCTGCACGCACTCGCACATTGCCCAGCGCCCGAGCGGCACGATCAGCCCCGATTCCTCGGCGACCGGAATGAACTCATTGGGGGAGACCTGCCCCAGCACCGAATCCTCCCAGCGCGTGAGCGCCTCGAAGCCCTTCACCGCGCCGGTCTGCAGGTTGATCAGCGGCTGGAACACCATGGTGAGCTCGCCATTGTCGATCGCCTCGCGCAGGCGGTTCTCCAGCGTGAAGCGCTTGAGCGCCTCGCGGAGCACATTGGCGCGGTAGACCTCCAGCGCGCCGGATTTCTTGGCGCGCTTCACCGCCGCCTGCGCCTGCCTGAGCAGCCGCTCGATATCGTCGCTGTCTTCCTGCGCCAGCGCGCAGCCCAGCGCGACCTCGACGTTGATGAGATAGGTGGAGAGGCGGATCGGTGCCTCGAATGCCTTGCGCACGCGCTCGGCGATCTGCAGCACTTCGGACAGGCCATGGCCGACATGGGCGAAGATGGCGAACTCGTTGCCGCCGATTCGGGCCAGCACGTCGCCCGCGCGCAGCACGGATTTGACGCGGCGCGCGACGGTGATGATCAGCTCGTCGCCCGCCATCGCGCCCAGCGATTCGTTGATGCGGCTGAATCGCACGAGATCGAAGCCGATGATCGCATAGGTCGCCTTGCTCGCGGCCGGGCGGCCATTTTCGGCGAGGCCCTCGATCTGCTCGACAAAGCCAATGCGGTTGGGCAGCGAGGTCAGGCTGTCCGTCATCAGCTCCTTGCGCAATGTGCTTTCCGCATTGCGCTCGCTGGTGCGGTCGGTTGCGGTGAAGAGCACCAGCCGGGCGGGCTGCGCATCGTCTTCCTCAACCCAGGTCAGCGAGCAGCTGTAGGCCCGCAGCCCGAGCCGGTCGTGGAATTCCAGTTCGAAGCGGTCGGAGCGGCGCTGCGAATCGAACATCGCCTGCGCGCGGTGCCGCCAGTTACGCTGCCTGCGCTGGCTGTCTTCACTGTCGAGCAATTCGTTGGCGGCCTGATCCTCGACAAAGCTGAAAAACTCCGCATTGCCGACCAGAACGTGCAGGCCTGATGGGGATTGGGTCAACAGCGCGGCGGGATAAGGGAGCGCCTTCAGGAAGGCGGTATAGCCGCGCAGGTCGTCGACCGCCGGCAAGGGCTCTGTCATGGAGGCATCAAAGGGCGCAGGCCGCGGGCGTGCCGCTGCCTCTACATGCTCCGTCTCGCGTTTTGCGCTTGCCGTCATGGATCGCCGGGTTAACGGCCCATGGTAAATTAAGGCTGAAAGTCTGGCCCAAGCCCCTATTTTTGTTGATGCCGCAACAGTCCCCATCGTCCCGTGACGGGAAAAGGAGGATTCGCCTGCGCTGACGGATCAGTCGAAGCGGTTGTCGCGGGGGAAGCCGTTGGGCGGCATCCGCCCGGCAGCGCCGCGGGCCGCGCGCCAGGAGAGCAGGTCGGTTTCGGTGCGGGTCCGCCCGCTGTCCCCGCCCATCGTCCAGGAGAGGCCCTGCGCCAGCGTGAGCGTCATCGCGTCGGAGAGGCCGCCATCCTTGTAGCGCTGCAAGGTCACGCCCTGTCCGCGCGCCATTTCCGGCAGTTCGGCGAGCGAGAAGATGACGAGCTTGCGATTCTCGCCGATGACAGCGACCGAATCGGCCCCCGGTGCCACCGGCCGCACCACCTTGAGCTGCGCGCCGGCCTTGAGGTTCACCACCTGCCGGCCCTTGCGGGTCTCAGCGATGATCTCGCTCATCGCCGCGATAAAGCCGCGCCCGTCGCTGGCGGCGAGCAGCAGTTTGCCGTCCGCCCTGGCCGGCAACAGCGCGACGATGTCGGTCTCATTGGCCAGATCGATCATCAGCCGCACCGGCTCGCCAAACCCGCGTCCGCCCGGCAGCTTGTCCGCGCCCAGCGTGTAGAAGCGCCCATCCGATCCGGCGAGCAGCAGCTTGTCGGTGGTCTGCGCGTGGAAGGCATAGGCCGGGCCATCGCCTTCCTTGAACTTGAGCGCATCGGTGGCGGTGAGATCGGCATGGCCCTTCATCGCGCGAATCCACCCGCGCTGGGACATGATGACGGTGATCGGCTCGCGCTCGATCATCGCCTCAAGTGGAATCTCGCGCGCCGGCCCGGCCTGCTCCAGTCCAGTCCGCCGTGCGCCGATGCCCTTTTCCGGCGTGTAGCGCTTGCGCAGATCGGCGAGGTCGCGCTTGAGGCGGGTGCGCTGGCGGGCGGGCGATTCGACGAGCTTCTGCAGATCCTCGCGTTCGGCGGCGAGGTCGTCGCGCTCGCGCCGCAGCTCCATTTCCTCCAGCTTGCGCAGGGAGCGCAACCGCATGTTGAGGATCGCCTCGGCCTGCCGGTCGGTCAGCTGGAACTCCGCCATCATCACCGGCTTGGGCTCATCCTCGCTACGGATGATCTCGATCACCCGGTCGAGGTTGAGATAGGCGATGATATAGCCGTCGAGCAGCTCCAGCCGGTTGTCGATCTGCTCGATGCGGTGCCGGGCGCGGCGGACCAGCACCTCGATCTGGTGCTTGAGCCATTCGGTCAGCAGATCGCGCAGGCCCATCACGCGGGGCGTGTGGCTGGCATCCAGCACGTTCATGTTGAGCGGGAAGCGGCTCTCCAGATCGGTGAGACGGAACAGGCTGTCCATCAGCACGTCCTGATCCACCGTGCGCGCGCGGGGCTCCAGCACGATGCGCAGAACCTCGTCCGACTCGTCGCGCACGTCGGCGAGGATCGGCAGCTTCTTGTCGGCGATGAGCTGGGCGATCTGCTCGATCAGCTTGCCCTTGGCGACGCCATAGGGAATCTCGTCGATCACCGCGATCCAGGTGCCGCGCCCTTCATCCTCGCGGTGCCAGCGGGCGCGCAGGCGCATGCTGCCCCGGCCGGTCGCATAGGCGTCCGAGATCACCGAGGGCGGATCGACCAGCACGCCGCCGGTCGGGAAGTCCGGCCCTCTCATATACTGCATGAGCTGGGCGTGATCGGCTTCCGGCTGGTCGATCAGCAGCGTGGCCGCATCGATCACCTCGGCGACATTGTGCGGCGGAATGCTGGTCGCCATGCCCACCGCGATGCCGCTGGCGCCATTGGCGAGCAGATTGGGGAACAGGCCGGGGAAGACCTCGGGCTCTTCCTCCTCGCCATTATAGGTCGGGCGGAAATCGACGGTGCCATGGTCGAGGCCGGCCATCAGATCGGCAGCGGCCTGCGTCAGCCGCGCCTCGGTGTAGCGCATGGCGGCGGCGTTATCGCCATCGATATTGCCGAAATTGCCCTGCCCGTCGACCAGCGGGGTGCGCAGGGAGAAGTCCTGCGCCAGCCGGACCATCGCGTCATAGACAGAGGCGTCGCCATGCGGGTGATATTTGCCGATGACGTCGCCCACGACGCGGGCGCATTTCTTGTAGCTGGTGGTGTTCCGCTCGGGATTGGCGACCAGAATATCCGGCGCTGGCCCGCTCGGTTCGAGCCGCAAGAGGCGCATTGCCCACAGCAGGCGGCGGTGGACCGGCTTCAAGCCGTCGCGCAGATCGGGCAGCGAGCGCGCGGTGATCGTGGAGAGCGCATAGACCAGATATCGCTCGGACAGGGCTGAATCGAAGGGGTGGTCCTTGATGCTGTCCAGCGGATCGCGAAAATCTGTCATGCCGCGCGATTAGCAAGCGCAGCGGCGCTTGGGTAGGGGAGCTATGCGCCTTCGGTTGCGTCGCCTGCATTCTCCGAACCATTGGCCTCCATGATCGCGGAGGCGGCGTCGGCCAATCGGCGCGCGGCGAGGATGTCATTGGCCATGTTGGGGCGCAGCAGCGGCGCCAGTCGCTCGGCTTCCGACATGAGTTGCGCGCAGAGCCAGGTGAAGCGGTCGGCCAGCGCCACCAGATCGTCCGCCGCCTGCGCTTTCTCGCCATCCGGGCGGGCGCGGACGAGGCGCGGAAAACCGACGGCGTCCGCCTTGGCAGCGGCCAGCGCGCGATCCTGCAGGGCGCACAGCCGAGCCGCCGAATCGTGCAGGGCGGGGTCGACGGGGGGATGATGGAGGCTCACCGCGATCGCCTTGCGCAGGCAGGCAATGCCCATCGCCAGCGCGCAGGCTGCGGCCGTGCCGGAGCCCGACGAGAGGTCGCCCGAGGCGATCTCCTCCAGAACATCCTCAAATGGTGCGCGCGCCAGCATGCGCCTTAAGCGGACCTGCGCAGATTAGGTTCCCGCGGCTTGATCCGCTCAGGCCGGCAGCGGGACGGGGCGCCCGGCGGGCGGCATATGCTGGTCGACAATGAAGGAGGCTGCCGAGACGAGAATGGCGCCGACCGCCAGCACCGCGAAGAAGGGGATGACGCTGCCATTGCCCAGTTCCAGCAGCGCGCCGCCGAACGCACTGGCCGACACCGCGCCGACCCGGCTCATGAAGATACCGAAGCCGATTCCCGACGAGCGGCAGGAGGGCGGATAGCCATGGGTCATGATGACATACATGGTCGCGATGCCGCCGCTGAAGGCCGCCGCCGAGGCGCCGATCAGGCTGACCACGATCAGCCGCTCGGTCTCGGTCGGCGCCGGGGAGAGCGTCTCGACGAAAAAGCCGAGCGTGACGATGCAGAGGAACAGCGCGATGCTGATGCCGCTCATCACCGTGCGGGTGCCCAGCCGCCGGCTGAGGAAGCCAGCGGCAATCGCCGCGACCATGGAGGTGATGCCCGCCACCGAGACGGCATTGCCCGCCTGCGGCAGGGTGAAGCCGGCGGCGGTCAGGAATGTGGTGGACCAGTTGAGGATGCCATAGGCGACGAGGGCGCAGGCGGTGAAGGAGGTGCAGACGCCGATGTTCATCCGCAGGTTGCTGCGGTGGAGCACGCCGATGGCGACGCCGGCGCCATCATCCGCGCGATGGCGCTCCGGCATGAGGTCGATGTCTTCACCCAGCACGCGGCGGGCAACGGCCTGCGCCTCCGCCTTGCGACCGCGCGCGATAAGGAAGGAGGGGCTGTCGCGCAGCACGGCGATAATCAGCACGATGAGGAAAAGCGTCGCGATGCCGAAGACCATGAAGGTCCAGCGCCAGCTATAAAGGTCCGACAGGGCGGGGGCGACCCAGCCGACGACGGCGCCGCCAATCGGCGTGCCGACCGAGAGCGAGCTGACCGTGATCGGCCGCAGCCGGTCCGGCAGCCACTCGCTGGCCATGGTCAATGCGTTGGAATAGGCTGCGCCAAAGCCGATGCCGCTGACCAGCCGCCACAGAGCCATGCTGGTCACGCTGCCGGCCTGGCCTGCCGCGATGGTGCCGAGGCCGAAGATGATGGCGGCGAAGGCGAGGGCGTAGCGCCGGCCGATCCTGTCGCCCAGCATCCCGCCCAGCCAGCCGCCGAGACCGAAGCCGATCAGCGCCGCGCTCATCGCAATGCCGAATGTGCCGCGATCCACCCCGAAATCGGCGATCACCAGGGGCGCGACGATGCCGAGCAGCTGCATGTCGATGCCATCGCTGACAAGGATGAGCAGGCAGATGCCGACCGTGATCCACTGGAACCTGCGCACGGGCCTGCTGGCCAGCGCGGCGCTGAATGTGGTGGCGGCGGTGGATGCCATGCCTGCCTCTCCCTCGGATATGTTGTTGGCCGGATGTCGGCCGTTTGCGACGGCGTAACGGATTGAATATCATTTGTCGAAGGAATGAACGTGGATGGGCGCGCCCCACCGTCTCTCAGGGGTGGGCGGCGCCGCAGCCATTGATCGGCGCGCGCGAGAGGCCTATCCCGCCGGCATGACGCACGCTGCCTATCCCGAGCTTCGCCTTCGCCGCACCCGCGCTGCCGCCTGGAGCCGCCGCCTTCATGCCGAGCATCGCCTGACGCCGGCCGATTTCATCTGGCCGCTGTTCATCACGGCGGGGCGTGGGGTCGAGGAGCCGGTCGGCTCGCTGCCGGGCGTCTCGCGCTGGTCGGTCGATCTGGCTGTGGGGCGCGCGCGGGAGGCGGCAGCGGCTGGCATTCCGTGCCTCGCCCTGTTCCCCAATACCCCGCATGACCGGCGCAGCGACGATGGCGTGGAGGCGCTCAACCCGGACAATCTGATGTGCGAGGCGATCCGCGCGATCAAGGATGCCGTGCCACAGATCGGCCTGCTGACCGACGTGGCGCTCGACCCCTATACCGCGCACGGTCAGGACGGCCTGCTCGATGAAGCCGGTTATGTCGTGAACGATGCCACGGTGGAGATGCTGATCGGCCAGGCGCTCAATCAGGCCGCCGCCGGGGCGGACATCATCGCGCCGAGCGACATGATGGACGGGCGCATCGGCGCGATTCGCGAAGCGCTGGAGGCCGATGGTCACGCCAATGTGCAGATCATGGCCTATGCCGCCAAATATGCGAGCGCCTTCTACGGCCCGTTCCGCGATGCGGTCGGCTCGGGCGGGCTGCTCAAGGGCGACAAGAAGAGCTACCAGATGGACCCGGCCAATGGCGCCGAGGCGCTGCGGGAAGTGGCGACGGACATTGCCGAGGGCGCGGACAGCGTGATGGTCAAGCCCGGCCTGCCCTATCTCGATATCGTCGCGCGGGTGAAGGATGCCTTCAACATCCCGGTGTTCGCCTATCAGGTGAGCGGTGAATATGCGATGATCGAGGCTGCCGTGACCGTCGGCGCGGGCGAGCGCGACGCGCTGGTGATGGAAACGCTGATGAGCTTCAAGCGGGCGGGCTGCACGGGCGTGCTCACTTATCATGCGCTGCATGCCGCCCGGCTGCTGGGCGGCTGAGCCGGCCAGTGAGGGAACGCCATGGCCAGAATGATCGCTGAAACCGAGCGGCTGATCCTGCGGACCGAGCGGCCGGGCGATCAGGCGGTCTGGCTTGCCCATATGAACACGCCGGAAGTGCGGGCCTATCTGGGCGGCCCCAGACCGGCGGAGGCCATTGCAGACAATTTCGCGCGGATCGCGGCCGATTGGGAAGCCAAGGGCATCTCGCTGGCGATGATCGAGCGCAAGTCCGACGGGCTGCTGCTGGGCGATTGCGGGCTTGGCGTCATCGATTCGCCGGACGCCCCCGACGAGCTGGCCGGGCAGTGGGAGATCGGCTGGATCATCCGGCACGATTGTTGGCGCAAGGGCTATGCGCAGGAGGCTGCGCGGGCGATGTTGGCGCGGGCGTTCGGGTCGTGGGATCTGCCGGCGGTCTTCGCGCAGACCTCGCTCAGCAATCCGCCCTCCTGGGGCCTGATGGAAAAGCTTGGGATGCGGCGCCGTGCCGATCTGGACTATGGTGACAGCCGTTATCCCGCTGCCGACAATCCCACGATCATCTATGAGATGCGGCGCGCGGACTGGACGGCGCTGAGCGAGGACAAGTCATGACCAGGCCTCTTATCCTTCCCTTCAACGGCAAGACGCCGAAGATTCACGAGACCGCCTTCGTGGCGCCGGGCTGCGTCATCATCGGCGACGTCGAGATCGGCCCGCAGGCCAGCGTTTGGTATAATTGCGTGCTGCGGGCGGACATCAACGCCATTCGCGTCGGCTCGCGCTCGAACATTCAGGATGGCAGCACCGTCCATGTCGAGAGCGATTTCGGCGATGGGGGCCATCCGGCGATCATCGGCGACGATGTGCTGATCGGGCATATGGCTATCATCCATGGCTGCACGCTGGAGAATCGCGCCTTCGTCGGCATGGGCGCCATCGTGATGGACGGCTGCGTGATCGAGGGGGATGCGATGCTCGCGGCGGGCGCGATGCTCACGCCCGGCAAGCGCATGCCCTCAGGCCAGCTGTGGAGCGGGCGACCGGCCAAATATATGCGCGATCTCGGCGAGGCCGACCTGCACGGAATGCGGCGCGGCGTAGAGGCCTATGTCGAGGAGGCGGCGCTGCACACCGCCGCGCTCAAGGCTGCGGAAGCTGGCGCCTGAGGGCGTCGAGCGCATCATTCTGCGCGTCGACCATTGCCAGGACGCGCAAGCGGGCCGGATCGATGACGGCGAGGTCTGCGGCAACACGGGCGGCATCCTCCGCGTCCTGCCGCTCAACAAACAGCGTATCGAGCGCGGCGAGCGCGGCGACGCTTTCATAACGGGCACTGTCGAGCGCACTGATTGCCGTCTGGGCGGTCACCCAGGATTCGCTGTTGGGCGCTGCGCCTGCCCCTGCTGCCACGCTGGCGCGACTGCCGGCGAGCAGGCTCTGAAAGGCCGTGTCGGCACTGCCCGCATCGCGGGTGAAGCGATCCACCTGCGTGGCGAGCGCCGGGTCCGTGGCGGCAGGCTGGATCGCCGGTGCCGGGGGCACCGTGCGGTCGCGGCTTTCGACCGGACGTTTGGCCAGCGACGGGAAGGCGCGCGGGTCGGCCTGCGCGTTGACGGCGGAGCCCAGAATCATCAGGGCGAAAAAGGCGGTGAGTCGGCGCAGCATGATGCCTTTCATTTAGGGTGGCGGGAGAAGCGCTTCAACCATGGCGCGCAGGCGGTGCCCGTTGCAGGTTTGATGGCGCGGCGCGTGAGGTTGCGCGGCGAAAATCCGAGTCTTTCCGTTGACAGGTCCGGCGACCCTCACTAAGGGGCCACATTCCCGCGCGGACAGCTCCAAATGGCTGTGCCATGCCGTTCGCGCCAAGCATTTGATTGATGGAAGTTAAGCCCATGTTCGCTGTCGTGCGTACGGGCGGCAAGCAATATCGCGTCGCCGCCGGAGACAAGATCGTCGTCGAGAAGATCGCTGGTGAAGCCGGCGAAACCGTCACGCTGGACGATGTCCTGCTCGCGGGTGACGGCTTGGAAATCAAGGACAGCAAGGGCCTCACGGTCTCGGCTGAGATCATTGCCCAAGCCAAGGGCGAGAAGGTGATCGTCTTCAAGAAGCGTCGTCGGCACAATTACCGTCGTCGCAACGGCCATCGCCAGCAGCACACGATCCTCAAGATCGTGGCGATCGGCGGCGAAGCGCCGAAGAAGAAGGCCGCCGCCAAGAAGGCCGACGCCGCTCCGGCAGCCGCCGAAGCCTGAGCCTGAATTTGGTTGATTGCGCATTTTCGGACGCAAAACCGGTTTCGACCTTTGCTGAAAATGCTCTGAAAGTTTCGAGGAGTTTAGACCATGGCACATAAAAAAGCTGGCGGTTCATCGCGCAACGGTCGCGATTCAGAATCGAAGCGCCTTGGCGTGAAGAAGTTCGGCGGCCAGAGCGTGCTCGGCGGCAATATTCTCGTCCGTCAGCGCGGCACGAAGTTCTACCCGGGCCGCAATGTCGGCATCGGCAAGGACCACACCCTGTTTGCGCTCACCGAAGGTCGCGTGGTGTTCCACGACGGCAAGCTCGGTCGCAAATTTGTGTCCGTGGACGTGATGGCGGAAGCCGCGGAATAATCGGACGATTCATGACAGGGATCGTCCAGCGGGACGATCCCTTGGTGAGCCGGTGCCGGTTCATCTGAAACCAAGGGAGAAGGGATCGCCCCTCCTCCCTTTTTTCTTGTTCTCCCTGGACCCTCGATAGACCTCGGCGCGTCAGGAGCACGGTTGCTCGCAGCGTTCGCAAGGCTGTCTCACAGGCGTCATCTGTCTGCGGCAGAGCGCCCCGGAACCGGAGACAAGACCATGTTTGCACGTACCCCCCGTTTGCTGCTGCGGCCCGGCTGGCCGGAAGATGCGCAGGCGCTCTATGCCGCCATCGCGGATGAAGCGATCGTGCGGAATCTTGCCCGCGCACCCTGGCCCTATACGCTGGACGATGCGGTCGATTTCCTCGCCGGCGATCACGATCCGCTGCAGCCCAAGTTCCTGGTGATGAAGCGCACGCAGGGAGTACCGCGTCTCATCGGCTCCTGCGGCATCCATACGCAAGACGATGGCGCGCTGGAGCTGGGCTACTGGATCGCGCGCCCTTATTGGGGCCTGGGTTTCGCGACGGAAGCGGCTTCGGCCGTGATGCAGATCGCCCGCGCGACGGGCGTGCGCAACATTCGCGCCAGCCATTTCACCGACAATCCGGCGTCCGGCCGGGTGTTGCGCAAGCTCGGCTTCCGTCCGGCGGGCCGCCCCGAGCCGCGCCACAGCCGTGGCCGCAATCGCGCCGATCTCTGCCAATTCTACGAAGAGGGCGGCGAAGGCGACATGCGCGAGGACGTGGCGGTGGAAATCTATGCGGATCGCGAGCCCGTCGCAGCTTGAAAGTCGCGTGCTGTCGACGCGTTTGAAGTCCATGGCCGTGCTCGCCCCGAGCGCGGCCATGGACCGCTCACAGCCAGCCGAGGTTGCGGAAGCGCCGATATAGCAGCGCGCAGATGATCGCGATGCCGCCCAGCACGATGAAATAGCCGTAGCGCCACTGCAATTCGGGCATGTTGCTGAAGTTCATGCCGTAGATGCCGGCAATGGCGGTGGGCACGGCGAGGATCGCGGCCCAAGCCGCCAGCATCCGGGTGATGTCGCCCTGTCGGCGCTGCTCCAGAAGGCTGCTCGTTTCCGCGACGGAGGTCAGATAGTCGCGCAGCCCGGCGACGCGATATTCGACCCGCCGGACATGATCCAGCACGTCGCGGAAATAGGGCAGCATGTTCTCATCGATGTTCGGCTGGACATGATTGACCATGCGCCCGGCAACGTCGCTCATCACCCCGAGGATGCGCTGGAAGCGGACGATCTCCCGGCGGGTCGCGAAAATCTGGCGGATCTGGTCTGAGTCGAGGAAGGCCTCGCCGGCGGCGGCTTCCATCGCCAGCACCTGTTCCTCCAGCGCATCGACGACCGGAAAATAGCCATCCACGATGAAGTCCATGATCGCGTGCAGCACATAATCCGGGCCGTGGGCCAGGGCGGCTGGTGCGCTTTCCAGCCGCGCGCGCAGCTCCGAATGCGCCCGCGCCGAACCGTGGCGCACGGTGACGATGAAGTCCGCGCCGAGAAAGACGGAGGTCTCCCCATAGCCGATGAGGTCGCCTTCCAGATGCGCCGTGCGCAGGATCAGGAAGAGCTGGTCACCATACAGCTCAAGCTTGGGCAATTGCTTGCCCTTGCGCGCGTCTTCCTGCGCGAGCGGGTGAAGGCCGAAACAGGTGCCGACCTGGGCCAGTTCTTCGGCATCCGGCTCATGCAGGCCGATCCAGACGAACTCGCCTGCCGGCAGCCGGTCATGGCGGGGGCAGTGGATGTCGACATCCCCCACAACCTCGCCATTGCGATATCGCCGTGCTGCTATGACGGTCACGCGCGTGCCTTTCACCAGTCGAACCCGGCTGAGGTAACGCCTCGCCGGAGAAATGGAAGCATGGGAAGGCGGGCCCGTATGAGGCCGCGCTTCACCTTTGCGGGCAAAGGCCTTATGGGCGGCCGATGCATTTCCTAGATCAGGCCAAGATTTTCATTCGCTCGGGTGCGGGCGGGCCGGGAGCGGTCAGCTTCCGGCGCGAGAAATATATTCAATATGGCGGCCCCAATGGCGGCAACGGCGGCAAGGGTGGCGACATCATCTTCGAGGCGGTGCCCGGCCTCAACACGCTCATCGACTTCCGCTACACCCAGCATTTCAAGGCGCCGCGCGGCGGCCATGGCGAGGGTGGCGACCGCACCGGTGCGGGCGGCGATGATCTCGTCATCAAGGTGCCGGTGGGCACGCAGGTCATCTCCGAGCCGGATGAAGAAGGCTATAGCGAGGTGCTGGCCGACTTTACCGAGCCCGGCCAGCGGATCGTCCTGCTGCGCGGCGGCGATGGTGGCCGCGGCAATGCCAGCTTCAAGACCAGCACGAATCGCGCGCCGCGTCAGCATGGCACTGGCTGGCCCGGCGAGGAGCGCTGGGTGTGGCTGCGCCTCAAGCTGCTGGCCGATGTGGGGCTGGTGGGGCTACCGAACGCCGGCAAGTCGACCTTCATCAATCAGGTGACCAACACCAAGGCCAAGGTCGGCGCCTATCCCTTCACGACGACCAAGCCGCAGCTCGGCGTGGTGCTGCACAAGGGGCGCGAATTCGTGCTGGCCGATATTCCGGGGCTGATCGAGGGCGCCTCGGAAGGCGCAGGCATTGGCGACCGCTTCCTCGGGCATATCGAGCGCTGCCGGGTGCTCATCCACCTTATCGACGCGACCGGGGACGATCCGGTCGAGGCCTGGCGCATCGTGCAGACCGAACTGGAGAATTATGGCGAGGGGCTGGAGGACAAGCCACAGCTTCTCGCGCTCAACAAGGGCGATCTGCTTGGGCAGGAGCTGATGGAAGATGTCGCCAAGGACCTGAAGAAGGCCGGCGCGGGCAAGGCCTTCATCATCTCCGGCGCGACCGGCGAGGGCATGGAGGCGCTGCTCGATGCCGTGCTGCCCATGCTGGGCGAGGTTCACCGCGCCGAGGCCGAGGAGAAGGCCGCGCAGGAAGGTGAGGTGGAGGACAAGCCATGGTCCCCCATTTGAGGATGTATCTCCCCTCCTCTTTAGAGGAGGGGGCGGGGGTGATGATGCGCCGGTGTCGACTGCGCGGCGCTCACGCCCCATCGTTCAGCACCACCCCAACCCCTCCTCTGAAGAGGAGGGGCTTTTCCCCTGTCCCCCGCGCCGTTCGTGTCGAGCGAAGTCGAGACACGGCTGGCACTGTCCTCGCGTGTCTCGACTTCGCTCGACACGAACGGTGGGTTTGTTCTGGGCATGAGAGAAGAGTGCGTTGGGGATACCCATCATGACTGACGCCCTCACCGGTTTCCCGCCCGCCGCCATTCGGCGCATCGTCATCAAGGTCGGCTCGGCGCTGCTCGTCGCCCCGGACGGCTCCGTGCGGCGCGACTGGCTCACCAGCCTTGTCGACGAGATCGCGGCCCGCCGCGCCGATGGGCAGGAGATCATCGTCGTGTCCTCCGGCGCCATCGCGCTCGGCGCGCGCCGTCTGGGCCTCGCCAAGGGCGGTCGTGCGACGCTGGAGGATGCGCAGGCTGCGGCCGCCGTCGGCCAGATCGCGCTCAGTCAGGTCTGGGCCGACCTGCTTGCCGGGCACGATATTCCCGCCGCGCAGATGCTGGTGACGCTGGGCGACCTTGAGGATCGCCGCCGCTATCTCAATGCCTCCGCCACGCTGGACCGGCTCGCGGGCCTCGGCGTGGTGCCGGTGGTCAATGAGAATGACAGCGTCGCCACCGAGGAAATCCGCTTTGGCGACAATGACCGGCTGGCCGCGCGCATCGGCCAAGCGGCAGGCGCGGATGCAGTGGTGCTGCTTTCCGATATCGACGGGCTCTACACGGCGAACCCCCACAGCAATCCCGATGCCACATTGATCCCGCTGGTCGAGAAGATCGACGCCGCCGTGCTGGCCATGGGCGATGGCAACAGCGCCTCGGGCATGGGATCGGGTGGCATGATCTCCAAGTTGCAAGCCGCGCAGATCGCGACCGGCGCCGGTGCGCATCTGGCGATCATCTCCGGCCGGGTCGATGCGCCGCTGGGCCACTGGCAGAGCAGCGGACGCGGCACATTGTTCCGCGCCTCGGCCAAACGCGGCGGGCGCAAGGGCTGGCTGGCCGGGCGCCTCACCGTCAAAGGCAAGCTCAGCGTCGATGCCGGCGCGAGCGAAGCCCTGCGCAAGGGCCGCAGCCTGCTGCCGGCCGGTGTCACCGGGACGAGCGGCGTCTATGCGCGCGGCGACGTGATCGACATCGTCGGGCCGGATGGCGCGGTGATCGCGCGCGGCCTCGCGCAATATGACAGCCAGGATGCCGAGCGGATCATCGGCAAGCGCAGCGCTGAGGTTGCCGGCCTGCTGGGCGGCACCCCGCGCGCCGCGATGGTCCACCGCAGCTATATGGTGCTGCTCTGAGCACCCTTGCCCTCACCGGCGCCACCGGCTTTGTCGGCAAGGCGACGGTGGAGAAGGCGCTGGCCGCCGGCCATGCCGTGCGCGCGCTGACCCGCCGTCCCCAGCCGCCGCGCGAGGGCGTAAGCTGGATTGCCGGCTCGCTGGAGGATGCCGCCGCGCTGGATGCGCTGGTCGCCGGCGCGGATGCCGTCATCCACATTGCCGGCGTAGTCAATGCACCGACCCGTGCCGGGTTCGAGGCGGGCAATGCCACCGGCACCGCTGCCGTGATCGCCGCCATGCAGCGTGCGGGCGTGGTGCGGCTCGTCCATGTCTCCAGCCTCGCGGCGCGCGAGCCGGGGCTCTCCGATTACGGATGGTCGAAGGCGGAAGCCGAGCGCCATGTGCAGGCAAGCGGGCTCGACTGGACGATGATCCGCCCGCCCGCGATCTACGGTCCGGGTGATGCCGAGCTGCTGGAGCTGTTCCAGATGGCGACGCGCGGCTTCGTGCTGCTGCCGCCGGGCGGGCGCCTCTCGGCGATCCATGTCGATGATCTGGCGGAGCTGCTGGTGCGGCTCGGCGCTCGGCAGTGCGGCGAGACGCAGGGCAAAATCTATGAGGTGGACGATGGCACGCCCGAGGGCTGGAGCCATGTCGATTTCGCTCGTGCCATTGGCCGCGCCGTGGGGCGTGCCTCGGTGCGAACCATGTCCATGCCGTCCGCCCTGGTCCGCCTCGGCGCCCGCATCGACCGGCTGCTGCGCGGCGACAAGGCGCGGCTGACGCCCGACCGCGCCGCTTATTTCTGCCATGCCGACTGGGTGTCGAAGGCGGCGCTGCATCCGCCGGGCGATCTCTGGCGCCCGGCCATCGCCACCGAGGCGGGTCTTGCCATGACCGCGCAGGCCTATCGCGACAAGGGCCTGCTGCCGCGCTGATGCCCGAATCCCGCCTTATTCGCTTGCCATAGGCAGGGCGAAGCGGGCATTCGGCTCGCAACAGGGCCTTATCGGGCTATTACGGAAAGAAAGTCGCAGCCATGTCGGACCGTCAGGACGTCTACGCGCAGATTGCAGCGCAGATCGAACCCTTCAACAAGAAGGGCGTCGCCTTGAGTGACAGCACCACCTTCGCCGGCGACCTGGAGTGGGACAGCCTCACCGTCATGGATTTCGTCGCCGCCATCGAGGACGAGTTCGAGATCATCATCACCATGAACATGCAGGCGGAGATCGAGACGGTCGGCCAGCTGGTAGATGCGGTGATGAAGCTGAAGGCGGAGGGCTGAAGCCATGGCGAGCGTGATCGACGGGGCGGAAACCACCATGCGCGTGGCGGAGGCCGACAAGGACCTGTTCTCCAAGTTCGATCCCCTGATCGCCGAGCGCGAGGCGCTGCTGGCGACCGGCGTGCGCGATCCCTTCGCCATCGTGATGGACGAAGTGAAGTCGCCCACGCTTGCGGTGATCAAGGGCAAGGAGACGATCCTGCTCGGCACCTATAATTATATGGGCATGACCTTCGACCCGGATGTGGTGGCGGCGGGCAAGAAGGCGCTCGACGAGTTCGGATCGGGCACGACCGGCAGCCGCGTGCTCAACGGCACCTACCAGACCCACAAGGCCTGCGAGGATGCGCTCAAGGACTTCTACGGCACCAAGCATGCCATGGTGTTCTCGACCGGCTATCAGGCCAATCTCGGAATGATCTCCACGCTGGCCGGCAAGGGCGATTATATCGTGCTGGATGCCGACAGCCATGCCAGCATCTATGATGGCTGCGCACTCGGCAATGCCGAGATCGTGCGCTTCCGCCACAACAGCGTGGAGGATCTGGACAAGCGCCTCGGGCGCCTGCCGGCCGATGCGCTCAAGCTGGTCGTGCTGGAAGGTGTCTATTCGATGCTCGGCGACGTCGCGCCGCTGCCGGACATGGTTGCCGCAATCCGCAAGCACCCCAATTGCATGATCCTCGTCGATGAGGCGCATGGCATGGGCTTCTTCGGCCCCAATGGCCGTGGCGTCTATGAGGAGCAGGGCGTCGAGAAGGAGATCGATTTCGTCGTCGGCACCTTCTCCAAATCGGTCGGCACGGTCGGCGGCTTCTGCGTCTCGGATCATCCCAAGTTCGATGTGATGCGCCTCGTTTGCCGGCCTTATGTGTTCACCGCCTCGCTGCCGCCGAGCGTCGTCGCCACCGCCGCGACCTCGATCCGCAAGCTGATGCACGCCAGCGAGAAGCGCGCGCATCTGTGGGAGAACAGCCGCCGCCTGCACAAGGGGCTGATTGATCTCGGCTTCACGCTCGGCACCAAGACGCCGCAATCGGCGATCATCGCCGTCATCCTTACCGACCAGACGCAGGCCGTGGCGATGTGGCAGGCGCTGCTGGAGCTGGGGCTGTATGTGAACATGGCCCGTCCGCCCGCGACACCGGCCGGCACCTTCCTGCTGCGCTGCTCGCTCTGTGCCGAGCATTCGAGCGAGCAGGTCGGCCAGATTCTCGAGATGTTTGCGACGGCGGGCCGGATGACGGGCGCCATCGCTAGCTGATCGACCGGCCGGGCCTGTGTGAGGGCCCGGTCAAACCGCCCGCTGGTCGCACGACCGGGCGCCTTCGCGGCTCCGGCTGACGCGCGGCGCTATGATCTTGCGGGCGTTCACACACTCTAAGGTTGCGGCGCGGGCGCATCCCGCTTACGGCCTTGCCGTGTCCGGACCTTCCGGCCGGGCCACCTGAACCGGCTCAAGGAACCTGCGGACTCTCATGCTGACCGCTCTGGACCGCTACATGGCGAGGCTGATCGCGGTCCCGCTTTTCGCAAGCCTCATCGTTGCGGCGATGCTTCTGGTGCTGGACCGGATGCAGCGGCTGTTCGTCTTCGTCGCGACCGAGGGCGGTCCGGTGAGCGTGGTGTGGCGGATGCTCGCCAATCTCCTGCCCGAATATCTTGGCCTTGGCATTCCCATCGGCCTCATGCTCGGCATCCTGCTGGCGTTCCGCAAGCTGGCTCTGTCCTCCGAGCTGGATATTCTGCGCGGCGTCGGCCTCTCCTATACGAAACTGCTCAAAGTGCCGTATATGTATGCCATTGCGCTGGCGATCCTGAACCTGACCATCGTTGGCTTCATCCAGCCGGACAGTAAATATGCCTATGAGCGGCTGCGGTTCGAGCTGCGCTCGGGCGCATTGGGCGCCTCCATCAAGGTCGGCGAGTTCACCAAGCTGGGCGATGGCATCACCATCCGAATCGAGGAGAGCGAGGACGAAGGCAAGAAGCTGAGCGGCATCTTCGCGCGCATGGATAGCGACGGCGGCCAGTCGCTGGCGGTCACGGCGGCGCGCGGCCAGTTCCTGGCGACCGACGACCCCGATACGATCATCATGCGCCTCACAGATGGCGTGCTGGTGCATAATTCTCCGAGCTTCACCGAGCCGCGCATCCTCTCCTTCTCCAACCACGATCTGCCGATCTCGCTGCCGAAGATCGAGGAGTTCCGTACGCGCGGCGATGGCGATGTGGAGCTGAGCCTGCCGGAGCTGTTCCGCGCCGGCCTCACCCGCGATACGGCGCTGGGCCGGGCGCAGGCTTGGTCAAACTTCAATTTCCGCGTCGTGGAAGTGGCGATGATGATGCTGCTGCCGCTCGCGGCGATTGCCTTCGCGATCCCGCCGAAACGCTCGACCTCCGCGCTCGGCGTCTTCCTGTCGATCGTCTTCATCGTCACCTATCACAAGATCAACCAGACGATGCAGTCGCTGGGCGCACTGGGCCGGATCGATCCGTTCCTGGGCCTGTGGGGCCCGTTCCTCATTTTCGCCGGGATCATCGCCTGGCTCTATTATCAGACCGCCTATGTGCCCGGCGGCCAGCCCATCGGTGCGCTGGATCGTCAGTTCGCCAAGCTGCTCGGCCTGTTCAAGTCGCTGCTCAAATGGTTCGGCGACCGGCGTTACCGCAAGGCACATCGGGGATAGGCCATGCTGCTCAACTTCTTCCCTTCCCGCGCGCTGGCGCTGTATCTGGGCAAGACCTTCCTGCTGCGTTGCCTGGCGATGCTGGCGATGCTGGTGCTGATCCTGCAGATGCTCGATCTGCTGAGCGAGGCCGGCAAGGTGCTGGCCTATCCCGGCAATGGCGATGCGCAGCTGTGGCAATATGTCAGCCTGCGTGCGCCGCAGATCATCTCCCGCTTCCTGCCCTTTTCGGTGCTGCTCGGCACGCTGATCACGCTGGCGACGCTCAATGCCAATAGCGAGGTGGTGGCGATGAAGTCGGGCGGGCTCTCGGCCCACCAGATTCTCGCGCCGCTCATATTGGCCAGTCTTGCCGTGGCGGCGATCAGCTATGTGTTCAACGAGCGGGTAGTGGTGCGCGCCACCGCGACGCTCACCGCCTGGGAGGCCGCCAAGTTCGGTCCCATCCCCTCGGACCCGGGGGTCAAGGGCAACGTCTGGGTGCGGCACGAGGATGACCTCATCCGGGCCGGGACGATCACTGGTCGCGGCAACGCCGTGCGGCTGCAGGATGTGAACGTCTATGACCGGCATAACAATGCCCTGATCTCGATCGTCTATGCCAAGCACGGGCGCTTTACCCCGGATGGCTGGCTGCTTGAGGATATCCGCGTGTTCGATGTCGTGCGCGGGGTCAGCCGACATGTCGACCGGATGGTGGTCGGCAAGGGGGTCACGCCGGACCAGTTCACGCTGTCTTCGGTCGATCCCGATGCCATGTCCTTTGCCGACCTGAGCGAGGCGATCGATACCTTGCGCGAGGCGGGGCGCCCCGTGGCATCGCTCGAAGGGTCGCTCTGGCACAAGATCAGCGGGCCCTTGTCGGCATTGCTCATGCCGTTGCTGGGCTCGGTTGCCGCTTTTGGTATTGCGCGATCGGGCAAGCTGTTCGTGCGCGCGGTGATCGGCATGGCGCTGGGCTTCGCCTTCTTCGTGGCCGACAATTTCGCGCTCTCGATGGGCAATCTGGGGGTGTACCCCCCGATGCTGGCGGCCTGGGCGCCGTTCCTGCTCTTTCTGGTGGTCGGCGAAGCGGTGTTGATTACCACGGAGGAATAGCGCTCTGCCCGGATGGGTGGCGCGGTCCTTCGATACGCCGCTTCGACAGGCTCAGCAGCTACTCAGGACGAACGGAGGTGGGGCCTTGGCAGTCCACGTGCTGGACCAGAGCGGAACCGCCACTGTTTTCCCAACCTCGGAATTGTCCACGTCGCCTAACCTCTCGTTCGTGTCGAGCCCTTCGACTACCGGCAGGGCGGGCAACTATGCCGCAGACACGTCGTGCGCAATGCTTCTCGACTTCGCTCGAAGCGAACGGAGTGGTGGTGCAATGGAAGGGGCCATGGCTGGCCGTCCCCTTGCGGCCCGCCCCTACACCTCCGCATACGCATCGGCCTGACGGCTCACTACAGATGGCTGTTTGATCAGGCCCCTTGATCATCCGCCGGGGGCTGGCGCCCCGCTCGCCTACAATAGAAGAAACCCTCCGCCCGGGGGAGCGGAGGGTTTCCATATTCCCTGTTGGGGATGCTGACCCCCGGCACGATGGGGACTCTATGGTGCCGGGGGTCAACCGGGCCGGCGAGTGTGGACCAGTACCCTCGCCGTCCGATCTTAGGTGCTGCCCTTAGCGGAGCAGGCTGAGCACGCCCTGCTGGCTCTGGTTCGCCTGAGCGAGCATCGCCGTGGAGGCCTGGCTGAGGATCTGGTTCTTGGCGAGCGCCGTCGATTCCTCGGAGAAGTCGGCGTCTTCGATCCGCGAACGGGCGTCGGACAGGTTGGTGATCGTGGTGGTCAGGTTGCTGGCAGCCGATTCGAGGCGGCTCTGCGTGGCACCCAGATTGGCACGGCCGGTAGCAACCGCTTCGATCGCGGTGTCGATGGCGGTCATCGCTGCACCGATCGTCGTGCCGGCGCCGCCGATGTTCGGTGCGGCGGTGGCGAGCGCGGTGAGCGCCGTCGTTACGGTCGAGGTGTCAACCGAGACAGTGTCGGTCGAGCCGGTGCCGACCTGGATCGAGGTGGCCGTCGCGCTGAACAGCGCCACGCCGTTGAACTCCTGACCCTGCACCTTAGCGATCTGGTCGGTCAGCGCGGTGACTTCCGCCTGCAGATTGTCACGAGCGGCGGTGTCGTTGGTGCCGTTCTTCGCCTGCACAGCCAGTTCCTTCATGCGGACCAGCATGTTGGAGATGTCGCCCAGCGCGCCTTCAGCGGTCTGCGCCAGCGAGAGGCCATCATTGGCGTTGCGGCGTGCGGCAGCGAGGCCACGGACTTCGGCGGTCATCTTGGTGGCGATGGCGAGGCCGGCGGCGTCGTCCTTCGCGGTGTTGATGCGCTTGCCGGAGGACAGGCGCTCCATGGCCTGCGACAGGCCCTGATTCGCAGCGGCCGAGGCATTCTGGGCCCGAATCGCGGACACGTTGGATGCAATAACAGTCATGTGGTTTCCTTTCCCGCTTCACTGAGGGTCGCTGCCCTTTGGCGGTGGCGGCCTCGAAACCACAGAACGGATAAGGCCTCAGGAGCTTTAGGTGACCGTCTCAAATTTCCCCGAGACGCCGATTAATATTATGAAATAAAACGATATATTTTGCAACAAAGCGCGCCGGGCAGGGTTCGTCGAGAGGGAAAGTGGAGCTCTGCACGTCATGCGCGACATGATTTTCGCGCCTTCAGACGGTCGGCAAAATCCTGCCGCACTGCGGCAATGGTTCGCCGTCGTTAACCGAATGCTAAGCATTTTTTATCACTTTTAACGGGCAAGACGGGGGTGGCTCGCAAGAGCCCGGACTGGACCAAAACGGGGGCTTACGCATGTTGCATGTCGACATGAGTCAGCGCGTACAGCGGCTGTTGCCGGATCTGGACGCGTGGCTCGATACTGCCTGCTTTTCTGTACGAACGGTAGGCGCGGACACGCCGCGTGGTAAATCGATCCAGCGCATTCTCCTCGCCGAGGAAATTGCCGATGCCACATGTCGTGACCTGCTGATCGAGTGGCGCGAGGGCGCGCCGCGCTTCATGCCCGCCTCCAATGGCTTCCCCGCCCGCATTGCCTTCGGTGCGCAGGACAAGGCGATGGCCTTTGCCCTGATCGCCGAACTGCTCCGCCCGGCGCGGATGCCGGCGGTGGGTGATGAGAGCAGCGCCATGCTGATGCGCCTCGCCCAGCGGATCGCCGCCAGCGATGCGACGGTGCTCGTTCAGGGCGAGACCGGCACAGGCAAGGAGGGCATTGCACGCTTCCTTCATGATATGAGCCCGCGCGCCGACAAGGATTTCATCGCCGTCAATTGCGCGGCGCTGCCGGAAACCATGATGGAAGCCATGCTCTTCGGTCACAAGAAGGGCAGCTTCACCGGTGCTGGCGCGTCGTCCGACGGCCTGTTCCTCGCTGCCAATGGCGGCACGCTGTTCCTCGACGAGATCGCCGAACTGCCGCTGGCTTTGCAGGCCAAGCTGCTGCGCGCGCTGCAGGAAGGCGAAGTGCTTCCCGTCGGCGCGACGCATCCGGTCCCGGTCGATGTGCGCGTCGTGGCCGCCTGCAACCGCGATCTTTCGGCGGAAGCCGACGCCGGTCGGTTCCGTGCGGACCTTTACTGGCGGCTCAACGTGATGCCGCTGCACCTGAGCGCGCTCGCAAGCCGTCCGGGTGACATTCCGGCGATCACCGCTTCGTTTCTGCTGCGTCATCAGGGCGGCCAGTCCGGCTTTGCCTGGCCGACGCCCGCTGCCCTGGGGCATCTCGCCGCGCACAGTTGGCCGGGCAATGCCCGTGAGTTGGGCAATGTCCTGCAGCGGGCCATCGTGCTGCGGGAAGGCGACCAGATCGACGTGAGCGATCTCAGCCTTGCCGGCAACGCCATGCCCGCGCCCGTTCCGGCCGAGCCCGCGCCGCTGCCGGCCCGCGCTCGTCTTCAGGATGTTGCCCGCGCCTCGGCGATGGACGCCATTCGCCTCGCTCTGCGCGATACCGGCGGGCATCGCGCCCGCGCGGCGCGCATCCTTGGCATTTCCGAACGTACCCTGCGCTACCGTCTCGCTGAAATGCGTGACCTCGCGCTGGCCAGCTGAGCGCAGGAGGCATCATCATGTCGGGACTTTCCGTCGATAGCGTGCTGGCCCTGCGCCAGAGCATTCTCCAGCGTAACTCCGCGATCCAGGACGCCGCGAAAAGCGCCGCCGGTGCCGCGACCGGCGGCGCGCCCGCCAGCAGCCCTGCGGGTGGCGCCGATTTCGCGGACGCCATGCGCAGCGCCATCGAGGGCGTGAACAAGCTGCAGACCCAGTCGAGCGACGCGACCGCTGCCTATGAGCGCGGCGAGACCACGGACATCGCGGCGGTGATGCTGACTCGCCAGCAGGCGTCGGTGGGCTTCGAGACGACCCTGCAGGTCCGCAACAAACTCCTGTCCGCCTACAAGGACATCATGAGCATGCCGGTGTAATGAGATGAGCGACGCGAACATCACCACCACCACTGGCAACCAGGCAGCGATGCAGTCCGGCTTGCCTGCCCTCTCCGGGTCTGGCGCGGGCTTTGCGGCCGGCGCGCAGGGCATGAAGCTGCGCCTCACGGGCCTGCTCCAGCAGCCCGCCGTGCAGCGCAGCCTGCCGATGATCGGCCTGATTACTGTTGCTGCGCTCGCCGCGCTGGCCTGGCTGGCGCTGCGCGAACCGCCGCAGCGCGACCTGTTCCGGGGCTTGCCCGAGGCCGACCAGGCCGCCGTGGCCGAGGCACTGGGCAAGAGCGGCATCGCCTATAATTTCGATCAGACGAGCGGTGCGATCACCGTCGCCGAGACCGATTATTTCAACGCCAAGATGAAGCTCGCCGCCGAGGGCCTGCCCCGCAGCGCGCCGACCGGCGACACGCTGATCGACTCCATGCCGATGGGCGCGAGCCGCGCCGTCGAGGGCGAGAAGCTGCGCAGCGCGCGCGAGATGGATCTGGCCCGCACCATCGAGGCGATCGATGCGGTCACCAAGGCGCGGGTTCACCTCGCGGTCGAGGCGCCGAGCATCTTCCTGCGCGAGCGCTCCCGCCCGACGGCATCCGTGATGCTGCAACTGGCCAATGGTCGCTCGCTGTCCGAAGGGCAGGTCGAGGCCATCGTGCATCTGGTCGCCTCCTCCGTGGGCGACATGGCGCCGGAATCGGTGTCGGTCGTCGATCAGAATGGCCGCCTGCTCAGTAATGCGACCGGGGCCGGCGCGGAGACGGATCGGCAGATCCAGATCCAGAGCCGCATCGAAGATCGCTACCGTCAGGCTGTGACTGCGCTGCTCACGCCGATCATCGGTGCCGGCAAGTTCTCGACCGAGGTGCATGCCGAGGTGAACTTCGCCGAGCGGCAGGCCACGCGCGAAACCTATCCGCAGGACGAAGCCCGGCTGCGTGCCGAAACCGGCAGCTGGAACACGGATGCGCAGGGCAATGCGAATGCGGCACCCGGCGGCATCCCCGGCGCGCTGCAGCCCAATCCGCCGGTCAATCCCGCCGATCCGGGCGGCCCGCCGCCGACGCAGGCGCAGGCACAGGCCAACGCCATGCAGACGCCGCCCGCACCCGGCATGCCGCCGTTCAAGACGACCGAGACCTTCAACCGCAGCTTCGAGCTGGGCCGCGAAGTCTCCGTGACGCGGGACGCCGTGGGCACCGTGCAGCGCCTGTCCATCGCCGTCGCGCTGGATCAGGGCACCGATGGCAAGCCGCGCACGCCGCAGGAGATTGCCGCGCTCGAGGCGCTGGTCAAAGGCGCAATCGGCTTCGATCAGGCACGCGGCGACGTGGTGGCGATTTCCTCGCGCAAGTTCGCCGAAGCCGCCGGGGATGCCGCCACCGATGCGACGCCCTGGTATCAGGAAGCCTGGGTGGCGATGCTCACCCGCAACGTCTCGGCCCTGCTCGTCGCGCTGCTGCTGCTGGTCGGCATCGGCCGTCCGCTGCTCAAGCGCTGGTCCGCCGCGCAGGCGGAGCGTCAGGTGCTCGATGCGCAGATCGGCCAGCAGATCGGCACGGAAATCCAGGCAGAGATCGGCCGGGCCTCGGCGGCGGTGCATGACCCCGCTCAGCCGGTGACCCTCGATATGATCAGTGCCACGCACGACTATAGCGATCGCGCCACGCTGATCCGCAACTTTGTGAAGCAGGACCCCGATCGCGCTGCGCTCGTCGTTCGCGATCTCCTCAAGGATGGAGTGAAGGCCGATGGCTGAGGTCGAAGCCGCTCGCCCGCTCACCGGCAGCGCCGCTGCCGCCGTGCTGCTGATGCTCTTCGAGGAAGACGAAGCCGCGCAGATCCTCTCCCGGCTGGAGCCGGACGAGGTGCGCCAGCTCGGCTACGCCATGTATGACGTCGCCGATGTCGAGGTGGACGAGGTGAACGCCGCGCTGGACCAGTTCGTCTCCAAGGCGCGCGGTCGCACCACCATCGGCTACGGCGCCACCCAGCATATCCGCGGCGCCATGCACAAGGCGCTCGGGCCCGACCGCGCGGACAATATGCTCGCGCGGATCACGCCGCCAACGCGCTCGACCAAGCTCTCGATGCTCAAATGGATGGAGCCGGCTGAGATCGCCGCGATCATCGAGCCAGAGCATCCGCAGATCATGGCCATCGTGCTGGCCCATCTGGACCCGGCCGTCGCCGCCGCGACGCTGCAGCTGCTGCCGGCCGAGGTGCAGGACGATGTCGTCTATCGCGTCGCCACGCTCGGCCCGGTGAGCACCGAGGCGCTGGACGAGCTGGAGCAGCTCATCGCCTCCCGCCCGGCGCAGGGCCGCTCCTCCGCTGGCACCACCAAGCGCGGTGGCACCAGCGAGGCCGCCGCGATCATGAACAACATCCGCAAGGATCATGAGCAGCGCATCATCAAGGCGCTGAACAAGCGGGATCGCAATGTCGCGCAGCTTATCGAGGACGAAATGTTCGTCTTCGAAAATCTGCAGGCCCTGTCGGACAAGGATTTGGGCACGCTCATGCGGGCGGTGGACAACGCCATTCTGGTCGTCGCGCTCAAGGGCGCGAGCGACACGCTGCGCACGCGCATCCTGGGCTGCATGTCGCAGCGCGCCGCCCAGTCCATTCAGGACGAGATGGACGAGCGCGGCCCGATGCGCCTTGCCGAAGTGATGGAAGCGCAGAAGGCGATCATCGCCGAGGCGCGCCGCATGGGCGAGGAAGGGGCGATCATGCTGGGCGGAAAGGGCGACGACTATGTCTAGGATCTGGTCGGCCGATAGCGTCAGCGGCGCCGCGCCGCTGGAGAGCTGGGGCAATTTCGGCAGCGTCGGGCGCGATGGCAGGGGCTTTCGCCACCTCTATGCCGAGGAGCAGGGCCATCGGGCCTGGAATGTGACCTTCCCCGGCGGAAGCGGGCCGGGCGGCGGCTATGATGAGACGCTGGCCGCTCAGGCGCCGGTCGACCCCATTGAGGAAGCCGCGCGCGATGCCTTCGTGCAGGGCTTTCAGGAAGGCGAGCGCATCACGCGCGAAGCCGCCGAGCAGGACGATGCGGCGCGGCGGGAGCTGGCTGCCGCCGTTCTGGCGCTCGGCAAAGTGGATGAAGGCGCCTTCGCCACGCTGCTGTCCCAGGCGGTCATCCGTCTGGTCGGCCAGATCGTGGGTGAAGTGCCGATCGATGCCGATGTGCTCCGGGCGCGCTGCGAGGCAGTCGCCGCCTGCATCGACACCGAGGATGCCAAGGCCCGGCTGGAGGTCAATCCCGAGGATCTGCCGCTGCTGCAGGCCGAGCCGCTGCGCTTCTCGCTCGCGGCCAGCGCCGATGTGCCGCGCGGATCGGTCCGTCTCGCTACGGCGGATGGCTGGATCGAGGATGGCCCGGACGTGCGCCTGGCGCGCCTCAAGGCGCTGATGGACGATATGGAGGGCCGGCTGTGATCCAGGCGGAACTCGCCCGCGCCACGCGCCTGCTCGATCATATGCAGGTGCCCAATCAGGCGCCGCGCCATGTCGGCCGGCTGGTTGGCCATGATGGCGGGATGCTCGAAGTGACCGGCTTTTCCCGCCCCATCGGCGCCGGCGCGCGCATTCGTGCAGCCGATGGCATGTCGGTGCGCGCCGAGGTCGTTGGCTTCCGGGGCAGCCGCGCCGTGCTGGTGCCGCTGGATCAGGATGCGCCGCTGGAAAATGGCGCGCGCGTCGAGCCGGACAGCGCCGCCAATATGGTGCAGGTCGGCGAGGGGCTGATCGGCCGCGTCATCGATGCCATGGGACAGCCGCTCGATCGCAAGGGGCCGGTGCTTGCCAATGGTCAGTGGCCGCTCGCTGGGGTGCGCGGCAATGTGCTGGATCGTGGCCGGGTGCTGGAACGCTTCGATCTCGGTGTGCGCGCGGTGAATGCGTTGCTGACCGCCGGTCGCGGCCAGCGTATCGCCATCATGGCCGGTTCGGGCGTGGGTAAATCAGTGTTGATGGGCCAGATGATCGCCGGCGCTGAGGCGGACGTGATCGTCACCGGCCTGATCGGCGAGCGTGGCCGCGAGGTCAGCGACTTCCTCGAGACCAAGATCGGCGGCGCGCTCATGAACAAGAGCGTCGTCGTCGCCGTGCCGGCCGATCATCCGCCGGTGCTGCGCCTGCGCGCGGCTGCCCGCGCGACTGCCATCGCCGAATATTTCCGCGCCCGTGGCAAACAGGTGCTGCTGCTTATCGACAGTCTCACCCGCTGTGCCCATGCCCAGCGCGAGATCGGCCTGTCGCTGGGCGAGCCGCCGGCGATGAAGGGCTATCCGCCCTCGGCGCTGTCGCTCATCCCGCGCCTTGTCGAGCGGGCCGGCGTGGACAGCCGCTCGGGCGGATCGATCACCGCGATCTACACTGTGCTGGCCGATGGCGACGATACCGACGATCCGATCGTCGATACCGCCCGCGCCATTGTCGACGGGCATATCGTGCTCTCGCGGCATCTTTCAGAGCAGAGCATCTTCCCGGCTATCGACGTCGGGCGCTCGCTCTCGCGCGTGATGGCGGACATCGTCGATGACGAGCATCTGCGCGCGGCCGCCAATTATCGGCGGCTGTGGGCGGCCTATGAGGAAAATCGCGATCTCATCCTGATGGGCGCCTATCGCCCTGGCAATGATCCGACCATCGATGAGGCCGTGGAACGCCGGCAGCAGTTGCTGGGCTTCCTGCGCCAGAGCAGCAAGTCCACGATTGACGTCGACACCAGCGCCGCCGCGCTGATCGCGGAGTTCGGGGCATGAGCCGCATGGTCGCCGCGCGCAAGCGCCTCGTCCGGGTGCGGGACGTGCAGCACAATCAGGCCGTCGCCGCGCTCACGCTTGCGCAGGATGAGGCGAGCCAGATCGCCAGCAATGCCCGCCGCATCGCGCAGGTGCGCGAAGAGCTGTGCGGCCAGAGCGGGCAGCAGATCGGCGGACTCTTCGCTGCGCGGCGCGAACTGGCCAGCCGCCTGGAGCGCGCCGGCCGGCAGCTCGATGGCGCGCTGTTCGATGCCAATCGGCGGATCGACGCGCGCGATGCGGAACGGGTGGTGGCGGATCGTGAACGCGAAATTGCTGAGCGCCTCAAGGACAAGGCCAAGGCCGCACGGGAAGCGCAGCGCGAAGCCCGGCTGGCCGCGCAGCCGCGCGTCCGGCGGATGCAGAACAGGGGACTGGAAGAATGATCAACATCACGTCGCTCTTCAGCATGATGACGGGGCGCGCTCCGGCTGCCGATGCGAAGGCCGGGGAACCGGGCCTCGCCACGGGCGGGCAGTTCGCTGCGCTTGTCGAGCTGGCTGCGCTGAACGGCAATGCTCCGGCGGCCGGGGGCGCGGGCCTCAGCCTTGTCGTCGACAATGACGGGACTGCCACGACCGGACCGGCCGGTGCCCCGGACGAAGGCTTCAGCGCCGATATCCTCGCGCTGGTCGGCGGTGACAAGCTGGCTTTGACAGCGCCCGATCGGTTCGCGAGCCAGCCCCAGCAGGCTGTTACCGTCGCGGCTCAGCTGCAGGCGCAGCAGGCCCAGCAGGGCGCTGCGACAGCGCAGCCGCCCCAGGATGCCGCCCTGGTGTTGACCGAGGGCGAGCCGAATGCAGACGCCGAGGCCGGTGACACGGCCGCGACGGATGATGGCGCCACCAACGCTGCGGCGCCCGCGCAGCCGCTGCAGGCACAGGTCATTCCCTTCCCGCTCGCGCCCGGTATGCCGGCCATGGCTGCCCATGTTGCCGCCGGCACCGGGCCCAAGGGAGGCCGTGCCGCCGCTTCATCGCAGGATGGCGCGACGGCACCCGCCGGCGTGGCAGCGCTCGCTGCCCCCAAGGCCGATGGCGCGGACTCTCCAAAGGCGGAGGGTGCCAGCCTGGCAGATGCTCTGGCGGCGCAGGGCGCAACGACCGGCAAGGCCGCGGCGCCGGCTCCAGACACGGCCCAGCGCTTCGTCATCGACCTGCCGGTTGGCATCTCGACCGAGAGCGGCGCTGTCAGCAGCAGTGGCGGCGCAGGCCAGGCAGCGCCTTCGGCAGCTTCGGCGCTGGGCGCACAGGTTATCGACATGGGCGTCTCCGGCCAGTGGATCGACCGGCTGGCGCGAGAAATTGCCGGGCTGGCGGAAGGCGGCGGGCATAGCCGCTTCTCGCTCAATCCGCCGCATCTGGGCCGGCTTGAGGTCGATGTGTTCCAGGGCGCAGGCGCCATGGATATCCGCCTGACAGCGGAAACGGATGAAGCCGCACGGCGCCTCAACGAAGGGCGCGGCACGCTGCAGGCCGATGCACGTCTTGCCACCCTGCACCTCGGGCAGATCACGGTCGAGAAGGCCGGCGCCTCCTCGGATGCCGCGCGCGATCAGGGGCAGGCGCAAAGCCAGGCCCAATATCAGGCGCAAAATCAGGCCCAGGGCCAGGCCCAGCGCGATCTGGCGAGCCAGATGCAGCAGCAGGGTCGCAGACAGGATGGCGATCGCGGGACATCGTTCACGCGCGTCGCCGGGGAACAATCTCGCCAGCCCGATGAGAGCAGGGTCGCCGCGCGCGACAGTGCCGACGGGCATGTGCGCTTTGCTTAAGGGGATCGATCGATGAGTGACGCACCGGACGCCGGCGCCGCCAAGAAGAAGGGCGGCGGCAAGAAGAAGCTGATCATCATCCTGGGCGCCGTGGCGCTGCTGGGTGGCGGTGGCGCTGCGGCGGGGTTCTTCGCCGCTGGCTCCATGCACAAGGAAAGCGGGCCGGCGGAAGACGCCTTTCGCCCGCAGCTGGTGCTGACCGGCGAGAAGCCCGAGGAGGTCGCCAAGACCTGGGCCGCCAAGGCCGCCGAGCAGCACGCGCCGGAGCGCGAGGGCAAGGGCGTGGATCTGCCCCGCCCGGCCAATGCCTCGGCCTATCAGGCGACCTATTTCCAGATCCCGGCGCCGTTCACCTCCAACCTCGCGGACAGTGACTCCTTCGCGCAGGTCTCGATCGCCGTGTCGACCTATTACGACCAGCGCGTGATCGAGGCGGTGCAGGCGCATGAGCTGCCGATCCGCTCGGCCATCCTGATGATGATGGCGCAGGAGCAGGAGCTCGACCTCTCGACCCCGCAGGGCAAGGAGAAGCTCCAGGCGAAACTTCTGACCGTTATTAACGATGTTTTGAAGGAAAAGACGGGCTACGGCGGCATTGATAACGTTTATTTTACCAATTTCGTTATTCAGTAGCGCCGTGTCCGACGGGGGTCGGACGGGGACAATGAACGATGAATGACGTGCAGCCTTTCGCGCTCGGGCGACAGACCAGTGAGCCGGTCGCCGCGATCAGCGGACTGGAAAAACTCGGCGAGCGGGTGAGCCGCCGGTTGCGCGCGATCATCGAGCCCTATGGGGGCGCGCGTCCGCTGGTCACCGCGCTGCCGCTCGAAGAAACCATGTTCATGATGTGGGATGCGAGCGCGCCGGAGTTCGCCAGCCTCTCGCTCTATCGCCTGCACCCAATCAAGGGGCCGGTGGTGCTGCGCATCGACGCGCCGCTGGTCTCGCTGCTGGTCGACCGCTTCTATGGCGGCAAGGGCGACCGTGCGAGCAGCGACAAGCGCGAGTTCACGCCCACGGAAACGCGGCTCGGCGCCCGGCTTGCCGATGGCATCATCGCGGCGCTGGTCGAATGCTGGGCCGAGATCGCCCCGCTGGAGCCGGCGCTCATCAACCGCGAGACCAATCCGGCCCATGCCCAGCTGATGCCCGGAGAGACGGCCATCGTGGTGCAGGGGTTCGAGGTCGACATGGGCGATCATCGCCCGCGCATCATCGAGTTCATTTATCCCAAGGCCGGCTTTGGCGGGCTAGAGATCGTCGGATCGCCCAAGGCGGGGGACGAGGCGCGGCCGGCCGATCCGGTCTGGCGGACCCGTCTGGCCACCCGGCTGGACGATGTGCGCTTCCCCGTCCGCACGGTGCTGGCGCGGCCCAATCTCAAAATGGCGGAGCTGATGTCGCTGAAGCCCGGCGACGTCATTCCCATTCACATCGCGCGGCAATTGCCGCTGCTCGTCGGGGACCGCGTATTCGCGCAGGGCACCGTGGGCGAACAGGACGGCAGTGCCGCCTTCATGATCGAAAAACTGGCCTGAGGACCAACATAATGAGCGAGATGAGCGAAACACTCCGGGCTGAGGCCGCCGCACCGGTGGACATGGGTCTGGGCCGCAACATGGCCCTGCTGGCCGATATCCCCGTCCGCATGTCCGTCGAGGTCGGCGCCACCCAGTTGCGTCTGGCCGAAATCATGAATCTGGGCGAGGGCAGCGTCGTGCAGCTCGATCGTCAGGCTGACGATCTGCTGGACATCATGGTCAACGGCACGCTGGTCGCCCGGGGTGAGGTGGTGACGGTGAACGGCCGTTATGGCGTGCGCATTGTCGAGATCGCCTCCACCGAGGCGCGCCTCGCCGGGCTTGAGCGCCGGGCATGAGCGCGCTCGCCTGGTATTTCCTCAAGCTGCTCATCATGCTGCCGCTGGTCGGCGGCATGGCTTATGGCGCGCTGTGGCTGTGGCGCAAATATCAGCCCGGCATGCTGGGCGCCGGCCAGCGCGATCGGATGGTCAAGCTGGTCGATGTGCTGCCCATGGGCACGCTCGGCAAGCTCGCGGTCGTGGAGTTCGAGGGCAAGCGCCTGCTGCTCTCGGTCTCGCGCGGCAAGGTCGAGAAGATCGCGGAGAGCGAAACCCGTCATGGTTGACCATATTCTGGCGACCATCCAAGTGCTCCCGCGCAGGCAGGAGCCCAGGGCGCAGTCGCTGTCCCTTGCCGCCCTGGGCTCCTGCCTTCGCAGGAGCACGGGTTTGCTGATCGGCGCTGCGCTGTTTTGCGCGCTGCTTCTAGCGACGCTGAGCCTCACGCAGCCCGCCTTCGCCCAAGCTGCGCCCGCCGCACCCGCTGCGCCAGTCGCCGCACCCGCGCCGCAAGTGCAGGCGCCGGCAACCGGTGCCCTGCCGCAAGGTGCCGCCGCTGCCTCGGGCGGGCTGACCCGCGCGCTCGACGATGTTTCGGGCGATGGCCGCCCGCTCTCCATCTCGCTGCAGATCCTCGTCCTGATGAGCCTGCTGACGGTGCTGCCGTCGCTGGTGCTGATGATGACCAGCTTCACGCGCATCATCATCGTGCTCTCGCTGCTCCGTCAGGCGCTCGGCCTCGCGCAGACGCCGCCGAACCAGGTGCTCGTCGGCCTCGCGTTGTTCCTCTCGCTGTTCGTGATGCGCCCGGCGATCGACCAGATCACCGCCAGCGCCTACACGCCTTATGGTGAGGGTCAGATCAGCATCGAGGAAGCGGTGAGCCGCTCGGGCAAGGTGCTGCATGGCTTCATGGCCAAGCAGACCCGCCAGAACGACCTCGCTCTGTTTCAGAACCTCGCCAACGTGCCGGCCTTCCGCTCGCCCGAGGAGATTCCCTTCTCGATCATGCTGCCGGCCTTCATCACCAGCGAGTTAAAGACCGCCTTCCAGATCGGCTTCATGATCTTCCTGCCCTTCCTCATCATCGATCTCGTCGTCGCCTCCACGCTGATGGCGCTCGGTATGATGATGCTCTCGCCGACCATCATCTCCATGCCGTTCAAGCTGCTGCTGTTCGTGCTGGTGGATGGCTGGGCGCTGACCATGGGCTCCCTCGCCGGCTCGTTCGCGACCTGAGCGGGCAGGAAAGGGACGCATCATGGAAAATGGCGATTTCTTCGTCGGCCTCGCCCAGCAGGCGCTATGGGTTGCCGCGCTCGCGACCGGGCCGATCCTGATCCCGGCCCTGCTGGCGGGCGTCATCATCGGCATGATCCAGGCCGCGACCTCGATCAACGAGGCGACGCTCTCCTTCGTGCCCAAGCTCATCATCGTCGCGGTGACGCTGGCGCTGTTCGGCGGGGCGATCCTGATGCTCATCGCCGATTTCACGCGCGAGATCTTCGAGCGGATTCCGGACCTGCTCAGATGATCGCACCGGCATTTGCGGGCCTCGAGGCGCAGCTGTGGCTCTGGATGCTGGCGATGATCCGGCCCGGCGCCGCATTGCTCGCCGCGCCGATCTTCGGCGCCGCCGCCGTGCCGGTGCAGCTGCGCATCATACTCAGCCTCGCGATCGGCATTGCCGCGCTCAACAGCGCCCCCTTTGCGCTGCCCGAACAAGGGCTGGCCAGCATCGCCGGCATCGCCCTCGTCGCGGCGGAAGTGATTGCAGGCCTCAGCCTCGGCTTCGCCTTGCAGATCGGCTATTCGGCGGCGTTCATTGCCGGCGAGACGATCGCCAATGCCATGGGCCTCGGCTTTGCCTCCATGGTCGATCCGCTCTCAGGCCAGCCAACGCCGGTCGTCGGCCGCTTTCTCTCGATCATTGCTACCTTCCTGCTGCTCGCCATGGATGGGCATCTGCTGCTCATCCAATACGTCGTGATGAGCTACAAGGCGCTGCCCCCGGGCAATCTCATGCCGGCGAGCGCGTTCGAGAGCATCGCGCAGTTCGGCGGCACCATGTTTGCCTCGGGCGTCATCATCGCCCTGCCGGTCACCTTCACGCTCATTCTCGTCCAGCTCGTCATGGGCATGCTCGCGCGCACCGCGCCGTCGCTCAATCTCTTCGCGGTCGGCCTGCCGGCGACGCTGCTGGCCGGCCTCGTGCTGCTCGCCATCGCCGCGCCGGTCATGGGCGAGGCGATCAGCGACGCCTTGCGCCAAGGGCTCGACATGAGCCGCTTGCTGGCGGGCGGCTGAACCATGGCGCAGGAAGCCTCCGGCGGCGGCGAAAAGACCGAGAAGCCAACAGCCAAGCGTCTGACGGACGCGGCCAGCAAGGGCGACATTCTCCAGTCCCGCGAACTCTCCACCGCCATGGTGGTGATGGCCGGCGTCGGCTGGCTCGCGATTGCCGGGCCGGCGTTGATCGACGCCATCCGCCTGATGCTCGCCGAGGCCCTGCGGTTCGATCAGGGCGATATTGCGGGCTTCGCCCCGGAGCAGCGCGCCTATCATCTGCTCGCCATCATCGCGCTGCCGCTCGCGGGCGTGCTGCTGGCGACGGTCGTCGCGGCGATTGCCGCGCCTGCCGTGCTTGGCTCGCTCGGCTTCCGCACCGGCGCGCTCGTGCCCAAGCCGGAGCGCATGAACCCGATCAACGGGCTCAAGCGCATCTTTGGCATGCAGGGCATTATCGAGCTGGTCAAATCCCTCGCCAAGGTGGTGCTGCTCGGCAGCATCGGCGGCGTGCTGCTGTGGCGGCAGTTCGATGCGATTCACGGCATGGCCAAGACCGGGGTGATGCCGGCGATGAGCGAGATGGGCCACATCTTCGTGGTCGTCACGCTCGCGCTCGCGGCGGCCCTGTTCCTCATCGCGGGCATCGACGTGCCGGCGCAGATCTTCCAGCGCATGAAGCGGCTCAACATGAGCAAGCAGGAAGTGAAACAGGAGCACAAGGAGACGGAAGGCTCTCCCGAACTCAAGGGCGCGATCCGCCGGCGGCAATATGAGACGCTCAACGGCTCGGTGCGTAAGGCGGTGGAAGAGGCCACGGTGGTGCTCACCAACCCGACGCACTTCGCCGTCGCGCTGCGCTATCATCCGGGGCGCGATGCGGCGCCTGTGGTAGTCGCGCGCGGTTCCGATGAAATCGCCGCGGCGATCCGCACGCTCGCGGCCGATCAGGGCCGGCCGGTGCTGCAATATCCCGAGCTTACCCGCGCCATCTACTTCACCTCGCGCGCGGGGCAGGAAGTGGACGAACGGCTGTTCATGGCCGTCGCCGCCATCCTCGCCTTCGTCTACCGGATCGAGCACGCCATGGCGACCGAGATGGACCGTCCGCACATCGATCTGCCCGATGCGATGCGATTCGATGCGGATGGGCGCAATATCGTGAATTAAAGCTTAGCCGAACTCGTCCGTCTTTTGTTGATGGGGACACATTAGAAGGCAATGTGTCATGAACGAGTTCTTGCCCCGCGCCGGGGCTGTCACCCCGGTGACCAGCGCAACGGAGCGCAGCCCCTTGGCTGTGCCTGCCGTTTCCCAATCCCGTGCCATGCATGGCGGGGCAGAGGGAGAGACTTCCCGCGCCGCCTTGCTGCGGGATCGCGAACGCTCCGCCGCCGCTGCCGATTATGCCCGCATCCATGCCGAGATCGCCGATGTGCTGGCGCATATCCAGCCCTCGGCCCGCAATGCTGAATCGAGTGTCGAACTGGCCGACCGGGCCATCGTCTCATTGATGCCGAGCCCCGTCGTCATGCTCCCCATGCCGCCGACCGACGAGCAGATGGTCACCTTCGTCGCCAATGTGGCGCAGGCGGTGGCGCGGCAGGCCGGGCTGGCCCAGGCGGCGCAGGCATCGGTCACCTCGCTCATGGTGGAAGCCGCCTCGCACTGAGGGTTCCGGCGCCAAGCGCGCCGCTGTTCGACGACTGAATGCGCCTGCCCTGATTCTTTGCCCGTGGCACTAAAGCCGCGCTCGCCGCTGCCGTTCTGAAGCCTTGAAAGGACGACGGATATGGCGACGGATATTGCGAGCGCACTGGGCATCGGCTCCGGGATCAACATCACCCAGATGGTGTCCGATCTCACCAATGCCTCGTTCCAGCCGCGCCAGAGTGCCGTCCAGTCCCGGCTGGATACCGCCAGTGCCCGCGTGTCGGCGCTGGCCTCCGCCAAAAGCTCGCTCGAGACCTTCTCCAAGGCCCTGACCGACCTGCTGCAGGGCACCGGCTATCGTGGCAATCCGGTCTCCAATGATCCGACCATCGCGGCGGTCTCGCTCATTCCGGGCGGCGTGCCCAAGGGCCTGCCGGCGCAGCTTGAGGTGCGCCAGCTTGCCGCCGGGCAGGTACTCCAGTCCGCCGCGCTGGCCGACAGCGCCGCCGTCGCTGGCACCGGCACGCTCAAGCTCACCGTGGGCAGCACCGAGACGATGATCACCGTCGGCGGCACCGGCACGCTGGCTGACCTTGCCTCGGCCATCAATGCCGCGAATGCCGGCGTGACGGCTTCGATCGTCACCGATCAATCCGGCGCGCGCCTCGTGCTCAAGGGCGAGACCGGCACCGCCAAGGCCTTCACGCTCACTGCCGAGGCCGATGCGGATGCCAATCTCCAGCGCTTCGTCTGGGATGGCGCCGCCGGGACGCTGACGCAGAGCCAGGTCGCCGCGAATGCGCTGATCCGCATCGACAATGTCGATATGGAATTCGGCTCGAACAAGATCACCACCGCCATCCCCAACATCCAGATCGACCTCAACAAGGCGGAGCCGGGCAAGACGATCACCCTCGCCACGGACCAGCCGACCAGCACCATGAGCGATCTCGTTCGCGAGTTCGTCACCGCCTATAATCAGCTCAAGGGCGCCCTCAACGACGCGACGGTCGCGCAGGGCGATACGGCCGGCCTGCTCTCGGGCGACTTTGGCGTGCGGGATCTGTCGCGGCGTCTCGCCGGTCTCGTCTCCCAGCCGCTGACCGACAGCGGCACCTATCGCACGCTGAGCGACCTGGGCGTGCGCACCGAGCGCAACGGCACGCTCACGCTGGATACCAAGCGGCTCGAAGCGGCGCTGGCGGCTGACCCCGAAGGCGTCACCCAGATGCTCAATCCCGCCGTGCCCAGCGCGACGCAGCCGGGCATTGCCGGGGCGCTCAAGGACATCACCGATTATGTGAACGGCAGCGAAGGTCCGCTCGCCAGTTCCGCAGCCATTTACGGGAAGCAGAAGGCCGCGCTGGAGAAGGAGCTGGAGAAGCTGGGCGATCAGCGCAGCACCTACAGCACCCAGCTCACCGCGACCTACGCGAAGATGCAAACGCGCCTGCTGCAGTTCCAGGCCACGCAGTCCTATCTTGAGCAGCAGGTCAAGATCTGGAGCAAGAACAACGACTAACGGTCCGGACGCAGACGCTGGACACACCAATAAGGGATACGCTGTATGTACATGGGTTCGCATCCGATGAGGCCGATGGCCGCGCTCCGCCATTATGCGGCGGTGGATAGCGGCAGCCGCGTCGAGGGCGCCACGCCGCACCAGCTCGTGCGCATCCTGTTCGACGAGCTGCTGCTCGCGCTGGATACCGCCGCACTGGCGCTCAAGGCCGGCGATCGCCACAAATGCCTGGACCGGCAGACGCGCGCGCTCGCCATTCTCCACGCGCTGGAGACGAGCCTCGATTTCGAGCAGGGTGGCGAGATCGCCATCAGCCTGGCGACCATCTACCGCGAGACGCGCCGCCGGACGCTGGAGGCGACCGTCGCCAATGATCCCAGCCTGATGGAGAGCGCTCACGGCTTCATCGCGGAAATCGCGTCGGCCTGGAAGCAGATCGGCTGACGGCCTACCCGGCCCGTCCGACGCTCCTTTCAACTCGTCCGCTTTTCCGGCATTCGTCGCAAAGCCGGGCACCGGCCGCTCTTCCATCCGTTTCTCTCCCATGCCCATCAAGGGCGACAAGAGAGGATGGACCATGGCAAACCAGAACCAGCAGAACGATCAACAGCGCCAGCCCGGCCAAGGCGGCCAGCAGGACCAGTCCAACACGGACAAGTCCGGTCGCCAGCAGGGCGGACAGGACGATCAGAACCAGCAGGGCGGCGGTCAACGCCAGAACCAGCGCTGATCGGATCAGACATGCGAAGGCCGCCGGTGTTCCGGCGGCCTTTGTTGTGTCCACGCATTCCGCAGCATCTTCACGCCCCCGCCGGCTCACATTTCACCGCCTTGTCCTTGACTTAGCGCGATATTGCCGATCTCCTCGTATCTGAAGGAACAGGCGGGAGCGAGTGATGCGGTCGGTTATCCTGTCGTGCATGATCCTCGCGCTGGCCGGATGCGGTGGCGATGACTCCGCCACTCCCACGCCGACGCCAACCCCCACACCGACATCCAATCGCGCGCCCGCTTTCACGTCGCCCGCCGCGGTCTCGGTCATCGAGAACGTCACGGCTGCTTATGCCGCCCGCGCCAGCGATCCGGATAATGATCCCGTCACGATCAGCATCGCCGGCGGTGCCGATGCAGCGCTGTTCTCGATCAACGTCACCGGCGATCTGGCCTTTCGCACCGCTCCCAATTTTGACGCGCCGGGCGATGCCAATGGCGACAATGTGTATGAGGTGGCGCTCAGCGCCAGTGACGGGCGCACGAGCGCCCAGCAGGATGTCCGCATCACGGTCGCCAATGATCGGGAGGGCATTGCCGTCCGCCGCGTCGCGCAGGGCTTCAGTCAGCCCATTGCACTGTATCGCAGCCCGGTCAGTTCCGCCCTTGTCTACGTCGCCGAGCGCGGGGGGCGCGTCTATCGGCTGGACACGACGAGTGGTGCGCGCACGCTCGTGCTGACTCTCAACAACCTATCGACCGATGGCGAACGCGGCCTCATCGGAATTACGGTGGGCAAGAGTGGAGGCGGTTTTCCGCAGAATCCCTACGCGCTCTACTTGCTGTGGACTGATTCGGCTGGGACTATCAATCTGACACAGCACCCCCTTCTTTCGGATGGATCCTTCTGGAATGGTGATTCGTTCAGCCCTCTCCGCCCGATCTTCTCCGCAGCCCACCCCGGCTTCAGCAATCATAATGGCGGGTGGGTCGATTTCGGCCCCGGCGGAGATAGCCTTGCCGGGGTGCTTTATATCGGGCTCGGCGACGGGGGCGGGGCAGGCGATCCCAATAATAACGCGCAAAATCAAAGCTCGCGATTGGGCAAGATCATGCGTTTGGCCCGCGATCCCGATCCCTACGCCGGGGCTTCGATCCGAGATTGGCTGCCGCCTACCGTCTTTGCCTCGGGCCTGCGCAATCCTTTCCGTGGCGGGTTCGAAGGATCGACCATGATCATCGGCGACGTCGGTCAGGATCAGCGCGAGGAGATCAATGTGCTGCCGATTGCAGAAGGGCCGTACAATCTCGGCTGGCCCTATCTGGAAGGCACGCTCCCCTATAAGGGCGCGGTCCCGGCGAATGTCACCCTGACCGGGCCCAAATTGCACTATGGCCACGGGACGGGGCTGTTTCAGGGCCGGTCAGTGATCGGCGGCGTGGTCTATCGCCAGTCGATTCCTGCGCTCAATGGTCATTATCTTTTCGCCGATTTCGTCAGCGGCAATCTCTGGTCGGTCCCGTTCGACCGGCTGCGGAACGGGCCATTGCTGGACGGGACGGGTTTCGAGAACCGCAATGCCGATTTTGTGCCGGACGTGGGCACGATCGATCAGCCCGTAGCGTTCGGCAAGGATTCCCTCGGAAACGTCTTCATCGTCGATTTCGACGGCGAGATTTTCCAGATCGTCCCAGCCAGTTGATTCGGACACGGAGGCCACCGTCTCGTCGGCAGCCTCCGTTACCGCGTCAGATTACCCCAAGCGCGTCCATCGCCTCGGCCACGCGGACGAAGCCGGCGATGTTGGCGCCCAGCACATAGTCGGCGGGGGCGCCATATTCCTCGGCGGTTTCCGCACAGCGATCGTGAATGTCGTGCATGATCGAGGCGAGGCGGCTTTCCGTCTTCTCGAAAGACCAGCTATCGCGCGAGGCGTTTTGCTGCATTTCCAGCGCGGAGGTGGCGACGCCGCCAGCGTTCGCGGCCTTGCCGGGCGCAAAGAGGATGCCGGCTTCCTGGAACAGCCGCACCGCATCCGGGGTGGAGGGCATGTTGGCGCCTTCGCCCACCGCGATGACGCCATTTTTGAGCAGCGTCTTGGCGTCATTGCCGGTCAGCTCGTTCTGGGTGGCGGACGGCATGGCGATGTCGCAGGGCACGTCCCAGACCGAGCCGCCCTCGACATAGTGGCTCTTGCCGCCCTTGAGGCGCACATAGTCGCTGATCCGGTCGCGGCGGACGAGCTTCACTTCCTTGACCAGTTCGAGGTCGATGCCGTCCTCGTCCATCACATAGCCGTTCGAGTCCGAGCAGGCCGCGATGATGCCGCCGAACTCAATGACCTTCTCCATGGTGTAGATAGCGACATTGCCCGAGCCGGACACGGTCACGCGCTTGCCATCGAAGCTCTGCTTGCGGGTCGCCAGCATCCGCTGGACGAAATAGGTCGCGCCGTAGCCGGTGGCCTCCGTGCGGGCGCGCGAGCCGCCGTGGAACAGCGCCTTGCCGGTCAGCACGCCAGCCTCATAGCGGTTGGTGAGGCGCTTATACTGGCCGAACATATAGCCGACCTCGCGCCCGCCTACGCCGATATCGCCGGCCGGCACGTCGGTATATTCGCCCAGATGCCGGAACAACTCGGTCATGAACGACTGGCAGAAGCGCATGATCTCGCCCTGCGAGCGCCCGCGGGGGTTGAAGTCCGATCCGCCCTTGCCGCCGCCGATCGGCATGCCGGTCAGGGCATTTTTGAAGGTCTGCTCGAAGCCGAGAAACTTGATGATGCCGACATTGACCGAGGGATGGAAGCGGATGCCGCCCTTGTAGGGCCCGAGCGCCGAGTTGAACTGGACGCGGAAGCCGCGGTTGATCTGGACCTGGCCATTATCGTCCAGCCACGGCACGCGGAAGATGATCTGCCGCTCGGGCTCGCACAGCCGCTCGATCAGGGCATTGTCTAGATAATGGGGCCGCTTTGCGACGACGCGGCCGAGGCTTTCCAGCACCTCGGTCACCGCCTGATGAAATTCCGGCTCGCCGCCATTGCGGCGGATGACGTCATGCAGGACCGGGCGAAGCTTATCGTCAATTCTCAGCAATGTTTGGTCTTTCTTCTCTGGACGTAAATTTGATGGCTGGGCTGGACGGCGCCGACAGGGCGCGCGTGGGGCAGGCAGAGACGAAGCGACCGAACATTGCCGGGCCGAGCAGGACTCAGCGCGCGGTGAAGGCCGGTGTGCGTGCTCTGGTCAGGCCCCGGAAGGGTGGCGGACTGGGATGGCGTGGCGTGGCATCATGCGGACTTTCGGGCGTGGGGCGCGCGCGTCTGGAACGTCGCACAGCGGTTCGGCGAAAGGGCCCCGAGCCCGGCGCGCACGGCGCCGGGTCCCGGGGCTAGATGCCCGCGAGAAGCTGCCCCGCATGATGGCGGATGGAAAAATGCCTGATGCATGTCCGCATGAAAAATCCCATGCGTTTCATCGCCTTGCGTGTCAACCGGCAGGGACTGTCTGTCGTTCGTGCCCTTGCGGCCCGATTTGCCCGGCGCCGCAAATGCTCTAAGCCGGGCGAATGACTGCCGATGCCGACACCGCCATAACCCCGCCCTCCATCCCTGCCTCGCTCGATGAGAGCTGGCGGGTGGCGCTGGCCGATGCGTTCGCCGCGCCCTCCATGGCGCAGCTCAAGGCCTTTCTTCAGGCCCGCAAGGCGGCCGGTGCGCAGATCTTCCCGCGCGGCAGCGACTGGTTCAACGCGCTCGCCCTCACGCCCCTGCCGGATGTCCGCGTGGTGATCCTCGGGCAGGATCCCTATCATGGGCCGGGGCAGGCGCATGGCCTGTGCTTCTCGGTGAAGCCGGGCGTGCGGCCGCCGCCGAGCCTCGTCAACATCTTCAAGGAATTGCGGACCGATGTGGACTTTACCCCGCCCGGCCATGGTCACCTCGTCCATTGGGCGGAGCAGGGCGTGCTGCTGCTCAACAGCGTGCTCACCGTCGAGAACGGGAAGGCCGGCGCCCATGCCAATCAGGGTTGGGAGCGGTTCACGGACGCGGTGATCGCTGCCGTCGCCGCGCAGGACAAGCCGGTCGCCTTCCTGCTCTGGGGGGCCTACGCTCAGAAGAAAGCGGCGTTCGTGCAGGATGTGAGCGCCGGGGGGCGGCATCTGGTGCTGAAGGCGCCGCACCCCTCGCCGCTCTCGGCCCATAATGGATTTTTCGGCTGCCGGCACTTCTCGCGGGCCAATGCGTTTCTCACCGCGCAGGGGCGGGGGGCGATCGACTGGTCGTTGCCGCCCGAGCCTGCCGCCTGACCCGCTGCCCGATCTTTCCGCTCGCCGGGAAATCGGGCAGGGTGGCTGCAATATCCTGACGAGGAGCATTCCTTATGGCCTCCGGCCTCGCCGCCCTGCTTGACGACGTCGCCGCCATCGCCCGCCTTGCCGCGGCATCCGTCGACGATGTGACGGCCGCTGCCGGCCGGGCCAGTATGAAGACAGCCGGCGTGGTGGTCGACGATGCCGCCGTGACGCCGACCTACGTCACCGGCTTTTCGCCGCAGCGCGAGCTGCCGATGATCTGGCGCATCGCGCTTGGGTCCATTCGCAACAAGCTCCTCATCCTTTTGCCGCTCGCGCTCCTGCTCAGTGCGTTTCTGCCGCAAGCGATCACGCCGCTGCTGATGGTCGGCGGCACTTTCCTCGCCTTCGAGGGGGCCGAGAAGATCATCGAGATGCTGCGGGGCGGCCATGCGCAAGAGGAGGACGCACTCCCCGCCGATGGCGACGCCAAGGCGCTGGAAAAGGCGAAAGTTTCTGGCGCGATCCGCACCGACCTCATTCTCTCCGCCGAGATCATGGCGATTGCTCTGGCGGACGTGGCAAGCCGCCCGCTGCTGACGCAGGCGCTGGTCCTCGCCGTCGTCGGCCTGCTCGTCACCGTGGGCGTCTATGGCGTGGTCGGGTTGATCGTGAAGCTCGACGATATCGGCCTGCACTTCGCCAAGACCGGCGGCCCTTTGGTCCAGCGGGTGGGTCGCGGGCTGGTGCGGATGATGCCGGGCGTGCTGAGCATGCTCGAATCGATCGGCATGGTGGCGATGTTGTGGGTCGGCGGCGGGATCATTCTGCACGGGCTGGAAGGCACGCCGCTGGCTGTGCTGCCCCATGGCCAGCATGCCATTGCTGAAGCGGTGAGCCACGCGCCGGTCATTGTCTGGACGATCAGCGCGATGCTGGCGGCGCTGTTCGGCTTCCTCGTCGGCTTGGTGGTGGCGGCGATTGTTCACCTCGTGCAAAAAATGCGTGGGGCGCATTGAGGCGATTTAGCCCCTCCTCTTTCGAGGAGGGGTTGGGGTGGTGTTGCACCCTCGCGTTTATTTACTGACTTTGCTATTTACTGACTTTGCGATGCTGGCGCATCGCCACCACCCCCGGCCCCTCCTCTGAAGAGGAGGGGAGACGTGTCGGTCCACCCCGCCCTCAGCGCTCGGGCATGCAGCCGAAGCCGGGCTTGAGTCGCGCGGATCGCGTGGCCAGCATGGGTATTTTGGCGGTCAGGCGCCGGGCCTCGGGCGCATCCTCATAGCGCACGAGCGCCATCCACGGCACGCCGGCCAGATCGCTCTGGCAGCTTTCGAGCGGGCGATTCTCGACATAGCGGCACGAGCAGCCCAGGCGCGCGGCGAGGCCGGCGGCCTGGTCGGCCTCCCGCTGCCAGCCGGGCCAGCTCACCGCGACCCAGAAGGCGACCAGAACCACCGGCAGCAGGGCGAGCCAGCCGCTCGCGCGCTTCATCATGGCCTTGCGCTTGAGAGGATCGCGCTGCCCCCACATCTGATTATCCCCTTTCATCGCGCTGCGTGATAAGGCCGCGCGCCATGAAGATCAAAAGCCTTTCCCGCTGGCTGTGCGTCACCGCCGCCAGCCTGATGCTCGCCGGGGCGGGTGCGTCGCAGGACGTGCCGGCCAGCCGCTATGCCGTGCTGAAGGACAGCCCCGGCCTCTCCGCCATGGCGCTGCGCGAGGCGGTGGACCCGCTGTTCGATCCCGGCGATGGCGCAGACGTGGGCGAGACGCGCGCGCTCATCGTGATGCGCGGGGGCGAGATTGTCGCCGAGCGCTATGCCGATGGGTTCACGCCGCAGAGCCGCTTTTTAAGCTGGTCAATTGCCCGCACGGTCACCGGCCTCATCGCCGGCATGATGGTCTCCGATGGTCTGCTGGCGCTGGACGATCCGGCCCCCGTGGCCGCCTGGCGACAGACCGGCGATCCGCGCGCCGCGATCAGCTTGCGGCACCTCCTGCAGATGAGCAGTGGCCTGCAATATCGCGAAGATTGGCAACCAGGCGAGCCGAGCGACACGCTCGCCATGCTCGCCGGCGAGGGGAGCACGGATCAGGCGGCGTTCGCGGCGGCCAAGCCGCTGGTGCAGGCGCCGGGCGCGACCTTCGCGCCGAGCGCGGGCAGCACCATGATCCTCACCGGCATCATGACGGACCGGCTGACTGCGAATCAGGACCCGCTCGCCCGCCGCGCTGCCATGGCGCGGTTTCTCGATGCCCGCTTCGCGAAACCGCTCGGGCTCAAGGACTTCGTGCCGGAATTTGATGCGCGCGGGACGCTCGAGGGCGCGTTGATGATGCATATGACGGCGCGCGACTATGCGACGATCGGCGAACTCATCCGCCAGCGCGGCCATGTCGCGGGGCGCCAGCTCATCGCCGACCCCTGGTTCGATTTCATGACGGCGCCATCGCCTGCGCATGCCGCATTTGGTGGGCATCTCTGGCTCAACCGGGGTGGCGACCCCTCACCGCTCTTTCCGGGCCAGGCCAGTGCGGGCGTGATGGCGGCGGTTGGCGAGCGCGGCCAGTTCGTCCTGGTTTCGCCCGAGCAGCGACTGGTCATCGTGCGCCTGGGCATCACCCGCGAGGAAGACATGGACGCCCTGCGCGAAGCCATGGCGCGGCTGGTTCGGCGCTTCTCCTGACGCGGATTGCACTCAGAGCAAAAACTGCCCCTCGATCACGGTGCGGCATCGACCGGTGAGAATGACGCGGTCGCCGGTGCGTTCGCAGTCGACATAGCCGCCGCGCGCGCTGGCCTGATAGGCGGTGAAGCGGTCGCGGCCGAGCCGGTCGCTCCAATAGGGCGTGAGCAGGCAATGGGCCGAGCCGGTCACCGGGTCTTCGTCGATCCCTGCGCCCGGCACGAAGGCGCGGCTGACGATATCGGTCTCGGCGCCCGGCGCGGTGGCGATGATGAGCAAATTGCCGAGCTTGCCGAGCGCCGCGAAATCGGGGCGCAGCGCGCGCACTTGCGCGTCGTCCGCATAGACGAGCAGGCGATAGCCGCCGTCGCGGGCGTGCGTCTCCTGCGGCGCGGGGCCACCGAGCAGGGCGGCGATTTCTGCCAGATCGGCTGGCGCGGTGGTCATGCCCGGCAGATCGAGCCGGTAGGCGTCGCCCTCATCGCCCGCCACGCGTTCGACCACCAGATCCCCGGCCTGCTGTGTGCGGAAGCGCAGGCTCTGTCGCGCAGCGCCCATCAGGGCATGGCCGCTCGCCAGCGTGGCGTGGCCGCACAGCGCCACTTCGACGGTCGGCGTGAACCAGCGCAAGTCATAGTCCGCGCCGGCGCCGGGTGGGAGCGGCACGGTGAAGGCCGTCTCCGCGAGGTTATTCTCCTGCGCGATCGCCTGCAGCACATCGTCCGCCAGCCAGTGATCCAGCGGCATCACGGCGGCGGGGTTGCCGGTGAACGGCGCATGCGCAAAGGCATCGACCTGGACGAAAGGGAGGATCATCGGCGCTGCCGTCATGGGGCCGGCGTCTCCGGTCCGGGCGCCTTGCCGCTCGCGGCGGCTTCGTTGACGAGCACCGTGCGGGCATCCTGCTGGGTGAGCAGGTCACCGCCTTCCGGCTGGTCGGCGGGGTCGGGGTGGATAATCAGCTCCAGACCGGGGAAGTCGGCGGTCAGGGCGCGGGTGATGTCCTCCATCACCTCATGCGCCTGTTTCAGGGTCATGTGCGGATCGAGCCAGATGTGGAACTGGGCGATGTCATGCGATCCGCTGCTGCGGGTGCGCAAATCATGGATGCCGTGCAGGGCCGGGTGCCGCTCGGCAATGTCGAGAAAGCGCTGGCGCTTTTCCAGCGGCCATTCCTTGTCCATCAACTCGCCAATGGCGTGCATCGCCGTCCGTCCCGCACTGAGGGCGAGCCACAGGCCGATGCCGAGGCCGAAGAGTGCATCGGCGCCGCGCAGGTGCAGCGCCGTTTCCAGCACCAGCGCGAGGATGACCGAGCCGTTGAGCAGCAGGTCGCTGCGATAATGCAGGCTGTCCGCGCTGATCGCGACCGATCCCGTCGCCCGGATCGCGCGTGCCTGATAGCTGACGAGCAGGATGGTCAACACGATGGCGAGGATGGAGACGCCGATGCCATATTCGATCGCCGTGGGCGTGCCGGCACTGCCGAACCGCTCGACCGAGCGCAGGATGATGAGCACGGCGGCAACGCTGATCAGCGAGACCTGAAACAATGCGGCCAGAGCCTCCGCCTTCCCGTGGCCGAACCGGTGGTCGTAATCCGCCGGGCGCGCGGCGAGGCGGACGGCGAAGAGCGTGACGAGGCTGGCGACCAGATCCAGCCCGGTGTCCGCCAATGAGCCAAGCATGGCGATGGACTCGGTGCGCAGCACGGCCCAGCTCTTGGCCGCCGCGAGAATGAGCGCCACGGCGACGCTGGCGAGCGCGGCCTTGCGATTGATCGCGCCGGTCGTGGCGAGATGATCCTCGCGCGCCGCAGGCGTCGCCGCACTCACCGGCCATGCCTCATGGATAGAGCATCTGCGCGGCCCAGCGACCCGCGCCGTCCGCCTCGTAGCGGCGACGCTCGTGGAGGCGGAAGGCCCGGTCCAGCCAGAACTCGATTGCGCGCGGGGCAAGGCGGAAGCCCGACCAGTGCGGCGGGCGGGGCACGTTGACGCCGGCGAAGCGCGCCTCGACCTCCCTGATGCGATCCTCGAAGGTTTCGCGGGCATCCAGCGGCCGGGACTGATCGGATGCCCAGGCGCCGATTTGCGACACACGCGGGCGCGAGGCGAAATAGGCGTCGGCCGTCGCGGCATCCACCGGGCCGACCGGTCCCTCGATCCGGATCTGCCGCCGCAGCGACTTCCAGTGGAACAGCAAGGCCGCCTCGGGATGAGCAAGCAGTTCCCCGGCCTTGCGGCTCTCGAAATTGGTATAGAAGGTGAAGCCTTCCGGCCCATAGCCCTTGAGCAGGACCATGCGGGTGGAGGGGCGGCCCTGCGCATCGACGGTCGAGAGCGCCATGGCCTCGGGATCATTGGGCTCGCTGGCGCGGGCGTCGGCCATCCATTGGGCGAAGAGGGCGAAGGGGTTGTCCGTCAGCGTGGTCGGCTCGGATGAGGTCGCGGTCTGTGTCGTCATGCGCTTCACCTAGCCTGTGCGGCCGCGCGTGGAAACTCTCCTGTCGATGGTCGACCGCCTTTCATTCATGCGCGCGCAAGGCGCCGTGCCATAAAGTTCCCGTGCCGATGCCGGGCCAGTGGGGTGGACTGGCGCGGGACAATCCCTGCGCAAGAGGACATTGATGATCGTCTCTCCCCTCGTCCGGCTGATCGCCGCCACTTCCTTGCTTGCTGTCGCGTCGCCGGGCGTCGCCCAATGGGGTCGCGGTCCGGACCGCTGGGGCGGCTCGCGCATCGATTCGCCGCGTGCACCTCTGGTGAGCAGCGGCCGTGACTCGCGCGAAGGGCAGGTCGATGCCGCACAGTTCACCGCCGAGGGCGAGGCCGCGCGGCTCGGCAGCGGACCGGTTCAGGTTTCCACGCTGACCGGCGCGGTCGATGACGTCGCGGGCACCGCCCCCTTTGAAGCGGCGGTGATTGATCAGCTGGTGAAGGCCGGCTATAATACGTTGGCGCATGGCGAAGGCGAGAGCGGGCAGGTGACCGAACTGCGCATTCGTCGCGAGGTGCTGGTGCCCGAGGAGACCAAGCGCAAGCCGGTGAGCGGCGAAATGATGGTCGGAACCGGCACCTATGGATCGACGATGGGCATGGCGCTCGCGGTCGATCTCTCCAAGCCGCGCAAGGCGCTGGTCTCCACCCGGATGGAAGCGCGCATCCTCGACAAGGCCACCGGCGCCCCCCTGTGGGAAGGCCGGGCCGAGATCGCGACGCGCGAGGGCGATTCGCGCTGGAGCGACCAGGCGATCGCCACGCGCCTCGCCGAGGCGATGTTCGAGCGCTTTCCGAACGGCCCGGCACGCGTCGCCGCGCGATAGGGCCAATCGACATTCAGCTCTGACGGCCTGCAAATGGCGATTTTCCGTGCTTCCGGTGCTCACGTACCTTGAGTACGCTGCGCTCCGGGTCACGAAAAATCACCATTTTCGCCACGTCATCATCTGAATGTCGATCGGCCCTAGCCGCACGCCAATCCCCACTTGCGGCGCCGCGCCGCAATCGCCAGATGAATGCCATGAGGCATGATATCTTCGTGAACGGGTGGGTAGAACGACATGGCTGATCCCTATTCGCTGCTGGGCGTCCCCCGCAGTGCGGACGAGGCGGCGATCAAGTCCGCCTATCGCAAGCTCGCCAAGGAGCTGCATCCGGACCGGAACAAGGACAATCCCAAGGCCGCGGAGAAATTCTCCGAGGTGACGCGCGCCTATGATCTGCTGTCCGACAAGGACAAGCGTGCCCGCTTCGACCGGGGCGAGATCGATGCCGACGGCAACCCCACGCATCCCTTCGGCTTTGGCGGACAGGGCGGGGGCCGCTCGCAGGGCGGCGGGCCGGAAGGCTTTGAGTTCGGGGCCGGCGGCGCGGACTTCTCGGATATTTTCGAGGGGCTGTTCAGCGGTGGACGCGGGCGACCGGGCGGCGGCTTCGGCTTTGGCGGGCGCGGTGCGCCACCGCCGCAGCGGGGCGCCAACATGGCCTATCGCCTGTCCGTGCCGTTCACCGATGCCGCGACGCTGGCGCCGCAGCGCATCACGCTCGCTGACGGCAAGACCATCGATCTCAAGCTCCCTGCCGGTGTCGAGAACGGCACCCAGATGAAGCTGAGCGGCAAGGGCCAGCCCGGCCCGGCGGGCGCGGGCGATGCCATCGTCACCATCGAGATCGGCGATCACGCCTTTTACAAACGCGATGGCGACAATGTGCGGTTGGACCTGCCGATCAGCCTCAACGAGGCCGTTGCCGGCGCGCGCGTCAAGGTGCCCACGGTCGATGGGCCGGTGATGCTCGCTGTTCCGGCCGGCGCGCATTCCGGGCAGACGCTGCGGCTCAAGGGCAAGGGTTTCCATCGCAAAAGCGGTGGTCGCGGTGACCAGCTCGTCACGTTGATGATCGACGTGCCGGGCCATGATGCCGCGCTGAAGTCTTTCGTGGAGAGCTGGAGCGACACGCGGCCGTTGCGGACGCATCTGGGCGTGTGATCCCGGCGCGGGCAAGCCCTGCGCTATGGCCGGGGGCGAGGGGTGCATGTGCGCGATTCCCTCGCCTGCCGCTTTGTTCTAGAGATCGGGCGTGCTGACCAATCCCTCTCCGCAATCGCCTGAAGCGCGCCGTCGCCGGTTGCGCGATCGGGGGGAGCGCCTGCGCGCGGAAATCGAGCGGAGTCGCTGGGCGAGCCGGGCCCTGGCCGTGGTCAAGCGCGTTGCGGTCGGCGTCTATAATGACGGCTTCATCCATGCCGGCAATCTCGCTTATCTGACGCTGGTCGCGGTTTTTCCCTTCTTCATCCTTGCTGCGGCGATCGCGCAGATCCTCGGGCGCACCCGCGCCGGTCTCGAAACGGTGAATGGCTTTTTGCTGACGGTGCCGCCGAGCGTTGCGCAGGTGCTGCGGCCGGCGATCGTCGATGTGCTGGAGGCGCGCACCGGGCCCTTGCTCTGGCTGGGTGCCATCATCGGCCTGTGGACCGTGGGCAGCTTGATCGAGACGATCCGCGACATTCTCCGCCGGGCCTATGGCACGCGCTCGACATCGCCCTTCTGGCATTACCGGCTGCGCGCGATGGGGATCATCGTGCTCAGCGTCTTTGGCGCGCTGCTCGCTTTGTCTCTGCAGGTCCTGCTTGTCGCGGCGGAGACGATCGTCGAGCAATTGCTGCCCGGCAGCGACCAGGCTTTCGCCATTCTGACCGCCACCCGCTTCGTGCCGGCGATCATCCTTTATCTTGCCCTTTACTTCATCTTCGCGGCGCTGACGCCGAGCCGTTATCGCGCCAAGCGCTTCCCGAAATGGCCGGGCGCGGCGTTCACGGCGGGCTGGTGGTATGTCACCTCGTTGCTGCTGCCGCTCTTCTTCTCCAACATTACCAGCTACAGCCTGACCTATGGCGGTCTGGCGGGCGCGATGATCACGCTCATTTTTTTCTTCATCATTGGGCTTGGCGTGGTAATTGGCGCCGAACTCAACGCCGCGCTGGCTGATTTCCCGGACGGGGAAGAACCGGCGGAAGAGACGGAGGATCCAACATCATGACAGGCCTTATGGCCGGCAAACGCGGCCTCATCATGGGGTTGGCCAACGACAAGTCGCTGGCCTGGGGTATTGCCAAGGCACTTCACGCGCAGGGCGCACAAATGGCCTTCTCCTATCTGGGCGAGGCGCTGGAGCGGCGCGTGCGCCCGCTGGCGGCGGAAGTCGGCTCCGATTTTCTGTTGCCCTGCGACGTGTCGGACATGGCGTCGGTCGATGCCTGCTTCGAGGGATTGGCCGCGCGCTGGCCGACCATCGACTTCGTGGTCCACGCCATCGGCTTCTCGGACAAGAACGAGTTGCGCGGCGGCTATGTCGACACCAGCCTGGAAAACTTCCTGCTGACGATGAACGTCTCGGCCTACAGCCTCGTCGCCGTGACGAAGCGCGCGGTGCCGATGATGAGCGAAGGCGGGTCGATCGTCACGCTGACCTATTATGGCGCCGAGAAGGTGATCCCGCATTATAATGTGATGGGCGTCGCCAAGGCCGCGCTGGAAACCAGCGTCAAATATCTCGCCATGGACCTGGGGCCGCAGAACATCCGCGTGAACGCGATTTCGGCCGGGCCGATCAAGACGCTCGCGGCATCGGGCATCGGCGACTTCCGCTATATCCTCAAGTGGAACGAGCTGAACTCGCCGCTGCGCCGCAACGTCACCATCGAGGATGTCGGCGGGGCCGGGCTGTATCTGCTGTCTGATCTTGCCTCCGGCGTGACCGGCGAGATCCATCATGTCGATGCAGGCTATAACGTCATTGGCATGAAGGCCGAGGACGCGCCGGATATCGCGCTCGACAAGGGATGAGCGGCAGCGCAGCCGTCTGCGCTGCCCTGGCGGCTGAGCTGGAAAGAATGGCATGAGCTTCAATAGTTTCGGGCGGGTCTTCCGCTTCACCACCTGGGGCGAGAGCCATGGCCCGGCGATCGGCGCCGTGGTGGATGGCTGCCCCCCGGGACTGACGCTGAGCGAGGCCGATGTGCAGCCCTGGCTGGACAAGCGCCGCCCGGGCACATCGCGCTTCACCACCCAGCGGCAGGAGCCGGATCAGGTGCGCATCCTCTCCGGTGTGTTCGAGGGGAAGACGACCGGCACGCCGATCAGCCTGATGATCGAGAATGTTGACCAGCGCTCCAAGGACTATTCCGAGGTCGCGCAGGCCTATCGGCCCGGCCATGCCGATTATGCCTATGATGCCAAATATGGCCTGCGCGATTATCGCGGCGGCGGGCGCTCATCGGCGCGCGAGACGGCGAGCCGGGTCGCGGCGGGTGCCGTGGCACGGCTGGTCGTGCCGCAGGTCCAGATCCTTGGCTATGTCAGCGAGATCGGCGGAGACGCCATCGATCCTGCCGCATTCGATGCCAGTGAGATCGGCAACAATCCCTTCTTCTGCCCGGACCCGGCTGCGGCCGCGCGCTGGGAAGCGCTTGTCGATGCGGCCCGCAAGGATGGCTCCTCGCTCGGCGCGGTGGTCGAATGCGTCGCCATGGGCGTGCCCGCCGGCTGGGGCGCACCGCTTTATGCCAAGCTGGACAGCGAACTGGCGGCGGCGATGATGAGCATCAACGCGGTGAAGGGCGTGGAGATTGGCGACGGCTTTGCGGCGGCGCGGCTGCGCGGCGAGGAGAATGCCGACCCGATGCGCCCGGGCAACGACGGGCGCCCCGTGTTCCTCGCCAATCATGCAGGCGGCATCGCCGGCGGCATCGCTACCGGTCAGCCGATCCGGGTGCGCGTGGCGTTCAAGCCGACCAGCTCGATCCTCATTCCGCAGGAAACCGTGACGCGCGAGGGTGCGGCAGCGGACATCCGCACCAAGGGTCGCCATGATCCCTGCGTCGGCATTCGCGGTGTGCCGGTGGTCGAGGCGATGATGGCGCTGGTGCTGGCCGATCAGGCGCTGCTCCACCGGGCGCAATGCGGATGAGGACGGCCCTCGCAATCCTCGCTCTGGCAAGCCTTGCCGCCTGTCAGTCCCAGCCTGCCGATCCGGACAATGGCGCGCAGGCGGGTCGCAACATGGCTGTGCCGGCCAATGACAGCGCCGCCGCGGCGAATGCGGCTGAGGAGCCGGCGGAGGCAGAGACGCTCGACCAGGTCGGGCCGATCCGCATCGGCGCCACCCTCGCCGAGCTGGCCGCGCAAGGGCTCGCGGTCGCCGGGCGGGATGATCCCATGCCGGGCTCGACCTGCACCTATGCGCATTTCAAGGGCTGGCCGGACGCGGCGGTGATGCTGGATGGCGACCATGTCGTGCGGGTCGATGTCTCCGATGCGCAGCATGAGGGACCATTTGGCCTGCGCGTGGGCCAGAGCGAAGCCGAGGCGATCAAGCGGCTCGGTTCGGCCGAGGTGCAGCCGCATCCCTATACCGGCCCGACCGGCCATTATCTGGTGTTCCATCGAGCCAATGCGCCGACGGGGCTGATCGCGGAGACGGACGGCAAGACCGTGCAGAGCTGGCGCATCGGCCAGTGGGAGCAGGTCCAGTGGGTCGAGGGCTGCTCATGATCTTTGCGCCCGCCGGTCATGGCTGATCTGCGGCAGGCCAGCACGGTCCTGCGTATCGCGACGCCGGGGCAGGCCATGGTGGAGATCAACCGCGAGGTTTCGCGCTGGGCTTTGGCGCAGGGCATGGACGAAGGCCTGCTTACCGTCTTCTGCCGCCACACCTCCGCCTCGCTCACCATTCAGGAAAATGCCGCGCCGGCGGTGCAGAAGGATCTGCTCGCCTGGCTGGCGCGGATGGCGCCCGAGGACCAGCGCTACCTGCATGACGATGAAGGGCCGGACGATATGCCGGCGCATCTCAAGGCCGTACTGACCGGCGTTTCGCTCAGCGTGCCGCTGATCGGCGGGCGGCTGGCGCTCGGCACCTGGCAGGGCATCTATCTGGTCGAGCATCGCCGTGCCCCGCATCAGCGCGAGGTGGCGTTGCATCTTCTGGGATGCTGAGTGGCTTTTTGCGTATTTGCGATGCGCTCCCCGCACTGTTAGCCTGCTTCGCAACACCAAAAGGGGATCGAGCATGACCGAAGCCAGCGCGGGCGAAGACCGCAAGGAAACGCGCCTGCAATACTGGATGCTCGGCGGGTTCCTGGCGGGGCTGGTGTTGGGGCTGATCGTCCACAGCGTCGCGGCAGACGCGGCCTGGGTGGCGCTCGTCACCACTTATGTCACGCAGCCCATTGGCCAGATCTTCCTGCGCCTGCTCTTCATGCTCATCATTCCGCTGCTGGTCTCGGCGCTGATCGTGGGCGTCGCGGATATGGGGGAGGCGCGGCATCTCAAGACCGTGGGCCTGCGCACCTTGCTCTACACGGTCGTCGTTTCCAGCATTTCGGTCGCCATCTCTCTGGCACTCGTCAATCTGCTCCAGCCGGGCGGCGGCATCGATCCGGCGCTGGCCCGGAGCATGATCGCGCAATCCTCGGAAGGGGCGGCCTCCATCGTGGCGCAGGCCGGCGAGTCCAAAACCGGCGTCGAGGCGGTGCTGGCGATCGTGCCGACCAACTTCGTCGCGGCGATGAGCGCGAACGACATTCTGGCGGTGATGTTCTTCGCGCTCTTCTTCGGCGTCGGCTTCCTGCTGGTCGATCCAGCGAAGACCGCGACGATCAAGGCCGGGTTCGAAGGCATTTTCGAGGTCTCGATGCGGCTCATCGGCCTTGTCATCAAGCTCGCGCCCATCGCCATCTTCTGCTTCATGTTCAATCTGGCGGCGCTGTTTGGCTGGGAACTGATCGGGCGTCTTTCCGCCTTTGTCTTTGTCGTGCTGCTGGCGCTCGGCCTGCAGATGTTCGGCGTGTTTCCGCTCATCCTCAAGTTCATCGCCGGCAAGAATCCCATCGCCTTCTTCCGCGAGACGCAAGAAGCCAGCGTGATGGCTTTCGCCACGGCCTCTTCCAATGCGACCCTGCCCACATCGTTGCGGGTCGCCGAGGAGGGCCTGAAGCTCCCGCGCCCTATCTCCCGCTTCGTGCTCACCATCGGCGCCACTGCCAACCAGAATGGCTCAGCCATGTTCGAGGGCGTGACGGTGCTGTTCCTCGCGCAATTTTTCGGCGTTGATCTGTCGCTCGGCCAGCAGCTCGTCGTGATGCTCATCTGCATCATGGGCGGGATCGGCACGGCGGGCGTTCCGGCCGGCACGCTGCCGGTGATCGCGCTCATCCTCGCCAGCGTGGGCGTGCCCCCGGCAGGCATCGGGCTCGTGCTGGGTGTGGACCGCTTCCTCGATATGTGCCGTACCACGGTGAATGTGGTGGGCGATCTGGTCGCGGCGCAGGTGATCGCCAGCACCTCCCGCGATGAGCTGCCGCGGGAGCCTGCCGATATCGTCATCCATTGATCGCTCCGATGGCTGGCGACCTGCAGACAATCGTCGACGAGATCGTCGCGGCCATGGCGGCCGAACGGGATCGCGGCGCCGTCGCGACCTATATCCCCGGCCTTGCCAACGTGTCCCCCGACCAGTTTGGCATGGCCATTGTCGGCGCGGACGGGACCATCGCCGTCGGCGGGGATGCGCGGACCAGCTTTTCGATCCAGTCCATCTCCAAGGTGTTCGCGCTCACCATGGCGCTCGGCAAGGTGGGGGACCAGCTCTGGAAGCGCGTCGGCCGCGAGCCTTCGGGCAATGCCTTCAACTCCATCGTCCAGCTCGAGGCCGAACAGGGCATTCCGCGCAATCCGTTCATCAACGCCGGTGCGCTGGTGGTGGCGGACGTCAATCTCTCCGGCCATCAACCGCGCGAGTCCATCGGCGCGCTGCTGCGCTTCGTGCGCTATCTGGCGGACGATGACAGCATCGCCATCGATGAAAGCGTGGCGCGCGGCGAGGCGGAGACGGGCTACCGGAACATCGCGCTGGCCAATTACATGCGGGCCTTCGGCAACATCCACAATCCCGTCGAACTGGTGACGGGCTGCTATTTCCACCAATGCGCCATCGCCATGGATTGCGTGCAACTGGCGCAGGCCGGCCGCTTCCTCATGCTGGATGGACGCCAGCCGGCGGGCGGGCGCGTGGTCTCACCCCGCCGCGCCCGCCGCATCAACGCGCTGATGCTGACCTGCGGCCATTATGATGCCAGCGGCGACTTCGCCTTTCGGGTGGGGATGCCGGGCAAATCCGGCGTCGGCGGTGGCATTCTCGCCGTCGTGCCCGGCAAGGCGAGCATCGCCGTCTGGTCGCCCGGCCTCAACGAAAGCGGCAACTCCCACCTCGGCACGCGCGCGCTCGAACGGCTGGCCGAAGCGACCGGCTGGAGCGTCTTCAGCGCGCGGGCGTGAGTGGGGCAGGGCCGCTCTTGCGCATTCGGGTGATCACCGCCCTTGGCAAGCGGTTGCCGCGCGCCTAACTGGCATCCATGCCACCGGACAATCAGGATAAGGATCTGCCCACGCCGCCTGCATGGGCGACGTTGCGGCGTTTTCTGCCCTATCTCTGGCCGGCGGGTGAGCCCAATCTCAAGGCGCGGATCATCGTCGCGCTGGTGCTGGTGTTGCTGGGCAAGGCGATCATCCTGGTCATGCCCTTCGCCTATAAGGGTATCATCGACCGGATGGGGCCGGGGATGCAGGCGGGGGTGGCCGTCGCATTGGGGCTGGTGCTGGCTTATGCCGGCGCGCGCTTTGGCGGCGTCGTCTCGGATAATCTACGCAATGTCGCCTTCGAGCGGGTCGGGCGCAATGCCCAGCGACTGATGGCCGAACAGACGCTGCGCCACCTGCACAATCTCTCGTTGCGCTTCCACCTCAACCGCAAGACCGGCGGCGTCACCAAGGTCATCGAGCGGGGCACCACGTCCATCGAGACGATGCTGCACTTCCTGCTCTTCAATATCGCCCCGACGGCGATCGAGCTGATCGCGGTGTGCATCATCTTCCAGGTCAAGTTCGGCTTCGGGCTGGTGGCGGGCACGCTGGTGATGATCGCGCTCTACACGGCCTTCACGCAGAAGATCACCGAATGGCGGAACGCGCTGCGGCGGGAGATGGTCGATCTCGATACCGGGGCGACGGCCCATGCCGTGGACAGCCTGCTGAACTTCGAGACGGTCAAATATTTCACGGCGGAGGACCGCGAGGCCGCGCGCTACGGGGCTGCGCAGCGCAGCTACATGAACGCCGCGACCAAGAGCAATAACAGCCTTGCGATGCTCAACATCGGCCAGGCGCTCATCACCAATGTGATGATGGGCGGGGCGATGGCGTTTACGGTGTGGGGCTGGGCGCAGGGCCGGTTCACGCCGGGCGATGTCGTACTGGTGAATGCGCTGCTGATGCAGCTCTTCCGCCCGCTCGATCTGCTTGGCATGGTCTATCGCACCATCCGGCAGGGCCTCATCGACATGGAGGCGATGTTCCGGCTGATCGATACCGAGACCGAGATCAAGGACGTGCCCGATGCGCCGCCGCTGGCGGTGACGGCGGGCGATATCCGCTTTGAGGACGTGGTGTTCGGCTATGATCCCGACCGGACGATCCTCAAGGGCGTGAGCTTCCACGTGCTGGCGGGCACGACGCTGGCGGTGGTCGGGCATTCGGGCGCCGGCAAGTCGACCATCGCGCGGCTGCTCTTCCGCTTCTACGATATTCAGGGCGGCCACATCCTCATCGACGGGCAGGATATCGCGCGCGTGCAACAGACCTCGCTGCGCGCCGCCATCGGCATCGTGCCGCAGGACATGGTGCTGTTCAACGATACCATCGGCTACAACATCGCTTATGGCCGCGACGGCGCGACGCAGGCGGACATCGAGGCCGGCGCGCGCGGGGCGGCGATCGACCGCTTCATCGACTCGCTGCCCAAGGGCTATGACACGCGGGTGGGCGAGCGCGGCCTCAAGCTCTCCGGGGGCGAGAAGCAGCGCGTGGCCATCGCGCGCACGCTGGTGAAAGATCCGCCGATCCTGGTCCTCGACGAAGCGACCAGTGCGCTCGACAGCCGCACGGAAGCGGCGATCCAGACCGTGCTCGATGACGTGGCGGCGCGGCGCACGACGATCATCGTCGCGCACCGGCTCTCGACCATCGTCCATGCCGACAGCATCATCGTGATGGATGACGGCCGCGTGGTCGAGCAGGGCACGCACGCGCAATTGCTCGCGCTTGGCGGCCATTATGCGCAGATGTGGATGCGCCAGCAGGCCGAGCGGATGAACCCGGAGGCGGGATTGGCGGCATCCGAACCCAGCGCATCGCTGGAGGATGCGGCGGAGTAGCTCAGGCGGCGATATCCGGCGCGATGCTGTGCTTCATCATGTCCACCGCGCGGGAGGTCGCGAGGCGGGTGTCCCCGGCCAGCTTCTTCACCTCATTGGCGACGACCGCGAAACCCTGACCGGCCTCGCCGGCGCGGGCGGCTTCGATGCGCGCGTTGAGCGCCAGCAGGTTGGTCTGGTTCGCGATGGCGCCGATCGTGGTCACGATGGCCGCCAGTTCGGCCATGGTGGACTGGAGCCGCGCATTGCCGCGCTGCAATTCACCCTGCAAGCGCTGGCTTTCCTCATAGCGGGCCTGCACTTCCTGTTCGAGCTGGACCTGCCGGGTGACGTCGGAGGCGATCTTGAGGATGCGCACCGGTCTGCCCTGACAATCGACAACGGGATTGTAGGTGGCCTGAAGATAGACGGACGCGCCGCCTCGTGAGCGCCGCTCATAGCGGCCGGCGTGGAACGCGCCTGAGGTCAGTGTCCGCCAGAAGGCCGCATAGTCAGTGGAGCGCACGAAGGATGGCGTGCAGAAGATGCGATGATGCTCGCCGACCACCTCATCGAGGCGGTAGCCCAATGTCTCGAGCAGCACGTCATTGGCCCACAGGATGGTGCCTTCGGGGCTGAATTCGATGACGCCCTGGGACCGGCAAATGGCTTGCCATGCTGCGTCGGTCCGCCCGTCTTCGAGATATGCGTTCATGAATCACCTTGTGGTCGTCCCGGCAGGTGAGGCCCCTGTGGTTAAGCGCTGCTTACCATCGGGCGGTTTCGCGACGAGCCGTTGAACGCGGCTGAAGGTGCTATCGCAATCTGAGCATCATGCCAGGGCGAAGCAGCCCAAGGACGGTGCCCATATCCTCCGGGGCGATGGCGACACAGCCTTCGGTCGCCTTGGGCTGGCCATTCTCGCCGATTACCCATTGATGGAAGAAGATCGCGCTGCCCATGCCGGGCGCTGGCGGCGCATCATTATGGCCAAGGACTATGATGACGTCATAGGCCTTATCCTCGCGCGCAAGCCGCTCGTGGCTGGTGTGGCGCGGCAGGTGGACGGGCCGGTTATAGGCAGGGTCGGCGGGATCGTCGCTCCAGCCATCGTCCGGCCGGACCCAGCGCCACGGGATTGCTGGCGCCTGAGCGGCATCGATGCGACCGGGGCGGAGCAGCGCGGCGCGAACCGGCCAGTCACCGATGGGCGAGGCGCCATCGCCCTCGCGCTTGTCCGCCGCAGCGATAAGGCCGCCCTTGCCGATGACGCAGGCGCAGGACCAGCCGCCGATGGTCAGCCGGCCAGCGGCGCCATCGACCAGAATGGCCGGCGCGTCGCTCACAATTGGTGGCCGGTGCGGTCCCGCTTGGTGGCGAGATAGCGCTCATTATGGGGGTTGGAGGGCAAAGCGAGCGGCAGCCGTTCGGCAACGCGGATGCCCTGCGATTCGAGGCCGGCGACCTTCTCCGGATTGTTGGTGAGCAGCCGGATTTCGTCGATGCCGAGCAGATCGAGCATGCGTGCCGCGACGCCGAAATCGCGCGCATCGATGGCGAAGCCCAGGCGGACATTGGCGTCCACCGTGTCGAAGCCCTGATCCTGCAGCTGATAGGCACGCAGCTTGTTGATGAGGCCGATCCCGCGCCCCTCCTGCCGGAGGTAGAGCAGCACGCCCCAGCGCGCATGGGCGATCTCGTGCAGAGCGCCGTGCAATTGCGGGCCGCAATCGCATTTGAGCGAGCCGAGCACGTCGCCGGTCAGGCACTCGCTGTGCAGGCGGACGACCGGGGCGCTGCCGTCACGCTCGCCGATGACGAGGGCGATGTGCTCACGCGGATCTTCGGGCGAGCGGAAGGCGACGATCTGCGCATCCACGCTGGCTTCGACGGGCAGCCGCGCGCGGGCGGCGATGGCGAGCCGGGTCGGGTCTGCATAAGTGGCGATGTCGTCCGCGCTCAGCTGCACCTCGGCCTCGGCGTCCTCGGAGCCGATGAAGAAGGCGGGCAACATGCCGGCGAGGCGCGCAAGCGTAAGGGCTGCGGCGGCCAGGGCCGGGTGCGGCACCGGCAGGGCGCGGAACGGGCCTTTGAGCGGCGTCGCGAGATCACGCACCGGATCGGCAATGGCCATGGCGGCGGCGGGCGAATCGATCCAGCGCTCGCGGGCGATGAGCGCCGGCGCTTGCGGGTCCGCCGCCTCCCGCTGGTTGGCGAGCTTGAGCGTGACGGCCCGCGCTGCGGAGAGCAGCAGCGGTGCCTCTGCAACCGGGTCGAAGGAGGAGAGGCTGGCTGGCGTTGCGCCTTCCACAGGCAGCAGCGTCAGCGCCCCACCTGCATCGACCAGCCGGATGGGCCAGCCGCGCCGAAGGGCATCGATGGCGCGAGCCGCAGCGCGCCCGTCCATTATCGCGCGCCCATCAGAAGGCGAATTCCGTGATCAGCGGGGCATGGTCCGAGGGGCGCGTCCAGCTGCGGCAATCCTCGGCGACCTGATGCGAGACCGCCGTTTCCGCGAGATCGGGGCTCAGCCACATATGATCGAGCCGACGGCCGCGATCCGACTTTGCCCAATCCTGCGCGCGGTAGCTCCACCAGGTGTAGAGCCGCTCGGGCGCGGGCACGAAGCGCCGGCCAAGGTCGATCCAGTTGTGCGAGCTTTGGAGATGGCCGAGCAGGTCGCGCTCGATCTGGGTGTGGCTGACGACGTTGATGAGCTGCTTGTGGCTCCACACGTCGCACTCGAGCGGCGCGACGTTGAAGTCGCCGAGCAGCAGGGTCGATCCGCCGAGCTTGCCCGACCAGTCGATCATGCGCTGCAGAAAATCGAGCTTTTGGCCGAACTTGCGGTTGATCGTGCGGTCCGGCTCTTCGCCGCCGGCGGGCACGTAGACATTCTCGATGCGCAGGCCGTTTTCCAGCCGCACGCCGATGTGGCGCGCCTCGCCATTGGCCTGCCAATCGAGTCGCTCGTCCTCACGCACCGGAATGCGGCTGACGATGGCCACGCCATGGTGCATCGGCTGGCCGTGCAGCACCTGATGATTATAGCCGAGCCGGCGGAACAGGCCCTCCGGAAAGGAGCCGTCCACGACCTTCGTCTCCTGCATGCACAGAACGTCCGGCTGATACTCGGTAAGGAAGCGCTCGACGATTTCGAGGCGGGCGCGGACGCTGTTGATATTCCAGGAGGCGATCTTGAGAGTCTGCTTGGTCGACATGGCCAAAGTCCCTAGCCGCCCTCGGCGCCGAACCCAAGCCGCGAAGCGATTATTTTGACTCGAGCGGCTGTGCGCCGCGGCATCAGGCCGGGCGGATCGCGCGGACATCGAAAACCCCCGCTCCGGGGGGCATGGAGCGGGGGCTCGAAGAAAGCGCCTGAATTTTTGCGCATGTGGTGCGGGGCGAAGCCCGGGCAACAGGGGGGAATCCCGAGGTCAGTCCCCGCGCCACATCGCTTTTCTAAGTCAGCCCAGATGACCGCCCGATGAATGGACCTGTCAGACTTGGGCAAGATTGTCGGTTTTTGCGCACGGGAAGAGGGGAGCTGTGATCATCCGTAAAAAATTCCGCCGGGACGGGGCGGGCGCGCGGGTTTGATGCCGATCAATGTCGGCGGCGCCGTTCGGTGAAAAGAGGGCTCATCACATGGTTTGCAGGAGCATTCGCGATGAACCTTCTTATGCAGTGGCCGGTCCTGACCTTCATCGGCATGGTTGCGGTCTTTGGCGTCATTCTGGCGGCGGTTTCGGTTCTCGATCTCAAGAGCGAGTGACGGCCGGCGGGCATGCGCCGGGGCGGGCGGACCTTGCCGGTGAGGCAAGGGCGCCTATCTCGGCTGCATGGCCCTCCCATCCCCGCACGTTGCCGCCGTCGATCGGCCGCTATCCCAGCCGGAGCGCGCGCTGGTCGAGCGGATGTTCGGCGATGCGATCGCGCTCGATGAGGTGCGAATTCGCAACCGCAAATGGTGGCCTTTCCAGCCGCGTGCCATCGTCATGGCGCCGCGCGGGCATATTCATTTCCATCCGCAGGGGCGCAGCTACTGCGATTGCTTCGGTGCCGGCGATCTGGCGGCGCAAGGGCTGTTCATTCACGAAATGACGCATGTCTGGCAGCACCAGACCGGGACCAACCTATTGGTGCGGCGGCACCCGTTCTGCCGCTATGATTACGACTTCCAGCCGGGCAAGCCGTTCGCGCGCTACGGGATCGAGCAGCAGGCGGAGATCGTCCGCCATGTCTTCCTGATGCGCAGCGGTCGGCAGGTGCCGGGCAAGCCGTCTTTGCCGGAGCTGGAGGCGATCCTGCCGTTCGGCCGGGCGTGAGCCGGTCAGGCGGTGGCTTCTTCCAGATCGACAAGCCGGTGATAGCCACCGCGATAGAAGATCAGCGGCGATCCCTCGGGCGCACGCTCCATGGCCTGCACCGCGCCGACGACGAGAAGATGGTCGCCCAATTCCACGACCTTTTCGATCGCGCATTCGATCCATGCGAGCGCGCCATCGAGGATCGGCAGGCCGCCGGGGCTGGTGCCATGGGCCATGCCCTCGAACTTGTCGTCATGCCTTGAGGCGAATCGCCGGCAGGTCTCCAGCTGGGCATTACCCAGCACATTCACGCAGAAGCGGCCGGTGGTGGCGATATTGGCCCAGCTTCCCGAGCGCTTGTCGGGCAGGAAGCCGACCAGCGGCGGATCTAGCGAGATCGAAGAAAAAGTGCCGACTGCGAGGCCCCAGCGCTGACCGTCCGCATTGTTTGAGGTGATGACGCATACGCCGGTGGGATAACTGCCGAGAACGTCGCGGAAATGCTTGGGATCAATCAATGCGCCACCTGTTTCTTCTGGCGCCCGCCCTGTGCGTGACGGAGGCCGCATTCCAATTACACTGCGGTGAAAACCGCTCACCGGCATGGCGCCCAACCTGCAAGCTGTGACGTGAGCCTGTCAACCGCCCCCTTTTCAACCGGCAGCATCCTCCGCCTGCAGGCGAGTCGCCGTTTCCCGGATTAGCGCGATCATGTTCGGCAGCCCTTGCGTGCGATTGGACGAGAGCTGGCGCTTTAGGTCGAAGGGTGCGAGCGCCTGCTCGATATCGAACGTCGCGACCTCCGCCGGCATCCGATCCTGCACGGTGAGAAGGACCAGGGCGATGATGCCCTTGGTGATGGCCGCGTTGCTGTCCGCCAGGAAATGCAGCGCGCCATTGTCCAGCCGTGTCGGGTAGACCCAGACGGAGGCGGAGCAGCCCCGCACGAGCGTCGCGTCCGTCTTCAATGCGTCCGGCATCGGCTCCAGTTCGCGGCCCAGATCGATCAGCAGCCGGTAGCGCTCATCGCCTTCGAGCAGTTCGTAATCGTCCTGGATGGTCTGCAATGTCGTCATGCCGCCCATATAGGTCGCGGCGCGCGGGAGGCCAGTGAAACTCTTTGGGTCAGACGTCGATGCCGGCGGCGATGGCTTCCAGCTTGCGGACGCGCTCCTTGAGGTCGACCATCTCTATCAGCCCGCTGGCCAGGGGTGCGTCCGGGGTCGGCGCGCGCGGGGCGGCGCGGCTGGGGGCCATGTCCAGCTCCGCCCGCTTGAGCGCCAGCCATCCGTTCCAGCCCTTGAGCATGGCCAGGGCGACAAGTGCGAATGATAAAGTTAGCGCTATCATGGTCATGGCGTGCTTCACGAGGTCAAGATCGGTCATGACTCTATCTCCTCCTGTCGATGTCTTAGTGGTCGGTCCGCGTGGGGATTTCGTGCGGGGCGGATTCAGCGCCGCCGAGCTGGTCGATTTCATGGGCGAGGGCGGCGCCGCGATCGGTCACGATCCGCTCCAGCACGCGCACCCGCTGCTCCAGCCGCTCGACCTGCGCGGCATATTGTGCGGCCTTTTCTGCGGTCTGTGCCGAGTACGTCCAACTCGCGCTCGCGGAGCTTCATCTTCTGCCGCATATATTTGCTCCAGATGCCCCCGATGACCGGGATGCCGACGACAATCATGAAGAATAACAGCATTGAAGCAGGCATGATGGGCTCCCGGCCAGTTGAATGGCGATCAGTTGGAGGGGGTGCGCAGGCTCTCGATCTCGTTGGTCAGGTGAAGGGCGCTGTCGGTCACGATGCGCTCCACATTGGCCAGCCGATCCTTGACCGCGCCAAGCTCGGCACGCAGCTGCGCATTCTCCTGGCTGAGCAGCTTGATGCGCTCGCTCAGCTCCTCATTCTTCTGCGGATAGACCGCCTTGCCCCAGCTGTTCTCGAGCGGATAGCCGTGCCGGACGCGCAGCCATGTGTTGAAGACCCATCCGGCGATGGCCAGCAGGCCGAGCAGTGAACTGGCGCCGACGATGAGCGGCATCGATTCGACGACGGCGTCCGCGGTGATAGGATCCATGGTTCAAATTTCCCTGTAATCGAGCGCTGTTGCGCCTCTCATTCGCCTCGCGCGTCTTGTCAGCGCAGGCTGTCGATCTCGTCGGCGAGCCGGGTGTTGCGGCTGGTGTAGAAGGTCTCGATGTCGGACAGGCGCCGGTCGATGTCGCGGAACTTGCTGCGCACATCGCGGGTGGAGCGCGCCGGATTGGTACGCACGCCCTGCCAGAAGCGCTCGTCTTCCCGGTCGGCATAGAGGCCGGTCGGCTTGGGCTCGGCCATCCATGCGGCGAGCAGATAGGCGATCACCGTCCACGGGAAGCCGCCGGCCAGCGTAACGAGCACGGCGCCAATGCGGACCCAGAGCACGTCGATGCCCATATAGTCGGCAATGCCGGCGCACACGCCCATGGCCTTGGCATTTTTCTTGTCGAGGTAGAATTTGGTGCGGCGGGCGGACATCTCAGTTCCTCCTGTCGAAATAGGGATCGTCGCTCGCGCTCGGGCGGGCTGGACGGAAATCGGGATTATCGGCGGCGATGATCCGCTCGACCGTCTGGAGGCGCTCCTCCAGGCGACGGGCGAGCATGTGCATCTCATCGAGCAGCCGTTCGTCCTCATCGGTGATCTTGGGCGCCTGCTTCCACTTGGTGACATAGTGGAAGATCAGCCACGGCATGCCGATGAACAGCATGCCGCAGATGACGATGGGCAGAAAGACGTCCTCCATGGATCAATCCTTCCTGGCTTGCGCGGCCTTGAGCGCCGCGAGTTCGGCTTCCACCTTGTCGGCGGACTGAAGTTCGGCGATCTCCTGCTCCAGCGTCTTGGGCTGACCGCCCAGACCCATGGCATCGGCCTCGCCTTCGGCCAGATCGACCCGGCGCTCCAGCAGTTCGAAGCGGGAGAAGGCATCCTGCACGCGCTCGCCATTGTACATCTCGCGCGCACGCCGGCGCGTCTGTGCGCTCTCCATGCGGGCGACGAGGCTGTTCTGCCGGACGCGCGCCTCGCGCAGCTTGGCCTGCAGCTTGGCGATGTCCTCTTCGGATGCGGCCAGCGCCTCATCCAGCATGGCAATCTGCCCGCGCAGCTGCTCGGCCATGTCGCCGGCCTTCTGCTTTTCGACCAGCGCGGCCTTGGCAAGGTCTTCGCGATCCTTGGAGAGGGCGAGCTGCGCCTTATCGACCCAGCTTTCCTGCAGGGCGTCGAGCTTGGCGATGTGGCGGCGCATCTCCTTCTGGTCGGCGATGGTCCGCGCTGCCGATGCACGCACCTCGACCAGCGTCTCCTCCATTTCGAGGATGATCATGCGGATCATCTTTGCCGGGTCCTCGGCGCGATCCAGCAGATCGGTCACGTTGGCGGCAACGATGTCCCGGGTGCGAGAGAAAATACTCATGTACATACTCCAACTGAGGCGGTTCGGTCGGGGCAGCGGGGGTGTGCTGCCCCGACCTTGAAGCCGTCACACAAGGGATTGTGACGGCTTGTCCGGTGTGTTGTCCAGAGCCGCTGCAGTCGTGGCGGCAGAGTTGCCGGTGACAGCAGGGCCGACAGCGCCGATCACCATGATGGCGCTGAAAATGAGGGTGAGAAGCGTTGCGGCGGTTTGGGCACCGAAGCGGTCGATTGTGTTCAACATGGCGGTCTCTTCCTGATCCTGGTTAGGCCTTCAAATCCCGCTCATTGGCGGATTGCCCAATGCATTGCAGGGGGCGTGCCAATTTCTGATAAGCCCGGATTTTCGCCAATTTCTTCCCGGCCGAGGTGCGCGCGAAGCATTGTTTGTTGCAATGAGTTGGGAAATATCCCTAAAAGTTGGGAATGGAAAAGACGACGCATTTTGTCGGGGAATCCCTCGCCTTTCTGGATGCGGTCGAGCAGGCCGGCCGCGCGGCCGATCTCAACCGCCCGGTGCTGGTCATCGGCGAGCGGGGTACTGGCAAGGAGCTGATCGCCGAGCGCATCCATCGCCTTTCCCAGCGCTGGGATGGACCGCTCATCATCATGAACTGCGCCGCCTTGCCCGAGATGCTGATCGAGGCCGAGCTGTTCGGCCATGAGGCTGGCGCCTTCACCGGCGCGACGCGGGCGCGGGCCGGTCGCTTCGAGGAGGCCGATGGCGGCACATTGTTCCTCGATGAACTGGGCACGCTCTCCATGGCGGCGCAGGAGCGGCTGCTGCGCGCCGTGGAATATGGCGAGGTGACGCGCATCGGCAGTTCGCGGCCGCTCACCGTGGATGTGCGCATCGTCGGGGCGACCAACGAGCATCTGCCCGATGCGGTGGAAGCCGGGCGGTTCCGGGCCGACCTGCTCGACCGGCTGAGCTTCGAGGTGATTACCCTGCCGCCTCTGCGCGGCCGCGAGGGCGATGTCGACGTTCTGGTCGAGCATTTCGGGCGCAAGATGGCATCGGAATGCGGCTGGTCGTCCTGGCCGGGCTTTTCCAAGCGGATGATGACGGCGCTCAACGCCTATCGCTGGCCCGGCAATGTGCGCGAGCTGCGCAATGTCGTCGAGCGCGCCGTATATCGCTGGCCCGATCCGGATCGGCCGATCGACGAGATCCAGCTCGATCCTTTTGCCTCGCCATGGAAGCCGCAGCCGATGCCGGGCAAGCCCGCTGCCGCCAGCGCGGCGCCTGTTGCCGGTCCTTCAGAGGAGGGCGCGGCCGAGGACGGGCGATTGCTGATCGCGCTGGACGATGTCGCCGACTTTCGCGGCGCTGTCGACGCGCATGAGGCCGCGATCCTGCGCCATGCGCTCCAGCGCCACCGCTTCAACCAGCGCGCCACGGCCAAGGCGATCGGGCTCTCCTACGACCAGTTGCGGCACTGCCTGAAGAAACACGCCCTGCTTTGAGGCGCTTGCCGCCTCGCGCAGGGCGCCGGCCGCTCAGCCGCCGTTGAAGTTGACCATGCAGTAGAGCATCGGGATCGACAGCAGCGTGTTGGTGCGGCTGAAGATCATCGCGCGCGTGGCAGCGCTGGCCTTGGTCGCATCGTCGGCGGCCACCAGCCCCAGCGCCTTCTTCTGCGCCGGCCAGATCACGAACCACACATTGATCGCCATGATCACGGCGAGCCACATGCCCAGACCGATCAGTTGATAGGGTGCCTTGAACGCGAACGCCTCGTGCAGATAGCCGGTGCGCCATGCCACCAGCAAACCGGTCAGCACGGTCAGCGCCGCGGCCCAGCGGAAGAAGAACAGCGCGGAGGGCGCGATGAACTTGGAGACGCCCGGCTTCAACTCTGCCGGCACCTTGGGCATGGTCGGGATCTGCACGAAATTGAAGTAATAGAGCAGGCCGATCCACAAAATGCCGAAGAAGGTGTGCAGCCAGCGCAAGGCGGCGGAGACGGATTCGCCATTCGGGCCAATGCCGTAAATGACAGCCAGGGTCAGAATAACCCCGATCAGCAGGACGAGATGCAGATTGCCGAACAGTTTCGTCATGATGCTCCCCCAGTCGTTTGCCGGGTGCTTTGACCGCACCCTCCCCTAAAGCCGGTTATCGGCCATCGCACAGGCTATGCCAAAGTCGCGCCGCTGTCATATCGAAATTATATTTGGCGCTGATCGGGAGAGATGACTGGAAAGCTGCCGGTCTACGCGCCATCTGCTGCGGGCAACCGACACGAATCGCGCGCCTGCGCGTTTCGCCTGCAGAACGACTTTAATGCACCAAGAGGAGATTAGCGCCATGGCATTCACACTGCCCGACCTTCCCTATGCCAAGACCGCCTTTGGCGACGACATGTCGGCCGAGACCTTCGACTATCACCACGGCAAGCACCACAATGCCTATGTGACGAAGGCCAATGAGCTGGTTGCCGCCGATCCGGCCCTGCAGGGCAAGTCGCTCGTGGAGCTCATCAAGTCCTCCAAGGGCGGGCTGTTCAACCAGGTCGGCCAGATCTGGAACCACAGCTTCTTCTGGCAGTGCCTCTCGCCCGAGACGCAGCAGCCGAGCGGCAAGCTGGCCGATCTCATCAACGAAGGCTTCGGCTCGACCGACGCGCTGATCGAGAAGCTGAAGGCGGAAGCCGTCGGCCACTTCGCCAGCGGCTGGGCCGCGCTGATCCTCAAGGACGGCAAGCTGGAAGTGACCAGCTATCACGACGCCGATTGCCCGGTGGCGCATGGCGATACGCCGCTGTTCATCCTCGATGTGTGGGAGCATGCTTATTACATCGATTATCGCAACGCGCGCCCCAACTTCGCGGACACGATCCTCAAGAAGCACGTCAACTGGGCGTTCGTCGCGGAGAATCTGGACGGCAATGGCGCCGAACGGGCCAATCAGCCGGGCTGAACCCGCCGCAATCGGATTTTGAAGGAGGGGCTGGCGAAGGTCGGCCCCTTTTTCATTGTCGTAATGAAATTAACAGTGCTCCTGCGAAGGCAGGAGCCCAGGGCTCAACCGACGAACCTCGCCGCCCTAGGCTCCTGCTTTCGCAGGAGCACGGCTTTGATTTGACTTGGCGGCAGCGGACCCTCAGCTCAGCCGCTCGATATCCTCGCGGCTCAGCGATCCGGGAATGATCATCACCGGGCAGGGCAGTGTGCCGGCATCATTGCCGGCAAAGTGCGCCACCAGTGGTCCGGGCGCACCCTTGGGCGCGGCGCCGAGCACGAGCGCGGCGACCGTTTCGCCCGAGGCCAGCATCTCCTTCACCGATGCCACGGGATCGCCGACCTTGACCGTGATTGCGGGCTGGATGCCGGCTTCCGCCATCAGCGTGCCGGCGGCGCTGGCCGCGAGAGCCTCGGCGCGGGCGCGCGCTTCCTCCTCCATCGTCGCCTGCACGGCGCCCCATTGGACGAACTCGGTCTTGGGCACGAGCGCCAGCATATGCACGCCGCCGCCCGTCTTGGCAGCGCGGCGCGCGGCGAACAGCAGGGCCGATTCCGCCTCGCTGCTTTCGTCCACCACGACGAGATAAGTCCGCATCATCGCCTGCTCCCCCGAAGAAACCGGCTCGGTAGGTGCGGGAAATTCGGTCTGGATGCAAGGGATGGCCTTGACCCCGACGGGCAAAGCGTGAAGGTGGCCGGTGATTGTCCAACCCGAAAAACAGGAAAGCCTGGCCCCCATGGCGATCAATATCCAGATGCCCGCCCTCTCGCCGACCATGGAGGAAGGCACGCTTTCGAAATGGCTCGTGAAGGAAGGCGACACCGTCTCGTCTGGCGATCTGCTCGCCGAAATCGAGACCGACAAGGCCACCATGGAATTTGAAGCCGTGGACGAAGGGGTCGTCGGCAAGATCCTCGTCGCCGAAGGGACCGACAATGTGAAGGTTGGCACCGTCATCGCGGTGCTGGTCGAGGAAGGCGAGGACGTGCCGAGCGGCGATGCCCCCGCTGCAGCCAAGCCCGCGCCCAAGGCCGACGCCGCTCCGGAGAAGAAGCCGGAAGCCGCCAGCGCCCCCAAGCCGGAGCCGGAAGTCGCGAAATCGACCGCTGCGCCGGCCGCTGCCTCCTCTGGAGATCGCGTCAAGGCGAGCCCGCTTGCCCGCCGCATCGCCACGAACAGCGGCATCGATCTGGCTGCGGTTTCCGGTACTGGTCCCAATGGCCGCATCGTGAAGGCAGATCTGGAGGGGGTGAAGCCCGGCAGCACCGCGCCCAAGCCCGCCGCGAGCCCGTCCGCGGCGCCCGCAGCGTCTGCTCCGGCCGCGCCTGCCCCGGTGGCCGCGACCGCGCAGGATTTCGGCATTCCGCACGAGGTCGAGAAGCTCTCGAACATGCGCAAGACCATTGCGCGCCGCCTCACCGAATCGAAGCAGCAGGTGCCGCACATCTACCTCACCGTGGATGTGCGCCTCGATGCGCTGCTCAAGCTGCGTGGCGATCTCAACAAGGCGCTCGAATCGCAGGGCGTGAAGCTCTCGGTCAACGATCTGCTCATCAAGGCGCTGGCCAAGGCGCTGATCGCCGTACCCAAGTGCAATGTGCAGTTCGCCGGCGACCAGCTGCTCAAGTTCAGCCGGGCCGACATCTCGGTGGCGGTGTCCATCGAGGGCGGACTGATCACGCCGATCATCACCGATGCCGGCGCCAAGTCCGTCTCCGCCATCTCGACCGCGATGAAGGACCTCGCCACCCGCGCCAAGGAAGGCAAGCTCAAGCCGGAAGAGTTCACCGGCGGCACGGCCAGCCTCTCCAACATGGGCATGATGGGCATCAAGCAGTTCGAGGCAGTGATCAATCCGCCGCAGGCGATGATCATGGCGATCGGCGCAGGCGAGAAGCGGCCTTATGTGATCGACGATGCGCTTGGCATCGCGACCGTCATGTCCGCCACCGGCAGCTTCGACCATCGCGCCATCGATGGCGCGGACGGCGCGGAGCTGATGAAGGTGTTCAAGGAACTGGTAGAGGCGCCGCTGGGTCTGGTGGCGTAAGCGCACCATGGCCGCTGACGAGGATGTCCTGCCGGAAGGTGCGCCCGCCACGCGGATCACCGCGATGCCGGCGGATGCCAATCCCTATGGGGACATTTTCGGCGGCTGGCTGATGGGCCAGATGGATATGGCGGCGGCGCTTGTCGCCTCGCGGCACAGCAAGGGCCGGGCTGTCACCATCGCCGTGGAAGGCATGCAGTTCCACCGCCCGGTGCTGGTGGGGGACGAGGTCTCCGTCTTCGCGACGCTCGTGAAGGTGGGCAGCACGTCGATGACCATTGAGGTCGAAGCCTGGCGCCGCGCGCGGCACAGCGAGGAAACCTACAAGGTCACGCAGGCCCGGTTCATCTTCGTCGCCATCGACGAAGTGCGCCGCCCCCGCAGGGTGCCGCCCCTGGCGAACGCGCAATGAAGGCGCAGTTGGTCATTTTAGACCTCTCTCCCTCAAGGGGAGAGGGGCTTTTGAATGGAGCATTTCGTGTCTGAATCCTATGACGTCATCGTTCTCGGTTCCGGCCCCGGCGGCTATGTCGCGGCGATCCGCGCGAGCCAGCTTGGCCTCAAGACGGCCATTGTGGAGCGCGAGCTGCTCGGCGGTATCTGCCTCAACTGGGGCTGCATCCCGACCAAGGCGCTGCTGCGCTCGGCCGAGATCTTCCATTATATGAGCCACGCCAAGGATTATGGCCTGGCCGCTGAGAAAATCAGCGCGGACATCGAGGCGGTGGTGAAGCGCTCGCGCGGTGTCGCCAAGCAGCTCAACGCCGGCGTCACGCACCTGATGAAGAAGAACAAGGTCGCCGTGCACATGGGCACCGGCACGATCACCGGCAAGGGCAAGCTCTCGGTGACGGACCAGGACGGCAAGAAGACCGATCTGGCGGCCAAGCACATCATCGTGGCGACCGGTGCGCGGGCACGCGACCTGCCGTTCGCGCCGGCGGACGGCAAGCGTATCTGGACCTATCGCACCGCGATGACCCCGCCGGAAATGCCGGGCAAGCTGCTGGTCATCGGCTCGGGCGCCATCGGCATCGAGTTCGCGAGCTTCTATAACGACATGGGCGCGGATGTGACCGTGGTCGAGATGATGGACCGTATCGTGCCGGTCGAGGACAAGGATGTCTCGGCGTTCCTCGAAAAGCAGCTCACCAAGCGTGGCATGAAGATCGTCACAGGCGCCTCGCTGGAGAGTCTCAAGGCCAGCGACAGTGGCGTCACCGCCGCCATCAAGGGCAAGGATGGCAAGAGCGAGACCAGCGAGTTCAGCCATTGCATCGTCGCCATCGGCATCGTGCCGAACACGGAGAACATCGGGGTGGAGGCGCTGGGCGTCACGCTGGAGCGCGGCCATATCAAGACCGACGGCCTGTGCCGCACCGGCGTCGATGGCATCTGGGCCATCGGCGATGTCACCGCGCCGCCATGGCTCGCGCACAAGGCCAGCCATGAGGGCGTGACCGCCGCCGAGGCGATTGCGCAGGCGCTGGGCAACAAGGATGTCCACCCGCATGAGATGGACCCGCTCAACATTCCGGGCTGCACCTATTGCCAGCCGCAGGTCGCCTCGGTGGGCCTGACCGAGGCGAAGGCCAAGGACGCGGGCTATACCGTCAAGGTCGGCACCTTCCCGTTCATCGGCAATGGCAAGGCGATCGCGCTCGGCGAGGCGGAAGGCTTCGTGAAGACCGTGTTCGACGCCAAGACCGGCGAGCTGCTCGGCGCGCATATGGTCGGCGCCGAGGTGACCGAGATGATCCAGGGCTATACCATCGGCAAGACGGCCGAGCTGGTGGAGCAGGACTTCATGCAGACGGTCTTCCCGCACCCGACTATCAGCGAATCCATGCACGAGAGCGTGCTGGCCGCTTATGGGCGGGCGCTCCACATCTGATCCAAAGGCGGATGCGGCAACTGCCAACTCCGGGCGTCGCGCTCAGTTTTGCGCTCGGCCTGGCGTTGCTGGTCGCGGCCATCGGATTCCTCCAGCCCACCGGCCTGTTCGCGCCCATTGATGAGCGGCTGATGGGACTGGCGGGCAAGCTGCACGGCGTGCGCGGTGCGGGGCTGGTGACGCATGGCGCGGTGGCGCTGGACCGGCTGGGCGCGGTGGGCGGTCGCACGTTGATCGTGCTGGCGGTGGGGCTGGTCTTCATCAAGCTGGGGCATCCCGAACGCTTGATCCCGCTGCTGGTCGCGGGCGTGGGGACCGCGCTCGTCATCGGGGTGGTGAAGCTCGGCTTCAACGCGCCGCGCCCGATGATGATGATCCCCTATATGCCGACGAGCGTGATCGAGACCGTGGGCACCAGCTTCCCCAGCGGCCATGCGGCAGGTACGATGGCGCTCTATGGTGCGATCGCGCTGCTGGCGCGAAGCCGGGTGGTGACATGGATCTGCGCCGCGATGATCCTCGCCACCGGGGCCAGCCGGGTGTGGCTCGGCGTGCATTGGCCGAGCGATGTGGCGGGCGGCTGGGCGGTCGGCCTGATCTGGCTGCTGCTCGTGCTTTTCATCTTCCCCTGTTCGCGTCCGCTTGTGCAGCGGCCCATCATCTCGCGCGACTGAGCCTCGCGGGCAGCCCAGACGGTTGATCGGGCCGCCGATCCGTTCATCTTATGGCAAGATTTTGCGCGAGCGTTGCATGGATGCCGCACTGCACAATATGCCATTGATATCGCGCGATTTTATTGCCGCATAATGAGCGGTTTGCGGAATTTTGCTCCTTATTTCGGGTACATACCGCTCATTTCGCAATGGCGAGAATGGGCCGGTCGCCAGTATGAACCCGCCATCGTCATAATTGAGTCACGTCCGCCAGACACGGGCGCTGACATAAGGATCGCAGACCAGGCGAGAGGATGTGTCCGAGCCCAGAGGGGTGAAGGCAGCCGTGAACAGGACGGCTCAAGACCAGTTTTCGTGATGATCTAAAGGGGATCTTCGATGCGCAACTTCCGCTTCTTCCTCGCTGCCTCGGCCGCGAGCATCGCCACCTGCGTGGCGCTCAGCCCTGCCCATGCGCAGGAAACCACCTCGTCCGTGCGCGGCACGGTCACGGCGGAAGGCGCGCCGGTCGCCGGTGCCGCCGTCACCGTGACGCACGTCCCCTCGGGCACCGTCTCGCGCACCACGACGGGCGCCGACGGCAGCTTCTCGACCAGCGGCCTGCGCATTGGTGGGCCTTACACCATCATGGTCAGTGCGCCGGGCTATCTCGATGCGACCGTCACGGATGCCAATCTCACGGCCGGCCAGACCTTCCGTCTGCCCATCGCGCTCACAGCCGAGGGTGAGACCATCGTCGTGACAGCCTCCGCCGTCACCGGCGCAGGCTCTTACAGCCAGGGTCCCGCCAGCGCGTTTACCCGCGATGACATCGAGGGTGTCGCTTCGGTCAACCGCGATATTCGCGACGTGGTTCGTCGCGATGCTTTCGCCACGCTCGATCTCACGAACAGCCGCGCTGTTTCCATCGCCGGCCAGAACCCCCGTTTCAACCGCTTCTCGGTCGACGGCGTGCAGTTCTCCGACGACTTCGGTCTGAACAATGGTGGCTTGCCCACCGGTCGTGGCCCGGTTCCGCTCGATGCGATCGGTCAGGTCTCGGTCAAGGTCGCGCCATATGACATCTCGGCCGGCGATTTGCAGGGCGGCGCCATCGATGTGGTGCTGCTCTCAGGTACCAATGACTGGCATGGCACCGGCTTCTACAGCTTCAGTAGCGACGGTCTGACCGGCAACCGCACCAAGGACCGGCCCCTCAATCTCGATTTCGAGAGCCGCGTCTATGGCGCGACGCTGCGCGGGCCGATCATCCCCGACCGTCTGTTCTTCATGGTTTCCGGCGAGCGTGCGCGTGAATCGACGCCGATCAATATCGGGCCTATCGGTGGGGGCTTCGGCAGTGAGGTTCAGGGCGTCACGCAAGGCCTGCTCGATCGGATTTCCGGCATTGCGCAGAGCGTCTACGATTATGACGCGGGTGGCGTCCCGACGAGCAACACAGAGCGGGACGACAAGGTTGTCGTAAAGCTCGACGCGAACCTGTCCGACAATCACCGCGCTGCCCTGACCTATATCCATAACGACGGCTCGTTCTATGTGCAGACCGGGCGGGACAATAACTTCTACTCAGGTACGGAGTTCAGCGCGACCCGGCCGCAATATGGGCTGTCATCGAACAACTATATTCTGAGCGAGAAGGTCCACTCCGGCGTCTTCCAGCTCAACAGTGACTGGTCGGACACCTTCTCGACTGAGGCGCGCGTCGCCTATCGTAAGTACACACGCGGTCAGAACCCGACGCAGGGCGCGAATTTCTCCCAGTTCTCGATCTGCGCTGATGAGACATCGCAGGTTGACCCGGCGGTCTCGGCCTCTCCGACGACCTGCACCAGTGGTGTTCCCGTTATCAACATCGGTCCGGATGCCTCGCGCCACTTCAATGCATTGGAAAGCGAGAATTTTTCGGGGCAGTTCCTCGGTGAGCTTAACCTGAACAGCCACCGTGTACGGCTGCTGGCAGGCTTCGAGAATGTGAAGACCTATAACGCGTTCCTCCAGCATGCGTTGGGTACTTACTACTTCGATTCGATCCAAGACTTCCAAAACCGGCGTGCAAGCGCGCTACGCTATCAGGGCGCGCGCTCTCAGGAGCTTTCGGACGCTGCTGCACAGTTCCGTTATACAATGTTTACGTTCGGCATCATGGACGACTGGGAAGTCACGCCTGACTTCACTTTCACCTATGGCGTGCGTTGGGACGTGTATGACATGAACACGCCCGTTCCGTTGAATTCCAATGTTTATAATCGTTTGGGCTTCACCAACACGGCCACGCTTGGTGGACGCGATGTCTTGCAACCACGCGTCGGCTTCGACTGGCGGGTAAATGACCGGTTGTCCGTGCGCGGCGGCGGCGGCCTGTTCGGAGGCGGTTCACCGGACGTGTGGGTCTCCAACAGCTACAGCAACACCGGCATCGTGACGTCCAGCCTGACCATCCAGCGCAATGCCGCCGGTGCCGTGACAGGTGGTCCGGCGGCTGGTCTGCTGAACGTGACAGGCCAAGGTGTCGCACAAGCCGTGATGGACGCGGTTTCAAACGCATCTGCCGGCACGACCGGTTCTACAGCGCTCCTCGATCCTGAGTTGAAACTGCCGAGCCAGTGGAAATTCAGCCTGTCCGCTGACTACCGTGCCGATTTTGGCGCGCTGGGCGATGGCTGGAAATTCGGTGCGGATCTGCTCTACACGCGGGTCAAGGACGCGCTGGTCGTTACGAATGCCCGGTTTGTAAAGACGGGCGCGATCACTCTGGATGGCCGCCCCAAATATGTGAGCGTGGTTGGCCCGACCGACAGCAATGAAGACCTGATGCTCACGAACGGCGATCAGGGGCGGAGTATCGTCGGTGTGGTCCGGTTCGACAAATCGTTCCAGAACGGTTTTTCGTTCGGCGGCAGCTACACTTGGCAGGATGTCAAGGAACTCAGCCCTCTGACTTCTTCCACGCCGGGATCCAACTTTACCAATGCTGTGTACGTGGATCCCAATTATCCGGCTTACGGAACCGCCAACGACCAGATCAAATGGCAGTTCAAATATTATGCCGGCTTCGAGCATGCGTTCTTCGGCGACTACAAGACGCGCTTCCAGCTTTTCGGCGAGACGCGTGACGGTCGTGCATTCAGCTACACCATGAACGATGCATCGGCTGTTGGTGGCGTCTCGCAATTGTACGGGATCAACCGCACGGGCGGTCGTCATCTCCTCTATGTCCCGAATGTGAGCAGCCAGACGGCCGATGCAAATGTGGTATATGCCAGCACTGCTGTGTACGAGGCTGTTCGCGATCTCGTGAACGGATCTGTCCTTAAGAACTTCCAGGGTCAAACTGCACCGAAGAACGTCGGACGCTCGCCCAGCTTCACGAAGATCGATCTTCACATGGAGCAGGAGATCCCGGCGGTTGTCGGTCGGTCGCGGATTACGCTGTTCGCGGACATCGAGAATGTTCTGAACCTGCTGAATCGGGACTGGGGGCAGCTTCGTCAGGTCGCGTTCCCATATCAAGCTGCAGTGGTTACCGTGACGTGCGGCAACGCCGCATGTACACAGTACCGCTATGCTTCTCCCACAACGCCGCAGGAAGTTGTTCAGACCCGTCAGTCGGTTTATCAGGTCCGCGTGGGCGCGCGCTTCAGCTTCTGATCTGCCGCGAATAGAAACCGGAAGGGCGGGGGCAGCGATGCCTCCGCCCTTTTTGTTGCGCGGCTTATTTGCTCTTTGTGCGGGAACAGCGTCTGCCCGCTCAGTTCAGATCCAGGCAGGCATCCAGTCCGTCGGCTTTCACATGGCCGATCCAGCGGGCGATGTTGTTGCCGTGGCGGCGGGTGAAGCCGGTGGGGGCGATGGCGCCGCGCTTTTTGGGCAGGGGGAGGACCGCCGCGATGCGGGCGGCCTCGGTGCGGCTCATCCTGTCTGCGCCATGGTTGAAATAGCGGATTGCGCCGGCCTGCACGCCATAGGTGCCGATGCCCGTCTCGGCGACGTTGAGATAGACTTCCATGATTCGGCGCTTGCCCCAGATCGCCTCGATCAGCACTGTGTACCAGGCTTCCAGTCCTTTGCGGAAGAAGCCGCCGCCCTGCCAGAGAAAGACATTCTTGGCGGTCTGCTGGCTGATCGTGGAGCCGCCGCGAATGCGCCCGCCGCGTGCGTTCTGTTGCATGGCCTGGCGGATGGCATCGGTGTCGAAGCCGTGATGCTGGCAGAATTTGGCGTCCTCGCCCGCAATGGCGGCACGCGGCATGTCGGGATCCATGTCCGAAAGCGGCGTCCAGTCCTTGGTGATGCCGTTCTTGTCCATCAGCATGGTGATCGTCACCGGCACTGGCACGAATTTATAGACCAGCACCTGCAGCAACGAGATGCCGATGAAGCCGAGGATGAGCATCAGCAGCCAGCGGAACAGCTTGCCCGGCAGGCTGGTGGGATTGCCGGGAAAGCGCAGGCCCTTGCGCCGGGGCGCCTTGCGTCTCGTGGTGCTCCGCGTTGTCGCCATCGCCCCGCCTTCCCCCTTTTGCCTTCGCCTTAGTGGCCAGGGAACTCGGTCGCCTCGAAGCGCACCGGTTCGCCCACCGCCTCATTGGCGAGCTGGTTGTCCCACATCACCCGATGGCCGCGCACGATGGTGCCGACCGGTCGGCCGGTCACGCTCATGCCCTCAAACGGCGACCAGCCGCAGCGCGAGGCCATCCAGTCCGCGCCCATCGTCCAGCGCGCCTTGAGGTCGACGACGGTGAAGTCGGCATCATAGCCGGTCGCGATGCGGCCCTTGCCGACCAGGCCAAAGATGCGCTGCGGTCCGGCGCTGGTCAGATCGATAAAGCGCTGCAGCGTCAGGCGGCCGTTCGCCACGTGATCGAGCAAAAGCGGCACCAAAGTCTGCACGCCGGGCATACCGCTCGGGCTGGCAGGATAGGTCTTGGCCTTTTCTTCCTTGGTGTGTGGCGCGTGGTCGGAGCCGAGCACATCGGGCACGCCCTGGCCGACCCAGTGCCACAGCCCCTCGCGATGGGCAGCGCTGCGGATCGGCGGGTTCATCTGCGCATAGGTGCCGAGGCGCGGATAGGCATCCTCGCCCGCCAGCGTGAGATGCTGCGGCGTCACCTCGCAGGTCGCGACATCCTTGTGCTGGCTGAGGAATTCCAGCTCGGCGGGCGTTGTGACGTGCAGCACATGGATGCGGCGGCCGGCTTCGCGCGCCAGCTTCACGATGCGGCGGGTGGCCATCATCGCGCTTTCATCGTCGCGCCAGACCGGGTGGCTGGCCGGATCGCCCTCGATCCGCTCATCTTTGCGCGCATTCATCCGCGCCTCGTCCTCGCAATGCACGGCGACGCGGCGATGACCATGGGCGAGCACCCGCGCGAGGGCCTCGTCCTCGGCGACGAGCAGGCTGCCGGTGGAAGCGCCCATGAATATCTTGACGCCCGCCGTGCCGGGGATGCGCTCCAGTTCGCCGAGCTGCTCGGCATTGTCGCCGGTCGCGCCGACATAAAAGGCATGGTCGCACCACATGCGGTGATGGGCGCGCTTGAGCTTGTCGGCCACGCGCTCGGCAGTGTCCGTATTCGGATTGGTGTTCGGCATCTCGAACACGGCGGTCACGCCGCCCAGCACCGCGGCACGGCTGCCCGATTCGAGATCTTCCTTATGCTCCAGCCCGGGTTCGCGGAAATGGACCTGGCTGTCGATCACGCCCGGTAGCACGTCGAGGCCGGCGCAGTCGATCGTTTCGCCCGCATCGCCAAGGCTGGTGCCGATCGCGGCGATCCTGCCGGCATTGACTCCCACGTCCACGCGTGCGGGGCCGCTCGGGAGGTGGACGGTGCCGCCCTTCAGCAGCAGGTCGAATGTCTGGGCCATCGCGCGAACCTCTCTTGGCTTGGTGCTCCTCTCCCCCTACCTAAAGCGCATGTCCGCCACCACCCCCCTTGCCACGCCGCCCCTCGCAACCACGCTGCGCGATCGGGCCATCCTTCGTGTCGGCGGGGCGGAGGCGCGGCCGTTCCTGCAAGGCCTGCTCACGCAGGATGTGCTCGGCCTGCAGCCGGGCGCGCCGCGTTATGCCGGGCTGCTCACGCCGCAGGGCAAGGCGCTCTACGATATGCTCCTCTGGGCCGATCCGGCGGGCGGCGAGGATGTGCTGATCGATTGCGAGGCATCGCGCGCCGAGGCGCTCGCCCGCAGGCTGACGCTGTACCGGCTGCGCCGCCCCGTCACCATCGGGATAGAGGAAGGGCTTGCTGCCCACTGGTCTGCCGATCCGGTCGAGGGGGCATCCGCCGACCCCCGGCTCGCCGCGCTGGGCTGGCGGTGGCTGGCCCCAGCGCGGGAGGGCGACGCTTCGGACTTCTATCGCGCGCATCGGCTGGCTCAGGGCGTGCCCGAGGGCGTGGCGGAGCTGGGCGAGGACAAGACGCTCTGGCTGGAGTGCAACGCGGAAGAGCTGCACGGCGTGGATTATGGCAAGGGCTGCTATGTCGGGCAGGAGAATACCGCGCGGATGCACTATCGCAACAAGGTGAACCGGCGGCTCGTGGTGGTGCCGCTTGACCGGTCCGACCCGGCCCGGCTGCGCATTGCCTATCCGGCTTTGGGGCTCGCGGTGGATCATCGTCCGGTCGATTCGCTCGAGGGGATCACGCTGCCGGACTGGCAGGCCGACGCGCTCGCGGAAGACGCCGAATGAAGCGGCTATTGGTCTCGCTCTTCGTCCTCGTCTTCAGCGCGGGGCCAGCGCAGGCGGAGATCAAATGGGAGATCGTGCGCGAACTGCCGCATGATACAAAAGCCTTCACCCAGGGCCTCACCATCCATGGCGAGCTGATCTACGAAACCACCGGCCAAGTCGGCGAGTCAGATGTGCGGATCATGCGGCTGAGCGACGGCAAGATCCTACAGCGGCGGCCCATGCGCGCCGATGTGTTCGGCGAGGGCAGTACGATCTGGGGCGACCGGATCGTGAGCATCACCTGGAAGGACGAGACCGGCTTCGTCTGGAACCGCAAGGATTTGAAGCCGATCGGCTCGTTCCGCTACACCGGCGAGGGCTGGGGCCTCACTCATGATGGCCACGCGCTGATCATGAGCGATGGCACGCCGGACCTGCGCTTTCTCGATCCCGAGAGCTACAAGGAGCAGCGCCGCGTCACCGTCACATGGGAAGGCGAGCCTGTGCGCTTTCTCAACGAGCTGGAGCAAGTCGGCGACGTTCTCTACGCGAACATCTGGTTCTCGCCGCTCATTGCCCGCATCGATCCGGCCAGCGGCAAGATCGACGACTGGATCAACCTGCAACCGCTGGTGGCGAAGAATATGAGCGCGAGCGGCGAGGGCGTGCTGAACGGCATCGCGTGGGATGCCAAGGCGCAGCTTCTCTACGTCACCGGCAAGAACTGGCCCAAAATCTACGCGCTGCGCTTGTTGGACTGAACGCCGGGCCTGTTTGATCTTCATCAAGGTCAGGCGCCCGCCACCCGCTTAGCATCACCATCAGATGAAATGGTGAGAGGGCTGTGGCCATGGCTGCGAACATCGGACGACTGGACCGGACCATCCGGATCCTGATTGGCCTCGGGCTGATCGCGCTCGTCTTTGTCGGCCCGCGAACGTCCTGGGGCTGGATCGGCCTGGTGCCGCTGCTCACCGCGTTCGTCAGCTTCTGCCCGCTCTACGCACTGATCGGAATCAGGACCAAGTCCTGACCGTCACTTTGCGCGCCTCTCGTCCCACCGTCCGGGCATTGGAGGCCAGTGCAAAGGGAGGCCCCCTCTTGGCAGCGGAGGGGGCCTCCAACGTCCGGCTTGGAGCCCTGAACGGCGCCGACCCAAGCCGTCTCTGGTCAATCAGCCCTTGGTGCGCGCCTTGTCCACGGCCGCCTGTAGCGTCTCGGTGCCGACAAGGCCGTTGAACACCTGATCGCCCACGACGAACAAAGGCGTGCCCTCGGCGCCGAGGGCCTGGGCGAGGCGGATGTTGCTCATGAACTCATCATCGCCGCCCTTCGCCGCAATGGCGGCCTTCGCCTTGTCGGCATCCAGCCCCGCCGTGCGCGCGGCCTTGAGGATGGCGTCCGAGGAGACGCCGCCGGCCGCGTACATCGCCTTGTGGAAGGCCATGAACTTGTTCTCGCTGGCGGCCAGCAGGCTGACCTTCGCCGCATTGGCACTGCCATCGGCAATGATCGGCAGTTCGCGATAGACCACGCGCAGATCGGGATTGGCCTTCACCAGTTCCTCGATATGCGGCAGCGCGGCGCGGCAATAGCCGCAGGCATAATCCATGAAGGCGACGAGGGTGACCTTGGGCTGGGCCGCGCCTTCCCATGCGCCCGGATAGGGCGTTTCCAGCGCGGACCGGTTCTGATCGACGGTGCCGGCGGTCTGCTTGGCCTTCAGCCGTTCCATCGCCTGCGGAATGATCTCGGGATGTTCGAGGATATAGTCGCGCACCACCGATTCGATGGCGGCGCGGTCCGCCGTCGGCATGGCTGGGCTTTGATTGGTCGCCGCATAGGTTACCGCCGCGCCGCCGGCGAGCAGCGCAACGGCCAGAGCCGGAATTACCATCCGCCCGCGCTTGCGCTCGCCGGTGCGGGTGCCCAGCGCGGACACGATCACCCCGGCTGCGCGGAACAGCGCGCCCGCGCCTGCCTTGTTCGTCATTTCTTTCGTGTCCTTTCCATGGCGGCGCGGCTGGCCATCGCAATGTCCTGCGCCCGCAGATAATCGGGTGAATTGGGTTGGATGCCGGCCAGTGCCACATCGGCATGGCGCAGGGCGAGCGCGTCCTGCCCTTCCATCGAGTAGCGCTCGGCCGTGGCGAGCGCGGCGCGGGCGGTGTCGCCCTTGCGCTGATAGACGACGCCGAGCGAATACCAGGCGAACGGATTCTGCCGATCCCGCGCAACCGTGTTGCGCAGCACGCGCTCGGCCTCATCGAGATGGCTGTCATCCTCGGTCGCGACGAGGGCATGGCCGAGCATCGCGGCGATCAGCGGCTCGCCATTGGTGCGCTGCACGGCCTCGCGCAGCGGCGGGATGGCATCGGCGGGCTTGCCGGATTCGAGCATGACCTGCCCTTGCAGCTCCAGAAAATAGGGGTCGTGCGGCGCGGCCTTGAGCAGGGTATCGACTTCCGCCAGCGCTTTCTCGGTGAAGGCGCTCTTATGATAGGCATAGGCCCGCGCATAATGGGCGGGCAGGCTCTGGTCCGAGGGCGGATAAAGCTTGAGGGTCTTTTCCGGCTCGCTGACGAAGCCGATCAGCTTGGCGCGCACACGCTGGAAGCGGGCTTCCAGCGCCGGATCGGTGGGCTTGTTCCAGGCCGGATCATTCTCATACAGCGCCGTCAGGGCCGAGATGCGGTCGCGCGAGAGCGGGTGGGTGCGGACATAGGTGTCCTGCGGCACGTAGAGCCGATATTCCAGATTCTGCAGCTTCTGGAAGAAGGCGATGCTGCCCTTGCCGCTGATGCCTGCGGCCTTGAGATAGCGCGCGCCGGCGGCGTCCGCGCTCGATTCCTGCGTGCGGGTGAAGGTGAGGAAGCGGCCCATGGCGGCCTGTTGACCGGCCGCCATGATGCCCATGCCGGCCTCGCCCCCGCCCGCTGCCATCGCCGCCGCACCGAGCAGCAGCGAGACGAGCTGGATGCCGGTCGCTTCCCGCGCGCCATCGGCAAAGCGCACGATGTGGCCGCCCTCGATATGGCCGAGCTCGTGGGCCATCACGCCCTGGACCTGATTGAGATCATCGGCCTCGGCGATCAGGCCGCTGTGGAACCAGACGATCTGTCCGCCCGCGACGAAAGCGTTGAGGCTGGGATCGTTGATCACCAGCATCTGCACATTGCGCTCATCGAGCCCGGCGGCCCGGATGATCGGGACGGAGGCATCGCGCATCAGCGCTTCGGTTTCGGCATCACGCAGGACGGATTGGGCCAGGGCGGGCTGCGCGGCGAGCAGGCTCAGCAGCGCAAGAACGGCGACAAGGCGGCCGATCAGCCAGGGCGCGACAGCCGCCTCACGGGCATGATGGGGTTTGAGCTGGCCGGCAAGCTGCCGGGGAGGGGAGAGCGGCCGATCCATGACCGGCCCCTTAGCCCGGCGAGCCTGAACCCGGCATGACGGATCGGGCGACCCATCATGCCGGTTCTCAGACCGCAGGGCGGTGTGCGTCACGCGCCGAACGTGCGCTGCCACCAGCCGCGACGGGGCGTTTCAGCGCTGTCGCCATCGGCTTGCGCCGACGCATCAGCGTCCGTGGCCGTGTCGGCGGCATCCGCGACCAGCGTCTCGCGCGCCTCGGTGGCGGCCTCGACGGTCTTGGGCTTGCGACGCGCGCGCGGCTTGGCGGCGGGCTTGGGCGCCTCTTCTGCCGCCTCGGTGCTTGCCTCAGCTTCGGGCTGGGCTTCACCCTCGGTCGCGGCGGGCGTTTCTGCAGCCTTGGTCGTCTTGCGGCGCGTGCGGCGCTTGGGTGCCGGTGCCTCTTCGGCGGCCTCGGTCGGTGCTTCCGCAGCAGGCGCTTCGGGGGTCGGAGTCTCCGCCAGTTCCGGCGAGACTTCCACCGTCACGGCTTCATCCGTGGCTTCGGCAGCCTTGCGGGTGCGGCGGCGGCGCTTGGGCGCAGGCGCTTCTTCCGCGTCGGCAGCAGGCTCGGGCGATGCGGGCTCGACCGTCTCCTGCACTGCCTCAGCAGCGTCCGCCGATTCGACCGGCGCGGCGTCTGCTGCGTCGTCCGTCGCGCCTTCGCTGGCTTCGGCGCCATTGTCTGCACCGTCGCTCTGTCCGCCCCGCCGGCGACGACCGCCACGGCGACCACGGCGGCCGCGACGCGGTGCCTCGTCAGACCCTTCGGCCTCGCTCGATTCGGACGGGCCGGCTTCGGCCTGCTCGTCATCGCGCTCATCGGCATCGGCCTGCGCGTCGTCATCCTCGTCGGACGCAGCGCCATCGCTGTCCTGCGGCGACTGGTCGTCCCGGTCACGCCGGCCACGGCGACCACGACGGCGACGCTTGCGCTTGCGTCCCTCGCCACCTTCGTCGTCTGCGCGAGGCTGGCGCTCTTCAGCGACCTCTTCCTCTTCCTCGACGTCCTCGATCTCGTCCTCTTCGTCCTCCACCTCTTCGGTGATGACGGGGGCATAGCTGACCTGCATGGTCGGGCGCGGGCCACTGGCCTCGACCGACATGCGGGCGCCCTCGATCTCGCCATCGGGCAGGATGAGGATGGTCACGCCATAGCGGTTCTCGATTTCATCGAGTTCGCGGCGCTTGTTGTTGAGCACGTAGAAGGCCGCTTCCTGGCTGGCGCGCAGGGTGATCTGGCTCCCGCGACCGCGCGCGGCTTCCTCTTCCAGCATGCGCAGGGCCGAGAGGCCCGCCGAGGATGCCGTGCGGACGAGACCGGTGCCCTCGCAATGGGGGCAGGGCCGGGTCGAGGCTTCCAGCACGCCGGTGCGCAGGCGCTGGCGGCTCATTTCCATGAGGCCGAAACCGGAAATGCGGCCCACCTGGATGCGGGCGCGATCGTCCTTGAGCGCCTCCTTCATCGCCTTCTCGACCTTACGGATGTTGGAGTTGTGCTCCATGTCGATGAAGTCGATGACGACGAGGCCGGCCATGTCGCGCAGGCGCAGCTGGCGGGCGATCTCGCGCGCAGCTTCCAGATTGGTGGCCGTGGCGGTCTGCTCGATACTGTGCTCGCGCGTCGAGCGGCCCGAGTTGATATCGATGGAGACCAGCGCCTCGGTCGGGTTGATGACCAGATAGCCGCCGGACTTGAGCTGCACGACCGGATTATACATCGCGGCGAGCTGGTCCTCGACCCCGAAGCGCTGGAACAGCGAGACCGGATCGGCATATTGCTTCACGCGCCGGGCATGGCTCGGCATCAGCAGCTTCATGAAGTCCTTCGCCTGGCGATAGCCTTCATCGCCCTCGACGATCACTTCCTCGATATCGCGGTGGTAGATATCGCGGATCGCGCGCTTGATGAGGTCGCTGTCATTGTGGATCAGCTCCGGCGCGGCGGCCCTGAGCGTGTTCTCGCGAATCTCGTCCCACAGGCGGGCGAGATAGTCGAAGTCGCGCTTGATCTCGGTCTTGGTGCGCGAGAGGCCCGCCGTGCGCACGATGCAGCCCATGGTGTTGGGCAGCTTCATCTCGGCGATGATGGACTTCAACCGCTTGCGATCCGCACCATTGCTGATCTTGCGCGAGATGCCGCCGCCATGGCTGGTGTTGGGCATCAGCACGCAATAGCGGCCGGCGAGGCTGAGATAGGTGGTCAGCGCCGCGCCCTTGTTGCCGCGCTCTTCCTTCACGATCTGGACGAGCAGCACTTGGCGGCGCTTGATGACGTCCTGAATCTTGTAGCGACGGCGCAGGGCCATGCGCTTGCGGCGCACTTCTTCTGCGGCCTGCTCATTGCCCTTGCCGTTCTGCTTGCGGGCCGGCGCTTCGCCTTCGCTCTCTTCGTCTTCGTCGAGATTCGGGCGCTCGACGACTTCTACGCCGTCCTCGCCATGATCATCCTCGTCGTCGACATCGCCGCGCAGGGCAGCCTCTTCGGCGGCATGTGCGGCTTCTTCAGCCAGCAGCGCCTCACGGTCCTCGCGGGGGATCTGGTAATAATCCGGGTGAATTTCCGAAAAGGCGAGGAAGCCGTGGCGATTGCCACCGTAATCGACGAACGCCGCCTGCAGCGAGGGTTCGACTCTGGTAACCTTGGCGAGATAGATATTGCCCTTGAGCTGCTTGTGTTCAGCGCTCTCGAAATCAAACTCCTCGATCCGGTTCCCCGTTACGACCGCGACCCGGGTCTCTTCCCGGTGGCGCGCATCGATCAGCATACGCATTGTCATTAAAGTCTCTCCAGCCGGTCATCGCCATGCGCCGCAAGCGGGGATGGCGACCCGGTGTCATGTAGGGGGGCGCGCTCTTGCGTGTCGTGTCGACACGGCAGCGGCGCTGAAAACCCCGGTTTTCAAAAAAGGATTGCGTGTCTGTCGCCTGGGCATGTCCGCGTCCTGCGGATACCGGCTTGAACAGTGCTCGCGGCTGAAGGCCCGCTTTCGCGCGCTCCAAGCTCATCAAGCCATGCCCCATGCAACATCAACCTGTCGGATCGCCCAGAAGGCGATGATTAACCGGAAAAATCCCCACCGCGCGCCAGTCGGGCACAGCGGGTTGTCCGGGAGAACGAAGCGCTAGCAGGGCTTGCTCCGCAGAGCAACGTGGAAAAGCAGAAGGCCCCGCGCTGCCAGACCAAGCCAGGCCGCTTGCCAGCGCGGCGGCACCCTGCACGCAAGAGCCTTGCCGGCCGGTTAACTTTTGGCTGGCGCTGGCGGCGCATGGGCGGCAAAAGTCGCCTTCCATGGCCCTGGTGACCGCATTTTCTGCTCTTGTGCTGAGCCTTGCCGCGCCGTCGGACGGGGGGCAGGTGCTTGTGGCTTCGGCCCCTGCGTCCGGCGCTGGCGACCTCACAAACCATATGAGCCGCCCGCTCAAGGGGCCGCGCCTTGTCGTGCGCATTCCGGATGCTGCGCCGGCCGTGCCCCTGCCGACGATCGAAGGGCCGAAAGACCCGCGCCGCCCGCTGGTGGTGATCGACGCCGGCCATGGCGGGCACGATCCCGGGGCCTATAATGCCAGCCTCGATATTCGCGAGAAGGATCTGACGCTGGCCATCGCGCAGGCTGTGCGGGACGAACTGCTCAAGACTGGGCGCATCCGCGTGGCTCTCACCCGCTCGGACGATCGCTTCCTCATCCTGCAGGAGCGCTACAGCATCGCCAGCAAGCTGGGCGCCGGGCTGTTCATTTCGATTCACGCGGACGCCGCGCAGGACGGGGAGGCGCGCGGCGCCACCGTCTACACCCTGTCCGATGTCGCGTCCGATCGCGAGGCCGCGCGGTTGGCGGCGCGCGAGAACCGCACGGATATCATCAATGGCGTGGACCTCTCGGGCGCCAGCACGGCGGTCAGCTCGATCCTGATCGATCTGACGCGGCGGGACACGATGGAATCCTCGGCGCGCTTTGCCGAGATCCTGCATCGCGAGGGGCTGCCGCATTTCCGCTTCCGCACGCCCTATCACCGGCAGGCCTCGCTGGTGGTGCTGAAATCGGCCGACACGCCCTCGGTGCTGCTGGAAACCGGCTATGTTAGCAACAATGCCGAGGCCGGCTGGATGGCGACGCGCGATGGGCGGTTGCAGCTGGCCAAGGGCGTTGCCGCCGCTGTCTCGGTCTATTTCGCCCGGCAATCGGTGCAGCGCTGAATTCCAGATTTGCGCGCACCCTGCCGCAAAATCGGTTCCCTCACGCGGCAGAATTGGTCTAGGTGGCGCGCATGGAAGAAGCGACAAACGAAGCGACGAGCTTCCGGTTGCAGCGGGGCGGGCGTCTTGACGCCGTGCGCGCGCGCCTGCGCGACATGATGAAGCGGCGGCGCTGGCGCTGGCTGGCTTATGCGCTGCTGGCCTTCATTGGCGCGATTTTCCTCTTCTGGCTGCTGTTCGCACGCGATCTGCCCGATGCGCGCACGCTGCTCGATTACCAGCCGCCGCTGCCGACGGTGGTGCGCGATATCGATGGCCAGCCCGTCTACAGCTTCGCGCGTGAGCGTCGCGTTCAACTGCAATATTCCGATTTCCCGCCGATGCTGGTGAATGCCTATCTGGCTGCGGAAGACCGGACGTTCTTCAGTCATCACGGCCTGGATTATCCGGGGCTCGCCCGCGCCGCATTCCAGGGCCTGATGAGCGGGCAGACGCCGCGCGGCACCTCCACGATCACCCAGCAGGTCGCCAAGAACCTGCTAGTCGGCAATGAGGTGAGCTATACGCGCAAGCTCAAGGAAGCGATCCTCGCCTGGCGCATGGAAAGCGTGCTGACCAAGCAGCAGATCCTCGAACTTTACCTCAACCAGATCTTCCTCGGCCGCAACGCTTATGGCGTGCAGGCTGCGGCGCGCGCCTATTTCGACAAGGATGTGGGCGATCTCAAGCTGCACGAGGCGGCCTATCTCGCGATCCTGCCGAAAGGTCCGGCGAACTATCGCCCGGAAGTGCACATGGATCGTGCGCTCGAGCGGCGGAACTGGGTGCTGGGCGAGATGCTGCGCAATCGCTTCATAACGCAGGGACAATATGAGGAAGCGCGTGCGCAGCCGCTCGGCGCAGTGCGGCAACGCGGCAGCGGCTACAGTGCTGTGGGCGGCTATTATATCGAGGAAATCCGGCGGCGGCTGATCGCGGAGTTTGGCGAAGCTGCCGAGCATGGCCCCAACAGCGTCTATGCGGGTGGACTGTGGGTGCGTTCGCCGCTCTCGCCCTTCATGCAGGAGCAGGCGGCACGGGCGCTGCGCGAGGGACTGCTGCGCTATGATTCGGGCAAGGGCTGGTCCGGGCCGATCGCGAAGATCGACAATCTGGATCGCTGGGAAAGCGAGCTCGCCGCGTCCAATCTCGGCATCGATTATGCGGACTGGACCGTCGCGGTGGTGCTGGACAAGTCCGGCAGCAGCGCCTCGCTCGGCCTGCCCGGTGGCCAGACCGGCACATTGCCGCGTTCATCGGCGCTGCTGGCGGACCGGCGCAATGGCCGCCCGACCTTCGATTCGCTCAAGCCCGGCGACGTCATCGCGGTGAAGCCCGAAGGCAATGCCTATGCGCTGCGCAACGTTCCGGGGGTTTCCGGCGGCTTCATGATCGAGGGCGTCCACACCGGCCGCGTCTTCGCCATGCAGGGCGGGTTCGATGCGCGCCTGTCTTCCTACAACCGCGTGACGCAGGCGATGCGGCAGCCCGGCTCGACCATCAAGCCGTTCGTCTATGCCGCCGCGCTCGACAATGGCATGACGCCCGCCTCGATCATCGTCGATGGCCCCTTCTGCGTGTGGCAGGGCGCCAATCTCGGGCAGAAGTGTTTCCGCAACTTCTCCGGCGGGGGCGGTGGCGCGCAGACGATGCGCTGGGGCATCGAGCAATCGCGCAACCTGATGACGGTGCGCACGGCAGCGCAGACCGGCATGGACCGCGTCGTCCGCACGATCAAGGCGATGGGCATCGGCGATTACCAGCCCTATCTCGCCTTCGCGCTCGGCGCCGGCGAGACGACTGTCGAGAAGATGGTCAATGCCTATGCGATGCTCGCCAATCACGGCCGCCAGCTCACCCCCAAGGTGATGGACTATGTGCAGGACCGGAACGGCCAGGTGATCTGGCCGCGCAACTGGAAACCCTGCCAGGGCTGCAATGCCGATGACTGGAACGGCAAGGCCATGCCGCGCTTCGCCCATGGCGGGCGGCAGGCGATGAACCCGATGACCGCCTATCAGATGGTGCACATCACCGAAGGCGTGATCCAGCGCGGCACCGCGACCAGCCTGCGCGATCTGGACCGGCCGCTGTTCGGCAAGACCGGTACCACCAACGGCCCGACCAACGTCTGGTTCGTGGGCGGATCTCCGGACATCGTCGCCGGCGTCTATGTCGGCTTCGACCAGCCCCGCAACATGGGCGGCTATGCCCAGGGCGGCACGCTGGCGGCGCCGATCTGGAAGTCGGCCATGGCGCCCATTCTCAAGGATATGCCCAAAACGCCGTTCGTGGCGCCGGCAGGCGTCCGCATGGTGCGGGTCGACCGGCGCAGCGGCAAGCGCGTCTATGGCGGCTGGCCTTCGGACGATCCGCGCACCGCGATCATCTGGGAAGCGTTCAAGCCGGAAACCGAGCCGCGCATTTCCATGCGGCGCGATGAGCTGGAAGAGCGCGCGCGCGAGGACAAGCCCGCCGCGGCCCGCCGCGATGTGAGCCGCGATTTCGCCGGGGAGCAGGGCGGCATCTATTGAGCCGCGGGCCCGGCGACCTATATCGCTTGTCTGGCCCGTTACTTGTCCCGTCCTTGTGCGCCGCGTTCACGCGATGCTCAGCCTTGATGGGTTAGACAGGTCGCCTGTCATGGAGGACCCGTCTTGAAGCGCTGGTTGATCGGCCGCCTGCCGACCCGCGAAAGCCTGTTGTCGAATCGGTGGATGAAGCCGTTCGCCCACCGGATCGCGCACCCGCTGCTCTGGCATTTCAACCGGCGGTCGACAGCGCGCGGGGTCGCGCTGGGTCTGTTCGCGGGCTTCCTGATTCCCTTCGGGCAGACGCCGGTTGCGGCCATGCTCGCCATTTCCGCTCGGGCCAATGTGCTGACTGCCGCATGCGCGACTTTGGTCACCAATCCTCTGACCTTCCCGCCCATTTATTTCGCAGCGTACAAGGTGGGGCATGGGGTGCTGGGCGACCGGCTCTCGGCAAGCGGCGACACGATGATTCGTTCCATTGGCGCGCGCGCGCTGGATTTTGCAGCGCCCACCGCGCTGGGGCTTCTGCTGTTCGCCATTGTGGCATCGATCCTGGGCTTTTGCCTCGTCCACCTCGGCTGGCGCGGCTGGGTGGCCCATCGTTGGCGGCAGCGCAGCCGCGCGCGGCAGGGCGATTCCGCCGCATCCGATCCGCCCGATCAGTCGTTGATCTGAGAGCAACTTTCCGCCCGCTGTGCCAAGGCCGGCCTTCTCGCCCCTTGACCGGGGGGAAGCGGCGTCGCATCGGGCTGCATTCGGCCCACCATCTGGCCACGGACTTGACGGAGATTTCTCATGCGTGCCGAAGCGCAGGCCCATGTCGACCACATTCAGGCAGCGCTGGATTTGCTGCGCCGGTTCCTCGACTGGGATCGCGCGCTGCGCCGCCTCGATGAGCTGAACGCCCGCGTGGAGGATCCGACGCTGTGGGATGATCCCAAGGCGGCGCAGGATGTGATGCGCGAGCGCCAGCGGCTCGACGCAGCCATCAACGCGACCCGCGCCATCGAATCCGAGATGAACGATACCGTCGAGCTGATCGACATGGCGGATGCCGAGGGTGACGAGGAGATGGCCAATGAAGGCATTGCCGGCCTCGCCGCGCTGGCCGAGCGGGCCGACCGGGACAAGGTGACGGCGCTGCTCTCCGGCGAGGCGGACGGCAACGACACCTATCTGGAAATCCATGCCGGCGCCGGCGGCACCGAGAGCCAGGACTGGGCGGAAATGCTGCTGCGCATGTATCAGCGCTGGGCCGAGAAGCGCGGCTACAAGGTCGAGATGATCGAGTATCAGGCGGGCGAACAAGCGGGCATCAAGTCCGCCACTCTGCTGCTCAAGGGCGAGAATGCCTATGGCTATGCCAAGACCGAGAGCGGCGTGCACCGGCTGGTGCGGATCAGCCCCTATGACAGCTCCGCCCGGCGCCACACCTCGTTCAGCTCGGTGTGGGTCTATCCGGTGATCGACGACAATATCGAGATCGAGATCAAGGAAAGCGACCTCAAGATCGATACCTATCGCGCGTCCGGCGCGGGCGGTCAGCACGTCAACACCACCGATTCCGCGGTGCGCATCACCCACGTGCCGTCCGGCATCATCGTGGCGAGCCAGAACGACCGCTCCCAGCACAAGAACCGCGCCACCGCGATGAACATGCTCAAGGCGCGCCTCTATGAGGCGGAGCTGCAGAAGCGCGAGGCGGAAGCCAACACCGACTATCAGGCCAAGACCGAGATCGGCTGGGGCCACCAGATCCGCTCCTATGTGCTGCAGCCCTATCAGCTGGTGAAGGATCTGCGCACCGGCGTCACCTCCACCGCTCCGGATGACGTGCTGGACGGCGCGCTCGATCCGTTCATGGCGGCCGCGCTCAGCCAAAAGGTGACCGGGGAGAAGGTCGACGTCGAGGATGTCGACTGATGCTGCGCGGGCGGGATGCGCGGCGCTCAGCCGCGCTGGTCCTGCTGCTTGGCCCTGCCTTGCTCTCGGGCTGCGATTCGCTCGCGCCGGCGTCCAGTGGCCGGCCTGACACGGCCGAAGCCTTCCCCCGCGCCGACCGGCCGGTCGCACCGATCATCTCGACGCGCTGGTCCACGGAGGAGGCGCGCGACCGGGTCAACGAGGCCGAGGAGATCATGGACCGCGCCGGCATCGCGCCGGGCATGACCGTGGCCGACATCGGCGCGGGCGAGGGATACTACACCGTGCGGCTCGCCACACGCGTGGGGCCGAGGGGCCGCGTGCTCGGGCAGGACATCATCGCCGAGGTGATCGACCAGCTCGGCCAGCGGGTGACCCGCGAGAATCGGGACAATGTCAGCGTCAAGCTCGGCACGCCGGACGATCCGCGCCTGCCGGAGCACAGCTTCGACCGGGTGCTGATGGTGCACATGTATCATGAGATCGCCGAGCCCTACGCCTTTCTCTGGCGGCTCTATCCCGCGCTCAAGCCCGGCGGGCAGGTGGTGGTGGTCGATATCGACCGCCCGACCGAGCATCATGGCACGCCGCCGGCGCTGCTGCGCTGCGAGTTCGAAGCGATCGGCTTCCGCTTCGTCGGCATGGAAGGCCGGACGGCGGCGGGCGGCTATCTGGCGCGTTTCGAGCCCGGCGAACGCCGTGTCGAGCCGAGCGAAATCAGGCCGTGCCGCTTGGCGCGCCGCGGTCGACCCGGATAGCGGGCGAGGCGATCAGCCCACCCGGCGCCCGGCCCAGATCACGCGACCGACGATATTGACGAGGGCGGGGTCGACATCCTCCCATGTCGGGTAGAGCGGGTTGTCGCTGCGGATCGAGAAGAGCCCGCGGCGGGGCGCCAGCGCGACGCGCTTGACCATGAGCACATCATCCATGCGCAGCACGTAAATGCCATCGCGCAGCCGATCGATGCCGTCGGCCCGATCGACCATGATGTCGTCGCCATCGCTGAGCGTGGGGGCCATCGATTCGCCATCGACGCGGATGATGGAGAGCTGATCGGGCTGGCCGCCCAGGGCCCTCAGCCAGCGCATGTCGAAGGCTAGCGCGCCGGCCGCCGCCTCATCCTCGACCAGCGCGCCGACGCCGGCAGAAGCGCCGAGAGCGAGGCGAGGAACCGCGATGAGGCCGCGCGGCAGGGTGGCGCTGTGCCTCATCGGGGCGGGCGCCAGCGCTGAAGAGCCGCCGAGCAGCGCCTCCTCGACGCCGAAGAAGCGGGCGAGCAACTGGCGATCGGCCTCGTCCAGCTTGCGGGGCGAGCCGCGCTTCACGAACTGCTGAATATAGGCCGGATTGCGACCGAGCAGGCGGGAAATGCTGCCATAGCTTTCCCCACGCTCCTGAATCAGCCGCTCCAGATTAGCTCTCGCATCGACGCTGCCCATTGCGGAACACTACACATAGGAATTTTCCTAGACAAGTAGGAAATAACTTTAGAACCTAGGGGTCTTCCTATTGTCGAGTCCAGTGAGGAGGTTCGGTTGGCGATGACGGTCCTGAGATCCATAGAGTTGTTCCTGCGCCGCACAGGCATGGCGGCAACCCGTTTCGGTCGCGAATGCGTGCGCGATCCCCGTTTCGTGCATGATCTGCGTCGGGGGCGTGAACCCTCCGAACGCACGCGGCGCCGCGTAGAACATTTCATGAACATTTATGAAGAAGGTGCGCAATGAGAGCGCTGTTGAGATCCAGGCCGGCTCATTCGTCTGCCATGGCCAGCTCGTTGCCTCGCAAGGCTGCCCCGCCCCGCAGCACGCGGCGCGATTGTCACGGCCGTCTGCTGGCTGCCTTGCAGGCGCTGGCAGGCCCGGGCTGCGCTGTGGAGGATGGCGGACAGCGCCCCTGGTGCAGCGCGACGTTCGTCGGCGCGCAGCATCGGATCGTGCTGCACCTCGCAGGTCCGGATGCGTGGGACAGGGCGACGGCGCTGACCAAGACGTTGCCGAACGCAGAGATCGCCCTTGTCCATCACATTGTCGTCGATCTGGCGGTCGATTCCGTGATGGATGGGCAGGATGGCGGGGTGGAGATGGTGCTGGCGGTCCTCACGATTGAAGATTGGTGACCAGCGTGCGGTGCGGCTTTGTCAGTGGCGGGACTGGATGGTCAGCGCGCGCAGGCGGGCGAGCGCCTCGCTCAGCGCAGCCTGCATCGCGGCGGAGTCCTCCTCCATCGTGTCGCTGCCGACGCGGATGGCAGCCTCATCGCTTATCGGGCGGATGCGGGGCCAGTGCGCAGCGGCCAGCGCGCTGACCTCGAGATCGCTAAGTGGCGCCGGCATGATCGCGCTGAACGACGCCCATGCGGGCAGCGCGTTGGTCTCGGTGACGAGCATGAGGGCCGGGCGGCGCGGCGTCGGCGCTGTCTCCGCCACATCCGGAGTGGCGGGCAGGTCGTCGTTCTTACGAAGGCGAGGCGCCGGCCTTGGGCTCCATGCGGAGGGTACGGCCTGACTCTGAGCCGATGCCTGCGCGCGACTCGTGCGGCCGAACAACCGCGCCAGCAAGCTCGTCACATCCGGCGCGGCCCATGTCAGGCCTGCCCGCATCGTTCTTGTCTGTCCCATGCCGCTTACCCCCTTTGCCTCGATTGGCCCTGCCGTAGCGGTAGCGCGCAGATGGTAAACGAAACGGTAACGATGCGATTTTCGCCGGCATTGACGGGTGCATGCCGCCATGTCAGGCCGGGCGGGAGAGGAGAAACTGGTGTCCGTTCCCGAGAGCCTTCGCCGTGGTTTGCGTCTGCCCGTCATCGGCGCGCCGCTGTTCATCATCTCCAATCCCGATCTGGTGATCGCGCAGTGCAAGGCGGGCATCATCGGTGCCATGCCGTCGCTGAATGCGCGCGCGCCGGACCGCCTCGAGGACTGGCTGGAGCGCATCGTCACCGAACTTGCGGCGCATGATGCCGCCCACCCCGAGGCGCCGGCCGCGCCCTTTGCCGTCAATCTCATCGTTCATCGCTCTAACCCGCGCCTGATGGAGGATCTCGCGATCTGCGCTCGCTTCAAGGTGCCGCTGATCATCACGTCGCTGGGCGCCAATGAGGAGGTGAATGCAGCGGTGAAGGCCTGGGGCGGGCTCGTGTTCCATGACGTCATCAATCAGCGCTTCGCTCACAAGGCGGTCGAAAAGGGCGCGGATGGCCTGATCCTGGTGGCGGCGGGCGCAGGCGGCCATGCCGGCAGCCAGTCGCCTTTCGCGCTGGTGGCAGAGACGCGGGCGTGGTTCGACGGGCCGATCGCCCTTTCCGGCGCCATCGCCACGGGCAGCGGCATCGCTGCCGCGCAGGCGATGGGCGCGGACTTTGCCTATATCGGCTCGGCCTTCATCGCCACGGCGGAAGCGCGGGCCAGCGCCGCCTACAAGCAGGGCATCGTGGACGGGCAGGCGGCGGACATCGTCTATTCGGATTACTTTACGGGAGTCTCCGGCAATTATCTGCGCGCGTCCATCGTCGCACAGGGGCTCGACCCCGACGCGCTGCCCGCAAGCGACCCATCGGCGATGGACTTCGCTGCGGCGACAGGCGCCAAGGCGTGGAAGGACATTTGGGGCGCCGGCCAGGGCATTGGCGCGGTCACCGATGTGGTGCCGGCCGCTACACTCATCGCGCGATTCGCCACGGAATATGAGGATGCGCGCCGCCGCCTTTGCGCATCGTGAAGGCGCGCACGGTGCGCGGGCTGCACGGCGCGCAACGCGCCCGCCCGGCAAAACGCGCCATGGGCCTTGATAATCGGCGACAAACCGGCCAATGGCCCGGCCATGGACAATAGTCGCATCTTTGAAGCGATCGCGCTGCGTCGCTGTCTTTCCGCCCGCTACAACAAGCTGGCGCTCGTGCTCGCGCCGCATGTGCTCTACAAGCGCAACGACAGCTACTTCATCGATGCCATCACCATCACCCGCGACGGCGCCGAGCCGCGCGAACCGAAGGTGGGCAGTTACAATCTGGCTGGCCTGAGCGAACTGGACGTTCTTGAGACCACGTTCGATGTCCACCCGCTGTTCGACCGCATGGACCCGAAATATCGGGAAAACACGCTGTTCATGATCGACGCGGACTGAGTCTGGGTGGGGCGTACGCCCTGAAGACTTCCTCCCGTCCAGGCTCATCTGAGTCGGATGACGCCGCAGCGCCCGCCATTTTTGGCTCCTCTGCATTCCAAGACGGCCCGAGATTTCTGCTGTTTGTAGCCTGTTCCTGTTTCAGAGCGGGCACAGGCTAGTCTTTGGGTGAACGCGCTGAGCAAACTCTGTACAAAATGGCATTTCGCGACCGTAGGTGGTGAGATAAACCGTCAGACCTTGGCGTATCGGCGAAGATGGCAAAATCTCGCGGGCGGCCCTCGATAGGATCTCGATACGAATGCTCCAGAATATGCCTGCGCGCGCTCAACATCTGGCCTCTGCCGATCTGGCCTTCCTGGCTGGCGGGGGCGAGTGCGCTGCGTTGATCAGGGACAGGGACTGGAGCGCCACGCCACTCGGTCCGATCGAAGACTGGGCGCCCTGCCTCAAATGCGCCGTTTCGCTGCTGCTTCGCTCGCAGGTGCCGATCGTGATGTTGTGGGGCGAGGAAGGCGTCATGCTGTATAACGACGCCTATTCCGGCTTCGCGGGCGGGCGCCACCCCGAGCTTCTGGGTTCCAATGTTCGGGAAGGATGGGGCGAGGTCGCCGACTTCAACGACAATGTCATGAAGGTCGGGCTGGCCGGCAAGACGCTCCATTATCGCGATCAGGAATTGACGCTGCACCGCCACGGCCGGCCCGAGCAGGTGTGGATGGACCTCGATTATTCGCCGGTGCTCGATGAGCAGGGGCAACCGGCAGGCGTCATCTGCATTCTCGCCGAAACGACCGAACGCGTTGCGGCTGAGCGCAAGACCGCATTCCTGATGTCGCTGTCCGACGCGTTGCGCCCTTTGACCACGCCGGCCGACGTCATTGCCCTGACGGCGGAACGCCTTGGCGCGTATCTCTCGGCCAGCCGGGTGTTCTACGCGGAAATCACGAACGGCCGCATGACAGTCGAGCGTGATCATCATCGCGGTGTCGGATCGATCGTCGGCGAACATTCGCTCGAAGCCTTCGGCCCGGATCTGCTGAACGCCTATCGCGTCGGCACGCCCGTGGTGGTGCGCGATGTGCAGGCCGACGCGCGCCTGAGCGCCGAGGCAAAGGCCGGCCTTGGCGCGCGCGAGGTTGGCGCCTTTGTGGACGTGGTGCTGTTCGAGGAAAAGCAGTGGGTGGGCTTGCTCGCGGTCCAGAATGCCACGCCGCGCGTGTGGACGGCGGAGGAGGAAACGCTCGTTCAGGAGGTGGGCGAACGCGTCAAGGTCGCCGTGGAGCGCGCGCGCTCGGAGCGGGACCGGCTGTGGACCTTGTCGCAGGATATGCTCGCGCGCGCCGATTTCACCGGCATGATGTCCGCCGTGAGCCCCGCCTGGACGCAGGTGCTCGGCTGGACCGAAGCCGAACTGCTTACCCGCGGTTACGCGACATTCATGCATCCCGAAGACATGCCACCGACGCTGCAAGCCATTGAGCGCATGGCGCAAACCGGGGAGCCCACGCGGTTCGAGAACCGCATTGCGACGCGCGATGGCGGCTGGAAGCATATCGAGTGGACCGTCGCGCCGGAGCCCGATGGCGTGAATTTCGTCGCGGTCGGCCGTGACCTCAGCGAAACCAAGGCTCGCAATGCGGAACTCGAAGCGGCGCGAGATGCGCTGCGGCAGAGCCAGAAGATGGAAGCCATCGGCCAGCTGACCGGCGGCGTCGCGCATGATTTCAACAATCTGCTGATGGCCATCACGAGCAGCCTCTCGCTGCTCGGCAAGCGGATCCCCGATGACCCGATGTCGAAGCGACTCCTCGACAATGCCCAGCAGGGCGCCGAGCGCGGCGCCGCACTGACCCAGCGCATGCTGGCTTTTGCGCGGCGGCAGGACCTCTCGCCCGAACCGGTCAACGTCTCCTCGCTGCTCGACGGGCTCAAGGAACTGGCGCAGCGGACGCTGGGGCCGCTCTGGCCGCTCGAATTTCACGGCGTTGCGAACGGCCCCTTCATCGTCGCCGATGCCAACCAGATCGAGATGGCGCTGCTCAACCTGCTGGTGAATGCGCGCGACGCCTCGCCCGATGGCGGCGCGATCCGGATCGAGACGGATACCAAGCGGATCGCGCCGGGCGAATCGGCCGAACTGGCGCCGGGCAGCTACGTGCGCATTCTGGTCATAGACCAGGGCACGGGGATGGATGCCGAGACGCTGGCGCGGGCGACCGAGCCGTTCTTCACCACCAAGGGCGTCGGCAAGGGAACGGGCCTTGGCCTGTCGATGATCCATGGCCTTGTGCGCCAGCTCGGGGGCACCTTCACCTTGACGAGCGCGCCTGGCATCGGGACGACGGCGGCGCTCTGGTTCCCTGTCTCCAGCGACGATGCCAACCGGCCGGCACGGGAGGCGGAGCCGGCGCTGTCTGCGGACGGCACGGTTCGCCCGCTCAAAATTCTCGCCGTGGACGATGATCCGCTCATCCTGATGAACACGGCGGCGTTTCTGGAAGATCTCGGTCATCAGGTGTGGGAAGCCGATTGTGCGGCCGATGCCCTCAAGATCTTGCGGGACAATCCGGGCATCGACCTGCTCGTCACCGATCAGGCCATGCCGAACATGACCGGCGTGCAGCTTGCCATGCAGCTGATGGCGGAGGACATTCGCCTGCCGATCATCCTCGCCACGGGCTATGGTGAGGTGCCGACGGATAGCGGCCTCAACGTCGTCAAGCTGGGCAAGCCTTTCTCGCAGGGTGAGCTGAAGGCGGCCATCGCCCGCGCCATGGCGGAAGTCCGGCAGGCTCTGTAAGCGCCGGAATCAGCGCTCAGGATGAATGCGGCCGCGCCCGGTCGATCGGGCCGCTGTCGAGCAAAGGCGCTGCGTCGATATGTTCGGCGTCCATCAACATGGCGAGACGCTCGGTCGCGGCGAGGACCATCGCCTGTTCCCAGACGGGCAGGGCTGAAAAGCGCTCGGTAAAGGTCGCCTGAAGGGGATCGGGCGCTTCTGCGAGAGCCGTTTCTCCCGCCGCCAGAACATGCAGATGGAACTGCCGCTTGTCGCGTTCGCTGCGCTCCCGCTGGACAAAGCCCAAGGCGACAAGGCGGTCGACGATCGCCGTGATGGTGGCCTGGCTGAACTGCAGCGATTGGGCAATCGCGCTTGGCGTGGCGGAGGGGGCGGCGGCGATTTCTCGCAGCACCAGCAGTTGCGAGGGGGTGAGGCCCGTGGCCGTGGCGAGCTGGCGGCTGCCGATCTCCGTGGCGCGCAGAATCCGTCGCAAGGCGCGCAAAGTGGATGAAGCAATATCGAGGTTCATGCCGTGTCGATAGCGCAAGGCGCGCCCCACGCCAATTCGCCGGAACGACGGGAGTGGGCGGGTTTATGCTTTATCAGATGAACTAAAATTTGCCTCCTCCGGTTGAAGTGAGCGAGATAAGTGCCATATATGGCGCCGAACGACGCTCTGCACAGCGTCGCGTCTCAGAAAAATAATTCGGGAGATAAACAATCTTTGATCGACAAGCTACAGCGGCTCTTGAGCCGCCAAGGGCTTCTGCGCACTTTTTAGATCGCGAGGGGCGATCTATCTCGCTTCGAAAGCCCGCCGCCACGGACGGGCCTGCCGTCAGTGCCCTGATTGCCGCATCACCGCCGCTGGATGCGAACTCCGCCTATTGCAACCTCCTGCAATGCACCGATTTCGCCGACAGCTGTGCCGTCGCGGAATACGATGGCGCGCTGGCGGGCTGGGTGTCTGGCTATCGTGTGCCGCGCTCGCCCGAGACGTTGTTCGTCTGGCAGGTGGCCATCGCCGCCGCCATGCGGGGCCACGGCCTCGCAGGCCGGATGATCGAGGCCTTGCTGGCGCGCCCGCAGCAGGATGGGGTGACCCACATCACGACCACGATCACGCAGGATAACCGCGCATCCTGGGCGCTGTTCGAAGGACTGGCGCGGCGGTGGAACGTCCCCATCGAGAAGACCGCGCGCTTCGAGCGCGAACCACATTTTGCCGGAGCGCACGCCACCGAGTGGCAGGCACGCCTCGGCCCGCTGTCTCATCTGGCAGCCGCAACAGAAGAAGGAACGCTGACAGCATGACCGCCAACATCTTGCCCCACCCCACGGCCCGCAAACCCGACACCGCCATTTATGAGCGGCGGGAATCCGGCGTGCGCAGCTATGCGCGGGCCATGCCGCGCCAGTTTAACCGCGCACAGGGCGTCTGGATGCACGACAATCAGGGCGGCCGCTATCTCGACTTCCTGTCGGGCTGCTCGACGCTCAACTATGGCCATAATCATCCGGTGCTCAAAAGCGCGCTGGTCGATTATGTCGCCAGCGACGGCATCACCCATGGCCTCGATCTCCACACCGATGCGAAGGCGGATTTTCTCGCCGCGCTGGAGGAGGTTATTCTGCGCCCGCGCGGGCTGGATTATCGGGCCATGTTCACCGGGCCGACCGGCACCAATGCGGTCGAGGCGGCGATCAAGCTGGCCCGCAAGATCACCGGTCGCGAGATGGTGATCGCGTTCACCAACGGCTTCCACGGCATGACGCTGGGCGCGCTCGCCTGCACCGGCAATGCCGCCAAGCGCGGTGGCGCCGGCGTGCCGCTGAGCCATGTCGCGCATGAGCCCTATGATGGCTATCATGGGCCGGACGTCGACACGGCCGAACTGCTGGAACGGCGCCTCTCCGATCCGTCGAGCGGCCTCGATGCGCCGGCTGCCATTCTCGTCGAGACGGTGCAGGGCGAGGGCGGGCTCAATGTCGCGTCGCCGGAATGGCTGCGCAAGATCGCGGCGATCGCCAAGCGCCACGGCGCGCTGCTGATTATCGACGATATTCAGGCGGGCTGCGGCCGCACCGGCAACTTCTTCAGCTTCGAGGGCATGGGCTTCACGCCGGACATCGTGACGATGGCGAAATCGCTCTCCGGCATGGGCCTGCCCTTTGCGCTCACTTTGTTCAGCCCCGCGCTCGATCAATGGTCGCCGGGCGAGCATAATGGCACCTTCCGGGGCAACAACCATGCCTTCGTGACCGCCACCGCCGCGATCCGCCATTTCTGGAGCGACGATGCATTCCAGCGGGACATCGCGCGTCGCGGCGCGCTGCTGGAGCGGCGGCTGGAGGCGATGGCCGCCGAACACGGCCTCTCCACCCGCGGTCGCGGCATGATGCGCGGCATCGATGTCGGATCGGGCGAGGTCGCCGAAACCATCACCGCCGCCTGCTTTGCGCAGGGGCTCATCATCGAAACCAGCGGTGCGCATGACGAGATCGTGAAGGTGCTCGCGCCTCTCGTGATCGACGACGACGTGCTGTCGGCCGGCCTCGACATTCTCGAGGAGAGCATCCGGTCCGCGCTCAGCGTCCCTTATGGCGTCGCCGCAGAGTAAGAGGAGATACGCACTATGATCGTTCGTAAGCTGCAGGACATCCGCAAGACGGACCGCAACGTGAAGTCCAAGGGCTGGGAGAGCGCACGCCTCCTCCTGAAGGACGACGATATGGGCTTTTCCTTCCACGTCACCACCATGCACGCGGGTGAGGAACTGCACATGCACTACCAGAACCATCTGGAGGCGGTGCTGGTCCTCAAAGGCACCGGCACCATCGAGGATCTGGGCACCGGCGTTACGCACAAGCTTTCGCCCGGCGTCATGTACGCCCTCAACGACCATGACCGGCACATCGTGCGCCCGGAGACGGACATATTGTGCGCCTGCACCTTCAATCCGCCGGTGACCGGCAAGGAAGTCCATGACGAACATGGTGCCTATCCCGCCGACCCCAGCGCCCCGCGCGAGCCCGCGCTCGCCGACTGAACCAGCTTTCAACCATTAGAAGGGGGAGAAGCATGCAAGACCTCTACCCATCCCGCCATGACAGCGTGGCGGCCTTTTCGCCGCGCCTCGACCCCGTCGTTCACAGCGACTGGAGCGAGGACTCACCCATCAGCCGCGCACAGGCCGAGCGCTTCGACCGCGACGGCTATCTGGTGCTGGAAGACCTGTTTTCCGACGAGGAAGTCGCGTTCCTCCAGCGCCATGCCGGCAAGCTGCTGGCCGATCCCGATGCGCTGGAAGACGAAACGGTGATCAGCGAGCCGGGCAGCCGCGAGATCCGCTCCATATTCCGCATCCATGCGCAAAGCCCGGTGCTCGGGCGGCTGGCCGCCGATGCCCGCCTGGCCGAGGTCGCCCGCTTCCTGCTGGGCGATGAGGTGTACATCCACCAGTCCCGGCTCAACTATAAGCCCGGTTTTCGCGGCAAGGAATTCTACTGGCACAGCGATTTCGAGACCTGGCATGTGGAAGACGGGATGCCGCGCATGCGGGCCCTGTCCATGTCCGTGCTGCTGGCAGAAAACACGCCGCATAACGGCCCGCTGATGCTGATCCCCGGATCGCATCGCCAGTTCCTCACCTGCGTCGGCGAAACGCCGCAGGACCATTATCGCCAGTCGCTCAAGAAGCAGGAATATGGTGTGCCGGACGAGGACAATCTCGCCGAGCTGGCCGACACGTTCGGTATCGTCGCGCCGACCGGCAAGCCCGGATCCGTGGTGATCTTCGACTGCAACATCATGCATGGGTCGAACGGCAACATCACGCCCTTCCCGAGGGCCAATGCCTTTCTGGTCTACAATGCCGTCTGCAACCGGCTGGTCGCGCCGTTCGGCGTCGAGACGCCGCGCCCGGCCTTCATTGCCGCGCGGGGCGAGCCGCAGGCGATCACGCCTGTGAAGGGACCATTGATGGAGGAGGCGCTGGCATGAGCCATAGTGTGGAAAAGATCGGCGGCACATCCATGGCCGCCACGACGACGTTGTTCGACAATGTGCTGATCGCCGGCCGCAAGGGCGCCGATCTCTACAACCGCATCTTCGTCGTCTCGGCCTATGCCGGCATGACCGACCTGCTGCTGGAGCACAAGAAGAGCGGCGAGCCGGGGGTCTATGCCCGCTTCGTCGCGGATGACGATGCCGATGGCTGGCGCCACGCGATGAACGCGGTGCGCGACGCGATGAAGACGCGCAACGCCGGGATGTTCGTGCGCGAAGAAAGCCTCGCCGAAGCGGATGCCTTTGTCGAGATGCGGATCGCCACCGTCTCAGCCTGCCTCGATGATCTGGCGCGGCTGCGCAGCCATGGCCGCTTCTGCCTCAAGGAGCAGCTGGTGACGGTGCGCGAGCTGCTGGCGGGCCTCGGCGAGGCGCACAGCGCGCATTCAACGGCGCTGCTGCTGCGCGACCGGGGCGTCAACGCCGCGTTCGTCGACCTCACCTTGTGGGACCAGCAGGACATGCGTGAACTGGACGAGCGCATCCTGCAGGCCTTCGCGTCCATCGATCTCACGACCACCCTGCCTATCGTGACCGGCTATGCGGGGTGCAGCGAGGGCATGGTGCGGCTCTATGCCCGTGGCTATTCGGAAATGACCTTCTCGCGCATCGCGGTGCTGACCGGCGCGCGGGAGGCCGTGATCCACAAGGAATTCCACCTTTCGAGCGCCGACCCGCGCCTCGTCGGGACGGACAAGGCCCGCAAGATCGGCCGCACCAATTATGACGTTGCCGATCAGCTCGCCAATCTGGGCATGGAGGCCATTCACCCCGGCGCCGGGCGGGGCTTGCGCCAGACGGAAATCCCGCTGCGCGTGCGCAATACCTTCGACCGGGAGGATGGCGGCACGCTCATCTGCGGCAAATATGTCTCCGATACGCCGCGCGTCGAAATCGTGACCGGCGTGCGCCAGGCGCAGGCTTTGCAGTTCTTCGAGCAGGATATGGTCGGGGTGAAGGGCTATGACGCCGCGATCCTCGAGGCGTTGACTCGCCATGGCGCGTGGATCGTCAGCAAGGCTTCCAATGCCAACACGATCACCCATTATCTCTCGACGGATGCGCCGACGGTGAAGCGCGTGATCGCCGATCTGCAGGGGCGCTACCCGGATGCGGCGATCTCGGCCCAGCCAGTGGCGATCGTCTCGGTGATCGGCAGCGATATCTCGCGGGCGGGGCTGCTCGCCGATGCCTTGCGCGCGCTCGCGGATGAAGGCGTGCCGATCATCGCGATGCAGCACCAGATCCGCAATGTCGACGTGCAGTTCGTCGTCGCGGTCGAGGATTATGACACGGCGGTGGGCGCGTTGCACCGTGCCCTGGTGGAAGGTGACGCGGCCATGACGGAGGGCCGGCGCGCGGCCTGATCCGCGCGCTGCTCCATTCCTGATGCTCACCGCGATCCAGCCCGTCCGCAGCCTCCTGCTCGCCATCTTCATGCTGATGGCGGGCAGTGGCTTTTTGTCGACGCTGATCAGCCTGCGGCTGGAGCGGGCCGGGGCGGGCACGATCGTGATCGGCGTGGTGGCCACGGCCTATTTCGCCGGGCTGGTCGTCGGCGCGCTGCGGGCCGGCGAGATCGTCCGGCGGGTGGGGCATATCCGCGCCTTTGCGGTGTTCGTCTCGCTGCTTTCGGCGAGCACGCTTTCTTATGCCCTCATCCAGTCCGCGCCGTTCTGGGCAGGCCTGCGCCTGATCGACGGCCTGTGCGTGGCCGGGGTCTTCATCTGCCTCGAAAGCTGGCTCAACGACCGGGCGGAGATGGAGACGCGCGGCAGCATCCTCGCGGCTTATATGGTCGCGCTCTATCTCGGGCAGGCAGTGGGCCAGCTGCTGCTCGGTGCCAGTGGTACGCTGCCGGCCGCGCCGTTTCTGCTCGCGTCCATTCTCATTTCGCTGGCGATCATTCCGCTCTGCCTCACCCGCAGCAGCGCGCCGGCGCCGGTGGATGCGGAGGCCTTCACGATACGAGGACTCTACGCAGCCTCGCCGCTGGGCACGGTCGGTGCGGTGGCGACCGGCCTGATGCTCGGCGCCTTTTACGGCATGGCGGCAGTCCATGTACGGCGGCTGGGGCTGGACCTGAGCGCGACGGCCACGTTCATGATGATCGTGATCCTCGGCGGCGTGGCCCTGCAATGGCCGCTGGGCCGCCTGTCCGACCGGCTGGACCGGCGGCGCGTCATCGTCGGCTGCTTCACCGCGACGCTGGTCGTCAGCCTGATGCTCGCCACGCTGGCATCGCGCGGGCTGGACCTGCTGGTGCTCGGCGCCTTATTCGGTGGGCTGAGCTTTGCGCTGTATCCGCTCTGCGTCGCGCACTGCAACGACCGGTTGCTGGCGGCCGAGCGCGTCGCGGCGAGCGGGCGGCTGGTGCTGCTCTACTCGGCCGGCGCTGCCGCCGGTCCGCTGGGTGCGGCGCTGCTGATGAGCGCGGCGCCCGTGGGCGGCCTGTTCTTCTTCATCGCGCTGTGCGCGGGCCTGACGCTCGCTTTCGGCCTCTGGCGGCAGGCATCGACCCCGCCTGTGCCGGCGCCCGACCAGCAGGATTTCCAGATCGTCCCGCGCACCACCCCCATGGCCTCGCTGCTGGACCCCAACACTGTCGACGGACACACCGAATGACCGCATCCCCCCTGCCAGCCTCCCCCGACCAGCCGGTCGAGACTGCCACGCTGCGCCGCGCGATCGCGGCCTCGGCATTGGGCAACGCCACCGAATGGTTCGATTACGGCATCTATGCCTATGGGGTGACCTATATCTCGGCTGCGCTCTTCCCGGGCGATCTGGATGATGCGGTGCTGTTCGCGCTCGCGACCTTCGCCATCTCCTTTCTGGTGCGTCCGCTCGGCGGGCTGTTCTGGGGACCGCTGGGCGACCGGCTGGGGCGCAAGTCGGTCCTCGCGTTCACGATTCTGCTGATGTCGGGCGCCACCCTCGCGGTCGGGCTCATCCCGTCCTATGCCAGCATCGGCCTCTGGGCGCCGGTGCTGCTCATCCTGCTGCGGATGGTGCAGGGCTTCTCGACGGGCGGCGAATATGGCGGCGCGGCGACTTTCATGGCGGAATATGCGCCCGACAAAAGGCGCGGCTTTTACGGCAGCTTTCTCGAATTCGGCACGCTGGCCGGCTTCTCCTTCGGCGCGATCCTCATGCTGAGCTTCTCGATGCTGCTGGGGGAGGCGCAAATGTATGAATGGGGCTGGCGCATTCCGTTCCTGGTGGCGGGGCCGATGGGGCTTGTCGGCATGTATCTGCGCTCGCGCATGGAGGACACGCCGGTCTTCCGCGCTCATGAGAGCGAAGAGCGGCCGTCGGTCTCGCTCCGCCAGCTCATGCACAGCCACTGGCGCCCGATGCTGGTCGTGGGCGGACTGGTCGTCGCGCTCAATGTCGTCAACTATACGCTGCTCAGCTACATGCCGACCTATCTCGAGCGGCGCATCGGCCTCACCGCGCAACATGCGCTGATCGTGCCGATTATCGGCATGCTGTTCATGATGCTGTTCCTGCCCTTCGCCGGGTCGCTCTCGGATCGGATCGGGCGCAAACCAATGTGGCGCTTCTCGCTCATCGGCCTGCTGGTCTGTGTTGTGCCGCTCTATCTGCTCATGGGCACGGGCTTCCTCGGCGCCACGATTGCATTCGTGTTGCTCGGCCTCCTCTATGTGCCCCAGCTGGCGACGATTTCGGCGACATTCCCGGCGCTGTTCCCAACCGCCGCGCGGTTCGCGGGCTTCGCCATCGCCTATAATGTCTCCACCTCCATCTTCGGCGGCACGGCGCCGGCCATCGGCAGCGGCCTGATCACGCTGACCGGGAACGAGCTGATGCCGGCCTTCTATATGATGCTGGCCTGTCTGGTCGGGCTGGTTGCCCTGCACTTCATGCCGGAGACGGCAGGCCGCTCGCTTCATGAAGATGTTTTTGCTCGCGGTGACCGCCCCGGGAGGCCGACGCGCCACTGACAATTCTCGAATCGAGAATGCACCGCCAAAGCTACATGGCCTTCTGAACTGGTCCTCTCGCGCGTACCGCAGATGCTATCGCGCTCAGCCCCGACGGGAATCGTGTCGAACCCAGCTCTACTGGTTCGAATCTTCGGTCTGGCGATGCGCAAAAAGAGCTTGAGCAGGGAGAGGATCAGATGAAAGCTATCAGCGCAGCCCGTTCGCGGTTCCATTTGGGCGTTTGCATTGCGGCCATGGTATGCCCCCTCAGCGGCGCCTTGGCGCAGGTGAGCGACGATGCCGCCGAGCCGGCGACGGCTCAGATTACGAGCGCGCAGCCGGAAGGCACCGGTGCGGCCTCTTCTGCCGGCGCAGCGGCCGATCAGGACATCGTCGTCACCGGCTCACGCATTCAGGCGAGCGGGTTCACGGCGCCGACCCCGACCTCGGTCATCAGCACCGCGCAAATTCAATCCGTGGCGCCGACGCGGGTCGATGACGCGCTCCGCCTCATCCCGGCCTTCTCGACGACGGGCAACGGCGTTGCGCGGGCCTTGTCATCCGCGACGGTGGTTGCCGATCTGCGCAATGTCGGCGCGCAGCGCACGCTGGTGCTGGTGGATGGCCGCCGCCATGTCGCGACTGCGCCGGAGGGTACGGTCGACCTCGGCGTCATCCCGGCCATTCTCATCGAACGCACGGAAGTCGTCACCGGCGGCGCCTCGGCGTCCTGGGGGTCGGACGCCGTGTCCGGCGTGATCAACCTCATTCTCAAGTCCAAACTCCAAGGCGTCGAGGGCACGGTTCAGAGCGGCATTTCGCAATATGGCGATGCCCAGAACGTGCTGGCAGGGCTGGCGGCCGGAACCAGCTTTGGCGGCGGGCGCGGCCATATTCTGATCGGCGGCGAATATTCCAAGAATGAGGGGATCGGCCAGACGCCCTATCGTCCGCGCCCCTGGGTGAGCCGTGGCGTCGCCGGCAACTCGGCTTATGCGCAAAATGGCCTGCCTGCGACCATCTACGCGGACGACGTGCGCCGCACCGACCTGTGGGAAGGTGGCCTGATCACCAGCGGTCCGCTGCGTGGCACGACCTTCCTCCCGGGGCAGCAGACCGGCCAGTTCGGCTATGGCGAAGTCTTCGGCAACCGGATGATCGGCGGCACGAGCAACTACACCGAGATCATCAATCCGGGCGGCAACCTCCAGCAGCCGGTCGAGCGCTATTCGGCGATGGCCCGCGTCTCCTATGAGGTGGTAGACAACCTCACTCTGTTTGCGGAAGGCAGCTTCGCGCGGTCGATCACCAATGGCTATTTCGCCGAGCCGCGCCAGCAGGGCTCCGTCACCGGCAACCCCACCTGTTCGGCGACCACCATTCCCGGCGGGCAGACCGGCAATGTGCTGGTGCCGATCACCAACCCCTATCTGAGCGACGACTTCCGCACGCGTGCGCTTGCCGCCGGCGTCACCTGCTTCAACTTCGGTCGCTCTCTGCGTGAGCAGGGCCTGGGCGCCGTGCGCGGACATGTCGGTTCGCCGTCGGTCTATCGCGGGGTCGTCGGCGTGGAAGGCACGCTCGGGGACTGGTCGTTCGATGCTTATTACCAATATGGCCGCAATCACTTCGTCCAGGAGTATGTCGGCCAGATCAACATGATCAATTATCGCAAGGCGATCGACGCCGTGCGCTCTGGCAGCAACATCGTTTGTCGCGTGAATGCCGATGCCAATCCGCTCAATGACGACCCGGCGTGCGCGCCGCTCAATCTGTTTGGCTTTGGATCGCCTTCGCAGGAAGCCATTGCCTACATCACAGGCACGTCGCGCTTCGACCTCATCACCAAGCAGCAAGTCGCTGCGTTCAGCGCTAATGGTGCGCTGTTCGAGGGCTGGGCCGGCCCGATCAACGCCGCGTTCGGCGCGGAGTATCGCGAAGAGTCGATCGATGCGACGGTGGACGCCATTTCGCAGGCCGGCCAGTGGCAGAGCGGCGCGCGCCAGCCGATCTCCGGCAGCTACAATGTGAAGGAAGTGTTCGGCGAACTGGCGATCCCGCTGTTGAAGGATCTGCCGTTCATTCGCTCGTTCGATCTCAACCTCGCCGCGCGCTACACGGATTACAGCACATCGGGTGGCGTCACGACCTGGAAGGTCGGCGGCACGTGGGAATTGTCGAGCGAGCTGCGGCTTCGCGCCACGCGGTCCCGCGACATCCGGGCGGGCAATTTTGCCGAGCTGTTCGCGCCGACGACGGTGGCGCGCCAGAACATTCGCGATCCGCGCCGGTCGACCAACTACACGGTCGAGGTCGCATCTCTGGGCAATCCCAATCTCGATCCTGAAAAAGCCGATACGCTCACGGCGGGCATCGTCTATCAGCCCCGCTGGCTGGACGGCCTGCGTCTCTCGGTCGATTATTACGATATCGACATCAAGGGCGTGATCGGGACGATCTCCGCGAACGAGGTGCTTGAGCGCTGTTATGTGGACGGCATTTCCGACTTCTGCAGTCTCGTCACGACCTCTGGCGGTGCCCCGGCCGGCGACATCACCGGTGTGACGGTCCGCTTCGAGAATCTGGATCGCCTGAAGACCAAGGGCGTCGACTTCGAAGCCGCCTATCGCTCCTCGCTGGAGAACATCTTCGGTCAGGGCGCCGGGTCGCTCTCCATTCGCCTGCTGGGGACATATCTGGACACATTGGCCACCACGGCCGTGTCCACCGCCAGCACGGAAGAACGGGCAGGCGAATATGTGACGCCGCACTGGCGCGTGTCCGGCCTCGTCACGCATGAACTGGGCCGCCTGACGAGCACGCTGGACCTGCGCTGGCTGCAGGGCGGCAAGATCGACAATGATTTCGTTGTCGGGACTGGCACGCTGAACAGCATCAACTTCAACGATACGAAGAACACCTTCTACACCAACGCGACGTTCACGGTCGATGTCTCGCGGGACGCCGATCGGAGCCGGGAGATGTTCATTCGCCTGAACAACATCTTCAATGTCGCGCCGCCCTTCCCGGATCAGGCATCGCCCTTGTTCGATCAGGTCGGGCGCGCATTCCGCGTCGGTCTGCGGTTCAAGATGTAAGGGCGCCCGCGCTTCACCAACACTCATGGGATGGCGCCCGCAGCGCCATCCCTCCCCAGAAAGGATATGGTTCGCCGATTATGGACAGACCTAAAGTTCAGGAAGTTCGCCAGTCGGAGGATCGTTTTCTGGCCTCTGACGTGTTCGAGACGGGTGGCCGGGTGCTGCCGCGGGCCAATGGCACGGGGACCTGGGTCGAGCCCGCGCGCGAGATCCCGGTGTATCATAGCTGCGACGTGCTGGTGGTCGGCGGCGGGCCTTCGGGCACGGCGGCGGCATGGGCGGCGGCGCAGGCCGGGGCCGATGTGGTGCTGATGGAGCGCTATAATCATCTGGGCGGCCTTTCCACCGGCGGCCTCGTCATCTGGATCGACCGGATGACCGATTGGACCGGCCGCCAGGTCATCCAGGGCTTTGCCAATGATGTGCTCGGGCGCCTGCCCGCCGCGGGCCTCGCCGGGCCGCCGCGCGCCGACTGGGGCTCGCGCGATCCCAAGAAGGCGAGCTACTGGGGCCAGCGCACTGCGGCCTTCCACGGCACGGTCTGCTGGTCGCCCACGCTCGATCCCGAGCGGTTGAAGCTGATCAGCCAGGAGATGCTGCTGGCGGCCGGCGTGCGGCTGGTGTTCCACAGCTGGGCAGCAGTGCCGATGGTCGCCGACGGCAAGGTCGAGGGCGTGGTGTTCGAATCCAAGGCCGGGCGTCAGGCGCTGCGGGCCAAGGTGGTGGTCGATACCACCGGCGATGGCGACATCTTCGCGCGCGCCGGCGCCGAGTTCGACACCGATATCGAGGAAGGCGACGTCCACCACAGCGCCAACACCGGCTTCATGCTGGGCGGTGTGGACATGGACCGCTGGCTGGCGTTCCGCGCCAATGAGCCCGAGCAATATGCCGAGTTCGCCAAGCTCGGCCGTGAGCGGCTCGGCTTCTTCCAGCCGCCTTATGTCTCCTGGCGCAACGACATCGCGCTGTTCCTCGGCCCACGCCAGTCCGGCCTGTCGGCGCTGGATGTCGACGACCAGACCGAGCTGGAGATCCGCTCGCACCGGTTCATGCAGACGCATTGCGAATTCTTCCTCGCCCATGCGCCGGGGTTCGAGCAATGCTATATGCTGCAGAGCGGCTCGCAGCTTGGCGTGCGGCACACAAGGCGTCTGGCCGGCATGGGCAAGATCCTGCGCAGCCAGTGGGCGGATGGCATTGCGCTGCCTGACGAGGTCGGGGTCAGCCCCTCGGTCAGCCTCAAATATCCGGTGATCTCGGTGCCCTATGGTGCGTTGGTGCCGCGCAAGCTCGATGGCCTGCTCGCAGGTGGCAAGCACATCAGCTGCGATGCCAACTCGCATGGCTTCATGCGCGAGATCCCGCAATGCTGGCTGACCGGACAGGCCGCTGGCGCCGCAGCCGCGCTCAGCGTGAACGCCGGCGTCCAGCCCCGCGCGCTCGATGTGACCAGCCTGCAGGCAGAGTTGCGCAGGCAGGGCGTGTTCCTGCATGACCAGCCCGGTGAGATGAGCCAGACAGCGCAGGCAGCCAGCCGGCAGGCCTGAGGCGCCCATAGAGACGATGGAGAGGATCAGAGAGATGCGCAGCGGTAACAGGACGAAGCGAATATATGCCGGGTTGCTGGCCGGTCTCCTGATCTCTCCGATCCTCGCCAGTACCTCTCCCGCGACGGCTCAGGCGCCGACATCGCGCTCGACCGAGAGCGTCAAAGTCTCGGCTGTGGTGGCGGAGCGCATCGGCTCAGGCCCCGTCATCTATCCGGACATGCCGGGGCTGGAAGGCGATCTGGGCAACAATATCAACGGCCCCTCGGTGATCCGGGTGCCGAGCTGGATCAAGAATCCGCTCGGCAAATATTATATGTATTTCGGCCATCACCGCGGCGGTTACATCCGCCTGGCTTATGCCGATCGGCCCGAAGGCCCCTGGACCGTCTATAAAGATGGCACATTGCGGCTGGAGCAGACCTCGGCGCTGCACCACATCTCGTCTCCCGATGCCGTCGTGGATGAAGAGAATAAACGGATCGTGCTCTATTATCATGGCGCCACCGAGATGCCCGGCGGCGACTATGGCGGCCGGCCCTACGCCCAGCGCAGCTTTGTTGCGACGTCGCCAGATGGTCTGAGCTTTACCGCTGCGTCCGGCGCGTTCGGGGCGCCCTATATTCGCGTGTTCAGTTACAAGGGCAGCAGCTACGGCCTGGGCATGGCCGACAAGGCGAGCGCCTATCCGGTCTGGCTGCGCAGTGGCCAGTTCTTCCGGTCGGCATCGCTCCTGCCGCCGTTCGAAGCCGGCCCGCGCATTCTCGATGAGATGCGTCATGCCGGCGTGACGCGCATCGGCGATACGCTGCATGTCTTCTACACCAATGTAGGGGACTCGCCCGAACGCATCCTCCATGCCAGCGTCGATCTGCGGCCCGACTGGTCGGAGTGGACAGCCTCGACGCCAACGGAAGTGATGCGCCCGGAAAAGGCCTATGAAGGCGCCAATCTGCCTTTGGTCTCCTCGCGCGGGGGCATGGCGACGGGCGCGGAGCATGCCTTGCGTGATCCCGGCGTTTTCAACGACGATGGCCGCATCTATCTCTATTATGCCGTCTCCGGCGAGAAGGGGATTGCGGTGGCGCGAGTGACTTTCAAATGATGACGCGCGGGCGGCCATTCGTGAGCGCGCCCTGATGGATACGCTGCTCAACATGCGCGCCTTTCTGGCCGTGGTTGAATGCGGCAGCCTCGCCGCTGCCGCGCGCAAGCTCAATATCGCGCCGTCGGTCATGTCCAAGCGGATCGGGAGGCTGGAGGATGAACTGGGCGCGGTGCTGTTCGTCAGGACCCCGCGCAAGGCCGAGCTGACAGCCTTTGGCGAGCGCCAATTGCCGCGCATCCGCGCGCTGGTGCGCCAGACCGACGATGTCGTCGCCGGCGCGCGTCGATCCCGCCAGGCGCTGGACGGGCATCTGCGGATCAAATGCCCGACCACGGTGGCCAGCAGCTATTTCGGCCGCTTCTTCGCGGATTTCGTGCAGAGCCATGTCGGCGTCAGCATCGATCTCATGCTGGTCGATCGCTCCGTGAACCCCATCGAGGAGGGCTTCGATCTGGCGATCGGCGCCATGGCCGCCTCTTATGCCGGTGTGATGGATGTCCCTTTGTGCGAGCATCCGATGGTGATCTGCGCCGCGCCGTCCTATCTGGCCCGGCGGGGACACCCCAAGCATCCGCGCGAGCTGGTCGAGCATGATTGCCTCAACTCGCAGTCGATTGGGGGAACCTGGGTTTTCGAAAGCGAGTCAGGCGATCTGGCGGTCGATGTCAGTTCGCGCTTTGCGGTCAACACCGCCATCGTCCTGCGCGATGCCGCTTTGAGGGGCGCGGGGATCGTCATGCTGAGCGAGTTCGTCTCGCGGGAGGCCGTGCGCGCTGGCCGGCTCGTGCAATTGCTGCCGGACTTTCCAGTCAAATCTCTCTGGCTCAAAGCCCTGGTTCCCAATGTCAAAATGAGCCTGCCGCTGGTGCAGGCGCTGATCGAAGATCTCCTCGCCTTCACCCAGCCCGTCGCGCCCTGGGACCGGGCGGACCCGGCCAACTGAACCAGCGCCTGCGGGCGACCCATAGAAGGAACACATCGATGCAGAGCAGGCGTGATATGCTTCAGGCTTCTGTCGGGCTGGCGGGCGTTGCCGTCTGGGCTGGCGGAGCGCCGGCCTCGGCTGCATCCGCTCCGGCACCCACCGGCGCCGCGCCCTTCGCGTCTCCGCTTCAAAAGCAGCTGCGCGAAGACATGGAGACCTACGCCTCGTTCGGCAGCAAGGTCTCGGGCTCTGCGGGCGATCTTGCCACCGCGGCGTGGATCGGCAAGCGCCTCGCGACGGTCGGCTTCAAGGTCGATGAGGTTAAATTCCCGATCCCCACATTCGAGCCGGCGGTGACGGAGTTGCGCGCCGGGGACAAGCGGGTCGCGGTGGCCGCGCAGCCGGTCGTCGTCTCCACGCCTGCGAAGGGCATTACCGCCCCGGCCGTTCTGGTCCGTGATGCGTTCGAGGCGCAGGGCGTCGCCGGGAAGATCGCCATCGTCGTCCTGCCTTATGGTCGCCACGCGGCGATTTTCTCGGGCGAGGTTAAGCCGATGCTGGATCGGGTCATTCCGAACAAGCCGGCCGCGATCGTCATCGTGACGACCGGGCCGACCGGCAGCATCGTGGCGCTCAACACCCGGTTGAAGCCCATCGCGGACGTGCCCATCGCGCTGATGGCGCCGCGCGACCTTCCGATCATCGCCGAGGCCGTTGCCGCGCGCCGACCCCTGACCCTCATTCTCACGGGGAAAAGCGCGACCGGCCACAGCAGCAATATCATCGCGCGGCGCGAGGCGGGCCCCAAGTGGCTGGCTTTCTCCACGCCCCGCTCGGGCTGGGGCGTCAGCGTCGGCGAGCGGGCGCCCGGGACTGCCGCCTTTCTCGAGCTGTGCCGCTGGGCGGCGATCCGCTACCCGGATCATTCGCTCTTCGCCATCAACGCCGGCGGGCATGAGCTCGATTTCGCCGGCACGCACCACTCTCTCTCCGAGGGGCCGCCAGCCGCCCAGACACAGATCTGGACCCATCTGGGGGCCGGGCTCGCTACCCGCGATGCCTATGAGGTGCTGAGCCGCAATCACCAGCTTCTCTCCTGCGCCGATCCGCAGCGCGTCCTCATGACCTCGCCGGGCTTGATGGCAGAGACCACTGAGGCGTTTCGCGGGCTTGTGGGGTATGAGCGGCCGATCGAAGTCGTCGGCGGCGCGGGTGAGCTGTCCTCCATCATCGACCGGGGCTATGTGAATGCCTTCGCCGGCCTGGGCATCCATCGCTGGTGCCATGTCGAGGACGATACGATCGACAAGGTGGATGCCGCGCTGCTCGAACCGGTTGTGGAAGCCCATCGCGCCGTGGTCGAAGCGGCCGTCGCGCGGGCAGTGAGGGCCTAGGCGGGATCTTGAGCCTCTCCTCGGAAGAGGAGGGGAGCCAACCCCACGAACCTCCTGCGCTGCGCCTTACTCCGTCGTGGCGCTTTCGGGCATTGCGTTGACGACCTCGACATTATGCTCGGCGCAGACTGCGGCGAGTTCCGGGCTGTCGAGATAGTCGGTCACCAATATGTCGACGGCGCTGATGTGGCCGATGCGGACCGGGGCGCTGCGGGTAAGCTTGCTGCTGTCCGCGACGAGGATGACGGAGCGCGAGTTCTCGACGATGGCGTGCGAGACCTGCACCTCGTTCAGGTCGAAATCCAGCAACGAGCCATCCTCATCGATGGCGGACGCGCCGATGACCGCGAAATCGACCTTGAAGTTTCGAATGAAATCGACCGCAGTGGGGCCGACCGCAGCGCGATCGGCATGACGCACCCGGCCGCCGACGACGATCAGGTCGATCGCGCTGTTACGGCAGAGGATATCGACCACGTTCAGATTGTTGGTGAGGACCATCAGATTGCTGCGGCCGGCGAGCGCCCGCGCGACTTCCTCGGTCGTCGTGCCGATATTGATGAACAAGGAGGCGCCATCGGGAATGCGGGCCGCAGCCTCCTTGCCGATCGCCTTTTTCTCGGCCACGGACAGGCGGCGGCGGGCCTCATATTCCAGATTCTCGACGCCAGAGCCGAGAATGGCGCCGCCATGCACGCGCGACAGATAACCGCGCTCGCACAGATCGTTGAGATCCTTGCGAATGGTCTGGGGCGTCACATTCATGCGGCCGACGAGATCCTCCACCGTCACCTTGCCGTTGCGGCGCGCCAGATCCAGGATCTGGCGGTGGCGGGTGTTGGATGCGCTCGTCATGCCGGCGTTCTGACGCTTCGATCCTTGAGTTGCAAGCGTCCTTGTAGCCGGGCGCACGGCATCACGGGGGGGCCGTGATGGCTGCGCGGCCGGCCCTTCGTGGCATGGAACAGCGGGGCGAAAGCGCAACTCAGGAAATGGCGCGTTCGACCGCCTTTCGCCAACCATCGACGGCGGCCGATCGGGTTGCTTCCGGCATCTTGGGCTCGAAGCGCCGCTCGCGGGTCCAGATCCGGTCGAGGTCATCCAGACCGCTCCACACGCTGGTCGCCAGCCCGGCCATGAACGCCGCGCCCAATGCCGTCGTCTCGACAATGGCGGGCCGCTCGACCGGCGCGACCAGCACGTCGGAGAGGAACTGGCAGAGCCAGTCGTTGACGGCCATGCCGCCATCGACGCGCAAGGCAGTTTCGCCTTCGCCGACATCGGCCTTCATGGCGTCGATCAGGTCCATGGTCTGATAGGCGACGGATTCCAGCGCGGCGCGGGCCAGGTGCGCGTCGGTCGCATCGAGCGTGAGGCCGCAGATCAGTCCGCGCGCGTGCGGATCCCAATAAGGCGCGCCCAAGCCGACAAAGGCGGGCACCATATAGACGCCATGACTGTCCGGCACGCGGGTGGCCATGCCGTCCGTTTCCGAGGCATGGGTGATGATCTTGAGCCCGTCGCGCAGCCATTTGACCGCCGCGCCGGCGACGAAGATCGAGCCTTCCAGCGCATAGGTCGTCGTTCCGGCCAAGCGATAGGCCGGGGTGGTGAGCATGCGCGTTTTCGAGAGCACCGGCTCCGTGCCGATGTTCATGAGCGCGAAGCAGCCCGTGCCATAGGTCGATTTCGCCATGCCGGTGCGGAAGCAGCCCTGCCCGAAGAGCGCGGACTGCTGATCACCGATCATCCCCGCGACCGGGATGGCCTTCCCGAGAATCTCGGCATCGCACTGGCCGAAGATGCAGCTATTGTCCCGAACCTCAGGCAGCATCGCGGCGGGCACGCGGAAGAGGCTGAGCAACTCGTCGTCCCAGGCCTGGTCCATGATGTTGAACAGCAACGTGCGGCCCGCATTGGTGGGGTCGGTTGCGTGGACCGTGCCGCCGGTCAGCCGCCAGAGCAGGAAGCTGTCGATCGTGCCGAACGCCAGTTCGCCGCGCTCGGCGGCAGCGCGGGCGCCCGCGACATTGTCCAATATCCACGCGGCCTTGGTCGCCGAGAAATAGGGGTCGATCAGCAACCCCGTCTTGGCGGTGACCATCTCTTCGGCGCCGCTGTCCTTCAGCCGCGCGCATTCATCGGCGGTCCGCCGGTCCTGCCAGACGATCGCGTTGTGAATGGGCTTGCCGGTCGCCCGATCCCACACCACGACGGTCTCCCGCTGGTTGGTGATGCCGATCGCGGCGACATCCGCGACATCGACGTCGGCCTTGGCCACCACATCCTGCATCATGGCGACGGTGTCGGTCCAGATGTCCTCGGGATCATGCTCTACCCAGCCGAGATTGGGATAATGCTGCTTGAATTCGCGCTGCGTCGTGGCGACTGGATTGGCGGCGGCATCGAACAGGATGCACCGCGTCGAGGTCGTGCCCTGGTCGATCGCGAGAATATAGGGTGGCTGGGCCATGATTGCTCTCCTGTGGTCGCCGGCTGCGCGGCGCGATTGTCAGTTGGCCGCGTCAGCCTCGGCGGGGATCGTCTCCTGCACGGCGCGCTTGTGGCGTGCGGGCAGGAACGGCCGGATCAGCCAATGATAGACGCTGGCGCCCAGCACGCCGCCGCAGAACGGGCCGGCGATGGGCACCCACCAGTAATTGCCCGGCCCCGGAAAAGCGGATTCGCCCCAGCCCGCCAGATAGCCGAAAATGCGGGGGCCAAGGTCGCGCGCGGGGTTGATCGGCCACCCTTCCAGATATCCCGCGCCGCCGCCGATCATGGCAACCAGCAGGCCGATGATGAGCGCGCTCGAATTGGCCTCGGGCGCCTGCGTGTTATATTCCTCAGTGATCGCGAAGATGCCGAGCAGCAGGAAGCCGGTCAGCACGATCTCGTTGAAGAACGCCCGGATCGGTGTGATGTGCGCGCCCGGCGCGGTGAAGAACACGCCGGCGCCGCCACCGGCCGCCCGCTCCACCCCCTGCGTCGCGTTGAACGCATCGATCACCGGCGAGAACATCATGTAGACCACGGCGGCACCCAGAAACGCGCCGAGGATTTGCGCCAGCCAGAACGGCACGACCTTGCGCCCGGGGAAGCCGCGATAGATCATGAGCGCGAGGGTGACTGCCGGGTTGGCGTGCGTGCCGGAGACGGCGCCCGTCACATAGATGGCGATGGTGACGGCAAGGCCCCAGGTGATGCACACCCCGAAATAGGCTGTGCTGTAAGGGCTTGGATCATAGAGAAAATACATCGCGGCGGCAGAACAGCCGATGGTGATGATGATGAACACTGCAATGCATTCGGAGATCAGTTCTCCAATAAATGCCTTCCCCGGTGACATTGGCCCCTCCACGTTTATCGATTGTCATTTATCCGACGGCGTTGACGTCCACCCTCGCATGGTTCGCGAGATAGGCTTCCAGCACCGCCACCTCTTCCCTGCGCATATGCAGCCCAAGTTTCGATCGACGCCAGACAATATCGTCGACCGAGCGTGCCCATTCATGCGCGAGAAGATAATCCACTTCGGCTTGGGTGAGCCCGGCGCCGAAATGCTGCCCGAGATCGTCGGCCGTCTTCACGCCTGCGAGCAGCTTGAAGATGCGTGAGCCATAGCTCTCCGCCAGGCGGCGGATGGTGGTTTCGCCGAGAAAAGCAAACTTTTCCCGCAGGTCGGCAATGAGGCCATCCAGCCCTCCCGTACCCAGATCGCCGCCGGGCAGCGGAGCGGCGGCTGTCCAGGCCGGTCGCTGGTTCGGAAGGTGCCGGGCGAGCTTGTCCATCACCTCTTCGGCCAGCGCGCGGTGCGTGGTGATCTTGCCGCCGAAAACGCTCATCACCGGCGCCGCGCCCCCGGCATGATCCAGCGAGAGGACGTAGTCGCGACTGATCTCCGAGGCGTTGGTCGTCGCGTCGTCATAGAGCGGGCGCACGCCGGCAAAACTCCACATCACATCCTGCGGCGTGATCTGCGTGGCGAACCAGCGGTTCACGGAGTCGCAGAGATAATCCGTTTCCGCCGCATCAATCGTCACGACGTCCGGCGCGCCCTGCCACTCCACATCCGTCGTGCCGATCAGCGTGAAGTCGTTTTCATAAGGAATGGCAAAGACGATGCGCTTGTCCGGATTCTGCAGGATATAGGCATGGTCGCCCTCATACAGCTTGCGGGTGACGATGTGGCTGCCCTTGATCAGCCGCAATGTGCCGGCGCCCGTGATGCCGGCCCGCTCGGGCAGGAAATCAGCGGCCCAGGAGCCGGTGGCGTTAATGAGCACATGCGCCGTCACGGAGAACGGCGTGCCGTCAGTGCCCTGCAAGGACACGCGCCAGCCGTGCTGATCCCTTTGCGCGGAGAGGCATTTTGTGTGGGTGAGGATCGTCGCACCATGCTCGGCGGCATCCTGAGCATTGGCGACGACGAGGCGGCTGTCGTCGCCCCAGCAATCGGCATAGACATAGCCGTGGCCAAACCGAGATTGAATGGCGCTGCCATAGCCATCCCCGGCCAGCCTGATCGCCCGCGAGCGGGGCAGGCTGCTGCGCCCGCCCAGCCGATCATAAAGGAACAGGCCGATGCGCATCATCCACATGGGCCGCATGCCGCGATCATGGGGCAAAACGAACTCGAGCGGGCGGATGAGGTGCGGCGCCGCACGCATCAGCCGTTCCCGCTCCGCCAAGGCCTTGGCGACCAGCCGGAACTCATACTGCTCGAGATAGCGCAGCCCGCCATGAATGAGCTTAGTGCTGGCCGAGGAGGTATGCGCGGCAAGATCGTCCTGCTCGACGAGCATGACACGCGCGCCACGGCCCGCCGCATCGCGCGCAATCGCAGCGCCGTTTATGCCTCCCCCAACGACCAGAACATCATACTCAATAGCCATGGAGCGACTTTCGCAGGGCCTGACAACGAAAGTCAATTGCTTTCGCATCTTTCGTTATTGAGCTGATGCAAGCAGAGCAGTTGCTCTGTCGCGGGTTGCTCAGTGAACCGCACCGTCGATCAGCCGCTGCGCAGGGCCAAGTGGATCTTCGACGGCCCGACTTTCCGTGTCGAAGATCATCGTCATATGTTGCCCAGGCCGATAGGGTGGCCATTCCGTCAGGCCCGGCGCATTGGGGCTGCCGTGCCGCGCAAATGCCAGCCAGGCACCGCTCATGGCGTCCGCCACCCTCTGGGGCGCCCGCGGATATTCGCCAAGGATCGATGGGGATGACGCGACAGTATCGAACACCAGCGGAAGGTCCAGGCTGTGCGGGGACCCCAGCCTCCCGCCTTCCACGGGTGTTTTCCAAGCAAGAAGATAGGCGAAGACATTTGCCCCGTCGCGGCCGGCCGCCAGGTCCTGCACATTTCGCGCGCCGCGCCCCATGCCCGCCTCGGTCGTGATGGCGAAATAGATTTGGCTGGGGGATTTCTCGGGATCAAGCGCGCGAAACCCGGCGATCAGGGCGGCCGGATCGGCGAACTGCGAGGCCAGCGCGGCGGCCGCCTCTTCCCATGAGAAGCTGAACGCGCCTTCCGGTGGGAACAGCACGGTCGTTTCGCTTGCCGTGTGGCCGACAAGGAGGGGGATATGGGCAGATTGCGCCGGGAAGCGCTTGTCGAATGGCCGGACGGGAAGGACCTGACCGTCGGCGACGATGCTGGGTCCACGCATCGGATGTCCACCTGCCGCAGACTGGAGGGCCTTGAGAAGCTGGCTATAGGATAGGGCACGAAGGGCGCGCAGATCGCCGGGCTCCACTCCCAATTCCTGGCACAAGGCGGTCGCAATGGCCCGGGCTTCGTCGGGGCTCTGCACAACGGTGCCGAATCCGCTCTGCAAAGCTGCCTTGTGGAAAAGACCAGACGCCGCCGGCATGTGCATCAGGGCCGCCACCTTGGATCCCCCGCCGGATTCCCCAAAGATCATAACATTCTCGGGGTCTCCCCCAAAGGCGGCGATGTTGTCGCGGACCCATTGCAGGGAGGCGACGAGATCAAGCTGGCCGACATTCGCCGGCGCATCCTCGCCCTCGCCGAGATAGAGATAGCCAAAGACGTTCAGTCGGTGGTTGACCGTGACGACGACGACATCGCCCTTTCGCGCCAGATTGCCGCCATCATAGACGTTGATGGAACCGGACCCGACGGAGACGCCGCCGCCGTGGAACCAGACCATGACCGGGCGGCGACCCGAGTCCGGTGCAGGTGTCCAAATGTTGAGCTTGAGGCAGTCTTCGCTTTCGCCCTCTGGCTCTGTCCATGATGAAAAGGCCGCTGTTGGCGGTGCGGTCAACTGCGGGCAACGATCACCGAACGTCGTCGCGTCGCGGATGCCTTGCCAGGACTGCGGGAGCGCCGGCGCGCGGAAGCGCCGATCGCCATCGGTCGGGGCGCCGTAAGGCAGGCCCTTGAAGGCGCAAACGTCATTTTCGCGGGCACCCCGCACGGCGCCCTGACGAGTCTGGGCATGGGGAGCTGCCTCGTCCACATTCCCCATCGCCCAAAGCGGAGAGGCGGCCATGCCGACACCCAGTGCGCTCCCGACAAGCACCGAGCGACGGGACATATTTGACATATCGGCGTGTGGAATACCGAAATCATCAAACGAACTCATCGAAACCTCCCCGTTTTCGCTTGTTATAATCGCATCTATTGAGTAATCAACGAATCAAGGTGTTACGTCAACGGTCGATCGCCAAAAACAGGGAGAGGGAACAAATGGCATATCAGTGCTCCAGCACGTCGCGCATGTGGCAGGGAAGCCTTGCATCACTGGCCGCAAGTTTGCTGCTCGCAACACCGGCCTTGGCTCAGCAGGACGAGGGGCGCGAGAGCAACGCATCGGCCGAAGCGCCGGCGATCATCGTCACCGGGTCGCGCATCCAAAGCTCAGGTTTTACGGCGCCGACGCCCGTGACCATGATCGGCGCGGAGGAGATACAGGCCCAAGCCGCGACCAACGTCGCCGATGTGCTGAATGATCTGCCGGCCTTCCGTGCTCAATCCACGCCCGCCACCACCGCCATCTTCATCGGCAGTGCCGGCGCACAAACCATGGACCTTCGCGGCATTGGCGGCACGCGCACGCTGGTGCTTGTCGATGGCCGGCGATTTGTCGGCGGCACCACGCAGGGCAATTTCACGCGCCCGGCTGGCGCGGTCGATCTCAACATGATCCCGACCTCGCTCGTTGAACGGGTGGAAGTCGTGACGGGCGGCGCCTCGGCGGCTTATGGATCGGATGCCGTGGCCGGCGTCGTGAACCTGATCCTGGCCAAGGACATTCAGGGCATTCGCCTGACCGCCCAGCAGGGCATATCCCAGCGCGGCGACGCCAGCGAAACCTCGCTGTCACTCGGTGCGGGCAAGGCATTTGCGGGCGGCCGCGGCCATGTGATCATCGGCGGTGATTACGTGAAGAACCGGGGCGTAGGCGACTGCTACACCAGAACATGGTGCGCGGAAGAATATGGTCCGGTGGCCAATCCGGTGCCCCAGCTCAACGGCCTCGCTCGCCAGCTGATCCTGCCGGACATGCGTCCGTCGGTCGCGAGTTTCAATGGCCTCATCCACACCGGGCCGCTGGCGGGGACCGAGATCGCGCCTAATGGCAACATCTTCCGGCATGATTATGGAACATATTATGGCGCGCCGATCTTCCAGTCAGGCGGCAGCATCGACCCGCAGCACGCTTTCTACCAATTCTTCCCGCTCTATTCGCCGGTCGAGCGCTACTCGCTATATGGCCGCGCGGATTTTGACGTGACGCCGGATATCAACCTGTTCGTCGAAGCCTCTTATGCCGACATCAAGGCCAGCAACCTGTCGTCGCAGGGCCGCCTCTTCCTTGGCACCGCGCCCACGATCCGGCGAGACAATGCCTATATCTCCCCGCAACTGGCAGCCGCGATGGACGGGGCTGGCGTCACCTCGGTCACGCTGGGGCGCATCACCAGTGACTTCGGGCCGCAGCGCGGGGAGACCAACCGCAACACCATGCGCTTTGTCGGCGGCCTGACCGCCCAACTCGGCAATGGCTGGACCGCCGATTTCTACTATCAATATGGCCGAACCAAATATCAGCAATATGGCTATAATTCGCTGATTACCGATAATTTCCAGCGGGCGGCCGACGCTGTCGACCAGGGCGCGTTCCTGACGGGGGTGCCCAATGGCAATATCGTGTGCCGCTCCACCCTGACCGACCCGACCAATCCGCTGGTGCAGGGCTGTCTGCCTTTGAACATTCTTGGCCAGAACAATTACAACCCCAACAATGTCGGCTATTCCTTCGGCACCGCCTTCCAGTCGACCCTGCTGACCCAGCATGTCGCTTCGGCCAGCGTTCAGGGTGAACTGGCCGATCTCTGGGCGGGGCCGCTCGCCGTGGCCGCGGGCGTCGAGTACCGCGTGGATGATGTGGAAGGGACCTCCGACCCGGTGTCCACGGCACTGCGCTTCCATACCAACAACACCGGCGCAATCACGGGGCCGGCGACCAAGGTGAAGGAAGGCTTTGTCGAAGCCAGCCTGCCACTGGCCACGGGATTGAGCGTCAATGGCGCCGTTCGGCTGACGGACTACTCGACCAGTGGCTCGGTCTGGAGCTGGAAGGCCGGCGGCGTGTGGGACCCCACCAACTGGTTGCGCCTGCGCGCGACCCGCTCACGCGATATCCGCGCGCCCAACTTCTTCGAGCTCAACAACCCCCGCTCGGCATCCTTCGCCTTCCTGACCGACCCGCAAAATGGCGGGGTCAGCTCGCTGACGCAGATTTTCGGCGGCGGCAATCCTGCCCTGAAGCCCGAGGTCGGCAACACCTTGACGGCGGGCGCGGTGCTGAACTTCGGCTGGTTGCGCCTGTCGGCAGACTATTTCGACATCAAGATCAGCGGCGCGATCGCGACGGTTGGTGCGCAGGTCATCGTGGATAGCTGTTCGAACGGCGCTTCGGAATTCTGCGCGCTCATCACGCGCAACAGCGCCAACGCCCTCGCGCGCGTCGAATCGGCAGCCCTCAACCTGAACACCATCAAGACCCGGGGCATCGATGTCGAAGCGCTGATCCGCAAACCGCTCGGCAGTGGCGACATCTCGCTTCGCACCGTCGGCACCTTCGTGTTCGATCTCATCACCGTCGATACCGTCCGTGCGATCGATTATGCCGGGCAGAATGGCTTCCCGGTCTCCGGTCAGTCGGGCCTGCCCAATTTCGAGGGATCGGCCACGCTCGGCTGGGAGAATGAGCATCTCGGCGGATCGATGCGGGTGCGCTACATTTCGGCGGGCAAGTACGACAATACCAAGATTGCTCCCGGCGACGCCGGATACAGCGCAACTGCTGTCAACAGCATCAACATCAATCATGTTCCGGCCTACGCCTATGTCGATCTGAACGCGCATCTCAACGTGTTCGAGAACGGCAAGCGCAGGTTCCAGCTGTTCGGCGCGATCAACAATCTGCTCGATCAGAACCCGCCCAATCGCATTCCGTCCAGCTTCGGCGTGACCAACCCGGCGCTGTACGATGTGATCGGCCGTAACTTCCGCATTGGGGTGCGTGCGGATTTCTAGATCAGGTTCGTGTGATGCAGGCGTGGGGGCGAGAGGACACCTCTCACCACCATGTCCGGCCTTCAATATCACTGGACCGCAGCACGCCATGGTGGCTATCGGCTGGGCCATGAGTGTCATCGCAACCATTATGAATTCGGCCACCGGCCAGCCCGTTCAGAAAATGACCTTCGGTCGCATGCCCAAGCCCTGGGCCAGCTTTAATCTGGAGAGCGGCGAGCTGGTGACGATCGATCGCGTGCAGGTCGGCAAACCGGCGCCCGGCAAGTTCGTTGCGCCTGTCGAGGTCTGGGTCACGCCGAAAAGCTGATGTCGGCGACCTCGGAGCGGATGAGCGACATTCTGATCGTCGGCGGCTCGCTCGCTGGCCTCATGACCGGCCTCGCCTTGTCGCGACATGGCTTCTCGATCACGCTGCTGGAGCGCTCGACCGATACCGACCGCACCGGGGCCGCGCTGCAGGTCGGCTATGGCTTGCTTGAGCAGTTGACCGGGCGCCCTCACGCTACGGGCGCGCTCGCCACGGGCGTCCAGGCATGGCAATTGGTCTATCGCGGTCTGCGCGCAGCGGCGGACGAGGCCGGCATTGTCGTCCTGCAGGATGCCCGTGTGGAAGCGACGGGAGAGACGGAGGATCGGGCCTGGGCAAGGACCGCCGATGGTCGGCGGTTCGACGGCAAGCTGCTGGTCGGCGCGGACGGCTATCAGAGCGTTGTGCGGCGGCAGGTCAGTCCGGAGCGCCCCGATGCGGTCTTCGCGGAGTATCTGGCCTGGGTCGGCTTTGCCGAAGAGTCGGCGCTGTCTGTCCGCTATCCGCCCAATCTGGAGTTTCTCGAGTCCGGGCCCTATGTGCTTCTCGGCTTTCCGCTGACAGCCGCCGATGGCAGTCCCGAGCGGGGCCACCGCCGGGTCGGCTGGGGCTGGTACGACGCCGGACATAACGCAATCCTGCGTAGAACAGGGGCGGTCGAGGGCGCGTTGGTGCGGCATTCGCTGCGCCCGAGCGACATGCCGGATGAATTGTTCGACGAGCTGGCCGCACTGGCGCGCCGGCACTGGCCATCGCCCTGGCGCGACGCGATCCTGGAATGTATCGCCCGCAAAGCGGTGCTCGGCACACCGGTCGTGGAATATTGTCCGGACCGCCTCGTCGCCGGCCGCATGTGTCTGGTTGGCGACGCTGCCCATGTCTGCACGCCGATGACAGGCAATGGCTTTGCAACCGCCGCGCAAGATGCTCTCACCCTCGCGTGCTACCTTGACCCGGTGGCCTTGCGGACCGACCCCAAAGCCGCGCTCGTGCGATATGAAGCGTCCCGGCTGCCCGAGGTACGCAGACTGGCGCGGTCCGGCCAGCAGATCAGCCAGAATTTCGTGCGCTCTGCCGGTTGAGGCGGTTGCTCTGACATAGCGGTGGGTCGGTAGCACGAAGACCTTTTCAAGCCTGCCTTTCGTTGCTCTCCGGCATTGCGCCGACATCCTGAGGCAGCGCCCCACCGCAGAAGCGCTTCGATGAGGGCCGACGCTTGGCCGCGTCGCGCGCTCCACGCCCTGACAAGCGAAGCGAGGGGAGAGGAGCCCAAGCGGCGCTTTTCGCGAGACGGGCCTTGGCATTTAGCCCGGATGTGTAATTCGTCGGGATCATAGCGACGGCAACGAAATACATCCTCATGGAATTCGGTTTGGCGCGAGCTAACCGCATCGTCGGTTCGCTTCAGTCCGCGAAGTTCTTGGCGTGTTGCTTAGGCTCTGATGATCCAAACCTCGCGTTTATTTCATTGAAAACAAACGCTCTCCTAATCGGGCTGCTCGATCGGCGGTTCAACATGGGAGTAGTCGCACAATTCTCCATCTGGTCGTTCACCACATAGGCGTTGACTGTGTAGCGTATAATAGTTAAATCAAAATTTACCTAATAGCGCCCGAGATTCTCGGTCGAAACGGCAAACCATCGGCGACGATGGGACGCAAAGCCTCCGGTCCCTCACAGGGATAGCGGGGTTACCGAAACGGAGAACTATTGTGGACCTGTCGTCCTCGCGCATTCCAGATCCTTTCCGCCCTCGTCGGGCAAGGGCCCGTCTTTGGCGACGGCCAGCAAGCACCCGTACCGATCATCACTTGATCCAGTTGCTTGCGACTGGTTCGCCAGACGCAGCCGCTTGCAATCCCAAGATCCGCGAAACGCTGCCGCCCGCGGGCCTGTAAGGCGCGTTTGGTCTATATTTTCCGATTAAATTCATAAGTATATCAAACAAGAGAAAGACAACCTCATGTCCGCAAACTTTAAGTCTATCGCGACGATTGCGATCCTGGCCTCTATTCCCGCGGCAGGCCATGCTCAGTCCTCAGCATCTGTGTCGACCACGGGTACAGCCCGGATCGTTCAGCCGATCTCGATCGCAAAAACCAGCGACCTTGCGTTCGGCACTATCGTGAAACCCTCGGTAGCAGGGACCAACACGGTCACTGTCGATGCCTCGACGGGCAACCGCAGCCTGTCTGGTTCCGGCGACGCCGTTGCCGCAGGTGGCACGACGTCGCGCGCAGCCTATACGGTCTCGGGTGAAGGGGGGCAGACCTTCTCGATTTCGGTGCCCGCCAGCTTCTCCATGACCGGTACGCCCGGCGGCACGATCACCGTCACGCTGACGCCGAGTGCCGCAACAGGCACATTGTCCAGCTCCATCGGCACAGCTGGCACCGCGACCTTCGGCGTCGGCGGTAGCTTCTCCCTGCCCAATACGCAGGCCTCTGGCAATTACTCGGGCACCTTCACGGCGACCGTCGCCTACAACTGACCCGTGACAGGAGCGTCTCGTGACGGTCTCATCATCCATCCGGATGGGAGCGCGCCTGTTGCGGGCGACCGCTCCTGCGCTGGGAGCGCTGTGCCTTTGCGCGGCGATTCCAGCCTCACAGGTGAACGCGGCTGAAGCGACCGCGAAAGGCCAGGTTTCGATCGTGGAGCCGGCTTCGATCAGGCAATCGGCGAAGGACATTGTCCTGCAGCCGGTGCTGGTTCTTCAGTCGAGCCTCCGGGTCATGATCTTGTCGCCAGGGCCGCAGTCAACAGAGAGCGACCAAAACGCCGGGCTTTCCATGGCCGCTCCTATTCAAATCGCCGGGGGCAGCAACCAGACGTTTTCTCTCCTGGTCTCACAAGCATTCGTCCAGCCAGGCACAGGGGGTTCGCTCAGGGTACCGATTGCGACGCTGAGCGATGATAATTTCCCGTCCTTTGAAGCCGGTCCCTCGGGGTTCGAGGATGTCCTCATGGGCCGGCTGAGCGGCGATGGGCTTCTGTCTGTTCCGCCGTTTCTTTTGAAAGCGCTACGCGACAGCTATGGGTCCGACGGCGGGCCTTTGCTGGTCCTGGCGCAATATGAATGAGCTGGAGACGCCGGTGATGACTCTGCCAGGCGTCGTGAAGCGTGTCACGCGATCTGCGAACCAACGCAAGAGCATCGCTATCGCTATCGCGTTGGTCGCTGGCGCCTTTCCATCCGCTTTTTGCACTTCCTCTTCTGCCCAGCCTGCGACGACAGAGCAGGCCGGCGGGAGCGCCAGCCTCAACATCAATCCAAAGCGGATCACCTTTGATAGGCTGGGGCGGACGGCGAGCATATTCCTCTTCAACCAGGGCACTGCCGAAGGGGTATATGACATAAGCTTTGTCGACCAGGTCATGTTGCCCACCGGCCAGATCCGCCCAACGGATGAAGCAGACGGCGCGCCGGAGGTGAGAGACCTCAGTGTCAAGCTTCAATCCGCGCGTTCCATGATGCTGGTGACGCCCAGGCGCGTGCTGCTCAAGCCGGGGACGGGGCAGACAATCCGTCTTCGTGCAGGTGGCACCGGCGACTGGCCCGCCGGCGAATATCGCACGCATCTGACGGTGACGGCGGTGCCGCCACCTGACACGGGCCTAACCGCCGATCAGGCTGCGAATGCTGAGCCCGGTGCTGTTTCGTTCCGCATCGCATCTGTTCTTGGGATTTCCATCCCTGTGATCCTGCGCATCGGCACGCCCCAGGTTGAGGCCGCGATCGAAAACACACGGTTCACGATGGAGAGCCCTGGGTCGGGGTCTGAGTTTAAAAGTCCTACGCCAGTCGTCACTTTTGACCTGGTGAGGCGTGGGCCGAATTCCCTTTTCGGCGATATCGAAATCCGGAAGGCGAAGGCGCGCCGCGAGGACGAGCCGTTGGGTGTCGTGCGCGGGATCGGTGTCTATCCTGAGATAGAGCGGCGACAGGTAAAGATCGCTTTGCGCTCTCATCCGCAGCGAGGCGAGCAAATCAGCGTTGTGTTCACCGACCAAGACACAGCTCCGGGGAAGATACTTGCGCAGAGCCAGATCTCCTTGCCGTAGCCTGTGGATTGGACTGATGCTCATGATCGCCACTGCTCAGCCTACTCCTCTTTGGGCGGACAACGGCGAACTGGCCGCTGACGATAATCAACTTTTGCTGCTGGAGGTTGTCCTTGACCGGGCATCTTTATCGGATGCGCTTCCCGCACTTCAGGTGGGCGAGGATATCGTTCTCATCCCCGTCGGCGCGCTGACGCGCCTTCTCGATCTGGATGTTCAGGTTTCACCGGCAGATGGGAGATTGACGGGGCAGGTGGGCCAGGCTCGCCAGTCCATCTTCCTTGATATTGCGTTGGGTGAGGCGCGGGCGGGCACTGCGCGCATCATTCTGAAGCCGGGTGACGCGCTGCAAGACAGCGGCGACATCTACCTGACCGTTTCCCTGATGGAACGGCTGCTCCCGGTTCGAATGACATTGGATGTGTCGGAATTGAAGCTCAATCTCGAGGCTCGAGAAAAGCTGCCCGTGCAGATGCGGGCTGAGCGGATGGCGCAGGGAGAGGGCATCGCGCATTCTGGCGCTGTCCTGGAGCCGGTTCTTTCGGTGGCGGCGCCAGCTGGCATGCTGTCTTTTCCCGCCTTCGATGTAACCATGGATTTGGGTTCCGATACGCGGGGGCAACCCTTTCAAAGGCGGTTCGATGTGCGTGCTTCGGCCGCATTCTTGAACGCCGGATTTCAAGGTTATCTCGCGTCCGACGATCATGGGAAGCCAGCTCTGGCGCGGTTGCTTCTTGAGCGGCGTGAGCCGAAGGGCGGCTTGCTAGGCCCCCTGCAGGCGACCAGTGCTTCCTTGGGCGACACATTCCTGCCGGCCCTCTCACTGGGGCCCAGAAGTGTTGCCGCGCGCGGCTTTGCGTTTTCAACCCGGCCTTTGGAGCAGGCGAGCATCTTCGAGCGCGTCGATATTCGCGGCGAACTCCCGCGTGGGCATGACGTCCAGATCTATGTGAACGACATTCTGAGCGGTGCGCAGTCGACGGCGGTCGAAGGACGCTACGAATTTGACGATGTCCCGCTGGTTCGCGGCCTCAATGTCATCCGGATTGTGGATTATGGCCCCAATGGCAGCCGCACTGAGACCACCCGGGTCATTTCCGTCGGCAGCGGACAGGCCGCTCCCGGAGAAATGATCATCGACTTCGGCATTGGCGAGCAGGGCAAGACCCTCATTGGCTTCGACGGCTCGCAGGAGCCATCCGTGGGCGCTGGGCGGCTCGTCGGTACGCTGAATGTGCTGTACGGCTTTTCCGAGCGCTGGACAGGCGCGGTCGGTCTCGCGCGCTACTCGCCCACGCAGGATGCCGCGCGCTTCCTCCTCTCGGCCGGCGTGCGAGGTTCGGTATTCGGCTTGGCTGTTCAGGGCGATGCAGCGCGAGACGGTCTGAGCGGATATGCTGCTGCCGTGGGCATCGCGGGCAAGCCGTTCGGGATCGCATCGACGATACGACGCGCTGAATTCCGAAATGGCTTTGTCGATGACGCCGCCCCCCATGGTGGTGACGGGCGCGCTCTGCGATCTGGAACCGAAGCAACTTTCGACTTTGGCCTGAAGACCGGAAACCGCTCGATCATTCCGGTGGCCTTGCGGATCGGTCAAGACGCCTATGTGGACGGACAGAGCGCCGTCTATGGGACATTGAGCATGTCGCTTCCCGTTGCCCGTGCGCTGGTCTCTGCCAGCTGGGATTATAACCGCGTGGCCGGGCCAGGGGCTCAAAACCGATTGACCGGAAATGTCTCGGCTTCTTTCAATCCGGGCTATGAATGGCAAGTTCGGGGCGGCTTTGACTATGATGTGCAGCCCTCTCTTCAGGCCCGATCCTTCAACCTGGCTGTCGACCGAAGCGTGGGAGAAGGCTCCTCCCTGCGGCTCGCGGCCGGACAATCATTTGTAACGACCTGGGATACGACGGCGGAAGCGGGATTGAGTGTCCGCTTGCCGATAGCCGATATTACCTTCAGCGCGGATTATTCCAGACCCCGAGGGGACTGGAGCGTCGGCATCCAGCTAAGCTTCAGTCTGGCCCCCAATCCGTTGAGCGGGCGCTACGCTGTGCGGCGCTCCGGGGCGGCATCGGGTGGGAATCTGGCGTTCGAAAGTTTCTTCGATTCCGATGGCAACGGTCGACGAGATCCGGGCGAATTGCCTGTATCCGGGCTCAAACTGAAAGGTGGGACTAGGGAGGAGGTCACCGACGCGAACGGCCGAGCGCTGGTGACGGGCCTGGGATATGGCCCCTCCGCCCGAGTCACGATAGGGCTGGATGATGTGGATTTGCCCTATGTCGCCGTCCCTCCCCAAATTGTGGAATTTGCGCCCGTCCGGGGCAAGGTGGCGGTGCTGGCTTATCCGTTCAAGCCGGTAGGGGAAGCGCTTGTCCACATCGTCTTGCGGCAACCGACTGGCAAGCTCGTGGGCCTGTCGTCCGTGCGCGCTGCGCTTGTGGGTGAGGATGGCACGCGGAAGGAGGCGGTTTCCGAGTTCGACGGCAGCATTTATTTCGAGAGCCTGCCTCCTGGCACCTATGATCTGCAACTCGATCGCGAGCAGGCCGGGCGGCTGGGCATGGCCATGGCCGCGCCGGTCTCCGTCACCATTCCGGAAGCGGGAGGCATGGCTCCGGACGCGAGCGCAACCGTCATTTTCGAAGGGACAAGGCATTGAGACATGCGACCGCATCTGGGGCGGCGCGCAGCGCTTGGCCCACCAGGCAGCCGGCGCTGGCGCGGCGGCTGCGCACACTGGCAGCGACTTGTGCGGCAATGCTCTGGGTGGCGCTTCCGCAAGGGCCGGCGTTGGCCCAGTCTTTCACAGTCAACACTATCACAACGAACACGCCGAACTTCGGCAATGTGGCGGCGGCGGCGAGCGGCAACACCGCCTTCGCCATTACGACGAGCGGCGCGGTCTCCTCGGCGGCGGGCAGCGGGGGAAATATCGCCTCGGGGACCAAGTCGGCCGCGACCGTCACCATCCGGTGCTCGGGTGGCAGCGCGTGCACGAGCGCGACCGCGATCGTCCGCCTCTTTTCGCTGACGACGATCAGTGGCCGGGCTCAGGCAGTCAAAAACTTCATTGTGGCTTCCGGCACCGGAACGGTGGGCGCTGTCACCACGAATCCCGATGGCTCGATCACCTTTCCCCTGACCGGCTTCTCCTCAACGAGCAGCCGCACCTTCCTCGTTGGAATGACCCTGCCGATTCTTGGCGATAACGCCTCTACCAGTACGAGCGCGTCAGCCTCATGGGGCGTGGGCGTCGCGAAATCGCCGACAATCCCCTCCGCATCCTCGCTTTCCCGAAACGCAATCGCGACCATTCGCAAGTCGCTGACCCTCACCAAGAGCAGCGATCTGGCGTTCGGCGCGATCCGGCCGCCTGCGAGCGGTAGCGGCACTGTCTCGATCAGCAACGTGAATGGTGCCCGGTCCATCGGAACGGGAAGCCCCGTCCTGCTTCCCGGCCTCACCAGCGGTCGCGCGCAGGTTTCCATTGGCGGACAGGCAAGCACGGCAATCACGGTCACAACGCCGGGCAGCCTGACAATGAGCGGGAGCGGCGGGGGCACGCTCAGCGTCACACTTTCGCCATCCGCCAGCGGCGCACAGACACTGAATACATCGGGCTCCCTCACGTTGGGCGTAGGGGGCACTCTCACGGTGCCGAGTAGCACAGCCTCGGGAGATTACGCCGGCAGCTTTGCCGTTACGGTGAGCTATAATTGACGAGCGTCCTGTTGCGCCTCGGAAGCTGCCGCAGGGCTCGCTTGAACCAGCATCGATGTATCTATTCGCAGCAATAGTAGCGCCCTATGGCCGACTTTGCCTGCGCGATGTCTCGCTCAGACGCCGGTGACCGGGCGAAGGCGTCTCGCGCTTCCTCGACGAGGCGCGCTTCTAGTGCGCGCAGATCGATCCCGGTGCATTGCCCTCCCTGAACGACGGGGCGACCGCGGATGAGCAGACATTCGACATGCTCGGCTCTGGCCCGTCCGAGCACAAGGCGGACAGGATCGGGATCAGGCATGACGCAATCGGCGGCCAGAACGCCGAAGCGAAGGATCAAAAGATCCGCATCCTGGCCTGCTGCGACCGTATGGGCGGGCGTCGAAGCAGCGCCGAGGATAGACTGCCTCCCCCAGTCGAAAACGCCTTTCAGGATTTTGCCGGGGTCGCGGCCCATGCCCCACTTCGTCTCGCGAGCGCCTACATGCCATGCCAGCCTCAGCTCCCGTAGCATATCCTCGTCGTCATCCAGAGCCATGCCATCCAGCCCGAACGCGACACGAACGTCGGCATCGAGCAGACGGCCGATCTGAGGCATGCCCGACCGGAGACGCAGATTGGAGGAAAGGTTGACGCTCACGATGACGCCGCGTTCGGCGAGTAGCGCGATGTCGCGATCATCGAGCCAGATTGCATGTGCGACAGTGAGCTGCTCATTGAGCAGGCCCAGGCTGTCTAGCCAGCTCACGACACCCCCCGGACAATTGGCCCGCGACCAATCCCGTTGAAGCTCGGTTTCCAACATATGTGTGTGCACCCGTCGTCCGTCCGCTGCTGATGCACGCGCGATCGCCTCGAGCGTCTCGGGTTTTGTCCATTGCGGCGCCACCGGATGGTACTGAAGCGTGAAATAGTCGTGCTCGAGTGCCTTGGCTTGCTCGAACCATGAGAAATTCGTGGCACAATCCCGCATTCCATCAGCGGACGCGAGAATTCCCGCGCGCTGTTCTTCAGGATAGAAAGCCGCGAGACGGGCCAGATCGCCGTAGACTTGGGGGTTTCTGTCAAAGAATGGCCAGCCAAACCCGACGCGGATTCCCACGTCGCGCGCGGCCCGCGACACAGCCTCCGCCTCAGCGAGCAAGGCGCGCCCGTCCTGCGTATTGTGGCAATGGTTTACGGCGGCGACACCACTCAACGCGATCCTGCCGAGCGCCACGACAGCGTTGAGCCAGGGATCGACTCGAGGGTGGCGGCGCAGGTCGGGCAACCAGCTTTCCAGAGATTGATCGGGCGCGCCAAAGGCGAGGGTCCGAAGGCCTCTGCCATGATCATGCGCGTTGGACAGTGCGGGCATGATCAGGCGCCCGGCCTCCTCCGGACTTAACAACTCCGCGGGCACCGGCTCGACCGTCACGATCCGTCCATCGGTACCGATGCTGATCCGGCTCGGTCCGAGCAGCGTGCCTTGCGCATCCACAAGGACGCGTCCCGCCAGCAGTGTCCGCAGTGTCATGACGGGTTTCCCATTCTGCCTGTGCTCACCCAAAACCCAACGGCCTTGATCTGCAATCACTCTAAAGCGCCTGGGCGCTCCAGGCGGTGCAAAAAAGAGATCGCTCGACGCCGCTTGCAACAACGCCGGACCCTCCTCTTACACATTTAGCAACAGGTCGGTTCGCTTCTTGCAATGGTGCAGCGGGCAAAACTTTGTCTTGATGTGCGTGCGCCGGGGAACGCGGTGCCCAGAAATGCTGGTCAACAGCAGGGAGGTTACACGCGAGGACATCTGGACGGTGCGTGGCGCAAGAGAGGTTACTCGCAAGTATCGAGAAAAAGGGGTCGGAGTCATGTCTCTCATCAAGAACGAAATCGGGTCGACGCGAAGCGGGCGCACATTCAGTGCCCTTTCCATATCCTGCGCAGTCGCTGCGCTGGCGACGTGCATCGGCACGGCCCATGCTGCTGACGCAGCCGATGCTGCCCCAGCCGATGCGGCTGACGATCAGGGCGTCATCGTCGTCACCGCAACGCGGCGCGAACAGGCAATCAATGAGGTTCCGCTCTCGATCACCAGCTATGACAAGCGGCTGATGGATCAGCAGGGCGTGCGCACCATCGACGACCTCTCCCGCCTGACTCCCGCGCTGAACTTCACGTCGAGCGCCGGTTCTACCGCCAATAATGGCAGCAACATCGCGATCCGCGGCCTTTCCTCGGACGTCGGCTCCGCCACCACCGCGATCTACATCGACGAAACGCCGATCCAGATCCGCAACGTTGGTTATTATGGCGGCAACCCTTATCCCCGGATTTTCGATCTCGACCGTGTCGAGGTTCTGTACGGCCCGCAGGGCACCCTGTTTGGCGCCAGTGCGCAGGGTGGTGCGGTGCGCTTCATCACGCCGGAACCGAACTATGACTCGCTTAAAATTTACAGTCGCGCGCAGGTTTCCTTCACGCAGGAGGGCTCGCCGAGCTACGAAGCCGGTCTCGCTTTCGGGGCGCCGATCAGCGACAAGGTCGCCTTTCGCCTGAGCGGCTGGTATCAGGACACCGGCGGCTACATCGATCAGGTCGTGCAGGGCACTGACGTGGTGAAAGCCAAGGACATCAACTCCGGCAACGCAGCGGTCTTCCGCGCCGCTTTGGGCATGAAGCCGACCGAGACGCTCACCATCACCCCGAGCTTCTATTATCAGCGCGTCCACAGCCGTTCGCGTGATGACTTCTGGGAAGGCTATGGGCTGGCCGAGAAGAATGACTACCACAGCGGCGTCTACGCCCTCGAGCCGAGCACGGACACCTTCTATCTACCGGCCCTGAAGGTCGAATGGGAAGTTGCGCCCAATATCGACCTGATCACCAACACGTCCTACTTCGATCGCAAGCAGAAGCAGACGCTGAACTACGCGACTTATTTCTCGGTCCTGCGCTCGGGCAGTCCTTTCGGCACCTACGCCAACAAGGACCTGAACAACATGGGCGTGTACCTGAACATGCGTCAGAAGAACTTCGTTCAGGAAGCGCGTCTGCAGTCCTACGAGAATGCGCTGCTCGATTGGACGGCCGGCGTCTATTACTCGAAGAGCAAACAGGAATTCGCCAACTACACTGGCTCTGGCCGTATTCCTGGCGTTCTGGTGAACGGCTTCCAGCAATATCAAGGCGTCTACAGCTATGTGAACCTGGTCGATGCCAAGGACGAACAGATCGCCGGCTACGCAAGCCTGGACTTCAAGCCAACCGACAAGCTGACGCTGACCGCTGCGATCCGCTACAGCCATGTTGATTTCGACTTCACCAACATCACCGATGGTCCGACCTCACGGGGCGTGCGCACCGTCACGACGGCCAGCATGAAGGAACACGCCTGGACGCCGAACTTCGGCATCTCCTACAAGTTCGCGCCCAACAACATGATCTATGCCTCGGCGACCAAGGGTTTCCGCCCCGGTGGTGCTCAGGCGAAGATCGTCAGCGACCTGTGCACGGGCGATCTTGCCACGCTCGGCCTGACCGAGAGCCCGACTGCTTATGAGTCGGATAACCTCTGGTCCTATCAGGCAGGCACCAAGAACTCGCTGTTCGGCGGTGCGCTCCAGGTCGGTGCCAGTGCCTATGTGATGAAGTGGAAGAACATCCAGCAATCCGTGCGTTTGCCGACCTGCGCCTTCTCCTTCATCTACAATCTCGGCAACGCCACGGGTAAGGGCGGCGAACTCTCGCTGGATCTGCGCGCGGCCCGCGGCCTGAACATTGGCGGCAACGTGGCCTATGTCGATCTGACCTATGACAGCGACGTGCTCGGCGGCAATGGGCTGGTGCTCAAGGCCGACGGGCAGCACATCGGCGGACCGGCCTGGACCGGCCGCGTCTATGGCAGCTACGAACGGGAGCTCAGCGCAGGTGTGGACGGCTATGTGCGTGGCGAATATTCCTTCGCCAGCCACACTTTTCGCGGCGCGGTGCCCGGCACCTATGGCTATGATGCCGGCCTGACCGACCTGCCCGGCCGCAACTTCGTCTCGGCCCGTGCCGGCGCGCGGTTCAGCGGCGTGGACCTTTCCGTCTTCGTCGACAATCTGCTGAACTCGAACGACCTGCTGGCACGCAATCACGACTCGGTAGGCTCGCCGCTCTACTACAACCAGACCTACCGCCCGCGCACGGTGGGGCTGACCTTCCAGTATCGCTACTGACGACAGGATTTGAGACGAAGGGCAAATAGCCCTTCGGGTCGCGCGGACGGCGGGAGCAGCGATGCTTCCGCCGTTCTGCTTTGTCATGCGCGAAAGTCGTGGGCCGACTTGATCGGCGTAGGCCCGGGGCGCCTGCTTGGCAGAAATGGCGGTACGCGATGTATAGCCGAGGCGGTTCCGGCGCGCGACTGTCCTTCACCCAACGCCTCTCCTTGACTGGAGGGGGCTAAGGATAGGGGTTACGCCAAATTGCGCGCGCAGTAATCACGCGCAAAAGCGGGCTCGCCCGCCGGGAAAGGGCTTGTGAAGTCGCCCGTCGCTCAGTCGATATAAGCGCCCTTGCGCTGTTGGACTGGCCCAGGGTGCTGGATGCTTGCGCAGTTAGAGGCTGGCACATGGCCCTTGAGCAGATTCTGCGCGAAGGGGATGGAGTCGGCAGCCGAAACCGTGACGGCGGTGCTGTGGTCCTCACCCGGATAGGTGTGCCAATGTACCTGCGTCCCCGCCGCGCACATGGCGCGCACGGCGTTGTACTGTCCCTGCGTGCCGGCCATGTCGTCGGCAAGGCCGGTGCCAACGAACAGCGGGCCGGGGATGCGCCCGTCGGTAAAGGCGAAGGCGGCGTCCATCTTGCTGTCGAGCGGCGCGAGATCCGCTGCGAAGACCGTCTGCCCGTCCTTGAGTCCCATCTCCTCCGCCTTGGCCATCAGGTCGCGCAGGCAGCCGCGCCGCGAAAGGCGCAGCAGCGGATAGCCCGCGGGCGTGACGAAATCAGCCGGATCAAGATCGGGATTGAGCGCGCGATCTGTGCCGGCGATGCGCAGCATGGCAAAGCCCGGGTCCATCGCACGGGGATCGGTCATCTTCTCGCCCTTTGCTGCCTGCCCGGCGGCCTCCGGCGTATCGAAGGTCATGACGAGGCCGGTCGCGACGGTGCCGAGCAGGTCTAGCTGTGGCGCATAGCTCTTTGCCAGATAGGCAGAGCCAATCGCCGCGCCCGAACCTTGCGACTGACCGACGAGTACCACACGGCGCGACAGCACAGCGGGATAAGCGGCGGAGGCGGCGCGGGCGGCGTCCAGCACGGCATGCCCCTCGGAACGCCAGATGAGATAGGGGTGGACGCCATCTGTCCCCAACCCTTCATAGTCGGTCGCGACGACGGCAAAGCCCGCCTCCAGCCAGCGCTGCAGATAGCCCTGATCGCGCAGCGACGTGCCATTCCACGAGGGCGCGCAGACATCGGCAAAACCGGTCGTGCCATGCGCCCACGAGACGAGCGGCCAACCGCCGTTCGGTGCGCTTCCCTTGGGCAGGAATAGCATGCCCGAAACGACGATCGGCCCTTGACCTCCCACGCCGCTCATAGAGGAATAGAGGATGCGCAGTGCTTGGCCGCTTTCCGGCTGCCTGCGATCCGCCGGCAACGGCTCTTGCCGCAGCATCTGGCCAGGTGCGGGGATTTCGCCGGTCCATTGATAGAAAGTCGAAACGCCGCCATCGCCATCGATATCGCCCAGATCAACCGGGCTGGCAGCGTGCTGCGCCGTGTGTTCAGGCGCGCGCGCGGTCTCCTGTCCCATCGCCGGCCGGGCTAGCACCACCAGAGGCAGTACGGACCACAGCGCAAGGCGGGCCAATCGATCTGATCGGTGCGAGCGCGCAGGGCGCAGGGGGCGGGTCATCATCGGCGGAGTCACTCCTTGTACATCCTGCCGTTCTAGCTCGCTACGGGACAGTGTCGCGGGGGGATTGTGGCACCGGGGAGGTGCTGGCGGGGCAACGGGGTTGGCCCGACGCGGACAAATCCTTGCCTGCCCGGTCGTCCGCTATTGGGTCTCGCGGAACGCTAGCGCCATGACTAAAAGTCGTTGGGGAGCGCTCTTCGCCGGTCTTCCGCGTTCGTGCTGAGTAGGGTCTGAGTAGCGCCGCTGGGGCGGATCGAAGAGCCGTATCGAAGCATCGCAGCGCACGTAGCGGTCCTTCGATACGCCGCTTCGACAAGCTCAGTAGCTACTCAGGACGAACGGCGGGGCGTCCAGCCGATTTGGAACTCAGTCTTGCAAAAGCGCTGCCGGGATGATCGACAAACTGGACTCACCGCATCATCGATTGATCGGATGGTCCAAGCCTCAAAGCGTCGCGCCGCCGTCCACGACCAGTTCCTGCCCTGTCACGTTGCGGCCGCCGTCGCCGACAAGGTAAAGCACCATGGCGACGATGTCCGCCATCTCGCTGGGGCGATTGAGCGGGATGCCCATGTCCGCCACATAGGCGCGCAGGGCTTCCTCTTCCGACAGGCCTTTCAACTCGGCCATGGCGCGCCAATTGGCCTTCATGCGCGGCACGGCGATGGGGCCGGGCGCGACGTAGTTGACGGTCACGCCGTCCGGTCCCGCTTCCAGCGCCGCGCTGCGCGTGAGGCCACGCAGGCCCCATTTGGAGGCGGAGTAGCTCGAGCGACCGGCCCGGCCGCGCATGCCGTGATTACCGCCGATGTTGACGATGCGCCCATGCCCCGCCGCACGCATCACCGGCAGCAGGCGGCTCATGACGATGAACGGTGCCCGCAAATTGGTGGCGATGGTGCTGTCGAACTCTTCGATGCCAAACTCGCCGATGGGCGGTGACAGCGGGCCGGTGTGGCCGGCGGCATTGACGATGACGTCCACTACGCCTTGCGACCAGCCCAGGAAGCTATCGAGCGCGGCCTCCAGCGCGGGCGCATCGCGCACGTCTGCGGTCAGCACCAGCGCTCGGCGGCCATTCGTGCGGATCTGCTCGGCGACTTCCTCCATGGCGGCGGTGCGCCGCGCGACCATCGCGACATCATAGCCCTGCGCGCCCAACGCCAGCGCGATCTCCCGCCCCGTGCCCGCACTGGCACCGGTGACGAAAGCGATGGGGGTTCTGCCCGCCATCACTGCGCGTCCGCGAAGAATTTGCGCTTCGAGCCGGCCTGAATCTTGTAGATCGAGCTGCCCGCGCGCGAAGGGAAGGGCAGGCGCACATAATTCTGCTCGAAGCGCACTTCTCGCGTCGAGGGGCCGCAGACGAGGCGCGATTCATACTCGTCCCAATCCACCTTGTAGAAGAGCGGGAAGGCATCGCTGGCGGCATATTCATAGAAGAGGATGCGGCGCGGATCGCCCGAGCGATTCACGCTCGAGCCGTGCAGCGTCATCGGATGATGGAAGCTGACGGTTCCGGGCGGACCTTCCAGCAATACAGCCTTCGTCATGTCGAAGGCCGCTGGATCGACCGCGCCGCAGAAATAGCCCTCCTCGTCATGATGATCGAGCAGCGGCCCCTTGTGGCTGCCGGGGATGACTTGCATCGCGCCGTTGGAGGCGTTCGCGCCATCCAGCATCACCGAGGCGACGCAGGTGGACATGTTGGTGTGCGGCGCGAAGGCCCAGTCCTGATGCCACTCCAGCGCGGCGCCGCCATTGGCGGACTTCATGTTGATCTTGGTGTGCGAGAGGCGGACATTGGCTCCAATGATGCGCGTGAGGACCGCCAGAATATCCGCATTGCCCGCCTGCTCGGCATAATAGGGATCGATGCGGTTGGGCTTCTTGATCCGCTGGATGGTGCGGTTGCCCTGAACGTCCGTGTCGAAATCGAACCAGGCGTCATCGGCCTCCACCGTCTCCGCCTTGGCGGCGACGCGGTCGGTGAGCGCGCGCAGATTGTCCAGCACCGGACCCGCCAGCAGGCCGGGCAGGACGACATAGCCGTTTTCGTAATAATCGGAGACGATCTGATCGATGTTCATGAGGGTCAGTCCTTGGGGAGCGGCAGGTCTGTGACGACCATGTGCGCCTTGTGGTGCGTGATGCAGAGCGGCAGACGGGCGTTGCGCACGGCATTCTGGCCCGTCGCGCCGCACGCCCAGAAGACCGGCAACTCGCCGGGGTTCAGGGTCGTGAGGCCGTGGCCGCCATAGCTGTGCGAAAGATCGGCGATCCCCAGATCGCCAGGCAGGCCGAGCGAAACCGGCGCGCCGTGACATTGCGGATAGCGGGCGCTGAGCAGCGTCGCGCGGATGGCATCGGCGGGGCTGAGCGCGCGCATCGAGACGATGAGCTTCCCACCGAACGGGCCGACGGGGGTCGTCTCGCGATCCGTCTCGTACATGGCCGAGACATTGCCCTCATCGAGATGGCGCAGGCGTACACCGGCGCGCTGAAGAATGGCTTCGAAGGAGAAGGAGCAGCCGAGCACGAAGGCGACGAGATCGTCCGCCCAGACGGCAGAGGCATCGCGCCGGGTCTCGACCAACTCGCCATCGCGAAACACCATATAGCCGCCGGTATCGCGGGCGATGTCGAGATCGTCGGCGAGCGCGGGGATCGCACGGACGCCCCGCTCGCTGCGGCCGAGGATCGGCAGCGCTTGGGCGTTGGCGCGGCAATAGGCCTCGAAATCATCGGCATAGGCGGCCGGGACGGCGACAAGATTGCCCTGCATGAAGTCGCGCGCGACGTGGTTGGTGAAATCGGTGAATGCCCCCGCGCGGATCGCACGCCGCACGGCGCGCGGATCGGCGCGGTCGAATGCGGGCGCGGACGCCCCTGCGGAGAGGGCTTGGGTCATATTTGCTCTTTTACGCGCGCGGGGCGTTGCCGAGAGTTGCTTTTTGATGCCTCCCCCGTTGCCGATCCGGCCATGGGCGGCACCGCGCGGCCGTGCTTGGCTACGCCTTTCGGTTGCGGGAGTGCGCAGATATGGCGGGCATGATGATCATCGGCGGCGCGCGCGGACTGGGCGGCACGATTGCAGGGGAATTTGCGCGGGCTGGACATCAGGTGGCGCTGGCGGATGAAGGAGCAGCGCCTGAAGGTGTCTATCCCTACGTCGCCATCGACTTCGCCGACCCTGAGGCTCCAGCGTACGCCGTCGCGCAAGCGCTCACCCACCTCCCCACGCTCGATGCGCTGGTGATCGCCGCCAGCGCCATGGAGAGTGCACCCATCGAACGCTGGACCGCGGCGATGTGGGACCGGGCGGCAGCGATCAACCTGCGCCTGCCTTTCCTCGCGGCGCAAGCGGCGCTTTCGGAGCTGCGCCAATCGGCCAATGCGAGCATCACCCTGCTCTCATCCACCGCAACACTGCGCGGGCAGCCCTTCACTCATGGCTATCAGGCGACCAAAGCCGGTGTTGCGGGGCTGGTGCGCAGCCTCGCTGCCGAACTGGGGCCGGACGGCATCCGCGTGAATGCGGTGTTGCCAGGCTGGCTCGATACGCCGCTGACTGACGCATACTGGACTACGCGGGAAAATGCCGCGGATGAGCGCGCGCAGATCGAGGCGCGCATTCCGCTGCGGCGGCATGGTTCAGCGCAGGAGGCTGCGGCGCTGGTCTGCTTCCTCGCGTCACCTGCCGCCAGTTATCTCACCGGGGCCATCCTGCCGGTGGACGGCGGCGACACGGCGGTCTGATCAAGCCGCCGACGCGGCCGCTTTGGGCGCCGTCGGCACGCGGGGCAACGCAATGAAGCAGACCAGCAGGCCGACGATCGCGACGCCGACATAGCCTGACCAGTGCGTCAGCGCGAAATAGACGGTGGGGGTGAGGAACGAGGCCAGCGACACGAACTGGTTGACCGAACCTGCCACTGTACCGCCGCCGACCGTTCCGGTCGCGAGCGCCGGCATAGTCGCCATGCAGATTCCGGTGGCGGCGCCATAAGTAAATAGCCAAGCCATCAATCCTGCAATGGCGATGATCATCGGGCTGGACGGCAGGAACAAAGCGATCTGCGCGACGATGCCGATGACCACGACGATGCCGAGCAGCCGCCGCATCGGGAAATCCCGCGAGAGCAGCGCACCGGTAATCGTGCCGCCCAGCAGCACGGCGGCGATCTTGGCAATGGCCACGATGCTCGCGGACGCGGCGAGCGACACGCCATGCACCTTCGCCAGATAGGTTGGCGCGGCAAGGCTGGTGCCGTAGGAGATCATCGCCGGCATCGCCATGGCAAAGCCGAGCATCAGGATCGGCGGACGGCGCAGGCCGGCAAACAGGGCAGCCAGCTTCTCACGCCCGCTCTGCCCTTCCTTGCGGATTGCCGCGACATGCGGGAGGATGAAGGCCAGCGCCGCGCATCCGAGCATGATCGCGCCGTGGAAGGCAATCGCCAGCCGCCAGCTGTCACTGGTGGTGAATGGCGCTGCCATCAGCAGGCCGAGCGAAAAGCCGGTCGGCGCATAGGTAGACCACAAGGTGAGCGCGCGGGTGCGCGTGCCGCCCTCCAGCGAGCCCATCAGCATTGCCGCGCCGCCGTTCAGGATGCCGAGATAGCCCACGCCCGCCATCAGCACGCCCAGGTTGAACAGCCAGATATCCTGCGCGAACCACAGGATCACGTCCGCCAGCACGAAGACCGGCGAGGTGAGCAGCAGCACCAGGCGCGGCCCAAGGCGATCGACAATGCCGCCGCCAACCGTCGCCACGATCGTCGCGGGCAGGGAGAAGAGCGCAATGGTGAGGCCAATCGCGGCAGCGGGCGCATCCATCGCCTCGGTAATGCGCAGCGCCAGCGGAGAGAGAATGCCGACCAGCGCCATGCTCATCAGGCCGATGAGATAGACCAGCGCTATGGTGCTCCAGTTTCCTTGCGTTCGCGGCGGCAGCATCGTTAAGTCCCTCATCATGCGGCCGGACGAGCGCTCCGGCATGAGGAGGCAGGATAAGGAGACGCCCGGTGCCCACAAGCCGGGTTCGCAATCTGCACCGAGGCGTTCACTTTTTTTGGGGTGAGGCTTAGCCGGTGAATGGGAGGAGACGGGCGGACGCCGCCTCATAGAAGTATGGTGGGAGACCCGCCTGTCCAGAAACGACGGCATTGCTGACGTTCGTCATTTCCGCGATGGTATTCCGATGAAGCAGAGCGCAGATGCGAAACTTGTGGCGGAAGCAGTCGCACACAGCGTTGGCAACCGCCGCGAGGTCGAAGCGAGCAAATACGCTGGCTGCTTCTCCTGCTGCGCAACATTTGATGTAAGCGAAGTCCGTGAATGGCTTGATGAATGGACTGTTCCCGAGAAGCAGAATCGAGTGAGGCGTTGGACGGCCAGATGCCCCCGATGTAGCGCCCCAACCATCATCGGCAGTTCTAGCGGGCTTTTAGATGACCAAGGTTACCTGCCCATTTTGCATCATGTTATCAAGCATCAGCCGACGGTTCAGTGAGGTCCTTTAACCATCTCAAACTTGCCGGGCGCCGCTCCCCATGAACGCTTAAAAGCGGGCTGATCGGACACGGCAAACATAGTGACGGCATTCCGGGGGCCTGAGTAGCGGCTGAGCCTGTCGAAGCGAGGTATCAAAGGACCAGCCCCTGCTCTGCGATGCTTCGATACGCACCTGCGCCGATACTCGGACTCTACTCGGCACGAACGGTGAAGATCGGCAAAGACCATTCCTGCGGGAACTCAGCTGTTTCCGCCTTTTGGTTTGTTTCGCAAACCCGGACGTGCATTGCGAGGAACGCTTTTCAGGCGACCTGTTTCACGCATAGACGGCAGGGATGCCGTCCCGTGATCCGCTTCCCCTCAAAACAAATCGAAATACTCGCGATGTTCCCAGTCCGTCACGGTCTGGTTGTAGCGGGCGACTTCGGCGCGTTTGATGAGGAGGAAGTGGTCGACGAAATCATTGCCGACGGCGGCGCGCAGGAGGGGGTCTGTGTCCAGCCGGTCGAGCGCGGCATCGAGCGTCTGGGGGAGTTTTTCGACCTGCGCAGCGTAGGGTGAGTCCACCGGGGGGGGCAGGTCCATGCCGCCCTCGATTCCGGCAAGGCCGGTGACCATTTGAGAGGCGAGGTAGAGATAGGGATTGGCGGCCGGCTCGCCCACGCGGTTCTCGATGCGGCGCAGTTTTGCGGCGCCTCTGGCGAGGACGCGCAGCATGGCGCCGCGATTGTCCTCCGCCCAGGCCACGCGATCGGGGGCAAGGCTGTTGGGCCGGTAGCGCTTGTAGCCATTGATGGTGGGGGTGGAGAAGGGCGCGGCCCCGGCTGCGCCGGCGAGCAGCCCGGCGAGGAATTGCTGGCCAACGCCGGAAAGGCCATCCGACCCGTCGGAGGGCGCGAAGGCGTTCTCGCCGGTGCGGATATTGCGCAAGGACTGGTGGAGATGCCAGCCGCTCGCCATCGCCTCGGGCAATTGGGGACGACACATGAAGCTGACATGATAGCCATGGCGCCGGGCGATCTGCTTGGCGGCGCTGCGGAACAGAATCATGTCGTCCGCCGGGCCAATGCCGGTGCCCGCCTTGAAGACGAACTCGCATTGGCTGGGGCCGAACTCCACTTCCAGTGAATGCAGCGGCAGGCCGAGCGCGAGGCAGTTTTCGCGCAGGATCTCGACGATTGGCTCGACCTGATCGTAACGCTGCTCGGTGAGATACGCATAGCCCTGGTGGAGCAACGAGACCTGCGGGGGGCGGCCGGGCTGGCCGGCATCACCCAGGCCAAGCGCCGCGTCTTCCAGCCGGGTGAGGTAGAACTCCACTTCGAGCCCGCTCACATACTCAAAGCCGCGCGCCGCCAGCCGGTCCACCGCCGCGCGGGCGAGCCGGCGGGTGGAGGCGACGACCGGGCGACCATCATGATGATAGAGATCGCACAGCATCCAGCCGGTGCCGGGTGCCCAGGGCAGAACGCGGAAGGTGGCCGGATCGGGCACCATGATGACATCGCCGCCGCCCTGCAGATCGGCATCGCCAATCCCGGCGCCGGCCGCGAAAACCGGCACCACTGTGCGGTGCGATGTATCCTTGAGCAGCAGCGTCGAGGTGATCGCGCAGCCATCCTCGAAGGCGCCCGCGAGGGAGCCGGCCAGCAACGTCTTGCCGCGCGTGATCCCGTGCATGTCTGCAAAGACGAGGCGGACGGTATTGATCCCGTCGGCCTCGATGCGCTTGAGGACATCGGCGGCCTGGCGACGGGCTTCGTTGCTCCACAGGCCATGGGTGGCGATGAAGTCGCTCATTCTGCGGAAACAGGAGCCGGCTGGGAGGCCCAGGGTGCGGCATCGCGACGGCGGCGGTCCACCTCGCGCCAATAGGCCTCAAGGTCCGCACCGGCGGGCGCGACGCCATCGACAGTGCCCGGATCACGCACCTGCTGCGCTTCCTCCGCTGTCAGATCGAGCAGTGGGCGCTCGCCCTTCTGCAGCTTGCCGATCTCGCGGATGAGCATGGTGCGATAGGCGACGATGCCCTTGTCCGTGGTGCCGAGATGCTCGCGGGTGCGATCCTGGATGCGGCCCATGGACTCCACCGCCCACTGGTCGTGCACGTTGATGTCCTCGCCCATGCCCGTATAGGTGCGGCTGCGCTGCTCCACCACGTCATAGCCATAGTCGTTCTGGCGATTGAGGCGGGGCTTGTAGTCCGGCAGCTCATAAAGCGTGAGCCGCTGCCGGCGCATCTCTTCCTTGTCCACCGCATCGGTGAAGCTGGTGAAGGCGGCGTACCAGTAGCAACTGTGATCATCGATCGGCACATGCCATTGCGTGATCGTCATCGTCTCCGAAAGCGGGATGACGAAGGCCTGCGGAAAGAACAGGTTGGTGATGCGCACATGCGTCTTGCCCTCGGGCAGCGAGCGCAAGGCGGTGAGGCGGAAGCCGATATCCGTCTTGGTAATCGTGATGTCCGGGTTTTCGAACTCGCGCAGCACCTGGATCATGGTGAGGTCGCTGTCTGCCGAGCGGCCGCGGAACTGCTTGCCATAAGCGTCCGCCTCCTCGTCCTCGAAGAAACGGTGGAGGAAGCTGGCATGAGCCGGGTCGACACCGACCTCCAGCGCCTGCAGCCAGTTGCAATCCAGATAGCCTTTGAAGGCAAAGACATGGCTGTCCGGCGCGGCGAAGCAATCCAGGCCGGGGAAGGCCGGCGCATCGCCCTCGCCCAGAAAGCCGAAGATCATACCGGCACGCTCGACCACCGGGTAGCTGCGCTGCTTGACGCGGCTGCACAGGCTGGAGCCGGCCGGCTCGCCGGGGGTCTGGATGCAATTGCCATCGACATCGAACAGCCAGCCATGGAACAGGCAGCGCAGGCCGCCATCTTCCAGCCGCCCGAAGGCGAGATCGGCGCCGCGATGCGGGCAATCGCGATCGAGCAGGCCGAGGCGGCCCTGCTCGTCGCGGAACAGCACCATGTCCTGCCCCAGCACCTTTACGGCCTTGGCGGGCCGCGGCCCTTCCAGCTCCTCCAGCAATGCGATGGGCTGCCAGTAGCGGCGCAGGAGTGCGCCGAGCGGCGTACCCTTGGCGCTCAGGGTGATGAGATCATTTTGTGCTGGTGTCATGCTTGGCTTCCCGTGGGTCGTCTGTGCGGTGCTGGTGCCCTGATCACGTCCGTTTTGCCTCAACCGCTCGCGCGCGCGTGTTGCCGACTGGCGCCCGCTGCGTTGCTGGAATCAGAACCCATCAGCGCTTGCCGTGACGGATTTCGAAACATAGGCTCGCGCATCGACCATTCGAACATGCGAGCACATCAATGAGCCAGCCAAAGCGCGACATCCGTACCGTTGCCGTCTTCTGCGGATCCAATCCGGGCCTTGGCGACACCTATGAACGCGCGGCGGCCGATCTGGGCGCAGCGCTGGCCCGGCGCGGCATCGGCATCGTCTATGGCGGCACGCACAAGGGGCTGATGGGCATCCTGGCCGATGCCGCGCTGGCGGGCGGCGGCCATGTTCACGGCGTGATCAACCAGCGGCTGTTCGATCGGGGGCACCTTCACCCCAAGCTCTCCCTGCACGAGATCGTCGAGACGATGCGGGTGCGCAAGGAGCGGATGCTCAGCGTCGCGGATGCCTGCATCGCCCTGCCCGGCGGCATCGGGACGCTGGAGGAGTTCATGGAGGCCTGGACGCTCAACCAGCTTGGCGAGATCGACAAGCCGGTCGGCCTCTACAATGTCGGCGGCTTCCACGAGCCGTTCATGACCTTTATCGACACGATGATCGGGCAGAAATTCCTCCCGCCTGAGCATCGCAACGGCATCGTCGTCGAAGGCGATCCAGACGCGCTGATTGACGCCCTCATCGCCTTCGAAAAGCCCGACGTGCCGAAGTGGCTCTGATCGCCTGAGCGCGATCAGGCCGCGAGCAGAAACACCGCGAAACCGGCGCCCATCGCACCCATCGCCCGCAAGGCCTGTGCGGGAACGCGGCTTCCGATCACGACGCCCAGCGCGTGCAGCGCCGCTGTCGCCGCGATAAAGCCGAACGTGAACGTGGCGACGTCCCCAGCCGGAGCCTCAAGACCATGCGCCATGCCGTGCACAAAGCCGAAAGCACCCGTCACTGCCGCCGCGACAGCCCATGAGGCCTTCAGCCGAAGGGCCAGCGCCAGACCAAGCAGGAGGATGGAGAGCAGAATGCCGCCTTCGGCAAGGCCGGCTGGTTGGCCGAGCAGCGCATAGCCAAAGCCGATCACCATCGCGCCCACGAAGGCGGCCGGTGCGGCCCATTTCGCACGGCCCGCCAACATGCCGCCCCACAGTCCGACCATGACCATCGCGACGAGGTGGTCGGCGCCGGTGAGCGGATGCAGCAGGCCCGAGACCAGCGGACTGGCGACCTCATGGCCGGGATGTGCCTGTGCCGCCGCCGGCAGCATCAGCGCGATCATGGCGACGAGCGCCGTTTTGCAATGTCTGATCATCCGTTCAGCCCTCCATGTTCGATGATAAATGCCTCGATCTCCGCGACGCCCTGGCCCGCCCGCACATTAGCGAAGACGAACGGGCGCTGTCCGCGCATCTTGCGCGCATCCCGGTCCATCACCTCAAGGCTGGCACCGACATGGGGCGCGAGATCGATCTTGTTGATGACGAGCAGGTCCGAGCGGGTGATGCCCGGTCCGCCCTTGCGCGGGATCTTGTCGCCCGCCGACACGTCGATGACGTAGATCGTCAGGTCCGCCAGCTCGGGACTGAAGGTGGCGGCAAGATTGTCACCGCCGCTCTCGATCAGCACCAGTTGCAGGCCCGGGAAGCGCTTTTCCAGCGTGTCCACCGCCGCCAGGTTCATCGACGCATCCTCGCGGATCGCGGTATGCGGGCAGCCCCCGGTCTCGACGCCAAGAATGCGTTCAGGCTCCAGCGAGCCGGCGCGGGTGAGGAACTCGGCATCCTCGCGCGTGTAGATGTCGTTGGTGATGGCGGCGATCCGATAGCGCTCGCGCAGCGATTTGCAGAGCGCGTCCATCAGCGCCGTCTTGCCCGAGCCAACCGGCCCGCCAATGCCGACGCGCAGGGCGCCGGTGGTCTGCGCCTGCATGGCGCCATCCTGTTCCATTGTCGTCATGTCCTGAACAGCCTCGTATATTGGGTTTCATGCGCCATGCAGCCGATCTCGGCGACGAGCGTGCAGCCGCGCAGGGCGAGGAAGGGATCGCTGTCGGGCAGCGCCATCACCTCCGCTGCCAGCGCACGGATCGGCTCGCGCAGGGCAAGCAGGGCCTGCTGGCCATCGGTCTGACCGAGCGGCACGAGCCGCTGGGCGGCGGAAACGAGATTGGCGACGCAGCCATGGAGATAGGCCACAAGACCATGCCGCTCCGATATGCCCTGGCAGCCGAAGAGGCAGCCCGCCGCTACAGGATAGGCGAGCGCGCCATCCGGCACATGGGCGATCAGCGCTGCAAAGGCGGAAGGCTGCGTCGACTGAAGCGCGATGCGGCGAAAGGCCGCACCTTGCGCCGTGGTTTCCAGATGGCGCTCGAAGCCGCTCTGGGCGGCAACCGCCAGTTCGGCCACTTCGGTCAGCCGTGCGACATCACCCGCCAGCGCGGCGCGAAGGGCGTGGAGGAAAAACACCGCCTCGTTGAACAGCGGGCCATGCTCCAGCAAGTCGCCGATCCACGCCACCGTCTCGTCGCGGCTGGTGACATGCCCGGCCTCCACAGCCCACTCGATGCCGCCGGAATGTGCGAAGGCGCCGATGGGCCAGGCGGGCGACATCCAGCTCAGCAAATCGAAGAGGGCGCCGTCATCCATGGCTGTGATGATGGTGATGGTCGTGGTGGTGATCCCCGTGACTGTGATGATCGCGACCGTGATCGTGGGCGTGAGCATGGCCGGGCGCACCCTCATAGGCGCCACCTTCGGGATCGAACGCGGCTTCGACCGCCTGGCACGTGCCACCCAGCCCCTCGACCATATGGGCGATGACATGATCCTCGCGGATCAGCAGCCGTTCGCCATCGAGCTGGGTCGGCAGATGGCGGTTGCCCAGATGCCAGGCAATGCGCACCAGCGCGGGGAGGTCCGGGGCGGTGATGGCGGTGAGTCGCTCGGGCAGTGCCTTGACGGCGACAAGCGTGCCATCGTCCAGCAGCAGCCCATCGCCATGGCGCAGATGGACGACATTGGGCTGATCGAGCAGGATCGCGCGGCCGGCCCGCGTACGATAGACGATGCGGCGGCGACGACGCTGGTCATGATCGAGCAGCACCGTGTCGGTGGCGTCATGGCTGTGGCCCGGCTGGATGGCGGTGATACGGAGCATATTGCGTCCCGACCCTTTCAATAGAGGAAGTAGCGTTGGGCGAGGGGCAACTCGTACGCAGGCTCGCAGGCCAGCAATTCGCCATCCGCCCGTACCTCATAGGTCTCGGGATTGACCTCGATATGCGGCAGGGCATCGTTGAGTTTCATATCGCGCTTGCCGATGCCGCGGGTGGCGCGCACCGCGCTGAGCGTCCGCGAGAGACCGAGGCGTGCCGCAGGATCGGTGTCCAGTGAGGCGGCGCTCACGAAGGTGATGCAGCTTGCGGCCATGGCGCGGCCGTAGCTGCCGAACATCGGCCGGGCATGAACCGGCTGCGGCGTCGGGATCGACGCATTGGCATCGCCCATCATCGCATGGACGATCATGCCGCCCTTGATGACCAGCTCCGGCTTGGCACCAAAGAACGCCGGATGCCACAGCACCAAATCGGCCAGCTTGCCGACCTCGACCGAGCCGACCTCATGCGCGAGGCCCTGCGCCAGCGCGGGGTTGATGGTGTATTTGGCGACATAGCGCTTCGCCCGTGCGTTGTCCGCCTGCGCATCGTCGCCGGTAAGCGGACCGCGCTGGCGTTTCATCTTGTGCGCGGTCTGCCAGGTGCGGGTAATGACCTCGCCCACGCGGCCCATTGCCTGACTGTCCGACGAGATGATCGAAAGCGCGCCGAGGTCGTGCAGGATGTCCTCGGCCGCAATCGTCTCCTTGCGAATCCGGCTCTCGGCAAAGGCGAGATCCTCCGGGATCGACGGATCGAGATGATGGCACACCATCAGCATGTCGAGATGCTCGTCGATGGTGTTGACGGTGAAGGGCATGGTCGGGTTCGTTGACGACGGGATCACATGCGCCAGCCCGGCGAGGCGGATGATGTCCGGGGCGTGGCCGCCGCCTGCACCCTCGGTGTGGAAGGCGTGGATCGTGCGCCCTGCGAAGGCGGCGATCGTATCCTCTACGAATCCGCTCTCGTTAAGCGTGTCGGTGTGGATCATGACCTGAATGTCCATCGCATCCGCGACGCTCAGGCAGCAGTCGATCGCCGCAGGCGTGGTGCCCCAATCCTCATGCAGCTTGAGCGCGCAGGCACCGGCGCGGATCTGCTCAATGAGGCCATCGGGCTGGCTGGCATTGCCCTTGCCGGCAAAGCCGAGGTTCACCGGCAAGCCCTCGGCGGCCATCAGCATCCGCTCGATATGCCAGGGACCGGGGGTGCAGGTGGTGGCGTTGGTGCCGGTCGCCGGGCCGGTGCCGCCGCCGATCATGGTGGTGACGCCGCTGGCGATAGCCTCCTCCACCTGCTGCGGGCAGATGAAGTGAATATGGGCATCGACGCCGCCAGCGGTGAGGATCTTGCCCTCACCTGCAATGATCTCCGTGCCAGGGCCGATGACGATATCGACGCCCGGCTGGATGTCCGGATTGCCGGCCTTGCCTATGGCGGCGATGCGCCCATCGCGCAGCGCAATGTCCGCCTTGTAGATGCCGGTCCAGTCCAGCACCACGGCATTGGTGATGACGGTATCGGCCGCCCCGGAAGCGCGGGTGACCTGGCTCTGGCCCATGCCATCGCGGATAACCTTGCCGCCGCCGAACTTCACTTCCTCGCCATAGTCGGTGAGGTCACGCTCGATGCGGATGATGAGATCGGTATCGGCGAGGCGCAGGCGGTCGCCGGTGGTGGGGCCATACATGTCGGCATAGGCCGCGCGGGTCATGCGATATGCCATCAGTCCAGTGCTCCCATCACGTCCTGCCGAAAGCCGATGACCGTGCGCGCGCCGGCCACCGGCACCAAATCGATCTCGCGGCTCTGCCCGGGCTCGAAGCGCACCGCCGTGCCAGAGGGAATATCCAGCCGGTGCCCGCGCGCGGCAGCACGGTCGAAATCGAGCGCCGGATTGGTCTCGGCAAAATGATAATGGCTGCCGACCTGCACCGGCCGGTCGCCGGTGTTGGCGACGGTCAGGCGCAGCACGGGACGACCGGCATTCAGCTCCAATTCGCCATCGGCGGGGAGAAGTTCGCCGGGAATCATCTCGGCCGGCGCGCGGGGGTGGGCCGGGGCGTCAGCGGATCGGGTCATGGACTGTCACCAGTTTCGTGCCATCGGGAAAGGTCGCCTCGATCTGCACATCGGGGATCATCTCGGCGATGCCCGGCATGACCTGCTCGCGGGTGAGCACATGCGCGCCGGCTTCCATGAGATCGGCGACGCTGCGCCCGTCGCGCGCGCCCTCCAGCACGAAGTCGCTGATCAGGGCGATGGCCTCGGGATAATTGAGCTTCACCCCGCGCTCCAGCCGCCGCCGCGCCACCATGGCAGCGACGGAGAGCAGCAGCTTGTCCTTCTCTCTAGGTGTCAATTGCATCTCAGCACCTCCACAGACCGGGCAGATCGGGCCGGCCCCGCAGCAATTTGAGCGATGCCGCCAGACAGCGACGCAGCGCCGGCGGATCCCGAGCGAGCAGTCGGACGGCGAGGATGCCGTTCCACAGGCTCGCGCCGGCCAGCACATCGAGATGATCCTCAAGCATGGCGCGCACCGCATCGAGGCGGGTGACCGCATCGCCGCCAATGGCCAGAAGCACCGCGCTGGCACGGGCGCCGTCGCCCAGCGCCGGGCGACCGAGCTGGGCAGCCGGCGCCTCGCCGAGGGCCAGCACATCGGCATAGATCAACGCGCCCCCGCGACGGACCCGAACGCGATCGAACAGCTGGCCGGTTGAAAACTGCTCGCCGCGTGCGAGGCGGCCGAACACGACGGATTCGCACCAGAGCAAAGCAGCGTCGGCCTCCAATGCGATGTCGGTCATGCGCTCCAGCCGGGCGCCATCGAACAGGATGGTTTCCTGCGGCAGCCACTCTGCGCTGGCGCGGGGACCGACATGAAGGCGCGTGGCAACGGTGCAGGCGGGGCCGGTGCTGCCATAGACCTTCTCGGCGGCCTGCGTGGTCAGCAGCGATGCGGTATCCTCGGCCCACGCCACGCGCTGGTCGATGCTGTCTCCGCCGCACAGGCCGCCGGATGTGTTAATGACCACCGCCTCGACTGCCGGGCCGCGCGGCACGCGCACACGCAGGCAGCCGCCCTCCTGCCGGCGGCGCAACACCGTCTTGCCGGCGCGTTGCTCGAAGCGCAGCGAAAGCGTCCCATGGCTACGAAGGTAGGAGGGGACGGCCTGCAGCACCGTCAGACCGCCGTATCGATCCAGACGGACTTGAGCTGGAAATGCTCCTCGACATGCTGTCGACCATATTCCCGGCCCTGACCGCTGGCCTTGACGCCCCCGGAGGGCACGGCAGGATCAATGCGGTTATAGCAGTTCACCCACACCGAGCCGGCCTTGAGCGCGCGCGACAGGCGATGCGCACGGCCGACGCTGCTCGTCCACACGCCCGCGCCAAGGCCGAATTGCGTGGCATTGGCGCGGGCGATGACCTCATCCTCGCTATCGAAGGGGAGCGTGGCAAGGATGGGGCCGAAAATCTCCTCCCGCACCGCGCGCATCTCGTCATGCGCATCGACCAGCACCGTGGGTGGGAAGAAAAAGCCCTGATCATAATCCGCGCCGGAGAGTCGCGCGCCGCCGGACAGGGCCTGCGCGCCCTCGGCCAGCGCATCCTCCATATGCGTAGAAACCCGACTTAGCTGCCGCGCCGACACGAGCGGGCCGAGATCGGTCTGCGGATCGAGGCCATTGCCGATCTTGAGATCGGCTGCGATGCGCGCGACCTCGGCGGCGAACGCGCGATGCACCGGGCGCTCGACGAACAGCCTTGTGCCGGCGCTGCACACCTGGCCGGAATTGGCAAAGGCGGCACCGACTGCGGCCCGCGCTGCGGCTTCGAGATTGGCATCGGCAAAGACGATGTTGGGCGACTTGCCCCCCAGCTCCAGCGACAGGCGCTTGAGGTTGCCAGCCGAGGCGCGAATGATCTGCTGGCCGGTTTCGACCGAGCCGGTAAAGGCGATCTTGTCGACGCCCGGATGGGTGGCGAGGGCGGCGCCGGCCTCCGTGCCGAAGCCCGTGACCACATTGAACACGCCATCCGGAACGCCGGCTTCCAGCGCGAGCTCAGCAAGGCGCAGCGGTGCGAGGCTGGCATCTTCGGCAGGCTTGAGAACCAGCGTGCAGCCACTCGCGAGCACTGGACCAAGCTTGAGCACGGAAGCCCAGAGTGGGCCGTTCCAGGGGATGATCGCGCCGCAAACCCCGACCGGCTCCTTGACGGTACAGGCGAACAAGCCGGGATCGGAAGGGGCGTTGGTCGTACCTTCGATTGAACGGGCAATGCCGGCGAAATAGCGCAGCAGATCGACGAGCATCGCCACCGATCCGCGCGTGTGGCGGATGGGGGAGCCCATTTCCAGTGTATCGAGCCGCGCGAAATGCTCGGCGTCGCGCTCAAGCAGGTCCGCAAGGCGCATCAATAACGCCTGTCGGTCGACAGGAGAGAAGCGCGACCATGGCCCCTGCTCGAACGCCGCGCGCGCAGCGGCGACAGCGCGGTCGACATCCTGCGCCGTAGCGCGCGCGATATGAGCCAGCAGGCTGCCGTCGGCGGGGTTGATCGTCTCGAACGTCTCGCCGCCGCTCGCTTCCGTCCACTGGCCGTCGATCAGGAGCTTTTCGATGCGCGGCGCCATGCGATCAGCCCCTCACCCGGAAGCTGACGGATTGGGCGCCTTCCCACAAGACGGTGCGGCCGAGTTCGGGCAGATGCTCCAGTCCTTCGATGATCGTGAGGAAATGGATGCCCGCCAGCGGCCCCAGCTTGCTGGCAAAGGCCACGCCACCATAAGCGAGCAGGATCTCGCATTCGCTGTAGCCGCCGGGGTAGAAGATGAACTGGCCCGGCGCCGGATAGCGCGTGGGGTTCTCCCAGGGCAGATCGTATGTGGCATCGCCAAGCGGAATCCACACGCCCTCACCGCTCCAGCGGACGTGAATCAGCCTTTCGTCATAAGGCAGCATTGCCTTGAAGCGCGCGGCGGTCACGGGCGCCAGCTCTTCTTCCAGCTTGGCGACGAAGCTGAACGGGCCGGCGGTAATGTCGATCAGGGTCATGGGGTGTTCCATCAAAATCAGGCTGCGGCATGAAGCCGGGCGAAGCCGCTCTCGAGATCGGCGATGAGATCGTCGACCGCCTCTAGCCCGACATGGATGCGCACGGCCGGGCCAGGCGCGGACCACTCGGTCGCCGAGCGCAGCGTGTTGGGATAGGTCGGCACCACGAGGCTCTCATAGCCGCCCCAGGAATAGCCGAGCTTGAAGAGATCCATATGGTCCATGAAAGCCGCGAACTGTGCCTCGCTGCATGCTTCCAGGACGAAGCCGAACAGGCCCGAAGCGCCGTCATAGTCGCGCTTCCAGATCGCATGACCGGGATCATCCGGGAGCGCGGGATGCATCACCCGGTGAACCTCCGGCCGAGCCTGCAGCCATTGCGCGATGGCAAGACCGGAGGCGTGATGCTGCTTCATCCGCAGTGGCAGGGTGCGCAGGCCGCGCATCGCCATGTAGATATCGTCCGGCCCGCCGCAATAGCCCGAGGCAGAGGCCGTTTTCTTGACCGGAATGAAGGCCGCTTCGGTCGTCACGGCGATGCCGAGCATCAGATCGGAATGGCCGGAAATATATTTGGTCGCGGCGTTGATCGACACGTCCACGCCATGTTCGAGCGGCCGGAAATTGATCGGCGATCCCCACGTGTTGTCGAAGATCGTCCAGATGCCGCGCGCACGGCATTCTCTGGTAATGGCGGGCACATCCGTCATCTCGAAGGTGAGCGAGCCGGGGCTCTCCATATAGACGACGCGAGTGTTTGGCTGGAAGAGATCGACAATGGCGGGGCCGACGTCGGGGCGATAATAGGTCACCTCGACCCCGAACTTTCGCAGAAAGCTTTCGCAGAAATCGCGTGCCGGGCCGTAAAGGCTGTCCACGATCAGCAGATGATCTCCAGCAGAGAGGAAGGCCGTGAGCGAAGCACAGATCGCGCCGAGGCCGCAACTCGTCGTGATGCCGCGATAGCCGCCTTCCAGCAGGGTGATCGCATCCTCGAACGCGCGTGTGGTCGCGGTGCCTTCGCGTCCGTAGGTAAAGCCCTCGAACGCGCCCGAAGCCCGGTCCCGCCGCGTTTCCAGCAGCGCATCCACGGACTCGAACAGGACCGTGGAGCAGTGGTAGACCGGCGGATTGACGACGCCAAAATTGGCTTCCGGATTGCGCCCGGCGTGCAGCGCCTGCGTATCGCGATGGAAGCCCTTGAGATCGGCCATGCTCTTGCGTTCCCCTGTTTTAGATGACGGTGCCGGCATCCACGACGATGTCCTGCCCGGTGATCATGTTGCCTGCCGGCCCGACAAGATGGAAGAGCGCCGCTGCGACATCTTCCTCGGTGACGAGACGGCCCAGCACCGTGGTGGCGAGGAAGCGCTTGAGCGGCGCGTCCTCCGGCTCGCCATTGCGCTGCGCGGATTCACGGAACATGCGCGACAGGCGCTCGCCCTCCACGCCGCCCGGAGAGATGAGGTTGACCCGCACGCCATAAGGCGCGGCATCGAGCGCGGCGGATTTGACGAGGCCGCGCAGAGCCCATTTGGACGCCGAATATATGGCAAAGCCGGCGTTGCCCTTATGGCCATAGGTCCCGCCAATGGTGACCACGCGGCCCTCGCCTCGTTCCACCATGCTGGGCATCACGGCAGCCATGGCATTCATCACGCCCAGCACATTGATATCGAAGCAAGCGCGATAGTCTTCCGGTGTCGCCTCCCACACGGGACGGCGCGGCACGCCCACACCGGCCACGCAGACCAGAAGATCTATGGCGCCAAGTGGTGCGACGGCATCGCGCAAACCGGCTCCGTCGGAGACATCTGCCGCAACGGCCTGTGCATCGATGCCTTCCGCGGCGAGCGCGGCGACGGCCTTCGCTCCGGTGTCAGGATCGCGACCGACCAGAACCAGCTTTGCACCTTGCCGCCCCAGCGCCCGTGCCAGGCCAAGGCCGAGGCCACGCGTGCCGCCGGTCACCAGCGCGGTCTTTCCGGTCAGATCGGGGGCATTCTTCATGTTAGTCATTCGTGGCATCATCCGCAGGGGGACTTCTTTTACATGCCTACCGCAAATCGGCTGCGCGGGAAGTTGATCATTCGGCGACAGGCCCGTACCTAAAAAGCACCGCTAGCCCCATCCGCGTTGTCCTAAACGAGTCACGGACAGCCATTGGAGTGTTCAGATATGAGCCGTAGCGAAAGAAGCGAGGACGATATTGCAGCAGCAGCTGCCGTGTCGCTGGACGAGATTCCCATCGTGGATTTCGCGCCTTTCCTGTCCGGCGACCCGGCCGCTCGCAAGGCTGTCGCCGAAGAAATCGCCTTTGCCTGCGAGAATATCGGCTTCTTCTATCTGACTGGCCATGGGGTCCCGCAGGCGGTGATCGACGCCGTGTTCAAAGCTGCTGCGGATTTCTTCGCCAAGCCCATGGCGGAGCGGGCTGAGGCATTCGCCACACCGGACTGGTATCGCGGTTACATTCCCATGCCCCCGCAACAGCCGCTCTCTCGCAACACCCGCATGTTCGAGCAATATCGGATGCAGCATGAGTGGCCGGCCGATCCGGACGACATGGAGCATGCGCGCATCTTCGATCAAATCAATCGCTGGCCCGCTGACATGCCGGAGTTCCAGGCGGCGGGTGAGGCCTATCTCGATGCCATGGTGACCCTTGGCCGCGAGTTGTTGCGTGCCTTTGCGATCGGTCTGGGTCTGGACGAGCATCGGTTCGATGGCTGGTTCAAGCATCCACCCTCGCAGTTGAGCATGAACTATTATCCGGTGTTGCCGAACGCGGCGGACAGCGACGTGTCCAACATGATTTCGCACACCGACGAAGGGCCGTTCACGATCCTGGCGCAGGGCGAGGTCGGCGGCCTTGAGGTCAAGCGGCGCGACGGCGCATGGATTCAGGCGCCGCCGCTGCGTGGCGCGTTCACGATCAATGTGGGCGACATGATGATGTGGTGGTCGAACGGCCGCTTCATCTCCAACTATCACCGCGTGCGCAATCGCACGGATGTGGAGCGCTTTTCTGTGCCCTATTTCGCCAATCCCGACCGCAATGTGACGGTAGCGCCGCTGCCGGAACTCGTTGGCGCAGACGGCCCCAGCTACCAGCCGGTGCGCGTTGCCGATCACCTCGCCCGTTTCTACAGCCAGCTCTCCAAGAACCCCCATGACGTCTATAACTGAGGCTGCCTCCCCCGCCGCTGCGGGGATCGGCGCGAAGATCGGTGCCGATATCGGCGGAACCTTCACCGATGTCGTTCTGGAGGTTGGCGATCGTCGCCATTCGACCAAGCTGCTGACCACCTATGACGCGCCCGAGCGCGCTCTTCTTGACGGGGTGAGCCTGCTGCTGGACGAGGCCGGCATTGGGCCGGCGGATGTCTCGCTGGTCGTTCACGGCACGACGCTGGCGACCAACGCCCTGATCGAACGACGCGGCGTCAAACTTGCGCTGCTGACTACCGACGGGTTCCGCGACGTGCTGGCGCTCGGCACTGAAAGCCGGTTCGACCAATATGACATCGGCATGGAGAAGCCCGATCCGCTGGTGCCGCGCAAGTGGCGGCTCGGCGTGGCGGAGCGGATGGATGCGCTTGGCAACGTGCTGCTGCCGCTCGATGAAGAGGCCGTGCGCGCCGCCGCTACCCAGTTCCGCGCCGAGGGTGTGGAGAGCGTCGCCGTCGCGTTCCTGCACAGCTATGTGAACCCGGCGCACGAGCTGCGCGCGGCGGAAATTCTGCGCGAGGAAATGCCGGGTGTGGCTCTCTCGCTCTCCAGCGAGGTCTCGCCGGAGATGCGCGAATATGAGCGCTTCTCCACCACCACGGCCAATGCCTATGTGCAGCCGCTGGTCGATGCCTATCTGCGCCGGCTGCAAACGCGGTTGACGGAGATGGGCTTTGCCTGCCCGCTCTACCTGATGCTGTCTTCCGGCGGCCTGACCACCGTGGATATCGCCGCGCGGTTTCCCGTGCGGCTGGTGGAGAGCGGCCCGGCGGGCGGCGCAATCTTCGCCGCGTCCGTGGCCAGCGAATGCGGTGAGGACCGCGTGCTGGCACTCGACGTGGGCGGCACGACCGCCAAGATCTGCCTCATCAACGATGGTGCGCCGCAGACATCGCAGGTGTTCGAGGTCGGACGCGCCCACCGCTTCCGCAAGGGAAGCGGCTTGCCGTTGCGCATCCCCGTGGTGGAAATGGTCGAGATCGGTGCCGGCGGTGGATCGATTGCCGCGGTGGATAGCGCCGGGCGCCTGACGGTAGGGCCGCATAGCGCGGGATCGGAGCCCGGCCCGGCCGCTTATGGACGTGGCGGCGAGCGCCCGACCGTGACCGACGCGGATATCACGCTCGGCCGCATCGACCCCAGCCGCTTTGCCGGCGGCAAGGTAACGCTGCACCCCGAAAAATCGAACGCCGCGCTGGCCGGGCTCGGTCTGTGGGATGGCAAGGCGGAGACGCTGGCAGTGGGCGTCAGCGAGATTGTCGATGAGACAATGGCGAGCGCAGCGCGTGTCCACGCCGTCGAGCAGGGCATGACGCTGGACGAGCGCACGCTGATCGCCTTCGGCGGCGCTGCGCCGCTCCATGCGGTGAGCTTTGCCGAAAAGCTCGGCATCGGGCGCGTGATCATCCCGTCGGGCGCCGGCGTGGGATCGGCTGTGGGCTTCCTGCGCGCGCCGGTTTCCTATGAGATTGCCCGCAGCCTCACCATGCGGCTCGATCAGGCCGATCTGACCCGCCTCAATGCTCTGCTGGATGAAATGGCGGCGGAAGCGCGCGGCCTGGTCAGCGCCGGCGCGACAGGAGCGGACCAGAGCGAACGCCGCGTCTGCTTCGCCCGCTATCAGGGACAGGGCTATGAAATCCCGTTCGAGATTCCGGCCCGCCGGCTCGGCGAGGCCGACATCGTCGTGCTGCAATCCAGCTTCGAGCAGGCATATCGCGCGCAATATGGCGGCATGGTGCTCGACCTTCCCATCGAAATGCTGACCTGGCGCGTCAATGTGAGCGCGAGCGGCTTCCGCGCGGAAGCATCCGGCACGGCGGTCGCAACCCGCACCGCCACGACGGTCGGCAGCCGGCGCGTGGTCGATCCCACCACCGGTCAGGCGATGGATTTCGCGCTCTACGCCCGCGAGACGATGCAGCCCGGCGAGCGGTTCTCCGGCCCGGCGCTGGTCGCAGAGCGTGAGACGACCACCGTGGTCTCGCCCCGCTTCGATGGCCAGATGGATGAACGCGGCTATCTGGTGCTGACGCGCCGCGAGACAGGAGACGCCCGATGAGCGATGCGCTGACCGAACTGCGGATGCAGGTGATCTGGACGCGGCTGATCTCGATTGTCGAAGAGCAGGCCCAGACGCTGATGCGCACAGCCTTCTCGACCACGGTGCGCGACGCCGGCGATCTTTCCGCCGCGCTGTTCGATCTGGACGGACGACTGGTGGCAGAAGCGGTCACGGGCACGCCAGGGCATGTGAACTCCATGGCCGAAGGCGTGCGGCACTTCCTTGCCAAATTCCCGGTCGCGACGATGAAGCAGGGCGACCATTTCATCACCAACGATCCCTGGCTGACGGCGGGACATCTCCACGACGTCACCGTGGTCTCCCCGGCTTTCCATGAGGGGCGGGTCGTCGGGCTGTTCGGCGTGTGCTGCCATCAGGTCGATATCGGCGGCCTTGGGCAGGGGCCGGATGGCCGCTCGATCTACGAGGAAGGCTTGCAGATTCCGTTGATGAAGCTGGCCGACGCGGGGCGTATCAACCAGGATCTCATCGACATTCTCTGCCAGAATGTGCGGATGCCGCTGCAGGTGAAGGGCGACGTGCTCTCCTACATCACCAGCAACGAGGCAGCCGCCCGTCGCCTGAGCGCCATGCTCGGGGAATTCGGCATGGCGGATCTTTCACAGGTCGCGGACTACATCATCGAGCGCTCGCTGGCGGCGACGCGCGCGGAAATCGCCAAGCTGCCGGATGGCCAGTGGTCCAGCACGCTGGTGATCGATGGCTATGATGCGCCGGTGACCATCGTCGGGACGCTCACCATCGATGGCGACACCCTCTCGATGGATTATGAGGGCACGGACGGCTGCCTGCCGCGCGGCATCAACGTCGTGCTGAATTATTGCCGCGCTTACACCGTTTTCGGCCTGCGCTGCGTGATCTCGCCGGAAGTGCCGAACAATTTCGGCGCGCTGGAGCCGTTTGAGGTCACCGCACCGGAAGGCTCCATCCTCAATGTCCAGCGCCCCTGGCCGGTCGCGGCGCGGCATGTCATCGGGCAGATGCTGCCGGATGTGGTGTTCGGTTGCCTCTCGCAGGCCATCCCCGACCGGGTGCCGGCCGAGGGCTCGTCCTGTTTGTGGTCCGTGCAATTGCGCGGTCGGCTGCCGGCGGAAGGCAATGGCCGACAGGGCGATCCATTTGATGCGATCTTCTTCAATTCCGGCGGCTCTGGCGCGCGACCCGGGCAGGATGGCCTCTCTGGCACTGCCTTCCCCAGCGGTGTACGCGCCATGCCGGTCGAGGTGACCGAGAGCGGTGCGCCCATCGTCATCTGGCGCAAGGAATTGCGTACCGATAGCGGCGGGGCCGGCGCGTTGCGCGGCGGCCTGGGGCAGACCGTGGAAGTCGGGATGCGTGATGGCAGCGGCTTCGAAGTACTCGCGATGTTCGAACGGGTCGACCGCCCGGCCAGGGGGCGCGATGGCGGGCATGACGGCGCGGCGGGCACGGTGTCGACCTCCGGCGGCAAAATGATGCGCGCCAAGGGCCTGCAGGTGATACCCGCCGGCGAGCGGCTGGTGCTGCAGATCCCCGGCGGCGCGGGCCTGGGCGACCCAGCCCAGCGCAGGCCGGACAGCGTCCGTGCCGACCTGGATGAAGGCATGATTTCCCGCGAGAGCGCGAAGGCGATCTACGGCCAGGCCCTCTAGTAACGGCCTGGTCGGCCATGCCGGTCAGGCGTCGAGCGTGAACCCGTGGGCGGCATCGTCATCGTCCTCATCCATGGACCATTCCGCCGCCCCCGGCAGGGTCGGCAGGGACCGGCACTCATGAAGATCGCGCGCCATCTGCTCGGCAAACTTCGCAGCGACCAATGGCAACGGGCGGCCCTTGAGCTGCCCCAGCACCAGCGGCCCGTAGGTCCGGTCGATGTCGCTGATCCGGCGCACCGCGAACCGGGGATCATGGCGCCAGACATCGGCACCAATGTCGATCTGAAAGGTGATGAGATCGCCGCCGGCAACCAGTTCGCCCAGAAAGTCGAAGCTGTTGGCTTCCACCGCTACATTGAGCTTGGCCGAGCTTGAGAGCAGCCGGTTCTCGACGATTTCGCGCCCGCCAAAGGCCATGTCCGGCATGGCGACGTCATATTCTGCGCATTGCCGCAGACGCAGCACCTCATGCTGGGCGAGCGGATGGTCCGCCGCCATGACGGCCACCAAGCCCTGACCGATCGACATGATCGGGTGAAGCTCCGACGAGCGAAGCGGACGGAAGATCAGCACGATATCCATTTCATAATCGATCAATGCGCGCACCGCCGTGCTGTGATCGGTCACGGAGAGCTTGAACTTCACATTGGGATGCTTTTCGCGAAAGCTGACGATGTGACGCAGGACGAAACTGCGGGCGACTGCCTGGCTGCAGGCAATGCGCACCTCGCCCCGCTGCAAACCTTCCAGCTCCTCGATCTGCGAGTAGACGCGCCGCAATTCGGAGGTCTGCATCCGTATCCAGCTGATCAGCACTTCGCCGGCGGCAGTGAGGCGGACGCCAGAGGTATGTCGCTCGAAAATAACGGCGTTCAGGTCATGCTCGACATCCTGAATGCGGCGGAGCAGGGCGGAGGGCGTCACGTTCAACCGCTCGGCCGCCTGACGGACCGAACCCACGCGCGCGACCTCATCGATATACTGCCAGATCCTCTGGTTGCGTAGCGCCATCAGCGACTCCGTTCGATTTTCGGCTACACCATGCCCCTGGTTTAGCACCACTTGGTCACCGGCACATCCCTTATGCACCGATGTATCGAATATCGTCTTTGAAGTCGGCTTCGGTCGAAACGCACCTCTTTAAAGTCGAATCGAATATCAGAAGTCAATATCAATTTTGATTCTGGTCTATTTTCGAACAATAACGTCACGGGCGGGCAATGAATCTCGATCTCGATAGTAAAGTTGTGATGATTACAGGCGCCGGGAAAGGTATGGGGCCTGCAATTTCACAGGCCTTTTCTAGTGAAGGCGCCAAGATCGTCATCCTTGGCCGTGATATGACTGCGCTGGAGACCCTGAAGGAAGAGATCGGGCCAAAGGCCTCCGTTACCGTCATCCGCTGTGACGTCACCAGTGCCTCCGACTGCGAAGCCGCGGTGAGCCAGGCCGAGACGGCGCATGGTCGTGTCGATGTGCTGGTCAACGTCGCTGGCGGCACCGGGCCTGTCGGCGACACCGCCTGGGAGACCACGCCGGAAGGTTTCGATGAAATCATCAAGCTCAACATGGGCGGCTGCTTTTTGATGATGAAGGCCGTCCTGCCCGGCATGATCGCGCGGCGCTATGGCAAGATCGTGAATGTCGGCGGCACCTTCGGCATGCATGGACGCGCCGGCCGCATGGCCTATTCCGCCTCCAAATGGGGTTTGCGCGGCATCACCAAGTCGACGGCGATCGAGGCTGGGCCTTACAATATCAACGTGAATATCGTCGCGCCCGGCATGGTTGATGGTCCGCGCTTCCGCACCAAGGTGATGCCGGGTATGGCCGAGGCAGCCGGGCGCAGCGAAGAGGAAATCATCGCCGAGCACGCTGCCGAATATGCGCTGCGCCGCATCAGCAGCGCGCAGGACGTGGCCAATGCCTGCCTGTTCCTCGCCTCCGACGTTTCGCGCCAGATCACCGGCATCGACCTGCCCGTCGATGGTGGCTGGGCCGCTCTCTGATCCTCTCATAACCATGGAACCCGCCATGAAAGCCGATATCGTCATCAACGGCGCCACAATCGTCACCGACAGCGCCATGTTCCCCGCCTCGATCGCGATCAAGGACGGCCTCATCCTGGCCATCGGAGCGCGGGAGGCGATGCCCGAGGCCGCCGAGGTGGTCGATGCGACCGGCAAGCACATTCTCCCCGGCGCCATCGACGCGCATGTGCATTTCCGCGATCCCGGCTACACGCACAAGGAAACCTGGGAAACCGGTACGGCCAGCGCTGCGATGGGCGGCGTCACCACCGTGTTCGAGATGCCAAACACCAATCCGCCGACGGGCACGGTGGAAGCACTCAACATGAAGCTGGAATCGGCCAAGAAGGCCTATGTCGACTTCGGCATCTACGGCCTGCTCGGCGAGGATAATCTCGACCAGCTCGAGGCGCTGATCGAGGGCGGCGTCGCCGGCTTCAAATGCTTCATGGGCAACACCTTCGGCAACCTCCCATCCCCGCCGAGCGGTGCGATCCTCGAAGGGTTCGAGATCGTCGCAAAGCACGGCTATCGCGTCGCGCTGCACGCCGAGAATGCCTCGATCATGGCGCGTCGCTCGAAGAAGCTGCGCGAGCAGGATTGCTGCGACCCGCTGGCGCATCTCGACGCCCGCCCGCCGGTCGTTGCAGTGGAAGCGGTCTCGCGTGCGGCCATTCTCGCGGAATGGACCGGAGCGCGCATCCACATCCTGCACGTCTCATCCGGCGACGAACTGCGTCCGCTGCGCGAGGCGAAAGCCCGCGGTGTCGACATCACGGCCGAGACCTGCCCCCATTATCTGCTGCTCGACGAGCGCGCTTATACCGAGAAGAAGTCGCTCATCCGCGTCAATCCGCCGGTGCGCGAGAAGGTCCATCAAGAGCAGCTCTGGCAGGGCGTTGCGGACGGCACGATCGACATGATCGCCACCGACCATGCGCCGCACAGCCATGCAGAAAAGCATAACGATGACATCTGGAGGGCCGACTGCGGCTTTACCGGTGTGCAGACACAGATGCCGCTGATGCTCACCCAGATCGCCAATGGTCGGATGACGCTGACGCAATATGTCCGCATGACCTCGCTGGCGCCAGCAAAGGCATTCGGCCTCTATCCGCGCAAAGGCGCCTTGCTGCCGGGCTCCGATGCGGACATCGTCGTCGTCGACATGGAGAAGGCGGTCAAGGTCGACTCCGCGTTGCTCAAGTCCAAGGGCTCCTCGACGCCCTTCCAGGGTTACGAGACCAAGGGTGCCCCGATCCATACACTGGTGCGCGGACGCTTCGTGATGCGTGACGGAGAGTTGGTGACGAGCGCGATGGGCCACGGCCTCAACGTGCGGCGCATCCAGCAGATGCCTGCGCCGACACCGCGCAATACCCACACTACGACCAAGGCCATTCTCGAAAAGCGAGGCAAGCGTTACTGAAATAGGGCGCCTGGCGCGGCGAGCGTGACACCCGGTTCATAGCGGCGTGCTGTATTTTACATGAGGTCGGTTCAACAGCCGACCTTTGCGGTCCGATTTCTGCCCACCAAAGCTTGCCGTGTGCAGCCGGCAAGCTATCCGTAAATTGTCTCACCACGTTCCAGCATGGCGATGAATTCTGCGATTTTGCGCATACGCGTTTGTGCCCGCTTAGCCGTGCTGATTCTATAGAGGATGGCGTATCGGTTCGCGCCCGCGAGCGTCGCGAAAAAGGCAGCAGCCTTCGTGTTCGCGTTGAGAGCGTCTTGCAGGTCGGGCGGCACCTCAGCCTTGCTGGCAGAGGCATAGGCGGCATCCCATCGTCCGTCGGCTCTCGCCGCTTCTACTTCTTCTATCCCGCGCGCAGCCATGAGGCCCTCCGCGATGAGGCTAAGTGCACGTGTTCGATTTGCCTGAGACCATTTGCTCCGAGGCTTGCGCGGCGTGAAACGGATCAGCCAACTGTGCTCGTCATACTTATCCAGTTGTCCGTCGATCCAACCGTGGCAGATGGCGGTGTCGATCGCTTCTGCCTTGGTTAAGGTGACAAGGCTCGACCCCCGCTTCGCAAACCGAAGCCATGCACCCTTGGCATCGGGTCCCTGACGCGACAGCCACTCGGCGAAATGCGTATCGGTTTCGAAAAGAAGGATTTGAAGACCGGATTTGGTACCACTCATATCACTATCCTAGGGCCCCCTAGTGGACTGAACAGGGTATGGGGTCGGCGGGAGAGCGCCACATGTGGAAACTGCGCACCAGCGTTCATACGCCTTGTTCTGGACAAGGGGATGACTGGCACGCCTAGAGCGCGCTTTAACGTCGTAGAGAAATTGCGCGCGCGTCACCGCCCAGATCCAGCGCCACGGATGTGATAGGCTCGCCCGCCGCCAGCTTGGAAGGCGGAACGGAAAGGCGCCTGTTGGCGACGCTGCGTGAAATTCATGCCGGCTTCCCGCCGAACGATGCGCCTAAATCGGAGTCTGGTCATGCCAAGGGCGTCGGGCCATTCCTCATGGTCGCGGTCATGCAGCATATCAAACATTAGCTCAGCAGCGCGGCTCTCGACATCAGCTCTGTCGCGAAGCGATGTTTTGATGCTCGGGCCTTGAGGTCTGGCGGGCACCCCGGTCATGTACTACTGTTCTCGTTATCGTTGGCTGGAACGTCACGATATATTTGTCGCGTTCGATGACTCCATCCAATTTCACCAATTCCGGGATAATATGTGAGCAAGCCTCCTAAATTGCCGAAGTACGAGCAGACGCTTTCAGCAGTTCTGTTGAGCGCCAAGGAAGCCGTGATACTGCCGATGCGGCCGAAGATGCGGGAGCATGACATTACCGAGCCGCAATGTCGGGTCATGCGGGTCATTAACGATCACGGCCCCACGGATGCGAGCCGGGTCGCTGAAATTGGTCAGTTGCACAAGCCCAGCGTCACCCGCATCCTGAAGGAACTCGAGGCGCGCAATCTTGTGGCGCGCGAGACGGACAACCGGCGCCGCGTTCTGGTGGCACTCACGCCCGACGGGCATGAACTCGTCAAGACGCTGACCTATGATGTCAGGCGGGTGATGGCAGAATATTCAGAGCGCTTTGGAGCGGAAAGGTTGGAGCGTCTCATCAACGAACTTCGGGCATTGACCGCGACGATCAGTGGCGTCGAGTAGCCCCTTGCCATGGCTCACCCGAAGCGATCCGCCCACGGTTTGGCGGATCGCTCCCGGCGCGCTGACTTAACGTAGCTGAAGAATTGCCTCGCGGGTGAACGGGGCAATCTCGCCGAACCGCCCTTCGCGGACCTTTTCTGAAATTTGCGGTTCGCTCAGGATCGCCCGGCCGATGGCCACAAGGTCGAACTCATCGCGCTCAAGGCGTTCGACCAGTTCCCGCAAAGTCGCCACGCCGGCCTCGGCAGTGTCCCCGTAGAAACTCTCTTCCAGCCCGATCGACCCGACCGTGATGCTGGGCTTGCCTGTCGCCTTTTTGGCCCATCCCGCCAGATTGAGATCGCTGTCGGGGAACGCTGGCGCGGTGAAATTGCGCTGGGAGCAATGGAAGATATCGACGCCTGCATCCGCGAGCGGTCCCAGCCAGTCCGTGACCTCGGACGGGCTGGAGACCAGCAGCGTGTCATAATCCTGGATCTTGTACTGAGAGACGCGCATGCCGAGCGGCATATCTGCAGGAATAGCCGAGCGGACGGCCTGGACGATCTCCACGGCAAAGCGCGCGCGTTCGGCCAGCGTGGGGCCACCCCAACGATCGTCCCGGCGGTTGGTGCCGGCCCAGAAGAACTGGTCGATCAGATAGCCATGCGCGGCATGCAGCTCGATGCCGTCGAAGCCAACGGCCTTTGCATCCGCGGCGGCGCGCGCGAAAGAGGCGATCGTATCGGCGATGTCGGACTCGGTCATCGCGTGGCCGAGCGGCTGGTCTGGCGCGGTGAGGCCGGAAGGCCCCTCGAAATTGTTCGGCCAGTCGGGCGCGCGTGGGTCCGGCAGGGCGCCGACATGCCACAACTGGCTCCACATCCGCCCGCCCGCGTCATGCACCTCTGCCAGCACCTTCCGCCAGCCCGCCAGCCCATCGCCATGGATGCTGGGAAGGTCGGCATTGTTGCGCGAGAGGGGGCGGTCGATGACCGTTCCCTCGCTGATCAGAAGACCTGTTCCGCCTTTCGCGCGCCGCCGATAATAGGCTGCGACCTCATCGGTCGGGATGCCACCGGGGCTTTTGGCGCGGGTCATCGGCGCCATGACCAGACGATTGGGCAGGGTCAGCCCGTTCACCTGCAAGGGCGCATAAAGAGGCGAAACATCAACGGTCATTCTTCAACTCCAGTTTGCCATCGACGCGATGGCTCGGGACAATGGCGTCCTCTACAGGCTGGCTCGCTGCGAGCGGATGCGGGTGCGACATGGCTGCCGCACCCGCATTCTGCCCGTACCGATGAGGCTCAGAACCTCTTCTTCACGGTCACGGCCCATTCCCGCGGACGGCCGGGCTGCGCGATGGAGAAGCCCGCCGCACCGCTCGACCGGTCGAAGCCGGTCAGCAGATAATATTTGTCGAACAGGTTCGTGACTTCAGCCGAGACGTCCAGGTCTCCATCTGCGTTGCTCCACGTCAGTCGGGCATTGGAGACGACGTAGCTGTCGATCAGGCTCGTCGGCAGATTGACGCCGAAGTAGATCTCGTCCTGGAACGAGGTGTCGATGCGCGGCGTCAGTGACCCCGCATCGCCAAGATCGATCTCATATTGCGCTCCGATGCTCCACTTCCAGCGTGGCGTATAGAGCGGATAATCGCCGAACTGCGGCCCGGCCGGGTTGCCCGGGCCACCGACCGTCGCCGTGCCGAAGGTGCGGAAACTGGTGTAACCGAAATCGACGAAGCTGACGGCGCCGTCGATCATCATGCCCTCGACCGGCCGTACCGACGCCTCGACCTCGAAGCCCTTCACATCGGCGTCGCCCGAGTTGGTGATGAGGTTGCAAGGCGAGCCCAGTGTAGCGCCCACGATGGCGATGCAGTTCGACAGGCTGAGCTGGATGTCGGAATATTTGGAGAAGAAGAAGGCCGCGTTGAGCCGTACCCGCCGGTCGAACAGGTCGCTCTTGAAGCCGAGTTCGTATGTCGTCTGCTTCTCCGGTCCGAAGGGCAGCACCTGCGCGAAGTTGAAGGGGCGGGGATTGATGCCGCCGCCCTTGATGCCTGTCGCCACCTGACCATAAATCGAAATGTCAGGCGTGATCTCATATTGCGCATTCAGGCGGTAATCGAAATTGGTGCTGATCGGGCCATCATAGATGCCCACGCGGCCATCCAGCGCACCGACCGCCGAGCCAGCGGGCAGGGGGCTGCCATCCGGCAGACGGCGACCGAATTCATAGCGCTTATACTCATCGGTATAGCGCAGGCCCGCCGACAGGGTCAGCCGATCGACTGGCTTCCATGCAAGGTGGAGAAACGCCGCCTTGGTGTTGGCATCGGTAGGATCGTTGTTGAAGAAGGCCGGATCGGTCGTGTAGCGAATATCGGAACCGGCGAGAATGCTCGAGAACTGCTTCATGTAGAAGCCGCCGACTGTATATTGGAGGGCATCCTCGAAGAACGATCCGTTGAGGCGCAGCTCTTGGGTGAACTGCCAGTAACGCAGCTTGCTGGTATTGTTCTGATGTGCGAGCGGCGAGAGGTCGTCGTCCGCATCCCATTTGGAATGATAGGCCCGGTAGGCCGTGATCGAGACCAGTTGCAGATCGTCCGACAGATCATATTCGATCTGCCCGGAGATGCCCCAACCCTCGTAGGTGAGCCGGCCATCATAATAAGTTCCGGCCCTCACGCCCCCGGTGTTCGCGAAGGCGCCCTGAGGGCCCGTCGAACTGTCCGGCGCGCCGATATAGGTGGCGTAATTGCAATAGTTGCCGCAGACGAAGCGGGCGTCATAAGGAATGACCCCGCCAAAGGGGTTGATATCCGTCGCGCCCCGCGGATTGCCGGGGAGCCGATCCGTGAAATTCGGGCTGCGCCGAACCCCGGCGATGCTCCGGTCCAGCAGGACGTTGCCGGCATTGACGCGGTCCTCATTGGTATAATCGACGGCGATATTGATATCGAGGTCGCTGCTCGGCTGAAAGCGCAGCTGGCCGCGCGCCGCCGTGTATCCCACACCGCCCTCGCGGCCGAGTTCGCAGTTGTCGGACGCCGTCATGCGCGGGATGCCGCCTGCAGGATTGATCGGAACCGTCGCGCCAGCATTATTGACGACCGTCGTCGGGCCGCCAGCGGGGAACAGGCAGCCAAAATCCAGCCGCTTGATATAGCCGTCTTGCTTCTTGGAAACGCCGGCGATCCGCGCGCTGATGGTATCGGTCAGCTTGAAGTCGGCCGATCCACGCAGGTCGATCCGGTTGCGGCTGCCATAGGTCGCGGCCACATAGCCGGTGTTCGATCCGGTCGGCCGCCTCGAGTAGAGCTTTACCGCGCCGCCGATCGAGTTCTTGCCGGCCAGCGTGCCCTGCGGGCCACGCAGGATCTCGACCCGGTCAAGATCGAGCAGGTCGAGGATGGAACCAGTCAGCGTCGCATAATAGACGTCGTCGACATACAGGCCCACGCCGGGTTCCAGCGCGGCGCTGAAGTCTTGCTGGCCGACGCCACGGATGTTCCCGACGAGCGAGGAGCCATAGGATGCGCCCTGCGGCTTGAGGGTGACCGAGGGCGCCTGATTGGCGACATCGGCGATGCTGGTCTGGCTGCGCGCTTCGAGCATCGCCCCGGATACAGCGGTGATGGCCAGCGGCGTGTCCTGCAGGTTCTGCTCACGAAACTGCGCGGTCACCATGATCGTCTCGACGTCTCGGGCCGTCGACGCGCTCTCGGCCTGACCGCTGGTCGAAGCCTGCGGTGTCTGCGCGCCAGCGGCGCTCGACAAGGCGATCCCCATCGCGAACAGACTGGTCCGGCAGACGATGCCCTTTCCTTTCTTGGTCATGCTCATCTCTCCTCTCGTTTTTCTTTTCGGTGCGGCCGCCCTTTGATCGGGCGGTCCTTTGGGCGGTCGTCTTTCTCAGCGCGACCGCCCAAAGTCGTTCTCAGGCGCGGGTTCGGCCCCGGCTCAGCTGAACCGCTGGTAGGAAATGTCGGTTTTGTCGGCCCGCCCACGCAGCGTTGCCGGGTTATTTTCGGAACCGAACGGCGTGCGCGGTCCGGTGTGGGTAAAGTCGAGAACGGCCCAGCGTTCCGCGATCTTCCATTCTCCCTCGCGGCGCTCGAAGCGGTGGACATAGCGCCCGAACATCTGGTTGAGCTGGGCGTCGGCATTGTGGATGGCATGGTAATAGGCCTCGCACCAGGCGGTGTCCCCATCCACTTCGATCGAGATATTCGTCACATGGTGCTGGGTGCCGCCCGGTGCGACCTGCGGCATGCGCTCGACCGCGGCTTTTGCGAAATCATGCGCCAGCCGGTCGTGCCCGGCATGATGATCGATGGCGTCGGAATGGAAGGCCGACATGATGAGGTCGACGTCGCAGCGATCGACACCGCGCCAATAGCGGCTGAGCACCTTGGTGATGAGACGCTCATCGATCATCTCCTGCAGACTGGATTCAGAATTCACGCAACCACTCCATTTCTAGAAAGCGCGGGCCAGAAATCCGGCGTCGCGCGCACGCCCCATCGCTTTCGCGCCTTCGCCTGAAGCCGCGCAGCAACGAATGATCAATGATGTCGACACTTGCCTTTCCGGTTCTCACCGCCTGTCACAGGGCCACACAGCTGGCCTTGCGTCTGCGCGCTCAGAGCGGACCGTCGCACGGCCTTACATCCTCCCTCATCCACAGCCCTCATGCTCGACTCGCTTTGCGGGCTTGGTGTTGAGTTAACATGATAACTGATAGACGGCAATATGATTGATCGCCATTGTCCGGGAGGCAGGATCGCCGGCCGATGTGATCTTAGCGTCCCCAAAGCTGTAACCGTCGAGATGTCATCGCGCCCGGACAATTGCGAGATTGCTAATTAAAATATTGATATATTTGGTTATAATTATCAGATTCTCGTTCTGTTGGTCGAAGCCTGTCTGTCCATGCGAGGCGGGCCCAGGCTTCCGCACTGCCACGCGCGATATCCGCTTGACACCTGAGGGCCTCAGCGACACATTGAATTAACGTGATAACTAAATTTCAGAAGGTAGCCTTGGCTTGGCTGCCTTTCAGGATGCTCGCGACACGACGAGCGCTGGTGCCGATGTGACAAGAGAGGATGCCGTGATGGCCAATATCGATTCCCCCGATCTTCAGGCGCGCCTCGAGCGCTTGCTCGACATGGAAGACATTCGCGAAGTCCTCCGCCGCTATACTCGCGGTCTCGACCGTCATGACGATGCGGTCATCGCCAGTGCTTTCTGGCCGGACGCGGAGATCAATTATCTCGACGATTTTTCGGGGCCGACAGACGCGTTCGTAGACTGGGGCAACCAGCGGCACGAAGAGCGTTATGTCTGCCACCAACATCACATCACCAATGTGAACATCGATCTCGACGGGGATCGGGCGCATGTCAGCAGCTATGTGATCTACATGCTGCGCCAGAAACAGGATCTGCAGAACATCGGCAGCGGCCGGTACATAGACCAGTTCGAGCGCCGCAATGGTGAGTGGCGGATTGCCCTGCGGGAATTCCTGCCGGAAATGGGCGTGACCGTTCCGACGGGCCCTCGTCGCGAACTCGCGAACCCGCCGGGCAATGGGCGGTGGGACAGGGACGATATTTCCTATCGCCGCCCGCTCATGCGGCGGGATTCATCCGGTTCAGCATAACCGTCTGAACCTGTCGTGCTGCTGAGAGCGCATCTTGCACGCGGCATCCGTCTGCGGCCATGATCGAGGCAGCCGCAAAACATCGGCTGTTGGAAAGCATAAGCGCGCGCGAGGGGAAGCAAGGCCATGTCCGGTCCGTCGACCACGCCAGATCGAGAGGGTGATATCATGCAGGCTGAAGGCCTTCCAAAGCCTGCAGGCAAGCCACAGTTCGGGCCTGGTTATCGCGCGTGGCTACTCGCCCTCACCATGGCTGTCAGTGCGTTCGGCTTCATTGACCGGGTCATCGTTGCCACGCTGGGCCAGGCGATCAAGGACGACCTGGGTCTCTCCGATTTCCAACTCGGCATCCTGAGCGGCCTCAGCTTCGCCATTCTCTACAGCACGATGGGATTGCCGATCGCGCGACTGGCCGAGCGCCGCAGCCGGATCAATATCATCTCCATATCGGTCGCCCTGTTTTCGGCCGCGACGGTGGCCTGCGGCATGGCTGCAAATTTCTGGCAACTCTTTTTGCTGCGCGTGGGGGTCGGCATCGGCGAGGCCGGCGTGCAGGCGCCCGCGGTTTCGCTCCTTGCGGACCATTTTCCCAAGGAGCGGCGAGGGGCCGTGATGACCGTCATGAAGCTCGGCAACCCGGTCGGTTCCGTGATCGGTGCGCTCACGGCGGGGTGGATAGGATCGACCTATGGCTGGCGCGCGGCGATCATCTGCATCGCAGCGCCCGGGCTCATCGTGGCGCTTCTCTTCCGACTGACACTGCGCGAGCCGCCACGCGGCCTGTCCGATCCGGATCTTGCAGAGGCAAAGAGCGAACCGCCACCGCTGCGGGCGGTGCTCAAGATGATGGCCGCCCGGCCCGAGTTTCGCCACATGCTGATCGGGTTGGCCCTTGTCACGCTCGGCATGTATGGCTCCGGTGCCTTTTATGCGCCCTTCTTCATGCGTGTGCATGATTTGAGTTTGAGCCAGGTTGGCGTGTTCTATGCCGTCCAGAGCGGCATCGCGGCGACGCTGGGCCTCGCCATCGCAGGATTCGGCGTGGATCTGATTTCGAGATGGGGCGCCCAATGGTATGCGCTGCTCCCCGCGCTCGGCGTGCTGATCGGCGCGCCGTTTACCCTGGCAGGCTACAGCGTGGCGCATCCCATGCTGGCGCTTGTTTTGCTCATCAGCGGCGCCGTTCTGGCCTTCTTTCACAATGTGCCGACGCTTGTCGCCTTCCAGAATATGGTAGGGCCGAGAATGCGCGCGACGGCGGCGTTCGTCTTCTTCTTTGTCACCACCTTGGTCGGGGTCGGCTTGGGGCCCGCGCTCATCGGCTTTATCAGCGATCTCTATGCCAACGCGCTCTTTGCGGATGGAAATTATGCTGCCTTGTGCGGCAGCAAAACCGTCTCCACGGTCGCCGCCGTGCAAAGCGCCTGCACCGCTGCCTCCACAAGCGGCATTCGTTATGCGCTTATGACAAGCGTTCTGCTGCCGCTTTGGTCTGCGCTCCACTTCTTCCTCGCGGCTCGGGCGATCCGGCAATCGGGCTCTTGAGTGGTAGTTTATGACGCCGTAGCCGATCGCCGCCTTCGACTCTTTCGGCCTGCATAGTTGCGGTCGGACTAGACGGGACAGTCGACCGGAACCGAGGGGCCGCTGGCCCGGCGTGGGCCGCTAAAGCGGTGCTGCGTCCATGGGGCATAACGAATCGTTGGTTATCGGCGCGGCGCGTCCCGACCCCGCTGCCGACCCGGTCGTTCGCGCGATTTTGGACACGCAGGTGGAAACGGCACGGCGATTTGCGCGTACGCAGGTGTCCAACTTCATGGCGCGCACCCAACAACTGCATAATGGGGATGGGGCGACCAACGCGCTTGGCGTCGGGCTTAGCCTGCGGGACCTGGCGTTCAACCAGCGTGCGCCCGACAATACCGTGCATGATGCCGCGACGTCGTTCGATGGCCGGCACCAGTCGATCCTCGGCCGCAGCGTCGATGGCACCTATGGCGATCCGACCCAGGCTCAGCTGAACCATCGCGCCGCGCAGCAGGCTGCCGGCCAGAGCGGTGAGGCCGCAGAGGCTGAATCGGAGGATGAAGGGGACGACACCGGCTCCGGCGAACGCGCCATCGGCTCGCTGGCGCTGTGGACCGGCGGTTCGATTGAAGTCGGTACGCTTGATCGCCAGTCCGGTCGCGCCAAGATCACCGTCTCCAGCGGTGGCCTTTCCGGTGGGGCGGACGTGCGGGTTGCGACATGGGCGACGGTTGGCCTGGGTCTCGGCTATGGAAGCGACGTCAGCCTGATCGATGGCGGGGCCGCGCGGGTGGAGAGCGAGACGGCCGTCGTTGCCGCTTATGGCAGCTTCGCCCCCGTCGACGGCACCTTCATCGACGCCATGATCGGCTATGGCAGCCTCGATTATCGCACCAGCCGGCTGGTGACGACGATCGATCGGGTCGCGCTCGGTAGCCGCGACGGTACAATGACGTCCGGCGCTGTCTCGGCCGGGATCGACGGCAGAAGGGTGCCCTGCGCTGGTCGGGCTATGGCCGTTTCGAATGGCTTGCCGGTAAGCTCGACGCCTATAGTGAAACCGGAGCCGATCGCTATGCGCTCCGCTTCGACCAGCGGAACATCCGTTCGCTCACCGGCGCACTCGGCGCGCGTCTGGAACTGCCGACGAAGGTGCGTTTCGGTCGGATGATCCCGCGCGTGGGTGCCGAGTGGCTTCATGAGTTCCAGGGCGCTGGCGTGCAGAGTCTGGATTATGCCGACTATACCGGCGCCGCGACCTACAGAATTCGCAGCACCGGCTGGCAGCGGGAGCAGTATCAGCTTCTGATCGGTAACCGGCTACTGCTGCCACAGTTCTGGACCGTGGATCTGGAGCTGGGGGTTCGGGGCGCTGCACGGGAGAATATGGGCCACATGCGCTTCCGCGTCAGCAAGGCATTCTGACGAGGGCGGCGGCCTATGGGACGGCTCCCTCACACGGACAAATCCTCTTGCACGCTGTACGGAAGCCGTCTGCCACGCTACCGGGCCGTGCGAGTAAAGGTGGCCGCGCAATACGCAGCGCCGGAATGGCCAGGTCGGATAAAGCCAGCGCTTGATCGCCAAGCATGTCCGCTAAAAGCACACTGGCTACCATTCGCGGGAGAAGAAATGATCGGGCAGGGCCCCCAAGCGACCGTCCAGCCTTTCGGACAACGCCCTTGCCGTGCTTTAATTTCGGCTTCTTAGGATCATCTACAATCGCTCTAGGGACATGGTTGTCTGCACTGCGTTTCTCAGCAAGATGGGAAAATCGGGATCTTCCAGAAAAATCGGCCCTGGACGATTGATCAAAGCATTGTTGAGAGTGCCTAAAAGGACCTGAACCGCGAATCTGATTGTCGGCTCGTGAACCGAGCTTTGGACAATGCTGGGTTCGACCTTGATCCTCTCTATCAAAAAATCTGCAAGCTCATGGCTGTTCCGCCGAAAGGGCTCCCAAGCTTCTGGTTCTTCGAGCGATACCTGGATGGCACTGCGCAGAAAAACGGCGTTGCCCATGTAAGCGCGGACCAAGCTGGCTATCATCTCATTCAACAGATCGTCGAACGGAACCTGACCGAGACGTTGGCGCGATTGCGCGCGGCTGCTTATTGCGTGCTTGACGATAAGCGCTTTGAAAAAAGCCTTTTTATCTGGAAAACGCGCGTAAAAGGCGCCGGTGGAGCAACCCGCTTCAGCGCAAATCCGCGCGACCGACAATTGATCGTAGCTCAGCCGCTTGGCGAGCGAAAGGCCGCTTTCAATAAGCATGTCCCGCATTTGCTTGCTGCGTTCCTGCTGCGCGGGAAACGCGCCCGCTCTATCAAGCCGTTCGTCCAAATCTTCTGACAAGTGAGCGCTCCATTCATGGGACAGTTGACATACAACCGAGCAGATCACAAAAGCCACAAAACATAATGCGAGTATGATTCTGTTTTGGAGGGGGCATGTTCACCCGGCGTACCTTTGTAAGCACGGCTGCCGCCACCGTATCATTCGGTGCTGAGAGGGCCCACGCTGCCCCGCTCAGGCAGCCCAACATCATCTTTATTATGGCTGACGATCTTGGTTATGCGGACCTGAGCTTTACCGGCCAGACAGAGTACGCCACGCCGCATATCGACAGTTTTGCGCAGCAGGGCTGTTTCTTTTCCGAGGCCTACGCCAATTCCTCGGTCTGCTCGCCCACGCGGATGGCTCTGGCCACGGGTCGATATCAATATAGGCTGCGTGGAGGCCTTGATGAGCCGATCGGTGCTGGAACGGACGATGTGGGCTTGCCTCCCGAACATCCGACCATTGCCTCGCTGCTGCGCCAGAGGGGATATCGAACTGCTCTCGTCGGAAAGTGGCATCTTGGGTCATCGCCAAATTTCAGCCCCCTAAAGAGTGGGTACGACCGCTTTTTCGGTGTTCACGGCGGCGGCGTCGACTATTTCACGCATAGCGGGTCTATGGCCGGCCCTGGCACGAGCGATCTCCGTGACGGCGATGAGATCATCAATCGCCACGGCTATCTCACCGATATTCTGACGGACCGCGCAATTGCGGAAATCGACTTGGCTGCCGTATCAAACAAGCCACTCTTCCTCAGCCTCCATTACACAGCGCCTCATTGGCCCTGGGAAGGGCCCGAGGATGAAGCGCTCGCAGCCAAGATCAAATCGCTTCTGCATTACGATGGCGGCACCGACTCTACATTTGCAGAGATGGTTCGATCTCTGGATGCCGGTGTCGGCCGGGTGCTTGCGACGCTGGAGGCCCGGGGGCTGACGCAAGACACGATCGTTGTATTCACGAGCGACAATGGGGGCGAGCGCTTTTCCAAGGTCTGGCCCTTCGACGGCATGAAAGGAGACCTTCTGGAAGGCGGCATCCGCGTACCGATGATGATGCGCTGGCCGGGCCAAATAATGGCCGGATCTCGTTGCGATCAGGTCGCCATGACAATGGACTTTCTGCCGACATTGCTGGCCGCCGGCGGCGGAGCCCCGCACCCCAGCTATCCGAGTGACGGCATGGACCTCCTCCCGGTTACCCGGGGTGCCAGTGCTTCAGCCGAACGCACGGTGTTCTGGCGATACAAAGCCGGCGAACAGGCTGCAGCACGGCGCGGCCAATGGAAAATGCTGCGAGTGAATGGCCGTGAATACCTCTTCGATCTCGTGAACGACAAGCCAGAGCGCGCGAACCTCAAGAACGCACATCCACAGATATTCGCAGAACTGAAGGAGGCGTGGCGGGAGTGGAACGAGACCATGCTCCCATATCCCGCAAACTCGCCAAGCTACACCACCAAAGGCAAGGGCCTTCTGGCCATACATGATTGATCCGCAAATCAAAAAACAACCCTGGGAGGGTGACATGAAATCCAAGAATTCGATTCGAACACTGGCTTCCGCATCATCCGCGATTGCCCTGATAATGGGGATACAGGCACCCGCTTCGGCGCAGGAGAGTGCCGAAAGCGCAACCGCTACGACCGATAATGCGCCGCAGCCTGCCGAGGCAATTGTTGTGACCGGAAGCCGCCTGGCTCGCGCCGGCTTTCAGGCGCCCACGCCGGTCACCGTTCTGGGGCAGGAAGAAATTGCACGGCAAGGCGCGGCGAACATCGGCGATGCGCTCAACCAGTTGCCGGCTTTCAGAGCGCAGTCGACGCCGGCTACCGCCGGCGTATCGCTTCAGAACGCCGGAGCTCAGCTTTCCGACCTTCGCGGTCTGGGGGCAAACCGTACGCTCGTGTTAGTGAATGGTAGGCGCTTCGTCTCGGGCACTGTGGCAGGCAACGCCCTGTCTCCGGCAGGCGCCGTCGATCTCAATATGATCCCCACCGCCCTGGTTGCGCGTTCGGAAGTCGTGACCGGCGGCGCTTCTGCCGCCTATGGCTCGGACGCGGTTGCCGGCGTGGTCAACCTGATCCTCGATGACAAGCTGGACGGGCTGCGAGGTTCGGCGCAGTTCGGCATGTCCGAGCGCGGCGACAACTTTGAGCGCTTCTTCTCACTTGCCGGGGGAACCAGCTTTGCCGGCGGCGCCGGGCATCTCGTGCTGGCGGGCGAATATGCCCAATCCGATGGCATCAAGAGTTGTTATGATCGTCCGTTCTGTGCGGCGGAATTTGCCCCGATCAGCAACCCCGCGCCGCAGACGAACGGTCTGCCAAGGCAGATACTGTTGCCCAACGCTCGGCCGGCATCGGCATCTTGGGGTGGGCTCATCGTCTCCGGGCCGCTGCGCGGCACCGAATTTGCCGATGACGGCACGACCTTCCGGCATGATTATGGCACCTATTATGGGGCGGGCCTGTTCCAGTCCGGCGGAAGCGCGGACCCTCGCAATGCCTATTTCGACAACTTTCCGTTGATGGCGCCGGTGGAGCGTTACTCTCTCTATGGCCAGTTGAGCTACGAGGTGGCGCCCGACATCAACTTCACGCTGGATGCTTCCTACGGCAGGGTGAAAGCGGAACTGGTCGGAACACAGACGCGCGACACGAGCATCACAATCCAGCGCGACAATGCCTTTCTGCCGGCGTCCGTCGTCGACAGCATGACGACTCTTGGGCTGGCATCATTCACCTTCGGCCGCATCGGCCAGGACCTTGGCCCCATGGTGGGCCGAACGGCGCGCGAGACTGCGCGGATCGCAGCGGGTCTCGATGGCAGGATTGGTTCTAACTGGTCGTGGGACGTGTACTATCAATACGGTCAGACAGACTACGCGCAGACGGCCGCCAACAATCGGATCAACGACAATTTCACTCGCGCAGTGGACGCAGTTCGCGCCGGTGACGGTTCAATCGTTTGCCGATCGACCCTGACTGACCCCTCCAATCCCCTCGTCCAGGGATGTTTACCGCTGAATCTTTTCGGCCAGAACAATTTCTCCGCGACCGCGAAGGCCTATTCCTACGGAACGGCGCAACAGAACACCAAGCTCACTCAGCACGTTGCTGCAGCGACACTGAGAGGCGATCTGTTCGAAGGCTGGGCAGGCCCCGTCCCGGTTGCCTTCGGCGCTGAATATCGGGTTGAAAGCGCTGAAGGAACCGCTGACCCTGTTTCGACCGCACTTCGCTTTTACACAAACCCTGGCTCCGGGATCACCGGTCCAGCAACCAAGGTGAAGGAAGCATTTGCCGAGGCAGCATTGCCGCTGGCTCGTGATCTGCCTCTTGTTCAAAGCCTTGAGGTCAATGGCGCGGTCCGCGTGACGGATTACTCGACAAGCGGCACGGTAACGACATGGAAGCTCGGCGGCGTCTGGGACGTATCCAGTCTCTTGCGTTTGCGGGCGACACGGTCGCGCGACATCCGCGCGCCGAATTTCTTCGAGCTTTACAGCCCGCCGAGCAGCTCGTTCCAGCGTATCGATGACGCTCGCTTCGGCGGTTCAAGCGCGCTCGTTCCTATTATCGTCGGCGGAAACGACCAATTGCGTCCAGAAACTGCCGACACGTTCACGGCCGGCATTGTCCTCTCGCCGATGGCCGGCTTGCGTATTGCCGCTGATTATTACGACATCAATTTGGAAGGGGCGATTTCTACACTGGGAGGCGGGACAATCGTCACGCGCTGCGAGCAGGGCGCGGCTGAATTCTGCGCGCTTGTTGATCGCGATCCCACTACACAGCAGCTGCTACGCGTCCGCAACGTCAATCTAAACGTGAATTCTCTCAAGGTCCGCGGCGTCGATTTCGAGATGAGTTATCGCACACCGCTCGGCGATGGGTCGCTGGACGTGCGTCTCCTTGGCACCCACGTGATTGATCTGATTACGGTGGATAGCGGCGGCCCCGTTGATCGGGCCGGCATGAACGGCGCGCCGACCTCCCAGACATCGGGCCTGCCTAGCTGGACCGTGACCGGCAACATAGGCTGGTCGAAAGGGCCTTTCGCTGTGCAATTGCAGGGTCGCTACCTTTCGAAGGGCTCGTACAACGCACAGCTGATCGGCCCAGAGCAGGAAGGATACAGCCCAACCGCGCCCAATAGCATCAGCGACAATGAAATCGGCGCACGGTTCTATCTGAACCTAACCTCGCAGATCACAGTTCATGAAGTAGGCCGGCAGAAGCTGGAATTGTTCGGTGTCATGAACAATCTTCTGGATACCCTGCCACCGGATAACACGCCTTCGAGCTCGGGTCCGGGCAATGCGGTACTCTATGATGTGATTGGCCGTGCCTACAAGATCGGCGTTCGCTTCGCTTACTAAGTCCCGGAAAAGGGTGGAAGTGGGGTGGCAAGTGAGTAACCTGCCGCCCCAAGAACCCACGGAGTATTTCTAGAGACCAACTGGCCATTAGGTTCGCGCCGAGGGGTGACACTGATGGGGCCCTGATGCTGCCCTTCGCCCTCATAGCCGACATTGGGCCGTGTAAAGCGGCTCCCTGAAACCTGCGCCGTCGTTCATGCGGTCGTCACTGAAGGATGTAGACTGACGTTGGCACAAAGCGGTCCGTCACGGTCGCTTGCGGGAAGGTCCGGCTACGCCGAAACCCGCCATCCGCGGAGCGGAGTAAGCTACCACTCCATCGCCAGATTGTCGGAAAACTTATCGGCGAAGAGGTCTATAGCTCCTGATCGTGACCGATGTTCTTCCGCATCGCGCAGCGGCTTTCTGGCGCGAAACCGGAAGTGACCTCCTGCGCCACCAAGCGACGAAGGCGGCTTTCGGAGGCTCGTTCTTCCAGGATCCTGAACCCCAATCGTTCGTAGTACGGAGCGTTCCAGGGAACATATCTAAAGGTGGTGAGAGTCAGCCCGGTGCAAGCCCGCCTTTGAGCATAGGCTTGTGCCGTGTCGATCAATTTCCGGCCGATCCCTTGTCTCTGATAATGCCTGACTACAGATACTTCGTTGATGTGCAGATCGCTTTCAAATTGCTCAGCCGCCAAGAAGCCCATCACCCGCTCACCTACGACGGCGACCCAGGCGCTTCGAGCTGCGATGAACTGCAGGTAGTATTGAGGAGGCTGCGGCTCCGCATCGGCCACCCAGGCAAGATCGGGATAACGTCTGAAGACAGATGCCGCCGAGCGCTCGACGTCCGGTAAGAAGTCGGCGTCCATAAAACTGGCGGTGCGGATGAGAAGGGGCATCGCGCGTAACTAGCCCGCCGCTAAAGCTGCTGGAAGCATCCTGAAATCGCCCCCGCGGAGGAAACGAGATCAGCCCTTCGTTCTGAGCCGCCTTCGCTAACGAAACATCGTGCACCGAGCCGAGGCCTGTTCTCGACGCCGGCCATTCAGCCAGCACACATAGAGCCAAGACCGATTGCCCGAGTTACGCACGCGTAAATATAAACCGCCGCCGTCGGAATAGATTCCAGGTTTCGTGAGTCGCTCCACCTGCTTGACGTTTAGTTTGTTCGAGTGCGCAGCCCATTATCAGCTACGAGAGCGGTCTCGCGGGATCAAGTCATGAAATTGGTCATAAAATCGGCTCGGTTGTACGCGTTTCTGACGAACTGGCGCGACACGCGATTTCACGAAAACCGCAGTTTTCTCAAATGCTGTGGGTTCGCATTAGGTTGAGGGGGATCGCTGAGGTTCAGGATCTGGCGGAGACGGAGTCCGATAAACTATAAGGTCAAACTATTGATTTGCGTCTATTAATAATTTTATGGATAGTGTTAATCCCACACCTAGCCCCACACATTCGACTTCTTGTGCTGCAGATGCAGGCTGTCCGACCTTGCAGCGGGGCACCCGGCGGAAGTAATGGGAAGCAACAACCGCGAGCTGTAGAAGGCTAATTCTGCGCGCTGGGCGGAACTCGATGCTCAACCTCATGTTGAGTATCGTGGCGAGTGTGGGGCAAGCGGGTATTTCGGATTCGGGTAACCGCCCAATCCACTTGTCGCACGCACGCCGATTTCGCGTGTCTTTCGTCTCGTACTTAGCAAGATTAGGCGATGGAGATCGAAGTTTGGCGGATGCTCAAGGGCCCATTTAAGGTGTACGTCGTGCGCAAAGTGTGGGCCGGATGCACCCGAGAGGGTCTGGCATTGCGCGCTATTCCTCGAAAAAGATCTATTAATGCGGTGCTAACCGACCTTTTAGCTTCGCCTGCTTTCAACTCATCCAAACGGTCTGGAAGAAAAATCATTCAACTCAAGAGATTGTGCCTTTTAATTCCGGCAATTCTACCATATCAAGTGTGTGAAATATCGTCGTTATCCGAAGGGGGGGTGGATAACCGCAATGCGAATGATTTCGTTTCGAAATTCTACATTCCTGTCTCCATGGCTCGGCTTTGCCCGTGAGAAGTCATAGCCGAACTGTGCTTTCGGTGATGCGAGAGGCGCTGCGGCGTGCTCTTTTGTCGGCGCTATCTTTCGTGCAGCTTCAATAGAACTCTCTCATCTGCGCGCTCTATTTTTTGTTTTGCTGCAACGGGAGGGTCAGAATTTCGCAGCTCTTCGCGGTCTCTCAACCCCAGCTTACACCCGCTATTGGAGTTCGTATGAAAAGGTTGTTTGCGCTCTTAGTCATCGGTGCGCTCGCCGCATCGCCGGCGTCAGCAATTGTGTGCCAAGGCTTAGTCGGTAAAATTACCATGGAGCCAAATGGCGACACCTATGTGGGCTGGGGTACCTCCTACACCAGGATTTGCAATCCCGGCCAAAGCGTGAATGTGAATCGTGGTCCGACCTATGGAGGGGGAACAACAATCACGCCTGCTGGCTGCGCCGCCTTAGTTTCCCTGTTTATGACGGCGCGCGCAACAGGCAAGCAAGTCGCAGTGCATGTCGATCAAAGCTCGTGCGTTTTTGTTGACAATTATAACAACCCTTACCCATATTATTTTGATTTTCTGCCCTAGTTCAAATTTTAAGGCGGAATAGACGTCAATTTGTGATTTAAAAAAGGGGGCGACGCATGCTTTTCAGATTAGCGCTGGCTACTATCGTCTTCATAGTCCCGGTTGCCACGCGAGCGGCTGAGACCACAACGTACAAGTACGATGCCAAAGGCCGGCTCGTGGAAGTGAAGCAAACCGGCGGTCCGGCTAACAATGCGAGCTCCACCTATCAATACGATGCCGCAGACAATCGCACCAACGTGAAGGTTGACGCGCAGCGCCGGGTTGTAGTGGTCCCCCTCAACGGGTTTACGGTCATACCGCTGAACTGAGCTCCTCGTCGAGACGGGGTGAGATGTGGTCGCTTCCAGGGTGGCAGTGACTCAAGGATGACGTGTGGTCGTGTGGCAGAGCCACCGGAGAGCCTGCAATGACTTTTAGATCCTATCGTTTAGCGACGGCGGCGTTGCTGCTGCCGTTCATTACAGTTCCGGCCCAGGCGGGCAGTGCTGGAATGGGATCAATTTCGGGGGTCATCGCGCATCACGCCGGCGTGTTCTTTGAGCTCTCATCACCGCGAACGGCACCGCCGGCCTGCGCAAGCCAAAATCGTTGGCTGATAAACTCTGCGACGAACCAGGGTCAGGCGATGATTGCTGTCCTTCTGACGGCGCAGATGCAAGGCAAAAGAGTGGGCGTGGTTGGAATGGGATCTTGCGACGTCTGGACAGATACGGAGACGGTCGACCACTTTATTGTCGAAAACTAGCGAGTGTACTCGGGGGGGGGGCGAATGAGAATTTTCAGTTTGATCTTGGGAGCGCTGTATTGCTCTTTGGCATCGGGCTTGGCTTTGGCAAGTGATCAGGTGGCGAAGGTCAATGCTGCGGGAGCCGATAGCCTCGGCGGGCCGGCGGCATTTCTTCTCTCGGGCTCCAGAAGCGGAAAGCCTAGCTGCGCGACTGATGATGCCTGGGCGATACCGCAGGTTCCCAGCGATAACGCCAAAGCGCTCCTGTCTTTGGTCCTGACGGCTTTCGCGACAGATAAGGCTGTGCAGGTCGTGGGATCGGGTACTTGCCCGACCGATGCCGCTACGAGGGAGGCTGTGGCGTGGATTTGGATGACCAAGTAAAAACGTCGCCGATCAGCTAATATTGTTAACACGAATAGATCGTTGTTCATAAATCATTGGGGTGGTGAAATGAGTGGATGTGTAGCAGAACAACCGAGCCATTTCTCAGCTCGTTCTTCCGTCCGGCTTGCTGCAGCTGCGTTATTGATGAGTGTCAGCTCGCAGGCGCTCGTCGCTCAGACGATCAACGAGAATCCTGCTCCCGAGCGGAGCAGCGTCGATGCAAATAATGTCGAATTGACGTCGGGCACTTTCAGCGCTGCGCAACCAGAGGTGTCCGTCGGCGACCCCGGCCGCGGGGGTATGTCTTACGGACGTATCTGGGTCGACCAAGGGTGGCGCGATACGCTTGTGCCCACACTTCAGCCAAAGGGCTCTCTTGTTTACGTCAGTCTTGGTGCGTCGTCGGATGCCTTTTCGGTGTCTGGGTCGACATATGCCTCTTCAAGCCAGAATGGTGCCTCTCTGGTTCTGTCGGGCGCAACGTATATTTATACGTCACGAAGCGGCGAAAAATATTATTTCGATCGCAACCTGATGATAAATAATAGCCGTCCAGATTTAGGACTAGTGGTGAAGGCGGAAAAGGCAAATGGGGAAATTCGTCTTTTCCACTACAATCAACAATCAGTATACCCAGACCCTTTGTCAACTGAGCCATATAATTTTGTACGTTTGCAGTCGGTCACAAACAATCTTGGTTATCAGATTTTCTTCAAGTATAAATCTGACGGTGTTATCGCAATAGCGCCTGGCTCTGTGCCATGGGTCGTGATCGAGAGTGTTTCCGCTTTAAACAATGCAGTCGATTACTGCGCGCCCTTGGCGGTTTCTTGCAGCACAACGCAGCCTTGGATGTCCCAAACATACTCCGAGTCCGGTAATTCCATAACTGTCACGCGAGGGACAGAGCAATGGGCCTACACAAGCGAGTATGCGGGTACGCCTCAAAAAAATAGGCTGATCGGCGTGAAGCTCCCGGGCAGCGCTTCCAATGATATCGTCGTCAGCTATTATGCAGACAGTCGAGTGCAATCAGTTCAGAATGCCGGCGTCACCACGGGCTATCAGTGGGCGCTAAGTGGGTCGACGCTGACCGCTACGATCACCAATGCGGGATCGGGCCAGAGAGTTGTCACTTCAGCCGTGAACTCCGGCAATATTTCAAAGGACCGGAATGAGCTCAATCAAACCACTACCTACGGCTACGATAGCAATGGGCGTCTGACTTATATCGTGCCGCAAGATGGGACGATTTCAGGGAGTACGCCGACGGCAGGATACACGAAGTACACTTATGGCCCCCGCGGCAATGTCACCGAGGTGCGGGTTGTTTCGAAGACTGCTGGATCGCCCGCGGATATCGTGACCCTTGCTGATTACGATGCTACGTGCACGAATGTGGTTAAGTGCAACCAGCCCAACTGGACGCAGGATGCCAAAGGCAACCGGACCGACTACCGCTACAATGCTGCGGGTTTTCTGGAATCCGTGACCCTCCCGGCCCCAACCGGAACAGCGCGTTCAAAGACCACGTACAGCTATTCTGACCTTGCGGCCTATTACAAGAACAGCGCCGGCAACATCGTAGCTTCCGGCACAGGGACTGCCTCGCCAATCAAGGTGCTGACGCAGGTGTCGACCTGTCAGACCAGCGGGGTAACATCGCCGGATAATGCTCTGCCTTGTTTGAACGGCACTGACGAAGTGCGCACCGTGATCAACTACGGTCCTCAGACTGCAGGTGTCGGCAACAATCTGCTGCCGGTCTCGGTCACGCAGAGCAATGGTACAGGCTCGGTCAGTGCCACTACCACCAATGGCTACGATGCGATCGGCAATCTGATTACGGTCGATGGCCCGCTGGCGGGCTCGGCCGACACGACACGCTACCGCTACGATGCGGTTCGCCGCCTTCAAGGCGTGGTCGCCCCCGATCCAGATGGTGCAGATAGCCGCGTGCATGCAGCTGAGCGCTATACCTATAATCCTGACGGGCAGATCGCACTAAGAGAGGTGGGCACGGTCGCCGACCAGTCCGACGCAGCCTGGACGAGCTTCAACTCGCTGCAGCAGGTGGCGACGAGCTATAACGCGAACCACCGTGCCATCAGGACCGAGCTCAAGAGCGGCAGCACCGTGCATGCGGTGACCACCCAGAGCTATGATACGCTGGGTCGTCCCGACTGCACGGCGGTGCGGATGAATCCGGCTTTGTGGAGCACGCAAGGCGCTGATTGCACGCCCAACACCGCCCTTCCAGACGACAAGGACCGGATCACCAAATATGGCTATGATGCCATCGGGCGGATTCAGACCATCACCCAAGGCTATGGCATCACCGGCGAACAGGCTGTGGTGCAAACCAGCAGCTACACCCCCAATGGGCAGCTCCTGACCGTAAAGGATGGCGAGAACAATCTCACCACTTACGAATATGACGGCTTCGATCGCCTCGTGAAGACCCGTTTCCCGAACCCGACCAAGGGCAGCGGCTCGAGTTCCACCAGCGATTATGAACAGTTGGCCTATGACGCCAACAGCAACGTCGTGAACGTCGTCAACCGCAGCGGCCAGAGCCACAGCCTTACCTACGATAATCTCAATCGTCTGACATCGAGAGATCGGCCCGGCGCAGAGCCTACGATCTCCTATGGCTATGATCTGCTCGGCCGCATGACCAGCGCGAGCCAGACCGGCAATGCGCTTGGCTTCACCTATGATGCGCTGGGCCGCAACCTAAGTCAGACCGGGCCGCACGGGACGGTCTCTTATGAGTATGATCCAGCAGGGCGTCGGACGAAGATCACCTATCCCGGCTCGGGGCTGTATGTGGACTATGTGCGCGATACCACCGGACAGGTGACGAACATCCGCGAGAACGGCGCTACGACAGGCGTCGGCGCACTGGCGACCTACAGCTATGACAGCCTCGGCCGGGTCACCGGCATCGCCTTCGGCAACGGCACCTCACGCAGCTATGCTTATGATGCGGCCTCGCGGCTCGAGGGCCTGCAGATCGATCTGGCCGGCACCGGGCATGACCTTGTCCTGGGCAAGATCGCCGGCACAGGCACGGCCATCGGCTATAATCCCGCAGGCCAGATCAAGAGCATGCCCCGGTCCAGCGATGCTTATGCCTGGACAGAAGGTCGAAGCGTTGACCGCAATTATGCAAGCAATGGCCTTAACCAGTACTCGACCGTTGGCAGCTTGAACTACGCCTATGACACACGTGGCAATCTCATCAATGACGGCACGAGCAGCGAAAACTACGTTTACAGCAGCGACAACTATCTGCTCGCCGGACCGGGCGGTCGCACCTTCAGCTACGATCCGATGGGCCGGCTTTATGAGTCCTACTTTGTCGACGGCTCAACGGCGAAAACCACCCGCCGCGCCTATGATGGGCTTAACCTGATCGCCGAGTATAATGCCTCAAACGCGCTGCAGCGTCGCTATGTCCATGGCCCCGGCACCGACGATCCGATCGTCTGGTACGAGGGCTCAGGGACAACCGACCGCCGGTTCATGCAGGCCGATGAGCGCGGCTCGATCGTCGCAATCAGCGACAATAGCGGCGCCAACATCGTCATCAATCGCTACGATGAATATGGCATGCCGGGGAAGGACAATCAGGGTACATTCCAGTACACCGGCCAGACATGGCTGCCCGAGTTGCGCATGTATTACTACAAGGCCCGCATCTACTCGCCACCCCTCGGACGGTTCCTCCAGACCGATCCCATCGGCTATGCCGACGGCATGAACCTCTATGCCTATGTCGGTAACGATCCAGTCAATGCCGTGGATCCGAGTGGGTTAGCAACGGTGATCGATGGCCCCCCAATCATTATTACGAGCACGCCCATAGGCTTTTTTGATCTCGGCAGTATACTTCAGCATAATACTCTCATTGCTTTGCAGTTCGCATCGCAAGGTCTCGCTCAGATTTCTGCGCAAATCAAAGAGCCCGACCTCGTGGTAGTTGGGAAGAGACTGCCTAAAGACAGAAGCAAGAGCCAGCCGAAAACGGAAGAGAGCCTTTGGGATAAAGCCAAGGAACTGTACTGCTCGCTGCCGTCCCTAGGAGGAGGGGTGACAGCTGGAGGTTACGCAGGTCTCGGTGGTGGCGTTTCAGGTGAGATTGCGTTCGACCCGCAAAGCGGCAGGATTGGATTTTCAGGCGGCTTGAACGTCGGGGTGGGCGTGGGCTTTAGCGTTAGTGGAAATGGAACTATGTCGGCAGGGCGAAGCGTCGCAAATGGCTGGTCCGGAGGCGTAGGCGCCAATGCGAGCGTCCGTGTGCCTGGCGCGCGAGTAGGGGCTGCAGCGTCTCTAATTGGACCTGGCGGCTTCAATCCACGATTTAATGGTGTTTCTGCCGGTCTAGCGCCGGGTGTCGGCCTCACGGCGAATGCGAATCTCACCGCGAGAGGCGGCTGGGGCGGACAGGTGTTGCCGTCATGCAATTGAATGCTTTTCAGTCTCGATTGATATTTCGTGTCGCTCAGGCTTTATCTTTTCTCCCGTTCATAGAATATTTTGTCCAGAGAACGGGATGGTCAGTTCTCGTGGTGGCGATATTGTACATATGGCTGCTTTTATCATTCAAATGCCAGAATTGCGGAGCTCACCTCCTAGATAGATCGGTCGCTCCCAAGATCGGGAACAATTTGGATTTTATTAAAAATTGCCCTAATTGCGGCGAGCCAATGAAACTGTGAAGTGGAAATTTCAATTTGGATTTTTGTTGATTTTCTTAACAAAATATATATATTTTAAAAATATATTATTAAAGAAATTTACAGTTATGCGGAGCAAAATAGTAATTTTTCAGTATCTTGTTAATATTGATTCCCTGCATCATATGCCTACGTGATTAATTGCGCCAGATATTGGAAATTTCTGAGGCATCCGAAGATGAACCGAACCATATTGTGCAGGGTCTGTCATGTACGAGAGGCGAGTGAGCCGCTTCGCATCCAAGATTCTAGTCTCAGGAAATATTTAACGGGAACAAATTTTTGACTTTAAAAATGTGCATCACAAATTGCTTGAGTGCTGAGTCGCTGTTACGTCTTTGCTTAGGTTGATGGGGAACTCCAAATGATTAGGCAAATGCAACGCGCATTGCGTTTCGCAGTTCTTGCCCTCACAGTTAACGTTTCCGGCACGACGATGGCTCAAGACGCTTTTTCCGATCCAGCGGGCTCGGGCGTGCTTGTCTCTGCGATGCAATGGCTGCAGGGTACACTACTCGGCACAATCGCGACAGTTGCGGCGGTCATCGCCGTGGCAGTCGTGGGTTTCATGATGCTGACCGGTCGGATCAACTGGCGCTATGGCATCACGGTCATTCTCGGATGCTTCATCCTCTTCGGTGCGGCCAGCATCGTCGCCGGCATCCAATCCACCGCGACAATCGGTAATTGAGCGATGGAGGGCATTGAGCGCGACACGTTATTCGTGGCGTTGACGCGTCCGCAGATGTTCGCTGGCGTGACCTACAGCTACTTCGTGGCCAATGCTGTGCTGGCAACCGAACTGTTCCTGATTTTCCGCTCGCTCTGGGCCGTCGCCATCGCAATCGTCGTGCACCTGGCCGGGGTGCTGCTCTGCCTGCGTGAACCGCGCTTCTTCGACCTCTGGCTCACCCGTGTCGGCAGATGCCCGCGCGTCAGAAATTATGCGATCTGGCAATGCAACTCCTACCGCCCCTGACCAGGGACCGCAAAGTCATCGAGCGCGAGAAGCCGGTCGGTGCGCATCTGCCTTATGCGGCCCATATCGACGATCATACCATTGAGACGCGCGATGGCCTGCTCATGCAGACCATCCATTTGCGTGGGCTATTGTTCGAGACGGCCGACACCGAAGAGATCAACTATCGCAAGCGTCTGCGCGATGCGATGCTGCAGGCGATCGGCACATCACGCTTTGCGGTCTATCACCATGTCGTCCGGCGCAAGGTCGATGCGCAACTCCTGGCGGAGTTTCCGGATGCCTTCTCGCGGCAGCTGGATGCCGCATGGCGTGAGCGGCTCGCCACCAAGAGCCTCTACGTCAATGACCTGTTTCTGACCCTCATCCGGCGGCCTCTGCAGGGCCGGATCGGGGTGCTGGATCGCGTTCGGTCCTGGCTTGGCCGGGAAAGCTTCGATCGCGATGCAGCCGCGGCCTATGAGCGTCGCCAACTCGACACCGCGCGCGATGCGCTGCTGGCGGCCATGGGCAGCTATGCGCCGCGATTGCTCAGCGTCTATGATACGCCAAACGGGCCATGTTCCGAGCCGCTTGAGTTCCTGTCGAGCCTTCTCAATGGCGAGATGCGCCCGGTGCTGCTGCCGACCGAGGATATCGGACATTATCTGCCGTTCCGCCGCGTGAGCTTCGGGCAGGAGACTGTGGAGCTGGGCGCGTCGGGCGACCTGAAGCCGAGCTATCAGGGGTTGGTTTCGATCAAGGATTATCCGGCGCAAACCGCAGCAGGCATGTTCGACGAGCTTTTGCGCCTGCCCTTTGAACTGACGATCTCGCAGAGCTTCGGCTTTGTGGAGCGCCAGGCGGCGCTTGGCCGGATGAACCTTGCCCTGCGCCGGATGCGGTCGGCCGAGGATGAGGCTGTCAGCCTGCGCGGAGATCTCGCGCGCGCCAAGGATGAGGTCGCTGCGGGCAGGGCCGGCTTTGGCGAGCATCACATGACCATCGCGATCCGCGGCGAAAGCCCGGCGGCGGTGGACGAGGGCATTGCCGAGGTGCAGGCGGCCCTTGCGGACCTGGGCGTCGTGGCCGTGCGCGAGGACATCGCTCTGGAGCCCGCATTTTGGGCGCAGTTTCCGGGCAACTTCAAATATATCGCTCGGCGCGGCCTTGTTTCGACGAGCAACTTCGCCGGCCTTGCCAGCAGCCACAATTTTCCGTTGGGACAGGCGCAGGGTAATCATTGGGGACAGGCAGTCTCGCTGCTCGAGACGACTGCGGCGGGTCCATATTTCTTCAATTTCCACATGCGAGATCTGGGGAACTTCACGATCATCGGGCCGACGGGATCGGGCAAGACGGTGGTGCTCAACTTCCTGCTGGCGCAGGCCCGCAAGTTTCGGCCACGGACGATCTTCTTCGACAAGGATCGCGGCGCCGAGCTGTTCATCCGCGCGATTGGCGGGCGCTATGATCTGTTGCGCCCAGGCGAACCGTCCGGCCTCAATCCACTCCAGATGGAGGACAATGCCGCCAATCGCCAGTTCCTTATCGACTGGATCGCCCTGCTGGCGGGCGGCGCCGACATCGATGAGATCGCGCAGATCAAGGATGCGATCGATGCCAATTTCGCGCAACCGATCGAGCATCGCCGCCTGCAGCATCTGGTCGCGCTGTTTCGCGGCGGGCACCGCCCTCATGGTGGTGATCTCTGGGCGCGGCTCCGGCCCTGGTGGGGCGATGGCGAACGGGCCTGGCTGTTCGACAATGCTCAAGATCTGACGGACTTGTCTGCAGAGGTCGTCGGGTTCGACATGACGGCGATCCTCGATGATCCCGCCGCGCGGTCACCGGCGATGATGTACCTGTTCCACCGGGTCGAAGAGCGGCTTGACGGAACGCCAGCGATCATCGTGGTCGATGAGGGCTGGAAGGCGCTCGATGACGACGTGTTCGTGCGGCGGATCAAGGATTGGGAGAAGACGATCCGCAAGCGCAACGGGATCGTCGGCTTCGCGACGCAAAGTGCGCAGGATGCTCTGGAAAGTCGCATCGCCAGCGCGATCATCGAGCAGGCTGCGACGCAAATCTTCATGATCAATCCCAAGGCCCGCGAGGAAGATTATGTCGAGGGATTTGGACTGACGCGCCATGAATATGACCTCGTGCGGACCTTGCCGGATTCCTCGCATTGCTTCCTGATCAAACATGGCGGCGACAGTGTCGTCGCGCGCCTCAATCTGTCGGGTGAACATGACATCCTGACGATCCTGTCCGGGCGTGAGCGGACCGTTCGCCTGCTGGACGACATTCGCGCCCAGCATGGCGATAATCCTGAGGATTGGATGCCGCGCTTGCTGGAGCTGGCGTGATGGCCTGTCCGTCGCTCAGCTCAGGCGGTGATTTTGTTGGCGGCATGATCGCCTTCGTAGACTGTCAGGCTCAGTCCATCGGCGCACAGGGCTATCAGGCTTTGGCTGCGCCGGGTTCGACCCTGACATTGATCATGACCGCGCTGTTGACGCTGTTCATTGCGCTGTTTGGCTACCGGATGCTGCTGGGCCATGTTCCGACCGTGCGGGAGGGTGTGCTTGCGATGGTCAAGATCGGGATCGTCCTGGTCCTCACGACCAGCTGGCCTGCCTATCGCACCCTGGTCTACGACGTTGCGCTTCGTGCACCGTCCGAGATCAGCACACTGGTTGGCGGGGCGGCTCAGATCCCCGGCACGACCGGAGCGATGGTGAGCCGCCTTGAGGCAGCCGATCAGGCCCTGGTGGCGCTTGCAGGCGCGGGTGTTGGCCCGGTGAACATGGCGGATCGCGATCCAGCGCCGTTCGCGGGCTTTGATGCTTTTGCGTTCGGCGGCGCGCGGATCCTCTATCTCGTCGGTCTGATCAGTACGTTGGCGGTTCCGCGCCTTGTGGCGGGACTTCTCCTTGCAATCGCGCCACTGTTCGTCGCGTTCTTGCTGTTCGATGCGACCCGGCGTCTGTTCGAGGGCTGGCTGAGAGGCCTGATCGGTGCGATCCTGGCCGGGTTCGCGGCAATCATGATGCTGGGGGTTCAGTTGGCGTTGCTCGAGCCCTGGTTATCCAATCTCATGGCTTTGCGAGCTGCCGGCCGCGCTATTCCCAACGCTCCGGTCGAGTTGCTAGTCGCCATGAGCATCTTCTGCATCCTCTTCGTGGCAGTCCTTTGGATGATCGCGCGGGTGAGCGTCGGATTCAGCCTGGGGTCGCTCGGTCAGGCCATGACGCAATGGGTTGAGCCCTCAGGCCGGTCGGGTCGGGATGTTACGCTGGGGCAGATCGACCACAGCCCGCTCGCGAGCGAAGGCCGATCACGGGCGGCAGCCGTCGCCGACGCGATTGCTGCCGGCCAGCGGCGTGAAGCTGCAATGGTCGGCGGAGGCGCGCATCAGGCGGTGTTGCGTTCAACACCCCAGCTGCTCTCGCGAGAAGCGCATGTGCCGGCAAGCGCCCCGCTTGGCCAGAGTTACCGACGCAGAACCACCTCGCGAGTTTCGTCGAGCGCGGGTCGCAGGGATAAAACATGACAGAAGAAGCCAAACCCAAGGTCGAGCGCGAGACCTATTATCGTGAAGCGGCCAGTTGGAGCCAGGATCGACAGGATGCGCTGCAGTCATCGAGGCGGATGGCGTGGATCGTCGCGTCCGTGGCCGGAACGATCGCGGTCGTCGAAGGCTTTGCTTTGATGTTGCTGACGCCGCTGAAGAGCGTTGAACCCTATACGTTGCTGGTCGATCGTCAGACCGGCTATGTCGAGGCTCTCAAGCCGCTGGAAGCGCGCACCGTCACCGGCGATACGGCGCTCACCCAGTCGTTCCTGGTGCAGTATGTCATCGCGCGCGAAAGCTTCGACATGAGCGCGCTTCAGGATCGCTACCGCAAGGTCGCGCTCTGGTCAGCGGATAATGCGCGAACCTCCTATGTCTCTGGTATTCAGGCGACGAACCCGGATAGCCCGCTCAACCGTTATCCCCGGTCCACGCAGATCGAGACGCAGGTCAAGAGCGTCTCGCCGATGGGCCAGAATACGGCCCTCGTTCGCTTCGATGTACGACGCGTGGATCGGGGCGGCCAGACACGCAGTGCCACGCCATGGGTGGCGGTCATCCGGTTCCGCTATTCTGGCGCGCCGATGAGTGTCGAGGACCGCTATCTCAATCCGCTTGGCTTCCAGGTCGTGCACTATCGCAAGGATCCCGAGGCTTTGCCTGCACCTCCGAGCGTGGCGCCCGCTCCCTATGCCCCCAGCAATGCCATGGCGCCGCAGCCGACGGCTCCGGCAATGGGGGATGGTGGACAATGAAGCCCGCCTGGACGATCGTTGCGACCTTGGTTTTCTGCGCAGGCGTCGCCCACGCGCAGGTGCGGCCTTATTCTGCGGGCGGCGATCCACGCTTCCAGATCGTGAACTATCGCGCCGAGCAGGTGGTGCAGCTCCAGACCGCACCCGGCTATCAGCTCAGCGTGGAATTTGCTCCGGACGAGCGGATCGAAAGCGTCGCGGTCGGCGATAGTGGCGCTTGGCAAGTCACCCCCAATCGTCGTGGCGATCAGCTGTTCATCAAGACCGTTCAGGCCGGCACGACCACCAACATGACGGTGGTGACGGACGCGCGTATCTATCTGTTCGATCTATACCCGCTGGATCGCGTGTCACCCGACATGGCGTATCGAGTCCGCTTCATCTACCCACGCCCGCCCGAGGATGTGCAGCAGGCGGTTCCTGACGAAGAGATCGTGGACGCCTATTACACGTTGCGCGGTGACAAGACGTTGCGGCCGATCGAGTTGAGCGACGATGGCGTGCACACCTATATCGAATGGCCACCCAATGTGGCGATGCCGGCGATCTACATGGTCGACGAACGCGGCCAGGAGTCATTGGTCAATGGCATGATGCGGGATGGCTTTTTCGTCGTCGATGCCATCGCACCGCGCCTGGTGTTTCGGATCGATCGCCGGAGTGCTTCGGCAATCCGGCGCTTGCCCAAGGCCAAGCGCTGATGGCTGGCGAACAGAACAGTCCAGCAAACACGGCTCCCGAGGCGTCGGGGGAAGCAGATGTTCGCCCGTCCGTGGCCCTTCCGCGACGGGGATTGCCGCCTTGGCTTCTCGTGGCTTTCGCAGTTGCTGCAGCAGCGATCCTGTTTGCGGTGCTCGATGCCCGACGGCGCGCGCTGACCGCGCCCCAGGTCGATGTCGATCGGGCGAGCGTCGTCGCATTCAGTGCGCCGCCCGCGCTGTACGTGCCACCCGAAATCCTGCCTGCGCCGCTCATGCCCCCTGTGATGTTGTCGCCGGCGCCACCGCCGTCCAGTTCGACACCCGCTCCGGTGCTGGCGCAGCCCACGCAAACGCCACCATCCATGCAGCCCAATGGCTATCCTCCCGAGCCGTCACAACCTGCCTCACCTCTGACGCCCCCGCGCGTCAGCACAGGTCCAGCCCTGGTGATCGATACGGGCATGGCCCTGCCGCGCGACGCGGCGGGCGGAGGCGACATGCCGTCCATGTCTGGCCCGGGCTCTTCGCCTGGGCAAGGAGCCGGACCAGGATCAGCGGGTGGCAGCGCGCCGAACGCCTCGCGCACGGGGTCGTTGAACACGGACCGGGCAAGGGCCGGGGTATTCGCCAATCGGCCTACAACTGTGGTCCAGGGGACGCTTATCGCGGCCGTGCTGGAATCCGCACTCGATACGACAAGGCCTGGTTTTGCGCGCGCTCTGGTGTCTCGCGACATTCGCAGCTTCGATGGGTCCCGCATCCTGATCCCGCGCGGCAGTCGCCTCATCGGTGAGGTCGAGGCCGACACGCAGACAGGCCAGAAACGTGCGCTTATCAACTGGACCCGCCTGATCCGACCCGATGGCGTCACGATCGCGCTGGAATCGCCTGCCAGCGACACCTTGGGTGGCACCGGGGTGCGCGCCAAAGTGAATACGCACTTCTGGGAGCGCTTTTCCGGCGCGATCCTGCAGTCCGCGCTCGATATTGGTGTCAATCTCGCGACCCGGGAGGTGGGCGGCACCACGGTCATTGCGCTGCCCGGCGCAATCAATGGTGTGGCAGCGCAAACCATCCAGCCCCGGGAGATCACGCCGACCCTCACGGTCCGTCGTGGCACCAGCATCAGCGTCTTCGTCGCGCGCGATCTGGACTTCACCGATGTTGAACGGAAATGAGCGGGGCGCAGCCTCTCTATCTGCAAAGCTATCTTGAGCCGCTCGCCCCGCTGCTTGCCCGCGACGACGTCACCGACATTTACATCAATCGCCCGGGCGAGGTGTGGGCAGAATCCCTCAAAGGCGAGATCGAACTGCATCTCATCCCCGTTCTTGACGAAACCATGTTGGGACGCCTCGGGCGCCAGATTGCGGCGATCTCGCACCAAGGCATCAGTCGAGAGCATCCGTTGCTGTCGGCCCGGTTGCCCGATGGCTCACGTGTTCAGATCGTCGCGCCGCCCGCAACGCGTGGGAGCATGGCCTTTGCGATCCGCAAGCACGTCTCATCGGATTTGTCGCTCAGCGACTATGTCGCGAGCGGTGCGTTTGCCGAGACCCATGCGGGAACGACGCCGCGATCGTCCGGCACCGATGAGCAGCTGCGTGCGCTCCTTGCGGAAGGAAATGTCGCCGGCATGCTGGCGCAGGCCGTGCGCGCGCGCAAGAACATCCTGATCTCGGGCGGCACATCGACCGGCAAGACCACGTTCCTCAACGCACTCCTGCGTGAGATTCCTGAAGAGGAACGTCTGATCCTCATTGAGGACACGCCAGAACTGCGGGTCCATCACGCCAACACCGTGGGATTGCTGGCAAGCCGCAGTGGTCTGAGCGAAGCACAGGTCACGGCCAATGATCTGGTCGCGGCATCCCTGCGGATGCGGCCTGACCGCATCATTCTGGGAGAGCTCCGGGGCGAGGAAGCGTTCGCGTTCTTAAGAGCGGTCAACACCGGGCATCCCGGCTCGATGACGACCATCCATGCCGACAGTGCCGAGCGAGCGGTTGAGCAACTGACCCTGCTGGTGCTCCAGGGGGGCACCCAACTGACGCGCGAGGATGTGCGTCATTATGTTCATACGACGGTCGACATTTTCGTCCAGCTAACGCGGGTGGGCGGCAAGCGGCAGGTCTCCGAGGTCTTGTTCTGGGCCGGACATAAAAGCGCCAGGGCACCTCACCCATGAACCAGGACATCCTCTTCTCCTTGTCCGACCCTGCGGACGACAGTGTTCTTCTCGCGGCCGTGAACTGGGTTGAAGGGACCTTGCTCGGGACATTGGCCACGACCGTCGCCATTATCGCAGTGGCCGCGCTGGGGTTCATGATGCTCGCAGGGCGGGTCGATTATCGGCGAGGCGCGACCGTGATCCTGGGTTGCTTCATCCTGTTCGGAGCATCGACTATTGCCGCTGGGATCCAGTCTCTCCAGGCCATCGCCACCGGAAGCGACCTGGCAGCAGAGCCTGAGGTCGTTCAAAGCGAACCTCCGCCAGCGCCCATCGTGGTCCCATCACAGCTTCCTGCTTACGATCCTTATGCAGGCGCTTCGGTGCCGCGATTTTAGAATTGAGGTACGTGTAATTGTGACTGTGTGAAACTTAACAGGGGGACGAAAATGTTCAGAAAGCTTGTGATCGGTTTCTTGGCGACCATTCTGACGCCGCAGGTTGCAAACGCTGCTCCGGTTACAACCAGCTTTGGCACGATTACCCAAATCGGCGGAGGCTGGGTTGGAGCCTTTCTTAGCGTCCAGCTCTCCATTCCGATCGTGAACCCGGATGGCTGCACCTATGCCGGAACTTACATGACTGATCCAACCATGGGCGGATCGCAGTTGTTCAACTCAATTCTGCTCAGCGCTTACATGGGCGGAAAGCAAGTTTCCCTGGTGATCGATGGCTGCATGGATGGTTTTCCTAAGATCATCGCGGTTTATTCGCACTAGAGGTCTGGCCTGCGCTACCGCGGAAATTCCTGCCCATCAGCCAGGGTAGATCCGCAATTTGGACCACGAAAACGGGGCGAAAAATGAGGAAAAAAACCATATTGGCTTACTGTGTGATCGGTTGCTTCCTTGCTAGCCCAAGCAGGGCTTCTACAGCACAAAATGGCACCATCAGCGGAATATCTGTAGAAGCGGGAAAAGCTTTTTTCCACACGAATGGCGTTCGATCAGCCACGCCAAGCTGTCATACGATTGCGGGCCGCTGGGTTTTCGATGCGGCAGCACCGGAAGGGCAAGCAATGCTCTCTCTCTTGTTGACCGCATACGCCTCCGGCAAACAGGTAGAGGTAATAGGGACTGGCGGTTGTACCGACTGGGGAGACACCGAGACAGTGAGATATATCTTCGTCCCTTAATATGAATGGCTGAAGGCGTTTTGGCACCTCCACGCCGCCTTTGTGCCGTCTGGGGCGATACTGAAACTCGTCATCGAGTAGTCGTTTGTAGGGCAACAGGAGCGAAATCATGAGTATTATTCGACGCCACTATAAAAGCATCGCGCTCGGCCTGTTTGGTGCTGCCCTCGCCGCTATGCCCGGCAACGCGGTTGCTTCCTCAGCCTCAGGCGGTCGGATAACCAACCTCACGATCGCTCACGATGGCAATGTCTGGTTCAGCTACACCGGGAGCCTGCAGGGCACGCTTCCAGCCTGTGCGCATCCCAATGGCCTGTGGTTGATCACCCAAAGCCAGGCCGGCTATCAGGGCCTACTAGCAACGCTGCTTTCCGTGCAAGCCCGAGGGGCGCAAGTCTCCATACAGGGCACCGGAGAGTGCGGCGGCACTGATCATGAGCGGGTCGCATACATTGTCATCGAAGACTGATTTGCGTTAAACGTCATTCCACTTCAGCTCGGTCGAATATATGGCTTGGACTCAAACATGTAATTTGAGAAGCCAGTACTCGCCTTCCTAAACGGAAATATATAGGGGGAAACAATGTTCAAAAAGATGAGAGTTTTTACTGCCGCAGCTTTTGTTTGCATTGGTACGATCGCAGCCACCCCGGCTTTAGCTGAAGTCGAGATCACGGCGGTTCCTACGGGTTGGCGCCTTCAGAACTATACTGGAGGGCCAGGTCTGGTAGCGTGGTTTACCGGTTCGAATTGCATCAATGGTTTGTTAAGCTTCTCATCACACGCCACCTCCGACGATAAAAATCGCTTTTTTTCACTCGTTCTGACAGCAAAGGTTAGCGGGAAAGCGATTTCGGTTTTTTACGAGCCAGATTCAGGTAATTGTTACATTCAAAGCTTTTATATCCAACAATGAATGTGAGACGGTGCGCCTGCGGTATAGGGAGGTCTACCTCCCACGTTTGGGCGTTCCAGATACGCAGGTCAGCGCCGATACGGGTCCGGAAACAATGGATGATCAGGTTAAAGAGAAGGATCAAGTGTCGCGGCCACCAGAAATGTTACCGAACCATGGTGAATCTATAACTTGTTCCGTGCATTTCATGATAAATAACACATAGAAAACGTCATAGAATATCATTTAATTGAAGATCATAATATGGCTAAAAATATGATGAGATTTCCGATTTATGTTTCCGCAATTACTGCCATATTTTTGACATTTCCTGCTCATTCTGATCCAGGGCTAACCTCGCCATTCAAGATTATCGAGTTGTATCCACGTGAGGTCGGCATGGATATCGTCACGGATCAGCCGGTTACCAGCCCTATGGGTTGCCCGCGCACAGATGCCGTTCGCGTTTTGATGACTGCTTCGAATTACGCGGTAATCTCTTCCCTACTTCTGACAGCTTTTTCATCTGGGAAAACCGTTACGGTATGGGTTGATTCCTGCGATTCAGACGGCGTGGGCAAACTCATAGCTGCCGCAGCAGAACGCTAGTGGGACGAGCGATGCTATTCTTGGTCTCTGCAGTGATTTGAAATTGCCAAGGCCGCTTGACGATTAATTGACGCTGGGCGTTGTAATGACCGGCGTAAGTCAGCGACGCTCCAGGGGATTTGCTCTCGCCCCAGCCCTCCCTGCTTCCTCTTCCTCAGGCAGCAAGATAATCAACATAACTGTGGCTCACGACGGAAGTGTCTGGTTTTAGCTATGCGGGAAGCATGTAAGGCGCGCTTTCCGGCTGGGCTCTTGTTAACGGCCTTTGGTTGATTACGCAAAGCCAAGCCGTCTATTGGAGGCTCTTGCGCTGCTTCTACCCGTACAAGCGCGAGGGCAATGATTTTCATAAAGGGTACCGGAGAATGCTGCGGCACTAACCATGAGCGCGTCGCCTTCATTGCCGTAGAACACTGAGCGGGCTTCAGTATAATGACGCGTGTAGACAGCTCGAGATACGCGATGCTTGGGTCGCCCTATTCCTAAGATGGTGGTGCTATCTACCGTATCACAGGCCGGAATTACAACAGAATTTGCTGCTCTAAACGTTTAGCCAGAAGGCGCTTTGCTAAGCAGGAATATTTTGACATGATCCAATAGCCTGGAGACAAAATAGTCTTCAAGGCTACTTTTACCGGGGGGCAGTATGAAGACTATGTACTTAGCAACATTTTTCGTCTTACTTGGTTTGGGGCAGCCGAGCACCGCCGGAGTAGTGCACGAAAGTCCGTCAGGCTGGCGGCTACAAAATTATCTTGGTAATCAGGTCGGCGTATATTGGACTTCGGCTACGGACTGTCCGAGTGGCGGTATATTTATGCCATCCACTGCAACAGGCGAAGATCGCGATCGATTTTGGTCCCTTGTTCTGACTGCCAAGCATAGCGGAAAACGCGTCGGGATTTTCTACTCAAGTTACACGACATATTGCACAGTCGATAACTTTTTCATCGATGACTAGCTTAAATAAATTATTCTTAAATCTGGAAAAAATTGTGTGTGATGGTTAAATTGCTTGCTTGTCATTCTTGCTCAAACATTGGCATTAGACTATAGAAAGTCTTCATAATCAATTTATGGAAAGTCGTGCACTTTGTTTTCCAAGAAGTTTAGAAAACTGGGCGGAGAGTACAGCGGAAGAAGAGAATGACGTTTACGAAACGCTGCTTTTTAAGCAACAAGCACAAGCGTCAAGGCCTAGTAGCGCTGTGCGCTATCTTTTTGGCGGGCGGCTGGACGACTGCTGCGTCTGCTCAGTGGCTCCTGGCGACAGGCAGGATATCGGCCGCTAATTTATCTTACGCCGAAAATCAGGCGTTTAGAATCAATATTTACACGAATGAAGTTAATCAGTTCCCGGGATGTAATGGGGGATTTGGCTTTCTCAATGTCAGCGACAGTAATTATGAGGCCAAGGTCGCCACGCTTCTAACTGCGGCGTCGCAGAGCAAGACTGTCGAAGTGAGTTATACGAAAGACAGCTCGGGCTGGTGTGCCATCACTGACATAAGGGTGCAGTTCTGAGCATTTTTAGCGATCGTCACTACTGTCCGCGCCGCTACTAGATTGCCCCGGCCGTCAACGGCGGGAAGCGAAGAGATGTCTCGACGTGGCCCGCATGGCAGATCATGCGGGCTAGCACTTATTCTTCAGAAACCTACATGACCGGACGAGTGCGGCTGCCGGAGCGCCGTGGCCTTGCAGCTAAGTAAATCGCGGATCACCGCTCGCGCGATAGCAGAAAAGCCCTGTATTGGTGAGAAATTGCCTGCCTCCGGTGAGATGTATGTCATCAACAAAGATTTATGAATACGCTACGCCCGCGCGCGAACTCGGCCGCCGCTAAGGCAAGGCGCGTCTATGTGACGCCATCGTTTTTCAGCATTCCTCAATCCGGCGGTACCGCGTGTGACATCCTCGCGGCTCCGGCGCGGAATTGCCCACGGCACTTTTGCTGAAGCTGCGAGTGGATGGCGAGCGAGTGACCATCCTAAACCGCCCGAACGGTCTTCAGTTATTGGTCATTATTTCGATCCAATTGATCCGGGGCTCTGTTCCACAACCTGTCCCGATTGTGGCGTCGTAAGCAGCGGTCACGGCTAAATCTGCTGTCAGCGCCGCAAGGGCGACAGCGAGGATCGAATTGTCGCTCCCCGTATCGGGGATGCGCAGCCATATGAGCGCGCCATCGCTGCTACGGCGGATCTGAGTCATGCGACACGAAGGAATAGTATGACCTTGCGTGCGCACAACCTTACCTACAACCTGAACCTCGCTCGCCGTTGCTTGCGATGAAATAGAAACTAGCATTATGAGAACCATGCTCAAAAAGCATAATGTCGTAATATTTCGGTTTGTTTCATTCATAATCGGGGCCTCAACTGAAATCGATCCTGTAAATATGGATTTACTCTTCAAATTTTCGTCAAACACTTGCGTGTCGTATCTATCTGCACCAAAACATGAACCGGTCTTGCTGGCGTCCGAAGCCGTCCCCGCTTCGGCTGCGGGGGGCATCAGAAAAACAGGAAGGCTCAAAGCTGAGAATGCAAATTTTTTAAACAGGGCGGGCTCCCCAAGTACTCGGTCTCACAGAATGCGGCCCACAGGCTTTCGGAGCGCTCCGCCAGCGCAACCCATTCCGATTGACGAAGATGATGCCGCTCAATACCCGTCAATCACCAACGCGGGGCTTGCCATGGCTCTTTGGAAAATAGGGCTCAAGACGTGCCACTTGCTCATCCGTCAGGCAATATAGGTCGCTCAAATCTAGTCTTCTCAGGAAGCCTGGATCACATCACGTCGACCACATCAATGGGCCTGACCCTAGAAGGCTGAATAGGTTTTCAGCCCACTTTAGCGGAGATTGATTTGTTTAACCGTAGCCCATCCGCAACTGGTAGTACCATCGGTCCCCACATCTACCGTTTGCCTTGATAGTTTGGCACTAAGAAGGATACTAACCATCTCCTGATAATTTGTAGCCGATTTGGGAAGTGCAAACCAATCCCCAGTAACGACAGGATCGGAATTCGGCACGCCGTCGAGAAGGAAAAAGGCACATGCTCTTTCGTCAAACTGAATTTGGGAAATATATTTACCCGTCCACCATTGTCCGCCCCATGCAGGACTTAGCGGCGCTACCAACACGCCTACCGCGGCAGTGCAGATCTTGAATATCTTCACGTCAACACCTCAATATCAGCTTTTATCCGAAATCATACGCAGCAGGTCCTGCGTGATGAAAGAAGAGCCATTTCACTCGCCGTCGCGCACACTCCGCACTTCCTCGTGGTCCGGTGCGCAGGCTCCCGTGCCATACACCGTCACCAACTTTCCTCTCGCTTGAGCCGACAGCAAATAAGCCAGTTTCGCCTGAGACGACGCAGTTCCTAAAGTGAAGTACATGCGTTGCCAGACGACACAGGCCGGCATGTCTACCGCTGGTCCGGAAACGGCAAATACCACGTAATCGCCCTCAATCTGAAGATCGGAGATCAGGCCGGGCCCCCGCGTGCTTGCCCAGCTGGCGGTAGCGAAGCACATTGCCGTTAGGAATAAAAATGCCTTCTTCATCAACCCACCCCCTGCGCAAACCAATCAACTGATAAGTATCATAATGACGATTATGATCACAACCCATTCAAATTGGATGGATAAAATAATCATCGTCGGCCAGATCTTAATTTGTAACGTATATATCGCTCATGAGCGGGCGTGTGGCGCCCCAATACGCCCCGGTTGTGCAACCTGATATCCAGAACGACACGCTTTTGCCTGCCATGAACGCCGACAGGACTGTCGACATGAACCGATCCTTGCCGGCGGAATTGAGTTCGACGATATAGAAATCGGCTCCCCCGCAACCGTCCGGGTTAACGATGGGCTGGTCGAACTCGACCCGCATCGCCGAGCCGCCCGCGTCCACATTAATCTGGGTAATCTTCCCGTAGCCCGATGTTGCTCCCGCGTTCGCGTCAGTGGGCATCAGAAAAATGGGAAGGCTTAAAACTAAAAAGGCAAACTTTTTGAACATGGCGGACTCCTTGGCGTTCGTGCTCACAAAATGATGATAAAATTGACCTTCTCTCTCGTCGGCTGGTCTGTGTCACACGTTCCCGTCCCAATGATCTGGACCCGATTCCCGAGAGCCTTGGCGGTCATAATGTTTGCCAGAATGGCCTTGGCATTATCCGTCGTTGGGCCAGATATGGCCCAAAAGTCGTCTGTGGCACACGGAGGCTTTGTCGTTCGCGAGCCCTGTGCGAGAAAGACGTAAGGGCCACCATTATTGTCGATCGCGATAAGGGTAATGGTCGCAGAGGCCTGCTCACTCGCGAAGGCGGACGAGAGTGGGATGCAGCCCGCAGTCAGCATGAGAGCGAAGCTCTTGAGCCCCGATGCATGAACGTCCAATATTCTCATGCTCGTTTCTCCTATGTTGGCTATAGCGGGAAGCCATTTCGGACTGGCCCAGCCAGATCGAGTTGACGGCGGTGAATTTCCGCTTTGCTCGGTGTTGATCCAACATTTCTCTTTTGAGAGCAGTCATCGCCACGGGGATGTGGCGGGTGAGGAGTCGGAACTGATCCCACACCTCAAAGAGCAAATATCGCCCCAGAGTGTCATCCAACGATGACCGTGGCCTACGCAGTTCCTGTCAATCGGCGTTGTTAATTCCTCGGATGACCGGAAAGCCCTGAAGGCATCCATCCAGGTTGGTGTATACGCGCCGTTGCGTGCTCTGCGCTGACAACAATAGCGCCTGGACGAATTGGGCGTGGGGACTGCTATCAGGAATTGTATACTGATCGCTCCGGCCGCGGTTTTCAGGATCGATCATATTCCCGTCCAGTTTTACGAGCGCGCCGCTCACGCCTCCCAATGGAATAGACCTGCAACCAGTCCATCCACGTTCGTGTTTGCGGATGAATCTGGCGCAGTCATCAGGCAAAACAGAATTGCGCTCGCAGCACCAGGTAATCTCAAATGGGTCAATGCCTTCTCCCACGCTCTCGGCTTTGCCTGTAATTTCAGCCAACCTTCTCATGTTCGCCCGAGCCTTCACGCTCGCGCTACTGGAATATTGCCTGCCCATGGCTGACATCCGCCCTTGTGCCGGAGCACCCTACAACCCACAATAACACCTGCTTTCCTGATGCTGCAGCCGTGTACATCAAGGACACCATTTCAGTAAAATTAACCGCAGATCTACTGATTTCATGAAGTGTACCACCGCAGGGCCCGACTGCGCTGAGTTCTATGACAACTTTGCTTGGGTCCACATATATGCTTTTGATGGTGCCGGACGCCCAGTTGGGTACAGTTTGAGCGTTAAGTGGCGATTGAGCCTGAATGGCGGCGAAGGCAACCAAAGCAATTAGTCGCGTTTCCAATTTCAGCATCGCACCCCCTATTTTATAACAGAAATTCTGTTACTCTCCTTTTCTAACACTCTGACGATCTTGTCGATGTCCATTTTCAGGTTCTGCGTATTTTTAGGCGTGGTCTTGGGTAGTTATTTCAAACTGGCTGTCTGGGTTCAGAGGGAGACACGAAGATGGTTTGCATTCGGGCAATAACGAGTTGGATAGCGGCGACGCTGGCAGTCCTCAGCTCGGCGCCAGCGATGAGCTACGTCACATGTTCCGGATCCGTCTCATGGGTTGAAGTCAGGCTGGATGGGGACGTTGTAGCTGATATAGGATATGGGCCGCGCCCAATCTGCAATGTGGCGAGCCAGACCAGTGTTTGTCAGGCGGTGCTGGCACAGTTCATGACAGCATTAGCCAGCGGAAAGCAGATCGTGTCTTTCCATACCAATTCGGTGACCTGTGCCCAAGCCTACGGCTCAGTAGCTTTGGTCTACGGCGAAGCGCCCTATGGGTTCACGATCAGGAACTGAGCTTTGCCAGGAGTGCGCAGGCGCTCGCAGCGTCTGGCTGTTTCGGCATCAAGGTATGAGATGGACGAAATTGAGCGAACAGTCGCCATTGTTTCCCACCAAGGTTAATCGCTTTCCGGCGACCAATGCCGTCATCGCCACGGCAAGTACAGCTTGGGTGTTTGCGGCTTTGGTTGCTTGATCATCGCCCCGCGCGATCCACTGAATCCACGACCCGGCCGTGCACTGTCCAGCATCGGTGTCGATCTGGAGATACACCTTATAGGGCATGTAACTCGGCTCGACCCGAGTAACCTTGGCCTCCAGGCTCCAGTCATGCGCCTGAAGCGGCAACGGCAACAAGAAGGTGGCTAAAATAATGAACGGTATATGCTTCATGCTGCGCCCTCTCTTGTCGCATATGGCTATGCTAATCGTGTGGTTGCGCGTGTGATGTATTTTTGTCAAATTTGATTTTAAAGGATTGGGGTGGGGGCTCATGAAAATATCGCCAGCAATAATACTGGTTGCCTTGGCAGGGTGTCCTACGGCGTCGGCATATGCTTCCAGCCAAGGACCGGGTACTATTTCTACCATCCATGTCATGGAAAATGGCGTTGTGATGTTTCATCTTACAGGAAACCGATCTGTGAGGCCGACATGTGCCACGGAGCTAAGATGGGCGTTCAACAGCGCAAGTCTGGCCGGTCAGGCCAAGCTGTCTACCCTGCTGACGGCTTACTCCACCGGCAAGCAGATTATGGTTTATGGGACCGGGGGCTGCCCAGATTGGGCAGATACGGAGACGTTTAATTGGTTTCATACGGTTGATTAATAATACAGGATGGTCTTTCGATGGTGCGTTGACGACACGCCCCGTCATAGCATTCATCCAAACTGCCGTATCGGTTTGAGAACTAGGGGGAACGGATATGCTTCTAAAGGGCCTATCTCTGATTACGACGTCCTTTATTGCGTTTGCCACGCCGACAGTTGCGGCTCCGGGCTGGGGAGTCAGTCCGCTTACGATCGAAGCTGTCGTGCCCACCGATGGGTCCTTCCAATTTATCGTAAGTGGAAACGACAACCCTGCTGGATGCTCAATACCAAATTGGCTTCATATAGATTTTACCAATCCGGGCTTTGAGACCATCTCAGCGGCGGTCCTGACTGCCTTTGCGCAGGGAAAGAAGCTTCGGGCTTGGCAACACGCCTGTCGATCAGACGGTGGTGTGACCATCAATGCTGCGTGGGTGGAAAAGTGATTTGAGCGAAAAAGGGTGAGGGCAGCTGCTGGACTTCTTTTAGTTGGTCCTCACGCTTCAATGGTCATTGCGAACGGCGGTAGCCGATCCGGCGGCGAAACCTCACCATCATGGTGTACGCCTAGTAACGCTTGCGCCGCGGCCGACTCACCTCGAGCACTTGCTCAAGATGAGCCGCCGCTCCCCGCCTGACGCGCGCCACCATTTATTTGACGTGATTTCCTCGAGTATTGCATCGTCCAGCATCGCTTCGGCAAGCGGCTTGTTCAGCTTGGCGTTTTGGTCCCCGGGCGGCTGTAGCTGTTTAGCATCGGACACCTCACAGCCGCCGAATTTGGCTTTGCGTTTAAAAAGGTAGTACTGCTGACGCCATACTCGCGACGGACACCTTACATGCTCACGCCAGCCTCTGCTCCTTAAGGATTGCCATGATCTGCTCTTTGCTTAACCTGCGGCGCTCATCTTCGTCCAATGCCTTGGCGTCCAGCTTTATTCAAAATCGGCCAAATTTGAAGGGAGCACGTCAGGTATGAATCAATATGCTTTGGAACGCAAAAACATCACAATTTGAGGATAAAATGACGACAGAAGGAATATTCCCATGGACACAAGGCTCAGTGTAACACCATGACGACCAAATACGGCGGTCTGTGAACTAACATACAATAATACCGCCGAAATTAGTATCGCAAAAATACGAGGAAATATAAAACTTTTATAATTACATTCCTTTGGAATGTCGCGAAATGCGAGCAGAGATCTCCTGAAACCGTCAACTAACGCCCAGTCGACACCAGCCAGGATCAAGAAAAAAAGCAGCGACAGTAAAACGTCCTTCATACTATGGACAAACCGCTCGCGAAGCGACTCGACTTCCCGCAGACGCGCCGGTATCGCTGAAAAGGTTCACTCGGCGCTGCTGGCCAGCGCTCAAGTTATTGAACATTCTACCTCTGGCATATGCATTAGTTGCCACCCTGCCTACGACCTTGCCAGCTATATGGCCACCAACAATGCCAGCGGCGCTCGATCCTGCACCGCCCCAATTTCCATCGGCAAGATTGGCAAGTACAGACACGCCAGAAGCAAGTCTACCTATGCCACCAGCGATAAGCGCTGTGCCTCCGAACAAGGCACCTCCGGCTCCCGTTGGCGCTGTAATTAGGCCGAGACCCGCAGCTCCGATCGCCACGCCATCTGCGACGTCCCCCAAGGTGTCCGCACCTTCCGCGATTGATGCGAATAGGCTCTTGTTTCCTGAACACGGCCCCGGGTTATTTTGCGGAGGCGGAGGAGTTTGTCCAGGCCCGGGCAGATTATGGGGAACTCCTGATTCGAAATGAATATTCATTCCGAACGTGTAGTCAGGCGTTGATATCCCAAAAATTGATCCGTAAGATGAACAAAATAAGATACCTGCACAGTCTGCGACGCCAGTAACGAATATCCCATCATTCGTCCAAAGTGTCCCCGGTTGCCCAGGCGATAAGCCGCAACCGGAAGAACCTACTTGGCAAGAGCCTTCAGGTGGCAGCATTATAGCGCCTTGTTGTGTGCCACTTGGATCCACGCCGTTCACGGGATCGTTGCCCACGTATGCATACATATTCAAGCCGTCGGCATAACCGATGGGATCGGTCTGGAGGAACCGGCCGACCATGGGCGAGTAAATGCGGGCCTTATAGTAGTACATGCGCAACTCGGGCAGCCATGTCTGGCCGGTGTACTGGAAGGTGCCCTGATTGTCCTTCGCCGGCATGCCATATTCATCGTAGCGATTGATGACGATGTTGGCGCCGCTATTGTCGCTGATTGCGACGATCGAACCACGCTCATCGGCCTGCATGAACCGGCGGTCCGATGTCCCTGAGCCTTCGTACCAGATGATCGGATCGTCGGTGCCGGGACCATGGACGTAGCGACGCTGCAGTGCGTTGGAGGCATTATACTCGGCGACGAGGTTAGGCCCATCATAGGCCCGGCGGGTGGTTTTCGCCGTTGAACCGTCGACAAAGTAGGACTCATAAAGCCGACCTATCGGATCGTAGCTGAAGGTGCGGCCGCCCGGTCCGGCGAGCAGATAGTTGTCGCTGCTGTAAACGTAGTTTTCGCTGCTCGTGCCGTCATTGATGAGATTGCCGCGCGTGTCGTAGGAATAGCTCAGGCTGCCGACCACTGAGTATTGATTGAGCCCATTGCTGGTGTAGTTGCGATTGGCGCTGTGGCCTTCTGTCCATGCATAGGCATCGTTGGATCGAGGCATGCTCTTGATTTGGCTCGCGGGATTATAGCCGATGGCGGTACCGGTGCTGCCGATCTTGCCCAGGACAAGGTCATGGCCGGTGCCGGCCAGATCGATGCCCAAGCCCTCGAGCCGGGAAGCCGCATCATAGGCATAGCTGCGCGAGGTGCCGTTGCCGAACGCGATGCCGGTGACCCGGCCCAGATTGTCATAGCTGTAGGTCGCCAGTGCACCCACACCCGTCGTCGCGCCGTTCTCGCGGATATTCGTCACCTGCCCGGTGGTGTCGCGCACATAATCAACATAGAGCCCTGAGCCGGGATAGGTGATCTTCGTCCGACGCCCCGCTGGATCGTACTCATAAGCGACCGTCCCGTGCGGCCCGGTCTGGCTGAGGTTGCGACCGAGCGCATCATAGGTGAAGCCCAGCGCATTGCCGGTCTGGCTCGCACTGGTCATGCGCCCGAGCAGATCATAGTCGTAGGAGATAGTCGGCTCTGCGCCAGGCCGATCCCTCGATGTCAGGCGATTGAGATTGTCATAGGTGAGGCTGTGGCTCTGTCCGCTGCGGTTGACGAAGTTCACCACATTGCTGTTGGCGTCATAGGCCAACAGTTCATAATCGCTGGTCGAACTCGAACCGCTTCCCTTGGTCGGGTTCGGGAAGCGGGTCTTCACGAGGCGATCGAAGCCGTCATATTCGTAAGTGGTGAGATTGTTCTCGCCATCCTTGACTGTCAGGAGCTGCCCATTGGGGGTGTAGCTGTTGGTTTGCACCACGGCCTGCTCGCTCGTAATGCCAAAGCCCTGGGTGACAGTCTGAACCCGCCCGATGGCATCATAGCCATATCTGGTGATCCGGTCCTTGCCGTCTGCACCGTCGATGTTGGGCGTGCAATCAGCGACCTGAGCGCCCCACGCAGCTGGGTTCATCCGCACCGCCGTGCAGTCGGGACGGCCAAGCGTGTCATAGCTCTGGGTCGTCACCGCATGCACCGTGCTGCCGCTCTTGAGCTCCGTCCTTATGGCGCGGTGGTAGGCATCATAGCCTGTCGCTACCTGCTGCAGCGAGTTGAAGCTCGCCCAGGCTGCATCGGACTGGTCGGTGACCGTGCCCACTTCCTTCAGGGCGATCTGCCCAATGGCATTGTAATGGTATCTCTCGGCCGCATGCACGCGGCTACCTGCACCATCCGGATCTGGCGCCACTACACCCACGGGCCGCCTGACCGCATCATAACGATAACGTGTCGTGTCGGCCGAGCCCGCCAGCGGGCCATCGACCGTGATCAGATTGCCGATCGCATCGTAGCCATTGGCGGTAGTGGCACTGACCGAGCCTGTACCATTGCTCTGCGTGACCGAAACCGGCAGCAGATTGTTGCCAACACCTGCAGTCTGCGGGCCATAATTGATGGCCGTGCGCACTTCGTCGGTGCCGCCCACACAAGGCAGCGCATTATCCGGCGACGTCACGCCGCTGGTCTGGCAGGTCGATATCTGCGTCAGCACCTTGATTGGCGAGGCAGTCCCTGTGCCTGACGCCACAATGTTGCCAGCGCTGTTCTTATAATAGGCTGCCAGGTCGGAATAGCTGTAGGTAGTCTTTGGCCGCACCGTTCCACTCGGCGCTGGCAGGGTCACGGATTCAAGAAAACCTGCCGCGTTATAGCGATAGTCGGTGCGGTTGCCCTTGGCATCCTGCGTCCAGTTGGGCTGGTTACACTTCACCACATTCGTGCACGTCGCGTCGTAACTGGCTAACCGCACGAGTTTTTGTGGTGTGCTGGGTGAAGCACACACCTGTGCTCCTGCCCCTTGTGCAACCTCCATTGCGCACGTAACGTTGCCACGAGCATCGTATTCGTATGATGAGTAACGGCCGTTCGGATAAGTTACACGCGTCATTCTTCCGAAGTTATCGTATTGATAATAGGTTATTTCGTTCAGACTATTTTTATCGCTAAGAATGACATTCTTAGCAGTATCAGTTGTCACCACTCGCTTGGTATTATCCGGAAACGTGATCGTTGCCGTCATGATCGATCCGGCCAAAGACCATTCATAACCGGTGGTGATCCCTGCCTTAGTCAAGGAGCTAACCCGCCCCCCCGAGTAGGTTACGGATACATATGGATTTTGGTCTCCATGGAGAATTATTCCGCCGGAATTTGTGTAAGTAGTTGTATGGCCGGTTTCGTCTGACACGATAAACCCAGAATTTGCCGACGATGAGTAACTATATTCCACAGAGCTGACGTTTTTAGATGAACCGCAGCTAACTGAAGAACATTGCTGATATGCCCGGTTTTCAACGCTCACCGATTTTAGTGTTGTGTTAGCGCCCGTTGATGAGTTGTAGTAAGAGTAATTTAGAACATAGCCGTTGCTATAAGACACTCTTTCTAAAGATATGAATGTCGTGTAACCGTAGTATGGAGATCCTTGCGGCGTATAATCACTGTAATAAAATGAAATACCTGTTCCATCTGGATTGCTAATATAAGAAACAATAGCCGCTGGGCTGGACCCGCCTTCATTTACGAAAACATTCGCGGAATTATTTGCAGTCATTCTGTCAAAAACGATCACAGATCCTTTTTTGTCTGTGAAAGTGTATCGCCCTGTCTGATTGTCCTTGGTTAGGGTCGATCCATTTCCCTGCTGGTTAACTAGATTGTTTCCGACTTTGGAAAACAGCACCGAGGAGGCTCCCGTCGATACGGTAACAGTCGCTCCGTATTCGTGCACCGTCATGATGGTGCTGTCACGCCAACCCGCCCCGAGCTTTGTCAATCCGTGGCTGACCCCTCCTGCACCCCCTTTGCCTATTGATAGATCCGTGAAACTAACGTCATTAGCTCCGGTTGCCAAATTAACGCCATTGCCATCAGTGACCGACGCGACCGGAGGCAAGGTACTAGTGAACTGGGCTAGGGCGGGCTCACTTGAGACACAAAGCGCCAAAGTTCCCAGGCCTGCCGAACCCAACCAGAGTGATTTCCTCACTTAACCTCCCCCCCCCCCTATATCCCATAGCTAGCTGAAATACTTAAATAATCGTCTGAAAAATAACACTTGGCAATCTATTTGTTCTCGAAGACCGTTTTTTTAATGAGTAAATTTCTGTTCACCGAGCATAGATCTTGCCTTAAAGAGCACGTCGAACGCAACTCCAAGCTCTAGTTGAAAATATCGCCCGCAGCGCAGACGTCTTAAAAGAGCCTACGCTAACCAGACCTATTCTCGTAGATGACTTCGGGCTGATCATCGGCTTGTCCCTCCCCGGCGTGATACGGATGCCTGGCCCCAAGACAACACCGCAAACTTCGGTGTCTCTTGAAATTTGTCTAACTTTAATGTCGATCAGGCCCGATGCACCACGTTGTGAATTGTCCGGTTGATCAAATTGTCGGGCTTTCCAACCATGGCCTGTTCTGATTAGCGGCCTAACCGAACCTAAATCTTTCTACACGCCTCCCTAATACGACGCCACCTAATACCACAAAGGTGACGCGGCGGTACTGGAGGCTAGGATTAGCTTTCGAACTGGCCGTTGGCTAGCTTCAATAATCCTTTAGGGTTGGGGACTTCAATGAGCCCACTCAGAGATGACCGGGACAAGAGCGATGACGGCGAGGTAGTTTGGGGATACCGGCCATTCTTATGGCGATGTGTTGCCACCTTTTGGCCTGCCGAAGAGCCGTTCGATGACATTTCGTTGGTGTTATGCGCCTGTATTGAGGGAATATGGCGTTTGGCCCGACCTCCGATATCGCAGAGGTTGAAAGCTCGCTTAATGAGTTGCGCCTGAGCCAACCCTATTCTCACTAACGACCATTGAAGCTGAGTTGCTGGTAGTCAGGATATTGCCGACCGAACCTGTGAACCATATGGACAGGCGGAAGCTGTACTTCGTTCATGCGCGCCACTAAACGTCGACTAAGTTGGACATTCTGGACTGTCCGCTTTGAAGCGCGCAACGGTCGATAGCGGACGTTCAAATACGGCAGGGCAAAGACTGCATTCGACCAACTCAAGCCGTTCCACGGCGCGGACGTGAATGGTCGCTTTTGCCGGAACCCGCCATTCCTGTCCCGTTGAGCGATCCGGCAGCAGCGCCCCCACCTCGGTCATTTCGGTTAGGTCCGGGTAGCGGTTGGTTGCCCGATATCGTCGTCTATCCCCTACTTACGAGAGTGGAGATTGCTTCGAAAAGGTTGAACAAACCTGGGCCGCTAACCATCTTGCCCCGCAATGACAGCGCTGCGGTGGGGGCACCGAGCGGCGCAGCAACGGGAGGCGACCATCAGCAGGGCGGACGATTTCAAAACGCTGTTCTCGAACATTGCGATCGACAACGAAGACACCATCGCGCTGCGTTATGGTGAAGTCACTAGGGCCTGCAACCTCCAGTTTCGCGACACGGACAGCCGTACAGCTAACAGCCTTCAAGTCGGCTCCTATGGCCGGTGGACTGGTATCCGGGGCATTTCCGACTTGGACATGCTCTACATCATGCCAAGTGGAAAATGGGATACCTATAAGAACAATCCTTACAAGCTACTGCGCGACACTGCTGATGCCATCCAGGCCCGCTACACGACTACCGAGGTTTACGTCGACACTCTGGTGGTCGTCTGCAAGTATAAGAACTTCAAGGTCGAGGTGCAGCCCGTCTTCGAGGATGCGGATGGGTACTGGTATCCGTACACCAAAAATGGTGGCTGTTACCGGCTGACCAAGCCCCGCGAGGAGATCAACGCGACCCGGACTGTCGATGCTGACAAGAACGGCAACTTGCGACGGCTCTGCAAGATGACCCGTGCTTGGAAGAACAAGCATGGCGTGGCTATGAATGGCCTTGTGATCGACACACTCGCTCACAACTTCTTGCTGACCACGACAGACTTCGACAAGACGACCTTCTCGACGTGTGGGCAGATGATGCGCGACTTCTTGGAGTATCTTTCCAACCAGCCCAAGCAGGAGCGGTATCACGCTCTCGGCTCCGGGCAGCACGTCAAAGTGCATAAGCGGTTTGAGGGGAAGGCGAAGAAGGGCCTTGAACTCGCGGACAAGGCACTCGCGGCCGGCGAGGAAGCCAAGGCTAACAATCGCTGGCGCAAGCTGTTCGGCAACGGCTACCCGCTCTCGGATAGAACTGAGGTCAAGAAGGCCTACATCACCGGAGCCAGCTACACCGCTACCAACACCGAGGAGTTCATTGAGGACATGTTCCCGGTGGACATCCGCTACTCGCTGCGCCTCGAATGCGAGGTCAAGCAGAACGGGTTCAGGACGATACTTCTGCGCGCCATGCGTGGCGTCGGCATGAAGCGCCTCAACGTCTACCGGTCCAAGTCACTCAAGTTCTACATCACGAATGAGAACATCAAGGGAATCTACCACGTCTATTGGAAGGTGCTCAACCGGGGACTTGAAGCGATCAGACTCGACAAGATACGCGGCCAGATCGAACCCGATAGCGGCAGCAAGACCAAGAACGAGCGCTCCGACTTCCGGGGCGAGCATGTGGTGGATTGTTACGCGGTGCAGGATGGTGTGGTAGTGGCCAAGGACCGCATTCACGTGCCGATCGTAGACGAGAGCGAAAGCTGATGGACAAGGACCGGCTGCTGAGGCTGATCGCGGAAAAGGGTTACGATGTCCTTTTCGGGGTCAAGAAGACGTTCGCGACCTATGACATTGTGAGCAAGGGACCAGGCTGGATCGGCTTCGTGTCCCTAGCCGTTGGCGTGTTCGCCCTGATCTACGACCCGCTATCGGCCAAGTTGCCGTCCGCGATCCTCGTCATCGCTGGTATCGCCAGCCTCTACGTTTCCTTTTATCGGGCCGAGGAGTATGAGCGGTCGGCCAACAACCAGTTGAGCGTCTACAACAAGTTGAAGTCGCTCTACCTCAGCGTTCAATCGGGTTCGGACCCGGTAGCCGCCAAGGTCCAGTACGACGCCATCGATGCTCACTATTACACAACCACGATGAGCAAGCAGATTTTCCTGAGTGGCTGGTATGCCCACTACAAGCTGTTCGCCGAGACGCAGATCGACTGGATGGAGGAGCAAAAGCAGTTCACTTGGAAAGACAAGTGGCCGGTTTCAGCGCGAATCACGATCGTTCTGGTAGCAGTCGCTGCCGTTGCGGGATCGATACTCGGGATCTCTCGCGCCTATCTGTGCGGGTGATGGTTTTTACCGGCGAACGGGTGCGAGGGTTTGCACGGGTGCGCTAGGCTGCGTCGAGAACACTGCCGGCAAGATGCTCTTCACCGCAACCTAGGGCGCACAATTGTAGCGCACCAGGCATGCGATTGGGGTTCGCCAAGAGGATGATGCGGCCGCCGGTCCGCTTCCGACCAATCCAAGTCGTTCGTCGAATGATGTCCGAAAGACCGGTTTGCCGAGAACCGGTCGTTCGATTAAGGAGCGTTGGCCGGCCTGCGGATCCTGCGCAAGCGGAGCAAACCTGCCAAAAGCGCTTGATTCACAATTTCATCAAGGAACGCTGACCATGGCTTGCCCGCCCCCCGGTCTTTACGACAGTTTCACCGAACGAGGCCTGTTCTGGCTCGCCGGCAAACACAAGGACGAGGTCCCCGGCACGCTTGCCTATGACCCCGAAAATGGGGCCGTGCTCACCCTGCTTGGGATGTTTGGCAAGGTGCATGAGTCGTTCAGGCGTGCGCTGGGCGGCTCTCGCGAGGGAGAGGCCGTGATCCACGGCGTGACCATGAAGGGCAAACCCGTCAGCCTGCTGCACGCGCTCGACACCAAGCACCAATTTCACATGCCCGGCATCGCCAGCGAAACTTGGACTTCCAATCTGATGGTGATTGGCGCCCACATCACCAGCTCCGAGGAACCGATCTTCCCCAAATGCTATTTCCGCTTCGACGAGATCGAGACGTGGCTCAAGCACAGTCCGTTCACCGCGACACATGACACAGAGGCAAAAACGCTGAACGTCCTTGCCGAGAAGCCGAGGGAAACGCCCTTCGCCTCTCACGCCGAGTTCAATGTAAGCACGGTCGGCAGCCTATTTTCGGACAATAAACCCGATACCCGTTTCGTCATTGACGTCATCAGCCAGATTGCGATCACCCCACCAGAGCCGCGCTCGCTCGACTGGCATCTCGACCGCGCGGCGCGGCTGCAGGAACTCGCCTCGCTGTGCACCGGCCACTATCTGCCGCTGACATCGTTCGAGCTGCGCGGACCCAATGTCGAACTGGGCGGTGGCGGTACCGTGCCCTCCGAAGTTCATCTCTATTCTCGGCTGATCCATGGCGAGAGTGGCCTCGCAAGGACGACGAAACGCCGCACGCCGATCATCACCGGACCTGAACTCATCCGCTTCAATCCCCAAGCCGTACAGCACTGGTTCGACCAGTTCGAGGCATTCGATCCGGCGCTGCGGCTGTTCTTCACCATCACGGCCCAGCGCCAGATGTTCACCAACATCCAGCTCCTGCTCGCTATCCAAGCGCTCGAGGTGTTCCATCGCCGGACCGGCGGCGATACTGTGATGCCGGAGGCGGATTTTGCTTCGTTCGCCGATGACATGACGGCCGCGATCCCGGCCAGCGCCAACCCGGACATGCGCGAGAAGCTGGAATCGCTCTATCGCTTTGCCAACGAGCCGAGCCTCAAGCAGCGGCTGCGCGCGATCATCGCATCCCTGACACAAGCCTTTGGCGAGGCGCCAGGCGGGTTCAATGGAAAGTTCCTGCGCAAGCTCGTCGACACGCGCAACTATTACACCCATTTTTCCGAAGAACTAAGCGAGCGGACGTTCGACGGCGAAGGCATGTACTGGGCGACCCGACGGGTGATCCTGCTGCTGACTTTGTTGTTCCTGCAGCGAATTGGGCTCGCCGCCGCTGACATCAAGCCCCTGCTTGAGCGGCACCGGGAATTCGCGCAGCTTTGGGCGAAGGCCGACCGGCCGCGATGACCGGCGCCGACCAGAGCCAGTCGTTCGCCGGTCGGCTTTTGAACGGCGGCTTTTGCTGTAACTTGCCATTCGCCCAGCGCGAAGCCGCTTGGTGGAGACGCGCCGCAAGTGGGCCGTATTGCGGCTCGACGAATAGGTCCGCAAGTCGCCGTTTGCTCAGTCATGCGGGAAACACGCATTCGGGTCGGAAACTGCCATGCGCAGCGGCTGCCGGCGTGAAAACTAAGACCTGTGCGTATATAAGCCGCGCGATGGAGACGCCACCGAAACTATACCGCTACCGCCCGCTGGAGGATGGACTTCTCGATCGCGAGCTGGGCGCACTTCGAGACAGCTATCTTTATGCGCCGCCGTTCGCGGCCATGAATGACCCGATGGAGGCGTTTTACGAGACTGGCGGTCCCGGCGATCGAATCATCAACGCGATGCTGGCACCCGCCGGCAAGCATATCGACGGCATGTACGGCATGTTGTCCGAAATGATCGACCGTTTCGCGCTAGTCTCGTTCGCTGGCACGTACGAAGACCTGCCGATGTGGGCCTATTATGGAAGCAACTTTGGGGGAATGTGCCTGGAGTTCGACACGGCCGAACTGGCAATCGGGGATTTCCAGAGCGAGAAGCTGCGGCCCGTCACCTACGCCCGTGACGCCCTACCACCGCTCACGATGACGGATATGGCGCCCGAATGTCTTGAAGAGGCCGTGATCGCCCGCATCACCCGCAAGCGCGCCGAGTGGGCTCATGAAAAGGAATGGCGGTTTATCGCCGGTGAGATCGGACCGAAGCATTACCTGGACGATGCACTTAGGCGCGTGTTCCTCGGCCCACGGGTCAAGCCTGAGCACGCGGCGCGCGTTTGCGAGATATTGGACAGGCGCCCAGTTGAGGTGCTGCAGGGCGAGATACGTGGCTTCGAACTGAGATTTCGTAGCATCAAGCCTGCGCGACCGATGGACGAATGCGAGCGAGTAGGTGCCGGAAGATTTGAGCCGCAGGACATCATTTACAAGCAAGACGAGCTGGAGGCGTTCGTCGGGGGCGCCTTGGACGCGCTCCTCGATGAGTGCCGCCGGACTGCGCTCCGCCCGAACCTGGAGGAGATTGCGGACTTCAATGTTTCTGGGAACCGCAAGGGGGCGCTGTTTATCTGGGCGATATATAAGCTAAGAAGCGGCCGAGACGTGTATCACAAACGCTACTTTGATCGGCAAATGCGTTACTTGCCGGAGAATGACTGAAGGGGCCTTCCAGCGCCACGCCGCGGGAAGCGCGTCTACGTCTTGAGTCTCTAGGTGAAGCCGCCCAATTTGCCCGAACGAACGTGAACTTTCAAATCCGACCCAAGAGCACCCATGAGCAAGACCCCGACGCCGAGCTGCGTCAGGATCAAAGGGCGTCAAGCCGTGCAAAGTGCCTTGAGACCGTTGTAATGAACCGGCGCCAACGCCTCGATCATCTCCAGCAGGAACCCGATATTGGTTTTTGTCTCTTCGACGAGGGCGGGGTCGAAACCTTTGCCGGTCGGATGGGATTGATCGTTCACGAACTTGTAGATCGCCGTTTTCTTATGCTCGTCGAATGCCACCTCCTCCAACTTGAGGTACGGCTTCTTCGCTGACGGCGTGTAAAATTCCAGGAAGGTCTCAAGAACTTTTCGAGCAATGTTCGGAAGGTGGTAGGCGTTGGCGATCGTGCCGTCACAGGTGTAGCTATACAATTGCTTGAATAGATAGTGGTACTCTGTAGCGTAATTTCTCAGCATGGGGTCCAGTGGAATGATGCTGGCGTTGCGCTTGTCGCCATTCTCGTCGCAGCGGATCATATAATATTGGGCAGCTTTCTTGTTATGCTGGTGCCAGTTGAGCAGTAGCCTCAAGAAATCAAAATTGTGGGTCAGGATGAAGACCTGCTTGGCGTTCTTGACCCCGGCCTTGAGGAACGAGAATGCCTGATAGATAGCCGAAGCGTCCAGGCTGGAGATCGGGTCGTCGATCACAACGACCCCTTCCGGAACATCGAAATCCTGATCGCCGAGCTGAACCAGGAAATAGACAAAGGCGATTGCGGTCTTCTCTCCCTCGCTCAGCCGCTTGGCGGGTTTGCCGCGACGCTCGACCCGATAGCCCTGTGCGTCGGACTCGAACTTGAGATCGCTGCGGCCGAGGAAGGTGACGACCTGCTTGGTCAGCGTCTCGCTGGCGGTGTGTGCGCTCGATACCTTCGCGCGCTTTTCCTCGAACGACGTTTTGAGCGCGTTGAGACCGCGCGCATCGTCCAGGTCGGCCGCGCCGTCGGTGAGCTTGGCTACATCGGCACGCATTGCTGAGACCTTGTCGTTCAGCTCTTTCACAGCGCTGGCAATGCTCGACAGATAATGGACCTCTATCGCCGTTCGCGCGGCCGTCAGTGTCTCGGCGAAGGCAGCGGTCTTGGCATTGTTCTTATCGACCAGCGCCGTCACTGCGCCGATCGTGGCGACAAGCGCCGGTGTGTCAATTTCGATCATCACCTCATAAGCGGTCGTGCGACGCTCCTGTTTCTCCGACAGGATCTCTAGCAGTCGCTCGACGCCCGTGCGGACCGTCGTCATGGCGTCGCTGAACAGCTGCACGGCCTGGTCGATAGGCTCGCGCATTTCGGAATAGAAGGCCGAGCGCGGCGGCGGGGCCATGCTCTCAATTGCGCTCAAAATGTCCACGGCAAGTTGTGCCGTAGCCGCGACATCCGCCTTTAGCCGCTGGTCCTCGACGCCGAAATGGGCAGCAAGCTGGTCCATCCGCTCGGCCAACAACGGTTGTGCGCAGAATTCGCAGGAGGTTGAGGCATGGTCTCGGTGAATGGCGAGACCATCTTCAACCCACTTGGCGATAGCGGGCTGCTCGCTCAGCCGCGCCAGCGCGTTCCCTTGCGCAGAACGTTGCGTGAGCGTCTGCGCGCGGTCGACCGCGATCGCGATCCATTCGGCGAGGCTGCGCTCGACGCCATCTGCTTGCAGGGCGACCTGCGGCTGCACGAACCGTGCGATCGCCTCCTGCTGCTCCTGATGGACGGTGACACGATGCAGCTCCAGCTCGGCATCGGACAGGATTTGCGGATCGGTGATCTTGGCGAAAGCCTGTTCGGCATTTTGCTTGCGATAGGTTCGCAGGGCTGTGCCGCTGGTGGCCTCGCTGATCGTCTTCGCGATCTCCGAGAACCGCTTGCCCCGGTCTGTCTCGACCTTGGCGATTGCATCGTTGAGGTCTCGGATCCGCGTCAGCCGGGCATCATAGATTGCCTGCTCGGCTTTCGCCTCCTCCGCGAGCGCCTTATTCTCTTCGCCGACGATCAGGATGTGCCGAAGCGGGCCTTTGAACTGACCGATATTCGCCTCGATGAAATCTGCGTTGAAGACCCGCACCTTGCGCCCATAGGGCGTGCCGTGGCCGACCTTCCCTGAGGCGGACGTGATCTCGTAGGTCAGGTCGGGATAATCCGGGTGCTGGCCGTCGCCCAGCGCAGCGAGCAACCGCGTCAGGGTTGTCTTACCCGACCCATTATGACCGTAGATGCAGTTGTAGCGCGCAAATTCAGGCAGATCGTTCGCGGCAACGAAGCTGTCGAATACGCCGAGCTTCGCGATCTTCTTGACGGTTTGCAGCATGGCGCGTCACCAGCCCTTCAGCACGAACGGTTGGCCATGATCGACCGGCACCCGCACGCTGGTTTCGCCATATTCGCCTGGCGGAGCGAGCGCGATGATGAAGCGGGAGCGCATCTCACTCGGCTCATCCTCGGGCGGAAGCGTGTGGCGCTCCGGCAGCGTCCGGAACAGGTGTGTATGATAGATCCAGATATCGTTGCCGCGCAGGAGGACCATGAGCTGTCGGATGCGGCGGCGAAGCGCGATCTCCTCCACCGAGGTCGGGCGATCCAGGCTGCTCCGTTCGCTCCACGTCAGGGACGTGAGAATCGCGATCAGCTCCTCGGCATATTCGCCGGTCTCTTCATTCAAAGGCACCATGATCTCGCAGACGAAGTCGTGAACGTGGCTGGCCTCCTTGAACAGGATGCCCTCATCCATTGTTACGTTGGCGAGATCATAGTCGAAGCGCGGAACGAGCCGATCCTTGCGGAGGTCAGCAAGGATCGTATCAAACACGGTTTCGCCGTCCGCGGCGACAAGCTGTAAGGCAGATTGCCGAACCGTAATCTGTTCACGGTGCACGCCTAAATTCTTTGCCAAGAGGTCCATAGTCGCTACGGAAATGGGAGCACTCTCGTTCTCAATCTGACGCAATTTGCGTTCGCTGACGCGCACGGCGTAAGCGAGTTCCTTCTGGGTCGCGTTGCTCTCCAGCCCAAGTCGCAACGCTTCAATGCGCGGGCCATCGGGGATGATCTGCTTCATGTGTGACTCCTCAACCTTTGCTGAGAAGCCCAGTATCCTATCGTCGACATGCCCGGTCGGCACCCCACCGGCAAAGACCGGCACACGGCCGGCATCGCGCAAATGTCCGAAGCAAGGAACATATCCCCCCAGATTTATTTTGCCGTATCACGCTCGATGCTTCGTGAGGGCCTCTCTAGTTACCGCTTGGCGCTCGAAGAGAGCAAGACAACAATCCGCGTAGCGCCGAAATGGCACCGACGAGCGAGTGCTGAACGTCCGGTTCTGACAAGAGCTACCGCTCTGCACGTAGGTCGCGAAAGACAGGAATGTCCCAACGTCGGTCGATCGCTAGGCCGCGCCAGTATGCTGAACGAAGGGCAGCTTTTGAGGAGCCATTTGAAGCAGTGGAATGTCGGTTATCGGGGCGACATCAGCCCAATCAGCCCATTTGTGCATCGCCAACTTCAACCCTCTTGGTTGGCGGCAGCCATAGCTGCCCCGGGCCTGCCGGAGACCAGTTTGCTCTAGCTGCCGCGATGGGGGTGTTGCCAGGTGGGACGGATGGTCGTCGTGGTGGTCAGGTGCCACGCGGCTCTCCCCGAGTTTCGACACTTTGCAACATGCGCGATGTCGCGCCGCGGACGTCCGCCGTCCTCGTATGCTGATCTGAAGAGGCGTCTTTGTCCCGCTCTACGCATCGCCAACTGGCGTATCCCACTCCGCGCGGCGCTTAGCTCCCCTCCTCGCCCGCTTACTTCTTGTTTCGAAAATGTTGCAACGCTCGATCAGTGCTCATGCGCGGATCTTCGCGAGCATAGCGCCTATTTAAATCGTGAAGCCACGACGCATTTTGACGCACCCAATGAAATGTCTGGGGCCGCCTCAAATGGCACTAGTAAGATTTTCCTACCCCTCTCAGAGAAGCGTTTGCCGCTATAGGATCTGGGCGATGTCTGGCGCGCGAATTCAATATCGAGCGAGATTGCAAGCAGAATTTGAAAACTTTCACTTGTGAATACCGTTCTCACAAGTGGATCTTGTCGCGCCCGGCCCAGATGATGCGCTTGTTCCTGCCGGCCCGCACAGGCGCGGGCAGGAGACCATTATCATGAACACCCACGCACAAATGTTTCACGCGCCTCGCCAACTGACTGTCCGCGTCCCGGATGCCCTTGCCATGCTGGGGATCGGCCGCACGAAGCTCTACGCTCTCATCGGCAAGCGGGAGATTGAGACGATCAAGATTGGGAAGGCGACCCTCATTTTGGTGTCGAGCCTCGAGGCGTTCGTCGAACGGCAGCGCAGCTAGGCTGCGCTATCGCAATAGCTCGCCCAATCATCCATCAGCGCACGGCGCTTTTCGAAAAAGTCTGTGCGCCGATAGGCTGCTTCCACCTTGTTCTCGAGTGTGTGGGCCAAAGCGGCTTCCGCGACCTCACGGGGATAGTCGGTCTGGTCGGCGCACCAGTCCCGAAAACTGGATCGAAATCCATGGACCGTCACGTTGAGGTCCATGCCGCGCACCAATTGGAGCAAGGTCATATCGGACATCAGAAACCGCGTGTTGCTATCGACGGTCCGCTCAACACTCCGTCGGCCTTGCCCTGGAAAAATAAGATCGCAGTAGTCGACCCGAAAGCTTTCTGCCTCACGGAGCACAGCCTGTGCGGCCGTCGACAATGGAATAGAATGCGCCTTGCCCGCCTTCATCCTCTCCGCCGGGATGATCCAGACGGAACGGTCGGCATTAAGCTCGCTCCACCGTGCACCCCGCACTTCTCCCGATCGCGCGGCGGTGAAGAGCAAAAGCTCCAAAGCGAGCCTGCTGATGCTGAGCTTACGCTCGCGAAGACTAAGGACAAACATCGGCACCTGTTCGTAAGGCAGTGCTTCAAAGTGCCCGTCCTTCTTCGGTTGCCTGGGTAGACCGCGTGCGAGAGAGCGCATCGGCGCCTCGGTCGCGCGATAGCCTTTGACATAAGACCAATCGAGCACAGCCCCGATCCGCTGCTTTACCCGCCGTGCCGTTTCCGGGATGTCCAGCCAAATCTCTGCGAGAACATCGCGGATCAGGGGGCCGTCAATCGCATCGACCTTGAGATCGCCAAGCTTGGGCCAGGCATATTTTTCCAGGGTCGTCAGCCACTGATCGGTATGTTTGCCATTTTTCCAGGCCTTGCATTGCTCGGCATGCACCAAACGAGACGCCTCGCGAAAGGTCGGAATGACGACGGTCACACGGCGCTTCTCTTCCAGCGGAGATACGCCACTGCGCGCGACCTTGCGCAGTTCCATCGCTTTTTCTCGCGCTTCGCGCAGCGACACCAGTTCGGCCTTGCCCAAACCGATGTCCTGTCTCTTGCCGTTGGTCTGTATACGGAGGATCCAACTGCGACCGCCAGTTTTGCCAATCTGCAGCATCAGGCCATCGCCATCAGCGTATTTGCCGGGCTCGGTCAGGTTCTTCACTTGAATCGCTGTCAGCTTTCCCATGAGCAACATGTACCGCAATTAGGGTAGCGGCGAAAGTTCCTTCCCCACACTCATCCCCACACCCAAGGTCGGATGTGGACGAAAATGCGCGAATGGACGCGGAGGCGGAAACCCAGAAAAGTCCGGAATTCCGGTGAAAAGGGGACGTCGGCGAAGTCGGGCGAACAAGGAAATGGCGGAGACGGAGGGATTCGAACCCTCGGTAGCCCCTTAAGGCTACGACGGTTTAGCAAACCGCTGGTTTCAGCCACTCACCCACGTCTCCGCGCTCACCGGGGGAAGTGGCGTCCCGTACCGGCTGAGAGCGGCCTATAAACAGGCTGTTCGTGCATGGCAACGCCCAGCGTCGCCTGTTTCTAGAAAGGCTGCAATTTATCGCGCCAACAAGCTCTGGTAGGCAGGCGTGACGGGGATCGCAAAATGATGCGACTCGACGCAGTGCCCGGCGGCGGTTTGGTGGCAACCGGACGCGAACCAACGCGGAACACGCGCCGCCGTTCCACCATCATTCATCGACTCGTCGTGTCCACTTTTCGACTCATCGCAGGGCTTGGCGCCGCGATTCGCTTGCGATGGGTCGCTCTGGTAGCCGCCGTGGCACTTCAAACGATATAGAACAGAGCAATCCTTGTCCGCTGACAAAACCAATTCCGGGGGTGTGATCGCACGTCTGCTGTCTCTCGCGCCCGAGCGGGAGATTTTTCTCCGCACTGGCGGACGCGTGCGCTTCATCCGTATCTCCACCCGCTTCCAGATCGTCGCTGCCAGCGCGCTGGCGGTGCTGGCTTTGCTCTGGGCCATCGGAACGTTTGCGATCCTGTGGAATCAGGCCAGCCTGCTTCTCGAGCGCGGCCATGTCGCGCGGGATCGGGCCGAGGTTCTCTCCCAGCAGGCCAAGGTGAAGGCCTATCGCGAGTCGGTGAACGATATCGCTCAGGATATCGAGCAGCGGCAGAAGGCCCTCGATGAACTGCTGCGCTCCAGCCTCGGCACGGGGATCGAAGAGGGCGGCGCAGGTGCGCCCGCTGACGGTCCGGAGGTCAGCAAGCCGCTGAGCGCGGCGTCCCCCGAGGCCTCGCGGCTGGAGGCGCTACGGCGTCATCAGGAAGTGCTCGAGACGCGCCTGGCTGGCGCGGTCGAACATCGCCTTGCGGCGGTCGAAAAGGCGATCCGCAGTTTCGGCCTCGATCCGGCCCGCATGGCGGTGCGCGAGCGGGGGCAGGGCGGTCCCTTCATTCCCGTCGCCTCGATTGTCGCCGACCAGCCGGAGCTGCGGGATATCGCCCTGCTGCTGACCCGTCTCAACACCATGGAAGCTGCGCTGGCGGCGATCCCTTCCGGCAAGCCGACGGCCGCGCCGATGACCACCAGTTCTTATGGCTATCGGCGTGACCCCTTCAACGGCAGCCTCGCGTTCCACGGCGGCATCGATTTCCGGGGACGCATGGGTCAGCCCATCCTCGCCGCCGCGCCCGGCACGGTGACCTTCGTCGGCACCAAGCATGGCTATGGCAATGTCGTGGAAGTCGACCATGGCAAGGGCCTCTCGACGCTCTATGCGCACCTCTCCGGCTTCAATGCCAAGCCGGGCCAGAAGGTGGCACGCGGCACCCAGATCGCGCGCATGGGATCCACGGGCCGTTCGACCGGCACGCATTTGCATTTCGAAGTCCATGTCCATGGCGCGGCCGTCAATCCGCGTCCCTTTCTGGAGGCACGCAGGGATGTTCTCGAAGTCCAGCAAACGGCCAAGCGGCGCGTCGCCGACAGTGGCAACCGGGGCTAAGCACACGCCGTTCTCGATCCTCGGCAGCGATGTCAGGATCACGGGCAATCTGGAAGCCAGCGTGGATCTGCACATCGATGGCACCATCGAGGGCGACATTGCCTGCGCGGCGCTGGTGCAAGGCGCCGAAAGTCGCATCGCCGGCCATGTGAAGGCCAAGAGCGCCCGGATCGGCGGCCTGATCGAGGGATCGATCACGGCGGAGGAGCTGGTGGTGGAGGCGACAGCCCGGATCACCGGTGATGTGAGCTATGAGCGCATCACCATCGCCACCGGCGGCCAGATCGACGGGCGCATGACGCATAGCGGCCAGCCGACCGAACTCAAGCTGATCAAGAGCGATGTCGGGTAAGTGAGCAGGAGGCCGGGGCTAACCCCTCCGATCAGCGCTCGCGTGTGGCGCTGAAACTGATGTCCGGGTTGCGCTCGGCCTGATAGCCCACATCCCATGCCGATCTGGCGAGGAAGACGGGGTTCTCGTCGCGGTCCTTGGCCATGCTCGTCCGATTGATGCTGGCGAAGTCTTCCAGCTTCTTGGTCTCGCCGGTCAGCCAGCGGGCCGTGTCGAACGGCGCCGGTTCCAGCACCGCGCCGACCTTATATTCCGCCTCCAGCCGGCTGATCAGCACATCGAGCTGCAGCTGGCCGACGACGCCGATGATCCACTGGCTCCCGATCTCGGGATAGAAAACCTGGATCACGCCCTCCTCGGAGAGGTCGTCCAGCGCCTTGCGCAATTGCTTGGTCTTGGTCGGATCCTTGAGCGCGATGCGGCGCAGGATTTCCGGCGCGAAATTGGGCAGGCCGGTGAAGCGCACGTCCGCTTTCTCACTCAGCGTGTCGCCCACGCGCAGCGTGCCGTGATTGGGGATGCCGATGATGTCGCCGGGGAATGCCTCGTCGGCAATCTCGCGGTCCTGCGCGAAGAACAGGATCGGGGAGTGGACGGCGATCGGCTTGCCGCTGCCGGAGGGTGTGAGCTTCATGCCGCGGCGGAACTTGCCCGAGCACAGGCGCATGAAGGCAATGCGGTCGCGGTGCTGCGGGTCCATATTCGCCTGCACCTTGAAGATGAAGCCGGTCACATCGCTGCGCTCGGGCTCGACCGGCGCGGGCTCGGCCGGTTGGGTGCGGGGCGGCGGGGCGTGGGCGGCGAGCGCATCGATCAACTCGCCGACACCAAAGCGCTTGAGGGCGGAGCCGAAATAGACCGGCGTCAGATCGCCATGGCGATAGGCGGTCAGGTCGAACGCGGCATAACCAGCCTGCGCCAGTTCGGCCTCTTCCCGCAGGCGCGCAAGACCTGCGGCGGAAAGGACGGTGGTGAGCTTTTCGTCGTCCAGGCCGGTGAGCTGGGTGAAGCTGCCGTCGAATTCCTTGCTCGGGCCGACCGGCTGGTAGAGCCGGTTGGTGGCAAAATCGTAGATGCCCTCAAACTCGCCGCCCATGCCGACCGGCCAGCTCATCGGGCAGACATCCAGCGCGAGCGCGTCGGCCACTTCGTCCAGCAGCGAGAAGCTGTCGCGCCCCTCGCGGTCCACCTTGTTGACGAAGGTGATGATCGGCACGTTGCGCAGGCGGCAGACCTCGAAGAGCTTGCGCGTTTGCGGCTCGATGCCCTTGGCAGCGTCGATGACCATCACGGCGCTGTCGACGGCGGTCAGGGTGCGGTAGGTGTCTTCCGAGAAGTCCTCGTGTCCCGGCGTATCGAGCAGGTTGAAGGTGATCACGCTGCCATCGGGCTGGGTGCGCTCGAAGGTCATGACCGAGCTGGTCACCGAGATGCCGCGCTGCTGCTCGATCTTCATCCAGTCCGAGCGTGCGCGCCGGTTCGCCCCGCGCGCCTTCACTTCGCCGGCGAGGTGAATGGCGCCGCCGGCGAGCAGCAGCTTTTCGGTGAGTGTCGTCTTGCCCGCGTCCGGGTGGGAAATGATCGCGAACGTGCGGCGGGAAGGGATCGTCATAGCAAGCGTCTAATCCAGGGAGCGAGCGCGCCGGGCGTGGTCGGGCCGGCACCAAATGTGGCGCTGCTATAGGGGCTGGGGCGGCGATCCTGCAAGGCGCGGCTTTGCACAGGGCGAGCGTGGCGTGGGGCACCGAAGGCGCGCGCTCTTCCTATCCGCGCACGAGCGGGCTGCATGGTGTTTCAGTCCTAGCTTGCACCAAGGGGGTTGACGTGCTGCCGGTAATCGATTGTACTGAAAGCCGGTTGATAGACGTAAATCGGGACGCCCCGCGTCGCCGATGACCGTAGCATTTCGGTAACACTCCACCATAAACTGGTCTGCGCGCGCATCGTGCGTTGGACATTGTCATGCATCTCTCTATGCAATCGATTGCTCGATTTTGTTTTTTGCAGGAGATGGATGATGAAGCGGCTTCACGCCGGTGTTGCGGTTTTGGCACTGATGGCTGTCATGGGTGCAGCGCCAGTTCGCGCACAGCAGACCACCACAAACAGTGTTGATACCGCGCCTGACGAAATCATCGTCACCGCTCAGAAGTCCGGTGTGCAGGCGCTGCAGGAAGTGCCGCTCGCCATCCAGGCGTTCAGCGGTGAGGACCTCAAGGAGCGCAACATCAACAATATCGCGGACCTCGCCACGGCGATTCCGGGTATTTCCGAGAGCCAGCGCCAGTCGGTCGCTTCGCGCTCGTTCAGCATCCGCGGCGCCGGCGCCGGCGCTGCCAATGGCGACTCGGCCATCGGCTATTATGTCGACGACGTGCCGTTCGTGGTCACCAACTTCGGCATTGCGCCGCCGATCCGCTTCCTCGACCTCGACCGCGTCGAGGTTCTGCGCGGTCCGCAGGGCACGCTCTATGGCCAGGGTTCGGCCGGCGGTGTGTTCATCTTCCACACCCGCGATCCTGACCTGACCGAGATCAAGTTCGCTGCCGAGGCGCAGGCCTCTCAGACGCGCGGGGCCGGTGGCCTCAACTATGGCGTCGCGGGCGTCGTCTCCGTCCCGATCATCAAGGATGTGCTTGCTGTCCGCGTCAGCGGTGGCCACTCCTATAATCCGGGCTGGGCGGACGAATATTATGGTGCGTTCGACGGCACGCCGGATCGCAAGGGCGTGAACGAGGTGCGCGACGACGACATTCGCGTGGTCGCGCTGTTCCGTCCGGTCGACAACCTGAATATCCGCGCGCAGTACTGGCATTTCCGTCCGCGCCAGCAGTTTCTGGGCGGTCTCGCCCGACCCAGCCGCCTTATTACGCGAACACGGCGGCGCAGCCGAGCTTCGGCAATGGCGACTTCAAGCTTTACAGCCTGTCGGCCGGCCTGGACTTCGATACCTTCTCGATCTCCAGCGCCACCACTTATCTCAAGGGCAATTTCGGCATTTACGTGCCGATCGCGCCGGCGGGTGCCTTCTCGAGCCAGTTCTTCCCGGACATGTTCAGCCAGGAAGTGCGAATCAACTCCACGACCGACGGTCCGTTCCACTGGCTGCTCGGCGGCGCCTATCAGGACGGCAGCGGCCCGCAGGAAAACTATCTGCGCATTCCCGTTGCGGGCATCGACACCAATGCCGACAACAACACCATCACCAAGAACTGGGCGGTGTATGGCGAACTGGGTTACGACCTGTTCGATGGCAAGCTGCGTCCCCGGGTTGGCCTGCGCTATTATCATGACAAGCGCACGTTCGAAGACGCCAACACGACGAACACGAACAAGAAGAACGTGACGACCTGGCGCGTCAACCTCTCCTATGTGCCCAATGATGATCTGACGGTGTTCGCTACGGCGGCGACCGGCTTCCGTCCAGGCATCGTGCAGTCGCAGATCCAGGCGGACCTGCTTGCGGACGTCGGCATCCCTGCCGGCACCCAGACCCGTCCCGAAAGCTCGACCAACTATGAGGCCGGCATCAAGTGGCGCTCGCCCGATCGCACGCTCAACGTCGGGTTGAACTTCTACGTCAACAAGCTCGAGGACATGCTGACGCCGACGCCGACGCTGGACGCGAACGTCTCTGGCTTCTCGAACTTCGGTGACGGCACCAGCAAGGGCGTCGATATCGAGATGCGCTGGCGGACGCCTCTGGACGGGCTGACGCTGAGCGCAGTCGCGAACATCAACCAGGGCAAGTATGACACGGTCGATCCCGCCGTGCAGGCGCGCCTGCCGTACCTGCGTCCCGGTACGCGGCTGGTCAACACGCTCGAGGAAAACGCCCGCGTGGATGCGACCTATGAGACATCGCTTGGCGGTGACCTCAACGGCCTGTTCAACGTCGCATGGACCTACAATGGCAACCGCCTGCAGACCAACGGCGAGTATGTGAAGGCCTATAGCGTATACAGCGCCAATATCGGCCTGCGGTACAAGGCCTATGATCTGACGCTGTTCGGCGAAAATCTCGGCGATTATGACGGGGCTGTGCTCACGCTCAACACCTCCAGCATCCGGGTGACGCCGCGCACGATCGGCCTGCGGTTGCGCGTCAACTATCAGTGATCCTGCCACGGGCGTGATGACACGCCCGGCAGTCAGACGAAAAGGGCGGGCGCGGCGAAGGCTGCGCCCGCCTTGTTTTTGGGGCTATCCGCCGGCAGAGATCGTGCAAAGCGGCGGGAACCAGATGGCAGGGATCGCAATTCTGCAGGCACCGCAGCTGTTGCGGTCGGAGACACGGTCATCATGAACAGGCTTATCCGCGCCGCCCTTCTCAGCGCCGTCCTTGCGGCAACTCCCGCGCTTGCGCAGAACGAGCCCGAGAAAGAGGACAAGACAGCGCAGAAAGCGGGCGAGATCGTGACGCAGCCCGCGCGGGACGTGGGCATCGAGAAAACGAAAATCCCCGAGGTGCTGGCCCGCGCTGTCGAGCAGCCTTATGCGCCGGCCGGCAAGGGTTGCCGCGCGGTGATCGACCAGATCGCCGAGCTGAATGCGGTGCTGGGCCCGGACTTTGATGCCAACAGCAAGGCCAATGAGAACAAGTTCGGCAACCTCGCGGCCGCCGGTGGCGCGGCGATCGTCAATTCGATCATTCCGTTCCGGGGCCTCGTTCGTGAAGTGAGCGGCGCGGCAGGGGCCGAGCGTCGCCTGCAGGCTGCCATCAACGGTGGCGTCGCGCGCCGGGGCTATCTGCGCGGGCTGGCGGTCAGCCGAGGCTGCAAGCTGCCCGTGCCGCCGGCGCCCGCTCCAGCCGAGGAGGAGAAGCGGAAAGCGGACTGATCGCCCGCGTTTCCGCCGCTCCTTTGTTCTTATCCGCGCAGAGTTGCGCCCTGTTTAGCCGCAGCAGCCACTACGCGATCAGCGATGGCCTTCAGCTCTTCATCCGTGAAGCTCTTCTCGCCGGGCTGCAGAGTCACTTCCACCGCGAGGCTCTTCTGGCCTCCCGGCACGCCCTGCCCGGCGAAGAGATCGAACAGGCGCGCATCGACGATGGCGTTCTTGTCCGCCCCCCGCACGGCGCGCACCAGCGCGTCGGCTTCCAGATCGGCTGGCACGAGGAAGGCAAAATCGCGCGTGACGGCCTGCAAGGCCGGCGGCGCATAGGCCGTGCGCATGAATGTGGTCTTCTTCGGCACCGGGATCGCATCGAGGTGGATTTCCGCTGCGACGACCGTGCCATCGAGATCGAAGGCGCGGGCGAGGCGGGGGTGCAACACGCCATAAGCGGCAAGCACATTTTTGGGGCCGAGGCGCAGCGTGCCGGACTGGCCGGGATGATAGGCATCGCCAGCCTCGCCCATCATCTGCAGGCGTCCGGCAGGCGCACCGGCGGCCGCCAGCAGCGCAATGACCTCCGCCTTGATGTCGAAGGCATCGAACGGGCGGGCCTTGCCGCCCTGCCAGCCGCGCGGGCTTTTTTCGCCGGCCATCAGGATGCCGAGGGTCAGCTTCTCGTCGCTGCTGCCATCATCGGCGCGGAAATAGCGCCGGCCGATCTCGAACAGGCGGATCGAGGATGCGCCACGATCGGCATTGCGTCGCGCGGCGGAGAGCAATCCGGCGAGCAGCGTCGGCCGCATCACCTTCATGTCTTCGCTGATCGGGTTGGCGAGCGTCCAGTCGCCGCCACCAAAGGGCGCGGCTTCGCTTTCAGAAATGAAGGACCAGTTGATCGCCTCGTTAAGGCCGCGAGCGGCAGCCGCGCGACGGGCGCGGCGCTCGATGAGCTGCAGCGGCGTTGCGGTCGGGCGGGCGACCCCCGGTGTGCGGGGCAGGGGCACGGACGGGACATTGTCCAGCCCTTCGATCCGCACGACTTCCTCGACGATGTCGGCGGTGCCGTGGATATCGCGGCGCCATGTCGGGATGGTGATCCGCCAGTTGGCGCCGGCCTCTACGGTGAAGCCGAGCGCCGCGAGGATCGCCTGCTGGCGCTCCGCGCTCACCGTCATGCCGGCCAGCGCATCGACCATGTCGGGCCGATAGCCCTCGATGACGCGCGGCTCCGCCGGCGGAGTGCCGGCGCGCGTCGCCTCGGTGGGCGTGCCGCCGCACAAGGCGAGGACCAGTCGCGTCGCGATGTCCAGGCCCTCATCGAGGAACGCCGGGTCCACACCGCGCTCGAAGCGCTGGCGGGCATCGGAGGTGAGGCTGAGCGCCTGACCGGTCCGCGCGATGCTCTCGGGCGTGAAATAGGCGCATTCGATCAGCACATCGCTGGTGCTCTCCTGCGCGCCGCTATGCTCGCCGCCCATGATGCCGCCGATATCGTGAACGGCGGAGGCATCCGCGATCACCGTCATGCCCTCGGCCAGCGTATAGGTCTTGCCGTTGAGCGCGAGCACCTGCTCACCAGCCTTCGCCTTGCGGGCGACGAGGCCGCCATCGAGGCGGGCCATGTCATAGACATGCAGCGGGCGGCCCAGGCCGATCATGACGAAGTTGGTGATGTCCACCAGCGCGCTGATGGGTTTCTGGCCGATGGCCTTGAGGCGCCGCTGCAGCCATTCCGGGGAGGCGCCGTTGCGCACGCCGCGCACGGCGCGGGCATAGAAAGCCGGGCAGCCATCGGCATCGTCCGTGCGCACGTCCGGGCCTGCGCCCTGCGCGTCGATCGCCGGGAGCTGTCCGATGATGTCATCGAGCGGCCGCAGCGTGCCGAGGCCCTTGGCAGCGAGATCGCGCGCGATGCCGCGCACACCCATGCAATCCTGCCGGTTGGGCGTGACCGAGACCTCGATGACCGGATCGTCAAGCTGCGCATAGTCGGCAAAGCGCGTGCCGATGGGCGCGTCGGCGGGCAGCTCGATGATGCCCTCATGATCTTCGCCCAGCTCCAGCTCGCGCGTGGAGCACATCATGCCGTTGGATTCGACGCCGCGAATGGCCGCGACCCGCAGCACCATGCCATTGGCCGGCACCGTGGCGCCGGGCAGGCCGAACACGCCGACCAGACCGGCGCGGGCATTGGGGGCGCCGCAGACGACCTGCAGCGCGCCGTCGCCGGCATCGACGCTCAGCACCTGCAGCTTGTCGGCCTGCGGATGCGGCGCGGCCGTGAGCACCTTTGCGACGCGGAAGCCATCGAGCTTCTCGGCGGGGTTTTCGACGCCCTCGACCTCAAGGCCGATATCGTTGAGCGCGCGCAGGATTTCCTCCAGCGAGGCGCTGGTGTCGAGATGGTCCTTGAGCCAGGAGAGGGTGAACTTCATGCGCGGGCTCCGGGATTGCCGGTAAGATCAAACCCGTGCTCCTGCGAAGGCAGGAGCCCAGGGCGGCGAAGGACGGCGGTTGCGCCCTGGGTTCCTGCTTTCGCAGGAACACGAACTCGCAAGAAATGGCTCATGCGCCCACTCCTCCGCTCAGCGTAGGCACATCCAGTGCGGAGAAGCCGTAATGGCGCAACCAGCGCAGATCGCCGTCGAAGAAGGCGCGCAGGTCGTTCATGCCATATTTGAGCATGGCGAGGCGGTCGACGCCGGTGCCGAAGGCGAAGCCCTGCCATTCGGCGGGATCGAGCCCGCAATTGCGGATGACATTGGGGTGGACCATGCCGCTGCCGAGCACTTCCATCCAGCCGCCATTCTCGGCATCGCCGCTGCCGCCGATGACGCGCTGGCCCTTCTCGATGGTGTAGCCCACGTCCACTTCCACCGAAGGCTCGGTGAAGGGAAAGTAGCTGGGGCGCAGGCGCAGGACGATGTCCTCACGCTCGAAGAACGCCTTGAGGAAGGTCTCCAGCGTCCATTTGAGGTGCCCGAGGTGAATACCCTTGTCGATCACCAGACCCTCGATCTGGTGGAACATCGGCGTGTGGGTCGCGTCGCTGTCCGAGCGGTAGACGCGGCCGGGCGCGATGATGCGGATCGGCGGCGGCGTGCTCGTCATGGTGCGGATCTGCACTGGCGAGGTGTGGGTGCGCAGCAACATCGCGGCCGGATTGCCATCGCCGCCGGTCGCGCGGGCATTGTCGCCGAAGTAGAAGGTGTCGTGCATCGCGCGGGCGGGGTGCGTCTCGGGGATGTTGAGCGCAGTGAAGTTGCGCCAGTCATCCTCGATCTCCGGGCCGGTAGCGACCGCGAAGCCCAGATCGGCGAAGATCTCGGCCAGCTCGTCCATCACCTGGCTGACGGGGTGAATGCTGCCCGGCGGGGGCAGGTCTACCGGCAGCGTCATGTCCAGCGTCTCGGAGGCGAGGCGGGCATCGAGCGCCGCGGTTTCGAGCGCGGTCTTGCGGGCGGCGATGGCGCTCGTCACGCTTTCGCGCAGGTCGTGGATCGCGGGGCCTTGCTGCTGGCGCTCTTCCGGACTCATCCGCCCCAGCGTCTTTAGCAGGGCGGTGATGGCGCCGCTCTTGCCCAGCGCGCTGACGCGCAGCGCTTCCACGGCATCGAGGGTGTCGGCGGCGGCGATGTCGGCGATGAGGCCGTCCTTGAGGGATGTGACGTCGGTCATGGCCGCGTCCGCTAGCCTAATTCACCGCAAACGAAAAGGGCGCCGGCACGCCGACGCCCTTTCCTTTGATGGTTGCGACCCGGTTTCGATCAGGAGAACTGAACGACCGACTGACGACGACGCAGCGTGCTGCCGATCAGCGCGAAACCGCCGAGCATCAGCGCCCAGGTCGTCGGCTCGGGTACCGGCACTGCGCTCATCGCGGTAACCGTCACGCCATCCAGCGCCGGGCCGGTCCAGGGCGAGTCGGTCATCGACGCAAAGCTGAGCGTCGTGAGGTTGCCCGAGGCCGTGAAGGTGTAGGTGTAGTTCGTCCAGCCCATATTGGTCTTCGAGAAGCCCGTATTGTCGAAGCTGAACAGCTGGCCGTCATTGCCTGTCGCGGCGACTTCCAACGTCTTGACCGCCGGCCCACCTTCGGGATTGCCGGCCATCAGGAAGTCGACATTGTAGGTCATGCCTTCAATGGTATCGAACGTCTGTGCGATCGCGCCCTGGGCGCTGCCGTTCAGATCGATACTGCGGCTGCCGCTGCCCGACTGCCAATAGCCACCGATCAGCTCCACATTGCCGGATGTGATGGTCCAACCCGTCAGGGCCGTGCTCTCGGTGCCCAGGCGGAGGAAATAGGTGCCTGGGTCATTACCGGTCTCGAAATCGCCGTTGATGAACGTTGCTGCCTGCGCAGCGGACGGGAGGGCGAGCGTCGCCGCGACCCCCAATAGCAGTCCCTTCATTTGGTTCTCCACTTATAGTCCCACGCACTCGCAATGCTGCAGTGCGGAAAAGGTTTCCGAAGCGTTAACCAAAATTTCAGAGAGTCGCGAAATGATACAAAAAGGGCGCCGGAAGCATCCGACGCCCTCTTCGCGATGATTGTGCAGATGCTCAGGCTGCGGGCAGGGCCGCGCGCGCCTGGGCAATGATGCCCTTGAACACATCGCCTTCATGCATGGCGATGTCGGCCAGAACCTTCCGGTCCAGTTCGACGCCCGCCAGCTTGAGGCCGTGCATGAACTGGCCATAGGTCAGGCCTTCCATGCGGACAGCTGCGTTGATGCGCTGGATCCACAGGGCGCGGAAGCTCCGCTTCTTCACCTTGCGGTCGCGATATGCGTACTGGCCAGCCTTTTCGACAGCCTGACGCGCGATGCGGATCGTGTTCTTGCGACGGCCATAATAGCCCTTCGCCTGATCCAAAATCCTCTTGTGCTTCGCCTTGGTGGTTACACCGCGTTTGACACGTGCCATGTCGCCTGCTCCTTACTTGAGGCCGTAGGGCGCCCAGAGGCGCACGTGAGCGACATCCGCGTCGGAGAGAACCTCCGTACCGCGATTCTGGCGAATATACTTCGCGTTGTGGCTGATCAGGCGGTGGCGCTTGCCGGCGACACCATGCTTGACCTTGCCGGTGGCGGTGAATTTGAAGCGCTTCTTCACACCGCTCTTGGTCTTGAGCTTGGGCATTTTCGTCTCCTTTGTCTTAGCGCAAGCACCCCGGAGGATGCTCGCAGACGATTACGGACGAACACGGCAGCCCTTACTGGCCGGCCCGTCCTTGCGGTCTTCCATAGGACATGGAAGCGCGGGCGTATAAGCGCGGCCGCGCGCCGACGCAAGCCCCTTAGGTGCGGGCCGGATTTGACGCCGGTCAACGACTCCTCGCCCCCATCGCATTAATATGGCACCAGTTTCGCACGATCCCGATGCGGTGAACAAGGAGGCTGCCATGAAGACGGTGATGGTTCTGATCCATGATGACCCGAGTCAGGAAGCGCGCCTGCAAACCGCGCTCGACATTGTGCGCGCGGTGGAGGGGCATCTGCTCTGTCTCGATGTCGTCCAGATTCCCATGATCGCCGACGGTTTTGGCGCGGGCGGCGGCACCGGCGTGCTGATGATGGATGAGCGCGACCGGGAGGACAAGAATATCGAGGCGCTCGAGCCCCGGCTCGCCAATGAAGGGGTGAGCTATGAGTGGGCGCGGGTGCAGAGCCAGTCCGAGGAGGGCATTACCGACAATGTCCGGCTGGTCGACATGATCGTCGTGGGCAAGCAGGCCTTCGGCGCGGTGAACGAGACCGGCGACACGGCCTCCCGTCTCGCGGCGCTGACCTCCGCCCCGGTCCTGCTGGTGCCGACGGAGCAGAAGCGCCTGGATCTCTTCGGCAAGGCGCTGGTCGCCTGGGATGGATCACGCGCGGCCGATGCCGCGCTGCGGGCTGCCATCCCGCTGCTGCGCATGGCCAGCGAGGTCGAGGTGGTGACGATCGGCGAAGGGGAAGGCGACCCGGACGAGGCGGCCGCCTATCTCGATCGGCATGGCTGCAAGGTCGTCAGCCGGCGCCTGCCCAAGGCTGGCGCGGTGAGCGAGCAACTGATCGAGGCCATGCGGACCTCCGGCGCGACCTGGGCGGTGATGGGCTGCTATGGCCGCAGCCGCCTGCGCGAGCAGCTGTTCGGCGGCACGACGCGGAAGCTGCTGGCCAAGGCGCCGATCCCGATCCTGCTCTCTCACTGAAGCGCCACGCGGGGCGCGCACCCGAAGCGCGGGCGCGCGCCTCAGTTGGCCATGGCGAAGCTGTTGGTGTCGATCAGCTCGCCGGCCTGATTGCCGGCGGCTTCGATCAGCCGCCGTTCGAGCGTGGCAAGGCGGCTCTTGCTCTCCAGCTTCCCGCCCAGAAGATCGGTTAGATAGAAGGTGTCGACGGCGCGCTCGCCGAAGGTGGCGACATGCGCGCTGTGGACCATGGTCTTGGACTGGAACAGCGCGAAGGCGAGGCTGAGCAGCAGGGCAGGGCGGTCGCGAGCCATGACTTCCACCACGGTGAAGCGGTTGGAAGCCTTGTTGTCGATCAGCACCTGCGGCACGATCTGGAAGGCTTCGGCCCGCCGACGAGCCAGCGGGCGCTCGTCCAGCTTGTGCATCAGCTTGTGGCGGTTGAGCAGCGCATCCTCGATATAGGTCTTCACCCGCTGCAATTGCTCGGGCGCATCGAAGCGGCCCCCGAGCGGGTCCTGCACCAGGAAGTTGTCCAGCGCCGTGCCATCCTTGAGGGTGTGGATGCGCGCATCGATGATGTTTCCGCCGGCCAGATGGATCGCCCCGGCGATCCGGTAGAACAGTCCGGGATGGTCCGAGGCGTAGACGGTGACCAACGTGGCGCCGCGCTCGGGATAGGAACGGGCATCGATGGAGAGATCGGACTGCCCGGCGTCCAGCAGATGCCGCGCATTGCGCTCCAGGATGTCCTGCGATTCGGCGATCCAGTAGGATTGCGGGAAGCGCTTCACCAGCCGGTCGAAGGCCTTGTCGTCCAGCGCCAGGCTCGCGCGCAGTGCGTCGCGCTTCTCCTCGATGCGTTCCTGACGGCCCCGCTGCTTGTGTCCGGGGCGGATGACCTCCTCGGCCGAGTCGTACAGCTCGGCGAGGAGCTGGCGCTTCCAGCTGTTCCACACGCCCGGTCCGACCGCGCGGATGTCGACGATGGTCAGGATCACCAGCAGCCGCAGCCGCTCGGGGCTTTGCACCACTTCGGCGAAGTCGAGGATGGTCTTGAAGTCCGAAAGGTCACGCTTGAACGCGGTTGCGGACATCAGCAGATGGTAGCGCACCAGCCAGGCGACGGTCTCGGTCTCGGCATCGCTCAGGCCCAGGCGCGGGCAGAGCTTGGTCGCCACCTCCGCGCCCAGAATGCTGTGATCGCCGCCGCGCCCCTTGGCGATATCGTGCAACAGCACCGCGACATAGAGCACCCGGCGGGAGATGATCTTCTCGATGATCGCGCTCGCCAGCGGATGATCGACCTTGAACTCGCCCTTTTCGATCTGGGAGAGCAGGCCGATGGCGCGGATGGTGTGCTCATCCACTGTATAATGGTGGTACATGTCGAACTGCATCTGCGCGACCACGCGACCGAAGTCGGGCACGAAGCGCCCGAACACCCCGGCCTCGTTCATCCAGCGCAGCACCTTTTCCGGGTCGCGGGGCGAGGTGAGCACGTTCATGAACAGCGCATTGGCCTGCGGGTCTTCCCGCTCCTTGCGAGTAATCAGCACCGAATCGCGGTTGAGCGCGCGCATCGCATCCGGGTGGATCTCCAGCCCGTGCTTGTCCGCCAGCGAGAAGATCTCGATCATCCGCACCGGCTGCTCGCGGAAGAAATCATCCTCGGGAATGGTGATCCGGCCCCGCTCCAGCACGAAGCCATCCAGCTTGCGCGGGCGGTTGAACATGGCCGGGATGTAGCGCCGGCCGCGGCTGGCCATCTTGTCATCGAGATGGGCGAGGAACACGCCGGTGAGGTCGCCCACCGTCTTGGCCATCAGGAAGTAGAGGTGCATGAACCGCTCGACAGCGGAGCGGCCGCGCTTGGGCGAGAACCCCATGCGCTCGGCGACTTCGATCTGCAGATCGAAGGTCAGGCGGTCCTCCGCGCGGCGGGAAATCTCGTGCATGTGGCAGCGCACGGCCCAGAGGAAATTCTCGGCCCGCTGGAACTGGGACAGCTCGGCGCGGGTCAGCAGGCCCACGTCAACCAGTTCGGCGACGGTGCGCACCCGGTTCACATATTTGCCGATCCAGAACAGCGTGTGCAGATCGCGCAGGCCGCCCTTGCCCTCCTTGATATTGGGTTCGACGACATAGCGGCTGTCGCCCATCTGCTTGTGCCGGGCATCCCGCTCGGCCAGCTTCTCGGTGACGAAGGTCTTGGCCGTGCCCTGCATCACATCCTTGTCGAAGCGGGCGACGCATTCGTCGTAAATGCCCCGGTCCCCCCACACGAAGCGCGATTCCAGCAGAGCGGTGCGGATGGTGAGGTCCGACTTCGCCATGCGCACCGTCTCGTCGATCGAGCGGCTGCTGTGGCCGACCTTGAGGCCCAGATCCCACAGCGCATAGAGCATGCTCTCGATGACCTGCTCGGTCCATTCGGTCGGCTTGTAGGGCGTGAGGAAGCCGATATCGACATCGCTATAGGGCGCCATTTCACCGCGCCCATAGCCGCCCACCGCAACCACGGTCAGCCGCTCGGAGGCGGTGCGGTTGCTGATCGGGTAGAGGTGCTTGACCGTCGCATCGAAGAGCAGGCGGATGATCTGGTCCATCAGGAAGGCCTGCGCCGTCACGGCGTCGCGCCCGCGCGTCGGGTTGCGGGCAAGGCGGCGGGAGACTTCTTCCCGGCCGATGGCAAGCGCCTCGCGCAACGCCGCGACGATCACTTGCCGACGCGCGGCGGTATCGCTCAGTTCCGTCAATTGGGCAGTGAGCGCATCGGCAATCTGGCGGCGATCGATGATCGCACGGCGGCCGGGCAGCGAATCGGGCACCTTGTTCATGGGTGCCATATAAGCGCGCTTTGCCGCAGTTGCAGGTGCAACCTCGGCATGGCGCGCAAATCGACGGGCTCAGGCGGTGGGCGCGGTGGCGATCTGCTTGAGCTGATAGATGAGGTCGAGCGCCTCGCGCGGACTGAGTGTATCGGCGTCGATGGCGTCCAGCTGGTCGCGCAGTGGGTCGGTGGCGACCTCCGGCGCGGCGGACAGCGTGGCGGCGAACAGCGGCAGGTCATCGAGCCCCGCCGCGATGCCGCCGGTCTGCGCCTTGCCGGCCTCCAGCTTGCCGAGCACGGCCTTGGCGCGGGCCAGCACCGGGGCGGGCAAGCCTGCAAGCCGCGCCACCGCGATGCCGTAGCTGCGGTCGGCCGGGCCTTCGGACAGCTCGTGCAGCAGCACCAGATCGCCATTCCATTCCCGCGCGCGAACATGGTGGAGCGAGAGGGCGCCGAGGCGCTCGGCCAGGCGCGTCAGCTCGTGATAATGGGTGGCGAACAGGCAGCGGCAGGCATTGCTGTCATGGATCGCTTCCACCACCGCCCAGGCGATGGCGAGGCCATCATAAGTCGACGTGCCGCGCCCCACTTCATCGAGGATCACGAAGCTGCGCTCGGTTGCCTGCGCAAGGATCGCGGCGGTCTCGATCATCTCGACCATGAAGGTCGAGCGCCCACGGGCCAGATTGTCCGAGGCGCCGACGCGGCTGAACAGACGGTCCACCAGCCCAAGGCGGGCGGCGCGGGCGGGCACGAAGCTGCCGGCCTGCGCGAGAATGACGATCAGCGCGTTCTGCCGCAGGAAGGTCGATTTACCGCCCATATTGGGGCCGGTCACCAGCCACAGCCGGTTGTCCGGCGTGAGCGTGCAGTCATTGGCGACGAAACTGGTGCCGTCCTTCGCCAGCGCGGCTTCCACCACCGGATGGCGTCCGCCCTCGATGGCGATGCAGGGCTCTTCGGCGAAGACCGGCCGGCTCCAGCCGCCTTCAACAGCGCGCTCGGCCAGAGCCGCCGCCACGTCGATGCGGGCGAGGGCATCCGCCGTGCGCGCGATGGCGGTGCGGCTGTCCATCACCAGCGTCACCAGTTCCTCGAAATGCGCCGCTTCGGCCGCCAGCGCATGGGCGCCGGCCTGCGTGACCCGGCTGGCCTGTTCGTGCAGGTCCACCGAGTTGAACCGCACGACTCCCGCCAGCGTCTGGCGATGGGTAAAGCCGCTGTCATTGGCCATGAGCTGGTCGGCGTGACGGGCGGGCACCTCGACATGATAGCCGAGCACGCCATTGTGGCGAATCTTCAGCGCGGAGATGCCGGTCTGCTCGCGATAGCGCGCTTCGAGTGCAGCAATGGCGCGGCGGCCGTCGCCGGCCATACGGCGCAGCTCGTCCAGCGCGGCATCATAACCATCGGCGATATAGCCGCCATGCGCCGCTTCCGTCGGCGGGGCGGGCACGAGGGCGCGCGCCAGCTGATCGACCAGCGCGCCATGACCATCGAGCGATGGCAGCAGATCGTCGAGCAGGGGCGGTCGGTCGGGCAGCGCCCCCAGCCGCTCGCGCAGCGCACGGCCGCCGTCGAGGCCATCGCGCAATTGCCCCAGATCGCGCGGGCTGCCCCGGCCGATGGCGACACGGCCGAGCGCGCGGCTCAAATCCGGCAAGGCGCGCAGGCGGGTGCGGACCAGCTCGCGCAGCGGCCCGTCATCATGGAACCAGCGCACCAGATCGAGTCGCGCTTCCACCTTGGTGCGGTCCATCAAAGGCGCGGAGAGGTCCGCCGCGAGCAGTCGGGCGCCTGCGCCCGTCACGGTGCGGTCCACAGTGGCGAGCAGGCTGCCGGCGCGCTGCCCGCTGGCCGTCGTCACGATTTCCAGGCTCTCGCGCGTCGCCGGGTCGATGGCGAGGTGATCCTGCGCGCCGGCCCGCACCGGCGCGGCGAGGAAGGGCATGCGCCCCTTGCCGACATGCTCCAGATAGCCAAGCAGGCCCCCGAGGGCGGAGAGCTCCGCGCGCGAGAAGCTGCCGAAGCTTTCCACCGTCTTCACGCCGAAATGGCGGCAGATGTCCGCTTCCGCCCGCGCGCTGTCAAAGCCGCGATTCTCGAAGGGGAGGGCGCCGGTCAGCCGATCGGCGAGGCCCGGCCGCGCAATGACTTCGCTCGCGTTGATCCGCGCCAGTTCCGCCTCGATGCCGCCGGCGTCCACTGCCACCACGTCCAGCCGGCCGGTGGAGATGTCGGCGGCGGCGACGGCATAATGGCCAGCGGCTTCGCCCACGGCGGCGAGCAGATTGGCCCTGCGGCTGTCCAGCAGCGCATCCTCGGTCAGCGTGCCGGCGGTGACGAAGCGCACGATGGCGCGGCCGACCAGCGCCTTCGATCCGCGCGCCTTGGCCTGCTCGGGCGTCTCGGTCTGCTCGGCAATGGCGACGCGCAGCCCGGCCTTGATGAGTCGCGCCAGATAGCCCTCGGCACTGTGCACCGGCACTCCGCACATCGGGATCGGCTCGCCCTCATGCTCGCCGCGCGTGGTGAGCGCGATGTCGAGCACGGCGGCCGCGGTCCTGGCGTCCTCGAAGAACAGCTCGAAGAAATCGCCCATGCGGTAGAAGAGCAGGTCGCCCCCGGCTTCCGCCTTGAGCGCCAGATATTGCGCCATCATTGGCGTGGGGCCGCCGGATGCGGCGCTGGCTTTGGAGGATTTGGCTGGCAGACTGGTCACGCGGTTGCGTTAGCAGGGGCTTTCGGTCTCGAAAAGCCGGCGGTGGCGTTTCATCCACGGGGTTGTTCGTACCTCGCCTCTTGTGGAGCCGGGCGGAAAGTCGCTAGGGCGTTCCCAATTGCCGAGGAACCCTGCTGATGACCGATAAAGCCGCCATCGAATTCTCCGAGCGCGAGGCGCTGCTCTTCCATTCCTTCGGGCGGCCCGGCAAGATCGAGATCATCGCCTCCAAGCCGATGGCGACGCAGCGCGATCTCGCGCTGGCTTATTCGCCCGGCGTGGCGGTGCCTGTGCAGGCCATCGCTGACGATGCGGCCAAAGCCTATGACTATACCGCCAAGGGCAATCTGGTCGCGGTCATCTCCAACGGCACGGCGATCCTCGGCATGGGCAATCTCGGCGCGCTCGCCTCCAAGCCGGTGATGGAAGGCAAGGCGGTGCTGTTCAAGCGCTTCGCCGATGTGGACGCGATCGACCTGGAGCTGAACACCGAAGACCCGCAGGCCTTCATCGATGCGGTGGCGCTGCTGGAGCCCAGCTTCGGGGGCATCAACCTTGAGGACATCAAGGCACCCGAATGCTTCATGATCGAGGCGGCGCTCAAGGAGCGCATGAACATCCCGGTCATGCATGACGACCAGCATGGCACCGCGATCATCTGCGCCGCCGGCCTGATTAACGCCTGTTTCCTGACCGGGCGCGACATTCGCGAGACCAGGGTCGTCGTGAATGGTGCCGGCGCGGCGGCCATCGCCTGCACCGAACTGATCAAGGCGATGGGCGTGGCGCATGACAATGTGATCATGTGCGACCGCGAGGGCGTGATCTATCAGGGCCGCACCCATGGCATGGACCAGTTCAAGTCCGCCCATGCCGCCCGCACCGAGGCGCGGACCCTGCACGAGGCGCTGAAGGATGCCGATATCTTCCTCGGTCTTTCAGCCAAGGATGCGCTGAAGCCCGACTGGATCAACGAGATGAAGCCGCGGCCGATCCTCTTCGCCATGGCCAATCCCGATCCGGAGATCCTGCCGCCGGTGGCCAAGGCCGCGCGCCCGGATGCGATCATCGCCACGGGCCGCTCGGACTATCCCAATCAGGTCAACAATGTGCTGGGCTTCCCCTTCATCTTCCGGGGCGCGCTGGACGTGCGCGCAACGGCGATCAACGAGGCGATGAAGATCGCAGCGGCGCAGGCCATTGCCGAACTGGCCCGTCAGCAGGTGCCTGAGGAAGTCGCTTTGGCTTATGGCACCAAGCACAGCTTCGGCGCCGATTACATTATTCCTGCCCCCTTCGATCCGCGCCTGATGGAAGTGGTGCCAGCGGCGGTGGCGCAGGCGGCGATGGAGTCGGGCGTCGCCCAGCGGCCTATCGAGGATATGGACGCCTATCGCCAGTCCCTGCGGGCGCGGCTCAATCCCACCACCTCCGTTCTCACCCTCGCTTATGAGGGCGCCAAGGCCAGCCCCAAGCGCGTGGTCTTTGCCGAGGCGGAAGAGGAAGTCGTGCTGCGCGCCGCGATCCAGTTCCGCGATGGCGGCTATGGCACCCCGGTGCTGGTCGGCAGGCAGGATGTCTATGATCGCCTGCGCGATCTCGGCGTGCGCGATCCCGAGAGTTACGAGCTCTACAACAGCGTCAATTCGCCGCTCGTGCCGCGCATGGTCGACATGCTGTACGAGCGCCTGCAGCGCCGGGGCTATCTCCGCCGCGATTGCGAGCGCATGGTCAACCGGGACCGCAACATCTTCGGCGCGCTGCTGCTGCAGATGGATGAGGCGGACGCGATGATCACCGGCGTCACCCGCACCTATGCGCAGACAATGCGCGAACTGCGCCGCGTGCTCGACCCCGCCGAGGACCGCACGCTGTTCGGCATGCACATCCTCGTCGGGCGTAGCCACACCGTGTTCATGGCGGATACCACTGTCAACGAGCGGCCGAATTCCGCCGAACTGGCGCATATCGCCATCGAATCCGCCGCGCTCGCCCGGCGCATGGGGCATGAGCCGCGCGTGGCTTTTCTCTCCTACTCCACCTTCGGCAATCCGCACGGCAACTGGCTCGATAATATTCGCGGCGCGGTCCAGATCCTCGACGGAATGGAGGTGGACTTCGAATATGAAGGCGAGATGGCGCCCGACGTGGCGCTCAACCGGCGCGTCATGGCGAATTATCCGTTCTGCCGCCTGTCCGGCCCAGCCAATGTGCTGATCATGCCCGGCCTGCAGTCGGCCAATCTCTCGGCCAAGCTGCTGCGGGAACTGGGCGGCGACTCGGTCATCGGGCCGGTGCTGCTCGGGCTGAACCAGCCGGTGCAGGTGGCGACGATGGCCTCGACCGCCTCGGAGCTGGTGACGTTGGCCGTGCTCGCCGCTGGCGGGATCGCGCGCTGATCGTGATCGGGATCGGGTGAGCGCCGCTGGCTGAACTGGCAGTGGGGCGCTTCCTTCCTACAGGCAGCGCTGGAACGTCTGGGTGCGGCCCTTGATGGTGCCGTCGCGCAGCAGGATCGTGCCGTCCCGGCAGGATTTGCCATCTTGGGCCACGGCGTCGCCGACCACCACGATGCCGTGATAGGAGCCGGCCATCCAGTTCTGCGCATCGCCGCTCTTCAGCGCGAGGCCCACGGCGCGATCGACGGCCGGGATCAGCAGGAAGTTGCCGGACTGCACGATCGCCTCATCCGGGGTGGCACTGGGCAGTGTCGGCGCCTCATCGGACTTGGGCGCAATCGCCTGGCCCTGCGCGATCGGCACGGTGGCCTGTTTCGCCGGCGCAAAAGCGGGTGCTGTCGCGCGCTTTTCAATCACGGCGGAGAGAAACGGCGCAGGACGTTCGGCGGGAATCAGGGTCGGCTGCTGGCCGGCGGGCGCTGCATCTTCGCTTTCGGTCGCGCGGGGTGCACGATCGATGATCGCCGCCGATACCGTCTCACCGCCCCAGATCGGCCCGCGTGCCGACCATAGCCAGCCGGCCAAGGCGATCACCAGCAATGAGATGCTGACCATGCCTGCCGCGATCAGGAGCTTTTGGGCAAGGCCGGGCCGGGCATCCACACCGCTTCGCGCGTGAAGCTGCTCGCTGGCGCGGTCGAAGCCGATCTCCAGAGATCCGATGGCGAATCGCCAGCGGCTCCGGCTGGCCTTGTAATGGCCGACTGTCTCAGTCCGTCGCGCGTAAGTCCGCTCGAGCGGCTGCAGATCGCCAATATGCTGCATGACCACGCTCCCGCTATACAACGATTTGAAGCGATGGCGCGGTTAATGCAAGCTAAACCAGTCCGCCGGGCGCGCGATCCGGCGCCGACCGAGGGCAGGCCTGCAGCGCTGAATTACTGAGACGGACCTGCCGCTCCGGCCCCACCGGCGCCAACCGCGCCGATATTGCCGAAGATTTCGTCGAACAGGCTGCGCTTGCGGCCCAGCGTCGGCGTCGTGGCGCCGGTCGGCGAGATATTCGCGACCTGATCGAGTGTCGCGTTGCGATCGATCGTCGCGACATTGCCATTGGCATCGAACTGCACCGTCACCAGCGTCTGCGCGGTCGGGCGGGGCGAGGCGAATGCCAGCGCGCGGGTGTCGCGCGCCACATAATACCAGCGCTCCGGGCCGAACTGCGAGACGAAGGTCGGACGACCCAGCGCGCCTTCCACGGACGCCTTGTTATCGACGCCCGGCAGCACCGAACTCACGATCAGATCGTCGATCATGAAGCCCTGATGCGCACGGATTCGCGTGCAGCCGCCCGCCAGCAGAAGGACGGCCGCTGCGCCCACGACCAGAAACGGCCGCCTCAAGCCACGCTGCATTCTCGTCTCCTGCCAATCATGCGGTCAAAAACCGGACATCCAATCAAAAAGCGTCGCATCGCCTAACCCGCCCATTGCATTGCCAGCCGCCGCAATCAATATGCAAGTGCTGGCGCGGGCCAATGGTTGATCGGTCCCGTCCGCGCTTTCCTGTGCCGCCGCAAAGCTGAACCGAGCATGAGCCTCTTATCCACTCTGTTTTCCCGCAAGGATGATCGCGCCTATCTGCGCCCGCTGTACGAGGCCGTCGTCGCGACGGCGCGGGAGCCGCATTGGTATATGGAAGGCGAGGTGGCGGACACGCTGGATGGCCGATTCGACATGGTGGCGCTGGTCCTCTCGCTGGTGCTGCTGCGACTCGAGGCGCTGGAGGCCACCAACGATTCGGCGCGGCTGACCGAGCTGTTCATCGACGATATGGATGGGCAGATCCGCCAGATCGGCTTTGGCGATGTGGTGGTGGGCAAGCAGATCGGCCGCATGGTCGGCGCGCTCGGTGGCCGGCTTGCCGCCTATCGCGCGAGCTTGCAGGGCGAGGCTTCATTGAGCGAGGCGCTGGTGCGCAACCTCTATCGCGGCGAGGCGCCGGCGGCGGATGCGCTGGCCTATGTCGAAGCACAGGTACGCATGCTGGCCGCGACGATCAACGCATGCAGCCGCGGCGCGCTGCTGGCCGGCCAGTTGCGGGGGTGATGCCGTGAGCGAAGCGACGTCAGGCGCCGCGCCGGAATTTTCCCGCATTCTGCGCCTCAACGAACTGGGCGACGGGCGGCGGGACCGCACCGTCGAGGCCGATGCCGCAGAGCGGGCCGCGCTCGCGCGCCGCTTTGGCCTGCGCAGCCTCGATCGGCTGGAGGCGCAGGCGCATGTCGTGCCGGATGCCGGTGGCTGCCGGGTGACCGGGCGCGTGCGCGCCTCGCTGGTGCAGGCCTGCGTCGCAACCGACGAGGATGTCCCCGCAGAGCTCGACGTGCCGATGGACGTGCGATTCGTGCGCGGTCTCGACGAGAACGGCGAAAGCGACGCGGAAGAGATCGAACTGCGCGAGGAAGATTGCGATATCCTCCCGCTGGAGGACGAGCGAATCGATCTTGGCGAAACGGTCGCGCAGACGCTGTTCCTGAACCTCGATCCCTATCCCCGCGTGCCGGATGCCGACGCCAAGCTGCGCGCGCTGGGCGTGCTGAGCGAGGAAGACGCCGGACCTTTCGCGGCGCTGAAGGGCTTGAAGCTTGGTGGCGCCTAGGACGCGCACAGAATCTCGCCCGGATGGATTGTCCGCTATTAAGCGGTCTAGAATACGCGACCAACGGCTAAATGGGTGTGGGAAGCGGTCTTCGCCAAACTACGCCGTTCGTGCTGAGTTGGTTCTGAGTAGCGCCGCAGGCGCGTAACGAAGAGCCGTATCGAAGCATCGCAGCGCACTGCCGGTCCTTCGATACGCCGCTTCGACAGGCTCAGCGGCTACTCAGGACGAACGGAGGGGATGACCACAATAACGTCGTTGGCTGTCAGGCCTCTTTCTAGCCCGCGGCCTCTCTAGCTGCCAGGCAGATTGCAGACTGCCGCCGGCTTGAACGAAAGGATGGTAGAAAGAGGACTTTCTGGCATGTAGCGTGGTGGCCATGTCCCTTCCGCCTCGCATCCTCCTCCACTCGCCGGTTTCCAATGACCTGGTTCTGGCCCAGTTTGTAGAAGAGTGCCTGAAAGACTGCGTCCGTCTCATCGCGATTGCTGGCGAGGATGCCGACAAGCTAGAGTTGCAAGTCGATACGCTCGTTGTTGGTGACGGGTCCGATAAAAGCCGCTTCCTATTCACCTCAGCGCACCCGAATGAGCCGCTGAGCGACGTGCGGGATTTCGCTTCCGAGTGGTTTTGCGACCGGGACGGATTTCTCGAAGTTCGGCTCTGAGCCAAATGTCAGTAAAGGCATAGACTCCGGTCAGCCCGCCTCCGGAAAATGAGCACAGCAGCCGCCGTTCTACAAACCTTGGACCTTGCCCACGCCGCCTAGCTACGCCCCGTCCGCCGGGATGAACCGCAACACGCCCGCGATCCGCGCGACGCCGGTGTCGGAGGGATGCGACACCCCGTCATTCACGATCACCTCGGCAAAGTCGAACGGGCTGATGCCCGACAGGCAGGCGACATTGACGCCATATTCATGGGGGTTCGAGCGGCGCCGGTGGTGGGTGTAGATGCCGCAGGTTCCGCAGAAATGGTGCTGCGCGGTCCCGCTGTTGAAGGTGTAGCAGCGCAGCGCCTCCTCGCCCGCCGTCACCTGCAGGTCTTCGATCCGGGCGGAGACCGCGATGGCGCCGCGCATCCGGCAATATGAGCATGTGCATCGGCGTGCCGAGCGCAGGCCGTCCTTCAGGCGCACGTGAAAACGCACCGTGCCGCAATGGCAGGCGCCATCGATCTCAGTGACATTCAGGTCCATGCTTCGTTCCTCTTTCGTTCGCGCGGTTGCCATGGCATAACAGGGAGCATGGCGCAGACGCCCGAGCAGGATCGCAAGATCATCCATATCGATATGGACGCCTTTTATGCGTCGGTCGAGCAGCGCGACGATCCGGCGCTGCGCGGCTTGCCGGTGGCTGTCGGCGGCGGCGGGCCGCGCGGCGTGGTGGCAGCGGCGAGCTATGAGGCGCGCGTGTTCGGCGTGCGCTCGGCCATGCCGGGCGGCAAGGCGCGCCGGCTCTGCCCGGAGCTCATCTTCGTGCGGCCGCGCTTCGAGGCCTATCGCGCCGTCTCGCAGCAAATTCGTACGATCTTCGAGCGCTTTACCGACATCATCCAGCCGCTCTCGCTGGACGAGGCCTATCTTGATGTGACGCGCAACAAGCCCGGCGTTGCCTCCGCCACTTATGTCGCGCAGGAAATCCGGCGGATGATTCGCGAGGAGACGGGGCTGACCGCCTCGGCCGGCGTTTCGTGCAACAAGCTGATTGCCAAGCTCGCATCGGACCAGAACAAGCCCGATGGCCTGTGCGTCGTGCGGCCCGATGAGGCCGAGGCGTTCATGGCGGCGATGCCGGTGTCGCGCATCCATGGCGTCGGCCCGGTGACGGCGCGGCGCATGGCCGCGCTGGGCATTCATAGCGGCGCGGACCTCAAAGAGTGGCCGCTGCCGGCGCTGCAGCGCCATTTCGGCAAGGCGGCGGCCTTTTACTTCGGCGCGGCGCGCGGGCTGGACGAGCGCCCGGTGCGCGATCGGGAGTCGCGCAAGTCGATCAGCGTGGAAGATACCTTCGCCAGCGACATCGGCGCGGAAGGCCTGTTGCTGGCGGAGCTGGAGAAGATCGCCGCGCGCCTGTGGAGCCGGGTCACCGCGAGCCGGGCCTTGGGGCGCACCGTTACGCTCAAGATCAAGCTGGGGGATTTTCGCATCCTCACCCGCTCACGCTCGCTGCCCGCGCCACCGGGCGATGCAGAAGATCTGTTCGCGATCGGCGCCGATCTGCTCCGCGCGCAACTGCCGCTGCCGGTCGGCGCGCGGCTGCTGGGGCTCGGGCTCTCAAACCTCATCGATCCCGAGCGCGAAGAGCCGGACGAGACGCCCCAGCTCAGCCTCGCCTTCGGTTAGAAACGCAGGCCGAGCGCGACGCCGCCGAGCAGCCAGCAGAAGAAGGTGATGAGCACGATGCCGACGAGGTTCAGGATGAACCCGCCGCGGACCATCTGCCCCATGGTGACCGCCCCGGTGCCGAACACGATGGCATTGGGCGGGGTGCCGACCGGCAGCATGAAGGCGAGCGTGGCGGCGAAGGCTGCGGGGATGAGCAAGGTCATCTGATCGGCCCCGATGCCGAGCGCGACGGCACCGAGGACGGGGATGAAGGTGGCGGCGGTGGCCGTGTTGCTGGTCACTTCGCTCAGGAAGACGATGAGCGTCACGACGGCGATGACGAGGAGCAGGATCGGCAGCGTACCAAGCCCGCTCACCTGCGCGCCCAGCCAGCCATCGAGCCCGCTGGCGACAACCTCCCCCGCAAGGCTGAGGCCGCCGCCGAACAGCACCAGCACGCCCCAGGGCACGCCGCTTTCGGCATCCTTCCAGTCGAGCAGCATCTGCCCTCGGCCTTCGCCGGGCAGCAGAAACAGCGCCAGGCCGGCGGCGAGTGCAATGGCATTGTCATCGAGGCGCCCGAACCAGCCCAGATCGGCCTTGCTGCCGAGAATGGCGCCGACCACGCCGGGCACGACCCAGAAGAAGACCGCGCAGCAGAAGACGAGGGTCACCAGCAATTCGCTGCGGCTGAACCGGCCGAGGCCGGCCAGCTCCCGGTCAATGAGCGCGCGGCCGCCCGGCACCTCGCCGAAGGTGAACCGATAGAAGACCCGCGTCATCAGCAGCCACGCAATGAGAATGAAGCTGAAGGCAATCGGCACGCCGACCAGCATCCAGTTCAGGAAATCGACCTGCCGGCCCAGTTCCTTCTCGATATAGCCGGCCACGATGGCATTGGGCGGGCTGCCGAGCAGCGTGCCCACGCCGCCCATGCTGGATGACCAGGCAATGGCGAGCATCAGGCACGCGCCGAAATTCGCGAGCTCCCTGGGTGCCACGGCGGATGCGCCATCGCAGGCGAGTGCCCCGGTTTCGTCGCGGCGATCACAGACCAGCGTGAGAACGGAGAACGCAATCGGCAGCATCATGAGCGTCGCCGCCGTGTTGGAGACCCACATGGAGACAAAACCCGTCGTCAGCATCAGGCCCAGCACGATCTGGCGCGGGCTGGTGCCGACCCGGCGGAGCGTGAGCAACGCGACGCGGCGGTGGAGCTGCCATTTCTGCATGGCGATGGCGAGCAGAAAGCCGCCGAGGAACAAGAAGATGATCGGGCTGGCATAGGGCGCCGCAACCTGCGCGACGCTGCGGTCGCTCGCCATGGGGAAGAGCAGGATCGGCAGCAGTGCGGTAACGGCGATCGGTGCGGCCTCGGTGATCCACCAGAGCGCCATCAACGTCGCGACGGCGGCGACCCAGCGGCCCTCCGGCGACAGACCCTGCGCATCGCCCAGCGTGAGCCAGACCAGCGCTGCGCCGGCCAGGCCGAGCGCGCGCAAGGTCCAGATCTTGCGGGGCGAGCGCGCGGTCGTGGCATGGTCGCCATCGCCCTGCTGCCCGGTCGGTTCACTCTCTTGCGATGATGGTGCCACCTTGCCCCCGCTCCCTGTCCCGCGCGAATGTGCGGCAGGAGCGGCGGCGTGGCAAGCCGCTCCCGGCTGGAATGCCGACTGGGGTGGCGGCTGGCATCCGGCCTGTCAGCCGGGGTAGGGGCTATCCTTCAGCAGGCCCGCGAGGTGCGCGGCATTGGATGCCACCATGCCGGCGGTCTTGCTCACCGGTTCGGGTGTCGACTTGAGGTCCTTGAAATCCGTGCTCCCCATCGCCTCGCCCACCCAATAGCAGGCGGCGACGGCGGGGATCGTCCAGCCGACATCGTTCATCGCCTGGAAGAGCTGCGCGCTGGAAAAATGGGCACCATCCTCATTGCCGACAATGGCGGCGACGGCGACTTTGCCGTAGCTCGGCATCCGGCCCGCATCATCCGTCTCGCTCAGAAAGGCGTCCATCCGCTCCAGCACGCGCTTGGCGATGCTGGAGATCTGCCCCATCCAGATCGGCCCGCCGAAGATCAGGATGTCGTGTGCCAGGATTTTCTCGCGCAGGGCTGGCCAGTCATCGCCCTTGCCTTCATCGGAGGTGACGCCGGGCAGGATGTTGAGCGCGGCAACGCGCACGGTTTCGCTCAGTGTCACATCATGTTCGGCGAAGGCGTCGGCCAGAACCGCGATCATCGCGTCCGTCGATGAGGGTTCGCTGCTATCGGCTTTCAGGGTGCAGTTGAGGGCGAGGGCCTTCAGGGTCATGCTGGTGCTCCGTGTCCGTCCCCCCCCTTCACACAACACCCCAGCCCCCAGAGAGTTCACCGCCCTGTCCTGCGCCATTGCACGCGGGCGGCCGCAGGGCTATCGCGCGCCGCAAGCCCGTTTTCCCAAGGGCATTGAGGATGTTGGCCGTTTCCTTTCGCCTGCCTGTTGCCGCCCTGCTGCTGGCCTTCATGGCGCTGCCCGTGCAGGCGCAGCCGGGCGCTGCTGCGGCCGAGGACGCCGCCGTCGTCATCACGACGGACGCAGCCGCGGGTCGGGCCGTGGATTCTGCCGCTAAGCCGGGTGCGCTGCGGATCGGCCCGGCGCCCCGCCTGCCAGCGCTTCGCTACCCGCAAGCCCGCCGCCTCGACCTGACCGAGACGCATTTTGGCGTGCCCGTCGCCGATCCCTATCGCTGGCTGGAGGGCGACCCGCGCCACGATGCCGATGTGCAGGCGTGGATTGCGGCGGAGAATGAGACCACCTTCCGCTACCTCAAATCCTTGCCGGGCCGGGAGGCGTTGCGCGCCCGCATGGCGACGCTGCATGGCTATGAGCGCTTCGGGAATCCGCGCAAGGCTGGCGAGCGCTATTTCTATACGCGCAGCAAGGGCGAGAATTTCTCGCCCATCTATGTGCGCGAGGGCGTGAATGGGGCGGAGCGTCTGCTGATCGATCCCAACAGGCTCTCCACCGATGGCTCGGTGGCGCTCGCCGAGTGGCTGCCTTCGCGGGACGGGCGCGCGCTGCTGCTGGCGCTTCAGGAGCGGGGCAGCGACTGGCGGACCGTGCGGGTGCTGGATGTCGAGAGCGGCGCCCTGATGCCTGACCAGGTGGCCTGGGTCCGCTATTCGGCGCTGGCCTGGAATCACGAGGGCAACGGCTTTTATTATGCGCGCTTTGCCGCGCCGACCGAGGGCGGGCGTGATCCCTCGTTCGAGAACCAGCAGGTCTGGTTTCACACGCTGGGCACAGAGCAGGCGCAGGACCGGCTGGTCTATGCCACGCCGGATCGGCCCCGGCTGCTTCACCGCGCCGAGGTGACGGCGGACGGTCGCTGGCTGCTGATCAGCTCGAAAATGGGCACCGAGCAGACCGCCGAACTGGTGCTGATCCCGCTGACCGTGCCGGACGCCCGGCCCGTGACGCTGGTGCGGGGGCTGCGCAATGCGTGGCAGATGATCGGCCAGCTTGGCGATCGGCTCTATTTCCGCACGGACGCAAGGGCGCCCAACGGACGGATCGTGACCATCGATGCCGGTCACCCGCGCCGCCGCCCGGCCGAGGTCGTCGCGGAGCGGCCGCAGACGCTGGCCGGTGGATCGATGATCGGCAGCCGGCTCGTGCTTGCGTACATCGTGGATGGGCGAATCGTCGCGGAAATCACGGATCTCGCCGGCAAGCGTCAGGGCGATGTGCCGCTGCCCGGGCTGGGCGCAGCCGCAGGCTTCAGCGGCCGGCCCGGCGATCCGGAAACCTTCTACGCCTTCTCCAGCTTCACCCAGCCGCCGACGATCTACCGCTTCAATGTCGAGACCGGCGAAACCAGCATCTTCGCCCGCTCCGCGCTCGGCTTCGATCCGGCGGATTATGTGACGGAGCAGGTCTTCTACCCCGCGCGCGATGGGACGGCGGTGCCGATGTTCATCGTGCGGCGGCGCGCCCTTGCCGACTCGGGCACGCCTGCGCCGACGCTGCTCTATGGCTATGGTGGCTTCAATGTCGCGCAAACGCCCAGCTTCTCGCCCACCCGCTTTGCCTGGGTCGAGAAGGGCGGCGTGCTCGCCATTGCCGGTGTGCGGGGCGGCGGGGAGTTCGGCAAGGCCTGGTACGATGCCGGGCGGGGCGCCAACAAGCAGACGACCTTCGATGATTTCATCGCAGCGGCCGAATATCTCAAAGGCCAGGGCTACACCGGCGACAACCAGCTGGCCATTGAGGGGCGCTCCAATGGCGGCCTGCTGGTGGGGGCCGTGGTGAATCAGCGGCCCGACCTGTTCGCCGCCGCCCTGCCGGGTGTCGGCGTGATGGACATGCTGCGGTTCGACCAGTTCACGGCCGGCGCCTTCTGGGTGGACGATTATGGCCGGCCCGACCGGGAGGCGGATTTCCGCACGCTGCTGGCTTATTCGCCCTATCACAATATCCGCAGTGAGGCGGACTATCCCGCCATTCTGGTGACCACGGCGGATAGCGACGACCGGGTGGTGCCCGGCCACAGCTTCAAATATGCCGCAGCCCTGCAGGCGGCGCCGCTTGGCGAGAGGCCAAGGCTGATTCGCGTGGACACCGGCACAGGCCATGGCATCAATCGCCCGACCGACAAAATCGTGGACGAATATGCGGATATGTACAGCTTCGCGGCCTATTGGACCGGCCTGACGCTACGGCAGCGGTCTGGCCGCTCCAGCGCTCCGACAGATGGCGCCAGTGCGGGCTCGGCCGCTATTCAGCCCGCGCTCATCGGCCCGGTGCGATAACGCTCTGGCCGGCGATGCTGTTGCCGGTGTTGCCAGGAAGCGATCCGCCGATGAACGTTCACTCCAAACTTGCCTTGGCCGCTGCGGCCGGGGCGATGGTCATGGGCTCTGCGACGCCCGCCTCTGCGCGCGGCTATGACGGCCGCTGGGATCGGTATCCGCGCCATCATCGCGGCCATGACAATAGCGGCACCGTCATCGGCGCGATCATCGGTGTCGGGCTGATCGCAGCGATCGCGACGGCGGCTGCCAGGCAGCGCGATGCGGAGCGCTATCCCACGCGCCGCCCGGGCGATCGCGGTTATGATCCGCGCTATGATGATCGCGCCGGCGACTATCGCAATGACCGCTATGACGACGGCTATGATGGGCGCCCCGCGGGTCAGGCGCTGGACGATGAAGACGCGGCGGTCGACGCCTGCGCCATCGCGGCGCGCGATCAGGCCTCGCGCGACGGCAATTATGCCGAGGTGCGGGACATCACCGGCGCGCGGCCATTCGGTTCCGGCTGGGATGTGACCGGCACGCTGAGCATGCGGTCGAACTTCAGGGCCGGCGAAGGCCGCCTGCGCAGTTTCCGCTGCATCTGGGACGATGGCCGGGTGGACGGCGTCACCTTCGGCTGACCCTGACCGGACCGGTCTCAGATCAGCAGCCAGATGGCCAGCATCAAGCCGCCGGTCGTGATCACCAGCGCGCCGGCGAGCAGACGCAGGCGGGCCGGTTGGAGCGCTGCCGCGCGATCCGGCTCCAGCCGCTCGCGGATCGCCATGGCCCGCCGGGTCGCCAGAATGAAGATGACGATGGCGACCAGCATGAAGCTGCTGGCGATCGTCTTGGGGACCCAGGCCGGTTCAAGCGTGTGAAAGAGCGCGCGGAAGCCAAGGCCGATGCCGATGGCGGCGAGCCCTGTTCGCACCCAGCTGGCGAAGCTGCGCTCATGGGCAAGGACGGTGCGATCTTCGGCGAAGTCCAGTCGATCTTCCGTCCGGGCATTATCGTCCGACAGCGTGTCTTGGGAGCGTTCGCGAGGGTCTTCATCCATGTCCAAGCCTGCTATTCGGAGAGCCCGACAAGCAGATCATCCGGCCCGTCCGAACGGCCGATGACACTCATGCTCCCGTCGGTCTCCAGCACGACCCCGGCGACCTGCGCCCGCCGTCCGAAGCCGGCGCTGCGGATGGCCGCGTCGATCTCCGCCCGAGTGACGCGCTCGGCTGCCATGGCGCGCTCAAGATATGCACCATCGCGCAGCAGCAGGCGCGGCTGGCTGCGCACCAGCCCGCTGAAGGTGGATGAGGCGACAGACAGGCGCGACACCAGCCATTGCAGACCGGCCAGCATCGCAAAGGCCAGCACCCCTTCCGCCAGGGCGACATCCTGCGTGAGCAACACGGTTGCGAGCGTGGAACCCAGTGCGACCGTCACCACCAGATCGAACGCGTTAAGCTTGGAAAGGGCGCGTTTCCCCGCCATTCGCAACACGAAGACGAGCAGCGCATAAGCGAGCACGGAGATGACCGCCACGCGCACGAGGCCGAAGAGATCGTCGAACAGCATGAAGAGGTAACGAGCCCGAGGCCACAAGTCTCCCGCGCGCCTGATCTCTCTTGCCCATCTATGTTGCCCGCCAAGGCTGGACAGGTTCCATGGCGCGGATTATCCGCTGCCCATGTCAGCACATTCCTCAGCTCACCCCGATTCCATCCTCATCGTCGACTTCGGCAGCCAGGTGACGCAGCTCATTGCGCGTCGCGTGCGCGAAGCCGGGGTCTATTCCGAGATCGCCCCGTTCACGCAGGCGCTGGCCGCCTTCCAGCGGATGAAGCCGCGCGGCATCATTCTCTCCGGCTCGCCCGCCAGCGTGTGCGACGAGGGCAGCCCGCGCGCGCCGCAGGAGCTGTTCGAGAGCGGCCTGCCGATCCTCGGCATCTGCTACGGCCAGCAGGTGATGAGCCACCAGCTCGGTGGTGAAGTGCGGCCCGGCCATGAGACGGGCGAGGGCGGCGAGTTCGGCCGCGCCTTCCTTACCGTCACCGAGCCCTGTGTGCTGTTCGACGGGCTGTGGGAGACGGGCGAGCGCCATCAGGTGTGGATGAGCCATGGCGACAAGGTGACGAAGTTCGCGCCCGGTTTCCGCATCGTCGCGACCTCGGACGGCGCCCCCTTCGCGCTCATCGCCAATGACGAGAAGCGCTATTATGGCACCCAGTTCCACCCCGAGGTGGTGCATACGCCCGACGGCGGCAAGCTGATCGCCAATTTCGTGCGCCATGTCTGCGGCTGTGCCGGCGACTGGACGATGGCGGAATTCCGCGCGACAAAGATCAAGGAAATCCGCGAGCAGGTCGGCTCGGGCCGGGTGATCTGCGGCCTGTCCGGCGGCGTGGATTCAGCGGTTGCCGCGGTGCTGATCCATGAGGCGATCGGCGAGCAGCTGACCTGCGTATTCGTCGATCACGGCCTGATGCGCCACGCCGAGGCCGAGCAGGTCGTCAGCCTATTCCGGGGGCATTACAACATCCCGCTGGTGCATGTGGATGCGAGCGAGACCTTCCTCGGCGGCCTCGCCGGCGTCACCGATCCGGAAGCCAAGCGCAAGTTCATCGGCAAGGCGTTCATCGACCTGTTCGAGGAGGAAGCCCGCAAGATCGGCGGCGCGGATTTCCTCGCGCAGGGCACGCTCTACCCGGACGTGATCGAGAGCGTCTCGTTCACCGGCGGGCCGAGTGTGACGATCAAGAGCCATCACAATGTCGGCGGCCTGCCTGAGCGCATGAACATGAAGCTGGTCGAGCCGCTGCGCGAACTCTTCAAGGATGAGGTGCGCGATCTGGGCCGCGAGCTTGGTCTGCCGGACATCTTCGTCGGCCGCCATCCCTTCCCTGGGCCCGGCCTCGCGATCCGCATCCCCGGTGAGGTGACCCAAGAGCGCTGCGACGTGCTGCGCAAGGCGGACGCCATCTACCTCGAGGAAATCCGTAACGCCGGGCTCTATGACGCGATCTGGCAGGCCTTCGCGGTGCTGCTGCCAGTGCGCAGCGTCGGCGTGATGGGCGACGGGCGGACCTACGACAATGTCCTCGCCCTGCGGGCGGTAACCTCCACCGACGGCATGACGGCCGACATCTACCCCTTCGACGCCGCCTTCCTCAGCCGCGTGGCGACGCGGATCATCAACGAGGTGCAGGGTATCAACCGGGTGGTGTACGACTATACCAGCAAGCCGCCGGGCACGATCGAGTGGGAATGAGATCGGCATAAGCTACGCACGGGTATCTTGCTAAATTCCCAGAGGCCGCGAGCCTCCGGGTTGGCTTTTATCTACGCGCGAATTAACGATCCCGGCGGCTCGGCGGTGATCGTGACAGCTTGATGCCGTCCCGCCTCCAATTACGCCGACAAATAATGGCCGTTGACCGAAAATTCCGGCTCAGAAAATTGGCGTGATTTCAACGGAAAGCACCAAAATCTGCCGCCAGCGCCCACGCTATTTGTTGAAGTTTCTACATCATATATTGACATCTCAACAACATTTGACAGATAATGGTCTGCAATCGATTGAATCGAGCATGCTCGCCAGGGAGGCGGGCGCAATTGTCCGAAAGAGGGGATGTTATGAACGAGCGAGTCTCAGCCAAAACGCGCGGATTGCGCGATTCTCTGCTGATCACGGCAGCAATCTGTGCGGTGGCGGCAAGCGTGCCGGCGATGGCGCAGGACGCGCCCCAGGCCGATGAGGCCGACGCCGAAAGCATCGTGGTTACCGGCACGCGCCTAAGCGCCACCGGCTTTACCGCGCCGACGCCGGTCACGGTGATGGATGCGGACCGGATCGCAAAGATCGCGTCGCCCACCGTCGGTGAGGCGCTGGCCCAGCTGCCGTCCTTCCGGCCGTCCAGCACGCCGAACACGCAGAACATCTTCCCGGCCAATGCCGGCGCCCGCATCTCGGATCTGCGCGGTCTCGGTGCCTCGCGCACGCTGGTGCTGCTCGATGGCCGGCGCTTCACGCCCAGCACCTCGACCGGCAGCATCGACCTCAACATGATGCCGACCCTGCTGATCCGCAGCACGGAAATCGTCACCGGCGGCGCGTCGGCTGCTTATGGTTCGGACGCTGTCTCGGGCGTGATCAACCTGCGTCTCGACACGCGTCTCGATGGGCTCAAGGCGACGGCCGGCTACGGCGTGACCGATCGCGGCGATGGCGACCAGTATTTCTGGCAGATCGGCGCGGGCAAGCGCTTCGCCGATGATCGCGGTCGCTTCATCTTCGGCGCCGAGTATAACAAGGACGAAGGCACCGGTGGCTGCTACACCCGCGATTTCTGCGGCAATGAAGTGGGCGACCTGACCAACGTGCCGGGCCTCGGCGGTCGTCCCGCTCACAACATCATCACCGGCATGCGCACCGCGACACTGACCCCGGGCGGCCTTATCACCGCGACCATCAACGGCGCAGGCACGTCCACGCCGGCGCGCGGCGGCGTGCTGGACGGCATTCAGTTCGGCCCCAATGGCTCGCCCACGCAGTTCGTCTACGGCCAGAACGCCAGCGGTCTCTTCCAGCAGGGCGGCTCGGGCGAAGGCCTCAACGCCTTCTTCGACGATCCGCTCCTCTCCATCCCGGTGACGCGCTACAACACCTTCGCGCATCTGGAATATGAGTTCTCGCCAGCCTTCACCGCGTTCCTCGAAGGCAGCTACGGCCATGTCGATGGCTTCACGCGGGGCCCGGAAATTCGTGCGGCTTCCAACATTGCCGTCGACAATCCCTTCCTGCCCGCCTCCATCCGTACCACGATGCAGAACAACGGCATCGCCGCGATCAGCGTTGGTAAGCTCGGCGTCGACTTCGGCCGCATGGACAGCACGTCGATCCGCGACACCTATCGCATCGTCGGCGGCGCACAGGGCGATCTGGGCGGCGGCTGGTCATGGGATGCCCATGCGCAATATGGTGAGACGGCTTACAAGCAGAACACCATCAACAATCGCATCAATGCGCGCTACGCCAATGCCGTCGACGCGGTGGCCGGCCCCAATGGCCCGATCTGCCGGATCAATGCGGACAGCAATCCCAACAATAACGATCCGTCGTGCGTCGCGCTCAACATCCTGGGTCAGGGCCAATATTCGCAGGCCGCGAAGAACTACGCCTTCGGCACCACCTGGCAGGACAACAAGTACACCCAGCTTGCTGGCGCTGTGAACATCAACGGCACGCCGTTTGAGACCTGGGCCGGCCCGGTCGCCTTCGCGGTCGGTGTGGAAGGGCGTCGCAACACGCTCGACATCAGGGTCGATCCGATTTCGGCCGCCAACGGCTTCTACGTGTTCAACCAGACGCCGTCGGCCGGTAACACCAGCGTTGTCGAAGGCTATGTCGAGCTGGGCGTGCCCCTGCTGCGCGAGAGCGCTGTCGGGTCGCTGGACCTGAACGGCGCGATCCGCCAGGCCCATTACAAGAACGAAGGCGCCGCAGGCAGCAACACGTTCAACGCCACCACGTGGAAGGTCGGCGCGACCTACAAGCCGGTCAACTGGGCGATGCTGCGGACGACCTACTCGCGCGACTTCCGTGCGCCCAACACGTCCGAGCTGTTCACGACGCCCGTCAGCGGGGTCGGCGTGTTCTATGATACGGTCAAGGGCGCCGAGAAGTTCATGAACGTGCTCACCGGCGGCAATGTCCGGCTGCGTCCGGAAACGGCCAACACGTTCACCGCTGGCTTTACCCTGCAGCCGCAGGGCGCATTGCAGGGCCTGCGCTTCTCTGCCGACTACTATAACATCCGCATCAACGATGCGATTGCCACGCTGTCGGCGCAGGTCATCCTCAACACCTGCAACACGACGGGTGCTGCCGATGTCTGCTCGCTGGTCCAGCGCGACGCCAACAACTTCGTGGACACGATTTCGGTTCTCTTCCTGAACCTCAATCGTCAGCAGCTGCGCGGCGTCGACTTCGAGGCAGGCTACAACCTGCCGTTCGGCGGTGAGCGTTCGGTCGATTTCCGGCTGCTCGCCACCCACACGATCGACTTCACCAACAGCGCCCTGCCGGGCATCGATCGCGCCGGGGACAACAGCGCGTCCGGTATCCCGTCCTGGATCCTTGATGGCATGGTGAGCCTCGATATGGGTCGCCTGGGTGTGAACCTGCAGGGCCGCTATCTCTCGAGCGGTAAATATGATGCGACGCTGATCGGCCCGGAAGATGCCGGTTACAGCATCACCCTGCCCAACAGCATCAACACCAACCGCGTGCCGTCGCGCTTCTACACGAACGTCGGCGTGACGTTCGACCTGATGAGCGAAGGCAGCAAGAAGGTTGAGCTGTTCGCCAACGTCTACAACCTGTTCGACGTGATGCCGCCGCCCTACTGGAACGGCAACAACAACGCCGTCTACTACGACAATGTCGGGCGCCGTTACCGCATGGGCGCACGGGTCGTCTTCTGATCAAATCCTGAAAGCCCCGACCTCGGCCGGGGCTTTCGCTTTTTAAGGAGAGGGCGCAATGCGCGAGGATGCTTTTCCGGCCAAAGGCATCAGCCGCCGGGCTTTTTCGATAAGCTGTGCGGCGGGGCTGGGCGGACTGCTTGCCCGTCCCGCGCTGGCCGCAGCGGCACCGATCGCAACGACCACGCACGGGCAGGTCCGCGGGCGGTGCGAATATGGCGTCAATGTATTCCGCGGCATTCCCTATGGCGCCTCGACGGCGGGCCGGAACCGATTTGCCGCCCCGCAGCCGCCTGCGGCGTGGAGCGGCGTGCGCGATGCGCTCGACTATGGCCTGCGCAGCCCGCAACTGCCCGATGGGCCGGACGGGCCGGGCTTCTCCTCATGGCGCGAGCCGAAGGCCTCGGGCGAGGATTGCCTCGCGCTCAATGTCTGGACCCCGGGCCTTGCCGACGGGAAGAAGCGCCCGGTGATGGTGTGGCTGCACGGCGGCGGCCTGGCGGTGGGCTCGGGCGCGACGCCGGTCACCGACGGGCGCAATCTGGCGGCGCGGCAGGATGTCGTCGTCGTCGCCGTCAATCACCGGCTCAACCTGTTCGGCTATCTCTATTTCGGCGATCTCACCCGCGATCGCAGCGTCGCCGCCAATCCGGGGCAGCTCGATATGGTCGCCGCCCTGCAGTGGGTGCGCGACAATATCGCCGCGTTCGGTGGCGATCCGCAGAATGTGACGATCTTCGGCCACTCCGGCGGCGGCCTCAAGGTCGCGGGGCTGATGGCGATGCCGGCGGCCAAGGGGCTGTTCCATCGCGCGATCCTGCAGAGCGGCTTTGGCACTACCACTGTCGCGCGCGACGAGGCGGAGCGCATCACTGCCTCCCTGTGCAAGGCCGTGGGCGTGCGGGCCGGGGACGTGGAGGCATTACGCGCCATCCCCATCGAGCGCCTGCTGGCCGGCCTGCAGGAGATCACCGGCGGCAATCCGGTGCGCGGGCCGGGGCTGGTCGCCGATGGCACCGTCGTGGCGCGGACACCGTTTGCGCCCGATCTTCCGGCGGTCTCGCCCGACATTCCGGTGATGGTCGGCCATACCAGTGCGGAGACGACCGTGCTGTTCCCGCCGCCCGGCGCCTTCGATCTCGACTGGACAAATCTGCCGGCGGCGCTGGAAGGCCGCGTGGCATCGCCTGCGCCGCTGATCGAAGGGTTCCGCAAGCTGCACCCCAAGGCCACGGCGAGCGACATCTTCTTCGCCATCACGACCGAGGCCGGCATGGGCCGCAATGCCCGCATCGTCGCGGAAACCCGCGCGGCGGGCGCGACGAAGCCGGCCTATGCCTATCTCGTCAACTGGCAGTCCCCGGCGCAGGGCGGGCGGATGCGCAGCCCCCACGGCATCGAGGTGCCGATGGTGTTCGATATGGTAACGGAAAGCTATGGCAGCGTCGGCGAGCGCATGGCCAATGCCAAGCATCTGGCCGACGGCATGAGCCGCTATTGGGCCAATTTCGCGCGAACCGGCGATCCGAATGGCGATTGCCTGCCGCTCTGGCCGGCTTATGGACAGGACCAGCGGATGACGATGATTTTCGACACTGAGTATGCCGCCAGCGCCGATCCGCTCGGTGCCGAGCAGACGCTGATTGCCCGCTATGCCTGAGGCCTTCCCGGTCCGGGCTGTGACGTCCGCTCGCCCTGCCACGCAGGCCGTGCTGGCTATCCTGCTGCTTGTGCTGTCAGCCCTTGTCGCCGCGCCGCACGCTATGGCCGCGCCGAAGAGCGAGGCCACGCCGTTCACGCTCCCGGCTCGCCCGGCCAGTGCGCCGCAAATGCCCTGCGGTGACCTCGTCAAGCCGGTCTCCCAGCAAGCGGAGGACATCGTCTATCGCGTGCGTTCGGCGACGGTGGAAGGCGCCAGCGCGGCGACACCGGGCGTCTGCCTCGTCAAGGCTTATACGGCGCCGCAGACCGAGTTTGAGCTCCGACTGCCGATGGCCGGCTATGCCGGGCGGTTCCTGCAAGGGGGCTGCGGGGGCATGTGCGGAGTCATCGGCCGCGAGGTGACGCCGCTCTGCAGCAACGCCCATATCGCCGATGGCAGCTTTGCCGTCGCCTTCAACAATGGCGGCCATCACAGTGCCGGCATCGGCGATGGCACATGGGCGGTCGGCGCGCCGGAATTGCGGGAGCAGTTCGCGCACAAGGCGGCCCATGCCGTTGCCGTTGCCTCCAAGGCGATCGTTGCGCAATTTTACGGCGCGCCGCCGGCTTACAGCTATTTCGTCGGCTGCTCGGGCGGCGGGCGGGAAGCCTTGATGGAGGTCCAGCGCTATCCGGATGACTTCGATGGCGTCGTGGCCGGCTCGTCGGTCGCCATGCCGGCGGCGATGCAGCTCTTCCTGTGGGAAGCGCAGCAGGGGCTTTATCCCGATGGGCGCGAGATTTTCACGCCGCAGGCTGTCGACCTGCTGCACGCCGCCGTCATCAAGGCCTGCGACGGGCTGGATGGCATCACCGATGGCCAGATCGACGATCCGCGCCGCTGCCGATACGACCCGGCAAAGCTCGCCTGCCGTCCGGGCGCGTCGGGGCAGGCCAATTGCCTCAATGCCGGTCAGGTTGCCGCTGCCCGCGCTTATTATCGCGGCCCGACCGATGTCGGCGGTCAGGCGCTCTTCCCCGGCGGCGCGCCTTATGGCGCCGAACTGGGCTGGGTTGGCCGCGGCGCGCCGACGCAGACGGGCAAGTTCGCGGCACAATCCTTCCTGCAATATCTGCTGCTGCAAGGCGAACTCCCGGCCGACTTCACCTGGCGCGACTGGACCTTCTCCCGCGAAAGCCTGCAGCGGCTGCTCAAGGGGGGCGAACTCTACGATGCCGGCAACCCGGACCTCTCGGCCTTCCGCGACGCGGGCGGCAAGCTGCTGATGTGGCAGGGCGTTGCGGACAATGCCGCCGGCGCTTATGGTATGCTCGACTATTATCAGGCCGTGCGCGACCATGCCGGTGGCCTGGACGCGGCCCGCGCCTTCGCCCGCATGTTCCTCGTGCCCGGCGGTTATCACTGCGCGGGCGGCTATATCCCCTATGATCAGGATTTCCTGGGCGCGGTGGTGCTGTGGGTGGAAGAAGGCAAGGCGCCGGACACCGTGGTGGCCAGCGCGCGCCTTGACGATGGGGTGGTACGCCATCGGCCGCTTTATGCCTATCCCATGCTCACCCGTTACCGGGGCGGCGATGTGAATGCCGCGACGTCTTTCGAGCCGGTCGCGCCGAAGACGGAGCCGCAAGACGGCTTCGACTGGCCCGGCTCCCACGCCAAGACGCGCCCGTTGACCGGGCGTTGATCCGCGCGCGGCGGGCCAGGAGGGTGGATGGAATCACAACGCGTGATACCGCCGCGATCTGATAAGCTGCCGGCCTGCGCGAGGAGACGCTGGTCACGGTTGTCATGAGCGTCTCCCGCCCCGACGAACGTCTGCTGCTGATTGGCGATGCACTGCTGTGCCCATGCAGTGAGCGCAAACGAGCCGCAGCTCTGGCGCAGATCGGGGAGGCAGCCGCGCTGGATTGATCCGGCAGCGGTTTGCCCGTTCCTTATCCGCCGAGCCTCGCCGCTGTGTCTCCTGCGGCGAACTCCTCTGTCTCGCCTTCCACATTGAAGCGCAGACGATAGCCGATGCCAAGCTCGTTGCCGATGATCCGGGGACGCTGGGGATCGGCTTCCAGCTTCTGGCGCAGCGTGCGGACGAGCACGCGCAGATACTCCACATGATGCGCCTTTTCGTGCGGCCAGGCATGGGCCATGATCTGCTGATGCGTGATCACGCGGCCGGGGAATTTGGCGAGCTGGGCGAGCACGGTATATTCCTTGGGCGTCAGGTGCACTTCTTTCCCCGCCTTCAGCACGATCCTGTTGAGAAGGTCGATTTCCACGTCGCCCGCCCGCACCATGGACACGCCGCCCTCCTTGGCCATGCGATTGCGCAGCGCCACGCGCACGCGCGCCAGCAGCTCGTCGGTATCGAACGGCTTGGTCAGATAATCGTCGGCACCCAGATCGAGCGCGGCGACCTTCTGGTCCGTCGCGTCGCGGGCTGACACGATAATCAGCGTCGTGTCCGACTGCTGTTTGAACAGCGGCACCAGTTCGAGGCCGTCGCGGTCGGGCAGTCCCAGATCGAGGAGGCTGATGTCCGGCCGCTCCTCTTTCAGCTTCTCCATCGCTTCACGCGCATTCTCCGCTTCGACGATGGCGTAATCGGCGCGGGCCAGCGCGGTGTGGATCAGCTTGCGGATATGCGGCTCGTCATCGACGATCAGCACCTTGTGACGGACGTTCATAGCAGATCCTCGTGGGGGACGTCGGAGATGATCAGCGCCTGCGGGATCATGATCGTGAAGGCGGCGCCGCGCGGCTCGGCATTGTTGGCGGCGGACACCGTCAGGCCCATGGCCTCGGCAAAGCCTTTCACGATGGCAAGGCCAAGGCCGGTGCCATGCTTGGCCCGGTCGGAGCCTTCCAGCCGCGTAAAGGTATCGAACACCCGCGCTTCTGCACCCGCCGGAATGCCCGGCCCTTCATCGACCACCGACAGGGCGATCGCATCGGGCAGGCGCTGGCCGCGCACGATCACGGGCGTTCTGGGATGAGCATAGCGGCCGGCATTATCCAGCAGGTTGATGAGGCAGTGGTGAAGCAGCGTCGGGTCGACACGAACCAGCGGAATGTCGGGCGCGATCTCCACCTCGACCGCATGGCCCTGCAGGGACTGGCGCGTATCATGCACGGCGCCGGCGACAGCATCAAAGAGGTCGGTCGGCTCGACCTTGAGCGGCAGGGCGCCCGCTTCCACCCGCGCCATGTCCAGCAGGTTGGCGACGAAGCGGTTCAGCCGTTGCGCTTCGGCATCGACGGTATCGAGCAGATCGGAGGGATGCTGGCGTTTCAACTCGTGGACGGCGGAGAGGATGGTCGTCAGCGGCGTCCGCAAATCGTGGCTGACCGAGGAGAGCAGCGCCGAGCGCAGCCGGTCGCGTTCCCTGATCTGGTGCGCATCGAGCATTTCCTGCTCCAGCGCCATGCGATCGAAGGCGATGGAGGCCTGATCGAGCAGGCTCATCAGCAGCGGAACCTGATCGGACCGCAGCGGCGGCCCGGCGTCTTCGCGGGCCAGACCTAGCACGCCGAGCACGCCGCGCTTGGTCCGCAGCGGATGGAACAGCCAGTCCGACGCGGTGAGCGTGGAGGATCCGCGCCCGGCCGGCTGCTCATTGTCCATCGCCCATTGCGCGGCGGCCTTCTCGATCTGTTCGAGCCGATCCTCCGGTGGCACCGCTGCGCGCAGTTGCGGCCCATCGCGTGACGGGAGCAGCAGGACGGTGCGCAGCTGGAGCAGGCGGCCGACTTCCGCGCAGATGGCGTGCATCAGCTCCTCCTGGCTCGCCGAGGCGGTGAGCTGGCGCGAGAACCCTGCGAGCGCCGCGTTCTGGCGCGCGCTGGACTGGGCAAGATCGGCCTGGGCGCGGACGCGCGCGGCGAACTGGCTGGTCACGATCGCCACACCCAGCAGAACAAGGATGCTGACGACATTCTCAGGATTATTGACCGTCAGCGTGCCGGTCGGCGGCAGGAAGAAGAAATTATAGGCGAGGCTCGAAAGCAGGCCGGAGACCAGCCCCGCCCGCAGGCCATAGCTGGCGGCGGCGAACATGACGGGCACGAGGTACATGAGCGCGATATTGCTGAGGTCGATCGCCTCGATGAGCAGCCTGCCGAGCGCCGTCATCGCGGCGATCATCACCGCCGACCAGAGATAGTGGGACGGTTTACCCCATCCCTGACGAAAACGCTGGCGCACCGCCTGCGGGCCGGGCGTGACGGCATCGCCGGGCAGGACATGCACCGCGACATCCCCGATCTCGCGCACCAGCTTGTCGACAACGGAGCCATGGCGCAGCTCGAACCACCAGGGGCGCGCCGATTTGCCGATCACGATCTGGGTCGCGCGGGCGTCGGCCACATAATCTTTCAGCCCCTCGACGACGGACGTCGCAGGGATCGTCGCAGTCGTGGCGCCGAGGCGGGATGCGAGCGCCATGGTGTCGGCCAGTTGCTCCCGCTCTTTGGGGGTAAAGGAGAGGCTGCGCTGCGTCTCGATATGGACGGCGGACCAGGGCGCCTTGAGCGCATCGGCGAGCCGCTTGGCCGCGCGGACGAGGCCCTGCGCGCTGGTGACTTCACTGATCGCGACCAGAACGCGTTCGCCCGCCGCGAAGCTGCCGGCCAGGGCATGGGCGCGCACATAATCGAGCATCTGGGCATCGACGGCCTGTGCGGCGCGGCGCAGTGCCATCTCGCGCAGGGCTGCGAGGTTGGACTTCGAGAAGAAATGGTTGAGCGCGCGGCTCGCTTCCTGCGGAATATAGACCTTGCCCTCTTTCAGGCGCTCGATCAGCTCGTCCGGCGGAATATCGACCACCTCGATCTCGGCCATTTCGAGGATGGAATCGGGCACGGTCTCGCGCACATGGACGCGGGTGAAGGAGGCGACGACGTCGTTGAGGCTCTCGACATGCTGGATATTGACGGTGGAATAGACGTCGATGCCCGCATCCAGCAGCTCCTCGACATCCTGATAGCGTTTGGGATGCCTACTGCCCGGCGCATTGCTGTGCGCCAGCTCATCCACCAGCACGAGCTGGGGGCGGCGCGCGAGGATGGCGTCGATGTCCATCTCGCCGAGCCGGTGCCCCTTATGCTCGACGGCGCGGCGGGGGATTACCTCATGCCCGATCAGCAGCGCCTCGGTCTCCTTGCGGCCATGGGTCTCGACGACGCCGACCACGACGTCGATGCCGGCCGTGAGCCGCTGCATACCGTCGGTCAGCATCTCGTAGGTTTTGCCCACGCCCGGAGCAGCCCCGAGGAAGATCTTGAGACGGCCGCGACCCTCCTGCGTCGCCTGACGCAGAAATGCTTCCGGATCGCGGCGGTCTGGATCGCTCATGACGGCGTGGTAGCGCCGTTTCCGTCCAGACGTCGATTGATTTCCAGCACATTGACGCGCGGCTCACCCAGAACACCGAGCAGCGGTTGTTCGATGCTCTGGTCAACGAGGGACCGGACCCTGGCTGCGTCCCAGCCGCGCGCACGGGCAATCCGGTCCACCTGATAGTAGGCCGCCTGCGGGGTGATGTGCGGATCGAGGCCTGAGCCGGATGCCGTGACCAGATCGGCCGGCACCGCCTTGCCGGCATTGGTCCGTTCCAGCGTGGCTATGTCCGCCTGCACACGGTCGATGAGCGCGCGGCTGGTCGGGCCGAGGTTCGAGCCGGAGGATGCCATGCCATCATAGCCGTTGCCCGCCGCCGAGGGGCGGGGGTGGAAATAGCGATCCGCCGTGAACGCCTGCCCGATCAGGCGCGAGCCGACCGGCTTGCCCTTCTGTTCTACCAGGCTGCCATTGGCCTGTGACGGAAAGATTAGCTGGCCGATGCCGGTGAGCGCGAGTGGATAGGCGAGCCCCAGCAGGAGGGCGAAGAGCGCTGTCATGACCAAAGCCGGTCTGAGCGCGGTGAGAATGTCCTTGTTCATGCGTCTGTTCCTCAGGCCAGGCCAAGGCCGTTGACGGCCAGGTCGATGAGCTTGATGCCGGCGAAGGGCGCGATCAGGCCGCCCAGGCCGTAGATAGCGAGATTGCGCGCCAGCAGCGGCCCCGCGCCGATCGGCTTGTAGGTCACGCCCTTGAGCGCGAGGGGCACCAGAAACGGGATGATGAGGGCGTTGAAGATGATCGCTGACAGGATGGCGCTCTGCGGCGTCGCGAGGCCCATGACGTTGAGCACGCCCAGCCCCGGATAAAGCACGACGAACATGGCCGGGATGATCGCGAAATATTTGGCGACATCATTGGCGACGGAGAAAGTGGTGAGCGCACCCCGGGTCATCAGCAGCTGCTTGCCGAGGCCGACGATCTCGATCAGCTTGGTGGGATCGCTGTCGAGATCGACCATGTTGCCTGCCTCGCGCGCCGCCTGCGTGCCGGTGTTCATGGCGACGCCGACATCGGCCTGCGCCAGCGCGGGCGCGTCGTTGGTGCCGTCACCGCACATGGCGACGAGCCGGCCGCCTTGCTGCTCCTTGCGGATCAGCGCCAGCTTGTCCTCCGGTGTCGCCTGAGCCAGGAAATCGTCGACCCCGGCCTCGGCGGCGATCGATGCGGCGGTCAGCGGATTGTCGCCGGTGATCATCACCGTGCGGATGCCCATATTGCGCAGTTCGCCGAAACGCTCGCGGATGCCCGCCTTCACGACATCCTTGAGGAAGATCGCCCCCAGAAGCTGGCCATCCTTGGCGACCGCCAGCGGCGTGCCGCCGGCCCGGGCAATCTCGTCGGTGATGCGCCGCAGTTCCGCCGCCGCGGGGCTTTTGTCCGGGCCTGCCATGGCATTCAGGACCGCATCGACAGCGCCCTTGATGACCGTGGTGTCGCCCGTGACCACGCCGGAAATCCGGGTTTGCGCGGTGAAGGGGATCACCTGCGCATCGGCCGGCAGGGCTCGGGCTGCCTCACCGAATTTCTCGCGCGCGAGCGCCACGATCGAGCGGCCTTCCGGCGTCTCATCGGCCAGACTGGCCAGCAGGGCGGCTTCGGCCAACTGGGCCGGCGTCGCCCCGCCGACTGGCCGGAATGCCGTCGCCTGCCTGTCACCGACCGTGATCGTGCCGGTCTTGTCGAGCAGCAACACATCGATGTCGCCCGCAGCCTCCACCGCACGGCCGGACTTGGCCAGCACATTGAAGCGCACAAGGCGGTCCATGCCGGCGATGCCGATCGCCGAGAGCAAAGCGGCGATGGTCGTCGGAATGAGCGTGATGAGAAGGGCCGCAAGGATCGACACCGGAATGGCGCCGCCGGCATAGCTGGCGAAACCGGGAATGGTGCCGACCGCGATCAGGAAGATGATGGTGAGGCCGACCAGCAGCAGCGTCAGCGCGATTTCGTTCGGCGTCTTCTGCCGTTCGGCGCCTTCCACCAGCGCGATCATGCGATCGAGAAATCCCTGGCCGGGATTGACGGTGACGCGCACTTGGATCTCGTCCGAGATGACGCGGGTGCCCGCCGTCACCGCCGACCGGTCGCCGCCCGCCTCCCGGATGACCGGGGCGGACTCGCCGGTGATCGCGGCCTCGTTGACCGAGGCGACGCCCGCGACGACCTCGCCATCCGATGGGATGAGACCGCCGGTCCCGACCAGCACGGTGTCGCCGACCCGCAATGCGCTGGCCGGCACGGTCTCGACCTCATGACCGTTCTTCAGGCGTTTGGCGGTGAGGTCCGCCTTGGTCGCCCGCAGGGACGCCGCCTGCGCCTTGCCGCGACCTTCGGCCAGCGCTTCGGCAAAGGTGCCGAACAGGACGGTCAGCCACAGCCAGATGACGAGCTGGAGCTTGAAGCTGGCGGCAAGGCCATCCTGACCGACGATGAGCAGCACCGTCAGGAGCACCGCCACTATGGCGGTCGTGAACATCACCGGATTACGGATGAGCTGGCGCGGGTTCAGTTTGCGGACCGAGTCCATGATCGCCGGGACGATCAGATCGGTCTTGAAGAGCGATGGGGACGCTTGGCGTGCCATGGAGGGGCTCCAATCAGAAAAGCTGGCCACGGATCATCGCGAGATGATCGGCGATGGGGCCAAGGGCGAGGCTGGGCAGGAAGGTGAGGCCGCCGACGATCAGCACGATTCCCACCAGCAGGCCGGTCCAAAGCGGCCCGGTGGTCGGAAAACTGCCTGCCGTCTCCGGCGTGTAGGTCTTCGCCGCCAGCCCGCCGGCAATCGCCAGCATGGGCACGATGACGAAAAAGCGGCCGACCCAGATGGCGACGCCCAGCATGCCGTTGTAGAAAGGCGTGTTGGCCGAGAGCCCGGCAAAGGCCGATCCATTGTTCGCAACCGCGCTGGTGAAGGCGTAGAGAATCTCGGAAAAGCCGTGGGGTCCCTTGTTGAGCGGGCCGGCCAGCCCGGCCGCGGTGACCGAGGCGATGGCGGTGAAGCCCAGGATCATGAGCGGCAGCACCGCGATGGCGAGAACGGCGAGCTTGACCTCGCGGGCCTCGATCTTCTTGCCGACATATTCCGGGGTTCGCCCGACCATCAGGCCTGCGACGAACACTGCGAGGATGGCGAACAGCAGGAAGCCATAGATGCCGGCGCCCACGCCGCCGACGACAACCTCACCCAATTGCATGTTGAAGAGCGGGATCAGGCCGCCAAGTGCGGTGAAGCTGTCATGCATCGCATTGACCGCGCCGCAGGAGGCCGCCGTGGTGACGACGGAAAAGAGCGCGGAGGCGGCGATGCCGAAGCGGACTTCCTTGCCCTCCATATTGCCGCCGGCGATGCCGAGGCTGTGCAGGATGGGGTTGCCCGTTGCCTCCTGCCAGTAGGTGATGGTCGTTCCGGCCAGGAAGAGCAGCATCATGGCGGCAAGGATCGCCCAGCCCTGGCGACTGTTCCCGACAGCCTTGCCGAAGGTGTAGGTGAGGCCCACCCCGATCACGAAGATCGAGAGCATCTGGACGAAGTTGACGAGCGCCGTCGGGTTCTCGAACGGATGCGCGGAGTTGGCGTTGAAAAAGCCGCCGCCATTGGTGCCGAGCATCTTGATCGCTTCCTGCGAGGCGACCGGCCCCAGCGCGAGTGTCTGCCTCGCACCTTCCAGCGTCGTTACATCGACTGACCCCGCCAGCGTCTGCGGCACGCCGCTCGCGATATAGAAGAGCGCGATGACGCAGCAGAGCGGCAGCAGCAGATAGAGCGTCACCCGCGTCACATCGGCCCAGAAATTGCCGATGCCCTTGGCTTCCCGCCGCGCGAACCCGCGGAACAGCGCAAAGGCCAGCGCGATCCCGGTCGCTGCCGACAGGAAGTTGTGGATCGTCAGGCCGAGCATCTGGCTAAGGGGCGACATCGTCGACTCACCGCCGTAATTTTGCCAGTTGGTGTTGGTCGCAAAGCTGATTGCCGTGTTGAAGGCGAGCGGCTGGCTCACCCCCGGATGGCCCAGCGGGTTGAGGGGCAGCACGCCCTGCAAGCGCAGGATCGCATAAGTGAAGACCAGCAGCGCCGTGTTGAACAGGAGCATGTGGACGGCATAGCGGCGCCAGCCCTGCTCTTCCTGCGGGTCGATGCCCGCCAGCCGGTAGAAGCCGCGCTCCAGTGGCCCGAGCAGGCCATGGAGCGGCGTCTGCCGCCCTTCATACAGCGCGAAGAGCCACAGGCCGACGGGTTTGGCCAGTGCCAGCAAGATGCCGACAAAGACGAGGATCATGATCCATCCCTGAACTGTCATGATGTCGCTCCCGGATCAGAAGCGTTCGGGGCGTGCGAGCACGGCCACCAGATAGAAGAGCAGGCCGACCGCGGTCGCAGCGGCCAGCCAATGGTCGATAGTCATGGTCGCCTCCCTCACGCCTTGTCGCACAGCGCCGCGTAACCGAGCGTTGTGGCCAGCAAGCCGAGGGTGAGCCCCAACCAGAGCATGTCCTGCATGATCATTCTCCTGCACGACGTCCGAGACCGCAGGAGATGCGGCGCCGAATCATGTGCCGCAGGTCAAATAAGGCAGAGCCGCATTTGAATTCGAGAGACAGGAAAGGCGATCCGCATAGTATTTGCATATGAATCGCGCAGGTCTGGGGCCCGCAGCGCGCTGGACGGGCCGACAGACCGCCCATCCCTGGAACGATCCGCGCGCTGAACACTTTGCATTGCAGTCTTCAGATATCCGTCCGAGGATAGAGGCTGGCATGGAAAGGCCCGTGGTTGAGCAGACGGTCTGAAGAGTCGGAATATCAGTTCGAGCCGCACGAGCGGCCGATGATGCCGGGGTCTCCGGCGACGCCCTACCATCCAGGCCGGCGCCGCTTGGGATATTTGCTGATCGGCGTGCTGCTCGGCCTCACGGGTGGCTTCATCAACGGCCTGCTGATGGCGAACCTGCCCCAGATCCAGGGTGCGCTCGGGCTGACCAGCGTGGAGGCCGGCTGGCTGACTGCTGCCTATACGATGACCAATGTCTGCATGAGCCTGCTGCTCATCAAGTTCCGCCAGCAATTCGGCATCCAGCGCTTTGTGCGGATCGTGCTGATCGGCTTTCTCGTGCTCAACACGCTGCAACTGTTCGTGCACAGCTATGGTCTGGAACTCTTCGTGCGCGCGGGCAGCGGCATCGTTGCCAGCGGCCTGTCCACGATGGCGCTGTTCTACATCATGCAATCGATGAAGGCAGAGGCGCGGCTGGGCGGGCTGGTACTGGGCGTCGGCGTCTCGCAGATCGCAACCCCGCTCGCCCGGGTGATCTCTCCGGCATTGCTCATCCATGGCGATGTGCAGAACCTGTACCTGTTCGAGTTCGGCCTCACATTGCTCTGCCTCGCCGGGGTATGGCTGCTGCGCCTGCCGCCAAGCGAGCGCATCGACGCCTTCGAGCCGCTGGATTTCCTGACCTTCGCTTTGTTCGCCCCCGGCATAGCCCTGCTCTCCGCCGTGCTTGTGCAGGGCCGCATCGTCTGGTGGTCGACGCAGTGGCTGGGCTATGCGCTGGCGGGCGCGATCCTGCTGATCGGCGCGGCGGTGATCGTCGAGCACAACCGCGCCAATCCACTGCTCAACACGCGCTGGATGGGCAGCGCGGCGATCATCCGGTTCGCCGTCATCGCCGCCAGCATGCGCGTGCTGCTCGGCGAGCAGAATGTCGGCGCCAGCGGTCTGCTGACCGTGCTCGGCATGGGGCAGGACCAGCTGATCGGTTTCTACACGGTGGTCACGCTGGCGACCATATTCGGGCTGGCGGTGAGCCTCAAAACGCTCAAGCCGACCGACCTGCTCAAACCCGTGATCATCTCCTGCGCGCTCATCGCCATCGCCGCGTTCTTCGACACCCAGTCCAGCAATCTCACGCGCCCGGCGCAGCTTTATGTGACCCAGGCGATGATTTCCTTCGCTGCGATCTACTTCATGGGGCCGACGCTCATGGCCGGCATCCTGCAGGCACTGGCCAAGGGGCCGAGCCATATCGTCAGCTTTTCGGCCGTGTTCGGCATTTCGCAGCAATTGGGCGGCATCGGCGGGGCGGCCCTGCTGGGCAGCTTCCAGATCATTCGCGAGCGCTTCCATTCCGAGATGCTGGTCCAGTCGCTCGTCGCCACCGATCCGCAGGTGGCGCAGCGCATCCAGCAGCTCGGCGGCGCCTATGCGCGGACGCTGGGCGATCCGGCCTTGCGTCAGGCGGAGGGCAGCATCCTCCTCTCCCAGCAGGTCGCGCGGGAAGCCAATATTCTGGCGTTCAACGATGTGTTCATGCTGGTCGGTGCGCTGGCCACGCTCGCCTTTGTGTATCTCGGCGCGCGGTGGATTTATTATCGTCGCAAAGGCATTACCCCCCTGGCCGAAGAGCTTGCGGCCTTGGCGGCAATGAGGACCAGGGCCCAATCATGAGTGACACATCCGCCGAACATCCGCGCCCATCCAACCGGACCGACCGTCTGGAAGATCCGGTGGAAGTGCCCAATGACACCACCCCCGTGGCCAGCGCGCCGAAGCGCGGCTGGGCGCCCCCGCAAGCCGGCCGCAGGGTCACGCTGCTGGCCGTGCTGTTCATCGTCGTCGGCATTCTCATCGTACTTTACGCCTGGGGCCTGCCGCCTTTCTCCTCGGATGTTCAGACGACGGACAATGCCTATGTGCGCGGCCAGACGACAGTCATCGCGCCGCAGGTGAACGGCTATGTGGTGGAGGTGCAGGTTCAGGATTATGAGCAGGTCCGCAAGGGGCAGGTCCTCGCGCGGATCGACGACCGGATCTATCGCCAGAGAGTGGCGCAGGCGCAGGCCCAACTCGCCACGCAGCGCGCCAATCTCGCCAATAGCAGCCAGAGCGAGGCGTCCAGCCAGGCCCAGCTTGCTGGGCAAGCGGCCAGCGTGGCCAACGCCAGGGCGCAACTGGCCCGCGCGCAGGCCGATATGCGCCGGGTGAACGATCTCGTCAGCCAGGGGTCGGTCTCCCTGCGCGAGCGGGACCAGACTCTGGCGGCGCTGCGTCAGGCGGAAGCGGCCGTGCTGCAGGCGCAGGCGCAGCAGCAGGTGGCGAGCGAGCAGGTCCGCACGGTGACGGTGGGGCGCGGTGGCCTGCGCGCCAATGTCGATGCGGCGCAGGCGGCCCTGCGCCTCGCGCAGATCGATCTCGCCAACACGATCATTCGCGCCCCGCAGGATGGGCGGCTGGGCGAGGTGGGCGTGCGGCTGGGGCAATATGTCACGGCCGGCTCGCAGCTGACCTTCCTCGTGCCGCCCTTCGTCTGGGTGGCTGCGAACTTCAAGGAAGCGCAGACGGCCCATATGGCGCCGGGCCAGAGCGTGCGGCTGCGGGTCGATGCGCTCGATGGCGCCGTGATCCACGGCAGAGTCGAGCGGCTGGCGCCCGCCGCCGGCAACGAGTTTCAGGTGATCCGATCCGACAATGCCACCGGCAATTTCGTGAAGGTGCCGCAGCGCATCACGGTGCGGATTGCCCCGGATGCCAAAGACCCCCTCTATGCGCGGCTGAGGCCGGGCATGTCCGTCCAGGCCAGGGTCGATACGGCAGGGCACAGGTGATGCGGCCGGCCATCGCCTTGCTGGGCGTCGCCTGCCTGTCCGGCTGCATGGCGCCACCGACGCCGCTGCCCTCCTCGGCCACCGTGACGCCGCCTGCCGGCTGGCAAAACGCCGTGGTGGGGGACGGAGAGGTCGATGCCGGCTGGTGGCGGGCATTCAATGATCCCGCGCTGACGCAGCTGGTTGAGACCGCGATCGCCAACAATGTCGACATTGCTATCGCTGCCGCGCGGGTCCGCGAAGCGCGGGCGCAGGAGCGGCTGGCGCGCGCCCAGCTTTTCCCCACGCTGGATGCGACCGCCGCCGGCTCCCACGGCCGATCGCTCAACCCGTTTGGCCAGGCGACCGAGGGCACCAGCGCCCAGCCTGCGCTGCAGGTGGCTTATGAACTCGATCTGTTCGGCAGGATCGACGATCAGACGTCGGCAGCGAGATCGGCCTGGCTGGCCAGTCAGGCCGCGCGCGACGCGACGGCGCTTTCGGTCAGTGCGGCCACGGCATCGGGCTACATCACGCTGCTGGCCCTCGATGCGCGTCGCGACGTGGTCCGCCGGACGATCACGGCGCGGGCCGAAAGCCTCCGTATTGCCCGCTCCCGCGCCGAGGCCGGCTACACCTCCCAGCTGGAGCTGCGCCAGGCCGAGGCGGAATATCAGGCCGCAGCCATCATCCTCCCGCAGGTCGATCTGGCGATCCTGCGGCAGGAGAATGCCCTGCGCCTGTTGACCGGGGATGGGCCGGGCGTGATCCAGCGCGGCGGATCGCTCGACGCCCTCGTCGCGCCGCCCGTGCCCGATCAGGGGCTGCCGTCCGAACTGTTGCGCCGCCGTCCCGACATCGCGCAGGCCGAGTTCGCTCTGGCCGCATCGGATTCCACCCTGTCAGCCGCGCGCAAGCAGTTCCTGCCGAGCCTTCGCCTGTCTGCTGCGGCGGGCGCGATTTTCAGCAGCGCGTTGGCGAACCCGGTAACGATCTGGTCCGTCGGCGGCAGTGTGCTGGCGCCCTTGTTCGAGGGCGGGCGCTTGCGCGCCGGCGTGGAAACGGCCGCCGCCCGCCGCGATCAGGCCGCCTTTACCTATCGCAAGACGGCCCTGACCGCGTTCGGTGAGGTGGAGAATGCGCTGGGCAATGTCGCCAGCCTCCGCCAGCAGCGCGCGAGCGCCGAGGCGCAGAGGGCAGCCATTGCCGACGCATTGCGTCATGCGACCAATCGCTATCGTGCGGGCTACAGCAGCTATCTTGAAGAACTCGATGCACAGCGCGCCCTGCTCTCCGCCGACCTCGCGCTGGTGCAACTGCGCTCCGATCAGCTCAACGCCCTGGTCACTCTGTATCAGGTGCTGGGCGGCGGCTGGGAGAGCGACGCGCGTTGACCTGCATTAGCTTTGGGAGGCTGGCTCAGCCCCTACGCCCTTTGTCGGATAGGCTGCGGAAGGTGATCGACCAGCGCGGCTGGGTCATCGGCGCGATGCTGTGTTCCCAGTCGTGGCGGACCTCGCCGGACAGATGGTAGACCGACCGCGGGGCCAGTTCGAGCTTCGCGCGTTCGAAGCCGCCCGAATGGCGCCGGCGCAGCCGCAGCACCGCATCGCTGCCGAGCGAGATGCCCACGACATGCTCGAACACCGGCCGATCCCTGTGCCAGCCGATGCCGGCCCCCGCGTCATAGCGGGTCAGCAGCGACTGGACGAGATCGTCAGCAGCGAGCCCCGCGAAGCGGGCGGCGCGGGCTCTGAGCGGGAGCAGCCAGTCGGGTATGGGGTCGGTCGTCCCGAAGCTGCCGGTCTCGAAATCGTAGCGCCATCCAAAGGAGTGGGTGAGGCGCTTGCCGGTCCACTGCTGGAACCGGAAAGGCGCCAGGCCCAGTGCGTCGATCCGCTCGATCAGCGCGGCTTCCTCCCGGCCATCGATGATGTCGGCGCGTGCGTTCAGGCCGGGCACAAGGGGCGTATCGAACAGGTCGAGCATCGTCATGCAGGCGGCCTCACCGCAACTGGCTGTCCTTGCTGCCGCGTCGGTTGATGGCGGAAAACGACGGGCGCCTGTCGCGTGCCGACTGGCAGGCGACGCAGGTCCGCGCGCCAGGCAGCGCCTTTCTGCGCGCCTCGGGGATTTCCTCGCCGCATTCCTCGCACGCCAGGGTGCCGGGGCCCGATGGCATCCGGGCCCCGGCGGTTGCCAGAGCGTCTTTCACGCTGTCGTCGATTTGATCCTGAACGGCGCCGTCGGGCGCCCAGCCATTGGCCATGCTCGCCTGCTCCCGCATCTGTGTCTGCGATAAGTCCTATATGGGGTCGCTATCCCCGAATTTCATCAGGTCGACATGGGGGCATCGACGGACGTGTCCGCCTTGCGCCCGCAAAGATCGCGCAGCATCTTCGTGCGGCGCGCGACCTCCGGTCGTCGGAGCAGGGCGTCGACCGGGGCGGGCAGGCGGCGGCGCCAATTGGGGTGCTCGTCGAGCGTGCCGGGGAGGTTGGGCTGCTCCTCAAGGCCCAGCAGATCCTCGATCGAGATGATCTTCACCGGAGTCGGCGCCTGGGCGATGTGGGCGAGGGCTGCGTCGACCACGCTGTCGGTCGAGACGCTGGCAAGCGCCTCGGGTGCGCCGGCCAGCAGGTTCCACAGATGCTCACGCTCCTCCGCGCGCCGGTCATGGTCTGCGGGCGTCTCGGGCTGCAGGCTCTGCCGCCATTCCAGATCGCGCGCGCGCCACCAGCCGGCGACGGTGGGCGTGTCGTGGGTGCCGGTCATCGCGACGCTGTGCGGGCGATAGGCCGAGGCGGCGGCGAATTTGCCGTGGGCGTCCCGCTCGAACCACAGCACGCTCATGCCCAATATGCCCCGCGCGGCCATGACATCCATAAAGCTCTCGGGCGCCGTCCCAAGATCTTCGGCAATGATGAGCGCCCGACTGCGATGACTTTCGATGGCCAGGATCCGCAGCAAATCCTCGAACGGATAGTCGAGATAGACGCCCTCCGTGCTGGGCGCGCCCTCGGGGATGACCCACAAGCGGCGCAGTCCGAACGCATGATCGATGCGGAGGCCGCCGGCATGGCGCAGCGCCGTCCGGATCATTCGAATCCACGGGCGGAACCCCTGCGCGCGCAGGGCGTGCGGCGAATAGGTGGTAAGGCCCCAATTCTGCCCGTTGGGACCGAGCGGATCGGGCGGGGCGCCGATGGTCAGGCCGCGCAGAAAGCCATCCGGATCGCTCCAGACGTCGCTCCCGCCGGGATCGACCCCGACGGCGAGGTCGGCGATCAGGCCAATGCGCATCCGTGCGGCACGCGCCGAGGCCTGCACTTTGCCCAGCATCCGGTCGGTCCGGGTCTGCGCCAGAATGTGAACCGCAACCTCCTGCCAGTGGCTCCGGGCGAAATGGTCGACGGCCGGGCTTTGCGGGCTTTGAAACGCGGCCGGCCAGCGCTGCCAGGGGCGGCCGCGAAACTCGATGGTGAGCGCGTCGAATAGCGCGTGGCGGATCAGGGCGAGGTCGGATTGCGCGTCGTTCCAGATTGCACGCTGGGCCTCCTCGTCGAGCGCCGCGAAGGTGGCGCGCTGCTTGAGAAGCGCCGCATCCCTGGCTGCGGTCCAGTCGATCAGTTCATCATTGGCATGATCGGGCGGCGAAACAGGCGCATCGGCCAGCAGGGTGTTGAGATAGGTGCGGCTGGACGGCGCGTAGGGGCTGAAATGGCGGGCGGAACCCGGCACCAGCGCATGGACTGGGCTGATCGCCAGCAGATCGGCGCCTTCCTCTGCAAAGCCGAAGCCCGCCACGCGCAGGTCGTCGAAGGTGCCATACATCCTCTCGCTGCGCAGCGAGGGGATCTGGATCGCTGGCCCCCAAATGGCGGGATCTGCCAGCTCGCAGCACCGGGGCGGCGCCACCGCCAAGGTAAAGACATGGCCTGCGATGTCGACCCGATGATAGCCGATTGCGGTGAAGGCCGGCAGTTGCCCGGCGTGGATGGCGACACGCCCTGCGCTGCCATCCTCAGAGGTGACCTCTGCAAAGGCTTCAGCCGCCAGACGATCCGGCAGAGGGACGGGCTGGCCGGCATCCGCACTCAGAAAGTCCGGAGGTCGCGCCGCCTCTTCAGTCAGCTTGGCCCAAGCCTGCGCCCGCTGCGCATCCGTCTCGGCGGCATAGCCCAGTGCCTGCAGGACCGCTCGAAGCGTGTCCTGCGACACGCTATGCGCGAGGCCGTCGGCATCCTTCCAATGGATCGCGAGCCCTGCCGCGTGCGCCAGGGCTAGAATGTCATCGTCAGGCACAGCGCCCGGCCTCAGGGCGTTTTGGCTTTCTTCGCGCGGCCAGCTGCCGATGCCTTTTTGGCCGGCAGCGCCGTCGAAGCCGGGGAACTGGCGGCAGCCATCGTTTCGCTCTGCTCCTGCGGCAGGGATAGGTCAGCATCATCGGCAGGGGAGGCAGCCTGCTGTTGCTGCTGGCTCAGGACTTCCTGTTCTACCTGCTCCCAATGCTCGCGGTCACGCCCATGGGGGCGGCCTTCGGCTTCCCACAGCTCATAGGCCCGCTTGCTGATCGTCTGATACTGGTCATCGTCCATACTGGGTTCCTTGCGTTTCTTGGGGTCGATCATGCTGGCCTCGCGCCGCCGCATCGGGGCCGGCGATCAGGTCTGGCAGGGGAATGTCGATGGTGACCGCGCGGTTTTGCCATGTCCGGGTGACGCGCAGCCCTTCCGGCGTTCGCTCCAGCCGATAGCTGCCCATGGCGAACAGTTCCGCATCCTCCCGGCGGCGCGCGAGCAGGTCCTGTGTCAGCTTTAGCTTGCGGGCATCGCGCCCGGCTGGGCCGGAGGCGATCGTGTCCCAGTCCACGGCTCGGCGATTGTCCGGGTCGGTCAGGGCGATCGCGACGATTTCCGTGCCCTGATAGATGTCCGGCACCCCGGGCGCGGTGATCTGGAGGGCGGTCTGCGCCATTATGAGCGCTTCCCATGTCTGCAGGAACGCCTGTCGCTCGTCGGCCGACCACAGCGCGCCGTCTTCAAGCGAGGCCATCAGGGACAGCGCAAGCTCGGTCACGCCGTTTTCCATCTCAAGCGCCGGCGCCTCATAGCTGGATTCGAGCTTTGCCTCACGCATGGCCTTGGCCATGTGGTCCCCAATGCGTTGCGCGGCATCCGGCTGATCGAGCATCATCAGCGCGCATTGAATGGCATAGATGCCCCAGCGCGGCGGTAATGCCCGATCCTGTGCCCGTGCGAGTGCCTCCCCGTAGAGGCGCGCGCCCAGCTCCGGAAAGGCGGCCAAGGCGATGATCGCGGCCCTGGCATCGGCCGAGCGCTTGGTGTCATGGGTGGACAGGGCATTGAGCGCGCAGGGGGTCTCGGACGCACGCTCGTTCATGCGCGCCGCAAAGCGCTCAAGGTTCATCGGCTGGAGGTCCGGGGCGGCGCCCACCTCGCAAAACGGCAGATAGGCGATGGACCGATAGAAGACGGTATCCTCCTCGGACTTGGCGGTGAGCGCACCGGTCAGCTGCTCGAATCGGGCTGCAAAGGCGCGCGCCAGCGGATCGTCGGGGGCGGATAGCAGGCTGAACACCGGCCCCAGCATCCCGCTTGGGTGCGGATCGCCACGCGCGCCGGCCAGAGCCTGCGCGCAAAGGTCGCCCGGCGGCATCACGTCGCCGGCGTAGGAGCGATAGACCGGCCAGTGCATCGCAAGCTGCACGATGGCCGCGCGCACCTCCGGCGCTGCGACGGGCGATCCGGCCAGCGCCATGATGGCCGCATCGGTCACCCGATCCAACTCGGGCGTAAAGACGGTGTACAGCATCGTCCGGCGGACGCCGCGCACCTCAAGGGCATAGTCCGTCGGCACATGCGCGCGCGCTGCGGCCGCCAAGGCATCCAGACCTTCCGACGGGGTCAGCAATTGGGTCACGGGCGCCATGAACTCATAACCGCTCATGCCCTCGACCGGCCAGCCCGGCGCCAGCGGCTCGCCTTCCTTGACGATCTTCTCCACCCAGATGGGGATGAAGCCCAGCGCCTCGCGCAGCCGGCGGAGGTAGCTGAGCGGGCGGGCCAGCCCATCGATATGGTCGACGCGGACGCCCTGGACGCGCCCGGCCCGAACCTGCTCCACAATCCAGCGATGGGTGAACTCGAAGACCTCGGGGTCTTCCTGTCGCACCCCGATCAGATCGGTGACGTTGAAGAAGCGCCGGTGGACGATGTCGCCGCCATCCTCCTGCCAATGGCCGATCTGCCAATGCTGTTCATCGAGCAGCTGCGCCAGCAGGCCTTCGTCCAACGTCTCCCCGCCCGCCAGCCGCTCGGTCAGCGGTGTTGCGCGCAGGGGGTAATGCTTGTCGTAGACGCGCAGGGTCGGATCATTGCCGATGAGCGAGAAGGCCAGTTGTTCCGCGTCCAGAAGATCGGCCGGCGTCCCGTCCAGAACCGGGAACTGCAGCGGGCCACGGTCCCAGTCGATATCGAACAGGGGCGCAAAGCGGCTCTCCTGCCCATGCCGCATGATGTCGGCGATGAAGGGATTTTCCGGCGTGAACGCCATATGATTGGGCACGATGTCCAATATGATGCCGAGCCCGGCGGCGCGCGCCGCGTCGCTCAGCTCGCGAAAGGCCTCGTCACCGCCGAGCACCGGATCGACCCGATTGGGATCGGTCACGTCATAGCCATGGGTTGAGCCCGTCGCGGCGCTGAACAGCGGCGAGAGGTAGATATGGCTGATGCCCAGCGCCTGCAGCCAGGGAATGCGCGCGCGCACCGCCTCCAGATCGACGCCGTTCCGCAGCTGGATCCTGTACGTCGCGACGAGGCCGGGGGCGCTGGGATGGCGCATGGTCATTGGTCCTTTCGAACGGCGGCGGCGAAAGCGAAGCCGCTTCCTTGCGCAGCCTCCACGAAGAAGGGGTCGGTGGGTGTGGAAACATCCTCGCCGCCAAGCAGCAAGCGGACGTGCAGGGTCGCAGTGGTAAATTCCCACCGCGCATCGAACGCCGCGCCTTCGCGCAGGACGACTGCCTTGGGCCGTTCCGTCTGTGCAAGGAGCGGCGTGATATGGAACGCCCGCAGCGCGAGAAGATCGCGCACAAAGGCTTCATGCTCGCGCTGCGCATCGTTGGCCGCGTGGCCGATCATCGAGCGGGCGGCCGTTTGCGGGTCATTGGGGTCCGGCACGGTGCCGGCGAAGGATGTGAACTTCTCGAACTCGCGTGCCCGGCCGGTGCGCACCGCTTCAGCCAGATCGCCCGTGAAATCCGTGAAGAACAGGAATGGCGCTTCGGTAAGAAACTCATCGCCCATGAACAGCATCGGCGTAAAGGGCGTCAGCAGGGTCAGTGCCGTCACCACCCGCAGCGCGGCGCGGTCCGCCACCAGATGGTGCAACCGCTCGCCCTGCGCACGATTACCGACCTGATCGTGATTGCCCAAGAAATTGACGAAGGCCGTCCGGGGCAGCAGGGCGGATGGCTCGCCGCGCAAATGCTCATGCGGGGGCCGTTTCTGCCCCTGCTCCACATATCCATCGCGCAGCGCCATCTCGATGTCCGCCAGCGGATCGACGGCAAAGGGCGCGTAATAGCTCTCGTCTTCCCCGGTCAGCAGGCAGTGGACCGCGTGGTGCCAGTCATCGTTCCAACTGGCATTGAAGGGCGCATCTGGCTCGAGATAGTCGACGAGGTTGCGCTCATCCTCGGTCACCAGGTGGACCGGGCGTCCCCAGTCGCGCGCGCGAACCGCCTTGCCCAAATCTTTCAGGAAGTCTTCGGTCGTCTGGTCGGCAATGGCGTGAACGGCGTCCAGGCGCAGTCCGTCCAGCTGATATTCCTCCAGCCAGAAAACTGCGTTGTCCAGGAAGAAAGCGCGAACGGCGGGCACATCGAAGGCGATGCCATCCCCCCAGGGCGTGCGGGCCGAGGCGTGGAAGAAGGACGGGCACCAGGCGGGCAGATAATTCCCGGAGGGGCCGAAATGGTTGTAGACCACGTCGAGCATCACCGCGATGCCGAGCTTGTGCGCCGCATCCACGAACTGCTTGAGGCCGTCCGCACCGCCATAGCAAGGATGGGGCGCATAGAGCAGCACGCCATCATATCCCCAGCCGCGCGCGCCCTCGAACTGGGCGACCGGCATCAGCTCGACGACCGTCACGCCGAGGCTTTTCAGGCGTGGCAATGCCCGTTGCGCGGCGGCAAATGTGCCCTCGGGCGTGAAGGTCCCGACATGAAGCTCATAGATGACCGCCTGATGCCAGGGGAGACCCGCCCAGTCGGCGGACCATTGGAAGGCGCGAGGGTCGACCAGGCGCGAGGGGCCGTGAACATCGCCCATCTGTGCCCGCGCTGCCGGGTCGGGATAGAGCCTGTCCCCGATGCGAAAGCCGTAGGAGGCCCCCGGTTGAGCCGCAGCGGTGCCGGAGAACCAGCCGTCGTCACCCGGCGCCAAGGCCGTCGATCCGCCGTCGATCTCGACTGCCACTGCTTCGCGATCCGGCGACCAGAGCGAGAAGCGCCATTGCCCGTCTTCCTCGGGCTCTGCGCCCCAGCCTTTGCGGAAATGGTGGCCGGTCATCGTGCGGTCGGCGCGTAGACGCATACGCTGTTGGCCGGGATGGCGAGGACATCGCCCTCGCACGGGTCTTCCCTGAAGGGATCGGCGCTGGCGGTATCCAGGATGCGCGTCCAGTGCGCGATGCCATTGGGGTGGGGCAGGGTGAAGTCGAGCGCGTCGCCTGCGTTCACGATGATGAAGAGCGCACCGATATTCTCATCGTCAAGGAAGGCCGCTCGCGCGGAGTGGTCGATGAACAGACCAAGGACGCGTAACTCCGTTTCTGCCCACACCGCCTCATCCATCTCGCGCCCGTCCGGCTGATACCAGGCCACTTCCGTCCGCCCATCGTCCCCCGCATCGCCGAGCAGGAATGTCTCCTGTGCAAGGACCGGATGATCGAGGCGGAAGCGGACCATCCGCTGCACGAAATCGAGAAACGCATCGTCGCGCTCGGGCCAGGCGATCCAGGCCGTCTCATTGTCCTGACAATAGACATTGTTATTGCCCTGCTGGCTGTTGCCGATTTCGTCCCCGCTCAGGACCATCGGCACGCCCTGGCTCAGCAGCATCGTCGCGATCATATTCCGGCGGCGCTGGCTGCGTGCCGCGCAGATATCGGCGTCGTCCGTCGCGCCTTCGGCACCCATATTGGCGGAAAGATTATGATCATGGCCGTCCGCGCCATTCTCGCCATTGGCCTCGTTATGCTTGTCGTTGAAGGACACGCAGTCCATCAGCGTGAAGCCATCATGAGCGGCGAGGAAATTCACCGAGGAGGTGGGGCTCCGGTCCGAATGGTTGAACTGCTCGGGGGAGCCCAGCAGGCTCCCGGCCAGATCGCCGACCAGCCCGCCATCCCCCCGCCAGAACCCGCGCACGGTATCGCGGAACTTGTCGTTCCATTCGCGGAACGGCGCGGGAAAGCCGCCAACCTGATAGCCGCCCTCGCCGACATCCCAGGGCTCGGCGATCAACTTTACACCGGCGAGGATGGGGTCCTGCCGGATCGCGCCGAAGAATGTCCCCTCGCGATCGAACCCGGCCGCCTGCCGTCCCAATGTCGAGGCGAGATCGAAGCGGAACCCGTCGACATGCATGACCTGCACCCAGTAGCGCAGTGAATCGAGCACCATCCGCAGCACCATGGGGTGCGCCACAGAGAGCGTGTTCCCCGTACCGGTCTGGTCGAACGAGTATCGCGGATGGTCCGGCGACAGGACATAATAAGCCGCATTGTCGAGGCCGCGGAAGCAGAGCGTCGGGCCGCGTTCCGATCCTTCGGCGGTGTGGTTGTAGACCACATCCATGATCACTTCGATGCCGACCCGGTGGAAGCGCTTCACCATCTCCTTGAACTGGCGAATGGCACCGGGGACGCCCTCGCCCTGCTGGAGGAAGCGGGTTTCCGGGGCGAAATAGCCGAGCGTCTGATAGCCCCAATAATTGGAAAGGCCGCGTTCCAGCAGGCTTCGATCATCGAGGAAGAACTGGCAGGGCAGCAGCTCGATGGCGGAGACGCCAAGCTTGCGAAGATGGTCGAGGATCGGCTCGCACACCATGCCGGCATAGGTGCCGCGTAGTTCCTCCGGCACGTCGGGGTGCGTCATGGTGAGGCCACGCACATGGGCTTCGTAGATGATCGTCTCGGTCCATGGGAGACGCAGCGCCGCGTCTCCCTCCCAATCGAAATCGGGGTTCTGCACCACGCTCTTGACCATGAACGGGGCCGAATCCCGCGTGTCGAACGTCAGATCGTCGCCACTCAGGAGATCATAGCCCCACAGCGCATCGTCCCATTTGAGCGTGCCGGATACTTCCCGCGCATAGGGGTCGAGCAGCAGCTTGTTGGGGTTGAAACGATGGCCCTGCTCGGGCTCATAGGCGCCGTGCGCGCGATAGCCATAGAGTTGACCGGGCTTGAGGCCGGGGAGAAAGCCCGAGTGGATCGAGCCTTCGCGTCGGGGCAATTCGAGCCGCTGAACCTCTTCTTCCCCATCGTCCGAGAAGAGCGAGAGTTCGATGGCCTCGGCATTCTCGGAAAAGACCGCAAAATGAACGCCCTCGCCGGTATATTCGGCGCCGAGCTCATGGTGCAGCCTGTCCGGCTTTGCGAAGGCCAGAGGCGTCGCGTCTGGCTCCAGGCCGATATCGTCTACCTGGGTCAAAGTCCGGGCGCCAGCATTCTCCGGGGGCTCTCATCTGCCGAGGCATAATGGGGCTTGGCGGATCGTTTCGCGCCGGCGAGCCGGCTCATCGCCTGCGCGGACAGGAGGCGAATGCCGCCTTCCGAGACAAGGCAGTCCTCGCCGCATTGCCTGAGCGCTTCGGAAAGGTGGAATCCATCGGGAATGACGGCATCGCCGGTCACGATCGCATTGTCGATGCGCACATCCGAGCCGACGCGCGCGCCGGGCATCACCACGACGTTGCGAAGCTGGGCTCGCTCGCCGACGCTGGCATCTTGGCCGATCATATGGCCCGGCCAGGCCGGACGGTCGGAAACCGGCGCAGACCGCACCGGCAGGCCAATGGCGCGCCGCCCGGCGACCGGCCATGAGGGATCGAGCGCGACCCGGCCGCTGGCGATATCGGCATGAATGCCATGATAGGCATCCACCGTGCCGAGATCGCGCCACAGCGGCGCGGCCTGCCCACGCCCGGGCAGCGCGTAGACATAGGCGCCTCGCTCGGCCACCAGCCGGGGCAGGACATGCTTGCCGAAATCCAGATCCTCATGGAGCGGAGCCAGTTCGGCCAGCACCTGCCGCAGCAGCTGCCAGGTGAAGACATAAATGCCCATCGATGCAAAGGCATGACCGGGACGGTCGGGCGCTTCCGCAGGCGAGGCCGGCTTCTCCGCGAAATCGGTGATCAGGCCATCCGCGCCAGCCGTCATGACACCGAATTGGTCGGCGTCGGCTAGCGGGACGTGCACCGCGCCGACCGTCACTTTCGCATTGCTCAGCATGTGGCGTTCGATGAACGGCCGGTAGTCCATCTGGTAAAGGTGATCGCCCGCGAGAACCACGACATGGTCCGGCGCTTCCTGGTCGATCTGGTCGCTGATCTTGAAGACTGCGTCCGCGGTTCCGTTGAAGGGGCCGCATTCATTGCCGTCGAGCACGTCTAGCTCGATGCCGCCAAAGCGCTGCCACGTCTGGTTCAAATGGCGATGCAGCGCGTCGGGCTCATATTGGGTGAGCACCAGTGCGCGGGGGATGCCGGAATTGGCGACGTTCGCCAGCGTGAAATCGATGAGCCTGCCCACATCGCCAACCGGAAGAGCAGGTTTGGCGAGCGCGCTGGTCAGATCATGAAGGCGACTGCCCCGACCGCCTGCCAGGACAAGAGCCAGCGCCTCAGAAGTCGCATGCCGGGCATTCGATTGGCTCATATCTACCTCAGGTCAAAGGAAATCTTCGCCTGATTAACCAACGGCAACGCGCACTGTTCCCTGTCTTTACATATGTTAAGCGATTTTTGTTGCCGCCCCTTGGGGAGTGACATGGCCCGGAGCGTGCGGCGGACGAAGCCGCGCCGATACCGGCAATAGAGGCGCCACTGTGCCAGCCGCCAAGCCGGCCGCAACGTCGGTGTTTGGCTAGCCCCTCACGATGGGCGCAAGATCAGAACAGCCGGGCCAGAAAATAGAAGGCTGCGCCCACGACAGCTGAGGCCGGGATGGTGATGATCCAGGCGATCATGACGCTCTGCGCCACGCCCCAGCGCACGGCAGAGGCCCGTCGCGCGGTGCCTGCACCGATCACGCATCCGGTGATCGTGTGGGTGGTCGAAACGGGAATGCCCATCAGCGAGGCCGTGAACACCATGATCGAGCCGCCAAGGGAGGCGCTGAATCCCTGGTGCTGCGAGAGCTTGGTGATCCGCGAGCCCATCGTTTCGATGATCTTCCAGCCGCCCGTCAGCGTGCCCAGCGCGATCGCGATATAGCAGGCAATCGCCACCCAGTGCGGCACCGCGAATTCGCCGGTGAGATAGCCAGTCGAATAGAGCAGCACCGTGATGATGCCCATGGTCTTCTGCGCGTCATTGAGGCCGTGGCTGACGGAATAGGCGGCCGAGGACAACAGGTGCAGATAGCGAAACGCATGCTCGGCGCCACGAGCGGTGGCCCGGCGGAACACCCAGCTCGTCGCCAGCATGATCAGCATGGAGAGCAGCATGCCCAGCGTGGGCGAGAGCACGATGGCGATCAGCGTCTTGTTGAGGCCGCTCCACTGGATGCCGGAGATGCCGGCATGGGCCATCCCCGCGCCGATGAGGCCGCCGATCAGGGCATGGCTGCTGGAGGAGGGAATGCCCTTGAGCCACGTCACCACATTCCAGAACATGGCGCCGATCAGCGCGCCGAAGATGACGGCCGGCGTGATCAGATCCTGGCTGACGAGGCCCGCGCCGATCGTCTCGGCGACCTTGTGCAGGCTGGGGAAGGCCAGCATGAGAAAATAGGCCGCGAAATTGAAGAAGGCCGCGAAAACCACCGCCGCGACCGGGCCGAGCAGGCGGGTCGCCACCACGGTTGCAATCGAGTTGGCGGCATCATGCAAGCCGTTGAGATAATCGAATGCGAGCGCGATGACGATCAGGCCGACCAGCAGCGGAAAAGCGAGGTTGTGCATGACCCTGTGCGCTCAGCTATGGTCGATCACGATGCCGTCAATCGCATTCGCGACATCCTCGAGCGCGTCGACAATCCGCTCCAGATGCTTGTAGATCTCGCGCCGGACGATGAACGCCATGGGATCGGCCGTCCGGAACTTGCGATAGGCCTGCTTCAGCCCCTCGCTGTGGATGGCGTCGGCATGGCCTTCCATCCGCACCAGCCGCTCGGTCAGTTCATGCAGGCGCTTGCCGTTTTGTGCGACATTGCGCAGCAGCGGCATGGCTTCCGCCAGCACGCGCGTGCTGTCGACGATAATCGCCGCCATATCCTTCATTTCCTGATCGAAGTCGTGCACGTCATAGATGTCGATGGCCGCCACTGCCGACTGCATCTCATCGATCGCATCGTCGGTCGAACTCACAAGGCTGATGATCGCGCTGCGGTCGAATGGCGTGAGGAACGTCTTGCGGACAAGGTGAAGCACCTCACGGATGATCTCGTCGGCATCGGTTTCCCGCTCGATCACCTCGCGAATATGGTCATCGCGGCTGTCCCCGTCATGCAGCAGCCGGGTCAGCGCGTCGGCGCCGGCGACCACGGTCTGGACATGCGCTTCGAACAGATCGAAGAAATTGCCCTGCTTGGGCAAAAGGCGCTGAAACCAACCAAACATCCTGCTTATCCCTGAAGTATGTGCAACGGTGTCCATCACCGATTGGCGCCGTGTCGCCGCCTTGAACTCGGATGCTGCGAAAGATCGGATCAGATCGCTTAGATCCGGCTCGTCGACGGCATCGGCTGCCTCGCTGAGGCTGAACCACCGCCGCTCGCGTTCGTGCTGCTCTTTCCAGTCGGTCAGTTCCCGATTGACGGCCAGCGGGAACACCTCGACGTCCACCATCAAGTTGGCGCCGTTACGCCGCCGTTTGCGGTAGCGATAGGTTCCCAATGGCGTCGGGCAAACGGCCCCGACGATGCCGGCTTCTTCCTCGGCCTCGGCCGCGGCCGCCTGATGCGGGAGCTTGCCCGCCGATCCATTGCCCTTGGGAATCACCCAGCGCTTCGTCTCGCGCGAGGTGATGAGCAGAATCCGGATCGGTGCATCCAGCGCATCGCCTTCAGCCCGATAGGGCAGTGCCGCAATCTGTTTGATTGTTTGTCCCCTCAGCAGAGCGCCTGGCGCCCATTGTGACAGTTTTATGTCAGTTGCAACAGTCAACCGCGCGCGATGTCCCCTGAAGAGCAGCGGGTCATTCGACATTCATGCCCTTGCCGCTAGAGCGAGGACTGTTCGATCTTCAAGGCCCTCTGCCGCACTATGTTCAGCACGCTGCTTCCGACCCTCTACTCCGCCCACGTTCCCCGGCCTTCGCCAGACCTCAGCAATCCCGGCGCTGGCCTGCAAGGCCGGGCCCTGCGTTTCATGCGCCCGGGCAGAGGCCTCAAGCTCATCGCAGTGGCGCTCAGCCTCACCGCTGCCCATGCCAGAGCAGAGACCTATCATGTGAACGCGATCACGGGGGACGATCGTTTCGACGGTCGGGTTGCAACGCAGCCATTTCGGTCGCTCGCCCGGTTGGGCAGCGTGAAGCTTAAGCCGGGTGACAGGATCCTGCTGGCGGCGGGGTCGGTGTGGAAAGAACCGCTCACCATCACCCAATCGGGCAGCAGAGGGGCACCCATTGTCGTCGGCGCAACCGGCTCGGGCGCGCGCCCCCGCATCGATGCGGGCGGCGTATCGCCCCATGCGGTGGCGATCCTCAACGCAAGCTATGTGACGGTGAGCGGCCTTGAACTGACCAATGACGGCCCGCCTGCCGGCTCGCGCTATGGCGTGCTCGTGTCGGCCGAAAATGTCGGCGTCGTCCGCGGCATCCGCATCAGCGACATGTACATCCATGATGTGCGCGGCACGAATGACCGCAAGGACAATGGCGGCATCGTCTTTCAGGCGCTCGGCCCGCGCTTTCCGACCCGTTTCGATGACCTTGCGATCGAGCGCAACATCATCTGGCGGGTGGACCGCTCCGGCATTGCCGGGATCAGCGATCAGGTCACCGCCGCGCGCTGGTATCCAAGCTATGACATCGTGATCCGGGACAATTATCTGGAGGACATTGGCGGGGATGGCATCGTGCCGCGTGGCACCGATGGCGCGCTGATCGAGCACAATATCGTTCGCTATGCCGCCGGCCGGGCGCCCGGATACAGCGCCGGGATCTGGCAGTGGAGCACGGATCACAGCCTCATCCAGCTCAATGAAGCTGCCTACACCCGCACGCGCTACGACGGTCAGGGCTTCGATTCCGACTTCAACTCGCGCCGGACGACCATCGCGTACAATTACAGCCACGATAATGCCGGGGGCTTCCTGCTGATCTGTTCGCCCAAGGCCAATGACAAGGACAATATCGGCAATCGCGGCACCGTGGTGCGTCACAATGTCAGCCAGAATGACGGGACGCGCATCTTTCAGCTGTCAGGCACGATTTCGGACGCCTTGATCGAGAAGAATGTGATCCACGTCGCCAAGGGCAAGGATGTCCAGATGGTGGTCGCCACCGAGTGGCAGGGCTGGGCGAGCGACGTCCGCTTCCGCAACAATCGCTTCGCGGTGGCGGGCACGGCGCGTTATGGCAGCGAGGTCGGCCGCCAGGGGCCGGATTATCTGATCTCGGCCGGCTTCTCGCCGGCTCAGTTCATTCGCTTCACGGGCAACGACTATCTGGGCGCTCATGTCGATCCGCCCCGCGACGAGGTCGGCCTGATGAAGGCTGACTATAAGGCCCCCTCGCTCGATTGGGCGGTGCCGACATTCGACCCGGCCAAGCCGGACGGCTTCGCGGATTATCTCGCGCGCCACCGCCAGTGGATGCTCGCCATGCTTGAGCGAGAACTGGGCGCGCCGGTAAAGCTGCTCACGCCCCGCCGCGCGTCGGTCTTCGAGGCGCGGCGCTAGGGGTTCCAGCTTTCGGGTTCCTCGCGCCTTCCCAGCGGGCAGGGCCAACATCGTAACTTCAAATTAAAGCGTTGCGCCCGCGCAATCCTGAGAGACGGAGGGATCGCAATCCTCTATCGTGGGTTTTCAGCTTGCTCTTTTCGGGAGCGGTGGACGTGCGGAGACGGTCCGGCGTTTGCGAAGGGAGATATGCGGATGGATCGGACGGCGAAGGCGTCGAGTGGGATTGAGGGGCTTGATGATGTGACGGCGGGCGGCTTTGCCTGCGGCAGGCTGTTCCTCGTCGAGGGCGATCCGGGCACCGGCAAGACGACCATCGCAAGCCAGTTCCTCATGAACGGGGCAGAGGCCGGGGAGCGGGGGCTGTATATCACCCTGTCCGAAACCGAGGAGGAACTGCGTGAGACCGCTGCCTCGCACGGCTGGGCACTGAACGAGCTTTTCCACATTTTCGAACTCGTACCGCCCGAGACGCTGCTGGACGAGAATCAGCAGCAGAGCCTGCTCTACTCCTCCGATCTCGAACTGGGCGAAACCACCAAGCGCATCCTCGAGGCGATCGAGCGGGTCAAGCCGCAGCGGGTGGTGATCGACAGTCTCTCGGAAATCCGGCTGCTCGCGCAAAGCTCGCTGCGCTACCGCCGTCAGATTCTGGCGCTGAAGCACTATTTCGCCAAGCATAATGCAACCGTGCTGATGCTCGACGATCTGACCTCCGACACCAATGACAAGACGGTGCACAGCGTCGCTCATGGCGTGCTGCGGCTTGAGGAGCTGGCACCGCTTTACGGTTCGGAACGCCGCCGGCTTCGGATGCTCAAATATCGCGGCCAGCGCTATCGCGGCGGCTATCATGATTTCGTGATCGATACCGGCGGTGTCCGGGTTTTTCCGCGACTGGTGTCGCTGGAGCACAAATCCGATTTCGTGCGGGCCACCGCGCCCACGGAAAGCGCTGAACTCAATGCCCTGCTCGGCGGGGGCTTTGACTCCGGCACCAGCACGCTGATCCTCGGCCCGACGGGAACGGGCAAATCCCTCCTGGCGCTCAATCTCGTGAAAGGGTGCATCGCGCGCGGAGAGACGGCGGCCATGTTCGTCTTCGATGAGGAACTTGGCCTGCTGGCCGATCGGGCCAAGGGGCTTGGCATCGATGTGAGCCGGCTGGTCGCGGACGGCAAGCTCATCATCGAGCAGGTCGATGCAGCCGAAATGTCGCCCGGCGAGTTTGCTCATCGGGCGCGCGCGACCGTTGAGGAGCATGGCATCCGCACCGTCGTGATCGACAGCCTCAATGGATATCGCGCGGCGATGCCCGAGGAGAGCGCGCTTGTCCTCCACATTCACGAGCTGTTGCAATATCTCAATCGGCGCGGGGCCAGCACGTTCCTTACCGTCACGCAGCATGGCGTGGTGGGAGACATGCAGGCCCCGGTGGACATCACCTATCTGGCCGATACGGTTGTGCTGCTGCGCTATTTCGAGGCGGTGGGCCATGTCCGGCGGGCCATCTCGATCGTCAAGAAACGCTCGGGCGTCCATGAGAATACGATCCGCGAATATCGTATCGACGCACAAGGCATCACCATCGGCGAGCCGCTGACGCATTTTCAGGGTGTGTTGCGTGGCATCCCCACGATGGTCGGTGCCGGCAATCTGATGGATCTCGGCCAGGACAAGCGCGGCTGATGAACCGCACTTTTTCGGAGCGTGCCGTCATCCTCGCCCCTCACGGTCGGGATGCAGAGATCGCCGCCGCCATCCTCAACCAGGCCGGCATCGAAACCGAGATTGTCCCGTCGCTCGATGCGCTGGTCGCGCGCCTCGCACAGGGTCTTGGGTTCGTGATGATGACCGATGAAGCGGTCAAGGCGGCCGATCTGAGGCCGCTGGTGGAGCTCATCGCCGCGCAGCAGGAATGGTCCGATCTTCCCTTCGTCCTGCTCACCCAGCGCGGCGGCGGCATCGAGCGCAATCCTGCCGCCGGCCGTCATCTCGAATTGCTCGGCAACGTGACCTTTCTCGAACGCCCCTTTCACCCGACCACATTGGTCAGCGTTGCGACGGCCGCCTTGCGGGCACGCCGACGGCAATATGAAGCGCGAACCCGGCTTGAGGATATTCGCGCGGTCGAAGAACGCTACCGCCTGGCGAGCAAGGCGACGAACGACGCCATCTGGGATTGGGATTTCGTCACTGACTATGTGACCTGGAACGACGCGCTCTCCATCGCTTATGGCCACCCGGTCGACCAGATCGAGAATAACGGGACATGGTGGATCGCGCAGATCCACCCGGATGACCGGGACGAGGTGGACAGGACCATCCACGCGGCGATCGACGGCTCGTCGGACAGCTGGAGCGGAGAATATCGGTTCAGGCGTGGAGACGGGAGCTACGCCCACGTCTTCGATCGCGGCCACATCATCCGGGATGCGCAGGGGCGGGCCCTGCGTATGATCGGGGCGATGCTCGATCTGTCCGAACGGATGCGCGTCCGGGCCGAGCTGGCGATCAGCGAGGAGCGGCTGCGGCTGGCGACGGATGCCGCCGAGGTCGGCTTCTGGGACGTCGACGTGGTCAACGATGTTCTGATCTGGCCACCCATCGTGAAAGGGGTGTTCGGCATCTCGCCCGATGTCGAAGTGTCGATGCAGGATTTTTACGAAGGCCTCCATCCCGACGATCGCGCGCATACCACCGAAGCCTATCTGGCGGCCGCAGACCCCAATGTCCGCGCGATCTATGATGTCGAATATCGGACGATCGGCAAGGAAGATGGACTGGTGCGCTGGGTGGCCGCCAAGGGACGCGGCGTCTTCGACGAGGCCGGGCGGTGTCTGCGCGTCGTTGGCACGGCGATTGACGTGACGGCGCGCAAGCGGGCCGAGGCGGAACTGCGGGAGCTCAACGAGCATCTCGAGCGTCGCGTGACCGAGGAGGTGGCCGTGCGCGAGCAAGCGCAGGCGGCCTTGCGTCAGGCACAGAAAATGGAAGCTGTCGGCCAATTGACCGGCGGCATCGCGCATGACTTCAACAATATGCTGGCCGTGGTGATCGGCTCACTCGACCTGTTGAGCCGGCGCGTCATGGCCGATGATGAGCGCGCGAAACGCTATATCGATGCCGCGATCGATGGTGCGCAGCGCGCCGCGACCCTGACCCATCGCCTCCTCGCATTCTCGCGCCAGCAGCCGCTCAATCCCGAGGTGCTCGATCCCAACAAGCTCGTCTCGGGCATGTCCGAGCTTCTGCTGCATTCGCTGGGCGGCGATGTCAGGCTGGAGACGGTTCTTGCGGCGGGCGTGTGGCGCACCCATGCCGACCGCAATCAGCTTGAAAACGCGATCGTCAATCTGGCGGTCAATGCCCGCGATGCCATGCCGGATGGCGGACACCTGACGATCGAAACGCAGAACACGCACGCCGATGATCGCTATGCCGCGGAGAATTTCGGCGTTCCGGCGGGCCAATATGTGATGATCGCCGTGACCGATACCGGCACGGGCATGCCGGACGACGTCATCGCCAAGGCGTTTGATCCGTTCTTCACCACCAAGGCGGTGGGCAAGGGCACCGGTCTGGGGCTGAGCCAGGTGTACGGATTTGTCCGGCAGTCGGGCGGGCATATCAAAATCTATTCCGAGCCGGGCGAGGGGACGACGATCAAGATCTACCTCCCGCGATTCTATGGCGAGGCCGCCGGAGAGATCGAACAGGTGCGGGCCGACCTGCCGAGGGGCGATGAGCAGGAGGTCATTCTGGTGGTCGAGGATGAGGCCGCCGTCCGCCGGTTCAGCGTCGATGCGCTGGTCGAACTGGGCTATCGCGTGCTGGAAGCGGATGGCGGACATGCGGCGCTGCGCGTGCTCGACGAGCATCCGGAGATCACGCTCTTGTTCACGGACATCATCATGCCGGACATCAACGGACGGAAACTCGCCGATGAAGCATGCCGCCGCCGGCCGGACCTGAAGGTGCTCTATACCAGCGGCTACACGCGCAACGCGGTCGTCCACAACGGCGTTGTCGATCCCGGTGTGGAGCTTCTCGGCAAGCCTTTCACGGTCGAGCAGCTCGCGGCCAAGATCCGGGCCGTTCTCGAAAAGGCCTAGGCTGAGGCGACGAACCTGCGCCCTCAGCGGAGGTGCAGGGCAAAGCGGTCGATTGCCGAAGCCAGGCTGGGCATGATCAGGCCGCGCTCGCTGCTCATCGACGCATGGCGGGGCCGCCGCGCCGGCCAGTTCATCGCGTCGATGGAGACGGTTTCGATCAGATCGGTCGGCAGGTCCATCCTTTCGCCCACGGCATGCGCAAACTGCGCCCAGGAGAAAGCGCCGTCGCTGGTGAGGTGCCAGATGCCGCACTCGTCATCGATCACGAGGTCGAGCGTGGCGCGGACGAGATCGGGCACATAAGTGGGCGAGGTGATGCAATCCCCCACGGCGTGAAATACGCGTTCGGTCCGCAGCGCCGCCACCAGATGCATGGCGAAATTGTGCGGATCATAGGGTGAGAAGAAGGATGCGGTCCTGATGACCAGCGCGCGCCCGCCAGCCGCCAGAACACCCGCCTCGGCCCGCGCCTTGCTCTCTCCGTAGACGTTGAGCGGCGCTGGCGCATCGCTCTCCACATAAGCGCGCCGACCATGGCCATCGAAGACGAGGTCGCTGGAGAAGCAGCTATAATGGATGTCGCGTTGCGCGCAGGCGGCTGCAAGGGCGACGCAGCCTGTGAAATTGGTCGCAAGGCAGGCGTCGGCGCTGCCCTCTGCTTCATCGACCCGCACCCAGCCCGCGCAGTTGATGACGGCCCAAGGCCGCAGCCGATCCAGCGCGTCGGCAATCGTGGCGGCATCGTGCAGGTCGATGACGTCTCGTCCGACCAGCCGATGATCGATATCACGAAGCGAACAGGCCCCCGCAAAGGCCTGGCCCAAGGTTCCGGTCGCCCCGAGGATCAAGAGCGGGCGCGCTTCTGGAGCCGGCGGTCCATCGATCGTGCGTGGCTCTGTCGCAGGCCCCGTGAGGCGCCCGGGTCGACGCCACCATCCCTGCCCATGGAGGACGGGATGAGCCGGTCTTGCACCTCCCGCCAACGCGCGCATCATCGGCGCCAAAGCGGTCTCTCGCGGTTCGGGGCCCCGCACGTCGAACACGCCGCTCTCATAATGGCCGGCCTTTTTGGTGAGCAGGCTGTCCCAGTCGAACGCGCCGAACAGGCTCCAGACTGTCACTGCCTCGATGCAGATGCCGTCCGCGCGGAGGGCCGTGGCTGTCGTCCAGGCCTCATCGAGCCAGCGCATCTGCTCCTCGCGCGTGCAACCATTGTGCACCTCGGTGAGCACGATGGGCACCTCATAGCGCTCCCAGGCAGCGCGAACGGCGCCTTCAAGGCCCGGCGGGTGAGCTATGGCTCTGACGGCTTCGACGTCGGCAACCGGCCCGGTGGCGCAAGCGCCATGGCTGGCCGGGGGATGGCGCTCCAGCCGGTGGTCGAGGAAGCGGTCGCTGGTGAGATAATGATTGAGGCCGATGATGGCCGGCGGGCATGGCGCGGAAGCGATGTCACGAAGACGATCCGACAGCCCCAAGCCCTCGAGATGATCCCAAAGCGCGTGCCCCGCTATCAGGCGGCCGGTCAGCAAATCCCAGGTCGCCCAGCGGCGATGATTGTCGAAGCCTGCCTGAGCGGCCCGCTGCGGTGTCGCGTCGGTATGCCCCAGATCCTCTGTTTGAACGAGGCGCGCCGCGGGAATGATCATGCGGATCGCGTCCATCGCCCCCCGAATGGCATCGACCTGGTTGACGAGCGCGGTCCAGAAAGCCGTCTCGTCGCGAAGATGGGGATACCAATGACCATAAAGGGCGGAAAAGCGCGCAGTGGTGAGAGGCTCGTTGACCGGCGTCCAATCCTGGACCCAGGGGAACCGCTCGGCCGCCTCCCGCGCGTGATCGGCAAGACCCGCCGCAAATGCCGGGTCCAGCAAGTGGGTGGGGGCGGGACCGCTGCCATGATGGATCAGGCCGAGGATCGGGCGGATGCCAAGCGCGCGCAGCCGCCCTAGCCGGTCGGCGTGCCACGCCCAAAGAGCCTCGCGCTGGTCGCTTTGGGCAAAACTCTCCCACAGCAAAGGGTAACGCAGCGCCGTCACGCCCAAGCCGGCCAATCGATCCAGATCTTCGGGTCGATCACTGTGCCCGCTTCGCGCCGACTGATCGAGATAATCATCCCCGACGCGATTGATCGTGCATTCGCAGCCGCCCCACAGGGCGAGAGGGGCAAGCTGGGTCGATACGGCGTCCAAGGGAACCTCATACGGCGATGGCCGTGCACCGAGCATATACCAACCCGGCCCCCCGTTCGCCTCCAATCAAAGTCCTACTGGCACTATCGTATTGATATCGATCAATCGTGGTAAATAAGCGGGAGCAAGGACGCTGTGCGCGCATTGTTGCCCATACAGGTTCATTCCGCTCTAGCCTCGAAAGCCACAAATAATGACGCTGATGTGCTTCTCGCATCTGCGCTGGGACTTCGTGTTCCAGCGCCCGCAACATCTTATGTCGCGTTTCGCATATCGTCAGCTGGTCACCTTCTGGGAGGAACCGCTCGTGAGCGGCGAGACCGCTGATGCCTGGCTGGAGCTGAGGACACCCGCCCCGCAAATCACGGTCGCGACACCGCACCTCCCGGAAGGCCTGACGGATGCGGAAAGCCAGGTCACCCTGCGGCACCTGCTCGACGCCCATCTGGGCGATCATGCCGAGCCGCTGGTGACATGGTACTATACGCCGATGATGCTGCCCTTCTCGCGGCATCTCCAGGCGGCCTGCACCATCTATGACTGTATGGACGAGCTGGCGAATTTCCGGTTTGCGCCCCCGCAACTGGCGGAACTGGAAGCCGAGCTGTTCGAGAGAGCCGATCTCGTTTTCACTGGCGGCTACAGTCTCTACGAGGCGAAGCGCGCGCGCCACCCTGCCGTCCATGCCTTCCCCTCCAGCGTCGACGCCGCGCATTTTGCCGCGGCGCGTCTGCCGGGGGAGGATCCTTCCGACCAGGCCGAACTCGCGCGCCCGCGGCTCGGTTTCTACGGCGTCATTGACGAGCGGATGGACCTCGCCCTGCTCGCCGCCGTCGCCGATGCGCATCCCGATTGGTCGCTGGTGCTCGTGGGGCCCGTGGTCAAGATCGATCCCGCCGATCTGCCGCAGCGGCCCAACATCGCCTATCTGGGAAGCAAAGCCTATGGCGAGCTCCCGCACTATGCGCGGGGCTGGGACGTCGCGTTGATGCCCTTTGCCATCAATCCGTCCACGCAGTTCATTTCTCCCACCAAGACGCCGGAATATCTGGCAGCGGGCCTGCCGGTGGTTTCCACCCCGATCATCGATGTGGCGCGCCATTATGGCATGCTCGACGCGGTCGAGATCGCCGGCAATCCCGAGGCATTCGTGGCTGCGTGCGAGCGGGCTCTCTCTCGCGCCCGTGCGCCTGCCGATGCCCCGTGGAGGGCGAGCGCAGACGCATGTCTCGCCGATCTCTCTTGGGACAAGGTGGTCGACGCGATGTCGGCGCTCATCGAGGAGGTGATGACGCCGCTCCCCACCCGCCATTACGACTATCTGGTCGTCGGCGCGGGTTTTGCGGGCGCGGTGATGGCGGAACGCCTCGCGGCGGACGGCGGCAAGCGCGTCCTCGTCATCGATCGGCGCGACCATATCGCCGGCAATGCCTATGACCATTATGACGAGGCCGGCATTCTGGTCCATCGCTACGGTCCCCATATTTTCCATACGAACAGTCAGGACATCGTCGACTATCTCTCACGCTTCACGCGCTGGCACCCTTACGAGCATCGCGTCCTGGCGGACGTCGATGGGCTGCAGGTGCCGATGCCGATCAACCGCGACACATTGAACAGCCTCTACGGGCTGGCATTGGCGGACGAGGCAGAGGCGGAGGCCTTTCTTGAGAGCCAGGCGGAGCCGGTCGAGACGATCCGCACATCGGCCGACGTGGTCATCTCCAAGGTGGGGCGCCATCTCTATGAGACTTTCTTCCAAGGCTATACCCGCAAGCAATGGGGCATGGACCCGTCCGAACTCGACAAATCGGTGACAGCCCGCGTGCCCACGCGGACAAATACGGATGATCGCTATTTCACCGACGGCTTCCAGGCGATGCCGGCCGAGGGCTATACGGCGATGTTCGCCGCCATGCTCGACCATCCGCTGATTGACATGGAGCTTGGCGTTACCTTCGAGGAGGTTGCGGCCCGCGTGCGGTATGACCGGCTCGTCTTTACCGGCCCGATCGATGAATATTTCGGCCATCGCTACGGCAAGCTGCCCTATCGGTCGCTTGAGTTTCGGCACGAGACGCGCGACACCGAATGGCTGCAACCGGTCGCCGTCATCAACTATCCGTCAGAAGCAGTGCCCTATACACGGATTACCGAGTATAAGCATCTGACCGGCCAGAGTGCGGCCCGCACGAGCATCACCTACGAATATCCCAGCGCGGAGGGTGACCCCTATTACCCCATCCCGCGCCCGGAAAATGCCGCTCTGTTCAAACGCTATGAAGCGCTCGCTTTGGGTACGCCCGATGTCCTGTTCGTCGGACGGCTCGCCACCTACCGCTATTATAATATGGATCAGGTGGTCGGCCAGGCGCTCGCGACCTATCGGCGGCACATGATGCAGCTGAGGACGGCAAAACCCGCGCATGATATCGACGCGATCGCTGCTGAATAGGGGCGATCCCGCGCAAGCGGGCGAGCGCTATCGTCAAGGAGGACATGCTGGCCGCTGAGCGGGATGGCAGCTTTTGGCGATCAATCCCGGCGATCGAGAACGGCACTCCAGGGCCGAGGCAATCGCGATCATGGAGTACCTGATGGCCCGCCGCGGGGCGAACAGGGCAGGGGACCGCAGTGAGGTAGATGCTGCCGCCTTAGCCATCGCGTGCACAGACCGGAGCGCCCTCACTCCGCGATTCAGCAATTGCGATGGGGAGGGACGCCGGATCAGTCCACCCGGTTCGAAGAGCGAGATCGCTTTGGCTCTCGGCACCAGTACAGATGATAAGGCGGCACGTTGAGCCAACGCCGGCGCCGTTTCACTCGTGTGAAGACTTTGCGAAGTGACGGTTCGATCGCCCGACGCACCTGATAAGCGAGGAACTCACCGTCGTCGTTGAGAAGGCGCGCGGCATCCTCCACAATTCTTGCCCTGTCGGGCTTCTCCAACGCGGAGAAGGGGAGGCCAGAGAGAATATAGTCTACCCGTCCGACCACGTCGTGCCCGAGGATAGTCTGAGCTTTGAGGGCTGAACCAGTATGGACCGTAAAGCGAGGATCATCGATCGTCTGGCGAAGATGGTCGGCAAGCCCGTTTTCACTTTCGATCGCGATCAGCTGAGCGTCGCGTGGCAGGTGCGCAAGAATATAGCGGGTAAACTCTCCTGTGCCGGGGCCATATTCGACGAACAGACGCGTTTTGGCCCAGTCGACCCCTTCTAGCTGGCGCTTGATGGTACCCGCCGAGGTGGCAATGGGCGAGCCGACTGAAAGGGGTGCCTTGGCGAACTCCTTGAGGAACGTCGTCCAATGCGTTGAGCCACCATTCCCGCCCTGCGACGTGCTCGCCATGGCATATATCCTCCCGAAATCTTCAAGAACAATGTGATCGAGCGCTGTCCGTTCCGGGCTTGGCATTTTATTGGATGCGAGCAGTCGGTTAGGCCGTGTCAGCATTGAGGCGGATAAGATAGAGATGTCGCCCTCGGGCACGGGCCTCGGCGAGAGACGAAAGGGCATATTTGTGAAAGCCGTTATTTTCCAGGCGCTCCACACGCCGCTGGCGTTCGAGGATGTTCCTGATCCGACGCCGGGCGAGGGTGAACTGGTGGTCAAGGTCGGGCGCTGCGGGATTTGCGGCAGTGATCTGCATATGACGCAGGATGCCGCTTATGGATGCAAGCATGGCGATGTGCTGGGCCATGAGTTCGCCGGCGAGGTGGTGGCGCTGGGTCGGAACACGCAAGGGCGCAAGGTCGGCGAGCTCGTCTCGGTCATCCCGCTCAAAAGCTGCGGCGACTGCGAACATTGCCGCAAGGGCGAAGTGCAGTGGTGCGCGTCATTCGGGCTGCAGGGCGGCGGCTATGCCGATTATGCCGTCACGCGCCCAAACCAGTGCGTGCCCCTGCCTGCGGGGCTGACGCTGGCGGATGGCGCCATTATCGAGCCGCTGGCCGTAGCCCTGCACGGCGTGAACCTGTCGGGCCTGAAAACCGGTGACAAGGTACTGGTGTTGGGCGCAGGGCCGATCGGGCTTGCGGTGGCCTTCTGGGCCAAGCGGCTCGGGGCCGCCAAGGTGGCAGTGCAGGATATCTCCACCGCGCAGCAGCAGCGCGCGCACGAGATGGGCGCGGACGTGTTCGTGGTGGACCCGCAGAACCCGGTCGAAAGTGCCGTGCAGGGTCTGGGCGGCATGGCCGACATCGTCTTCGAATGCGTCGGCGTGCCCGGCCTGATCGCGCAAGCCGTGGACCAGGTGCGTCCGCGCGGCACGATCCTGTTGCTGGGCCTGTGCACCAAGCCGGACACGTTCAACTCCTTCGCCATGCTCGGCAAGGAAGTGCGCCTCGTTACCAGCGCCTTCTTCACCGTGCAGGAATATGAGGCCGCCCTTGCCGCGCTGGAACAGGGCGCCATCGCGCCCCGGCTGATGGTCACCAGCACCATTGCGCTCGCCGATACGCCCACGGTCTTCGAGGCGCTCAAACAGCGCGGCGAGCAGTGCAAGGTGCTGATCGCGCCGGACGTCTAGGCCCTCGGCGCCCTAACCCAGCGTCAACGGTCAGCCGTGAGGATGGGGTGGTTCTGGCGCAGTTCATCGAGCAGGCTCTCGACCTTTGCGATATCGGAGGTCGAACCGGTCGCATCGACCATCCAGTTGCAATGGGGATGGGTCCTGAGATCGTAAATCCGGATCGGACCGACGACCTTACGCCAGCGTTGGCGAGTGCCGCCATGGTCACGGACCAGTCGTGCAATGAGAATATCGGCCAGCTGAGATTGGGTCATGGCGCTGCCTATCTCTTGGGGCGCGGCCCGCGCAAGGGAGGAGTGAGCACCTGATCCGCAGCGCTGTCCCGCGTCATGGGCGCCACGCGGCGACCAGCTTCCCCGGATCATGAGCGCGAGCACAGCGGTCGTCTCGTCCATCACGGCGACAGGCGCAACCTACCGCATGTGCTCGATCAGAAAGTCGACAAAGACGCGCACGCGGGCCGGAAGATTGGCGCCGCCGACGAACACCGCATTGATCTGCTCGACGTCACCGGGGTTGTAGTCTTCCAGCAGCGGCACGAGCGTGCCGTTGGCGATCTCCTGCGCGACGCTGAAGGCGCCAACACGTGCGATGCCGACGCCCTGCGCAGCGAGTTGACCGAGCGTTTCGCCATTATTGGCTTCAATGCTCCCCTTCATCGCCAGGGAGAACGCCTCCCCGTCGCGCATGAAGGGCCAGACTGGCTCACTGCGGCGAAAGTTGAAGTTCAGGCAATTGTGGCCATGCAGATCCTCCGGCACGCGCGGGGTCCCGGCCCCTGCCAGATAATCGGGTGAGGCGATGATGACGCGGCGGCTTTCACCCAGCCTGCGCGCAGTCAGGCCGCTGTCGGCGAGCGGACCGAAGCGGATCGCAACATCGGCCTGCCCCGCCGCGACATCGACCAGCGCATCAGTCAGCGCGATGTCGACCAGAATATGGGGATAAGCCTGCGCGAAGCGGCCGAGCAGCGGCACCACGCATAGCCGCCCGTGCGACAGCGCCGCGCTGATCCGCAGGCGTCCGCGCGGCAGGCCCTGATCGGCGATCTGCTGCTCGCTATCGTCGAGATCGGCAAGGATGCGCCGTGCGGCTTGGAGATAGGCGAGGCCTTCCGCCGTCGGGGTGAGCGCCCGGGTCGAGCGGAGCAGGAGCCTGACGCCCAGTCGCGCCTCGATCCTGTCGACCGCGCGGCTCACGGCCGAGGGTGTCAAGCCCACCGCGCGGCCGGCGGCGGAAAAACTGCCTCGATCGATCGCCGCGACGAATATCTCCATGGCGCGCGCGCGATCGCCACTCTCAATAACTTTTGCGTCCATAGCAAAGATCCTTGGCTCGAATGCGCACTACAACAGCGGGGCGCTGCGGTCCATTTATGAGTGGAAATCGCAATCGAAGGATCGAGCATGGATTATCGGCAACTAGGGCGCTCGGGTTTGCGCGTGTCGGCCCTGAGTTTCGGCGCCGGGACGTTCGGCGGCGAGGGGCCGTTGTTCAGCGCCTGGGGACAGAGCGATGCTGCCGAAGCGCGGCGGCTGGTCGATATCTGTCTCGATGCGGGCGTGACCCTGTTCGATACCGCCGACGTCTATTCGAACGGCGCGTCGGAAGAGGTGCTGGGGTCCGCAATCAAGGGGCGGCGCGATGCCCTGATGATCTCCACCAAGACCGGCCTGCCGATGGGCGAAGGGCCGCAGGATTGGGGCGCCTCACGGGCACGGCTGATCCGCGCGGTGGAGGATGCGTTGCGGCGTCTGGGCACGGATTATATCGACTTGCTGCAACTCCACGCGCTCGATGCGTCCACCCCGGCGGAAGAGGTCATGGGCACGCTCGATAGGCTGATTGCGGCGGGCAAGCTGCGCTATGCCGGTGTCTCCAACTATCCAGGCTGGCAGGTGATGAAGGCGCAGGCCGCGGCCGAGCGCCATGGCTGGCCGCGCCTTGTCGCCCATCAGGTCTATTATTCGCTGATCGGGCGCGCCTATGAGTGGGATCTGATGCCGCTCGCCGCCGACCAGGGCATCGGCGCGCTGGTGTGGAGCCCGCTCGGCTGGGGACGGCTGACCGGGAAGATCGGGCGCGGCCGACCGATCCCCCCGGGCAGTCGTTTGAATGAGACAGAGCAATTCGCGCCGCCGGTTGCGGAGGACCATCTCTATCGCGTGATCGACGCGCTGGAGGCGGTCGCAGCCGAAACCGGCAGATCCGTGCCGCAGGTCGCGATCAACTGGCTGCTGGGCCGACCGACCGTCTCCTCCGTCATCATCGGCGCCCGGAATGAGGCCCAGTTGCGTGACAATCTGGGCGCGGTCGGCTGGGCTCTGACGCCCGAACAGATTGCCGCGCTGGATGCGGCCAGCGCCGTCATGCCGCCCTATCCGCATACGCCCTACCGCCAGCAGGACGGCTTTGCCCTGCTCAATCCCCCCATGGTCTGACGGGAGTGAACCCTTTGAAACTGAATCCCGGCATCATCGCACTGGCGATCGGTGCGTTCGGCATCGGCGTGACCGAGTTCGCACCCATGGGTCTGCTCCCGGTCATCGCCGGCGATCTTGGCGTGTCGATCCCGACCGCCGGCCTGCTCATCAGCGCCTATGCGTTCGGCGTGATGTTGGGTGCGCCTTTGATGACCCTGACCACTGGCCGGGTGCCGCGCCGCACGCTGCTCATTGCGCTCGCCAGCATCTTCACGCTCGGCAACCTGTTGGCTGCGATCTCGACCGGATACGGGATGCTGCTGGCGGCGCGGCTCGTCACCTCGCTCAACCACGGCGCCTTTTTCGGCGTCGGGGCGATCGTGGCCGCGGGCCTGGTTCCGCCAGAGCGCAAGGCTGGTGCAGTCGCGGCAATGTTCATGGGGCTGACCATCGCCAATGTCGTCGGCGTCCCGCTCGCGACCTGGGCGGGCGAGCATCTGGGTTGGCGGATGTCGTTCTGGGGGATCGCCGGACTGGGCGTCGCCACCATCGCCGCGCTGCGGCTGACCCTGCCGATCTTGCCTGCACCCCAAGGCGGCAATGCCGTTGCCGAGTTGCGCGTGCTGAAGCGCGGCCCGGTGCTCGCCGCCTTGGCGCTGACCGTGATCGGATCGAGCGCCATGTTCACCGTATTCACCTATATCGCGCCCATCCTGCGTGCAGAAACGCATGCGTCGCTCGGCTTCGTGACGGCGATGCTGGTGACCTATGGCGTCGGACTCACGGTGGGCAACTGGCTGGGCGGCATCTTCGCGGATCGCTCGGTTGATCGCACACTGATGGTGACGCTCGCCGGGCTGGGGATGGTGCTGGTTGCGTTCGCGATCCTGATGCCGTTCGACGCGCCAACCGCGATCCTGATCTTTCTCTGGGGTGTTGCAAGTTTCGCGCTCGTCCCGCCGCTTCAGGTGCGGGTGATGGCTGCCGCAGCGGATGCGCCCAATCTGGCATCCGCCGTCAACATCGGCGCCTTCAATCTCGGCAACGCGATCGGCGCCGCCATCGGTGGCGGTGTGATCGCTGCGGGACTTGGCTATCGCGCTGTCGCCCTGGCAGGGGCCGGCGCCGCAGTCATCGGCCTGATCGCCGTCGTGGCCGCGGTGTGGACATCGCAGGCCCCCCAACGTCAGGAACCGAAAATTTGTGATGCTTGAACGGTGTTGAGACGCAACCACCTCTCTGCCACGGAACGGTCATTCCGGCAGAGCACTTGCTTATCGCCGGCCGTCTATTCATGCTTCGGGCACGATCATGTGATGGAGCGGCCGATGGCAGGGCATCGTATCTATTCAGTCAGTGTCGCGAGCGTCTATCCTCTCTATGTCGCCAAGGCAGCCAGGAAAGGGCGCACAAAGGAAGAGGTGGACGAGATCTTGCGCTGGCTGACGGGGCACAGCCAAGAGTCCCTCGATAGCGTGCTGGCCGCCGGCACCTCATTCGAGGGCTTCTTTGCAACCGCCCCCTGCATGAATCCCGCGCGTTCCCTGATCACCGGCGTCGTCTGCGGGGTGCGCGTCGAGACGATCGAGGAGGGCACCATGCGCGAAATCCGCTATCTCGATAAACTGATCGACGAACTCGCGAAGGGCAGGGGGATGGAAAAGATCCTGCGCGGATAGAATGATGGAGAAAGCCGCACCGCTGAACGCGCGCGCGGAACTGGCTCCTGCGGCCTCCGTTTCCAAAGCAGAAACGGAGAAGACACATGGAAGAACACAACCCTCGACAAAAGCCGGAACGGGATCGGTCCATGCCGGACGGCAGACCCGAGCCGTCCAACCCCTCGGTCGTCCCGAACACCGATAAGCCACAAGGTCGCGAGCGCGATTATATTGAGGATGGCCAGCGAAAGGCCGAGCGCGACGAAAAGCAGATGCGGGATGCAGGCTTTGGCTCCGAGATAGGGGCCGAATAACCTAGCAGCACTTGCCTCCGCCAGCGCCTCCATAGCGCGCCTGCTCACGGTTGCGGAAAAACTCGGTCCGCGTCATCGGTACCGCCTGGGGATGGTGACGCGCCATATGGGCCAGATAGGCCTCATAAGGCGGTTGCCCGACCATCAAGCGCGCGGTGGCGCGCAGCCGGTGCCACAGGCCGCTCATTCCGCCGGCACCATCTGGGCCGGGGCTTCATGCGCCGTCGGAGCGGGATTGCGCAGGCTCGCCAGGCATGTCCGGATGGTGAAGAAGAGCAGCGAGAGCACGACGGCGACGAACAGCGCGCAAAGGCCGGCATCGATCCGATCATTGAAGATGATAGCATTCATCTCCGCCATGGATTTCGCCGGGGCCAAAACTTCGTCCCGCGCGGCGGCGTCCGAAAAGCGCCGGGCATGTGCGAGGAAGCCCACGGCGGGATCGCTCGACAGGAGTTTGAGAGCGCCGGCGCTCAGCGTGCAGACCAGCAGCCAGAGTGTGGGCACCACGGTCACCCAGGCGAACCGGTGCTGCTTCATACGGAAGAGAACCACGGTAGAAAGCATCAGCGCGACGGCCGCCAGCATCTGGTTGGAGATGCCGAACACTGGCCAGAGCGTGTTCACGCCGCCCAGCGGATCGGTGACGCCTTGATAGAGGAAGAAGCCCCAGCTGGCCACGCAAAGACCCGTCGCGATCACCCCCGGCAGCAGGGCGTTGCCCGCGCGGAATGAAGGAACGGCGAGGCCGATCAGATCCTGCAGCATGAAGCGGCCGGCGCGCGTCCCGGCATCGACGGCCGTCAGGATGAACAGCGCCTCGAACAGGATGGCGAAATGATACCAGAACGCCTTCATCGCCGGCCCCCCGACGACATGGCTGAAAATCTCGGCCATGGCGACGGCGAGGGTCGGCGCGCCACCGGTTCGCGAGACGATGCTATGCTCGCCGACATCGCGGGCGGTCTGGGCCAATGTGTCGGCTGAGACCGGGAAGCCCATGGCGGTGACCGCGGCCGCTGCGCTCGCGGGATCGCCGCCGGTGATCGCGGCCGGACTGTTCATCGCGAAGTAAATGCCGGGATCGAGGATCGAGGCGCCGACCAGCGCCATGATCGCTACGAACGCTTCCATCAGCATCGCGCCATAGCCGATGAAGGGCGCATCGGTTTCGGCCGCGATGAGCTTGGGCGTCGTGCCGCTGGAGATGAGCGCATGGAAGCCCGAGACGGCGCCGCAGGCGATGGTGATGAACAGGAAGGGGAAGAGGCCGCCCGACCAGACCGGACCGCCCCCGCCGACGAACTGGGTCAGCGCCGGCATCCGCAGCGGCGGGGCCATGACGACGATGCCGATCGCCAGCGCGGCGATCGCGCCGATCTTGAGAAAGGTCGACAGATAATCGCGCGGCGCCAGCAGCAGCCACACCGGCAGGATGGAGGCGACGGCGCCATAGCCGATGAGGATCCAGCAGAGCTGCGTGGGCGTGAAGGTGAAGATCGGCCCCCAGACGGGAGAGGCGGCGACCGATTGCCCGTACATGATGGCGAGCATCAGCCCTACGAAGCCGAGCAGCGAAACCTCGCCAATGCGGCCCGGGCGGATCCAGCGTGTGTAGATGCCCATCAAGAGGGCGAGGGGGATCGTGGCGGCGACAGTGAACATGCCCCAGGGGCTCTCCGCCAGTGCGCGCACGACGATGAGGGCGAGCACCGCGAGGATGATGACCATGATCAGGAAGGCGCCGGCCAGCGCGATCGTGCCGGCGACCGGCCCCATCTCCATGCGGACCAGTTCACCGAGCGATTTTCCGTCGCGCCGCATCGAGATGAACAGCACCATGAAATCCTGCACCGCGCCGGCCAGCACGACGCCGAAGATGATCCAGAGCGTGCCGGGCAGATAGCCCATCTGCGCCGCGAGCACCGGGCCGACCAAGGGGCCGGCGCCGGCAATGGCCGCAAAATGATGGCCAAAGAGGACGCGGCGATCCGTGGGCACATAATCCAGCCCGTCGCCCCGGTACTGGGCCGGCGTGGCGCGAGCAGGATCGAGCCGCATGACGTGCCGGGCGATGTAGAGCGCATAATAACGATAGGCGACGAGGAAGATACTGACCGCGGCAATGACGATCCACAGCGCGTTGACCGCCTCGCCGCGTGCCGTGGCGACGATGCCGAGACAGACGGCGCCGATGATCGCGAGGATGATCCAGAAAATATGCTTCACCATGTCCGCCCCTAACATTCCATCCTGGATTCGCCGCAATGCCCACTGCGCGCATGAGCTGTCGTAGGCGTCACGTACACGCTTTCCAAGCCGGTCCCGCAAGCTTGCGCGAGGGTGACCGCGTAAAGCCTGGCGCGTGATGCGAAAACCTCCACCGCTGCTCACGTCGACGAGCACGGTATGCCTGCTGCCCATCTCGATAACGGGGCATCGCTCTCGCCACCTCCAGCGGCGCGCAAATCATCCTTGTGCGTGAAGAGCTCATTTCAAATAAGCGGTTACGTCGTGGCGTCTGGGTGGTAAGGGACGGATGATGCGCAAGCTTCTCCCTTTGCTCGCCTGCCTGATGCTGGTGCTTTCCGGCTTCGCGGGCATGGCGCACGCTGCTGAAGCGGTGGGCGGGAGCGTGCTTGGCGCCGAACTTACGGTCCACGCACCGGGTGATGGCGACGAGGTGCCTGCGGACAGCGACAATGGACTGCCGCATCATCACAATCCCTGTCACGGACATCATGTTGGAACGCCTGCAACGATCATCGGGTCACAGGCGAGCCTGGTGACAAACGATCCCGAGCAGCGCCATTTGCGCGCGCCGCTGCCGGATGCCCGCGGCGGCGTCTTGCCAAGGCCGCCCCAAGCCTGACGGTTTCGCCGGCCGGCACATGCCGGCCTGACGATCAGCTGTCAGGAAGAATCACTCATGAAGAAATTGCTCGCGGCGATGCTCGCCGCAGCGTCCTGTGCCTCGGCGGCGCAGGCGCAACAGGGGCGCGTATCGGCCGATGCTGCGGCGTCGATCCTCACGCTTGAACAGGCCATCGCCGGAGCGGGCGGCGCTGCACCGTCAACCGACGCTGCCAAAGCCGCTATCGAAGCCGCCCGCGCCAACCGCATGGTTGCGGGCCTGCGTCCCAACCCCTTGGCGCAGGCGCAGGTCGAGAATGTCGTCGGCACCGGACTATATAGGGGGCTCCAGAGCGCGGAGACGACGATGGGCGTGACATTGCCCATCGAACTCGGCGGCAAGCGCAACGCGCGCGTTGCTGTCGCCACCGCGCAACTTTCACGTGCGGAATTGGAGGCAGCAGTCGTCGCGGCCGATGTCCGCCTTCAGGTCACGTCGCTCTATGTCGAGGCGATCGCGGCGGAAAGACGGCTCGCAACCGCCCATGACCAGCTCAGGATCGCGAACGATGCCCTGCAAGCGGCACGGGTGCGCGTGCAAGCCGGCCGTGCTTCACCGCTTGAAGAGCAGCGTGCGGATCTCGCCAGGATCAACGCGGCGGCGAGCCTGGAACGCGCGGCCCGGCTTGCGGATGTCGCCCGGCTGAACCTCGCACGACGGCTTGGCGGTTCGATTGATGGTGCGCTGGACATCGGGCTGCTGGACCAAATTCCGACAGCATCCTATGGCCCGACGATCGCGCCGTCAGCGTCCGGCACGCTCACGCTTGCGGCAGCCGACGCCGATCTTGCCGTCGCCGATGCCGGCATCCGTCTGGCGCGCGCCAATCGTGTGCCCGATCTTAATATCGGGCCGGCGCTCCGGCGTCTGGAAGCGACCAACGACACCGCCGCGGCTTTCGCCATCTCGATTGCAATCCCGCTGTTCAACAACGGGCGGGCGGCGGTGGCGCAGGCAAGTGCCGAGCGCACAAGGGCTGAGGCGCGGCGGCGCATGACGGCACTCGATGTCGATCAGGCGATTGCCGAAGCGCAAGCTGAAGCAGCCAATGCCGAAACGACCGCACGCGCGGCCGCCGGTCCGGCGCTTGCGGCCGCGCAGGAGGCGGCCCGTATCGCACGGATCGGCTATCGCGAGGGCAAGTTCAGCCAGCTCGACTTGCTCGACGCCGAGCGCACGCTCGCGGACACCCGCGTCGCTGCGATCGATGCCCTCGCCAATTATCACAATGCCCGTGCGCGGCTGGAGCGGCTGACCGCTCCCGCGCCTCAAGGGGGAAACCAGTCATGAAGAAAATCCAGCTTGCGGGCGCATTGTCGCTCGCGCTCATATTGGCTGCCTGCGGTGACGGCGCTTCGACGAACGAGACCGCGCCCGAGCAACCCAAGGAAACCGGTCATGCGGATGAAGGCGTCATCACGCTCTCGGTCGAACAGATCGCGGCGGCAGGCGTGCAGGTTGCCGTTCCGCTGATCGGCGGCGCCGGCACGATCGAACTGCCCGCGACGATCGATGGCAATCCGCAGGCGACACAGGTCGTCTCGGCGGCGATCGCGGGTCGTGTCGTCGCGCTTAACCGCAATCTCGGCGAAAGCGTTTCCCGCGGGCAGACGCTTGCGGTGATCGAGAGCCGCGAGGCGGCGCAGCTCAAGGGGGCGGTCGAGGCGGCCCGGGCACGGCTCGCCCTCGCCAATTCCAATCTCGCGCGCGAGCAAAGGCTGTTCTCTCAGCGCGTTTCACCTGAGCAGGATCTGATCGCGGTGCGAACTGCGGCAACCGAGGCGCGGATCGCACTCACTCAGGCGCAAAGCCAGGTTTCGGCAACTGGGGGCGGTGGGGGCGGGCTCAATCGCCTCGGCATCGTTGCTCCCCTCTCAGGGCAGGTGATCGCGCGACCGGTGGTGCTCGGTCAAACAGTTGCGGCTGACGCCGAGCTGTTCCGGGTCGCCAATCTGTCGAAAGTGTCGCTAACGCTCAGCCTCAAGCCCGAGGATGCGGGCCGCGTCCGACCTGGGGTGCCCGTGACGGTCACCGCAGCAGGACGCTCGGCGATCGGGCAGATCAGCTTCGTATCGCCAGCGCTCGATCCACAGACAAAACTGGTGCCGGCGATCGCATCGCTCGACAATGGCGGCGGCGTATGGCGCGTAGGCGAGGCGGTTACCGCGTCGGTGCAACTGGCTGGCGGTGGCGACGGTCCCGCCTCTGTACGCGTGCCCTTGACGGCCGTGCAAACGGTCGAGGGGAAAACGGTTGTGTTCGTGCGGACGGCAACAGGCTTCAGGGTCACGCCGGTGCAGCTTGGCGATCCCGCCGGCGACACCGTGCTCATCCGCTCCGGGCTTTCAGGCCGTGAGCGGATCGCCACCACCGGAAGTTTCACGCTCAAGGCCGAACTCGGCAAGAGCGAAGCAAGCCATGAGGACTGAACCATGATCGCCCGCATCGTCACATGGGCCGTGGAGCAGCGTTGGCTTGTCCTCGCTCTCACCGCCGTTGCCGCCGTCATCGGCGCCTATTCCTTGTCCCGCCTGCCGATCGACGCCGTGCCGGACATCACCAACAATCAGGTGCAGATCAACGTTCGTGCGCCCGCGCTCTCGCCTGAACTGGTCGAGAAGCAGGTGTCGTTTCCGATCGAAACGGCGCTCGCCGGTATTCCGGGTCTTGAGTACACCCGTTCGCTGAGCCGCAATGGCTTTGCCCAGGTCACGGCCGTATTCACCGACGCGACCGACATCTATTTCGCGCGTCAGCAGGTCGGCGAACGCCTTGAAAGCGTGAAAGAGAGCCTGCCCGGCGGTGTCAGCCCTGAAATGGGGCCGATCGCGACGGGGCTTGGCGAGGTCTATATGTGGACGGTTCGGCTCGACCATCGGCCCGACGACAAGCATCGGCCCGGCGAGCCTGGCCAGCAGCCAGACGGCAGCTACATCACGCCCGAAGGGCAACGGCTGACGAGCGAGGCCGATAAGGCCACCTATCTGCGCACCACGCAGGACTGGATCGTCACGCCGCTCCTGAAGAATGTGCCCGGCGTCGCCGGGATCGATTCGATCGGCGGCTACGCCAAACAATATCTCGTCGTTCCCAATGTCCAGAAACTGGCATCAATGGAGCTAACCCTGACCGACCTCGGCACGGCGCTCGAGCGCAACAACTCCAGCGTCGGGGGCGGGTTCGTCAATCGCGGTGGCGAAGGTCTCGCGGTCATATCGGACGCGCTGATCCGCAACGAAGCGGAACTGGCGCGGACAGTCATCGCGATCCGTAAGGGCGTACCGATCACGCTTGACCAGGTCGCCACGGTGCAGACCGGACAGGCGGTTCGGATGGGATCAGCCTCGGAGAACGGCACCGAAGTGGTGGTTGGCACGGCGATCATGCGGATCGGTGAAAACAGTCGCACCGTGGCGACCGCGGTTGCCGACAGGCTGCAGGAGATCAACGCATCCCTGCCCCCCGACGTCGTCATTCAGCCGGTGCTGGATCGGACGGTACTGGTGAACTCGACGATCAAGACGGTCGCAAAGAATCTCAGCGAAGGCGCGCTTCTGGTCATCGTCGTCCTGTTCCTGCTGCTCGGCAACTTCCGGGCGGCCCTGATCGCTGCGCTGGTCATCCCGATCACGATGGTGCTGACCGGTTTCGGAATGCTGCGCGTCGGCGTCTCAGCCAATCTGATGAGCCTGGGCGCGCTCGACTTTGGCCTTATCGTTGATGGCGCCGTCATCATCGTTGAGAATGCGCTCAGGCGTATCGCCGAACAGCAGCATCATGAGGGCCGCCTGCTCACAGTGCAGGAACGGCTCGGCAATGTCGGGAGCGCGGCGCGCGAAATGATCCGTCCCTCTGTGTACGGCCAGGCGATCATCATTCTGGTCTATGTGCCGCTGCTCACGCTCACCGGGGTGGAAGGCAAGACCTTCGTGCCGATGGCGCTCACGGTCATCATCGCGCTCGCCTTCGCCTTCATCCTGTCGTTGACCTTCGTGCCGGCGATGATCGCGATCTGGCTTTCGAAGAAGGTTGAGGAAAAGGATGGCCGGATCATCTCCTGGTTGAAGGCGCGGTACGAACCGGGCCTCGATCGGGCGATGAAGATGCCTTCGTTCACCATCGGAGCGGCGCTTGGAAGCCTTGCGATCGCGGCGGCGGCATTCCTCTCGCTGGGGCAGGTGTTCCTGCCACAGCTCGATGAAGGCGACATCCTGATCCAGGCCCTGCGGATCCCGGCGACATCGGTCCAGCAAAGCCAGGCGATGCAGGTGCCGCTCGAGCAGATGATGTCGCGTCAAAAGGAGGTGAAGTTCGTCTTCTCCAAGACAGGCACGGCGGAACTGGCATCCGACCCGATGCCGCCCAATGCAACGGACATGTTCGTGATCCTCAAGCCACGAGACGAGTGGCCCGATCCCCACCTGACCAAGGCGGCGCTGGTCGAGCGTCTAGAAGGCGAGTTGGGGAAGATTCCCGGAAACGCCTATGAGATCACTCAGCCGATCCAGATGCGCTTCAATGAGCTGATTGCCGGCGTCCGCGGCGATGTCGCGGTCAAGGTTTTCGGTGACGATTTCGCATCGATGAACCGGGTAGCCGAGCAAATCGCTTCGGTTCTGCGAAGGACGGAAGGCGCGACCGACGTAAAGGTCGAGCAGACCACCGGCCTGCCGATGCTCGACATCCGCGTCAATCGCGATGCGATGGCGCGGCTCGGCGTGACGGCGCAGGACGTGCAGGACACCATCACCGCCACGATCGGCGGCCGCACGTCAGGCATGATCTTCGAGGGTGATCGACGCTTCCCGGTGGTCATCCGCCTTTCCGAGGCCCAACGTGCCGACCTTGGCGCACTGGCCCAGATTCAGGTGCCGGTCGCTGGGGGCGCCTATGTCCCCCTGTCGAGCGTGGCGACGATTGCGGTGGTCGACGGGCCAAACCAGATCAGCCGCGAGAACGGCAAACGCCGCGTCGTTGTCCAGGCCAACGTCCGGGGCCGCGATGTGGGCAGTGTCGTTGCAGACGCTCAGGCAGCGATTGCGAACGAGGTGCGCTTGCCTGCGGGCAGTTATCTCGAGTGGGGCGGGCAGTTCGAGAATCTCGCTTCGGCAAGCGAGCGGCTGAAACTTGTCGTGCCGGGCTGCTTCGTCATCATCCTGTTGCTGCTCTACGGTGCGCTCGGCAATGTTCGGGACGCGGCGATCGTTTTCACCGGCGTGCCCTTCGCGCTCGTCGGCGGCGTGTTGCTGCTCTTCCTGCGCGGGATGGACTTCTCGATCTCGGCGGCGGTGGGGTTCATCGCGCTGTCGGGAATCGCGGTGTTGAACGGGCTGGTCATGGTCAGCTCCATTCAGGATCTGATCGGCAAGGGCATGAGCCGCGCCGAGGCAGCACGAACAGGCGCGATCCAACGCCTGCGGCCGGTCGCCATGACTGCGCTGGTCGCAAGCCTGGGTTTTGTGCCCATGGCGTTTGCCAGCGGCTCCGGAGCCGAGGTCCAGAAGCCGCTGGCGACCGTGGTGATCGGCGGCCTGATATCCGCAACGCTGCTGACGCTGTTCGTTCTTCCGACACTCTATGCCCGCTTTGGACAACGCGCTGTCCGGCGGCGCGGTCATCCGATGACCTCGGACAAGCGTCACCCGCTCTTGTCAAAGCCGGTTAGTCAGACGCGCGAATGATGTGCATTTGAGGTGGTCCGAATGGTCATGTGACGCGCCGCAAGGAAGAAATGCCAGGCGGGCCATACCATCGCTGCGAGGCATCCCATGATCACCCATTGCGTGGCCTGGGATGTCGCGGAGCGGCATGCGCTGGCCACTTCCGGGGCGCTCCCGGCGGCGGCCGCGCCGCCGGGGCACGCGCTCGAAAAACTACCTTGCCCAACGGCACCGAAGAGATGAGCTGCCAGCAGATCGATCCCCATGCCGGCGAGCAGCGGGCCGAAACCCATCGCGATCAGACTGAGGCAGAAGCTCGCGATGACCGATGCAGTCGCCCGGCCGTTTGGCCCGACCGTGCTGTGCAGCATGGCGTAGGAAGGCGCGAGATAGGTCGAGTTGACGACGGATGCGAGAAACAGGATCGCCGCGAGGCCCTGCCAGCTGTTTTGCGCATAAGCCGCAACATATAATGGCGCGCTGAGCGCAACGCCGATGGCAGGCACCCACATGATCCAGCGGTCGTCAAAGCGGGATGCCCAATGGACGATGAGCCCGCCTCCCAGCGTCGATATGGCCGATCCGAGCATGAAGGTCAGCGCGATGATCACGCCCAGTTCCGTGTAGCCCAGGTCGAACCGGCGGATCATGTAGGGGCCCATGAAGGTGACATTGGGCGCGCCGACCAGTCCCGCAGCCGTCAGAGCAATGATCACATTCCGGGCAATGGGCGATTTCCATAACGTCATCGCAACTTCGAACAGGGACCCGGCGCTGGGCAACGTCCGCGCGGATGCCCGCTCAAAGCGGCCCCGTTCGGGCTCCTTGATAACCATCCAGGTCAGCAGGGCTACCAGCAGGCCGGGCAGACCCACGATCAGCATCGCGCTGCGCCATCCCCAATGGTCCATGACGAAGCCACCGATCACGACGCCGGCAAACCCGCCCAGCGGTAGGCCCAGCCCGAAGATCGACATCGCACGCGTTCGCGCCTCCGGCGGGAAGAGATCACTGACCAACGAGTGTGAAGCGGGCAGGCAAGCCGCTTCACCGACACCGACACCGGCTCTGAACAGGCAAAGCTGCACGAAACTCGTCGCGAGCCCGCACAGCGCGGTCATGATCGACCAGAAGGCCACGCAGAGGGACAGGATCAACGTCCGGTTTCCCCGGTCGGACAGGCGCGCCATCGGAAAGCCGACGACGACATACAGGAGACTGAAGGCAAAGCCGGTGAGCAGGCCAAGCTGCCAGTCCGCGAGGCGCAACTCTTCCTTGATCGGCTGGGCGAGGATCGAGAGGATGAACCGATCGAGATTGTTGAGCAGATAGACGAGCAGCAGGATGGAGAGCGCGATCCATGATGCACGCGTGGCATCCGGGCGGCTGGTCGGCCCGTTCAGATCGACCGCCTCATCCGCCGCTGATTCGGCTGGCCTGCCAGAGCTCATTGCCTCGTCCCAACTCTTATCCTGATATCTGCCATACCGATGTGTCGCTCAGGCCTTTGGGGGCACACCCTCCATATGGTCCGTTTCCCCATCGAGCTTACCAAGCGCTTTGCGGGAAAAGGCGATGATGTCACCATAACGCTGCTCCCGCACCTTGTTGACCCATTCGGGGTCGCTAATCTGCCCGCGCCCGACAGCGACAAGGTCGAAGTCGCTCCGCTGCAGACCCTGGTCGAGAAGAGCGATGCTCGCCTGTACATCGGAGTGCGATTCCAGGCCCTGAGCCGTTTCCATGATGTCCGTGCTCAGTCCGACGCTGCCCACGGCGATGACCGGGAGTCCGCTCAGTTGCCTGACCCAAGCGGCCAGCGTCTTGTCGCTCTCCGGCCAGGCAGCCTCCCAGAAACGTCGCGTCGACACGTGGAGAATATCGACTCCTGAGTCCCGCAGCAGCGAGACGAATAGCGCCAGCTCCTCTGGCGTCTCGGCGATCCGCGCCTTGAGATCGATCTCCTTCCACTGGGAAAAGCGAAAGGAGATGATGAAATCTTCCCCGCAGGCTGCACGTACGCTTCGCGCAATTTCGGCAGGATAGCGCGCCCGCTCGGGCAGCGACTGGCCACCATAGCGATCCGAGCGGCGGTTGGTTTGCTCCCACAGAAACTGATCGAGAAAATAGCCGTGCGCGCCGTGCAGTTCTATGCCGTCTGCCCCGGCCTTTTGCGCGAGAAGCGCGGAGCGAACGAAGGCCTGTTTGATTTCCTCGAGTTCCTCAAGCGTCGCCGCCCGACCACGCGGTCGGTCCGCCGCCATCAATCCGGATGGGCTGAGTGTCGGCGTGACGACCACCCCGTCTCCCAGGTCCTCATCCTTGCGCACGGCGCCCTCATGCCAGAGTTGCAGGAGAATGTGCCCGCCTGCCGCGCGCACTGCCCCAACGCACTGGCGCCAGGCCTCGAACGTGCCTTCGTCCAACCGGCTGAAAACAGCCGACCGTGTCGCGCTGGGGTGATCGACCGCGACCGACTCCGTGATGATAAGGCCCGCGCCACCCTTCACGCGCCGCACGTAGTAATCGGTGAGCGTATCGGTCGGCGCGCCGTCGACGCTCCATCCGCGTTGCATGCCGGGGAGGACGAAGCGATTGGCGAGTTGCCGCCCTTTCAAAGTGAACTGGTCGAAGAGGAGGGAGGACTGATCCGTCATGCGGTTGCGCCTCGCATCGATGATAGCTGGCCTGCCACGATCAGTAGCGCCATTTGACCGTCGCGCCGAAGGTGCGCGGCGGATTGAGCAGCACCAAGTCGCCATTTGCGGACGGCTGGAAGGCCGCGATCTGCGCCTTGTCCTCGATGTTCCTGACGAACGCCGAGATCTGCCACGCGCGATTGGGGGTTTCGAAGGTCAAGCTCGCATTGGAGCGCAAGTAGCCATCCTGATAGGAGCCGGGGGCGTTGCTGTTGGCCACGAAATGTCCCGTCACATATTTGCTGTCGATGCCGAAGGTCAGGCGGGCGCCGCTGTCGAAATCGAACCGGTGCTCGTAGGCGCCACCTAGCGTGAAATCGGGCGCGGCCTGGATCTGCTTGCCCGACAGGTTGGTCGCGCCAATGATATAGGTATCAAAGCGGGCATGGAGCCAGGTGGCCGCTAGCGACAGGCGACCCGCGGAGGAAACGGCGACCTCGGCCTCCAGCTCGCCGCCGTACATCGATGATTTCTGCGAATTGGTCGTCTGGATGAAGAAGCCGGGAATGGCGGCGTCGCGGATCACCTGCAGCGCCTGGAAATCCTTGTAATCATAATAGAAGACTTCGCCGTTGATCTGGAGGCGGTTGCCGAGCAGGCGGTTCTTCGACCCCAATTGATAGGCAGTAATCGTCTCGGGCCGGTAGGAGCCGGTGAAGCCAGGCAGTTGCGGAACCTGATTGATGCCGCCCGATTTGAAGCCGGTGCTGACCGTCGCGTAGACCAGCGACGTCTCGGCCAGATCGAGCTCTGCCCCGGCTTTCCAGGTCCATTTGCGGGTCCGGAAATTCTGCAGGATCGGCAGTTCGGTGGTGGAGGTCGGCGAGATGGTGCGGACCACACCCGTCGCGGACTTCTCCTCGTCGGTATAGCGCAGCCCGCCGATGACCCGCAGCATGGAGGCGAGGGGCACGGTGACTTCGCCGAACACCGCTTTCGAAGTCGTCACCAGATGCGGATCGCTGGAGAAGTAAGGGATCTCGTCCTGATTGAAGGTCTGTGAGGCCGGCCCGGTCTCGCGTGCGTAAAAGCCGCCGAGGAGCCATTTGAAAGGCGACTGGGCAGGCGATGCGAGGCGCAGCTCCTGCGTGAACAATTTGCTGCGCACACCCTGGATAAAGCCTGAGGACGACGTGCCCAGCACCTGCGTCTGCCGGGCGAGGAAGTCGTTGTCGCGGTAGCCAGTGAGCGAGGTGAGCGTGGCCCAGGGGAGCGTGAGATCAATCTGATTATAGACCGACCAGCTATCGCTATGATTGAAATCCGCGAGGTTGCGTCCGCTCAGCCCGGTATAGGGGCGGAAAGGGCGGCCGGCGCACAAAGCGCTGGTGGTGTTGGGCGGGCAATAGTCCCAACCCGCGCCATCGTTGCTCAGCTTGGAGCGGTCGGCACTGAGGACGATCCTTAGTTGATCGCTGGGCTGGACCAGTAGACGCGCGCGCCCGACCCAATCAGCGGCATTGCTGTACCCATCGGGATAGAAGCCATCGCGCCTGTTCGAGCCGAACGCGAAACGGATCGCGGCCTTTTCACCCATGGGCACGTTCAGCATCGCCTCGGAACCGAAGGTCGCATAATTGCCCGCAGTCAGCGCGATATTTGCCTGCACTTGCCCCAGCACCGGTTCGTTGGTCAGGAAGTTGATCGCGCCGCCATTTGAGTTGCGGCCGTAGAGCGTGCCCTGCGGTCCACGCAGAGACTCCACGCGCGCGATGTCGACCAGAACCGGGGGATAGGCCTGGGGATGGGCCAGAAAGATGCCATCGACCGTATATGCTATGGCGGAATCGACGCCGGCCTGCGTGCTGAACGTGCCAACACCGCGCACGGTGACGATCGGCGTGCTCGTCGCTGTCTGGAATTCCACAGCGGGCAGCCGGCTCTGCAGGTCCGTCAACCCGGTGATGCCGGCCCGCTCGAGGGCGCCGCCGCCGATCACCGACACGGCAACAGGTGCGTTCTGCAACGTCTCTGCCGTCCGACGCGCAGTGACGACAATGTCCTCGATCGTTGCCGATGGTTCGCTCGGTCCCGTCTGCGCCATCCCCGGCGTCGCCACCAAGGCCGTCAGCACGCAAAAACCGGACAGACTGTCAGAGCCCTTCCACATATCCTCGCCCTCTTCATTTCGTTGTTTTGTGGCGAGCAGACTTAATTGGCCGCAGCCAGGCCGTCTTTCCGATTTCCGCAGTGGATTTTTGAAATTTGGAAGTGCGGGTCGGTTCTGAGTCTAGACAGTGCGGCCATATCGCAATTGCCGTGGCGAAACCCCGGCATAGGACCGAAAGCTGGTGCTGAACTGACTGCTGCTGTTGAAGCCACACTCCAGCGCAATGTCGGTGATGGATCTGTCCTGCCAGGCTGGCGATTTGAGGAGCGCCTCTGCTTGTTGGAGCCGGAAATTCCGGATCATCCGGGCGGGTGACTCTTCAACCTGGCAGATGAGGTGCAGGTAGCGCGTGGATATCCCGAGCGCGCGCGCAATATCCGCCGCTGAAAAATCGGGATCGCTGAAGTTTCGTGCGATGATCTCGCGAATGCGCAGCACATCGGCGCTGCGCTTGTGCAAGCCAGGGCTATGGTCATCGGCTTTGACGGGACGCAGAGTATCAAGGAAGCCGTCCACCAGCTTCGTGCTGATCGAAGGAAACTGCGCCAACCCAATGCATGATCGAAGCGCAAACATGATGTCGCGCGCTGCGAGCCCATTGGCATCGGGCAAGACAGTCGCTGCTGTGCTCAGATGAACCGGCTCCGGAACATGGCGCGCGACCATCCAGTGAGGCAGAACGAGTGTAAGATGCCGCGTGTCGCCAAGGCTGATCGTCCTGATTGGATCGTTCGTATTGATGACAACGAGTTTATGTTCAGGGATTTCCTGTATTTGGCCATCGCCTCGGCCGATCCAGGTGGGACGGTTCGCGATGTAGAAGCAGAATTTCGCAGCGCGATTGTCGGAACCGCCGCCGCTTATGACCTCGAAACGCTCGGGCACCAGCCAGTCAAAGAGCTGGATTTCGCTCTGACTGTTCGTGGTCGCGGCCACGATGACAGGCCGATGTGGCGTGCCGACATATGTCGCCGCCTGATACAAGGCAAAGCCACTGTTCCACGACCCATTGATTGGCGAAACTGAAATGTTCTGTGCCATGATGGTATCAAGATGTCATGCGATGCGCATTCCGCATAGTGTCAATGCGTGGGGTCGCTCTTTGCGTGACCTACCCGGCTTGACTGGTCCCCGGTACATGTGACCCCCAGTGGGCCGGTCATAGGAGAACCCTTGGACAGCGCGCCCGCGGGTTGTCCTCAGTTTTAACAGTTCAACATAGCCGACATTTCACCGCGCGAAACGGCCCGTGAGGACCTGCCCTCGTTCATGAAGCTGGCTTGCGCCATGAGCCTGAGATCGGCGGCGGTTAAAATCGAAGCGCACGCTGTCGGTTGCGGTTGCGGTTGCGGTTGCGGTTGCGGTTGCGGTTGCGGTTTCGAGGGGATCCATCTGAGATCGTTTAGCAAGGATTCTTCGGGTGAATCAGGCTGAATCAATCGCGGTATGACGCGGCTTCGGCACGAGGTGGGAGACAGATCGCATTCTGCTCGCGCCCCTTGCCTTATCCTTCTGTCTGACGACGCCAGCTCTTCTCTCTAATGAGCCGCTCATCAGAATTACACGCAATCGGCGTAAAACCGTGCTGCTACATCAGGGTGGGATCTCAAGCGCGCCTTGAGGTGGTTCATGCCGACATCGCGAAAAAGCGGGTTGCTGGGGTCTGAACTCACCCCGCGTTCGACTGCGCGGAGTTCGGGAGGAAGGTCGATTAGGGGGATGCTGCCCTCGTGGCTCGCGCCGAGGAAGAACGGAATGGAATAGCGCGCCGTGCCGGGCTCTGGTGAGGTGGCGCAATGGACGTCTGCGTGGACGAAGCCGTTGGTGGCCAGTTCAAGCAGTTCTCCGGTGTTCACGACGAATGTGCCCGGCACAGGCGGCGCATCGATCCACGATCCGTCCTCAAGCTGGACCTGCAGACCCGGCAGCACGTCTTGCAGCAAGATGGTGATCAGCCCGCCATCCTTATGGGCGCCGACGCCCTGTTTCGACGTAGTTTGATCGCGACCGGGATAGCGCACGATCTTGAGATGCTGGCGTGGGCCCGACTTGTACATGGGCGCAAAGGCATCTTCGTTCTGGCCGAGCGCCAGGGCGATCGCGCGGAGGACTTCGATCCCTACCCGCGTCACCTCCGCCTGATAGGCCAGAATGATGCCGCGCATCTCCGGCAGGGCATCGGGCCACTGGTTGGGCCCAATGGCGCGATGCCAGGCGGGTGTGTCGGGGCCGGTCGGCAGCGGGATTTCCTCGCGGTCGAAATCCACTTGCTCGCGCCAGTCGGGCTTACCGCCTGTCAGTTCCATGCCGGCCCGGCAATAGCCCCGGAAATGCGGCGATCTGATCATTTCAATGGCGAGCTTGTCTTCATCCGGCAATGCGAAGAACTGCTTGGAGACGGCGAGGGCTGCGGCGCACAGTGCGGGGTCGACGCCATGCCCCTTAAGGTAGAAGAAGCCGAAACGGTGCAGAACGCTCCTCAGATGTGCGATCAGCGTCTCACGGTCTCGCGCGCTGCCTTGCAGTCTGGAGATGTCCACGACCGGCAGGGTGTCAGGCAGATCGGCACCCTGTGCGGGTTGATCGTCAACGCCGGCTTTTTCGGCCGCAAGATCTGAAAGAACGTCCAACATCATACTCTCCATTTGTGTCGCCAAGCGTGCAGTCATTGTCCAGGCAGGCAATGATCGCGTTGGCTGATCCATGGTGTTGATTTTGAACGACCGTGTCGGTGGGTAAACCACATTCGTTCCCACCGTCGTTGGGATAAATCCCACCTTTCGAAAACTATGAATCTATATTTCCGGTGATGGAAATATATTCAGAAATAGAAGAGATTTACATCGGATTTGAGCTGCGTCTGAATCTCTTCAATATGGTGACGGAAGAGATTTGGCGCGAGGTAGATCGCCTTGCCACAAGTCGCGCAGCACAGGTCGCGTTTGGGCGTCTCCAGTGGCTGGTGGGCCACAAGGTCTGGCGTCAGGCTGCAACAGGCGCAGCCGCCGGCACTCGAAAATCTTTCGAGCTGATCAATCATATCCTGTGTCCAGCGCGCGTGGCAGAATGGGCAGGTCGCGTGATTATCCATATGTCTTCTTTCCATGGCTATCCCAGGTCTGCGCGACGGGAGATGATGTAGGCTTCGTTCTGGAACCACAGCCCGCCATATTTGCGCAGCGTCTGGCGGGTGGCCTCGAGATAGCGATCGCTGTTCATCGCCACGGACAGCCGGTCGTCTTCGATCTGCGCCACGTAGCTGGCGGCATTCCAGGCCGCGAGCAGCGTGGAGGAGCCGATCGACTGATCGATTTCGGTATCCAGCGTCTGGATGCCATAGCGGAACACCGAGCGCTCATCGGGTAGATCGTGAAGCTGGAATTTGCGCGCGTCACGGCCGAGTTCGGCCTGGACAGCGGCCATCAGTATCTGCCGCTTGTGGACGAAGGGGGTTTCGTCCGGCCAAATGGTCTGAATCAACTCCATGCCCGGATCGTCACCAAAGGAATGCACGCCCATCAGCTGCCCGCTCAGGCGCAACGCGCGGGCGAGCGGCGCGACGATCTTCTCCGCCTTGAAGGACAGCTCTGCCCGCGCGCTATAGGGTTGGGACAGTAGTACGAAGTCGAAATCGGCACTGGCCCGGCCCCGACGTGGAATGACCGCGTCGAGCGCGAACCGATGGTCGCGGCGGTACAGGATGAGGACGGCGGGGACTTCATGCAGCGGGCGCCCTGTGGCGGCACTGCGGCGCACGCGCCAGTTGCGTTCCAGAAATGGCTGAAGCTCGGCGATCGCCTCCTCGAAATCGCCGGCGGTGGTCCCATCGAGCGGCACTTCTTCCCAGACCATCCGGCTGGCGTCCACAGGATTGCGCGGGTTGAGCCAAGGGGCCTCGGTATAGGGCAGGTTGGTGACGACCAGCACCGTCGCCGGATGCTCCTGAAACCTGTCGGGCATTTTCTCCAGCATCAGTCGAACGTTTTCGAGGCTGATTTCCTTCGCGACGATGTAGAAAGGTAGCCAAGCGTAACGGCGGTGCGCGCCGCGCAGAAGTCGGGTAAGTGCGGTTCCATCGCCGGCGCCCCCATCAAACAAGCGGATCGCGGGCGGACGGGGCTGGGCGAGGGCCAATTGCTGCAACGCGCGGTCGGCGATCACCTGCTTTTCCGATGAGGTGTTCACGAACATCAGATATTTCTGGCGGTTGTCGTAGAAGCGGAAGCTGTGCTCGACGCTCATCTCGGCGCGACCGATAATGGCCGATCGCAACGTCGCTGCCGATGGCCCGCCCTGCTCGGCGATGAAGCGGTGGACCCGTTCTACCGTCTGGAGCGTCACGCGGCCGCCCTGCTGCAGGCGGCTGACGAACTTGCCGTCGTTGACAGCCTGCCGCCCGAATGTCGTCTGGGCGATCTTCAGCCGCTTGCAGGCTTCTTCGACCTGAGCCAGTAGGGTCTCGGCATCGGTCATGCCGCTACCATCGCATCTCGGGCACTGGCCAGTCCGTGCCGATGGGCGGCAGGCGCAGCAGGCGGGTCGCAGTGCCGCCGAAAATCAGGCGCTTGTCCGCAAGGCTCAGCCGGTCGCTCCGCAGCAGAAAGTTGAGGCTTTCGGCATAGGTCAGTCCGCGGCGCCGTGGGCGGGCACCGCGGGGAAGATCGGCCGTGCGCAAGCGCGTATAATCGCTGGCCCACATGATCCGCTCCGCGCCGAACGCGGCAATCAACTGGTCGAGCCGCGGCCACAGATCCTCGAACGGGTAAGACTCTTCCGACAGGAGCGGGGCGCCGCAGAGCTTCACGGCAATGTTGGAGTAGCGGGCAAGGTCGAGCAGGTCGGGGAAGGTCGCCCAGGACATCGTCTCGGGCGGCGACACGGGGTGCTGCGCGACGCCGATATGGTCGATGATCAGCGTCAAGGTGGGATGCCGTTCGGCAATCTCCGCCATGCGCGCGCATCCGCCGTGGGTGGAGTTGAAGATGGGCAGGCCGACCTCTTCTGCCGCCGCATAAAGAGTATCGAACTTTCCGGTATCGAACTCTGGGCGCATTTCCGCTGTCGCGAAGTTTCCGACCAATGCGCGCCCTGCCACCATGGCGGGATTGGCTGCGACCTTGCGGACAGCAGGGCCGAAGTCGTCGACGATCGGGAAGAAGGTATGGACCCCCGGGAAGCGCCCAGGGAAGAGGGTGCTGGCGAGTTCGATGAACGCGTCGTCGGTGACGGCGAGCGCCCGGTCGACGCCGATCGCGTCCATCGCTTCGCGCGCGAGTTCGATCTGCATCCTTGTCAACAGGTGCATGTCTGCCCCGTTCAGCCGAACTGCAGGGAAAGGCTCATGGATTTGCGCGTCGATGATTTCGAGCGTGTCGATCGGGGCCATGGCGTCGCGGTCTCCCTCACCGGTCTGATCCTGGGCGCTCATTGCCCGGCCTCCAGGGCCATGCGGTCGACGCTGCGGGCAAATGGCTTGAGGCCCTGCCAGGTGATCAAAAGGGTCAATGGGCCAAGCAGGGCAGTGCTTAGCGAGATGGAGTAGTTGAGCAGTTGCGGATCGCGGAAGAGATAGTCCGTCAGGATCGCGACGAGGAGCGGGCCCACCGCAAAGGCCAGAACATTGGTGCAGAACTGGCTCACCGAACTGACCTGCGCGCGCATGCTGTTGGGCGTGACAAGCTGGAAGGCGGCGATGGCAGGGCCGGCGCCCATAGCGGAAACGAACACGGCGACCGATTGAAGCGTCAGCACTATCCAGGGATTAGGCAGCAACGGCGCGACGATGTAGCAGGGCACGGATACGCACAGGCCGTAGAAGACGATGCGCAGATTAGCGTCGGAGCGCCCCTGCTTCATCCAGCGTTCCGAGACGCGCGCGCCGAGCAGCAGGGCGATGGGCGAGAGGACCATGGCGATCCCGCCCGTGATCATGCCCACATCGGACAGCTCCCAGCCGAATTCGCGGTGGTAGAGCGTTGGCATCCATTGCGAGATCCCCATAACCATCAGCAGCTTCATGGCGAGGCCGCCGATCGCAGCGAGATAGACGCGCCAGTCATCGCGCATGAAGCGGGCGACATCCTTCACCGGGACGCTTTTCAGCTTACGGCCTTTTAGTCCACGCCGCGCCGGCTCCTTGGTGGTCAGCACGACGAGCGCCCAGATGAGGCCCGGCGCGCCGACGATGATGAAGGCCCACTGCCAGGGGCGGATCGTGCCGCCGAAGGGCAGGCTAACCGTCGGGAAGTGTTCGACCATCGCGAGCACCGCGCCGCCCATGAAGAGCGCAAGCCCCGTGCCCACCGTCGCGCCGATGGAAAGCACACCGGTTCCAAAGGCCACCTTTTCCCGTGGGTAGGAGTCCGTCACGATCGACCAGGTCGCCGGGCCATAGCCCGACTCGCCGGCGCCGATGCCCATGCGCGCGAGGAAGAGATGCGTGTAGTTTTGAGCCAGACCGCACAGCATCGTGGCCCCGCTCCAGAAAGCGATGCAGGCGGCGACGATGTTGCGGCGGTTGCGGGTGTCCGCGATGCGGGCGATGGGCAGGCCGGCGATGGCGTATGTCAGCGAAAAGGCCGCGCCCAGCAACAGAGCCGCCTGCGTATCGGAAATACCGAAATCGCGCTGCACGGGCAGGATCAGCAATGCGAGAACCTGACGATCCACGACCGTGAACAGGACGACGACCGTCAGCACGAAGAGCGAATAATGCGCTTGCCCGCGGGTCGGCATGTCCGTGTCATCTGCCGGCGCGCCAAGCTTGGGACCAGCGGTTGCTTGGGAAACGCCAGGATCATGCGCATCGTGATGGACAGTCAAAAATCGTCTCCCAAAGCCGGTTGTTTTCTATCTTCTATCCGCATGTCGATTCAGAATGCAGCGCCGTAGATTTGGCGCGCGTCACGCCATTCGACGGGGCGCACATTGCGGTCCAGCAAGCGGGTGACGGTCATTGCGCCATCCGTCATCCGGTCCAGCGCATCGGCCGGCACGCCATGGTCGGAGAGGCGCATGGGCACGCCGCAATCGCGGCACAATCCTTCGATTAAACGCAGCCCTGCGCGCGCGATCTCGGCCGTCGTTCCGTTGCCATCCGCGCCAGCCGCCATCGCGATGTCGGCATAGCGTGCCTCCGCTGCGGGCAGGTTGAAGGCGAGGACGTGCGGCAGAAGGATGGCGTTCGACACGCCGTGGGCGACATGGAACTCACCGCCGAGCGGATAAGCCAGCGCATGAACGGCGGCCGTGTTCACCGGGCCAAGGCATAGGCCCCCATAGAAGCTGGCCCGCGCCATGTCCGTCCGCGCTTGCACATCGCTGCCATTGCGCACGGCGTTCAGCAAACTGCGGAAGACCAGCCGCACGCCTTCCAAAGCAAAGGTATCGATCACCGGATGGGCAAAGCGGTTGGCATAGGCTTCAATGCAATGAGTCAGCGCGTCCAGCCCGGTTGCGGCGGTGACGGCGGGCGGCATCGACTTCGTGAGCATCGGGTCGATGTAGGCGGCATCTGGCACCAGTTGCTCGCTCACCACGCCCTTCTTGAGCAGGTCATTCTCATCCAGCAGGATGGCAATGGGCGAAACCTCGCTGCCGGTGCCGGCGGTGGTCGGGATGCACGCGAGCCAGCATCTGCGCGGGCCAAACAGGCCGTCGCGCTGAACATCCGCGATCGTCTGGCGGCCATCCAGCAGGGCGGCGGCGAGTTTCGCAAGATCCATCGAGCTGCCGCCGCCGATGCCGATGACGGCATCTGCGGCCCGACTTTGGGCTATGGCCAGCAAGGCCTCGAAGTCGCTTACGGATGGCTCGCTGCCGCTGTCGCACCAGATTTCGGTGCGCAAGCCTTGCGCCCGCAAGGGGCCGGCGACCCGCTCCGCGGCGTCGCGTACCGGTGGCGTCGTCACGATAAGGGCAGACTTCGAGCCGATCTTGAGAAGATCATCGACCAACCGCGCCGACACATCCGGCCCGAAATGGAGGAGCGCCACCTGTTTCATGCTGATCTGCTGGGGACTCATGGTCGGCGCGTTCCTGACGGTGATTTTGCAGGATCGGGATGACATGACCCGCCGGGCGGCACTTACCCTGGTCGGAAGTTGCAGATGCCCGTCGCGGTATGTCTGGCACCCCGCCTGTAGGCCTCCTGCAAACCAGGCGTCGGGCGTAGAAAGGCACAGCGAACTTCCGCGACGGATAAGCGCGGGCCGGTGGCCATGGGCAGTCATGGCCGCTGGCAGCAACGTCGACAGAGAAGATCATGATCACCGAAATCGCACATCTCACCATCGATCCGGCGAAGGCAGAGGCTTTCGAGCTGGCCGTGGCCCAGGCGGCGGCTATTTTGCGGGCCGCCAAGGGCTCACACAGTATGACACTTGAGCGGGTGATCGAAGACCCGGCCCGTTATCGCCTGCGCGTGGAATGGGACAGCGTCGAAGACCATATGGTCGGCTTCCGGGAGTCCGACGGCTTCCACCAGTGGCGGGCGCTCGCCGGCCCTTATTTCGTCGAACCGCCCTTTGTGGAGCATAGCCAGACGGTCGGCCGCTTTTTCTGATCTCGCCGCCGCATACCGCGAGGGGCAGCATCATTTTCCGGCCCGGGCAAGTGGCTCCGGGGAGTGCATCCTAGGTTGCGGTCCTGTCCTCCCCCTTTCAGGCCGCCTTGTTCCGTGCGGACGGCCCACACAGGAAGAAACCATGTCCACTGGCTCAATCACATTCGAAGTCGTGCCCAATTGGGAAAAATGTCCTGCCGGTGATGAATTCAGCCATGAGGACGTAGCCGGCGTCGCTTGCGATTCCCGGGACAGGGTCTTCCTCCACACCCGCAAGGGAGAGCGGGTGATGGTGTATGATTCAGACGGCAACTTCCTCTACAAATGGGGCGATGGCGTGTTCAATCGCGCCCATGGCATCACCATCCATGACGACCTGGTCTACTGCACCGACGATCAGGACAGCGTGGTGCGGGTGTTCGACCTGGAGGGGAATTTCCAGTGGATGCTGGGCGAACCGCGCAAGGTCAGCGATACCGGCTATGGATCGATCAAAGGCCGGAGGCCGCAGATCCATCACAATGAGTATGTGGAGCGCTCTGCGGATGGCTTCAACTGCTGCTGCAATGTGTGCATCGCGCAGAACAAGGACATGTTCGTTGCGGACGGATATGGCAATGCGCGCATCCATCATTTCTCGCCCAAAGGCGAACTGCTCAATAGTTGGGGCGAGGTGGGGACCGGCCCGGGCGAATTTCATCTCCCCCACGGCATCGCGCTCGATCGTCAGGAAAATGTGATCGTCTGCGACCGCGAGAACGACCGCCTGCAGTTCTTCGACCGCTCCGGCAAGTTCATCGCCATCTGGGATGACGTGCTGCGCCCGACGGACGTCGTGGTGGACGACGAGGGGCTGATTTACGTCTCCGAACTCTGGCGGCCGATGGAAGCCGGCCAAGGGTCTTTTACGCATGGCTTTGCGGACAGGGATCTGCCCGGCCGCGTGACGGTGTTTGCGCCGCAGGGCAATATCGTCGCGCGATGGGGCGCCGATTCCAACGCCCGCTCGGCCCCGGGCAACTTTATCGCGCCGCACGCCCTGGCGCTGGATTCGCAAGGCAGCCTCTATGTGGCCGAGGTTTCGGTCTCCTTTGGCTCCGGCTTCAATCGCATCGCGCGCGAGGCGTGCATCGATCACCAGATCCAGAAGTTCCGCAGGGTCGATCGCTGATGGCGCTGCCGCTGCTCGCAAACCTGGTTTGCGGAAGCCCCCATCGCAATCACGACTTTGATTACGCCCGGATCAACCTGGCGCAGGCGCTGTATGATGCCGGCGGCATTCGCACAGATTGCTTCATCGATTATGAGAATGTGGATGCATGGGCGCGCTGCGACATGGTTGTCAGCTACACCTCGCAAGTGCCGGTCTCGGAAGCGGCGTCGAGCGTCATGCGGGCCTTTCTGGAGCGCGGTGGACGCTGGTTCGCGCTCCATGCCAGCAATTCGGTGGGGGACAATCAGATTGTGCCGCAGATCATGGGCACGCGGTTCATAACGCACCCGCCCTTTCAGCGGTTCCGGGTAGACACCGCTCGTCCGGAAGACCCGCTGCTCGAGGGGATTGCGCCCTTCGAGATCGACGACGAGCTCTACTGCGTCGAGACGGTGCGCGATGATATCGAGGTTCTGTTGCAATGCCACTGGGGCGGCGAGGCCTTTGGCGGGCGCATGATGGAAACCAAGAATTGGCCGTTGATGTATCGGCGCCATGTCGGCGAGGGTGGCCTGCTGTATCTGGCTCTGGGGCACGCCAATCGCCCCTATGACAAACCCTTTGCGGATCGGCCCGACCAGCCCGATCATCGCGGCCCTTGGCAGGACCCCGTGTTCAAGACGTTGATCCAGCGCGGCGTGGAGTGGGCCGCGCGGCGGCGTCCTTTCGCCTAGAGCAGAGCCGGTGCTTCAGGCGCCGGGGCCGTTCCGCTCCAGCACATCCTCATCCAAGCTTAGCCCGAGGCCGGGCCGATCGGACAGGATCAGGTCGCCGTCCTCGATCTGCAGCTTCTCCTGGAAGAGCGGTTGCGCCCAGGGGACGAGGCCCACGATCAATCCATTGGGTACGGCGGCAATCGCGTGGCTCAGTGTTTCGGGCGCCAGATGGTTCACGACCGGCAGTCCATAGGCCTGCGCCATATGGGCGACCTTGAGGAAGCCCGTGAGTCCGAGGTCCTGGTCGATCATCACATAATCGCTGCCGCGCTTCTCCATCAGGGCGCGAAATTCGTGGGGGTGCTGGAACACTTCGCCGGCGCAGATCGCCTGCCTCGTGTTGGCCCGCACGAAGGCCATGCCGTCATAATCATGATAGGCGACGGGGTCTTCGATCCAATAGAGATCGTCCGGCTCCGTCTCGCGCGCGAAATGCAGCGCCTGCTTGGCTGTCCACTGAAAATTGCCATCAACGATGATGCGCACGTCCCGCCCGGCGCATGACCGCACGAAGTGGACATGCTCGATTGCCGTCGCCAGCGGGGCGAAGCCGACCGGACATTTGATCGCCCGAAACCCCCGGCCAAGGAGGTCGGCGATGTGGGCGGCGAGCGCGTCCTTGGGCGGCCCGGGCATCAGTCCCCAATTGGCGGACACGGGCAACCGATTGCGAAACCCGCCCATCAGTTTCCAGACCGGCTGACCGACCGCCTTTCCCTTGATGTCCCAAAGGGCGACATCGATTGCGCTGGCGGCGCGCAACTCCAGCCCGCTGACCGGCGCGCCGAGGAGGGGGCGTGTGAGCCGGTCGTGAATGGGTTCGACCTCCGCCTCATGCCCTATGAGGCTCTCGACCATCGCTTCGATCAGCAGAATGAGGGGCTTGAGCGTGCGCGGGTTCACCCGGCTGACAGAGCCGATGCCCTCGATGCCTTGGTCGGTCATCAGGCGCAGCACGATGTGCGTTCCCGCCATCGCGCCTTCGAAATTGACCGTCGCACCCATCACCTTGCCGCCGGTGATCTTCATGCCGCTCTCCCGTTCGACCCCGGCACCGTGCCCAGAGTTCGGGCGCCTGTCTGCATCGCCGATGGGGCGCGGGCAATAAAGAGCCGACTGTCCCGGCCAATCCGCAAGGCAAACTTCCGAAACGGATAAGTGCGCGCAGGCCCACCTCATATGGTTTAGGTCCCGAGTCAAAGAAAAGCGGGGTTCAGGAGGGTGAAATGCGGAAGGCTATTAGCAAGAAGGCGGGGATGATGTTGACCGGCATGTTGCTTGCGACGGTGAGCGCCGGCGCAGCGGCGCAGGCGCAGCAGACGCAAGGCACAACCGATCGGGCCAGCGCGGCGGGGAACGGCCTTCCCGATATCGTCGTGACCGCCACCCGACAGCAGACCAATGTGCAGGATACGCCGATTGCGATCACCGCCGTCACGGGCGACACGCTCGCCACACGCGGTATCCAGTCGGCAGCGGAGATTTCGCAGGTCGTGCCCAACGCCACCTTCTCGCGGGCGCAGGGTGCCTTCGGCCCGGGGGTAACGACCTATATTCGCGGCATCGGTTCGCGCGATACGAGCCTGGCCGGTGAGGCCGCCGTCGCTTTCTATATCGACGACATCTACTATCCGCTTCTGCTCGGCGCCAATTTCGACTTGCTCGATCTGGAGCATGTCGAGGTGTTGCGCGGCCCGCAGGGCACGCTGTTCGGGCGCAACGCGCTCGCCGGTGGCGTCGTTCTCGTCAGCAAGCAGCCCAGCCTCACCGAGGCCTCCGGCTTCGTGGACGTCACGGTCGGCGCCTACAAGCGCCGCGATTTCCGCGCCGGAATCAATCTGCCGATCGTGGCGGACAAGCTCGGCATGTCGCTCTCCGTTCTCTCCAAGAGGCGCGACGGATTTGTGAAGCGGCTCGATTTCCGGTGTCAGATGGAGGCCAATGGCACGCCGCAGCTGGCGGGGCGCATCCCCTATGTCGACCAGACGCTGGCCTCTTCTCCCAACAACCGGCCCGATGATTGTCAGGTCGGGACGCTGGGTGGCGAAGACGTGCGCGCGGTGCGAGGCGCGTTGAAATTCCAGCCGAGCGACGGCATCCGCTTCACTCTGTCCGCCGATTATATCCAGGATCAGTCGGAGAATGTCGCCGATACTCTGATCGCGACTAATGCCTCTCGCGCCGCGACGCGCGCGTCCTGGGTCGGGCAGGCCAACCTGCTGGGCGTGGCCTATGATAACAGGTTTCTGACCGGCAACCGCTTCTCCACTTATGCGACCTATTGCGATCCGGTTGGCGCCGGTACGGTGGTTGCCGGCAGCACCTTCTACAACGGCAATCCCAATCATGGCGGGGTCTGCTACAGCCCGCGCGTGGATGTCGTGAACTGGGGCGTTTCCGGCAAGCTGTCCATCGACCTGACGAGCGATATCGAATTCACCGGCATCCTTGGCTATCGCAATTTCAGCGACACGCATGCGTTCGATACCGATGGCTCGCCGTTGGTGCAGGAACACACGCTGGCGACGATCACCTCCCGATATATCAGTGCGGAAGCCCGGCTTTCCGGGCGCCACCAGTGGCTGGATTGGGTTGCCGGTGTCTTCCTGTTCGATGCCGATGGCCGCAATCGGGCCGTCACCTACTCACCGTGGAACGGTTTCCTCAAATATCAGAACACGACCTACGAGCCCACCAGCAAGGCGGTGTTCGCAAATGTCACTGTGCGTCCGTTCGAGCGCCTGTCCGTCGTGTTGGGCGGCCGCTACTCGAAGGATGCGAAGGACGTGCATTATTCCAATCTGGACGATCGCGATCCGGGCAATCCGAACTTCTCCCAGAACCTGACGTTCAATGTCAAACCCGAGGAGAGCCGCTTCGACTGGAAGGCCGGGCTGACCTATGAACTCAATGCCCAGACCATCGCGTATGTGTCGGCGGCCACCGGCTCGCAAGCCCCTGGCTTCAATGGGCGGCCGCTGCAGCCTTCGCAGAATCAGCAATATCCCGGCGATCGCACGCAGGCCTATGAACTCGGCATCAAGACCGAGTTTCTCGACCGACGGGTGCGCCTGAACGCGGTGGCCTTCTACACCGATTACAAGACGCGCATCTTCGGCCTGAGCGGGCAGGAAGCGCAGATCGGCACCAACGGTGGCCCATTGCCGGGCACACAGATCGTCATTCCTGATGTCGCTAATGGCAATGGCATTACCACCTGTCGCGCCCGCACCCCTGCGGAGGCTGCAGCCGGTCAGGGTGTGCAGTGCATTGGCCGGACGTTCTTCGTGAACCTGCCGGGCAAGGCCAAAGGCTTCGAGCTGGAGCTCGAGGCGAGGCCTGTCGAGGGGCTGCTGATCAATGGGTCGCTGGGCTATTCGCAATTCACCTCGCCCGACCTCAACGCGCCGGGGCGGATAACCAACCGGCTGACCGCCGTTGGCATCGGCATTCCAGAATGGACGGCCAATGCAGGGATCGAATATCGCGTCCCGGTTCCGTCGCTGGCAGGCTCGGTCACGCCGCGGCTGGACTGGTTCTACACAGGCAGCATTCCGTTTGATGCGGTCGATCCCGCCTATTTCCAGAAGGCCTATTCGACCTTCAACGGACGCCTGACGTACCAGAATGACGATCTTGGCCTGTCCGTCTCGCTGGGTGCGACGAACCTCACCAACAAGGCCTATTATCGCAACTACTTCATCTACAGCAGTATCGGTTTCGCCAGCAGCCAAGGCCAGCCTGCCGCGCCGCGGGAGTGGTACCTCAAGGTCAGCAAGACTTTCTAATTCAACGCGCAGTCCTCGCCGGCAGCGCTGGCGAGGACCGCCATGGAGATTGATTTGATATGAGACGTTCTACCGACCACATTCTGAGCAGCCACGGCGGCAACTTGCCCCGGCCCGCCAAGCTGGACGTGCTGCTGGCGAAGGCCGACGATCATCGCGCCGAGATCGACGAGCAACTGCCGCTGGCGGTGCAGTGGGTGGTGGACAAGCAGATCGCGTGCGGTGTCGATATCGTCAACGATGGCGAATATGTCAAAGCCGCCAATATGGGCCATTATGTGGGCTATATTCAGGCTCGCATCACCGGCTTTGGGCAACGCGAACGGCCAGAAGGCCTCGCACCCAAACGCGCATTTGTGGCCGAGCGGGATCGCCGCGATTTCCCCGGCTTCTATGAATCCGGCCTGTGGTTCGCCGGCTCGGGCGGCCCGGTGCGTCCCGGCTTTTCCAAGCCCGGCGTCGTGCCCCAGCCCTCGAAGACGGAAGCGATCTGCGATGGGCCGGTCACCTATATCGGTCAGGAAGCAATCCAGAAGGATATTGCGGCGCTCAAAAAGGCGCTGGTCGGCAAGGATGGCGCGGACAGCTTCATCGCGGCGCTCGGCCCGCTCAGCCTCGGCGCCGGCACCCGCAACCTGCATTATCGGGACGAGCGCGACTATATGATGGCGGTCGCGGCGACTATGCGCGAGGAATATAAGGCGATCACCGATGCGGGCCTGATCGTCCAGATCGACGAGCCGGAGTTCGCGACGGCGTGGATGTTCCACCCCGACTGGAGCGTCGAGGAATATCGCGATTATCTGCGCTTCTGCGTGGAGGTCATCAATCACGCGCTGGAAGGATTGCCCGAGGAGCAGGTTCGTTTCCACATGTGCTGGGGCAGTGGCCACCGTCCGCATGTGCACGATATCGGCTTTGAGCACATCGCCGACCTGATGCTGATGATCAACGCGCAGACCTATACGTTCGAGGCGAGCAATCCGCGACACGCTCATGAGTATCGCGTGTTCGAGACGCTCAAGCTGCCCGATGGCAAGATCATCGCGCCGGGAGTGGTGGGGCATTACACCGATCTGGTCGAGCATCCGGAACTGGTCGCGGAGCGGCTGGTCAACTTCGCCAAGTTGGTGGGCATGGAGAATCTCCACGCCGGCACCGATTGTGGCATCGGGTCGCGCGTGGGGCATGAGGAGATTGTCTGGGCCAAGCTGTCGGCCATGGCGGAAGGCTGCCGCATCGCCAGCAAGCGTCTGAAATCCTGATTTGCGTATGGATGCCGAGTCAAGAGGATCAAACATGGTGGATCAAGGCGATCGCAGCGTATTTCTGGTGACCGGCGGAAGCCGGGGCATTGGAGCTGCCATCGCACGAGACGCCGCCAAGGCGGGCTACCATGTGTTGCTCACCTATGCCGGCCGAGCGGACATGGCAGCGGCCGTGGTGGATGCCATTCGCGCGGAAGGCGGAAGGGCGCAGGCGGTCCAGGCGGATACTGGTGTTGCCGGCGATATCACCACGCTCTTCGCGGCCGTCGATCAGGTCGGCCCACTGGCGGCGCTGGTCTATAATGGCGGCATCGTCGGTGAATCCTCGGCACTTGTGGACGCGAGCGACGACCTCCTGGTCAAGGTGGTGGATGTCAATCTCACCGGCGCCTTGCTGTGTGCGCGCGAGGCCGTGCGTCGCATGTCCACCGCGAACGGCGGGGGAGGAGGCTCGATTGTGCTGATCTCGTCGCGCGCTGCGCTCTATGGGGCGCCCGGCGAGCATGTCTGGTACGCGGCCACCAAGGGCGGAGTGGACAGCCTCGTACTGGGGCTCGCGCGCGAAGTCGCTCCGCAGGGCATTCGTGTCAACGCGGTGTCGCCCGGCCCGATCGACACCGAAATTCATGTCCCGGGGAAACTGGACCGGATCGCCTCGGCCTTGCCGATGCGCCGGGCCGGTCAGCCCGAGGAAGTCTCCGCCGCCGTCATGTTCCTGGTTTCCGACGCGGCCTCTTATGTGGCCGGGGCCAATATCGCCGTGGCCGGCGCGCGATAACGAGCGCGTAAATCCGTCATTCCGAAGTGGGGCTTATGCGCGCTCCTCCGGGTGCCGCTTTTCCAAGATTTACTGCAACAGGGCCGGTTCGGCGCGCTCAGTCGCGTGTTGTAGGCGATACTGGCTGGGCGCCATGCCAAAATGCTGGCGAAACGTGCGCGTGAAATGCGGGGCGCTGTTGAATCCCCAGCTGAACGCAATCTCCGTAATGGATCGGCCCCGCCAGCGCTCGTCGCTGAACTGCCGCGCGCATTCCTCCAACCGCCGCCGCAGGATATAGGCCGATGGGGACTCGTCGCTTACCGCGAAGATCATGCGGAGGTAGCGGTCGGACAGCTTAAGCCGTTCCGCCACGAGCGAGGGAGAGAGCGACGGGTCGCGCAGATTTTCCTCGATGAAAAGGCGGACTTTCCAGAAGCGCCGTTCCATCAGCGACGTCGCGGATGATGGTTCGTCCATGACTTCCGCGTAGGCGGTGGCCAGAACATCCAGCAAATGCGTGGCCACACGCTCGTTGAAGTGGAGACCGGGCCTTGTTTCGAGCTTGGCGGAGAGATCCTTCGCCATTGCCAGCGCGGTGGATGTCAGCCCCACATCGCCAGGAATGCGCTGGCCATAGAAGCTGTCGGGCACCGGAAAAATCTGCCGGATAGCGGTTGAGTTCACCCGGATCATGATCACTTGGGTCGGCTGCCCGAAGTGCAGCGTGTATTCGGCGCTGTGGTCGTACATGGTGATGTCACCGGGATATAGTTCGATCTGCCGGCCATAATGGCGCAGGCTGGCCCCGCCGGACAGGACGAGGATGAAGGTCGATTGACGATCGGCGGGGGTCAATGCGCCTTCCGGCCGGGAAATCGTCACGGAGCCGCACCGCATCTGGATCAGCAACAGCGGCCCGAGTTGTTCGGCCAAAAGCATGGAGTTTGGGATGCGGCTGTGCACCGTCACCTGCGCCCGCCCGCCTTTCCAGACCACGGGAGGTGCCTGACTGGGCTCAATGGCTCTCGCTCGACGCATAAAAGACGGTCCTCTCCACCGTTTTTCGTATTTCCTATACGATATCCTAGTTGCGCTGGCAGTCAATGGACCTGCGCAAGACGGTTCGCCACAAGCCTAGCTTTGCTGCGGCTCTCCGATCAGCCGTTCATAGGAGTTGCCGATGTGTAGCCGCATGGCGGCTTCGGCCCCGTCCGCGTCCCGACGGCTCAGCGCTTGCGCGATGAGCCCATGCTCGCGGCTGGCTTCGATCGCGACCTCGGTATTCGATTTCAGGCGAAAAATGTGGAGGTGCGCGTGCAGCCGTCCCAGCGTCTCTTGAATGATCGTATTGCCGCTGCCGCGCGCGATCATCTCGTGCAATTCCGCATCGCGATCGGCGTAGTCATCATAGCCGAAAACATGGGTCTGCGGGTCCATCAGCGCGACATGGCGTGTCAACGCGCGCATATCCGCGTCGGTCATGTTTAGCGCCGCATGTCGGGCGGCGTGCGGCTCCAGCAGCAATCGGACGGCGAAGAGATCGTCGATCTGCGTCCTGGAAAGCTGCGGCGCGCACCAATACCCGGCATAGAGGCGCCGCACGACCAGGCCGATCGCTTCCAGCATGCTCAAGGCCTCGCGGATCGGTGTTTGCGAAATGCCGAGTTCGCGGGCCAACTTGTCGATCGAGATCCGCGAGTCTGGCGGAATGCGCAGAGCCATGATGTCCGCGCGAATGATCTGGAACACGTCTTCGACCAGGCCGTGCCTGCGCTGGAGTTTGCGCCGGGCACGCACGGACGAGCGGGACGGTCGGGTGTCGGCGGCGCCTTCATCGGCAGGGAAGTCAAGGGGCGGGGTCATCGTCGGGCGTTTATAGCGCGCCGGGCCGGCGCTGTCCGGCAGAACGGCACGCCGCAGATACTATCGCGCGTCCATGCCGGATTGGCGAAGCGGAAGTTCCGCCTGAGGCAGGTTGGGAAGGCCCGGAAACCGCGCTTCTTGGACGAGTGGGATGCAATGTGGTTTACCCGGCCATCCGTGGATGGACAATTCGCTCCGCCTGCGAACGGCAGGCAAAGGTCGCGAGGCGATAGGGGAGCGGATATGCAACTGACGAATAGAAACCGGCCCGACCGCGTGCCGGAGGATGAAGCGCCCCAACCCTCCGGGCCGAAGCCGCGCTTCTACGACAGTCGCCAGAATTACCTGATGTTCGTGCACAGTTGTACCGAGAAGCTGGTGATCGCCGACCGCGTGGCGCAGGAGCTTGAGCATCTCGATCCGCAGCAGCCCGCACTGAGGTTCTTCGATGCCGGCGTTGGCGACGGCACCGTGATGTCGCGCCTACTGCGCGCCATGCACCGGCGCTTCCCGCACTTGCCCTTCTATGTGGTCGGCAAGGAGATTAGTCTCGAGGATTTGCGCCTCGCGCTCGACAAGCTGCCGGATCGCTTCGTCGAGCATCCCGAAACGGTCGTAGCACTCACCAACATCTCCTATGCCGAGGCGCCCTGGCTGCGCCGGTCGCGTCCGCAGGCGCAGAAGGCGCTGGTCTGGAAGGACGTCGCATTGAACGGCGAGACCTCCGCCGACATGGAGCAGCAAATCCAGTCTCTCATGCCGTTTCTCGCGGACCATTGGCGGATGAAGGCCAACCCTGCGACGGGCGCATTGTCGCCAGAAACGCCGACTGTGCTCCTGCTCTATCGTGAAGCCTATCGGTTCATCCTCGACCGGGTCATTCCTCGCCCGGCCGCGACACGGGCCGATTTCGATTTGGTCCTGGCGAGCCAGCCCTTTCGCCTCAAGGCCGACGTGCAGTTCAAGGCTGAGCGCGTGCTGGCGCCGTTGGCGCGGGCCTTGCGCCCCGGCGGCCGACTGATCGTGGTGCAATCCGCCGGCGACGATCCGGCCATGGATATCATTCGCAAGGTCTGGCCGGAGGAGCAGCCCTTTCCCTACGGCCGGCAGGACCTGATCCGGGCCACGCAAGCAGCCTTGTCCGGCGGCACCGCCCATTATGCCTTCGACACGCTTTCCGATGAAGCCGCGTCGATTCGCTTCGAAATGCACGTGCTGGGCAGCGAAGGCGACCGGGATGCCACGCTCATCGGTACGTCTGCGCTTTATTCCGCCTGGATCGCCGCAACCTATGTGGCGCAAATCGAGAATGAGCGCGTGGCCGAGCAAATGACAGGACCTGGCTATCTGGCTGCCACCCGGGAGGTTCTGGCAAAGCACGGGCGCTTGTGGTTCCGGGACGAGTGTCTGGTCATCGAGCGGGTCGAGTGACGGGGGATGATGCTTGTCGCTGCGGTGTCGCGGGTTGACCCTGCCGTTTTCGTCAGAAATGCAGACGCACGGATAGGGCCAAATCGCAACCAATCACGTCTGACAGGACAGCTGGCTGATCACTATAGAACGTCAGATCTCCTGCCCTGAGCACTGGCATCTCGCTCTGACGATCTCAACGCTGAGCAACCCGACGCCGGGCGGTCGCCCTCTCCTGACCGGACTTGATCTGCCACAGTGAAACGCCATTTGAGTGGCGCCGGATAGGGAGTCGGCGAAATACATGCCGAAGAACTGCTACTATAACGGCCCCGTCACCGATCATTTCGACGGTCTCCGCTTTCACAATTTACGCGACGAACCAGAGACGGACCGCTCACTGCGGGACGTGATGCGCTGGAAGCGCAACGTCCCCGATAATCCCTGGCCCAAGTCGGTCGCGGTGAAGCCTGTCGTGCCGGACGAAAGGGTCGACGGCCTGCGTGTGACGATGATTGGCCACGCCACCCTGTTGATCCAGATCGGGGGCTACAATCTCGTCACAGACCCCGTTTGGTCCGATCGCGCCAGCCCGCTCTCGTTCGCCGGGCCTCGACGCATCTGCGCGCCCGGCGTTGCGCTGGCGGACCTTCCCCCGCTCGACGCCGTGTTGCTCTCCCACAATCACTACGATCATCTCGACATCGCGACGCTCAAGGCGCTTCACAGTCGTCACCATCCGCTGATCGTCACGCCGCTGGGCAACGACTATATCGTCCGCAAGCACATTCCGGCTGCCCGCTTTGGCGTGGGAGACTGGGGCGACAGCATCGAGGTTGCGCCGCGCCTCAAGGTGCATATCGTGCCCGCACTCCACTGGTCGTCGCGCGGATGGCGCGACCGGCGCATGGCCTTGTGGGCGGGCTTCGTGATCGAGGCGGCCGGCAGGCTCGTCTACTTCGCCGGCGATACTGGCTATGGCACCGGCGGCATCTTTCGGCGGATGCGCGACCGTTTCGGCGCCATGGACCTCGCGATCATCCCGATCGGGGCCTATGATCCGCGCTGGTTCATGGCCGCCCAGCACACCGATCCGGAGGAAGCGATCCAGATCATGCTGGACCTTGAAGCACGAGCCGCCATCGGCATGCACTGGGGCGCCTTCAAGCTCACCGACGAGCCATGGGACGAACCCCGGACGCGCTTGCAGGCCGGTCTGGTCGCGAAAGGGATCGATCCGACCTGCTTTCCGGCGCTCCGGGCGGGAGAAACTCGAGACCTGTCATTCGTCGGCCTAGAATCCCGCGTGATGTGATTGACATAGGGACAAAGATCAAGCGCCCTCGAGCTGAACTCAGGCACATTGCCTACGTGATATTCTGCGCTCGACCAGAAGTCGATCGATGGCATGGACGGATTGCTGTCCCTCGGTGCCCTCATCCACATCGATCACCAGGACAGGTCAAAGACCGTTATTTCCTTTTCTTGACGCGAAGGATCAATATGCGGCTACGAGATCTAACCACTCGGTGGATGTGACAGTTAAACCATTAATTCGATAATGTTCGGCAGCGCCTCGGCATAGCGTGCAACGTCGTGAAGATGACCGACGGAGACGCGGGAGTACTGCGTCCACTCACCGAACGCGCCCCGAATGACGATGTTGCGATCGCGCATGGCGCGGTCGAGGGCGTCGGCATCCGGGACTTTGACGAAGACGAAATTGGTCTGGCTGGGCAGGGCGGTCAAACCGGCGCGGGCGACGGCATCCAGGATCATTTCGCGCCCCTCGCGGATCGAGGCGAGGGATGCGGCGAGGAAGGTCTCGTCATTGTAGCAGGCGATCGCGGCAGAGATGCCTGCGACGTTGCCGCCAAAACTCGTCATGTAGCTGCGGATGCGCGCGGCATTCTCTTCGCTGGTCAGCGCATAGCCGACGCGCAGCCCAGCCATGCCGTAGATTTTCGAGAAGGTCCGGGTGACGATCACATCTTCACCACCGCGGACCAGATCGACCAGCGAGCTTTCCTCCGGCTGATCGGAGAGTTCGTTATAGGCTTCGTCCACCAGCAAGGTCGCGCCGCTTTGCGCGACGGTGCGCGCGAAAGTGCGCAGGGCGGCGTTGTCCAGCGCCATGCCGGTCGGGTTGTTCGGGTTGACGAGGTGGACGAGCGCAACGTCTTCGCTGAGGTGGCCCGCCATGCCATCGAGATCGAAGTTCATGTCCGCGGCCAGCGGGACATAGATGCACGCGACGCCCTTGCGTTCCGCGAAGAGGATTGGCGCGTCCCAGAACAGGCTGGGGCAGATGATCGATCCCTTCTGCCCCCAGGCCAGCGCGGTTGCGCACAGGATTTCGGTCGATCCGGCGCCGAGCACGACCTGCGCGGGCGTCACGCCATGGCGCTCGGCGATCATCGAGGTGAGATGGAAGACGCCCCGGTCGGCATAATAGCAGCCGGACCCGGCCGTTTCAGCGAGTGCCTTGAGCGCGCTGGGGGCGGGGCCGAACGGATTTTCGTTCCCCACGAGCCGCGCCTGGCCGGGGAGCGGCCCAAACAGGCTGGCGACTGGCGCATCGCGATCGGTCTGCAGGAAAGGAACATTCACGGCCCCGCCTTGAACCAGGCCAGGTGCCCGGGCCGGCGCGCGCTTCTTGTCCTGCATCATCTCGATATCTCCTAAGGTCTTTATTGTGCGATGGGGGCCCGCTGATGGGGACGGCCATCAGGCGCTAAGCCTGCCGCAGAGGCGCGGCTGGGCGAAACCTGCCGCGCGCCCCTAAACAATGGCCAGAAATTAGAAATTGCGTTGATATTGAATGGTTTGATCGAAATCTTATTCGGCGGGAATCTATGGCCCTGCCGTGGGACCGTCAAGAAAACGGCCATGAACCGGGCGCATAACCAATATCAGAATTCATCATTGGTGTTGGCCGAGGCAGCATCTCAATTTGAGGTGGATTATAAAGGCGATGGGCCAGCGTGATGTTCGCGCGGTTCAGGCAAGCCTGCGCGCGTGTGACGGACGCTGAACGAAGCATTGTCATACGCCGCGTCGGGGCCGTGGCTGAGGATGTGCTGTGACTTTCATCGAAAAGACCGACCGCATTACCATTGACGATCTGCGCCGCACCGGTGCGACGAAATGGGCGGTGCAGGATGATCTGATCGGCGCCTTCGTCGCGGAGATGGACTTCGGTATCGCGCCCGTGATCACCAAGGCGCTGCATGAAATCGTCGATCAGGGGGCCTTCGGATATCTGCCGACCCGCTTCACTGCCGAGTTGCGGGCCGCAACGGCGCAGATGCTTCAGTCGCGTCACGGCAGGACGGTCGAGCCTGCCGATGTGCGCGTGGTGCCGGATGTCATCAAGGCGCTGGAGCTGGCGATCGAGCATCATTCGCGGGCCGGATCGAAAATCATCGTGCCGACCCCATCCTACATGCCCTTCCTCTCCATCCCGCCGATGATGGGACGCGAGGTCATCGAAGTGCCGATGCGGTATGAGGATGGGCATTATGCGCTCGATATGGCCGGCATCCAGGAGGGGTTCGATCAGGGCGGCAACCTGCTGATCCTGTGCAACCCCTATAATCCCGTGGGCCGTGTGTTCAGCCGCGCGGAGCTGGAAGCCGTTGCGGAACTGGTTGAGCGCAATGGTGGCCGGGTGTTCTCCGATGAGATTTGGGCGCCGCTGACCTATGCCGGCAACCGGCACCTGCCTTATGCCTCGGTCAACGAGGTTGCGGCGGGCCACACCATTACCGCGCTCTCCGCATCAAAGGCGTGGAACTTGCCGGGGCTGAAATGCGCGCAGGTGATCACGAGTAACGATGCGGATCGGGCGATCTGGAACAGGATCGGCTTTTTCGCGGCCCATGGCACCGCCAATCTCGGCGTCGTGGCCAATGCCGTGGCCTACCGCGAGGGCTTTCCCTGGCTGGAAGACGTGGTGGCCTATCTTGACCGGAACCGCAGGGCCATGGCGGACCTCGTTCACGATCTGCTGCCGGACGTGCACTACCATATGCCGGAGGGCACCTATGTCGGCTGGCTGGACTTTCGCGGGTCCGCTGTCGCCGACAATCCGGGTGCCTTCTTCAAGGAGAAGGCCGGCGTCTATCTCACCGAGGGCGTGACGTGTGGCAAGGACTTCGCAGGGTTCGCCCGCTTCATTTTCGCCACGCCCCTACCCATCATGCAAGAGGCAATGGACCGGATGAGCAAGGCGATGAAGGCGCTGTGATTGCGGCCGCCGGGATGGGTCTTCAGCCTCACCCGCCCCGGTTCTTCGTCGCGTCGTTGAACATGCCGAACATCGACTTGCGCAGCCATGAGACGAGCGGATCATTGTTATAGCGGCGGTGCCAATATTGCAGCACCTCGATGGTGCCGGTGTCGAAATCCAGCTCCAATATCTTGATATCGTGGATCTTCTTCATGAAGGTGGCGAGCGATCGCGGGTAAAGCGCGATCAGCGTCTTGTCATTCGAGACGATGAAGGGCGTCGCGCTCGCATTGGGCGTGATGATCCGGGAGTTGCGGCGCAGGCCCCGACTGTCGAGCATATGATCAACCCGTGTCTTGGCGGCGGAGCGGATCTGATGGATGACATGATCGGCAGCGGCATAATCCGCGATCGTCATGACGCCCTCATAGGGATAGTCGGTCGCGCAGATGACAACCATGTCGTCGTCGTAGAGCTTCTGGCACATCAAATCGAGCGAGGGCGAGGCGATGAAGCCCACATAAAGATCGAGCTTGCCGTCCAGCAATTCCTGCTCGGCTTCATGGGCAAGGCTCATGACTGTCTGGATCTTGCAACTCGGCGCCGTGTTGCGGACGAACTCGAGGAGTGTCGACATCAGCATGATCTCGCCGACATCGCCGAGCGCAAGATGCAGGGTCCGCTCGGCCAGTTCCGGCTGGAAGGATGCAGTCGAGAGCAGGATATTCCCTGCTGATTGAAGAATCTCGTTGATCGGGCCCGCCAGTTCCAGCGTTTTTGGGGTCGGCATCATGCGGTTGCGCGTCTTGACGAACAGCTCATCCCCCAGCAGGCGGCGCAACCGGGTGAGCGCGTGACTGGCCGAGCTTTGCGACATGGACAGCTCGTCGGCGGCGGCGCTGACACTCTGATGCTCCAGGACCGCACCCAGCACGACCAGCAGGTTCAGATCGAAATTGCGAAGCTTGCCATATTCCATATCCGCTCCTTATTCCGTCGCAGTCGCTTGCGCGAGGCTTCAGCGTTATCCTCTTTGCCGGCAAAGGCCAGCGCCCACGATGCGACAGGCTCGGCCGCGCAGAGGCGCGCTCTTGTTTAGCTGATTGGACTGCTCATCGAAGGCCCGGTGCTATGCAGCAGGTCGATGACCAATATGGATCAGGCGCCATGGTGGGCGCCGCGGCGCCATGTTAGCCATCGGGAAAATATCATCCGGGCGAACGCGCATCCCACCCAATTGCCTTCGCCGTGCATGATGGACAATGAGGGGCTGCAGCCCGACCTGAGAGGATGACGACCGTATGAGCGGAGTTGGATTTAGCGGCGTATCTGCGCATCGCATCGCCCCCGTTTCATATCGAGTTTGAAGGCCGTTCTATGTCATCGATCCCTTCTTCAGCCGCCGCACCGGCCGCTCTTGACGCCTCAGTATCGCGCGACGGCGGGTGGACCCCCCGGTCGATCTATATGCTCGCCTTGCTCACCCTGGCTTATGCCTTCAACTATTTCGACCGGCTGCTGATCTCGCTGCTCTTCCCGCTCATTCAGGCGGACCTCAAGCTGACCGACACAGAGCTGGGTCTGATCACCGGCGTTGCCTTCGTGCTGATCTATGCGGTGATGGGCATTCCCATTGCGCGACTGGCGGACCGATGGAACCGCAAGATGATCATCGGCATCGGCTTCTCCTTCTGGAGCGTGATGACGCTGGCGACGGGCTTCGTCACCAATGTGTGGCAGATGGCGGCGGCGCGCTTTTTGATGGGCGCCGGCGAGGCTGCGGGCACGCCGCCCTCCACCTCGCTGCTCTCGGACATTTTCGACAAGAAGCATCGGCCGCTGGCCTTCTCCATTATGGCATCCGGGACCGCGATATCCGGGCTGGTGTTCACGCCCATCGCGGGGTGGATGGGGCATCTTTATGGATGGCGCGTCGTCTATTGGGTGGCCGGTTGCGTGGGCCTGGGCCTGGGTCTGCTGATGATGCTGACGGTGCGCGAGCCGCAGCGGGGCCGCTTCGATGACAAGGCGCCGGATGGCGAGGCCGCCAAGCCGACATTCAAGAGCTCGCTGGCCTTCCTGCTCAAGCGCCGCACTTATGTGTTTGCGACACTCGGCGCCGCCTTGGTGACGATCTCCTTCTATGCGCACATTGTTTGGAGCACGACCTTCATGCTGCGCGTGCACGGCATGAGCGTGGCGGAGAGCGCCAGCCTGCTCGGCCCCATTCGGGGTATTTCCGGTCTTGTCGGGGCGATCGGCGGTGGCATCCTGCTCGCGCGCCTGCTGCGCTATGACGAGCGCTGGCGGATTTGGCTCCCGGCTCTGTGCTTCACCGCCGTCGGCCTTTCGCAATATGTCTTTCTCTTCTCGACGAATATCCTTTTCGTGGCGATCGGGGCGGCCATCGACAGCGTCGCCGCGAGCATGATGGTGCCATTGCTGTCCCTGTTGCTGATTCAGGTGATGCCGGTGCCGATCCGCTCCTTCGGCATGGCGCTCTACGTCCTCTCCATCGCCATTCTCGGCCAGATCATCGGCCCGCTGGGCGTCGGCATCCTCAACGACCAGCTGGCGACGATCTGGCAGGATGAGGCGATCCGCTATTCCATGGCGATCACGGCGTTTGTGGGGGTGATTGCAGGCCCCATCATGCTGCGGGCCGGGCGCCATCTCTCCAGTGACACAGCCGAAGCGCGGACATGGGCCGGTGCGTGAGGGCAGAACCATGAGCCGAACAGATCTCGTCCGGATATGGGCTGTGTCCCTCGCGGCTGTGGTTCTCTCAGCCTCCACGATTGCTGCCAGCGAACCGGCCGTGACCGTGTTCACGGCCGAGCAGGCGAGCGCGGGCGAGAAGGCCTATAACAGCCAGTGCGCGATGTGCCACGGCGCGGAACTGCGCGGTCCCAATGCGCCCGGCCTTGTCGGCACGGATGTGATGCAGAATTTCGACACGGTGGCAGGGCTATATAGCTACATCAGCACAGCAATGCCGCCGCAGGCGCCCGGGCGACTTGCCGAGCAGGATTATCTGAACATCGTCGCCTATATCCTCAAGGCGAACGGCGCCCGCGCCGGCGCAGTGCCGCTGATGGCGGACCCGCAAGCGATGAAGGGCATGTCCCTTGCAGCCATTGCCGGTGCGCATGGCAGCCCGGCACCTGCATCCAGCGCCCCACCCGAGGCGCCTGAGGCCGTTCCGCAAGCCTACACCTGGGGCAAGACACTGCCGAGCGTGAAGTGATCCTGCCGCGCCCGGTTGCTCAGATATGGAGTTTATAATGAGCAAGCCTCCCCTTGCTGCAATGACCTGGGCCGCTTTGGTCTTGGCAGGCCTTTCAGTGCCGTCCCACGCGCAAGGCGTGAGGGAGCGCTACGAGCCGGTCACCGACCAGATGCTGCGCGATCCGCCGGCAGGCGAGTGGCTCTCCTGGCGCCGCACGATCGACAATCAGGGATATAGCCCGCTCGCGCAGATCGACCGCGAGACAGTCGGCAAGTTGCAGCTCGTCTGGGCCTGGCCGATGGCTGATGTGGGCGTGCAGGAAACGGCGCCGCTGATGCACGATGGCATCCTCTTCCTGCAGACCAACAACAATATCGTGCAGGCGCTCGATGCCCGCACAGGCGACCTGATCTGGGAATATCGCCCGGCCCTCGCCAAGATTCCCGCCGACTGGAGCTATCAAGCCTATCAAAGCCGCCGCCAGAAGAACTCCATCGCGCTCTATGAGGACAGCGTGGTGCTCACCACGGTCGATGCGCGCATCATCATATTGGACGCGCGGACGGGCGAGGTCCGCCGCGAGGTGCAGGCTCTCGATTACCGCAAGGGCTATAGCTACACGGTCGGTCCGCTCGTCGTGAACGGCAAGATCATCTCGGCGATTTCGGGCTGCTCGACCGCCGGTTCGGCCGGCGGCTGCTACATCATGGCGCACGACTTCAAGACGCTCAAGGAGTTGTGGCGCGTCAACACTATCGACGATCCCGCCAATCCGGCGCAGGGCCGGAGCTGGGGGGAGGTGCCGCCGGCCAATCGCTGGGGCGGCACGCCCTGGGCAACTGGTTCTTACGATCCCCGGACGAACACCACCTTCTGGGGCACCGGCGGCCCCGGCCCTTATTCGGAGCTGATCCGCGGCACCGGCAAGGGCAACGTCCTCTACACCAATTCGACGCTGGCAATCGATGCCGATACCGGCAAGATCAAATGGTATTACCAGCATCTCCCCCGCGACAACTGGGATCTGGACAGCCCCTTCGAGCGCGTGCTGGTCGATGTGCCGGAGGGCGGCAAGATGCGCCGCCTGATGATCTCCGTGGCGGGCAAGAACGGCATCTTCTTCGCCCTGGATCGCGACACGGGGAAATATCTCTGGTCGAAGGACACGGTGTTCCAGAATTCCGTCTCGCGCATCGATCCGGACGGGACGGTTCATCCCAATGAGGCGATGATCATCAAGGCGCTGGGCGAGGAAGTGAACATCTGCACCTCCATTTCCGGCGGCAAATTGTGGCAGGCCGGTGCCTACAGTCCGCTCACCGGGCAATTCTATGTGCCGCTGACGGAGGCGTGCAACACCATCTCGGCCACGCAGACCAAGTTCACCACCGGCAACATCATCGCGTCCATGAAGTTTGGGCCGCGTACCTTGCCTGAAGGCGTGACGGATGCGGGGCTGGTCGAGGCGATCAGTGTTGGCGCGCGCAAGCCGAGGGTTGAAGGCTGGAAGGCGCGGCAGCGCACCGTCCCGACATCCTCGCTGCTGGCGACCGGGGGCGGGCTGGTGATCGGCGGCGATGCGGGCCGCTTCGTCAAGGCCTGGGACCAGAAGACCGGCGTGGTCCTCTGGCAGCAGCGGCTCAATGCGCCGGTCGGCGGCTCGCCGATGACCTATGAGCTGGACGGCGAGCAATATCTCGTCGTCCCCACCGGCTATAGTGTTTCGGCAAGCTCCATCGCGGCGGCGTTCCCGGAGACACCGCTGCCCTCCGGCGCGGGCAACTCGATCTTCGTGTTCAAGCTGCCGGCGAAGAAATGACCTGCCTGAACAACGTCCTCAAAAGGCGTCGATGGGAATCTTGAGGTAGCGCACGCCATTGCCTTCGGGCTCGGGCAGGCGGCCGCCCTGCATGTTCACTTGAATGGAGGGCATCAGGAGCTGAGGCATGGCAAGCGACCTGTCGCGCGCCTCGCGCATCGCGACGAAACTCTCCTCATCGATGCCGTCCCGCACATGGATGTTGTCCGCGCGCTGGGCGGCCACGGTGGTCTCCCAACAGAAAGTGTCGCGGCCCGGCGCCTTGTAATCATGGCAGAGGAACAGGCGCGTCTCGTCTGGCACGGCGAGAAGGCGGCGGATCGAGCGAAACAGGGTGCGCGCATCGCCGCCGGGAAAGTCCGCGCGGGCCGTGCCGTAATCCGGCATGAACAGCGTGTCGCCGACAAAGGCGGCGTCGCCGATGAGAAAGGCGAGATCAGCGGGGGTGTGCCCGGGCACATGGAGAACCTGGCAGTCGAGATTGCCCAAGGGCAGGCTGTCACCATCCTCGAGCAGCCGGTCGAACTGCGAGCCATCCCGCGCGAAATCGCTGCCGGCATTGAACAGCCGCCCGAACAGCGCCTGCACGGTGATGATCGCGCGGCTGACCGCCAACTGGCCGCCGAGCCTCGCCTGCAGATAGGGCGCTGCGGAGAGATGATCGGCATGGATATGGGTTTCCAGATGCCACGCCACCGTCAGTCCGGCTTCGACCACATGGGCTGTGATGGTATCGGCCGAGGTGAACGCGGTGCGCCCGGAGGCCGGATCGAAATCCAGCACGCTGTCGATGATCGCCGCCTGCCGGGAGGCCGGATCATGCACGACATAGCTGACGGTAAAGCTCGGCTCATGGAAAAAGGCGGCGATCCGGGGACCGCCGCGCGCTTGGCACATCGTCATGCTTGTTGGTCTCGAATGGGCGCGGACAGCCGGCGAACCGGCCGTACACGGACCGGGGCTTGTTCAGGCGGTCGGCATCTTCAGGCCGAAGATGGAATGCAGGCCGGGATGGCGACCGATGCCGCCGAACAGATCGCAGCCGCGCTCATACCAGTCGCGCAGGAAATCATCCTCGGGGAGGGGCGGCGTCTTCGCGACGGAGGCGGCCCACAGGAAGATGGAGAGCGCGGAATAATCGGCAAAGTCCGGCGCCTCGCCGCCGAGCCATCTGCGCTCGCGCAGCACTTCGCGCAGCGGCTCGAGCTGCGGCACGACCAGCGGCAGGCGCTCTTCCCGTCCGGCCTGCGCGTCCTCCAGCGTGCGTCCGCCCAGAAAATCCCGCTCGCGGCTTTCGCGCACATAGGGGCGATCTTCCGGCAGGGAGAGATCGTGATAGTCGAGGATGTAGCATTGGAACCAAGGCTTGATCGCGGTGGCCCACAGCCAGGTATCCAGGAACTTCACATAGTCATGATGGTCCGCATTGCGGAACAGCATCGGTCGGTCGGGATAGGCGCGGTCGAGATAATCCGCGACGACGAAATCGCCGCTGCGCAGGCTCTCGAACACCCATGTGTCGCCATCGCTGATGCCGGGATGGAAATCGGTGCGGCCACCAGTGCGGCGCGAGAGCGAGGTAAAGCCCCCCTCGCTCATCTCGGCCTCCAGCCCCTTATGGGCCACGGCATATTTGGCCTGCCAGCAGAAGGGGCTGATCGTCGCGCCGGTGACGAGATTGAGGTCGTAGATGCGGATGGGGTTGGTCTGGGTCATGGCACTCTCTTTCGCCGGCCGGGGGGCGTGGCGGGGTTTGTTCGAGGGAGGTCTGATGCCGTTCGCTCAGGCGGAGGCAGGCTTGGCGGAGGTGGGCTGGGCGGGGCCTTTGGCCTTGGGCAGGGCCGGATCGGCGCCCCATTCCGTCCAGCTTCCATCGTAAAGCGCGACATCCTCCTTGCCGATCCGCTCCAGCGCGAGGGCAAGCGCGCAGGCGACGACACCGCCCCCGCAACTGGTGATGATCGGCTTGGAGAGGTCTACGCCGGTGTTCGCGAACACGCCCCTGAGCGTTTCGTCGCTCTTGAATGTCCCGTCCGCCTCGAACAGATCCCAGAAGGGCACGTTGATCGAGCCGGGCACATGGCCGGATGCAACGGCGGGATTGGGGTCTTCATCCGCGCCGCTGAAGTGGGCCGCGCCGCGGCCGTCGATATGCTGCGCGGTCTTGTCCTCGATGTTGCGCAGAACGTCCGCCTTGTCGCGCAGGCGCGTCTCGTCGAAGGACGCTGTAAACGTGCTGGGCGTTCGCGTCTCGATACCGGTGGCGAGCGGCCGCCCCTCGGCCTTCCATTTCGCCAGGCCGCCATCGAGCATGGCAACATTCGGCAGGCCGTACATGCGGAACATGAACCAGGCCCGCGCCGCCGTCTTCACCACGCTGTCATCGTAAATAACGATGCGTTGATCGGCAGAAACGCCCAGCTCGCGCATCCGGGCCGAAAACTGCTCCGCCTGCGGCATCGTATTATCGATGGGGGAGGCGGCATCGACCAGATGAAGCAGATCGAGAAACACCGCGCCCGGAATGTGCCCTGCTTCATATTCGGCGGCGGACTGCCGCTCCGGCTCGAAATGGTGCCGCGTCGCATCGACGATGCAGAGATCGGGAGCGCCAAGCTGCTCGGCGAGCCATTGAGTGGAAACGAGATTGTCCATAGCGGTCCTCATCGATGCCGGGCGACCCGTGTTTCGCGATGCGTCGCCATGCTGTTGTGCCGGTCAGGCAAAATCCGGGGCCTGTGACGGCCCCGGACCTGAACTTTCATTGTCTGCTCAGAACTCGTAGCGGGCGGTGACGGCCCACTCGCGCGGTCTGGACGGGGTGGCCTGGATGCCGGCCGTCGAGGTCGGGCCAATGCCGGTATAATAGAAGGTATCGGTCAGGTTGCTGATCGACGCCGAGAGCGTCAGCCCGCTCGCATCCGGCTGCCAGCTCACCCGCGCCCCGAGCAGGCCATAGCCCGGCTGGGACTGGCTGAGTGTGTTGGCCAGATCGTACCAGATGCGGCTGCGCCAGTTCCAGTCGGCCCTCACGCTCACCTCGCCGGCGGAACCCAGGTCGAAGTCATACTGCGCCGCGACGGCATAGTTGAACGCCGGGGCGCCGACCGGTTCGCAGGTTGCGCACGGGCCGTTGGGAACAGCCGCCGCCGCGCCCAGATCGGTATACGCGAAGTCATTATACCCCAACATGCCGTTCAGGGTCAGGCCCTGCGTGGGACGCACCGTCACCTCGGCTTCCACGCCGCGAATGCGGGCGGTGCCGGCATTGGTGCGCAGCGAGTTGGGAACGCCGTTGAGATCCGGCACGATGGCGGTGACCTGACGGTTGGTGAAGTCCGTCTGGAAGACCGCAAAATTGGCCTGTACGGCGCGATCCAGCAGGTTGAGCTTCGCGCCCAACTCGTAGGACGTCACCGTTTCCGGCAACACCGCAGTCACCTGCGCCGCGCTGAGCGGACGAGGATTGAAGCCACCCGAGCGGAAGCCGCTGGAAACCGAGCCGTAAAGGAACACGTCTTCGCTGGCCTTGAAGTCCAGACCGACGCGATAGTCGACGCGGTCATAGGCGACATCGGCCGTGGTGTAAGCGAAGGGCCGCGTGCCGGTCTCGTAATAGAGACGGTCGAACACATAGTCCTTCTTCTCGTTGCTGTAGCGCAGGCCACCGTTCAGCTTGAGCTGATCGGTGAGCGCAAAGGCGACATGCGCGAAGGCCGAGTAGTTCTTGCTCTTCGAGATATCCTTGGTGAACTGGGTCAGGTTGAGCGTGGCGAAGTAGACCCAGCTGTCATAATTGCCGGTCGCCGTATAATAATAGCCGCCCAGGGTCCAATCCAGCCGGTCATCCATCATCAGGCCGGACAGGCGGACTTCCTGGCTGAACTGGTGGTGGCCCAGAGTCTCCGCGCTGCCGCCCAGGTCCATCGGCGAGCCATCGCCATCGCGCCCGAAGAAGCCGTCATATTTCCGCCATGCCGTGATCGAGGTGAGGCTGATATTCTCGCCCAGCTTCCAGTGGATCTTCCCGGTGATGCCCCACTGATCGAGATTGCTCTCATTGGGCAGGGCCAGACCGTTGCGGCCGGGCTGATAGGCGGCATAGGTCGTGTAGGGCGAGTTGGTGATGAAGCGGCTGTCGTAGGGAATCCCGTACAGCGGCACGCCGATGGTGGCATTGTATGACGTCAGTGTCGGGCTGATGGTGAGCAGCTTGTAGGCGCTCTGGGCCGTATGATCGCGGGAATAATCGCCCGTCACGGTCACTTCGAGGTCATCGCTCACCAGCGCGCGCAGAGAGGCCCGCGCCGCCTTGGTGTTGATGTTGCCGAGCTTGCCGACCTCACATCCGGATTCCGTCGTTCTCTGGCGCAGCAGGTAGGACAGCGGCGCCGTGCCCGCGCCGGTGCTGCCGGGGTTGGCGCAGGCGAAGTCCAGCACGGACATATAGCCCTCGCGGCTCAGCGACGCGCCCGAAACACGCAGGAAGACGCGATCCTTGATCAGCGATGCATCGAAGGCGCCGCGCACGTCCATGCGGTCGTAGCTGCCTGCGGTCGCCTCGACATAGCCGGTGTTGCTGCCGGTCGCCTGCTTGGAAACGAGCCGAAGCGCGCCGCCGAGCGAGTTCTTGCCGAACAGCGTGCCCTGCGGACCGCGCAGAACTTCCGCGCGTTCCAGATCGAGCAGGCCAAGCACGCCGCCGAACACCGTGCCGTGATACACGTCGTCAACATAGACGCCGATCGCAGGCTCGATGGTGAACTGATAATCGGACTCGCCGATGCCACGGATGGTCGACTGGAGCGACTTGCCAAAGGCGGCGCTGCCTTCCCGCAGATAGATGTTCGGCGTGGTGTTGGACAGCGCGGTTACGTCCCGCGCATCGCGCGCCACCAGTTCGTCGCCGGTGACGGCGGTGATGGCGATCGGCACGGTCTGCAGGCGTTCCTCGCGAAAGCGCGCCGTCACCACGATGTCACCGTCGGTTCTGGCCGTCTCGGCCGCATCCTGCGCGACGGCAGGCGCCGCGACGCACAGGCTCGCCAGCACGGCTGCCGATGCAGAACAACCAAAAATCGTCTTGAGCCCCATATCACTCTCCCTTGAAATCGCTGCTACTCTAAGCGCCGCTCTTTGGGCGGTAGCTTGGCTGGCGCGTGGGCCGCGGCGGACGAGCCGGCGGCGTGTCAAGCCAACGATGGGCGGATATCATCGCTCATGAACAGCGGCCATGAGGGCGCGGCGATAACCGTTATTCAGCTTGTGCATATCGATCCCCCGTACGGCGGCGCTGATCAGGTCCGCCGCGCCTCGATAGCGGACATTTCGTCGCCATATTCGCAGATGGTCGAGCGACGCAGGTCGCGCTTCACACCGAAGTAATCGAACGGGCGGGCGCGATGCAGGGTGCACCGATTGTCCCAGATGAGCAGGTCTCCCTGCTGCCACCGGTGGCTGTAGATAAATTGCGGCTGGGATGCGAAGGCGACGAGGGCGTCCAGCAAGGCGCGACCCTCGGCTTCATCCATGCCGATGATATGGTCCGCGTGGGAGCCGATCACGAGGCACTTTCGGCCGGACGCGGACAGGCCGACAATGTCGTGGGTGACCGCCGGATACATCTCCTTGAGCGCCATCGTGCCCTCGAAGCCGATGCGCTGGCGCGAGATCCAGACATTATGCTCGGCAACGCGCCCGTCGATCCGGTTCCGCAGATCCTCGGGCAGCGCGTCGTACACGGCCCGGGTGTCGACCAGCTCCGTCTCACCGCCCTCACTGGTGACGCTGTGGCCGAGCAGGAGTGACCATTTGGTTGGCATGGCGTGGAAGGAACTGTCCATGTGGAACAGCTCATTGCCCTTGTTGTTGGCGACCGCCTTGTCGTCCGGCGCCATGATCTCTCCGTCCAGCCGAAGATTGGAGGCATCGTAGAGCAGCGGGCTGATCCGCTTGCGGGGAGCGGCGCCATCAGAGCGCGTGCCATGGGGGAGTTCCAGCGGGCCGAACGCCCGGCTGAAGCGAATGTGATCCGCATCACCGATGTGCGACTGCCCGCGGATGACGAGCACCGCATATTGCGCCATCGCCTCTTCGACGAGGTCGATCAGCGTCTGATCCGGCTCGGTGGAAAGGTCAGCGCCGATAAGTTCCGCTGCAAACAGCGGATGAAGCGGATTGATCTCCATGCATCGTCTCCCGATATTTTTATCGAGACTTATGGCGTGGCCTGACGTGGGCAACGGTGTGGTGGCGCATGGGGCCTATCGACTGCGTGCATAACGTCATCACGAAGTGGAGCTTGAGCCCGGCCCATTCTCCGCTCGCCATTGCATGCCGCACCACCGGCTTTATGTTTGACTAGAGCCCTGCGCTTGGCGCACTTGCGCTGCGGGTGCGAAAAGAGATCTCATGAGAATCGTCATCGTCGATGATAGCGGCGCGCGCGCGACGGTCCTCGAGGAAGGGCTGCGTGATGCCGGCTATGACGACATCCATGTCGTCCCCCCACGCGGCGCCTTCGTCGCGCGGCTCGAGCGCATGGCGCCGGACGTGGTGCTGATGGACCTCGGCAACCCCAGCCGCGATACACTGGAAGAAATGCTCACCGTCAGCCGTGCGCTGGCCAAGCCCATCGCGATGTTCGTCGACCAGTCGGATGACAGCATGATCGAGGCGGCGATCGATGCCGGCATCTCTGCCTATGTGGTCGACGGGCTGCGCAAGGAGCGGATCAAGCCGATCCTCGATCTGGCGATCCGTCGCTTCAATGCCTTCGCCCGGATGCAGGCCGAGCTGGACGATGCGCGCACGCAACTGGCCGACCGCAAGACGATCGATCGCGCCAAGGCCATCCTCATGGCGCAGCGCGGCCTCGGCGAGCCGGAGGCTTATGCTCTGCTGCGCTCCAGCGCGATGAACCAGGGGAAGAAGATGGTCGATATCGCCGCGGCCCTGATTACCGCGCATGATCTGCTGGGAGGCACGCCGTGACGCCGATCCGCATTGCCTTTCTAGGACTGACCGATACCGCCGTTCTCGTTGCCGCGCGCGAGAAGGGTTTTGCGCAAGCCGAGGGCGTCGCGCTCGATCTGCTGCGCGATACCAGCTGGGCTACGCTGCGCGACCGGCTCGTCTACGGCCAGGTGCAGGCTGCGCACATGCTGGCCCCGCTCGCGGTGGCGGTGACGCTGGGCTTGAGCCAGCAGCCTTGCGCGCTTTCCGCGCCCTATAAGCTCAACGTCAATGGCAACCTCATCGTCATGGCGCCGGGCTTTTCCGCCGCGCTGGAGCCGGACACGTCCGCGCGCCTCAACGATCCGCTGGCCACCGCACATGATTTCGCCACCGCCATCGGTCTGCATCATCGCAAGCCGATCATCGGCGTCGTCCATCGCTTTTCCAGCCATGCTCTTGTGCTGCGCTACTTCCTCGCCAGCGCCGGGATCGATCCCTACCGCGACGTGGTGATGCGCGTGCTGCCGCCCTCACTGATGGTCGAGGCGATGCGCGCCGGCGAGATCGATGGCTTCACGGCCGGCGAGCCCTGGGGCAGTGCGGCCATAGAGGCCGGGCTTGCCGAAGCCGTGGCGGCGAGCGAACGGCTCTGGCAGCGCGGCGTCGAAAAGGTGCTCACCTTCCGCACCGACTGGATGGAAGCCAATCCGGATGCAGTCGATGCGCTGCTGCGGGCCATGGCCAAGGCAGCGCTCTGGTGCGACGATCCCGCCAATCGCGCGGAACTGGCCTTCCTGCTCGCCGGGCCGGCCTATCTCGATCAGCCAATCCCACTGGTGGAGCGTGGGCTGGCCGGGCGCATCGTCGCGCGGCAGGGCGAGCCGCCGGTCGATCTGCCCGACTTCCTGCTCTTCGCCCGCGAGGCCACGCCCTTTCCCTGGCAGAGCCAGGCGCTGTGGATTTACTCCCAGTTCGTGCGCTGGCGCATGGTGAAGCCCGGCGAGGCGAGCCGCGCCAAGGCCGCGTCCGTCTTCCGGCCGGACATCTACCGCCGCGCGCTGGCCGACAGCGACGCGCCGATGCCGGGCGCCAGCAGCAAGGTGGAAGGCGCCCTCACCAGCCCACTCCCCATCGGCGCCCCGCGCGGCGCGATCACGCTGGGGCCAGATCGCTTCTTCGATGGTCGCAAGTTCGATCCGGATCAGATCGAGGCTTATCTGGCGGGGTTCGAGCGGGGATGAGGGGGCGGATCATCGATCCCCGCGATCCTTCGGATCGCTACCCCTCTCCCAGCTTCGACCAGGCAGAACGCTGCCAAGTCTGCGCATCCCTCTCCCTCAAGGGGAGAGGGTTTGAGCTTGGCTCATCGGGCATGAGATTGCCGCCTCCGACTCTGCCCAAAATTGTGCCTTGCAACATGAGCCGAATCGCGAGATAGTATCTCCGTTACGCGACGAGGCGTGACCGCTTGGACAGGCGCTCCATTGAGGGAGCGGGCCGCGTCCTCCCAAATTTTGCAGCAATGCCGCTGGCCAGACATGTGCATTTTTGTGCGCATCGTCTGCCGAGCGGCTTTTTTCGTTTCACCGCCCATCAGGGGGCTTCGTCACTAAGGGGACGTGACATGGCAACGATAATCAGTGACGTGACTGGCATGAGCGCCACGCAGGCATCATCCGAGAAAAGCAATTTCTGGCGCGTGGGCCACAAGCCAACGTTGATCGCCTCGTTTCTCTATTTCGATCTCGCTTTCATGGTCTGGGTGATGCTCGGCCCACTCGCGCCGGATATCTCCGCCACGCTGGGACTGTCGGCTGCGCAGAAGGGGCTGATGGTCGCAACCCCCACGCTGATGGGCGCCATCTTGCGCGTCGTGAACGGGTTGCTGGTCGACCGGATCGGCCCCAAGCTCTCCGGCGCGATCAGCCAGGTCATCGTCATCGTCGGACTGATGACGGCGTGGATGATGGGCGTGGACAGCTTCGGCGGCACGCTGGCGCTGGGCGTGATCCTCGGTTTCGCGGGCGCCAGCTTCGCCATCGCGCTGCCGCTGGCCAGCCGCTGGTATCCGCCCGAGCATCAGGGCAAGGCGATGGGTCTTGCCGGTATGGGCAATTCCGGCACGGTCCTCGCCGCGCTGTTCGCGCCGACGCTGGCCAAGCTCTTCGGCTGGAACGCGGTGCTGGGCCTCGCCTGCATTCCGCTCGCGATCGTCTTCGTGATCTACATGGTGATGGCCAAGGACGCGCCGAATCAGCCCGCGCCCAAGAAGGTCCTCGAATATTTCAAACCGCTCCAGACGGCGGACGCCTGGTGGCTGATGGGCTTTTATGCCGTCACGTTTGGCGGTTTCTCGGGACTTTCCGCCTCGCTCAGCATCTACTTTACCGATCAGTTCCTGCTCAGCCCGATCATGGCCGGCTATTGCACGGCGGCCTGCGTGTTCGCCGGATCACTGGTGCGGCCAATGGGCGGGGCGCTGGCGGATCGGGTCGGCGGCATCAACACGCTTGTGCTGGTGTTCCTCGTCGCCGCGCTGGCCCTTGCCGGGGTGAGCATGGCGACCACGCTCCCCGCCGCGCTCGGCCTCTTCGTGCTCGCCATGCTGGCCCTGGGCACGGGCAATGGCGCGGTGTTCCAGCTCGTGCCGCAGCGCTTCCAGGCGGAAATCGGCATCATGACCGGGCTGGTCGGCATGGCGGGCGGCGTGGGCGGCTTCTACTTGGCCTCCTCGCTCGGGTTTGCCAAGCAACTCACCGGCAGCTTCTCTTCGGGCTTCCTGATCTTCGCCGGCCTCGCGGTTCTGGCGCTCGCGGGGATGCTGGCGGTCAAGAGCAAGTGGCGCGCGACCTGGACGACCGGCGCGCGCATCTGATGGCGTGACGATGGGGCGGGGCCGCTGGCTCCGCCCGTCTCATCAGGGGGAAAATCATGAAATCTTTGTCTATGACGGCGGCCCTGCTGGTCGCCGCCGGGCCGGCTTGCGCCCAGGATCTGACGGTCAAGCCGCTCGCCGAACTGCGTCTGCGCTATGAGAGCGTCGATCAGGACGGGCTGGCCCAGTCGCAAGCCGATGCGGCAACGGCCCGGCTCCGCGCCGGCGCGCAAGCCAGCCTCGGGCCACTCTCCGCGCTGGTGGAAGGGCAGGGCACGCTCCGTCTCGCAGGGGATGCCTTTGACGGGTTGAACGGCGCGGCCAACCGGCCGCTTATCGCCGACCCGCAAAATGTGGCTCTGTCCCGCGCGCAGATTGCCTATCGCACGCCGTCCTTTGCGCTCACCGCCGGGCGGCAGCGCATCATGCTGGATGACGAGCGCTTCGTCGGCGCGGTCGGCTTCCGGCAGAACGGCCAGAGCTTCGATGCCGCGCGCGGAGAATGGACCGGACTTCCGGGCGTTCGCGCGGATGTCGCCTATGTCTGGCAGGTGCGCACCATCTGGGGCGTGGATGGCGCCGGTGCCCGGCCGCGCAGCATCGACGGCGATAGCGTGCTGACCAACGTCTCGGCGAAGACGCCGTTCGGCACCGTTACCGGCTTTGCCTATCTGATCGATCAGGACGAGGCGGCGGTGCAGGGCTATCGGCTGTCGAGCCAGACCTATGGCGTCCGGCTCGCGGGGACGCGCAAGCTCTCGGCCTCCACGAAGCTCGGCTATGCGCTCAGCTACGCGCGGCAGAGCGATTATCGCCGCAATCCCAATGATTATGCGGCGGACTATTGGTTGGCGGACGTGACGCTGGATGTGGCCGCCCTCAAGCTCAATGCCGGCTATGAAGTGCTCGGCGCGTCCGGCGGCGCCGCGTTCACCAGCGTCCAGACGCCGCTCGGCACCAATTTCAAGTTTCAGGGCTGGGCGGACAAGTTCCTCACCACCCCGCCCGATGGCCTGCGCGATCTCTACGCGGGCGCGAGCTACGGCCGGCGGGGCGTGACGGTGCAGGCCATCTATCACCGATTCGAGAGTGACCGGCTGGCGCGTCATTATGGCGACGAGATCAATTTCCTCGCCAGTGTGAAGCGTGATAAGGCCACGGTATCTGCGCGTTTTGCACGCTATGCGGCGGACAGCTTCGGGACCGACACCAGCAAGCTGTGGCTGCAACTGGATTGGGCGCTGTGACGATGACGCGCCGGAATCGCTTGCGCGGTTTCGCGAATCGCGTCATGTTGCAGTGCGAAGGGCAAGGACGCCCGACGGATTTCATAGCTGAGACTGGCCCGCGGATGGGCCGTCAAGGCGCGATGTGATGGCAAAGCCGCCATCCAGGCTTCGGTTCAAACACCGGAGCCCGGATGGCGGCTTTTTTTCGTTTTGGAGCAAGGCACATGGACTTCCAGGATTATCGGGGCGGAGGGGCAGCACCGGAGGCGGGACCATCGGAAGGGGCATCGGGCGGCAGCGCTGCGCCGCGCGAACATCTGGTGGTGATCGGCAATGGCATGGCCGGTTGCCGCGCCGTCGAGGAACTGCTGGCGCGCGATGCCGGGCGCTACCGCGTCACCATCTTCGGCGCCGAGCCGCATGTGAACTATAACCGCATCATGCTCTCCCCTGTGCTGGCCGGGGAAAAGAGCTTTGACGAGATCGTCATCAATACGGCCGACTGGTATCGGGAGAACGGCATCGATCTGATCGTGAGCGATCCGGTCACCGCTATCGATCGTGCCGCGCGCACCGTCACCAGCCGTTCGGGCCGGATCGTCGCTTATGACCGCCTGCTCATCGCCACCGGATCGGACCCGTTCATCATCCCCGTACCCGGGTATGACTTGCCCGGCGTCATCAGCTTCCGCGACATGAAGGATGTCGACACGATGGTCGCCGCAGCCGATGCCAAAAATAACGGGGGTGGCGGCGAGGCCATCGTGATCGGTGGCGGTCTGCTCGGGCTGGAGGCCGCGCACGGGCTTTCCTTGCGCGGCATGAAGGTGACGGTTCTGCACCTGCCCGGCACGCTCATGGAGCGCCAGCTCGATGAAGCCGCGGGCTGGCTGCTCAAGACGGCGTTGGAGGCGCGCGGGCAGACCATCCTCACCGGTGCCGATACCGCTGAAGTCTTTGGGCAGGGCAAGGTCGAGGGCGTGCGCCTGAAAGATGGCCGCGAGATCCCCGCGAGCCTCGTCGTCATGGCCGTCGGCATCCGCCCCTCGGTGGCGCTGGCGCGCGAGGCCGGTTTGGAGGTCGGGCGCGGCATCAAGGTGGACGATCACATGGTCACCTCGGACCCCGCGATTCTCGCGGTCGGCGAGTGCGTGGAGCATGACGGGCAGGTCTATGGCCTCGTTGCGCCCTTGTGGGACATGTGCCGCAGCCTTGCGGACGGTCTCATCGGCAAGGCGAACCCCTATCGCGGTTCGGTCACCTCCACCAAGCTCAAGGTCTCGGGCATCGACGTCTTCTCCGCGGGCGACTTCTCCGGCGCGGGCGCGGGCTGCGAGGACATCGTGCTGCGCGATGCCAGCCGGGGTGTCTACAAGCGCCTCGTGCTGCAGGATGACCGTATCGTCGGCGCGGTACTCTATGGCGATACGGCGGATGGCAGCTGGTATTTCGACCTTCTCAAGAAGGGGGAGAGCATCGCGGACCTGCGCGATCTGCTGATCTTCGGCCAGGCCTTCGCCTCCGGGGGTGGGCAGGCGGACCCTAAGGCGGCCGTTGCGGCGCTCTCGGACGATGCCGAGATTTGCGGCTGCAACGGCGTGTCCAAGGGCCAGGTCGTCTCCTGCATCGCCAAGGGCGCCCACAGCCTCGATGCGGTGCGCGCGACCTGCAAGGCCTCGGCCAGCTGCGGCTCCTGCACGGGCCTCGTCGAGACATTGCTGGCGATCACGCTGGGCGATGATGTCCAGTCCGGTCCCAAGACGATGTGCAAATGCACCAGCTTCACGCATAACGATGTGCGGCGGGAGATCGTCGCGCAGGGCATGCGGTCGATCCCCGAGGTGATGCAGAAGCTGCACTGGGGCACGCCGGATGGCTGCGCCTCCTGCCGTCCCGCGCTCAATTATTATCTGCTCTGCGCCCTACCGGGTGACTATGTGGACGACCAGCAGAGCCGCTTCGTCAACGAGCGCCTCCATGCCAACATCCAGAAGGACGGCACCTATTCCGTCGTGCCGCGCATGTGGGGCGGCCTCACCAATCCGCGCGAGCTGCGCGCCATCGCCGATGTGGTCGAGAAATATGAGGCGCCGATGGTCAAGGTCACCGGCGGCCAGCGGCTCGACATCTTCGGCATCAAGAAGGAGGATCTGCCCGCCGTCTGGGCCGATCTCAATGCCGCCGGCATGGTCTCGGGCCATGCCTATGGCAAGGCGCTGCGCACGGTGAAGACTTGCGTGGGCAGCGAGTGGTGCCGCTTCGGCACGCAGGATTCCACCGGGCTTGGCGTGCGGCTGGAGAAGATGAGCTGGGGCTCGTGGATGCCCCACAAGTTCAAGATCGCCGTCTCCGGTTGCCCCCGCAATTGCGCGGAAGCGACCATCAAGGACTTTGGCGTGGTCTGCGTGGACTCGGGCTATGAGCTGCATGTCGCAGGCAATGGCGGAATCCATGTGCGCGCCACGGACCTCCTCTGCCGCGTCTCCACCGAGCAGCAGGTGCTCGATTATTGCGCGGCCTACATCCAGCTCTACCGCGAGGAAGCCCGCTATCTGGAGCGCACCGCGCCTTGGGTCGAGCGGGTCGGCATCGATTATGTGAAGCAGCGCATCGTCGAGGACGAAGTGGGGCGCGAGGCCCTGTGCGCGCGTTTCCTCTATTCGCAGAGCTTCAGTCAGGACGATCCCTGGGCGGCCCGCGCTGAGGGCGGCGAGCGCGAGCAGCACGCGCATATGGCGCAGTTCAAACCCGTCAAAGCGGAGGAAATGGCATGATCGGCGATTGGCTCGACATCGGCTGGGTGAACGAGATTCCCGTGCGCGGCAGCCGCACCGTCACCGTGGATGGCGCGGGGGAGATCGCCGTGTTCCGCACCGGGGACGACAAGGTCTTTGCCCTGCGCAACCGCTGCCCGCACAAGGGCGGCCCGCTCAGCCAGGGCATCGTCCATGGCCACAGCGTCGCCTGCCCGCTGCACAACTGGAACATCGCGCTGGCGACCGGCGAGGCGCAGGGCGAGGACAAGGGCTGCACGCCGACGATTCCGGTGAAGGTCGATGGCGGTCGGGTGCTGATCTGCCGTACCGGCACGCTGCAGGCGGCGGCGTGATGGGGGCGATTGCTTCTCCCTCTCCCCTTCAGGGGAGAGGGCCGGGGAGAGGGGGATTGCGTCGTTGACCCCCGCCAATCCCAGTTCCCCTCTCCCAACCCTCTCCCCTGAAGGGGAGAGGGCTAACATCCGCACCACCTGCGCGTATTGCGGCGTTGGCTGCGGCATTCTCGCGACGCCCATCGGCCCGCGCAGCATGGCGATCAAAGGCGATCCCGATCACCCGGCCAATCGCGGGCGGCTGTGCTCCAAGGGCACGCATCTGGGCGAGACGGTCGGGCTGGAGGGCCGTCTGCTCCACCCGATGATCGGCGCCAAGCGGGCCGGCTGGGACAAGGCGCTCGATCTCGTGGCCCGCCGCTTCCGCGAGACCATTGCCCGCCATGGGCCGGACAGCGTCGCCTTTTATGTCTCCGGCCAGTTGCTCACCGAGGATTATTACGTCGCCAACAAGCTGATGAAGGGGTTCATCGGCTCGGCGAACATCGACACCAATTCGCGCCTGTGCATGTCCAGCGCGGTCGCCGGTCATCAGCGCGCGTTCGGCGAGGATATCGTGCCCGCCAGCTATGACGATCTCGATGCGGCCGACCTGATCGTGCTCGTCGGCTCGAATACCGCATGGTGCCACCCCATCGTCTATCAGCGGATCATGGCTGCGAGGGCCGAGCGCGGCACGAAAATCATCGTCATCGATCCGCGCCGCACCGAGACGTGCGAGGATGCCGACCTGCATCTTGCGCTCAAGCCCGGCACGGATGTGGCGTTGATGAACGGCCTGCTCGCGCATTGCCGGCGCGAAGGGCTGGTGGATGCGGCGTTTCTCGCCGATCACGTCGCCGCGCCGGAGGCTTTCTGGGAAGCGCTTGAGCGCGACCATGATCTGTGGAGCATCGCAAAGACCTGCGACCTTCCCCCTGCCGATCTCCAGCGCTTCTACGACCATTTTGCGGCCACGCCGCGCACCGTCACCCTGTTCAGCCAGGGCATCAACCAGTCGATCCGCGGCACCGATCAGGTCAACGCGATCCTCAATGTCCATCTCGGCACCGGCCGCATCGGCAAGCCGGGCGCGGCGCCCTTCTCGATCACCGGTCAGCCCAACGCCATGGGCGGCCGCGAGGTCGGCGGGCTGGCGACGACGCTGGCCGCGCATCGCAGTTTTGGCGAGGAGGACGTGGCGGAGGTGGGGCGCTTCTGGGCCGCCGAGCGCATGGCGACCAAGCCGGGCCTCAAGGCAGTGGACATGTTCCGCGCCATTGCGGAAGGGCGCATCAAGGCACTGTGGGTGATGGCGACCAATCCCGCCGTCTCGCTGCCGGATGCCGCCCGCGTGCGCGAGGCGCTGGAGACTTGCCCGTTCGTCGTCGTCTCGGACGTGATGGCCGATACCGATACCACCCGCTTCGCCCATGTGCGCCTGCCCGCCGCTGCGTGGGGGGAGAAGGATGGCACCGTCACCAACAGCGAGCGGCGCGTCAGCCGCCAGCGCGCGGTGCTGGCGCTGCCCGGCGAGGCGAAGCCGGACTGGTGGATCATCAAGGAAGTCGGCCGCCGCATGGGCTGGCGCACGGCCTTTGGCTATGCGCATCCGGCGGAAATCTGGCGCGAGCATGCCCGCTTGACCACCTATTGCAATGAGGGCGCCCGCCTGCTCAATCTGCGGGACAAGGTGGCGCTGGGTAATGCGGATTACGACGCGCTCGAGCCTTTCCAGTGGGGCGGCACGCCCTTTGCCGATGGGCGCTTCTCCACGCCGGACGGCAAGGCGCGGCTGGTGCCGGTCGTCCAGCGCGAGGCCGAGGCGCAGTTGCGCGACTGGCCGATGACGCTCAACACCGGGCGCTATAGGGACCAGTGGCACACGATGACGCGCACGGGCCTCAGCCCCAAACTCGCCCGCCATCGCGAGGAGCCGCAAGTTGAGGTGCATCCCGCCGATGCCGCGCGGTTGGGGCTGGAGGATCGCGCGCTGGCCCGCGTCATCACGCCGCAGGGAGAGAGCCTGTTCCGCGTCGCACATATGCCTGGCCAGCGCCGGGGCGAGGTGTTCACGCCGATCCACTGGACCGATTGCCAGTCCACCGGCGGGCGCACCGGCTTGCTTGCGCGTCCGCTGGTCGATCCGCACAGTGGTCAGCCCGGCTTCAAGATGACGCCCGCTCGCATCGAGCCGGTCGCGGTCGACTGGCGCGGCTTCCTCATCCTCCACGGCTCGGCACTGAGCGCCCCCAAGGCACCGGATTGCCTCTGGGCGACGCGCATCGCCGTGCCCAATGGCGCGCTCTATGAGCTGGCCGGGGAGGGCGATCCCGCCGTGCTGGATGCGACCCTGCCCCGCGGTCAGCGCATCGAGGCGAGCGATCCCGCACGCGGCACGCGGCGCATCGCGATCCTGCAGGACGGGCGCCTCGCCGCCGTGCTGTTCGTCACCCGCGACGGCGACCTGCCGGCGCGCGACTGGCTCATCGGCCAGCTTGCCCAGCCGCAGGGGCCGCAGGTGCTCGCCGGGCGCGCGCCGGGCGCTCAGGTCGATCCCGGCCCGATCATCTGCGCCTGCTTCGGCGTGGGTCTCCACGCCATCGTCGCGGCCATTCGCGCGCGGGATCGCGTCGATGTCGCCGCTATCGGCGCGGCGCTCGGCGCCGGCACCAATTGCGGCTCCTGCCGCCCCGCCATTGCGCAGCTCATCGCTGCCGAAACGAAGGAGGCCGTTCATGGCTGAAGCATTTGCACCCGGCACTATCTGGCTCGTCGGTGCCGGGCCGGGCGATCCCGATCTGCTCACCCGCAAGGCGCTGCGCCTGCTCGAACAGGCCGATGTGGTGTTCTACGATGCGCTGGCCGGGCGAGACATTCTCGATCTTGCCCCGCAAGCCGAGCATGTCAGCGTCGGCAAGCGCTCAGGCCGCCACAGCAAGGATCAGGCGACGATCGACCAGCTGATCGTCGCGGCGGCACTGGCCGGACGGCGGGTGTTGCGCCTGAAGGGCGGGGATCCCTCGATCTTCGGCCGCTCGACAGAGGAGCTGACGGCCTGTGCCGCGCATGGCATCCCTGTCTACATCTGCCCCGGCATCACGGCTGCCAGCGCCGCGGCCGCCAGCGGCCTCGTCTCGCTTACGCTGCGCGGGTCGGCGCGGCAACTTACCTTCCTCACCGCCCATGCGCGCGGCAAGGAGCCGCTCGATGTCGATTGGTCACGCCTCGCGGCGGGCGAAGCGACGCTCGCCATCTATATGGGCCGCGACGCCGCGCCGGAAATTGCCCGCAACCTGATTGCCGCCGGACTGCCCCCGGAGACACCGGTCATGGTCGCCGTCAATGTCTCCCGCCCGGATGAGCGCCTGCTGCGCGGCCGGCTCGATGCGCTGGCCTTTCTCGTGCGCACCATCGGGCGCGACGATCCCACCCTGCTGCTGATCGGCGATGCGCTGCTGTGCCCGGGGAGCGAGCGCAAGCGCGCCGCGGCGTTGGCGCAGATAGGACAGGCTACCACGCAGGATTGATCTATCGCTCAGATAACAGGGTCGAAATGGCAGCGTCCTTTCGCAACAGGACGCTGTGTCAGGCGATTTTTCCTGATCTGAACTTAAACGATTGTGTAGCGTAACCAATGTCCAGACGCTTGATTTCTCAGGTGTCTGAGGGCGCAGTATCTTCAAAGTTTATGCGCTGCTGAATTTTGGTAGCGATGCAATCACGACGCCCGCCTTGCTTTCACCTTGCAATTGCAGAAAATGAGTTCCAACGAACTCCCGCATGCCAGTGGATTAAATAGCTGGCAGGCGGCCAAATCCTCCATAAGGACTGCATCAGATGTTTAGAAGACTGTCGCTTGAGACGGCTCTGAAATCGATCGGTACCTGCATTGGGGAGCATGCCATCATCGCAATAGTCTTAGCCGGCCTTAGCTGGCCGGCTTCACTTTTGGCGGCTCCAACTCCGACTCCGACGGCACCTGTTGAATCGGTCAGACTTTTGCCGCGTACCGGGCCGTTCACGGTGACGATGGAGACGGTGCCGAGCTTGCCCAACCATGTCGTTTATCGCCCTGAGGGCGTCAAAGGCCGTATGCCGATCGTCGCCTGGGGGAATGGCGGCTGCGCGGCGGTGGGCAATCGCTACCGCAGGTTCCTGACGGATATCGCATCGCGGGGCTTTTTGGTGATTGCGGTCGGGCAGATCGGCGATGCGCGATACGAGACGGATCATGATGCCGAGCCCTACATGCCGACGGGCCCGATCGATTTCAACGCGCCTGGCCCTTCCGAATCCGTGGAACTGAGCAGGGCGATCGATTGGGCTGCGGCGGAGAGCCAGCGTCGCGGTAGTGCCTATTTCAAGCGGGTCGACACGCGCCATGTTGCGGTGATGGGCCATTCCTGTGGCGGGCTGCAGGCGCTGGCAGTGACAGTGGCCGATCCTCGGGTGACGACAGCGGTCATCCTCAACAGCGGGGTTTGGTCCACCGGGCCGGGCGGTCTGCCGGGTGCGCGCGTGACCAAAGCCGATCTGGCGCGAGTCAACGTGCCCATCGCCTATTTCAGCGGCGATCCGTCCGATGGCGCCCATGCGAACAGCAAGGATGATTTCAGCCGGTTGCGCTCGGTACCGGCGGTGTGGGCCTATCGCACGGGCGTGGGACATACCGCGCAATATTGGGCCCCGCAGGATGAAGACGAATATAGCCGGGTGACCGGCGCTTGGCTGCAATGGCAATTAAAGGGCGACAAGAAGGCGGCCCAGGTGTTCCGGGGCGCGGATTGTACGCTTTGCAGCGACAGTAAGTGGACGCTGGCGCGACATGATATTCCCTAGGCGGGACTGATCATCAGTCAGCGCTGATGGCTGCTATAGCGGCTTCTCGTATATGACGAGGAGCCGCTATTTTTTTATCCCGGTTCCACCTGGAAGGAGATCGATCCCGAGCATCCCGACCATCTGGCGTGATGGCTAAGAATGGCCGTCCCCGGGGGGCGCGAGGGCATCAGCCGAGCACACAGCCCCCGGGGCAGCCGGACTTGTTACACCATCGCCCAGTAAGTGAAGATGGATTGAGACTCGCGGCGGTCTGCCTTGCCGACGAAAATCGTGCGGCTCAGCCAGTCGTGCGGGCCAACCGGCGCATCGAAGCGCGGGGTGAGGCCCATATAATATTCGGAAGGATCGACCGGCTCATATTTGCGCATCCGTTCCAGCACCTCTTTGCTGCCATAGCGAACGCCGGTGTTGTGCAGCTCGATAATGGTGCCGTCATCGGCCTCGATCAGGTAGCGGGCGTCGAACCGCACCGTGTCGTCCGGTTTCACCGTCGGCCAATCGCCACCGCTGTGCGGGATGATCTTGCCGTTCAGCTTGGGGCCTTTCACGGTGCCGCCGAGAACACCAACATAGCCCCGATCCATGCCCCAGAAGGTCGGGCCGTAACGCAGGCGCTTGCCCAGCTCGATCTTGATTTCGAATGCGAATTCGAAGCTCGGCGGCGTCAGCGCCTTTCCGGTCATGTCGGAGATCTGCTGCTGCCGCGCGGCCGCTGCGCTCGTTTGGGCAGCGGCCATGGCCGGGAGTGCAGTGGCGACACCAGCAGCGCCGATGCCGGCAGACAACAAGCTGCGGCGCGAAAATGACTCATTACTCATATAGACTTCCTCTCTATCGCCCGAAGGCTCTCGCAGGCTGACGATGGGGATGCAGAAACATGGGTACCGCAGAATTGTCAGACCATAAACACCAGTCGAGGACCGGTGAGGCGGAGCTTGGTCGCAAAAAAACAGATCATTGGCAAGATTGGCGGTCTTGCTGATGGCATGATGGCTCCAATTTCGTACCCCTTTCCTGCATGGACAGCCGCGCACATCGGAAAACGGCTATTGAGCGCCCCGTATTCCGATCTTCTTAGAGCGTCACGAACGCGGGGACGCCCGGTTCCCGCCCCGCCGCGCCATCGCAAATCGGCTGAGAGTTCGTCGCGCCAGCGCTTTCTGCACGAGCGGCAAAGGCATAAATTCGCTGCATAATCTGACAGCTTGTATGCGCCATGCTGGCTTTCAGGCCGCAATCCGGCTAGCTGACGCTGCAAAACTCGGCGCAACCATGGGTGGGCAATGACAAAATCCGCAACGAACAAGGCGAGCCGCCGGCCGGTGCAGCTGAAGCGGCAGAAAACGAGCCTGCACCGTCGGATCGCGCACGATCTCGGCGTGGCGATCGTAACGGGCAAGCATCATCCCGGCGATATCCTCGCGACCGAGCTCAATGCCAGCGATGAGCTGAGCGTTTCCCGCAGTGCCTACCGTGAGGCGATCCGTGTGCTTGCCGCCAAGGGCCTGGTGGAGTCCCGCCAGCGCACCGGCACCGTTGTCATGCCCATCACGCGCTGGGCGTTGCTTGACCCGGATGTGATGGAGTGGATGTTCGAGGGCGGCGCCTCCACATCCGTGCTCGAGGGATTGGTCGAGATGCGGCTGATCATTGAGCCCGCAATTGCGAGCCTTGCGGCGCAGCGGCGCACGCTCCAGCAGATCGCGAGAATGCGCGAGGCTTTGCAGGATATGGAACGTTTTGGCCTGACCAGCGAAAAGGGACAGGCGGCGAACCGCCTGTTCTATGAGGTGCTGTTGCAGGCGACGGCCAATCCCCCGCTGGTCAATCTGGGCAACAGCCTTGGCACTTTTGTGCTGTGGTACACGGAATTTCAGGGCGGCAGCAGCACGCCGCGCGAAACCGTGCGCGAACATTGGGCGCTGTTTGATGCCGTCGCCGCGGGCGCAGCCGAGGAAGCATCCGCTGCCATGGAAGGCCTGATCCGCAGCACCTGACCTGCGACGCGGGCTACCGGGCTCTGCCAATCATAAAGCGCCCTGCCCCGTAGCACTCGCTATTGCGCAGTATATGCCATGAGCATTCTGTGTGGTTTTCCTCAAATTGTCTGTTTTTTTGTGGCCCCGTCCGCGCGATGTTGGTATCGGCGCCGGCGCGTCATGGCCAGACGATCGGCCGGACGGTGAATATTTATAGGGCTGAAGCATCTTAAGATGCTGAAAAGAGATAGATGTGAGGGGCTTGGGATGGCGGGCGGTCAGATAATCGGCGATTCGCTAGATGCGGACCAACTGCGGCGGATTAGCTCTGCCGGAGTCCTGTCATGACCGCTTTTCCTCAGACCATTCATTTCACGGGCCTTAATACGCCTGTTCGCACCGAAGCGTCTGTCCGCAACCTGCTGGTGGAAGGCGAGATCCCGTCCGAGATCGAAGGCGCCTTCTTTCGCGCCGTGCCGGATCCGGCCCACCCGCCGATGTTCGATGACGATCATATCCTGTCGGGAGACGGGATGATCGCGCGTTTCAAGTTCGACCATGGCGCTGTGGATTATGACATTCGCTATGTCGAAACCGCGCGTTATGCGGCCGAGCGCGAAGCCCGGCGCGCGCTGTTCGGCCAGTATCGCAATCCCTTTACCGATGACCCCAGCGTTGCGGGCGTTGATCGCACGGTCGCGAACACGACGCCGCTTTGGCATGCAGGTCGGCTGTTCATGACGAAGGAGGATGGCCGCGCCTATCGCGTGGATCCGACTACCCTGGACACGCTCGGTGCCTGGGATTTCGGCGGCGCCCTCAAATCGGAGACGATGACGGCCCATTCGCGGATCGATCCCGAGACCGGCGAATTGTTTTTCTTCGGCTATGAGGCCGATGGCCAATGTTCGCGGGCGATCGCCTATGGGATTGCGGATCGCGACGGCAACCTCGTTCGCGAGCAGTGGTTCGACCAGCCCTATGGCGGCATGATCCATGACTTTGCGATCACGAAGAGCCGCGCGATTTTCCCGATTTTTCCGACCACCACCGATCTTGAGCGGCTGCGCGCCGGCGGGCCGAAATGGGCCCATGAGCAGGACCTGACCTGCCGCGTTGGAATCATGCCGCGCGATGGCGATGTCGCTGCGATGCGCTGGTTCGAAGGCGCGGCTGGCGCGTCTGCTTTTCATATCATGAACGCGTTTGATGAAGGCGATCGGGTCCATCTCGATATCTTCGTATCCGACACGAACGCATTTCCGTTCATGCGCGAAGCGGGCGGAATCCAGCGCGGTCAGCAGGAGATCCGCGGTGCCTTCGAACGCTGGACGTTCGACCTCACCAAGGATGGCTCTTCCTACGAGGTGCGGCCGCTCGGCCCCCCGGGCGACATGCCGCGCATTCGCGATGCCGATACCGGCCTGCCGTACAGCTTCGGCTGGTATCTGACGGTCGATCCGAATGGGCCGCCTCCGCTGCCCGGCGGCCCGGTCGGCATGACCTTCAACATGCTTATCCGCATCGATGTGGCGCATGGCGGACTCGACGCACTCGCACTGCCGCCCGGTCACGCAATCAGCGAGCCCGTTCACGTGCCCTCGGCCGCGCCGGGGCATGACGGGTGGCTGCTTGCTGTGGTCGATCGCCAGGTCGGCGATCAGGCCTTCGCCTCGCAGCTTTGGGTCATCGATGCTGGCGCGGTCGGGGCGGGGCCGGTTGCCAAGGTGCATGTGCCGCTGCCCTTGCGCGCTCAGGTGCATGGCACATGGGTGCCAGCCACCCAACTGGCGCTGGCAAAGACCTGAAACCAAAGCAGTAATTCCGGGCGCCAGCGCGCCTTCTTTTTCATTCAGTTTTGCAATCGATTGAAATTCAATGGTTCGGCCCGCTCGTCGAGAGCGGTGCTTTTAGGAGGGAAAGAATGAAGACCATGAGCATCTGGCAAATCAACGGCGCGACCTGGTTGCGCAACTCCGTCGCGGTCGGCGCGATGGCAATCGCTTGTGCGGCACCCGCCTTCGCGCAGGAGGCGGCTCCGTCGACGGCACCCGTCAATCAGGCGGAACCGACCGCGCAGGCCGAGGACGGCATCAGCGAAATCGTCGTGACCGCGCAGTTCCGTGGCCAGAGCGCCCAGAAAACGCCGCTCGCGATCACGGCCTTGTCGGCTGAGACGATCGCCGCGCAGGGGCTGACCACCGTCAGCGATATCGCAGCCCAGGCCCCTAACGTCGTGCTCCAGCCGGCTCCCGCTGGCGCCGGTCCGTCGGTTCAGTCCTTCATTCGCGGCGTGGGCCAGGTGGACTTCAATCCCGCCGTGTCGCCCGGCGTCGGCACCTATATCGACGACGTCTATTACGGCACCATCGCTGGCGCGAACTTCGATCTGGTCGACCTTGATCGCATCGAGGTCCTGCGCGGTCCGCAGGGCACGTTGGCCGGGCAGAACTCGATCGGCGGCTCGGTGAAGCTGTATTCCAAGAAGCCGACCGGCAATGGCGGCGGGTTCATCTCGCTCTCTTACGGAAGCTACAATAACGTGCGCGTGAATGCGGCAGCGGACATGACGCTGGTGCCCGATCGCCTGTTCATGCGGATCACCGGCGTGACCGACCACAAGGATGGCTATGTCACGCGGTACGATTATGCCTGCACGCATCCGGGTACGCAGGTTCCGTCCTTCGCGCGCGATGCGAACTGCAAGCTCGGCACTGAAGGCGGGAAGGCCGTGGCAGCCGGGCGCGTCCAGCTGCGCTGGGTGCCCACTGATGCGCTCGAGGTCAACCTTGCCGCCGACTATGTCAGCGACAAGTCGGAAGGCACGCCGCAGACGCTGCTTTATGCCCGCAATGACAGCCTGACGCCCAAGAACAGCATCAATGGCGTCAGCATCGGCACCGCGACCGGCGCGTCGCAATTCATCAGCTATTCCCCGTTCGGGGCGTTCGCTGGCGACAGCTTCAGCACGAGCCCCTATACCAACTACGCGACCTATTGCGACCCGACCCCGAGCAGCCGCTCGGGCGCCTATTGCCTGGATTCAAGCTCGGCGACCAAGGGCGGCGGCGTCTCCCTGACGATCGACTACAAGCTTGCTGACAATGTCTCGTTCAAGTCGATCACAGCCTATCGCAAGCAGAAGATGGAGTTCTCGCAGGATAATGATGCGACGCCTGTCCCGCTGGCGCAGAGCTTCAATGCGCTGACCTATCGCGAGGTGACGCAGGAGCTGCGCGTCAATGCCAGCCTCATGCAGGATGCGGTTAATCTGACGCTCGGCGGCTTCTTCATGGATGAGTTTACTGCGCTGGATTCGCGCATCGACATCCCGCCCTTCGACTTCATCGGGCGGGATCGCGTGCCCGCGAAGACCTATGCCGTGTTCGGCAACGTCGACTGGAGCGTGACCGACAAGCTGCAGCTGATCGGCGGGCTGCGCTACTCGAAGCAGGAAAAGACCTTCAAGTTCGGCCGCCTCGGCGTGCCGGGCACGCAGCTCGGCGGCCATCCCGATGGCCCGCCCTATCTGCCCTGCCCCGAAGCGGGCGGGACGATCGTCAATGTGGCAGTCTGCCCGGTGAATGGCGCCTCGGGCACCTTCAAGGGCGACAATGTCGATTATCGCATCGCAGCGCAGTATCAGTGGACCCCCACGATCATGACCTATGCGTCGGTCGCGACCGGCTTCAAGGGCGGCGGCATCAACCCGCGGCCTTACAATATCTATCAGGTCATCCCGTTCGCGCCGGAAAAGCTGACCTCCTATGAGGTTGGCTTCAAGAGCGACCTGTTCGACCGCAAGCTGCGCGTCAACGGCAGCTTCTTCTATGGCAACTACACCGATCTCCAGCTCCCGGTCAGCGCGTGCCCGGCCAACCCGGCTTATCCGGATGTGCCTCTGGCAAGCTATGCACAGCCGTGCAGCGCACTGCTGAACGTCGGCAAGGCGGTGACCAAGGGCGGTGAACTGGAACTGACCGCTCGCCCGACCAGCAATCTCACGCTGCAAGCGGCGGTCGGCTACATCAACATCGGCTTCAAGTCGCTGCAGGCGACGGCGATCAGCGCCGGCACCACGCTGGACTCCAAGTTCCCGCTGATCTCCGACTGGAAGGGCAGCGCGAGCGCCCAGTATCGCATCGATACGGCCAATTTCGGCACTCTGACGCCACGGCTGGACATGACGTTCCAGTCCAGCTTCCAGACGTCGATCCCCAACACCACGTTCAACAAGGTGCCGGCCTATACGCTGCTCAATGCAGGCCTGACCTGGGATGCTCCGGGCGGCGATTGGCAGGTGATTGCGAACGTCATGAACCTGACGAACAAGCTTTATTACTACGCTTATCTGGATAACCGTGCGACCAATGGCACGGTGAACGGCTTCCCGGCCGCGCCTCGGCAGTGGCGCCTGACTGTGAAGCGTTCGTTCTGATGATCGGCGGCGGGGCGGTGGTTGCGATGCGATCTCTGCCCCGCCTCGAGAACCACAAGATGAAATAGGGTGGAGGCGGCAGGGTGAAAGTCGGTCGGAGAGCGATATTAACGGGCGGCGCCGCAATCGTCGCTGCCAGCACCCAGACCCCTCGCATGGCAGCCGCCGCTGCCGCTTCCCCGCGCACTGGCGGGCGGGCCGTATCCGCAGGCCGGGATATGGCACGCGTGGAAACGCAATCGGGGACGTTGGCCGGCTATCGGCAAGGCGACGTCCTGACCTTCAAGGGCGTTCCCTATGCAGATGACACGGCCGGGCCAAATCGCTTCCTGCCGCCACGTCCGCCCCGTCCGTGGTCGGGCGTACGCAGCGCACTGAGCTTCGGGCCGGTCTGTCCGCAAGATCGCGGATCGGGGCGGGCCAATGACGAAGAAGCGTTCATTTTTCAATGGAATGACAGCTACGAGCGCGAAGACTGCTTGCGGCTCGATATCTGGACGCGCGGCGATGCCGGTCGCCCCCGACCCGTGATGGTCTGGCTGCACGGCGGCGCGTTCATCGCCGGATCGGGCCATGACCTGCCCGCCTTCGACGGCCATAATCTGGCCGACCTGCACGACGTGGTGGTGGTCACGTTGAACCATCGGCTCAACGCGCTCGGGTTTCTCGATCTGTCGGCGTTCGATTCCGCCTTCGCGGACTCCGGCAATGTCGGCCTGCTCGACATCGTCGCCGCGCTGCAATGGGTGCGCGACAATATCGCAGCGTTCGGCGGCGATCCGGCGCGCGTCACGCTGTTTGGCCAGTCGGGCGGCGGACGCAAGGTTGCAGCGCTGATGGCCATGCCTCAGGCGCGCGGTCTGTTTCACCGGGCGATCGTCCAGAGCGGCTATGTCCCCACCGGCGTGACGGTAGACGAGGCTGCGAGCCTGGCCGCCGCAACGCTCGCTGAACTGGGCATTGCGAGGACGTCGGCGCGCGCCGTGCAGGATGTGCCCTATCCGCAATTGCTTGCGGCATCGAATGCGGCAGCGCGGCGGCTCAATCCCAAGCTTGCGGGAAGCCCCATCGATCCGCGAAATTTGCCGCGCTTCTCATTTGGGCCGGTTATCGGCGGGGCCACTCTTCCCGGCGGCGTGCTCTCCGATGGCGCACTGGCGAATTCCGCGCATGTGCCGCTGATCGTCGGCACCACGCTCAACGAATTCGCAACCGGCATCAACGACCCGGCGTTCGAGGCTTTATCGGCAGCGCAATTGCGGGAACGGGTCACCGGCCTGTTCGGCGATCGTGCGGACGGCATTATCGAGGCCTTCAAAGGTCGCACGCCGCACGCTTTGCCCTGTGACCTATGGTCCCGCATCGCGACCGCGCCGCTGCGCCTCAGCGCGATGGAGTTCGCCCGTCGCAAGGCCGCCATCGGCGGAGCAGGCGCATGGCTGTACCAGTTTGCACGCCCTGCGCCGGTGCTGGATGGCCGGCCACGCGCATTCCATTGTGCGGATATTCCCTACGCGTTCGCCAATGCCGAACGCTGCGCCACGATGACCGGAGGGGACGCGGTCGCGCTGAAGCTGTCCAATCTCATGGCCGGCGCCTGGACCCGATTTGCCGGGACCGGTGACCCCAACGGACCGGGTTTGCCGCGCTGGGCGGCTGCAAATCGGGACCGACCTGCGACCATGATCTACGACGATCAGACCCGGCTCGACACCGGCAGCGACCACGCCGAACTGGCAACCGTCGCGGCTGCCTTGCGTGACTGAGCAGTCGCGGGAATTCTCAAGGTGTCGCCGTGACGGGGCCGTCGGGAGCGAGTGCGAGACACTTGATCAATACTCTGGTTTTTAAGGTCGGTGCTCCCCGCGCAAAGCCGCTTTCGCCCAAAGATGGTAAAATCGTTCGCCGCTGGCGCAGATTATTGTCGTTTCACAACAAAGTGTTGCCTCGCCGTCCGATCTCTAACCGAGAGGGGATTGGCGGCACTTAAAAGTCCTACCTTTTTCCGCCTCTGTCATGCTAGGCTTCTCCCATGATATCGATCCTGCTCGCTACCGCTCTTGCCATGGCCCCGGACTCGACGCCGGCTGTGACCCCGCCCTCATCCCAAGAAGCGCCGGCGGCAGCGCCGTCCGTTCCTACGGATCACGCTGCCTTGCTCGCCAGCAAGGACCCCAAGCTCGCGCGGAACAAGCGGCTGGTGTACGACATGTATCGGATCGTGCTCGTGGCTGGTCAGGTTGATCGCGCGCACGAGTTCATCGCGAAGGATTACATCCAGCATAATCCCAATGCCGCCCAGGGTTTGGCCGGCGTGATGGATTATGTCCGGTCCTCGCGCCCGCAGCGGCCTGTGGAGGCAAAATTGAGCCTCCCCATGGTCGACATCACGGCGGAGCGGGACAAGGTCGTCATTGCATTTGTGCGCCCCGAAAAGGATGCGAACGGGCAGACCTATTACACGACCTGGTTCGACATGTTCCGGATCGAAAACGGCAAGATCGCGGAGCATTGGGATCCTATGCTGAAGGGCGAACCTAAGGTTGACCCAAATCAGAAGAAGCTCTGATCGTTAAAGGAAATCTCTTGAATTGTGAGAAGCGCGCGAGCGTTCGGCTGCAATTCAAGTGTCTCAACTGCGCCTATTGCCCCCCGTCATTTCCGATTCCATACAATGCGCTGCATCCCGTGCGGAATCCTAGGACATCGTCGATCTTTACTTCACTTGGGATTGAAGGGCCTCTCCTTCGCTAAGCAGACGCAACTCACTTCGAACGTGGATAATGTGTCCGATCAGGGTTCTCCCTACCTGACCACTGGCAATGGCTATGGTAACGGGAATACGCTCGGAAGGCTGGTTCGGCCCGCCATTCGTACGCGCTTCTGATCCGCCGGGTCGCCCGTCCGCCAACGGCGCGATCATAGCGGACGGGGCATCGATATTTGAGGTAGAAGAACTGATGGTCACTCGATTTAGCATGGTGCTGGCCGCCGCTGCGGCGCTGGCAGTTTCGGTTCCGGCGACCTCTGCCGAACCTTTGCATACAACGAAGTTGCGTGTCCTGATCTTGTCCGACATCGGAAATGAACCCGACGATTCTGAGTCTCTTGTGCGCTTGTTGCTTTATGCAAACGAGTTCGACATCGAAGGCCTTGTTGCGACGACCTCCACCTGGCAGCGTACCAGGGTTCAGCCACAGCTTATGCGCGAGCGGGTGGAAGCTTATGGGAAGGTGCTTCCCAATCTCCGGAAACATGCCCGCGGCTATCCGGATGCCAGCACGCTGATGGCCGCAATCGTCAGCGGCACGCCGGTTTATGGCATGGCTGCGGTGGGCGAGGGCAAGGATACCGAAGCCTCGCGCCGGATCATCGAAGTAGTCGATCGCCCCGATGACCGACCGGTTTACATCCCCGTATGGGGCGGCAGCGCGGATCTTGCACAAGCCCTGTGGACCGTTCGCGAAACGCGCACGCCCGAACAGGTGAAGGCCTTCGTTTCCAAGCTTCGGATCTATTCCATTTCGGATCAGGACGATACCGGCGCTTGGGCGCGACGGACCTTCCCGGACCTGTTCTGGATCGCCAGCGTCCATGGCTGGGGCCAATATGGCCTCGCCGCATGGATCGGCATTGCTGGTGACCTTTTCCACCGTGACGACAAGTGGCCGAATGCGGACATGGTCACCAATGAGTGGCTGGAAGCCAATATTAGGCGCGGGCCGCTGGGCGCATTATATCCCCCGCATGAGTTCATCATGGAAGGAGACACACCGTCCTTTTTGGGCTTGATTCCTAATGGCCTGAATAATCCCGAGCGTCCCGAATGGGGTGGCTGGGGAGGGCGCTATCTGCCGATCTACGAAGGTGCCGGCCACCGGGCCGACGCATCTGACAGGTTTGTGGACGCAAATGGCAAGGTCTGGGTCAGCAATCAGGCGACGGTGTTTCGTTGGCGCGGGGCTTTTCAGAACGATTTTGCCGGACGGATGGCCTGGACTCTTTCGCCCGACGTGCGCCGCGCCAATCACTATCCCGAGCTGGTGTTGAACGGGGTCGCCGGAAAGGCGCCCGTCACCTTGTCGGCGAAGGTCGGCGCAACCGTGCGCCTCTCCGCCGCCGGCACGCATGATCGGGATGGCGACAAGCTGACCTATCGCTGGTGGCAATATGCAGAGCCAAGCCAGGCGCCCGGCGTCATGGTGCCGCCCCTTGAGATTACCGGCGCGGACAGCACGGAGGTGAGTTTCACCCTGCCGATGTACCGGATGACGAACACGAACGTCCCTGTGCCCAAGGACACCGCCTATCACATTATTTTGGAGGTCACGGATTCGGGATCGCCGCCCCTGACCAGCTACCGGCGGGCCGTGGTGACTTTGGAACCATGACGGGGCTGTGCCGCAATGGTCGATCGGGCCTGCATTCGATCGGCCATTGATGTTTTCTGGAAGGGCCTGTGGCAAATGGCGTGCTGGAGAGCAAGTAGGACTGTCACAGACAAGCGATCACGAAAGTAGACGTTCCCGATCATCGAGCGAAGCGGATGGCTGCGTGGACCAGTGCAGCTTACGCTAAACAACCAGCCAGAACTGGAATCTCGGGGAACGTTAGACTGTCTCGTCAAACTTGCCTATGAGCCTTCACACGCCTCGTGGGGGCAGAAGCGAAACTGAAGGATCGTAAGTGCCCTCACTCACGCGTGTGAGATACCGTGTCGCGCGCCCGACATAGCCGGGATCGGTCTTCCATCTCGCCAGCATGTCCATGGGCCGATAGACCGGCTCGATATAAGTAAGAGCATTAAGAGTCTGAAGTGCGACCATTTCCGGAGGATTTGCGGCGAGCAACTCGGCAAAAATCTGCTTGGCCTGCTCCCCTTCACTCAGATGCGTGAGGGCTTCCGCCATGACCACGCGGACCTGCGCCGACGTTTCGCGCTTGCTTGCGCTGAGTAACGTCTCTCGCGCCGGCGCGGCCTGTGCTTTGCGGATCAGCAGACCCGTTGCTGCCCAGTAGCGCATCACTTCGTTATCGTGTGTCAGGGCCCGAGTAAGATCCGGCAGTGCTGATGGGCCTCCGGTCGCCGCCTGCGCGGCCAGAGCCATAATGTCCGCCAGCGGATAGGCATGGGGCTGGCGACTGGCTTCGTAGCCCTCTAGCGGCGAGCCTTCGGGTATGAAGCCGTTATCGTTTATATCCAGCATGTGCTGGTCGAGCGCTGTCCGCAAAGCGCTCAGGCGGCGGCTCTGCTTCGGATCGGCGGCAAGGTTTTGAAGCTGATCAGGATCAGCTTCAAGGTCGTACAGTTCCTCATAGGGCCGAGGCTCGAAGAAGCGCGACTGCACGGCGTTAAGCTCGCCGGCGGCATAGCGGCGATACCAGTCCTGATAGCTGCGCAACATCATCGGGAAGGCGTTGACCTGCCCCATGGGGCGGTGCGGCATGTAGTTGCGAATATAGCGGTAATGCCCGTCCGCGACGGTGCGGACGAAGTCGTAACGCTCATCCATGCGATTGCGCATGCCAAAGGCATAGGCTTTCGGACGCGCGATCTTCCGGCCAAGGAAGGCCGTGCCCGGCATGGTCGCAGGCTGGGGAATGCCCGCGATGGACAGCAGCGTGGGCGCGAAATCGATGAAGCTGACCGGCGCCGCGATCTCGCCGCCCATCGCGGCCGGCGCATAGTCCGCCCATTTGTCGGGCACATGGACCACCAGCGCGCAACGCAGCCCTTCCTCATGGCAATGCCGTTTGGAGCGGGGCATGCAGCCGCCATTGTCCGAAAAGTAGAAGATGATGGTATCGTCGGCCAGTCCGGCATCTTCCAACTCGGCCAGCTTTTCGCCGACCTGTGCGTCCATCCGCTCCATGAGGTTATAATAGCTGGCGAAATCCTGCCGCACGGCGGGGCTGTCGGGGAGATAGGGCGGGACGCGGACCTGTTCGGGCTTCACCTTGCCTTCGGTGATGCCGAACAGCCGCGATTCATGCGTGGTTTCAAAGTTGAAAACAGCCATGAAAGGCGTGTTCGCAGGCCGGTTGCGGTAATGCGCCTTGGCGCTCGATTCATCCCAGATCGACGATGGATTGACGGCGGCATTGTAATCGGTTTTCTCATTGTTCGTGCAGTAATAGCCCGCCGTGCGCAGGAGTTGCGGATAGGTCTTGAGGAAATCAGGCAGGCTTGCGTCGGCGCGCATGTGGTTCGCCGGCGCATTCGATTCCGGATAGATGCCGGTCAGAAGGCAGAAGCGCGCCGGGGCGCAGACCGGAGCGTTCGCGTAGATCTTCCGGTAGAGCAGCCCCCGGCGCGCCAGCGTGTCGATATGTGGCGTATGGGCAATCGGGTCGCCATAGGCGCCAATGAAGGGATTATTGTCTTCGCTCACCAGCCACAAAATATTGGGCCTGCCTCTCGGGTCGGGCCGGCTTGTCTGCGCAGTTGCCGTGCAGCCGGTCGCGACGCTGGCCGCAGCCAGGCTCCCGAGCATATCCCTGCGACTGATCGCCATCTTCGCGTATCCTTATCTTAATTGAGGGCGGCCTTTGCCTTCCCGGACCGAAGCAATCCCCACAGCACCAGCGCGCCGATCAGGTCGAAGGCGGCGAGCATGACGAACAGGGGATTGTACCCCACAATCTCCGCGAGCCCGCCGACGATCAGCGTGAAGATGGCGCCGCCGATCCATCCGATCGATCCAGCCATGCCGGTCGCCGTGCCGACTGCCCGCTTGTCGAACAGATCGGCCGAGAGGGTCAGCAGGGCGCCGGAAAGCATCTGATGTGCGAAACCGCCGACGCAGAACAGCGCGATGGCCATGGCCGGTGAGGTGGCGAGGCCGATGCAGGCCGGGCCGATCATCAGCGTTGCGCCCAGCGTGACGGTCAGCTTGCGCGAGGTGAGCAGGTCAACGCCAAACCAGCGGATAAGCGCAGGCGCGGTGAGCCCGCCCAGCATGGAGCCCGCGTCCGCTGCCAGAAATGGCAGCCAGGCCCACAGAGCGAGATCTTTCAGATTAAAGTCCCACACCGTGACCAGATAGAGCGGGATGAAGAAATTGAAGGTCTGCCACGCCGGCTCCGCGAAGAAGCGAGGGATGGCGATGGACCAGAAGCCCTTGGTGCGGATCACCTCGCGCCAGTGCGCCGGGCGCGCGATGACCCCGGCATCGTCACCGGCGGTCTGGATATGGGCGAGTTCCGCTTGCGTCAGTCGCTTGCTCTGTTCGGGGCTGCGATAAACGAAATACCACAGCAGGGCGAAGAGCAGGCTCAGGCCGCCGGTGATGAGGAAGGCCGACTGCCAGCCGAAATACAGGATGCAGAACGCGACGAGCGCGGGTGCGATCATGTTGCCGATGGAGGCGCCCATGTTGAACACGCCGGTCGCCACGGTGCGCTCGCGCGGCGGAAACCACTCTGAGACGACCTTGAGGCCGCCGGGAATGGCGGCGGCTTCAAAGCTGCCCAGCAGCCCGCGCCAGAAGGCGAGGCTGAACCAGCCGGTGGCAAAGGCGTGGCACATATTGGCAAAGCCCCAGCCGACCACGAAGATGGCGAAGCCCAGGCGGGTGCCGAGCCAGTCCAGGATGGCGCCGCTGAACGTCTGCATCACCGTGTAGGTGGCCTGGAAGGAGAAGACGACCCAGCTATATTGCTGGGTGCTCATGCCGAACACTTCCATAAGCGTCGGCGCCGCGACGGAGAGGGACGAGCGCGCGAGATAATTGAGAATCGTGCCGATCGTGACGAGGCTGATGATCCACCATCTCAGGCCCATGAGGGGCATGCGCCGCTTGTCATTCACCGTCATTCTCTCCCGAAGCCCTGTTTGATTGGCAAAGTCAGTCTGCCATCGTTTCCAGATGACTGGACAGTGCGGCCAGTTCATCGCTCGTGGGTTTCCACGAGGAGGCGATCAATCCGCTCTCTGCGAAAAGCGCGGCGGCGATCCCGTCCCGGCCGGCCTGCTTCCAGGCCAGCGCCAGCGCCTCCGCACGGGGATCGCTGACATGCGGATTGTCGCCCCGCACATGCGCGATCCACGCGGCGAGGGCTCTCAGGATCGCAGGCGAGGCTTTCTCCTGCGCCTGCCGGTCGGCAAGCGTCGCCAGCCAGCGCTGGGGGATCTTCTGCGATCCATCCATGGCGATCTGGGCGAGCCGGTGGGGAAGGGCGGGGTTGGCGAAGCGGGTTTCCAGCGAGGCCGCATAAGCCTGCAGGTCTTGCCCGGCGGCCGGCTGGAAACTGTCGGCGGCTTCGTCCCGCATCAGGCTGCGGATCAGCGCGCCGATGTCTGGGTCGGCCATGGCCTGGCTGACCAGCTCATGCCCCTTGGCAAGGCCGAGATAGGCGAGCGCGGAGTGGGCGCCATTGAGCATCCGCAACTTGGCCGTCTCATAGGGGCGCACATCCGCCACGATCTCGGCACCAGCAGCTTCCCATGGGGGGCGGGGGCCGGCGAACCGATCCTCGATCACCCATTGGCGGAAGGGTTCGGTGAACACTGCAGCCTCGTCCCGCAGACCGATCATGCTTTCCAGCCGGTCGATATCATCGGGCTGCGTCGCCGGGACGATCCGATCGACCATGGAGCAGGGGAAGGTGCAGTTATCCGCGCACCATCGCGCCAATTGCGGGTCGGTGCCGGTCAGCACCTTGAGGAGCATGGCGCGCAAGCGGGTGCCATTGTCCGCCAGATTGTCGCAGCTCAGGATCGTGAGGCCGGGCAGGCCCTGGTCCCGGCGCTGCTTCAGACCTTGTGCGAGATAGCCGTAGATGGTGCGCGGCGCCGGGCTTGCGGGGTCGTCCTGCAGCAGCGGGTCGAGCGCGTCGTCCTGCCTGCCGGAAAGGTGATAGCCTTTCTCGGTCACGGTCAGCGTCACGATATGGGTCTTGGGATCGGCGATGGCGGACACCACACGGGCCGGGTCTTCCGGGGCGACGATGATATCGCTCAGGCAGCGCACCAGCCGCGTCGCAGGCGCGCCTTCGCCCTTCGTGGTCACGGTGAACAGGCAATCCTGCGGCGCAAGCTGATCGCGCACCGTGGCGCTGCGCATCGATACGCCGATGATGCGCCAGACCTCGCCCGACGTCGCAATGGCATCTTCGGTAAACACGGCCTGATGCGCTCGCGTGAAGGCGCCCAGGCCAAGATGGACGATCTGCTTGCTGCCGGCGGCGCGATCGTAAGGCACCTGAATAGCGCGCGCATCGAGCGACGCGAGGGTCTGCTCGGAGAGCCTCATAGTTTGTACGCTGCCTTGGCGAAATTATAGGCGAGATCCTGCGCGAGTTCGGCAGCTTCCCAGTCCTCCAGCCGATGCTCGGCGACCAGCCGCGCGAGAAAGGCGCAATCGACCCGGCGGGCGACATCGTGGCGCGCGGGAATGGACATGAAGGCACGCGTGTCGTCGTTGAAGCCGACTGTGTTGTAGAAGCCCGCTGTCTCCGTGACATTCTCCCGGAAGCGCCACATGCCTTCCGGGCTATCGTGGAACCACCAGGCCGGGCCGAGCTTGAGTGCCGGATAGTGGCCGGCAAGCGGGGCCAATTCCCGGCTGTAGGTCGTTTCATCCAGCGTGAAAACGATGAGGGACAGGCGCGGATCGCGGCCATATTTGGCGAGCAGTGGCCGCAGCGCATGGACATATTCGGTGCGCACCGGGATGTCCGCGCCCTTATCCCGCCCGAAATGCTCAAACAGCCAGGGATTGTGATTGCGGAAACAGCCAGGGTGGATTTGCATGACCAATCCATCCTCGATGCTCATGCCGGCCATGACCGTCAGCATGTGCGCGCGGAACAGTTCGGCATCCGCGGCGCTCACGTCCGGGGCAATGACGCGCGCGAAAAGAGCGCGGGCCTGCGCGTCGTCAAGGTCCGCCGTCGCAGCGGTTGGGTGGCCGTGATCGGTTGAGGTTGCGCCCATCCGGGCGAAAAACGCCCGGCGGTTGCGGTGCGCGGCGAGATAGCCCTCATAGGTGAAGCAATCTTCGCCGGCCAACTCGCCAAAGCGCACCAGATTGTCGCGAAAACCCTCGAATTCGGGATCGATCACTGGGTCCGGGCGATAGGCGGTAATCACCCGGCCGGACCAGCCGCTGGCGGCAATCGTGCGGTGATGGTCGAGACTGTCGAGGGGGGACTCGGTGGTGGCGATCACTTCGATATTGAAGCGCTCGAACAGCGCGCGAGGGCGGAACGCCTCCTGCGCCAGCTGCTCTGCGATGGCATCGTAATATGCGTCGGCGCTGTCCGCATCCAGCCGCTGGGCGAGACCGAACACTTCGGCGAACACCCAATCCAACCAGAGCCGCGAAGGGGTGCCACGGAACAGGTGATAATGGGCCGCAAAGATGCGCCATGCTTCTCGCGGCGCCGTCTCCGCCGCTTCGCCGCGCCGCCGCACGCCCAGCTTCTCCATGGGAATGCCCTGGCTGTAGAGCATCCGCAGGAGATAATGGTCGGGGACCAGCAGCAGGTCTGCGGCATTGCTGAATGCCTGATTGTCCGCAAACCAGCGCGGGTCAGTATGGCCATGGGGGCTCACGATCGGCAGTTGCGCAACCTGTGCATAAAGGTCGCGAGCGATTGCGCGCGTGATGGAGTCCGCAGGAAACAGCCGATCAGGATGCAGTTTCAGTGGACTCATGACCTTCTCCCTGGCGACCGGAAATGACCCCTTGCCATACAATGCCTGACCAATCTAGTATTGATTGTCAGGCGAAAATGCTTGGACACTCATCGGGAGCTTTGCCTGCAATGAAGATAACTGCCGCTCGGGTCATCGTCACCTGTCCCGGACGCAATTTCGTGACGCTCAAGATCGAGACCGATCAGGGCGTTTATGGAATCGGCGATGCCACGCTCAACGGGCGGGAGCTTTCGGTCGTGTCCTATCTGCAGGACCATGTGGCGCCCTGCCTCATCGGCATGGACCCGCGGCGGATCGAGGATATCTGGCAATATCTCTATCGCGGGGCCTATTGGCGGCGCGGACCGGTGACCATGCGGGCCATCGCGGCGGTGGATGTCGCGCTCTGGGACATCAAGGCCAAGATGGCCAATATGCCCCTGTACCAGCTTCTGGGTGGCCGCAGCCGCGATGGCGTGATGGTCTACGGCCATGCCAATGGCTCGGATATCGAAGAAACCGTCGATGCCGTGGGCGAATATATCGACATGGGCTATCAGGCGATCCGCGCGCAGACGGGTATTCCCAATGTGAAGGACGCCTATGGCGTCGGGCGTGGCAAGCTCTACTACGAGCCTGCCGATGCCGCGCTGCCTTCCGTCACCGGCTGGGATACGCGCAAGGCGCTCAACCATGTGCCCAAGCTGTTCGACAAGCTGCGCCTGACCTACGGGTTCGACCATCATCTGCTGCATGATGGCCACCATCGCTACACGCCGCAGGAAGCCGCCAATCTCGGCAAGATGCTCGAGCCCTATCAGCTTTTCTGGCTGGAAGACGTCACGCCCGCGGAGAATCAGGAAGCCTTCAAGCTGGTCCGCCAGCACACGGTCACCCCGCTGGCCGTCGGCGAGATCTTCAACACCATCTGGGATGCCAAGGATCTCATCCAGAACCAGCTGATCGACTATATCCGCACGACCATTGTAGGCGCGGGCGGCGTTTCGCATCTGCGGCGCATCGCCGATCTGGCCTCGCTCTATCAGGTCCGCACGGGCTGCCACGGCGCGACCGATCTCTCGCCGGTGACGATGGGCACGGCCCTGCATTTCGATACCTGGGTGCCGAATTTCGGCATTCAGGAATATATGCGCCACACCGAGGAGACGGACGCCGTCTTCCCCCATGATTACCATTTCGAGCGCGGTTTTCTCTACTGCGGCGAGACGCCGGGTCATGGCGTCGACATCGATGAAACTCTGGCCGCCAAATATCCCTACAAGCCGGCCTATCTGCCGGTCGCGCGGCTGTCCGACGGCAGCATGTGGAACTGGTGATGCGCGTTCTCGCGATCGGCGAGGGCATGGTCGAGTTCCGGCGGGAGGATGCGTGCTGGCGGCAGGCCCATGGCGGCGATGTGGTCAACACGGCCGTTCATCTGGCGCGCTTCGGTATCGCGACCGGCCTTGCGACGGCCATCGGGCGCGATGGGTTCAGCGATTTTCTCGCGGCACAGTGGCAGGGCGAGGGGCTGGACCTTTCATGCGTGGCGCGCAGTCCGGCGCATGAGTGCGGCATCTATTTCATCGCGACCGACGAACGGGGCGAGCGCTCCTTCACCTATCGGCGCAGCGACAGCGCCGCACGACGCCTGGTTTCACTGATCGCGCCCGATACCCTCGCCGCTGCAGTCCGTAACGCCGAGCTGATAGTTTATTTTTCGCTGGTGACGCTGGCCATCCTCCCGGAGGAAGACCGCGCTACGTTGCTCGATATTTTGCGGAGCCGCCGCGCAGCCGGTGGCCGCATCGCGTTTGACAGCAACTACCGTCCGGCGCTTTGGGAGACGGTGGCGGCGGCCCGGCATTGGCATGATGCGGCGCTGCGGACAGCGTCCATTGGTCTGCCGACGCTCGATGATGAGCAGGCTCTGCTCGGGACGACTTCTTGCGAGGAAGCAATAACCTATTGGCGCGAGCGCGGCGTCGATGAGGTCGCTGTAAAAATGGGGGCGACCGGCGCGATGGCGGGCGATTGCCTCGTTCCGACCCGCAAGATCGTGGCGCGCCCTTTGGATACCTCCGGCGCGGGCGATGCATTCAATGGCGGCTATCTGGCTCATCGGCTGGTGGGGCGAAGTCCGGAGGCGTCGGCGGAGGCCGGCAATGCTCTGGCCGCTTGGGTTGTGCAGCGGCGCGGGGCTATTCCGCCGGCCGAAGCCGGGATCTACAGTCGGCCATCGGGCGACGACACAGGGATGGCCGTTTGACCGGGTGACCCCGCCAATAAGAACAGCATGATTGGAGAAGGCCGTGCGCATGACTGGCAAGATTTCGTTCTCGGTATCCGCAATGGCGCTCTGCGCCGTGTTTAGCGGCTGTGCGACAACGGACCGGTCCGCCGCCGCGTCTACTCCATCTGCTTCACCGACGATGACACAGCCGGATGTCGCGGCGCGCAGCAAGCCGGTCATCACTGTGGCCGGACTGCGGTTCAAAGACCTCAATGCCTCCGGCACGCTCGAACCCTATGAAGACTGGCGTTTGACGGCGCTTGAACGTGCACGCGATCTCGTGACGCGCATGACGCTGGCCGAGAAGGCGGGGACGATGCTGATCGCGACGCAAAATCCCGATTGTGACGGCTCGATCACTGAGGATGGCAAGGCGCTCATCGAAAAGGAGGAGATGAGCCGCTTCATCCTGCGCGCCACGGTCTCCACGGAGCCGGCAGATTGTTCGGTCAAATTGACCGGCTTCCGTCTGAGGGGCGGTTACAGGCAGACGCCGCTGCAGATGGCGCGCTTCACCAATGCGGTGCAGGAAGCGCGCGAGGCGAGCCGGCTTGGCATCCCCGCGCTTTTCAAGGACAATGCCCGCAACCATGTCGAGGTCAGCCCGACCTTCGGCATCGGCCAGGGCGCCGGTGCCTTTACCGAATTTCCGAAAGAGGCGGGGCTCGCTGCCGCTGCGCTTGGCGCTGCAGGGCTGCTCAGCGCAACGGACGGTGCGCCACCCGCTGGCCTGCGGGGCGATATGTCCGTCATCACCGGATTTACGCGCGTCATGGGCCAGGAGTGGCGGGCCATCGGCCTGCGCGGCATGTATGGTTATATGGCGGATCTGGGCACGGAGCCGCGCTGGTCACGCTTCCACGAAACGTTCAGCGAAGATGCCGATCTGGTCAGCGATATCGTGACGGCGCTCGTTCAGGGTCTGCAGGGCGAGAAAGGGCAGGGCGGCCTTGCGCTCTCTCCGGCCACCGCAGTCAGCATGACGCTCAAGCACTTCCCCGGCGGTGGGCCGCAGCAGCTCGGGCTGGATGCGCATTACACATTCGGCAAGGACCAGTTCTACACCGATCCGAGCGGACGGTATGGGTTCGATTATCATCTGCGCCCCTTCCAGCGAGCCATCGACGCGGGCGTGGGTTCGATCATGCCTTATTATGGCGTGCCGGTTGATGCGCATCATGGCGGGCGGCCGGTCGAAAGTCTGGGCATGGCGTTCTCGCGGCAGATCGTCACGGGTATTCTGCGGGATGAGCTGGGCTTTCGCGGCTATGTGAACTCGGACAGTGGCATCATCGAAGAGCGCGGATGGGGTCTGGAAGACAGTCGCATCAATCCGGCGACTGGCAAGGGATACACCATCGCGGATCGCACCGCGCTCGCCGTTCGTGCTGGCACGGATATTCTCTCCGAATTCCGCAGCAAGAGCACGATCATCGATCTCGTAAGGGACGGCGCATTGAGCGAGGCGCGCGATATTGATCCGGCGGTCGAGCGGCTGCTGACGGAACAATTCGCGCTGGGCCTGTTCGAAAATCCCTATGTCGACGCCGAAGCTGCGCCGCAGATGATCGGCACGGCTGAGCATCGCGCGCTGGGGCTGGATGTTCAGCGGCGGTCGCTCGTGCTGCTGCACAATCAGAAGGTGGACGGCTCGGCTGTGTTGCCGCTCCGCCCGGGCAGTCGCATCTACACCATGGGCTTTGCCGGTGCTGACTTCGCCGCGCGGGGTTTCGCAGCGACTGACGGCAATTATGACGCGAAAAAGGGGCAGGTCCGTCCCGTCGTCCCGGCGGGCACGGACTATGCCGTCATCAATGTCCGCGTGAGCACGGACGGGGCGCGGCGCTATTCCAGCAAGTCAACCGAAGCCGGCGGGCGCGCGGTCGATCCGGCGACCAGCATCGCCAACCGCGTGACGGGCAAGCGGCAGGCAAGCTGGGGTGAGCAGGACCCCTGCACGGCGCCCGGTGTCAGCAAGGACGTCACCTGCGTGGACGACAATCTGATTTTCGGCGGCGCGTTTCCCTGGGAAGCAGGGATGCTGTCCTTTTCCGCCATGGCGAAGGCGCAGAGCTGGTCGGTCTATCCGTCGCTGGCGGACATTCAGGCGGTCATGCGCGAAATCGGCGATCCGCGCCGCGTGATCCTCAATATCTATTTCCGCCAGCCTTATGTGCTCGATGAAGGCAGCGGGCTGCGGAATGCCGGGGCGATCGTCGCGAGCTTCGGGGCGAGCGATGCGGCCCAGATCGACGTGCTGACCGGCAAGCAGGCCCCGGCCGGGCGCCTGCCTTTCGCCTTGCCTGCCTCGCTCGATGCTGTCGACCGGCAGCATTCCGATGCGCCCGGCTATGCCGAGACGCCGGGCGGCACGCTCTATCCGTTCGGCTTTGGCCTGACCTACTGAGTGGGCATGCCGGGGGAGCCCGGCGCGTTGCTCAGGCAATCGCCCTTTCATAGCGGGCGCGCTTCGATGCCGATGCCTTGCGCGCTTCCTCGATCGCCTTTTCCTCGGTAGCAAAGAGCAGGCTGTCCAGAACCGCGGTCAGATGCGCGCGCATGGCGGCGCGGGCCTTGGCGGGGTCGCGCGTCCGCAGCGCATCGAGAATGACCTGATGCTCGTCGATGACCGGTTTGACATTGGCCGATCGCGCCTTGGCATAGAGCAGGGCGGTCTCAGGGGATTTGGCGCGCAACGACCAGAGATTGTCGATGAGGTTCACGATCGCCGAATTGCGCGTCGCCCGCGCGATGGTCAGGTGGAACTGGTGGTCGGCGTCTTCCGTGCCGGCGTTGCGCTCATTCTCTGTCGCAATCTCGTCGATCAGCTGCGCCAGCGTAGCGAGCTCCTCGTCGGTGATCTGCGCCGCCGCAAGCGCGGCCGCTTCGCCTTCCAGCAGCAAGCGCGCTTCGGTCAGTTCGAAGGCGCTGACATTGAATGCCGCAGGATCGCCCGCGCTGGGCAGGCCTTTGAGATAGGCGCCGGAGCCGACGCGGACTTCGACGATGCCCTGAACCTCCAGCGCGATGATCGCCTCGCGGATCGTCGGGCGGCTGACATTATACTGGATCGCGAGTTCCCGCTCCGTGGGTAGCCGGTCGCCAGGCTTGTAGCGCCCGCTCCCGAACACCTCCAGCAACTGGTGCGCGATTGCCTGATAAAGTCGGTCTCTGCCGCTGATCGGTTCGGATGCCATGACCACCTGTTCTATGTCGACCCTCTGCCAGAGGAAAGCGGCGATGCTATCGCGGATTGAGCGGATTGGCCAGACACCTTTGCGCGGTTTCTTTGCAACAGTCGAATATGAAAGTGGCGGCTGAAATTAGCCGTTTTCGGTCAGCACGCTGATTTTTCCCGCCACAGCCATTTATATTCTGCCTACAATGTGGCATGACCAATTATCCGCAGTGACTTGGCCAGGTCCGGTTCGGTTCCGAGTTTTGGTAAGAGGATCTCCCTAAATGCGTTTTTTCCTACGTTTTTCCGTTGCGTCTGCTGCATTGGCGGCGGCCTGTGCGGTCGCAACGCCTGGCTTCGCCCAGAGCGCGCCCGAAGCCGGTGCCGGGGCTGAGCCGGAAGCGATCATCGTGACCGCGCAAAAGCGGGAGCAGGACATTCTTGAAGTTCCGGCGGCGGTCAGCGTGATCAACTCGGCGGTGCTGAACACGGCGCAGGTCACCCAATTCTCCGACATTACCCGCGTGTCGCCGTCGCTGACGGTGAACGAGCAGGGCAATTCGGCGTCGTCGTCCGTCTCGATCCGCGGCATCGGCACCTTCTCCTTTTCGACCAGCACTGAGCCCGCCGTCTCGATCGTCGTGGACGGTGTGGCACTGCTTCAGCAGGGCCAGGCGTTCGGTGGCGGGTTGAATGACATCGCGCAGGTCGAGGTTCTGCGTGGGCCGCAGGATTCCCTGTTCGGCAAGAACGCGTCTGCCGGCGTGGTCAACATCACGACCAAGAATCCGACGCGTGACCTGAGCGGTTATGTCGAAGGTGTCCTGACCAATGACGACGAGACGCGGGTATCCGCCATGCTCTCCGGTCCCATCGGCCAGAATGCCGGCTTCCGGCTGAACGGCTTCTATTCCGACCGTGAAGGCTACATCAACAACCTGACCAACGGTCATCGCCTCAATGGCGCGGAAAGCTACGGTTTTGGCGGCAAGTTCACTTACGGTGCCGGCAACCTCGATCTCACGCTGTCCGGCAATTACAGCAACACCAAGTCGAACGGCAACGCGCCGACCTATTATTATGTGACCCCTGGTGCGACCCAGAATGGCGCGGCGATTGACCTGCGCGGCATCCGGCCGGGCGTCGGCAACGACAATGTCCGCTTCGATGGCGATCCGCGCGCTGACAGCTTCCAGTATCTGCTGTCGGCCAAAGCCGATCTTGACCTGGGCTTTGCGACGCTGACATCGGTTTCCGCCTATCAGCGCTGGAAGCTGGAATCCGGCCAGGATCTCGACTTCTCTGCCGCGCCGACCCTCTATCAGGGCGGCCCCTATGATGCGACGATGTTCAGCCAGGAGCTGCGCCTGACCTCGCGGGGCGCCAGCCCGTTCGAGTATATGGTCGGCCTGTTCTATGCTGATGGCAATACCGATCGCCGCTTCATCCGTTCGGCGCCGTCTTTCTTGTCGTTCCTCCGTCAGGATTGGGATTCGACCGCGTCGACGGAAAGCTATGCCGCCTTCGGTCAGCTCGGCTATAATTTCACGCCCACGACCAAGCTCACGCTCGGCGGCCGCGTGAATCGCGAGACCGTCGGCGTGTTCTATCGCGATAATCGGCCGGCAACGCCTGTCGTCTACGAAGATCAGCGTAGCGATACGGCGGTCACCGGCAAGGCCTCGCTGCAGCAGTTCGTGAGCGACGAAGTGATGGTCTATGCCGCCATCGCCAAGGGCTATAAGGGGCAGGCCTACGACATCTCGTCGGGCTTCAACCAGTCGCGGATCGACAATCTCGTCAAGCCCGAGCATTCCGTATCTTACGAAGTCGGTATGAAGGGTCGCTTCTGGGGCAACCGTGGATCGTTCGCGATCACCGGCTTCTGGACCGACTATGACGACTTCCAGGCGCAGAGCGCGGAATTCATCGCCGGTGCGCCGCAATTCATTCTCAAGAATGTCGGCAAGCTGCGCACCAAGGGTATCGAGTTCGAGGGCTCCATCCGGGCGACTCCGAACCTCAACCTCTATGGTTCGGCCGCTTACGTCGACGCGAAGATCCGCGAATTCCCGGGCGCGAGCTGCTATCCTGGTCAGACGGTCGCGCAGGGCTGCGTCGCCATTCCGGGCACGACCACGTTCGTGCAGGATCTGGCTGGCGTTGGTCTCGCCAATTCGCCGGACTTCAAGTTCAACGTCGGTGGCGTATACGAGGCGCCCATTCAGGGCACCGAGATCAACGCCTATATGAGCGCGAACTATGCCTGGCAGGATGATGTCAACTTCTCGCTGGATCGCAACCCGCTCACCAAGTTCGATGCCTATGGCATCGCCAATGCCAGCATTGGCCTGCGCAGCACGGGCGCTGTGAACTGGGATCTGTCGTTCTTCGTCAACAACTTGTTCAACAAGGCGTATCTGACGTCCATCACCGATTATACGGGCAATGGATACTCGGCCCCGACGCTGATCCAGCAGGTTCCGCGCAACTATCAGCGCTATGTCGGCGTCCGCCTCCGGGTCGGTTTTGGAGCGAGCAACTAAAACCGTTCCGATCAACGGAACAAAGCAGAACTGAAAGAGAGGACAGTACCATGACGATTGCCCGTTTGAGAGGGTTCATTCAGCAATGGCGTGGTCCTGGCCTCTTTTTCCTCGGCGCGTTATCGGCGGCCCCTCCGGCATTGGCTGGGGAGGCCGTTGGCACATCCGAGCCGCGGGTGACGACGCAGGCGGGGGCGATTGAGGGACGGATGCTGCCCTCCGGCGTTCGCGCGTTTCTGGGCGTGCCTTATGCCGCACCGCCGGTACGGGATTTGCGCTGGCGGGCGCCCCAGCCGGTGGCGGCCTGGAAGGGCATCTATCATGCCGACCGGTTCGGCCCGCAATGCATGCAGCAGCAGCGCGGCATCCTGACCAACCAATATTCCGGCGCGGAAGTCACCAGCGAAGACTGCCTTTATCTCAACATCTGGGCCAAGCCGGGACTCAACAAGGCGCCCGTGATCATCTTCTTGCATGGGGGCGGCTTCTTCATCGGCGCGGGCAGCATGGCGCTGTACGGTGGCGAGACTGTCGCCACGCGGGACGTTGTCTTCGTCAATCTCAATTATCGCGTCGGCCCGCTGGGCTTTTTCGCGCATCCCGATCTGACCTCTGAATCGGGGCATAAAGCATCGGGCAATTATGGATTCCTGGACCAGATCGCCGCGTTGCGCTGGGTGCAGGAGAACATCGCGCAATTTGGCGGCGATCCTTCCAATGTGACCATTGCTGGCCAGTCGGCCGGGTCGATGTCGGTTCTCGCTTTGCAGGCCAGCCCGCTTGCCAAGGGTCTTTTCCAGCGCGCCGTGGGCATGAGCGGTGCGCTCATCGGCTCGGCGGCGCCGGGTGCCATGCGTCCCCTGGCGCAGGCCGAGCAAGATGGCGTGCGGCTGCAGGCCATCTGGAAGGGCAGCAACCTCGCTGATCTTCGCGCCATGCCCGCCGACCGGCTGGTCGTGCCGCGCGTGCCCGGAACTCCGCCGGTCGGCCCGATCGAAGATGGCTATGTGTTGCCTTACCCGATTGACGAGGCCTTCAACCGGTCTGCCCAGAGCGATGTCCCGCTCATGCTCGGCTTCACGCGCGATGAATCGCTCGGTGGCCTCGGCCCTGTGCAGACGCTGGCTGACTACAAGGCGCGGGCTGCGGCCGTCTTCGGCGGTCGTGCGGACGCCTTCCTGAAGCTTTACCCCGCGGCGACCGATGCTGAAGCGAAAGCGCAGGCGCGGGTTGCGGACCGGGACGGGACGATGGCGGCGGCGATGGATGCCTGGGCGCGGGCGCAGGTCGCGAAAGGCAAAGCGCCGGTTTACAGCTATATGTTCGCCCGCCCGCATTCCTACCCGGCCGGGGTGCACATCCCCGACCTCGATCCCGCGACGGCCGGCGCTTACCACACCTCGGAAGTGCCGTTCTGGCTCTCCACGATCGACAGCTTCGATCGCTTCCGCCCCATGCGGGACTGGTCCCAGGCAGACCGCGCGTTCAGCAGCGCGATGACGGATTCGCTCGTCGCCTTTGCCCGCTCGGGGAAGCCGGACACGCAGCAACTCAAATGGGTGACGTTCGACCCGGCCCGTCCGCGCCTGCTCGAACTCGGGGCTGATGCACATATCTCTGCCTGGCCGGACGAGCGCAGGCTGGCGTTCTTCCGTGCCGCGCCCGCCCAGCGTCCCGCAGGTGGCGCGGCGCGCGACTGACCGGCGAACGCCTGCCTGAAGACGCGCACTAGGACATGAAGAAGGCGAGATAGATATGCGGATGATGACATCGATGGCACTGGTTCTGGCGCTCGCTGCAACGAGCCAGGCCTCCCCATCGCTTGCCCGTGACGCGGTGTCGTCCAGCAATCAGGCCAGCGAGCACGTGCGCACCAGAATGGCGCTGGCCGACGGCTGGCAGTTCAATCTGGTCGGCCAAGCCGGTCCCGCCGCGCATGACCCTAAGTCGGAGAACTGGAAGCCGGTCTCGGTGCCGCACAGCTGGAATCGCGTCGGCTATTATCTCTCCGACCCGAAAACGCATGTGAACTCGGCGGAGACAGTCAACAAGACCCAGGGCGTCGGCTGGTATCAGCTGACCTTCACGCCCGCAGCGGCGAATGCGGGCAAGCGTGCCTTTCTGGAATTCGATGCAGCCAGCCGGACCGCCGAGGTGTGGCTGAATGGCGTGCGCTTGGGCGAGCATCGCAATCCGTTTGGTCGCTTCCGCCTGGATGCCAGCAGCGTGATCCGCTTCGGCGAGCCCAATTCGCTCTACGTGAAAGTCGACAACACCCAGCCGCGTCTGGGGAACAGCACTGAGGACGTGCTGCCGATGACCGGCGACTTCTTTGTGCGGGGCGGGCTGTATCGGCCGGTCAGTCTCGTCATGACCAATCCGGTCCATATCGACATGCTCGATCATGGCGGGCCGGGCATCTACGCCGCGACCCGCAGCGTTGAGAGCGGCCGGGCGACTATCGATCTGCTCGCGCGGCTCAGAAACGACAGCGCCTCCGCGCAGCCGGTGACGATCGACGCGCAATTGCTCGATCATCGCGGCAAGGCGGTCGCGACATGGCGCGAGACGGCGCAGCTGGCCGCTGGCGCGGTCAGGGAGATGCGCGGTGCGCTGGTCGTCGCCAATCCGCATCTGTGGAACGGCACGGCCGATCCCTATCTCCACACGCTGCGCTTCGAGATGCGGTCTGCCACCGGCGAATTGCTCGATGCACTGGACCAGCCCTTCGGCATCCGCACGCTGAGGCTCGACCCGAAGGAGGGCTTTTTCCTCAACGGCAAGCGTATGCCGCTCGTCGGCGTGGGGCTGCATCAGGATAATGAAGCCGCCGACTGGGCCATGACGCCCAAGGACGTGGCAGAGACGGTGGACATCATGCGCGATATGGGCGCCAATTCCCTGCGCCTCGCCCATTATCAGCACGGCCAGCCGATCCACGACCTCGCAGACCGCTATGGCCTCATCCTGTGGGACGAGATCGCGCTGGTGACGGCTTGGACCAATGCGCGCGACCAGACCGAAGCGCCGGCGGGCATTCGCGAGAATGCGCGGATGCAATTGCAGGATCTCATCAAGCAGAATTACAATCACGCCTCGGTCGCGGTGTGGGGCATCGCCAATGAAGTGGATTTCGGCCCGGGCCGGCCGGACTTTCTAGGCCGCCCACCGGAGGTGCTGGCCAATCCGCGCCCGCTGCTTGACGAGCTGAACGCGCTGGCCAAATCGGTCGATCCGCTACGGCCGGTCGTGCTGGCGCAATGCTGTGAAGGCCGGGGCATGCCGGACGTGCCGCCCGTTGCGGAGTCGGTCGATGCCGTCGGCGCCAACCGTTATTATGGCTGGTATTATGGCGAGCCGGATCAGCTTGGCGCGCATCTCGATGAACTGCGCGCCAAGCGACCCGATCAGCCGATTTCGATCAGCGAGATCGGGGCTGGCGGCGCGGCCAACATGGCATCGGACAATCCGCTGGGCGGCCCGATTGAATCTGCTGGGCGGACCCAGCCGGAAGCCTTCTTCTCCTGGTATCATGAGCAGAGCTGGAAGGTGCTCAAGGATCGGCGCGATCTTTGGGGCATCTGGCTGTGGAACGGCTTCGATTTCGGCTCGACGGTGCGGCGCGAGGGCGATGCGCAGGACATCAATACCAAGGGCATCGTCACCTATGATCGCAAAATCAGAAAGGACATTTTCTACTTCTATCGCGCGAACTGGTCCGACAAGCCGACCGTCCACATCAACGGCCGTCGCTATGTGGACCGCGCCTATCCCGTCACCGACATTCGCGTTTACAGCAATGCCCCGGAGACCCTGCTCACGGTGAATGGCCGCACGCTGGGCGGTCTGAAGGATTGCCCCGACAGTGTATGCGTATGGCCGGCCGTGCGCCTGAAGCAGGGCGGCAATGTCATCGAAGCCCGTGGCGTGTTCCCGTCCGGCCCGGTCATGGATCGGATCGACTGGACCGTCGCGCCGGCGCAGGCCCGCAGCTTCCGCATCGACAGCGGCGCGCTCGTCGCCGCGCGCGCGGACGTGAAGTTCGGCTCGGATGAATTCTTCGTCGGCGGTACGGCAGGCACGACCGATCAGCCCGGCGGACGCGGCCGCCAGGCCGTCCTCGCCGAGATTAGCGGAACGGATCGGCGCGATGTGGTCGCGAGTTTTCGGCAGGGGAAGGCGTTCCAATACCGAATCCCCGCCGCCGATGGCCGTTACCGCGTCACGCTGAGCTTTGTGGAGCCAGACAAGGGCGTCGGCGAGCGGCGGTTCAGCGTCACCGCCAATGGCAGGCCGGTCCTGCAAGCCTATGACATTCGCGCCCGGGCTGGCGCCGTCCGCGCGGCCGTGCGTGAGACGTTCGACGTCGATGTGACGGGCCAGATGCTGACGCTGCAGTTCAAGGCTTCCGTTGGCGAGGCGGTGGTTTCCGCCATTGAGGTCGAACCGGTTGGTAACTGAGCCGGATTCTGGCGTTGCCCGTCGCGCTGTAGTGGCGGGCGCGGTGTCTGCGTTCGCAGCAGGATGCACGCCTTCGCTGGTTCGGCCCGCGGCAGAAGCGAGGCCGCTCGGACTGGCGAGCATCACCGTCGCGCAGGCGCTCCAGCGCGACTATGCGGGGACCCTCAAGGCCGCCAAAGCGATGGGGTACAGCCATTTCGGTTTCCCGCTCGCCGCGCTCTCCCCCCGCCAGCCGCCGGCGCCTGATCCGGTCGAGGCCGCCGCGATGGTGCGGGATGCCGGTCTGTCGGTCGGCGTCGTGCGGCTGGGTTACGGCGTGGCGCCGGCAATGCAGATGGCCACAGCGCGCAAGATCGGCGCAACGATTGTCGCGCAATCGGCCGCGCCGGTGTTCTTCGAGGGCGCGGTCCCCGGCAAGACGACGCGCGCGGCGTTCGAGGCGTGGCTGCCGCGACTAAACGATCTTGCGCGCGCGGCACATGAAGAAGGCCTGCGTCTGGTTTTCCACAATCACGGCTGGGACCATGTTCCGCTCGAGGGAAAGACCCCGCTCGCGTTGATCGCGGAGCGGTTTGCGCCCGGCGAGGTGGATTTCGAGATCGATCTGGCATGGGCCGCCTTGGGCGGCGCCGAGCCTCTGAGGCTCGTCCGCGCGCTGGGGCCGCGCGTCCTCGCCATGCATTTCAAGGATGTCGATCCATCGCGCGGGCCATCGAAGCATGACCGGCTGGTTCCGCCGGGCGATGGCATATTGAACTATGCGCGGCTGATACCGCTGCTCGATAGGATGACCAACGCGATCGGCTATGTCGAAGTCGATGCGCCGGAGGACGAGATTGCAGCCGCCGGCCGGGGCGCGGTGTTCGTGCAGCGCGTGCGGCGAGGCTCGGTCTCGGACCGCTGATAGCCGACACATTCAGGGGAGGGGTCTGTGATGAAAATTCTGGTTCGCGCGGCTTTGCTTGGCGCCACTGCCTTTGTCGCATGGGGGGCGGCGGCCGCTCAGGATAGCGCATGGAAGGCGGGGGCGGCGAAAGTTGAGATTACACCGGATGCGTCCAGGCTCAGCCCCGGCGACATCATTCGTGATCCCCTCTACGTCCGCGCCCTTGTCATCGCCAATGACAAGAGCTGCGCAGTCCTTGTCGGCGCCGATCTGATCGGCATATCCGACGCGGTCGTGGGGCAGGCGATCGCCCAAGCGGCAGAGATCACGGGGTGCCCGCAAGAGAATTTCGTCGTGTCGGCCACTCATACGCACAGCGCATCCGGCTCGTCGCGCTTGCGCGCGGGTGCGGGGCCGGACGCGCCTTGGCCATCGTCAAGGCGGTGACAATGGCCAAGGCCGCGTTGCGGCCTGCCACAATCGGCTTTGGCACGACGCAGGTGGACCTCAACATCAATCGCGACCTGTTGCGGGACAACCGCTGGGCACAGGGGCCCAATCCTGACGGACCATCCGACAAGACACTGGCGATTCTCGAAGCGCTGGGGGAGGATGGCCTGCCGATCGGCGTCTATCTCAACTACGCCATGCACCCGATCAATTTCTACATGTCGGGCGTCGTGAGCGCGGACGTGCCGGGCGAAGCCTCGCGCTATATCGAGCGGCGCTATGGCGACGCAACGGTGGCAATTTTCGCTCAAGGCGCTTCCGGTGACCAGAACCCCAGATTCACGCGGGCGCAGAATAGATTGAGTCGCGTGCGCAGGGGCGTGCCCGGCGCGTCGGACATGCGCGTTCTCGCGCGACTGGCAGAGGGCCAGCCGAGCGCCGGAGTGTCGATGGCCGACCGTATGGCCGCGTTGGGCAGCCCTGTGCCAGCACAAAGGCGGGCGGACTATCTTGCTGCGGTCGAGGACGTCAGCCAGATCGTCGCGGCAGGGGGAGCGCTTCTCGGGGAGAGCGCCATTGATCTCATGCATTTCGGCACGTTGGCGCGCAGCCGGCAGGGGGTGATTGCGGGCGTGGTCAGGCAGTTGCAATGTCCGGGGCGAGACCGGCTGGACCGGGACAATCCCGTCCGGGAAGGCGCCGCTCCGCCTTATGCCGACGGGGAACCGGTGACGATCCGCGCGGGCATGCTGAAGATCGGCCTGGTCTATATCAGCGCGATCAATGGCGAGGTCTACAGCGAGATCGGCACGCGTCTCAAGCGTTCCACCCCTGGCTTGCAATTGATGATGACCTCGCTGGCCAACGGATCGGCCAATTCCGGCTATATTTATTCCGACACTGCGCGCTCGCATTTGACCTTTCAGGTCATTGGGTCTCGCCTGCAGCCGGGCTGCGCCGAAGACGCCATCGTGAGATCCGCACTCGAGATGATCGACGAATTGAAATGATGGGGTGGGCGAGTCGGCGTTCATTTGAACCCCATTTATTGGTCAGGCAAATGTCGGTCGGTATCCCGTTGGCCGTGCCGTTCCACCGGTCCTGCAATAAAATCGGAGTAGAATCAGATATTTGTAAAGGTTTTGGTCCTACAGTTCTTGCCTGTGCAGTCATCATTTCTCTGTCGGGCATGCTGACCAAATTGTCATTGCAATTGCTATATTGTCGTGCAAACTGGTAAAACCAATAAGGGCAAACAGGGAGAGGGAATGTGCGCCTGAAAGCATGGATGCTTGCCGGTGGCAGCGCGATAATCATCGCCACGCCCATGGGGGCAATAGCTCAGTCTCAAACATCATCTACGGCTGCGCCGCAGTCTTCGGCATCGTCGCAAGAAGGTGGCGTCGAGCAGATCATCGTCAGCGCTTCGCGCATCGATCGTGCAGGATTTATTGCGCCCAGTCCGACCGTCGTCATCGGCGCAGAGCTGTTGCAGGACAGGGCGGCGGTTAACGTCGCCGACGTCATCAACGAGGTTCCGTCCTTCCGGCGCAGTCAGGCTCCGGAAAGCGGCGGCATCGGCAATTCCGGCGCGAACAATGCCGATTTGCGTGGCCTGGGCGCGGTGCGCACGCTTGTCCTCCTGGACCGGATGCGCTTGCCAGCCGTCAATGTGCCCGGCTCGGCGGTGGCCGGCGCGACCGATCTCAATCTCATTCCCTCGGCCCTGATCCAGCGCATCGACGTGGTGACGGGCGGCGCGTCTGCGGCTTATGGCTCGGATGCCGTTGCTGGCGTGCTCAACCTGCAGCTCAATACCCGGCTGGATGGCATCAAGGGTTCGGTGCAATGGGGGCAGACCAAATATGGCGACGCCGATGACATGTTCGCCTCGCTTGCATTCGGAACGCAGTTCGCGGGCGGTCGCGGGCGTTTCGTCATTGGCGGCGAATATGGCAGCAATGACGGCACCGATCTTTTCAATGACAAGCGGCCCTGGGGAAGGCGCAACGTCAGCAGCGTCACGCTGCCGAACAATCGGGCCGCCGGACTGCCGGCCAACCTGATTACCGACGATGTGATTTTCGGCATGCTGACGACGGGCGGCCTGATCAGCCCGACCGCTGCCGGCAATCCAGCGGCGCTGCGTAATCTGCAGTTCGTCGTCGGGCCGAACGGAACCGTGACGACTGCGCCCTTCAAAGCCGGGCTCTATCAGGGCCAGATCGGCACCAACATGGTCGGCGGAACCAATGTGTCGCCCTATCAGGTGCTCCGCGCCAACACGCAGCGCTACAATCTCGCGGCACATGCCGAATATGATCTCTCCGACAGCCTGACGTTATGGGCGCGCGGACTCTACTCCAACACCGAGGCGCAGAATATCAGCGCCCAGATTAGAGCGGCGACGGGCGGGACGACCGGTTTCCTTTCGATCAGCCGCAACAATCCCTATCTGCAGCAGGCGCTGACGCCAGCCCAGCTCGCGCTCATCCCCGCCAACGGGTCGCTGACGGTCGGCTATCTCGGCAATGATTTCGGTCCGCCGATCCTGCGCAACGCCAGCAAGACCTACAGCCTGTCCAGCGGCTTGCGCGGCGAACTGGGTGGTTCCTGGCGGTGGGATGCGGCCGTTCAATATGGCCGTAACAGAAGCTCGCTGGACCAGGCCAATACGCCCATCACCGCGAATTTCCTGAACGCGGTCAATGCCGTCACGTTGAACGGGCAGATCGTCTGCGCAAATGCCGCGGCGCGCGCGGCCGGCTGTCAGCCGATCAACATTCTCGGGCGTGCCAGCTATTCGCCGGCAGCCTACAATTACGCGTTCGGCACGACCCACGCAGTGGCGGAAACAACCTTGTTCGAGGCGAATGCCAACCTTAACGGGGATCTGTTTTCTCTGTGGGCGGGACCAGTTTCGGCAGGCGTCGGCGCCTCTTACCGGCGTGAAACCTTCGTCACCGACGCAGACGATCTGAGCCAGGCCGGTGCCTTCATGGCACGCGCACCCCGCGATTTTCCGAAGGCAAGCCAGTCGGTCAAGGAGGCCTATCTCGAGACGATCGTTCCGCTGTTGAGTGCGGACTGGGTCACGGGCTCGCTTGAATTCAACGGTGCCATCCGCCTGACGGACTATAGCGTCTCCGGCGAGGTGACGACGTGGAAAGCGGGTCTGGTCTGGAAACCGATCCCCGACATTCTGTTCCGGGGCACGCTCTCGCGGGATATTCGCGCACCCAGCCTGACGGAACTGTTCACAGCGGCCGTGGCGACTGTGCCCCGCCCGATCTATGCCGATCCCCGCGCCGGGTTCGCCGGGCAGCCCTCTTATGCGTATGACGTCGTCACGGGCGGCAATGCCGGCCTGACCCCGGAAATCGCCAAGACGTTTAGTGTAGGCGCTGTGTTCAACCCGCAATTCCTGTCGCGGCTGAACATCTCGGCGGATTATTTCCAGATCAAGATCCAGGACGCCATCGGCGCAACCGGAGCGGGCACGTCGCTGACCAACTGTCTGGGCACGGGCACGGCGGATCTGAGCAGCCCCTATTGCTCGCTGATCACCTTCGCCAATAACGATCCTGCGAACGGCGCTGTGCTCTCGGTGTTGGCGCAGAACGCCAACTTTGCCGAATTCAAGACCCGCGGCATCGACATGGCGTTGTCCTACATGCAGCCGGTCGATGAGATATTCGCCGGTGCGCAAGGACGCATCACGCTCAGCGCACAAGCCACCCGCACGCTGGAATATCGCTCGACCTTCGACGTTTCGCTGGCCTACCCCAATGGTGTGAACCGTGCGGGGCAGACCGGTGCGATCTTCGGCGGGACAGCTGGCGTGCCGAAGTGGGTGGTGAACACTTCTCTCGCCTATCGCGGCACGCGGTTGGAAACGAGCGTCAACTTCCGCTGGATCAGCCGGAGCAAGTTCAACAACGCCTTCATCGGGCCGGACGAGCCGGGCTACAGCCCGACGCTGATCAACAGCATCAACAACAACATCGTCCCAGCGCGCGGCTATGTAAACCTGAGCGTGGCCTACAATGTGGGTTCGCAAGACCGGAAGGTGCAGATCTATGGCACGGTCAACAACCTGTTGAACCAGGAGCCGCCGCTCCCCGCCGTCAATAACAACGCCTGGTACGATCTGCTGGGCCAGAGCTTCAGGGTCGGGGTCCGCTTCGATCTCTAGAGGTTCTGAAAACTGACTGCAGTGGGAGGGGCAGATGCGCGCATTGGCAGGGATGAAACGGCTCGGCACGAGCCTGACAATTCTGGGTCTGGAGCTCTCATCTGCCTCCCTCCTTCACGCTCAGGTGCCCGGGCTGGCGGCACTGCATGTCGCGACGGCACAGGGGCAAATTCAGGGCGTCGCCACCGAAACCGGGGCAGCCTATCTGGGCGTGCCCTATGCGGCGCCGCCGGTCGGAGAGCTGCGGTGGCGATCACCGGCCCCGCCGCGCGCCTGGGCCGGCGTGAAGCAGGCCGACCATTATGGTCCACCCTGTGCTCAGGCGCCGCTGCGCGGGCAAACCGCGGTATCCAGCATCAGCAGCGAAGATTGCCTGACCCTCAATATCTGGGTGCCACGTGCGTCGGCGGAGCCAAAGCTGCCGGTCATGGTCTGGGTCCATGGCGGCGGTTTTCAGAACGGCATGGGCAGCAGTCCGACCTATGATGGCGTTGCCCTCTCCCGGCACGGGGTCATCGTGGTCACGCTCAACTATCGGCTCGGCGCGTTCGGCTTCTTCGCGCATCCACAGCTGACAGCAGAATCGCTCCATAAATCCTCCGGCAATTTCGGATTGGAAGACCAGATCGCCGCGCTGCGATGGGTTGCGGCGAACATCGCGCAATTCGGCGGTGATCCGGCCAATGTCACTCTGTTTGGTCAGTCGGCCGGCGGCGCCAGCGTTCTTGATCTGGTGACCTCCGATGTGACGGACGGGCTGTTCGCGCACGCCATCATCCAGAGCGGCGCGGCGCGTAGCAGCATTGCGCCCCTCAATATGGCCGATGCGGAGCGGGAGGGCGAGAGCTTCGCCAACGGCCTCCCGCTATCGGCCTTGCGTGGCCTGGATACGGCGGCGGTCATCGAGATGGCGCAGGCGGCTGGCCAATCCGGCGCGCGCTTCTCGCCAGTGCAGGATGGCTACATCATCACCCGCGCCGCCACGGACGCCATCTCTGACCAGCGGCGCAAGCCCATCCCGCTGCTGATCGGCAGCAACGCGCGGGAAGGGCTGGCGGTTCTGCCGCCGGACAAGCTCGATGCTGCGATGGCCAGCGCGTTCGGTGCGAATGCGGCTGCGGCCCGCGCGGCTTATGGCTTGTCCGCCGCGATGCCGCCGGCGCCCGATCGCCTGATGGGAACGGTGGCGGAGCAATTCTCGACCGACAGCAGCTTTCGCTGCGGCGCCGTGCAGATCGCAGCAGCATCGGCAAGAGCGGGAGGGCCGGTCTGGCACTATCAGTTCGAGCAGTTCGTGCCCGGCCGTGAGGCGCGGGGCGCTGCGCATTCGTTCGAGGTGCCCTATGTGTTCGGCAATCTGCTGACCACGGGGTTTTCGGCTGCCGATTACAAGGCGGCCGACCGCCGTCTCTCTGATCTGATGGTCGAATATTGGACCAATTTCGCCAAGACCGGAAATCCAAATGGCGCAAAGCTGCCCGTTTGGCCGGCCTACCAGAAGGATCGCCGCGCCTATGCGCGGTTCTCCTCGGATCACCCCGGCGCGGTGGAACTCGGGACGGATCTGCGCGGCGAGATCTGCCGGCTTTTCCCCTGATCGATATCAACGAGGAGCAAGGATGTTATGAAGAGACCATTTGAGCCTGCCGTAAGAGCGCTGTCCCTGGCCGGTCTGGCCGCGCTGCTTTTCTCGGGAGCCGCGCCTGCGCTGGCCCAGAGCCAGGCCGGCGCGCAGCAGACAGCAGCAAAGCCGGCACCCAAGATGCGCTCGCGTTTGATGACGACGCTGACCGGGTGGGAAGTGGAAGACTATCTCAAGCGCAACGATGTCATTTTCGTGCCAGTTGGCCCGGTTGAGCAGAATGGCGGCAATCCGACGGATGTCGAATATGTCATCCCCCTCGCTTATGCGCAGGAACTGGCCGAGAAAGCGGACGGGCTCGTGATGCCCTACCTCGCTTATTTCTATCCCGGCGGGACGACGACCAGCCGGGGCACGGTGTATGTCTCGACATCCGACAGTCTGCCCTACCTCAAAGCGTTGACCCGCTCGCTCATTCGTCAGGGGTTCCGCCGCATCATTTTCCTTACCTCGCACGGCCCGTCCCAGCAGACCATGCTGCCGCTGGTCCGCGAAATTTTCGATGAAGAGCATGTTCCGGTGCTGTGGATGGGGACGGACATGGTCCGCAAGTCGGAGCCGGGTCAGCCGCGCCCCGGCTTCGGTGACGGTCCGCCCAATGGCCGCAATCTGGTGAGCTATGGCGCCTATCAGCTGGTCGGCCGTCTCAACGATATGCCGGTCGGCCTCAGCCAACCTGAGCATGAGATCGAGCGCGATCCCAGTGCCGTGTCGCGCTATGTCCCTCCGTTCAGCGGCACGCCTGCCGGCAGTTTCTATCCCGATGCGGTGCTGCACGGGGGCTTCGTCAAGCCGGTGACCGAACAGGAGCGGGCGCAGTGGGGGCGAGAGGGGGCCGACCTTATTCGCTCCCAGGTCGCCTCCTTCGACGTGAACGGCCTGCTCACCGAATTGCGCAAGCGCGACGAGTTCACCAAGAAGCTCGAGAAGAAATATGGCGATCTTTTGCCCGGCAGAGGTCGCTAAAGGCGGACGGCACCGCCCCGCCCGGGAACGGCGGGGCGATCGCCACAATCAAATGCGCGCTGTTCAACAAAGTGGCAGGGATTGCGCTGGCCAGCGCGCTGCCGACATGAGATGGGTCCGGCCATGCGGTTCAAGGGCCTTGATCTCAACCTGCTCTACGCGCTCAGCGTATTGCTCGATGAACGCAGCGTCTCGCGTGCCGCGGCGCGGGTCAATATCAGCCAGCCGGCCATGAGCGCGGCATTGACCCGTCTGCGCGAACATTTTGCGGATGACTTGCTGGTCCAGGTCGGCCGGCGCATGGTCCCGACCGCTTATGCCGAGAGCCTCCAGCCGCTGGTCTCCCAGTTGATCGAGCAAGCGGACCAGATCCTGTCGACATCCAGCACGTTCGATCCGGCGATCTCCAACCGTCGGTTCCGCATCAGCGTGTCGGATTATATGATGACTGTGCTGATCGGCCCGCTGATGCGCAGCCTCGGGACGATCGCGCCGGGCATCCGCATCGATGTCTATCCGACAGGGCCTGATGCGACGAGCTTTCTCGAGAAGGGCGAGGTCGATCTGGTCATCTGCCCCGAGCAATATCTATCCCCCGCGCACCCCAGCGAGATGCTGCTGGAAGATGAGCATGTCGTCATCGGCTGGGCGGGCAATCCGGCGCTGGCGGGGCCGCTGGATCGCGAGACGCTCTTCTCGCTGGGCCATGTCGCCGTTCGCTTCGGCCAGTCGCGCGAGAGCACTTTTGCCGAGCAGCAGGTTTTTCCGCAGCAGGACAAGCAGCGCACGGAACTCACGACGAACAGCTTTTCGAGCGTACCCAGCCTGATCGTGGGGACGATGCGCGTGTCCTTCCTGCAGAAGCGGCTCGCGGATGCCTTTATCGATCAATTGCCCATCGTCGTGCGCCCGGACCCCCTTGGCCTGCCGCCGCTTCGGGAAATGGTCCAGTACCATGCCGCCCGTGCGAATGACGCCGGGATCCTCTGGCTGGTGCGGCAAATGCACCATATCCTCCACACCGAATGACCTATCCATAATCTTGATGGAACTGTATCTGAACAATTCATTTTTCAGATTTTCTACGCGACGATAGAACAGGCCCAAGGCCCGCTTCAGGGCTGCCATGCGCGCGGAGAGGGAGGTCGAAAGCTGCCGCACATGCTGTGCCTGCATCCGCGCTTCGCCCCTCGCCCCTCTCATCAACAGAATCATCGGACATAGACCATGCAGAGCCTGAACATTCTCGTCATCGGCGGCGGCATTGGTGGCCTGACCTCGGCCATCGCGCTGCGCAAGCAGGGGTTCTCCGTAACGGTGATCGAGCGTGATCCCAGCTGGAGCGTCTATGGGGTCGGCATCATCCAGCAGGGCAATGTCCTGCGCGCGGCGCACATGCTGGGCATATTGGACGACTATGCCGCGGCCGGCGTCGGTTTCGATGCCGTCGAGGTGTTCGCGCCCAATGGCGTCCAGGTGGCGCGGGTGCCATCGCCGCGCCTGCTGCCGGATTATCCCGCCAATCTCGGTGTCGGCCGCAGGCAGCTCCAGAAGGTGCTGGGCGATGCGGCACAAGGCGCCGGCGCCGAGATCCGCCTGGGCGTGACGGCGCAAGCGATCAGCGACGGGGATGACGCCGTCGAGGTGGCGTTCTCGGATGGCAGCGCAGGTCGTTTCGATCTGGTGATCGGCGCGGATGGCGTCTTTTCCAAGACGCGTGAGATGATCCTGCCGGACGCGGAAAAACCGCAGTTCACAGGGCAGGCCGTGTGGCGCTATAATCTCCCGCGCCCGGCCGATCTCGATGCGCTGCAGGTCTATAACGGGCCGATTGGCGCCGGTCTCGTGCCGATCAGCCCGGACCTCATGTATCTGTATGTCACCACACCGGAGCCGGGCAATCCCTGGTATCCGCGCGAGGGCCTGGCTGCAGCGATGCGCGCCAAGCTCGCCGGCTGCGCCCCGGCCTTGCAGGCGCTGGCCGAGCAGATCGTCGATGACGAGGAGGTCGTCTATCGTCCGCTGGAAGGCATGCTGGTCGAAGGCCCGTGGAGCAAGGGGCGGGTGGTGCTGATCGGCGATGCCGTCCACGCCACCACGCCGCATTTGGGGCAGGGCGCCGGCATGGCGATCGAAGACAGTATCGTGCTCGCCGAGGAACTGGCCCGTCACGCCTCCGTCGAAGAAGCGTTCGCGGCTTATCATGATCGCCGCTTCGAGCGCTGCGCCTACATCGTGCGCGCCAGCCTAGCCATTTGCATGGGCCAGATCGGAAAAGGCCCGCCCGTCGACAACGCCAAGGCCACCGCCGAAATGTTCGCGCGCACGGCCGAGCCGATTTGAAAGGAACTGAAGATGAGCCGCGTCACCGAAATTCGCTATGTCGGCTATGCCGTCACCGATTTTGCCACCGAGTCCAGCTTCTATGAGGGCCAATGGGGCCTTGAGCGCGTGCCCAGCGACGATGGCATGGCGTGGTTCAAGACGCAGGGGCATGACGAGCATCATGTCGTCCGCCTGCGGCCCAGCGACGAGAACCGTGTCGATGTGATCGCCCTGGCTGCCGATAGCCGCGCCGATGTCGATGCGCTGTGCGAGAGGGTGCGGGCCTCGGCGGCCAAGCTGGTGAGCGAGCCGCAGGATTTGACCACGCCCGGCGGCGGCTATGGCTTTCGCTTCTTCACGCCCGATGGCCTGCTGATAGAGGTCTCGTCGGATGTCGCACGTGGCGAGGCGCGCGAGATCACGCGCTGGGAAGGCCTGCCGGTCAAGATCAGCCACATCGTGCTGCATTCGCCGGATCATCAGGCCGCCGTGCGCTTCTTCTGCGATGTGCTGGGCTTCAAGGTTTCCGACTGGCTGGGCGATTTCATGTGCTTCCTGCGCTGCAACAGCGCGCATCACCGCATCGCGCTGCTGCCCGGGCCGCCGTGCCTCAATCACGTTGCTTATGACATGACCGATGTCGACGGCATGATGGCGGGTATCAGCCGCCTCAAGCAGAACAAGACCGATATTCGCTGGGGGCCGGGGCGCCATACGGCCGGCGACAATACCTTCTCCTACTTTGTCACGCCCTCGGGCTTCGCGGTTGAATATACGGCTGAACTGGAAGACGTGGACTTCGAAACGCATGAGCCCAAGGTCCATGTGCCCGCGCCGCGCGTGATGGATCAGTGGGGAATCGGCGTCGGCGGTCCGCAGACCATGCCCCATCCGGAGGCCAATCCCGGCTTGTTCGTGGCAGTGGAGGCCTGATCCGTGGCGTTGTTCGAATATTTCCCTAACTACATCTGGAACCTCTCGGTCGCCATCGCGCTGGAGAGCGGCGGGCGCATCGGCGAGATCGTCGATATGTGCCAGCCGATCAAGGATGCCGCCGCCAGCGGCGCTGACGCCGGCACACCGCAGTTCATGGCGCAATGGGTGCGGGTGGCGGATACGCTGGTCAGCCTTGCCGATGAGGACATCGCAAAGGGCCGGGCCATCTCGGCATCCGAGAAGCTGGAGCGAGCTGCGCTCTACCTCTTCGTGGCGGAGCGGATGCAGGGCCATGGTTCCCCGGGCCGCGAGGAAACCTACGCCCGGGCGCTGTCGATCTTCGCCCAGTCGACCGATCTCGGCAAGATCAACCGCGAACGGGTGGAGATCCCGCTCGGCGATGGCAGCATGATGTCGGCGCTCTACACGCGGGCGCCCGGCGAGGGGCCGCGGCCGGTGGTCGTCTACTGCAATGGCCTCGATAGCTGCAAGGAACTGCTCTACTGGTCACGCCTGCCCGAGGCGCTGGCCCGACGCGGTGTCTCGACGCTCTGCGTCGATCAGCCCGGCACCGGCGAGGCGCTGCGGTTGCACAATCTGCCGGTCGATCCGCATAGCGAAAACTGGGCATCGAAAGCCGTCGACTGGCTGGAGACCCAGCCGGATGCCGACCCCAAGCGCATCGGCATGACGGGCATCTCGCTCGGCGGCCACTTCGCGCCGCGCGCCGTCGCCTTCGAGCCGCGCTTCGCCAGCGGTGCCTGCTGGGGCGCCAACCACAATTGGCGGGAAGTGCAGGACAAGCGCATCCGCCGCGAAGGCGAGAACCCCGTACCGCACTACTGGGCGCATGTGTTCTGGGCATTCGGCGCGAAAGACATGGAGGATTTCCTCGCTAAATCCGAGGACATGAACCTCAATGGCCGCATGGATGGCGTGCGCGTGCCCTTCCTGGTCACCCACGGCGCACATGACCGCCAAATCAGCGTGGAATATGCCCATGACTGCTACGCGCAACTGGTCAACAGCCCCCGGCGCGAACTCAAGATCTTCACCGAGCGCGAAGGCGGGGTGGAGCATGTCGGCGCCGACAATATGTCTTACGGGCGCGATTATATTGCTGACTGGTTCGCCGAGACGCTGGGTGGCCATACCGATTGATCGAAAAAGAAATTCGTCGGGTGCTGACGTCGCTTCCCGCCGCCCGTCGTTTTCGCAAGTCGGCATACCTCTTATTAGAATGTCTTGTTTCCGCATCCAGCAGGTTGGGAGCGCGATAAGGGGACTAAGTTCTGCGAGGTACGGCGGGTCGGTCTATTGTCGGTGCAAATCGTTTAAGGTTCGAGAGCGGACCGGCGCAGGCTCGCCTCCTTTCGGCACGGCCGAGAGTCAGGAAGACATCGTACGCATTTTATCCATGGTTTCCATTGAGGATGCACCCCACAATATGAGGACTATCGAGCGCGCGCTGAATGTTTTGCGTGACGCAACGGCCGCGAAGGGCAAGGTGGAGACCCGTGGGGGTCGCGCTCGCGCTGTGGGTGCTGCGCGAGCGCTGCCCGGACGGATGGCTGGTCGCGTTCTGAAGTGGGAGGATCCGACCATGAGATTGCGCGCAATCAGGGATTGCACGCTGCCTATAATGGCATTGTGAGACAGCTGAGCACCAGGGGAGGTCTGTTCGAAGACGCTGCGAGGATGAAATGAGGCCGCTGCATTCCAATAACGGTCCCTCAACCTCCAATTGCGCAGGAACGAGTACGCATGGCCAATGGCTGGGCACTCGAGGGCGCTGTTGAGGACCAAATCGAAGACAGCGTGAAAGATGCGCTGGCACCAGAGCGTGCTCGTATGCCGGCAGGTTCTGGTCGCGCCGATTGTGAGGAATGTGGATAGCTAATCCCGCAGGCACGCCGCGAAGCTCTGCCCGGTGCCCGGACATGCGTGGCCTGCCAGTCTGGCCGCGACAAGCACCGGGCTTTTTCCTGCATCAACCGGCGCGGCAGTAAGGATAGCCAACTGCGCTGATGGTGAGCGGTCAAAATCTCACGCCATCGGGGCACTGCTAGCCGCAGTCGCCAACTTAGCAAACATTTAGCGTACAAATGCTGGAGTTCAGAAGCGGCCGTTCATTAATAACCTAAATGTCGTTTCGCCGGGATTGTAGCGTCGCCATTACCGGATGGTCGGTTATTGATGGGCATTGCCGGCATGAAATCGTCAAATTTCAGATATGTACCAAATCGGGGCAGTCTCAATCCCGCGATAGCGGAGCCAAATCAGCCCCCCACGCATTGTGGTTAACGCGCATGCCATACAATGGTGGGCTGAGGGGGAGGAATGGTCACGATATCGAAGACCGAGGTGGCCGCAGACCACATATTTGCAGAGCCGGACGGTGGGCGCCCGATCGATCAGGACGGACAATCTGACCGGGTTGCAGACGATCTGGACTGGATACTGAGCAAGTTCGCCGGTCGCGTCTTTGCGGACGAGGCGGTTCTTTCCCTTCATCGCGACGATAACAGCCCAGAGCTGCTTGCGCGAGTGAGCCCCAACCGCGCCTTGCTCTCCGATCCGCACTTGGCGGTTGCGATCGCATGTCAAGATACCGACGCGCTTCATTATACCGGTCAAGGTGCGCGTGTTGCTTGGCACGAACTGACGCAGGTCGAGGAAGCAAAGCGTGCGATGACCTTGGCCGTGGCACAACATGGTGGGCTGCGCCTGATCCTCACGGCGCTTTACCGTCATGCCAACATGGTCCAGCGGCTGGCCGCCGAGCAGATGGCCAAGAAGCTGCAGCCCGTGCTTGCGGGCTATTTTCGCCTCTGGCTGCATGCGCGAAGCCAGCAGCGGGCCTTGATCGCCTATAAGTCGGCGCTCGACCTGAGCGACGTGGCGATTATCATTCTTGACGGCCACGGCGCGGTGATCGGCGAGAATGCCGTCGCCACGCTGATGTTCCAGAAGCGGGATGTGGTGCACAAGTCGCGCTATTCGCTTGTTGCCGTCAATCGCGGCGAGACCACCAAGCTGCACGCGGCCATGGACCATGCGTCGCACGATGGCGAAGCGGTGCTGATCAGCCTGAGCCGGAAGAATTATCGCCGGCCTCTCATGGCCCTTTTATCGCCGACATTCACGCGCCCGGAAATTTCCGCGGATCCTTCTTTCGTCCTGTGCATTTATGATTCGGACACGGACGTAACCCTGGCGCTCCAGCGCTGTTGCGACGCCTATCGGCTCACCAAGACCGAGGGTCAGCTGGTCCACCATCTGGTTTGCGGCCTCGCACTGAATGATGCTGCCGCCCGGATGAAAATCGCGGAGGCCACCGCGCGAAGTTATTTGAAACAAATCTTCGGAAAAACGGCCACCCATCGGCAATCTGATCTTATCAGGGTGATGTTATCGAGCATTGCTCGAACATCATTGGGTCATTTTTCCGCCCTCTGATTCAGAAGCCCGATTCCCTCTTATTATTCTGAGACTTTCGTTCGTCTTCACAATTATCACACTCACCCCCAAATGAGGGTTACTCATACAGCGCTATGAGGGGGGAAGAGATAGTTCGGTGGGGGTGAAGGTTAATTCGTCGTTAACCTATTCAGGGTGGGTCTCCGCGGAGGCGGAGTCGATGCGTCGATCGGGGAAAGCCCCGAGGGCGGCGTGGGAACCCTGAAAGGACGACAATCGATGAAAACTCTACTTATCACGGCCTCGGCCGCCGCGCTTATCGCGGCATCGCCCGCGCTGGCGCAGGACGGCAACACCGTCAGCGATAGCGGCAACAACAGCTGGATGGCCGAATCCACCACCACCACCACCAGCGACAGCGGCAACAGCGCCTGGACCGCAAACACGTCCACGAACGTGGCCACCAACACGGATAACAGCGTTGCCGACAGTGGTAACGATATGTCGAACAACTCGGTCAACACCGCCGACAGCGGCAACACGATGACGTCCGACAGCGGCAATTCTGCCTGGACGGCCAACACCACCACGAACACGGACAACAGCGTGGCGGACAGCGGCAATAGCGCCACCACAACCACCACCAGCGACAGCGGCAATTCGGCTTGGACCTCCAATGCCACCACCAACACCGACAACAGCGTCGATGTGGCGGACAGCGGCAACGACATGTCGAATAACTCGGTGAACACCGCTGACAGTGGTAACACCACAACCACGACGAGCGACAGCGGCAACTCGGCCTGGACGTCCAACGCCACGACCAACACCGACAATAGCGTCGATATTGCCGACAGTGGCAATGACATGTCCGACAACAGCCTCACTGTCTCCGACAGCGGCAATGATATGTCGAACAACTCGGTGAACACCGCCGACAGCGGTAACACCAGCACGAGCGACAGCGGCAACAGCGCCTGGACGTCGAACACCACCACGAACACGTCCACGGACAACAGCGTCGCCGATAGCGGCAACGACATGTCCAATAATTCGGTGAACACGGCCGACAGCGGCAATGACTCGTCCACGCACGACATGTCGGACAACAGCTCCGCTTCGGGCGCGCAGGTTGCGGCCAACAATGGCGGCACGGCAACCGACAGCCGCGACATGTCCTCTCAGGATGACAGCTCGACCAACACCGTGGCCAGCAACAACAGCTGGGAAGACAATTCGGACAATTCCGATCACAGCTGGGCCTTCAGCGGCGGTGATACCGCAGCCGGTTCCGCCAAGTCGGATTCCGTCTTCGGTGACAGCGCCCTGGTCGCCAGCGCCAACCTCTCAAGCTATGTCACGGGCGTGAGCGTCAGCTTCGACGGTCGTGGCGGCGAGTCCCCGGTGGCTGATAACAGCATCCGCACGGGTGGCAGCGCATTCCAGAACTTTGCTGGCATGCAGGCGGTCAACCAGAACACCGGCGTTGGCGCATCGCAGAACGCGTCGGTGAGCGTGGCGGTCTCCGCGGGCGACATCACGCTTCGCTAAGCCTCTCCAACTGGCCGGCGATCTCCACCGCCGGCCAGTCTTTTCACATCATAAAGGGAGAGGATGCATGAACCGATTTCTATTCCGCCGGGCATGGCTTGTGACCTTGCCGTGCAGTTTTGCCTCGGCTGCCCTTGCGCAACCGCCATTTGAGGGCGCGGCGCCGCCCGTCGACGTCGCCACGCTCGAGCAGGTGACAGGCCGCGCGGATCTCAACCAGATCGCCCAGTCCGAGCATGTTGCCGCCGTATCGGACAGCAGCGTGAGCGGCAATTCCGTGACCGGGGCGGTGGCCATCGATGGGAACGCATTCCAGAACCTTTCCGGCCTGTCGATCATCAATGCCAATTCCGGCAACAACGTCGCGATCAATGCTTCGATGAACGTCAACATCGCCCTGCTGCCCGCACAATAATGGCGCGCATGCTCCTTGCCGCACTCATGCTGCTCTCCGGCTGCAGTGCGCAGGTGAGCGGAGGGCCGACGTTCCAGCTCGGAGCGGCGGGTCTTGGCGATGTCGCGCCGCCTGTCACATCGTTCGAGGACCGGCGATTTTTAACGGTTGTTCGGCAGCAATATGATTTCAGTTGCGGTTCGGCTGCCCTCGCCACGTTGCTGACTTATCATTATCGCCGGAGCAGGGCGGAAGCCGACGTGTTCAACGGCATGTGGCGCGTGGGAGACCGTGCGCAGATTACCCGGCTCGGCTTTTCGTTGCTCGACATGAAGCGCTACCTTGCCAATGCCGGCCTCAGCGCGGACGGATACAAGGTCTCGCTCGACCAAGTCGCTGCGGCAGGCGTGCCCGGCATCGCGTTGATCGAGGCGAACGGCTATCGCCATTTCGTCGTGGTCAAAGGCATCAGCGCGGAGGAGTTGCTGATCGGAGACCCCGCGCTCGGTCTGCGCACCATGTCGCGACCTGCGTTCCAGCGCGCATGGAACGGCATCTATTTCGTAATCGGCGAGGATACTGCAGTGGGCCGCAGCGCCTTCAATGGGGACCGGCAGTGGGCGGCCTTCTCCCGCGCACCGGTCGGCGCCGCATTCGTTCAGCCGCTCAGCCAGCAAGCACTGGCTTTGACTGCGCCCTTCATGAGGGACTTCTAGCCATGAACCGCCATCTCATCTCGGCCGTTGCAGCAGTTGTCCTCTGCAACCCCGTCTTCGCGCAACCGCCGGTCGAGGGACATGAGCCGGTTCCGGAGGATGTTCTTGCCGAAAGCCGCGGCAAATTCCTCCTCCCCAACGGTGTGGAAGTCGCCATGGCCGTACAGACCGATACGAGCGTCAACGGGCAATTGCTCCTGCGCAGTGTCTTCACCGTCGATCAGGGCGCGCCGCGCCTTGCCATCTACGCGCCACAGTCGACAAGGCAGCCCGATGCGCCAGGCACCAGCGGCCCCTCGCAACACGCGGGCAACCCGGGTGATGTCTGGGTCAGTTTCGACCGCGAGAGCGGTGTCTCGCTCGTCGAGCGGAGCTATCGTCCGAGCGTCGGCGCCGTCACCGTGAGTACGGGCGAGCAGGCGGAGATCGGCCTCAGCCCCGATGGATCGACACCACTCCCGCTAGGCCCGGGCGATCGCGCGCAGACCCAGAACGGCACGGTCGGGCTCGACCGGCTAGGCAGCGGTTTCAAGGTGACCTTGTCGCAGCAGGATCTGGAGGTCAGCCACGTGTTTGGGCAGGCCTTGGGCAGTGTGCTCCTCAACAGCGGTAACAACCGTGCGATCGAGACCAGCACGACGATCAACCTCGATCTGATGAACGCCACGCCCGCGACCGTCGGCTCGGCCATGCCGAGGATCGACAGCATGGCGCTTGACGCGACGCGGGATCTTATTCGTTGAAGGAAGGACACAAATGACCAGAATAGGTCGGCTCCTGGGGGGAGTGGCAATGCTTGGCGGCGCACTGGCTGCATCACCGGCATGGGCCCAGCCAACGGGCACCGCGCTGCCACAGTCGAGCAATGCCAGCCCCGAACTGAAGCAGGCGCTCAGCCTCATCGCCCGGCAGCAACAGCAGTTGGAAGCGCAGGAGGCGCGCATTCGTGCGCTGGAGCAGCGCCTTGCCATGGATGCGCAACCAAGTGGCGCAACGGCGGCGCCATCGGCAGCAAATCCGCCGCAAACTGTTCAGTCCGCCAGCAACGCTGTCCCGCCGCCGCGCGCGCCCAATGGTGCGCCCCAGGCCCCGGCTGGCCCCGTGGGGGAAGCGCCACCGGATATCGATCGCCCCCCCGAGGTCGCGGTGCTGGGAGAGCAAGGCAGCGTCGTGACCCGGCGCGGTCAGCTCACCGCCGAGCTTCAGCTCGATTATGCGCGGGCCGACCGCAACCGTGCGCTTTTCCGCGGCATCGAAGTGGTGGAGTCCGTGCTCGTTGGCGTGTTCGACATCAACGAGAGCCGGCAGGACGTGCTCACGGCATCCGCCGGCCTGCGTTATGGGCTCCTCGGCAATGTCGAGATCGGCGCCCGTCTTCCGTTCGTCTATCGCAATGACAAGTCGGTGCTGGCCCCGATTCAGGGCACGACGGGCGATCCCGATGCGGCGACCATCGATAGCAGTACCAGCGGCCGGGGGATTGGCGACCTTGAGCTGTCGGCGCGCTATCAGCTGAGCTCTGCGCGTGGCGGCTGGCCGTTCCTGATCGGCAATTTGCAGGTTGTGGTGCCCACCGGCACCGACCCGTTCGACATCTCTCGGGATACGCTGGGCCGCGCGACCCGTGCGGCCACGGGGTCCGGCTTCTGGGGTGTGACGCCGAGCCTGACCGCAATTCTGCCCAGTGACCCAGCCGTCCTGTTCGGCTCCATTGGCTACACCCGCAATTTCGGTCACGGGGTCGATACGGTCATCCCGCCGGTGCGTATCACCTATGTGAAGCCGGGAGACGCGATATCCGTCAGCATGGGGATCGGCGTATCATTGAACCAACGCACCTCGTTCAACCTGGGTTATGCGCACAGCTGGTCCTTCGGCACGCGCACCACGCAGCGCCTGCTGATGCCCACGATGGACTGGGGCGACCCGCAGGTGCAGACGGCGCGCGATCTCCAGATCGGCCGCCTGCTGTTCGGCGTAAGCTACCGCGCGACGGACCGCACGACGCTGAACTGGTCGGTCGAGGTGGGGGCGACCGAAGACGCCACCGATCTGCGCACGGTGCTGCGCATCCCGTTCGTGTTGTCGAGGGGCAGGTGACGCCGCGGAACGTAGTTGTTCCAGCGCGCCGGGCCTGTTTCTGCTGCCTTACAATGGCCCGCGTTCGGATCTGCCCGCTGCTGACTAGGTCGCCAAATCTTCATTTGCACCTGGTCACGGCCCCGCAGTTTGCTGTTCGATCGCTAGATCGAACAACGTTCGATCTCATAACCGGCGTCGCTGATCGAGATAGAAGTGAATCTCCCAAATTTGTTTCGGCTTCAGGGCACGCTTTCACGCCGACTGTCCTTCGGGCATTCTAGGTCCGATGCTTGGTGTTGGGTTCTGTTTCAGGCATCTCCATGATCATTCTCCAATGGCCGGAATGGCCATCTGGAGAATGCTCGACCTGTTGAGGGGATGAATTCAGCAGGGCACCTGGCGACCAGTGTCGGTCGTTCCCATCAGCCAGGATGAATGGCCGCTCGCGGCAAAACCTGCCGTTAGTGTGAGTCTCAGAGGCCAAGCAAGATTCGCCCTTATACCGGCAGTTAAGACACCAGACCGCGCTTCCTAAGACCAGCCATTTATTTGCTGAAACAGGGGAGCCCACCGCCTCGGCCAACAGTAAGATCGAGGTGACACGCTAGGCTGTGAGGGGCAGCTCCGGATCATTTGGAATGATGATGTCGGGCTGCTGGCAGATGTGGAAGCCGGGAAGATCGACGTGGTCGTGGTCTACAAGGTTGACCGCTTGACCAGAGCCCTCTCGGACTTTGCCCGCATCGTCGAGATCCTCGATGCCCGGGGCGCCAGCTTCGTCTCGGTCACGCAGGCGTTCAACACCACCAGCAGCATGGGGCGGCTCACACTCAATGTGCTGCTCTCCTTTGCCCAGTTCGAGCGCGAGGTCACCGGCGAGCGAATTCGCGACAAGATCGCCGCGTCGAAGAAGAAGGGCATGTGGATGGGCGGTAACCCCCCGCTTGGCTATGATGTGAAGGGCAGGGCGCTGGTGATCAACCAGGCCGAAGCGAGCCAGGTCCGCCACATCATGAACCGCTATATCGCGCTGGGCTCCCTGCAGGCCCTGGTCGAAGAACTGTTGCGCGATGGCTATCGCACCAGGCAGCTTCATGGTCGGGGCGGCATTGCGTTCAGCCGCGGCGCGCTCTCACACCTGTTGGGCAACGCTATCTATCGCGGCAAGGTCGTGCACAAGGGGGCGGTCTATGACGGCCAGCACGACGCGATCATCAATGAGGCACTTTGGGATGCGGTACAGCGTCAGCTGGAAGAAGGACGCAACAACCCCCCGGCCAAGCGGTCTCCCAGGCGCAGCTTGCTCACCGGCCTGATCCACGATGGGGAAGGCCGAAAGATGTCGCCCAGCCACACGGCCAAGGCGGGCAAGCGCTATCGTTATTATGTAACCCATCCCAATACGCTCATCGGCAGCAGCGAAAAACGATGGCGGGTCAGCGCGCCGGAGATCGAGCGCATCGGCACGGATCGCCCGAAGGGCTGGCTCACGGATCATCGGGCTCTCGTCGAGTTCGTCGGCGCCCAACGTGCCATAGGTGCGCTGACCAGAGCATCCCAGGTTGCAGCCGATCTGCACAAGGCATCAAAGCGTCCGGCGATGCTGACGATGCTCCTCGGTCGGATCGACATGGCAGAGGAGAGCATCACTCTCACACTCCACCGTGACAAGCTGCAGTCCCTCCTGGGTCTGGATCAGCTGGCCCATGACCGTCCGGTGCAGCTGACCAGCCGCGCGATCCGCATCCGGCAAGGCAAGGATGTTCGCATGATCATTGGCGACTCGCGGGATCGGTCAGCTGATACGATCAATAAGCCGCTGGTCGCGCTGATCGCAGAAGCCCGAGCGCTGCATCTAGCGCTGCTTGGCGCCCCCGAGCATAGTCTGGCATCACTTGCTGACGCGCAGGGCAAGTGCCGCAAGCGTTCTGCGCAGCTGCTGCGCATCGCAATGCTTGCGCCAGATATCGTGGCGCAGTGCATCGAAGGTGTTCAACCGGTTTCGATTACGACCAAAGGACTGCTCAACATCGATCTGCCGATCAACTGGAGTGAGCAGCGGGCTTTGCTTGGCTGCAGGTAAATTCAGTCACCCATCTAGGGAAAGCGTCGGCCGGATGTCCTCCGGCCGTTTTCTTGTTCGACGCCGCGCAGCGCCGACCTGTCATGAGGTTTGGAAAATGGCCACTGACATAATGGGATAGAAATGGCCGACGGTGCCCGCGTGCTTGGTCTGTAGACCCCAGTTCGCGAAGCGTCGGCGCCAAAACGGCGCAGTTTCGCGCGAGTTATGCCGCGGCCACACCATGGCTGACGAATCTCGGAGAAACACGGACTATCTGGTGCGGGGCGCAGCCGTGAGCGAACCAGTCTCTGTATCCTGAGCGTTGCGAAATAAAATAGGAGGCCATACCGCCCCAAACCTTGCTTCCACGACTATATAAACGTCTGAATTATGGAGCTTTCGGGTTCTCGAGGTCCGGAATTTCGTCCGGCCGAATAACAGGTAAAACAGGCGCGTAAACGGGCCAAATTGTGTAAATACATGAATAGGATCAGGCAGTTTCCACCTGATCCCGCTTTTGTCGGCCCGGCCTTGTAACCACGCGCAGTAGCGGCGCGTACGGCGCATTTACGATGACTCCGGTCCTTCTTGTATGGTCTGCGTCATTTCCAGAGCCTGGCGAACCAAAGCGATAAAATCCTGACACATGATCCGCCGCTTGCAGTTGAGCGATGTCAGCTCGATCAGCCGCGCCTCGATCCGGGAGACAGTTCTGCGCTTGCCGTCGGGACAGGTGATTCTGACCCTGCTGTTGGCCAGATCGAGGATGGCGCGCCAGCTATCGGTCAGAGAGGAAGCTGCGTCGCCAGTTCTCACTTGATCCATCATGCCTCGCCGTCATCACGAGGTTGCCGCCGCGCACGATGGACGGATTGGAAGAGTGCGCTACGCGTCAGGGATAATGCGTGGGATGCCGCAAGCCTGTTCTCCGCCTGCCCCGTGGCCAGGCGGAGCATGGTGGCTCGGATCAGGGGCACTGTCTCTTCTCCTTTTGCCGTGCGAATTGTCGTCGGCATATTCATGACGTCGATGATCATCTCGTCAAAATCCTCGATCGTTTCGATGCGACGATGAGTGGTCCTGGGGCGGCCCCTACGATTGCCAGAGGTACCTTTCGGAAAACGGCCCTTGTTGTCTCGCTCAGCCATGGTCCCCTCCTGTCGCCAGTGCTGCATCGGCGAGCGCTTCCATGTCTGCGATCCGCCGCGCTGCCACCTCAGCAAAACTCTCGCCGGTTGCCAGCAGCACGGCCGCCTTGCGCGTCAGTGCCTGCCAACGACGGATGGTCACCTCGCAATAGCCCGGCTCATATTCGATTAGCCGCGCACGACGCTTCGTCTTCTCTGCCGCCAGAAGTGTGGAGCCTGAGCCACCGAAGGGATCGAGCACGACCTCGCCCACCTTGGAGGTGTCCTTGATCGCATCCATGATCATCGGCACCGGCTTGACTGTCGGATGCATCGCGAGTTCAGCATCGGCACCGGTTTTGATGGCCCCGCGATAGTTCCAGATGTTGGTACGATACCTGCCATTCTTGCCCAGTTCGACCGTGTTGAGATGAGGCGCAGTACCGACCTTCCAGACGAACACTAGCTCGTGCTGGGAGCGATAGAAGCTGCCCATGCCGGCACTGCCCTTGCTCCAGACACAGATGTTTTTGAGTTCGGAATAGACTGCCCGACCTGCGTTCATCATCTCCTCGACATGCCGCCAGTCCATGCACTGATAATGGATGGCGCCATCGATGCTCACGTCAGCCGCGTTGCGAAACGCGGTCTGGAGAAAGCCGGTAAACTCACTCTCGCTCATCTCTCCCGATGCCATGGCGAACTCGGCATGCTTCTTCTGGCCAAGGCCCCCGACATGGCCATCGATCTTCACGTTGAAGGGCGGATCGGAGAACACCAGCCGCGCCCGCTCATCGCCCATCAAGAGAGCAAAGCTCTCAGGGCTGCGCGTGTCACCACACAGCAGGCGATGGTTGCCAAGGACCCAGAGATCACCGCGCTCCACGCCACAAGTCTGCCGCTTGTCGATCTGCGGCATCTTCTCCAGCTTTGCATCCTGCGGCGTCATGACCATGAGCTGGTCGATCTCGGTGGTTGAAAAGCCGGTGATCTCAAGATCGAAGCTCAGCTCCAGTGCGTTGAGTTCGTCGAACTCGATCCGCAGAACGTCCTCGTCCCATCCCGCGTTCTGGGCGATGCGGTTGTCGGCCAAGGCGTAAGCACGCAGCTCTGCCGCACTGAGGTCAGAGATTGGAACCACCGGCACATCGGGGAGCGCAAGCAACTTTGCTGCAGCATAGCGGCCATGTCCGGCAACGATGACACCCTCATCATCGACGATGATCGGATTGGTGAAGCCGAACTGGCGAATGGACGAGGCGATCTGCGAGATCTGTTTCTCGCTATGGGTGCGGGCATTACGTGGCGCAGGGCGCACTGCCGCAACCGGGCGCAGTTCGACCTTGAGGGAACGGATCAGACCGTCCCCCCTGATGGGGTTGTTCGCATTCATGAGTGATGTTCCTTGCTAGATGTTCATGAAACGATGCAAGTTAGGTGGGACTTCGCCCCTTCAGCAGGGCTTCGATGAGGGCAGCTTGTTCAGGCATTTTCTCGCGAGCCACGCGGGTGACGTGGGCAAGCGCGGCGTCCTGACTGAGGATCATCAATCCCTCGGGCAAGGCCTGGCAGTAAACGGCTTCGCCGGCCTTCAGGCCATAACGGTCCATGACGGAGTCTGGTAGTTCGATCCCGCCGCCTTTGCCGATGCTGGCCACGATGATTTCGCTATCTTGGTCGAGGAGGGGCGCTTGGGTTGGCGGTGAGGAGGCTTTGGCTATCAGGCCAGCACGCAGGAGCACGTTATAGACATGCTGATAGCGAATGCCGATGTAACGGCCGATGTCGCCTGCACTCACCCCAGCACCGTACAGCGCGCGGACCTTCGCCGCCTTGCTGTCGAGGCCCTGTGTGAGGGAGTCCATTTCTTCATTGGTCATATCGCACGAATCCTGATTAACTGATGGTGATATCAGTCAACCAAATCAGGATGTCAACACATGTGCGATATTGAGTTAGTAGCTATAGGAACTCCCTATAGCCAATGCGCTGAAATTGCGTCATCATTTTTTCAACAAACCTCGTGCTGCGAGCATCCTGCGTCAGTAGCGACAATCTCAGCCTCCTTATTCGATGCCGCACTCTGCCAACGCGATGGCGAGTGAGGCATCGACAGGGATGGGCTTGAGGCCATCCTTTTGAAACTGGCCAACCCGCATCATGTTCGGATCGGGCAGACCATAGGGGCTTGAGATTGCCGCTGCGCGAAAGATAAGACCCTGACCGGCGCGCAGTTCGCTCAGCATTGCTTTTGCGACCTCGCCGCTGGCGAGCGTGCTGGTCGCGGTTGCGGACATGATCAGCTTGTTCGACAGCGCCATGGCATCTGCCATGGCCTTGGTGGCATCATTGGCTGCTGGGGAGGGGGAGACAGATGCGCCTTGCGGATTATCCTCAGGCTTCAGCTCACGAAACGGTTGGTCATCCACGCGCCAGACGATCGTTCCGGTGGGCAAGCGAAAGCGTCCGCCACTGCTCACGCCGACCAGCAGGCCATGCCTGCTGTTCATCTCGATCACGGGATAAAGATAGCCAGTGCGCGAGTAGCGAAGCTTGCCGACATAATCGAGGGCGGAGACGACACAGCTTGTTGCGCCCGTGATTGGATCCGTCGCGCGCGTCGCCTGCCATGTTTTTGGAACCTTGTCCTTGGCGAGTGTCGGCGTTGCGAGCAGGGCGAAGCTCAGCGCGAGGACGCCAGCGCGCGTCATGCCATCACCTCCACGCCATCGAGAGACGCTGGCACAGGTGCCGGACCAAACAGTTGGTCTACCAGCACGTCGAGCGTCGCCGTCTTGTCGAATTGGCCGATGGGAACGCTGCGATAGGCGGGGCGTCGGCCTTTAGTAAGCTGCCCATTATAGCGGCTGTGTGTCGTGACCTTGTCGCCAAGCTCATCAAGTGGTTGGCCCGGCGCGCATCCCAAGAACCGAAAGCCTGTCGGCCGGATCGTGCGGCGGTCCCAACTGATCAGGATCGCGCAACCGGATGGTTTGTCAGCCAGTCTGGTCGCGATGTCGAACTTGCCATTCTTGCCACCCTGCACCCGCGACTTAAGCTGGATATGCCGCACGATCCCGGCTGCCTCGATCACGACATCATAGCCATCGCGATCGCAGATGCCGTGCAGGACTTCACAGCGCTGCCCGCGCGCCAGCAGCTTGGCGATAAGTTCGCCGACCAGCTGATACTCCAGCGCTTTCTCGATCAGCGTTGAGTCCAGCGATAGCTGTCCGTTGTGATGGGGCGGTTCGATAGCAGATTGGCAGGTCACGTCGCTCTTACTCCCATGAAGCAGCGACGTTCTGGCCTGGGCTTCCTCGTCGCGCCTATGTCCACTCGGGGCGACGGCCAAAGCCGGATGTTGGAAACCTGCACACAGTCAGGCGCATGCGCCTTTACCGTTGCCGGCTGGACATGCGCGCATGCCACCCGGCCGATAATCTCGACCGAGCTGCTGTGTGAGGGGTTTCCACGCCCCGCTCCCCGGCTTTCACGAGGAGCAACGCCACATCGCTCGCGTGGCAAAAGGGATCAAGTGGAATGTGTGCAAATCGATTTCAGCGTCCTGCGGAGGCGTTCGATCCGGCGAAATCCCGAGGACCGCGGGGCAAAGCTTTGGATGCCAGCTTTCTGCAAGATCATTGCCGAGGAGAACGCTCAGCCGTTCCCAACCACGTCGTTCGTCTACAAACCTGCGCCCGACTCCCAACAGCTCGCGGTCAGTTAGCGCGCCCCAGACCCTGGGTGTTGATCGCAACGCCCCTCCCGGTCGACGTCGATACCGATGGCAAGTGCGTCCGGCCTGACTAGCCCATCCTCGTGGAGCGCGCGCAGCAGGGGATTCCGCGTGCGAGCGAGGTCGCCGAGCGGTCCGAAGCCGTTGATGGGACGCAGGACAATCGACGTCGCAACGTCCTGTTATCTGCATGGACGCTATTAAACGACGATGCCGGCGTGATGGGTCTGCATGCCGCTGATCTTGGCCGCAAGAGTGCGGTGATCCATTTGCCGGCAAATCGTGGATGCGCGCCATGACCTCGGAGGTGGCGATGCCGATGAATGTCCCAAAATAGCCGCAGATGGTGAAGAAGCCGTCTTTACGAACTCTGGTCGTGGAGCGTCAGCTATCCTGTCTAAACGGCCGTAGCCCATCAACGGCGCGACCCCACCCCACACGCAGCGCGCACCCACGTGATGGCGGCGCTTTGGCCTTATGTTTCCCCCCAGGCGTTGCCGCATGGCAGACACGGATGAACTTGCCTTGCAATTCAGAGCCTCGGGGAGGCCTAGGCATCCCAAACCTAACGAGACGTGTCGGCATTGCACCACCGAACTAAGCGGCCTTAATGTCACGACGCTGACTCACTTTTCGGGGTTCCAACCCGATATCGCTCGAAAAAAGGCTTCGCTTTCCCGATAAGCCTCATTGTCGGAAATCGGGAAATAACTAAGTTTTACAACAACTGTGCGCGTGTCCGGATCAACGTATATGAACTGCCCTTGCAGGCCGATCGCCATATAGGCGTTTGAGTTTACGAGGGTCCACCATTGGTACTGATAGCCCTGATCCTGTCCCTGAGCCACAGGTTCAGGATAGGTCGGAATAGTTGACGCCCGGACCCAGTCGGCTGGAATGATCTGGCGGCTGCCAACCCGTCCTTCGTCCAGCATCATCTGCCCCAGCCGAGCATAGTCACGAGCTACGGCATTGAAGCCCATCCCATTCGTGGCTCGCCCGCGGGAGGGCGGCCCATCGGTTAGGAAGAATCCGTCGGCCTCAGCGCCCAGGGGCCTCCAGAGGCGCTCGCTCATATATTCGTTGATCGGCTTGCCGGTCGCCTTCTCCAGAACCCAACCAAGAATGTTCGTGTTCAAAGTTGAATAACGGAAGGTTTTGCCAGGTTTATCGGCGCGCTTTGCGAGGAGCGCCTCGTCGACGCTGCGGCGACAGTTGAGTACCATGATCTCTTCACGCAGGCGGGCTGCATCACTCGCGCTATCCGGCTGATAATTATCCTCCCGGTCCGCGCCCGACCGCATGAGGAGGAGGTCACGAATCGTGGCGCCATCGAAGGCGGTGTTTTTGAGTTCCGGCACATAAGCGACGATTTGCTCATCGACGGATTTGATGTGTCCATCGGCTAGCGCCGCGCCCACCAGGATCGACGTGATGGATTTCGCTGTCGACATGGAGAGGAACCGTGTCTGCAACCCTGTGAAATTGCGATAAGTCTCGTGGACGATCTTACCGTCCTTGAGAATGACGAGCGCATTCGTGAACGTCCTTTCCAGAGCGTCTTGCGCGGGGACCAGCTCTCCCTTGTATTTATACGCGAAATCAAGCGGGTGCTGACTGCTTCTAAGCGGGACGGCCTGTCCGCCCGCCTTGACCGGCACCGTGTTGAAGATGGAATCGATGCTGTGGAACGTCAGCGCGTTGATCTTGGCGTCGATGAAGGTGCGGCGCAGTTCGCGGATCGCTGGCGTGGCTCGCGAATCCGGTTCGCAGGAAGTGGGAACGGGATTATCCTGGGCGTAAGCCGCCTGTCCGCTCAAGGCTGACCCTGCGGCGAGCAGCCCGAACGACGCAACCTGAGCCACCTTACGCAGGCGATTCTTCATCATAGCTTCCTCCCTATGCTTTTATGTTGTGAGCAGCATGGCTCGGTAAACTTGAAAAATCAATAAAGATATTGACAACTCAAAAGACATGGATAGGTCTTGAGATCGCCAAGAGGTGATGGGTCGAGTGAGGGGCTCATTAGCGGTCTCGGTGGTGCAGCCAAAATGGCGCATCGGAAACAGGGAGGATGTCATGAAGGATGGTGGCTATCCGGCGCGTCGGCGCAGGGTATTCGCAGCGACCTATGCTGCAACATGGCTTGCGCTGACGGCGGCGCCCCTTCCGCTCTTACATGCCCAAACCGTTGAAGACGGCGCGCCGCCGATGCAGGACATCATCGTCACCGGTTCGCGCATTCAAGCAGTCTCCGGTGCAAGCTTGCCATCCCCGACGACTATACTTGATTCCTCGACGACGAGGTCGCTCGGTATCGCGAACGTCGGTGACGCACTGTTGCAATTGCCATCGCTACTCAACAGTGCAGCTCCTGGGCAGACGGTCGCCCTAAGCCCCCAAAATATCGGTTCGCGGATTGCAAATCTCCGCGGCCTAGGAGCAGAGCGAACCTTGATCCTGGTGGATGGGCGTCGCTTTGCGCCCAGCACGGCAAATGGCACAGTGGATATGGCGCTGATCCCGAGCGCCATTGTCAATCGTTCCGACATCGTGACGGGTGGCGCTTCTGCCGCCTATGGCTCGGATGCCGTGGCAGGCGTGATCAACCTTGTAACGGACACCCGCCTCGAGGGACTGCGCGCCCAAACGCAATCAGGTGTTGCACAACAGGGAGATAACGAAACGGTGCAGGCCTCTCTGGCAGGCGGCACAGGCTTTGCTAGCGGCCGGGGACACATCGTCCTTGCGGGAGAATACGAGAAGAACAAGGGGCAGGGTGACTACTATTCGCGCGAATGGTCGCGTCGTGAAACCTGTCAGTTGGGGAATTTCGTAGATCCTTCCCAGCCCGCCAATTTGATTGTGGACAACTGTCGAACGGGATTTCTTACCGGGCCAGGGCTTATCGATGGCGGTCCCTTTGCAGACCAGCAGTTCAGTGCCGATGGCGGGTCGTTGGTTCCGTTCGTCCCGGGCCAGTATCGCGGCTTCTTCCAGTCGGGGGGCACGGGCAAGGGTGAAAATGCCTTCTTTCGCGGCCCGGTCATGGTGCCGGCTTACGAGCGCTACAGTCTCTACGGATATACCGATTTTGAGGTTAGCCCGGCCTTCAAGCCCTTCGTGAACGTCTCGTACGGGTCCGTTCTAGGGAAGAATGTCGGCGCGCAGGGTCGCTTCAGCCGCTTCACCGGGGGCGGTCTTGTGCTGACAGGCGAAAACCCCTTCGTGCCGGAGGTGATCCGCAATGCCATTGGCCCAACCGGCACGATCTCGGTCGGCAAGGCCATGAATGATCTCGGGAATGCGCTCGGCCGCTCCAAAACATCCACTTTGCGGGCAGTGGCCGGCGTGACCGGCGAATTGGGAGCGCAGTGGCACTATGAGGCTTATTATCAGCAAGGTCGGACAGACTATGCACAGCGTCTGTCGAATAATCTGATACCCGCTCGTCTACGCCAAGCCATCGACGCGATCGAAGGGCCTGGCGGCGCCATTGTCTGCCGGGATCAAAGCAATGGGTGTCAGCCATTCAACCCACTCGGTATAGGTAATTTCACGCCCGGTGCTGCGACCTTCGTTACCGGCACTGCGGCGCTGGATACCAAGATCAAGCAGGACGTCGTCAGCGCCAACATCAGTGGCGAACTCGCGCCTCTTCCCGGTGGCCCCCTCGCCGTGGCCGCCGGTGCAGAGTATCGCCGGGATTCACTCGTGACGGTCGCCGATCCGATCTCGCAGGCCAATGGCTTCTACACCTTTAATGCTGCCAATATCTCTGGCGCGTTCGACGTGACCGAGGGGTATTTGGAGGTCAATGCGCCGCTGCTGGCCGATGTCCCGTTCGCGAAGTCATTTGCGCTCAATGGGGCTGTCAGGCGTACCGATTATTCCACGTCGGGCGCTGTCACAACATGGAAAGTCGGCGGCGTCTGGGAGCCGTCTGACTTCTTGCGCTTTCGAGTCACTCGCTCTCAGGATATCCGAGCTCCCAACATCTCGGAACTTTTCTCACCGCTTGTAAGTGGGCAGGTCTCCGTTGTGGATCCCCAGACCAACGCGCAGGTGCTCGTCCCCCTGCTGACCGGCGGCAATCAGAGCCTGCAACCCGAAACCGCTAACACGACCACCGTCGGCGTGGTCATCACGCCGCTTCGGAACAGCGCTGACACGCTGACTTTGTCAGTGGATTATTACGACATCAAGGTGACCGATGTAATCACCTCAACTGGCGCGACGAATATCCTGCAGCTTTGCCAGGCAGGTTCCGCGTCCGATTGCGGGCGCGTGACGCGAAACGGTGCGGGTGCCATCACGCTGATCACGGACACGCAGGCGAACCTCAATGGCCTCTCGACGCGAGGTGTGGATTTCGAGCTCAACTATCGCCGTCAGATCGGCAGTGGGTCGCTGAGCTTCCGTGGCCTTGCGACCTATGTCGACCGGCTGGTGACGTTCTACAATGCAACCGGAACCAGTGTCGATCTTGCTGGGCAGACTGGTAATTCCAACTTCGGGGCGGGGCCGGGCGTCCCGCATTTCCAGGCGACATCTTATCTCACCTGGAAGAGTGCTGGCGGCACGAGCATCACGGTGCAGAACCGCTACATCGGGAAAGGGCGTTACGATGTCCTGCAGGTGGGCCCGGATGAAGCCGGTTATCAGGAAGCCATCAGTGGACCGCCTGCCCGGAACAATAGCAATAACGATAACAGCGTCTCGTCACGCCTGTATACCAATCTGTCTATTTCCCAGACCATTCCTGTTTTCGAGCGCGGGTCCTTTGAGGTCTACGCTGTGGTGAACAACCTTTTCGACCGGGATCCGCCGATTGCGCCTGGTGCCTCTTCCGCGACGAACGGCATTTTGTTTGACCAGATCGGCCGGACGTTCCTTGCCGGCGTTCGCTTGAATTACTGAGCAGGATCGGCGCTGTGCGCGGAGACATGGGAGGCAGGTTATGAAACTGATAGCACTTTTGGCGATCGGCCTGATGGCTGTCATGAGCCCTGGGGCCACATTGGCGCAGGAGGCCGCGGCTCACGAGATGACCCGGCAGAGATTCGAGGAGTATCTCCGGCTCTTCAATGCGGGGGATGAGCGCTTTGCTCAATTCTATGCCAATGATGTTGTCTTCCATCACGCGCCGATGTTCGGGGTGTTGAAGGGGCGCCAGGCGATCGTCGACTTCTACAAGAACATTCGCTTGCAGGTCAGCGAGGAGGTGACGCCCCATGTGGTGGTGGTGGACAATCGGCAGGGGCTGATGGCGGCCGAGCTCAGCACGCGGCTCGTCGCCCTCAGGGATGGCGTGGCAATGCCGTCCGGTAATCTCAAAAGAGGCGACATGATCATGACCGAAGGGACGGTTTATTACACGCTGGAAAACGGGCTTATCTCCACCATCAGGGGGAGCCGGTCGGGCGCGCAGAAAGTTCCGGCTGGCTCCGCTGCGCGCTGAGGAGGTTCAGCAGGGTCGAAAAACAACTCTTAACACGGCACGAGGAGAGGCCATGCCTGGCATTGAACATCAGCAGTCGGCAGCAGGCTCGGTAGGGCGCCGGACCTTCTTGAAGGGAAGTGCCTCCTCAGTGGCAGGGACGCTGCTCTTGGCCGGAACAGCGTGGGGAAAAGGCGCGCAGCGTTCCTTCGGGCCGGTCGTGGAGACTGCTCATGGCGCTATCCGCGGCTTTCTGTCAGAGGGGATCCACAGCTTTCGCGGGGTTCCCTACGGTGCCTCGACGGCGGGCCGAAACCGTTTTCGCCCCCCGGAAACTCCGCGGGCATGGCATGGCGTGCTCAATGCATTGGGTTGGGGCGCCACCGCCCCGCAAGGCGATTCGACCACCGATCGCAGCTTCGCCGACAACCCCTATGCGCTGGCTGAAGGTGATGTGGGTCTGCAGACCTACGAGAGCGAGGACTGTCTGGTTCTCAATGTCTGGACACCGTCTGTAAACGACGACGCCGGTCGACCGGTCATGCTGTGGCTGCATGGCGGCGGCTTCTGGTCAGGCTCCGCATCGACCGCCGTCCACGATGGTGAAAGGCTCTCGCGCTTCGGTGACGTGGTGGTCGTCAGTTGCAACCATCGGCTGAACGTCCTGGGGTTTACGCCTGTCGATGCCGCTGGCTTCGAAGGCTCCGGCAATGCCGGGATGCTCGACATCCTCCTGGTTCTCCAGTGGATACAAAGCAACATTAGTCGCTTTGGCGGCGATCCGAAGAACGTGACGATCTTCGGCTATTCGGGGGGGGGCCAGAAAGTGTCGGCCCTCATGGCAATGCCGCAGGCACGTGGCCTCTTCCACAAGGCCATCGTCCAGAGCGGGCAAACGCCAGCCCTGCTTACCGCAGAGCAAGGCGAGGATGTGACGCACCGGCTTTGTGCCGCGCTCGCTGTCGCGCCCGGCGACACGGCCGCGCTGCAGGCGCTGCCCGTCGACAGGCTGCTTTCGGCGTATCGCGCTGTGATCTCGCAACCGCCTAGCCAGCTTTGGGGCTTTCCGTCCCGCTTCTCGCCGGTCGTGGATGGTCAGGTCATCGCGGGGCAACCGCTGGAGCTCTCGGTCCTGGCGCTCTCCGCGCACGTGCCGCTGATGATTGGCAGCGCACGGCAGGAAATGGCGGCGGTCACCCTGAGTGGCAATCCGCAGGCGCATCATATGCGCTTCGAGGACCTTCCGACGCGACTGGCCGGTTATGTTGGCAAGGATCCGACGGCTGTCATAGCAGGATACCGCGACATCTATCCTGCGATGACCCCCTGGGACCTCTATGCGATCATGACGGCCGACATCCCGACGCGGATCAACTCGATCAGAATAGCGCAACGACGGAACGCGGCACGGGCCGCGCCTGTCTTCATGTACCGGGTCGATTGGCAGACGCCGGGTTTCAACGGGCAGATGAAGGCCCCGCATGGTCTCGAAGTGCCCTTGGTCTTCCGCAATGTGCAGGAAGGATCCGGCGTCAACGGGGGCGGCGAGGATGCAGAGGCATTGTCCGAGCGATTGAGTTCGGCTTGGGTCGCCTTCGCACGAAGCGGTGCGCCGAGCACCCCGGCCCTCGAATGGCCGGCCTATGAGCGGACGCGCAGAGCCACGATGCTCTTCGATCGCGAATGCCGCATCGCGGATGATCCGGACGGTGAAGCACGCCGGCTGCTGGACCAGCTTCGTATCGGACAGGCATTGTGACGAGTGCCACCTCGAATCTGTTGATAAGCCGCAAAGGAGAGCGCGAATGAACGTGAATGTGGGGCGCAGGGTCATGGCTGCGATACTGGTGGCGAGCGGTTTCGGCACTGCTCTGGGCGGCACAGCTGCATTCGCCCAACCCTCCGAAGAGGTGAAGACATATCGTATGCAAATGTTCGATCCGCCGCTCCGGATGCTCGCGAACCGCACGCTGGCCGAGATGTTCAACACCGCGCCGGTCGCCGCCAGCCCGGACGTCCTCGCGTTGCGTCAGCGGCAGCGCCCGCTCGACTTCACCTACGAGTTCAACAAACAGCGCCGGAATGCATCAGATATCGTCGAGCGGACGCAGACCGACGCATTGCTGATCATGAAGAACGGTGAGATCGTCTACGAAGGATATTACAATCACTCCAGCGAAGGGACCCTCTTCAATTCCTACTCGGTTGCGAAATCCTTCAACGCGATCATGGTCGGCCTCGCGCTGCGTGAGGGAAAAATCGCATCGCTGACCACACCGATCATCACCTACATCCCGGAATTGAAGGGATCCGGATATGAAGGAACGACCGTGCGCGATCTTCTGGAGATGCGGTCGGGCGTGGATTGGGTCGATAACTTCATGACGCCCGGCAACCTGGCTTACGATGCCCATGTGGCGTCGTGGGTTCAGGAAAAGGCGCGTTACACGGATGCAGCGGCGCTGACCAAGCCTGCCCACAAGCCGGGGACCCATTTCGTTTACAACAGCATGGATGCAGCGCTTGTCGGGCTGGTGGTCGAGCGCGCGGCCGGGATGCCGGTTAGTCGCTATCTCAGCGAGCGCCTGTGGAAGCCCGGCGGCATGGAGGCTGATGGCTTCTATGTCATCGATGGACCTGCTGGCGTGGGTCGCGAATTCACAGCGGGCGGGTTCAACGCGCGGTTGAGGGACTACGGGCGGATCGGACAGCTCATGTTGAACGAAGGCGCGCTCAACGGAAAGCAACTGATTCCTGCCGACTATGTGCGAACGCTCCGCCAGAGCATTACTGTCGATACGGGTGAGGGCCTGGGCTATGGTTACTTCTGGTGGACCCAACCGGGCACGCAGGCCTTTTCAGCCATCGGTGGAGAGGGCCAGTTCATCTATGTCGATCCGGAACATAAGACGGTGGTCGTAAAACTCAGCCACGGCCCGGTGGGGCCGGATGCAGTTCCAGTCATGGCCGAGACGATGGAGTTTCTGAAAGCCGCTGCACGGTGGAACCCGAAATGAGGTAGGCGGGCCGGGTTGTCGCCCAGTCTGGCGATAGCCCGACCCGAACGCGCGGCTAGCCCTCCACGACATGGGGCGCGATCGCGACGATTTTCTTGGCGATCGAGCGGAGCCCCGCATCCATGGTCGTCAGGTCCGCAGACGAAAGATTCTCCATCCACTGCTCATAGAATTCGTCGCGTTCACCGCGAATGGCGGACCGTACGCGTTCACCTTCGGCGGTCAGCATGACGACGCGGCTCTTGAGGTTCTTCGGATTGCGGTAGCGCTGGATGAAGCCACGTTTTTCAAGCGACCGAAGGGCGCGACTAACCTCGGCCGGGTCAACCAGAGAACGTTGCGCAATTTGGGTGGCATTGCAGGGCTGAAGCTCCACGATCTGGGCCATGGCTCGCCACTCGGCCAAGGACAGGCTTGCCACTTGCTTGACATGATGAGCCGTGATGCGATCCACCAGCTTGGCGACCAGCAGCACGAGGTAAGGGATGTTCCACGCCCCCGCTGTGCTCCACTGCTGCTCCAATATGGCCATCATCCGTTCGACTTCGCGGGAGTCCGGGTATATCGCGGGTTCCTGCCTTATGCGTTGCTCTGAAACAGTTCCGTTGGGCGGGCAGTTTTTCATAGACTAGCGCCTAGCATGGCTCTTCCTACGTGGGAATGAACACGTGCAAATGGGACGGAATCTCGACAGCCGCCAATCTGGCGGCGGCCTCGTCGGTGCCACGCAAAGGGTCACGGGGCCCTCGATATACCGCCTACTGAATCAGGTCGAAGTAATCAGCTTGTTTCTCGGGGACTGCCGAACCCGTGTTACGCACTAGCCAAGGCTGTCATCCCTATTAATGCCGCGCTGGCCGACGTTCTGGCGCAGGAGGCGTCGCTCCAGTCCGCTTGGTATCAGGGCTCGCTTTGCGCGTCCGATACGCCCTGAATAATCTTCTCCAGAATGTGGCTGGCGACATCCATTTCTTCCAAGGTGAGGCCGGCGAAGGCTTTGCCTCGAAACCGGGAGAGCGCGGGCTGCACCTGCGCGATAACATCGAGTCCGGCCGGCGTGATCTCGATGTAGCGGGATCTCTTGTCGTTGGGGTTATCGATGCGCCGGATGAGGCCGTCCTCCTCAAGGGAGTTCAGCGTCCTGATTAGCGGCGGCCACTGAATGGCGAGGCGTGCCGAAAGGTCAGATGTCGTGACCGGGGGCGGGGCGACGCTGAGCACGAACAAGGTTTGCCACCGCGAGCGCGACTGCCCTGTTGTCGGCATCATCCGGCTTTCGACATATGTCCCCCAGCGGCGTGCTGCCAGCGACAATAAGCGGGTCAGTTCGAACTCCATCTCATCACGTACATCTCCGGAAGAATAGCCTCCATGATGCGAGGGCTGGCCGTCCGATGGATCGGAACGATCGAATTTTTCAGGCGCCATTCCGTTTCCTTGCCTCTCTATGCCCCGGAAAGGGCAACCTCCAATTAGCGGTCGGCCACCTTCTGTAAAAGGTGCCCGTGGATCGCCTCACGATCCGGCTCAATCGTTTTGACTTTTTATGTACCCTGATACACAAAGGCGTCGAGAGCCGACCGAGAAGCTCGAGGGACAGGAGATCTGGAAGATGCGAACGATCATCCATGTGCGCGCAGGCGCGAGCGTGCTGGCGATCATGAGCTTGATCGCAATGACGGCCGCTCAACCGGCCAGTGCGCAGGTCGCCGCTCAGGACGACGCTGAAGGCTCAGCTGAAAGCGCGCCTGAGCAGGCCATCGTGGTCACCGGTACGCGCCTTGGCGGTGGTTTCAACGCTCCCACGCCCGTGACCAGCATCGGCTCCGAGCGCCTCGAAGCCCTCGGCATCAACAATGTCGGCGAGGCGCTCAATCAGTTGCCGAGTTTTCGCGCCTCGAGCGGGCCGGCGGCGCAGGCCAATCTCGGCGGATATATCGGTGCCCGGCTGCTCGACCTGCGTGGTCTTGAACCCCAGCGTACCCTCGTCCTGGTGGACGGCAAGCGCTTCGTGCCCAGCACGGTTCAAGGATCGGTCGACACCAACCTGATTCCGTCGTCCCTGCTGAAGACCGTGGACGTGGTCACGGGCGGCGCATCGGCGGCCTACGGGTCTGATGCGGTTGCCGGCGTGGTGAACTTCATCCTTGATCGCCGGAAAACCGGGCTCGACGGAGAATTTTCTGCCGGCGTGTCGCAGCGTGGCGACGATGGCAATCTGTTCGCCAGCCTGTCCGGCGGCATGAGCCTGGGCGACCGCATTCACGTCATTGCGGCCGTCGAATATGAAAAGCTTGAGGGTTTGGGTGACTGCACCACGCGCAGCTGGTGCAACAGTCAGACCTTGATCCTCGGCAATACCCCGGGCGCGGGTGGCCAGCCTGCCAATCTGATCGTGCCTGGTGTCAATACGTCCACCATGTCGCCCGGCGGGCTCATCAACCGGTCCTACAACGCTGCCGGTGCGGTGATCGGCACAACCGCGAGCGATCCACTGCGCGGCACCAAGTTCCTGGCGGATGGCACGCCCGGACGCTTCCAATATGGCACGCTCGTTGGGCCGCTGTTCATGCTCGGTGGCGAGGGGCAGGGCCGGAACGGCTTTGTGTCGAGTTTGCGCCTGAAGGTGCCGCTGGAGCGTGTGTCCACTTACGGTGCTCTGACCGCTGACCTGAGCGACGATGTGACGCTGAGCGCCGACGTTTCCTACGGGCGGGTCAAGGGCACGGTCGAGGGCGCAATTTTCCGGGATTTCAACGGGACGCTCCTGGGACGCATCAAGCGGGACAACCCCTTCATCCCGCAGTCTGTCCAGACAGCGATGGATGCCAACGGCGTCGCTTCCTTCATTCTCGGCAAGGCCTCCTTCGATCTGGGACCGGGCGTGGCGACATCCACAACCGAAACCTATCGTGGGGTGCTGGGTCTCGAAGCGCGGCTGAGCGACCGATGGACGCTGAATGGCTTCTATCAATATGGCCGCACCAACTTCACCCAGAGCGCGACGAACCTCGTCAATCTTGCCAAGCTGGGCCGGGCGGTCGATGCGGTTCAGTCCGGCGGAAACGCCATTTGCCGTGTGAATGCGGACGCAAGCACAACCAACGACGATCCCGCATGCGTCGCTTTCAACCCCTTTGGCGAGGGGCGGTATAGCGCTGCGGCCGCCGCTTATATCACCGACGATGGCTTCCAGCGCACCGTGAACGACCAACACGTCGTTGGGCTCGACGTGCGTGGTGAGCTGTTTGATTTGCCGGCGGGCCCGGTAAGTGTCGCGGTGGGCGGCGAATATCGCCGCGACAAGGTCGATGGCACGGCTGATCCGGTTTCAGCAGCGAACGGCTTTTATGCATTGAACGGGTCCGCGTTGAGCGGTGCCGTCACGGTCAAGGAAGTGTTCGGCGAAATCGCGGTGCCTGTTCTTCGGGACAGCGCGCTCGGCGCCGCGCTAGACCTCAATGGCGCGATCCGGCGGACGGACTACAGTACGACGGGCGCGGTGACGACCTGGAAGGCCGGCCTCGTCTATGAGCCGATCGATGGCCTGCGCCTGCGCGGCACACGCTCGCGAGACATTCGCGCGCCCAACATCTTCGAACTGTTCGGGCCGCAGACGCTGCGCTCCATTGGCTTGTCCGATCCATTGAACAATGGCCTGCAAACCAATCCGTTCGTGCTCACCGGATCCAATCCCGACCTCTCCGTTGAGACGGCGGACAGCTGGACGGGCGGCGTGGTCATCACACCGCGCGGCGGCGCTTTGCAGCGCATGAAGTTGTCGGTGGACTACTATAATATCAAGGTCGCCGGGGCGATCGGGGCGCTTGGCGCGCAGACGTTGGTCAACCGTTGTGCGCAGGGTGCCACCACCTTCTGCAATCAGATCACGCGGGATGCGAACAATCAAATCCTGCAGGTGCGGGACGTGATCCTCAATTCGAATGCGTTGAAAACCAGCGGCTTCGACATCGAGCTGCAATATCGCCAGCCGCTCGGTGGCTGGGGCGATCTCAACGCGCAGCTCATAGCCAATGTGACGCAGGAACTCACCACCGTCGACTCGCTCGGCGCGGTGGATCGCGCGGGGCAGACCGGCGTGCGCACCGGCACGATCCCTGGCGTGCCGGATTATGTGCTGGATGGCGTCGTGACGCTGACGGCCGGCAAGGTCCAGCTTACCGGACATGGCCGCTACATCCCGTCGGGCATTTACTGGACGAACTTCATCGGCCCCGATCAGGATGGTTACTCGATCACCTTGCCCAACAGCGTGGACAACAATCGGGTGCCGGCGCGCTTCTATCTCGACCTCACGGCGCGCGTGAATGTCGACGCTGGCATTGGCAGGACGTTCCAGCTCTTCGCCACGGTGAACAACGTGTTGGATCGTGATCCGCCCTCGTTGCCAGGACCGTCCGGCGGCACCAACCAGATCCTGTTCGATCCTGTCGGCCGCGCATTCAAGGTCGGCGCGCGGTTCCACTTCGGCGGTTGATGCACCCTTGCGGAGGCGATCTTCACCTCCGCCAATCTCGCTCCAGTGAGGCGATCAAATTGATAGCTTTGGCATCTTTAAAATGGTGAGAGTTCGAACGTCGGTATCACTACGCCTTGAAAAATTCGACGTAAAACCGGACCGGCCCGAGGAGTTCGATGTGGTGCAGTAAGGTTGGCTCGACTAATCCGGGTCCCTTTGCGGCAGTTAGTACACGCCGGATGGAGGGCCGACGCGGGTCGGTCACTACGAAGAGGAGCTCACCTTCCTCAACATGAACGAGCCCCCAGGTGCCGTCCTTCGTCGAATGATCTTTGCGAAGGCCGTCCGGAATCGTTTCTTCGCTGAAGGTCGGGGTTCGTTGGTATGAGGCCACATTGAATGGTAGTTCCGCAGTCATTCGGCTCTCCTGGCGTGGTGGAAGTCGATGCCAAGCTGAAGGCTTTCGGCGATCCGGTCGGCCTTGTCCTGAAACCTGGCCGCAGCGGCGGGGGTGAGAATGTCGTCCGTGGTTTGCTTCCAAAGGTTGAGCCAGCCGATGAACGCTTCCTTCGTGAGCTTGTCTGCATAGCGGACATGGACTGCCATTGGCTGGCCCTTATAGCGCCCGGTGGTCAGCATCACCGAAGACCAGAAATCCTGCAGCTTGGCCAAGTGATGAGGCCAGTCATCAATGGCGGTTTCGAAAATCGGTCCCAGCATTGGGTCCTGCCGGACACGCTCGTAAAATGCCGGCACGAGGCGGGCGATGTCCTGTTCGGTGATCTCAACGTCGCTCATTTCAGGCGGCGTCGCTGGTTTGACAGAGGGTGCGGAGGGTTTCGGCAAGCTCGTCTCCCAAAAGCGGCTTTTCGATAACGACCACCCCTTTTGAGGTGGCGTGTTCATGCAACTTCCGCGTGGGATTCGTCGCAAGGAGGATTGCCGGCGCAGCTATTCCGCTCGCGCGCAGTTCCTGGAGAAATGCCAAGCCGTGCCCGCGGTAGCCTTGGTCTATGACGAGACAGCGCGCGTTCCCATAGATTGCCCCCTGCGCCGCACCATCGGCTATGATGTAACCTTCAAGCGCAAGCGCGAACTGCAAGGAGGCGAGGACCGGCTGGTCATTTTCGAAAAGCATGACAAGGTCCTTTTGCATTGCCTCTCCTCCTTGCCCTGTTGCGACTTCAGGCGGCCTTCTTCCAGTTCGGAACCAGCTCGGCATGGGGCGGGCACTCCGCGACGGTTGCCGAAACTGGCAGCTCGCCGAGTTCATTGGCAAAGCTGTGGTTGACGTCGCGATGGTGCGCTTCGTCAGCCCGGACTACCAGGATCACGTCCCGCAGGGTGGCATCGTCGGCAAGGCCCCAATAGTGCTTGGCGATCGCCGGCGCTGGAATGTTTGGACTGCGGCCTTCGTCGATCTCGGCGAGGTAATGGGTGTAGCTGATCACCGCCTCTTCCTCGAAATAGCCGACCACACGGTGCGCCGTCTTGGCGCTCACTAGATAGAGACCAAAGAAAAACAGGTAAAACACCCACTGCACTCCGATGATGACCGCCCTTTCGAACCAGGTCGGCTTGGAAACCTCAATGAACGTCATAAGGTGCATGCGCTCATTCTCGGCCTCATCCATGAGCGTCTTGATCCAACCCTTATCGTCGCACATGCGGCGCAGGCAGGCGAGGTGGTTGATCGTTGCGCCGACCATGCCGGGCACGGCCGCTACGGTTTCCAGCACGACGGCCCGATGACCGTACCGCTGCGCGAAGAAGGTGTCGGCGCACCAGCGCAGAACTTTGGTGAAGCCGAGAGCGACCTTATCCGACAGGCCGTGGGCCTTGTGATGGACGCCGAGATCGATGAAGGGTGGGTTCATGAAACTTCTCCGGTTGCGGCGCGATTGACTGCGCGCCGCCGATAGGCCGTAACTAGGCGAGTAAACGGAGCGCTGGAATTTGGATGATCTCCCTACTGTTCCGCCCCTAAGGGCTTTCCCGGAGGTCAGTCGACGGGCGAGCTTCGCCAGCCACTTTCTGCCGCGGCTATCACTTCCTATGGCGCTCAGCCTAGCCTTGCTGGCTATCGCTGTGGGCGCCGCCGTAAGGCTATGCTTTGCCGAAGAACTCGGAGCGCGCGCAACCTTCATCTTCTTTGTACCCGGAGTCGTGGTAGCCAGCGCGCTCTCGGGCATCCGCGCTGGCGCACTGGCGGCGTTGGCGGGCGCAGCCGGCGGGCTGTGGTGCGACCGGGTCACAGCACCGATCGAGAACGGCAGCTTGATTGCAGCAGTCGCATTTGTGGTGATCGGCCTTGCCATCGCCGTTGGCGGCGAATGGTTCCAGCGGGCCCGAATTGATACTGAGACGGCTGCAGCTGGATTGGCAAGCCGCGAAGCGCATCTGCGCTCCATCCTGGACACCGTACCCGACGCTATGGTGGTGATCGATGCGCGCGGATCGATCCGTGACTTCAGTCCAGCGGCCGAGCGGACATTCGGCTGGAGCGCGGAGGAAATCATTGGCCAAAACGTTCGGATGCTCATGCCCGAGCCATATCGCAGCGCGCATGACGGCTACCTCGATCGCTATTATCAGACGGGCGAAAAACGCATTATAGGAAAAGGTCGGATCGTCGTGGGTCAGCGCCGCGACGGCTCAACGTTCCCCATCGAGCTCGCTGTGGGCGAGGTCCGCGCCGACGGGCAGCGGCAGTTCACCGGCTTCGTCCGGGATTTGACCGAACGTCAACATGCCGAAGCTCGCTTGCAGGAGTTGCAGAATGAGCTCGTCCATGTGTCCCGACTGACTGCACTCGGAGAAATGGCTTCGGCGCTGGCGCATGAGCTGAATCAACCACTTTCTGCCATCGCGAACTATCTTAAGGGCAGCAAGATGCTCCTTGAGCGGGAGCAGGCCGCAAACCCGCGGGTTGTAGATGCCGTGCAGCGCGCTGCGACTGAGGCGCTTCGCGCGGGCGATATTATCCGCCGGCTGAGGGATTTTGTGGCTCGCGGGGAAACCGAGCGGGCGCTGGAAAACCTGCCCAAGCTGGTGGAGGAAGCCAGTGCGCTGGCTCTCGTCGGAGCCAAAGAACATGACATTCGGGTTCAATATGAATTTAGCTCTGAAGTCGAACTCGTGCTCGCAGATAAGGTGCAGGTCCAGCAGGTCGTGTTCAATCTCGTTCGTAATGCGGTCGATGCGATGGCCAACCCGGCGATCTTCCGACGAGAGCTCATTGTCGCAATCGAGCCGCTCGAAGACGATCTGGCGCGCGTCTCGGTGTCGGACACGGGCGCAGGCATTGCGCCGGATGTTGCCGACCGACTGTTTCAGCCCTTCATCACGACCAAGCGCACTGGTATGGGCGTCGGCCTGTCCATCTCGCGCACCATCATTGAGGCGCATGGTGGGCGCATTTGGGCGCAACCCACCGAAGAAGGCGGGGCGATGTTCAGCTTTACCCTGCCGCGCGTGGAAAAGGACGGGCTATACGATGGCGAGTGATCCGATCGTTTACGTGATTGACGATGACGAGAGCGCGAGACATTCGCTGGAATTCCTCCTTGATGTCGCCGGCATCCGGGTCCGTTCCTTCTCTTCGGCCGACGCCTTCCTCAAATCGTCACCGCCTCTTGCCGGAGCCTGCGTGGTAACCGATGTGCGGATGCCAGGTTTGGGCGGCGTGGAACTGGTCGAGGAGTTGCGCCGCAGAGGCAATTCGGTGCCGGCGATCGTGGTGACAGGACACGCCGATGTCCCCTTGGCGATCCAGGCCATGAAAGCCGGGGTAACCGACTTTATCGAGAAGCCGTTCGATGATGAGGCGATCCTTGGCGCCATTCGGCAGGCCTTGGCACGTCAGATCGGCGACGAGGGTGCGCAGGCCGAGCGGCTGACGGTGCTCGATCGCATTGCTACGCTGAGCCCCCGTGAGCACGAGGTGATGGACGGTCTGGTCGCGGGTCACGCCAACAAGGCGATCGCCTATGATCTGGAGATCAGCGCGCGCACCGTAGAGGTCTACAGAGCTAACGTTATGATGAAGATGCAGGCCAAAACTTTGTCCGACCTCGTACGGATGGTGACGATCACGCGGATTACCGTTCAGTGACAGCTTCGGTGACAATGGTGTACCGGAGTATCCGATATTGGACACTTCGCGTCAGAGCAGCAGCAATCGCGTTACCGGGGAGCCGCTCCGCCCGCTCCGGATCGTGAACGATGCAGGCGCTGCGGCTGAGCCGCCCTCATGGTCTCACAGCAGGCGATCGCTGCGTAAGGAGTTTGCTGGCTAATGTATCTCGCGCGCCTCGGATCGTGTCCATGCAAGTCGTGCCTGTTGACGATAGCATGTTGCTCAATCTGAGCGGCGCACATGCACCGTTCTTCACCCGTAACATCGTCGTTCTTCGGGATGAGGACGGTCGGACGGGCTTGGGGGAAGTGCCCGGCGGTGAGGCAATCCGCGCCACGCTTGAAGAAGCGCGACATGTTGTCGAGGGCGCTCAGGTGGGCAATCACAACGCGATCCTCATGCAGGTCGAACAACGCTTCTCCGGGCGAGACACCGCGGGCCGCGGTCTCCAGACCTTCGATTTGCGGATCACCGTCCATGTTGTGACGGCGATCGAAAGTGCGATGCTCGATCTCCTCGGGCAATTTCTGGAACTGCCGGTTGCCGCCCTCCTGGGCAGCGGGCAACAGCGCGATCGCGTCGAGGTTTTGGGCTACCTTTTCTATGTCGCCGATAAGGCGCTGGCAGACCGGTCCTATCGTGATGAGGGCGATAGCCTCGACCTTGGTTTCGACGACGCAATGAGACAGCGTTGACGCTCGACGCCATCGTCGCCCAAGCCGAAGCGGCCGCGCGCCGTTACGGTTTCCGGAACTTCAAGCTCAAAGGGGGCGTCTTCGCTGGCGACGAAGAAATACAGGCGACCGAGGCGTTGAAGGCACGCTTCCCCGAGGCGCGGATCACGCTCGATCCCAATGGCGCCTGGCTTCTCGATGAGGCTATCCGGTTGTGCGAGGGCCGCGGCGATATTCTGGCTTATGTCGAGGACCCGTGCGGCGCAGAGGCGGGATTCTCCGGCCGCGAGTTGATGGCTGAGTTCCCTCGCGCCACCGGCCTGCCGACCGCAACCAACATGATCGCCACGGACTGGCGCCAATTGACGCATGCCCTCGCCTTGCAATCGGTCGACATTCCTCTGGCGGATCCCCATTTCTGGACGATGCAAGGCTCGGTTCGCGTTGGGCAGCTCTGTGAGAATTGGGGCCTCACCTGGGGTTCGCACTCGAACAACCACACCAACATCTCGCTGGCCATGTTCACGCACGTCGCCGGGGCGGTCCCGGGCCGCGTGACGGAGATCGACACGCACTAGATCTGGCAAGACGGTGCGTTTCTGACAACCAATCCCCCACGCATTTCGGATGTGTTCATTGACATACCCAAGGGCCCGGGGCTCGGCGTCAATCTAGATGAGGACGCACTGGACTGAGCCCATCGCCTCTACATTGAACACGCTCTAGGCGGCCGTGACGATGCTGCGGGAATGCAATCGCTGATCCAAGGCTGGCAATTCGATCCGAAACGACCTTGTATGGTCCGCTAATTCGGGCCATCTATATATTCTGAAGAAACGTTGCGCCGCACTCTACGTAAGCCTTGTCGAGCATCCCGTGCGCCTCGGATTGGCGATGGTCCCGGTTAGCACCTTGTTGCTAGCTAACTGGCCGTTCACGCTGACTGTCATCATGCCAATCAACAAACCGCTGATGGCAATGCCCGGTATCGAGGCGTGCGCCGATAGCCGAGCGATGCTGGTGAAGTGGGGAAAACTACACGACGTAAGAAGCGCACTGGGCGCGGCGACGACATTACTGTTTGCATGGGCGTTGGCAGGCGCAGCCTGACGCACGCTAACCTCCCAAACGCCTTTGTTCTCGGCGGCGTCGACCAGGTGAAGAAGTACACATCTGTCTCGGGAACGTCTCACCCTAGCAATAGGGGGCGTTCGGGTTGATGGAGGTTCCGCGATGGGATCCGCCCCAAAAGCGGTCACTCGCCGATCTTGATGTGCCCCCTACAAGCCGACGTTGGCTCAGCCTGACCCATCGACCGCGTTCAGGCGGGCTGTCGGGATGCGGATGACCGCAATGGTGTGGGAAGCAGCCGCTAAAGAACGGTTGTCGTGGCTGCCTGCGGTTCCAATGTTGGGCGGGCCAAATAGCCCGAGATCTGGTAAGCCACTCCTGCAAGGCTGTTAACTGGAGAACGACTATGCGGGGGTCGTACGATCTTTCTGCCTTTACAGAGCAAGTTGGTCGGGTCGAGGATCTCGAGCAGCTTTGGTCAACAATGGTGAAATTCTACAGTGCAGCAGGCTTTGGCGGAATTGTTTACATCGTATTCAGTCGAGGTCGGCGCGGGGAGGTTGCGATACTCCTCCCACATGGATACCCCCCAGCCATAACCGATGCTTTATGGAGTTGGGATACGGCAAAGATGATCCCAATTTTCGCTATGTTTTGGAGACAGGGCGCCCCGGCCTGCGTAGCCGAGTTGGGGATTTTATCCAGCTCAAGGAGGAGGAAAAGAAACTCGTCGCTGCGCTCAGGGGGCTGAACCATTCTGATACCTTGGCTCTGCCAGTTTTTGGTCCAAATAGCTATGTTGGCATCGTGGCGGTCGGCCTTGCCAGCGCTGTTACTTTTGAGCGGTCGAACTGGACTGAGTTACAGTGGGCAGCCCAATGCGCCCATATCAGAGGACTTAATTTACAGCCGGAAAGTGCAGTCGCGTCTCACAACCTCTCACCTCGTGAGGTGGAGGTTTAAGCTGGGTGGCAAAAGGCAAAAGCAACAATGTCATTGCCAAAATTCTTTCTGTCGCGCCGGGCACTGTCGACACTTACTTGCGGCGTGTCTTTAATAAGCTCGGCGTGGCCGACCGGACGACCGCCGCGGTAAAAGGTGTAGGTATGGGGCTCATTCAGGCCTAGCATCGATCTTCCTCCAGACAGTGCTGCGATCCTTAGCTGTTGCGTTGATCTGCGCCGTCAGGTTTGACCCTCACTATGAATGGTGATTTTGCATTCCACGCCCTCAGGAGCAAACAGATGCTCCACCTTCGCGATGCCATATTGGGCGTGAAGCAATGCTGAGCCCATACCGCGGCGCGCTGGTTCCTGCACGCATGGACCGCCCCGTTCCTTCCAGGAAATGACGAGATTTTTCTGATCCTCCTCCGTGTGCCATTGGATTTCCACGCGACCGGTATTCGCAGAGAGCGCTCCATATTTGACCGCGTTTGTGCACAGCTCGTGGAGTGCAAGTCCCAGCGGGATGCAACTGACTTGCGGCAATCTCCAATCAGGACCCGCTATGGTGAAATTCGCGCCATCCTTGAATGGGGCGACAGCAACATCGACCAGCGTTCCGATTTCGCGTTTCGATGCCTTGTCCGCATTAGCCATGTCGGTAACGCGTGCCATCGCCTGGATACGAGCAGAGAAATCCTCCAGAAAGCTGGAAGGATCAGATCTGCGATGCGTAAGAACCGCCATTGATTGTACGATCGCCAGCATGTTCTTTGCCCGATGCCTCAGTTCGGCATTGAGCATGGTTTCGCGCTGGTGGGACAGCTCGAGGTCGAGGAGCAAGCGCCGGATGGCCTCGCCGATGTTGATGAGGATGACGCAGGAAAAGACAAACAGCCCAGCCATGATGAAATCGGCAGCTTCAAAATCAAGTATCGTGAAGCCAGGCCGGAACATTCGATTTGCCACGACGGCCGAAAAAAAAGCCGTCGCCGTAGCCCACTTCCATCCAAGAAAGAGGGATGCCAGGACGACCGCGGGAAAATAGGTAACAAACGGGACACCCGCTTCACCACGATCAATTGCCAATCTGAGCGCCGTCGGTGCGACAACGGAAAAGATCGTCCAGATCAGTTTGGCTCCGACGGAGCGCTCGGTCAGGATAGCTTTCTTGATCGATGATAATCGTACCACGGGCGATCACTCCCCTGTCGTCGAGACTGCCATGCGAAAATGTGGTTAACAACAACGAATTTCGCCTTATCATTCAAACGCGTTTTTATCTGTCCCGCGCAACCAGCACAGATTGTCAATACGCCATACCGGTTAGGCAAGGAGCTATCGACATTTCTTGGCGATGCGCATCAGGTCTTTGGCAGCGGGGTATCTCCGCGTCATCGGGCATGCCGCGGACCCATGGTAGCGTTTAAGCTGCCACGGTCATATTCCGCCAACATAGCGTTGTTCAGCACGCTTCGCTCGAGCGTCGAAGCCGGTCATTCGTTAGTGGGGAGGGCCCTAGCTGGATTTGCGAACATATCTGACGCTCATGCGAATAAATGCGTGACCTCTGCGTCAGGCATGAGAGCCCCAATCAGTAGAGAACGGTGACAACTTTCTGGGTTGCGCTCAAAACAAAGCAAGGCGGTAGGCATCTCGTTCACGAGGTCGCATAACTGCGCTCCTTGCGCGATTGCTTCGGGCAGCTCGAGCTGACCAGCATAAACCTCGGCCAAGCGAGCATGATCGCCTTTTCTCGCAGCTTCGCGGCCTGCAGGGGGCGTGCCAAGAGCCTTCAATCCGACATAGGCAATATCCGCCTCTCGTAACCCGGCCGCCAAAATATTCTTCGAAAAGCCCGGTCGGCGGGAAAGCGGGACTGCGCGAACGTCAGCGACGCATTTCACGCCGGCACGAAGCAAAGCGGATACAAATTCCGCCTGGGTCGCACCTTCATATCCAATCGAAAATATCCTCATTCCCTGTAGATAGGAAGCGCGGCGGTTATAGCTATGGTAAGACTTGGGGTGGTCGCCTCCCGCCCCAAAAGGTGACATTGGACGGCCCGAAGCTGCTCGTTGAAGCCCGCCGTTTGTAGAGCGCCGACGCGGCAAGCTGATGCAGGCGAGCCCGCCCTTGGAGTTTTCTCAATCCCCAAGCATGTGATAGGCCTGAAGCTTAACTAGATAGTGATCGGCGACGGACTTTATGGGTAGCGATGCGCATCTATCAGGCGGATCACGTTTAGTAGGCGGAGGCGTGGCGGGCGAGCTTATACGAAACAAGGATTGGAGCGCGACGCCGCTCGGGCCAATCGATGATTGGCCAATCGAGCTGCTTTCGAACGTTCAGACTATCTTGTCCTCTCCCATACCCATGGTCGTGCTGTGGGGCGCTGAGGGCGTCCTCATTTACAATGACGGCTATGCAGGGGTGTGTGGTCCGCGGCATCCCGGCGCCTTGGGCGCGGGGCTTCTTGAGACTTGGCCTGAAGCCCGCGATTTCAACGCGCGCGTGATCGCCGCGGGCTTATCGGGAGAAGCACTCAGGTTCCACGCGCAGGAGCTGGAACTCTGGCGGCATGGCGCACCGGAGCAAGTCTGGATGAATCTCGAATATCTGCCGATCCGCGACTGTCATGGCCGACCGATCGGGTCGCTAGCTATGGTGTTCGACATTACCGAGCGCGTACGTGCCGAGCGTCGGCTTGCTCAGAGTGAGGAACTCTATCGCTTCCTCGACGCGCTCGGACAGGCCGTAGCGAGATTGCAAGACGCCGATGAGGTACTCTCGGTGACCACCCGGATGGTAGCTGCGCACCTAAACCTTTCTAACTGCGCCTATGCCGACATGGACGTGGATGAAAACGGTTTCACGATCAGGGGGAATTGGCACGCACCTGGCTCACCCTCGATTGTCGGTCACTACCGCCTGGCCGATTTCGGTCGCTTAGCCATTCAGGAGCTTTCGGCTGGTCGGCCGCTGATCATCAACGACAATCTCGCCGAGATCGCGCCGGAAGAAGCAAAGACCTTCCGAGATATCGGCATCGCCGCCACGATCTGCATGCCTCTCGTTAAAAATGGCCGGTTGCGGGCGCTGATGGCGATTCACGACAAGGTCCCGCATCGCTGGAGCGATTATGAGCTAACAGTCATTCGCGAAGTGACGGATCGCTCTTGGGCGCACGTGGAGCGGGTCGGGGCCGAGGCCAACCTTCGCGCCAGCGAGGAGCAGCTCAGACTGGCAACTGACGCTGCCGAGATCGGACTTTGGGATGTCGATGAAGTCGCCGGCACCATGTATTGGCCGCCGCGCGTCAAGGCCATGTTCGGCATCTCGGCAGATGTCTCGGTCTCTATGGCAGACTATTATGCCGGTCTTCACCCCGACGATTTCGAGGTGACCGTGGCAGCGTATGCAGCGGCTGCCGATCCGAAGCGTCGGGCAGTTTATGACGTCGAGTACCGGACGATCGGCAAAGAAGACGGAGTCGAGCGCTGGGTCGCGGCCAAAGGACGCGGCTTGTTCACAACCGACAGATGCCTCAGGGTGATTGGGACTGCGATCGGCATCACGCCGCGGAAACGTGTGGAAGCTCAGCTGCGCGAGCTCAATGAGACACTGGAACTGCGCGTTGCTGAGGCACTAGCAGAGCGTAAGCTTCTCGCCGAGGTGGTGGATGGCACGGATATTTTCGTCCAGGTTGTAGACCGCGACTTTAACTGGCTCGCTATCAATCAAGCCGCTGCGGCTGAGTTCGCCCGCATCTTTGGAGGTCAGACACCGAAGGCCGGCGACAATATGCTAGCGATGCTAGAAGGACACTCTGAGCAGCAGGCGGCAGTGCAGGAGATCTGGTCGCGCGCCCTCCGCGGGGAGGAATTCGTCGAGACTGACGCTTTCGGGGATCTGGTGCATGAGCGTCGCTATTATGAGATGCGCTTCCGGAGCCTTCGTGACCCTGAAGGGCGCGTGGTGGGGGCGTACCAGTTTGTCTCGGACGTGACCGAGCGCCTCCACGAACAGCAACGTCTGCTAGAAGCGGAGACGGCGCTTGCGCAGGCCCAAAAGATGGAGGCTGTTGGCCAGCTTACGGGCGGAATCGCGCACGATTTTAACAACCTGCTTCAGGGCGTTTCGGGGAGCCTCGATCTCATTCGTCGCAGGTCGGACCATCAAGAGAAGGTGCAGCGCTGGGCCGAGGCCGGACTCAAAGCGGCTGAGCGCGGCGCTAGGCTGACCGGCCAGCTCCTAGCGTTTAGCAGGGCACAGAAAATCCAGCCAAAGCCCGTCGCCCTGTCCAATCTGATCACAGGCTTTCGTGATATGCTCGATCGGACCATAGGTGCGCACATCACGGTCCGTCTTGACCTCAACACCGACGGGATGCGGGTGTTAGGCGACGAGATCCAGATCGAAATGGCAGTATTGAACCTCGCCCTTATTGCGCGAGACGCGATGCCTGAGGGCGGCGAGATGATCATCAGCACGCGTCCGATCCGGATGGAGCACGACCAAGAACTTGATGACGGTGAATATATCGAACTGGCAGTTCGCGACATAGGAGCCGGCATACCGTCCGAGGTTGTTCCACGTGTCTTCGACCCCTTCTTTACGACGAAGGGCTTGGGCAAGGGCACGGGGTTAGGACTAAGCCAGGTCTATGGCGCAATGCGCCAGGGCGGGGGAACGGTTCGTATTGACAGCCAACCGGGCAAAGGCACCACGGTGAAACTGTTCTTCCGGCGGACGAACGACCTTGAAACGCCAGAGAGCGCATCGGGCGGATCAGCGGACGCGACAGAGTTCTCCGCGCGAATCCTTGTTATCGATGACGATCCCGATGTGCGGCACTTTCTTGTCGAGTGCCTTAGCGGGCTCGGCTTCGCCGTCATGCAGGCTGAAGATGGGCAGGCAGGTTTGGCAGAACTGCAGCGATCAGAACCGGACCTCATTGTCTTAGACTTTGCCATGCCGGGGATGAATGGGGCCGAAGTCGCCAAGCGGGTACAATCCTTGCGTCCAAATTTGCCGATCATCTTCGTAACCGGATTTGCTGAAAGTGCCGCCCTTGCGGAGGTCGCCGACCGAAATGCGCTTGTCTTGAGGAAGCCCTTCCAGATCGGTGAACTGGAGCGCTTGCTGTTTGCGGCGTTACAAGACGGGTTTCCTAACGCTGGTGGGCTGAATGCTAGCTCGCAATAGCATCGTTCCGGGCGTTGCCAGTCCTGTGGCATTGGGGCGTCCGGACATTCCGATTTTGGGCGCTGAATAAGTATAGCGGAGTTGAAGCATGACGGCGCAATGACTGCATTCGCCCAGAGCGGACGTTCTCGTTGACCGATCTCAACGACCTGCATTTGGCGGGAGCGCAGAAGCGGTTGTGATCGACAAGGTTTCCGGTGAAGGTGCGTATTGCGCCCTCTGCGATTCATCTGGCCCAGTGAGGAATCGGATGGTTAGGGCTGGATCGCGTGGACCACCTGCACATTCACCTGCGTTTCTATCGCTCGGGGCTTCAATCCGACAGCAATCGGCGGGGGTGGAGGTGGTGGTGGCGCGCTCATACGCTGCGCTGTAGCAACGATTTCGTCGTACGGGCCAGGGCCGTTGAAGCTGAGATTGGAAACACTGAGGATCCGCTGCCCCGCCTGACGCCCGAGGTCCGCGCGATGGCTTCCGCTTGGAGTTTGGCTTCGACAAGCGCCTCTTCGATCCCGCGCCGACGATCTCTAGTTTCGGCACGCGGAGCGAGGTGGGCGAAAAGCGCTGTCCTATTTGGAACATTTCAGGAACAACGGCGCAGAAAGGAGTCGCGACGATGACATTTGATGCATCATTAATAACTGGACTTGCTGCGCTGGTTTCTAGCTTTGCATCTCTCATCTGGGCGTTGCGGCGGCCCCGCACATAATTAGTATAGGGCGCAGCCTGATGCCGGCATATTCGCACCTCGCTAGATGGTGCTGCGGATAGCGTTTGAACACAGGCCGGTAACGGCTCGGGCGAGCGAGTGGGACGCTTGCCAGAGCCGTTACCGACGCGCCTAGTGAGTCCTTCAATCCCCGGCGGCAGCACGGTAGCTGGGGGCGGGTTCGCTTCCTTGCTCGCGTCAGCTATTTCAACGCCCCGATTCATAGGCGCAAAGAAAGGTGACGCGCTAAGAGGTGTGAAGGTTGCAAGAACGTCCGCGTTCGGACAATCGATCGAACTGATGCGCTCGATATCGACCGCAATCTCGCCGTATCCAAGGCGGTGACTTGTGCGACCTTAAACCTTCGAGTTTCGACCTCCCGCCCTAGTCTGCGGGCTGCTGTTATGGCGCCCACTGCGCGTGCGCCGACAACGCTGACGATTTGATCCCTACCAAAACATCCGGAAGGCAACGCAGCATGTTCCTAGCTAACGGCAGCTCGGCAACCATACAAACAAGGTAGTTTGAAGTAGCCATTTCGACACGCTGCTGGAGCTAATTGAAGGTCCGTGACCTTGGGGATCGCAAATGTCTCGAAATTCAAAGTACGCTCTGGCCGGCCTCGTCCTGCAAGATGGCGTGAAAGTCATACTCCGAGTGGATGACGGGGGCGAGTGGTGCCTCGCTCCCGAGCGCTCATTCTCTTATTATCTTGGCCGGCGTGTACGGGTGTCAGGAACGCGCGAAGGATTCGACCTGCTATCGGTAATCAGCATCGAGCCGATCTGACGTGCAAAAATGTTCAAATCTCTAGGGGAGATTGCGCCGCGCTGATCTGTTGCCGCTCGACATATGACGCGGTTTCAGCGGACGCTTGGGTCCGCGATTCAGACCTGCGTTACAGGGGCGCCGCCCACGCACTCGTCGCAGTTTTCGAAAAGAATTAACCACTCCCTGCCATCCAACCCAATATGGACAGGATTCCGAAACCGCTACCTGAGAGGACGTATCTCGAGCTCGTCAGAAGCTTGTTCTCGACGCGTTTCACCACCTTGGTAATGGCCCTTTCGTTCGTAGCGATCGGGGGGGTGGTGTCCGCTCAAACGCACGATTGGTTGATCGAAGTGCTCTTCTTAGCGGGCGGCGCTACGGTGATCTGGCGATATTGCGTGCTGTTGGCCTATCGTCGGCAATCTCAAGGCAAAGACCTTAGCTTTGGCAGGGCAAAGGAACTGGAGCGAATATTTGCAGTCCCCTATATGCTGTTCGCGGCGATCCTGGGGGCCTTTAGCGCCAGAGCATTCGTGGTGGCCACGCCCGAGGCCCAAACGCTGATCGTCGGGCTGCTTGTGGGTTACTGCGCGGGCGTGGCAGCGGGGGTATCTTACCGCCTCAGGATCAGCCTGACCGCAGTTCTGGTCGCCGTCATACCCACGATCGTCACGGCGCTCCTGGTGGGAAACCCAGGGAACTGGGCTGTCGCCGCCCTGCTGGCGATTTTCCTCGGCGGCGGCGTTCACAGCATGGTCGCCCGCTATTGCTACGCGGCTGAAGGGATCAGCATGCGCCTCCTGTACGAGCGACTATCGCGCAGTGACGCGCTGACCGGTCTGGGCAACCGTCTAGCCCTGCGGGAATGGTTCAGTGAGGTCGAAGTCCAGCGGTCGTTGACTGCGGTGCATTGCCTCGATCTCGATTGCTTCAAGCCGATCAACGATCGTTACGGGCATCCAACCGGTGACGCATTGCTGAAGGCTGTATCCGAGCGACTATCGGGGTTGTTGCGGAAAGGCGATCACGTTGCGCGAACTGGTGGCGACGAATTCGTCGTGATTCAGTCCAATTTGACGGACCCGTCTGAGGCGGAAGCGCTAGCGCAACGCATCAGGCTCACACTCGGGGAGCCATATATGTTAGACGGTCGATCGCTGCGGGTGGGGGCAAGTGTTGGCTACACGTTGACCTCCTATCAGGGTTTTGTCCTGGATCACCTGATGGCTTGCGCCGATACCGCATTACTCGAAGCTAAAACTTCGGGAGTAGGCGTTGCCGCATACCGGGACGGGGTCGTCCTTAACTTCCGCCGAGCAGGATGATCACATCACTCCATCGGCACCAGGCTGCTGTGCGAGACATTCGTGACGGCGCTCTCCCAGCCTCGCCGCGTTAGCGCGTAAACCTCAGCCCGCGTTGGGAAGGTGCGGTTTCCTCGTCGCTGGAAGCGTTCGTGCAAGTGGACTTTAATTACCAGAGCTCGCAGCAGTTTGCGATCGAGCAGGATCCACTGCAGGTGCAAAGGGCCTACGCCCTTGTTGATGCAAGCATCGGCATCCAGAGCCGGACTCGAAATACACGCTCACGCTGTTCGTGAAAAACCTATTCGATCAAAAACTTTTACACTACCACCGCATCATCGGCATTGATCGGCAGCAATCTCAATCTGGTCGATGTTTACGCGTTTCGGCCCAAGAACGCCGATCGCAACTTCGGAGCATCGCTCGGCTTCCGTTTCTGACCCACCCGATCTCATTCAATCTCGCGCAGGCGGCCAGATATTCTGGCCGCCCGGAGCAAGGGATTCCGCGTGCGAGCGAGGTCGCCGAGCGGTCCGACGCCGTTGATGAGGCGCAGGACAATCGACGTCTAAACGTCCTGTTATCTGCATGGATGCTGGTGAACGGCGATGCCGGCGTGATGACCCTGCATGCGACGTGGTTAAGCTTAGTCGTTGCGGCATCTATTCGGCTGCACCTATCAAACGCGCACTCTCACGCTCGGCAGGTTCTGGCAGTAGCGCCTAAGTCGCGGAAGATATGATTTTAAGGCGCTTGCCGACCGCCCGTTTCAATCGGTGCGAACGGCAGCTTCCGTCGCAAGCTGACGTTCACTAGGGGGCGCTGAACCACTGGCTCTGGTCGGGGCCGCCTCCAAATCGGTCGTGCCGCAATAATGGCGCTCTCAAACGCTGCTGGTCATTCATGCAGTCCACCTGCTCCCTAGAATGCTTGGGAGCCGGGGAAGGTCAGATCACGCATCTGTCGAAGTCAGCGCCTCGTCCAGGGGGTAACCTGCCGGTCCGAGGTCAGCTATGCTGCCCTTCTTGCAAAGACCCCGAAGCCAGCGATGACAGCATAGCACATTGCCGGCAGGAGCAGCGCAACCTGGAGGCTGCCGCTCAGGTCGGCCAGCGCGCCGGTCGTCAGCGGGACGACGGCGCCACCAAAGATCGCGACGTTGATCACGCCGGATCCATCGGCGGCGCGAACCCCGAGTTTCTCGCTGGCCAGGCTGAAGATCGTCGGGAACATGATTGCGTTCATGAGTCCGACCGCGAGCAGGCTGTATCCCGCCAACGAGCCCGTACTGGAGATCGAGAGCGTAATCAGGAGGATTGCGCCGCACGCAACCGCGGCGAGCAACTTGCCGGGGCTGACCATACGAAGCGCGATGGAGCCAAGGAAGCGACCCACCATGGCGCCGAGCCAGTAAAGGCTGATCAGCTTGCCCGCGGACTGCTCTGCAAGACCCATCACATGGGGCTGCATGAGATAGCTCACGATGAGCGAGCCGATCGAAACTTCGGCGCCGACGTAAAGGAAGATCGAAAGGGCACCAAAGCCAAAGCGCGGACGACGCAGCAGGTCGAACCCGAACGGGAAGCTGATGGGCGAGTGCGTTTCGCCCTTGAGGCGATTGCGAAACAGCCACACCGCCAGGGCCACGATGGCGACGGCCATAGCGAGTCCGACATAACCATGCACGATCGCCTGGCTCTCCGCGCGCTAATACGCGACCAGCGCCTCTCCCTGAAGCTGGCTTGCGCTCACCTCGGCAAGGCTACCGAGGATCAAGATCGCGCCGAGATAGGGAAAGACAGCCGCGCCAAGCGAATTGAACGCCTGCGCAAAAGTGAGGCGGCTATTCGATGCCGCACTCTGCCAACGCAGTGGCGAGTGAGGCATCGACAGGGATGGGCTTGAGGCCATCCTTTTGAAACTGGCCAACCCGCATCATGTTCGGATCGGGCAGGCCATAGGGGCTTGAGATCGCCGCCGCACGAAAAACAAGACCCTGACCGGCGCGCAGTTCGCTCAGCATTGCTTTTGCGACCTCGCCGCTGGCGAGCGTGCTGGTCGCGGTTGCGGACATGATCAGCTTGTTCGACAGCGCCATGGCATCTGCCATGGCCTTGGTGGCATCATTGGCTGCTGGGGAGGGGGAGACAGATGCGCCTTGCGGATTATCTTCAGCCTTCAGCTCACGAAACGGTTGGTCATCCACGCGCCAGACGATCGTTCCGGTGGGCAAGCGAAAGCGTCCGCCACTGCTCACGCCGACCAGCAGGCCATGCCTGCTGTTCATCTCGATCACGGGATAAAGATAGCCGGTGCGCGAGTAGCGAAGCTTACCGACATAATCGAGGGCGGAGACCACACAGCTTGTTGCGCCTGTGATCGGATCCGTCGTGCGCGTCGCCTGCCATGTTTTTGGAACCTTGTCCTTGGCGAGGGCAGGCATTGCGAGCAGAGCCAGGCTCAGCACGAGGAGGCCAGCGCGCGTCATGCCATCACCTCCACGCAAGCGGATGAGAATGTCTTGGCCTCCAACGTGGATATCAAGGAGGCTGCCATGGTGCGGACACCGGTCAGCGGTGCACTGTTGGTGGCATCCTTCCACTCGCCAGTGACTGGCGCGCTCTTCTGCTGGGCCCTGACGCTACATGGGATGCCAGGTGCCGCAAGGCCAAGGAGCAGCCCCGTCATGCGGCCACTTCCAGACGCGAGCCCGTTGTTCGCGGAAGGAGCAGCTTGGCTACGACACTGGCCACCTGATTGTCATAGGAGCGCAGCGCCATCTTCTGAAGATGAGCGCGCAACCAGTCGGGTCCATAAAGGTCCCAGCCACTTTGCGCAAAATGGGTCTCGAGAACCTGCGTGTTGGCACGCGTTGCAAAGCCGTAGATCATGCCCAGCCGTGGGGTGGGTATGCCCGCAACGCTACCATTGTCGACGAGTTGCTCGACCAGCTTCTTGAGGACCATCCTGCGCAGGTCAGCGTTCACGAACATCTTGTAGCGCTGCGCGTTCTTCCCGCCCGGCAGCAGATCGCGCGCATGAACGCCACCGCTGTCGAAGTAGCTCTTGCACTCCAGCGAAAGCAACTCGCCTGTGCCGGCCTTGTAAGCAACCAGATCAATCTCCGGGCGCGGCATCGAGGGGTCGCCCAGTGCCTGCTTCTCCTCCCTGGTCAGATAGATCTTGTAACCCTGGTGCACCCAATAGCCTTCGGCGCGCAGCACCTCAGCAACCAGCTCTTCAAATGCATCCACTTTGCCCCGCACTCCTGCTCAGGAGCGACGACTTGGCTCTCGGCTTCTTCGTCGCGCCTATGTCCACTCGGGGCGACGGCCAAAGCCGGATGTTGGAAACCTGACGTACGTACAGGCGCATGCGCCTTTACCGTTGCCGGCTGGACATGCGCGCATGCCACCCGGCCGATGATATCGACCGAGTTCGTACGTTGGGGTTTCCACGCCCCGCTCCCCGGCTTTCACGAGGAGCAATGCCACATTGCTCGCGTGGCGAAAGGGATCAAGTGGAATGTGCTCGAATTGATTTCGGCGCCCTGCGGAGGCGTTCGATCCGGCGAAATTCCGAGAACTGCGCAGCACCGCTCTAGATGTCAGTTTGCCGTACGATCATTGCCGATTAGACGCTCAGTCGTTCCCGACCATGTCGTTCGGCTACAAACCCTCGCCCGAAACCCAGTGGCTCGCGGTTAGATATCGTGCCAGAGACCAGGTTTGCCGACGAATATCCGGCACTGCGACGATCTCCCAATGTGCGCCGCGCGTCATGGGACCGGCCACGAAAAGTCGTTTGTTCGGCTGGTCCTGGGCGTTGATCGTACGCCCCTCCCGGTCGACGTCGATACCGATGGCAAGTGCGTCCGGCCGGATCAGCCCATCGTCGTGGAGTTGGCGGAGCAGGGGATTGCACGTGCGAGTGAGATCGCCGAGCGGTCCGGTGCAATTGATGGCGCGGCGGACAATCAACCTCTCCACATCCTGCTGCCCGCGTGGACGCCATTGAACGGCGATCCCCGCGTCATGTGCTTGGGCATCGCTGATCTTGCCCGCAAGCGTGAGGAGCGATCCATTTGCCTGCATCTCGTGGATGCGCGCCATGACCTCCGGTGCGAGGCGATGCCGATGAATATCCCAAAATGGCCGCAAATGGCGAAGAAACCGACGTCGCACCTTGTCGTCGGCGGAGCGCCAGATATCCTGTGTAAACGGCCGCAGTTCGTCAACAGCGTGGCGCCAGCCGACATGCCGCGCGCGCTTGCGTATCAGGCCGATGAGGGCTGAGCCCGTTGCTTGCGGACGAGTCTTCAGTGGAGGATGGTGCCCTGTTTCCGCATGACCGTGGGGCATCAGTCCCCGCCGGGACAAGGCGATGACGCGGCCTCCAAAACCACGCGCGCGCAATGTGAGCGCACAATCGATCGCTGTCAGACCGCTGCCGATCAGCAGCACCGTGTCTTGGCTGGCCAGACCCTCCGCTATGTCGCAGGACCAAGGGTCGCGGACGTAGGTCGGTGCGCGGAAGCTGGCTAAAGGCGGAAGATCGTGTGGCGGCAGATTGCCCGGTGTCAGCACCGCAGTGTCAGCTTCGATCAGGGTGCCGTCGGCCAGGGTCAGCAGTGCTGCGCCGTCCGGTTCTCTAAGCGCCAGATCGACCGCATTGCCCATAATGAGGCGGAGCCGGTCTCCGAAGCGCTGCTTAGCGTCCTGAAGCAGGTCTCTCATATAAGCGCCGTAGGTCTGTCTCGTTGCGAAGCATTGACGCCCGCCAAGGCCGCGCGCTTCCAACCATGTCGAAAAATGATTGGGTTCGTCCGGGAATGCGCTCATGTTCGCGGCGCGCACGTTGAGGACATGGTCCTGTTGCGCCGCGCCGTAGGCAAGCCCGCGCCCCATGCGGGTCGGATCGCGCTCGATCAATGAAACCTGAGCCATGCCATGGCGGACAAGATTGACAGCCAGAAGCGTCCCGCTGAAGCCGCCGCCGACAATGACGATATGGTTGGCGATCAGCATTCAGATGTGAACCCGCTGTCCTGTCATCACGATATCAGCATCGCCCGCTCGGTCGTGATTGACATCTGCGTGCGGCATACCGCCGACCGACATTTCATAGTTGCGATTAAGGGCTGCATAGCGTCTGCCCGCGGCCAGCAGGGTATCATGAGTGCCGATCTCCGCGACTTGCCCGTTTTCAATCACCACGATGCGATGAGCCGAGCGGATCGTTTCCAGTCGATGCGCAATGATGATTGCCGTGCGGCCGACGCACAGAATGCGCAGGGCCTGCTGGATACGCCGCTCCGTGGCGACATCCACAGCCGAGGTGGCCTCATCGAGCACAAGCACGGACGGATCGGCAAGATAGGCGCGCACCAAGCAGACGAGCTGGCGCTGTCCCTGACTGAGCTGACTGCCAAGAGGGCCGACCTGCGTCTCGTAGCCATGGGGCAGCGCACGCAGTACCTCGTCGGCACCAATACGCTGCGATGCCGCGACAAGCTCGTCATCGGTCGCGTCGGGCTTTGCCAGCCGCAGATTGTCCAGCACGGTGCCGCCAAAAAGTACATTATCCTGCAGAACGACACCAATATGGCGCCGCAGGCTTTGCTCCGGGATCGTGCGAATGTCCCGCCCGTCAAGCAGTACAGCGCCATCGTCGACATCGTAGAAGCGGGTCAGCAACTGCACGAGCGTGCTCTTGCCGTGCCCGGTCGGGCCCACAATAGCGATGACTTCACCTGGCATGATGCGCAGATCCAGCAAGCGGATCACAGGTCGGCCGGGAAGGTATCCGAATGACACATTCTGGAACGCGATGGCGCCATCAACTGCGTCGAGCGGTTCCGCCTCGGCCTCATCGGCGATGTCCGGCACTGTATCGAGCAACAGGAAGATGCGCTGCGCACAGGCCGTGCCGTTGGCGAAGCGCTCGAAGAGATCGCTGAATTCCTGCAAGGGGGCGAGGAAGAGAAAGACGTAGAACAGGCTCTGGGTTAGCTCCCCCAATGTGAGCGTGCTAAGCGCAATGCCGCGTCCACCTATCGCCAAAGTGAGCGCCAGACCTGCGGTAGTGAGCAGACCGGTGAAAGGGGCGAACCAGCCAGAGCGCACGGTGCCGAAGATGAGGGAGCTGTTGAACTCTTCCAGCAGCCCCTGATATTTGCCCAGATTATCCCGCTCGCGCCCCGACTGCTTGATGAGCCGCACGGCCGCGACCGTTTCAACCAGGTGCGCAGTGAAACGGCTGCGGTTTTCCGCCACGCGGGCCCAGCTCCGCTGCGAAACCCGTTTGAAAAGGAGTGTGGCGAGAATGAGGATCGGCACCACCGCCGCCAGGCCGGCCAGCAGCACGGGCGCAACCAGCCACAGCAGAACTGCGGAAAGGACAAGTCGTAATATGGCGGACAGGAATTCGGGTGGCCCCTGGATCAGCAGCGGTTCCAGCGTGTCGACGTCACGGTCTGCGCGCGCGATGATCCGCCCGGCTTTGGTGCGATCGAAATAGCCGACACTGAGTGTCTGGACATGCGCAAAGACCCGCGTCCTCAGATCGTTAAGCACCCGGATCGCGGCCAGGCCCGCAAAATACTGGGAGAAGCCGCCGAGGATGAAGCGCACGCCCCATGTGGCCGCGAGACCGAGGCACGCCCAGGCAATGAGCGGTGCATCGATGCCCGATTGGCGCAGGCCTTGATCGATCACCAGGCCGATCAGCAGCGGACGGGCGAAGATCGCCAACACCTGCACGATTTCGATGCCGATGACGGCCGCGATGAGCCCCCGCACCGGCGTCACCAGTGGCAGCAGGCGGCTGGTCACGCTCTGCCCTAGCTTGCGCTGCGAGAATTGCTCTTCAAGCTCGATGTCGGAGAGGGCGCTGTCGCCGCGCAATGCGTTCATGCCCTTACAACCCCATCAGCGCGCGATAGGCGGGATTGCTCTGCGCGAGTTCGTCATGTGTGCCTTCCGCCGCGATCCGGCCATCAGAGAGCAGCGCAACCCGGTCTGCAATGAGCGCGGTCGAGAGACGGCTCGCCACGATCAGCATCGTGACCGGGCGTGCCCGCCCCGATTGCAGGTTGCGGATTCCGTCGATCGCGCGCCGCTCGGTCTGCGCGTCGAGCGCGCTCGTTGCATCGTCGAGCACCAAGATGTCGGCATCTGCAAGCAAGGCCCGCGCGAGGCAGACACGCTGACGCTGTCCGCCCGAAAGGGTGGCCCCCCGGTCGCCAACGCGGGTCTCCAGTCCGTCGCTCAGCCGCGCGAGCAGTTCGCCGGCTGCGGCCTTGTCCAGTGCCTCGTGCAACCGGGCCTCATTCGCGTCCGGCGCACAGAGCTTTAGATTGGCGGCAAGGCTATCCGAGAAGAGGAAGCTCTCCTGAGGCAGCACGTGCACGCGGCGGCGAAGCTCACTGGGATTGGCATCGCGAATATCCACCCAGCCAGCCTCGTCCGACCCGAATTCTATGCGTCCTTCGTCCGTGTCGACCAGACGCGGCAACAACGCGGTGAGGATGCTCTTGCCCGATCCGGTCGCGCCCACCAGCGCGACGATCTCGCCCGGTCGGACCTCCAGGGTGAGATCGCGCAGTACCGTGGCCCCGTCGCCCAGCGGCGAGGCGGAAACGCCCCGCAGGCGCACGCCCAGCGGCCCCGGCGGGAGCGGCAGTGGCGCGTTTATCGTGCGGATGCCCGGCTCGGCGTCGAGCACCTCCCAGATGCGGCCTGCCGAGGCGCGGGCATCAGTCACGACCTGGAGAAGCCTGCCGATCCCCTCGATCCGCAATACCAGCGTATTCACCACCAGCATCGCGGCAACCAGCGCGCCCAGTCCAAGCGCGCCCTGCGCGACCAGCCATGCGCCGAAGCCCAGCACCCAAGCGTGAGACAGCGCGATGATCGTCTGGGGCAGGGGAACGCGGCGGGCAGCATGGCGGATAGCGGCGCGGGCTTCGGTACGAAACAGATCGACATGATGGCGGAAACGCGCTGCGCGGGCGCCGTCGAGCGAAAACGCCTTGATGACGCGGACGCCATTGACGCCTTCGGACAGATCCTGCGTCACGGCATCATAGGCGGAACCAATCCGACGATCGAGCGCGACCAGCGCGTCGGCTTCCCGCCAGAGCAGGCCGATGCCTGTGACCAGCAACGCAAGCGGTACGATCGCCAGCCAGGGAGAATAAAGCGCAAGCAGCCCGAGGGAGATGACGACGATAAGGCCTGTCTCGAAAATCTGTCGCCAGAAATTGATAAGCGCATCGCGCACCTTGTCGGCGTCGCGGGTCATGCGAGTCACCATTTCGCCGACGCCGTGCCGCCAGTGATAGGCAAGATCCAGCCGCTGGATCTGCGTGAAAAGGCGACCGCGCAAAATGGTGAGCAGGCGCTGTCCTATCGAAAGGGAAAGCAGGCCCGCGCCATATTGCACCATTGCCCGCGCCAGAGAAAGGGACAGGAGCAGGCCGATCCAGAACCAGACTCGGCTGTAGTCGAGCGCGCCGTCTGGCTTCGCGACAACCAGCAGGCCGTGCTGCGCATCCTGCACCGCATGGCCCATCATCACTTGCTGTCCGACAAGAGCAATGTTGACCACCGCCAGCAGCACGGCGGTCAACAGGAACTTGGCCGGCATCTCACGGTAAATGGCGAGGCAGCGCAGCAGCGGACTGCGCCGCAGATAATCCTTCCCCCTCATCGCCTCGTTCAACTGGCGAGGGCGAGCGACCGCGCCGCTTCCAGCGGCCGGGGATCAATCCACTGCCGTACGTCAAAGCTCTGCGGGATGAAATTCCAGCGATGGAGGAAGTCGGTGAAATCCTGGATTGCGACGATCGACTGCTCGGCAAGGTCGGTCTTCAGTTTCGTCTGGGCATCCGAGCCATAGGCGGTGCTGACCCAATATTCGCTGCTGTTCGTCTCGCGCGCGAGATATCGGCGCACGTCCGAGGCGTGGGATTGCGCCCAATGTTCGGCCCGCAGCACCTGCTCGACGATGGTGACGGCAGCATCGAAATGATTGTCGACAAGGTGCCCGTCCACCGCCAGCGTGCGCGGCGTACCGTTATTGGCGCGAACCAGCGGATCGGGGTGAATGCCGGTGTCGATCACGGTCGTCAGGCCAAACTGGTGTGCGACCTGTGCGCCATGGGCGCCCTTCAGGAATATCGCGTCCACCTCACCGCGCAGCAGGGCAATCAGTTCAAGATTGTTCGCGCGCGCCCGGCTGGTGCTGCGCCCGTTCCAGGCAAGCGTGCCGCCCACGGTCTGTGCCTGGCCGTCGCTATAATGTGTCTCGATGTCCTGATCGACGATCTCGACGTCAGCGACTTCCAGCCCTTCAAGCCGCAGCGCGTTTTCCAGCCCGCGAACGGCCTGGGCGCGGGTGAAATCAATCTCGACCGTCTTCCAGTTGGGCAGGGCAAAGCGCCTGCCCTTGAGGTCGCGAACCGACGTAATGCTGGATTCCGGACTGGCTAGGATGAGTTGGGTTTCGTCCGCCCATGAGAGACCGAGCACCCGGGTGTCCCGGCCTCGCGCCTTGGCGCTGATTGCTGGGATGTTGCCGCCATGCCGTACGCTGTTCTGGACAGTATGCGAGAAATGCGACTCTCGCTTGGAGAAGTCGTTGGATTCGAGCAGCGAGGACAGGCTCGTTCCTTGAGCCCCAAATGCCTCTTCGAGCCACCCCTGCTGGATGGCGATGCCAAGGCCGGTCGGCACTGGGCAGCGGGTGTACCAGAGCGTGTCGAGTTTCTGACTCATGGCGGTAAGCTCCTTCAGCTTGCTGGTTCAAGGATGGGCGCGTCGGCACGCGAAACCCGGGCGTTCGGATTTTTGGGGCGAGGCAGATGAAGATGCTCGCGCAGGGTCGTCCCTTCATATTCCCTGCGGAACAGACCGCGCCGTTGAAGCTCTGGGACCACCAGATCGACGAAGTCTTCGAGCGAACTCGGCAGGAGCGGGGGGATGAGGTTGAAGCCATCGGCCGCGTCACGCTCGAACCAGTCCTGGATCTGATCGGCGATGTCGACCGGCGTGCCCAGAACCACACGATGGCCGCGGACCGCGTTGAAGCGCAGGAAGAGCTGGCGGATCGTCAGGTTCTCCCGGCGGGCCAGCGCGGTGAGCTGCCGCCAGCGACCCTTCCCGTTCTCGGGCTCAGGCAGGTCGGGGAGCGGCCCATCGAGCGGATAGGCGCTCACGTCATGGCCCATGAGATTGAGGTCGCCGCCAAAGTCGACTTTTTCCTCAAGCGCCCCGAACTTGTCCTGTGCTTCCTGTAGGCTGGAGCCGATGGTGAAGGAGAGGCCGGGCATAACCTTGAGCGTATCGGGATCGCGGCCATGGCCTGCGACACGGTCCTTCACGTCCTTGTAGAAGGCCTGCGCATCCTCGATGAACTGAGCGGCGGCGTAGATCATCTCGGCGTGGCGCGCGGCGAAATCGCGCCCGACTTCTGAATTCCCAGCCTGCGCAAAGACAGGATAGCCCTGGATCGGGCGGGGCATGTCGAGCACGGAGTCGATGCGATAATAACGGCCGCGATAGTGAACTGGATGCACTGCGTCCGCGTTCAGATAAATGCCGCTTTCCTTGTCCGCGCTGTCGAAGGCGTCGTCTTCCCAGCTATTCCAAAGCGCCTTGGTTGTTTCGACGAAATCATGGGCGCGAGCATAGCGTTCGGCATGGCTGGCGGGCTGGTCGATGCCGAAGCTCTTCGCTGCGCCATCGGCGAGCGAGGACACGATGTTCCAGCCAATCCGACCCCCGCTGATATGATCGAGCGAGGCAAACCGACGGGCGAGCGCGTAAGGTTGCTCGAAATTGGTGTTCACCGTCGCCACCAGACCAATGTAGCTGGTGATGCTGGCGAGCGCGGCGGTGGCGGTCAGCGGCTCGAAATCGAGAAAGGCGTGACGGCGGGCGATCCCTCGGGTGCTGTCGCCGCTCTGGCCGACGAAGTCCGCGAAAAAGGCGGCGTCCAGCTTGCCGCGCTCGGCCGTGCGCACGAGGTCGGCCCAGTACCGAAAATCAGGCTTGCCGGTGCTGGCCGTGCTGGGCTGGCGCCATGCGCCGGGATGATGGCCGTGACGCGTCAAAAACACGGCGAGTGCGAGCTGGCGCTTGTGGTCACTCATGGGGGTTTGCTCCGATCATGCGGTGGCGAACAGCCCGGTGCCTCGTGAGAAGCACCGGGCTGTGATTATTCAGCGGCTTCTGCTGAGGGCTCGGGCAAATGAATCGTGCCGTCGTCGTCGACGCGAGCATCGGGCGGGACCAGCTTGCCCATCTTCCACTGCTGCTCCAGCACGCCCGGACCGAACGGCCTGGAGCCGCCGAGCGCTTGCCCGAGGATCTGGAACTGCGCGCCCTCCTCCAGCAGCACGATATTGTTGACGAGGTCGCGCAGTCCCTTCCAGCTCCAGATGGTCGCGCCGCCATTGGCTTCGACAATGCCCGGCACTTCGCGATCCTGCGCGATCGAATCGATGATGAAATCGACCTCGGGCTGTCGACGGTTGATGTAGACAGGCAGTTCGGCCGTGAAGCGGAAGCGGCGGTTGGGCACGTACAGCAGCGGCAGGGCCGCATGCGCCTGCGAGTAGGCGCCCAGATGCGGGGTATGAACATGGCTGATTGCCTGCACGCCCTCATGGGTGCGGAACAGCTTGAGATAGCGCGCGGTGCCGCCCGGCTTGCCCTGATAGACGGTGCCGTCGAAGCCGATCACCGCCGTCAGTGGCTGGTCGGGATCGTCCTCCCACAGGCCCTGATAGTTCAGCGTGATGATTTTCTCTTCGCCCGGAATGCGGACGCCGAAGAACAGCGTGCCGCTCGGTGAGATAGTGCGGGTTTCACGCAGCAGACGGAAGGCGCGGCGTGCGTCTTGCTCGGTCTTGGCAATGAAGTCGGTCGCTTCGGGGGACAGGGCGGATCGTTCAGTCATGATGCGTTCCTTTCAGGCAAATGCCGGGGTTTTGGCGTTGAGGGCGCGGGCTGCCTCCAGCGGACGCGGGTCGATCCAGTCGGCCAGCGCGAAATCCGCATCGAGAAAGCCATGGGTGAAGAGAAATTTCTTCTGAAGGTCGAAGAGGGCTAGCCGCTCTTCGTCCAGCGTGGGGTGCAGGCCCTCGTGCAGGCGGGCGTAGGCCTGATCCACGGCCTGAGCGCTGCCCTCCGTCTCATATTCCAGGATCTCGCCCAGCCTGTTGGGTTGGTCTTTCACCCAGTCGGCCGCGCGCAGCGTGACCGCGAGGAAGCGGGCCAGCAGATCGAAGTGGTCGTCGATCAGGCTCTGATGCACGGTGATGGGGCGCGGTGTGCCATTGTTCACGCGGAATCGCGGGTCGGGCAGAGCATCGAGATCAATCGCGACGACGAGGCCATTTTCGCGCGCCTGGTCCAGCGCGGCGGCGCCTTTCACATAGATCGCGTCGACTTTGCCTTCCACCAGCGATTCGATGGGCCATAGCCGCCCCACGCCGCTGCGTTGGCCCGTGCCGCGCGGTTGCAGGTCGCGTCCGCTGCCCCCGATGTTGCGCAGGTGGTCGGGCGTCTCGATGAGGGTCACGTCGTCGAACGTCAGGCCAGCCGATGCCAGCACGCCCTTGTAGCCGGCCAGAGACATGCCGCGTGCGATGCTGGTGCCGCGCACATGGCTAGGGATATCGTTATGGCTCCAACCCGGCAGCGCCAGCCGCTTGCCCTTGAGATCAGCGGCGGAGCTTATGCCCGAGTCCGGCCGGGCGAGGATAAGCTGGCTTTCCTCGATCCAGGTGAGGCCCACGAGCTTTGTCGGTTCACCCTGCGCGCGTGCGGCGATGGCGAGCATATTGCCGCCTTCGCGGATCAGCGTCGGCAGGCGGTGATCATAATGGTGGCGGCCGAGGTCCGAACCGGACTCCTGAAGGGTCCGAAGCGCAATGCCATCCTTCTCGAAGGCCTGCGTCAACCAACCGAGCTTATAGGCAATGCCTGTAGCGGTGGGAACGGGGCAGCGGGTGAACCAGATGTCTTCCGGTTTGCTATCCAAGGGAAGGGAAGTAGCAGGGCTCGGCACGGTGGGTCTCCAGTGGTGACCCCATTTGGTTCGCAAGAGCTGTGCCAATCAAAAAATCGGCCGAATTACGTACATTCTGATCAACGGTTAGACGGGGACTGCGGCATATTGCGCAATCGTGCGGTGGAATTTCAGCGCTCCTGATCCGTTCCTAGCGGATGAGGCCAAGGTTCTTAAGATGCGTACGCACCACGTTGCGCGTCACGCCAAGCAGTTCTGCTGTCTTTGTCTGGCTGCGATTGCTCTGCTGAAACGCCTCGATGACCGTGGCGGCCACCAGTCGATCGAGCACGGCCTCATGCGCCCCGTTGAGAAGCGGCCCGACAAGGGTGCGAACAGCGTCTTCAAGCGAAGCTGGCTCGCTTCCAGGCTCGATGGGATCGATAATGGGTGAAAGGCCAAGGTCTGCGGGCTTGATGCGACCATCTTCGCAGATTAGCGTCGCGCGCTGTACGGCGTTTTCCAGTTCGCGAATGTTGCCAGGCCAGAGATGCTGAAACAGCGCCTCTTCCGCCGCGGCGCTGAATTCGAGCCCGCTCGTACTGCGCTTTGCGCCGTAAATGTCCAGAAAATGTCGGGCCAGTGGCAAGATGTCAGCGCGCCGTTCCCGCAGCGGCAACAGCGGGATGGAGACGACCTGCAGTCGATAGAAGAGATCGGCGCGAAAGCGGCCTTCGCTCATGGCCTTTTGCAGGCCAACATTGGTCGCCGCGATCACGCGTACATCAAGGGGAACCGCCTTGCGGGATCCAAGTCGAACGACTTCCCGTTCCTGCAGCACTCGGAGCAACTTGACCTGCAGGGATGGGGCGAGGTCGCCAAGTTCATCGAGAAACAGCGTGCCGCCGTTTGCTGCTTCGAACCACCCCGCACGCGCCATATTCGCACCAGTAAAGGCGCCCTTCTCATAGCCGAACAGTTCGCCCTCGATCAGCGATTCGGAGAAGGCGCCACAATTCACAGCGATGAAGGGCGCTTCCGCACGGTCGCTGAGGCTGTGGACATAGCGCGCCACCAGTTCCTTGCCGGTTCCCGTCTCGCCCAGAATGAGAACGTTCGCATCGCTTGGCGCCACGCGCTCGATCAGCGGCAGCAATGCACGCGAACGCGGATCACTAAAAACGAGCGCACGGGCACGCGGGCCCGCTGCATGATGCTGGTCGCTGTCATAGGCAAGCAACGGGCGTCCGTCGCGGTTCGTCGCTGAGACCAACCCGACGCTCCCCCGCTCACCAATCCGGCTTTGTGAACTGTTCGTCATATTGCCTCCGTTTGGTGAAGACTGAGTAGCAGCTTATTCTCTTTCAGTTTAGTAGAAAATAGATCTGAGCGCTTAGCTGCACTATTCGCGGGGCGAGGAGAGGCCAGAGAACACGCTCTTCCGGCGCCCGACGACCGCTCGCATCGGCTCAGCGCAGATCCAGCTTTTGACATCGACCGGGGTCTCGAGAAAACCATGCAGCCAGAGGAACCGCGCCTGTATTTCGAGCATCTCGACGCGCTCATCGGAAAGGTCGGGATGGAGCGAACGCGCAAAATCGTTGCGATAGGCGGTTTCCACCCCATCAGGCCCGGCTAGCGTCTCGCTGGCGATGATCGCTTTGAGATCGCCAGGGTTCTCCGCAGCCCAGTCGGCTGCCCGGAGCGTCTGTTCCAGAAAGCGCTCCACCAGATCGCGATGGTAGTCGAGCATATGCTGGTGGACCACGATTGGACGCGGTGTCCCGTTGTTCACGCGCGCAAGGCGGCTGGGATAAGCGTCAAGGTCGATGCCGATCTCCAGTCCGAGCCGCTGTGCAGCCTCTGCACCGGCTGCGCCTTTTACGTAAACAGCATCGACACGCCCTGACGCGAGCCATTCAAGGCCAAGCCAAAGGCGGCGCATGCCTTCCGCGCTTGCCTGCTCTACTGGCGGTGCCGGAATTTCCACCAGCCGGACATCGTCGAGCGTGAGCCCGCCCAGCGCTAGCGCGCTTTTTATGCCATGCAGCGCCATCCCTCGCGCGATGCTTTCACCGCGCGTGCGGGCGTAACCGGGCAGCGCGAAGCACAGTCCCCGGAGATCACCTGGCTCGTGGACCGCCATTCCCGAGCGTACCATGATCGCCTGGCGTTCGTCCGTCCAACTCAGCCCAATCACACGGGTTGGGGCGCCAAGCGCCCGCGCCGCCAAGGCCTGGATATTACCACCTTCGCGAAAGAGATGGAGGGCCTGATGTTCAGGATCGTCGACGACGAGGTTGAGCCCCAGCTCGTGGATGCGACCCACCGCGACGATGTCCTTCGCGAATGCCTCCGTCATCCACCCCTTGGCATAAGCAACATTGGAGGCCGCAGGGACGGGACAGCGTGTCATCCAGACACAGTCCAACGTCCTGGCGGCTCTTGATGCTGCTCCGTCCGTCATCTCGTCAGTCTCCATGGGTCTCTGGCCGTGTTGGGCGATGAGGATGAGAGCAAGGTGCGTGCCATGTCCATATTCCGGTTATGCGCGGACCAAGGGCGCGCCGCCATCGCTTCTTTTCGCGCAAATGGGGGCGGCATCCTGCGGAAAAATCAGCACCTGTTTGATTTCGGCAGCCGCGATTTGGCGGAAAGCACCGCAAAAGCCGGGTTGGCACATGTCCTGCAAGACTTTGAGGCACGAGTGTCGAAGGTCGCAGCACGGAGCCATCATGGTGGATCAATACAGGAAGTCGTTTCTCTCCATTGTCCGGCGCGGGTTGCTTGGTATCACTGCTATGCTTGGCTGCGCGGTGGTTGCCGCTTGTGGCGGTTCGGGCAGCGGTGGCGACGCAGGCCCTGTCAAAACCGTGACCATTGCCTCGATCGCTTATCCTTATCAGGGCAAGCAAGTGTTCAATGGCCTTAATGGCATTGTGCTCGAACAGGGCTGGCTCAAGGAACAATTGGCGAAGAAAGGCATCGACCTTGTTTTCGCGCCTGTTTCCACCGCCGTCGGCGGCCCGCTGATCAACGAAGGCTTTTCCGGAAAGCGGATCGATTTCGCCTCTTATGGCGATTTTCCCGCCGTGATTGCCGTGTCGGGCGGTGTGCCGCTCAAGATCGTCGCCCCGGTGGGGCAGGGCCAGGATGTCTATCTGATTGTGCGCAAGGGACTGGCGGCCAGGCGCGTCGAGGATCTGAAAGGCAAGCGCATTGCTCTGCATCGCGGACGGCCATGGGAGCTTCCGTTCTCGAAGCTGGTGGACAGCAAGGGCCTGAAGCTCACCGATTTCAAGATCGTGAACATCAATCCTTCGGCCACACCCGCTGCGCTCGAATCGGGAAGTGTCGATGCCGCCGTGCTGCTTTCGGATGGGTTGCTGGTCGAGCAGAAGGGCATTGGTCGCGTGATCTGGTCGACGAAGGAGGCGCCCGCCGATTGGAAGATGCGTGCCGAATTGTTTGCGCGGAAGGATTTCGTTGATGCGCATCCCGACCTAACTCAGCTTGTCGTCGATGCCTTCGTTCGCGCGGCGGTCTGGTCGTCCGATGAAGCCAATCGGGATGGCGTGATCCAGCGCTCGTCGCGCGGCGCGTTGCCGCCGGAAATCGTGGCGAAAGATTATGCCAATTCCGGCATTCCCTGGCGTGAAAGGTTCTCGCCACTCTTCAGTCCGGCGCTCCGTACCCATTATCATTCTGTTGCGGACTACGCGCTCGAGAGGGGGCTTATCCGCAACAAGGTTGATGCCGACGCCCTCTTGGACGAGCGGTTCGTTCAGCAGGCCATCAAGGATCAGAAGCTCGAAGGCTTTTGGGCGCAGCCGGCGCCGGCGGTGAACTGATGGCGAGTCAGGCTCTCCCCGCCGCACGCTTCCGGTCTTCGTCGCCCGGCTCGCAATTTGGCGGGAGGCAGTTCTCGGCTTTCCTCGCGCCGCTCTTCCTGCTCGCACTGTGGCAGTTCGCCTGTTCGCTCGACATATTTCCGCCCCAGATCCTGGTACCGCCGAGCAGCGTGGCTTGGTCGCTGGTGGATATGGCCGCTTCTGGTGAGCTTCAGCGCCATGTAGGGGATAGTCTCAGGCGCCTTGCGCTCGGTTTTCTGATCGGTGCCGTGCTCGGCATGGCGTTCGGCGCAGCGATGGCGCTCTCCCGCCTGTTCGAGGCCCTTTTTTCGCCCTTGTTTTACACGATATGGCAGGTCCCGGTCATTGCCTTCATCCCGATGATGGTGATGTTCCTGGGCATCGACGAGCCCTTCAAGCTGGCGGTGGTCGCGATCGCCGCCTTCTTCCCCATGGCGCTTGCGACGTTCGACGGCATTCGCAGTGTTCCGCGCAACTACTTCGAAGTCGCGCGGGTCTACCGGCTGCACATGCTGGATCTCATCCGCCGCATCCTGTTGCCGGCAACCGTCCCGGCCGTCCTGACGGGCGTGCGCATATCCCTGACGCGCGCGTGGATCGTGCTCGTCGCGGCTGAGTTGCTCGCGGCCGATAGCGGCATCGGGCAGATGATGGAAATGGGCCGACAGCTCTTCCAGATCGATGTGGTGCTGGCCGGCGTCGTCGTCAGCGGTCTCATTGGCTTTCTGTTGGATCGCGGCGCGCGCTATGTCGAGAGTCGCGCCTCCCGCTGGAGGACGATATGACAACTCTGCTCGCTCGCTGGCCCGTGCGTCTTGGCCTCGGCCTGATGGTGCCCGTGCTGCTGATCATCTGGTGGCAATCGCAGTCCAGTCAGCATGCTGTCACCTTCGCGCCGCCGGCGCAGGTTGGTGCAGCGTTCGAGGCGTTAGTCGAAAGCGGCGATCTCCTGCGGGACGTCCTTGCGACATTGCAGCGCGCGTTCACCGGGCTGGCCATCGGTGCGCCGCTCGGTGTGGCGACGGGCATCGCCATGGGCATCTGGAAACCGGTCGACCGCCTATTGGGGCCTCTGCTCAACGCGCTCCGTCAGGTCCCCATGATCGGTTGGCTGCCACTTATGGGCCTGTGGTTCGGGGTCGGCGAGGGGACGGAGCTGATCGTTGTCAGCATGTCGGCCTTTTTTCCCTCGATGCTGAACAGCCATGCCGGTGTGGCGCAGGTCGAGCGGCGCTATTTGGAGGTCGGTGGTGTCCTTCGGTTCGGAACGCTCCAGCGCATCCGCTTCATCCTGTTGCCTGCGGCACTGCCGCTGATCCTGACTGGCATCACGCAGGCGCTCGCATTTGCCTGGATCGCCACGCTTGCGACCGAGTTGCTCACGGGCGCCGGCTCCGGGCTGGGCGTCGCCATGCAGATGGCGCAAGTCCAGCAGCGGCTTGATGTGATGCTGGTCGTCATCTGCGTCACCGCCGCGCTCGGCTTCCTCATCAATCAGCTTTTCCGACGCCTGCGCCAGTATCTGCTGCGCTGGCAACCCTCCGCGGAATGATGGGAGATATGAACATGTCAGGCACACCTCTGCCGAAGAACCATGAAACCCGGGAGTCTGGCCCGGTTGGTCGCGGTGCACTCAGCGTCAGCCACCTCGACAAAAGCTTTCAGATCGGCGGTCAGCCACGGAAGATTCTCGAGAACATCAATCTCGATGTTCGCCCTGGCGAGTTTGTCAGCATCGTCGGTGCGTCGGGATGCGGCAAGTCGACGCTGCTCCGTCTCATCGTGGGGCTCGACACCGACTACAGCGGCGAATTGCGGCTCGATGGCGAGCGGATCGCCACGACCAGCCTCGATCGTGGCATCATCTTTCAGGACCATCGCCTCTTTCCGTGGATGACGCTCGAACAGAATATCGAGCTGGCACTGCTGAATACCGAGACGCCGCGAGCCCGCCGCGCCCAGATCGTCGCGGACCATATCGCGCTGGTGAATCTCAAGGGCTTCGAGAAGGCTTATCCCCATCAGCTTTCGGGCGGCATGGCGCAGCGCGCCGCCATTGCGCGTGCGCTCGTCACCGAACCTAGGCTGCTGCTCCTCGACGAGCCGCTGGGTGCCCTCGATGCGCTCACCCGCGTGCATGTCCAGAACGAGCTTCAGCGCATCTGGATGACCCAGCGCTCGACTATGGTGATGGTGACGCATGATGTGGAAGAGGCGCTCTATCTCGGCGATCGCGTGATTGTCATGTCGCCCAATCCCGGTCGTATCCGCCGGATCGTCGATGTCGATCTGCCTCATCCGCGCGACCGGCGCTCGCCGTTGCTCCACCGGCTGAAGGACGAGATCCTTGCCGAGCTCACCTCCGGTGCGGGTGACGATGCGACTGATCCCGGTAACCTCCTGCGCCTGCCCAATCGGGAGGGTCGTTGATGACCCGTGCCGCCGATCACCCTGTCGACCCCCTGTTTGTCGATCGCTGGTCCCCCCGCAGCTTCACGGGCGAAGCCGTTCCAGAGACGGTATTGAAAAGCGCGTTCGAGGCGGCACGCTGGGCGCCCTCTGCCCAGAACGCCCAGCCTTGGCGCTTTCTCGTCACGCAGCGCGGCGACGCCTGGTGGGACACCTATCTGGGGTTCCTGATGCCGCGAAACCGGCTCTGGGCCGCACAGGCTTCTGCGCTGGTGCTCATCCTGTCGCGCCGGTCTGTCGAGCGGCGCGGTGAAATCGTCGAGAACACTTCGCACCGCTTCGACGCCGGGGCCGCCTGGGCGAACTTCGCTCATCAGGCGCTGTTGCTGGGCTGGCACACCCACGGCATCGGCGGGTTCGACCGGGGCTCCGCCCGCGCCCGCCTCGCCATCCCGGACGACTTCGCGATCGAGGCGATCATAGCGCTGGGACGGAGAGGCGATCTGCATGAGCTGGACCCCGAATTTCATAGCACAGAAGCGCCCAACGGGCGGCGTCCGCTCGATGAATTCGTGTTTTCTGGCACGCTGGACGTGCCGGCCTTTACCGATGGAAGGAATGCAGCATGACCCTCAACGTCCATTGGCGGCTTGATCCGGCGGCGGAACCGAACCGTTCGGAAGCTGCCAGCCGCGCCGAACTGCCCACGCTGGTGCGCGATCGCCGGACCGCGACACAGAACCGTTTCGACTATTATGTGCAGGTGGCGCAAGCGGCTGCCCAGACCGCTTTCGACGGACTCTTGGTGCGGCATCGGCTGGAAGCGGACGAAAGTCGGATCATTGCTGCCGTTGTTGCGCGGGCAGTGCCCCGTCTCCTCATCACGCCGGAGTTCCCCGCGTCTGTCGGGTCAGCCGTTTATACCGCCAAGCAGGCGAGCACGTTTCAACGAGGGACAAGCAGTCGTCTGGGCTGGGCCATTGCGCCCGATGACGGCGAGGCCGAGCGGGAACGGCAGGCCGATTTTATTTCAGACGATGCGCGGGGGCAGCGGCTTGACGAGTTTCTCACCGTCGCCCGGGGTGTGCACCACACGAACCCCTTCACGTTCAAGGGGGATTATTTCGAGGTGGAGAATGGTGGCTTTGATGCGCCTCTCAATCATGTGTCCTTCCCAACAATCTTCCTGCAGGGCGATGACGAGGAGGCGTTGGCGCTTTCGGCGCGCCATGCCGATGTGCATCTGTTCCAGCCCGCCGCGCTGGACGGGATCGCGCGAAGCATAGCACGGCTGAACGATCTGGCCGCGGGGCAGGGGCGGCAGGTGCGTGCAGGGATTATCCAGCCGCTGCTGCTGCGTGAAGACACAGCACAGGCGGAAAAGGACGTGCAAGGGCGCACGCTCTCACCCGGAACGCTCGTGGCTGGGTATGACGATGCGGCCGAAACGCTTGTGCGCCTGGTTGACGCCGGCATCAGCGAACTCGTTCTGGAGGCAACGCCCACATTGGAAGAAACCTATCGGGTCGGTCAGCATCTGCTGCCGCGCCTTCGCGCGCTTACAAACACCACCCTCCAGGCCGCCTGAGGAGACCAGCCATGACCATCGATTTCTATTGGCGCCTGCCCACACATGGCTGCCACGACAGCATTCGGACCAGCGGCTACGAGCGGGGCGACTGGTCGCCGCTCAAGCCCGGTAACGTTGCGCCGGGCCTCACCCGGGACGGGGAGCCGGATAGCTTCTCCTACATCGACCATCTGGCGGCCATTGCAAAAGCGGCCGAGAGTGTCGGCTTTCAGGGCGGGCTGATCCCGTCCTTTCCGAACACGGATGATCCCTGGGTAATCTCGTCGTTGCTTGCCCGTGAGACGCGGGATTTCCGCTTCATGATCGCCTTCCAGCCCGGCTTCGGCAATCCGGTGCACTCGGCACGCGCGGCGGCCAGCCTGCAGCGTGCCACCGGCGGGCGCTTGCTATTCAACATCATCACTGGCGGTGGGGGGCCTGCGCAGCTCTGGTGGGGCGACAGCTTTGCCCATGACGACCGATATGGCCGCACGAGCGAATGGCTCGACATTTTTCGGGGCGTGTGGAGGTCCTCCGACTTCTCCTATGATGGCAGATTCTATCAACTGCGGGGCGGCGGACTACCGGCAAGTTTCCAGACGGAGGAATTCCCGGAGCTCTGGTTTTCCGGCTCTTCCGAGGCTGCGCTGGGAGTCGCCGCGCGACATGCCGACTATTATCTCTCCTGGTTGGAGCCGTTCGATCAACTTGCTGACAAGTTCGCGCGGGTCAAGGAGCGCACGGCCGCGCTAGGCGGCGAGCAGAAATGCGCCGTGCGTGTCGATCTCGTCGCGCGGGCGACCGAGGAGGAAGCCTGGGCCGACATTCGCAAGGGTTTCGAGAATGTGAGCGAGGAGACCCGGCAGCGCTGGCGCGCGCAGAAGAGCGATTCGGTTGGCGCGGCGCGTCAGGCGGCCCTCAAGCCGGGCGACGCGACCCGTTATGACGACCTGATCGTCGCGCCCAATCTGTGGGGCGGGTTCAATCTGCTGCGGGGCGGCCCGGCCTTAGGCATTGTCGGCAGCTATGAGCAGTGCGCGGCCCGGCTCGATGATCTGATCGCGCGTGGCGCGGACGGCTTCATTCTGGCCGGCACGCCGCATCTCGAAGAGGCTTATCGCGTGGGTGAGGAAGTGCTGCCTTTGCTCGGACGTCACGCGCCTGCGTTACTCGCCGCTGCCGAATAGGATTATAATCCGCAAAACAGAGAGGGCGCCGGGAGATGATCCCGGCGCCCTCTTTCTATTTGTGCCTGGGGTCAAGGCCGGACGCTGCCGCCCGGCCCGGTCTCCCCTCAGAAGCGGAACAGCACCGCAACGCCCGCCGTCAGCGGGTCGGCCCATGCGACTGTGTCGCCGGTCACGCCTTGCGCCGCGTTGGCGGCGGGCAACGCATGGTTGAGATAGCGCACATCGAACAGATTGTTGACGAAACCGCTCACGCTCACATTCTCGTCCCTCGTCGTGTAGGTGACGCGGATATTGGTCAGCGTGTAGGGCTTCTGAGTCAGGAAGTAGCGGTTTACCGTATCTTGCGGCGTCACATAGTAGAACTGCCGCGAGATGTAGCGCGCATCCGCCGCAAATTCCAGATTGCCGAGATTGCCGATCGGGAAACGATAGGAGGCGCCCCCGTTCAGGGTGACCTTTGGCGAGCGAACGAACTGGGCGCCTGCAAGATTGGCGCCGCCGTTCAGCACCTGGAATTGCGTATATTCGGTGTCCAGCAAGCCAAGCGACGTATTGAGCTTCAGGCCGTCCACGGGTGTCACCGCCAGTTCGAATTCGGCGCCGTTCACCTTCGCCTTGTCTGCGTTCTGAAGATAGGACACCGTAGCGCCACCAACAGCTCCTGGGTTGGGGCCGACCACGTTGACCTGCACATCCTTGTAATCATAATGGAATGCAGTCGCGTTGAAGGTCACCAGGCCATCGAGCCAGCTGGACTTGTAGCCGATTTCATAGGCATTGAGTTTCTCCGGCCGCACCGCCGTCAGGGCGATCGGCAGGGTCGCGGCGGTGTTGAAACCGCCCGACTTCACGCCATGAGAGAATTTGGCGTAGATGAGATTGTTGCGGTCAATATTCCACGAGGGCGTGATGTCGTAAGTGAACGCGTCCCATGTCTGTTTGAGATCGTTGCTGAACGTGCCGATGCCGCCGAACGTCCCTGTATAGCTGTTCCACCACTGGGCATAGTTGGTCCAGCTCGTCTGTGCCGCCGCCGGCGAAGCGAAGCGATCGAAGTCCAGCGTCTTGGTTTCGCGCGTCCAGCGGCCGCCCAGCGTCAACTTGAAGCTGTCAGCGAAGGCATAGGTCGCGCTGCCGAAGATCGCGCCGCTCTCCGCTTTGTGATTGTAGCGGGTGAGGCCGTAGGCGGCGGGCGCGGTCGAGCCAGGCCGAGCGGGGACTGTGCCTTGCGGCAGCGTCGCTGAGTAGGCGTTCGAGCGGATCTTCTCATTGAAGTAGAAGAGCCCGACGATCCAGCTCAGCGCGCTTTTACCGGCCGAGGCCAGCCGCAACTCCTGCGTCCATTGGCGGGACCGGGCCTCCGTGTAGCCGCGGGCAATTTCCAGCGGCGTGTAATCATTGTCCCCTGCGCTGATCGACTTGAAGCGTTCATAGCCGGTGATCGCAGTCAGCGTGGCGGGGCCAAGATCCCAGTCGAGATGAAGAGAGCCGCCCAATTGCCTGTTGCGGCTCCATTCGGGCGCATTGATACTGACCTGGTTGATGCCTGTTGGTGGCGCATAGCCATTGCGGAAGACACCGTTGGCCGCATAGCTGGCCGTGTTCCAATATGTGCCGTCCGTTTCGTAATCGCGATAATGGACACTGAACAGGACTTGCAGGGCCTCAGTCGGCTTGGCGAGGATCTGTCCGCGCAGCACATTGTCCTTAACCGCGCTCGATTTGCTGTCGGTGTAGAGGTTGTCGAAGCGCCCGCCGCGATCGTCGAAACGGAATGAGACGCGCGTTGCAAGCTTGTCATCGATCAGCGTGGTGCCGATCCCGCCTTCCGCAATCTTGTTGTCGAAGCTGCCATATTCGAGCTTCGCGTAGCTATCGTCCTGTCCGCGCAGGGAGGGACGCTTGGAAAGAACGTTGATCGCGCCGCCCGTTGTGTTCTTGCCCCAAAGCGTGCCCTGCGGCCCGCGCAGCACTTCCACGCGCTCGATGTCGAAGAGCGGGAGGCCCGTCGCGCTGGAATTGCTGATGTAGACATCATCGAGATAGAAGCCGACCGGATTGGCAAGATCGAGTTGCTGTTGGCCTGCGCCCACGCCACGGATCCACCAGCGCGGGCGACCATGCTGCTGGGTGCCAGCCGTGGCATTGGGGACGAGATTTAGGACTTCGTTCGCCGAACGGCCGACCCCGCCGACGCTGAACAGGGTTTCGTCGAGCGCAGTGACGGCAACCGGGACGTCCTGCAGACGCTCTTCACGGCGCTGAGCCGTAACGACGATGGTGCCGCCACTGCTTTCTGCATCAGCGGCCTCTGCCGCTATGCCATCATCATTGGCGAGGGCCACGGGCACATAGCCGGCGGCGAGCAAGGCAAAAAGGCTTGCACCGATAGCGCGGCCGACTCTCGATGGATTTCTAGTTCTGGACAATGAGGTTCCCCGAATTTGCTGTGAGTGCCCGCCTTGTCATGCGGGTCGGACGGGGTAGCCCTCGCAAATGCCGTGCCAGATAAATAAGGTATTGATTTATAATATATTTTCTAAGAATTGACGGCGGGGAGCGTTATTCTGCGCGCTTAATTCAGCGCGTTTGTTGAATATCCAGCAACTGAAAACCAACATCAAGCCTTCAGCAGAAGATGCAGACCTGTTTGGTTTGAGCAAGATCGGGCTATCTTTGGCGACGAACGGCTTCGAACAATTCCAAAGCGCATCCGTCAAACACGGGAAAGAATGCGGTTTGCAAGGACGGTCTCGAAAGAGAGAAATGTCCTAACCGTCGATGTCGGACTGGAAGTGGTGACGCGCCTCCCCAGCAGGAAGCGTCTCCTTGGTCGGTTAGGCGTTCAAAATGTCCTGGGGCCTACGGACGGAGTCGCGACATCGCGGCGCTGGGGGCTATAATCAGACAATCTCGCGATCTGACGGTCAGATACGCGGAAAGACAGGCAGCGGATCGAACATCAGTGACGCAAGGCCCCAGATACTCGTGGCAACCAGCAGTGCGCCTACCAGTTTCAGGAGAAGCTTGGGCGGCATGCGACGCGTCAGCCAAGCGCCGAAGGGTGCTGCCACCAAACCGCCGATCAGGATGCCCGTCGCAGCGTTGGTGAAGTGCAGACCATGGATGCCTGCAAACGCCGTGAGTACTGTGACAGTCACGAAGAATTCTGCTGCGTTTGCCGTGCCGACGGCCATGCGCGGTGTCATGCCTTGAGCCAAGAGATTGCCCGTTACCAGCGGCCCCCAGCCGCCCCCGCCAGAGCTGTCGAGGAAACCGCCGAGAAAACCGAGGGGCGCAACGAGCCTGATCCTGCGGAACGCGAAGGGCCTCCGCGGTGCCCGCCATAGCAAATAGGCTCCGACTGCTACGAGATAGACCAGAAGGACCGGACGCAAGATCTCGCTCTGGAAAAAGTAGAGCGCCCATATGCCTGTCACTCCGCCGATCACGCCCGGCACGGCAAGCCGCGCAAATAGGGGCCAATCGACGTTGCGCTGTAGGACATGGGCAACGCCAGTTGCGCCGCTCGTGAAGCTTTCGGCGGTGCGCGTTGTGGCCGATGCCGTAATGGGCGGCGCGCCCAGCAACACCAGCAGCGAATTCGAAAGCACGCCAAAGCCGAGGCCAAGCGCACTGTCAATGATCTGAGCGAAAAGGCCTACAATGATGAAGGGGGCAATGTCTGCCCACGGGATTGCAGCAACCTCCATCAGCTCTGATCGCTCGCGGTGAGCGCGGAAAGTGATCGCCCGAGGCGGCCGGACGGAGCCGTGAGCAGGTAGAGAAGGGGGAAACACAAGGCGATCAGCGAGAGAAAGCCGCTCGCCATGACGCCGGCGCCAGCGATCCATGGCAGGACGGCTGCCCATGACGCGAGCGCCAGAACCACGATCAACGTACGCTCCTGCTCACTGTCGTCGAGTGCGGATAGGTTGGTACGCGCTCGGCCTTCAAAGAGCGCTCTTAAGCTAAGTCTAGTTCCGTTCTTAGGATCTGTCAGCAGGGACGGTGCCAGCGCTTGGCCCAGGCAACTGAGGCTCGCCCTGAATAGACGGATGCTTACAGCGCTCGCAAAATCGCGGAAGTGAGCATTTCTGTCGGTGATTGCCCGCAGGCCGGTGCGTCCACCGAAGATCATGTCCGTCAGAACGCTATCCTCGGCGACGGCGACGGCAGACGCTTCTACATTTTGCGTTTCCACGATCCATTCAAGGATTGTTGATGGCACATCAAGTCCACTGGCGCGCTCCAGCCCCTGGAAGCCAGGCGCTGAATTGGCTTCGCAAATACGATAGCCGTCTTCGTCAAACAGGATATCGATGCCGGTGATGTCGAGATCGAGAATATCCGCCGCCTTGACGGCAAGTTCGGCCATCTCGGGCGGAGGATTGTAGGCCACGCCAACCCCGCCCAAAGAGACGTTGGATTTGAAGCCGCCGGTGAGCGAACGGCGCTCCATAGCCGCGATGACCCGCCCGCCCACTACGAGAACGCGAACATCCCGGCCGTGGCTCGCACGGACATAATGCTGCAGGATGAATTCGGCCTTCGCTTCGGCGCTTTCCAGAAGTCCTGCAAGGTCTTCAAACTGGCTCCGGTTCTCGCATTTGAGAACGCCTGCACCCCGGGTCCCTTTGAGCGTCTTCACGATGACCGGGAAGCCCAATTCTCGCTCAACGAGATCTACATCGATTGGGAAGGTGCCGAGAATTGTGCGGGGGATCGGAAGACCAACGCGATTGAGGCTTTGCAGAGTATGGAGTTTGTCGGCCACGCGTTCGATCGTCGCGGGCCCGTTGATGAGGCGCACACCACGCCGCTCGAAATGTCGCAAGAGCGCCAGGGTGTAGTAGTCGGTCTCCGCGCCTGTGCGGCACATGATGAAATCGGGCCGATCTACGCGCTTTTCATTGTAGGTCACGGCCCAATCTTCTTCACCTCCGACGATGAGATCGAAGCAATGCGGATCGTACACTGCTAGGTCGATACTCATGCCATTAGCTGCTTCCTGGAAGCGCAGGACTTCGGGCACTTCCGGGTTCGCCGGATTGAGCTCATGATGGAAAAGGATCCAACCGCGCAGCATTGTTAGCTCCCTGGTGGTTTTAATCTCTCCTACCCAGCTACGGACAGGAGCATGCTACCATGCAGCGCAGCGATTATGTCCGGATCATAAGAGATGCTGACGTTGCTTCAAGCGATATGATCGCTGCGGCTTGTGACGAATATCGATCAAGCGTCACGAACGATCAAACTGAACTGAAAGATTCCTGTTTCGTGCCGACGAACTAAATACTCAATGATCGAAACCTTGGTTAGGTAACAAGCCTGTGTCTTTCGGTCTGGGATAGGTGTGAAGACTTCAATTCCGATGACGATGGTGTCACGCGACCGTTTAACTTGATCTTGGCCATCAGGGCAACTTTCGCGGCACGGTGAGCACGCACGCCCTCTAATCTGGCAGCCCGATGATGTCTGCAGCCATCGTCGAAAGGGAGAGGAAGGGGGCAATCGCCACCTCAACTCGGGCTTTCGCGCAGGGTGAGGTCGAAATGATTAGATGAAAAGCGTAATGGGGCGCCGCTTGAGCTGTACTGCCACCTCATAGTTCTATCAGAAAATGAAGTCTCGTCCGTTCCGAGAACGTTGCCCGACCAACCATGTCAACGCGCGACTGGTCGGGCACGAGAGGATTAAAGTTGGTTGAAGCTGCTGCTCATGGCTTGCGAGGAAGATTGCCAGGAGCTCGCATTATAGATTTGGGGAGACTGGCTGGTGCGTCGCATAAGGTGTCCGCCGCCATCATCCGGCCTATAGCGGCTGAAGGAGCATTCCTGAAGGCAGCGGTTAATTCAGGGTGACCGATTTCCTTTCCCGGCGGACAAGTTATCCAGCTATTGGCTGGAAAGCTGCGGAAAAGTGGTCATTGACGCCGCGTGTGCATTCAACGATACATCTTGCATCGGGCATTGCGGACGCCCGATTAGACGGTGCTCGTCCAAGTCCGCTCCATTTGCTGCGTCTGCGGCCGAGGAGCGTTTATGGATTACACCGTTACTGACAATCGTCCCCCGTTGATCAGCCTATCGGCAATTTTTCTCAAGTTCCTCCGGTTCGGCTTTCTCGCCTTTGGCGGGCCTGTAGCCCAGATTGCCATGCTGCGTCAGTCGCTGGTCGAGGAGGAACGATGGATCGACCGCTCTCGCTTCAACAGGCTGCTCGCGATCCTACAGGTGCTACCAGGGCCTGAGGCCCATGAACTCTGCGTCCACTTCGGCATCATTGCCCGGGGCAGGATTGGCGGACTTTTGGCAGGATTGGGTTTTATGCTGCCAGGTTTCGCCCTGATGCTGCTCGCCGGTTGGGTCTATGTCACATGGATCGCGGAACACGGAATGTGGAGCGGGCCGCTTCTCGGTATCCAGGTCGCCGTACTGGCGATCATCTTGCGCGCGGTTGTTCGGATCGGCGAGCATATCCTGGTGGATCCGCTGACCTGTGGGATCGCCTTGGGTAGCGCGCTGCTTACCTTGGCGAATATCCCATTCTGGTTGCCACTTGTTGCCGGCGCGGCAATCTATGCCTGTTCTCATCGGTCGTATTTTGCCGCTGCCATTGCTGTCGTTACCGCAGGCACAGCCATCAGCATTCATTTTATTCCCCCCGGACAAGCGGTACTCGACATCTCTCACGAACCGTCAACCGTTGCCGCCCTGTTCATTGCCGGTTTAAAGGGTGGGTTACTGACTTTTGGCGGCGCCTACACTGCCATACCTTACGTTCGAGCCGACACGGTGGGGCGTGGCTGGTTGAGCGACGCGACCTTTCTCGATGGCGTCGCGCTGGCAGGGATTCTTCCTGCGCCGCTTGTCATCTTTGCAACGTTCGCCGGCTATGTTGCGGGCGCACTTCCCGGGGCACTTGCAATCACGGCGGGCATGTTCCTTCCCGCATTTGCCTTTTCACTCATTTTTTACGAGCGCCTGGAAGCGATCGTCGATCGGCCTGGTCTTCAACGGGCGCTGGAAGGCATTGCGGCAGCAGTGGTTGGCATTATCGCTGCGACGTTCTTGCAGTTGGGTGAGGCCGCATGGTCGCGCATCTCCTCGCCACCAATAGCTATCATATTGTTTGGTTTCGCCTTGGCCGCCGCATGGCGCCTAAAGGCGATATGGGTGACGCCTGCGATCCTGGCTGGCGGCGCACTGACCGGTGCTGCTGTCTCGTTATGACGACATCTCCCGGAAGCGATAGCTGCTTTGTCGTCTAGCCCGAATGGCTGTTTGTGAGTGGCGACCAGGCTTAGCTGCCGTCGGTTCAGCGCGATCAGCGTTCTTGGCCGGGGGTTAATCTAACGAAGAATTATGCGTTGGCCCTCCTTTCATGTGAAGGCGCTGCATCGTGTTGGCGACCGAGCCATAGTCCATTAAAGGCCCAGACCCCGGCCAGCACAGCCCCTGTCAGTACGCTGACTGTGGGCGAGGCAGTCATTGCATCGATTCCAGTCTTGGCCTGTGCCCCCACATAATCTGCGAAACGGTAAATTGGCACGTCGACAAAGCTTTTCGCCTTGTACTTGGTCTCGGTATCCAGCTTTGAAAACAGCATTTCCCGCCCTGGACGCACGAAAGCATATTCGCCCCAGCGCCGCACGACGAAAACAATCGCCAGCACCGCGAAGACCTGAAAAGCGGCAAGCGCCAGAAAACCTACAATCATCACGAGCGGCACGAGGGTCAGCAGGCCCTTCACGCCCAATTTGCTGGCGATACGGCCGGTGAGAAACACTTGGGTGGCAATGGTGAGGGATTGAACGACCACATCGATACTGGCGAACACCTGGGTGCGTCGGTCTGTGTCCGGGAAGGTCTGCTCGACGATGCGAAGCTGTTCGAAATAGAGGATCGTATTCGCCACCGAGAGCAGGCAGACAAAGAGCGCAATGCCCATGAGATAGGGCGAGGACATCACTTGCGATATTCCGGCAAAGGGATTGCCCCCCAGTCCCTTGTTGAGCGGGGCCTGCGACGATGTCGTTGCGGTTGTTGCGGGCCGCCAGATCGCGAGGAGGATGAGCTGGCAGAGGATGGCGCAGGCAAAACCGCCGGCTGCGAGAAATAGCAGACCGGAAACGCCTAGGCGCTCGGCCATGAACGCAGTGATCAAGGGGCCGATCAGCGCTCCCAATGTGCCACCCGCTGCGATGAAGCCGAACAGGCGCCCCGTCTGTTCGCTTGAAAACATCTCAAGGAGGAAGCTCCAGAACACCGAGACCAGCATGAGGTTGAGGACGCTGATCCACACATAGAAAAACGCCCCGACACCATGATCGATATCGCCGTTGCCGATCACCCGCCCCAGCGCGACGAGCATAAGCGACACGCTACCGTAGATGCAGGGCAACAAGACACTGCGCCGCACGCGGGAGACCAGCCAGCCGTAGAGAGGGACAATAGCGACCGAGAATATCGCGGTGTAGAGCCACAGGTCAGCGACGTAGTCGCGCCCAAGCAGCGTGCCGATTGTTTCACGTGCGGGCCGGACCGCGAAATAACTGCCGAGCACGAAGAAGAACAGTAGGAACGCGGCCATGACCGCCTTCATCTCTCCTGGCTCAATATTCACGATACGGGCGAGGTGCCGCTGAGCGAAACTGGCCTGCGCCTCTTTCGACCCCGTTCTATGCATCGCGGCTTAGGAAGCCTGCGGCAGAGCGCCGATGAACGCGGCGATTCGCTCGCGCAATGCGGCGTCTGGTATCCGCCCGACGCCGCCGCCCAGATTATCGATCATGTTCTTCGGCTGGCTGGTGGCCGGGGTAACCACGGTGATTGCAGGGTGACCGATGATCCACTTCAGCATCACTTGTGCCCAGGATTTGGCGTCGATATCTGTCGCCCAGTCCGGCAGCGGTCGCTCCCCGACCCGTCGGAACAGCCGCGTGCGGCCGAATGGCGCGTAGACGAAGACACCGATTTTGCGTTGCAGCGCCAGCGGCAGGATCGTGGTCTCTACCTCGCGATTGTCCACGGCATAATCAATGCCGATGAAGTCGATCGGCTCGTTACGCATCACCGAAATTAAAGTCGGATACTGATTTTCTGACGTGGAGGTGATCCCGAAATAACGGATGCGCCCCTTCGCCTTGAGATCTGCCAGGATCGGAAGCTGCGTCGCCGGATCGCCGACATTGTGCACTTGGATCAGGTCGATCTTTGGCTGGCCGATGCGGGCGAACGACTGCTCGATTTGCGCCTTTGCCGCCGCAGAATCTGCTGCGCCGCCGCGTACAACGTTGACCTTGGTGGCCCAAAAAAGTCGGTTGGCGATTCCGGCTTCCGTCGCGATGCGGCCCGCCGTTTCCTCTGAGGCCCCGTAGCTGGGCGCAGTATCGAACACCGAGCCGCCACTGTCGACGAGCGTCTGAAGCACCGCACGTAACGCCGAGACATCCTCGCTCTGTGCAACTTGCGAAAATGTCGCCGAGCTTCCCAGGCCGATTACAGGTAGCATTTCACCAGTTTTTGGCACGGGGCGCATGATCATTCGTGTCTGGGCGGATGCTTTCACCCCCATGGACAGCGCGGCCGCACCGCCCAAGGCCAAGGTCAACCCTTCACGACGTGAAATCTCGGCCATGGCTGATCCTCCTGCCAAGCTACTGCTTTTTTAGCAGGTTACGCTGATCAATCACGTTTGAAAAGCCGCTCTGAACGCGGGAGGGGCGGACTAGCGATTGGCTGGCGCAGACCGTGACAGCCCCTGCATCCGCTTGCTGGCTCCATGCGGGTAGGCGTTGGGGATTGCTTGAAGGCTAAAGGCTGAAACTGCCAACGTAGCCGACGTTCGAGCTCATAAGTTAGATCGCTGAAAGCGCCCTCGGCTCCGCCTGACCAGCTGCCGGCTTCGAATGCTGCCGCATCCAGGTGGTGGCTCGTCTGGAGTGGAAAGTGCGGGATGCGCGCACTTGGCAGCGTGCTGCCGAGAGAAGCCTGGGAGGAAGGGTGGCGATTTTCAGGATTGAGCTAGTCAACGGTCCGCCGTCACTTCAGGTAACTGCGCCGCGGCGCCTGATGGCTGCTGGCAGCAAAAACGGGAGCGATTGGTGCGGTGCAAATAGGGCGTGCTTCTCACGCGCCTCACCGACCATCAAAGGGGATAAACTATAACCCATCGTATCGTGGCAGAAAAGGCACAGCAGGGTTTCTATATAATAGGGCGTAGGAATCCTTTCTTTCCCTACGCATTTAGTAGAGTAATTCAGCCAACAGTGCAATTACAGGTGCGCTTGGCTGAAGTTAGATCAATAAGGTTTCCAGATATGGAAGCCATCGGCGCAGCCAGGTTGCCGGAAAAAGGATACACCATGACGAATACACTCCGCCTCATGCTCGCCTCGGTGGGGCTGGTGGCCCTTTCGACAGCCGCCCATGCTCAGGAAACGGCGGCAGCTGATGATAGCGCCTATGCCGAGCAGGATATCGTCGTCACCGGCACGCGCGTTGCAGGACGCACCCGCCTCGATACGACCTCTCCTGTCGACGTGCTGAGCGGTGAGGCGCTGCGTGGGCAAGGCACCGCCGAGCTGGGTCAGGCGCTCGCCAATGTGGCGCCGTCTATCAACTTCCCGCGCTCGTCCGCTGTGGACGCGACCGACAGCATTCGTCCGGCAACGCTGCGCGGCCTGTCACCTGACCAGACCCTCGTACTCGTCAACGGCGTTCGCGGTCATACGTCGGCCCTGCTCAACACCAACGGATCCGTTGGGCGCGGCGCCGCTGCGTTCGATCTCAACACCATTCCTACAATCGCGTTGGAAAGCGTGGAGGTGCTGCGCGACGGCGCCTCTGCACAATATGGCTCAGACGCGATTGCGGGCGTCGTCAACCTGCGCCTGCGCGAGGCGCGCAGCGGCGGCGGTGCGACCTTGGGCTATGGTCAGTATGTGACCGACGTCAGCCCGGCTCGGTCCAGCCGCAAGGCTCATGATGGCGAGACGCTCACCGCCTCGTTGTGGCAGGGGATCGCTCTTGGAACCGATGGCTTCCTGACTCTCTCGGCCGACTATCTGAACCGCGGCCGGACCAGTCGTGGTGACGTCGACACGCGCTTCACGCCGGCGATCGTCTCCTCGCGCTTCGGTGATCCCGAGGTCGAGCAGTATACGCTGTTCGCGAATTTCGGCGCGCCCGTCGGCGGGACGTGGCAAGTCTATGGCCATGCCGGCTATCAGAAGCGCGACAGCACCGGCGCGGCGCTTCCCCGCCCGCTCTCCAATGCCAACAGCGTGCCGGCCATCTACCCAAATGGCTTTACACCGCTGATCAATGTCGACTCGAAGGACATCAACACCTTGCTCGGTGTCAAAGGCGAGATTGGCGATTGGGCGGTGGATATCAACGCATCCTATGGCCGCAACACGCTGACTTTTGAAACCCGCCGTTCGCTGAATTCCACCTATGGCACGGCGTCTCAGACGGACTTTTACAGCGGCCGCCTGACCTATGACCAGTGGACCGGCGGTGCGGACGTCACCCGCAAGATCGCCTTGGCGGGCGACAACAGCCTGAACGTCGCCTTCGGCGTCGAAGGCCGCCGTGAAAGTTTCGAGGAGGAAGCGGGCGAGCCTGCATCCTATAATCGCGGTCCTCTAGGGGCAAACGTCGCTCTGGGCAGCGGCGCGCAAGGCTTTGCCGGCTTCCGCCCGGCGGATGCCGGCAAGAACAGTCGTGAGAACATCGGCGCCTATCTCGACCTTGAAGCCCAGATCGCCAATCTGACCGTCGGTGCGGCGGGACGCTATGAGCATTATTCGACGTTCGGCGACAATGGCACCGGCAAGGTGTCGCTCCGCTACGACTTCGCGCCGCAGTTCGCCCTGCGTGCCACGGCATCGACCGGTTTCCGTGCCCCGTCGCTGCAACAGCAATTCTACAGCTTCACTCAGTCGACCTCGATCAACAATGTGATCGTCGATGTGCGGACGCAGCCGTCCACGACCGCTGCCGCCGTTGCCCTGGGCGGTCAGGCGCTGAGGCCGGAGAAATCGACCAACCTGTCGGCAGGCGCCGTCTTCCGGACGGGCGGTTTGGAGTTCACGGTGGACGCCTATCGTATCCGTGTACGTGATCAGATCGCGCTGTCCGAGAACCTCGCGATCCCTGGCGTCGGCACGACCGATCGCGCGCGATTCTTTATCAACGGCATCCGCTCCACGACAAAGGGCGTTGACGTGATCGCTCGCTATCGCCTGACCAGCGACACGCTGGGCAAGTTCGACCTGACAGCGGCCGGCAATTACAACGAGGTGACCATAACCGATGCGCCCGGCACAACTCCCGGTGGAGCGGCGCTCTTCTCGCAGCAGCGCATCACCAGCCTGGAACGTGGAACGCCGCGTTGGAAGGGTAGCGCCGCTGCGGACTGGTCGCTGGGCAATGTCGGCGCCACGCTTCGCGCCACCTATTATGGCAATGTGGTGGAGCCAGCCCCGAACGTCATCGATTATGTCAATACCGGCAAGCACACGCTAATCGACCTCGAGGGGCGCGTGAAGCTGATGCAAAAGGGGACATTGGCCATTGGCGCGAACAATCTGTTCGATGTCTATCCTGATGCTGTCGCCACGACCAACGGCAACAATTATAATGCAGGCGCCACGGCATTCCCTTATTATTCGCCGTTCGGTTTCAATGGTCGCTACGTTTATGCAAGGTTTAGCCTGAACTGGTAACGATCTTGCGCCTGAGCGGCCAGAAGGAAACGCGAGGGTGGCAGCGCTCCATCCTCGCCCGTCACATCACAGTCTGGGGGCCGGGACAGCAACATGACACGGAGCGACCGCTTTGCGCACATTCCAGTGCGCCTGACATTACGAAATCTGCCGTACGATTAGAGCCGAGATGTGGTTGTCTGGAAACTTAACCTGCTTTTGAGGCTTGAGTGAAAGACACATGATGTCTCGCCGGTACCCCGTCCGCACTTCAAAAAGCACGATCGAGAGCGCCCTCCACGACTGGCAAAGAGACTTCAGACGGCCCTCCGTCATGGCATCACGGCCGCTCTTCCAGTGTCGGCAGCGCTTTCGCTGCTCACGCATGGAACGGGGCACAGAAGTGTCAAGCGATCTCGGTGCTCTACCGGTTGGATATAGCCACTCGGGCTGTGAACAAGTTCGCGCGGCCGGGGTAGCGCCAATCCAAAGCTACGCGCGGGGATTTTCCGACCGCTTGGACAGCTGTGGAAACCGTATCGTTTGCGGGGGGGGGGGAATGATTGCTTTCAAAGCAGTCATTACGAAGCGAACGAAAATGGACCTATTACCCGCCTTTCATTCAACTGATGACGTTGATGCCGACGATCCAAACTCGATCAGGCCTCTTGCCGTAGTTTGGCTGATCAAGCTTTTGGTCGTACCAGTCTTCGGGGCAGAGAATGCAATCGAACTGCAACGCCCTTAGGGATTTCGTAATGCCCAGTGGTAATCGTGGCGGCAGTCAAAAAGGGCTCGTGATGCGGATTGTAAGTTTGATCGCGCTGGCTGCTGCTGCCTTCCCATCAGCCGTTGCTTTGGCGCAGGACCCGCCGCCTGCAAAAACGGCGCAAGGCGACGTCGCGGTCACCATTTATGAGAGCCTCGCCCTCGTTCAGGATACGAGGCAGGTCTCGCTGCCAAATGGACGGTCTCGCCAGGAGTTTGCAGACGTTTCCGCGCAGATCCGCCCCGAAACCGTAACCCTTTCCGGCGAGGGCTTCGGTATCGTCGAGCAGAATTTCGATTATGACCTGCTCTCGCCGGCGGCGCTGATGGAAAAGGCGGTGGGGCAGCAGATCACTTTGTTCCGCACAAATCCGGCGACCGGCGCAGAAACGCGCGAGCGCGCTACCGTGCTCGCCGTGAACGGGGGCGTCGTGCTCAAAATTGGCGAGCGCATCGAAATCCTTCGTGATGATGGGCTCCCCGTCCGTGTGGTGTTCGACAGCATCCCGCCAAATTTGCGCGCGCGCCCAACGCTCAGTGTCACGCTCGACGCAGTTCGCGCCGGCGCACGGCCGCTGACTTTAAGCTATCTCACGCCGGGGCTCGGCTGGAAATCGGACTATGTAGCCCTGTTCGATGAAAAAGCCGGCAAGATCGATGTGCAGGGTTGGATCACGCTGACCAACAACACCGGTACGACCTTTCCGAACGCCCGGACGTTGCTCGTGGCCGGGAGCGTCGGGCAAGTACAGCAATCCTATGGTGGCGTAAGAAATCGGCCGCGACAGCCGGCGCCTCGCGGCAACACGCCCGGAACTGAGAGTGGCGGCGAGCAACTGGGCGACTTCCACGTCTATCCGATTGACGGTCGCACGACGATCGCCAACGCGCAGACCAAGCAAGTGAGCTTCCTGGATGTATCGGGCGTTCCGGCTCGCAAAGGGTACGAGTACCGAAATGGCTGGCTTGAAAGTCAGGATGAAGCGCAAAGTGCTGCATCGGTTCTCAAATTCTCCAACGCGCGGGCACAGGGCATTGGTGCCGCGCTGCCCGCCGGGACCGTGCGCGTGTACATGCGGGACTCTCGCGGACAGGCGCAGTTTATCGGTGAGAGCGCGATCCCGCACACCCCCGGTGGCTCTTCTCTGGCGCTGCGGACGGGCGATGCATTCGACGTGAAGGTCCAACCGGTGATGGAAGGGCGGGAGAGCATTACCAGCGCTGAATGGGAGCGCACCGCACGGTGGAGGATCACCTATCCTGATGGCTCGACCCAAACCGCAGAGGTCGAAAGGTCGCAGCGATATTTCCGCACGCGAATGCGCTATATCGTCACCAATGCGAGCCCGACGCCGGTGACGGTGGATGTGGTGCAGGGTGGACTGGCGCAATGGCAGTGGTGGCGCGATCTGCGAATCCCCGAGGAGAGCATCAAGGGTGAACAGGACAATGTGGACGAGCGGCATTGGGAAGTGCCGGTCCCGGCAAACGGAAAGACGGAACTGACCGTCGCTTTCCTCACGCCCTGGTAAGCAAGATGCGGCGGCTCGTCGCTCCTCTCCTCCTCTTGCTCGCCGCTCCGATGGTCGTCGCGCAGACTGCTCCGGTGGTGCTGTCCCCGGCGCCCCAGCAGGTCGGCGTGACGCTGTATCGCGACCCTGACCGGGGAGAGCGCAAGATCGATCGTGATGATCCGTCGTCCTTCGCTCTGATTACCGAGACGCGCACAATCACCCTGCCGCCCGGCGTTGCGACCATAAGGTTCGAAGGCGTGGCGAGTGGCATCGTGCCGCAATCGGCGATCATGTTTGGCACAGATCCGCGCGAGCGTAACCGTGACGCGGCATTGCTCTCGCAGGCGGGTCTGGTCGATGCCTTTACTGGGCAGCGCGTTGTTCTCCGCCGGACCAATCCCGCAACAGGTGAGACCGAAGAGCGGGCGACCATTCGGTCTGCGGCCGATCGCCTGATCATTGACACCCCGCGCGGCGCAGAGGCTGTTTACTGCTCCGGGCTGGCGCAGACGTTGATCTATCCCGGCGCGCCTGCGACCTTGGCGGCAAAGCCGGTGTTGTCGATGACGACGAAGGATCAGCCAGGGGGCACCGTTACAATAACGCTGGCTTACATTGCGACCGGCTTTGACTGGGACGCGACCTATGTCGGAACGCTGGACGAAGCTGGTGCCAGATTGGACCTGTTCGCATGGCTGACCATGGCAAGCGCTGACGAGACGAGTTTCGTCGATGCGACCACGGCAGCGGTGGCCGGACGGATCAACCGTTCGGACGAAACACGCGACGATACGGCCCGTGCTGCGATCAGCGCTGCGCGTCGGCTGAACACAGCATCTCAGTGCTGGCCCGCCGGCACGACCAGCGACGTCCCGTACATTTCGATCCCTCCACCTCCTCCTTCCCCGCCGATGATGATGGAGATGGCGGGGGAGGATATTGTGGTGACGGGAGCAGCCGTTCGACGACAGGCGATGGCCCCCCCGATGGCGATCACTGCGGAAGCTGAAAACCTGTCTGACCTGAAGCTTTACAGAGTCCCGATCCCGGTCACCGTGGCCGCCAAATCGCAGAAGCAGGTGGCGTTCCTTGCCGATCGCCGGATTGACGGTTCCTTGATTTATCGATCTCGCCTTTCCTTTTGCAAGCCCGATGATCCCGAGATGTTGTTCCGGTTCAGGAACAGGAAGCGCGATGGGCTGGGTGAACCGCTCCCGGCTGGGAAAGTGATCCTCTATCAAATGGGCGCGCGCGGACGGCAACTGGTGGGGGAAGCGACCCTCGCCGACAAGACGATCGACGAGGAGGTCGATCTGGTCTTCGGCGGGGCTCAAGGAGTCACGATCGACACGGAAAGCCAGCAGGCCAAAGACGGGACGCATTACACCGTGACGGTTCGCAACGCCCAACCATTCCCGGTGCGCTATGAGATGGAGTTCATGAACGATCCCAACGCCGCTCTCCGCAACGTGTCGGTGCGACTGGCGAGCAAACCGGGCAAGCGCATGTGGACTGCCGCGCTGGCGCCGAATAGCGAAGCGAAGATAAGTTATGTGATGAGCGAATGCCGCTGACGATGATGTCATTGATCGCCCCGAAGTCGGAAGTTCATGCTACCGACCTAGCATCCCGAAAGCGGCCACTCGTTCATTTCTGTCGTAATGACGCGAATTGGGACAAACCCGTTATTCCCGCAAGGTCCGCTGAACGACAGCTATCACCAGATTCGGCCGTTCGGCAGACCGCTCCTTGGACCGCCTACGCGAAAGTCTGGTGGGAAGCCGCCAGGTGGGTTTCGGGGAATTCGCAAAGATAGCTGCCAATCTGACTGACCGCAGATCGGAACTGGGAAAGCGTCAGCCTCCCCGAAAATCTCTTAGCCTGAGCGCTGTAGCTGCTGGAACACGCCAAGCCGATCCGTGATCTGCCAATGGCCTGTCAGCCGATCTTCGCTGTCGAACGTGTAGACCGTCGCGCCCGACATACGGATCACCCGGCCGGTTGCCGGGAACCCCGCCAAGTCACCTCGATGCGTACCGTTCCAAAGCCAGGTCATCACGACATTATCACCCTCGGCGAACAATCCCTGAGTGTCGAACCGTTGGTCGGGGAAAGCAGCTCTCGACTTTCGAACCCGATCTTTGAAACCGGCGCGATCAAGCGTTCTGCCCTCCCAGGGATCGCCGGGATCGTGATGGATGGTGTATGTCTCCGCGACATAGCCATCAGCCGCGTCTGCATCGCCGCCATCCCAAACCTGTCGTATGAAAGCGGCAAGCCGCTGCTTACGCTCATCCACGGTGATCATGATTGCGCCTTGCTCGGGTTCGGCTGGGCGAGTGCCAGCGCATGGTCCTGAATGTCCTGCGGCCACGTCGCCATTCGCTCGGCGAAAGTCCCATCCTCACCAGCGAACAGGGCGCGGATCGCTTCTTCGTAACCTGGCAAATCGCCGGCCAGCGCCGACAGGAAGCGATAGGTACGCTCGTGTGCTGCCTTACGGTCGGCCTGACCACCATCGGCGCGGCGCGCTTCGTCAACGAGACGACGCAATGTCTGCGAGGCTCCCCCCGTTTGCCTTCCAAGCCATTCCCAATGTCGCGGTAGCAGGGTCACTTCACGCGCAACCACGCCCAGCTTCGGCCGGCCTCTCGATCGGTTAGACTTAGCCGCCAAGGCCTCAAGCTCGCCATGCTCGGTCAATCGCGTGACGATCTCTGCTGTGGTGCCTCGAAGATCGAGGTCGATCACGGCACCAGAAGCATCATCGAAGGTGAGGATCGAACCTTGCGATTGGCCTTCCCACGCTTTGATCGCCAACGCCACGTCAATCAGCGCCCCGCTCGCGAGGCGCTTGGTGCCGGCGAAGGCGGTACAGGGAGCGGACAGATACTCGGACATGCGCCTTTATAGCCGGGTATAATCGTGCGTCAATTCATCCGGACAATATTGCGCGATCTGCTCCATCGTTGTAGGGCTGACGCAGCAGCAGGAGGATGGCGCATGCACGGGGAAGATCGAAGGGCGGCTGTTGCGGCCTATAAGGAGAGAAAAGTTGAATCGGGCATCTACGCTGTTCGATGCGGGCCATCAGATCGGATGTGGGTCGGCAGTGCTCCCGATCTATCCACTATCCAGAACCGCCTGTGGTTCACGCTACGGCAGGGGAGCAATTCGCATCGTTCTCTTCAAGAGGCGTGGACATCTTATGGGAGCGAGGCTTTCACCTTCGAGGTTGTCGCGAGACTGGTCGACGGGGATTATCCTGGCTACACCCGCACCACCGCGCTCAAAAGCCTGCATGCGCATTGGGTCGAGAAATTGAACGGCATCCGCATATAGCGAGTACCCGGTGGAGCTCTCCGATCAGGAGCCCTCGACAGCGCAACCCAACGTACCGACAAACGGCCAGTTTCGGGGGGACACGCAGATCGATGGAACGGCCTTAAGTGGTCGCCTCCCGTCCGGCAGAGTCGTTACCCTCGAATAGCTGCTCACGCCGAAATCGGTCGTCCGGCCGGCTCGGCCGAACGTCTTGATGTGGTCGCAAGCGGTCATCGTTCTAACCATAGGCAACGTCCGGTTTGCCCTATTCGGTGCCCATAAGCTGCCTGTCAGGACCGTCCGACAAAGCTGCCACGACATTCTGCTCCCACAGCAGATGCGCTACCCGGCTGAACGAACGGCTGCTTTCCTCGCTAGCCAGCTGTAAGCAGACTGTTCGGAACGTCCGACAAATCGGCCGGCGGCTTCCTGCCGCCAGCGCGCCAGTTTCAACGGTCAGCCGTGATGAACGGGTGGCTCTGCCGCAGTTCATCAAGCAAGCTTTCAACCTTTGCGATGTCGGACGTCGAGCCGGTCGCATCGATCATCCAGTTGCAATGCGGATGGGTTTTGAGATCATAGGTCCGGATTGTGCCTATGAGTTTGCGCCAGCGTTGACGGGTGCCGCCATGATCACGGACCAGTCGTGCGATAAGGAGATCAGCCAACTGAGATTGGGTCATGGTGTGCCTATCTCTCGACGGCGCGAGACTCGCAAGTGGCGGGTGAGTGCGATGGCTGCGTCTCGGTGATCCATCATCATTTGTGTCACGGCATCATGTGGCGATCCTGCGGGCATCTTCCGCGAGCCCGCATATTCGACTGGACTTGTTCCTGACACCGAGCATTGGTGCTGGTCGAGCCGCGGCGCGAGGCCGGGGACCTGCCCTGCCGGCTTGGTCGACAGGGCTCTGGGTGGTGGGAGCAGCGAAGTGCTGCTCCGCAAGAGGAGACCACCCATGACCAAGCTCAACGACCTGCAACTCGTCCTGCTGTCCGCTGCTGCCCAGCGCGATGATGGCAGCTTGCTGCCACCGCCCGATCATCTCGCCGATCAGGCAGGCCGGATCCGCAAGGTCATCCCGCCGTTGATCAGGCGGGGTTTGATCGAGGAAGCGGCAACGACCGACCTACCGAAGGTCTGGCGGGAAGAGGGTGATGATCGCTTCGCGCTTGTCATCACCCAAGCGGGCCGTGCCGCGATCGGCGTGGACAGCGAGCAGAATGCTCAGGCTGAGACTGTTGCTACTGCGGCCGTCGTCACGCCACCGAACCGCACACGGTCAAAATCAGAGCAGGTGCTGGATCTGCTCCGCCGCGCCGAGGGCGCATCGCTTGATGAGCTGGTCGGCATGACCGGCTGGCTGCCGCACAGCACCCGCGCGGCGCTCACCGGCCTGCGCAAGAAGGGCCATGGGATCACGCTGGACAAGAGCGGTGAGCGCGCCTGCTATCGTCTGGTCGAAAGCGCTGCGGCATGAGCCTCGAGGCACGCCTTGATGCTCTGGCGGCGCTGTCGCTGAGTGAACTGCGCGATCAATGGCGATCGTCGCTCAGAACGGAACCACCGCGCGTCAGCGCCGATCTGCTGCGCCGGCTCTTCGGCTATGCGCTGCAGGAGAAAACCATGGGAGGGCTGTCTCCCTCCCATGGCCAGGCCCTTCGTCGCCTTGCTGCCGGCAAGGAGAGCGTCCCGCTTAGAAGCGGGATGCATCTCGTGCGGCAGTGGAACGGGCGTAGCATCAGCGTCACCGTGGTTGAAGATGGCTATGTGTGGGAAGAGCGCAGCTATCGGTCACTCTCGGCTATTGCCCGCGCGGTAACCGGAACATCCTGGTCGGGTCCCCGCTTCTTCCGGCTGCATGACCATGGCTAGGCGGCCCAAGGTCGTTGAAGGACCGCGCGGTGCCGTGCGCTGCGCCGTCTACACCCGCAAGTCCAGCGAGGAAGGGCTGGAGCAGGCATTCAACAGCCTCGATGCCCAGCGCGAAGCCTGCGAGGCGTACATCGTCAGTCAGCGCCATGAAGGCTGGACCCTGGTCAAGACCGCTTATGACGATGGGGGCTACTCCGGTGGGTCCATGGATCGTCCTGCGCTGGTCCGCCTGCTTGCCGACATCGAAGCCGGAAAGATCGACGTAATCGTGGTCTACAAGGTCGATCGCCTGACCCGTGCGCTCTCCGACTTTGCCCGCATCGTCGAGATCCTCGATGCACGCGGTGCCAGCTTCGTCTCGGTCACGCAGGCGTTCAACACCACCAGCAGCATGGGGCGGCTCACCCTCAATGTGCTGCTCTCCTTTGCCCAGTTCGAACGCGAGGTGACTGGTGAGCGCATCCGCGACAAGATCGCCGCCTCGAAGAAGAAGGGCATGTGGATGGGCGGCAACCCCCCGCTTGGCTATGATGTGAAGGACAGGGCGCTGGTCATCAATCAGGCCGAGGCGAGCCAGGTCCGCCACATCATGACCCGCTACCTTGCGCTGGGCTCCCTGCAGGCCCTGGTCGAAGAGTTGTTGTGGGATGGCTATCGGACCAAGCAGCTTCACAGCCGGGGCGGCATCGCGTTCAGCCGCGGCGCGCTCTCACACCTGCTTGGCAATGCCATCTATCGCGGCAAGGTCGTGCACAAGGGCACGATCTATGACGGCCAGCACGACGCGATCATCGATGAGGCACTTTGGGATGCGGTACAGCGCCAGCTGGAACAGGGACGCAACAACCCCTCGGCAAGGCGCTCTCCCAAGCGCAGCCTGCTCACCGGCCTAATCCACGATGGGGAGGGGCGTAAGATGTCGCCCAGCCACACGGCCAAGGCGGGGAAGCGCTATCGCTATTATGTAACCCATCCCAACGCACTCATCGGCAGCAGTGAAAAACCATGGCGGGTCAGCGCGCCGGAGATCGAACGGATCGTCATCGAGCGCCTGAAGGGCTGGCTCATGGACCGTCGGGCGATCATCGACATTACTGGACCCGAACATGTCGTAGGTTCGCTGACCAGAGCATCCCGGTCTGCAGCCGATCTGGACAAGGCATCAAAGCGTCCGGCGATGCTGACGATGCTCCTCGGTCGGATCGACATGGCAGAGGAGAGCATCACTCTCACACTCCACCGTGACAAGCTGCAGTCCCTCCTGGGTCTGGATCAGCTGGCCCATGACCGTCCGGTGCAGCTGACCAGCCGCGCGATCCGCATCCGGCAAGGCAAGGATGTTCGCATGATCATTGGCGACTCGCGGGATCGGTCAGCTGATACGATCAATAAGCCGCTGGTCGCGCTGATCGCAGAAGCCCGAGCGCTGCATCTAGCGCTGCTTGGCGCCCCCGAGCATAGTCTGGCATCACTTGCTGACGCGCAGGGCAAGTGCCGCAAGCGTTCTGCGCAGCTGATGCGGATCGCAACGCTTGCGCCTGACATTGTGGCGCAATGCATCGAGGGTAGCCAGCCGGTCTCGCTTACGACCAAAGGACTGCTCAGCATCGATCTGCCGATCAGCTGGAGCGAGCAGCGGGCTTTGCTTGGCTGCAGGTAAATTCAGTCACCCATCTAGGGAAAGCGTCGGCCGGATGTCCTCCGGCCGCTTTTTTGTTCGACGCCGCGCGGCGTCGACCGGTCATGAGGTCTGGAAAATGACCACTGAGATAGCGGCGCATAAATGGCCGACGCCGCCTGCGCGCTCAGTCTGCAGACCTAAGTTCGCGAAGTGCCAGCGCCAAAATGGCGCAGTTCTGCGCCAGTTTTATCACGGTCAAAGCGCGGCTCACAAATCTCGGGGAATTAGGGACTGTCTGGTGCGGGCGGTCGGACTCGAACCGACAAATCCTTGCGGATGGCGGATTTTGAGTCCGCTGCGTCTACCAATTCCACCACGCCCGCACGGCGCGAACCCCTTGATGCAGCGCGCTGCGGGGATGGCTGGCGCGCCTATATCTCACCTTTTTAGGAAACGCCAGATGCTCGGTGGCGTTCATGGGCCGCGCGTGAGAATAGATATCTCACGCCCGTGCCCTCGTCAGCCGGCCCGCTCGATCAGGCTTCGGCGTGGCCGTAATCGGAGCGGTGCCGGCGGGCATCGCCGGCGGTGGCGCGGTTCTTGAGTGCCTGCTCGACCCTGTTGAGCAACTCGGCCGGGCGATAGGGCTTGCCGATCACATCTTGCGAGATGGTCTGGGGGCCATCGGAGACGAGTTGCTCATTATAGCCGGTGGTCATGAGGATCGCGATGCCGGGCACCAGCTTCACCGCTTCCTCTGCCAGCAAAATGCCATTCAGGCTGCCGGGCATGACGAGATCGGTGAAGAGAAGATCGATAGGGTCGGCTTCCATCAGCTTCTGCAGCGCCTTGAGACCCTCGTCGCCCGAGATGGCGGTCGAGACACGGTAGCCCGCGCTTTCGAGGATCTCGCGGGACAGGGCCATCACTTCAGGGCTGTCTTCCACCACCAGAATATGGGCCTTGCCGGAGGGACCATCGGCGGGCGCGGCCGCGGTGATAGGGCTAGGCGCGGCGGCGCGGTCATCCTCGTCATTCTGCACGGAGACCGGGAAGAGCAGGCGGATCGTGCTGCCGACGCCCTGTTCGCTCTCAATCTCCAGCCGGCCCCGCGATTGCTGCAGGAAGCCGCTGGCCATGGCGAGGCCGAGGCCCGTGCCCTGGCCGGTGGGCTTGGTGGTGAAGAAGGGCTCCGTCGCGCGCTGGGCGACATGGGCGGGCATGCCTTCCCCCTCATCCGTCACCTCAAGGCTGATATAGTCGCCGGGCGGAAGCTGGCGGGCGGCAGCATCGCCGTTGAGATGCAGCTTGCCGGTCGTGATGGTCACCAGCCCGCCGGCGCCGCGCATCGCGTCCTTGGCGTTCATCACGATGTTGAGCACCGCCATCTCGAACTGGTCGGGATCCACATGGATGCGCGGCAAGCCCCGCCGCAGGCTGAGGTGCAGCTCGATATCGCTGCCGAGCGCGCTCTCCAGCACATGCACGAAGCTCTGCACACAATCGCTCACATCCACCGACCGGGGCGTGAGCCGCGTCTTGCGGGCGAAGGCGAGCAGCTGGCCGGTCAGCTTTGCCCCGCGCGCGGCGGCGTGCTGGGCATTTTCGATATGCCGCCCGGCCCGCTCATCCTCGATGCGGTTCGAGGCGAGTTCCAGGCTGCCGCCGATCACCTGCAGCAGATTGTTGAAGTCATGGGCAAGGCCAGCGGTCAGCTGCCCGATCGCTTCCATCTTCTGCGCTTGGCGCAGCACCTGCTCGGTTTCGCGCCGCTTGGTCACGTCCAGCTGGCTGGCGAAAAAGTAGAGCAGCTTGCCGGAGACGTCATAGACCGGGCCGATGAACACCGCATTCCAGAACGGCGTGCCGTCGCGCCGGTAGTTGAGGATTTCGAGCGCGATGGACTCATGCCGCGCCACGGCATCGCGCAGTTCGGCGATCCGCTCGCGGTCCGTCTCGGCGCCTTGCAGGAACCGGCAGTTGCGCCCGATGATTTCGCTCTCTTCGTAAAGCGTCAGGTCCAGAAACGCCTTGTTGGCAAAGACGATGGGATTGTCCGGCAGATTGGGATCGGTGAGGATCATCGGCATCCGCGTCATTTCGATCGCGGCGAAAAATACGTTGCCCCGTTCGCTCAGGCCCGGCGCGGTGATGGTGCGCTCACGCCAGTGATCCTTGCCGCGCACGGTCACCCGGCCTTCGGCTGCTTCAGTGCCCTGATTGTCGTCCGAAGCGGCGGTATCCCCGCTTTCAGCCGCGAAGTCGTTGTGATCGCCCGATTCTATCGCCAAGGTCGCATTCCCTGTGGTTGCCCGCTCCAGCCGTCCGCGACTTTGAAGCCAGCATAACAAACGCTTCAGGACCGAGTGGTTCCCGAAAACCGCCCAGACTGCCCTTGCGTACAGGGGGTGGCTAGTCGTCCGATTGCCGGGGTGCAAGACAATGTGGGGGCAGCCGGGCTGCACGAACATGGACGCTGGGCGCGATCGCGCTATATCGCCTGCATGGCTCATACACAGGCAAAGCTCATCGTCCGTCCCGCGCTCGCCAAGGATGCGCGCGCAATCGCCCGGCTCTCCACCAAGGTCTATGGCAAGGCCGAGGCCATGACCGCCGCGCAAATTCGCGGGCAGATCAATAACTTCCCCGAAGGGCAATTCGTCGCCGATTATGAGGGCACCATCGTCGGCCACTGCGCCACGCTCATCGTCTCGCAGGAGATTGCCTTCGCGCCGCACAGCTGGGGCGAGATCACCGGCGATGGCTTCGGTACGCGCCATGACCCGGAAGGGGACGTTTTGTACGGCATGGAAGTCTGCGTCGATCCCGATTTCCGGCGTCTGCGCATCGGCCAGCGCTTTTACCGCAAGCGGCAGGAGCTATGCCAATATTTCGAGCTGAAGGGCATCGCCTTTGGCGGTCGCCTGCCGGGCTATGCGCGCCGCCGGCGGGATTATCCCGATCCGCAGGCCTATCTCGATGCCGCGATCGAGCGCAAGCTGCGCGATCCGGTGATCAACTTCCAGCTGGGGCAGGGCTTTCAGGCCAAGGGCATCCTGCCCGATTATCTGCCCGGCGACCGGGACAGCGCGGGCAATGCGGTGCTGATGTTTTGGCCCAACCCGCTGGCACCCGAGGAGGGGACGGGGCGCGCGCACCATGGCACCCTCAAGCTGCCGTCATCCGTGCGGGTCGCCACGGTGCAGTTCCAGATGCGCGGCATCACGCGGATCGAGCAGTTCGAGGAGCAGGTGGAGTATTTCGTCGACGTCGCGGCGGATTACCGCGCCGACTTCGTGGTGTTTCCCGAGCTCTACACGCTGGAACTGCTCTCCATCTCGCGCGCCAAGCTGGCGCCCAGCGAGGCCATCGGCAAGATCGCGGAATATACCGAGCGCTATTGCGCGTTCATGGAGAAGCTGGCCGTCAGCTACAATATCAACATCATCGGCGGCTCCCACCCCACGCGGGTGGAGAATGGCGATATCCGCAACATCAGCTATGTGTTCCTGCGCGATGGGGCGATGTACACGCAGGAGAAGCTGCACCCCACGCCATCAGAGCGGCGCTGGTGGAACATCAAGGGCGGCTTCGGCGCCGATGCCATCCCCACCGATTGCGGGCCGATCGGTGTGATGATCTGTTATGATTCCGAATTCCCGGAGCTGGCGCGGCACCTCGTCAATCAGGGCGCGCTGCTGCTGTTCGTGCCCTTCTGCACCGATGAGCGGCGGGGCTATCTGCGCGTGCGCTATTGCTGTCAGGCGCGGGCGGTGGAGAACCAGTGCTATGTCGTGACGTCCGGCGTTGTCGGCAATCTGCCGAATGTCGAGAATATGGACATTCACTATGCCGAAAGCGCGATCCTGACGCCCTCGGACTTCCCCTTCGCGCGCGATGGCGTGGCCGCCGACACCGCGCCCAATACCGAGACGATCGCCATTGCCGACCTCTCCCTCGACGATCTGCTGACCAGCCGGCAGAGCGGCGCCGTGCAGAACCTGCGCGACCGCCGCTTCGACCTCTACGGTGTGCAGTGGAAGGAGCCGCGCACCAAACGGGCGCGCTGACCTTCAGATCGCCGCGGCGGCTACCGGGCGTCTGCGCCGCCCCGCCTTGCTGGCGACGGTGCCAAGCAGGCCCAGGCCCAGCAGACCCACGGCGATATCGACCAGCGTCGCCATGCCGTCGTCCATCCCGACGAGGGCAGGGTGAGCGAGCGCGATGACGATCAGCACAGCGCCCGTCCCGGCCCGCCCGGCGGCGGAGAGCGCGGCAGGCGTCAGCACGGTGGCGGCCGCCAGCGCGCAGATGCTGATCGCCGCCCATAGGCCGATCAGCGGGCCGACCGATGGCGTCAACAGCGCGAGGAGGGCGGCGCCGCTCAGTGCAAGCGGCTGTCCCCACACGGTGGCCGTCCAGACACGCTCCCAGCCTGGCGCGGGCCGGCCCTTGTCCCGACGCCGGGCTAGCCAGATGTTGACGCCGCCGGCGGCCAGATAGGTCAGGCCGATCCCCAGCGCGGCATAGGCGATCTTGATGAGGCCGCCGCCGAACCAGCCGAAGTGCAGGATGCCAAGCGAGCCTAGAATCTGTTGGCCGACATTGCTCTGCGCGGCCTTGTGCTCGTAATAGAGCGTGCCGGCGCGGTCGAAGGCGTAGCTGTCGGCATCAGCGAGCCGGGACGAGCCATCCTCCACCTCGAACAGGATGGCTGCACCGGTTTCGGTCGGATGCTCGACGACGGCATAGTCGATCCGGCTGCCCGGCGCGCGCGCGGCAACCTGTGCGAACGATGGGCGCAGGTCGAGCGGCGGGGCGGGGCGGACGTCTTCGGCCGGATGAGGCGGCGTGAAGATGGCATAAACCTTGGCAGTATCGCCCTGGAATACCGCGAGGCCGATGGCGCCGACGATGATCGTGCTGAGGCCGAGCAGCGCGCCGGTCAGAGAGACGGTGATGTGAAAGGGCAGTGCCCATACGCCGATGCGGTTATGCAGATCGGCTTCCTGCAAGCGCCGCGATCCGCCGAGCCGCAGGTGGAAGGCGTCGCGGAAGATGCGCGGATGCGCCAGCAGGCCGGAAATCAGCGAGGAGAGCAAGGCGACGCCGGTCAGGCCGACGATGAAGATGCCCCAGCTTTGCGGCAGGTGCAGGTTGATGTGCAGCCGTGTGAGGAACTTCGTCCAGCTTTCGCGCTGTTCGCTCACAAGGCGCCCGGCGCTGTCGGCGATCCAGGTGGTGCGCGTCCCGTCTTCGGCGTCGACCCGTAGGGTCGGCCAGGGACGGTCTTCACTCGGCATCATGATGAACACATGCTCGACCGGTTGCCCAGCGCGGTCGAGCGCCGCACGATACGCCGCCTGCGCGGCATCGCCTGAGAAGCTCTCCACCGGTTCGGCACCGGGATTCTCCCAGCGCTGGAACTCGTTGGCGAACACCGCGATCGCCCCAGTCAGGCAGACCAGATAGAGCAGGGCGGCAAAAGCGAGGCCCAGCCCGCTATGGCCCTTGAGCACGGCGCGGACGAGGTCCGGGGAGGGGAAGCTCTGCTTCTTGGTGCGGCTCGTCATGTGAATCCCTTCAGCATCGCGGTGCCAAAGCCCAGAATGGCGGTGCCGACCAGCACCGCCGTTGCGCGCAGGATGCGGCTGTCCGCCAGGGTCCAGGCCATCGCGCCGCCCCAGGCGAGCGGCACGATCAGCCCGCCGATCAGCAACCGCGTTTGCGGTTCGCCTGGTGCCCAGATGGCATAGCTGATGCCCACGCTCATCGCGGCGACCATGCCGATCGGCCCGGCCAGCGCCCAGCGCAAGGTCGTGCGCCAGGGGCTTGCCATCCGTTCGGCCGGTTCGGGCGCGAGCGCTTCGCGGCCTTGCCGTCCGGCGCGGGCAGGGCGCAGCGTGTAGCCGGTGGCGATCACGCCGAACGCCGCCACCGAGACGAGTGTCGCGGCGGTAAAGGGACCGCGCGCGCTGCCCAGCACCCATGCCCCCCAGAGCAGCGTGGCGCCGAGCAGCGCCAGGCCGGCGATCCGCCACGGCGCCTTGCCGCTTTTGAGACTCCACGCCCCGCGCAATGCCCAGATGCCGGCCACGCTACCGGCCAGCATGGCGGTCAGCGCGGCAAGAGAGCCGGTTGCGCTCAAAACCCGGCCTCCAACACGATGCCGACACTGCGCGGCGCGCCGATGGTGGAGAAGCCGGTGAACGAGTTGATGTACTGATCGTATTTCTCATTGAGCAGATTGTTGGCAAACAGCGACACGCTCCAGTGATCGGCCGCATAGCCGAGCCGTGCGTTGACGACGGTCCGTGCGCTGACGCGGTTGCTCGATTGGGGCTTCGCCACATCCGTAAAGACAGCGCTGCGATAAGAGGCGTTGAGATTGGCATTGAAGCCGCCATCGAAGCGAACATTGGCGCCGCCCGCCAGCGTCCAGCGCGGCGCATAGGGGAATTCAAGGCCGGAGAGATCGGTGATCGAGCCCAGATTGGTGACGAAGGAGTCGAACTTGGTGCGGGTGTGTCCCAGGCTGGCATACCAGTCGAAGGCAGGCGACCAACGATGCGCCACTTCCACCTCGAACCCGTAGAGATGCGATTTGCCGGCATTCACCGTGTGCGTATCATAGACGCCGTTGCCGAAATTGGCGGTGGTCTGCTGGTCGGCCCAGTCGATGTAGAAGGCATTGGCGTTGAGCGTGAGTCGGCGGTCGAGCCAGGCCGAGCGCAATGACACCTCATAATTCCAGGTGAACTCCGGGTCGTAGGCGAAGAGCTGTGATCGGGCGGTGTTGAAGGCGCTGCCGCCCGACCGGTACCCACGCTGCGCAACGAAGGACGTGGCGAGATCCGGCGTCCACGCCATCTCGATGCCGCCCTTTGGCAGAAAGGCGTTGAAGGTACGCGCACCGAGCGGCGCCGACCCGTTGGCATCGTCCACCAGCCCCAGCACGAAGCCGTTGAGCGCGGTGATCGCGCCATTCAGCGGTGCAGGGTAGAGCGCAGGGTCGGGGAGCGTTCCGACGAACCGGGCGAGGGCGTCGCCACTGATCTGGTTGCGCTCATGATCGTAGCGGAATCCGCCGATCAGCGAGAAGCGGTCGGTCAGCCGATATTTGGCATCGGCGAACACGGCCATGGTTTCCACCTGATTGGGGAACTGCGATGTGTAATCGACCGGAATGGTTGGCAGCGCGGCGGTGTAGATCGTCGCCACCTGCTGCGCGGTCGCGGCGCCCAGTTCGCGCGTTAGCGCAGCGACGATGGTCGCGGCGGGCGTCGGCACCAATGTCACCTGATGCGAATTTCGATACTCGTCGCGGTGCGAGTAAAACAGGCCGATCAGCCCGCTGAGCCGGTCGCTCTCATAACTCAGGCGCAGCTCCTGTGTGAAGGTCTCCACACCGCCGGCAATGTCACTGTACGCGCGGCTGGCAGCGGAGGAATCCCCGTCATATTTGCGGATGAAATTGGTGTCCGTCCACGTGCCCACTGAACTCAGCGAAAGGCCGCTGCCGAGGTCGTAGCGCAGGTCGAGTAGCAGCTGATCGTGATCGACATCGCTGCTGTTGGGATAGTCGGACGGGTTGGTGCGATTGTCGAAATAATCGCCGACCGACCGGTCGACATAGGTGAACAGATAGCCGCCCTTGGTCTCGAAATGATGGTAGCCAAGGCGCGCCTCGAAGGCGGGCAGGGCGGACGGCGTCCACAGCAGCTTGCCGCGAACCGAGATGGAATCGAGCGGGTTCTCGGGCGCATTGCGGGTGATGTTGTGGATATAGCCGTCCGAATCCCGCTTTTCGGCCGAGACGCGGAACGCCAGTTCGTCGGCGATGATCGGGCCGCCACCGGCGACCGCGAACTGGGTCGTGTTGAAGGAGGAGACGAGGGCGCGGCCCTTCGCGCTCCAGTCGAAGGTCGGCTCCTGCGAGCGGATATGCACCGCCCCGGCCAGCGCATTGAGACCCTGAATGGTCGATTGCGGACCGCGGAAGATTTCCACCTGCGCCACGTCCCACATATCCGTCGGGCCGTTGGAGAGTACATCCTGTGGCACCGGCGCGTGATCGACGAACACCGTGGCCGTCGCTGCCGACCCGCCGCCCGAGACGCCGCGCTGGTCGATGCCGCGGATCGAGAAGCCGGCCGCGCCATAGGTTTCGGAGAGATTGGCGGTGCGCTGATAGATTTCCTGGATCGTCAGGATATTCTCCTGCGCCAGCCGCGCCTGCGTCATGACGCTGACCGAGGCGGTCGTATCCTGCAGGCTGCGAGACATCTTCTCGCCCGTCACCACGATGTCGGACGGCTCTTCCGTCGCCGGCACCGGTGCTTCTTCAGCGGTGGCGACCGAGGGCGCCGTGAGAGCGGCAAGCAAGGCGGTGGACAGCAACCAAGTACGCTTCATGATTTCCCCTTTTCAATCGGGGCGCGGACTAATTGATAAGGCTATTGCGAGTCAATCGCAAATCTTAGCGCGAGCAAGCGCGTGGCTGGTGCGATGGGTCGTCAGGCGTCGGCCTTCACCAGATCCGCGCCCTTCTCGCCAATCATGATCACGGTCGCATTGGTGTTGGCGCCGGGCACAGTCGGCATGATCGACGCGTCGATGACGCGCAGGCCGGTGACGCCCTTCACGCGCAGCGCGGGGTCGACCACGGCATCGGGCCCCGTGCCCATGGTGCAGGAGCCGACGGCGTGCTGGCCGATCTCGACCACCTGGCGCACCCAGTCTTCCATCTCGTCGTCGCTCTGCACCTGCTCGCCCGGCAGCAGTTCGGTGCCGGTGAGCGCGGCTTGCGGTGCGGTGCGGTAGATGCGGCGGGCCTCGCGGATGCCGCGGATCATGGTCTGCATGTCCCAGCGGTCATCCATCAGGTTGAGGGTGATGGCGGGGCGGTCGTTCGGGTCGGTGGAGCGCAGCGTCATCCAGCCGCGGCTGCGCTGGTTGAGCACCACCACGCCGCAGGCCAGCTTGTGCGGTGGTGCGGGGCGGAAAGGCGGCATCCAGAGCCGCGCGCCGAAGGTCACGGGATTGCACATCAGCTGGATGTCCGGCTGCGCCAGCGCCGGATCGGTGCGCAGGATGACATTGCAGCTGTTGAGCTGTGTCGCGAACTTGCCGGTGCCGAGCATCAGCCACTGGACAAAATGGCGCGCGGCCCGGTCGAGCCGCAGTTCCTTGACGAAGGTGACCGGCTTGGTCGCCGCGAATTCCATCATGCAGCAGGGATGCTCGGAGATGTTGCGGCCGACGCCGGGCACATCGGCCTTCACCGCAATGCCCAGCTCGGCAAGCTGTGCGGCCGGCCCCACGCCGGAGAGCAGGAGCAGTTGCGGGCTGTTATAGACGCCGCCGCTCAGAATGACCTCGCGGCGCGCGCGCACCTGGCGGGTCTGGCCGTCCACCGAATATTCGATGCCGACCGCGCGATTGCCGTCGAACAGGATGCGGTGGGCGAGCGCCTTCAGCCGCACATCCAGGTTCTGGCGGCCAAGGGCAGGGCGGATATAGGCCGCTGCCGCGCTCGCCCGCCGCCCGCGCTTGTCGATGGTGACCTCGCCCAGTGCGGGGCCTTCCGCATCCGCGCCATTGATGTCGTCGGTCGCCGGATAGCCGGCCGCCAGCGTCGCCTGCCGCAGGGGCTCGTGGAGGAGATGCCCGGTCTGGATCGGCGCGACGTGCAGCGGGCCGCCCACGCCATGATAGGCGCTTTCGCCCCGCCAGCTATCCTCCATGCGCCGGAAATAGGGCAGCACATCGTCATAGCTCCAGCCGCGCGCGCCCATTTGCGCCCAGGTGTCGAAATCATTGGGGTGGCCGCGCATGTAGAACATGCCGTTGATCGAGGATGAGCCGCCGAGCACCTTGCCGCGCGGAATCCAGATCCGCCGGCCATTCAAATGCGGCTCCGGCTCGCCCATGTCGCCCCAGCTCAATTTGGGATCGGCGATGGTCTTAAGGAAGGCGAGCGGCATGGCGATGTCCAGCCGCTTATCGCTGCCGCCCGCCTCCAGCAGCAGAACCGACGTGCCGGGGTTTTCGCTCAGCCGCGATGCGACGACGCACCCGGCCGATCCAGCGCCCACCACGATATAGTCGAATTCATCCATCTCGTTCGGTCCGCCTGCCTGAAAAGCTGTTTCAATCCTGCCTGTCGTACAGCAGCCCCTTGAGCGGGGGCGGCAGCGGTCGACCTTCCCGCGCGCCCGTCTGCCCCGCAAAGCCCGCGAGGATCGGGCCGGACCAGTCGCGGATCGTGCGTTGCGCCATGCGCCACACGCCATCCTCCTGCCGGAAGATGTCCTCATAATAGCCCATCACATGCAGGGCGTGCGGGCCGTCGCCCTGGCGCAGGGCCACGGCGCCATAAGAGATCGCCCGCGCGCCGCCCTCACAGGGCGTGACGATGATGTTGGTGACGTGATGCTGCCGCCCCGCCGAAGCGGGCTGATCGCGAATGAAGGTCGCGAAATGGCGGATGGCGTCGGCGCCCTGCCAGCGCAGCGCCGTCTCGAACGCATCCCAGATCAGCAGCCCGTCGCGGGTGAAGCAGCCCACGAAAGCCTCGACATTGCCGGTATCCAGTGCCCAGGCATAATGGGCGATGGCATCGCGGATGCCGAACTGATCGTCGGCGGAAAGGCGGGTGGTCATGCGTCAGGTCACCGCATAATAATCGAAGAAGGTCGAATTGCCCCGCCGCTCGGCAATGCCGACGAAGACAGTGCGGTTGAGCCAGGCGTGCCGCCCTTCCGGCGCCTCGAAGCGCGGCGTGATGCGGCAATAATTGTCCTGCGGGTCGACATGCTCGCCCGCCTCGATCCGCGCCGTCATCTCCGGATTGGCATAGGCGATGCCGCGATTGTGGATGTAGATCATGGCGCCGTCATCGGCCTCCAGCATGTAATGTGCCTCGAATTCGACAAGGCCGCTGGACCAGAGCCGGGGCCAGTCCCCGCCGGAATAGGGCACGACATGGCCGGAAAGGCGCGGGCCGCTCACCACCCCGCCGGCGAGCGCGACAAAGCCGCGCGTAAAGCTTTGCAGGGCCGGCTGGAACCGCGTGCGCGGCCCTTCGCCAAAATCGAGACGAACATGGAAAGCCAGGTCGAGCGCCGGAACGTGCACATCATCCTCCCCCGCGAGCGTTCGTGCCGCTCGTCAGATTGATTTTGTCTGCACGCTTGTGCCGGAACCCGCCTGCGAATGCCAAGGCAAAAAAGCGGGAGCCGCGCGTTCGGTTATCGCCGCAGTTTCAGAAACCAGCCGATGTTGAAGCGCCAGCCGTCCCCGGCGTTGGGAAAGGGCGCCTCGATGACGCGCGCGGCTTCCAGCGAGAGCGAGGCGCGGGTGGTATAGTTGAGGCGCAGCCCACCGCCGGCCGAGGCCATGGAATAGCTGGCTGCCGGGAGGCCGGTGCGGGCGTTGAGACGCACGCGGGCACCATCGACAAAGCCGTAGACTTCCGACCCTTGCAGGCGCGTGGGCAGTTTGGGACGCAGGGCCAGTTCGAACAGGCCGGCCATGCCCTTGTCGCCGCTCAGCAGCGCCGTCTCGAACGCGCGGCCGATCTCCGGCCCGCCTACCGAGAAGCGCTCGTTGCCGCCCAGCCGGTCGCCGCTATACTGGCCGCTCAGCCGCAGCCGGCCGACGAGGCGCTTGCCGATCATCCGATCATAATTGGCGCGCCCAACGATCTTGGTGAAGTCGATATCGGTAAAGCCCGGCACACCGCGCGCGCCGAGCATATCGAGGCCTCGGCTGCCGGTGAGGGCAAGGCTTAAAGCGCTCTTGTCCGCCACGATCGAGTAGCCGGCGGCCGCGCGCACGGCCCGGATGCGGTCGGAGGAAATCACCGATCCGAGATAGGCCGCATCGCTGTTCAGCCCGTCGATGCCGGCGCTGACGGTGAGATTGCGTTTATATCCGCGAATGACCGGGTAGGAGAGGCTGAGCCCGAGCGTCTGCGCCTCGCCGACGATCGCGGGCGCCTGCAGCCGCGTATCCAGCCAGGAGGCCGAGAGGCCGAGAGTGAGGCCGTCCGTGCCGAGCGGCGTCTGGTGGCTGAACCCGGCATAGCGATAGCGCTTCAAATCGGCGGCGCTGAGCAGGGTCAGCTCGCTGCGGTCGCCATCGCGCAGCAGGCTGTAGAATTTGGCCGATGCGCGCCACTGGCCGCTGCCCAGCCCGCTCTGGGTGCGGTTATCGAAGCCGAAGGAGAAATCGCTATACTCCCGCTCCGGCGTAATCGCGAGGCGAACGCCGCCGGCCTGCGCGCCGCGCAACATATTGGCGTCGATCTTCGCCCCGGGAATGTCGCGCATCAGCGAGAGGCTGCGTTCCAGCGTGCGGCGGCTGAGCGGGTGCTCGCGGGCCAGCGGCGCTGCATAGGCCTGGATGAGCGGGGAGGCGCCCTTAGGATAAGCGATATCCTCGATAAACCCTTCGGCCAGCAGCACGCGGACATGGCCCTCGGCCAGATCCTGCTGCGGAATGGCGACCGTATAGAGCGCGATGCCGGTCTTGGCATAGGCATCGGAAATCCTCTTGGCGAGGGCGCCCAGAGTCTCACGCGTGGCCGGCTGGCCGATGAAGGCCCGGGCGGCCTCTGCAACGGGCGCCGGGGCATCGACGCCGGAAAAAGTTACGCTGCGGATCGGCGCGGCGGTGGCCTGCGCCTCGACGTCCACCCGGCCTGTCGGATCATCCGCAGGCGGCCGCTCCTGTGCGGGCAGCACCGGGGCGGGGCCGGGCTGGCTTTGATCGATGAGGGGCGGTGTCAGGCCGCTGCCCGTGGGTTGGGCGATGGCGATCAGCGCAATGGCTGCAGGCAGGAGCGCGACCATATGGACCTTTCGGAATGGGAGCGGTGAGTGCGCGGCGGGTTTGAGACCGCCCGCCGCGCACCGGAAGGAACGTTGCGCCGAGGTTGGCGACTTGAGGCGGGGTGGCTGTTTAGCGGCCCAGCCCCAGAGAAGTGCCGACCGTGTTCAGCGTGCCGGTTACCGGCGCCAGCAAGCCGCCATTGGTCGTCGTACCGGTCCCTGCGCCTGCACCGGCTTCGACGCTGCCGCCAACGCCTAGCGCACCGCCGACCGAGCCGACCGTGGCACCGACCGTGCCGAGCACGCCGCCATTTACGTCGCCGCCCGTGGCCGTTCCGCCGCCAAGCACGCCGCCGCCTGAGACGTCACCGCCCACGCCCACGGCGCCGCCGACAGACCCGACGGTCGAACTCACCGCGCCAAGCACGCCACCCACGGCCCCCGTGCCACCGCCGGGCAGGGACGCGCCGTTCGGCAGCACATTGGCGTTGACCAGCGCCGGATCGCCGCTCCCCAGCAGCTGATTGCCGCCGAGCGCGACATTGAGCAGATTGTCGGAAATGCCGCCGGTGGGCGCCGTAATGTTGGTCACGCGCACATCGGCGACGCCGTTGACCGTGGCCAGCGCGGTATTGCCTGCGTTCAGCACGCCGGCGGATGCGAGCGTGCCCGTCGGCTGGGTGTCCCCAAGCACGCCAACGCCGATCGCGCCCGATGTGCCATCAAGACCGTTGGTTACGGTGCGACCGCCAACGTCAATGGACACGACATCGCCGACCACGCCTTGCGCCCCCTGCAGCAGCAGCGTGCGGCCTTCGCCGGCATCGACCAGCACCGTCCCGGTATCCTGCAGCACCCGCGTGATCGTGCCGGTCACGGGCTGTGTGACAGGCAAGGCAGCGGCGATGGGAGTGGTCACGCCTTGCTGGCCATCCGCGACGCCGAGCACGGCATTGCCGGCCGTCGCCAGAACCGGGGAGACCTGCGTGACGACGCCCCCAGCCAGACCGCCACCGGTGCTGCCGCCACCATCGGCCGATCCGCCGCCGCCGGTATTCCCGCCGCCAGTGTTTCCACCGCCCGTGTTCCCGCCGCCCGTGTCAGTTCCGCCGCCGCCATTGTTGCTGCCGCCATCGCTGCCGCCACCCGACCCGGGCGCCGGCGAGCCGACATTGGCATAGCGAGAATAACCGCTGGTCTCGCAGGCGCTCAGCAGCATGGCCAGCGCGGAGCAGGCAGCTATGGCGGGCATGGCCCGGCATAGTCGTGACGTTCTGTTGGATCGGAATGTCGTCGTGGAAAGAACCTGAGCCATTGCGTCATCTCCTGTCAGGCTTGCAGCCGGGCTGGAGACGGAGCTATCCGATGGCAGGCCCACGTAGCGCGGAGCGGTGTGGAGCGATCATAGCCAGAGCAAGGCGTAGACACGCACACACAGCTCCGACCTCGGCTCCTTCGGCAACCCCGCTACCTTGAACCCAAGGCCGGAAGCTTTGCGTCACGGCGTCACCACCGCTTTGCCATTATCGGGATCGGAGTGATCCTGCGCTTGAAATGTCAAGCGCTGGAAAAGGTTCATGGAAAAGAGTCTGAACTTAACTTTTATCATGCCTACCGGGGAGGGCGCCGCGCGGTGGGGACCGTCCTGGCTCCCTTCGTCGCACCGGACTCGACAAGCCCGTCGAGGAATTCTATACCGCCCGATATGGAACAGACCGCCATCAGGGGTCGGCCCCGCGAATTTTGCTGCGAGCAGGCGCTTGCGGCCGCTTTGCGTGTGTTCTGGACAAAGGGTTATGAGGGCGCGTCGCTCAGCGAACTGACGGACGCGATGGGGATCACCCGCCCGAGTCTCTACGCCGCGTTCGGCAACAAGGAGGCCTTGTTCCGCCAGGCGCTCGATCTCTACGAGCGGGAAAAGCTGGCCTATATCGGTCCGGCGCTGGATATGCCCACCGCGCGCGGCGTGGCGCAGCATCTGCTCGATGGCGCACTCTCCACGATTGCCGGCAATGGCCAGCCCACCGGCTGCCTCAGCGTGATCAGCGTCACCGCCTGTGGCGCGGAAGCGCAGTCGATCCGTGAGGAAGTGCTCAAGCGCGGCGAGACCGTGAAGCGGGCACTGGTGGCCCGGATGCAGCGCGCCATCGATGAGGGCGAATTTGTCGGGCCCGCCGATGCGGAAGCGATCACGAAGTATCTCATCGCCGTTTTGCAGGGCATGGCGGTTTTGGCCGGCTCCGGCACCACGCGCGAGGAGCTGGAGCGCGTTGCCGAGACGACTATGGGGATGTGGCCTAGCCGCTGAAGCGTCCCGGGACCCAAGACCGATTTTGCGCGCTGCAAAATAAAATATCGGTCGGTACAAAAAACGGGTTGACGCCTGAACATCCGATTAATATACCAGTCAGTACAGAAGGCGTGGGAGTGCGTGCGGCTTGGCCGGGCGCGGTCTGCTTGCCCGACTTGATTTGACAGCAATTCATAGGTTCTGGTTTCGGGACGGACGCGCCGGTCGCGCACCGTCTTTCCCGGATCGATCCCTGGCATCCGCGATGCGCGCGCCCGGCAGCACTGGCTGTCCGGGGCTGCCCCGTCGTGCCTGCCGGGGAAGCAGGAGGAGACACGGTGATGGCATATCTGGATCTGAGAGATGGCGGGGCACGGGCGATGGTCCCGGGTGTCACTGCATCGGAGGCTGCAAGCCTTCAGGTGCAGGATGGCCACCTCCTTCCGGTCGAGTGGACGATTGTCCGCCTTGCGCGGGAAGACGGGCTGTCTTCCCTCCGCGAGGAGAGCCGCCTGGGCCGCCTGCTGCGCCTCGTCTTCGGCTTCCGCCGGGCCATGCCGCTGGCGAGCGCGCGCCTCGAAGCGCTGCGGCGCATCGCGGTGCTGAGCTGGCACCATGGCTACAACATCGCCCCATCCGAGCTCGGTCGCTTTTACGAGGCCGGCTACACGACCCATCAATATGAGACGCTGCTCCGCCACATCGGCGCCCTGCGTCTGTCGATCAAGCGGAGGAACCGCGCATGAACATGCTCAAGAAACTCAGCCCGGCGGAAGCCACGCCCATCGAGGCCGGCGCCACGCGGCGCCGCTCGCTGACCCGCGCCGCCTGGGTGGCGCTGCCGGTGCTCGCCATTGCCGGGGGCTATGCGCTGATGCGCCCGTCACCCCCGGCCCAGGCCGCGATGGCGGCACCCACCGTCACCGTTTCTGCGCCGCTCGCGCGCGAGATCATGCTGTGGGACGATTATGTCGGCCGGTTCGAGCCGAGCCGCGCGGTCGAGGTGCGTCCGCGCATTTCCGGCCAGATCACGGCCGTGCATTTCACGGACGGGCAGATGGTCCGCGCCGGTCAGCCGCTCTTCACCATCGATCCGCGCCCCTTCCAGGCCGCGCTGGCCGAGGCGCGTGCCGGCGTTGCGACTGCGCAGAGCGATCTCGCGCTGGCCCGCAGCGATCTTGAGCGCGCCGAACGGCTGGTGGCGGTAGAAGCCGTTTCCAAGAGCGAAGTCGATCGGCTGCGCGCCCGCGTTTCGGCAGCATCGGCTGCGCTGGCCGGTGCGCAGGCCCGCGCCCGCAGCCGCGCGCTGGACCTAGAGTTCACCACCGTACGCGCGCCCATTGGCGGCCGCATCTCGGATCGGCGGATCGACCCCGGCAACCTCGCCTCATCGGGAGAGGGCGCATCCGGCACGTTGCTCACCACCATCAACGCGCTCGATCCGATCTACTTCACCTTCGAGGGGTCGGAGGCGCTGTTCCTCAAGACTAAGCGCGATGCCGATGCCGATGCCACCCCGGTCGAGATCAAGCTGCAGGACGAGAATGCCTATCGCTGGAAGGGCAAGCTCGATTTCACCGACAATGGCCTCGATCCGCGCTCGGGCACCATCCGCGCCCGCGCCGTGCTGCCCAATCCCGATCTGTTCCTGACGCCGGGCATGTTCGGCAACATGCGCCTCTCCACCGGGGCGCCGACGCGCGCGCTGCTGGTGCCGGATACGGCCGTGCAGACCGATCAGGCGCGCAAGACGCTGCTGGTTGTCGGCAAGGATGGCACCGTCGCCGCCAAGCCGATCGAGCTTGGGCCGGTTGTTGATGGCCTGCGCGTCGTGCGGGCCGGGCTCGATCCCGCCGATCAGGTGGTGATCGTTGGCACCCAGCTCGCCATGCCCGGCGGCAAGGTGCAGGTCCGCAAAGGCCGCATTGCGCCCGAGACCCAGCCCGCGACGCCTGCCGCCGCCACCGCGCTGATGTCCGGCCAGGCCACGTTTACGCGCTAGGTCATGATCGGCTTCGCCTGAAGCCGATCCTGATCCGGTCCCTTTTGCTTTCCGCATGTCCGAGCCGTCAGGTGAAGCCGCCTGACCCGGACATGCTCTGAGCGCTGCCCCGAGGAGAGCTCCTCATGCGTCTGTCCCGTTTCTTCATAGACCGGCCGATCTTCGCGGCCGTCATCGCCGTCATCGTCACGATCATCGGCGCGATCAGCTATTTCTTCCTGCCCGTTTCGCAATATCCCGAGGTGGTGCCGCCGACGGTGACCGTCTCGGCCATGTATCCCGGCGCCTCTGCCGAGACCGTGGCGGAAACCGTCGCCAGCCCGATCGAGCAGGAGATCAACGGCGTCGAGAACATGCTCTATCTCTCGTCGCAATCGACGGGGGACGGGCGCGTGGTCGTCACCGTCACCTTCAAGCAGGGCACGGACCTCGATGAGGCGCAGGTTCTGGTGCAGAACCGCGTCGCCATTGCCGAGCCGCGCCTGCCGCAGGAGGTGCAGCGCCTCGGCATCGTTACCAAGAAGACCTCGCCGGACTTCCTGCTGGTGGTGAACCTCATTTCGCCTGATGGCTCGCTCAATCGCGAGTATATTTCCAATTACGCACAGACCCGCATCAAGGACCGGCTGGCCCGCATCGAGGGCGTGGGCGACGTGCAGCTGTTCGGCTCGCGCGATCTCTCCATGCGCGTGTGGATCGATCCGCGCCGTGCGGCGGCGCTGGGTCTGACGGCCGGCGACATCGTCTCCGCGTTGCGCCAGCAGAATGTGCAGGTCGCGGCCGGCACGCTTGGCCAGCCCCCCTCGGGCGGATCGGCCTTCCAGCTCAATGTCGAGACGCAGGGTCGCTTCACCGATCCGCAGCAGTTCGCCAATGTCGTCATCCGCACCGACGATCAGGGCCGGCAGGTCCGCGTCTCCGATGTCGCCCGTGTCGAACTGGGCGCCGAGGATTACGGCACGTCGGCCTATCTCGGCGACAAGGACAGCGTCATCATCCCCGTCTTCCAGATGCCGGGATCGAACGCGCTGGCCGCTGCCGAGGCGATCAAGGCCGAGATGAACGTCCTGGCCAAGGACTTCCCGCAGGGCCTTGAATATCGCATCGTCTACAACCCCACCGAGTTCATCCAGAAGTCCATCGACGAGGTCGTGAAGACGCTGGTCGAGGCGGTGATCCTCGTCGTGCTCGTCATCATCGTCTTCCTGCAGAAATGGCGGGCGGCGCTGATCCCGGTGCTGGCGATCCCGGTCTCGCTCATCGGTACCTTCGCGGTGCTGGCGGGCATGGGCTATTCGATCAACAACCTCTCGCTGTTCGGCCTCGTGCTCGCCATCGGCATCGTCGTCGATGACGCCATCGTCGTGGTCGAGAACGTCGAGCGCAATCTGGAAAACGGGATGACCCCGCTCCAGGCGGCGCGCACCTCCATGGATGAGGTGGGCGGGGCGCTGATTGCCATCGTGCTGGTGCTGTGCGCCGTGTTCGTGCCGACCTTGTTCATCGGCGGCATGTCCGGCGCCTTCTACCAGCAGTTCGCAATCACCATCTCGGCCGCGACGATCATCTCGCTGGTCCTCTCGCTCACTTTGTCGCCCGCCTTCGCGGCGCTGCTGCTGCGGCACCGCCATGCCCTGCCGGAGGGCGCGCCGCGCTGGCGCCAGCTCACCGAGCGGGCAGGCGATGCGTTCAATCGCGGGTTCGACCGGTTCAGTGCCCGCTATGCGACCCTGACCGCGCGGCTGGTCCGCCAACCCAAGAAGATCATGGCGGCTTATGTCGGGCTGATCGCGGTGACCGTCGCTGCGCTGGTCTACACGCCGTCGGGCTTCATCCCGGCGCAGGACCAGGGCTATTTCTTCACGATCATCCAGCTGCCGCCGGGCTCTTCCACCGCGCGCACCGATGCGGCGATGAAGAAGGTCGCTGAGCGGATGCTGCCCATTCCGGGCATCACCAACGCCGTCATGCTCTCGGGCTTCGACGGCGCCTCGGAGACACGCAACGCCAGCTCGTCGGCGGCCTATTGGGTGCTCGATGATTTCGACGAGCGCGCCGCCAAGGGCCAGACCATCGACAAGCTGATGGAGGAAGCGCGCAAGGCGACCGCCGACATCAGCGAGGCACGTCTGATGATCGTCAAGCCGCCGCTCATCCGCGGCATTGGCTCGGCGGGCGGCTTCCGCCTGATGGTGCAGGATCGCGAGGGCGCGGGCTACAAGGCGCTCGAGCAGGCGGCCTACAGCGTCATCGGCCCAGCCAACCAGACACCCGGACTCTCGTTCGTCTACACCTTCTTCGACACCGCGACGCCGCGCATCTTCGCGGATATCGACCGCGAGAAGGCGCAGATGCTCGGCGTACCGCCGGAACGGGTGTTCGAGACGCTGCAGATCTATCTGGGCTCGGCCTTCGTCAATGACTTCAACCTGCTTGGCCGCACCTATCGGGTGACCGCGCAGGCGGACGAAGCCTTCCGGCGCACCACGGCGGACATCGCCAGCCTGCAGACGCGCTCGGACTATAACCAGATGGTACCGATCGGCTCGATCGCCACCTTCCGGGACACCACCGGGCCCTATCGCGTGCAGCGCTACAATCTGGCGCCCGCTGTCGCCATCGATGGCGATACCGCGCCCGGCGCATCCTCGGGTCAGGCGCTGGATGCCATGGAGCAACTCGCCAATGCCAATCTGCCGCGTGGCTTCAGCCATGAGTGGACCGGCATCGCCTATCAACAGAAGACGGCCGGCAACACCGCAGGTCTCGTCTTCGGTCTGGCCGTGCTGCTCGTCTTTCTGGTGCTGGCGGCGCAATATGAGAGCCTTGTCATGCCGCTCGCGATCATCCTGATCGTGCCGATGTCGGTGCTGGCGGCTCTGGTGGGCGTCAACCTGCGCGGCATGGACAATAACGTCCTGACGCAGATCGGCATGATCGTGCTCGTGGCGCTGGCTGCCAAGAATGCGATCCTCATCGTCGAGTTTGCCCGGCAGGGCGAGCAGAACGGCATGACCACGCTGGATGCCGCCGTCCACGCGGCCGGGCAGCGCCTGCGGCCGATCCTGATGACCAGCTTTGCGTTCATTCTGGGTGCGGTGCCGCTGGTGCTGGCCACCGGAGCAGGCGCGGAGCTGCGGCAGGCTCTGGGCACGGCGGTGTTCTTCGGCATGGCCGGCGTCACCATCTTCGGCCTCATTTTCACCCCGACTTTCTACGTCGTGAGCCGCGCGCTCGGCGACCGGATCGCACGCCTGCGCGGGCGGTCCGGCGGCGATGTCGTGCCGGCCCCCGCCGAGTGAGTGAGGAGGACCCTATCATGACTGCTCATCGCATCTTCGCACCTCTTGTTTCCGCGCTGGCGCTTTCAGCGTGCGCGGTGGGGCCGGACTACGTCGCCCCCACGCCCCCCTCGGCGTCCTCCGGCCCCTTTCTTTCCGCCGCGTCCCCGGCCTTTGCGCCGGCCCAGGTCCAGGCGGACTGGTGGCGGCTCTACAATGACCCCGTGCTGGACGGGCTGGTCACCGACGCGCTCGCCGCCAATACGGATGTGCGCATCGCGCTCGCCCGGCTGGAAAAGGCCCGCGCCGGGCTGCGCGGTGCCCGGGCGGATCGGCTGCCGCGCACCGATCTTTCGGCCAGTGGCGATTATGGCCGCCTGCCCGCGAGCCAGCGCGCGCCGGGAGCGCCGCGTGAGGATTGGGCGCTCGATGCCGGACTGTCGGTCTCCTATGAGGTCGATCTGTTCGGGCGGGTGAGCCGGGGCGTCGAAGCCGCGCGCGGCGATGCCGATGCAGCCGCCGCCGATGCCGACGCCGTGCGCGTCGCGGTCGTCGCCGATACCACGCGGGCTTATGCCGATGCCGCCTCGGGCGCGGCGCAACTGGCGGTCAATCGCGAGATCGTCGGCCTGCTCGACCGGTTGCTGGACCTGACCGGCAAGCGGCGCGAGGCAGGGCTTGCGACCACGCTCGATGTCTCGCGGATCGCCGCCTTGCGCGACCAGCGCGCCGCCGACATTCCGCTCATCGAGGCGCAGCGTCAGGCCGCGCTCTTCCGCCTCGCCACGCTCACCGGCCGGACCCCGGACGCCTTGCCCGAGATTGCCGGCCAGCGCAGCATCGGGCTGGAAATCCGGCAGGCCATTCCAGTCGGCGATGGGGCCACCTTGCTTTCCCGCCGCCCGGATGTGCGCGCGGCCGAGCGTCGTCTCGCTGCCGATACCGCGCGCATCGGTGTCGCCACGGCGGACCTTTATCCGCGTATCAGCCTGGGCGGTTCGGGCGGGTCGACTGGCAATGATATCGGCGCGATGTTCGGCGGTGGCCCGCTGCGCTGGCTGCTGGGTGGCCTTATCAGCTGGTCCTTCCCCAATCAGGAGGCCGCCCGCGCGCGCATCGCCGGCGCACGGGCGGACAGCGATGCCGCGCTCGCCGCCTTCGACGGCGCAGTGCTCAACGCGCTGGAGGAAACCGAGACGGCGCTCTCGACCTACGGCCACGCGCTGGAGCGCCGCCAACGCCTGCAGGCTGCCCGCGATTCCGCCGGCGCCGCCGCGCGCATCACCCGTGCCCAGCAGCGCGAGGGCGCCATCGACTCCCTCCAACTGCTCGACACCGAGCGCACCTTTGCAGAGGCAGAAGCCGCGCTCGCCGCGCAGGATGCCGAGGTCGCGCGCGCGCAGATCGATGTGTTCCGGGCGCTGGGCGGGAGCTGGGCGAGCTGAGCGTGGGGGCGCCATCGTTTGAAACGGAAGGACCGGCGATGCCTCTGCACCGCCGGTCCATCTCTTGGGAGACGTGGTGACCGGCGACGACGAAGCGCCGCGCTCACCTGTGCTTTCCTCGCTTAAAAGTCGTACCGGACCCGCACGCCATATTCGCGCGGAGCGCCGTAGAACTCATTGTCGCCGAACTGGCCGGAGACATAGGTTTCGTCGGTCAGGTTAGTGCCATAGGCTTCGACCAGCAGATCACCCTTCTGCACGCCAAGCCGGGCGCCGAGCAGTCCCCGTGAGGGCAGCCGGTCGCTGATCGGCGAGTAGCCGATATATGTCCATTGCGGGCCGACATAGGCGTAGCTCACGCTTGGCGTGATCTTCACATCGCCCACCCACAGGTCGTAGCGCGCACCCAGATTATAGGTCCATTTGGGTGAGTAGAGATTGGAGCCGCCGCCCGTGGTGCGCAGAAACGGGGTATAGTCGATGCAGGTCGGCGGATTGGATGCCTGGCCTGTTGGGCACTGCACGGCCGGGGTTACGCCCGGGAATGCGCGGGCGTAAGCGCGCGTGTCCACGAAGGTCACGTCGCCCAGCTCGGAATCCACAAAGGCCACGCCCGCATCGAAGGTGAAGCCGGAGACCCGCGCCTGCACCTGCGCCTCAATGCCCTTCACCTTGGCATCGGTGAGGTTGGTCACTGCCGTCTGTCCGGTTGCCGGGTCGAGAGCGTCGAACTGGAAGTCGTTATAGTCATAATAGAAGGCGCCGAGCTGGGTGCGAACCGCGCCGCCCAGCATCGTCGCTTTCCAGCCGATTTCATAATCGATCACCGTTTCCGGATCGAACTCGGAGACCAGCGAGTTAGAACCGCCCGGTTTGTAACCACGCGCGACGAAGGCATAGAACAGGTTGTTCTCGTCCGGTGTCCAGTTAAGCGAGACCTTGCCAGTCATGCGTCCGTCCTTATGATCGCCGCTCAGATCCGCCACCTGCAAGCCGTTTGGCGGGAAGGTGGGGATGCCCCGACCGATCGAGACGCTGCCGCCGCCGGTCACCGAGAAGTGCGAGTAGCGCGCGCCCACGTCCAGCGCGAGTTGCGGCGTGATCTTGTACGTCACCTGGCCGAAGACGCCGGTGGTGGTCTTGTCATTGTCGATCAGAATGTCCGTCGGGAAGCCGTCCGAGCGGTTCTCGATGATCACATCGATCCGGTTGCGTTGATAATAGCCGCCGACGATCCACGAAAGATCCTGATCGGTCGGCGAGATGATGTTGAACTCCTGCGTCCACACCCGCTCGCGCACGAACTGTTGCTGCGTCGAAACCGCGAGGCGCGCCGAATCCGCTAGGCTATAGCGCGCGGCATTGGTCGCATCGCTGTCGTAGAGGTTAAAGATACGCTTGTTCTGGTAGCCGCTGAGCGAGCGCAGGGTAATGCCCGATCCCAGCTCGTAGCGCAGTTCCAGCGAGGCCTGGATCGCCTTCTCGTCATTCTGCGTCGGCGTGTCATAGTCGATCAGGCGCGGGTCGCTGGTGCGATAGGCTGCATAGGCGGTGCCGGTAATGGGGCGGTAAGCATAGCCGCCGGTTTCCTTGTCCGCGGCTTCCAGCTTGAACAGCGCCTGGAAGCTTTCGGTCGGCTTCCACAACGCACCGAAGCGGCCGGAAAGCTCATCGAGCCGACCGGCCGAGCTGCCGGCGGAGCCGATGTCGGTGTAGAAGGAATCGCGCGTGCGCCATTTGCCGGCGCCGCGAATGGCCAGCGTGCGCGAGAGCGGCAGGTTGAGCACCGCTTCCACACTGCGCGCGTCATAATTGCCGATCGAGCCCTCGATGGAACCTTCCACGCCCGCAAGACTGGGGTTGCGGGTGTTGATGAAGATCGCGCCACCGGTCGAGTTGGAGCCGACGAAGGTGCCCTGCGGCCCGCGCAGCACTTCCACCGTGGCAATGTCGTAGAAGCTGGAGGTGGTGACGATGGGCGGCTGGAAGATGCCGTCCACATAGGTCGCCACGCCGTTGGCCACTGCGGGCGATCCGCTGGCGAGGCCGATGCCGCGAATGTTGACGTTCTGCGTCAGCCCGGCGTCGGTAACGGAGAGCGAGGGCACGACCGTCTGCAACTCGTCCACCCGGGTGACGCCCTTCTCCACCAGGCCCTGGCCTGAGAGCGCGGTAGCGGCGACGGCAACCTTCTGGAGATTTTCCTCGCGCCGTTGCGCGGTGACGATGATCTCTTCCAGACCCTCGCCTTGCTGCGGGTTTTGCTGCGCCAGTGCTGGTGCCATCGCAACGATGCATGTCGTTGACGAAAGCAACGTCAGCAGTGCTCGGACGGCATAAACCTGTCGATTGGCTTTCATATCCTCCCTCTCCCTTGTCTGTTTCCCGGCCTCCTTTGGCTATTGTGCCTTCAGGTGCGGGCGAGGCTTCTCATTTTCATTTTCAGTCCGCCGACTGCGCCTTTGCCTCATCCATTTTTGGCGGCTTCCATGAGCCTGGCAGAGGATCGCGACGTGCTGTGCTATTGGTCTATGAGGTTTCGTTTGTTTCGGCGACTCCTTTCATTTATATGAAAAAGAAAATAGTCTGCCTGTGGCGCGCGGCCCACAGTTGCCGCTGAGCGAGAATGGGGAGGGGCGTGCAATGGAAATCAACATCGCGGCCACACCCCGACAGTTCCCGGACAGAGTCATTCTGCACGAAATTTGTAATCGATTGCTGATTCGCTGTCACGCATTTACTGTGAGGCGTTTTGTGGAGAGGAGCGGAAGACCGTCATGACCATGCATCGCCTTATGTTTGCGCCGCTTGCGGCCATCCTCGCGCTTCTTCCTCATCAGCTCCGGGCCACCGAGGCCCCGCCGTCGGGCACGACCTCCGCAATGCCCGCCGCGACCATCGCGGACGCCACCGCCCGATGCGCCGCGCTCGGGGCAAGGATGGCGGGTCATTGGCCGGATGCCTCCACCCGCCTGCTCAGCGCGACCTTTAATCCCGCCGGCCCCGCGCCGGTGCCGCCGGGTCCTCCCGGCATGACACCGCCGCCGGTTGAGCTGCCAGCCCATTGCGCCATCGTCGGCGCGACGCGCACGCATACCGGCGTCGATGGCCAGGCCTATGCGATCAGGTTCCATCTGCGCCTGCCGGTGGCATGGAACGGGCGGTTCTTCTTTTCGGGCGGGGGCGGCACCAATGGCGAGCTGGGCGACGCCATTGGCCGGCTGACCGCCGCAGCGCCGGCCCTGGCCCAGGGCTATGCCGTGCTCTCGCAGGATAGCGGGCACGATAATGCGACCAATAGCGATCCCGCCCGCGGCGGCGCGAGCGCCTTCGGTTTCGATCCGCAGGCGCGCGCCGATTATGGCGGCACCTCGCTGCCGGTCGTCACCCATGCGGCCAAGGCGGCGATCCGCCAGTTCTACGGGAGCGACCCCCGCCAGAGCTATTTCGTCGGCTGCTCCAAGGGCGGGCAGGAAGGCATGATGCTCGCCCAGCGCTACCCGGATCTGTTCGACGGGATTGTCGCCGCCGCGCCGGGCTTCTCGCTGCCCAAGGCCGCGATTGCCGAGGCGTGGAATACGCAGGCCTTCGCCTCCGTCGTGCAGGCATCGGGCAAGCCGGTCACGCTCGCCAATCTGCGCGCGAGTTTCAGCATGGGCGATCTCGCGCTGGTCGGGCAGGCCGTGCGCACCGCCTGCGACGCGCTCGACGGCATGACCGATGGCCTGATCGGTGCGGTCGGCCAATGCACCTCTGCCAGGGTGCTGCCGCAGTTGCGCGCCAGCCTGTGCAAGGGCGACAAGGCCGAGGGCTGCCTCTCCCAGCCACAGCTCGATGCGCTGGTGCGCATCCATGAGGGCGCACGGGACAGCAAGGGGGCGCAAATCTATCCCGGTTTCCCTTGGGATGCCGGCTGGGCAGACATGGGCTGGCGCATCTGGATGCTCGGCACGCCCGATGGCAGCGTGCCGCCGATCAATGTCGCCATGGGCCTGCCCTCGCTCGCCGCCGTCTTCATGACGCCGCCGACGCTGGCCGGTGCCACGCCTGACGAATTGCTGGCCTGGGCCATGCGCCTCGACATGGATCGCGCCCGCGCTGGCGTCGAGGCGGTGGTGCCACCGTTCACGCGCTCGGCCTGGCAGGATATCGGCGCGCGCTCCAGCGACCTCGATGCGTTTCGCGCGCGGGGTGGCAAGCTCATCGTGCCCCATGGCATGTCGGACCCGGTCTTCTCGGTGAACGACACGCTGGCTTGGTGGGGCGAGGTCGATGCCCGGTACAAGGGCGCCGCGCGGGACTTCGTGCGCGTCTTCCCGGTGCCCGGCATGGGCCATTGCGCCGGTGGCCCCGCGACGGATCAATATGATGCGTTCGGTGCCCTCGTCGCGTGGGTGGAGCAGGGCAAGCGGCCCGATCAGTTGAGCGCAACCGCTGGGCCGATGTCCGGCCTCAACGGCATCCAGCGCCCTATCTGCGCGGCGCCCGCCATCGCCCGGCGGACGGGCGACACATCGGATCAGTCTGCGGCGCAGATCAGCTGCACGCAGCCCTGAGCACCGACGGTCGCGCTGTCTCCCCCGTCCGGGCGCGGCCGTCGTTGCAAGGGGAGGCGCGACGTCCGGCTGCCAGACCGTCGCGGCGCGCACCTGCCATGTGGGATGAGGGGCAGCGCCTCCCATCCCGCGTTCGTCGGCATTTTGAGGAAATGGCCCGCGGGACTGTGGACAAATTCCTGTGCCACGCAACATCTGCGAAGGGGCGGCCGGGATCGCTCGGTCCACGTCGAAATGCGATCTTTGCCGATTTTCCCCGTTCGTGCTGAGTAGGGTCTGAGGTGCGCCGCAGGCGCGTATCGAAGACCCGTATCGAAGCATCGCAAGCCCTTCGATACGCCGCTTCGACAAGCTCAGCAGCTACTCAGGACGAACGGAGGGAATGCCGGCAACGGCGTCGCGCCCCACCTGTCCGCGTTCAACACCAAAGGCGGACCACAGCTGTACCCGCTTTAGAGCGGTTACGAAGGATAGATGAGCGGCCAGTTTGTCGTGGAAAGCAGACTGGCACCTTTTCGAGGCACTCGCGCCTAAGTCTCGGCAGACGAGGCTAGTCCAGAAACGATCAACGCAAGACCGACAAGCGCAATGACGAGAGAAAATGTCTCCATCGGCATCGACATGAAACGGTTGGTCGCGGGATACCAAAGACGTTGACCAAGATGCTTCGGTTTAGTCCGCTCTATGCGTCGCTTATTCCAACGTGTTCCAGCAGTCCAGTTAATCGCCGCTGCCACGATGAACGAGACGCCCCAATACCATGTGCGATCTTTGAGAAAGGGTGCGCCAGCTTGAAGAATAAAGCCAAAGACAATCATGGTCAGGAGGACGATGACCATCGTCATGTATCCTTTACCCGTCCACCATGCGATAAACATAACGCCTCCTCCTTCGGATATCTGAGGCGGAGCTTAATTCGCAGGTCCGCTTTCAAGCGACCTAGCATAGGGCCGAATATGGCAGCAATGTCATCGTATCCGGAACGTCCGCTTTCGCGGCCAAAGGTCGGATAACAGCCATGACTGCTTTGGAGTGCTGAGACAGTTCGGCGAATGGCGAGCTTGGCTCGAGAGGCGGACTAACTCGCCAGTCTGACCGCAGCCATTAACAGCGACCAAGCCATCAACAGAAAACCGCCTTCTCTAACATTGCGAGAATATCCCCGCCTTAAGAGAAACCACGCAAACACAAGAGGTAGTATTTGAACTCCAAGTATCAGCGCCAAGCTAAGACGGCGCGGTTCGAATAAGGGATCACTCTGGTCCGTTAGTTGCATTGATACAGTCTGCTTGGAAAACCGACCGTCCGCAATGGCGTCTTGACCGGGAATGGCCGTTGACCAGCCGAAATATCGGACAACCGCCATCCAGCGCGGCAGTCAACCTTTCCCTCGCCGCCTACGCTGCTCGTTCAGCCCCGGCCACGCTTGGGCTGGCAATCGCGAGGCCGCTGCCCAGCACGAGCGCGTCCTCGACAAAGCCGGTCGCGGTCTGCCCATAACGCCGCATCGCTGCGCAGCGCAGGCGCCAGCCGATGTAGGATGAGGCCAGCGCCGTCCCGACCGCGACGGCCGCGCCCAGCCCACGGCGGCCGCGTGGCGCCAGGGCGGCGCCGGCATAGGCCGCTGTCACGCTGCGCACGGCGAGGCCGATCGGCACGATCCGATCGGGCGCGCTCTTCATCTTGTCGCCGGCCATCTCCGCCGCCGCCAGCGACGCCGTGCCCGCCGCGATCAGCGGATTGCGCAACAGGCCCTGCAGGGGCAGCACCACCGGAATATCCCCCTTGCGCGTGCCTGTCGCCACTGCCGCCAAGGGCGTCATGCCACGCTGCCCGGCCACCAGGCCGATGAGGAAGGATCGGATCATGTCGCGTTCTCCGTAGATGGGTTCGTCTGGAGAACTGACGCGATGCGGGGATCGTTCCGGGGCGTGAGTATTCTTGGGCGGCGTTGCGCGAGGGGCACCGCCGCCGTCCTACGGCTGCACCGGCGGCACGCGCATCTCCAGCATGGCGCGGGTCTTGCGGCTGATGCCCCACAGGATGCCGGGGCGGTTCTCGTCCCAGTCGATCGCCTGGCCTTCCGCCTCCATGGGCACGGTGGCGATATGGTCTAGCGTGGCGCCGCCCTTGGGTAATTGCGTCACATAGAGCTCGGGATTGTCATGGCCGGAGAGCCACAGCCGTCCGTCGGGGCCGAACCCGCCGCCCGAGATGCTCATCGGCGCGATCCGCTCGAGGATCGTGGCGGGCAGCGCCCAGCTTTGCGTGCGGCGCCAGTCCGTATCGAACTGGACGAGGGTGGTGTGGCGGTGGTCGCGCGGTGCCTCGCCGCCCTTGCCGTCATAATTGGCGAACAGCCCCCACCAGTGTCCGTCATGCCAGTCGACCCAGGTCAGCGAGCCGGTGCCAAGGCCGAGCGAGACGGTGCGCTTGTGGGCGAGGGTGACGGGATCGAAGATCTCGACCGAACTGGCCTGTGGCACGCTGGGGAAGTTGGAGGCCGCGCACACCAGCTCGGCCTTGATGAGCGCGCAGCTGTTGATGTGCGGGTAGCGCGCCGGCTCGCCAGTCCAGACTGCCCGCCGCGCGCCGGTCTTGCGATCGTAGCGGGCGATGGTCCAGTTGGCGACGGCATAGACATCGTTCGGGCCGACCGCCACGCCCTGCCGCGCTTCCTCGGCAGGGATGCGGCGCAGCGTTTCGGCCGGCTGGCCCTGGGGCGGGGCGGCAGCGGGTGTCCCCGCCGCCGCTGCCGCCGTGGCGGCACTGGCTGCCAGAGCGAGAAGCAGGCCCATCAGAAATTCGCCGCCACGCCGAACCAGAAGGTCCGGCCATATTCAGCGGATTCCTGCAGGTAGGTGCGCCCGGGCCCGACCAGCTCGCGCCGGCCCTGATTGTTGAGGTTCTGCCCCTCGGCATAGAGCGTGATGTTGGACGTGACGCGATAGCTGATATTGGCATCCAGCGTGCCACGGCTCTTCCAATATTGGTCGGCATTGGGGATGGTGTCGTTGATCGTCTCCAGGAAGCCGCCGATATAGTTGTAAGACAGGCGCCCCTCGAACTTGCCCTTCTGATAATAGACCGAGGCGTTCCACACCGTGTCCGGCTGGAGGAACAGGCCGGTCACGCGCGGGCCGGCCGTGGTGAGGAAGGTGAAACGCGTATCGAGGAAGGTCGCGTTGGCGCTCATGCCCAGCCCGTCGAACGGATCGGGCAGGAAGGTCAGCGCCTGCTGAAGGTTCAGCTCTAGGCCCTTGATGGTCGCCGTTTCGGCATTGCGCGGTTCAGAGACGAGTACGCTCTCCGGGCCCCGGCCGACATCGATCGTCTCCACATTGGAGAGGGTGAAGATCTCGTTCTTGATCTTCTTGTGGAACAAAGCGGCGGAGATCACGCCATCCTTCGGGTAGAACTCGAAGGAGAGATCGAAGCCCCGGCTCTCGCGCGGCTTGAGGCCCGGATTGCCACGGGACAGCGTTGGCTGGCTGCCATCGAAACTGAGCGTCTCGCTCGCCGCGATGGAGGAATAATCCGGCCGGCCGATGGTGTTGGTATAAGCGCCGCGCACCACGACGCGGTCGGTCACATCCCAGCGGATGTGCGCGCTGGGCAGCCAGTTGCCATAGCTGCCGTCCGTCGCGATCTGGGTGAGCGCGCTTCCGAGCGTGCGATAGGCATCGGAGGAGACTTCCGTGCGCTCATAGCGCAGGCCGCCGAGCAGCGTGACATTGCCGATCCGGGTGCTGCCCTGCACATAGCCGGCATAGACGTCCTCGTTGACCTTATAATCGCCCGCCTTCGAGGCGACGGTGGTGGTGAAGCGGCTCTGATTGGCCTGATAGAAGGCCGGAAAGGCCTGCGCATCGATGCGGATCGGAATGTAGAATTTGTCGCGGATCGCTTCGCTCGGCCCGGCGGTCACCACCTTGTCGAGCGTGTAGGTGAAGCCGCTGGCGGCCTTGTAGTCGGTCCGCTCGACTTCGTTCTTGCGGCTCGTGAGGCGCAGCACGGCGCCGGTCTTGAGCTTGATGCCGCCGTCGATGCTGTCATCGCCATAAGTGAAGTTCAGGCGGAACTGGCCGCTCTTCTCCAGCGACTTCTCCAGATTGCTGCGCTGCTGCTGGAGATAGAAGTTCTGCGGGTTCACCGCTGCGGCGGTGTTGGTCGGCGTGAACACGGGGTAGAAGTCCGACGTATCATAGCTGAAGGCATAGCGGGTCGCGTCGGCATCGCGGGTGCGGAACTCGATGCTCTCATTGGGCACGCGCATCCGCCCGAGCGAGAACACCGCGTCGCCGTCCAGCTTCCATTGCTCGCCGCCATCCCAGGCGAAGGCGGTGCGGCCGAGCGCGACGAGGCGCCGCGTAATCGGCTGGTTGAGCTGCACGATGATCCGCCCGCGCGCGAACTGACCGCTGGTCTGCGTCTGGTTCGCGACATTGCCGATCGGCTCCATGCGATATTCGATGCGCTCCTCATCGTCCTCGGTGCGGGCGACGACGCCGGAGAGTTCCCAGCGGAACGTGTCGGAGGGGCGCCATTCGAGCTTGGCGTTGCCGCCGGTGCGCTGCTTGGTGTTGTTGTACCAGAAGAGGCGGTGCTGGGTCGGCACCTGGATGCCGTTGCCGGTCGCCGCGCCGCTGTCCACCGGGGCGCCGGCGGCGGTATATTCGCGTACGGAGGGGCTGGCTACCTCGATCTGCGGAATGTCGTAATCGAGCTGCTCCTGGCTCGCGCCGATCACGATGCCCCATTCGTCATCCGCGCCGAAGGTGGTGCCGGCGGCAAAGGCCAGCCGGTAGGAGGGCTTGCTGTTGCGCACCTCGCCATGCTGCTCATAAATGCCATAAGAGGCGATGCCGTTGAAGAACGGCCGCCCAGCATCGAAGGCGCTACGGGTGGTGATATTGATGATGCCGCCGACGGCATTGGCGTCATTCTCCGGCGTCACCGTCTTGATGACCTCGATCCGCCCCGCCATCACGGAGGGCACGATGTCCAGCGGCACGGTGCGCCCGCCCGAATCCACGCCGGCCACCAGCGCGCCGTCCACCGTCGTACGGTTGTAGGTGGATTGCAGGCCACGCAGCACCGGGAAGCGCGGCTCACCCTGATCCTCCTGCACGGAAAGACCCGGAATGCGCCGCAGCGCCGCCGCCGTATTATGGTCCGGCAGCTTGCCGATATCGTCGGCGGAGATCGCATCCATCACCGCAAACGCCTCGCGCTTCTCCGCCGTCGCCTCATATTGCGCGCGGCGCTGGCCGGTGACGACGATGGTGTCACCGTCCGCACCGGCCTCGCTCTCGGCCTCCGGAACGGGCGCGGATTGTGCGAGGGCAGGCGTGGCAAGCAGAATGGCCGAGCACAGCAAAGCGGCCCGGAAAGTCGGGTAAAGCGGTTTCATTGTGGTGAGTCCCCAAAAGCAGGTTTTGTTCTGGGGGCGGCAGATAGGGAGGCGTTGCGTCAGGGAGGTGACGGGACTGCGTCATGCGCGTGAAGGGATGATGACGGATTGGTGACGGGTGGGGCGAAAAAAATTACTGGAACTCACTAAGCCCACGGCCGAGATGGAAGAGGAGCTGGGGTTGCCTTTTTAGCGCTTATCAATGCGACTTGACCCGACTTTCGAGGATGTCCAGAAGCAAGCGCAACCCTCCGATATTGAAGAAAATGGATCATGACGCTCGATATCCGAGGCAGCCTCAAGAACACTAAGCTGAGCCACAACCCTTATGTTGTGCTTGAGGAGTTAATCTCGAATAGCATCGACTCATTTCTGATACGGAAGGCGTCAGACGGTTCCGTTAATGATATGCGGATTGCGGTGGAGGTACGGTTTTCCCCAGGTGACCTCGTCGGCGGCACAGAGATGATGACAATCTCCTGTCGCGACAACGGCTGCGGCCTGGGTGACGAGCAGCTCGCTGCCTTTCTTACTAAGGATACATCCTACAAGGACGACCTCGAAATAACGGGAATTGGCCAATGTAAGGGTGCGGGCCGCATTCAATACTTTCATCATTTTGCTGCCGTTTCATTGGAAACTACTTTCATGATGGAAGGTCGCCGTAAATTCCGTTTCGTGAAGTTTCACGAGCCGAAGAAGCAGCTCGACTATGATGACTTCATCACTTCCGAGAGCGCAGAAGGCGAAGTTGGCACGCTGATTACGTTGGACGAATTGAAGGACAGCGTTCGGCACAAAATCTTCGAGGACGAGAGGCTCAGCGAATTTTTTTCCGCTAAGAGGCTGCGGCATCGCACCCTCGTTGCGTTTGTTCAGCGGCTGGTTAGCCTTGCTGGCCGGTTAGGTGACTTTCAAGTTTCTTTTAAAACCGACCATTGGAAGGAGGGATCGGAAACAGACTCTGCGCCAAAGACCTGCCCGAGATGACCGCCTCGGTTGACGTAGAAGTGGCAGAGTGCGATCCTCAATCCGGCAGTCCGCTCGGACGATTTCAGCTCTTCAGGGTCGTTCACTACCAACTCGACCCATCGTATTATGACCTTCCGCGTAATGCGATAGCGCTCTGCGCGAAAGCCTCTCCGGTTCGGGATCTGACCGGCTACTATTTGAAGGCAAGAGCTGAACAAAACAATCCGGTCAACGGCTACTACCACATCGTGCTCGTTGAGGCAGGTTATCTTGATGCCCACGTGAATGAGCAACGCGATGACTTCGATGATTTGCCGGCAGACATTCCTGACACCCTCTTCAACGAGGGGACAATCTCGTATGCCGCGATTCACGAAGCCATTGATCCTGTTATCGGCAAGATGGTTGTTCCTTCGAGTTGGCGTCGGGAGGACGTCCTGACCGATATCGAAACCCAGTTTGGCGTGAGTGCCGCGATGCTAGAGGATACGGATACGCGTGTTCAGCACGGCGATAGCGCCAAAGCGGTGGTTGAGCGGGTTCTCAAGAAGTACCAGGAGCGGGTGATCGGCGCGACTTCTCAAATCTTTGATCTTAAAGAGGAAATAGCGAGAACAGAGCCGGATAGCGATGATTTTCGAAGGAAAATCAATGAGCTGTCCTGGATGTATACGTCATCGTTAAAAGACTTTGACATGGCAAATCTGTCTCAGCTGGTCGTCCGTCGCGCGGCCATCGTCGAAGTGCTCGATCTTGCGTATCGAAAACAACTGGCAATTCAGCTTCCTCAGGAAAAGACGAAGCGTAAAGATGAGCGCATAATCCATTCGATCTTCTTCCCGATGCGCAAGGATAGTATGGAAATATCCGACCATGATATCTGGTTGCGTAGTGAAGAATACCACTATTACGACTATATTTCTTCAGACAAGCCGTTGGCTGGGATCGAGTGGGAGGGATTCGGCAAGCTGTTTGAGCCTGATGTCGACGTTGAATTCGAGGCACTGTTGGCGGGCCGAGAGGAAACAAATCGTGCCAAGCGGCCCGATATTGCACTGTTCAGCCATGAGGGCTCTGCAATCATCGTGGAGTTTAAAGCCCCAGGGGTTAGCATGGATGACCACGTTGGCGATCTTTCGGAATACGCGCATCTGCTCGCGGCTAAATCCCGCGGCAAACTAAGGAAGTTCTATTGCTACCTCATTGGCGACACGGTTAACCCTCTGCGGCTTAGTGGCTGGACACGCTTCGCTGAAGGCAAGGGTTACTTCCAGAGCGCAAAGCTTTCCGATCCTGAAACTAGCATAGCGCTTGGCGAGATGTATTCGGAAATATTGTATTACGAGGACATCGTGTCTCGCGCGCGCAAACGGATCGGAGTGTACCGTGAAAAGCTTGGCATAGAAATTGCGGCAAATGTAGGAAAAGCGCGCCACACGGGAATGCGTTGAGAGAGCGGAGCGATAAAGTGAGGCGTTGGTTTCCTCCTACAGCATGGGCGGTCTCAACTCTCCACATCCTCCCCGCCAGCAGGTGACAAACCCCGGCGCTACCCTTATGAAAGCCGCCATGCCCCGTCTGCGCTTCACAGCCGCGACCACCCCCACCACCCGGACTAGCACCGGGGTCGTCGGCACGCGCCTCATCGATTGAAGCGCGCAGGACCGAAGGCCCCATCCCAGCAGCGGATCGGGGCGGTCATGCGCTTCCGGCCCGTTCCGCCTCTTCCCAAGTCTCCCGCACTTGCCTAAGCGGCAAGCCGCACAGCAGGAACCAGACCGATGACGCAACAGGTGACAATCACGCTCCCCGATGGCTCGCAGCGCGAGTTTGCGCGCGGCACCACGCCGGCGGAGATCGCCGCCGCGATCGGCCCCGGCCTCGCCAAGGCGGCGCTGGCTGCGCGGGTGGATGGCGAGCTGGTCGACATCACCCGCCCGCTGGAGGCCGATGCGCAGCTGGCGCTGGTCACGGCGAGGGACGAGGCGGACGCGTTGGAGCTGGTCCGCCACGATTATGCGCATATCCTTGCCGAGGCGGTGCAGGCGCTGTTTCCCGGCACGCAGATCACGTTCGGTCCTTCCACGGACGACGGCTTCTATTATGACGTCGCGGCGCCGGCAGATCGCGGCCCGTTCACCGAGGAAGACCTGCCCGCCATCGAGGCGAAGATGCGCGAGATCATCGCGGCCGACAAGCCGCTGCGCCGCGAGGTCTGGACCCGCGAACAGCTTATCGAACGCTGGACGGGGCAGGGCGAGCGCTTCAAGGCGGAATGGGCAGCGGAACTGCCCGGCGACGAGGATCTGACTGTCTACTGGTCCGGCAGTGACTGGCTGGACATGTGCCGCGGGCCGCATCTCGCCTCCACCGGCAAGGTCGATCCGCAGGCCTTCAAACTCACGCGCGTTTCCGGCGCATACTGGCGCGGCGACCAGAAGAACGCGATGCTCAGCCGCATCTACGGCACCGGCTGGCTCAACAAGAAGCAGCTCGATGCTCATCTGCTGCGGCTGGAGGAAGCGGCCAAGCGCGATCATCGCAAGATCGGGCAGGAGATGGACCTGTTCCACCTCCAGCAGGAAGCGCATGGCAGCGTGTTCTGGCATCCGCAGGGCTTCGTCATCTGGCGCCAGCTGGAGGCCTATATGCGCCGCGCCATCGATGACGCGGGCTACAACGAGGTGAAGACCCCGCAGGTGATGGACGCGCGCCAGTGGGAGCAATCCGGCCACTGGGGCAAATATCGCGAGAATATGTTCGTCATCCCCGACGAAGTGCCGAATGTCGAGGACGAAGGCCCGCTCGTCTCGGACGATGCGCAGTGGATGGCGCTCAAGCCGATGAACTGCCCGGCGCATGTCCTCATCTTCCGCCAGGGCATCAAGAGCTATCGTGATCTGCCGCTGCGCATCTACGAGAATGGCTGCTGCCACCGCAACGAGCCGCACGGCGCGCTGCACGGCCTGATGCGGGTGCGCCAGTTCACGCAGGACGATGCGCACATCTTCTGCCGCGAGGACCAGATCGTCAATGAAGTCCGCGCCTTCTGCGCGCTGGCCGACCGCATCTACAAGGACTTCGGCTTTACCTATTCGATCAAGCTCGCGCTGCGCCCGGAAAAGCGCTTCGGTTCGGACGAGATGTGGGATCTGGCCGAGACGGAACTGCGCAACGCCGTCATCGCCGCTGGCCTTGCGACCGAGGACTATGGCTGGGAAGAGCTACCCGGCGAAGGCGCCTTCTACGCGCCCAAGCTGGAATGGCACCTCACCGACGCCATCGGCCGCACCTGGCAGGTCGGCACCATCCAGTCCGACCGCGTGCTGCCCGAGCGGCTGGACGCGAGCTATGTCGGCGAGGATGGCGCCCGCCACCGTCCGGTGATGCTCCACCGCGCGATCTTCGGCAGCTATGAGCGCTTCATCGGTATCCTCATCGAGCATTATGCCGGCAAGTTCCCGCTGTGGCTGGCGCCGGTGCAAGCAGTGGTCGCGACCATCGTCTCGGATGCGGACGGCTATGCGACCGAGGTGGTCGAGAAGCTGCGCGCCGCCGGCATCCGCGCCGAGACCGATCTGCGCAACGAGAAGATCAACTACAAGGTGCGCGAGCACAGCCTCGGGCGCGTGCCCAATCTTCTGGTCGTCGGCCGTCGCGAGGCGGAGGAGGGCACCGTCGCCCTGCGCCGTCTCGGCAGTGACGAGCATCAGAAGGTGCTGAGCGTGGATGAAGTCATCGCGCAACTGGTAGCGGAAGCCACGCCGCCGGATCTGGCCTGAGTGGAACTCAGCCCCTCTTCTCCGGGGGAGGGGCTAGAAGAAGGGCAGCTGATGAGCATCCCCATCCGCAAGGCGACTCCGGCCGATCTGCCGCGCGCGCTGGCGATCTGGCGGGCGGCGGTCGATGCGACGCATGGCTTTCTCACGCCGGAGGACCGGGTTGAGATCGACCGGATGGTCGAGCACGAGCATCTTCCCTCGGTCGACCTGTGGGTCGCGACGGATGCGGCCGGCACCGTCCAGGCCTTTCTCGGCATGGGCGAGGACGAGATCGATTCGCTGTTCGTCGATCCGGCCGTGCATGGTCAGGGCTATGGCAGCGCTCTTGTCGCGCACGCTCTCGCGCTGGTGCCCGGTGCAAAGGTGGATGCCAGCGAGCAGGCGCCTCAGGCCATCGCGTTTTACGAAGCGCGTGGGTTCGCGCGCACGGGGCGCTCGGAGACTGATCCGGCAGGGCGGCCCTATCCGCTCATTCATTTCCGCCATCCGGGCTGAGGGATGCCGCAAGGCCGGGCCCGTTCATCATCGGTCTCGCTGATGATGGCCCTTGCCGTGAGCGGCTTGCGATCCTAAATGCACGGTGCACGCAACTGTGACCTTCGCGCCGCAGTTTGCCTCGTGTCGCGCTACGGCCTCTTTCCGTTCTCATGGAAAACCGGTAAGGTGCGCATCTCGCATATGTGAATTGGCAACAGGAGAAACTGCTATACGTCCCCCGATGATGCGCCGCCCGATGGCGCCACAGCCCGCGAACGGCCCCCGCTACAATGAATTCATCAGTGTGCCCAAGGTGCGCGTCATTGATGAAGAGGGCGAAAATCTGGGCGTGATGTTCACGCGCGAGGCGATCGAGCAGGCAGCGGACGTCGGTCTGGACCTGGTAGAGGTCTCTCCCAATGCAGATCCGCCGGTCTGCAAGTTCCTGGACATCGGCAAGTATAAGTACGAGGCCCAGAAAAAGGCGAATATCGCCCGCAAGACCCAGAAGACGCAGGAGATCAAGGAGATCAAGATGCGTCCGAACATCGACGATCATGATTATGATACGAAGATGAAGAAGGTCGTCGATTTCATCGGCGAGGGCGACAAGGTCAAGGTCACGCTGCGCTTCCGCGGCCGTGAAATGGCGCACCAGCAGCTCGGCATGCAGCTGCTCCAGCGCGTCGCCGAGAACACGGCCGAGATCGCCAAGGTCGAATCCTATCCGCGCCTCGAAGGCCGGCAGATGCTCATGGTGCTCGCGCCCAAGGGCTGATATTTTTCGGTCGGGGGGCGGTGCCTGCGCCGCCCTCTGCCATTGCTATGGCTTACCCCGTCAGCGCATCCCGGCCTTTCGTGCCCTGTTGACCCGCGCGCTGGCTGCGCTCACATGGGCGCGCCATGATCCAAGCCCCGTCACTCAAGCTCTTCAACAGTCTTACGCGCCAGCTCGAGCCGTTCGATCCCGTTCACCCCGGCGAGGCGCGGGTCTATAGCTGTGGGCCGACGGTCTATAATTATCCGCACATCGGCAACATGCGCGCTTATGTTTTCGCGGATACGCTCGGGCGGACGCTGAGTTTCAAGGGTTTCAAGCTCACCCACGTCATCAACATCACCGATGTCGGTCACCTCACCGACGATGGCGATGCCGGCGAGGACAAGATGGAGAGGATGGCCGCGCAGCAGGCGCAGTCGATCTGGGACATCGCCAAGCATTATACGCAGGCCTATTGGGCGGACGTGGAGGCGCTGAACATCCGCCAGCCGGCGCATTGGTCGATCGCGACCGATTTCGTCCCCCAAATGATCGAGTTCGCCAAAAGCATTGCCGACAAGCACTGCTATGAGCTGCCGACCGGCCTCTATTTCGATACCAGCACGGTGGCCGATTATGGCCGCCTTGCCCGCGCCGCGACGGACGAGGGCGAGAGCCGCATCGATCCGGTCGAGGGCAAGCGCCACGCCGCCGATTTCGCGATCTGGCGTAGAACGCCGCCGGGTGAGACGCGCCAGATGGAATGGGACTCGCCCTGGGGCAAGGGCGCCCCGGGCTGGCATCTGGAATGCTCGGTGATGAGCCGCGCGCTGCTGGGGCTGCCGTTCGACATCCACACCGGCGGCATCGACCATCGCGAGATCCATCACCCCAATGAAATCGCCCAGAATCAGGCGATCCAGGGCTATGATGCCGATCACGGCCATCTCGATTGCGCGGCCCATTCCGGCGCGCGGCTGTGGATGCACAATAATTTCCTGATCGACCGCACCGGCAAGATGAGCAAATCATCGGGCGAGTTCCTGCGGCTGCAATTGCTCATCGACCGGGGCTATCATCCGCTCGCCTATCGGATGATGTGCCTGCAGGCGCATTATCGCTCGGAGCTGGAGTTCAGCTGGGACAATCTCGGCGCGGCGCTGACCCGGCTCAAGCGGATGCTGATGAGCGCGGCACCCCTGCGCGATGTGGCTGCGGCTGGTGCGGTGGCGCATTCCAAGCTGACGCCCTTGCTGGGGCGCTTCGATGCCGCGATCAGCGATGATCTCAACACGCCGGTCGCGCTCACCGTGCTGGATGAGGCGCTGGCGATGAAGAAGGTGCCGGCCGAGGAGAAGCGCGCGCTGGTCGAGGCGATGGAAGCCGTGCTCGGCCTCGGGCTATTCACGCTCGAGCGAGAAGCACTGCGCCTGCGTCCGAAGGCGGCTGCCATCGATGAAGGCGCGATCGCGGCGCTGATGGACCGGCGCAAGGCTGCGCGGGCCGAAAAGGACTTCGCGGCCTCGGATGCGCTGCGCGACGAACTGCTCGCCGCCGGCGTCGAGGTCATGGACGGCGATCCGCTCGGCTGGGAATGGAGGCTCGATCATGGCGCATAAACCGCTCATCGTTCTGCCGGAAGCGCAGCGGGAGAGGCTGGAAGCCATGCTGGGCGCCGAGATCGCCGGGCGCGTCATATTGCGCGGCTTCTCCAGGGCCGAAGAGGCGATGACCCTGGCGCCGGAGGCGGAGATCGGCTGGTTCGATGAGTTCGCCGGCAATGTCTACGCCAAGGGTCCGCGCGCGGCGGTGAACGCCAAGTGGATCCACACGGTGATCGTGGGCTTCGATGCGTTCCCGATCGCGGAGATGCGCGCGCGCGGCCAGATCTTCACCAATGGTGCCGGCCTGATGCCGGACGTGATCGCCGATTATGCCGTCATGGGCGCGCTGGTGCTCGCCAAGCGACTGGACGAGGTCGTGCGCGCCCATGACCGGCAAAACTGGCTGATGCGGCCGCCGGGCAATTTCGAGTTGCTGGGCGCGCGGGCGCTGGTGATCGGCTATGGCGCCATCGGTCGGGAGATCGGCACCCGCCTGCGCGCCTTTGGCGTTCAGGTGACCGGCGTGCGTCGCTCGGCAGACAGTGCCAATGCGGTGATCGGTCCGGATGACTGGCGCCCGCGCCTCGCGGAGTTCGATTTCGTCATCATCGCCGCGCCCAACACCAGCGAGACGCGGGCGATGATCGGCGCCCCAGAACTGGCCGCCATGAAGCCGGGCGCTCGCCTCATCAACATCGCGCGCGGCGATCTGATCGATCAGCCTGCGCTCATCGCCTCGCTGGAGGCCGGGCATCTGGGCAGCGCGTTCCTCGATGTCGCGACGCCCGAGCCCTTGCCGCCCGAACACCCGCTGTGGCGCGCGCCGAATGTGCTCGTCACCATGCATCTGGCGGGGCCGAGCCAGACCAGCGCCTTCCAGCGCGGCGCCGAGCGGTTCGCGCGGAACATCCGCCATTATCTGGCCGGCGAGCCCTTGAAGCATGTCGCCGACCTCAACCGGGATTATTAGGCGCGAGCGATGCTGAGGTCCGACGCCCGCCTGCTCAACCTCGCCATCGCGCTCTCCGCGCTGGCCGGTTTCGTGGACGCGCTGGGCTTCCTCACTGCGGGCGGCTTTTTCGTCTCGTTCATGAGCGGCAACTCCACGCGGTTGGCGGTGGGGATCAGCGAAGGCTCCAGCGCCGCGCTGACGGCCGCGGGCCTCATTGCCGGGTTCGTTACGGGCGTCGTGCTGGGCGGACTGGTGGGGCATCGCGCGGGCCCACATCGCCGTCCCGCCGTGCTCGGTCTGGTGACGGCGCTGCTGTTAGTGGCCGCGCTCGCCGCACCGATTTCGCCGACTTTTGCACTCGCCGCGATGGTCATGGCCATGGGCGCCGAAAATGCCGCGCTCGCCGACAATGGCGAGGTGAAGGTCGGGCTCACCTATATGACCGGCGCACTTGTCCGGTTAGGTCAGGCGCTCGCCAACCGCCTCACCGGCAAGGATGCAAGCCACTGGCGGGTCGACCTCGGCCTGTGGAGCGGGCTGATGACCGGCGCGATTGCCGGGGCTTTCGCTTATGCAAGGCTGGGCTCTTCAGCGCTATGGATTGCGGCGGGTGTCGGAATGATCCTGTGCGTTGCATCAACGAGGACCATCGTGCCGAGCCGCTAAGTGGCAGTAGGCTGCGGAGGCGGCATAGTCACGTCCCTCCACAGCCCGGTGCATCTGCGTTACAACTTTTCCGACCGCTCCTGCGCCTGACTACCCTTCAGTCTCTTAGCGCTCTCGCCAGTATCGCTCCGCCCGTCGCGCGGGCTTGCCTCGTCTGCCATGCCTCCGGCGACAAGCCCGTCGAGCGAGCGTCCATCAAGCCCCAGTTCCTTCATCAGGCCGTCGAGAACCGGCGCTTGCGCTCGATAGGCGAGGGCTGCTGAGAGGGCGTCCTGCGCAAGGTTGCCCGATCCTCCTCCCGAGGGCGCTGCATTGGCGGGGCCACCCGCTTTTTGCGTGAGGCCATCCACCTGAACGATCTTGATGGAGTCGATTGCCTCAAGCGGCTTGGCGCTTTCACGCACCAGGTCCGGCAGCACCTTGAGCAGCGCCAGCTTCGTCTGAAGGCTGATCTGGCTGCTGGATAGGAGGTTTGCGGCTTCGTTGACAGCGCGTTGACCCGCTGCTTCGACTTCGAAGCGCACGCGGTCGGCCTCGGCTCTCAGCTTCGTCGCATCGGCCTCGCCCTCAGCTGCGCGTCGAATAGCCTCGGCGTGGTTCGTGGCCGCATCTTTTTCGGCTTCTGCCTGCACCTTCAGCTTGATCGCTTCGCGTTCCGCTGCTTTCGCCGCTTCAATCAGTTCGATGCGCTTATCACGCTCGGCCACTTCAGTTTCGCGGCTGGTGATAACCTGTTCTTCGGCCGCAGCCGCTTTGGCGCGAGCTGCGTCAGCCTCGGCCTTTGCCTGGCTTTCTTCCCGGCTCTTGTTCTGAACGGCGATCTGCTGTTCCTGCCGCGCGATTTCTATGGCCTGGGCCTGTGCGATGCGGGCTTGTTCGATCGAGCGGTCAGCTTCGATCTGCTGCGAATCGATCAGCCGCTTGGCGTCGATCCGCGCGGCCTCCGCCTCCTGACTGCGCAGTGCCTGCTCCCGAGCGACTTCTGCCGCTTGCGCCGCACGCCGCATTTCGACCTCGCGTTCCTGCTCCAGCCGCGCGAACTCGTTATCGCGGCTGATCTGCAGACTGCGCTGATCGGCTTCGAGGTTCTTCGTCTCGATCTGGACCCGCGTGTCCATTTCGATATCGTTGCGCAGCTTCTTGCGCTGCTGGATCTGTTCGGTGAGCTTGGTCAGACCCTCCGCATCGAATGCGTTGTTGGCGTTGAAATGCTCGATGCTCGTTTGGTCCAGCCCCGTCAGTGAAACGGATTCCAGTTCCAGGCCATTCATCGCGAGATCCACAGATGAGACCTGTTGCACCTTCTGAACGAAGTCGGCGCGCTTTTCGTGCAGTTCGTTCATGCTCATTCCGGCCGCAACAGACCGAAGCGCGTCGACAAACTTTCCTTCGACGAGATCTTTCAGAGCTTCCGGCTGCATCGTGCGCAGGCCAAGCGTCTGCGCAGCCATGGCTATTGCGCCTGCATCGGGGCGGACGCGGACATAGAATTCGGCCTTCACGTCAATCCGCAACCGGTCGAGCGTGATCAGCGCATCCATGTTCTTGCGCTCCACCGCGAGGCGGACCGTGTTCATATTGACCGGCATGGTTTCGTGCAGCACGGGCAGCACGAGCGCCCCGCCGTTCATGACCACCTTCTCTCCGCCAAATCCGGTTCGGACGAAGCCCACTTCCTTCGTGGCGCGCCGGTAAAGTCGCGCGATCGTAAAGCCGAAGATCAGGAGCAAGGCGAAGATCGCGCCTGCCCAAATTGCAATATCCATGAGGTCCAGTCCCTGCATTCCAGTCTCCCCTCGCCGTCAGATCGGCGCCAAACGTTTTTCCTCTAGGGCTACAGCGTAAAACCGCTCTCCTTCCCGGCGCACGAGGAGAACTTCGTCGCCTTCGCCCATTTCGGTGTCACTATGATGGGGCTCCACCATCACAAGGTGCATCTGACCGTGATGATCAATGACCTGAGCGCGGGTGGGGCTTCCGCGGCTGGCGCGACCGGTGAGAATTTTCGCGCGGCGACCAAGGAGGGATTCGATCTCTACCGCCGTCGTCTCGTCGCCTGGCAGGATGCGCGAGAGCGGTCGCACGAGTGCTCCCGTCGCTGGTAGAGCTACAACCGAAGCAAGGAGGCCTGCCAGCCACGGAGCCAGTGCCTTGCCGATGAAGGCGCCGGCCAGGCTTTGTATACTCACGCCGATCGCCGCGAAAAGCAGCAGGAGCACCGCCAGCCAGATCATGAACGGCACGCGGCCCACACCGACCAGGCTCAATAGTCCATCGGCTGGGCTTCCGCCCGATTCCGCGTCCAGGTCGGTTTCCGTGCTGCTGAACAGGTCACCGAGTCCAAGCACCTGCAGGGCCGCGAGAAGAACCATCACGCCGAGCGATACCGCGAATGGCCAGTTATAGTCAGCCAGAAGGCTCATGATCCCTGCTGTCGACTTGACAGCCCCCGTTTCCGATTCCCGAGTCCATTTCGCCTGATAGCGACTATGAATCCAGCAAAACCGGACCTTCATCATATGATTTTTCTGAATGTTCCGGGAATTTGGACGGCATTTACTTCGAGAAACGGCCTGAATTCTCAAGATTTCGCCGCACGATTAGAGTGTCTCCGTTCGCCATGTGTTTAATGTTTTTACGGGCCTCCGGATCATGTTACGCGGCAGGCGCTCCGTTTGTTCGCGGGAAGACTGGATTGATCTCCCCACTACGCGACGGGTTGATCTTACGTCACGACGCTGCTGCGCCCGCGCATCCTCGCGCCTTTATCCCCAACCTCCTTGCCTCAAAGCCCTCAAACGCGTAGGGGCTTGCCCCTTGTCCGCCACACCCCATGTTGTGGCGCGAACACGCTTGGAGTCTGGAATATCATGACGGCGAAATGGTCGCCCGCAAGCTGGCGGGATCATGAAGGGTTGCAAATGCCGATCTATCGCGATGCTGCGGCACTCGCGGCAGCCGAGGCGCAGCTTGGGACCTTTCCGCCGCTCGTCTTTGCAGGCGAGGCCCGCAACCTGACGGCCGATCTGGCCAAGGTCGCCAATGGCGAGGCGTTCCTGCTGCAGGGCGGGGACTGCGCCGAATCCTTCGCCGAGTTCCACCCGAATAACATCCGCGACACGTTCCGCGTGCTGCTGCAGATGGCGGTGGTGCTCACCTTCGCCAGCAAGCTGCCGGTGGTGAAGGTGGGTCGCATGGCCGGCCAGTTCGCCAAGCCGCGTTCCGCTGGGACCGAGACGATCGATGGCGTCGAGCTGCCGAGCTATCGCGGGGACAATGTGAACGACATTGCGTTCACGGCAGACGGCCGCGAGCCCGATCCGGCGCGCATGATCCGGTCCTACAATCAGTCGGCCGCCACGCTCAACCTGCTGCGCGCCTTCTCGACCGGCGGCTATGCCAGCCTCGACAAGGTGCATGGCTGGATGCTGGATTTCATGGGCCGCAGCCCCTGGGCCCAGAAGTTCAGCGAGATGGCCGATCGCATCGGCGAGGCGCTGGACTTCATGAAGGCCTGCGGTCTCTCGCCGGACACGGTGCCCCAGCTTGGCGGGACCAGCTTCTACACCAGCCACGAGGCGCTGCTGCTGCCTTATGAGCAAGCCCTGACCCGTCAGGATTCGCTCACCGGCCAGTGGTACGACACCAGCGCGCACATGCTGTGGATCGGCGACCGGACGCGCTTCGAGGGCTCGGCCCATGTCGAGTATCTGCGCGGCATCGGCAATCCCATCGGCATGAAGGTCGGGCCGAGCCTGCAGCCCGATGTGCTGCTGCGCCTGCTCGATGCGCTGAACCCGCGCCGCGAGGCCGGGCGCATCACGCTCATCACGCGCTATGGTCATGACAAGATCGAGGGCGCGCTGCCCCCGCTCGTGCGGGCGGTGATGCGCGAAGGGCATCCGGTGGTGTGGTCGTGCGATCCGATGCACGGCAATGTCATCAAGGCGGCCAATGGCTACAAGACGCGCCCGTTCGAGCGCATCCTCGCCGAGGTGCGCGGCTTCTTCGCCGTGCATCGCGCCGAGGGCAGCTTCGGCGGCGGCATCCATGCCGAGATGACTGGGCAGAACGTCACCGAATGCACGGGCGGCGCGATCGACATCACCGAGCAGAGCCTGGCGGATCGCTACCACACGCACTGCGACCCCCGCCTCAACGCGGCGCAGAGTCTGGAGCTGGCCTTCCTGCTGGCCGAAATGCTCAACGACGAGCTGGCCGAGCGGCGCAAGCAGGCCGCTTAACAATCGGAAGGGCCGTGGCGAGCGTCACGGCCCGTTCCCGAGATTGAAAAAGAACCGCTATCGAGCGATTGCGCGGGCTTGCCCCTTGCGCGGACGGCATTCTCTGCCAAATAGGTTGGTATGCTTTCGCAACGCACGCGATATTCCATCCGCGCTCTCCAGCACCTCGCGCGGCATTATGGTGAGGGGCCGATCCAGCTCACCGATATTGCGGTCGCGCAGAATATTCCCGCCAAATTTCTGACCGTGATCCTGTCGGAACTCAGCCGTGCGGGCCTCGTGGCGACGCGGCGGGGGCGGGAAGGCGGCTATTGGCTGGCATTGCCGCCGATCGACATCCGCTATGGCGACATCTTCCGGCTCACCGATGGCGCGCTGGCCCTTGTGCCCTGTGCCAGCCGCTATGCACACCAGCCCTGCAAGAACTGTTTGCCGGAAGATGAGTGTGAGCTTCGGCGCATCATGCTCAAGGTCCGCGACGAGACCGCCGCCATCCTCGACCGCCTGACGCTGGCCGACAAATTCGAGGATGCCGAAGTCGGCGCGCCGGCCTGATCGCTTTCGACCTTCCAGCCTGTATTCCAAGGAGAGAGCATTGTCCCTGACCCTGCACGGCATCCCCAATTGCGACACGGTGAAGAAGGCCCGCAAGTGGCTGGACGATCAGGGCCTCGCGCATGATTTCCGCGATTATAAAAAGGTGCCGCCAACGTCGGCAGAGCTGGCCGATTGGTCAGAGCAGGCGGGATGGGACGTACTGCTCAACCGCGCCGGTACGACGTTCCGCAAACTGCCGGATGATGCCAAGAGCGGGATCGATGAGGCCAAGGCCATCGCGCTGATGGTCGAGCATCCCTCGATGATCAAGCGCCCGGTGGTGACGGGGGCGAGCGCCTTGCTGGTCGGTTTCAAGCCCGATCAGTGGCAGGCGGTTCTTGAGGCCTAGGGAGAGGCGCCGCAGCGGTCGGGAACGACGCGGACGCTTTGCGCATTTGTTCAGCAGGAATTTGCTGGAAGGAATGCATCATGAAACTCGTTCTGATCGGTCTGATCACGGCTAGTGCGTTGGCTGTCTCGGGTTGTTCGACCCTTAAGGGCGCCGGCATCGGCGCGGCGGCGGGCGCCGGTACGGCTGCAGTGACCGGCAATGACGTCGGCAAGGGTGCGGCTGTCGGTGGCGCAGCTGGCGCCGTGGTCGGGACGGTCGTCGACTAAAAACGCGGCACTGGCCCGTCAGTCGTGATGATGGGACAGGGCGCCGATGACATCTTCGAGGCGGGCGGGATCGCCCATGGCGATGACGTCGCCGGCGCTGGCTTCATGGAGCGGTTCGCCAGACCAGTCGCACATGTGCCCGCCGGCACCCTCGACCACCGGGACGAGGGCCGCGAAATCGTGGAGCTTGAGGCCCGTCTCGCACACGATGTCGACATGCCCGCTCGCCAGCAGACCGTAATTATAGCAGTCGCCGCCATAGATCGGGCCCTGACCCAGTCGGTCGCCGGCAACGGCTGCGGCGAGCGCGAGATAATGTTCGCCATCATGCGCGCTGAACAAATGCGGGCTTGTGGTCGCCAATTGCGCCCCTTCCAGAGCCCGGCATCGCCGGGTGCGCGCAGGCTTGCCGTTGAACAATGTCGGCTGGCCCATGGCGCCGACCCAGCGCTCTCCACTGATCGGCTGATCGATGATGCCGAGGATCGGCCAGCCGTCCTGCATTAAGGCGATCAGCGTCCCGAAGATCGGGCGGCCCGCGATGAAGCTGCGCGTGCCATCGATGGGGTCGAGCACCCACTGGCGTGACGCGCCTTCCCGGAGGGTGCCGAATTCCTCGCCGATGATACCATCCGCCGGACGCTGCGCGTCCAGAAGGCTGCGCATCGCCAGTTCTGCCGCGCGATCGGCTTCTGTTACCGGCGAGGCGTCGGCCTTGGCTTCGATATCGTAAGGCGCGCGGAAAAACGGGCGGATCGCGGCGCCCGCTGCGTCGGCAAGGGCGTTTGCGAGGGTGATGTCATCGGGAAGAGCCATGGCATTTCGCTACGGAGAAAGCCGCCGAAGAGCCAGCGGTTTTCGCGCACGTTCCTCGCTAAAGAGACGGCGCTTCGATCCGTTTTTTGAGGGCATGAGCAAAGAGCCCCGACCATGCGCCTGCTGATGTGGGTCCTGACCCTCGGCTTTGCCTTTGGCGCGATGGGGCTGTGGCTGGACGGCGCTTTTCTGGGGGCTCGCCTGGTAGCTCTGGGGCTGGGCGCGCTGGCTGTCCTCGCCTGCCCGTTCCTGTGGGCGCGGCCCGATGGGCTGGTGCCCGATGAACTGGCGGTGCCCGGCAAGGCGCGGCTGATGCTGGCGCTGGCGCTGCTCTTCTGCGCGCCGCTGCTGCTGCCTTGGCAACTTTGGCTCTGATGCCTGTTGGCGCAGGCCGCGCCTCGGCCTATGCCTGCAGGAATGCCTGAGCTTCCCGAAGTCGAAACCACCGTTGCCGGCCTGCGTCAGGTGCTCGACGGGGCGCAACTCACGCTGGTCGAGCCGCGCCGGGCGGACCTGCGCTTTCCCTTCCCGGTCGATCTGCGCCAGCGGCTCACCGGGGCGCGAATCACCGGGCTGGGCCGGCGCGCCAAATATGGCCTGATCGATACCGACCGCGGCGACACGATGATCTTCCACCTCGGCATGTCCGGACGCTGGCGGATCGACCCGAGCGAGGTAGGCAAGCACGATCATCTGCTGCTGGAGACGGCCAGCCACCGCCTTGCCCTCAATGACCCGCGTCGGTTCGGGTTCGTGCACCTCACACCAACCGATGCGCTGGACGCTTATCCGCCTTTCGCGGCCCTTGGCCCCGAGCCGCTGGGCGATGCGCTGACGGCCGACTATCTGGCGCAGGCGCTGGAGGGGCGGGCGGCACCGATCAAGGCGATGCTGCTCGATCAGCGGATCATCGCCGGGCTGGGCAATATCTACGTGTGCGAGGCACTGAACATTGCCCGCATATCGCCGACGCGCGCAGCCGGGCGGATATCGCGGGCGCGGCTCGCGCGGCTGGTCGAGGCCATTCGCGCGGTGCTGGTGGCCGCCATCGCCGCCGGCGGCTCCACCCTGCGCGATTATGCGCGGCCGGATGGCGAGCTCGGCTATTTCGCCAAGGACTGGCGCGTCTATGGGCGGGAAGGGCTGGCCTGCCCCTGCGGTGGCACGGTGAAGCGCCGGGTCGATTCAGGCCGCTCCACCTTTTACTGCCCCACTTGCCAGAGCTAGGCCGAGAGATGCGCTCACCCGCCAAGACGCTGTCCATGTCCGCGCGCATCGCGGCGCTGCTTGTCGGCCTCATCGCCTTTGCCGGACTCTCGATCCGCTTTGCCGTCTCTCTGGAGACGACAGGCTCACCCCAAGCGGCGGCGTGGACGATGCTGCGCTTCTTCACGGTGATCGGCAATCTGCTCAGCTGCGTGGTGCTGTTCGGCGTCGCTCTGGGGGCGAAGGCACCGAGTCATCCCCGCCGGCTGGCAGGCGTGATGCTGGCCATGGGGTTGATCGGCATCGTCTATGCAGTGCTGTTGCGCGCGACGGAAAGCCTGAGCGGCCCCGCCGAGACCTCGAACCTCCTGCTCCATTACATCGCGCCGCCTGCGGTAGCGCTCTACTGGCTCGTGTTCGTGCCCAAGGGACGGCTGGTCTATGCCGATACGCTGCGCTGGGCGCTGCTGCCGTTGGCTTATCTGGCCTATGCCATCGGGCGCGCGCAGCTCGATGGGCGCTACCCCTATCCCTTCCTCGATGTCTCCCGCCATGGCTGGGCGCAGGTTGGCGTGACCGTGGGCCTCATCGCTTTGGGCTTCATGCTTGTCGGAGCCGTGGTGGTGTGGATCGACCGCCGGTTGGGATGAATCCGCCGCAGAGATCGCGAAACGACTGATTGAGAGACACTTCCTGCGACGAAATCACGCAGATACGCAAAAGTCCGCATGGACTTCCGCCTTTGCGTTCCTACATGGGTGTCTCCCCATGACGATCTTGCTCCTCACATATTGGCCCTCTTCACGCGCGCAGCCGTACGTCTGCCGAGGCCGGATTGTGAGCGCCCATGGCGAGCGCTGAGAATAACCGCGACGCTGTTTCGCCCGAAGAGCGCATCACGCTCGAGGCCTATGAGATCGATGGGCTGTTCGGCGACGAGGAACTGACCCGCATCGTCGAGTTTGCCGGCCAGCTCTGCGATTGCCCCATCGCACTGGTCAGCCTGGTTGAAGAGCATCGCCAGAGGTTCGTGGCGAAGACCGGAATCGACGCCACCGAGACGCCCAGGAGCATGTCTTTCTGCGCGCACGCGATGCTCGGCCATGATGTCATGGACGTAGGCGACGCGACGCAAGACGGCCGTTTTCAGGATAATCCGCTCGTCACCGGCGAACCGCATATTCGCTTTTATGCCGGGGCGCCGCTTGTGTCCAAGAGTGGCGAGGCGCTGGGTTCGCTTTGCGTTGTTTCGCCCGAACCCCGCGCTGGGCTGACCGACATTCAACGTCAGGGCCTCACCGTCTTGGCGGAAGCCACCATGCGGCGGCTGGAGGCCCGACGCGTCATGTTGGCGCATCGGGCTTGGGAGAATGCCGCCGAAGCCGATCTGGCGGCGAGCGAAGAGCGCTTCCGGGTGTTGGCCGATGCGATGCCGCAAATGGTCTGGTCCACGCGTGCCGATGGCTATCATGATTATTACAATGCCCGCTGGTACGAATTTACCGGTGCGCAGCTCGGCCGAACCGATGGGACCGGCTGGAACGGCCAGTTCCATCCAGACGATCAGGCCAAGGCGTGGGAAGTGTGGAGCCATTCGCTGGCTACCGGCGATCCCTATGAAATCGAATATCGCCTGCGCCGGTTCGATGGCGAGTATCGCTGGACGCTCGGGCGCGCATTGCCGATCAGGGATGATGCCGGCAACATCGTGCGCTGGTTCGGCACCTGCACGGATATTCACGATCAGCGCATCATGCGCGAGCAGAAGGAGCTTCTCTCGCGCGAGCTGGTCCATCGCATCAAGAACATCTTCACGGTCATCGGCTCGCTGCTCTACCTCTCCAGCCGGGGCGTCCCGGAGCTGAAGGGCTTCAGCTCGAAAATGAGCGACCAGATCGCGGCGCTGGGGCGGGCCTATGATTATGTGCAGCCCCGCGAAGGGGCGCAGGCGCTGACGCTGCAGGGGCTGCTGGGCGAATTGTTCGCCGCCTATAATCTGGAGGGCATCGAGCGCATCCGCATTCGCGGCGACGATGTGCTGCTCGCCGAAACCTACATGACCCCCATCGCCCTCGTGTTTCACGAGCTGGCGACCAACGCCGTCAAATATGGTTCGCTGTCCTCGCCGGAAGGGTTTGTCGACTTGATGATCTCAGGGTCTTCCGAACAGCTCAGGCTGGAGTGGCAGGAGAGCAAGGGCGACAGCGCGCCGCCCGGCGATCATCAGGGCTTCGGGTCCGATCTCATCCGGCTGAGCATCGAGCGCCAGTTGCGCGGAACCTTCGTGCGGGAATGGTTGCCGCGCGGCCTCAAGGTCACGACGACCATTCCCTATCGCCTGCAGGCGGCCTGACTCCCCTGCCAGTCCGCACTGAGTGGCGCGCAGGCAGCCTGCAGCCATGCCAGCTCCTCGCCATCCAGCTGCGGCCCGATGATTTCGAGTGTGCGTGCGTGATAGGCGTCCACCCAGGCCCGTTCGGCCGGGGTCAGCGCGTCGACGGCGATGAGGGCGCTGTCGATCGGCGTATGGCTCAGCGTCTCGAAGGCATAGAAGGGCCGGTCGTTTTCGCCGGTGCCGCTCTCCACCACCAGCACCAGGTTCTCGATGCGGATGCCATATTCGCCGGTCTTGTAATAGCCCGGCTCGTTGGAGAGGATCATGCCGGGTTGCAGCGGTTCATCCCCGCCGCCGAACGTCGCAATGCGCTGCGGGCCTTCATGCACCGAGAGGAAGCTGCCGACGCCGTGTCCGGTGCCATGGGCATAATCCAGCCCTTCGGCCCACAGGAATTGACGGGCGAGCACGTCGAGCTGGCTGCCGCGCGTGCCGGCAGGAAAGCGCGCGCAGGCGAGCGCGATATGGCCCTTGAGCACCAAGGTGAAGCGGTGGCACATCTCCTGCGTGGGCGTGCCGATGGCCATGGTGCGGGTGATATCGGTCGTCCCGTCCCGATATTGCCCGCCTGAATCGACCAGCAGCAGCGAGCCCGCCTCAACTGGCCGGTTCGTCGCCTCGCTCGCCTTGTAATGGACGATGGCGCCATTTGGGCCTGAGCCGGAAATCGTGTCGAAGCTGAGGTCCACGAGTGCGCCGGTTTCTTCACGGAACGCCTGCAACCGGTCCGACACGCTGATTTCGGTCTGCCCGCCCTTGGGGCCTTCGATGGACAGCCAGTGGAGGAACTTGGCCATGGCCGCGCCGTCCCGCGCCTGCGCAGACTTGTGGCCGGCAATCTCGGTCTGGTTCTTCACGGCCTTGGGCAGAACAGCGGGATCGCGCAGCGGCTTGATCAGGGCGCCGGCCTTGTCCAGCGCTTCGAAGATCGCGGAGACGGCGCGGTCGGGGTCGACAGCGACGGCCTTGCCGGCAAGCCCTGCCAGCACATCGGTGAAGGCGACGCGATCCAAAACATCGACCGAATTGCCGAGATGTGCGCGCACGTCGGCATCGATCTTGGCGGGGTCGACGAAGAGCTGCGCCTTGCCGTCCGCATGGAGCAGGGCATAGGCCAGCGCGACCGGCGTATGGGTCACGTCCGCGCCACGAACGTTGAAGGTCCAGGCGATGGAATCGAGCGCGGTGAGGACGGTGGCGTCCACGTCCTGCGCCTTCATCCAGTCCGCCATGTCGGCGCGCTTGGCGGCGCTGCTCTGCCCGGCATGACGCTCATCATGCGGCACGAGGCGGGCCTTGCTGGGATCGGGCCGATCGTCCCACACGGCATCGACGGGATTATGATCGACCGCCACGAGCGTGGCGCCCTTGCTGGCAAGCGCACGCGTCGCCTCCTCGACCCAGCGGCGGGTGTGAAGCCAAGGATCATAGCCAATCCGTCCGCCGGCCGGGGCATGGACCCCGAGCCAGGTGGCGACGCTCGTTTGCGGCACGCTCTCGAACTGCCAGTGCGCGCCATCCACCTGATCGCGCACCTGCAGGGTGTAGCGCCCATCCGTGAAGATCGCGGCTTCCTCCGGCAGGACCACCGCGCTGCCCGCCGAGCCCAGAAAACCGGTGAGCCAGGCGAGCCGCTGTGCATAGCCGCCGACATATTCGGACAGATGCTCATCGGTGAGCGGCACGACGAATCCGTCGAGCGACTGGCGGGACAGCTGGGCGCGCAGCGCGTGCAGGCGATCTTCATGGGTAGACATGGACAAGCGTTCCTGTTCGCGCCCGCATTCGTTCATTTTTAAGGGGCGCTCGTTAATCTCTGCCGGACAGCATAAGCGTTTCCAGACGGCTTGCCAGCATTTGCCGCCACTGCTGGCGAACAAGACCGGGAACGCTCATGCGATCAGGACCAGAGCAAAGATCACCCTATGACTACCGGGCAAACGCCTTTTCTCACCCATAGCTGGCCGGTTTACGAGGCAAGCTGGCGCCTGCCGATCATGCCCATGGTGAACCGGGAGGAGAGCGCGCTGGACAATCAGGGCATTGGCCTGTGGAGCTGCCGGCTGACCGACGAAAGCCTGACATGGTCCAGAGCCGTCTACGATCTGTTCGGCATCCCCGTGGAAGAGAAGCTGACACGGTCGCTGGCGACATCGATCTATCTGGCGGACTCGCGGGCGGCGATGGAGTCGCTGCGGGCCTATGCGATTCGCCATCGTCGCGGTTTCACCATGGATGCGCGGCTGCGTCGGCCGGATGGCGCCTTGCGCTGGATGCGGCTGACGGCCGTGCCGGTGCTGTGCGAACGGCGTGTCGTGCGGCTCGCCGGCACCAAGCAGGATGTCACCGCGGAGTATGAGACGCAGATGTGACGGCGGGGGTCCGCTCGTCTCGATAGGTCTGACATTGCCATAGCCGACGGGGCTGCTCGACGCGGTCCGGCGAGGGCGTTAGGGGAGGGTGATGTTTGAGTGGCTCTCCGCGATCATCGATGCCAACCGGGCCTTTGTCGGCCTTGTCATCCTTGTGGGACTTTTCGTGGCGTTCGTGCGGGAGCGCTATCCGGCGACGGTGATCGCCGTGCTGGGCGTCTGCGCCTTCCTGGTCACGGGCTTGCTGGACAGCGCATCGCTGCTGCGCGCCTTTGCCAATCCCGCGCCGATCACCATTGCCTCCATGTTCGTGCTCTCGGCCGCGTTGACCCGCACCGGCATTCTGGATGTGATCGGCAACTGGATCGTGGCTCGCGCCAAGGCGCATCCGATCCGTGCGATGATCGAGCTGGTCGTTGGTTTGCTGGCGGCGGCTGCGTTCATGAACAACACGCCGGTCGTGGTCATCATGATCCCCATCGTGTTGCGGCTGGCCTCGGCGATCAACGTTTCCGCCAAGAAGCTGCTCATTCCTTTGTCCTACATCTCCATGCTGGCCGGAACCCTGACGCTGGTGGGCACGTCGACCAATCTTCTGGTCGATGGCGTCGCGCGCGATCTGGGCGTCGCGCCGTTCAGCGTCTTCGAGATCACGCCTGTGGGCATCATCGTTGCCGCCGCCGGGACTGTCGCCCTTGCGGTGCTCGGGCGCTTCCTGCTCCCGGACGGTGACGGCGCGCCCTATCACAGCGACGCGGACCGGGTGTTCCTGAGCGAGATCCGGATCGTGCGGGATAGCGGCCTGATCGGCAAAGACCTTTCCGAAAGCGGTCTCCTCAAGCGGGTTCGACTGGTGAGCATCCAGCGGGGCAGCCAACTGATCGAGGCCATGGACGAGCCGTTCATGGCGGGCGACCGCCTCGTGGTGCGCGCCAAGCTGGCCGACCTGATGACCCTGCGCACCAACAAGGACATCGAGCTTGGCATCGCGACGGTCGGCAACACCAAAGCCGACGCGCCGCTGGTGGTGGAGGCGATCATTTCACCCGGTCACCCGAGCATCGGTAACCGGATGGTGGAAATCCCGTTCCTCAACGTGCTGCCGGTGCGGCTGCTGGGGATCACCCGGCATCGCCATGACGCCGGGCCGACCCTGGCCGATAGCCGCGTGCGCGCTGCCGATACGGTGCTGGTCACCGGGTCAGAGGCGGCCATCAATGCGCTGCGCGAGAACCAGAACCTCATCGGAGTGGAAGAGACCGAAGGCGTAGCCTTTCGCCCGACCAAGGCCCCCATCGCGGTCGCCGCGCTGGCGGGCACCATCGTCTTTTCCGCCTTGGGGCTCGTCCCGATCATGGTCGCCGGGCTGATCGCCGTCGGCATCGTCCTCGCCGCGCGCTGCATCGATGGCGATGAAGCCTGGGGCTCCATCAATGGCGATGTGCTGGTGCTGATCTACGGCATGCTGTGCGTCGGCACGGCGCTCGATCAGGCGGGGAGCATTACCCTGCTGGTCAACGCGATGCGACCGCTGCTGGAAAATGCCAGTCCGTTGGTGCTGCTGTTCATCGTCTATTTTGCGTCGAGTGCGCTGACCGAAGCCGTCAGCAACAACGCGGTGGCGGTGATCATGACGCCGATTGCCATCGGCCTGGCGACGACCCTCGGCACCGATCCGCGCCCCTTGCTGATCGCGGTGATGTTCGCGGCTTCGGCGAGTTTCGCGACGCCGATCAGCTATCAGACCAACACTATGGTCTATGCGGCCGGCAATTATCGCTTCGCCGATTTCCTGCGGATCGGCCTGCCGATGAACGTCGTGGTCGGAGTCACGACCTGCCTCGCACTGGCGGCGCTCTATTGACGGCATTGAGCGCGGCCCTTCGAGCGCCTATCTGGCGGGGATGACCGATACGCTCCAGCCGCCCCGCGCGGCGCAACGCCCCCACCGCTCCGTCCACCACAATCGCACGCTGGACGACCCTTGGGCCTGGCTGCGCGACCCCGGCTATCCCGAGGTGACGGATCGCGACGTGCTCGACTATCTGACGGCCGAGAACGATTATTTCCAGGCGCATATGGCGGCGCGCAAGAGCCAGGTCGATGCGCTGTTCGCGGAGATGAAGGGCCGCATCAAGGAGGAGGACGGCTCCGTTCCGCAGAAGGACGGGGCTTATGTCTACTGGAGCACCTTCGAGGCGGGCGAGCAATATCGCCGCCACTGGCGCCGCAAGGTCGGCGCGGCGGAGGACGGATCCGCGGACGAACTGATCGTCGATGAGCCGGCGCTGGCAGCGGGGAAGGATTATTTCCGGCTCGGCGGCGTGGCGATCTCCAATGACGACCGCCTGCTCGCCTATGCCATCGATGACAACGGGTCGGAGCGCTACACCGTGCGCATCCGCAATCTGGAAACCGGCGAGATGCTGCCGGACGTCATTCCGGACGTGCTCTCCGCGCTGGTCTGGACCCACGATGATCGCGCGCTCGTCTATGCCCCGGCCAACGCCCAGTGGCGCACGGATCGCGCGATGCTCCACCGGCTGGGCAGCGATGTGGCGCAGGATGTCATGCTGTACCATGAGGCGGACGAAGGGTTCCGCGTCTCTGTGGGCCTCACCTGCGCGGAAAATTGGATCGTCATCGCCACCGGCGATCATGTGACGAGCGAGGTGCGGCTGGTGCCGGCCGGCGACCCGACCGCCGCGCCGATCCTCGTTTCGGCACGCGTGCCCGAACGCGAATATGACGTGGATGAGCATGAGGGCTGGCTCTACATCCGCGCCAACGACACCCACCCCAATTTCCGCCTGGCCCGCGCGCGTATCGAGACGCCGGACCAGTGGGAAGAGGTGCTGCCAGCCTCCGACGCATTTTACCTGACCGATTTCAGTCTGTTCAAGCGCTTCTACGTGACCGAAGGACGCGAGAACGGTCTCGATCAGGTCGAGATCCGCGATTACGCCACCAACACGCCCAAGCGCCTCGATTTCCCCGAGGCGAGCTATGTCGCCGGGCTGGACGACAATCCCGAATATGATGTCGATACGTTGCGGCTGAGCTATGAATCGATGGTCACGCCAGAGACGATCTTCGACTATCGGCTGGCCGACGGACATCGCGAAACCCTCAAGGTGCGGGAGATTCCGTCCGGCTTCGATCCGGCGCTGTATGCCACGCAGCGCCTCACGATCACGGCGCGGGACGGCACGCCGATCCCCGTCTCCGTGCTGCACCGGCGCGACCATCCGCTCGATGGCTCGCGGCCGCTCTACCTTTATGGCTATGGCGCCTATGGCATCGCCATCGAGCCGGGCTTCGGCACCACGCGGCTCAGCCTCGTCGACCGCGGCTTCGCCTTCGCCATCGCTCATATCCGCGGCGGCGATGACCTTGGCCAGCAATGGTACAAGGACGGCAAGCTGGAGAAGCGGACCAACACGTTCAACGATTTCGTCGATGTGGCGAAGGGGCTGATCGCCCTTGGCTACACCTCGGCGGGCAAGATCGCGACGTCGGGCGGCTCGGCTGGCGGCGAACTCATGGGCGCCATCGTCAATTCCGATCCCGATCTGTGGGGCGCCGTGGTCGCGCACGTGCCGTTCGTCGATGTGCTCAACACGATGCTCGATGAGACGCTGCCCCTGACGCCGGGCGAGTGGCCGGAATGGGGCAACCCCATCGAGGATGCTGCCGCCTATGACCTGATCGCCAGCTATTCGCCCTACGATAATGTGAAAGCGCAGGCCTATCCCCCGATGCTGGTGACGGCCGGCCTCAACGATCCGCGCGTGACCTATTGGGAGCCGGCGAAATGGGTCGCAAAGCTGCGCGAGCTCAAGACCGACGACAATGTGCTGCTGCTCAAGACCAATATGGAAGCCGGCCATGGCGGCAAGTCCGGCCGCTGGGAATCGCTCCGGGAAACAGCAGAGGAATTTGCCTTCATCTTGTGGCAGCTTGGCATGGAAGAAGCCGGGCAGGGCGCCGGCGATCATGGGGGCGGCCATGGGTAAGGCATTCGAGCAGCACTTCACGGCCGGCCCCGATGACATCGACATCATGGGCCATGTGAACAATGCGGTCTGGGTGCGGTGGATGGAGCAGCTTGCCACTGCCCATTGGGAATCGCTGGCGCCGCCCCACGCGCAGGAGCGCTATGTGTGGGTCGTGACGCGGCACGAGATCGATTATCGCGGTAATGTGACCGAAGGCGAGACGGTGCTCGCGCGGACCTGGATCGAGGAGCCGCCGCGCGGCGCCCGGTTCGATCGGCTGATCGCCTTCACCGGTGTCGATGGCACGTCCAAGGTGAATGCGCGGACGACCTGGGCGATGATCGACAAGGAGACGGGCCGGCTGGCGCGGGTGCCCGCCGATCTCGCGACAATTTTTCTGGCTTAACGAAGCACTGCGCGGTCAGGGCTGCGGACTTGCTTCAGTCTCGGTGGGCAGCGGGGCGGGCGCTACGATGGGCGCGGCGCGCGGCTCCAGAATGGCGGCGGCTTCGATGACATCGAGCGCCCGCCGGGCTTCCTTGTAGCGGCGGGCTTGCTCCAGCCACAGCTCGGCCTCAGGCTGGGCCGGGAGCGCCGCGATTTCATCGATGGCGGCTTCCATCTGTCCGGATTCGGTGAACATGCGTGCGCGCGTGATGCGCTCGTCCAGCTCTGGGGAGGGATCGCCAGCGTGGCGGATCACGGCCAGACCCCGCAACTCCCGCATCGCTGCCGACCACCAGCCCTGATTCGGGTCACCGCGCTGTGCGGTGCTGCGGACCTGCTCCAGCCCCTGGCGCAGCGTGGTGAGCGTCACCGGCTGCGCTGCGGCGTTGACGATGGTGGCGACGGCCTTGGGCTGCGCATCGCCGAACAGTAGCCGGAGCTGGCCCTCGATATAGCCGAGCGGCTGGCCGGCATCGAGCGCGCGCCGGGCGGCAAAGGCGATCATCATCGCCTCGGCCCGGTTGGCATGGCCAGAGGCTGCAATCGCAGCAAGCGAGATGCGGTTAAGGCGCTGCTCAAGCGTCAGCACACGATCTTCGGGGCGTTCGGTGACGTCGGAGAGACCGCGCGACCGCGTGGCATCCGGCGCCTGCCCATTCGCCCCGCTCTCGGCGCCGTTCTGCGCGGCGTTCATATCGTCTGTGAGTGCCGCCGGATCGCTGCCGGGGCCGAAGGACAGCCGATCCCAATTGGTCATGATCCAGGCCATCGCACCGAGGCCGAGCAGGAAGGCGATCAGCGAGCAGGCGACGATCAGCCGCAATCGGCTCCGGCGCGGCGGTTGCGCTCGGTCCGTCATCTCACCGACACCGTTTTCCGGTGCGTTGCCGTCCATCTGTTCTGCCCGATCCCTCAAGAGGCGCCTATACATAGCGAGGTTGCGAGGCGCAGCAAGGCGCTATCGTTCGGCTCCTGCGCGACGCTCACCCGGCGCCAGCCCGATCCGGTGGCGTCTGCCGCGGCCTGGCTGATCGCGATGAGGAAATGGTTGCGGCAGGCAGGCGGCATCAGCGCGTTGAGGCGCCGCCCGGCGGCGGGCGAATGCACGGCGATGACGGAGGGCGGCATGGTGACCAGCATCTTGGTGTAGCGCCGCATGTCCCGCGCCTCGGTGCGGTAGCAGATATGGCGCGTGATGCTGAGATCGAGCGGGTCGAAGGGGCGCGTTTCTTCGCCGCAGACATGCAGGATGCGCCGGTGGCCGGCCCCGACGATCATGGGGACGGTGGAGGCCGCATCGCCCCCGCCGATGATGACATCGGGGTGGCCAGCCTCGCGCACCGCGTCCGCGCTGGCCTCGCCCACGACATAGACCGGCAGGTCCGGGAAGCAGGCCAGTGCCTCACCGCCGTAGCGCGCGCCATTGGCGCTGGTGATGAGCAGGGCGTCGAACGGGCCTTGCGGGAGCGGTTCTTCATGGACCGCAACCACCTCGAAGAGAGGCAATTGCACTACCTCAAGACCGAGCGCAGCGGCTTTGGCGGCAGACGCATCACTGCCCGGCTGTGGGCGCAGGATGAGATAGGGGCGGTTCACGGCGTGAACAGGCTCCGCAGGGCTGGGGAGGCGCCCTCGAGCAATTGCGCTGCCAGCGCGGCGGCGCCGGCTGTATCGCCTGTGGGCAACATGATCTCGCCGGAGACCTGCTCGCCGCCGTCCTCCAGCAGAATCTGCCCGCGCAGATGCACGCCGGCGCCGGCCAGCTGCGCCAGCGCGCCGATGGGCGAGTGGCAACTGCCGCCTAGTGCGAGCAGCAGCGCGCGTTCGGCCAGAACACAGGTTTGCGTCGGCGCATCGCTGATCGCGGCGAGCAGGCGGCGCATCCGCTCGTCATCGGTGCGGCATTCGATGCCGACCGCGCCCTGCGCGACGGCGGGCAGCATCACCTCGGCAGGGACGGTGGCGCCGACATCTTCCATGCCGAGCCGGTTGAGGCCCGCCGCTGCGAGCAGCGTCGCATCGATCTCGCCGGCCTCGACGCTGGCGAGGCGTCGCGCGACATTGCCGCGCAGCAGCGTCGTGCGCAGGTCTGGCCGGAGCGCGCGGAGCTGGGCGGCTCGGCGGGGCGAGGCGGTGCCGATGCGCGCGCCCTGCGGCAAGGCCTCGATGCTCGGTGCGCCGATCAGCCGGTCCTCCACCGCAGCGCGCGGCAGCATCGCGGCGATGTGGATGCTCTCCGGCCGGATCGTTTCCACATCCTTCATCGAATGCACCGCGCAATCGATCTCGCCCGCCAGAAGCGCGCGATCCAGCTCCTTGGTCCACAGCGCCTTGCCGCCCAGTTCGGCCAGGGCGCGGTCCTGAATGCGATCGCCGCTGGTGGTGACGACGACGATCTCCAGCGCCTCACGGGGCAGGCCGTGGGCGAGCGCAAGCGCGGCCAGCGTCATCTCCGCCTGGGCCAGGGCAAGGGGGGAGCCGCGTGTGCCGAGGCGCAGCGGGGCGGTGGGCGAGGGAAACTGCTCGGGCATGGTGGCGAATGCCGATAGACCCTGCGCGCGCACGTCTCTAGAGGAAAGTGCCATGCCCATCATCCTTGGCCTTGAATCAAGCTGCGACGAAACGGCGGCTGCGCTGGTCGCCAGCGATCGCACGATCCTTGCCCACCGTCTCGCGGGGCAGGAAGCGGCGCATGGCCCCTATGGCGGTGTGGTGCCCGAAATCGCGGCGCGCGCGCATGTCGAGGCCCTGATTCCGCTGGTCGAAGCGGCGCTGGCCGACGCCAAGCTCAGCCTCGCGGATGTCGATGCCATTGCCGCGACCGCAGGGCCGGGGCTGATCGGCGGGGTGATGGTCGGCCTCGTCACCGGCAAGGCGCTGGCTCATGCGGCTGGCAAACCGCTGATTGCGGTCAACCATCTGGAGGGCCACGCGCTCTCACCGCGTCTGGCCGATCCATCGCTGGAATTCCCCTATTTGCTGCTGCTGGTCTCGGGCGGGCATTGCCAGTTGCTCGAAGTGCGCGGCGTGGGCGATTATCGTCGGCTTGCCACGACCATCGATGATGCCGCGGGCGAGGCGTTCGACAAGACCGCCAAGCTGCTCGGCCTCGGCATTCCCGGCGGACCGAAGGTCGAGGCGCTGGCGGCGCAAGGCGATCCGCGCGCGGTGCCGCTGCCGCGCCCGCTGGTGGGCAGCGGCGAGCCGCATTTCTCCTTCGCCGGCCTCAAGAGCGCGGTGATGCGCGCAGTCGAGAGCGGGCAATGGGCGGATGCCGACATCGCGGCGAGTTTCCAGCAGGCGGTCATCGATTGTCTGGTCGATCGCACCAAGCGCGCTCTGAATGCCATGACGGGCCGGCCGACGGCGCTGGTCGTCGCTGGCGGTGTGGCCGCCAATGCGGGCGTGCGGGGCGCGCTGGAGGGGCTAGCCGCTCAGCACGAGTTGCGATTCGTCGCCCCGCCGCTCTGGCTGTGCACGGACAATGCCGCGATGATCGGCTGGGCGGGGGCGGAGCGGTTCGCGCTCGGCCTGGTGGATGATCTCGCCGTGGCGGCGCGCCCGCGCTGGCCGCTGGACCCGAGCGCCGAGACGGTGCGCGGCGCGGGGGTGAAGGCATGAACGCGGCAGGGCCGATTGGCGTGCTTGGTGGTGGCGCCTGGGGCACGGCGCTGGCGCAGGTGCTGGCAGAAGGGGGCAGCGACGTGCTACTCTGGGCACGCAATGGCGCGGTGGTGGAGGCGGTCAACACGCGCCGCCAGAACGAGACCTATCTGCCCGGCCAGCCCCTCTCGCCACGCATTCGGGCGACACAGGCACCGGACGATCTCGCCAGCGCCGGGGCGTTGCTGGTGGTGACGCCCTCCCAGTCGATGCGCGCAGTCCTCTCCCAGTTCGCGCCGCAGGGCCAGTCGCTGATTCTCTGCTCGAAAGGCATCGAGGCCGGGTCGCATCTGCTGATGCACGAAGTTGCCCGCGAGGTGATGCCCGGCTCGCCGGTGGCGGTGCTCTCCGGCCCGACCTTTGCGCATGAGGTCGCCGCTGGTCTGCCGACGGCTGTCACGCTTGCTGCTGAGGAAGAAGCGCTGGCGCGGCTGCTGGCCGATGTGATCGCGCGGCCGACCTTCCGACCCTATGTTTCGGATGATGTGGTGGGCGCCGAAATTGGCGGCGCGGTCAAGAACGTCCTCGCCATTGCCTGCGGTGTGGTCGAGGGCGCGGGACTGGGGCAGAATGCCCGTGCCGCGCTTATCGCGCGGGGCTTTGCGGAAATGACCCGTTTCGGCCTCGCGCGGGGCGGGCGGCCGGAGACGATGGCCGGCCTGTCGGGCCTGGGCGATCTGGTGCTGACCTGTTCCTCGACCCGCTCCCGCAATTATGCGCTGGGCTATGGGCTGGGGCAAGGGCAATCCCCGGATGCGCTGCTGGCCCATCGCCATACGGTGGCCGAGGGGGCCTCGACGGCACCGGTGCTGCACGAAGCGGCGCGCGCACAGGGCATCGATATGCCCGTCACGGAAGCGGTCTGCGCGCTTCTTTCCGGCGCGTCGCGCGTTGACGATGTGATCGCCGCGCTGCTGGCTCGGCCGTTACGCGCCGAATGAGGGACCAAGAGACTTTGCGCACATCGATCGCAACGCCTATGGCTGGCTGGCGCGGCGCAACGGCCCGCGCCGGGGAGCGCCTTGCATGACCATAGCGCGTGGGGAGGCCGAGCAGGCCGAACGCGATGACATCTCGGCGCTGGCGCGGGGCGGCAGGGCCAATGTGCTGGGCTTCGTGCTGCGGCTGGCGGCGCGCATTCCCTTCCTGTTCATTGCCGGGCGGCTCTATGGCGCGGCGACGCTCGGCCGCTTCGCTTATGCCGTGCTGGTCATCGAATTTGCCGCGCAACTCGCCACCATGGGGCTCAAGCGCGGCCTCGCCGAGCAATTGGCGAAGGACAGCCGCCCGCAGGCCCATGTCGTTGCCGATGCCATGTGGCTGTGCATCCTCGTCAGCGCGGTGGCGGCGGGCCTGCTCATCGTCTTTCCGGAGGCGATGTTCCCCAATAGCGGCCTCAACGGGCTGGACCGGCTTCTGCCGCTGATCGTGATCGCCATTGCGACGACCGAGGTGGCGCTGGCAGCCTGCGCCTATCAATACAACATCGCCGCGACGGTGCGGGCACGTGCGATTGTCGAACCGTGGACAATCAGCATCGCGGCGCTGGCGCTCTATTTCTATTCCCCGCGCGACGGGCTGATCCTCGCCTATGTCGCCTCGATGGCGGCCGCGATGCTGGCGGCATTCTGGCCGCTGATGCGCCATTATGGCCTGCCGCGCGGCTGGCGACCGCATCCGGGGCGGATATGGCATCTGGCCATGCGCAATCTGCCGCTGGCCGGCGCGGACGCCATCGAATGGGGCACGCGGCGTCTCGATCTGGCCATTCTGGGCCTGTTCGCGTCTCCCGCGATCGTCGGCATCTATTATGTCGCGCAGCAGGTTGCCTCCCTGCCGCAGAAGCTCAAGACCAGCTTCGAGCCAATTCTCGGCCCGGTCATCACCCGCAACATCGCGCTCGGCAATCATGAGGCGATTGGGCGCCAAGTGAGCCAGGTCGGCTTCTGGATCGTCGCGGCGCAGCTTGGGGTCGCCGTGGCGCTGGCGATGCCGGGCGAGGCGGTGATGGGGCTGGTCGGGCCGACCTTCGTGATCGGTGCCGCCGCGCTTGGCGGCCTGCTGGCGGCGGAAGTGCTCGCGAGCCCGGCGGTGGTGAGCGAGGCGGCGCTGGTCTATCTGGCTCGCCTGCGTAACCTCTATCTCTCGCTCGCCACCGTGGGTCTGCAGGCGATGCTTACCGTCGGCCTGCTCATCATGGCGCGCCGTTATGAGTTGGCGGATGGTTATGTCGCCGCGATGCCGGCGGTGGCGCTGGCGATTGCGCTCGGCTGCGGCGCCATCGCCAAATCCCGGTTGCTCGGCGGTCTGCTGGGGATGCGCCTGCCGATCTGGCGGTCGAGCCTTGTGCTGTGCGGTGTCGTGGCCGGACTTGTCGGGTTCGGCTTCACCCTGCTCCCCCGCCGGCTCGAATGGATCGAGCTGGTGATCGGCCTGCCGCTCACGCTGGCTGTCTATTGCGTGCTGATGTGGAAGGTCGCGTTCGGCGAGGCTGACCGCACGCTGTTCCGCAAGCAGAAGCTCGGCGCCGGCGGGAGCGACACGCCCGCCTGACGAGCCCCAAGAAAAAGGCCGGCGCCCATTGGGAGGGCACCGGCCTGTTCGATAATCTGCCGAAAGCCTATTTCTTCGGTTCGGGCGCCACGGTCACGCGGACCTCTTCGCCATTCTGCCCCGGGAAGCCCGTGAACAGCGCGTCGATGAGGTTCGGCACCAGATAGGTCAGCTTGTTGCTGAGCGACTGGGCGCGGGCGGTGCCCTCGAACAGTGGCTCGCCGCCGACCCGGTTGATCCGCATGTGCAGATCGCTCTGGTAGACCATGTAGCTCTCGATATCCGTATAGCCCGGTCCCCACATGAAGGGATCGTTCCAGCCCATCACATAGCGACCGCGCCAGCCGCGATAGTAGCCGGGATAATAGAAGGGATCGTAGAAGGGCGAGCGGGCAAAGCCGGTCGAGCGGACACGCTGCGTACCGCGATCCACCCCATAATCCAGCTCAACGACGAGCTGCGCGCTCGCCGGGTCCGCCGCGCGGGTATAGCCCTGATCGACCAGACGCTGCGCGACCAGATCCGCATAATGCTGGAATTCAAGGCTGCCGGCGAGATCCTGTTCGCCGGGCATGATGGTGAAGCTCTGGCCCTGCGCGGGCGGAAGCTGCTGGAAGCGGGCCACATCCGCCTTGAAGGGCGAGGCGCAGCCTGCGAGGCCAAGCGCAAGGAGCGAGGCCGCTGCAGTGACGAGGAGACGCTTGCTGTTCATAAGACGGTTCCGTTTCTCGGGCGAATACACCCTCTAGGACGTAGTGTACGCCTTGATACCTTAGGTCAAATGAACTGGCGTTGAATGCGGTTCCTGCAATCGGCGTGCCGTGTGTCGAAACGGCGCAGCGCCCTTTCGCTCAGCGCATCAATCCCATCGCCTCATAGGCGCCGCGCAGGGTGGGCTCGGCTGCCTTTGCGGCCGCTGCCGCACCCTTTTCCAATATGGCATCGAGCGCGGCATGATCTTCCTGCAGCGCAATGAACCGCTCCCGGATCGGCGCGAGGTGCGTCACCAGAAGATCGGCCAGCGCGGGCTTGAAGGCGCCGAAGCCCTGCCCGGCGAACTGCGCGCACACCGCATCGGGCGTGGTGCCCGAAAGGGTGGCGTAGATGCCGACCAGATTGAGCGCCTCGGCCCGCCCGGCCAGACCGGCCGCCTCGGCGGGCAGCGGCTCGGCATCCGTCTTGGCCTTGCGCACCTTCTGCACGATGGTGTCGCTGTCGTCTGTCAGGTTGATCCGGCTCATGTCGCTGGGGTCGGACTTGGACATCTTCGCCGTGCCATCGCGCAGGCTCATGATCCGCGCCGTCTCCTTGGGAATGATCGGATCGGGCAGGGTGAACAGCTCCACGCCAAAATCGGTGTTGAACTTGACCGCAATGTCGCGGGTCAGCTCCAGATGCTGCTTCTGGTCCTCGCCTACGGGCACGTGGGTGGCCTGATACAGCAGCACGTCGGCGGCCTGCAGAACCGGGTAGACGAACAGGCCGACGCTGGCGCCCTCGCGATTCTTGCCCGCCTTGTCCTTGAACTGGGTCATGCGGTTCAGCCAGCCGATCCGCGCCGTGCCGTTCAGCAACCAGCACAGCTCGGCATGAGCCGGCACGCGCGCCTGGTTGAACAGCACCGAGCGATCCGGGTCGATGCCGCACGCGACGAGCGCAGCCGCCATGTCCCGCACATTGGCCAGCCGCTGCTCGCGCGTTTCATGGACGGTGATCGAGTGCATGTCCGCCAGGAAGAAGAAGCAGTGCGACTCCGCATCCATCTCATCCTGCATCCGCACCCAGTTGCGGATCGCGCCCAGATAATTGCCCAGATGGAGATTACCGGTCGGCTGGATGCCGGAGAGCACGCGCATGAGGAAAGTCCTGCTTTATAAGAAGAGCCCCGCTCTGTCGTCCGTGAGGCGTGGCGTCAAGCCGGGCGAACAATCGGGAGGGGGCGCCTCAGCGCGGTTTGCGCCGCAACTGCGCCTTTAGCTCGGCGATGCGATAGGCGCCAAAGCCGATGGCGGCGACGGCATAGACCAGCCCGCCGCCACCGCAGAGCAGGCCGAGCGCAATGAGGCGGCGCCAGAAGCCGGCGGCCATATGCGCGTCGAGAAGCTGGTTGCCCGCCCAGAGTGCGGCGCCCATCAGCAAGCCGGCCGCGACGATGCGCAGCGCCTTGGCGCGGAAGCGCGCGTCGAGGGTGAGATGCTCCTTGCGGCTGAGCGTCCAGTAGAGCAGCGCGACGTTCACCCATGCCGAGAGGGCCGTGGAAGCGGCAATGCCGGCGGCACCGAACCGCCAGATCAGCGTGAGATTGCCCACCAGATTGACCAGCATGGCGATGAAGGCGATGCGCACGGGTGTTTTCGTATCGGCGCGGGCGTAGAAGCCGGGCGTCAGCACCTTGATGAGCACATAGGCGGGGACGCCCGGTGCGAAGGCAGCGAGCACGGCGGCTGCGCCGAGCGTGTCTTCCGCCGTGAAGGCGCCATGCTGAAAGACGCCGCGGATGATTGGCACGGCCGAAACGAACAGGGCGATCGCGGCGGGCAAGGCGAGGAACAGCGCCAGCTCCAGCGCGCGGTTCTGCGTCTCATTGGCCGCGCGGGTGTCGCCGGCGCCGATCTGTCGGGAGATGAGCGGCAGCATCGCGGTGCCGACGCCGATGCCGATCAGGCCGAGCGGCAGCTGGTTCAGCCGGTCGGCATAATAGATCCAGCTCACCGAGCCCTGCGGCAGGAAGCGCGCCGCGAGCGAGGTGGAAATGAGCAGGTTGATCTGTATGGCGCCCTGGCCGATGGCGGCCGGCGCGATCAGCAGCAGCATCGCCTTCACCTGTGGCGAGAGGCGCAGGACCGATAGCTTCAGGGCCACGCCGATCCGGCGGCAGGACCAGATCAGCCAGAGCAATTGCATCGCGCCGGAAACCGTGACGGCAATCGCCTGGGTGACAGCCGTCTCGATCTCCGTGTCGCCCCGGAAGAACAGCAGCGCCCCGATCATGCACAGGTTGAGCAGGGTGGGCGCTGCGGCATTGACCCAGAAGCGATTGAAGCTGTTAAGGATGCCGCCGAGCAGCGAGGTGAGCGAGATCAGCCCGAGATAGGGGAAGGTGATGATGGTGAGGTGGCGCGCGAGCGCGAACTTCTCAGGACCACCATCCGGGAAGCCGCCGGTCATCGCCCACACCACCGGCCCGGCGGCGAGCATCATGACGATGGTGAGTGCGACAAGAATAGGAAAGAGGACCGAGAGCACCTGACCGGCAAAGCGAATCGCTGCCGCGCGCCCCGCCTCGGGATCGTCCGCCCCTTCCTTGCCCATGATGCGGTTGAACATCGGCACGAAGGCGGCGGAGAAAGCGCCTTCCGCGAACAGGGCGCGGAACAGATTGGGCAGGCGCCAGGCGATCAGAAACGCGTCCGAGGCGAAACCGGCGCCGACATAGCGCGCCATCAGCATGTCCCGCACCATGCCGAGGACGCGGCTGACGAGGGTGAGGGCCCCAATAGTGCCGGTGGAGCGCAGCAGGCTCATGGTTGTTCCGTCAGTATCGGCATCGACAATATTCGGGCCGGGCGAAACGGAACCGCCCGGCAACGCTGGGGAGCGGCCGGGCGGCGAAGGGCTGCAGTCAGGCGAGGGAAGGCAAGGCGCATGGGCATGACCCTTCCTCTATGCCGGACTGGATGATGATCAGGCGTGGCCGGCGGGCTCGCCCTGCGCGGCGGCCTCGATCTGGGCCTGCTGCTGGACGTATAGGGCGCCGAAATCGATGGGATCGAGCATGAGCGGCGGGAAACCGCCATCCTGCACCGCATCGGCCAGCACGCGGCGTGCGAAGGGGAAGAGCAGGCGGGGCGCCTCTGCATAGAGGAACGGACGCATCTGGTCCTCGGGCACGTTGCGGATGCCGAAGAGGCCGGCGAACACCAGTTCGACCGCGAAGGCAGTGCCCTGCTCGGCCACGGCCTTGGCGCTCACCTTCAGCGCGACTTCGTACACGTCATCGGCAATCTGGTTGTTGCTGATGTTGAAGTTGATGTCGATCTGCGGCTGCTCCTGCCACTGGTAGACGGCCGGCGCGTTCGGGTTCTCGAACGAGAGATCCTTCACATATTGCGCGATCAGGCCGATCTGGGGCTGGGTGTCGGCGCCATTGGCGACGGTGTCGGTCGTGTCGGTCATGCGTGAATCCTGTTCCTCGATGGTCGCTGCCATGCCGCCGGCGCAGGACCGCCGCGACCTAGAAGCTGGAAAGTCGCCGGACACCGAGCGTGCCGGGCGAAACCGCGCTCCTTGTCCATGGGCGCGCCGCTTAGCAGGCACGCAAGGCGGGGGCAATGGGGGTGGCGCTTCCCGGGTGCGCGGAACGCTCGCGTGGCCGACGAAAAGCGGGGTGAGGAGGCCGGGCGCCCGCGTTGGGGGCTTTTTTACCGAATGTCGGTATCGTTCCGGCGATCTGGCGCGTTGTCCGTTTGAAGTTTTGCGCGAACGTGCCTATGTCTTGCGGGTTATGTTTTGAAGGAAGGGTGTTGACCTCGTGACCGTCATCGTCGTGCTGGCCATGATCTTCGCACTGCTGGCGTTGCGGCTTTACTCTGTGCTCGGCAAGCGCACGGGTCATGAGCAGCGGCAGCTTCCCACGCCGGCCGACGATCGTCCGGCCGCGCCCATGCCGTCCTCCGGGCAGGTCGACAATCGCACGCCCGCGCAGCGCGCGGCCGACAATGCGGTGGCAGTGCCGGCCCAGCCCGGCCTGCGCGCGATCATCGCGACCGACCGCAACTTCGATGTCGCGCAGTTTCTGGGCGGCGCGAAGGCGGCCTATGGCATGATCCTCGAAGCCTATTGGAAGGGCGACCGCGAAACGCTGCGCACCTATTGCGCGGACGATGTGTATGAGGCGTTCGGCGCCGCCATCGACCAGCGCGAGGCCGACGGGCTGACCATGGACAACAAGCTCGTCCGCATCGAGGACGCGCGGATCGACGCTGCGCGCGTCGAGAGCGGCACCGCCTTCATCGCGATCCACTTCGAAGCCGATCTGTCCGCTGTCACGCGCGACCGGGACGGCAATGTTGTGGCCGGATCGCTGGATGACGCCATCTCCACGGCGGAAACCTGGACGTTCAGCCGCAATCTCTCCAGCCGCGATCCCAATTGGGAGCTGGTGGAGACGGACGAAGGCTGATCGGCGCGCAGGCGGATCGCCGTGCCGGCTCGTTTTCAGACTCGTTTCAAGCAGCTTTCCGCTCTGGCAAGCGCGCTGGCGCTTGCGGCGTGCGGGAGCATGATTCCGCCGGGTGGGCCTGGTCAGCGACCCGTCCCCTCCCGGCCTTCTTCGCCCGCCACGCCGCCCCAACCGGCAACACCTCGTCCGCCGCTTACCCCGGCCCCTGCGCCTACCCCTGCGCCCGATCAGGCTGAACTGGCGCCCGCCGTGGCCGCCGGCCTGACGCCGGGGCCAGCGATCGACACGGTCCTGCCGGCTGCATCCGAGCGGATGGGGCAAGCCTTGCGAGCCTTCCGCCTCTCCTGCCCCTCGCTGCTGCGTAGGCGCGACCAGAGCGGCCTCACCGGCAATGCCGACTGGCAGACGGCCTGCGCGGCCGCAGCAAGCTGGAGCGAGGCGAACGCGCGCGAATTCTTCCGTCGCTATTTCGAAACCGTGCAGGTCGGTGACGGCAAGGCCTTCGCGACCGGCTATTACGAACCGGAAATCGCTGGCTGCCGCACGCGCGCCGCGGGCTGCGAAACGCCGATCTATCGCAAACCGAACGATCTCATCGAGGTCGATCTTGGCCTGTTCAGCGAGAGCCTCAAGGGTCGGCGCATCAGGGGCAAGGTGCAGGGCTCCAGCTTTGTGCCTTATGATGACCGGGCGGCAATCACCGCAGGCGTGCTGGACGGGCGTGGTCTGGAACTGGCCTATGCCGTCGATCCGGTCGAGCTCTTCTTCCTCGAGGTGCAGGGCAGCGGGCGGTTGCGCCTGCCTGATGGCGGGATCATGCGCATCGGCTATGCCGGGCAGAATGGGCGCGATTATACCGGCATCGGCCGGCTGATGCGGGACCGGGGGCTGATCCAGATCGGTTCGATGCAGGACATCATGAGCTGGCTGCGCGCCAATCCGGCACAGGGCCAGTCGATCATGAATGAGAATAAAAGCTACGTCTTCTTCCAGGAGCTGACCGGTCCCGGGCCGCTGGGTGCGCTGGGCGTGCCGGTGACGGCGGAAGTGAGCGTCGCGGCCGATCCGACCTTCGTGCCGCTGGGCGCGCCGGTGCTGCTGTCGCTCGATAGGGCCGAGCCCAACGGGCTCTGGATCGCACAGGATACCGGTGGGGCCATCAAGGGCAGCAACCGCTTCGACACCTTCTGGGGTGCCGGTGAGCGTGCCCGCGGCATCGCCGGCGGCATGTCGGCCCGGGGGAGCGCCCTGCTGCTGCTGCCGATCGGCACCTATGCCCGCCTGACCGCTGGCCGCTGAGCGTGGCCCGGCGGGTTCTCACGCCCGATGAGCGCGCGCTCTGGGGCAAGCTGACCCGTACGGTGACACCCCTGCGGCGGGTCCGTCCGCTTCCACCGGTGGAGCCGGTCTCGGCAGCGGCTTTTGCTGCGGCGCTGGATACGCCCAAGCCGGTGAAGGGCCGAATTCCACCGAGTCGTCCCGTGGCGCCGCCGCCATCCCCTCCGGCGCCCGTCGCCGTGCCCGTGCTGGACGGCAGCTGGGAGAAGCGCATTCGCTCCGGGCGGATTATTCCCGATCATGCCATCGATCTGCACGGCCTCAATCTGGCGGCAGCGCATATCCGGCTGGAACGGGCCATCGGCGATGCCCTCGCGCAGGGCTGGCGGGTGCTGCTGGTGGTGACCGGCAAGCCGCGGCCCGCCCCGGCGCCCGGCGAAACCCGGCGACGTGGCGCGATTCGCGCGGAAATCGGTGATTGGCTGGCGAGGAGCGCCCATGCCCACCGCATTGCCAGTGTGCGCCAGGCCCACCCGCGCCATGGCGGCGATGGGGCTCTCTACGTGATTTTGCGCCGCAGCAATTAGGCAGCGCTGCGTGGCCCGGGATAGCCATGCGCACGAGGATGTCCGCACTGGCATGTCGCCCGCTGGCAGGCAGGAAACCGCCATTTGCGTTCGTTCATATTCGCGCTCCGAAATGAGACAGAAATTTACCGCGTTTCTGCGAAATCCCATTGGACGGAGGGTTAAGAATCGATTAACAATTGCCCCTCTTATGTGGGAGTTGAACATGAACATGAACCTCTTTGCCAAGGCGTCTGCGATCGCCCTCGGCCTTGCCGCGGTTACCCCGGCGCAGGCCGTGACCTTCCTGTACTTCCCCGGCACGTCCGCACCGACGACGGGCTACAACGTGATCAACCAGTTCGACACGACGGCTGGCATCACCGGCTCGAACTTCCAGATTAACACGCCGCCGTCCAACTCGACCGGCGCGCCGCCGGCCTATGCGACGTTCGGTTCGTCGTCCTATCTGTCGGTTCTCGCCAACGGTTCTGCGACGATCAACTTCGGCGCTGCCAGCGCGGTGGAGTTCGACTGGGGTTCGATCGACGCCTACAACACGCTGACCGTTCTGCTGGACGGTGGCTCCAGCTTCGTGATCACGCCGGGCGGCAACTTCACCAACGACGCCGACGGCAACCAGATCCTGGCGAACACCAACGGTCTGTTCCAGATCTTCGCTGAGGGTAACGAGAAGATCGTTGGCCTGACGCTGGAATCGAGCCGCAACTCGTTCGAGATCGACAATCTCGCGACCGTTCCGGTTCCGGAGCCCGCCACCTGGGCGATGATGATCGCTGGCCTTGGCCTGGTCGGTGGCGTGATGCGTCGCCGCGCTGGCGCCACGAGCGTCACCTTCGCCTGATTTTCAATCAGTCGACAGATTTGGGAAACGCCGTCGGTTGGGAGGCCGGCGGCGTTTTCTTTTGGTTTTAGGATCGGCGGTTCAGCAGGTGAGGCGCAAGGCTGCCTGAGCGGTTCGCCCTAGTGCCGCCGCGTCAACCGAGCGTTGGGGCTGCGCTCAGGATCCGCTTGTAGATGCGCGTGAGGCTTTCGATGTCGGCCAGCGACACCGCCTCATCCAGCTTGTGCATCGTCGCATTCAGCAGACCGAACTCCACGACCGGGCAAAGCGCCGAGAGGAACCGGGCATCCGAGGTGCCGCCGCTGGTGGACAGTTCCGGTGTGACGCCGGTTTCGGCGGCGATCGCCTCGCTGATCAGGCTTGAAAACGGACCCGGCTGGGTGAGGAACGACTCGCCGCTGATCATGGCGCGCAGCGTGCCGCCTTCGGCCTCCACCAGGGTGCGGATTCGGGCAACGAGATCCTCACCGCGATGCAAATCGTTGAAGCGGATCGAGATACGGGCCGTGGCCTTTGCGGGAATGACATTGGTTGCCGGATTGCCGACATGCAGGTCGGTAATTTCGATATTGCTCGGCTGGAACCAGTCGGTGCCCTGATCCAGTTCGATCGCCTCAATGGCGGACAAAATGCGCACCAGCGGCGAAATCGGGTTTTTCGCCAGATGCGGATAGGCGACATGGCCCTGCATGCCCTCAACGCTGATCCACATGTTCACCGAGCCGCGCCGGCCGATCTTGATCATGTCGCCAAGGCGCTGGACCGAGGTTGGCTCGCCCACGAGGCAGACATCGGGCGTCACGCCGCGCTCGGCCATGTGGCGCATCAGCGCGCGCGTGCCGTAGACGGCGTCGCCCTCTTCATCGCCGGTGATGAGCAGGCTGATCGTGCCGGGCAGCGAGGTGCCCTCGGCATCGGCCCGCGCGATGGCCGCGACGAACACCGCGATGGAACTCTTCATGTCCACAGCGCCGCGCCCGTAGAGCAACTCGCCGCGCCGCTCGGGCTGGAAGGCGTCGCTCGTCCAGCCTTCGCCGGGGGGCACCACGTCCAGATGGCCGGCAAAGGCGACATGCGGGCCATCGCCCGTCCGGCGGACCGCCAATAGATTTTCCACCGGCCCGTGCGGCGGCTCGCCATCGATGAAGCGCTCGACGGTAAAGCCGAGCGGGGTCAGCATCGCTTCCAGCGCATCGAACACCGCGCCGCTCGCCGGTGTGACGGACGGGCATGCAATCAGCGCTTCGGCAAGCGCGACAGGATCGGTGAGGGACGGGGCGGTGCTCATGGCGCCTGCGTTAGCCAAGCTTGCGCGCCAAGGGAAGCGAGGTCCGCGCCCTGCGCTCCCTCTGGCGGTGATGGGCCCCCTGCGGTAGCGAGGAGGGGCGCAACACAGGAGGAGCCGACATGCCCAAGATCGAGATCGAGCAGGTGGAGCAGAGCAACAGCACGGGCTATCCGCCGCCGTTCAACGAGCCTGTGGCCGGGCGCTGGCACCGGCGGCTGGGGCGCCATGCCGGCCTGACGCATCTGGGCGCCAGCCATGTCGTGCTGGAGCCGGGCGCCTGGTCCTCGCAGCGGCACTGGCATCTGGGCGAGGATGAGTTTCTGATCATGCTGTCCGGGCAGGCGGTGCTGATCGAGGACGAAGGCGAGACCATCCTGCACCCCGGCGATTGCGTGGCCTGGGCCGCGGGCGTCGCCAATGGCCATCATCTCGTCAATCGCAGCGATACGAATTGCACCTTCATCTGCCTGAGCGCGGGGAATCGCGATGCCGGCGGGCGCTATTCAGATATCGACATGATCTTCACGGTCGGCGGCTATCAGCATCGCGATGGCACGCCTTATGGAGCCGAGCGCCTGCCGTGAGTGTAAAGGCTAAGTTGCGCGATTCTTCGTCCACCTTCTCCCCTTGCGGGAGAAGGATACGCAGCCTTGCCGCTATCAGCGGCTAGGCGGAGTTGGATGAGGGGTAGGTGATCTTTGATCTTTAGATCGCTGGACCCTCTGCCAGCTTTGACGGGGCCGTAAACCCATAAGCGGAATGACCGTGATTGATGAGATCTTAGCGCCGGTATATTTGCTCCAGCCAGTAATCGTTCATCCAATCGGCATACCCAAGTAGTTCACCTTCTCGTCGTTCATGATCGGACGACCATGGATCATCGCTCAAGATGAGATCGAGCATAGCTTGAATGCGCCATTTCTCGCTTGGAAGGGCATAAAGAATATGGTGACGGCTCCCCCAAGTGGCGTCTGATGAATGATCGTATCGAACGATCCGCCCTGCTTCGACATGGCCGTCAAACAGGCGCAGGTATCGACAAACAACCTCCGGGAAACGGTCCTTGCCATCGACAAAGTAGGCCAACGGCTTTTTCCCTGCCAACATGAGACCAAGCTCTCGATTGGTGTGGACGAGATAGGGCAGGTTACGCAGGCGTTCGTTCAGCATCTTGTCGAGAATACTGGAGCGTTAAACTTCTGCAATTGGGTCGAACGCACACCTGCGTTTACTACGCGGTGCGGGTATAGCGTCCACACTCTGGCACGCATTTACGAGTGTACGGCCTAAGGCAACGCTGCCAAGTTTCCGCATCCCTCCTCAAGGGGAGCGGGTTCGAGCTAGGTTGCAGACTGTCCCACGCTCCCCCGAAAACATCATCCCGCGCCCGCTGGCTCCAGCCGCGGAATGACCCAGCTTTCCCGCGCGGCATCGTGCAGCCATTCGCGCATCCATGGGTGGGCGAGGATGGCGTCCATATAGGCGCGCGCTGTTGGCGGTACTGCGATGGAATAGGTGACGAAGCGCGAGACGACCGGCGCGAACATGATGTCCACGGCGCCGAAGGGGCCGAAGAGATAATCGCCCTCTGCCCCGAACCGCGAGCGGGCCTGTTCCCACAGGCTTACGATGCGCCCGACGTTGGCGGCGACATCGGGGCCGAGATCGCGCGGGGGGAGGATGTGGCGGGTGTTCATGCCGCAGGTCTGGCGTAGCGGCTGGTAACCGGAATGCATTTCCGCTGCCATCGAGCGGGCAAGCGCCAGCGCTGCCGTGTGCTGCGGCCAGAAGCGGGTGCCGCCGGAGATCGCGTCGAGATAGTCGATGATGGCAAGACTGTCCCACACGGCGATGTCGCCATCCCACAGCGTCGGCACCTTGCCGCCGGATACGGCGAGGTCGCTCTGCGCCTTGCGGGCCTCCCACGCCTCGTCGAACAGCGGGACAAGCACTGTCTCGAAGGGCAGGCCGGATTGCTTGGCGGCCAGCCAACCGCGCAGCGACCAGCTCGAGTAGACCTTGTTGCCGATGATGAGCTTCAGCATCCGCACATCTCCCCTTGCTCGATCAGAGGCTGAGCATCAGCCCGGCCAGCGCCGCGCTCATCAGATTGGCGAGGCTGCCGGCGATCAGGGCCTTGATGCCGAGTCGGGCGATCATCGGCCGCTGATTAGGCGCCAGGCTGCCGGTCACTGCCATCTGGATGGCGATGGACGAGAAGTTGGCGAAGCCGCACAGTGCGAAGGTGGTGATCGCCACCGTGGCGGGCGATAGCGTGGCCTGCACCTGCCCCAGCTCGATAAAGGCGACGAACTCGTTGAGCACGACCTTGGTGCCGAACAGGCCGCCCGCGACCTGCGCCTCGTTCCACGGAATGTTGAGCAGGAGCATCACCGGCGCGAACAGCTTGCCGATTAGCATCTGGAAGCTGAGATCGGGATAGCCGAACCAGTTGCCGACCCCGCCGAGCAGGCCATTGGCCAGCGCGACCAGCGCCACGAAGGCAAGCACCATCGCGCCGACCGCGACGGCCAGCTTCACGCCAGTCTGCGCGCCTTGCGCGGCCGCCATGATGAGATTGGCGGGCTTCTCCTCCTCATGGGTGGCATCGGGCAGAATGACCGGCTCGATCTCGGCATCGTCCGGATTATCCGGCATGATGATCTTGGCCATCAAGATGCCACCCGGCGCGGCCATGAAGGCGGCGGCGAGCAGATAGTCGATCTGGATGCCCATCGAGGCATAGGCGGCGAGGATCGTGCCGGCGACGCCAGCCATGCCGCTCGTCATCACGGTGAACAGCTGGGCCGGTGTGAGGCTGGCGAGGTAGGGCCGGATGACCAACGGGCTTTCGCTCTGGCCCACGAACACATTGGCGGCGCAGCACAGGCTCTCCACGCGTGAGATGCCGGTCACCTTCTGGATGGCGCCGCCGACCCAGCGGATGACGAACTGCATGATGCCAAGATAATAGAGGATCGAGACGAGGCTCGCGAAGAAGATGATGACGGGCAGGGCGGCGATGGCAAAGCTGGTGCCGCCGACCTCCGGCCGGGCGAGCGGCCCGAAGATGAAGTTCGTGCCCGCCTGCGCATAGCCGAGCAGATTGCCCACGCCATGCGACATGGCGGCGATGGCGGCCTTGCCGGCGGGCACGTAGAGAACCAGCAGGGCGATGCCGGCTTGCAAGGCGAAGGCGGCGGCGACGACGCGTAGGCGGATGGCGCGCCGGTTGCCGGAGAGCAGCACGGCGATGGCAAGAATCGCGACGATGCCAACGAGGCCGATGAGGATGGGCATGGAGTGGCGGCTGTCCCCTGTTCGCATGGCCCGCCAAAGGGCCATCAGCGCGAATCGCTTATACAGGCGCGCTGCAGCGCGGCAATCGGCTGCGCGGCGCCGGGTGTCGTTGCACGGCGGCGCGTGGCATGCACGCACAGGGTCTCTTCCCGCCTCGCTGCAAAGGCATTAAGCGACGGGGATGACCGCACCCGCTCAGGCCTCGTCCGCACCCATCGCCCGCTCGCTGTTCGTCCTGTCCGTCTTCTATGGCGGCATGGTGTGCATCGCCGGTGTTCTCGGCAACAAACAGGTTTCGCTCGGGCCGCTCGGCGCCATCGGCTCGGCGCTCGGCTTGGGGGACTTGGCGGTAGAAGCCGGCATCTTCGCTTTCCTCCTGCTGGTCGTTGTGTCGAGCGCAGTGGCGGAACTGCATGGCCGGGCCGTCGCCAACCGGCTGGTGCTACTGGGCTTCATCCCGTTGATCGTCTCGATCCTGCTCTCCGTGGTCGTGCTGGCCCTGCCGGCCGCGCACGAAATGGCGCCGGAGCGGCAGGCAGCCTTCGCCATGATCATGTCCGGCACGCCGCGCATCTGGGCGGGCGGCATCGTCGCTTACGGTATTTCGCAGATCCTCAACGTCACCATCTTCGCTGCGCTCAAGGGGCAGGCGGGGAGCCGGCTGCTGTGGCTGCGCGCCGGCACGGCGAGCGTGCTCTCGCAGATCGTCGATACGCTGCTGTTCGTCACCATCGCCTTTTACGGCGTCTTTCCCATCGGGGCGCTGCTGGTGGGGCAGATGCTCGCCAAGGTGCTGCTCTCGGCCTTGCTGGTGCCGCCGGTCATCTATGCGTTCGTGGCACTGGGGCGCCGGCTCGACCGGTAATGTAAATCCGTTCGGGCTGAGCTTGTCGAAGCCTCGCTATTCTTCTTTAGGGAGGGAAAGAAGTAGCACGGCCCTTCGACAAGCTCAGGGCGAACGGGGAGGTAAGGGATTCCAGATCCCTCCATTCTTGCAGCGCGGGCCGCAAAGCCTTATGCGCCCGCGCATGACCGATCACGCACCCGATCCCGCCCTGCTGGCCAAGGCCGAGACCCTTACCGAGGCGCTGCCCTATATGCAGCGTTATGCCGGCGAGACGTTCGTCGTGAAATATGGCGGCCATGCCATGGGCGACCCGGAAGCCGCGCGCGATTTCGCCGAGGATGTCGTGCTGATGAAGATGGTCGGCATCAACGTCGTGGTCGTCCATGGCGGCGGGCCGCAGATCGGCGCGATGCTCAAGAAACTGGGCGTCGAGAGCAAGTTCGTGAACGGCCTGCGCGTGACCGATGAGGAAACCGCGAAGATCGCCGAGATGGTCCTCGCCGGATCGATCAACAAGGAGATCGTCGGCTGGATCGCCCAGGCAGGTGGCCGCGCGGTCGGCATTTCCGGCAAGGATGGCGGTCTGGTGCTGTGCGAGAAGGTCGGCGGAAAGCGCGAGCCGGACCCGAACAGCGGCATCGAGCGCAATGTCGATCTGGGCTTCGTCGGCGACCCCGTGAAGGTCGACCGGCGCATTCTCGACAGTCTCTCGCGCGACGGCATCATTCCGGTGGTCGCGCCGGTCGGCATTGGCGCCGACGGGCACACCTATAATGTGAATGCCGATACGATGGCGGGTGCGATTGCCGCTGAACTCGGCGCCAAGCGCTTCTTCCTGCTCACTGACGTGGCGGGCGTGCTGAACAAGGACAAGGATCTGCTGAGCGATCTGACCCCGGCGAAGATCGGCGGTCTGGTCGAGGATGGCACGATTTCCGGCGGCATGATTCCCAAGGTGGAAACCTGCGTGAAGGCTGTCGAGGGCGGCGTGGAAGCGGCGGTCATTCTGGATGGTCGCATTCCGCATGTCATGCTGCTGGAGGTGTTTACCCGCCAGGGCGCCGGCACGTTGGTGCATCTGTAACGCGCGGCGCGCGGGGGCTATGGCGGTAGAAAATTACCGCCCTCAAGCAACTTGCAGCCGCTAGGCCCGCTGGGCTAGACTCTTTTCAACCTTCCACCACAGGACGAACCATGGCCGTTGCCCTTATCCAGACCTTGGCGATCCTGCTGAATGTCGCCTGGTGGATCATCATCGTTCAGGCCATATTGAGCTGGCTGATCGCGTTCAACGTGATCAACACCAGCAATGATATCGTGCGCAGCATCTGGGTCGCGCTGGACCGGCTGACCGAGCCGCTCTATCGGCCCATCCGCCGGATCATGCCGGATCTCGGCGCGCTCGATCTCTCGCCGATGGTCGTGCTCATCATCATCATCATCCTGCAGGGGCCGGGCCTGACCGCGCTGGCAAGCCTGCTGCTCTGAGCGGACGTGCGCCGTGCCGCTTCGTCGTGACGGCGCAGACCTGCTGCTGGCGATTCGCCTGACGCCCAAGGCTGCGCGCGCGCGTGTTGGCGGGACGTTCACGGATGCCGCCGGGCAGCGCTGGTTGCAGGCCAGCGTCACCGCGCCGCCGGACAAGGGCAAGGCCAATGCCGCCCTGCTGACGCTGCTCGCCCGACATCTGCGCGTGCCCGGATCGTCGATTTTGCTGGAGACAGGGGATACCAACCGGCTAAAGCGCCTGCGCATTGCGGGTGCTGATCCGCACACGGAACAGTCTTTGAGAGAGATCGCTGAGAAGGAGCGAAGCGCGACATGAGTTTGGGCAAGGAAATCGACGGCAAGGCATTCGCGGCGAAGCTACGCGGGCGGATGGCTGAGGCAGTCCCCGCTTTCGTGGAGAAGACCGGGCGCAAGCCGGGCCTCGCGGTGGTGCTTGTCGGTGAAGACCCGGCGAGCAGCGTCTATGTCCGCTCCAAGGGCAAGGCGACGGTCGAAATCGGCATGAACAGCCTTGAGTTCAAGCGCCCCGCGACGATCAGCCAGGAAGAGCTGATCGAGCTGGTCGAAGAGCTGAACGCCGATGATAGCGTGGACGGCATTCTCGTCCAGCTGCCGCTGCCTGCCCATCTCGATGACAAGGCGGTGATCGCCACCATCGATCCCGCCAAGGATGTCGATGGCTTCCATGTCGTCAATGCCGGCAAGCTGGCGGTGGGCGATCCCACCGCGCTGGTGCCCTGCACGCCGCTTGGCTGCCTGATGCTGCTCAAGGACGAGCTGGGCGACCTCTCCGGCAAGGAAGCGGTTGTCATCGGCCGCTCGAACATCGTCGGTAAGCCGATGATGCAGCTGCTGCTGGCCGAAAGCTGCACCGTGACCGTGGCGCACAGCCGCACGCATGATCTGGCCGGCGTGGTCCACCGCGCGGACATCGTGGTTGCGGCGGTCGGCCGGCCGGAAATGGTCAAGGGCAGCTGGATCAAGCCGGGCGCTGTGGTCATCGACGTGGGCATCAATCGCGTGAAGGGCGATGAGGACGGCAAGAGCAAGATCGTCGGTGACGTCGCCACCGCCGAGGCGATCAACCATGTCGCGGCGATTACGCCCGTGCCGGGTGGCGTCGGTCCGATGACCATCGCGGTGCTGTTGCGCAACACTTTGGTCGCCGCGCACGTTCGCGCGGGTCTGCCCGCACCCAAGGGCCTTTGATCCGCCGCGCTGCCTTTGCCTTGCTCGCCACGCTCTCCTTGGGCGTGGCGGCTGGTCCTGCGCAAAGTCAGCGCCAGATGATGCCGAGCGTCGGCGTCGGCACGGCCAATCCCAGCGCCATCGTCGCTGCCGAACTGGGCATGGCCCGCCAGGCGCGCGAGGAGGGGCAATGGACGGCGCTGCGCAAGCTGGCCGACAAGGACGCCGTGATCTTCGCGCCCGGCCCGCTCAATGCGCAGGCTTGGCTCAAGCAGCAATCGGACCCCGCCCAGCCGGTGCGCTGGAGCCCGCAGCAGATTTTCATCGCCTGCGATGGCAGCTATGCCGCCGCGACCGGGTCGCTGGAGCGGGCGAACGGGCAAGCGGCGCGGTTCGTCACGCTTTGGCGCCAGCAGCGCAAGGGTGATTATAAGTGGGTGATGACGGCCACCAGCGACACGCCATGGAGCGGCGAGGCGGACGGCATGATCAAGGCCTCCGTCGCCGATTGCGCGCGGCGGGATGAGCGGCCGGAGCGGCGCGATCGCGATATCGTGCGCCTGCCGGACCCGCCGCCGGCCAGCGGGTCGGCGCAGTCCGAGGACGGGTCGCTGCGCTGGACATGGGCGGTGAGCGGCGATGTGCGGACGCTGGAGGTCTTCCTGCGTCGCGGTGCCGGTGAGGAGCGGGTCATTCAAGAGACGGTGGCGGAGCGCCCGCGATGATGGAGCTCTTCCTCGCGGCGTTCATCACGCTGTTCGTCGTCATCGACCCGCCGGGCACGGCGCCGATCTTCAGCAGCCTCACCATGGGCGCGAGCGGCGCCCAGCGTCGCAGCATGGCGGTGCGCGCGGTGATCGTGGCGGCCTGCATCCTGCTCGCCTTCGCGCTGGCGGGAGAAGCGTTCCTGCGCACCCTCGGCATCACGCTGGAGGCGTTCCGCATCGCGGGCGGCATCATGCTGTTCTTCATCGCCATGGACATGGTGTTCGAGACGCGGACGCGGCGACGCGAAGACCGCGCGCAGAAGATCAAGGAAACGCCGGAAATCGAGGATGTCGCCATCTTCCCTATGGCGATGCCGATGATCGCCGGGCCGGGGTCGATCGCGACGATCATGCTGTTGATGGCGCGGGCGACGGGTCCGCAGGAGACGGCGATCGTGCTCTTCGCGCTCGCGGCCAATCTGCTGCTGATGCTGGCAGCGCTCCTGGCGGTCGGCCCGATCATGCGGGTGTTCGGCGGTCAGGTGGAGGCGGTCATTACCCGCTTGCTGGGTGTGATTCTCGCGGCGCTTGCGGTCCAGTTCGTGATCGACGGATTGCGCCAGAGCATTCTCTGATTTGAGAGGTAAGGGGCCGGAGAGACGGCTCCCCGACCCTTCCCATCATACCGTTCAGCTCGCGACGGCGGGCACGATCTTGATTTCCACGCGGCGGTTCTGCGCCTTGCCGTCAGCGGTTTCGTTACTGGCGACCGGGCGCGTCTCGCCATAGCCCATCGTCGCCATGCGGACCGGATCGACGCCGCGACGTCCAAGATAATTGGCCACGGCCTGCGCGCGACGCTCGGAGAGTGCCTGATTATAGGCCTCGCTGCCGTCGGAATCGGTGTGACCCAGCACGTCGATCATCGTCTTGGGATATTCCGCAAGGGTCGAGGCCACCTGATCCAGCGTGGACTGTGCCTGCGGCTGCACCGTGGCTTGATCGGTCGCGAAGGTGATGCCGGACGGCATGCGGAGCAGCAATTCATCGCCCTGACGAACGACATCGACGCCGGTGCCGGCGGTCTGCTGGCGCAGCTTCCTCTCCTGCGCATCCATATAAGCGCCGACGCCCGCGCCGGCCACGGCACCAATGCCCGCGCCGACGATCTTCTCCGTGCGGTCGTTGCGGCCGCCCAAAATGTCGCCGAGCAGATAGCCGCCGAGCGCGCCACCGACGCCGCCGATGGCGGCCTTCGAAATGGTCCGATTGCCGGTTTCGGGATCGGTCACACAGCCGGAGAGGGCCAGCGCCGCCAAAGCGGTACCGGCAAGCGCGAAGGGGGAATGGCTGCGAAGGCTCATGATTATCTCCTCAAGTCTGGCCTCCCACGCTGTTACGCGGGAACCCAGCCATTAACGGCGCGGGAACCTGATTAGTTCCTGAACGAGGGAACTCTTGCCGGCCTGCGATGTTGCCCGGCAATGTTGCAAGTGGCTTTCCGTAGCGAAAGCCGCTAAGCTTTCAGCCAACAACCCCCTTTAGAAGAGACCATGCCGCCTTTTCCCTGGCTCGATGCCGCCATCGTCCTCGCGCTGATTGCGCTCAACGGCGTCTTTGCCATGTCCGAACTGGCCATTGTCTCGGCACGCCGGCCACGGCTGGAGGCCATGACCCGCAATGGCAAGCATGGGGCACGGGCCGCGCTGGGCCTCAGCGCTGAGCCGGGCCGCTTCCTGTCCACCGTCCAGATCGGCATCACGCTTATCGGTATTCTCGCCGGTGCCTATTCGGGCGATAAACTCGGTGGCCCGCTGGGCGCGATCTTCGCCTATCTGGGCATGTCCGCGAACCTGGCCCAGAACACCGGTTTTGGCGTTGCGATCGTCGCGACGACCTATGTCTCGCTGATCATCGGCGAGCTGGTGCCCAAGCAGCTTGCGCTGCGCAATCCCGAGCCGTTGGCCTGTTTCGTCGCGCCGTTCATGATCATGCTGGCGCGGGTCGCCGCGCCGATCGTGTGGGTGCTGGATCAGTCCAGCGAGGTCATCTTCAAGCTGATGCGCCTCAAGCGCGAAGGCTCGGACCATGTGACCGCGGAGGAACTGCAGCTCATCGTGGCGGAAGCCAGCCGGCACGGCGTGATCGAGGAAAGCGAGCGCGCGATCATTTCCGGCGTGGTGCGACTGGCCGACCGGCCGGTGCGTGAAGTGATGACGCCGCGCCGCGATGTCGACTGGCTGGATGCCGATGCCAGCGCCGAGCAATTGCGCGAGAAGCTGCTCGCCACCCCGCACACCCGCCTGCCGGTGGCGCAGGGCAGCGTGGAGGACATTATCGGCGTCGTGCAGGCGCGTGACGTGATGGCCGCGCTGTTCCGGGGAGAGGCGCTGGACCTGCGGGTACTGATGCGCCCCGTTTCCATCGTGCCCGATCAGGTGGATGCCATGGACGCCCTCAATCGCCTGCGGGAGGCCGACGCCCCCATGGTGATGGTGCATGACGAATATGGCCATTTCGAAGGCATTGTGACCCCGGCAGACCTCATGTCCGCCATCGCTGGCGAGTTCGCGTCGGACAGCGATCTTTACACCCAGCCGATGGTCACGGAGCGGGAGGATGGCAGCCTGCTCGTCTCCGGCCAGATGGCCATCGACGCGCTGGCCGAGCGCATCGACCTCGATCTCTCCGAAGACCGCGACTACGCGACCGTTGCCGGCTTTGCGCTGGCCGTGCTGCGCCACCTGCCCGAAGAGGGCGAGCATTTCAGCGAGCAGGGCTGGCGGTTCGAGATCGTCGATATGGACGGGCGCAAGATCGACAAGCTGCTGGTCAGCGCGGAAGATTAAGCCGCACGCGCGGGCGTTCGCTCAGGCATAGGCATAAGGCCCGCCCGCCTCCAGCGCGCGCTGATAGGCAGGCCGTGACTGCACCCGGTCCAGCCAGGCGATGGTCGCGGGACGGCTCTCGTCCAGCCCGCCCCGGCTGCGCGCGGCCTCCAGCGGAAAGCTCATCATCACATCAGCGCCGCTGATCTGGTTGCCGGCAAACCACGGACGCCGACTCAGCTCGGCTTCGACATAATCGAGATGCACGTCGATCATCGGCTGGATGCGCTTGACGGCGACCTTGCCGACCAGCGGAATGCGGGAGAGCACGAGCTTGAGCAGCAGCGGCGGCATCATCGATCCTTCCGCATAATGCAGGAACATGCGGTATTGCAGCTTACCGTCAGCGTCATCGGGCGGCCCGAACTGGCCGGATTTCTCCACCAGATACTCCACGATCGCGCCGCTCTCGATCAGCGCGCGGCCCTCGTCTTCCAGCACCGGCGACTTGCCGAGCGGATGCACCGCCTTGAGCGCAGCGGGCGCAAACATCGTTTCGGGATCGCGCTCATAACGGCGCAATTCATAGGGCAGCCCCAACTCCTCCAGCATCCACAGGATGCGCTGCGAGCGGGAATTGTTGAGATGGTGGACGATCATAGGCGTGCCCTTGCAAATGATTGATCCCCCGCGCCCTTGTCCCTGATGGCAAGGGGCAGAGTCAAGGCAAGGGGCCGTGGTCTATGGGTCAGGCGATTAGTCCGCTGCGCTGCCGGCTTCCCGCGCGATTTCCCGCCATCCGAGGTCGCGCCGGCAGAAGCCGCCGGGGAAATCGACCTGATCGACCAGCGCATAAGCGGCGTCGCGTGCCTGTGTGACCGTGGCCCCGCGCGCGGTGACGTTCAGCACGCGGCCGCCGCTGGCCACGAGTTGCCCGTCCTTGAGCGTCGTACCGGCGTGGAAGATCTTGGCACCATCGGGTGCCGTCGGAAGCGCGATGGGCGCGCCTTTCTCGGGCGTGCCGGGATAGCCCTTCGCGGCCAGAACCACGGTGAGCGCCGGGTCGGGCGCGAAGCTGGGGCCGCTGGCCTCGTCGAGCGTCCCTTGCGCGACGGAGAGCAGCAGCGCGACGAGATCGCTGGTCAGCCGCATCATCAGCACCTGGCATTCCGGGTCGCCAAAGCGGCAATTATATTCAATGAGCTTGGGGCCGTCCGTGGTGAGCATCAGCCCCGCGAACAGCACACCGGAATAAGGCGTGCCGCGCGCGGCCAGCGTCGTCACCGTCGGGCGGATGATCTGGTCCATCACGGCATCCTGCAGGGCAGGTGTGAGCACCGAGGCCGGACTATAGGCGCCCATGCCGCCGGTATTGGGGCCGGTATCGCCTTCACCCACTCGCTTGTGATCCTGCGCCGAGCCGAAGGCGACGACATGCGTGCCATCGGTGAGGGCGAAGAAGCTGGCTTCCTCGCCTTCCATAAATTCTTCCAGCACCACTTCCGCGCCCGATGCGCCGAAGCTGCCGCCGAACATGTCGCGGATCGCCTCTTCGGCCTCTGCGCGCGTCTGCGCGATGATGACGCCCTTGCCGGCGGCGAGCCCATCGGCCTTCACCACCACCGGCAGGCTGAAGTCGCTCAGCGCCGCCAGCGCCATCTCGGCGCTGGTGCAGCGGACATAGCCGGCCGTTGGAATGGCGGCATCGCGGCAGAGATCCTTGGTGAAGCCCTTGGAGCCTTCAAGCTGGGCGGCAGCGGCGCTCGGTCCAAACACCGGGATGTCGACGGCGCGCAGGCTGTCGGCAATGCCGTCCACCAGCGGAGCCTCCGGGCCGACGACCACGAGGGCAATGCTGTTAGCGCGGCAAAAATCGATCACGGCGGCATGATCGGCAAGGTCGATATCGACCAGGCGCGCCGCCTCGGCTATGCCGGGATTGCCCGGTGCGGCGAACAGGCCGATGCAGAGCGGCGATTGCGCCAGCTTCCAGGCGAGGGCATGTTCGCGCCCGCCACCGCCGAGCAAAAGGATATTCATGAGCGATTTTTCCGTCAGTGAGGATGCGTCCGGCCGCCTGTTAGCGCAGGAGCGCGCGGGGGACAATCTGACCGCGCTCAGCATTTCCGAACTGTCCGCCCAGCTCAAGCGCACGGTGGAGGACCGCTTCGGCTTCGTGCGCCTGCGCGGCGAAATTTCGGGCTTCAAGCGGGCCGCCTCCGGCCATGTCTATTGCTGCCTCAAGGACGATGCGGCGGTGATCGACGGGGTGATGTGGAAAGGCACGGCGGGCCGGCTCGCCTTCCGGCCCGAGGATGGGCTGGACGTGATCGTCACCGGCAAGGTCACGACTTATCCCGGACGCTCCAAATATCAGATCGTCATCGAGAGCATGGAGCTGGCCGGCGAGGGCGCACTGATGCAGCTCTTCGAGAAACTCAAGGCACGCTTGTCCGCCGAAGGACTGTTCGATCCCGCCAAGCGCCGGCCAATCCCGATGCTGCCCGATGTGATCGGCGTGGTGACCTCGCCCACCGGCGCAGTGATTCGCGACATTCTCCACCGGCTTGCCGATCGCTTTCCGAGCCGCGTACTGCTCTGGCCCGTGCTGGTGCAGGGGGAGGGCGCAGCGGCCCAGGTTGCGGCGGCGGTGCGCGGCTTCGGCGCGTTGCCGGCCGATGGCCCGATCCAGCGCCCCGACGTGCTGATCGTGGCGCGCGGTGGCGGCTCGATCGAGGATTTGTGGTCGTTCAACGAGGAAGTCGTGGTGCGGGCGGTGGCGGAGTCACCGATTCCCGTCATTTCCGCCGTGGGCCATGAGACGGATACGACCTTGTGCGATTTCGCTGCCGATCTCCGCGCGCCGACGCCCACCGCTGCTGCGGAGATGGCCGTGCCGGTCCGCGCCGACCTCGCCGTGCAGGTCGCCGAGCTACGCGCCCGGATGCAGCGCTGCGTGGCGCGCGGCCTGGACCGCAGCCGCGAGCGATTGGAAGCGCAGCGGCGGCTCCTCCCGCGCCCGGACGTGCTGCTGGCCCAGGCCCGCCAGCGCGCGGACGATCTCGGCGACCGGCTGCGGCGGGGCCTTTCCCACCGGGTGAGCCGGGCGCGCCACGAGCTGGCGGATGCATCCGGCGCATTGCGGCCCGCGTTGCTGCAGAGCCACCTCGCGCGGGAGCGGCAGAAGCTTGCCAACGTCCGGCTCTCGCCCCTCGTGCTCGAGCGCCGGCTGGGCGACGCGCGGCGGCAGCTGGATGGGCTGTGGCGGCTGGCCCAGTCGCTCAATCCCGATGCGCCGCTCAAGCGTGGCTTCGCGCGCGTGATGGCGCAAGGCCGGCTGGTGCGCTCCGCCGAGGAGGCGCGCGCGGCGGGGCGGGTGACGCTCAAGTTCGAGCAGGATGAGGTGACCGCACTGACGCAGCCCGCTGCTGTCGGCGGCGACTCTCCGCCGCCGGCGCCCCGGCCGGCGCGCAAGGCCGCCCCTTCCGCGACGCCAGCGCGGCAGACCGACCTGTTCGACTGACGGCGCGCCCTTGCATCGCGCCAGCCGCGCGGCCATGAGTGCGGCATGACAGTTTTCCGCTTCCGCTCTCGTTCTGTTCTGGCGGGAGGTCTGCTCGCCGCACTGGCCGGCTGTTCGACCGTCCCGCCGCCGCCGCCGGAAGCCAGCGCGCTGCCCATCGAGGACGTGCCCGATCTCGCACTGCCCCAAGGGCCGGCGACGTTGCAGGTTCGCGGCACGCCCCGGCAAGGGGCACTGCTGCGCGGTCTCGTCCCCGTCGGCACGCTGGGTCTTACGCTCGATGGCGTGCCGGTGGCCGTGGACGCCGAGGGAAACTTCATCATCGGGCTGGACCGCGATGCTCCCGCCACCATGACGCTGGAAGCGACCGGGCGCGATGGGCGCAAGCAACGGCGCGTGCTGACGATCGCGCGCGGCGACTGGAAGATCCAGAACGTCAATGCCTCGATCACGGGGAGCGCCACCAGCGAGGAATTCCAGCAACGGCGGGCGGGCGAACTGGCGCGCATCGTTGCCGCGCGGGGAGATCCGCAACTGAGCAATGGCTGGCGGCAGACATTCATCTGGCCGGTGAAGGCGCGCATTTCCGGCGTGTTCGGCTCGCAGCGCATCTATCGGGGCACGCCGGGCAGCTACCATAGCGGGCTCGATCTCGCCGGTGGGCAGGGCACTGTCTATGTCGCGCCGGCGGACGGCGTTGTCGTGCTCGCCAGCGAAGCGCCGTTCACGCTGGAAGGCAAGCTGCTCATCATCGATCACGGCATGGGCCTCAACAGCGCCTTCCTGCACAGCGATCGGCTGCTGGTGAAGGAAGGCGATGTGGTGCGCCAGGGCCAGCCGCTCGGCGAGATCGGCGCGACGGGCCGCGTGACAGGTCCGCATCTGCACTGGAGCATGAAGTGGAACGATGCGCGGATTGATCCGTTACCGCTGGTACAGGGCCAAGCGGCTCGCTGATCGACAATCAGGCTGGATGCCGTAGCGTCCGGCTGTCGGTCTCATTTGCTGCATTGCAGCACGATGTGCCAAGGCCACAGTGGCGGGTGCGGCGGTCTGAAAATGCCCCCTTTGAGCATCGGACGCTACGGAAAGCTACCCCGTGGGTCGCTCCGATTTCGCCACGAATTCCATGTTGATTCGAGCTGCGGTGTGAGAAGATTAACAAATAGTTTCTAGGGAAACTGCGGTTCGGGACGATTTGTGTCGTGCTGTGTAGATCGCCGCTAATATTGTTACAGCGGACCGCAGGGGCCGGAGGCACCCGGATCGGCGATTTTGTTGCATGAATGTGACATGTACGGGAAAATAGCCCCTTCATGCTGCACCTGCGCTTTACACCTTTAACCAATCCGCACAGTTTCACGGCCATATAGCGCAGGGGCCACGCGTGTTGTCGTCGGGAGACCGAGAGGGCGACGCACGATCCCCGCGTTTCGTGCGGCCGGATATTCCCGGCCGCAGTTCGCAAATTCCAGAGCAAGGGACTGGATCGTGAAGAAAACAACATCGCAAACATTGCTGAAGCTGGCAGCTGCACCTGCCGTGCTCGGCCTCGCCATGCTGAGCTCTGCCGCACATGCGCAGGAGCCGCAGAATGCGGATGCCGCCGAGGATGGTGAGGTGATTGTCGTTACCGGTTCGCGCATTGCGCGACCTGAGCTCGAAGTTGCCAACCCGATTGTGGCCGTGACGGCGGAAGCCATCGAGCGTACTGGGCAGATTAACGTTGCAGACGTACTCCTGCGCAATCCTGCGCTAACCGCCTCGATCGGTTCTTCGCTATCGGGCGGTGCTGACTCGGGCTTCGGCACGACTGGCGCGAACCTGCTCGATCTGCGTAATCTTGGTACCAACCGCACACTGGTTCTGGTGAACGGCAAGCGCCATGTTGCGGGTCTTCCTAACTCTGCAGCGGTCGACATCAACTCGATCCCGCAGGATCTAATCGAAAAGGTCGACGTGCTGACGGGCGGCTCTTCGGCAGTCTACGGTGCAGATGGCGTGTCGGGCGTCGTCAATTTCGTTCTCAAGCGGAATTTCGAAGGACTGACGGTCCGTGGTCAGACAGGTGTCTCCAGCAAGGGTGACGCTGGCTCGCAGTTCATTTCCGCTGTGGCTGGCAAGAACTTCGCTGACGATCGCGGCAATATTGCGGTTGCTTACGAATATTCTAATTCGGGCCGTCTGCACAGCTCGCAGCGCCGCTTTACCGGCGATCCCTCCGTCTATACTGAAATTCTCCGCAATCAGGATGATATTCCGGATAATCCGAACGTCTACGACCGGATTGTCTATGGCAATCTGACGTGGGCGGACAGCGCCCCCGACGGGGCCGTCGACCTAGATCTTGATGGCATCCCCGATTTCACCGGTTCTGGTCTCCCCTATGATCGCGGCCTTCCCTTGGTCGGCGGCAATGCGCGCGCTGTTGGTGGGTCCAATACCCCGGTCGCCGGATATTTCGGTGACCTGCAGCCGCAAATTACCCGTCACGCCGTGAACGCGCTGGCCAGTTATGAGTTTGCGCCTGCGCTGCGCTTCTACGCCGAAGGCAAGTACGTGAAGACGGACTCCTACTCGGTCGCCCAGCCTTCCTTCGACTTCTATACATATCTGCAACCGGATAATGCATATCTTGTCGATCGTTTCGGTCCCGGCGCGGCGCCGGATGGCGCACTCCTGTCGCGTGACAATATCGACTTTGGCCTGCGCGGCGAAACCGTCGAGCGTGAGACGGTTCGGATCGTTGCCGGCTTCGAGGGCGAGTTGACCGATAATCTGCGTTACGACGTGTCATACATTTTTGGCCGGACCTCGAGCCGAAACTCGCAAACTTCCAATCTCATTTCAGACCGTTACTTCGCGGCGCTCGATGCGGTGCGCGATCCTGTGACGAACAACATCGTTTGCCGGTCTACGCTTGATCCCACCAGTGACATCGATCCTGAAAACTTCGGCGCTCCGGCGTCAACGTTTACTCCGGGCGCCAACAGCCCCTGTCGGCCGCTCAACATGCTTGGCTATGGCGTTGCCAGCCGGGAGGCTCTTGATTTCGTTCTGGCTGACAACCTCAGCAAGTCTCGCGTATCGCAAGAAGTGATCTCGGGCTACATATCGGGCGATACCGAAGCGGTATTCAGCTTGCCGGGTGGACCGATCGGTTTCGCGATCGGTGGCGAGTATCGTCGTGAAACCAGCCGTTCTGATCCCGATCAGATGGTGCAGAATGGCGAGTTCCGGGACTTCGCCGCGATCGCGCCCAGCAGCGGATCTTTCAACGTCAAGGAAGTGTTCGCTGAGCTCAGCGTTCCGGTGTTCAGCAATGTTCCGCTGGCCGACACCCTGTCCTTTGGCGCAGCCATCCGTTATTCGGACTATTCGACGATTGGAACCACCACCACCTGGAAGGTGGACGGTGTCTACGCTCCGATCCGTGACATCCGCTTCCGTGCGACATATTCGGAAGCAGTTCGCGCACCGAATATCGGAGAACTGTTCCGTACCCCGAGCGGTACATTCGACTTCGTCGTCGATCCTTGCGACGTCACGCGTCTGAACGACGGCACTCAGTACCGCGCGGCGAACTGCTCTGCGATCCTTTCCGGACTGGGTCTGACTCCGGGGCAAATCGCTGCTTTCAGCCCCTCGACGGATTCGCAGGCGACGACGTCACGTCGTGGTCTCACCGGGGGCAACCGGAACCTGCAGGAAGAAACTGCGCGTACGTGGACTGCCGGTGTCGTTCTCCAGCCGAGCTTCATTCCAGGCCTCAGCCTGACATTCGACTGGTATGACATCAAGATCGCTGGCGCGATCAACACGCCGACTCCGACCGAACTGGCTGAGCTCTGCGTGGATCAGCCGACGATCGACAATGTCTACTGTCAGAACATCTTCCGTGATCCGACCAGTGGCTTCGTACTGGGTGATGGCAACGATCCTGCGCGCCGGAACGGCTTCATCATTGGCCCGGAAAACGTCGCGGCGTTCCGGACCGCAGGCGCCGACTTCTCGGTCAACTACGTTTTCACACCGGGTAACCTTGGCCAGTTCCGCTTTGGCCTGACGGGCGGATATCTGGACAAGATTACCTTTGTTCCGACGCTGGGCGCGGATGTCGACGACGACATTCTGGAGCGCTACAATCCCCGCTGGCGCGGCACGCTGGATCTGTCCTGGAAGCTTGACAATGTCAGCGCAAGCTACGGCCTGACCTACTGGAGCAAGACCCGCCGCTACACGACGGAGCAGATTGCTGCCAATCCGGACCTGACGGATCCCAAGTACTTCTACTATCGTCCATTGTTCCAACACGATGTGCGGGTTGCACTGGAAGTCGAGAAGCGGTTTCAGCTCTATGCCGGTGTGAACAATCTGTTCGATTACCGGCCAGACATCGGGATGCTGAGCTACCCGATCTCGGGCGTCGGTCGCTATCTCTACGCCGGTGCCAAGATCACGCTCGGTCCTGTATTCTGATCTAGCAACTCAAACATGAAAAGGCCGGGAGGAGCCATCCTCCCGGCCTTTTCTTTTGCCTTTCAAGTTCGGCCTTGCCTCACCCCACCGTCAACACCAGCGCCCCATCGCCCTCATCGACGCGCACGGTTGCGCCGTCGGGCACTTCGCCGCGCAGGATGAGGTCGGCGAGCGGGTCTTGCAGATATTTCTGCACCGCGCGCTTCAAGGGGCGGGCGCCATAGACCGGATCGTAGCCGACCCGGCCGAGCCAGGCGCGGGCGCCGTCGGTGAGGTCGAGCGTCACCTTGCGGTCCTTGAGCAGCTTGCCGACGCGAGCGACCTGAATGTCGACGATCGGCCCCATATGCTCCGCGCCCAGCCGGTGGAACAGGATGATCTCGTCCAGCCGGTTGAGGAACTCGGGGCGGAAGTGCGCACGCACCACGTCCATCACCTGATCCTCGACCTTCTCCACCGGCTCATCGTCACCAAGGCTGGTGAGGAACTGGCTGCCGAGGTTGCTGGTCAGCACGATGATCGTGTTGGTGAAGTCGACCGTGCGGCCCTGCCCATCGGTCAGGCGGCCATCGTCGAGCACCTGGAGGAGCACGTTGAACACGTCGCCATGCGCCTTCTCCACCTCGTCAAACAGCACGACCTGATAGGGCCGGCGGCGGACGGCTTCGGTCAGCACGCCGCCTTCCTCATAACCGACATAGCCCGGCGGTGCGCCGATCAGCCGCGCGACGCTGTGCTTCTCCATGAACTCGCTCATGTCGATGCGCACCATCGCATTGCTGTCGTCGAACAGGAATTCGGCGAGCGCCTTGGTCAGTTCCGTCTTGCCGACGCCCGTGGGGCCGAGGAAGAGGAAGCTGCCGAGCGGCCGGTTAGGGTCCTGCAGACCGGCGCGTGAGCGGCGCACGGCGGTGGAGACGGCCTTCACCGCATCGGCCTGGCCGATCACCCGGCGACCCAGTTCCTCCTCCATGGCCAGCAGCTTCTCGCGCTCGCCTTCCAGCATCTTGTCGACCGGAATGCCGGTCCAGCGCGAGACGACGCTGGCGATGTCCTCGCTGGTCACTTCCTCACGCAGCATCGCGCCCTTGGAGGCGGACTGCGCCTCTTCGAGCTGCTTCTCCAGCGTGGGGATGGTGCCATATTGCAGCTCGCCAGCCTTGGCATATTCGCCGGTGCGCTGCGCCTGCTCCAGCTGGATGCGCGCGGCATCGAGCTGTTCCTTGAGCTTGGCCTCGCCTGCGATCTTGTCCTTCTCGGCCTGCCAGCGGCCGGTGAGTTCGGCCGATTGCTGCTCCAGATTGGCGAGGTCGCCTTCCAGCGCCGCCAGCCGGTCCTTGCTCGCCTGATCGGTCTCCTTCTTCAGCGCCTCGCGCTCGATCTGGAGCTGCATGATCCGCCGGTCGAGATTTTCGATCTCCTCGGGCTTGGATTCCACTTCCATGCGGATGCGGCTCGCGGCCTCGTCCATCAGGTCGATGGCCTTGTCCGGCAGGAAGCGGTCGGTGATGTAGCGGTTGGAGAGCGTCGCGGCGGAGACGATGGCCCCGTCCGCGATCCGCACGCCATGGTGCGTCTCGTACTTGTCCTTGATGCCGCGCAGGATGGAGATGGTGTCCTCCACCGTCGGCTCGCCAACGAACACCGGCTGGAACCGCCGCTGGAGGGCGGGGTCCTTCTCGACATATTTGCGATACTCATCGAGCGTGGTCGCGCCGATGCAGTGCAACTCGCCGCGCGCCAAGGCCGGCTTCAACAGGTTGGAGGCATCCATCGCGCCTTCGGATTTGCCCGCGCCGATCAGCGTGTGCATTTCGTCGACGAAGAGGATGATCTGGCCGTCCGCGCCCTTCACCTCGTCGAGCACGCCCTTGAGGCGCTCCTCGAATTCGCCGCGATACTTCGCGCCGGCGATGAGGCTGCCCATGTCGAGCGCCATCAGCGTACGGTCCTTGAGCGTATCGGGCACGTCGCCATTGGCGATGCGCAGCGCAAGGCCCTCGGCGATGGCGGTCTTGCCGACGCCGGGTTCGCCGATCAGCACCGGGTTGTTCTTGGTGCGGCGAGCGAGGATCTGGATGGTGCGGCGGATTTCCTCGTCGCGGCCGATCACCGGATCGAGCTTGCCATCGCGGGCGGCCTCGGTGAGGTCGCGGGCGAATTTCTTGAGCGCGTCGTAGCGGTCCTCGGCGGACGCGGTGTCCGCCGTCCGCCCGCCGCGCAAGGCATTGATTGCCCCATTGAGCGCCTCGGCCTTCACGCCGGCGGTGGCCAGCGCCTTGCCGGCGGCGGTCGTCGTCGCCAGTGCCAGAGCGAGCAGCAGCCGCTCGACGGTGACATAGCTGTCGCCCGCCTTCTGCGCGACCTGCTCGGCGGAATCGAGCACGCGTACGGCGTCATTGTCGAGGCCCGGGGTTTGCTGCGCGCCCGATCCGCTGACGGCGGGCACCTTGGCCAGCGCCGCGTCGGTCTCGCGCAGCGCGGTCGCGGCATCACCGCCCGCCGCCTTAATGAGGCCGCTGGCCATGCCCTGCTCATCCTCGAGCAGCGCCTTGAGTAGATGCTCCGGACTGATGCGCTGGTGGTTCATGCGGATCGCAACAGTCTGTGCGCTCTGCAGGAAGCCTTTGGCCCGGTCTGTGAACTTTTCGAGATTCATACTATCTCCCTTCGCCCGCCACAGATGGTGTTGCTATTTCGCAACACAAGAGGGCGGTGCGTTTTTCTCCGGCGCGATCCGGGCAGCATGATCGACCGCTGCCAATATGCCATGCCAGCTTCGATATGATCAACGCTCAAGCTCGCTGGCGGGTCCTCAATCCGGGGCCGGTTCGATCCGGCGCTAGGCTTGGCCGCCGCCTGCCGCTATGGTCCGGCCATGGTTCAGGCCGTCGCTGCTACGGGTGGCGACCTGTTGATATTCGTCGGAGATTCTATGCGTCTGACTGTTCGTCGTTCGACTGCCCTCATGTATCTGGGCGTTTGCAGCCTTGCCCTTACGGCATCCGTGCCGGCCTGGTCGCAAGCGCAGCCCGCCCCCCGTCCAGCAGCCACCGCGACGGCCAGCGCAGCCGTCAAGCCCGCGCCGCTCGCCGATCTCATCAAGCGAGTCGACATTCCCTACGAGACGTTCACGCTGCCCAATGGCCTGCGCGTGATCGTGCATACCGATCGCAAGGCGCCGGTCGTCGGCGTGACCGTCTATTACCGCATCGGCTCCAAGCATGAGCCGGAAGGCAAGACCGGCTTTGCGCATCTCTTCGAACATCTGATGTTCGGCGGGTCGGAGAATGTGCCCAATTTCGATGAGCCTTTGGTCTCGGCCGGCTCCACCCCGACCAATGGATCGACGTGGTTCGACCGCACCAATTATGTCGAGACGGTGCCGACGGGCACGCTCGATCGCGCGCTGTTCATGGAGGCGGATCGCATGGGCCGCCTGCTCGGCGCGGTGACGCAAGGCAAGCTCGACGCCCAGCGCGCCGTGGTGCAGAACGAGAAGCGGCAGGGTGACAATCAGCCCTATGGCCTGGTGGAATATGTGCAGCTTGAGACGCTGCTGCCCAAGGGCCATCCCTATGGCCACTCGACCATCGGCTCGATGGCGGATTTGGACTCCGCCTCGCTGGAGGATGTGAAGGGCTGGTTCCGCGATCATTACGGGCCGAACAACGCGATCCTTGTGCTGGCCGGCGATATCGACGCCGTCACGGCCAAGGCGAAGGTCGAGAAATATTTCGGCGGCATCGCGGCGGGGCCGGCGGTCAAGCCGGTTGCCGCGCCGATCCCGACGCTGCCCGCGCGGGTCGACAAGGTGATGAAGGACCGCGTGGCGACCACGCGCATTTATCGCATGTGGGTGACGCCGGGTCGCAATGACAAGGATGCGCCTTTGCTCTCCGTGGGTGGCGCGGTGCTCGGCGGTCTCGCCAGCTCGCGGCTGGACAATATCCTCGTCCGAGACGAGCAGATCGCGGTGAGCGTGACCGCGGGCGTGCAGCAGTTCGAGCAGCTCGGTTTCTTCATGGCGACGGCGGATGTGAAGCCCGGCACCGATCCGGCGCTGGTCTCGCGCCGGCTCGATGAGATTATGGGCGATTTCATCAAGACTGGCCCAACAGCCGACGAAGTCACCCGCGTGGCCACCCGGCAGGTGGCCGGCGAGATTGCCGCGCTTGAAGTGGTCGGCGGATTCAGCGGCAAGGCGTCCACCTTGGCTGAGGGACTGTTATATTCGGACGATCCTGCCCAGTACAAGAAGGACCTGGCGGCCATCGCCGCCGCGACGCCCACGGCCGTGACGGCGGCGATGCAGCGCTGGCTCACCCGCCCGGTGTTTGCGCTGACGGTCGAGCCCGGTGAGCGGGAGGCCTATGCGGACGCCACCGTCGCCGCGCCGGGCGAGAATGCGCCGGCGGACGTCGCGGCGCCCAAGCCGACGCTGGCGATTCCGGACGTGACGCAAAATCCGGACCTCGATTTCCCCGCTGTGGAGACGGCGACGCTTGGCAATGGCATCAAGCTGCACGTCGCGACCCGCTCGACCGTGCCGACGGTCAGCATCGCGGTCAATTTCGACGCTGGGCTTGCCAGTGACCGGCGGGACCGGATGGGGCTGGGCACGCTGATGCTCGACCTGCTGGAGGCCGGCACCACCAGCCGCTCGACCATCCAGATCGCCGAGGAGCAGGAGCGGCTCGGCGCCAGCATCTCGACCGGGCAGAGCATGGACCGCACGTCCATCTCCCTGTTCGCGCTCAAGCCCAATCTGGCGCCTTCGCTCGACCTGCTGCAGGATGTGATCCGCAACCCCGCCTTCGCGCCGAGCGAGATCGAGCGGCTGCGGACCATCCAGCTTGCCGGCATCGCGGCGGAAAAGACGCAGCCCAGCGGCCTTGCCAACCGGGCAATCTCGCCGCTGCTCTATGGCCCGCAGCATCCTTATGGCGTGGTCAGCGCGCGGGGTGAGGAGACCACGGTGAAGGCGATCACGCGCGACGACCTCGTGCATTACCATGGCGGCTGGATCGTCCCCAGCAAGGCAGAGATCTTCGTCGCCGGGGACATCACCATGGCCGAGATCAAGCCCCTGCTGGAGGCGCGCTTCGGCAATTGGCCGCAGAACCGCATGGCCTCGCCGGTCAAGGATTTCTCGGTGGCGGTGCCGACGCCCAAGCCGGGCATCTACCTGATCGACCGGCCGCAGTCGCCGCAGTCCGTCATTCTGGGCGGGGTCGTCACCAAGGCGACCGGGCGCGATGACCTGGTCGCGTTCAACATGGCGAACACCGTGCTGGGCGATGACTTTCTCTCGCGGCTGAACGCGGACATTCGGGAGGCCAAGGGCTGGTCCTATGGCGTGCGCGGTGCGCTCAGCCGGCGGCTGGAGCGCAGCCCCTATCTGGTCAGCGCGCCGGTGCAGGCGGACAAGACCGGCCCCGCCATCGCGGCGATGCGGGACCAGATCGTCAGCTTCCTTGGGCAAAAGGGCGTGACGCCGCAGGAATTCGCGCGCGTCGTCAATGGCGAGATCGCCGGCTTGCCGGGGCAGTTCGAGACGACCGGCGCGGTGCTTGGGCAGATGCAGGCGGATGCGCTGTTCGGCCGGCCGTTCGATTATGTCGAGACGCTGCGGGCGCGCTATCAGGCGCTCACTCCGGCCCAGCTCGACGCGGCGGCGAAGCAGCTGATCGATCCCGCACGGCTGAGCTGGGTAGTGGTTGGCGACAAAAGCCAGATTGCGGATCAGCTCAAGCCGCTGGGGTTGCCCGTGACGGAGATCACCCCCGACGCGGCCCCCGCACGCTGAATAATGTTCATTCCGGAAGGAGAGATGAAATGGCCAAAGTAGACGGCGCTTATGATTGCACCACCAAAACCCCGATGGGGGATCAGGCGAGCGTGTTCACCGTCGTGACGGACGGAGACACGTTCAACGGCACCAATGCGGGGCCGCTCGGTTCGCTCGATGTGAAGAACGGCAAGGTGGACGGCAACCGGCTGACCTGGACCATGGAGATGACCATGCCCATGCCGATGACGCTCACCTGCGAGGCGATTGTGACCGACGGCAAGATCAGCGGCACCATCGATGCCGGCGCTTTCGGCACCATGGCTATGACGGGTACGCGGCGCGGCTGACGGCCCGCCCGCCAGAAGGGCAGATCATAGAAAAGGGCAGCCTCCCGCTTGGAAGGCTGCCCTTTCTGTTTGGCGCTGTGGCGCGTGTCAGTCGACCGTAACGGTAACTGCGCGACGGTTCTGGGCCCAGCTGGCTTCATCCGAGCCGAGCGCGACCGGGCGCTCCTTGCCGTAGCTGATCGTGTTGATGCGGCCGGCATCGATGCCGAGCGAGGCCAGATAGTTCTTGGCGGCATTGGCGCGACGCTCGCCGAGGGCGAGGTTGTACTCGCGGGTGCCGCGTTCGTCGGCATGGCCTTCGACGGTCACGCGCTTCTGCGGGTAGCGCATCAGCCATTCGGCCTGGCTGCGCAGCACATTGCGGTCCTCATCGTCGATGTCGCTCTCATCCGTATTGAAGAAGATGCGGTCCGAGGTCACGCTGGCGACGAAGTCGGCCTGGCTGCCCGGGGTCGGGCCGCTCGGCGTGGGCGTCGGCGTGGTGGCCGGCGGCGGAGCCGTGTCAGCCGGAGCGGGGGGAAGGGTCTCCGGCGCCTTTTTGGCACAGGCCGAAAGGGCGAGCGCGGCACTGGAAACCAGCAGCAACAGGGGTGTGGTACGCATGGGGGCTTCTCCTACTGTCCTGAACACAAACCGGTTCGTCGTATGGTTGGGGCGTTTTGCCGACAAGTCAACCTGAAGATATGAAAACAAAGATGAATTATTGGTTCCCCGTCACTGAAGCAGCGGCCCCCAGGCGGGGTCCGAGCCGTCCACCGGCGTTACGATCTTGCGCTCGTTCACGCCGGTCAGATCGACCTGCCAGATGGAGGAATTACCGGAGCGACCGGCTGCGGTGCGGAAGAATTGCAGCACACGGCCATTGGGCGACCAGGTCGGCGCTTCATCCTGCCAGCCATTGGTCAACAGCCGCTCGTTGCTGCCGTTCACATCCATCACACCGACCCGGAAGTTGCCGGCGATTTTGGTGAAAGCGATGAGGTCACCGCGCGGGCTCCATTCCGGCGTGGCGTAGCGACCACCGCCGAAGCTGATGCGGCGCTGGCCCGAGCCATCCGCATTCATCACATAGATCTGCTGCCCGCCCGAGCGATCGCTCTCGAAGACGACCTTCGTCCCGTCCGGCGAGAAGGAGCCGCCGACATTGATGCCCGGCGTGTTGGTCAGCCGTGTCGGGCGACCGCCGGCGACGGGGATCTTGTAGATGTCCGTATTGGCGCCGCTGGCCATCGAATAGAGCAGCGTGCGCCCGTCCGGCGACCAGCGCGGGGCGAAGATGGCGCCGCTGCCTTCCAGCAGCACCCGCTGGCGGCCCTGATCGACATCATAGATGTAGATGCGCACGTTGCGGCCGACATAGCTCACATAGGCGATGGAGCGATAATCCGGCGACCAGCGCGGGGTGAGCGCGAGGCTCTGGCCGTTGGTGATGAAGCGATGGTTGGCGCCGTCGCTATCCATGATGGCGAGGCGCTTGACGCGATTGTCCTTGGGGCCGGTCTCGGCGATGTAGGCAATGCGGCTGTCGAAGAACGGGCTCTCGCCGGTCAGGCGCGAATAGACAAGGTCGGCGCAGCGGTGGGCGGCGCGGCGCCAGTCGCGGGGCGCAACGACATAGCCCTGCCGGGCCAGTTCAGTGCCGAGCGACACGTCATAGAGATAGCAGCCGACCGTGATCTGCGAATCGCCGCCCGCTGAGCGCACGAAGCCCTGCACCAGCGCCTCGGCATTCATCGCGGACCAGCGCGCGAAGACGGGGCTGGTGACTTCCGCCATGGAGGGTGCTTGCACGCCATTCGGGCCAAGCGGGGTGAAGAGCCCGGAGCCGCGCAGATCGTTGGCGATCACCTCGGCAATGCGCTGGCCGAGGGATTGGGTGGAGCCAGCCGGCGTTTCGACATTCTGCTGGGTCGGCATGGCCGGAACGGCGATCCGCAGATCGCTCTCGACCGGATTGGTGACGTCCACGCTGAGCTGCGCCGTGGCGGGCATCGCGATGAGCAGGGCCAGCAGGGCGCTGGCACCGCGCAGGGTTTTGCGTCGAAGGCTGAGCATCATCATGGTCACAGACTCGCATAAATGCGGAGCGGCCGGAGCCACTTCCACTGTTCATAAAATTCGGCGGGCAGGTTCTTGAACGGCGCGGCGCGCATCACGGCCTGCACGGCCCGCTCGGCATGGAGATCGGCCTGGGCGCGATTGCTGGCCGTCACGCCCTCCTGCCCGACGACCTCGACCCGGCCATCGATGCGCCCGTCCGGTGTCAGGTGGACACTGAGCAGCGTCACCAGCTTTTCGGCATCGGCGCCCGAGGGTGGGCGCCAGTGCGGCTTGATCTGGCGGGTGATCTCGGCATTCAGCGCACGGGCCGCGACCGGGCTGAGCTTGGCGTTGGAGCCGCTGGTGTTGGGCGTCGCGCGGCTGGAGGCCGTCTCGGCATCGATGCCCTTGAGGAAATCGTCACCCAGTCGCGAGGCGCGCTGACGCGGCGCTTCCTGGCGTGCGGGGCGGGAGGGCGCGGGCTTGGCGGCCGGCGTCTCGCGCGTGCTCGCCCGTTGTTCGCGCGGTTTGGGCGCGGGTGGCGGGGGCGGAGCCGGTTTGGGCGTGGGGGCCTGCGCGCGGGGCGGGGGTGGCGGCGCGACGGGATCGGGCTGCGCCGTAGAGGTTGGCGCTGCGGTGGAGGGCGGCGGCGGGGCTGCGTCGGGCTCAACCTCACCGATTTCCGGCGCGGTGGCGGTTTGCGGCACGTCCGGCGCATGCTCGCGGGTGAGGCTTTCGAGCGCGACTGCATCCGCGAAGGTCACGTCGATGGTCGACGGCGGTTTTAAATCGGCGCTCTTCTGAAACAGGCCGAGCGACAGCGCGCCGAGCAGAAGCACATGGCCCGCCGTGGAAATTCCCAGTCCTAGACGCTCGCGCTGGTCCATTGCCCGCCCTTATTCGCCCGTCACTGAACGCACGGTGGACGGATCCGATCCGCCCATGCCAATCCCGGTGGTGACGAGCGCCACCCTGTCCAGCCCGGCGCGATTAAGCTCGCCCATCACGCGCATGACACGGCCATAATCGAGTGCGGCATCGGCACGCAGGAACACCTGCTCGTCCGGGCCAAGGCCGGCGCGCAGGGCATTGAGCCGGTCCGGCAGCGCATCGTCGCTCACCGGATCGTCATTGATGAAGACCGCGCCCTCCGGATCGACCGAGACAATGGCGGGCTTCTTGTCCTGGTCCAGCGCGCTGGCCCGGCTCTCCGGCAGGCGCACGGGCACACCGGTCACCAGCAAGGGGGCGGTCACCATGAAGATGATGAGCAGCACCAGCATCACGTCGACCAGCGGCGTGACGTTGATGTCCGCCATGGGCGCGCGTCGCCCGCCCCGCCGGTTGGAAGGCAGGTTCATGCCCATCAGGATTCAAGCTCGCGGCTGAAAGTGGTGTAGAGCCCGTCCGAGAAGCGCTGGACCCGCGCTTCGAGTCGGTTCACGCCATGGCTCAGGCGATTGTAGCCGATCACCGCCGGAATAGCCGCGAACAGGCCGATGGCGGTCGCGAACAGCGCCTCGGCAATGCCGGGCGCCACGACCGCGAGGCTGGTGTTCTGCTCGCCGGCAATGGCGATGAATGCGCGCATGATGCCCCACACGGTGCCGAACAGGCCGACGAACGGCGCCACCGAGCCGACGGTCGCGAGGATGTTCAGCCGGTCCGAAATCTTGTCGATGGTGCCGGCCAGAGCAGACCCCATGGCCGTAGCGAGCCGATCGCGCGTGCCATCCGGGTTCATGCCGCGCTCGGCGGTGGAGCGGCGCCATTCGGCGATGCCGGCATTGAGCACCTGCGCGCTCGGCAGGTCTTCACGCCCGCGCTCCTTGGCGAAGGCGTCCATGTCCTTGGCCTGCCAGAAGGCGCGCTCGAACTCGTCGCATCCCTTGCGCATCCGCCGGAGCCGTCCGGCGAAGCTGAAGATGATGCCCCAGGTCCAGACGCTGGCCAGCAGCAGGCCGACCATCACCGCCTTCACGACGAGATCCGCCTGGAGGAACATGTCCACCGGCGACAAAGTGAGCGCATTGTCCGGCGCTGCGGCAGCAAGCATGAGGGTGAGAGTCATGGGCGGGGGTGTTTCTCCGGTCAGGAAGGAAGCGGCGCGAGCCGGCTGAAGCGATCGATCCAGTCCGCCGGCTGGCGGCGTGGGCGACCGGTGCTGTCGAGGAAGGCCACGGTGACGCTGCCTCGGGTCAGTTCCGTGTCCTCGCGCCAGACCGACTGGGCTATAACGCAGCGCGCCGCGCCGAGTTGCGTCAGGTGGCTGCGCACGGTGAGATCATCGTCCAGGCGCGCCGGCGCGCGGTAGCGCAGCGCGATGTCCGTCACCGCATACACGCCCTCGCCGGCTTCCTGCGCCGCGCGCTGATCGATGCCGAGCTGGCGCAGCATATCCGAGCGGGCGCGCTCCATATAGCGCAGATAATTGGCGTGGTAGACGACGCCGGAAAGGTCTGTGTCCTCGAAATAGACGCGCACGGGGAAGCGATGTTCTCCGTTCTCAAACTGTCCCGAAGCGGGATGAAGGGCGCTTTGCGAAGGCATGGGCGACCAGTCCTAACCGACGCGACTCGCGGCGGGAAGCCTTTTCAAGCGTCAGAACGCAGCAGATCTTCGTTCTATCGCATGGGACTGGGAAGGATCGCTTGCCGCTCGTCGCGTCAGTCGAACAAACCGTCCTGGCTGCCCTCTGGCGGATTGAGGCCGAGATGCTTCCAGCCCGGCGCATTCAGGATGCGGCCACGGGCGGTTCGCGCGATGATCCCCAGCTGGAGCAGATAGGGCTCGATGACATCCTCGATGGTGTCGCGCGGTTCGGAGAGGCCAGCGGCCAGCGTCTCGGCACCGACCGGGCCGCCTTTATATATGTCGGCGATCATCCGCAGGTAGCGGCGATCCATCAGGTCGAGGCCGAGCTGGTCGACCTCCAGCCGGGTCAGTGCGGCATCGGCGGCGGCGGCATCGACGACATCATGGCCGGCGGCGTGAGCGAAATCACGGACCCGCCGTAGCAGCCGTCCGGCAATGCGCGGCGTACCACGGGCGCGGCGGGCGATTTCGCTCGCGCCATCGGGGGCGATCGGCAGGTCGAGCAGCCGCGCGGCGCGGGTGATGACATGCTCCAGCTCATCGACGGTATAGAAGTTGAGCCGCACGGGGATGCCGAACCGGTCGCGCAGCGGCGTGGCCAGCATGCCCTGCCGCGTCGTCGCGCCGACCAGCGTGAAAGAGGGCAGATCGATCCGCACCGAGCGGGCAGAGGGGCCTTCCCCGATCATGATGTCGAGCGCGCGGTCCTCCATCGCCGGGTAGAGAATTTCCTCCACCGCCGGATTGAGCCGGTGAATCTCGTCGATAAACAGCACGTCGCCTTCATCGAGATTGGTAAGCAGCGCGGCGAGATCGCCCGCCTTGGCGATGACCGGACCGGACGTGGCACGGAACCCCACGCCCATCTCACGCGCGACGATCTGCGCCAGCGTCGTCTTGCCCAGGCCCGGCGGGCCGAAGAACAGCACATGATCGAGCGCTTCGCCGCGTGCGCGGGCGGCATTGATGAAGATCCGCAGATTCTCGCGCGCGCCCTTCTGCCCGACGAAATCGTCCAGCGTCTTGGGGCGCAGCGCGGCATCCATATCTTCAGGCGTGCGGCCGGCGGTGAGGAGGGGGGAGCTTGCCATCAGCCCGGCACCCTAGCGCGCGTTGGCCGGCCCGTCACTTGGCAGCCTTTCGCAGCGCGAGGCGGACCAGAGCATCCAGTGAGGCGCTGTCGCCCAGCTCGTCCAGCGCGGCGCTGACGGCGATGCTCGCTTCGCCCGGCTTGAAGCCCAGCGAGGCGAGGGCGGAGAGCGCATCGGCCTGCACGCCCGTCGCGGCCGGGATCGCCGCGCCGCTCGCATCCAGCCCGATAGAGAAGGACCCGGTGGCGATGGCGCCCACCTTGTCTTTCAGTTCGCGCACGATCCGTTCGGCGAGCTTGGGGCCGACGCCATTGGCGCGGGCGACCATCGCCTTGTCCTGCGCGGCAATGGCGCGGTGCAGGTCGCTCGGCTCCAGCGCGGAGAGAATGGCCAGCGCCACGCGGGCGCCAACACCTTGCACGCCGGTGAGGAGGCGGAACCAGTCGCGCTCCGCCTCGCTCGCGAAGCCGACCAGCCGGATGAACTCCTCGCCCACCAGCATCTCGGTATGCACGGTGACGGCTCCGCCCACGCTGCCCAGCGCGGACAGGCTGCGCGAGGACATGCCGACGAGATAGCCCACGCCACCGACATCGATGACGGCACTATCCAGTCCGGTGGAGACGAGCAGGCCTTTCAAATGCGCGATCATGAGGCGGGTGTAGCGATGTTCCCGCTTCGTTTCCACCGTTTCTGAATGAGGCGCGCGTGGCTATTCATTCCCTTGCAGGTAGCCGCGCGGCCCGCCTAAGAGAGCAGCGCAGCGCGGCGTCCTTTTCCGTCCCGCTGATTGACAAATAAGCCCGCTTTGCCTATCCGCGCGCCTTCGGACAGACGGCCGCTCCTCCCGGATCGGGGCGAGGCGGCCATTTTTGTCGAGTCTGCAGAACCTGATTCGATTTTGAGGAATGAACGATGAAGCGCACCTTTCAGCCGAGCAACCTTGTTCGCAAGCGCCGCCACGGTTTCCGCCTGCGCATGGCGACGGCAGCCGGCCGCAAGCTGCTGAACGCGCGCCGCGCCCGCGGCCGCAAGAAGCTGACCGCCTGATCGAGCCCGGCGCGGACGGCGCGCTGCGGCGCGTCGTGGGTCGCATGACCCGCCGCGCCGACTATCTGGCCGCCAATCGCGGCCAGCGCGCACCCATGCCAGGCTTCGTACTGCTGGTGCGCGATCGGGGCGATGGCGATCCTACGGCCCGCCTCGGCATTACCGTCACCAAGAAAATCGGCGGCGCTGTCATCCGGAACCGGATGAAGCGCCGTTTTCGTGCGCTTGCGCGCGAGATCCTGCCTGCGCACGCCATTGCCGGCGCCGATCATGTGCTGATCGGCCGCGAGGGCGGGGTCGAGCGCGATTATGCCTTGCTGGCCGCCGAGCTTGAGAAAGCGCTGCGGCGCGTCGCCAGCGGCAAGGGTGCCCCGCCGCGCGAAGGTGGACGGGGTCGGGGTGGTCGCGGCTCCAGTGGGAGCAAGAGGGTGACGCCCCCGGCGCCTCACAATGACCCTGCGCCGCGCAATGAGCCGCCCGCATGATGTCGATGAGGGATTGTCGCTCTGGCCCCGCACCATCCGTGCTCCTGCGAAGGCAGGAGCCCAGGGCGGCAAGGGCAGTCGGTTGGGCCTTGGGCTCCTGCCTTCGCAGGAGCACGGTGGTCGAGTCTGGAAGACCATGGCGTCGCCGCATACTCGACCACTCCGCCCCATGATCGCGCGCCTTCTCATCCTCGTGGCGCGCTGCTGGCAGATCGGACCGAGCCGGATTCTGCCGCCCTCCTGCCGCTATTCGCCGAGCTGCTCCCAATATGCCATCGAGGCCCTGCGGAAATATGGGGCGATAAGGGGTGGCTGGCTGGCGTTGAAGCGGCTATTGCGCTGCCACCCATGGGGCGGCTGCGGCCATGATCCGGTGCCCTGACGCCGAATCCCCTGACATGAGCTGACAAAGAGACGGAAGCCAAAGAGACGTGGACGACAAGCGCAACATCCTTCTCGCCGTGGTGCTGACCATTGCTATTCTCTTTGGCTGGCCGGTCATCAGCAATTATTTCTTCCCGCCATCGGCCCAGCCGATCGAGCGAGCCGAGCAGCAGGCGAAGCAGCAGGGCGCAGCGCCCAATGTGCGCGGCGGGCCGCTGGCCGAAGGCGCGCAGGCGATTCGCCCGATCGAGGCCGTGCTGGGCGAAAGCCAGCGCGTCGCCATCGAGACGCCCAAGCTGCGCGGCTCCATCAATCTGCGCGGCGCGCGCATCGACGATGTCGTGCTGCCGACGCATCGCCAGACGGTGGATGAAAAATCGCCGCCGGTCCGCCTGCTCGCGCCGAGCGGCACGGCCGATGCCTATTTCGCGAGCTTCGGCTGGAGCGGCGAAGGCGTGCGCGTGCCGGATGCCAACACAGTGTGGACGGCGGACGGCACCAAGCTGACCCCGCAGACTCCGGTGACGCTGCGCTGGAGCAATGGCGCGGGGCAGACCTTCCTCATCCGCCTGTCGATCGACGAGGATTATCTGCTCACCGTCGCGCAGACGGTTGAGAATGCGGGCGGCAATGCCATCGCCGTCCGCAACTATGGCCTGCTCTCGCGCCTTGGTCATGGCAAGGACAAGTCGACCTGGACGATCCACACCGGCCCCGTAGGTGTGTTCAACGGATCGGCCAATTACGACATCGGTTTCCAGAATCTTGATGGCGAGGCGCCAGGATTCTTCGCCCAGATTTTTGGGACCAAGACGGTTGCTGGGGTTAATGCATTCAGCACCACTGGAGGATGGATCGGGTTTACAGACCTGTACTGGCACGCTGCCCTGATTCCAGCGCAATCGCTTCCTGTGGATGCGCGCTTCCTATGCAGCGAACGTAATCAGGCAGAGTGCGCCAAAGAAAAGAATCGCTATCAGGCCGACCTGACCTACGCGCCCGCCGTCGTCCAGCCCGGCACCTCGCTCAGCACGACGAGCCGGCTGTTCGTGGGCGCCAAGGAAACCCCGGTGCTTGACCGCTATATGGACCAGCAGGGCATCGCACTGTTCGACCGCGCGATCGACTGGGGCTGGTTCCGCTGGTTCGAGAAGCCGATCTTCTATCTGCTCGACTGGCTGTTCCGCCACATCGGCAATTTCGGCGTGGCGATCATCTGCCTCACCTTCATCGTGCGTGGCCTGATGTTCCCGGTCGCCCAGCGGCAGTTCGCCAGCATGGCGGCGATGCGCGCCATCCAGCCGAAGATGAAGGCGCTGCAGGAGCGCTACAAGAACGACAAGCCCAAGATGCAGCAGGAGATCATGGCGCTGTACAAGACGGAGAAGGTCAATCCGCTCGCGGGCTGTCTGCCGATCTTCCTGCAGATCCCCATCTTCTTCGCGCTCTACAAGGTGCTGATGCTGACGGTGGATATGCGCCACCAGCCCTTCTACCTGTGGATCAAGGATCTGTCCGCGCCCGATCCGGCGCACATCCTCAACCTGTTCGGCCTGCTGCCGTTCACGCCGCCCTCGTTCCTCGGCATCGGCGTGCTGGCGGTGATCCTCGGCATCACCATGTGGCTGCAGTTCAAGCTGAACCCGGCGCCGATGGACGATGTGCAGAAGCAGATCTTCTCGCTGATGCCCTGGATGATGATGTTCATCATGGCGCCGTTCGCGGCCGGCCTGCTGATCTACTGGTGCACATCCAACATCCTCACCATCGCGCAGCAATGGTGGCTGTATCGCCAGCATCCCGTGCTGGGGCAGCCGGCAGCGGATACGGCGAAGGGTTGAGGCGAGGGGAAGATCGAGCAGCGGGACCCCGGGTCAAGCCCGGGGTGACGGTGGGGAGCAAGCGCCCTATCCCACTTGCGCTTCCAGGGATGATCTCATTCCAACTTCGTCACCCCGGGCTTGACCCGGGGTCCCGCTGATCTTCGGGATCGACCGCACCCCGCTTTCCCGCTCCTTGCCCTTTCAGGTGACGGGCGCCGCGTCTGGCGCTAGGGGGATGGCATGAACCAGACCGACACAGATCAAGCCCAGAGCGATCAGGACACCGCCGCCCGCATCGAGGAGGCCCGCCGGATCTTTTCCGGGCCGATCAGCTTCCTCAAATCCGCGCCGGGGCTGAACTTCCTGCCGCCAGCGGATGTGCCGGAGGTCGCCTTTGCCGGGCGTTCCAATGTCGGCAAGTCCTCGCTCATCAATGCGCTGACCAACCGCAATGGCCTTGCGCGCACATCCAACACGCCGGGGCGCACGCAGGAGCTCAATTTCTTCGACGTGGGCGAGCCGCTGCGCTTCCGTCTCGTGGATATGCCCGGCTATGGCTATGCCAAGGCGCCCAAGGATGTGGTGAAGCAGTGGCGCTTCCTCGTGAACGATTTCCTGCGCGGGCGTGCCGTCCTCAAGCGCGCGCTGGTGCTGGTCGATGCCCGCCACGGCCTCAAGGATGTCGACCGCACGCTGCTCGACATGCTGGATGAAGCAGCGGTGAGCTACCGTATGGTGCTGACCAAGGCCGACAAGGTGAAGGCGACCGACCTCGCTGTCGTCACCGAGCAAACCGCGGCAGAAGTACGCAAGCGCCCGGCGGCCCATCCGCAGATCATCCCGACATCGAGCGAGAAGGGCATGGGCCTGCCGGAGTTGCGCGCGGCGGTGATTGAGGCACTCGACTGAGGGCTGGCGGCGGGGGCTGGGCGCGGCATCTCAGGGATGCCGTTCGCGCTATTGGCCCCCTCCTGCCGCAACATGGCTTATGTCGGGCGTCTCCATCGCGCCGAGCGCCTTCGAGCATTGCAGGCGATAGTGCAGGCAGCTCTCAGCCCAATACCAGCCTATCGCCCTGCAAATCCAAAAGACCTGGCCGCTGACGGTCAAAGCCGAGAATCCCCCGTTTCACCTCTGGCAGCCGCTTCAAATGTCGTCGCTTATATCGTCCGCGTCGAGACTCGGGGGGGCGGGTCAGACATTTCGAGCCGTCAGATCACTTGGAAAACTCTCGCTTGCGGTCGACGGGCGTAACCGGACCGCGCCGCCATTTTTGGACCAGGGCATCGGCACGCGTCTCATAATAATCGGCCGGGCCGCCCCCGCGCGACACCGGCACGGCATGGGTGGTCTGATAGATGCCGTCGAGGATGCAGTCCTGATTGATGTGCACATGCACGACCTGGCCGAACACCACCCGGAAGTCGCTGGGGACGCCATCCAGATCCTTAAGGTGGATGATCTCGGTCACCTTGCATTCGAACTGGGCGGGACTCGCCGCCACGCGGGGCGGCGCGACATCGATCGAGGCGATCTTCTCGATCCCCGCCATCTCGAACTCGTCGACCTCGGGCCCCACCTCGTCCCCGGTCAGGATCATCACGTCGGTGACATCGCGGCCAACCAAGTTCCAAACGAATTCACCGGTTTCTCGCGCATTGCGGACGCTGTCTTTCTCCCCACCCGAGGAGAAGCCGATGATCAGCGGGCGGTAGCTGGCGATGTTGAACAGGCTGAACGGAGCGAGATTCGCGACCCCCTCGGCGCTGACCGTGCTGATCCAGCCGATCGGGCGGGGCGCGACGATCGCGTTGGCCGGCTGGTGCTTGAGACGATGGCCCTCGGCCGGGCGATAGGAGTGAAATTCTCTCATGATGGCGCAGGTCCCTTGGCAAGCTTCACTATGCCGGAATTATTTCCGGTTTCTGACTCGCTAGGCCTATAAGGCGTGTCTGCGCTTCCGTCTAAGATATTTTCGCGGGGTGTGATTGGAGGCCGCATTCACGACATTTCGCCCGCCACGCGGTTTTGCGAGGCGGGCCGATAGCGGCAACGATGCAGGACGGCCCTAAGCCAACCGGTCTAATCGCGCTGCATCGCCCGACCCATGCGGGCGAAGGCGGCGTTCATTTTCTCGGCCAGCGCTTCCTCTACGCCGGTGTCGATCAGCGCCTGCGCCATCGCTTGCGTCCATTGCCGGGTTTCCACATCGCCAAAGCCGATCTGGCGATGCGCGGACATGATGCAGGCGCCGGGCTTTTGCGTGAACCAGTCGCGTGGGCCGCCGAGCCAGGCGGTGAGGAACCCGGTCAGCGATTCCCGCATCGGCGCGAGATCGGGCTCGTGAATCGCCCGCAATTCGGCAAAGCGCGGGTCCTGCTCCATGAGATCATAGAAGCGCTCGACCAGCGCGCGCACGGCCGGCGTGCCGCCGATCTCGTCATAGGGCAGCGGCGCGGGGTCGGGTGGGGATGCTTCGGCGGTGGTCGATTGGGTCATTCGGCGTGGCTCATGGCGCAGGGCTCCTCATCATGAGGCTTGCATGTCAGGGCCGGCGCCGCGTCGCCTTGCGCTGGATCAAGCCGCGGAGGGATCGCCTGGTGCGCAACCTGGTGCGCAACCTGGTGCCCAGCCGGGGGACGCGAGCGTGAAACCGGCAAAGTCGAAACCCGGGGTGACGATGCACGAGACAAGCGCCCAGCCTCGGCCGGCCGCGGCGGCCTGCCAGTGGTGCGGGGCGATGACATGCTGCGGGATCTCGCCCGCCAGCACATCGCCGCCGAGGCGTAGGGCTGTCACCGGGCCTTCGTCGCCCGGCGCGGTGGAGAGGCTGAGCGCGTGGCCAGCGTGCCAGAGCCAGGTCTCGCTCGCATCCACCTTGTGCCAATGGGAGCGCTGCCCGGCCTCGAGCAGGAAATAGATCGCCGTCGCCCCGGCGCGTTCGCCGGGCATGGCCTCAGCCCGCCAGGTCTCGCGATACCATCCGCCTTCCGGATGCGGCTGGAGAGCGAGGCGGTCGATAAGGGCGCGGGCGGTGGGATCGGTCATGAAATCATTATGAGACACCATTATATTACTGGGCAAGAAATCTCGATTGCCCGCATTCCAGATTGGCGATAACGCCGTGTTGAAACAGGAGTTTAGGGGGGATCATGAGGGGGTATCGTGCTTTTGCGCGCCGTTGTCTGGCGCTCGGAATTCTTGCAGCATTACCGGCCGAGCCGGTGCTGGCGCAGGGGACGGTCCTGGTGCCGGTCGGCGGCGACAATCCGCCTCCCGTCCCGCAGTCGCCGCCTGTCGACCCCGATGACAGGCCGGAAGACATCGCCAAGGACGCTGCTCGCGACCTTAAGGACACGCGCTTCTACAACAAGCCCGGCGCAACCCGGGCGGACTATGACCGGGACTGGCAGGAATGCCGCCTGATCGCACGCGGATCGCGTACACCTGCGGGGACCGTCCCGTATTATTATAACCCCGCAGTCATTTCTCCACTTGCTGCGGGTATTGGGGGCGGGCTTGGCGGACTGATCGGCGGCATGATCGTGCAAGGCGAGCAGCGGCGGGCCAATCGGCGCCAGTGCCTGCTCATTCGCGGCTGGCGGTTGGTGGAGGTGCCCAAGTCGCAGCAAGAGAGCCTGCTCGCAATGGGCGATGCACAGCGTGACGCCTATTTTGGCGGGATCGTGGGTGCGCAGACGGTTGAAGGCGAGGTGACCACGCGCACGAGCTTTACGCAGGTCGAAGATCCGGCACTAACCCTGGACGCGCCGACTGCCGGGCCTGGCAGCCTGTTCGCGGGCAAAAAGATCGATCCAGGGGCGGCTATTGCGCTGGGAGAGAATGAGGGGCTGGTCGTCCTGGCATTTCGCCGTCCGATGGTCGCGAGCGCAGGACGCTCAGCCAGCGTCAGTCTCGCCCGCTACGATGTAGAAAAGCAGGATCTGGTCTACCAGCCGCGCGACTGGAAGAAAACGGGCGATGGCACCACCTATCGCCTCAATATCGCCAGCGCGGACAAGAAGCAGAACTATGAGGTCCAACTTATCCGAGTCACTGCCGGCGATTATGCGCTGGACAGCATGGTGGCTGGCCCTGCGGTTGCCACCAGCAGCAATTGCTTTGGTGCTCCCCGTCTACATGTGGCGCCGGGCTCGGTTGTCTATGCGGGCGATTTCGTGCCTGTCATGGGCGCAAGCCTTTCGACTGGCCAGAAGGTGCAGAGCGCCATATTCTGGACAAGCAACATCGAGCAGGCGCGAACGGTGATCTCCGCGCGCCACGCCGATCTTGCGGCTCGCATGGCTGCGGCGCAGTGGCACAATCAGGCCACCTACGCCTGTTCTGCGGTGACGATGGACCGCTATGATCTGCCAGAGCGCGCCCTCGCGTCCTTTCCCGACTCGTTCGGCCCGACTGCGGCGTCCGAATCTGTCGAGCCCGTGGGTGCTCCCGAGATACCTGCGGTACCGCCCTCTGCCGAAATGGCTTCTGTCGCAGCGTCACAGTAGAAGGGGTGTCGTCCCGCTTGACCGCGCGGTCCCGCGCCAGGAAGGGTGGGGCGCGACCATGACGTCCCTCTATCGCCTCGATGCCAGTGCCGCGCAGATCGGCGCGGCGCTCCATGCGGATGCCGGTGAGGACCCGTGGCCGGGAGGCTATATGACGCCGGGGCGCTATGGGCCGGTGATCGTGCATGGGCGCGATGGCGTGCGCCGGCTGGTGCCGCGGCTATGGGGCGTGCCGCCGCCGCCGGCCGCGGCTCTGACGGGCGGCGCGCCGGTCGCGCATGTGCGCAATGTCGAGAGTCCGTTCTGGGTCGGCACGCTGCGGCATACGGAGTTCCGCTGCCTGGTGCCGGTTACCAGCTTTCAGCTCTGGTCGCAGGCGCCTAATCCACGCACCGGCAAGCGCGTCGCGCATCGTTTCTCGCTGCCGGATGCGGCGATCTTCGCGTTCGCGGGCATCTGGCGGGACAGCGAGGTGGCGAGTTTTGCGCTGCTGACCTGCGAGCCGAACCGGCTGGTCGCCTCGGTCAACCCGCGCACCATGCCGGTGATCCTCCACGCTGAAGATCATGGCCGCTGGCTGCGCGCGGACTGGAAAGAGGCGCAGCGGCTGGTTGCGCCTTATCCCTCGCAGGCGATGACGATGGATGAGGCGGGGCCGCGCTAGACAGTCCCCTTCGTCATTCCCGCGAACGCGGGAATCCAGAAGCCAGCGGAACTGCCCATGCGCCCCTGGATTCCCGCGTTCGCGGGAATGACGAGAGAGGAGGTCGGGACGCTCGCCAATGCCGCCCTTCGGCTACTTCGTTTGTGTTGCGTACAAATAGGGTGCAACCTACACTATGCGCCACCGGCGACGAGTCCGTGCTTGCGCCGCAGAGACAAGAGGAGAGGCCCATGGCCAGGATCATCGGCGGTTTCGCCGTTTCGCACACGCCGACCATCGCGTTCGCCAAGGATGCGAACAAGCAGACCGATCCCGTCTGGGCGCCGATCTTCGAGGGATTCGAGCCGGTCAAGCAATGGCTGGCGGACGAGAAGCCCGATGTGATCCTGTATGTCTACAACGACCACATGACCTCCTTCTTCACCCATTACTCGCATTTCGCGCTGGGCATTGGCGAGGCGTATGAGCCGGCGGACGAAGGCGGCGGCAAGCGCGATCTGCCCGCGATCAAGGGCGATCCGGACCTTGCCAAGCACATCGCCGAGTGCATGGTCGCTGACGAGTTCGATCTGGCCTATTGGCAGGGCATGGGGCTGGACCATGGCGCCTTCTCGCCGCTTTCGGTCCTGCTGCCTCACGAGAATGGCTGGCCCTGCCGCCTTGTGCCGCTGCAGTGCGGCGTGCTTCAGCATCCGATCCCCAAGGCGCGCCGCTTCTGGAAGTTCGGCCGCTCGCTGCGCCGCGCGATCCAGAGCTATCCCAGGGACATCAAGGTCGCGATCGCGGGCACGGGCGGGCTTTCCCATCAGGTCCATGGCGAGCGCTGCGGGTTCAACAACACCGCCTGGGACATGGAGTTCATGGAGAAGCTCACCAACGATCCCGAATCACTGCTCGACGCGACGGTGACCGATCTCGCCAAGCTCGGCGGCTGGGAAGGCGCCGAGGTGGTGATGTGGCTGCTGATGCGCGGCGCGCTCTCCGAACAGGTCGAGAAGCTGCACCAGAGCTACTTCCTCCCGTCAATGACGGCCATCGCGACGATGCTGTTCAAGGATTTGGGCGATCCGGTGCCGCCGGCCGAGACCGATGAGCAACTGCGTGCCCGCGCGTCCCGCGAGCTGGCGGGCGTCGAGGCGATCGAAGGGACCTATCCTTTCACCATTGACCGCGCGGTCAAGGGCTTCCGCATCAACCACTTCCTCCACCGCCTGATCGAGCCGGAGTTCCGCAAGCGGTTTGTCGAGGATCAGGAAGGGCTGTTTGCCGAGTCGGATTTGAGCGAGGAAGAGAAGGAGCTGATCCGCAGCCGCAACTGGATCGGCATGATCCATTACGGCGTCATCTTCTTCATGCTGGAGAAAATGGCCGCGGTGCTCGGCATCGGCAATATCGACGTTTATGCCGCCTTCAAGGGCCTGAGCGTTCCCGATTTCCAGAAGACCCGCAATGCCGCAATCACCTATTCGGTGGCCGGCAAACAATAAGGGGCGCGCCGCGGATGCTTTGTGAGAGGGCGGCGGACCTTGGTTTGCCGCCCTTTCTCACGGGGTATCTGACAGCCTGCCGCATTTGCGCCACACCATATCGACCTTCGCCCGGACGGCGACAAAGTAGATTGCAAACTAACAGAATCTGATGAATAGATAGCTCCCTAACAACGATAATTTGTCTGGGAGACTTTGCAATGAAGAGATCTGCGCGCGTGCTGCGTCAGCACGCCTGTTTCGCGGCCCTCGCCACCGTCCTCGCTTTCCCTGCTTTCGCGCAGGACAGCGCCCCCCAAAGCGATAGAGCAGATGCAAGCGACGAGGCCATCGTGGTCACCGGATCGCGCATCGCCTCCGGTTTCGACCGGCCGACCCCCGTGGCGGTTCTGGGCGCTGAGCGACTGGAAACACGCGGCATCACCAATCTCGGCGATGCGCTGAACGAACTGCCTGCCTTCCGCGCGACCAACTCACCGGCCTCGACCGGTCTGGGCGCGGCGGGCGGCTATGTCGGCGGTCGCATCCTCGATCTTCGTGGTCTGGGCGCGGTGCGCACGCTGACCCTCGTCGACGGCAAGCGCTTCGTGCCGTCCACCACGCAGGCGACAGTCGACACCAACATGATCCCCTCGATCATGCTCCAGCGTGCCGAGGTCGTCACGGGCGGCGCGTCCGCCGTCTATGGTTCGGACGCCGTGTCCGGCGTCGTCAACCTGCTCATCGACAAGGCGTTCACGGGCTACAAGGCCAATGCCCAAGTCGGCTTTTCGCAATATGGCGACAATTTCACCACCCAGTTCGGCGCGGCCGGCGGTTGGCAGATCGGCGAGACGCTGCATCTGCTCGTGGGCGGCGAATATGAAAAGGCGGAGGGTGTGGAAAGCTGCCCCTCGCGCGACTGGTGCGCCAATGGCTTCATCAACATCAGCCGCAATCCCGGCGTGACGAGCCTGCCCGCCAACAACATCCTGGCGGGCGTCTACCCCTGGACGGCGCCCTATAACGGTATCACCACGCCGCCGAGCTCCGCTTATGCCGGCCGCCTCGTCCCGGCTCTCCGCGCGATCGACGGCATCGGCTTCCGCGCCGACGGCACGCCGTTCCGCACCACGCAGGGCACGCTGGCCAACAACCTCTATCAGCTTGGCGGCACCAATGATGGGCCGGGCGAGAACATCTATTTCGATTTCCCGATCGTCTCGCCGACCAAGCGCTATAACGCCATGGCGTTCGCCACGTGGGAAGCCACGCCGGCCCTGACGATGGAGTTCGGCTTCAACTACGGTCATGGCGAAGGGCGCCACCGCGCGGTGCCGTATCGCAATACGGCCATCACCATCCAGCGCGACAACCCGTTCATTCCGACCTCCGGCAATCCCGCGCTGGACCTGCGCACCATCATGGATGCTAATGGCCTCACCAGCTTCACGCTGGGCAAGGGCTTCAAGGATATTGGCCCGGGCCAGCTGGTCGTGAAGAACGATGTCTATCGCGCCGTCGCGTCCGCCAAATATGAGATTTCGCCCAACTGGTCGGCGGACATCTATTATCAGTTCGGCCGCAACGAGTTCCGCAGCGACATCACGGGTGGCACGATCACCTCGCGCATTCTCAAGGCGCTCGACGCGGTGGCCGGGCCCGGCGGGGCGCCGGTGTGCCGGGTGAATGCCGATGCCAGCACAACCAATAACGACCCTGCCTGCGTGGCCCTCAATCCCTTCGGCTCCGGCCAAGGCGCCACCTTCGCGGCGGCCAAGGCCTATGTCACGGCCGATGCCTTCCAGACCAACATCACCACCCAGCATGTCGTCGCTGCCAACGTCACCGGCTCGCTGTTCGATCTGCCCGCCGGGCCGCTCGGCGTCGCCGTGGGCGCGGAATATCGCAGCGACAGCGTCAGCGGCGATGCCGATGCCAATTCCAAGGCGCTGGCCTTCTTCACCGGCAACGGATCGGTCATCTCGGGCAAGATTCAGGTGGTCGAGGCTTATGGTGAGGCCGAAGTGCCGATCCTGCGCGACACGGCGTTCTTCCGCGAACTGAGCCTGAACGGCGCCGTCCGCCGGACCCACTACAAGCGGTCCAGCGACTTCTTCCCGAGCAGCACGGTCAATGTGACCACATGGAAGGTGGGCGGCGTCTGGGCGCCCGTCGATGCGGTCCGCTTCCGCGTCACCAAGTCCCGCGACATCCGCGCGCCCAACGTCTCGGAACTGTTCGGCCCGATCACGAGTGCGTCCGGCATTCTCAACGATCCGGCGCGTGGCGGTCAGCAGACGGTCGTGCCGATCACGCTGGGCTCCAACCCCAATCTGCGGCCGGAAAAGGCGGACACGTTCACCGCTGGCATCGTCTTGCAGCCAAGCGGTGGGATGCTCGGGCGGTTCCGGGCGTCGGTCGATTATTATGACATCAAGATCAAGGATGCGATCAGCACGCTCGGCCAGCAGAACATCGTGACGCGCTGCTCGCAGGGCGATACGCTGAGCTGCTCGCTGGTCACGCGCGATGGTGGTGCGGCCAATGGCGTCATCACCAATGTTCGCGACGTGGTTCAGAACGTCAACCAGCTCAACGCGCGCGGCATCGACATGGAGCTGAACTATCGCCAGCCGGTCGGCGCGGCCAGCGCAGTCAACCTGTCCGTCATGGCCAGCCATGTCATCGATCTGGTGACCGTGGACGCCGTGGGGCCGGTCGAACGGGCCGGCCAGACGGGTCTGCGCGGCGGTACGCCTCCGGGCATCCCCGACTGGACGGTTGACGCGACCGTGGGCCTCGACCTGGGTGAGCTGTTCTCGCTCTCCACCCATGTTCGCTGGATCAACAAGGGCTTCTACAACGCGGCGTTCATCGGCGCCGAGCAGCCCGGCTATGTGATCACGGCCTCCAGCAGTTCCAGCACCAACGCCATGCCATCGCGCACCTATGTCGACATGATGGGCACGGTGAAGGTGCCGGTCGGCGGCGATAACAAGTTGAGCGTCTATTTCGGCGTGGACAATGTGTTCAATGTCGATCCGCCGAACTTCCCCGGTGCGAACGGCAGCGGTAACAACGTGCTCTTCAACCCGGTTGGGCGCATGTACAAGGCCGGCATCCGCACGTCCTTCTGATCCCCCTGCCGTGCCGGGCGCGTTTCGTCCGGCACGGCACCCTTTGGCGCACAGGCCGGCCGACGGATCGCTCTTGACGGAGCGGGTGCAGGTGCGGGAGGTCTGCTGGAACGGCACGTAAGGGAGAATGATGGTCGACAAGGCTCCGTCCGCACAGGGTTCCACCAGCGAAGAGGACGCGGCGACATCGCGCAGCCTTCCGCGATTTGGCGGTTTTCCCATTGAGGATGCCACGCGACATCTCTCCAATTTCTACGCCGGGGCCAAGCACGACGAGCGGACCGTCACCTTTTTCCGGACCACGCGCGCGCTGGTCGTCGCGGCACGGCGCTGGCGCAAGCTTGCCAATGACAAGGTCCGCAGTGTTGGGCAAAGCATGGCGCGGTGGGAGACGATGTATCTGCTCGCCTGCGCCCGCGACGACCTCTCCCAGCGCGAACTGGCCCAACTGATCGGCGTCGAAGGGCCGACCATGGCCCATATGCTCAACACGCTGGAACGCGACGGCCTGATCGAACGCGCGCAGAGCCAGGTCGACCGCCGGGTCGTCCACAACCGGATCACCGAAAAAGGGCTGGCCGCCACGCGAGACATCATGGCGATCACCAATGATTTGCGCGCGGACATCCTGCGGGACATTCCACCTGAGAAGCTGGCCATTGCGCTGGAGGTCCTGGAACAGGTCCACGCCCGGCTGGACGATTACTGCTGAGGCGCGGTCATGCGGCTGGTTACGGCCGTCCCGTTGTGGCCTCTTCCTTCAGCGAGAACAGCACCGGCCATTCCCAGGCGCCCCGGCAGACCGGCATGGAGCGGGCTTCCGTCAGCCGAAAGCGGGTGCCATCCCAGCGGTAGGTCTCCGCCGTGCCGCAGTCGCCAAGGCCCCGGCCCTTGGCGAAGCTGGAGAGTTCACCACGTGAAGGATTCCAGCGGGCATTCATGATCAGCGGCGGGGCGCTGGCATCGCCGGTGAAGCCGGGCAGATGATCGAACGGGGCGAAGGCAATCGTCCGGTTGCCGGGCTCGCCGCTCGCGATCAGCGGGACGGCGCTCACATTATATGCGCCCGCATCGCAGGGCAGCAGCAGCAGGACATGCCCCGCATCGAGCGTATGGAGATCGGGCTGGCGACTGCTCTCCAGCCCACTCTCGCACTGCGCCAGGCGCTGGGCGGTGGCTTGCTCTTGCGGCGTGAGCGCAGGCGTCGCGGTTTCGGCGAGGAGCGGGATCGTCTTGGGCAGCACGGGGTCGGCCGGCAGGGCGCGCGCCATGTCGGCCGGGCCATCACCGATGGCGGCCAGCGCGCCGCGGCTGCCGATGCGGCCCTGCTGCTCATCCATATAGCGCAGTGCCGCTGCGACGCCTTGCAGCGACGGGGCGCCGATGACCGTCCGGTTGCGATCGTACAGCTCGAACACGTAGCTGGAGCCCATGGACCGCACGACCTCCAGCGCGGTCTGGCCATCAAGCGCAATCGTGTCGCCATCGACCTTCTGCCGCATGCGGCGCGTGCCATCGATCATGAAATCGACCCGATCGCGCAGCCGGTCGGCCAGCAGCACGCGCAGGCTGGTGGCGCCTGCGGGGCCGCCATCGCGGTGAATGAGGACCAGCAGCCGGTTGGGCGTATCCACCCCTTCCGGATTCAGCGATACCGCACTGCAGGACAGGCGATTGTCGCACCCCACGGCCCAGTTGTCGAAAACACGCAGACGACCAAGCACCGGTTCTGCCACAACGGGCGCGGTCGAGAGGACAGACCCCGACGTCTGCTCGCCGCGCGGCGGGGCAGCGGGCGCGACCGTTGCCAGGCCCGTGAGAGCCAGCGCGCCCATGCGCAGAAGCCGTGAAATCCTTGTCATTCCGCCAGTCATAATGCAGTTGAAGCCAATGGTGTAGCGCCAAGCTGCATGTGTTGCGACAGCCCGTGGTCAGCAAGCCGGGCCAAGTGGATCGAAAGGACACAGATATGCGCAGAATCGCTGTGATCGGCGCCGGCCAGATGGGCGCGGGCATTGCGCAGGTGAGCGCTCAGGCCGGCATGGATGTGCTGCTGCGCGATATCGATCTCGCGCGTGCGGAAAAGGGCAAGTCCGGCATCGAGAAGCGACTCGCGCGCGCCGTGGAGAATGGCAAGCTGGAGCAGGCGGATGCGCAGGCGGCGCTGGCACGGATCACACCCGTGGTGGCGCTCGATGATGTCGCCGGGTGCGATCTGGTAATCGAGGCCGCGACCGAGCGGGAGGACATCAAGCGCGCAATCTTCGCGGAGGTGGGCGCGGTTCTGGCGCCGGATGCGATCCTCGCGACCAACACCTCGTCCATTCCGATCACGCGGCTCGCGCAGGCGGCGCCCGATCCGGCGCGGTTCATTGGCGTGCATTTCTTCAATCCTGTGCCGGTGATGGCGCTGGTGGAGGTCATTCGCGGCCTCGCTACCTCGCCACAGACGGTGCAGGCGGTGGAGGCCTATGCACAGGCGCTGGGCAAGGAGGTCGTCCATGCGTTCGACGCGCCGGGGTTCATCGTCAACCGCATCCTGCTGCCGATGCTGAACGAGGCGATCTTCGCGCTCGGCGAGGGCGTGGCCAGCGTGAGGGATATCGATAACGCGATCAAACTGGGCCTCAACCACCCCATGGGTCCACTGACTTTGGCCGATTTCGTGGGCCTCGATACCTGTCTGGAGATCTGCAAGGTGCTGCAGGACACCACGGGCGATCCCAAATTCCGGCCCGCGCCGCTGCTCGTCAAGTATGTCGAAGCCGGCTGGCTGGGGCGCAAGACGGGCAGGGGCTTCTACGATTATGCCGGCGACGAGCCCGTGCCGACGCGGTGAAAGGCCTTTCGGGGCGCGCGCTGGCCGCACAGCAAGGAGCCCCGTGTCCGCAGACACGAGGCTCCCGCTCCCACATCGTAAAGGCTGTGCTTAGCTGAAGCTGATCGCCATGTTGGGGCGGCGTGCGCGCAGCGTGCGGCCGATCGCAGCGAAACCGATGATCATCATTGCCCAGGTGGCCGGCTCCGGCACGGCGGGCTTGACGGTGTAGAACAGCAGGTCCTGCTTGCTGCTGTTGGTCGCGACCCAGAAATCCAGATTGCTGTTAATCGTGCCCTTGTTGGCAAGGTAGGAATTGGCGGTGTTGATCAGCGTGGACTCGCCTTGGCTCGCCCATTCGAGCTCGAAGTAACCGGCGCCCAGGTTCTTCGAGTTGCTCGTTTCGTAACGAGTCTCCCAGAGCGCCAGTTGCAGGGCAGCGGACTGAGTCTTGTCGCCACCGGCGTAGTTGCTGACCAGCGAGGCGACATCATTGTAGAGCGCGCCACCGAGATAGTTGCTCAGCGACACGACATTGAACGTGCCGGTGCTCGAGTTCTGGGTGACTTCGAGGCAGTAAGCTAGGAAGTTGACCGCCTTGCCGTCCCATGTGCCGGAGATATTCTGGGGCGAGAACGAGCCGTCGTATGAGGTGCTGCTCCAGCCCGAACCAATGCTCACCTCGCCGCTCGGGCTGCTATACTGCGTCGAGAGGCTGTTGATGACGAAGGTGCTCGCGTTCGCGGCAGTTGCGGAGGCGATAGCGGCTGCACCGGCAGCGAGAGCGATAAGCGTTTTCTTCACGGCGATGTTCCCTTCAAAAGTCCTGAAGCCGGTGTGAAGGAATACATCTCGATACAAAATGGCATTAACTACGATTGGACGCTCGTTAACTTCGATTATCGCGAAATAATCAGGGAATTCTGAGGGGAAATTTTAAGAGATTTAGTTAATGCCCCAAATGGGGTCATTAACTACGATGAGCGTTTATAAGACGCTACATTTGCGAGTGGTTTGAGGCTGCGAATCGGGAAACAATGAAGGGGCGGCGGCGCCGCTGCCGCATTTCACGATCGTCACGCCGGGCTTGACCCGGGGTCCAGCTGGCCTTCTTGCGAAGAAGGCGTGCCGCTTGAAACGTCCGAACACGGAAAGCCGCAATGTATTTGGCGATGCGTGCGAAAGAAAAGCTGGACCCCGGGTCAGCCCGGGGTGACGGTGAGGGGGCTCAATTTCCCCTGATGTTCTCGCCGCCCTCATCGCCGGCATCCTCGGCCTGCGCCGCTGCGAGGTCCTGCAGCAGGGCGTCCACATCGAGCGGCTGGCTGCGGTCGTGCGCCTCGATGCGATCGCGCAGGCCCTGTGCCCACGTCGCGCTGGGGCCGCCGTGCGGATCGAACGCTAGCGGACCGAGGTTGATCAGCGCGTCATCATAGCGCTGGTCCCGCAGCAGCTGCATCACCAGCATCGTACGGAGATTCTGGTCGAACGGCGCCAGCACCACGGCGCGCTCCAGCCCGGCCACCGCATTCTCCGTCGGGCGCCGGCCCTGCTCAAGGAAGCTGCGGTAGAAATATTGCAGGGGCAGGGGATGATTATTCTCGATCCTGTTGAGCTCGATGAACGGGCGTCGCGCTTCGGCATAGGCAGCGCTGGCGTCGGGGGCGGACTCCGCCTTGCGGAACAGCGCCTTTCCTTTCGCCAGATAGGCGCTCACCTGCCGGTCATCGAGAGCGAGGGCGGTGTTGGCAGCGGCAAGGGCAGCATCCTCATGACCCGCTTCCAGCTCGGCTTCGGCCAGCGTGGCGTGCAGCGCGGCATCGTTCGGATAGCGCGGCGCCAGAGCGCGCAAGTCCGCCACCAGCGTCTCCAGTTCCTCGGGCGAGGGACGGTTCTTGAGCTCGATCCGCAGCGGCATGGCCGCCGCTTCGCCCGCGCTCAGCGCGCGGACCGAGACGGGGCCGGGCTTGAGTGTGGCGGCAGGGAGCTCCAGATAGGTCATCCGGCTCTGTCCCAGATATTTGTCCAGATCCCGCTGCAGGGCATTGAGATCGCCAAATGCGCCTGTCGCCGCGTCAGTAAGGCTTTTGCCACTGCGCAGCAGGCGCAGATAGATCGCCAGTTGCCCGGGACGCTCCTTGCTGAACGTGAGGTAATGATAAAGCAGCCAGCTCCGCCCGTAGAAGGCAGCGCCCTGGGAGGCGGATTTCGGATAATGGCCCGAATTGAGGATTTGCGCGACCGGGATGACATCGCCGTACATCAGGTCGCCGGCGCGGTGCCGCGCTGGCATCCCCAGGCCGACATTGCCGTTCTTGCGGAATTGGGCAGAGGCGAAGAACTCGGCGGCTCCCTCCGAGAACCAGAGCGGCATGCCGTAGCTGCTGGTCGAGATCAGATAATGGTGCGCATATTCGTGCAGCAAAGCGAGCATCGGCATATCGAGCGTGGTGTTGCTGGTCTTTACCCGGGGGACGATGGCGAAGGCGTCGCCCGCGCGCGGCACGTAGAACGCGTAGGTATATTTGCTGTCCCCGCCCTGCAGCCTGCGCACGTCCTTGTCGCTGCGCACGACATAGACTGTCACGCGGTTGGACGGGCTGGGCGGCTCCATCTCAACCGAGAGCACATAGCCCATGGCATGGTGGAAGCGTTCGAGCTGGTCGGAGAATTGCTTGATCTCCTCCGGTTTCTGGTCGGCATAGATGACGAAATTCTCGCTGGAGGCTTCCAGCCAGGCCGCTTGCGCAGGCGGTGCCATGGTCGCAAAGAACAGTGCGGCCCATGCTAACAGTTTGATCGGCATTGCTATTCATCTCCCCCACGGCCGGACGCTAGGCAGGCGCGCGAGGGACGACAAGGGTGAAATGAGGCTGTCCGCGATGCACGATGTCTTTTTTAGAGCAACCCTCGCCACCAATATGCCGCCCGCACGTTGCGCGGGGATGAAACTGCGTATCCATGCCGCGATCGATTATGCGCTGCCCCAGCCGACCGATCTCATCCTCCATATCGAAGCGGCGCATCTGCCCGAGCAGACGGTGTCCGACGCCCGGCTGGACCTGAGCGTGCTCGATCATTTCGCGCGTGTCGCCGCGCACGACCATATCGGCGAGCGTGTGCTGATGCGCGCGCAGGGGCAGCTGAAGGCGGATTATCATGCGACGGTAGAGATCCACCGCCTGCTGGCCGATGTGAGCGGGCTGGAGGCGCTGCCCCCGCACATGCTGCCGGGCGAGGCCGTGCAGTATCTGCTCGATTCCCATTATTGCCCCGGCAGCCAGTTCATCAGCTTTGTCGGCGAGACGTTCGGCGATCTGCAGGGCGGGCAGCGCGTGGCGGCGATCCGGGATTATGTCAGCGGACATTTCCATTATCTGCCCGGCGTCAGCACGCCCGAAACGACGGCGCTGCAGACCTTCGTGCGCCGGCAGGGCGTCTGCCGCGATTTCGCCCATATGGTGATCGCGCTCGCCCGCGCCTCCTGCATCCCCGCCCGCTTCGCCAGCGTTTATGCGCCCAATGTCACCCCGCAGGACTTCCACGCGGTCGCCGAGGTCTTCCTGGATGGCAGCTGGCATCTGGTCGATGCGACCGGCATGGCCACGGAAGGGGAGATGGCCAAGATCGGCATCGGTCGGGATGCGGCGGACGTGGCCTTCCTCACCTCCTTCGGCCCGGTCATCATGAACAGTCAGACGGTCGAGGTTGAGGTAGTCGAGCAATAAAGCCGGCGTCCCGGCTCAGGCCGGCTCAGGGCGCCGCATTGCCCTTGAAAGGATGCGCATCGGACCAGGCACAGCCCGAGCGCAGTGCATCGCCGATCTGGAGCGTGGCCACGAACGGGTAGGTGCGGTCGGACATGCCGTCCGAACAATCGCCCGGCGTCAGCGTCATAGTGAAGGGCGCCGCGCTCAGCGTGCCGCTCCACGAGAGACCGCCGCGCCCATCGAACCGCTCCACCGCGATCCGCTCGCCCTTGGGTGTCTCGGGCGTTTCATAGACCAGCGTCTTGCCGGCGACCTGGCCACCCCAGAACGGTTCAGTGCCCGTGAAGCGCACGGTCTCGTTCGCCGCAATCTCCGAATAAGGGCGATTATCGTCGCGATTGCCCGGCACATTGGGCTCATCGCCATGCGACTGGCAACCGGCGAGCAGCAGCGCGAGGGGCAGCGCCCGGACGATGTTGAGGGTGACGGCGTCGATCATGCCTTCCCTCTGCGCCCGCTATGCTTTGCGGGCAAGCGCTTTGCGATGCGGGCGGGCTATCATGGTCGGGCAGGTCGGGGAGAGATGGAGCGCACGCCCGATCCATCACTGTGAGCGGATCAATCGATTGGCATTTGCGAGTGGTTCTCAATAAATGGTCAGCCACCCCGCTGCCGTCCCCGGCGCGCGGAATGAGATTGAGGACTGCCATGCCCCGTGACCTGACCAAGACGCTGACCTATCTGGCCGTTCACCTGACCGTGGGGTTCACGGTGGCATATCTGCTCACCGGATCGCTGGCGATGGCTGGCGGCATCGCGCTCATCGAGCCAGCGGTGAACGCGGTGGCGTTCTTCTTCCATGAGAAGGCCTGGAAGGCGGCGGATGCCCGCGCGGCGGCGGCTCCAGCAGCGGTTCCGGGCGCTGCGTTCGATACGCGCATGGCGGCGGTGCGCTGGGGGTGATCGTCCGACGGACAGGCGATCCGCGAATAAACGCGCTTTTGCAGGGCGACAGGCGTAGGATGCGCGCTGCGGGCTGATGCGCTCGTGAACCCGAGAGGAACGCCAATGGCCAAGGGCCAGAAAAAGTCGAACAAGGAAGTCCGCAAGCCGAAGGCGGAAAAGCCGCCCAAGCAAAATGCGTCCCAGCCCAGCCAGAAGACCGGCGTGGTCAAGGGGCTGGAGAATATGCGGAACAGCTAAGGTCAGGCGCGCGATGCCCACCTCCTGGCGACGACGCGCCGCCCGGTGGGTGCTGGCGGCGGCCTATCTGGTCGCCGGCCTGGCACATCTGCGCACGCCCGCCGGCTTCATCGCCATCACGCCGGACTGGGTGCCCTGGCCGGCGCAGGTGGTGATGCTGACGGGCCTTGCCGAGATCGCCGGGGCGCTTGGGCTGATGATCCCGCCGCTGCGCCGCGCGGCGGGCATCGGCCTCGCGCTCTATGCGCTGTGCGTCTGGCCGGCGAACCTCAACCATGCGCTGGGTGACATCGCCATCGGCGGCACGCATCTGGGCTGGTGGTATCATGCGCCCCGGCTGGCGCTGCAGCCGGTGATCATCTGGTGGGCGCTGTGGGCGAGCGGCGTGACCGACTGGCCCTGGCGGACCGGCGCCGCGCGCAAGCCCTAGCGCGCGCTGCCCGCGCCGCCCTTCTTCGCGCCGGCAGATTTGGCGGGCGCCTTGGCACCGGCTGGATTCCCGCCGGCTGGCTTCCCATTAGCCTGCTTGGCCTTGTGCGCGGCAATGTCCGCATCGATTGCCGCGATCCGCTCCCGCTCGGGCGTGTCGCGCGGCAGGCCTTTCAAGCGGCAGGTCGCCCACAGGGCCTTGCGCTCGGATTCCAGCGCCTTGAGATACAGATCGGCCATGCCGGCTCCTATGGGTTGCGTGGGAAAGGGGTGCCATCCCCTAGCGCATGGCAGGCGAGGAGGACAGAGCCGTGCGCGGCGCACGGGCGGCTCAGGCGAGCGTGACGAAAATCTCCGCCTCGATCACCCATTGCCCGGCCACCTCGCGCCACTTGGCGGTGTAGACGCCCGAGGCCGCCAGCGCGCCACTCTCCCGCGCGACGCCGCGCCATTCGCCCTGCTCCAGTGCGATCGGCTCGACCGGCGAGACGGTGATGGCGGCGGGGATGCGCTCATAGACGAGCCGGCTGGGTGAGGCGAACTCGCGCTGCCACACCCTCAGCTGAGCGGCCCGCCCGGCGATGACCGCGCTATCCGTGCCGGTGATCATCACGCAGTCCTTGCCCAGGATCGCGCCGATGGCCTGCGCGTCGCCATCGGCAATGGCGCGATTGAAGGCGGCGCGTCGGGCGCGGATGGGGAGGTCGGTGGGGGTGGTCATACGGCCCGTGCCAGAGATAGTGACGCGATTGACATTGTACAAAGCTCTGTCCATATTTAGGATATGCAGGCTGTATCCTATTCCGAAGCGCGCGAGAATTTGAAGTCGATGATCGACAAGGTCGTTGCGGATCGCGCACCGCTGGCCATCACGCGTCAGCGTGGTGAAGGAGCGGTGCTGGTCTCCGCGAGCGAATGGGCGTCGATCGAGGAAACACTGTACCTGCTGAGTTCGCCCAAAAATGCCGAGCGCTTGCTGGAAGCCGTGCGGGGCTTCGAGGCGGGCGGTGCCGGTGTTGATAACGAGGGCGTGCCACTCCCGTGAACGTGACGTTCTGGCCGACGGCGTGGGAAGATTATCGCCATTGGCAGGACCATGACCCCAAAATGTCCGAGAAGCTCAACGGGCTGATCGAGGAATGCCGGCGACATCCCTTCAAAGGCACCGGCAAGCCTGAGCCGTTGGGTGGCAATTTGTCAGGCTGGTGGTCGCGTCGGCTCAACCATGAGCATCGGCTGGTGTATCGGGTGGCGGGGAGCGGGAAGGACCAGACGCTACAAGTGGCGCAGTGCCGGTATCATTATTGAGAATTGGCCTAGTAATCCCCACATCGCGCTTGAGGGGAACGATTAGATGCGGTTTGATGCGGCAACTCTGGGATATGTCGAGGACGCTCTGAGCGAATGCTTTAATTACCACAAAGCCTTAGACAGATATCTTATTCGATCCGGTGTGCCTGGCGAAATGCTCAAGGCTGCTCGGGATCGAGCAGAGCTTATCGCGTCGAACTCCTCAAACAGAGAATATGACAGAGCGCCTAAGAGATTCGTTGTTCAGGAAGTTTTATCGGATCTTGATTCGGCGGGGGCCGAAGGCACCCGTATTGTATCCGCAATTGTTACGGGTTTGACGAGCGGCAATTTCCCGGACGCTTCTGCATCGGCATTGGCCGCAATTGAAGGATTGAAAAATAAGCAGAAGAGCGACGCTTTCGAAGCGCGACGTATTCGGGAAGAGAAGGAACTTCTCCGCTCCCAACAACGAGCAACCGAGGAGCGTAAGCGGACGGATGCTCTTTTAAAAAGAGAACAGGCACGCGTTATACTACATGAACGTTTCCTTAGTTTAATGACGGAAGGCAATGCACAAGCCCGGGGATATCTGTTAGAATCTTTCCTAAATGACCTATTTGAACTTGAAGGATTGGATCCTCGTTCGTCTTTCAAGTTAAAAGGTGAGCAGATTGACGGATCATTCTCTTGGCGATCCCGAACCAATCTCATCGAAGCGAAATGGGTAAAGAGCCCAATTGCGGGCGCAGAATTTGGTGCATTCATCTATAAGATTGAGGGAAAGACTGCAGATACGAGAGGGATATACATATCGATCAATGGCTATTCCGTGGAGGCGCTGAAAGGGCTTAATAGCAAAGGCTCACTGAAATTCATCTGCATTGACGGAGCGCATGTTATGCGAGTTGTCGCTGGAGGGGAAAGGCTGCCAGAGCTCATGGAGAAACTCTGGCGCCATGCCGACGAAACTGGCGAAGCTTATCTGCCAAACAATAAAATTGCCTAGAGAATTACAAGGTGGATATCCCGCCGCCTTGGCCCTCAATCCCGCTCCCGTCCCCCACTCCCCATATACAGCTCGCTCCCCGTCTCGCGGAACACCTTGCTCATCTCTTCCATCCCCTTGAGCGCAGCGGCCTTGCTCGCCGCCGCCGTCTCTGCGCCTGTCGGCCCGGTGGCGATGAAGCCTTCCACGCCCTGATTCTGCTTGCCGGCGAAGTCGCGCACTTCCTGCGTGATCTTCATCGAGCAGAATTTCGGGCCGCACATAGAGCAGAAGTGCGCGGTCTTGGCGCCTTCTGCGGGCAGGGTCTGGTCGTGATATTGCTCGGCGGTTTCGGGATCGAGGCTGAGGTTGAACTGGTCGCGCCAGCGGAACTCGAAGCGGGCGCGGCTCAGCGCATCGTCGCGGACCTTGGCGGCCGGGTGGCCCTTGGCGAGATCGGCCGCGTGAGCGGCGAGCTTGTAGGTCACCACGCCGACCTTCACATCGTCGCGGTCGGGCAGGCCGAGATGCTCCTTGGGCGTGACGTAGCAGAGCATCGCCGTGCCATACCAGCCGATCTGCGCGGCGCCGATGCCGCTGGTGATGTGGTCATAGCCCGGCGCGATGTCCGTGGTGAGGGGGCCGAGCGTGTAGAAGGGCGCCTCGCCGCAGACCTGCAGCTGCTTCTCCATATTCTCCTTGATCTTGTGCATGGGCACATGGCCCGGCCCTTCGATCATTACCTGCACATCCTGCTTCCAGGCGCGGTGGGTCAGCTCGCCCAGCGTGTACAGCTCGGAGAACTGCGCTTCGTCATTGGCATCGGCAATGGAGCCGGGGCGCAGGCCATCGCCAAGGCTGTAGGCGATGTCATAGGCCTTCATAATCTCCGTAATCTCGTCGAAATGCTCGTAGAGGAAGCTCTCCTTGTGGTGCGCGAGGCACCATTTCGCCATGATCGATCCGCCGCGCGAGACGATGCCGGTGACGCGCTTGGCGGTCATCGGAATATAGGCAAGGCGCACGCCGGCATGGATGGTGAAATAATCCACACCCTGCTCGGCCTGCTCGATGAGCGTATCGCGGAAAATCTCCCAGGTCAGGTCCTCGGCAATGCCGCCGACCTTCTCCAGCGCCTGATAGATGGGCACGGTGCCGATGGGGACGGGCGAATTGCGGATGATCCACTCGCGCGTGTCGTGGATGTTGCGGCCGGTGGAGAGGTCCATCACCGTGTCCGCGCCCCAGCGGATCGACCAGACCATCTTGTCGACCTCGGCCGCCACGTCGCTGGCCACGGCGCTGTTGCCGATGTTGGCGTTGATCTTCACCAGGAAGTTGCGGCCGATCGCCATCGGCTCGCTCTCGGGGTGGTTGATGTTGTTGGGGATGATCGCGCGGCCGCGGGCCACCTCATCGCGCACGAACTCGGGCGTCACATAATCGGGGATGCTGGCGCCGAAGCTCTCGCCATCGCGGACATAGTTGGCGAGGCGGGCGCGCCCGAGATTTTCGCGCTCGGCGACATATTCCATCTCCGGCGTGATGATGCCGCGGCGGGCATAATGCATCTGGGAGACATTGGCGCCGGCCTTGGCGCGCAGCGGCCGCTTGACGACATTGGGGAAGGGGCGGACGCCGCCGGAGCGATCCGGGCCGAGCTGGCCGTTGTCCTCAGGCTTCACCGCGCGGCCATCATAGGCCTCGACATCGCCGCGCCCGAGGATCCAGTCGCGGCGCAGGGCAGGGAGGCCGGCCATGATGTCGATCCGCGCGTCCGGGTCCGTATAGGGGCCGGAGGTGTCGTAGACGCGCACCGGCGGCTCGCCGGAGCTGGGCTCGAGGTGAATCTCGCGCATCGCCACGCGGTGCGGGCCGACATGGATCTTGCGGCTGCCACGAATGGGTCCGGTGGTGACGCCGATTTCGGCCCCTTCGACTGCCTGCCTTTGGCAGTCGCTCAGGACAGGCTTTGTGGGGATGTCAGCCATAGGGATGAGCCTTTCTGTGAACGGAGGAATCAGAGGAAACCGGCGCGGCCGGTGAGCCCGGCAATGCCGAGCAGAAGACCAAGGACGATCGCGGCGATCGCCCAGATGCGGGTGGCGGTGGCGGAGGAGACCGCGCGGCCGATGCGCAGCAATGGCCCCGGCACGGCGATCAGCAGCGCGCCCTTGATGAGCGCACCCCAGCCAAACAGCGTGACGAGGGTCGCGAGCGGATCGGTCAGACTGCTGTGGGCGAGCACGAGGGCCGCCCCGATGGCGAAGGTCACCGCACCGGCGAGCAGCACCAGCCCGGGCGCGCGGTCGAAATCATCCAGCAGCGCCCGCCAGCGTTGCGGCGCGGAGAGGCCGGCAAGGCCAATAAGAATGAGATAAAGCCCCAGCACCTGCGCCAGTTGCAGGGTAAGCACGCTGCCCGTCATCATCGCCGCCACCCTCCTCTCAAGGGCCGGCGCGCCTGTGGCTAAGGGAATGAGGGTGGCAAGACTGGCCACGCTCCGCTCCCTCCGCCGGTACGAGCCGGTTCAGGTTCAACGGGTCGGATGGCGCTACCCATCCCTCTCAGCCAGTCAGCAGGCTCCCCGGGGAAGGGCTATCCTTACCCTGCTTTGTCGACGGGGCCAAGCTGTAAACCGGGCTCGCCGAAGAGCAGTCGCGTCAGAGACTGCGCGTCCGGGGCCGGTTGGAAGCGGGAAACGGGCAGCAGGCGCAAGCCCGGGCGTAGGGCTTTGTTCCCGTTTGCATCTGCCTTGCTGTGCTTGGCGATCTTTCCATCCAAGCTAGGCATTTTTTCGCCGGGCATGCCTCCGTAGAAGCCATATCCAGTGATCAACAGCGTTCTGAGATCATGACGCATAAGAACGACGCAACCTGAAGGCTTATCCTCCAGGCGCTTTTGAACAGGAAAATGGCGAGCGCGCCCGGCCGCATGGAGCGCCTTGAGCTGAATGTGCCTCACCACCCCGCGCGCTTCGATGATCACGTCATGCCCGGCATTGTCGACCTCGCTATGCGAGACAGCGAGGTCGAATTCGCCTTCCTCCCAAAGCTGACTCCCTATTGCCGCAAGAAAACGGTGTTCGAGAATTGCCTCTCGGGTCGATGAGTGCGTGAAAAGCGCTTGGGTCCAACGTTCCATGGCGCACCGGCATACCGGCGCGCCGCCATTTCGTCAAAATGTGTAGGCCAGTCCCGCGCCGAACATCCATTGGTTGCGCGATCCGGCGAGGCGCACCACCGGGCTGTCGGCGATGTCGCCGAGCAGGCGGGTATAGGCGACGCCACCCACCAGCGAGAGGCCGCCCGACAGATCACCCGTCAGGGCGATGTTGCCGGCGGCGGCGAGCGTCCAGTCCTTCCAGCCGCTGCTGGCGGTGTAGACGGGCAGGGTGCTTGCGGCGCTCTGTGCGGGGGTGATCGAGAAATAAGTGCCGGCATAATCGCCATCGACATGATTGGCGCTAAAGGACACGACCGCGAGGCTCTTGGTGCTCAGCGGTGTCATGTAGCTGACCGAAGGCGTGATGATCGTGCCGCCATGGGCGCCCGCGACATCCTTGCGCGCGGTGACCGTTGCGGAGAGGCGGTCATAATTGCTGGTGATGAGGCCCCAGCGGGCAATGCCGGCATAGCCGCCCAGCTCGACCGAGGTGCCGACCTTGCCGAGCGCGCGGATGCGCTCGTCGTCGATCTTGTCGACATTGGTGCGGTTGAGGCCGATGGTAGCGACCGGACCGAGCTGGAAATCCCAGCGCGAGCCGCCATCGTTGATCAGATCGATGCTGGCGCGGTTTCCGACATACAGGAAGTTGAGGCCGCCCAGCTTGCCGACCGCACCGGGAACCGGCGTGATGCTGGTGCCGTTGGCGCCCTCATATTCCGGGATCACTGCGGCGCCCAGGCCGATGGTCAGCCGGTCCCCCGCGCGGGCGCGTGCGGCTTCGCGCTGCTCGGCGGCTTCGCTTGCCGCCGTCGCGGTCTGGCCGAGGGCGGGTGCCGACAAAGCGGGTGCGACGGCCAGAATGGCGAGAAGACAAGGGGATAGGGAGGGGAAAGGGCGCAAGTTGAAACTCCGACAAGAGGCTGATCCGTGCAACGCCGCAGGAGGCAGAAGGCTCCCGCTGCGCCGATCACGCCCGTCTCTGCGTCGACAATCCTGTCCGTCTGCGTCCTTCCGGCATCACGCAGGATGCCGTGCGCGGTCAGTTGAGCCGCATCAGTCCCGCTACGGTGAGGGCCAGCCCGCAGACCAGCGTCAGCGCCAGCCAGATGCGCTGCATGTTTGCCAAATTGCGCAGCCAGAAGTGGAAGTAGAGGTCCGAGAAGGCGAGCACGACCAGCGCCTCGATCATCATGATGCCGCCAATGGCCTTCATGATGCAGGTGAGGATGTCCGCCGGAATCCATGGATTGGCGAGATAGACCGCGGCGCCGAGGATCAGTTCAACCAGCCCGCAAAGCAGTTGCAGCGCAGGCGACTGCTCGATCTCCTTGACCATCGTCTGCCACAGGCCAGGCTTGCGCAGCGCGCCGATGGCGGCGGCCAGCGTAAAGGCCCCGAGCAGCATCGCCGCCCAGGCCGTTACATCAATCATGTCGAACTCTGCCACTGATCTCTCCCGATGATGTCCACCCCCGGGCAGCATGGGGCAGGCGATTGGCCCGGGGCCTTATGGGCTCCTCGGCTGGCGCGGACTTTAGCGCGGGCGCGCAGCCGGTCCAGATGGAATTTTGGGGGATTTTCTGACGGCGGTGAAGGAAGGTTGCCGGTGGGCTTCATGCCCTCTCCCCTTGAGGGAGAGGGATGCGCAGACTTGGCAGCTTGCTGCCTTAGTCGAAGCTGGGAGAGGGGTGAGCGATCCCCAGGATCGCGCGGATCAGAGATCCGCCACCCCTCATCCAACTCCGCCTAGCCGCCAGAAGGCGGCAAGGCTGCGTATCCTTCTCCCTCAAGGGGAGAAGGGTGAAGGGTGTTCGTTATATCCTCTTGGCTTGACACACGTCGCCCGCCGGGGGGTGTCAATGCGGCCGCGGCGCGCTATGGCGCGGGCATGAGCGACAGCGCCCCGCATACTCCCCCGCCTTTCCGCGTGCCGGCCGATCCGCAGTCGGCGCGGTTCGCCTTCAGCACCGCCGCCACGGACGGCAAGGCCCGCACCGGCGAGATCGTCATGAAGCGCGGCGTGATCCGCACGCCGGCCTTCATGCCGGTCGGCACGGCGGCGACCGTCAAGGCGATGCGCCCGGCGGAAGTGCGCGCGGCGGGCGCGGATATCATCCTCGGCAACACCTATCACCTGATGCTGCGGCCGGGTGCGGAGCGGGTGGCGGCGCTGGGCGGGCTGCATGCGCTCTCCGGCTGGGAGCGGCCGATCCTCACCGATAGCGGCGGCTATCAGGTGATGAGCCTGTCTGCGCTCACCAAGGTCACCGAGCAGGGCGTCGCCTTTGCCAGCCATATTGATGGTTCGCGGCATATGCTCAGCCCCGAGCGATCGATGGAAATCCAGCGGCTGCTCGGCAGCGACATCGTGATGTGCTTTGACGAGTTGGTGCCCACGACCGCCAGCCGCGATGCGCAGGCGCAGGCCATGGAGCGTTCGATGCGCTGGGCGGCGCGCTCGCGCGCGGGCTTCGATGCGGGCGGAGACCATGCCGCGCGGGCGGCGCTGTTCGGCATCCAGCAGGGCGCGCTCGATGAGGAGCTGCGCAAGCAGTCCGCGCAGGCGCTCGTGGAGATCGGCTTCGATGGCTATGCGGTCGGCGGCCTCGCGGTGGGCGAGGGGCAGGAGGCGATGTTCGCCTGCCTCGACCATTGCGTGGGCCATCTGCCGGTGGAGAAGCCGCGCTATCTGATGGGCGTGGGCAAGCCGGACGACATCGTCGGCGCGGTGGAGCGCGGCATCGATATGTTCGATTGCGTGCTGCCGACCCGCTCCGGGCGCAACGGGCAGGCCTTCACCTGGGCCGGGCCGCTCAACATCCGCAATGCGCGCTTTGCCGAGGATCCGACGCCGCTCGATGCGCGCTGCACCTGCCCGGTCTGCGGCAGCGTCAGCCGCGCCTATCTGCATCATCTGGTCAAGGCCGGCGAGATGCTGGGCGCGATGCTGATGACCCAGCACAATCTCCATTTCTATCAGGCGCTGATGGCAGGGCTGAGGGATGCGATCGCCGCCGGGCGGCTCACCGAATTCGCGAGCCGCTTCCGCGCCGATTATGCGAGCAAGGCGTTTTGAGCGCGGCGATGACGCTCGCCGATTTCGACATCGACCTGTTCCTGCGGGAGTACTGGCAGCGCAAGCCGCTGCTCATCCGCAATCCGTGGGCCGAGTGGGTTAATCCGCTGGAGCCCGATGATCTCGCCGGCCTCGCCTGCGAGGATGAGGTGGAATCGCGGCTGATCACGCAGGCCGGCACGGACTGGGCGGTGGAACACGGCCCGCTGGACGAGGCACGCTTTGGCGAGCTGGGCGAGGTGCCTTGGACGCTGCTGGTGCAGGCGGTCGATCATTATGTCGAAGAGGTGGCCGCGCTGATGGCGCCCTTCCGCTTCATCCCCAATTGGCGGATGGACGATGTGATGGTGAGCTACGCCACGGACGGCGGCGGCGTGGGGCCGCATTTCGACCAATATGACGTGTTCCTCATCCAGGGCGCGGGCAAAAGGCGCTGGCAGATCGGCGGGCTGTGCGACGAGTCGACCCCACTCCGCCCCCACGACGACCTGCGCCTGCTCGCAGACTTTGTGCCCACGCAGGAGTGGCTGCTGGAGCCGGGCGACATCCTCTATCTGCCACCGGGCATCGCGCATGATGGCGTGGCGGTCGGGCCGGACTGCATGACCTATTCCATCGGCTTTCGCGCGCCTTCCCAGCGCGACCTGATCGAGGACTGGAGCGCCCATGTCGCAGAAGGGCTGGCCGAGGATGATCGTTATGCCGACCCCGGCCTGCCGCTACAGACCAATCCTGGCGAGATCACAGCCGAGGCACTGGCGCGGCTGCACGATCTGGCGACGCAGGCACTGGCGGATCGCGGCGGATTCGCGCGCTGGTTCGGGCAAGCGAGCAGCACGCCCAAATATCCGCAGGCAGACTGGCGGCCTGAAGCGCCGGTGCTGGCGGAGGACGTGCAGGATGCGCTGAACGACGGCTTGCCGGTGCTACGCAATCCGGCGAGCCGCTTCGTGTTTGTCCGTGACGGGGCGGATGCCTTGACGCTGTTCGTCGATGGCGAGGCGTTTGCCTGCGCGGGGGAGGCGGCGCGCTTCGCCGAGCAGCTCTGCGCAGGGGATGACGTGCCGGTGAAGACCCCGGATGCGGCGGTGCTGGCGCTGATCGCGGCGCTGGCCAGTCAGGGCAGCGTCACCCTCGATCCAGAGGATTAAGCGGACGATGGCGCGGCTCATCCTCTTCAACAAGCCCTATGGGGTACTGCCGCAGTTCACCGATGCGCGCTCGCCCTCGCCACGCCCGACTCTCTCGGCCTATATCGATGTACCGGGCGTTTATCCTGCCGGTCGGCTGGACCGCGACAGCGAGGGGCTGCTGCTGCTCACCGATGATGGCCGCTTGCAGGCGCGCATCTCCGATCCCCGCTACAAGACGCCCAAGACCTATCTCGTGCAGGTGGAAGGCGAGCCGGACGAGCCGGCGCTCGAGCGCTTGCGGCGCGGCGTCATGCTCAACGACGGCATGACCCGCCCCGCGCAGGCCGATCGCATCGCACCGCCGGACCTCTGGGAGCGCGATCCCCCGATCCGCGTGCGCAAGAGCGTGCCCGATTGCTGGCTGCGCCTCACCATCAGCGAAGGCCGTAACCGCCAGGTGCGCCGGATGACCGCAGCAGTCGGCAATCCCACGTTGCGTCTGGTGCGCTGGCAAGTGGGGAACTGGACGCTGGACGGACTGGCGCCGGGAGAATGGCGCGAGGTGGCGGTTTAGGCCTCCCAATCCTCACGTCGGATTGAAATGCGCATTTGATAGGATTAAATCCTACTGGTTCGCCCCGCAGGAGTTTACCATGCCATCTACGCAGCAACTGAGCGTGACATTGCCCATCGATATGGCGGCGCAGGTCAAGGCGCGGGTCGCGTCGGGTGAATATGCCAGCGAAAGTGAAGTGATCCGGGATGGGCTGCGAGCTCTTCAGGCGCGAGAGCAGGCTGTGGAGGCCTGGCTGCGTGAAGACGTCGCGCGGACCTATGATGCGATGCAGGCTGACCCGCGCCGCGCGCGGTCTCCGGCGGACGTGAAGGCCGCGCTGGCCGCAGAACGCGCCGCCACGTCCTGATCGAATGCAAAGCGTGGTCAGTTTTGCGCCGGAAGCCGAAGCGCAACTGATCTCCTTGTTCCGCTATATTGCTCGCGAAGCGTCGGCCGATATCGCCAGTCGCTACGTCGGAGCCATTGTCGAGCGTTGCGAGAAGCTCGCCGATTTCCCCCACCGCGGGACACCGCGCGACGACCTTCGCCCTGGTCTGCGCACGATCGCTTTCCGGAGGCGGGTGACGATTGCTTATTCGGCCATCGGCGTGAGCGTCACCATTCTCGGTATTTTCTATGGCGGGCAGGATTTCGCGGCCTTGCTTGCCGATGACGCTTGAGGTGCGCTCGCGTCACGCGCACCCACTCTTTCCGCACAACCCTCCTGCCGCTAAGAGGCGGCAATGGAGAGCCTGACCACCACCCCCGTTGCCGATGCCCTTGATCGCGCGCGCACGCATTCGCCGTTTCTGGCGCGGCAGATCGATGTCTATCCCGAGCTGGTTGCGCTACTGCTTCAGGGGCAGGCGGAGGCGGCGTGGGAGGCCGGGCGGGCGCTGGACCGCGATGCGGCGGTGGATCGGCGGCTGCGGGTGCGGCGCAGTGCGCTGGCGCTGGTCGCGGCAATTGCCGATCTGGCCGGACTCTGGGATCTGGATATCGTCACCCGGCGGCTTTCCGACTTTGCCGACGAAGCCATCCAAACGGCGCTGAACGCAGCCTTTGCCGAGCGCTATCCGGATGAGGCGCCGCGCGGCATCGCGGTGATCGCGCTGGGCAAGCATGGCAGCCGGGAGCTCAATTACAGCTCGGACATCGACCCGATCCTGATCTTCGATCCCGACACGATTCCTACGCGCGGCAAGGAAGAGCCGCAGGAGGCAGCGCTGCGGTTGGCGCGGCGGATGGTGGCGCTGCTCACCGAGCGGACCGGGGACGGCTATGTCTTCCGGGTCGACTTGCGGCTGCGCCCATCGCCCGAGGTTTCGCCGATCATCCTGCCGGTCGAAGCGGCGATCAGCTATTATGAGAGCGCCGCGGTCGGTTGGGAGCAGGCCGCTTTCGTGCGCGCCCGTGCGGCGGCCGGCGACATCGCGCTGGGCGAGGAATTCCTCAGCACGATCCGGCCATTCGTCTGGCGGCGCAGTCTGGATTTCGGTGCGATCCGGGCGATTAGCGACGTCTCGCGCCGCATTCGCGCGCATTATGCCAGTGGCCAGCGCTTTGGCCCCGGCTTCGATTTGAAGCGCGGGCGCGGCGGCATTCGCGAGGTGGAGTTCTTCGCGCAGGCGCACCAGCTCATTCAGGGCGGGCGCAATCCCGCGCTGCGGGCACCGGCCACGCGTGCGGCGCTGCGCGTGCTGGGCGAGGCGGGGTTGATCAAGCCTGACGAGCGCGCGCGGCTCGATGCGGCCTATGTGATGCTCCGCACGATCGAGCATCGTCTGCAGATGGTCGATGACCGGCAGACGCACATGCTCCCGGAAAGCCCGGCCGCGCTGGACAATGTCGCGCGGCTGGCCGGCTATGCCGAGGGCGCGGCGCTGCTCGCGGCATTGCGGCCGCATGTCGAGGCGACCGGCCTCACTTTCGATGGGCTGGTCGGCGAGGATGAGGAAGGCGATGATCGCCTGCCCGATGAGCCGCGCGCACTGGCGCAGCGTCTGGAGGACATCGGCATCGAGGAGACCGAGCCGTTCGTCGCGCGCATCACCCGCTGGCGCGACGGCAGCCTGCGCCCGCTGCGCAGCGCCCCGGCGCGCGAGGCGCTGGAGGAGCTGCTGCCCGGCCTGATGCGCCAGATCGCCCGTGCGCCGGCGCCGCTGACTGCGCTCAACAAGCTGGATCAGGTGATCGAAGGCCTGCCCACGGCGGTCAATCTGCTGCGCCTGCTGGTCGCGCGCCCGGCACTGGCCGAGACGCTGGTGACGATCCTCTCGCACGCGCCCACGCTCGCCGATGCGCTGGGGCGGCGCGCAGCGCTGTTCGACGGGCTGATCGACCAGAGCGCGCTCGATCTGCCGCCCGATGTGCCGACGCTCATCGAGACGATGCGCACGCATGATGCCGGCGATGACTTCCAGCACCGGCTCGATCATGTCCGCCATGTCGTGGGCGAGCGGCGCTTTGCGCTGGGGGTGCAGATCGTCAGTCGCGAGGTCGATCCACTTGAGGTTGGCCGGGGCTATGCGCGGGTGGCGGAGGCGGCGGTGGACGTGCTCGCCGCAGCCGCCGTGGCGGAGTTCGAGCAAACCCATGGCCGCGTGCCGGGCAGCGAGCTGGCCATCCTGGCGCTCGGGCGCTTTGGTGGCGGATTGCTCACCCACGCCTCCGATCTCGATCTGATCTTCCTGTTCAGCGGCGATTTCAACGCGGAATCGGACGGGCGCCGGCCCTTGGGCGCGACGCTCTATTATAACCGCCTCTCCCAGCGGGTGGTCAACGCCCTCTCCGTGCCGACGGCCGCCGGAGCGCTCTATGAGGTCGACACGCGGCTGCGCCCCTCGGGCAATCAGGGCCCGCTGGCGGTCAGCTTCGAGAGCTTTGCGCGCTATCAGGCCGAGGCGGCGTGGACTTGGGAGCATCTGGCGCTCACCCGTGCCCGCCCGGTGTTCGGATCGCCCAGCGCCCGTGCCGCGCTGGACGAGATTGTCCGGCAGACGCTGATGGTGGAGCGCGACCCCGCGCAACTGCTCACGCAGGCGGTGAAGATGCGGCGCGACATCGCCACCCACAAGCCGCCGGCCGGGCCGCTCGACGTGAAGCTGATGCCGGGCGGCCTCGTCGATCTGGAATTCCTCATCCATGTGACGCAGCTCACCCATCGCACCGGCTTCTCGCCCAGCCTCAACATCGCGCTGGAGAGGCTGGTTGCCGCCGGGCTGCTGGACAGCGCGCTGCGTGAGGCAGCGGACCTGCTGACCCGCTATCTGGTGGTTGCCCGCCTCGTTGCGCCGCAATCGAGCGAGCCGGTGGAGGAAAGCCGCTGGCTGGTCGCACGGGCCTGCGGGGCCCGCGACTGGGGCGAGATGCTTGCCCGAATCGATGCCGCGCGGCAGATCATCGCCACGAGCTGGAACGCGCTGGCCGGCCAGGCGGCGCCATCGGAAGGAACGACATGATGCTCAGCCAAGGCGATACCCTGCCCGACGTCACTCTCACCGGTGCGGACGAGGCGCCGATCCGGCTCGCGGATTTTCGTGGCAAGCCGCTGGTCGTCTATTTCTACCCCAAGGCCGATACGCCGGGCTGCACCACCGAAGCGATCGACTTCACCGGGCTGATCGATGATTTCGGCGCGCTGGGCGTGCCGGTGATCGCGGTCTCCAAGGATGCGCCGGCCAAGCTCAAGCGCTTCGCCGACAAGCACAGCCTCGCCGTCACGCTGGCGTCCGATGGCGATGGCAGTGTGTGCGAGGCCTTCGGCACCTGGGTCGAGAAGAGCCTTTATGGCCGCAAATATATGGGCATCGAGCGCGCGACCTTCCTGGCCGATGCGGACGGAAAGATCGTGCGCGTGTGGCCCAAGGTGAAGGTGAAGGGCCACGCCGCCGAGGTGCTGGAGGCGGTGAAGGGGCTGGGGTGAGGGAGAAATTAGAAGATCCCGCGATTTATCTCTCTTATTCTCACCGTCAGCTTGAACGGGAACAGTGTCACTACACCCCACAGAGTCAGGAACAGCGGGACATGGAAAAACGGAAACCATCTGCTTCCAAACTCGAATTCAAATTTTTCCGGGAATGCCAACGTCATCCATACGGCTAGCCATAGTGGGGCTAACCATAGCATCCAAATCACGGCATTCCGCAGGCGTCCTGCGGGCGCAAATCCCAGACCTACAGAAGCGGCAATCGGGATCAAGATCAGAATGAATTCCACGAAATCATCGTATGCTTGTTTCCGTCGGTCGGCAATTTTGTCTTGAGCGATGGTAGCTGGGGAGAACCTAAAGCTTGATCGCGCAATGGACCCTGAAACAAGTTCAGGGCGACGAGAAGTAAATGTCCGCGATCCTGTCATGTTCTGACATTCCGTTGCCCGGGTAGATTCTCAGACCGTCAAATGCGCTTCTCCTTAGATGCCGTTCGTGCTGAGTAGGCGCTGAGTAGCGCCGCAGGCGCGTAGCGAAGAGCGGTATCGAAGCACTGTGGTGCTGGTGGGGAGGCCTTCGATACGCCGCTTCGACAGGCTCAGCGGCTACTCAGGACGAACGGCGGCAAGCGATGCGGCGATTCGTAAAATCCATCCCCATTGTTATCCCCAGGTTCCACAGGGCGCACACCCTCGGCTCTTGCGCCGCACCTCGGAAGAGAGGACAATGCCTCCCCCATGTCAGAAAACACGATCCGTCTTGCCCCGGTGCCCGATGTGCCCGGCTCTGAAGCCCGTATGCCGCGCAATGTGGAGGCGGAGGCTGCGCTGATCGGCGCGTTGATGATCGACAACCGGATCGTCGAGGACGTGCAGATGGAGCTGCGCGCCGAGCATTTCTTCGAGCCGCTGCACGGGCGCATTTATGAGGCGATCCTCAAGCTGGTCGATCGCAACATGGTCGCCAATCCGGTCACGCTGAAGCCGCTGCTGGAAAGCGATCCGGCGCTCAAGGAACTGGGTGGCCCGGCCTATCTGGCGCAGCTCACCGGCAGCGGCGCGGCGGTGATCGGCGCGCGCGATTTTGCCCGGCAGGTCTATGATCTGGCGCTGCTGCGCGAGCTGGTCGGCGTCGGACGGGAGCTGGTCGACAAGGCGCTCGACACCTCCGATGCCATCGACCCTAAGGGGCAGATCGAGCAGGCGGAACTGGCGCTCTACGCCGTGGCCGAGCAGGGCGGCGACACCGGCAGCATGAAGACCTTCGCGCAGGCGACGCGGCTTGCGGTCGGCATGGCGGAGAAGGCGCTCAATTCCGGCGGCCATGTCTCGGGCATCACCTCGGGCCTGGATGGCTTGAACAACCGCACCGGTGGCCTTCATCCGTCGGACCTCATCATCGTTGCTGGGCGCCCCGGCATGGGCAAGAGCTCGCTGGCAACCAACATTGCTTACAATGCCGCCAGCCGCTGGATGCGCGACATGGCCGACGGCATTCCGCCGGAAAAGTCGATTGGCGCGCCCGTTGCGATCTTCAACCTGGAAATGTCGGCCGACCAGCTGGCGACGCGTATCCTCGCCGAGCAGTCGGGCATCAGCGGCGAGAAGCTGCGCATGGGGCGGATCAACCATAGCGAGTTCCAGAACCTCGTCCGCGCCTCGCGCGAGTTGCAGGATCTGCCGCTGTTCATCGACGATACCGCTGGCCTCACCATCGCGGCGATGCGCACCCGCGCCCGTCGCCTCAAGCGCCGGCACAATATCGGCATGATCGTGGTCGACTATCTCCAGCTGCTGCAAGGCTCGGGCAAGACTGGCGACAGCCGCGTCAACGAGATTTCCGAGATCAGCCGTGGTTTGAAGACGCTCGCCAAGGAGCTGATGGTGCCGGTGATCGCGCTCTCCCAGCTGAGCCGCGCGGTGGAAAGCCGCGAGGACAAGCGCCCGCAACTCTCGGACCTGCGCGAATCCGGCTCGATTGAGCAGGACGCCGATATGGTGTGGTTCCTCTACCGAGAGGACTATTATGAGATGAGCAAGGAGCCCAAGATCGAGGACGAGGGCGCTTATGCCGCCTGGCGCGAGAAAATGGACCGGATCACCGGCCATTCCGAGCTGATCGTCGCCAAGCAGCGCCACGGCGCCACCGGTAAGGTGCGGCTCTACTTCGATTCCAAGATCACGCGGTTCACCGATCTGGCGGATGACAGCTATGCCGGGGCGGATGATGGTTATGAGTGAGGTGCGGGGCTAGCCCCGAACCTTCAGGTGCCGCTCGTGTCGAGCGAAGTCGAGACACGGAGAGCGCTGTCCTTGGGTGTCTCGACTCCGCTCGACACCAACGGGGATGAGCGGCGGTTGTAGCTGATCTCGTGTTCCTGCGAAGGCAGGAACCCAGGGCGCAATCGACCGGCTTCTCCGCCCTGGGCTCCTGCCTTCGCAGGAGCACGTGGGTGTGATGATGGTGCAGTGGACTTAAACCGCCTGTCCTGCCGCATGCGCGCTGGCCCAGGCCCACTGAAAATTATACCCGCCCAGCCAGCCGGTCACATCCACCGCCTCGCCAATCACGTACAAGCCCGGCACCGCCTTGGCCTCCATCGTCTGCGAGGAGAGACCCGCGGTATCGACGCCGCCCGCTGTCACCTCCGCCTTGGCATAGCCCTCACTGCCATTGGGCATGAACGTCCAGTCCGCCAGACGCGCTTGTGCGGCGGCAAGGGCGCGGTCGGGCAGGTTGCCGAGCTCCGCTTCCAGCGCGAGATCGGCCGCCAACCGGTCCGCGAGGCGCTCGGCCAGAGCGGCGCGGAGCAGGCGGCGCAGGGTCGTGCGCGGGGCCTCGCGCTTGGCGGCAAGCAGCCAGTCGCGCGGATGATCGGGCAGAAAGTCGATGCCGACGCCCTCGCCATGGCGCCAGTAGGAGGAGATTTGCAGAATCGCCGGACCGGAGAGGCCGCGATGTGTGAACAGCGCCGCCTCGCGAAAGCGCGTCTTGCCGGTGCGGGCAACGACATCGGCCGAGACGCCGGACAGCTCTCGGAACAGCGCATCGTCGCCGCTGAGGGTCAGCGGCACCAGCGCCGGGCGGGGCTGCACGACCTTGAGGCCGAACTGGCGGGCGAGATCATAGGCAAAGCCGGTCGCGCCCATCTTGGGAATGGACGGCCCGCCGGTGGCGACGACCAGCACCGGCGCGGTCGCGATGCCACGCGGTGTGTTGACGTGGTACTGGCCATCGGCATGGGTGACCTCGCGGATGGGGCAGGCGCAGGCGATGTCGACAGCGCCCTTCGCGCACTCCTCCAGGAGCATGGCGACGATCTGCCGCGCGCTGCCGTCGCAGAAGAGTTGCCCCAACGTCTTCTCGTGCCAGGCGATGCCATAACGCTCGACCAGCGCGAGGAAATCCTGCGCGGTGTAGCGGCTCAGCGCCGACTTGGCGAAATGGCGATTGCTGGAGAGGTAGCGATCCGGCGCGGTGTGGAGATTGGTGAAGTTGCACCGCCCGCCACCGGAAATGAGGATTTTCTTGCCTGGCTCATCGGCATGATCGAGCAGCAGCACCTTGCGCCCCCGTTGCCCGGCCACCGCCGCGCACATCAACCCCGCTGCGCCGGCGCCGAGGATGATGGCGTCATAAGGGGTGGGGGAGGTGGGCATGGGGGCTTTCGGCTGGGGCGGCGATCGGGGTGAAGGTTCCTACGGCCTAGCTGCCGGCGGCGCTAAACGGAAGGGTTGGATGAATTCCCCTCAATTCCCGCCGTCACCCCGGGCTTGACCCGGGGTCCGCTTCTCTCTGGTGTGATCGACTGTCTCTGCTTCTGCGAAGCTCTGCGGGGAGCAGGCAGTGCCGAAGGGAAAGCTGGACCCCGGGTCAAGCCCGGGGTGACGATAGATGAAGCGGCAATCCCGGAAAGGCCCCGAGGCTTTCGACGCAGAGCTTCCCCTCAAAACGCCGGCTGGTTCGCCGGGTCTTCGGGGTCCGCCAGCGGTGTGGAGCTGGTGTGGATGCCGCATTCCACCTTGTCCCAGCCGCGCCAGCGGCCGGCCCGCGGGTCCTCGCCCGGCATCACCTTGCTGGTGCAGGGTTCGCAGCCGATCGAGAGATAGCCCTGTGCCTCCAGCGGATGGCGGGGCAGGTCGTGGGCGGTGAAATAGGCTTCCAGCGCCGCCTTGTCCCAATCACCCAGCGGATTGATCTTCAGGCGCCCGTCCTCGATCTCGAAGCGCGGCAGGTTCTGGCGCGTCACGGACTGGAAGGCCTTGCGCCCGCTAATCCAGGCATCGAGGCCCTGCTTGGCGCGCGCCAGCGGCTCGACCTTGCGGATTTCGCAGCAGCCATCGGGGTCGTAGGACCAGCGCAGACCCTTGTCGTCCTTCGCCGCCAGCACGTCGGCCTTGGGCTCGACCACGCGGCTGTCGGTGAAGCCGAGCGTGCGGATCAGCGTATCGCGATAGTCCAGCGTTTCCGGGAACATCTTGAGCGTATCGACGAAGATCACCGGCACGCTCTTGTCCGCCTGCGCGATGAGGTGGAGCAGCACCGCGCTTTCCGTGCCGAAGGAGGAGACGACGGCGACCGTGCCGAGCGCATCCTCGGCGAACAGCGTCTTGAGCATCGTGCCCGCATCCACGCCGGCGAAGCGCGCGTTGAGCGCGTCCGCATCTGCCTGCGTCCAGCGCGGGGCGGCGTCGATCCGGTCGATCTGGCGAGCGGCTTCAGCCATTGCTTGCTCCGTGGCGCTGCGCCCAGATCGGCGCGCGCGGATCGACGGTCTTCTGATAGACGCCGGGGAAGCGGTTGAGCGCTGCCTCGATCAGCGCAGGGTCGAGCGGCTTGTCCGGCCGGAAGCTGTCAAACCCACAGCGAACCATATGGCTGATCTGATCGACCGCGACATCGCCCACCGCGCGCAGCTCGCCGGCATAGCCAGCCTCGCGCAGGATGCGTGCCGCCGAATAGCCGCGTCCGTCGCCGAACACGGGGAAGTTCACCTCCACCAGCGCCACGCGGTCCAGATGCGGCAGCAATTCGCGGGCGTCCTCGCCCGGCTCGATACGCACCGCGGCCGAATTGCTCTGGCCGGAAAAGGCCTCCAGCGTCACGGCGGGCAGTTCGGCTGCCTCGCCGCCTTCACGCAGGGACAGATATTCAAGCATAAAGTGCCTCCTTGAACGGGGCCATGCCGATCCGGCGGAAGGTGTCGACGAAGCGCTCGCCCTCCTGCCGGTTGGCGAGATAGACGTTGGTGGCCTTCTCGACCGCATCGACAATGCCGTTCTCGTCGAAACCAGGACCAGTGATCTGGCCAAGGCTGACATCGTCCGCGCCGGAACCGCCGAGCAGGAGCTGGTAATTCTCCACACCCTTCCGGTCGACGCCGAGAATGCCGATATTGCCGGCATGATGGTGGCCGCAGGCATTGATGCAGCCGCTGATCTTCAGCTTCAGCTCGCCCAGCTCCTTCTGCCGATCGAGATCGGAGAAGCGCTGCGCGATCTTCTGCGCGACCGGGATCGAGCGCGCATTGGCAAGGCTGCAATAATCCAGGCCCGGGCAGGCGATGATGTCGCTGATGAGATCGAGATTGGCGGTGCCGAGATCGGCTTCTTCCAGCGCCTTCCACAGCGCGTAGAGATCCGCCTTCTTCACATGCGCCAGCACGATGTTCTGGGCGTGGGTAACGCGCAGCTCATCGAAGCTGTACTTTTCGGCCAGGTCGGCCATCAGGTCGATCTGCGCGGAGGAGGCATCGCCCGGAATGCCGCCAATGGGCTTCAGGCTGATGTTGACGATGGCATAGCCCGGCACCTTGTGCGGCTTCACCTGCGTGCTCACCCAGGCCGCGAAATCCCGGTCGGAGAGGTCGATCTCGTCCGAAAGACCGGTCTCATAGGCCGGCGGCGCGAAGTGATCGGCAATGCGGGCCAGTTCGGCGAGCGGCGGATCGAGCCCGAGCGTCTTCATATGCGCGAACTCTTCCTCGACCTGGCGGGTATATTCCTCCCGGCCCATTTCGTGGACGAGGATCTTGATCCGCGCCTTGTACTTGTTGTCGCGTCGGCCGTGGCGATTGTAGACGCGCAGGCACGCCTCCAGATAGGAGACGATTTCGGCGAAGGGCACGAAGTCGCGGATTTCCGGCGCGACCATCGGCGTGCGGCCCATGCCGCCGCCGACGAACACGCGGGCGCCAATCTCGTCATCCTTCTTCACCAGCTCGATGCCGATGTCATGCAGGCGCATGGCCGCGCGATCCTCTGCGCTCGCGATCACCGCGATCTTGAACTTGCGCGGCAGATAGGTGAACTCCGGGTGGAAGCTCGACCACTGGCGCAGCAGCTCCGCGAGCGGGCGCGGATCGGCGACCTCATCGGCCGAGACGCCGGCATATTGGTCGGACGAGATATTGCGGATGCAATTGCCGCTGGTCTGGATGGCGTGCATCTCCACCGATGCGAGATCGGCGAGAATGTCCGGCGCGTCCGCGAGCTTGATCCAGTTATACTGGATGTTCTGGCGGGTGGTAAAATGGCCGTAATCGCGATCATATTTGCGCGCGATGTGGGCGAGCATGTGCATCTGCTTGCCCGACAGCGTGCCATAGGGAATGGCGACGCGCAGCATATAGGCGTGCAGCTGGAGATACAGGCCGTTCATCAGGCGGAGCGGGCGGAACTGCGCCTCACTCAGCTGACCGTCGAGGCGACGCTGGGTCTGGTCGCGGAATTCGGCAACGCGGGCATCCACCATTGCCTGATCGTAAGTGTCATATTGGTACATGTCAGATCACCCAGTTGCCGGCATTGGGGTCGGCGGGTTTGAGGCTCAAGTCGAGGCGCACGGTCGGGCCGAGCGCGCGGATGCGCTCCTTGATGTGGGCGGGGCGGATATTGCCCTCACCATCCTGCTCGCCGTCGATCACATAGGCTTCGTTCACGCGACGCGCGGCGGCTTCGGCCTGGGCGATTTCCGCGCCCTTCTCGCCGACGTCCACGGCGTCGTTCACATGGATGGACCAGCCTTGGCCAGTCCACCAGATGACGTCGCCGGTGGCGAGATCATTGCCGGTCAGGATATTCATGTCGTCAGTGGCTCCCCGCACCTGTGCTGTGCTGAATGTGAAATGACCCGAGCGGCAGGCAGTCGAGCGCATCGGCATGCCGCACGACCTCGCCCACCACGATCAGCGCCGGACTCTCGACCGCCTCGCGCGCCACAAGATCGCCGAGATCGGCGAGCAGGCTGCGCAGCACGCGCTGATCGGGGCGCGTCGCTTTCTCAATGACCGCGACCGGCGTCGAGGGCGAGAGCCCGTCGCGCATCAGCTTCTCGGCAATATCCTGGCTGGTCGCGAGGCCCATATAGATGACGAGCGTGCGTCCGGGCCCGGCAAGGCCGACCCAATTCTGCTCGGAAAGACCCTTGCACTGCCCCGCGACGAAGCTGACGATGCTGGCATCCTCGCGATGCGTGAGTGGCAGGCCGGCACTGGCGCCGCCGCCGACCGCCGCGCTGATGCCGGGCACGACCTCGCAGCGCACACCAGCCTCGCGGCAGGCCTCCAGCTCTTCGCCGCCACGGCCGAAAATGAAGGGATCGCCACCCTTGAGGCGCACGACATCCCGGCCCGAAAGCGCCTCGCCGACGAGCAGCGAATTGATCGCCTCCTGCTTCATCGAATGGCGCGAGCGTTGCTTGGCGACTGAGATCAGCTCCGCCTCCGGCGAAGCCAGAGCGAGGATGGCGGCATCGACCAGACCGTCATGCACGATCAGGCTCGCCCGGCCGATCAAACGGGCAGCACGCACCGTCAGCAGATCAGGATCGCCCGGACCTGCGCCAACGAGATAGACCGTGCCGGCCGTAAAGGACTCAGAGTGGGCCATGGGTGGTAGATGCGTTCGAGTACCCAAGCCCGCAACCGACGCTTGCTTTAGCAGGCCGAAGCGAAACTATTGTGGGGGCTTTGGGTGGTGGCGGAGGTGGTGCCAATAGCGGGTCAGGAGAGCGCTTCGGTGGCGATCTGACTGCTGCGCGGCAGCAAAGCGTCTGAGCGAACAGGACGACATTGCTGCCAAGTCTTCAACCTTCTCCCCTTGAGGGAGAAGGATACGCAGCCTTGTCGCCAATAGGGGGCTAGGCGGAGTTGGATGAGGGGTGGCGGATCGTTGATCCGCGCGATCCAGCGGATCGCTGACCCCCTCTCCCAGCTTCGACTAGGCAGCACGCTGCCAAGTCTGCGCATCCCTCTCCCTCAGGGGGAGAGGGTAGAATACGCCCGCCCTCGATAACCTAACTAGCTTCGGCGGCCGGTTGGGTGGCGGACATGCGGACCTAGGCACCAACCACCAAGCTTGCGCCACCGCTTCCCGCCATTGCGAATTCGCCGCCACGCCCTAGATCGGCATCATGCCCCTTCATATGACCAAGATCGCCTTTCAGTCCGAGAGCGCCGCCACCTTGCGGGACTGGCTGGAAGGCCATGGGCAGGCCGGAGAGGGTGGCGAGGCGCGGTTGACGACGCGCTATTTGCCCAAGCGGCATGAGGAGATGGCGGGCGGGTCGCTCTATTGGGTACTGGCGCATCAGATCGTCGGGCGCAGTCCGCTGCTCGGGTTCGAGGCGCGGCCGGACGGGCGGCAGTGGATCCGCCTCGCCCCGCGTCTAATCCCCGTCGTGCCAAGGCCCAAGCGCGCCCATCAGGGCTGGCGCTATCTGGCTCACGAGGATGCGCCGCCGGACATGGGAGATGGCGAGGGCGGCGACATGCTGCCCGATCAGCTGGCGGCCGATCTCGGCCGGCTCGGGCTGATCTAGGCCCCCGCTGCTGCCCGCCCTCAGGGGAGCAGCAGGCTCGCATCGCCATAGCTGTAGAAGCGATAACCCTGCGCAATGGCATGGGCATAGGCTGCCTGCATCCGCTCGCGCCCCATCAGCGCGCTGACCAGCATGAACAGGGTCGAGCGGGGCAGGTGAAAATTGGTCATCAGCCCATCAATGGCGCGGAAGCGATAGCCCGGGGTGATGAAAATGCGCGTCTCATCCGCAAACGGCCGGATGATGCCATCTTCCCCGGTGGCGCTTTCGAGGAGGCGCAGGCTGGTCGTGCCGACCGCGATCAGCCGCCCGCCGTTAGCGCGGACCGCATTCAGCCGATCCGCCGTCGCCTGATCGATCCGCCCCCATTCGGCATGCATGCGGTGTTCGTCGGTATCGTCGGCCTTGACCGGCAGGAAGGTGCCGGCGCCGACATGCAGTGTGAGCGTCGCCTGGCCGATCCCCGCATCGGCGAGCGCTGCGACGAGGCCGGGCGTGAAGTGCAGCGCTGCGGTGGGCGCCGCGACGGCACCGGCTTCCTGCGCGAACATCGTCTGATAGTCCTCGCGGTCCTGCTGGTCGGTGGGCCGCTTGCTGGCGATATAGGGAGGCAGGGGCATCTGGCCGGCGCGTTCGAGCAGCAGCTCGACCGGTTCGTCGCCGAGGAAGCTGAGCGTCATGCCGCCATCTGCATCGCGATCGCCGGCTTGTGCCTGCACGCCTTGCGCGAAGGCGATGATGTCGCCGGGCCGCACCCGCTTGGCGTTGCGCACGAAGACCTGCCAGTCGCGCGGGCCGAGGCGCTTGTGCAACGTCACCCCGACCTTCGCCTCCCCCCGTTGTCCCTCCAACTGGGCAGGGATGACGCGCGTATCGTTGAAGACGAGGCAGTCGCCAGCGCGCAGCACGGTCGGCAGATCGCGCACGCCCATGTCGCGCAGGCCCCCGTCCTGGCCTTCGAGCACCAGCATTCGGGCCGCATCGCGGGGCGAGGCCGGTCGCAGGGCAATCCGCTCGGGCGGCAGGTCGAAATCGAAAAGGTCAACGCGCATGGCTGGCGCCCTTAGCGTCTGCGCCGGGCATTGAACAGGTGCCGATCAGCGCGGTGTGGCTGGCCGGCAATCCCTCGCGCGTGTCGGCGCGCTCAGCCTGCTGTGTTGGTGCTGGCGGGTGCGGCGGCCTGCTGATCGCTCTGGATATAGGCGCGCACGATGGTCGTCGGCTGGGCCGGCGGCTCGCCCTTGGCGATCTGGTCGACACCGGCCATGCCATCGATCACCCGGCCCACAACCGTATATTTGTGGTCGAGCTGCATGCGCGGCATCAGCATGATGAAGAACTGGCTGTTGGCGCTGTCATCGCTCTGCGCGCGCGCCATGGAGACGGTGCCGCGCATGTGCGGCAGCCAACTGAACTCCTGCTTGAGATCCGGCAGCGGCGATCCGCCGGTGCCATCGCCCTTGGGGTCGCCGCCCTGCGCCATGAAGCCATCGATCACGCGGTGAAACTTGAGGCCATTGTAGAAGCCTTCCCGCGTCAGCGTCTTGATGCGCTCGACATGGCCGGGGGCCACGTCCGGGCGGAGCAGGATGCGCACGGTGGCGCCGTCCGAGAGGGTCAGCACCCAGGTGTTTTCGGGCGTGACCGGCGTCATCGCGACGAGCGGCTTGTCCGTGGACTTCTCCGCGTCCTCGCGCAGGGCGTCGGCATCCTTTTGCGCGCGGGCCGCCATTTCGGCCTTCGCCAGGGCATCCTGCGCACCGCCGCCCGGCTGGGCCTGCGCGGAATTGGCGCTGGCCAGCATGAGGCCGCAGGCGGCGGCAAGCGCAATGCCGGAGCCAAACAGTCGGGTAACACGCATGTCGTCCATCCTCATTTCACGGCCGAACCGGGCCCGGCCGCCAACTAGCGTCGCATGGCTGAACCAATGATGACCCGTCAAGTCTCGTCTGCTCTGCCGACGTCGACGCTCATGCCGAGCCGGGCCATCACATCGGTGCGAACACCCGGCGAAACGAACTTGCCGATGTCGCCGCCCAGCCCCGCAATTTCCTTCACCAGGCGCGAGGCAATGGGCTGCAGCGCAACGTCCGCCATCAGGAACACCGTCTCGATGCTGGCATCGAGATACTGGTTCATCCCCGCCATCTGATACTCATATTCAAAGTCCGCCACCGCGCGCAGGCCGCGCAGGATCAGCGAGGCCCCGACCGAGCGGGCATAATCGATCAGCAGCGAATCGAAGGGCCGCACGTCGATCTCCGCATCGATTCCCGCGCATTCCCGCCGGATCATCGCCAGCCGCTCGTCCAGCGTGAACAAAGGCGACTTGCTGGGATTGGTCGTCACGCCGATCACCAGCCTGTCGACCAGCTTCGATCCGCGCCGGATGATGTCCATATGGCCGAGCGTGATAGGGTCGAAGGTTCCCGGATAAAGGCCGATGCGGTGAACCATGTGCGCGTCCTTAATAGCTGCGGCTGATCGCGAAATCGGCAATGTCGCGCAGCAGATCGGCTTCCTCGCCAAAATCGCGCAGATGGTCCTTGGCCTGCGCCACCAGTAGGGAGGCCTGCTGCCGGGCCTTCTCCACGCCCATCAGCGAGGCAAAGGTTGCCTTGCCGGCGGCGGCGTCCTTGCCCACGGCCTTGCCGGTGACGGCGGCATCCCCTTCGATGTCGAGCAGATCGTCGGCGATCTGGAAGGCGAGGCCGACATCATGCGCATAGCCGCGCAGGCTCGTGCGTCGCTCCTCGGGGATCCGCGCGAAAATGGCGCCGGCTTCCAGGCAGAAGATAATGAGCGCGCCGGTCTTGAGCAATTGCAGTCGCGTGATCGCCGGCAGATCGAACTGCGTCGTTTCAGCGACGAGGTCCATCATCTGCCCGCCGGCCATGCCTGCCGGACCGCTGGCCAAGGCCAGGCTGGCGATCAGTTCGCAGCGCACGGTCGCATCGGCATGGGTGCGCTCGTCCGCCAGCACGGCGAAGGCGAGATCGTGCAGGCAGTCGCCGGCGAGGATCGCCGTCGCCTCATCGAAGGCGCGATGAGCCGTCGGCTTGCCGCGCCGCATATCGTCATTGTCCATCGCGGGCAGATCGTCGTGGATCAGCGAATAGACGTGGATGCACTCGACGGCGAGGCCGGCGCGCACCGCGCTTTCCCAGCCGATGTTGAAGAGGTCGCAGCTTGCCTTCACCAGCAGCGGGCGCAGGCGCTTGCCGCCGCCGATGGCGCTATAGCGCATCGCTTCATAAAGCCGGGCGCGCTGGTCCTCCGGCACCGGCAGCAGCCGGTCGAACTGCACGTCGATCGCTTGCGCAATCTCCGTCAGGGCGGTTTCGAGCCGGGTTCCGGCGTCCTCGCGCATCAGCGGATCATTCACTGGGATAAGGGGCCGTCCGGGCGGCGGACCCATCGGCGCTCGCCGTGATCTGCTCGATCCGGGCCTGCGCGGCATCGAGCCGCTTCTGGCATTGCAGCCGCAGATCCTCGCCCTCGCGATAGAGGGTGATGGACTGGTCCAGCGGCACGTCGCCGCGCTCCAGTTGCTGGACAATCGCCTCCAGGCGCTTGAGCGCGTCCTCGAAGCTGAGGGTGCCGCTATCGGTCTCGTCTGCCATGCCCATGCATTGACCCGGCTCCCCCACAGGGTCAAGCGTGCTCTCAGCGCTACCCCGAAAAATGGCGTATTGTCACGCAAATCAAGTTGACCTCGCCGGAGCGAATCGCAATAGCCGCGATGCTATGAAAACCCTCACATACCCCTCAATCGCGCTTTGCGCGGCCGCGCTCGCCTTGTCTGCGTGCAAGTCCGAGCCTGAAACCTTCAACACTGGCACGAATGACCCAATGGCTGCGGAACTGGCTAATGCCGGTAACGTCGCTCTGCCTCCCATGCTCCGTGCCAGCACCACCTATCGCTGCAAGGACAATAGCCTGATCTTCGTCGACTTCATGACAGACGATGTGACGGCGAACCTGCGCACCGAACGTGGCGGCCCGATCACCGGTCTCAAGGCACCGGAAGCCAGCCAGCCCTTCGTTTCCGCCGATGGCGCGACGAAGCTGGAAGGCGCCGGCGAGACGGTCACGTATAACGGTCAGGCCTGCAAGGCGGGCTGACCGGCTGATCTTGGTTCAACCGCACGGTCCGCCCTGGCGGGCCGATGCTCAAAGAATGGCCGACCCGAGAGGGTCGGCCTTTTTCGTTACGAGGGCCGATCGGGCGGTTGTGCCCGCCCGCTGGCGGCGATAAAGGCCGCTCATGTCGACCAGCACCACCCCAAGCGCCTCAGGCATCACCCCCGAAATCGTCGCCGAACACGGTTTCACGCCCGAGGAATATGAGCGCGTTGTCAACGCCATCGGCCGCGAGCCGAATATCACGGAGCTCGGCATCTTCTCGGTGATGTGGAGCGAGCACTGCTCGTACAAGTCCAGCCGCATCCACCTGAAGAAGTTGCCGACCGAGGCGCCCTGGGTGATCTGCGGCCCTGGCGAGAATGCCGGTGTCATCGACATTGGCGATGGGCAGGCGGCCATCTTCAAGATGGAGAGCCATAACCACCCGAGCTACATCGAGCCCTATCAGGGCGCGGCGACGGGTGTCGGCGGCATCCTGCGCGATGTGTTCACAATGGGCGCGCGCCCCATCGCGAACATGAACGCGCTGCGCTTCGGGCGTCCGGATCATCCGCGCATGAAGCACCTTATCTCCGGCGTGGTGCGGGGCATTGGCGGTTACGGCAATTGCGTGGGCGTGCCGACGGTCGGTGGCGAGACCAATTTCCATGCCGCTTATGATGGCAACATCCTCGTCAATGCGATGACGGTGGGCGTTGCGGAGACAGACAAGATCTTCTATTCCGCTGCCTCCGGCGTCGGCAATCCGATCGTCTATGTCGGCTCCAAGACCGGGCGCGACGGCATCCACGGCGCGACCATGGCCTCGGCCGATTTCGGCGAGGATTCCGAAGAGAAGCGCCCCACCGTTCAGGTTGGCGATCCGTTCACCGAAAAGCTGCTGATTGAGGCGTGCCTCGAACTCATGGCCTCTGACGCCATCGTCGCGATTCAGGACATGGGCGCGGCAGGCTTGACCAGCTCGTCGGTGGAAATGGCGTCCAAGGGTGGCGTCGGCATCCGGCTGGACATGGACAAGGTGCCGCAGCGCGAAACCGGCATGACCGCCTATGAGATGATGCTCTCGGAGAGCCAGGAGCGGATGCTCATGGTGCTCAAGCCCGGCAAGGAGGCATTTGCCGAGGCGATCTTCCACAAATGGGAGCTGGATTTCGCGGTCATCGGCGAAGTGACCGATACGGGCCGGATGGTGCTGGTCCACCATGGCGAGACGGTGTGCGACATCCCGCTCGGCCCGCTGGCCGACGACGCCCCGCTCTATGATCGCCCGCATGTGCCGACCCCGCCGCTCGCGCCGCTCGCCAGCGCGCCGGATAGCAAGGACCCGGCAGCCGATCTGCTCGCGCTGATGGGCTCGCCTGATCTCGCGTCGCGCCGCTGGATCTGGGAGCAATATGACCACATGGTCGGCGCCGACACCGCGCAGGCGCCCGGTGGTGACGCTGCCGTCGTGCGCGTGCATGGCACCAAGAAGGCGCTGGCGATGAGCACCGACTGCACGCCGCGTTATTGCTACGCCGATCCGGTGCAGGGCGGTCGCCAGGCGGTGGTCGAGACGTGGCGGAACATCACGGCAGTGGGCGGCCAGCCGCTCGCCATCACCAACTGCCTCAACTTCGCCAATCCGCAGCGGCCGGAGATCATGGGCCAGATCGTTGGCTGTCTCGAGGGCATGAGCGAGGCCTGCCGGGCGCTCGATTATCCCATCGTGTCGGGCAACGTCTCGCTCTACAATGAGTCGAAGGCGACGGGCGGCGGCAGCGCGATCCTGCCCACGCCGGCGATCGGCGGGGTCGGCCTGCTCCCGGATGTCGAGCGGATGTGCACCATCGCGTTCAAGGACGTGGGCGACATCATCTTCCTCGTCGGTGAGCGCACCGGATCGCTCGGCCAGTCACTCTGGCTGCGGCAGGTCCATGGGCTGGAAGGCCGTGATGCGGGGCCGCCGCCGCCGGTCGATCTCGCCACCGAGCGCCGGACCGGCGATTTCGTGCGCGAGGCCATTCGCTGCGGCGCCATCACGGCCTGTCACGACGTGTCGGATGGCGGCGTCGCCGTCGCGGTGACGGAGATGGCGCTTGCCGGCGGCATCGGCGCGATCCTCGATCAGCCGCTGGCCGGCACGACGGCGGAAACCTATTTCGCCGAGGATCAGGGCCTGTATGTCGTGACTGTGCGCGATGCGGCGCTGGTCGAGATGCTCAGCCATGCCGAGGCGCGCGGCGTCACGGTCGCGCGGCTGGGTCGCACCATTGCCAATCGCATCATCTTCGAGCTGCCGGAGAGCGATCACTCGGTCGCGCTGGCCGATCTGCGCACCGCGCATGAAGGCTTCTTCCCGGCCCTGATGGACGCCTGACCGGCGCCCGTCGGTGCCGGCTCAGGGCACCATGCGGCCGGGTCAGGGCACCATGCGGAAAGTGTATTCGTAGCCGCTCTGCGGGGCACCGGTGATGCCTACAATCTTGACGGTGTAGGTCGTGTTGGCCTGCAGGCCTGTCACGCGCCACTCGATGTTGTTCGGCACCCCATATCCGTCATTGTCATACTTCACGTTGGTGACAGGCAGGCTCGTGCCACCGCTGCTGACCGTGATGATGGCGCCGCTAAAGCCGACGTTTCCGTTGGCGCCATAGGCCCCGGTCTTGTTGGCGAGCACGGTGAATGAGAGAATGTCGCTCGCGCCGAAGTAACGCTGCGGATAATTGCCCTGTGGATAGGCGATGAAATCGGGCAGGCTGCTCGGGGCTGGTGCCGCGACGCTGGTGCTGAAACCAAATACCTTCATCGTCGCGCCATCTGCGCGTTCGCCCGAAGGCAGCTGATAAACCGACCGCCCGTAGGCGATCTGACCGAGGAACGGGTTCAGGATCCAGCGACGGTGGCCGATCGAGAGGCTATTGCGCTCCGTCATCCACCCCGCCAGCAGATCGTCTTCGGTCCGCCATGGCAATGACCCCCATCCGCCGATGAGATTGCCCGAGGCAGCGGCGTCGCGACCTGCGGTCGTATAGCATGTCCATGTGGGTGGAGGATTGTGGTCGAGCGTCCTGTTCGCGGCCATCATGAGCGAGGAATCGTCGACGCCCTGATTGGCGGACGCAGCGTAAACGACGGCGGGAAGCCCATGCAGCGCGCGCACCGCATTCACTTTGGCCAGCATGTCCATCCGCACGCTCGTCTTGAGCACGCCGGTGTTGCACGAGGCGACATTCGGCTGGGTGTCGTAGAGCGCGGCCGCCGCCGCCGTCCAACTTGTCGGCGTTGGGGTGGGGGTCGGCGTCGGCGTAGGACTTGGCGTGGGTGTGGGCGCCGGGGTTGGCGCTGGCGTGGGGGTTGGTGTCGGCGCGACCGTGATTGGCGTCGATCCGCCACCGCCACTGCCACTGTCACTGCCACCGCAGCCGGCCAGCGAAAGGGCCAGCAGGCTTGAGGCGAGCCCCATCCATATCCGCTGTCCGCGCGGCACGTCCGACCTGTTGAGGATATCTGCAGCCCGCATCTTGTCCGTCCGTTCCCAGCTTTGCCACGGCTTTTGGCACCGTGTCGTTCTGGCGCAGGCTAGGCGCGGAACTATGGCAAAACTCTAAACGGGGCTGCGGTTCGTCGGGCGGCAGAAACGCTGCATCGCTTTCAGTCGCGGCGGAGAATATATTCCTCGTCGCGGTGGTCACCGACATGGAACAGATAATCGCCGACCTTGTGGAAGCCGGCGGCCGCGTAGACTGCCTGCGCCCGGTCATTGCCGGACCAGACGCCCAGCCAGCTTGGCCCCGGATAGCGCTCTGCAAGCCAATCCAGCGCGCTTTTCAGCAAGGCGCCTCCCAACCCGTACCCTTGATGGCCGCGACGGACGTAGAGTTGATAGAGTTCGCCGGAGTGCGCGGTGACCTCGGGGTGCGGCAGCTTGCTCGGCCCGGCATGGGCGTAGGCGACCAGCTCTCCGGCAACCGTAGAGCACACCCAGCTGGCGTGGGTCGGGTCTGCCAGTTCGCGGGCGACGGCCTGCGCGCCATAGGCCTCGATTTCGAACCGGGCGAGGTCATCGGGCGGATAGGGGACCGCGAAGTCCTCCAGAAAGGTCTCGCGAAAGCAGGTAAGCTTCAGCCTCGCCAGGGCTTCGGCATCCTCGGCTACTGCCCTGCGCAGGGTCGGTCGATCAGTCATGCCACAGCCTGCCATAGATGATGTGGTAGTTTGAAGCCCCGCCATCCGCATCGAACCGCGCCATCACGCGGCGGAGCAGAGCGGGCGCGAGGCGGCGATAGGCGGGCTGCGGCACCCGCGCGCCGATGGCGTGGAAATGCCGGGCCAGCGCCAGCCCGCCGAGCGCGGGCAGCGGGACCAGCTCCTCGGCAAGATCGCACTGGCCCAAAGCCTGCGCCATCGCGGCCACCTCATCGCGGCTGGGATAGTCGCGCAGACCGCAGACCAGCCCTTCGCGCGCATGGGCTGCGCGCCAGTCACTGAAGCTCTCGGCGCCCATCGTGGCGAAGCACAGGCTCCCGCCCGGCGCCAAAAGGCCGTGCAGGCGGGCGAGGGCGGCCGGCAAATCCTCGAACCACTGGAAGGCGAGGCTGGAGAGAATGAGGTCGAAGCGCTGGGTGCCCAGATCCGGGCGTTCTCCATCCATCACCAGCAGCCGCGCAGGGCTGCCGGCCTCACGCATCGCCGCAATCATGCCGGGCGCGATGTCGGTGGCGGTGATCGCCGCATTCGGCCAGCGCTCCACAATCAGCCGCGTCAGCAGGCCGGTGCCGCAGCCGATCTCCAGCACGGTTGCCGGATCGCGCGCACCGGTATCGGTGCCGCCCGTCGCAAAGTCGAGCAGGCGCGTGGCGACATGGCGGTGCACGCCGGCATCGCCCTCATAGCGGGGCGCCGCCGCGCCGAATGCGGCGCCGATGCGTGTCTTACAGTCGCTGACCATCGCCGCGCGAATGCACCAGCTTGGGGTGGACGTCACGCCAAAAGGCGATAGAGCAACGACCAATCGAACAAGGCGCCGGCCCGCTCATGCGCCCGGCCCGCAACCAGGACAGCATAGCGCATGGCCGATGAGGGCTTTCGGATCGAGGGACTGGATTTTCTGAGGGGGTGCGCCGTGATGGGCATCCTGCTCGGCAATATCGTGACCTTCGGGCTGCCCTCTGCAGCGGGGTTCAACCCGTTCACGGTGGGGACGCAAGGGCCAGCGGATCTGGCGACCTGGTTCGCGACCTTCCTGCTGGTCGATGGCAAGATGCGTGCGATTTTCGCGATGCTGCTGGGTGCGTCCATCCTGCTGGTGATCGAATCGGCAGAGATGAGCGGGCGGGACGGGCTGCAGGCGCATCGCCGGCGGATGCTGTGGCTGCTGCCCGTTGGTCTTGCGCATTATCTGCTGCTCTGGTCGGGCGATATCCTCGTCCAGCTGGCGCTGTGCGGCCTCATCGCCACCCTGTTCATCCGGTTCGAGACGCTCGGCCTCATCAAGCTCGCGCTGGCCCTGCTGCTGCTCCAGTGGGCGATCAATCTGGTGGCGGTGTGGCCCGCCTTCTCGCTCCGCGCAGCGGCGCGGGCTCCGGGAGCCGCACCGACCATCGTCGAGCATTGGCAGGCCTATGCGGACTCAGCCGGCATGGGCGCGAGCCGGGCGGTTGCCAATGAGATCGCGCTCTATACTGGTGGCTATGCTGGCATTTTTGCCGAGCGGATCGGCGCCGCGCCGCGGGCGGCGCTGAATCAGATTCTCTATTCCTGGCCCGAATGTCTGGCCTTCATCGCGCTCGGCATGGCGATGCTCAAGGGCGGTTTTATGGCGGGCCAGTGGCCGGTCCCCCAATATCGCGCGACATGGCACCGGGCGATGCTGGTCGGGCTGGTGCCGATGGCGGGCCTTGGCATCTGGGTGCTGCTGTCGGGCGATCCGCTCGCGGCGCAGGCGGCCCTGTTCGGCTGGTCGGTGCCGCTGCGTCTGCCCCTGGCCGTCGCTCTGGCCGCGCTGGCGATGGGACTGGCGGCGCAGCATCCGCAAGCGCCGCTGGTTCGAGCCATTGCGACGATTGGCCGGCTGGCCCTCTCCAATTATCTGCTCACCAGCTTGCTGATGACCGCCCTGTTCTACGGTTATGGCGTAGGGCTGTTTGGGGCGCTGACGCGGACGCAGCTTTTTCTGGTGGTCCTGGCGATGTGGGCTGTGATGCTCGCCTGGTCGGTCCTTTGGCGGCGATCGATGGGGCAGGGGCCTGTCGAACGGCTCTGGCGGCTGGCGGCGCGTCGCGGACAGCGTTGAGATAACAAAGGCTCAAAACGCTCTGGCGTCGGCTGAACGCTTGCGGCATAGTTGTGCAATGCAGCATAAACTTGGGTCCCGTTAAACATCGATGCGCAGGCTTCCCCCTCTCACCGCCCTCGAGGCTTTTGTGCAGGTCGCGCGCACCGGCTCGGTAAAGGCCGCAGCGGAGGAACTGGCTCTGTCAGCCCCCGCGCTCAGCCGCCGCATCCAGGCGCTCGAGCGATTTCTGGGCTACAACCTCTTCGAGCGCAAACACCAGCAGCTGGAACTCAATCAGAACGGCCATGCCCTGATCAAGGAGATCGCGCCCGCCCTCGATGCGCTGGGCGCGGCTATCGAGAGTGCTACCGGCGGCGCGCGGACGATGCGGGTGCGGCTGGGCATGTTGCCCTTGTTCGCCAGCCAGCGCCTGTTCCCGCGGCTGGGCGAGCTACACAAGCAGCATCCCGATCTCCATCTGGACGTGGACACCAGCCCCAATGCCATTGCTCGGCTGGGTGAAGGGCTGGACGCGGCCATCGTGCTGGCGCGGGATGTCGATCCCTCGCTATACGGCCGCGAACTGGATCGGGATCTTGTCTACCTCATCGGATCGAAGGCGCTGCTGGAAGGCCCCCGGCCGGTCACGCGCCCTGAGGACATCGCCCGCCAGACCCTGCTGGTTCACCGCGACATGTCGGCGACGTTCGACGTCTGGAAGGAAGCGGTCGGCCTGCCGAATCTGACGCCGGCGTCGATCGACTATTATGATTCGGGTGCGCTGATGCTGGAGGCTGCGGCGCAGGGACTCGGCATCGCCGCGATGCATGGGCGCCATTTCAAGGAAGCGCATGACCCCCGGATCGTGCGGCTGTTCGATTATCATGTCGAAAGCCCCTATCGCTATTTCTTCGTCTGCCGCCCGAAAGCCATGGAAAAGCGCGCGGTGCGCATGTTCCACGACTGGGTGATCAACGCCGAGATCTGACCGGGCCGGGCCGTCATCGGTCTGCGCTGTCGACGATTTGTAAACGCTGCCACCCTTATGGCGTGCCTTCGCTCGAACGGGCAGAAGGTCGCACACGCACATGCCGAAGGTTCTGACAGTCGATGACAGTCGCAGCATGCGGGCGTTGCTGCGCATGACGCTGACCGGCGGCGGCTATGAGGTGGTCGAGGCCGAGGATGGCCAGGCCGCGCTCGACTGGCTGGAGGCCAATGAGGCCGATCTGGTCATCACGGACATCAACATGCCCCGGCTCGATGGCTTCGGCTTCATCGAGACGTTGCGGGCGCAGGGCCGGCGCCATGTCGATCGGCCGGTGCTGGTGCTCACCACTGAATATAGCGAGGAAAAGCGCGCCCGCGCCCGGGAAGTCGGCGCGACGGGCTGGCTGGTCAAGCCGTTCGATCCGGAGCGTCTTCTCGCGGCCGTGCGGCATGTGACGCTCTGACCAGCCAGTCCCTGTGCTTTTCAGGACGAGCGGCGCACAAAGCCGATCCATCACCCCCATCTTGCCTCTTCCCAGCGCCCCCACGGCGCACTAGTGAGACGGTTCCGTGACAAGCGAGCGAGGGGCGATGGCGAGCAAGAGTTCCGCACTGACCGATCGTCGGTCAAGCGCCGGGGATTATCTGAAATTCCTTCACGCCTGGCTGCGCAAACCGCGCCAGACGGCCTCCATCGTGCCGAGCAGCCCGCATCTTGGCCGGCTGATGGCCTCGCAGATCGACCCGCAAGGCGGCCTCGTCATGGAGTTCGGCGGCGGCACGGGCGCGCTCACCCGGCAGATTTTGGCGACCGGCCTGCCGCGCACGCATCTGGAAGTGGTCGAGATCAATCCCGGTTTTGCGCGCAACCTGCGGCGCGATTTTGCGGGCGTTTCGATCATCGAGGCGCCGGCTCAGGCCGTGCTCGGCCAATGCACGGGCGGCGAGGGTGCCTATCAGTGCGTGATCAGCGGTTTGCCGCTGCTGGCGATGAGCAAGACTCTGCAGAGCGCGATCGTCAGCGAGGCCTTCCGGCTGCTGCGCCCGGGTGGCGCGTTCATCCAGTTCACTTATTCGCCGCGCCCGCCGCTGGCCGAGTCGGTCGCCGATGCGCTCGATCTGGGCGTGGAGCGGATCGGCACCATCGTGCGCAACGTGCCGCCGGCGACGGTGTTCCGTTACCGCCGCGCCGCGGACATTGCGGCCATGGACAGCGCGCAACTCGCCTTCTGATGTGAGCGGAGACCAGCCCGGTCTTGGTAGGCGCGGGCTTTTCTCCAATGGGCAGTCGCCTTCGCCCTCCGGCCTCGCTAGAATGGACTGATGCAACGCTATGATGTCATCATTCTGGGCGGCGGTCTTGTTGGGCTGACGCTGGCCGTCGCACTCGAACGCCATGGCGTGCGCAGCGCTATTGTCGATCCGGCGGCGCCCGCGCGCGTACCGGCGCAGAGTTTCGATGGACGCACCTCCGCGATTTCCTCGGCGAGCTGGCGCCAGTTCGAGGCCATCGGCATCGCGCCGCGCCTCGCCGGCAAGACCTGCCCGATCGACCGGATCTGGGTGAGCGAAGGGCTGACCGGCGGCGCGCTGGATTTCGCGCCCGATCCCGATGATGGCGCCATGGGCTTCATGGTCGAGAATCGCGAACTGCGGGCCGCGATCGAAGCCACGGCGGACGCGGCTAACATCGTGCGCTTCCAGCCCGACCGGGCCGTGGAGACAGTGCGGGATGCGCATGGCGTGCGCGTGCGGCTGGAAAGCGGCGCCGAGATCGGCGCGAGCCTGCTCGTCGGCGCGGAAGGCCGGGGCAGCCCGACGCGTGCGGCTGCCGGCATCACAGTGGCGAAATGGGATTATCCCCACACCGCGCTGGTCACGGCCATCGAGCATGACGATCCGCACGGCAACACCGCCTATGAAATCTTCTATCCCGGCGGGCCGTTCGCGCTGCTGCCGATGCTGCCGGGCAATCGCTCGGCCATCGTCTGGACGGTGCCGACCAAGCACGCGGCCGCCTATCTCAAGCTCGGCGAGCACGCCTGGCTGGCGGAGGCGGAAAAGCGGATGGGGAATTTCCTCGGCCGCATTCGCCTTGCCGCACCCATGCAGAGCTACCCGCTCGGCTATCACCGCGCCGCCCGGATCATCGATGAGCGGCTGGCTTTGGTTGGCGATGCTGCCCACGGCATCCATCCGATCGCCGGCCAGGGGGTCAACCTTGGCTATCGTGACGTCGCGGCGCTCACGCAGGTGATCGTGGAAGGCATGCGCACCGGCATGGAGCCGGGCGATGCGCAACTGCTCGCCCGCTACCAGCGCTGGCGGGCGCTGGATGCGCTGAGCGTAACGATCATGATGGATGGCCTCGTCCGCCTGTTCGATGTGCCGGGCCGGCCGGTCTCGGCAATCCGTCGGCTGGGCTTGTCCGCCGTGCAGAAGCTCGGCCCCCTCAAGGATCGGTTCATGGCGGAAGCGCGCGGCGAAAGCGGCAGCCGGCCCAAATTGCTGCTGGGCGATCTGGTCTGACCGCCTGACAGCTTTTTGCATTTCAGTCGCAATTCAGCCCGTCACCTTCAAAGCTTTGTTTACCACAGCCGGCTAGAAGGGCCGCGTTGGAGGAGATCAGGCATGTCTGCCGCGCAAGTGCCGTCTGAGAGTTTTGGTGGGAAGCTGGCCCGGTTGGGCCGCATTCTGGGCATCACGGAAGGTGCGTCGGAGGGCGCGCACGTCGTCGAGGGGGCTCGGCGCGAGGAAGGCAATGCGCATCTTCGCCGCGAGAGCGAGCGGCGCAAGATGATCTACGAAGAAGTCGGCAGCTTTCTCTTCGCCCATGATCTCGATCTGACGCCGCTCAACTTCGGGCTGGCGCTGGATTACATCACCGGCAACGACATCGCCGTGGAAAAGGCGGTCCGCGCGATCCTGATGGAGCGCGGGAAGCTTACCAATGGCGCGGTCGAGCAGATCATCGTCGACCAGCGGGCCGAGGAACTGACCCCTGATACGCTGGCCGACATGCTCAAGAAGGTCGAGGCCAATCTCGATCAGATCACCGGCATTGTCGATCAATCCAGCACCTCCGCCAAGGATTTCGGCGTGGCCTTGCAGAAGCAGGCCGCCTCGCTGGAGCAGTCGGATGCCGGGGAAGCGCTGGGCAATCTCATTCTGCTCACCCGCAGCATGATCGAGAAGACGCGCGAAGTCGAAAGCAAGATGCGTGAGGGGCAGACGCAGACGCGGCTGCTGCAGAAGAACCTGGAGAGCGCCCGCAAGGCGGCCGAGCAGGATCATCTGACCGGCCTGCCGAACCGCCGCGCCTTCGAAAACACGCTGCGTGAGGAAGCCGTCAAGGCGCGCGAAGACGGCGAATCCCTGTGCGTTGCCTTCTGCGATATCGATCATTTCAAGGTCATCAACGATACGCATGGCCATGATGCCGGCGACCGGGTGCTGAAGTTCGTTGCCGGCCTGCTCGCGAAGATCTCCGGCGATAAATGTCATGTCGCGCGTCACGGCGGCGAGGAATTCGTCATGCTCTTCCGGGGGCTGACCGTCGCGGAGGCCGCCAAGGTGGTCGATGACGCGCGCATCGACATGGCGCAGCGCAATCTCGTTGACCGCAAGACCGGCGAACGCATGGACCGCGTAACCTTCTCAGGCGGCGTGGCGGATGTCTTCGGCTACACCGAACCGCGCGATGCGCTCAAGGCTGCGGATCGCGCCCTGTATCTGGCCAAGGAACATGGCCGCAACCGCGTCTATATCGCGGCTGAAACCGAGCACTGAGCGCGGTCAGAAATCCGGCTGATCGTAATATTTAGGCGGCGTCACGATCTCCATCCGCTCGGCGAGCAGCGGGCGGAAGGAGGGGCGTGACTTGATGCCGGCATACCAGCGCTTGGTCTGGCCATGGCCTTCCCAGTCGATGCCGCCGAGATAATCCGCGACGGAGATATGCGCGGCGGCGGCGATATCCGCCAGACTCATCGTTCCGCCGGCCAGCCAACTGCGATGGTCGAGCAGATAATCGAGATAATCCATATGCGTGTTGGCCCGCCGCATCGCCTCGCGCAGCGCCCCGGCATCGGGTGAGGTGCGGGAGACGACCCGCTTGATCATCCGCTCATTGAGCAGCGGCGCCACGACATCGCGGTAGACGATCTGGTCCAGCCAGGCGACGAGCCGGCGCACTTCCGCGCGATCAAGCGCGGAGCCCGCGATCAGCGGAAACTTGTCCACCGTCTCCTCGAAATATTCGCAGATGGCCTGACTGTCCGCCAGAGTCGCATGGCCGTCGTCGGCCACGATCACCGGCGTGGTGCCTGCAGGGTTCAGATCAAGGAATTCATCCCGACCTTCCCAGGGCGATTCGCGCACCGTTTCGTACACGATGCCCTTTTCCGCCATGAGAAAGCGGACCTTGCGCGAGAAGGGACAGAGCGGAAACTGATAGAGATGCCACATGCGCGGCTCTTAAATCGCCAGCGAGGCCGATCATAGCTGAAACTTGCGCTGCTGGAACCAATGGCGGCGAGGGGACTTGTTCCAGAGACAGCATCCCCCACGGCGGAGTGCCCGAGAAGGCGAGATCTGATAAGGGACAGGACCATGAACACCAGCACACGCACATGGGGGTTTATCGGCGCCGTCTTGTTGGCGGGCGGAACCGGCGGCGTGGTGCTCGGCAATTTCGTCACGGCAAATGGGGCGGGCCGCCCTACCGGTGCAGACGAACTGGCGGCTTATTGGAGCGAGGCCGGCGCCGAGGAAACGTCTTCGTCCTTAGAGGATCGCGCCTATGCAAGCGCAGCGATGCGTGATGGGCCATCCAGCTACCATTGTGAAGGATGCGATGCGGGGCTGAACCGCCACCGGGATTATCTGGAACCGATGCCCGCGGACTATGCGCCGTTGCCGCCTTATGAGGCGGTCGACTTGCAGGAGCCGACGCGACCAGTCCCGGCGGAACGTGTTTCTGTCTCGCCGCCCTCAGCGCCCTTGCGCGTGCAGGAGCCGGCTCCGGCGAAGGTTGCCGCGCGTCTCGCTGCCGCGCCTGTCATCGCCGCGCCGCTTCTGCAGGAATGATTGGAACCCACCGCTGAGGCGCGTCGCCGCGCTTCTCAGTCGCCCTGCGCCAAGAAAAACCCCCGGCGTGACCACCGGGGGTCTTGTCTTTATTCCGCCGCGACGACCTCTTGCTTGTCGGACAGCGGCTGCTTGAGGCGGCTGAGCATTTCCTTCGGGCAAACCTGCCAGAAGTGATCGCGGTTGCGCTCCCAGCTGTGCAGGATGGACTTGGCCCAGTCGCTGTCCGTGCGCGCGACATGCTCCTCGACCAGATCCTTCAGCACGCCTTCCCAATGGGCGCTGTCCAGCCGCTGCCAGACGATGCTCTCGGCATTGGCATGGGCCGGGAAGGTGCGGCTCTCATCATAGATGAAGGCCATGCCGCCGGTCATGCCCGCGCCGAAATTGGCGCCGACCTTGCCGAGGATCACGGCGGTGCCGCCGGTCATATATTCGCAGCCATTGGCGCCGCAGCCCTCGACGACGACCTGCGCGCCGGAGTTGCGGACCGCGAAGCGCTCGCCGGCCTGACCGGCTGCGAACAGCTTGCCGGCGGTGGAACCGTAGAGCACCGTGTTGCCGATGATCGTGTTCTCCTGGCTCGCCAGCGGGCTGGAGACCATCGGCCGCACGGCGATGATGCCGCCCGAGAGACCCTTGCCGACATAGTCATTGGCATCGCCGAATACTTCCAGCGTGATGCCCTTGCACAGGAAGGCGCCCAGCGACTGGCCGGCCGTGCCGCGCAGACGGACATGGACGTGCCCATCCTGCAGGGTCGACATGCCGAACTTCTTGGTGATCAGCGCCGAGAAGCGCGTGCCCACGGCGCGGTGCGTGTTGCGCACCGTGTAGGTGAGCTGCATCTTCTCGCCACGCTCGAACACCGCCTGCGCGTCCGCGATCATCTGCGCATCGAGGCTGTCCGGCACTTCGTTGCGCCAGGTCGGCAGGTTGAAGCGGCGCTTGTCGTCGTCCGCATCCACCTTCGCAAGGATCGGGTTGAGGTCCAGATCGTCCAGATGCTCGGCGCCGCGGCTGACCTGCTTGAGCAGTTCTGTACGGCCGATCACCTCATCCAGGCTGCGATAGCCCAGACGCGCCAGGATCTCGCGCACTTCCTCGGCGATGAAGGTCATCAGGTTGATGACCTTTTCCGGCGTGCCCGTGAACTTGGCGCGCAGGCGCTCGTCCTGCACGCACACGCCCACCGGGCAGGTGTTCGAGTGGCACTGGCGGACCATGATGCAGCCCATGGCGACGAGGCTCAGCGTCCCGATGCCGAATTCCTCGGCGCCCAGGATCGCCGCGATCACGATGTCGCGGCCGGTCTTGAGACCGCCGTCGGTGCGCAGCTTCACCTTGTGGCGCAGGCCGTTGAGCGTGAGCACCTGATTGGTCTCAGCCAGGCCCATTTCCCACGGCAGACCGGCAAACTTGATGCTGGTCTGCGGCGAGGCACCGGTGCCCCCGACATTGCCGGACACGAGGATGACGTCGGCATGCGCCTTGGCGACACCCGCCGCGACCGTGCCGATGCCCGCCTGGCTCACCAGCTTCACGCAGACCCGCGCGCGCGGGTTGATCTGCTTGAGGTCGTAGATGAGCTGGGCCAGGTCCTCGATCGAGTAGATGTCGTGATGCGGCGGCGGCGAGATCAGCGTCACGCCGGGCGTCGAGTGGCGCAGCTTGGCGATGAACTCGGTCACCTTGAAGCCGGGCAACTGGCCGCCTTCGCCGGGCTTGGCGCCCTGCGCGACCTTGATCTCGATCTCCTCGCAAGCGCCCAGATATTCGGCGTGAACGCCAAAACGGCCCGAGGCGATCTGCTTGATGCTCGAATTGGCGTTGTCGCCATTCTCATAGGGCTGGAAGCGCGAGCGATCCTCGCCGCCCTCGCCGGAAACGGCCTTGGCGCCGATCCGGTTCATGGCGATGGCCAGCGTCTCATGCGCCTCGGGTGAGAGCGCGCCCAACGACATGCCGGGGGTGACGAAGCGCTTGCGGATTTCGGTGATCGCCTCGACCTCGTCGATCGGCACGGCCTGATCGGGATAGTTGAACTCCAACAGATCGCGCAGATAGACCGGCGGCAGCTCCGAGACGCCCCGCGAGAACTGCAGGTAGGTCGAGTAGCTGTCCGTGTTCACGGAGGTTTGCAACAGGTGCATGAGCTGCGCCGAATAGGCATGGGCATCGCCGCCCGCCCGGTGACGGTAGAAACCGCCGATCGGCAGCGTGGCGACGGCCTTGCTGAACGCCGCCTCATGGCGGACGAGCGCGTTATACTGCAGCGAGGCATAGCCCTCGCCGGAGATCTTCGAGGGCATGTTCGGGAACAGATCGTTCACGATGGCGCGCGAAAGACCCACTGCCTCGAAGTTGTAACCGCCGCGATAGCTGGAGATCACCGCGATGCCCATCTTGCTCATGATCTTGAGCAGGCCCTCGTTGATCGCCGTGCGGAAGTTCTCCAGGCACGCCGCCAGGCTGCGGTCGCCCAGCAGACCGCGCGCATGGCGGTCGGCGATGCAGGCTTCGGCGAGATAGGCGTTCACCGCCGTGGCGCCCACGCCGATCAGAACCGCGAAATAATGCGTGTCCAGACATTCGGCGGTGCGCACGTTGATCGAAGCATAGGAGCGCAGGCCCTTGCGGACGAGATGGGTGTGAACCGCCGCCGCCGCGAGGATCATGGCGATGCCGACGCGATCCGGCCCGATGGCTTCATCGGAGAGGAACAGCTCGGTCTGGCCGGCGCGCACGGCGATTTCCGCCTCGTCGCGAATGCGGTTGATGGCGGCGCGCAGGGCATCCGGCGGACCATCGGCCGGGAAGGTGCAGTCGATCTCTGCCACCGTCTTGCCGAAATAGCGCTTCAGCCGCGACCAGTCGTCGCACAGCAGCACTGGCGATTCCAGGATCATCACCTCGCTGTTCTGGCGGTCTTCCTCCAGAATGTTGGCGAGGTTCGAATAGCGCGTCTTCAGGCTCATCACATGCCGCTCACGCAGCGAGTCGATGGGCGGGTTTGTGACCTGACTGAAATTCTGACGGAAGAAGTGGCTGATCGTGCGCGGCTTCTCGGTGATCACCGCGAGGGGTGCGTCGTCGCCCATCGAGCCGACCGCTTCCTTGCCATCCTCGGCCATGGGGCTGAGGATCAGCTCCATGTCCTCCATGGTGAGGTTGGCGGCGACCTGACGGCGCGCCAGCTCGGCGCGGTCCCACTGAGGGCGCGCGTCATTGGCGGCGGCGGGGAGGTCGTCCGCCGTGCGGAAGCCCTTCACATAATCCGCATAGGGCCGCTCGCCGGCAATCCGGTCCTTGATGGCACGGTCGTCATAGACCTGACCAGCATCGAGATCGACGGCGATCATCTGGCCGGGGCCGAGGCGGCCCTTCTTGACCACCGTTGTCTCCGGCACCACGACCATGCCGGTTTCCGAGCCGACGATCAGCAGATTGTCGGAGGTGAGCGTGTAGCGCAGCGGACGCAGAGCATTGCGGTCCATGCCGGCCACGGCCCAGCGGCCGTCGGTCATGGCGAGCGCGGCCGGGCCATCCCACGGCTCCATCACGGAGGCGAGATAGTTGTACATGTTCTGGTGGGCCTGCGGCACATCGTCATTGTGCTGCCATGCCTCGGGCACGAGCATGATCTTCGCGGTCGGCGCATCACGGCCGGCGCGGCACAGCGTCTCGAACACGGCGTCCAGCGCGGCAGTGTCGGACGCACCCGCCGGGATCACCGGCTTGATGTCGCCGGACTGCTCGCCAAAGGCCAGCGCCGCCATCTTGATCTCGTGGCTCTTCATCCAGTTCTTGTTGCCGCGGATCGTGTTGATCTCGCCATTATGGGCCAGCGAGCGGAAGGGCTGGGCAAGCCACCACTGCGGGAAGGTGTTGGTGGAGTAACGCTGGTGGAAGATCGCCACGCGGCTCTCGAACCGCTCGTCGGTGAGGTCCGGATAGAAGACCGAGAGCGACTCCGCGAGGAACAGGCCCTTGTAGATGATCGACTGGCACGAGAGCGAGCAGACGTAGAAGTCGTTGATCTGCGCCTCGATCACCTTCTTCTCGATGCGGCGACGCACGAGATAGAGATCGCGCTCGAACTCGGCGACGTCCTGCTCCTCGGGCATCGGGCCTGAGATGAGGATCTGCTCGATCTCGGGGCGGGTGCGCTGCGCCTTCTCGCCGATGACGGAGACATCGACGGGCACCTGCCGCCAGCCATAGATGCGGTAGCCCGCCTGGATGATCTCGGCCTCGACCAGCGTGCGGCAGGTCTCCTGCGCGCCCAGGTCCGTGCGCGGCAGGAAGATCATGCCAACGGCAAGGCGGTTGGGCAGCGGCTTGTGGCCGGAGGCGGAAATGGCATCGTCGAAGAAGCGCACCGGCAGATCGACATGGATGCCGGCACCGTCGCCGGTCTTGCCATCGGCATCGACAGCACCGCGGTGCCACACGGCCTTGAGCGCATCGATGGCGCTCTCGACCACACGGCGCGAGGCCTTGCCATCCGTCGCCGCGACGAGGCCGACGCCACAGGCGTCCCCCTCGAATTCAGGGCGATACATGCCCTCACGGGCGATCCGGTCGCGTTCGGTTTCAGGAACCATGGTGGTTGTTCTTTCAACTGCGGAGTTGCGATTGATCTCAGTCATGCGGCGACCGCCTGCTCCTTGGGCGTCCGCGCACGCAGATAGCTGTGCATATGGTCAGCCACGTCGCGCCCATCGCGGATGGCCCAGACGACGAGGCTGGCGCCGCGCACGATGTCGCCGGCGGCGAACACGCCATCGACGCTGGTCATCATGTTGCGATGGTCGACACGCAGCGTGCCCCAGCGGGTGACGGCGAGGCCGGGCTCGCCGAACAGCACCGGCAGATCCTCTGGGTCATAGCCCAGCGCCTTGATGACGAGATCCGCCGGGATGCTGGTCTCGCTGCCCGGCTCCGGCTCCGGCGCGCGGCGGCCGGAAGCGTCCGGCTGGCCGAGGCGCATGCGCGTCATCTTGACGCCGGTGACCTTCTCCGTGCCTTCGAAGGCGACAGGTGCGGAGAGCCAGACGAACTCGACGCCTTCTTCCTCGGCATTCTGCACTTCGCGCTGCGAGCCGGGCATGTTCTCCCGATCGCGGCGGTAGAGGCAGCGCACCGACTTGGCGCCCTGGCGGATGGAGGTGCGCACGCAGTCCATGGCAGTATCGCCGCCGCCGATCACCACGACATCCTTGCCGGTGGCGAGCAGCGAGCCATCCTCATGCGCGGGGACATGATCGCCAAAGCCGGCCTTGTTGGAGGCGGTGAGGAAATCGAGCGCCTTGACCACGCCGGTGGTCCCGACGCCGGGCGCCTTGATGTCGCGCGCCTTGTAGACGCCGGTTGCGATCAGGATCGCGTCATGCCGCTCGCGCAGCTCGGCCAGCGAGGCGTCCTTGCCGACCTCGAAGCCCATGTGGAACTGGATGCCGGCATCCTCCAGCCGCTTGACGCGGCGCATGACGACCTCTTTCTCCAGCTTGAAGCCGGGGATGCCATAGGTCAGCAGGCCGCCGGCGCGATCGTGCCGATCGTAGACATGCACCTCATGCCCCGCCGCGCGCAGATATTCCGCCGTGGTGAGGCCACCGGGGCCAGCGCCGATGATGCCGACCGAGAAGCCGGTCGCCTTGCCGACCTGCACCGGCTCGACCCAGCCTTCTTCCCAGGCGGTATCGGTGATGAACTTCTCGACCGAGCCGATGGTGACGGCGCCATGGCCGGAAAATTCGATGACGCAATTGCCCTCGCACAGCCGGTCCTGCGGGCAGATGCGGCCGCAGATCTCGGGCATGGTGGAGGTCATGTTGGAGAGCTCATAGGCCTCGCGCAGCCGACCTTCCGCGGTCAGGCGCAGCCAGTCCGGGATGTGGTTGTGCAGCGGGCAGTGGACCGAGCAATAGGGCACGCCGCACTGCGAGCAGCGCGCGGCCTGATCCTCGGCCTTGGGCGTTTCGAACCCGTCCGAAATCTCATGGAAGTCATGCGCGCGTTCGTTCGCGGACCGCTTCTCCGGATAGGATTGCGGGCGAATGACGAATTTGAGCATCGGATTCTCGGCCATGGGCGGGGTCCTTCCTTTCGGCGCCGCACATAGGGACGACAATCGCGGAAGTCACGCGTTTCTCAACATTAAGGTCAGTGTCGCTGACCTATAATGTGGCGCAAGGCCATTTTTTAGGGTTTGGACAGGCTATCGAAACCCCTTATAGGTCCGATCCGGTCCTACCGCATCAAAAGGGCGATCAGCGCAATCGACCCGGCTATGATTCGGTACCAGGCAAAAGGCTTGAAACCGTAGCGGGTCACGACGGCGACAAAGCCCTTTACGACGAAGAGCGCAGTAAGGAACGCCATGCCGAAACCGATGGCGATCATCCCCAGATCATCGGCGTTGAGCAGCGCGCGATCTTTCCAGAGCGCATAGACGGTCGCTGCGAGCATCGTGGGGACGGCGAGGAAGAAGCTGTATTCCGCCGCCGTCTTGCGGTCGACGCCCATGGTCAGCGCGCCCAAAATGGTCGCGCCGGACCGGCTCACGCCCGGGATCATCGCGATGCACTGCACCAGGCCGATGCCGAGTGCGGTGGTAAACGGCATGGTTTCTACCGACTTGACCCGCACGGTCTTCACCATCCGCTCCAGGATCAGCATCAGAATGCCGCCGATGATGAGGGCGACCGCAACGATCATAGGGGTCTGGATGGCGGCGCGCACCGCTTCATAAGCGAGAACCCCGATGACCAGCGCCGGCGCAAAGCCGAGGAACACGTTGCGCGTGAAGGCGATATCGTCCGGCCGGCCCTTCAGCAGGCCCGTGCCCACGCCCCAGAAGCGCTGCCAATAGACAGCCATCACAGCGAGAATGGCACCGAACTGGATGGCGATCTTGAACGTCACGGACGATTCGCCGGTAAAGCCCAGCAACTCGCTCGCCAGAATGAGGTGGCCGGTCGAGGAGACGGGCAGAAACTCGGTCAGCCCTTCCAATATGCCCAGCAGAATGGCGGTGAAGACGTTGCTATCCATGCGGGCGCAATCCTTGAAACGAGGCGGGTGTCTGACGCGGGCGGGCAGGGGCGCGCCGCGAGCGCCAGTGCCCCCAACGGATGGTCGTCAGGCCCGTGCCGTGACGCCGAACCGCCCTTGCTTGCGATATTGCTCCAGCCATGCCGGCGCAATCGCTGCCATCGGGGCAGGGGTGATGCCGAAACGCTCGAAGCCCGCTGCGCCCGGCGCAACGACATTGTCGCTCAGCAGCATCTCGAACTGGTCGCGCGTGATCGGCGCGCCGGGTGCCCAGCCGGTCAGCATGGCCAGTGCCTTGGCGACACCGTCGGGGATGGGCAGGAAGCTGCACGGGCGACCGATCTCGGCCGCGATCCAGCTGTTGATCTGGCGCAGGGAGAGCGTGTCTGGGCCGCCCAGCTCATAGGTCTGACCGGCGTGATCTTCGGGTTGCGTCGCGGCCTGCGCGATGGCGCGGGCGACATCGACCACATGCACCGGCTGAAAGCGCGTTTCGCCGCGGATCACCGGGACGATCTGGCCGGGCAGGGTCGATCCCGAGGCGATCAGGCGGGCAAAGCGGTTGGTGAACTGGTCGTCCTGCCCGAACAGGATCGAGGGCCGCACGATGGTCGCGCGCGGGAAGGCGTTGCGGACTGCCGCCTCGCCCTCGGCCTTGGTCCGCCCATAGGCAGATGAACTGGCAGCGTCTGCGCCGATGGCGGAGACGTGAACCAGCGCCTCAAGGCGCGCCGCCGCCGCGGCCTCGGATATGGTCTGTGCGCCCACCACATGCGCGGCGTGCATATCGCCGGTCAGCAGGCCGACGAAGTTGACTGCGGCGGATGCGCCCGTGAGGGCCGCGGCGACCTGATCGGCGCGGGTGATGTCCACAGCCGCGAACTGGATCTGGCCCATGCCGCCCAGCGTGCGCAGCGCAAAGGCCTGACGCGGATCGCGCTGGGCGATGCGCAGGCGATAGCCCTTCGCCAGCAGCTCCTGCGCCATGTGGCGGCCGACGAAACCACCACCCCCAAACAACACAATCGGCTTGTCCGTCGCTATCATGACTCTGTTCCGTCGTCCTTGCCCCAAGGGCCTGTCTGTCCGCGTTTGCGGTTCTCCTCTCCCTTGCATCAGGCCGTCATCCAAAACAACCGGGTGGATGCGCGACTCGACAAACGGCGGCGCAAATCGCGAGCGACGAGCGCATCATCCGGGCGAATGACGCCATATGGGGTCGAATATGGCGTGGCCCGCAAAAATAATTTCGCCGGCTTATTTCGCCCATGCAGCGTAAGAATAAGTTGCACATAAATGCACAACGCACCGGTGATCTCGGCTGTCCGCTGTCTAGTCCGGGCCGGCATCGTCGAGACCGCCGGTGGGCACGGCTAGGGTCAAGGCAACGCGACCGACTTTGCAGGGTGATTCAGGTATCGGTCGATTACGGGCGTAAACTTTTGAACGTAAGCCACAATATGCCGAAATTTGACTTGATGGCGGATGATCGCACCGCGCGTGGTTGGAACGTGGCCGCGATTTTGCGCTATCCATCGAACAACGCCGCTGGCGCGACTTCCGCGAGCGGAGCGCCACGCGAAAACTTGTCTCCTGGCGTACTGCGACATTGCAAGGGGCGCATGGCTTTCCTGCCGTGCAACATCAAAAAATGGCTGATTTCTGCGGCGCAGCGACGATTTTGCCTTGTCCGTGAACGCCCGCAGACCTATCTGGACGGCAAGCGCACTCAAGAACGCTGGACAGGTTCAGGAACGCTCCTTGAGAGCGTCACGGGCCTGACTTCATCAAGAGTTACCGAAAAGAAAAATTGAGTTTGCAGGAGTAACAGACATGAAAATCGTTGCCGCCGCCCTCGTCGCGGCTGGTCTGCTCGTCGGTTCGAGCGCCGGATTCGCCAAGCCCCGTGAAAATGTCGAAGTGCGCGTCTCCACGGATGGCGTGAACTTCGCCGACGCCGAGAGCGTCGATCAGTTTCGCGGTCGCGTCGCTCGCGAAATCGCTGCTGCCTGCAACCCGGGCAACCGCGTGAATGCCGATCTGGCGCCGGACTTCAAGTGCCGCAAGTCGATGAAGCAGGTCAGCGAGACCCGCATCGCGCAGCTGTCCAACAGCAATGCGCGCATGGCGACCATGGACTGATCCATCACGATCTCATCGTCCTTGAGCGGCGCGCCCTCGGTCATCGAGTGGCGCGCCGTTTGCGTTTGGGGGGTGCGCAGATCGCTGGCGTGGCCGGCTAGCGGGGCCCGATCATTCGGCCGGCTGAGCCGTCCCATCGGGCTTGCCGTTCTTGCCCATCAGCGCACGCAGGCGGCGGGTGACGGTCTGGGGCGAGGATGTGCCCCGCGCGAACCGGCTGTAGAGCAAAGGCACCACGAACAGGGTGATGGCCGTCGCGATGCTGACGCCGAACACGATCACCCAGCCGATCGAGGAGCGGGCATGCGCGCCGGCACCGCCGCCGATTGCCAGCGGAATAGCGCCTGCGACGGTGGCGATGGAGGTCATCAGGATCGGCCGGAGGCGGCGGACGGAGGCATCGCTGATCGCCACCAGAAAATCCCGGCCCTCGTCACGCAACTGGTTGGCATATTCGACGATCAGAATGCCGTTCTTCACCGCGAGGCCGACCAGCATGATCATGCCGATCTGGCTGAACAGGTTGATGCTCGTTCCCGTCACCGCCAAGCCGATAATGCCGCCCGCAGCGCCGAGCGGCACGGCGGAAATGATCACCAGCGGGTGGACGAAGCTCTCGAACTGGGCGGAGAGCAGCAGGTAGATCACCACCACGGTGAAACCGAAGGCGATCCAGATCGAAGTGCCGGTCTGCATGAAGCTGCGGCTCTCGCCTTTATAACCCACCGCCGTCACTTCCGGCGACTGGCGCGCCTGCTCATTGAGGAAGTCGAGTGCGCGCCCGAGAGAATAGCCCTCGGCCAGGCCGCCGCTTAGCGTGATGGCGCGCATCTTGTTGAAGCGGCCCAGCTCGCGCGCCGTCGCCGCCTGCTTGACGATCAGCAGGTTGGAGAGCGGCACCAGCGCCCCGCCAGCGGCGCGGACATAGACTTTCGCCAGCGATGCCTCGTCGTCGCGATTGAAGGATTCCGCCTGCAGGACGACATAATATTCCTCGCCGTCGCGCACATAGGTCGACGTGCGCCGCGATCCCATCATCGTCTGCAGCGCCTGGCTGATGTCATTGACGGAAATGCCGAGGTCCCCAGCCCGCTGATGATCGATCTCGATCAGCAGTTGCGGCTTGTTCTCGACATAGTCGGCGTCGAGATTGACGATGCCGGGATTGTCGCGCGCCGCATCCAATATGCGGTCGCGCGCGACGGCCAGATCCTCATAGCTGGTGCCGGCGATCACGAAGCTGATCGGCTGGCCGCCGCGCGAAAGGCGGTTGGTGACGGTGGCGTTGCCGCGCACGGATGGCAGGCCTGCCAGCCGCTTGTTGACCTCCTGCGCGACGCTCTGCGAGCTTTCCTTGCGCTCGTCCCAATGCTTCATGAACACCGAGAGGCTGCTGCTGTTGAAATCGTCGGTGCCGCCGCCGAAACCGCCGATGCGCGCATTCATCCCGCGCACCGGGCCATCCTCGGCGACCATGGGCAGGACCAGCGTTTCGGCCTGGTGCAGATATTTGTCGGCCTGCGCGAAGCCCGTCCCTTCCGGGCTGTTGAGGCGAACCTGGATCACGCCGGTGTCCTCCGCCGGGGCGAGTTCGGAATCCAGACTGCGAAACAGCACCGCGCTGCCGGCAATCAGCAGTACGGACGCGACGATCACCGGCAGGGGGCGGCGGAGCACCGAGCCGAGCGCGTTGCGATAGCCGTTTTCCGTCCGCTCCATCAACCGGTCGATCTTCGCGGTCAGGCGGCCGCGCGCGCTGCCCTTGAGCAGCTTAGAGCACATCATCGGCGTCAGCGTGAGAGCGAGGAAGCCCGAGACGCCGACCGCCGCGATCATCGCCACCGCCAGTTCGCGGAACAGCGAGCCGGCCTGGCCGGAGAGGAACATCACCGGCACGAACACGGCGCACACCACCATGGTGGAGGCGACCACGGCAAAGCCGACCTGCCGCGCACCGTAAAAGGCGGCGAAGAGCGGGTCTTCACCTTCCTCGATGCGGTGATAGACATTCTCGAGGACGACGATGGCATCGTCGACCACAAGGCCGATGGCCAGCACCAGCGCCAGCAAGGTGAGCAGGTTGATCGAATAGCCGGCCAGCCACAGCACGCCGAAGGTCGTCAGCAGGCAGATCGGCACGGTGATCATCGGCACCAACGTCGCGCGGAGGCTGCCGAGGAAGAAGAATACCACGATGGTGACGAGCAGTGCCGCCTCGAAGATGGTGTGCCACACGCCGCGAATGGCCTCGTCGATGAACATGGTGCTGTCGCCGCCCATGCGGATCTCGACGCCCTCAGGCAGGTTCTTGCTCAGCTCCGCAACCGCAGCCTTGGCGGCCTGCGCCACCGCCAGCGTATTGGCGCCCGACTGGCGAACGATGCCGAGGCCCACCCCGGTTTCGCCATTGTAGCGGAAGATCGAATAGGGATTTTCCGGCCCTTCCTCGATGCGCGCGACATCGCTCAGGCGCACCTGATAGCCATCGCTGCCACGGCCGATGACCAGCTGGGCAAAGTCCTGCGGGGTCGTGAAGTCGCGCTGGACGCGGAGCGAGAGGTTTTGCGCCTCCGCCTCGATTCGCCCGGCGGGCAGCTCGACATTCTGCCGGCGCAGCGCGGCCTCGACATCGCCGGGGGTCAGCCGAAAAGCCGCCAGCCGATCGGCATTGAGCCACACGCGCATGGCGGGCTTGGCCATGCCAAGTTCGACGATCTGCGCCACGCCATCGATGGTCGAGAGTCGGTCAACCACGACCCGCGAAACGAAATCGCCGAGCTTGGTGCGGTCCCAGCCCGGCGCCATCACGGCAAAGAAGATGATCGGCTGGGAATCGGAATCGACCTTGCGCACTTCCGGTGGCAGGGCGTCGTCCGGACGGTCTGCCGCGCCGCCGGCGACCCGATCGCGCACGTCGTTGGCGGCTGCATCCACGTCGCGTCCGGCGCGGAACTCGATGACGATGCTGGAAGTGCCGTCGCGCGAGGTCGAGCTGATCGTCTCGATCCCCTCAATACCGGCAAGCCGCTGCTCCAGCGGCTGGGTGATGCGGTTCTCGATCACGCTGGCATTGGCGCCGGTGTAGCGCGTTTCGACCGAGACGATGGGTGGGTCGGTGTCCGGATATTCGCGCACGGACAGGTTCATGAAGCCGACGAAGCCGATGATCGCGAGCAGCAGGGACATCACGGCGGCGACCACTGGCCGCCGCACCGAAATATCCGAAAGGATCATGGCCGCGCTTCCGGCGTGGCGGCGCCCTTGGGCGCGATCTCTTCAGTCTGCGCGCTATTGCTGCTCTCGACCTCGGCCAGACGCACGGGCCGGCCTTCCGCCACCTTCACCACGCCTTCGGAGACGACCAGCGCATCCTGCGGCAGGCCGCTCACTTCCATCAGGCCATTGTCCCGTAGGCCGGTGCGCACGTCCATCCGCTTGGCCTTGCGGTCCTTGTCGAGCGTGTAGACATAGCGCCGGTCACCCTGGCTCAGCACCGCAGTCTCGGGCACGGCGAGCGCGGTGCGCTGCCCGGTCTCGATGCGGACGGTCAGCAACATGCCAGGCTTGATCCGCGCGCCGGGATTGGGGAGCGTCGCGCGGACCATGACGGCGCGGCTGGCGGGATCGATCACCGGATCGATGGTGCTGATCGTGCCCTGCAGCACGTCATCGGGATAGGCCGAGGAGGAGGCCCGGATCGGCTGGCCGATGCGCAGGGCGCCGAGCTGCGTTTCCGGCACGGTGAAATCCAGCTTGATGCGCGACAGGTCGCTGATCGTCACCAGTGGCGTGCCGCTGTTGACGATGGCGCCCTCGGAGATGGTGCGGAGCGAGAGATAGCCGGAGAAGGGCGCGCGGATCAGGCGGTCGCCAAGCTGGGCCTTGATGCCATCCTGACTGGCCCGGGCCTCACTCAAGGCGGCGCGCTGCTGATCGAGCAGCGCGCGGGTGGCGAAGCCCTGCTCATACAGGCTGTTGACGCGGTCGAGCTGCGAGGCGGCCTCGCTGGCGCTGGCACGCGCGCCGGCCAATGCTGCCTGCTCCTGCGCGTTGGAAAGCACCGCCAGCAACTGGCCGGACCGGACGAACATGCCATCATCGAACATCAGCCGCTCGATCCGCTCGGTCACATTGGCGGCAAGCGTCACCTGCTCATTGGCGCGCGCGGTGCCGACGGCCTGAATCTCGTCCCGGAAGACATGGGTGGCAGGTTTTGTCGCCGACACCAGGGGCGGCTGCCGCTTCTGCTCGGTCTCGCCCTTGCCGCATGCCGCGAGAAGGGCGAGACCGAACAGCAGGGTGCCCTGCCGCCAGGAGGAGAGAGGATGCCCGGCGGCGCCCGGCAGCCGGTTTAGAAGGTCCACGGCGTCATCCATATCGATAGTAGATTTTGTCTACTTTGCCCCAGTTTCGATCAGCCAGCCACTGCTTTTTTGTGCAGTCGCTCAATGGCATCCAGCGAGGAGAGCAGAGCGCCCTCCATCCAGCAGCCATAATAAGACGCATGCTCGCCCGCGAGGACGATGCGGCCATCCATGGCGACCAGATTCTGGTAGTGCTGCGCGCGCGCCGCCTCCGACCAGGTGGCGCAGCATCCCATGATCCACGGCGTGCGGCTCCAGGCGAGGGAGACGCCGTTCATGAACTGCTTGCGATAGTCTTCGGGGTGGAACACCGATCCTTGCGCTAGCGCGGTTTCGATGCGCTGCTGCGGCGTCATGCCTGCCAGCGCATAGCCGCCGGCGCCGCCCGCAAAGGCCCCGAGCAGCACTGCCGGCTTGTCCGCGAAGAAGTCGAAGTTCGGGTAAGAGATCAGCGAAATCTGCTGGTCGGTGAAGCTGTGGCCACCATAGATCGCGTCCTTCTCCTCCCAGAAGCGGCTGCGCATCTCCAGGCCCATTTTCACCGAGTTGGAATAGGGCACGGCGGCGATGGCGGCCTTGAGCGGCGCGCTCGCCTGCAGCTCGAGCTGATTGAGCACACCTAGCGGAATTGTGCAGACGCAATAATCCGCTTTGGCCTCGTGCATGGCGCTGGAGGTCAGGTCCTGCCAGGAGACGGTCACACCTTTCTCGCCCTGCGCGATCTTCGTCACCTTCGCATTGTAGGTGATCAGGTCGCCGACCTGCTTGGCAAAGCCCTTGCCGATCATGTCCATGCCGCCCTTGGGCTGGAACATCGTCGTCTGCATCACATTGGTGAAGAAGAAGCTCATCTGCTGCCACACGCCGGAATCCAGCACATCGCCCAGATCGTTGATCTTGGAAGGCGTCGGCGCGCCGTTGATGCCGCCGCCGGGCGCGCGATCATAGCCGCGCTGGCCGGAGGCACGCAGGCCGCTGGTATAGTTCAGGTCGCTATCGAGCAGGCCCCATTCGCGCAAGGCCTCGACCAGCTTCTCCTTGTCCTCCTTGGTAACCTTCTGATCGAGCGCGCCAGCATTCAGCGCTTTGCCGAGCAGCTCGGAGACATGGCCCTTATAATCGACGGCCAGTTCCTTGTAGCGCTGGGGCTTGCCGCCGAACGCCTTGCTGTTGTGGACCCAGGCATTGTGATTGAGCTGGATGAACGGCTCCAGCTCGACACCAAAGGCCTTGGTGTAGTGGAGCAGGGTGCGGTGATGGTGCGGGATGCGCCACGGGCCGGGGTTGAGGTAATTGCCCGGCTGGAATTCGCATGTCTGCGTCGTGCCGCCGACCTCGACCACCTTGTCGCCACCGCGGATCGAGTAGTTCCGCCCGCCGGGGCGGTTCTGATATTCGAGGATCTGCACGGCATAGCCGGCCTTGCGCAGCTCATAGGCGGCAAGCATGCCGGCCAAGCCCGCGCCGAGCACCAGCACACTCGCTCCCTTGGGCGCGCCGGAGAGCTTGGGCGGGCCAGTGAACTGGGTTTCGGCGGCATGGCCGAAGGCAGTCATGGCCTGATACATGGCCATGGCGCCGCCCGCCTTGCCAATCATCGCCAGCAGGTCACGCCGTGTCGGAGCCGTAAATTCGGTCATGCTCATGTCCCCTAAAAGTGCCGGGCCGTCCCCACGGCTCAGCACGTGCTGCAATCACGCGTCGACGATCCGTTCGCGGCGATGACGCGCTTGACGTCGGCGGCCGTGACCGGATCGGGATAATTGTTGAAATGGCTGCGCGCGTAGGTCGCGACGGCGGCCATCTGCTCGGGTGTGAGCATATCCGTGAACCAGGGCATGCCGCCGCGCCCCTTGACCAGGATCGTGGCGATGAAGTCCTTGTCCGCCAGGTTGGCATTGCCCGCGATGGCCGGGATCGCCGCGCCGGCCCCGGCGCCGCCCTTGCCATCCGCCATGTGGCAGGCCTGGCAGATCATCTCATAGACCTCCTTGCCTTCATTGGAGATGTCCACGCTGGTCGGCCCGCCGCCTGGCGCATCCTGCGCGTGGACAGCCACTGTGGCGGCGAGGAGAGCGCCCGCCAGAGCGAGCGCAGCGGCGGTTTTGAGGGTCATGGCGTCAGGCTCCGGTGGCGCGCTGGTGGATACGGGTGATGGCGTCGAGCGCGGAGAGGAGCGAACCCTCCATCCAGCCGCCGTAATAAGAGGCATGTTCGCCCGCGAGGACGATGCGGCCATCCATCGCGACAAGGTTCTGGTAATGCGCGGCGCGGGCGTCGTCCGACCAGCGCGAGGTGCAGCCCAGAATCCAGGGCAGTCGGCTCCAGGCGACGGAGGTGCCGTTCATGAACTCCTTGCGATAGGCGGCCGGGTGGAACACCGAGCCCTGCGCCAGTGCCATTTCGATGCGCTGGGCGGGCGTCATGCCGGCAAGCTGGAACCCGCCGGCATCACGGGCGAAGGCGCCGAGCAGCACGGCCGGGCCGTTGCCGAACATCCTGTCATTGGGATAGGAGATCAGCCCGATCGTCTGATCGGTGAAGCTGTGGCCGCCATAGATGGCGTCGTCTTCTTCCCAGAAGCGGCGGCGCATCTCCAGGCCGATCTTCACCTGCCCGCTATAGGGTACGGCGCGCATCGCGGCCTTGAGTGGCGCACCCACCTGCATGTCGAGCTGGCTGAGCACGGGGAGGGGGATGGTGTTCACGCACCAGTCGGCGCTGCTCTGGCCGGTCTTGCCGCTGGGAATATCCTGCCAGTAAGCGGTGACGCCCTTGTCGTCCTGCGTGATGCGGGTGACCTTGGTGTTGAGCTGGACCACCGGGCCGACAGCGCGGGCGAAGGCCTTGCCGATCATGTCCATGCCGCCCTTGGGCTGGAACATGGTCGTCTGCATCACATTGTTGAAGAAAAAGCTCATATGCGCCCAGATGTCGGACGAGAGCACGTCGGACAGGCTGTTGATCTTCGAGGGTGTGGGCGCGCCGTTCACGCCGCCGCCCGGCGCGCGATCATAGCCGCGCTGGCCGGAGACGCGCAGGCTGCTGGTGAAATTGAGGTCGCCATCGAGCAGGCCAAAGTCGCGCAGGGATTCAAGCAGCTTTTCCTGATCTTCCTTGGTCACTGCGTCATTCAGCGCGCCTGCGTTGAGCGCCTTGCCGAGCAGGTCCGAGACATGGCCTTTGAAATCGACCGCAAGCTCCTTGTAGCGCTGCGGCTTCCCGCGGAACGCCTTGCTGTTGTGGACGAACGCATTGTGATCGAGCTGGATGAACGGCTCCATCGCCACGCCCAGCGTCTTGCAATAATGCAGGAGCGAGCGGTGATGGTGCGGAATGCGCCACGGGCCGGGATTGAGGTAATTGCCGGGCTGGAAGGCGCAGGTCTGCGAGACGCCGCCGACTTCCACGACCTTGTCGCCACCGCGCACCGAGTAGTTCCGCCCGCCGGGGCGATCCTGATATTCGAGTATTTCGACGGCATAGCCCGCGCGCTGCAACTCATAGGCAGCGACGAGACCCGCAAGGCCGGCGCCGAGGATCAGCACCTTCTTGCCCTTGGGCGCGCCGGTGAGCTGGGGCGGGCCGGTGAATTGCGATTCCGCCGCATGGCCTAGCGCTGTCATCGCCTGATAGAGCGCGACCGTGCCGCCGACCTTGCCGATCATCGCCAGCATATCCCGCCGGGTCGGCCGCAGTGATGTCGTCATCCTTGCTTGTCCTTTGATGCCGGTGCCCGGTGGAAAAGGGAGGCGCGATCCCCCGATGCGCCTCCCTCGACCCTCACGGCATTTTCGCCGCGATGGCCTCGATCTCCACGTACATGGTCGGGCGGCCCAGCGCGGCGACCTGGATTGTCGAGCGGGTGGGTTTGTTGGGTTGTTCCGCCGTGCCGAAGAAGGTGCGGAACACCTCATTCATCCCGGCTGAATCCATGCGGCCGCCCGTCTCCGGGGTGCCGACCAGGAAGACGGTCATCTTGACGATGTCGCCCATGGAAAAGCCCTTGGCTTCCAGCGACGCCTTCATCTTGGTGAGGATGCTGAGCGTCTGCGCTTTGGTATCGCCCAGTTCTTCCGGTTTGGCCGGATCGACCGGCGACGGCGTGGTGCCGGAAACGAACATGATGTTCGCGCCCGCCGGCACGAAGGCCAGCGAGGCGATGGGGGAGTTCGGCGCGCCATAGGTGCGCTCGACGGTCTGCGCGCCGGCGGCCGAGGGGAGCGCTGCAAGCAGCGCTCCTGACAACATGGCGGCGGTGATGCCGGTCTTCTTCAATGTCATTCTCCTCGTCCAGATACTGTTGGTGTAAAGTTGCTCGTCTTGTGCGATCAGAACTTGAGCGTCAGGCGGGCGTAGTAATATCCGCCGTTCGACCCGTAGGGACCGAAGGTGTAGGGCGCGTTGAACGTGCCGCCGTTGTTGATGTAGGGCGAGACACCGGTCGTCGGCCACGTCGCGGGATCGTAGTTTCCAACGAGCGCCGGTACTTCCGGCATCTTGTCGAACAGGTTGTTCGCGCCGATCGCGAGGTTGGCGAACTTGGTGATCTCGTAGCTGAACTCCAGATCGACGATCGCGGCCGGCGCCACCTCGGCATTGTAGTAACGCTGGTTGTTCGACAGCAGGATCGGCGCGGGCAGGGCAGCGATGCCACGGCTCGCATTGCCGTTGGCCGATGTGCTGTTGGGCTGCACGAACTGATTGGTCTTGCTGTAGTAATTCACGCGGGCATTGGCGGTGAACTTGCCGCTCGTGAACAGGGCGCTGAAGTTGCCCTTGAAGGCCGGGCTGGCCTTCTCGATGATCTGCTCGGAGGTCGGGCCGAACAGCGTGCCCAGCTTGTTCTTCGTGACCTTGGTGAGGTTGTAGTTGCCGCCGATCGAGAAATCGATGTTACCGAAGGGCAGATCGACCGGATAACGCGCGGCGAGTTCCAGGCCCATCGTCCGGGTATCGATGCCGTTGGTGAAGGTCTGGATCGCGAGCGAACCGTTCGTCCGCACGGTCGGATCCAGCTGCTTGCCGCTGGCATTGATGGCGTTGATCACAAGGTCATAGGGCGTCAGGCCATTGATCAGCGCGGCCGGCGTGTCGATACCGACACGTTGCGGCGGCGACGTCAGGTTGACGAACTGCTGGCCGGTGATGCTGCCCGAGGACACGATGCGGTCCTTGATCTTGATGAGATAGCCATCCAGCGTAATCGTCAGGCGCGAGATCGGGCGGAGCACGATACCGGCAGAGAAGTTGACCGACTTTTCCGGACTGAGCGCGCCGAACCCGGCGCTGGCCGATCCCGGCGAACTGGGCGCAAGTTGCAGCGTGGCAGAGGTCGGCCCGACGTTCGTGGCCGAGTAGCCGGATTCCTGCAGCGAAGGTGCGCGGAAGCCCGTGCTGGCCGTCCCGCGGATCGCGAAGGCCGGCGAGAAGTCGTAGCGCGTCGTGATCTTGCCGATCGTCGTGTCGCCGAAGTCGCTGTAATGCTCGTAGCGGCCGGCGACATCCACGGTCCAGTCGGGCACCGGGTTGACGGCGACGTCGATATAGGCCGCCTTGGCGTTGCGCGAGAGTGTGCCGGCATCGCTGAGAGCATAGCCGGGGAAGGACTGGCCGCCCTCGACATAGCGCGACAGCGCGTCGCCGGCGCCAATGGCGTAGGTTTCCTTGCGATATTCCGCACCGATGGCGAAATTCAGAGGATCCTCGAAGCCGACGTCGAACTCCTTGCGAAGATCGAGCGTGCCGACGAACTGGGTGAACTTGAAGCTGCCGTCATAGAAGTCGGACGGCGACTGGCCGGTCGCGACAAACAGCGACGCGTTGGCCGAATTGGTGGTGTAGACTTTCGCGACGTCTTCCGAATAGCTGCCGGCCAGATCCCAGTCCCAGCCGCTGATCTCGCCGCGCAGGCCGGTGGTGAACTGGAATTCGTCCTGCTTCACCTCGATATGCGGCACGAGGCCGGTCTGGGCGCTGGTGCCGAAGCAGTTGGTCGGGTCCGTGGTCGTCGCGGTGCCGGCGGTGGTGCGGCACAGGCGGGTCGGATGGCGATAGCCCTGCAGGGCGTCACCATGACGATAGGAGATGTTGCCGAAGGAGTAGAGCTCGACGCCACCGAAATCATAGCCGAAATTGTAGAAGCCGAGCGTCAGCTGGGATGCCGGCTGGCCGCCGTTGATCCCGGCGGTGCAATTTTCGGCATTGCAGGCGTCGAGCAGCGGCTTGAAGGCTGCTGATACGTTGGTGACGGTGGTGCCGTCATAGTTCCGCACCGAGAACTGACCGTCGCCGACCGTTGTCCAGTCATTGCGACGATGGAAGAGCGACAGGTCAAGGAAGCCGCTCTCGCCGATCGGCATGCCGAAATTGCCGCTCGCGCTGTAGGTCGTGCCTTCGCCGTCATAATATTGGCCGGCGTTGAACTTCACCGCGCCGCCATAGGTGTCCGACTTGAGGATGATGTTGATGACGCCGGCAATGGCGTCCGAACCATATTGCGCGGCGGCGCCGTCCTGCAGCACCTCGATGCGCTGAACGATGTCCGGCGGAATCAGGTCGATGCTCGGCGCGGCGGAACCGCCGAATGCGCCGTTGATGACCTGCAGGATGGAGTTGCCGTGGCGGCGCTTGCCGTTGACCAGCACCAACGTGTGGTTGGGGCTGAGGCCGCGCAGACGGGCCGAGAGCGAGAAGCTCGCCATATCGGTGCCCTGCGTCTGCGCCTGGAAGCTGGGCACGAGCTGGGTGAGGGCCTGGTTGAGGTTGGGCTGACCCACCTTTTCCAGTGCGGAGGAGCTCAGCAACTGGATCGGCGCGGCGCTCTCTGCGGCCATCATGCCGGTGGAACGGGTGCCGGTGACGATGATCTCGCCGCCATCGGCCGGCGGCTCCTGCGGCGTTTCGGCCGTTTGCGCCACGGCTGCGGCGGGAATGGCTGCGCTCGTAAGGAGCAATAGGGCAGCAATATTTCTGCGCGTGATCATGAAGACGTCCCCCTTGTTCTCGTGGTGCGCTCTCCTTTTTGTCTGTCTTTTCGGCGGGTTATGGTTGTTGCGCCGAGCGTCCCGCGTCGCCCTGTGATATGCTGTTTTGCGCCTGGCTAGCTGATCGGAGTGGTCGGGATTCGGACATACGCATTTTGTCGTATGGTGGCGGAGGGGGGGTATTCGTAGCTAACATCACTATGATTAGACGCGCTTATTCGGCTCGCCGCGACCTGGGTCGCATGTCTCTCAAGGCCATGTTGGCCAAGACCGTTCTGGCAGGTGCCGCCGCGCTGCTGATGACCGCCGCGCCCGCTCAGGCAGAGGTCACGCGGATCAAGGGCAATCCCAACGCAATCATTCTGGATGGCGTACGCGTCGGCGAGGGGATGGAGACCTTCTACCTCTCCGGCCAACTGCCGTCCCCGGTCGATCCCGCCAAGCCGATGAGCGAGGTCAAGACGCTGGAGGAGATGGGCGACACCAAGGCCCAGACGATCAGCACCCTCAACAAGATCAAGAGCCTGCTCGAGGCGCAGGGCTATAAGATGTCCGATCTGGTGAAGCTGTCGCTGTTCGTCGCGGCGGACCCGCGCACCGGCAAGATGGACTTCGCCGGCGTTAACGAGGGGTTCCGTCAGTTCTTCGGCACGCAGGCTAATCCCAACACCGTTGCGCGCTCCACTTTCCAGGTCGCCGCGCTTGTCGGCCCGCTCTACCTGATCGAGATCGAGGCCATCGCGGTGCGCAAGTCCAGCGGCGCGTCGCCGGAGGCCTCGTACATGCGGCCGCCGCGCCTTCCCCCCGCCCTGCGCAAGAAGTCGCTACTGGCCCAGCATGCGGATCGCGACAGCCGCCGCGGCTGAGCGGGTCTCCACCCCCAGCTTGTCGAAGATCCGCTCCAGATGCTTGGTGACGGTACGCGGGCTGATCTCCAGCACATCGCTGATCACGCGATTGGGTTTGCCATAGCTCACCCATAGCAGCACCTCGGCCTCGCGCCGGGTGAGCGGCAGGCGCTCCTGCAGGCGGTCGAGATCCTGCTCGGGATTGAGCTCATTAAGGCGGATCAGCACTTCATCCTCCCGATAATGGGCAATGACCTGCATCTCCAGCTCGCCCTGGCCCTTGGTCTGTCGCACGCGCACGGCATTGCCGGCGACGCCCTCGTCCTTGGTCAGCAGCTTCTCGATTTGGTTGCGGATTTCTTCCGGCAGCGCGGATTCACTGCGCAGCCAGCCGGGCGAGACGCGCGAGATGGCCTGTTCCGCACGCGGGGTGCACCACAAAAGGCTGCCGCGCGCATCGGTGGCCAGGATCAGCCGGTCGGTCGCATCGAGACTGGCGACGCTGGCATGGACGGCACGCCCCTGGGCCATATGCACGCGCACGCGGGCCAGCAGCTCCTGCAGGTCCACCGGCTTGCGGACATAATCCACCCCGCCCACCTCGAAGGCTTCGACCACATGCTCGCTCTCCGTCAGGCCGGTCATGAAGATGATCGGGATGCTGGCGAGCTGGGGATTGGCCTTGATCTTCTGCGTGGTCTCGAACCCGTCCATACCGGGCATCACCGCATCCATCAGGATGAGGTCGGGCATGATGTTGCCCAGCTGTGCCAGTGCCACATGGCCGGAGGTCGCGACCAGCACGGAAATCTCGGCTGTCTCCAGCGCGGCGGTGAGCATCCGCAGCGTGTCCGGCTCGTCATCGACGATCAGGACGGTGTCCGAATGTCCGGGAATGCCAATCATGTCAGTAATCCTGTAAGAGGCGCGCCATGGCAGTCAGGTCGTATCGGTCGAGGTGCTGGTAAAGCTGGCGAACGAGCGGCTCGGCGGCGGGTGAGGCGCGCTCCAGCTGCTTGATCTCGGTTTCGATCCCGCGAATGTGCCCGATCCGCAGGCATTCCTGCATCCGGGCGATGTGCTTGCGGGCGGTGTCGTCGAGCGCAACCGGCGCTGGTTGCAGGGCGGACGGGGTATCCGGCCCGGCGCTGCCGACATCTGGCGTATCGTCCTGCCAGCGCCACGTCAGTTGCAGCAAATCGCCAATCGCGCCGACGAGCGATTCAAATTCCACCGGCTTGACGAGAAAACGATCGTGCTGCGGACTGTCATGCTCCGGCCGGTGCAGTTCCTCGCTATTGGCCGAAAGCATGAGGATTTGCAGCCGGTCGCCGAACATCGCGCGCAACTCACAGCCGATCTCCCAGCCGGATAGACCGGGCAGGCTGATGTCCAGAATGGCGAGGTCCGGCGGCGTCTCGCGCGCGGCAAGCAGCGCTTGTTCCCCATCGGGCCGCGCCTCAACCTGAAAGCCGAGCCCGCGCAGCAACTGCTCGAGGAAGTGGCGTTGGTCGGCGTCGTCCTCCACCAGCAGGACATGGCGCGGCTTGCCCTCATAGCCGGTGAGCTTGCGCATGGGCGCCGAGGAGAGGGCCTTGCCCGCCACCTCGCTCAGCATCATCACGATGCGGAAGCAACTGCCGCCTTCCGGCGTGCTGACCAGATCGAGCTGGCCGCCGAGAATCTCGACCAGCGTGCGCGAGATGGCGAGGCCGAGCCCGGCGCCGGACTCCCGCCCCTCGCCGCGCTCGAATGGCTCGAAGATGCGCTGCCGGTCTTCCGGCGCGATGCCGGGGCCGGTGTCCTTCACCTCAAAGGTGGCGATCTGCCCGGCATAACCCACTTTGAGCGTCACGCTGCCTTGCTGGGTGAACTTGATCGCATTGGAGAGCAGGTTGATCAGCACCTGGCGCAGCCGGTTCTGGTCGAAGCGGGCGATCTCCGGCAGGCGGCCGGTCTTTTCCAGCGTGAAGGTGAGGCCCTTGGCGTGGGCGGCGGGGCGCATCATCGAGACGATATGGTCGAGAAAGCTGTTGAGGCGCACCTCTTCGGTGCGCACGCGCAGCATCCCGAATTCGAGCTGCGAGATATCCAGCAGCCCCTCGACCAGATTGGTCAGATGCTCCGAGCAGCGCAGGATGACCCGCGCTGCCTCCTGCGCGTTGACGCCATCGCCCCGCTCGAACAGCTGCGCATAGCCATAGATGGCATTGAGCGGCGAGCGGATCTCGTGGCTGACGCTCGCAAGGTAGCGGCTTTTGGCGAGGTTCGCGCTGATCGCACTCTGCCGTGCCGTCTCCAGTTCGCTGACCAGATGCTGGGCGCGGATCGTGTAGGCCGCCGCTTCCCGCCAGCGGCGAATGCCGAGCAGCAGCAGGAAGCTCAGCGCCAAAAGATCGAGGATGGTGAGCGTTTCCAGCAGCAACCGATCTTCATTGTCGGACACCATGTGCAGGCCGACGAAAATCCCCCCAAAGGCCAGCCCGAGAAGCCCGAGCTTGACGAGGTGGGCGAGCCGGGGCGGCGGCGTCTCCAGAACGCCGGCGGCATCGATCTTCTCGATGGGAGCGGTGTCCCTGCGATGAAGATCCTGCCGCGTCATGGTCAGCCGATCTGCCGGTGATGCGGGCGGTGGCGACGCAGCGTCCTGAAGCCGGGACAATCCGACTCCAACGGCGATCGACCTTGGTTCACGCGCGCACGGTTCATTTGATGAATGGTGCATTGCAAAAAGGACAAACTCAAAGCCTCGCACGCGCGCGAGGCATTTTCCCGGAATCTGTGGCAAATTTGCTGCAGTGCGTCATAAGGAGAAAGGGCTGTGCCTATTGTGTTCTGGGCACAGCCCTGGCGGTGAGCTTGAGATCTGCGGGCTGCACGGTGATCCGCGCGAGAGCGCCGGCCTCGCTGGGCAACGCAGCGCTTCCGGCCGGCAGGCCATTGGCCTGCAGCAGAAAGGCGATGATGTTGGTCGTGTCGTCCGGCGTCAGTGAGCCGGGCGCGAATTGCGGCATGGCCCGGCCGACATATTCATGCAGATTGGAGAGCGGGGCATTGCTCCAATGGGCCATGAAGCGATCGCCAAGGCCGGGAATCTCGAACGTGCCTTCCAGCGCTCGGCCGTGGCACATGGCGCAGCGCGTGGCATAGAGGCGAGCGCCAGCCTCGGCCTGTGCGGCCGTATAGACGCCGTCTCGCGTGCTGGCTGTAGGTGGCGTGGCAGCTATCGCGGCGAGGGCGGTCAGGGCAGCGGCCAGGAGCGGAGCGGTGCGCAGCAGCATCGGTCAGCCCTGTGCCTGGAAGCCGGGCGCGAAGGCGGGCGCCATGATTTCCAGACCTTTCTCGATATCGGCGACATTGGGCAGTTCCATGCTGTCGCCCACGCCCAGCATCTCGCCCACATCGGGGTTATTGTTCATTACGACGATCCCGTCGCGCTTGGAGGTGAGCGAAACATTGCGATAGCGCACGCTGTAGAAGGCGTCGGGCTGCGGCACGAGCCAGCCGGTTTGGCCGCGCACCGGGATGATGGTCTTATCCTGCCACAGGTCCCGGGCCGCATAACCCGTGCAGTTGATCACGACCTTCTGCGGGAGCGCGGCATAGTCCGCCGGGCGAGCGAAGTCGCGCATCACGAACTGCCCGCCGCGCTCGAAAAACTCGCCGAGCATGACATGGGCATAGCTGGCGAAGTTGAAGATCATCTGCGAGCTGCGCCGCACATGGGGTTGCGGGAAGGGGTTCTCCTCGGCGCTCAGCGGCTGGGCCTGCGGCACGATGTCCCGAATGCGCTCGCTATAATGGCCGAACTCGGAATTCTGCTGTGGCCGCCCACTCGTCGCGAAGCTCTGCGTGATTGCAGGGTCGGCTGGCCACTCCCGCCGGGTGATCGGCGTATCCGAAAGCTGGTAGGAATCGCCAAACTCCACCGGATGGCCCGGCAGACCGAGATAGGTGCGAAAGGCCTTCCACGAGAAGCGGGCCATGCGTTCCCACAGCTCGCCAAAGGCGGGGCCGGCGGGCTCGGCCAAGGCGATGCGGCTATCCGGGGTGAACGATCCGCTGGCGCGGAACGAGCGGGTTTGCTGGATGGATTCGCGCGCATAGAGCGTGACCTTGAGGCCGGCGCGCTGCGCCATTACGGCCGTGGTCAGGCCGATAATCCCGCATCCCACCACGGCAATCTCGCGCGGCAGCACGGAGAGCGCCTTGCCGACCGCGATGTCGGCCGATCCCCAGGAGAGCGACCAGCCGCTGCCGCCATGGCCATAATTATGGATGACGAGGGCATCGCCCACCGTCTCCACGTCCAGATTCGGCCCGGCGGCGCGCAGCGGGCGGATGCAGCATTTCACGTCGATCAATTGGTCACGGCTGATGCGGATGGGAACGAGCGCCGTCCGGCGGCTCGGCGCTCGCAGGGTCGCGGGACGGGAACCGGAGGCTGGCGCGCAGGCCTGCAGCCCCAGCATGGCTGCGGCGCCGATCGTTCCTGTGAGCATAGCCCGGCGTTCGACGCCCAGCTGCCCCTCTTGCCGAAATTCTGCCATGCGACCCCCATTTGAGACGCAGACTGTAGGCCGCGAGGGGAGGGCAGCAATTGCCCAGAATACGTATTGAGTGCTGGAAAGGCTTAGTCCGCGCCGAGGCCGAGCGCGGCCCAGTCGAGCACGGCAGTTTCTTCCCCAGCGCGCGCGGCCGGCGCGCCTTCGGGCCGGACGATCAGGGCATTGGCCTGCGCAGCGGCGTGCATCGCGCCGCTATCCTGGAAAGCCAGCGGCGTGGCGATCCCCGCACCGTCGACCACCGCGCGCATGAACAGCCTGCGCTTGCCGACTGGGGGAAGGTCTGCGCCGAGCCGCACCGTGCGGCTCTTGGGCAGCACATCGGTTCCGCCGGCAAGACGCCGAATGAGCGGCAGCAGGAACAGCGCGCCGGTGACCATCGCCGAGACCGGGTTGCCGGGCAGGCCGAGCATGATCTGCTGCCCGATGCGCGCCACGATTAGCGGCTTGCCGGGCTGCATGGCGATCCGCCAGAAATCGATGCTGCCGCCTGCCGCCTCCAGCGCCGGGCGCACCAGATCGTGATCGCCCACGGACGCTCCGCCGGAGGTGACGATGACATCGGCGGTAGCCGCATCGCGCAGCGCGGCGGTAAGTGCATCCAGATCGTCCCGCACGATCCGCTCGATGGTCACCACGCCGCCCGCGCCGCCAATCATGGCGCGCAACATCGCGCCGTTGGAGGCCGGGAGCTTGCCGGGCGGGCAGGGCGCGCCGGGCGGGACGAGCTCGTCGCCGGTGGAGAGGATCGCGACCCTCGGCTGGCGATGCACCGTCAGCGTTTCGTGGCCCGCGAGCGCCGCCAGGCCGATTTGCGCCGGGCCGATCCGCAGGCTGGCCGGCAGCAACGTATCGCCCTGCGCAAAATCGCTGGCACGCGGGCGGACATGCCGCCCCGCACCGCCCGGTCCGTCGCCGGTCAGGCGAATGGACAGGCCATCGGCAGCGATATCTTCCTGCACCACCACGGTATCCGCGCCGGGGGGCAGCGGTGCGCCGGTGAAGATCCGTATCGCTTCGCCCGGGCCGATGGGTGCAGCCGCAGGGACGCTGCCTGCCGCACTCTCGCCCACCAGGCGCCAGGGCCCGGGCAGATCGGCGTGACGGATCGCATAGCCGTCCATGGCGGAGAGGGCCGTCCAGGGCTGGTCGCGGACTGCTGTCAGCGGCGCGGCCAGCCATCTGCCGTTCGCCTCAGCCAACGGAACCGCCCCGGGCGCCAGCGGGGTGGCGAGGGCGAGCAGCCGCTGCTGTGCGTCATCGACAGAGATCATGGCCGCGCCGCCGCCATGATCTCAGGCGGTCCAGTCGCCGGACTTGCCGCCAGCCTTGGCCGTCACGTGGATGTCGCGCATGACCATGTGCTTATCCACGGCCTTGAGCATGTCGTAGAGGGTCAGCAGGGCGGCGGAGACGGCGGTCAGCGCTTCCATCTCCACGCCGGTCTTGCCGGATGTGCGCACAGTCGCGGTTGCGGTGGCGCCGCCCGCATCCAGCGCAAGGTCCAGGGTCAGGCCGGTGAGCGGCAGGGGATGACAGAGCGGAATGATGTCGCTGGTGCGCTTGGCGGCCATGATGCCGGCGATGCGCGCGGCGGCGAATACATCGCCCTTGGATGCAGTGCCGTCCGCAATCGCGGCGCGAGCTTCCGCGTTCATGTCGATGCGGCCCGTGGCGCTCGCCGTGCGGCTGGTGTCGGCCTTGGCCGTTACATCCACCATGCGCGCGGCGCCGGCCTCGTCGGTATGGCTGAGGCCGCTCATGCGCCGATCAGCGCGCGCGTTGCGGCCTCGACATCATCCTGCCGCATGAGCGATTCGCCGACCAGGAAGCAGCGCACGCCATGCTCCGCCATGGCATCAAGGTCCGCCTTCGAGCCAAGACCGGACTCCGCGACGAAGGTGCAGCCCTCCGGCGCGCTGCCGACCAGCTCATAGGTGCGGGCGAAATCGACCGAGAAATCCTTGAGGTTGCGGTTGTTCACGCCAATCAGCCGCGAGCGCAGCGTCAGCGCCCGCTCCAGCTCGGCGGCATCATGCACCTCCACCAGCGCATCCATGCCGAGGCCGAGCGCGGCATCCTCGATCTCCTGCATCTGCGCATCGGAGAGGGCTGCGACGATGATCAGCACGGCATCGGCGCCGATCGCCCGGCTCTCCAGCACCTGCCAGGGGTCGACCATGAAGTCCTTGCGGATCACCGGCAGCGAGACGGCGGCGCGCGCCGCGATGAGATAATCCTCATGGCCCTGAAAATAGGGCGCGTCGGTCAGCACCGAGAGGCAGGCCGCGCCGCCCGCCTGATAGGCGCGGGCATGGGCCGGCGGATCGAAGTCGGCGCGGATCAGCCCCTTGGAGGGCGAGGCCTTCTTCACCTCGGCGATGAGGCCATAGCCCCCCGCCACTACCTTGGCATCGAGCGCGCGACGGAAGCCGCGCGGCGGGGTTTGGGAGGCGGCCATCGCCTGCAGGTCAGCGAGTGACGTCGCCTGCTTGCGGGCAGCGACCTCGTCCCGCTTGGTGGCGCAGATTTCATCGAGCTTGTTCATGCGTAGGCGATCCAGCAGTCGAGCAGGGTATTGGCAAGGCCGCGGTCGAGGGCTTCGGTGGCTTCCTCGACCCCTTCGGCCAGCGTTTCGGCCTTGCCGGCGACGATCAACGCCGCAGCGGCATTGAAGAGCACGGCATCGCGATAGGGGCCGGCCTCACCCAGCAGCAGCGCCCGCAGTTTCGCGGCATTGTAGGCCGGGTCGCCGCCCTTGATCGCGTCGATAGGGTGCGTCGGCAGCCCGGCATCGGCGGCGCTGATCCGTCGCATCGCAACGATGCCGTCGCTCGTCACATCGGCCACGTCATTTCCGCCGGCGAGGGAGAGTTCGTCCAGCCCCTCATCGCCGGAAATCACCATTGCGCGCTCGGTGCCCAGCTCGGCCAGCGCCTGTGCATAGATCGGCACATAGGCCGGGCGCGCAATGCCGATGAGTTGGCGGGTGACGCCGGCCGGATTCGCAAGCGGCCCCATCAGGTTGAAGATGGTCCGCCTGCCCAGCGCCTTGCGGATCGGCGCGATCCGCGTGAGCGAGGGATGATGCTTCTGCGCGAAAAGGAAGCAGATGCCGAGGTCTGCCAAGGTGCGCTCGGCTGTCTCAGCGGCTCGGTTGAGGTTCAGCCCCAGCGCCTCGAGCGTGTCGGCGGCGCCCGCCTTGGAGGACGCAGCGCGATTGCCATGCTTGGCAACCGGCGCCCCGCAGGCGGCAACGACAAGGCTGACGGCGGTTGAGATGTTGAGCGTGTGATGGCCATCGCCACCGGTGCCGCACACGTCGATAGCCCCCGCCGGCGCCTGCACGGGAATGAGGCGCGCACGCATCTCCCGGGCGGCGGCGGCAATCTCGGTGGCCGTCTCGCCGCGCTCGGCCAGTGTGACCAGAAAGGCGGCGATTGCTTCGTCCTCCACTGTGCCATCGAGGATGGCGGCAAAGGCGCGGACGGCGTCCTCCCGCGAGAGAGGGCTGGCAGGATCGGGCAAGCTGTTCATTGCCGATCCTTTGCAATCTGCGGCGCGCAAAGTCGAGGGTCGATCAATGCTCTGTCGCCGAAGGATCGCGATGCGAAGCTGTTGACGCTGCCGTGCCTGTCGTGGCAATGGCTCCAGCGCATCGCCACTGAGCGGTCGTCCCGGCCGAGTGCTGGTGAGGGTCGGCGGACGGTCGATGAGCGGGTATAGCTCAATGGTAGAGCACTAGCCTTCCAAGCTTGTGATGCGGGTTCGATCCCCGCTACCCGCTCCAGCCCTTTTTCATTCGTATCGCGATGTTGCAAGCCGGCTGCGCACGTGCGGTGATCTGGGCGATCATTCATAATCGGGCGGCATTCTTCGCTCTTGATTCCCTTTGTGAGCGGACAGGTGCAGAAGATACCGCGCGCTAAGGTCACGCTGCTGGCACGGACTGCTGGCGTTAGAATGAGCTATATGCAACCGACGGCGCTTCGCCTCGTTCCCTTTCCTGAACAGAGTTCCGGCTGCATGGGGGGAAGAGGTGAGCGAGCCATCGTTTGATGATGCGCCGGAAGGCACGACAAAGCGCCGGATTGAGATCAATCCTACCGTGTTCTTCGTCTCGGCCGGCCTCATTCTCGCCTTTGTGTTGTTTGGAGCAATCGCTCCTGATGTTGCCGGCCGGCTATTCGCCGCTGCGCAGGCGCTCATCGTGGCGGACTTCGGCTGGTTCTACATCGCATCGGTGGCCGGCTTTCTCGTGTTTGCCCTGTTTTTGATGTTCAGCCGCTATGGCGACGTAAAACTTGGGGCCGACGACAGCGAGCCGGACTACAGCTATCCTTCATGGTTCGCGATGCTGTTCAGCGCGGGGATGGGGATCGGGCTGATCTTCTTCGGCGTCGCCGAGCCCATCCAGCATTACGCCTTGCCGCCGGTCGGCGAAGGTCGCACGATCGAATCCGCCCGTCAGGCGATGGTCCTTACCTTCTTCCACTGGGGGCTGCACGCCTGGGCAATCTATATCGTCGTCGGCCTGGCGCTTGCCTATTTCGCCTTTCGTCGCGGTCTGCCGCTTACCATCCGCTCGGCGCTCTACCCGCTGATCGGGGAGCGGATCTATGGTCCTATCGGCCACGCGGTCGACATCTTCGCCGTGCTGGGCACCATGTTCGGTGTGGCGACTTCGCTCGGTCTGGGCGTGCTGCAGGTGAATGCCGGCTTTAGCTATCTGTTCGGTCTGCCGAGCAATACGGTCATCCAGTTGGTCCTGATTGCCGCCATCACGGGGTTGGCGACGCTGTCGGTTGTCATGGGGCTGGACCGAGGCGTGAAGCGCCTTTCCGAACTGAACATCATTCTAGCCGCCCTATTGCTGGTCTTCGTGCTCGTCACTGGGTCGACGGTGTTTCTGCTGCAGGCCTTCGTCCAGAATGTGGGGACTTATCTCAGCGAGGTCGTGCAGCGCACCTTCCGTCTGTACGCCTATGAGCCCAATCCGTGGTTGGGTAGCTGGACGCTGTTCTACTGGGGCTGGTGGATCGCATGGTCGCCATTTGTCGGCATGTTCATCGCGCGCATCTCGCGCGGGCGCACAATCCGTCAGTTTGTTGGCGGCGTTCTGCTCGTCCCGGCATTGTTCACCTTCCTCTGGATGACCGTATTCGGGAACACAGCGATCGCGCTCGATCTGAGCGGCGCAGCCCACATCGCCGATACGGTCGCTAACAACCTCCCGGTCGCCTTGTTCGAGACGCTTGAGCAGCTCCCGCTTTCCACCATTGTTTCAGGCATCGCGACGCTTCTCATCATCACGTTCTTCGTAACGTCAGCGGATTCCGGTGCGTTGGTCATGGATATGATCACGTCCGGCGCAGCGAAAGATCCTCCGGTCTGGCAGCGCGTCTTCTGGGCGGTCTGCGCCGGCGGTGTCGCGGCGGTTCTGCTGGTCGCCGGTGGGCTTCAGGCGCTTCAAACCGCGGCGATCGCCAGCGCGTTGCCCTTCGCTGTGGTCATGGTGTTCATTTGCTACGGCCTGTTGCGAGCGCTTCAAACCGAGAGCCAGGAAGCGATGGACCTGTCTGCTGCGGGCGCCGCCACGGGCGCAGAAACCGCCTTCACATGGCAGCAGCGCCTTGCAACCATCACCCGGTTTCACGATCGAGATGAAGTGCTCGCATTTCTCGCCGACACTGCCCAGCCGGCCCTCGCGGCCGTGGCGGCGCAGATGCGAGACAGCGGTATTTCCGCGCGCCTCATGCAGGATGCCGATCATGTGGGACTCACCATCCCGCATGGCGAGCGCGGCGACTTCGATTATACCGTCCGTGCGCGCGGGTTTCGTGTGGCGAGTTTTGTCTGGGCCGAACCGCGAAAGACCCAGGAGCGAGAGCGCCTTCATTACCGCGCCGTGGCGCACTCTTCCGACGGAGGGCAGCCTCATGACGTGACCGGCTATACCGACGAGCAACTGATCAACGATCTGCTCAATCGCTATTCCCGCTTCCGTCACAGCCGGCGGATGTCGTGATGCGATGAGCGGCAGTCAGTACGAAGGCAACGGGTAGACCTCGTCTGAAATGTAGTCGTCATAAGACGCAAAAGGCATTTCGCCTCGATCTTCTCGTCAGAGGCTTCCGCGCAGAGAAGCCCGTCTTGCGCGACATTCCGCTAGCCACATTAACCCGTGGGACCGCGTTTGATCGGAGGTTCCCCATCGGGTGTGCGAAAGACGCGGTTGTGTCAGCGGCTCCCTGGCACCGAGAACAATTCCATCCGATTTGCAAGCTCGCATGAGGGAGACTTTAAGGGAGCGAGGTCGTCCGTTCGCCAACTTTCTCCGACGGAAATTTGTCAGCGAGGTCCTGCTGAGACACGGGCCGTTTTACGCGACAAAGCCGTCAGCTATCCCTCCATCCGAAATGCGGTGAATGGAGAATCTTTATTAACGTCTTGGTACGACCTGCGGCCCAAAGGTGCTGAAAACAGTCATATCAGCAAAGGCCTATGTCACTCATTCAACGCGTGCCTGCTCGCTATCTCTGGCCTGTGCTATTGCTTCTCGGGTTGTGCTTTGGAAGCATTCTAGGGCTCATTTTAGTCACGACCTCCGCGCAGGATCGGCTTGAGGCAGTACGCGAGACGCGGACGCTGGAAGCTGCCCTCGCGACAAGCGTCTCCATGGTGGAGCATGATCTTCAGGACTACGCGAAATGGGACGACGCAGTGCGCCACATTTCGTACGACTTCAGCGCGGCGTGGATCGACGACAACATCACGGCTTACCTCGGTAAAACCCAGAATTATGACCATGTCTTTGTCATCGGTCCTGACGGGGGGACCCGCTACGCCTTCAGCAACGGGAACCGATCCTCATCTAAACTTGCCGAGATACTGGGTCCGTCAATTCAGACGGCGATGGCAAAAGTGCGTGCTATGGATGATCGTGGCACGCCAATCGTCAGCGGCTTTGCCCGCGAGAAACGTCAGGTTTTCGTCTACTCGGTTGCTGCCGTTGTTCCCTTGACCAACAAAGTGTCGGCGCCTGCGGGTGAGAGGCACCTGCTCGTCATAGCCGAGCGTTTTGATGCGAGCCATCTCGCCAGTATCCGTGCCAAGCACCATCTCCCCGCCCTAGCGCTAAACCTGGCACGGCCAGCCCCGTCGAGCGCCGCGCTAGTCCTGCGAGATATGGATGGTCACGAGATTGCATCCGTTGAGGTCGCGTTCGAGACCCCTGGCACACAATTTCGTCGCGAGGTCATCCCCGGGTTTGCCGGCATCATGGTCGTCGCGGTTATCGCTGCGCTTTTTATCCTGCGGCAGGGGGGGCAGTCCATTGCAGCATTGACAGCCAGCCAAGCCAGAACTCAGCATTTGGCGAACCACGATCCTTTAACGGAGCTTCCTAATCGCCGCGTCCTCCTCGGTCGGCTCAACGAGGCGATTGCGACCGGTAATCATTTCGTTCTGCTTTACATGGACCTAGATGGCTTCAAAGGCGTGAACGATCTTTATGGCCATGGCGCAGGGGACGCCCTGCTGCGGGAGGTGGCATCCCGGCTCGCAGCGGCCGCGCCGGCGCATTCGCTGATTGCTCGCACGGGCGGCGACGAGTTTGCAATATTGTGCCAGCTTGATGTCGATGGCCCGGGATGTTCGCTCGCCGAACGCATCATCGCCTCCTTTCAGACGACGGTTCCGGTCGCCGGCGCCAATATTCTCATCGGAATATCCGTTGGCGTCGTGACGTCTTCTTCAGATGCTCTCGTCGATATCGACGAGCTGATGCGCCGTGCAGACGTTGCAATGTACAATGCCAAAGCCAGGGGGAAGAACCGCTGGAGCGACTTCACCCTCGAACTGGACGAAGAACATCTCGTGCGGAAGCGTCTTGAACAGGACCTGCGCATTGCAATCGCGGAAAATCGAATTGAACTGGCCTATCAGCCCATTGTTCTAGCGGAATCCGGCGCCATTGTTGGGCTTGAAGCCCTGGCGCGATGGACCCATCCCACCGAAGGTCCAATTCCCCCAGATGTCTTCATTCCGCTTGCCGAAATGACTGGCCTAATCGGCTCCTTGGGAGGGCAGGTGCTCCGCAGGGCCTGCATCGACATCAAGCCTCTCGGCATCGACCTCTCGGTCAACCTCTCGCCCGCGCAGTTTTGGGATGCACATCTTGCTGACCAGATCAGCGCAATCCTTGCCGACACAGGCTTTCCAGCTGACCGGCTCGAACTCGAGATCACTGAAAGCTATTTGCTGGGTCGGCCACAGGCCGCTGCGGCAATCATGGCCGATCTGCGGACCTTGGGCATCCGGCTCGCTTTGGACGACTTTGGAACTGGCTTCGCAAGTATTGGTTACCTCCAATCCTTCAAATTCGACCGGCTGAAAATAGATAAGCTCTTCGTGAAAGAAGCCATGGGTTGTGCGTCAGGTCGCGATTTGTTGGTAGCCATCGTAGCGCTGGCCCAAGCTCTGGGTCTTAGGATCACGGCAGAAGGCGTAGAGACAGAAGATCAAGCGGCCCTCGCCCGGGCCGCAGGATGCCACTGGCTGCAAGGCTGGCTGTTCGGCCGCCCGATGCCACTCTCCCAGCTACTCCAAGAAAGCAGTCTAAGGCGCGGGACTCAGAAAAGATGATTCTCGATTGCAGCCGCTGAACGAGAATGAAGCGGGTGGCGTGGCCCCTCCTGCCGACCGAGCGATAGTGTAAACCCCAATCTTCTGGCCTTCGGAGCCGTCATTGGTTCGGCTTCAACAACCGACCGGTGTGTTGAGTGCAGCACCCAGCTTAGACAGCAAGGGGGCGCAAGCGAACAACTGGAGCGCTTTGAATCGCGGGTGCCGCCGGGGTGCTCGCTGTCCGCGCCTCACGCTCATGGGGATCGAATTAAGCGTCAGGAACGTTCCGCGATCACCAGCGGAGGCAGTATGCATTGGCCAGAACAGTTGATTATCGTGCGCCACGGGCAGAGCGCGGGGAATGTCGCCCGCGACGCTGCGCACGAGGCAGCGCATGACCGGATCGCGCTGACCTCGCGGGATGCCGACGTGCCGCTGAGCGACCTCGGTACGGCGCAGGCGCGCGCGTTGGGCCTGTGGTTCTGCGAGCAGCCGGCCGAGCATCGGCCACAGATTCTCTTATCTTCTCCCTATCTCCGTGCCTTTCAGACCGCAGAGCTTTTCCGCGAGGCGGGCGGGACCGACCGGCAGGAGCCAATCTGCTTTGACGAGCGCCTGCGTGAGAAGGAGTTCGGCATTCTTGACGGGCTCACCACGCCCGGCGTGGCGAACATCTTCCCTGATCAGGCCGAATTTCGGCGCCTGCTGGGGAAATTCTATCACCGCCCGCCCGGGGGCGAGAGCTGGTGCGATGTCATCCTGCGGTTGCGGTCGGTCCTCGATACCATCTCGCTTCATTACGCTGGGAAGCGGGTGATGATCTTCACGCATCAGGTGGTGGTCCTCTGCATGCGCTACATCATCGAGAGCCTCGATGAACAACGCATCTTGGCGATCGACCGGGAAGGGGACGTGGCCAATTGCGCCATTACCGACTATCTGTTCGATCCGTCGGCGGGCCGGGATGGCGGGCTCAAGCTCCAGCGCTACAATGTGACAGCGCCGATGCAGAACCACGCGACCCCGGTCACCAGCGAACCTGACGCGATCACGGGGCGGCGCGGATGATGCCGACCCTCGACCGCGCCTGGCTCGAAGCCCATCCACTGCCGCCGATCGCGGCGCTGGGCGATAAGGACGCGCGGGGCCGGGTTCTCCTGGTCGGCGGCGCGGAGTTCGTGCCGGGCGCGCTCAGGCTCACGGGCGAGGCGGCGTTGCGCGCGGGAGCCGGCAAGCTCCAGATGGCGACCGTGCGATCCGCCGCGATGGCGCTCGCCGTCCTGGTGCCCGAGGCGGCGATGATCGCCCTGCCTGCGGATGAGGATGGCGAGATCGCGCTCGAGGCGGTCGCGTTGCTGCAGGAACGCCTCGCGCGCTGTGACACGCTCATCCTCGGGCCGGGGATGTCCGCGGGGGATCGCACCGAGCAGTTTGTCGCCGCGCTGCTCGGCACGCCAAAACCGGGCCAGACGATCATCCTCGATGCCGCTGCCCTCACCTGCGCCCGGAAGCTCGAGAAACTGGTGGCGGCGCATGAGGGGCGGGTCATCCTGACGCCACACCATCGGGAAATGAGCTTTTTGACGGGGCAGGACATCGACGTGATCCGCAAAGACCCGCGCGCCGCAGCCCTGCATGTCGCGCGCGCCTTCAATGCCGTGGTCGTCCTCAAAAGCGCCGAAACCCTGATCGCGTCGCCGCGGGAGGATGAGCCCTTGCTGTTCGAGGGCGGCAGCATCGGTCTTGCCACGGGCGGGTCGGGCGATGTGTTGGCTGGTCTGATCGGCGGCCTTGCCGCGCGCGGCGCCGATCCTTTGCGAGCGGCGGCCTGGGGTGTCTTCGTCCATGGCGCGGCGGGCGCCGGCGTTGCCAACCAGATTGCCGAAGTCGGATTTCTCGCGCGCGATCTTCTGCCGGTCATTCCCGGGCTGATCGCTAGCCTGGAACCGGAGCGATGAGCGACGGTAATCGTATTGCCAAAGGTTAATATGGGCGGCGCGGCGGGGTCCGCGGCGTCGTTCGGTGGTTGTTCTGCGAAGGGGCGCGCGCCTGCGCCCCCAGGATGGAGAAACGACATGGCCACGACCAAGACTGCCGCAAAGCCCAAAGCGAAACCCGCATCGAAGAAGCCCGCCTCGAAGACGGCGCGCAAGACCCAGCGGGCGGCGGCAAAGCCCGCCGACGCGATCAAATTGCTCAAGGACGACCACAAGGAGGTGAAGGGCTTTTTCGACCAATATGCTGATCTCGAAGACGATGCCGAGAAGCAGGCGCTGGCTGACAAGATCTGCCTCGCTCTGACGGTTCATGCGCAGATCGAAGAAGAAATCTTCTATCCCGCCGCGCGCGAGGCCATCGACGATGATGACCTGCTCGACGAGGCCGAAGTGGAACATGCCAGCGCCAAGCAACTCATCGCTGAGATCCAGGCCATGAAGGCGGGTGACCGCCTGTTCGACGCCAAAGTGACGGTGCTCGGCGAATATGTTGAGCATCATGTCGAGGAAGAGGAGCAGGAGATGTTTGCTGAAAGCCGCGAGAGCGAACTCGACCTCAAGGCCCTGGGCGCAGAGCTGGCGGCCCGCAAGGCCGAGTTGATGGCGCAGGCCAGCAAATAAGCATGGCCGTCCAGGAGCCGGCCGACCCCTCGGCCGAACGGCTGGACTGTCTGATCGTCGGCGGCGGCCCTGCGGGGCTGACCGCCGCGATCTATCTCGCACGCTTTCATCTGACGGTCTGCGTCATAGACGGCGGACAGAGCCGGGCTGCGCTGATCCCGCTCACCCGCAATCATGCCGGCTTTCCGGAGGGCATCTCCGGCGTCGATTTGCTTGCGCGAATGCGTGGACAGGCGACCCTCTACGGCGCGTGCCTGCAGGGCGGGACCGTCGAGAGCCTGGCGCATGATGGCAGCCAGTTCATCACGCACGCGGGCGGCCGAAGTCTCGCTGCGCGGACCGTCCTGCTCGCCACCGGCGTGGTCAATCGCCGCCCCACCATGATGGACGATCTATGCCACGATCGCGCGCTTGCGACCGGTCGGCTCCGCTATTGTCCGATCTGCGATGGCTATGAAGTCACGGACAAGGCGATCGCGGTGCTCGGAACGGGCGAGCGCGGCTATAATGAAGCCATGTTCCTTCGCGGCTATTCCGCCGATATCACGCTGGTCGCGCCTGATGGGGGCCATAGTCTGGAACCGGCGCAATACGCTGCGTTGAAGGCAGCGGGCATTGGGATCGCCGGACAATGTACGTCCATCAGCTTGGTGGAAGACCAGATCGCGCTCGGCATCGAGAGCGAGACGCGCCGCTTCGACACGCTGTATCCGGCGCTGGGTTCTGACATCCGCTCGGAGCTTGCCGGGATGCTCGGCGCAAGTCGCACATCCGAGGGGTGTCTGATGGTCGACGCCCATCAGCGCACAGACATCCCCGGGCTTTATGCCGCTGGCGATGTCGTCCTCGGCCTCGACCAGATCAGCCACGCGATGGGGGAGGGCGGCGTCGCCGCGACCACGATCCGGAACGATCTGGCCAAGGTGGCGCCCATCCGTCGCTAGGTTGGCGCCGCAACGACCGCCCGCTCACATCATCCGCATCCGCAGATTGAACAGGATCACCAGCGTGCCGCCGACCATGAGCGCGATGATCAGGCTGGAGAAGAGGATGAGCTGGAGGTCGTCACGCGTCGAGCGCTTGAGGCCGATGTGGAGGAAGCAGCGAAACTGCACGACAATCTGGATGAGCGCCAAGGCCAGCACGAGCGCATAGGTGGCGGTGCTGCCGAGCACCGGCCAGCGCACGAGCGCAAAGGCGACGCTGGTCAGCAAGAGCGCGGCGGCATAGCCCAGCACATAGCCGCGCGCCTCCCGGCGAGGATCGTCTCGGCGTTCACTCATGGGATCAGCCCCGGTAGATAGACGGTCGAGAAGATCGCGATCCATATGATGTCGAGGAAGTGCCAGAACAGGCCGAGCCGCAGGAGGTTGATCTTCACGCGCGCATCAAGGCCGATGATCCGCAACTGCGCCATCATCACGACAATCCACAGGCTGCCGGCGAGCACATGCAGGCCGTGCAGGGGCACCAGCGCGAAAAAGGCCGAGAGGAAGCCGCTGCGCATCGGCGTGGCGCCATGGGCAATCATGGTTGCAAAATCGTGCAATTCCAGCCCCAGGAAGAGCAGCCCCAAGGCAAGTGTCAGCCCCAGCCAAGTCTGGATGCGCGCCTGCGCCGCCCCATGCTTCATCGCGATCGAGGCCAGGCCGTAGGTGAGACTGCTGGTCAGCAGCACCAGCGTTTCAAGGAAGGTCGGGCCGATCTTATATTCGCTTGCCGGAGTTGGGCCGCCGGCGGTTGCGGGGAGCATGACGCCATAGGTGGCGAAGAGCAGCGCGAAGATCACGGCGTCGCTCATCAGGAACACCCAGAAGCCGAACAGGGCAGAGCCCGCCGCCTCATGGGCTTGCGCGTCGGTGCTGCCCAGATTGAGGCCGGGATGTTTCGTCTCACCGGCGGTCATGGGTGCACCTCGGCCAGGCCCGCATTCCCCGGGGTCGTCTCCATCTCGCGGGGGATGGGCCGCGCCCGCGCCACCGCGTCGAGCCAGGCCCGCTCCGTCCGTTCGACCGCGCTGGCCGGGATCAGCCGGTGCGTGTCGCGGGCGAAGCTGCGCGCGATCACCGTCGCAACGACCGCAAGCAGGCCAAGGATCGCCAGCCACCACATATGCCAGACAAGGGCAAAGCCGGCTGCCGCGCTTGCCATCCCGATGATTGGCGCGACGGCGCTGTTTTTCGGCATCTCGATGTCTTCGTAATGGGCTGGCCTGACATAAGGCGTACCGTTGCGCTTGGCGTCGAAGAACCAGTGGCGCTGGTCGACCTGCGGCAGCCGGGCGAAATTATACGCGGGGGGCGGCGCCGCGATCGACCATTCGAGCGCCCGCCCATCCCAGGGATCGCCTGCGAAGACGCGGGTGGCGGCGCGGTTGCGCAGGCTCACCCAGAGCTGGACAAGCAGCGCCACGAAGCCGCAGAACAGCACCAGCGCGCCGACTTCCGCCGCATAGAGCCAGGGCCGGTAGGCGGTCTCCATCACCGCGGGGGTGCGGCGCGCCATGCCTGCAGCGCCCAGCACGTAAAGCGGCATGAAGGCGAGATAGAAGCCGATCACCCAGCAGGCGCAGGATATCTTGCCCCACCGCTCATCGAGCCGAAAGCCGAACGCCTTGGGGAACCAGAAGGTATAGGCGGCGAGCAGGCCGTAGAGCGTGCCCGGAATCAGCATATTGTGGAAATGCGCCACGAGGAACAGCGTGTTGTGCACGATGTAATCGAGAGGCGGGAAGGCGAGGATGATGCCGGTGAGCCCTCCGAGCACGAAGGTCATCATGAAGGCGAGCGCATAGCACATGGGCGTGGTGAAGCGCACTTCGCCGCGGAACATCGTCCAGATCCAGTTGTAGATCTTGACCCCCGTCGGCACGCCGATCGCCATCGTCGCGATGCCGAACACGGCGTTCAGGCTCGGGCTCTGCCCCATGGTGAAGAAATGATGCAGCCAGACGGTGAAGGAAAGCACCGCAATCGCCATCGTGGCGATCACCAGCGAGTTGTAGCCGTACAGCTCCTTCGAGGAGAAGGTGGAGACCACTTCGGAATAGATGCCGAAGGCCGGCAGGATGACGATGTAGACCTCTGGATGGCCGAACATCCAGAACAGGTTGGCATAATGCATCATGTTGCCGCCAAGGGCGTTGGTGAAGAAGTGGAAGTCGAGATAGCGGTCGAGCGCCAGCAGCACCGTCGCCACCGTCAGCGGCGGCATCGCGAAGATCATCAATATGGCGGTGCACAGGCTGGTCCAGGCGAACAGCGGCATCCGCATCAATGTCATGCCCGGGCAGCGCATCTTGTAGATGGTGACCGCGATGTTGATGCCGGCCAGGGTAGAGGCAATCGAGCCCAAAGTGATGGCCCAGATCCAATAATCCGGCCCGACGCCGGGATTGAAGCCGATCTCCGTGAACGGCGGATAGCCGCTCCAGCCGCCGGTGGAGAAGCGGCCGATCACCAGCGACGCCATCATCAGCCCCGCGCCGGCCGCAGTGAGCCAGAGGCCGATGGCGTTGAGCAGCGGATAAGCGACATCGCGCGCGCCGATCTGCAGCGGCACCAGATAGTTGATCAGCCCGGTGAGGAAGGGCATCGCCATGAAGAAGATCATGATCGAGCCATGGGTGCTGAACAGCTCGGCAAAATGCTCGGGCGCAACCAGGCCGGGATTGCCGATTGCCACCGCCTGCTGCAACCGCATCAGATTGGCCTCGATCAGCGCGCGCGCCAGCATGATCAGGGCGATCACGATGTACATGATCCCGATCTTCTTGTGATCGAGGCTGGTGAGCCATTCCGTCCAGAGCCAGCGCCACCGGCCGAGGCGGGTGATCAACACGACCATGAAGAGCGCGCCGGCCACCACCATGGCTCCGGCTCCGGCAGCGATCAGTTCATTCGCATTGGGATTTTCCCAAGCACGCACGAAGGGCAGCGCATCCCAAGTGAACCGCCCCAGCAGCGCCGGCAGCAGCGGCGCGCTCAATGGGCCTGCCCCTGTGTGCTCGACATCATCATATGCTCGAACAGGCCTGGCGGGACGGATGAGAACAAGGCGGGTTGCGGGGCGATGGAGCGGGCGGTGATCGCCGCCAGCGCCTTGTCGTCGAGCGGCCTGCGGACGGCGCGCACCTGGCCCAGCCAGCGGCGATAGTCGGCCGGCGGCAGCGCCACGACGTCGAACTTCTGGTTCTGAAAGCCTTTCCCGTTGAACTGCGTGTTCTGGCCGCGGAAGACGCCGGCCCGACTGGCGGCCAGATGCAACTGCGTGCGCATGCCGGCCATGGCATAGATTTGCCCGGCAAGCTGCGGGATCAGTAGCGATTGCATCACCGTCCCGCTGGTCAGGCTGAGATGGACGGGCCGGCCCACAGGGATGGCCAGCCGATTGACAGTCGCGATGCCCTCCTCGGGGTAGATGAAGAGCCATTTCCAATCGAGCGCCACCACCTGCACCTCCAGGGGCGGCTGGCTGGACGCGAGCGAGCGGTATGGGTCGAGCCGGTGCGTCGCATTCCACAGGAGGACGCCGAGCCCGATGACGATGGCGGTCGGCGGGATCCAGATGAGCAGCTCGAGCGGCCAGGAAAATCCCCAATTGGGCCGATAGGCGTCATCCCGGTTGGAGAGGCGATAGTGCCAGGCGAAGAGGGGGACGAGGATGAAAACGGGCCCCGCTACGAAGATGAGCACGATGGCAAGCTGAAGAAAAAGGTGCCACTGGTCCGCCGCCACAGGGCCGGCATGGTTGACCACGCCGAGCTTCAGTGCCTCGCATCCGCCGAGCAGCAGCGGCAGGCCGAGCAGCGCGGCGCCCGGGCGAACCGCCCGAGCGCCTTCGCCACTGCGCTTCATCCCGCCTGTCCCCCTCCGGTGGCCGACTGCGCCACGATCCGCACCGGCACACCCTTGGCGGCCGGCGTCTTGGAGGCTTTGTCATGATACCAGAGCGGGATGAGCGGGTTCATCTCCGGATAATAAGCGCCGACGCAGCCCTCCGGCAGATCGAAGGGGGTCACGGTGAGCCCACCCACCTGCCGGTCAATGCCATCGTCCGCATCGCTGGCGAGGCCCACGACCTGCCCGGGCTCAAGCCCGGCTGCCTCAATGTCGCGCGGGCTCATCAGCAGCACGTCGCGCGTGCCCTCGATCCCGCGCAGGCGATCGGAGAAGCCATAGATCGTTGTGTTGAACTGATCGTTCGAACGCATGGTGATGAGCCGGTAGCGGCCCGCCTTATCGGGCACGCCCATGGCGGTGAGGCTCGTCGGCGTCGTGAACTCGGCCTTGCCGCTCTCCGTCTGCCAGATCCGCTCGCGGGCCTTGTTGCCCTTGAAGAAGCCGCCCGGCGTGAACAGGCGCTGGTTGAAGTCCGCGAACTTGTCCGGATAGGTCGCCTCGATGAGGTTGCGCACCTGGCCGTAATGGCCGACCCAGTCATCCCATTTGACGGCTGGCCGCGCAGGCAGCGTCGCCTTGGCCATGCCGGCCACAATGGCGAGTTCGGAGAGAAGATGCTCGCTCGCCGGCTTGCGCTTGCCGACCGAGCCGTGGATCATCGAGAGGGAATCCTCCATCGTCACGGTCTGCGGTCCGCCGGCCTGCATGTCCTCCTCCGAGCGGCCGAGGCAGGGCAGGAGATAGGCGACCTCGCCGTTGATCAGATGGCTGCGGTTGAGCTTGGTGGCGATCTGGACGGTGAGCCGCATGTTGGTCCACGCGGCCTCCATCTTCTCCCGCTCCGGGATGGCGCGGACGAAATTGCCGCCCAGGCCGATGAAGGCGCGAATGCTGCCATCGATGATGCCCTCGCAGGCCTCGACGGTGTTGACGCCCTTCTCGGTCGGCGGATCGAAGCCGAACAGCTCTTTCAGCCGATCAAGCGGCACGAGTTCGGGCTTCTCCGAAATGCCGACGGTCCGCTGGCCCTGCACGTTCGAATGACCGCGCACTGGAGAGATGCCCGCCCCCTCGACGCCGATATGCCCGCGCAGCAGCAGCAGGTTGACCAGCATGCCGATGGTCTGCGAGCCATGGACATGCTGGGTGACGCCCATGCCATAGATGCCGATGACTTTCTTGGCGTCGCAATAGATCTGCCCGGCCGTTTCGAGATGAAACCGGCTGAGGCCGGACTCCTGTTCGATCTCAGCCCAGGAGGTCGCGCGGACCTTCTCGACCATGGCTTCGAAGCCATGCGTGTGCTGTGCGATGAAGTCCGTATCCAGCAAATGCTGCTTTTGCTCGGCCCATTGGCGGTCTTCGTCCGCGAGGACATGCTTGATCATCCCCATGATCGCGGCGATGTCTCCGCCCGGCCTCACCTGATAATAGAGGCAGGAAATCTCGGTCCGCTTCTGCGTCACCATCTGAACGGGGTTCTGCGGATCGACGAACTCGATCAACCCCTTCTCGCGGACGGGATTGAAGGTCACGATCTTGCAGCCGCGCTCCACCGCAGACTTGAGCGTATGGAGAAAACGCGGGCTGTTGGTGCCGGTATTTTGGCCAAAGAAGAAGATCGCGTCGCAATGGTCGAAATCTTTCAGCTGACAGGTGCCGACCGGCGACCCCGTCACTTTCTTCAGGCCGACCGAGGTCGTTTCGTGGCACATGTTGGAGCTGTCGGGCAGATTGTTGTGGCCATAGAGCCGCGCGAACAGGGCATAGAGATAAGAGGTTTCCAGGCTGGCGCGGCCTGAGGCGTAGAAGACGGTGGACTTGGGATCGAGCGCCTTGAGTTCAGCGCCGATGCCCGCGAAGGCCTCGTCCCAGCTGACCGGCATATAGCGATCGCTGGCCCGATCATAGCGCATAGGGTGCGTGAGCCGGCCGGTCTGCTCAAGGTCATAGTCCTGCCAAGCCTGTAATTCGGTCACCGTGTGCTTGGCGAAGAAGTCCGGTGTGCAGCTGCGCGTGGTCAGCTCCCACAGCGTCGCCTTGGCGCCATTTTCGCAGAATTCGGCAGGGTGGGGATGCTCCGGCTTGGTCCAGGCGCAGGAGACGCACATGAAGCCGCCGGGCTTGTTCTGGCGCCGCAATGTCTCCAGCGCCATGGGCGTTGCCCACTCCTTGCCGAAGATGCGCGCGACGCCGCTCAGCGAACCAAAGCCGCCGGAGGGGCCGCCGTAATGGACGGTGTCCTCGTCCTGCGTCGTGGGGTCATCTTCATGCGCCATCGTGCCCGCTCCCGTGCCATTTGCAGCATAACGCTTCGGACCGGCGAGCGATCCGATCTGTTTGGGGAAAGTCGAGAAGGGTGGCGTACTCAGCGATGGGTGGGGCACGGCTGATGCGCTGAAGGCGCACAAGCAGGTTTGCTTGCCATTATTTATAGAGTATTATAATATAGACGTTGAGAGAATGGCGTCTGTGCTGGAGCATGAAGCTTACCTTCCAGGTGTCAACTCTTTGGAGAGGTTGATGACTCGCAATCACATGTTTCCCGGTCAGGTCGCGCGGTGCCTCCTCGTCGCGGTACTCGTCATTACGGGACCATCCGCGTCGCTCGCGAGGGACGCGGGGCCGCCGCCGCTGATGATCGAGCGACAAGGCTCCTTCGCAGCCGGAGGAACACGGGCCGGGGACCCAGCCGTCAAGTCCACTGTCTGTGATCACGGCTATGTGGAGTACCAAATCCCGGCGAATGCGGGCCCTACTGGCCTCTTCTTTTGGCATAGCTCCAGCGTCGCCGCCTGGAAAAACCGGTGGGACGGCGGTGAAGGTTTTGACAGCATCTTTCTGCGACGGCATTTCCCGGTCTATCTCTGGGATGGCCCCCGCGTCGGCCGCGCGAATCTGCCCTGTGAAACGGCGGAGTCAGCCCCGCGCTTGGGATCTGACCAGGAGACCTTCACGGCCTGGCGGTTTGGCCCCAGCTATATGAAGTGGCACCCCGGGGTGCAGTTTCCGACCGCGGACGCCCGCGCGTGGGAGCAGGCTAGCCGGGCCCGTTATGCCGAATATGACACGATGGAGAACGTCGCCTTGCAGGCGCATGCCGCAGCCGCCGCACTCGAGCGGACCGGTCCGGTGGTCATGGTCACGAATTCGGCGGGCGGCCTCCGGGCTCTCCTCACGGCGATTGAGAGCGACCGCGTGAAGGCGATCGTCGCCTACGAAAATGTCGGCTTCGTTCTACCGGAGAGCGAGAATGACGGTTCGCCCCCAGGCCCCTACGGCCCGGTCTACGTGCCGCTCGAGACATTCAAGAAACTGGCAAAGATCCCCATGCAATTTGTCTGGGGAGACAATCTGTCGCAACCGCGCGGTCCGCAACTCGCGCTGCCGCTGAACCGGCGGTTCGTAAAGCTCATCAATCAATATGGGGGCAAGGCGGAAATTCTCGAGCTTGCCAATGCGGGCCTCAAGGGCAACACGCACCTCCCCTTTGCCGATCTCAATAATGTCGCCGTGGCAGATTTGCTTCAAAATTTCCTGGCGAAGCACAAGCTCGCGACGCCAGCGGGCGAAGTGTCGCGCAAACGACCAAATAATTAAATTTATATAGAATATATTGCCCGTGTCGATTTGTGATGTTAGCTGATTGGCGAGCGCTCTGCGATATGTGGAGGGCCGGAGGGGATCTGCATGGCTGTTCAGTCGATTGATAGCATTCTCGAGCGCCCAACGATGGGTCGCTACCGCTGGACCATCTATCTCCTGTGCGGCATCCTCATGGCCCTGGAAGGATATGACGCCTATATCGTTGCGAACCTCGCGGCCGTCATCGCCCGCGACCTCGATATACCCATTCCGTCCATGGCCTATGTGTTCTCGGCGCAGGCAGCCGGTATGGCCTTGGGCTTCTACACCATCCCCGTTCTCGCCGATCGCATTGGCCGTCGAAATATCATTCTGGTCGGTGCCACCTTCTTCGGGCTGCTGACGCTCCTGTCGACCGCTGTCCAGACGCTTGAAATGTTCACCCTTGTGCGCTTTCTGGCCTTCGCAGCCATGGGCGGAACGATGCCGAACATTGTCGCGCTGGCGACCGAGTTCATGCCGGAGAACCGCCGCGGCAAGTTGCTCACCTGGCTTTACATCGGCCACGGCCTGGGCGCGTCTGTGGCCGGGCTTGTTGGCCCGAGTTTCGTTCATTTTCACTCGTGGCAGTCGGCCTTATGGGGCGGAGGCATCGCACTTCTCTTGCTGGTGCCCTACCTTTATGTTCGTTTGCCGGAGAGCTGCCGGTATCTGATGACGCGCAATCCCCGGGATCCGCGCGTCGCCCAGATCCTCGGAAAAATCGCTCCCGACCTGCAACTCGCGCCTGACACGATATTCGTGTCCAACGAGGAGCGTAATGAGGGCTCGCCGGTGATCGGCCTGTTCAGAAGCGGTCGCGCACCCATGACGTTGCTCCTCTGGGTCGCCATGGGGAGCACGCTGTGCGTGGTGGCAACACTGACCTCCTGGCTCCCGAGCTTCCTTCATCTTCTCGGTGGCGTAGAGACCGGGGCCGCCGCGCGGATGTCGTCAGTGTCTGCGTTCGGCGCTATCGCCGGGCCGATTCTGCTGACCCTGCTCATGCAGCGCCTTGGTCTTGCTCCGTCACTGGCGCTCATGTCGCTGCTGGGATTTGTCGCAATGACCTGCTTCCACTTCGTGAGCAGCTTTCATGCGCTGGGCTGGTTCCTGGGTTTCGCTTATGGCTTCTTCGTCATCGCCGTCCAGGCGGGCCTGAATTCCCTTGTTGCCTCAAGCTATCCCACCTCCATGCGGTCAACGGGTATCGGGTGGGCCGGGGGGATCGGGCGGGTAACCTCCATGATCGGTCCCGCCGTTGGCGGCGTGATGCTCGCGGCACAGGTCCCAGGCTTGTGGATCTATATGATCGTTGCTTCGCCGCTTCTGCTCACGGCCATTGCCATGATCCTTTTCCACGTCATCGTGTCGGGGCCGGCGTTGTCGGCTCGTACGGCAAAGGGCGTGCGATGAGCGCCCCCGGCCGCTCCGCCGTCCTCTCGCGCAGGGCGCTGCTGGGAGCTGTTCCGCCGCTCCTCGTCGCAGGGCCGGCGCTGGCACGAACGCGGCTGCAGCCATCGCAGCCCGATGCAACGGCGGGCATGATCGATGCCCATATCCATTTCTTCTCTGCTGATTTTGCGCACTATCCGGTGGACATGCGCAACGCCCGTGAGCCGGAAGCGGTGATGCGCGCACGCGTCCTCAATGCGCCTGTTACGCCCGAGAAGATGCTTCCCCTCTGGGAAAAGATGGGCATCAGGGCCGGGATCGGGGTGCAGTACAGCGGCGCCTACAAAACCGATAACACCTATCTGCTCGACGTCGCGCAGGCCCATTGGGACCGCATCCGCACGGAGATCATCCTGAATCCTGCGCAGGCGCAAAGTCGCAGCGTGCTTCAGGCGCTCCTGCCGACGAAGCACGTTTCGGCTATTCGCCTGACCGGCTTTGTCGATGGGGACGGGGATCTGCCTTGGCTGAAGTCACCGGGCGCGCAGGCATTGTGGCAGATGGCACAGGCTGAAAAGCTCCCGCTCTGCATCACCTACCTGCGGATGGACCCACGGTCGGCGGCCCTCCGGACGGTGCGCGAGCTGGCCGACCGCTACCCGGACTGCCAGGTCGTCCTCGAACATTTGGGTTGGACTGGAGGCACAGGCAGCCAGGACGGGCTGCTTCCTGCCCACATGGCCCTGAAGGATCACGAGACGATCGCCTTCAAGTGGACCAGCCTGAATGTCGACGCGCTTGCGGGCGCAGGCATCGACACGGCGAATTTCCTTCGTACCGCCGTAGACGTGTTCGGGGCGTCGCGCCTCATGTGGGGGTCCGATTACGGAAACACCACGAGGCCTTATGCCGGCATTGTTGCCGATGGGATCGATGCGACGCGCCTTCTCAGCGCGGCGGAGCGAGCAGCAGTGCTTGGCGAAACCGCGCGGCGCGTCTTCGGGATTTAGGCCTCACTGCCATTCTTATGCGCGATGCGACCCGGCGCGTGCCAGGTCAACGGGGCAGCACTTCGCCTCTTCGCGGGGAGGGGAAGCGCGCCATTACCATGGCACTGGACCACCCTCACCAAAAAGCCCGCCGGTTGGCCCGTCTGCGTCCAGGAGAGCAAGGGAGATGGCGACTTTCGCCCCCGCCACCGGCGATTGGCCTTTGCCGCCAGAAAGCTCTGTGGCGCATAGGCCCGGATTGGCCGCGTTGATCTTGATCGGCGTCCCGGCAAGTTCGTTCGCGAATTGCACGGTCACGGCATTGAGGGCCGTCTTTGAACTGTTGTAGGCGAGGAGGCGACTGAACGCCATCGGCCCATCCGGCCCGCGGGTCAGCGCAAGGGAGCCAAGGCCCGTCGACATGTTGACGATGCGGCCACGGTCCGATTGGCGGAGGAGCGGCAGCATCGCCTGGATGACCGCCACCACGCCGAAGACATTGGTTTCGTACACCCTGCGCATTTCGTCGAGATCGGCGGTGCTTGGCAGGCTGTGCTTGTCCAGGGAAATGCCGGCATTGTTGACCAGGACGTCGAGCCGCTTGAAGCGGTCTGCTAGCACCGCAGCCGCAGCCTGAACCGATGCACGATCGGTCACGTCGATGATCACATAATGGGCATCCAGGCCCTGATCGCACAGGGCCTCGGCAGCCTTTTGCCCGCTCGCAGGATCGCGGGCGCCGATCACCACCCGCATGCCGTGCTCTGCCAGGCCTCTGGCAATCTCGAACCCGATGCCCTGGGTTGCCCCGGTCACAAGTGCAACCCGTCCAGCCTCAGTCATTCCTCATCCCTTTTTTACAGATCGGTCCTCAGACGTCGAAGGGCGCGGAGCGGGGATATTTCTCAAGATACTGGAGAAACTGGCCGAAATATTTGTCGGCCCTCAGGAGCGCGCTTTTGCCATAGCCCCGGAAACGGAGCTTGAAGAGGATCGGCTCATCCTCCGCATATAGCTTGTGCATATAGGCGATGCGGTTATCCAACTCTTCCTGCGCGGCCTGGTCGCCCATCTTCTCCGCATCGGACCGACGCATGGCGACGACGAAGAAGGCGTCGGACCAGCCGGGCGCAACCTGCGAACTCCCTGCCATGAACAAGCGCTCGCTGCCATTGGGAAACTGCATATGCGCGGTAAGCCAGGTTGCGCCCCATAGCTGCGTGTCGGCGATGCGCGTCACGGATTCCTGCCGGACGGTAATGAGATAGTCCTCGAACACCACGCTCACTGGGTTTGGGTCGGGGATGCCGTGCACGGTGGACAGATGCTGGAAGTCCACCAGATTCGAGGAGCCAATCCACCCTTCGATCTCTCGCTGCCCTCTATGAAACGCGCGGTAGACCAGTTCGTCTTCCCTAAGGTTCGGCATCTCGGGAAGGGGATAGAGCGGCTCTTCTCCGTTGAATGCCCAGATCATGCCCCAGCGCTCGGCAGCGGGATAATTGTAGATCCTCGCGGCGCCGGGAATAATCGTCTCGCCTGGAATTTCAGCGCATCGGCCATCGGCAGCGAACTTCCAGTGATGATAGGGGCAGCGCACCTTGCCATCGACTATTTCCCCGCCGGACAGGTCGGCGCCGACATGGGGGCAGTAGGCGCTCTGCACGACAGGCTCACCCTGCTCGTTGCGGTAGACGATGATGCGCGTCCCGAGAAAATCCTTCCCGACGATCTTTCCCTGCACCAGCTCCGAGGCCAGCATGATCGGATTCCAGTTCTTGAGATAGGTGCCGTCAGGGACCCGGCCATATTCCTGGCCGGCAAAAGGGCGCTGGCGTGAGGCGTTCACTTGCTCATCGACCGTCGTAACAGACATCACAATTCTCCTGGTTTTGGGCTCCCTATCACGCGCAAAATGAGAAGAAAAGTTTTTTATAGGATACTATAAATATGTACCGCCTCGGCCGTCGTGCGGATGTTCATGCTCAGGACGAGCGGCATCGCTCGCTCCCACTGGTGGAACGTCGTCGAACACCGATGAGTAATGCTGCCGTGAGGCTCAGCCCGTGCGGGCGGGCTCGAGCGCAATTCCACTCAGCATGAGCTGATAGACGAAGGCCTTATATTCTGCCGCCACGTCGGAATGAGGGGCGCCGCCTGCTGCCAAATTGCCTTGCTCGACGAAGCGGGATGCGTGCTGATATTGCTCGCACAGCCCCATGATCGCGAAAAATGTGAAGTAGGGATCGACCTTCCGCAACGACCCTTCCGCCACGCCCTTGTCGATAATGTCGCGATAGATATCGAGCGTCTTCCCCACCCACAAAGCGATCAGCTCAGCCGCGAGCGGATCGGTCTCGTCGGCGATAATCTCGGTCATGAGCCGGTGATAGAAAGGATTGACGAAAAAGAAGTCGACCATCGTGTCGATTCTGATCTTTATCCGCTCCACGGCCGGCAGGGATCCCGCTTCGGTCTGGGCGAGGCCGTCGCCCAAAGAGACGGCCAGGGTTCGCGCGACGTCGACCAGCAACCGGGTTCGGTCGGTGAAATAATATTTGAAAAGGGTGAGGTGTACCCCGGCATTGCGCGCCGCCATGGACAGGGACAGCTTTTCGGGCGGCACATGGCGCAGGAGTTCGACAGTCTTGTCGATCAACAGCTTCTTGCCGATACCACGCTGCCCGGATGGACGGCCGATCGAGCGCTTTTTGGCCGGTCGCGCGCCCTTCGTTTCGGCACCCTCGCTGCTGTTTTGGCTCTCCGCCTTCTTCCGGCCCATCTTAACCACCCTGGAAAGGGCATCGGATTTATCCGACACCTTGAAAACTCTGCCTGCGCATAATCCGCTTGCACGCCAACCAGTTAGTCCGGCCGACATCCCGCGATACGGGGCGTTCATAGCCATAGCCGGTCCCCTTGTCATTTTCTACGGACGCGCGGTTTACGCGAAAGGCCGGCAGGATGGGAGCGGCGGCCTACATCACGCTCAGAATAAATTCTAATCGTATTGAAATTAATCCCAGCCCCGGTTATGAGGCGCATGCCAATTGGTCAGTGGAGAGCGAGAGGATGGGCGATTATCGGGAAAGACTGAGGCGGCCGCCCAATACGCCGCAATTTCGTGGAGGGCGCCCCCGCCAGCACGAGCTTTCCTTCCGCGATCGCATCCGCATCGAGCGGGACATTGCGGTGCCGACCCGGGAAGGCAAGCCGCTCTGGATCGACCTCTTTCTGCCAGCGGACCTGACGGGGCCGATCCCTGTTCTGGTCGCCTGGACCCCCTATGGCAAGCACGACCCGGCGCCGCTTGCGACGCTCTATCCGACATCCGGCGTGAAGGCGGAGTGGCAGTCGGACCTCACCATTTTCGAGGCCCCCGATCCCGTCTACTGGACCGGCCAGGGCTATGCGGTGATTACGGCCGATATCCCAGGAACTTGGTATGCGGAAACCACAGCAAGCTATTTCTCGCGCAAGGAAGGCGAGGCTCATTATGATCTCATCGAATGGGCTGGCACGCAGCCATGGAGCAACGGGCGCGTAGGCCTGTCAGGCGTATCTTACCTCTCCTCGTCGCAGTGGAACGTGGCCGCACTTAACCCGCCCCATCTGGCGGCGATCAATCCTTGGGAGGGCTGGTCGGACACCTTCAACGAGATCGTGCGCCACGGAGGCATCCCAGAGACGCATTTCTGGCCGCACATCCAGGTGCGTTGGGGCGCCTCGGATGCCATGGTGGAGGATCTCTGGGCGTTGACCGCCGAGCATCCGTTCTTCGACGAGTACTGGCAATCGAAGGTGCCCGATTTTAGCCGGATCGACGTCCCGGCCTATGTGGTCGCGAGCTGGAGCGACCACGGCGTGCATACGCGTGGCACCCTCGAAGGCTTCAAGAAAATCGCATCTTCGCGCAAGTGGCTCGAGGTTCATGGTAGCAAGAAATGGGGCTATTATTACGAACCCACGTCCATCGCGCGCCAGACAGCATTCTTCGACCATATCCTGAAGGGCGTATCGAACGACATGGGCACTTGGCCGCCGGTCAGGCTACACGTGCGCGACAGGGCTGGCTCGGCAATCATGAAGCAGTCAGAGCAATGGCCCGTGGAGAACACCCAATACCGTCGGTTGTATCTCGACGCAGCGACCGGACACATGAGCGACAAGCCAGCCCCGGCCGAAGCAATTGCGAGCTATGATCCGCTCGATGACGCGGCAGAGGTGACGTTCGACTGTCGGTTCGAGGAAGACTGCACGCTCGTCGGGCATATGAAGCTCAAGCTCATTGTCTCGACGGAAGACGCCGATGACATGGACGTATTTGTCGCGGTCGAAAAGGTCGAAGATGGCGAGAAGGTGGGCTTCATCCATTGGGCTGTATTCGAGGACGGCGCTGCCGCCTATGGCTGGTTGCGCCTCTCGCGGCGTGAACTGGACGCCGAAGGCTCGACCGAATTTCAACCCGTGCTCACCAGCACCTCCGAGTGGAAGGTCACGCCGGGAGAGATTGTCGAAGCGCAGATCGAGATCCTGCCCTCCGGCACGCTCTTCAGGGCCGGCGACGTGCTGCGGATCAGGATCAAGGGGCGGGACATTTACCAGTATCCCAAGCCGATGCTCTACATGCGGCACGAAGACACGGTCAATCGAGGCATGCACCACATCCACACCGGGGGCGAGCATGACTCCCACCTGCTGATCCCGGTCGTGGCCCTGCGCGATGCTTGAGACAGAATATCAACGTCCGGTCGTGGACGGACCGCTGTCCCTGCTCTCGCCCATCCGTGAGCTGGTTGGCGCGCTTCGTGCGGGCAGGCCTATCATCCTCGTGGATTCGGAAGACCGAGAGAATGAAGGTGATCTCGTTATTGCGGCCGAATTCGCAACGGCCGCGGAAATCAACTTCATGGCCCGTTATGGCCGCGGTTTGATTTGCCTCGCCCTCACTGCGGCTCGCGCGGAGGATCTGGATCTGCAGCCAATGGTCGCAACAAACAACGCGCCGCACGGCACGGCTTTCACGGTGTCGATCGAAGCTGCCGAGGGCGTGACGACCGGCATCTCAGCCCATGACCGCGCGCGGACCATCGCCGTGGCGATCGACGACAAGTGCGGGCCGCCCGACCTCGTCTCGCCAGGCCATATCTTTCCGCTCGTAGCGCAGCCCGGTGGCGTCCTCACGCGACCTGGTCACACAGAGGCAGCGGTCGACATGGCAAGGCTGGCCGGGCTGAAGCCCGCAGGCGTGATCTGCGAGATCCTCAACGATGATGGCACAATGGCGCGTCTGCCCGACCTCATCCGCTTCGCCGATCGGCACGGGCTCTGCATTGGCTCAATCGAAGACCTTATCATCCACCGCCGCCAGACAGAGCGTCAGGCAGCGTGACGGAGCAAATGACATGACCGAACTCTCCCCCGTGGCCATCAGCTTGCGCGAGGGGCTGCGGCGTCTGGCCAAAGCCGTCGTCGTGATCACCTGTCGCCATAACGGCACCCGCTACGCGATGGCCGCGACCGCGGTGAGCGAGCTCAGCATGGATCCACCATCGCTGCTCATCTGCGTCAATCGCTCGGCGAGCTTGTACCTGCCGCTCTCTGAAGGCGCCGACTTCTGCGTGAATATTCTGCACAGCGACCATGCCGACATATCGGCAGCTTGCGCCGGCAAAGCGCGGGGGGAAGAGAGGTTCGCCACGGGCAAGTGGGGCACGGCTGCAGATGGCTGTCCCCGGTTGGAAGATGCGCAGGCGAGCTTTTTCTGTCGCTACGAGCAGGCTCTGGACTATGGGACGCATCACATTGTGATCGGCCGTGTCGAGGAAGTGTTCCTCACTGATGAGGTCAGCCCGCTGGTGTACGCGAACGGTTCCTACGTCAGCCTGGGCGCCCCTATCACTGCCGGATGATCGTTTTTACCGCGTCAGAGCAGGAGGTCTGGAAAGGCGGGTCGATGCACCGCTGAACCGGCCAACGGAACGGGTCGCCATGGCGGTGGCGAGCAGTTCGCCTCGTCAGGGCATTTGAAGCAGCAGAGACTTCCGTGGAACGGGCCAGCGCGCTCGCCGCACTGGCCCGCCCAATCATCAGAAGCGAACCTTCACGCCCACCTCGAACACGCGTCCGATTTTGTCGTAGAGCTGGCCATTCACCGGCTGGCTCTGCGTTGCATAGGGGCTGGATGGAGGATCCTTGTCGAGGAGATTGGAGACGCTGGCGGACAGCTCGAAATTGCCGGCCACGCGGATCGTCGAGAACAGATTGACGTAAGCGGCGGCCGGGATGTCGTTCTCATTGATGGTCAACGCAGGGATCGTGTCGAACTGGTTATCGTTCTTGCCCTTGCTGATGTACAAGAGCTGCGCTGACAGCGAGACCGCATCGGTGCTGAATGTCTGCGTGAGATTTCCCCGGAAGCGGGGCTGTGAGCCGAGGCTGCCCATCCCGTTTTCGCCCGACCGGTCGATGCCATTGATGTAGGACCGCAAGGCGTAGGTTCCGGTGAACCGCGTGCTCATGGACACGCCGCCGCCAAGACTGGCTTGGTAAGAGAGTGCCATGTCCAGTCCGCTCGTCTTGAACTGCGAAATATTCTGGACAGGCGCGACAAGGCGCGTCGGCGTTGCGCCGCTGAAGGTGATGTAGCTGCACGCCTGGGCATCGCCCGCCGAGCAGGCATTGCCGATATTGGCGGCCGTGATCGAGTCGATCGCATCCTTCAGGTCGATGAGATAATAGTCGAGCGACATGCGCAGCCCGGGCAGGCTCGAGGGCTGTACGACAACGCCCAGCGTGAGCGTGTCGGCCTTCTCAGGCCTCAGATCGGGATTCCCCACCGTGCGGTTCTGCGGAATGACGGCCGTGACCCCGTTCACCGTCAAAGGCACGTTCACGAAAGAACCGGGCGAGAACAGTTCGTAGATCGCCGCTGCACGGATGTCCTTCGAGCGTGTCACGCGAAAACGCAGCCCCTGGATGGGCTCGTATACGCCACCCACCTTCCAGGTCGTCTGGCCCCCGGCCGTGCTGTAATCGGCATAGCGAATGGCGCCATTGAGATCGAGATTGCGCGCGAAAGAAAGGTCCCTGGCGAGCGGCACGATTGCCTCGACATAGCCTTCCTTGACATTGAACTTGCCGGAGAAGGGCGCGACATTGCCGATCGCAAACCGACCGGCTGTCGCGAGCGGACCGGCCGTCAAAACCTGCGACTCTTGGCGATACTCACCACCAAAGGCGACGGCGACAGGCGCAGCCCAGGTGGAGAACGGCTCGCCGCGCATGTTGATGCTCGCGGCGTGCTGCTTGTAGATCACCTCGTGATAATCGGAGCGGTTCACATAAGCGAGCGCGGCCGGCGTTTGGGTGCTGACGGCATTCGGCCCGAAGATGTTGACTGGAACACAGCCAGCGGCGAGGGGATTGGCAGGCTGCCCGGCGAGGGTCGACCGGCAGACGATCCCGCCGCCCGGAGCCGCGACAGCATCCACTGCCAGATTCCAGAAGGCGGGTGAGAAATTATTGCTGAAGTCGCTGCGGAACTGGTTTTCGCCATAGGAATAATGGGCATCATAGTGCCACGAATTGCCGAGGTCGCCCTCGACGCCAATCGTGCCGTGCGGCGTCTTGTTCTTTACCCGGAAATTGATGTTCCCGACATCATAGACACCCTTGGCGACGGTGATGCTGGTCAGTCCCTGCGCAGCCATGGCATTCTTGACCGCTTGCGGCAGGAAGGCATTGTCGTTGCGGATCGTAAAGGACGCAAAGTTCGGCAGGCCGCCGGTGAACAGGCCTAGCGTCTCTGAATAGCCCCCGGACAGGGTGATATTAAGAGCAGGCGAGACTTCGAAACTGCTGAGGGCGTGAACGACAAAGCGCTCGATGCCGGGGATCAGGCTCGACCCCTTGGACCGGCTAAGACCCTCGCCGCCAATCTGATTGGTGCCATCGTCGACACTGCCGACCTGATAGGGCCGGATGGTGCCATCATCATTGAAGGTATAGTTGCGCAGGCTGAAGTTGGCAGGGCCGATGATGCGGCCGCCGATGCTGTTGGAATTGCGCACGCCGTCGGCCACGATATTGGCGGGCAGGCCATTGGTCAGATAGGCTCTGTTGGTGACGATCATCTCTTCGCGGCGTCCCCAATCGCGGCGATAAATGTCCTGAATCTCGTCACTGCGGGCTTTCTCGACCGCCACGACGATGTTCCCCCGGCCGTCCCCGAACGACAAGCCTCCCACGGCGCCGAGCTTGTAGCGGAAATTGTCGCCTTGCTGCGAAATGCCGGTCTGGGCAGACAGTTCGATGCCGGTCATCTTCTTCTTGAGAAGAATGTTGACCACGCCTGCAACGGCATCCGATCCATATTGTGCGGACGCGCCGCCCGTGACGACTTCGACCCTTTCAATCATGTTCGTTGGAATGACGTTGAGGTCCGTCGCGACGGGTGATCCTGTCGTGACCGAAGATGCCTGAGGCACAACCCGTGACCCATCGACGAGCACGAGGGTCCGCTGCCCGCCAAGCCCCCGAAGATCTGCCGTCGCCTGCCCCGGGCTCGCGAAGTTGTTCGCGTTTCCGCCGACCGAGCGCGTGGCCTTGAAAGCCGGCTCTTGCTGCAGCACTTCAGCAATGCTGATCGGCGACTGCTGATCGACGATATCGGCGCCGATGACTGACACGGCCGATGGTGCAGAAAAACCGGCCGCGGCGGCGCGAGATCCGGTTACGATGATGTCGGTGCTACTGGCGCTTTCCGGCGCGCTGGCTTGTGTGCTGGCCTGAGGAAGAGCCGCCATGCCATCGGGCTGGCCACCTTCCGACGCATTTGCAGCGCTCGGTAGGCTCAGGACAATGCTGGTCACGAGTGCGGTGGTTGCCTTCCATGTTACGCGCGGTGGCGTGAAAGCGGCAACTTTCCTGAGTGTCTTCATAATCCTCCCTCCAGTCAGCTTCGGCAGCATATGGCGCGCCGAGTTTTTTTGGTCTCTTGACGTCGTCCAGCCCTGGTTGGGCCTGGCGAGAAACGCCATCCTCCTACCCGATCATTCCCGCCGAAACAACTTATTTATAGATATATATAAAAAACGAAGTAAAGCTGTGAGCGCTTGTGAAGGTTGCCGTTTTTGCGTCATCTGCCAACTTCCCTTCACTCGGGATATGACACGGAAAAGACGGTATATTACGGCCCGTATCCCACGTGCGATGAGCCGTTTTTCACGCGCTCGGTTCGCTCGCTGTCCGAGCGGTCAGGCTTCGCGAATCTCACGAAATAATAATTTCTATTGTGTTTTAATTATTGCGTTGATAGTCGGGCCGTGACGATAAGATTTGCGGGAGAAAACCCATGTATGAGAGGCGCAACGTTCGTGCAGGCGTATTCCTGCCCCCACATCACGGCAACGATGAGGACGTGGCGCTCTGCATGCGTCGGGATTTCGAGCTTGTGGACTGGCTGGAGCATCTCGGTTTCGCCGAATTGTGGATGGGCGAGCATCATTCCGGTGGCATGCAAATATATGGCTCGCCAGAGTTGTTCATCGCGGCTGCGGCGGAACGGACCTCGAGGATCAAGCTCGGCGCCGGGGTGATCTCGGTGCCCTATCATCACCCCTATATGATTGCGGATCGCATCCTGCAGCTCGATCATCAGACACGCGGTCGGGCCATGTTCGGCTTTGGTCCCGGCATGCTGGTGTCCGATGCGCACATGTTGAACATCAAGCCGGAACAGCAGCGTGAGAGGCTGGTCGAAGGCTTGGATGTGATCGTCCGGTTGCTGGATGGCGAAGTCGTCGATCACGATAGCGACTGGTTCTCGCTGCGGGAGGCGAGCCTCCAAATGGCGCCTTATAGCTTCCGTCGTCCCGAAATGGCGGTCGTGACCTCCAAGACGCCGATCGGATCGCGCCTGGCAGGCAAATACGGTCTAGGCATCCTCACTCATGGCGGCGGCGATGTTGCCGCGGCATGGAAGCTGGCGGAAGAAGCCGGCAGCGCCCACGGCAATCAACTCAATCGCGATAATCTTCGTGTCGTGGTCTCCTTCCACTTGGCCGAGAGCCGCGCGGATGCCGCTGCGGCCATGCGTTTCGGGCTCGAGCCGTGGCTGGCCTATCTGGAAGCACTCAACCCGAAAAGCTATGCGGATACGCGCGCCAAAGCCGGATCCGATCCGGAGCGCATCATCGCGGCGCGTGGCGGGTTGATCGGCACGCCAGACGATGCCGTCGAATATCTCGAGGCCTTGTGGGAAAAGACGGGTGGCTTCGGTTATATTACGATGACCGGGACCAACTGGATGGATTTCGAAGCGACCAAGCGGTCCTATGAGCTCATGATGCGCTACGTCATGCCGCGGTTTAACCGGGCCAATGCCCAACGGGAACGGTCCTTCAACTGGGTCCACGAGCGACGCGATGAATTCAGCGGTGCCAATCAGGCCGCTATTGCCAAGGCTGTTTCGGAGGGCGGGAAAAGCTGAGCCGGCAATATGGAGCAACTCGCGGGGTGGGCCGGTCGGTGTGAGGTGTGCGTCCCAGGTAAACTGGACGGCGCCGCCCCAGAGTCGGGCTATCAAGGGTGGCACTTCGGGTCGATTGGCGCAGCAAGACCACCTTTTTACCTACGGGCCTGCGCTGCAGCACTATTTCTTCCACCCCTTCGCCATGGCCTGCTTTTCCGCCGCCGCATCCAGCGGATCGCCGCTGATCTGGGCGTCCACATAGGCCATGATGGCGGCATCGCCGCTGGTCGCCATGCGATAGCTTCCTTCGGTCTGGCGGGGATGGCTGACCAGCGCGCGGACGGCCCAGCCGTCCTGGTCCCGACAGGCGACCCCGGCGGTGCTGGCGGTATCGAAGCTGCGGCAAATGTCGCCTTTGCCGTCCTTGAAGGTGAGGCGAACCCTGACCGGCGCAGCGGCGCCATCGGCATCCCCGGCGCTGGCAAGCTGGGTGTCCAGTGCCTGCGTCAGCTCTGCGCTTGCGACCAGCCCGTCCTGAGCGGTGGCGCCGTCCTTTGGCAGCATCTGCGCCCCGACGAACCCCGCCACCAGCGCCGCCGCGACGGCCGCCCATTGCGGCAGGCCAAAGCCTGCACGGCTTGTGCGCCGGGCGCGCGCTTCGGCCAGGCCTTGCACAGCCCCCTCGCTCGTTACAATTGCGGCCATGCCAGCCGGCACCGGGGCAGCGGCGACTGGATCGAACGCTGCGCGCAGGCCCGCCTGCAACCGGCGCTGCGCTTCCAGCTTCTCGCCCAGCGCGGGATTGGCGGCGACGAGTGTGGCGACGCGCTTGGCCTCGTCCTCGGGCAGTTCGCCATCGAGCCAGGCATAGAGCGTTTCGTCATCGATCATGGGGCCGATCCTTGGGTCCGTCATCTGCTCATCCTTCGCCCACAAGCGCCAGCAGCGCATTGCGTCCACGCACCAGCCGGCTCGACAGCGTGCCGACGGGTATCTCCAATATCTCAGCGGCCTCCCGATAGCCGCAGCCTTCGATCAGCACGAGCGCGACCGCCTCGCGCTGGTCGTCCGGCAGCCGGGTCATCGCTGCCATCATCCGGTCGAGGTCCAGCCGGGCTTCGAGGCCGGGCCGGGGGTCTTCGCCCACCTGCTCGCCGGCTTCCTCCGGCAGCAGGCGCGCGGCCTCTCGATTTCGTGCGCGCGCCGTATCGATCCAGGCGTTGCGCGTGATCCGATAGAGCCAGGAATCGAGGCGTGTGCCGGCCTGCCACTGGCTACGGGACCGCAAGGCGCGCTCTACGGCGATCTGCGCCAGATCGTCCGCGTCGGCGGCGCTGTGCGATAGCCCATGTGCGAACCGGCGCAGGCGCGGCAACATGGCAGTGAGGCCTTCCTCGAACCCGTCCAAGCCAATTCCTTTCAGCTCTTGTGGATGAAACGACGCGGCACGAGCGTTTCATCCAAAGCTTGAGAAAAAATGATAAGGACCGACCATGGCGCGACAATCAACCGCAATTCTCCTGATCGCCGCTCTGCTCGGCGCAAGTGCGCAGGCGCAGCTTCTACCGGGCAATCTTGGTCAGCTTCCGGGCCCGCTTCCGGGGCAACTTCCCGGCCAGATCGCCGGCGGCGTGGTCGATCCGCTCTTGCATGATGCGCCGGCGACCATCGGCGACGCGGTGGATACGCTCAGCATCCGCGCGGCCGATACGCTGGACCGGGTGTCCTTGCGCGATTTGCGCCGCGCCCGGCTCGATGCGCTGATCCGCGCCAACCGCGATGTGCTGGAGGCGGATGCCGACGGCCAGCCGGTGCGGCGGGGCGAGATCATCGCGCTTGATGCGTCCCCGGATCTGCTCGCGCGCCTCAAGGCGGCGGGCTTCGAGACATTGCGGACGGAGACGATGGCGGAACTGGGCCTGCGCACCCATGTGCTCGGCGTGCCGCGCGGCGAGACGGCGCGCAAGGCGCTGGAGCGCGCCCGCAAGCTCGCGCCGGAGGGCATGTTCGATCTCAACCATGTCTTCGAGCCAGCCGGCGGGGCGCTGGGCGGCGCGGACGGCGCAGCGGCGGCCGGCGAGAGCGGGGCCAGCGATGTGCCCATCGGCATGATCGACGGTGGCATCGCGGCCCATCCGGCGCTGGCTGGAGCATCGATCCGCCAACGCGGCTTTGCGGCGGGCGGGCCGAAGGGCAGCGGCCATGGAACGGCCATTGCCTCGTTGCTGGTCGGCCGGGACGGCGCCTTCAAGGGCGCGGCCACGGGGCGAGTATTGCTGGCGGCGGATGTCTATGGCGGCAATCCCGCTGCCGGATCGGCTGAGCTGATCGCGCAGGCGCTGGGCTGGCTGGTCAAGAGTGGCGCGCCCGTCATCACTGTTTCGCTGGTCGGCCCGCCCAATCAGTTGCTGGCCCGCGCCGTGGCGCTAGCGCAGCAGCGCGGCGTGATCGTCGTTGCGGCGGTGGGCAATGACGGGCCTGCTGCGCCGCCCATGTATCCGGCCTCCTATCCCGGCGTGATCGCCGTCACCGGTGTCGATGGCCGGGACCGGGCGCTGCTCGAGGCGGGGCGCGCCAGACATCTGGATTTCGCCGCGCCCGGCGCCGACATGGTCGCCGCGCTGCCCGGCAAGGGCTATGGCAAGGTGCGCGGCACCTCCTTTGCCGCGCCGCTCGTGGCGGCACGACTGGCCGCCGCGCAGGGCGCACCTGCGCGCCGCGTCACCACGGTCGCCGGCGAAGCGGTGAAGGGCAAGGGCAATGTCGGGCGCGGCATCGTCTGCAAAGCCTGTCGCACGGTGTCGGCGACCGCCCGCTGAAATTTTTTTGAGGGGGCCGGGATGAAGTCCCATCCGGCCATCGTTCTCCTTCCGACGGGCCAGAAGAGAGGCCCGCATCTTGAAGGAGATGACATATGAACCGGATTTTGATCACCACGTTCGCCGCTGCCGCTATTTTCGCGATGCCCGCGCAGGCGCAGCTCCTTGGTAATGCCGGCGGGTCGCTGGGCGGCACGCTTGGTGGCACGCTGGGCGGTGCCGGTAATCTCGGCGGTACGCTCCGCTCGGTTGGTTCTGCCTCGCAGAGCGTCACCGGCACCCTGTCCGGCGCGGGCCGGGCCGACACCAGCCGCTCGGTCGATACGCGCTCGGGTTCGGCCAGCGCCAATGCGGGTCTGGCCGGCACGGTCGCCGGCACCGTTGAGGGCGCCACCGCCGCGACTGGTCCGGCTGGCTCAGTGACCGGTGGCGGTGCGCTCGGCACCAGCCAGAGCATCGACAAGAGCGTCGGCGTCTCGGCGCAGGGTGTCGGCACCGATGCGGTTCGCAGCACGGCGGGCGAGGTCGTCGGAACGGCCCGCGGCACCGTGCAGGGCACCGCCGAGACGGCGCGGGGGACGGCTCGCGGAACGGTGGAGACCGCGCGCGGCACAGCACGCGGTGCGGCTCAAACGGCACGCGGTGCGGCGCGTAGCACGGCCAATGCTGCTCGCAACGCGGCCGGTCAGGTGCGTGATACCGCCGGCTCGGTGGATGCCAGCGGCACCGTGAGTGGATCGGTCCAGGGTTCCGGCGCCGCCAGCCAGTCTGCCAGCACCGGCGACGAGTAAGCCTCCCTCGCACCGTCGCCGTAGAACGGCGCTGTGTGGGACAGACCGTTCGGAATGCCCCGGCTTCGATAAGAGGCCGGGGCATTTCTCATGCTCAAGAGATGGCGCTTAGCGCGGCGTCCAGGCAGCTGCGGCCTTGAGGAATGCGGCCGTCTCTTCGTCGGCGCTCATATTGGCCGGCGGGAAGTAGCTGAGCTTAACCACCACCGTGCGGCTCGCCGGATCGACGAACACATATTGGCCCTGCAGGCCGATGGCGGAGTAGGAGCCGCCGCCCAGCGTCCACCACTGATAGCCATAACCCATCGGCCCTGCTTCCTTGGGGTCGGTCGGCCGCGTCGATTCGGCGACCCAGGCGGCCGAGACGATCTGCTTGCCATTGGCCTTGCCGCCATCGAGCATCATCTGCCCCACGCGCGCCCAATCGCGCAGCGTGGCATTGTAGCCGGCGCCGTTGAACTCGCGGCCGACGCCCGGCGGGCCATCCATGATGAAGAAGCCGTCACGCTCGGCGCCCAGCGGCTCCCACAGATGCTTGGTCGCATAGCCGGCAATGGTGTCGCCGCCGCTCACCCGCTCGATCAGCCAGCCGAGCACGGCAGTGTCGATGGTCTTGTACTGGAACACAGTGCCCGGCGTGTGCAGCCGCTTCACCTGCCGCGCCATGTCGGCAAAGCGCGAGACATTCTTGACCAGCGCATTGATATGATTGGTCGCCGCGATGCCGGGATTGGCGAAGTCGTAGCGTTCCTCATAGTCCACGCCCGAGCGCATCTGCAGGATGTGGCGGATCGACACGCCGTCATAGCCCGAACCCTTCAGCTCAGGCAGATAGGCGGTGATGGGATCGTCGAGCGACTTGATCCGCCCTTCCGCCAGCGCGCTGCCGATGAGAATAGATGTCAGCGACTTGGTCATCGACCAGCCCATGAAGCGGGTCTGCTCATTGCTATTGTTGCGGTAGATCTCGGTGACGATCTTGCCGTCCTTCATCACCAGCAGCGCGTTGGTATAGGTGCGCTCCAGAAGGTCGTCGGCCTTGTAGGTCGTGCCCTTATAGGCATAGCTGAAATCGAGCGGCTTGTCGTTGCGCGGGAGCTGCCAGATCGGCCCGGAGCGCGGCGCCGAGCGCGTGGTGAACAGCGTGTCCATGCTGCGGAAGGTCAGGGACGCGACGTCCGCATCGTTCATGTGCCAGCGCAGGATCTGCACGGCGGGCGCGACATCGGACTTCGCGCCGCTGGCCAGCACGGGTGGCAGTTCCTGCTGGGCGAGGGCAGGGGCGGCACAGATGGCGATGGGAGCCAGGGCCAAGCCGACCCGGCGAGCAAGATTTTTCATGATTATGTCTCCTCTCCTGCGCTGTGGGTAATCCGGGTGCGGGCGGACGGCAAGAGATCGCAAAAACGAACAGGCGGCACGCCGTGAAGCCTGCCGCCTGTCTGTCTCTTGTCGCCTCGAAAGGGCGATGTTGTGGGCGCTCAGGCGGCCGGCTGGGCCTCACCCTTGAGCCGCGCGGTTTCCGCCGAAGTCGACTGCGGTCCGGTGTTGCGGCTGGAAAGCCCGTTCTTGGCATTGCCCTTCACGAACGGTTCGGGATCGCCCTCGCGCAGTTGCAGACCGAAGATGGGCGAGAGACCGGGATGACGGCCGAGGCCACCATACAGATCGAACCCACGCTCGATCCAATCGCGCAGCGGATCGTCGTCGGTCAGCACGGGCGTATCTGCCACCGAGGCGGTGAACAGGAACACGGCGAGCAGACGGTAATCGGCATAATTGGGCGTGTCGCCACCGAACCACTTATTCTCCGCCAGCACATTGCGCATGATCTGGAGGTTTGGCGGCACCTTGGGCAGACGGTCTTCACGGCCCACAATGATGTCCTCGATCTTGCGGCCGAACATCCGCTCGCGCGATTCGGTAACATATTGGTGATCCTGCGGCAGCGAGCGATCACGATATTCCTTGAGGAAGCAGGTCATCCACGGGCTGATCGCTTCTTTCCACAGCCAGGCTTCCATGCCCTGGGTGAGGGCGCGCACGCTGGGGTGCGGGATGAGCGTCGGCCGGTCGGGATAGGTCTCGTCCAGATATTCGGCGATCAGCCAGCTATCGAGCACCCATTTGCCATCGTCGACGATCGCCGGCAGGCGCTCGGTCTTGCCGCCGGTCCGCTCGAGAATGCCGGTGAAGCCGCCGGGCACCGTGTCGATCTCAAAGCCCTTGTGGGCGATCGCATATTTCGTCGCCCACACGAAGGGGCTGATCGTCGCGCCGCTCGCCAACGCCAGATCGTAAAATGTAATTTTGTTGTCTTTTGCCATTGCAGAGCCTCTTTCAGTCCTCGCCATTGTCGGGCGCTGAATAGGGCGTTGCAATCTCGAATGCCAGTATTTTTGCGGCTAAGCGCAAGGGGAATGAGCAGAGCTGCGCGGGCCGCGCGCACTCTCTCATTGACTAAGTCTGGCAGGTGTCAGCTTTGCGCGATGAGGCCCCGGGCGGGTTCGGTCACGGTGAGCGTGGCGGAATCCGTCACCAGCCAGCACTCACCCGCTGCCCAAGGCTGTCCGTCGATCGTGCCCCGGCCGCTCAGCGGAACGAACCAGCAACGGCCATCGGCGCAGTCCAGGTCATGGCTGCCTTCGTGCCAGCGCTCCAGCGCCAGCGTGAACGGCGCCTCGTCGCGGCGGAGAAGCGTATCCGCATCCACTTCTGCGATGTTGACCGGCGCTCTGGTATAGGGCTCGGCCCGGCTCACGGCGACGCCGTCATCCAGATGCAGTTCGCGCGGGCGGCCATAATCGTAGAGCCGATAGGTCACATCGACATTCTGCTGCACCTCGACCAGCGTGACGCCAGCGCCGATGGCGTGGACAGTCCCGGCGGGAATGTAGAAGAAGTCGCCGGCCTTTACCGGCTTCCAGTCCATCAGATGCTCGATGCTGCCATCGAGCGAGGCGGCGCGCAGGGTCTCATCATCCAGCGGGCGGAGCGTCCCCATGCCAAGCGTCGCGCCGGGCTCGGCATCGAGGATGAGCCAGCACTCGCTCTTTCCGCCCGGCAGACCGCGCGCCTGGCCCTGCGCGTCATTGGGGTGAACCTGGACGGACAGGCGCTCGCTGGTGAAGATATATTTGACGAGCAGCGGCGGATGCTGGCCGTCCGGCCCATCGAACCAGACCTCGCCAATCTGCCGGCCCTGTCCATCGGGATAGGCCGCTGGCAGATCGGTGCGGCCCCAGGGCTTCTCGACATATTTGGTGGCAAGGCGAATGGCGTTCACGATTCAGCGATCCTTCAGAGCGACGCGCTTGCCGTCCATCCACAGTTCGAGGACCTGCGTCGCGGCAAGGTCGGTGGGGCTGGCCAGCTCGATGTCGCGGTCCAGAATGAGGAAATCGGCGCGCTGGCCGGGCGCGAGATTGCCAAAGCGCTCCTCGGCAAATGCGGCATAAGCCGCGCCGCGGCCATAAGCGCGCAGCGCCTCGGCCAGCGTCAGACGTTGCGTCGGCAACCAGCCGCCGGCCGGCTCGTTGCGGGCATCGAGCCGCGTGGTGGCAGACTTGAGGCCGATGAAGGCATCCGCCGGCTCCACCGGTGCATCGGAGCCGAATGCCAGCGGCACCTTGTTGTCGAGCATCGTCCGCCAGGCATAAGCGCCGCCCAGCCGCTCCGGCCCGAGCCGCCGCGTCGCCATCGCCCAGTCGGAGGTGGCGTGCTGCGGCTGCATGGAAGCGATCGTGCCGCTGCGGGCGAAACGGGCGAGATCGGCCGGGTCGACGATCTGCGCATGTTCGATCCGCCAGCGCCGGTCGCCCTTATAGGTCTCGCTCAGCTCCTCGATGGCGTCGAGAGTCTCGGCATTGGCCTGATCGCCAATGGCGTGAACGGCAAGCTGGAAGCCGTCCATTGCTGCCCGGCTCATCTGGTTGCGCAACTGGGCTGAGGTCAGCAGCGCTAAGCCGCTCTCCTTGGGCGCATCGGCATAGGGCGCCTTGAGCCAGGCGCCGCGTGACCCGAGCGCGCCATCCAGCACCAACTTGACGCCGCCCAGCCGGAGCCGGTCGTTGTAGAGCCACGGGGTGGGCGCAGGCCCGGCGATCAGCGCGGCCTGCTCCATGCCGGCGGCATAGCCCAGGATGCGGATTCGCAGCGCGCCTCGGTCGCCGGCGCGGCGATAGGCCTGCCAGTGCTCGATGCTGGTGCCCATGTCGGCGACGGTGGTGACGCCGCGCGCCAGCAGCGCATCCTGCGCGGCGGAGAGTGCCGCGTCATAATCCTTGGGCTGGGGACGGGGGAGAGCGGGCGTCATCAGCGCCATCGCCTTGTCCACGAGGATGCCGCTGGGACGCCCTGCCACCATCTCGATCCGCCCACCGACGGGGGCCTTGCTGGTCGGCGCAATCTTGGCGGCGGCCAGCGCGGCGGCATTGGCCCAGCCGGCATGACCATCGACGCGCTCCAGCCAGATCGGGCGCCCATCGCCCAGCCCATCGAGGTCGGCGGCAGTCGGGAAGCGGCCGAGGTTCCACTTCTCGTGATTCCAGCCAAAGCCGATGATCCACGGACGGCCGGGGTTGGCCGCAGCGAAGGCGGCGATCTTCTGCCGAGCCTCATCGAGCGAGTTGGTGTCGCTCAGGTCCAGATTGAGGCGCGAGAAGCCGAGATCGATGACATGGACATGCGCATCGATGATGCCGGGCATCAGCGTGCGGCCCTTGCCGTCAAAGCGGAAGCTCGGCCGATCGGGGCGTTTCTCGCCGCGCGCCAGTCGCTTCTCGACGCGTCCATCGTCGCTGATGATAAGGCCGGTGAAATGCACGAGATCGCCGGTCGCATCGACCGTGATGCCGTTCACATTATCGATCAGGCCCTGCGCGTCCGCGCGGGGTGCGCCCATGCCCAGCCCGAGCGCGAGCGCCGCCAGAACGGCGCTTGTCCTTCGTGCAAAATTCATGGCTTGCGCAGGCGCCTCACCAACGCGCTGGTATCCTGCCGTCCGCCGCCCATGGCGACGACCTCGGCATAATATTGATCGACCAGCGCCGTGACCGGCAATGTGGCGCCGAGCGTGCGCGCTTCCTCGAGGGCGAGGCCCAGATCCTTGCGCATCCATTCCACTGCGAAGCCGAAATCGAAGCTGTCCTCGCTCATCGTCTTCCAGCGATTGTCCATCTGCCAGCTTTGCGCGGCGCCGCCGCCAATCGCTTCCTGGACCTTGCCGAGGTCGAGGCCCGCTGCCTGCGCAAAGCGCAGCGCTTCGGAGAGACCCTCCAGCACGCCGGCGATACAGATCTGGTTGACCATCTTGGTGGTCTGACCCGCGCCGGCCTCGCCACAATGCACGATGCGGGCGGCGTAGCTCTGCATGACCAGCCGCGCTGTCTCGACCGCCGCCTGCGTGCCGCCGCACATCACCGACAGCGTGGCGCCCTGCGCGCCGGACTGGCCGCCGGAAACCGGCGCATCGACGAAATGAAGCCCCCGGCTCTCCGCCTCGTCAGCAAGCTGCCGCGCGATCTTGGCCGAGACGGTGGTGTGGTCGATGAACAGCCCGCCGGGGCGCATCGTGCGAAACGCGCCGTCGCGCCCGATGGTCACCGCCTCCAGGTCGGCATCATTGCCAACGCAGCTGACGACGACCTCGGCCTCCGCCGCCGCTTGCGCGGGGCTGACTGCCGCTTCGCCGCCATGTTGCTCGACCCAGGCCTGGGTCTTGCCCATCGACCGATTGAACACCGAGAGGTCGTGCCCGGCGGCGGCGAGATGCCCCGCCATTGGCCCACCCATCACTCCTAGCCCGATAAACGCGATTTTTGCCATAAGCAGGGCATAGTGGCAGTTTGCAGGATGCGCCAGATGGGAGTAGGGGGCGGCGCCATGAACAGGATCGAACCGCTTGAGCCCCTGACGGCCAGTGCCGATGCGCTGCCCGTCTCCGTCGCCGATGTCCGCGCGGCGGCGGCGCGAATTTCGGGCTCGATCCTGCGCACGCCCACCGTGGTTAGCAAGACGCTCTCGCAGATGACTGGCGCGACCGTGTATCTCAAGTTCGAGAACCACCAGTTCACCGCCGCCTACAAGGAGCGCGGCGCGCTCAATCGCCTGTTGCTGCTGGACGATGCGTCGCGGTCCAAGGGTGTCATCGCGGCGTCGGCCGGCAACCACGCACAGGGCCTTGCCTATCACGGCGCCAAGCTCGGCGTTCCCGTCACCATAGTCATGCCCATGACGACGCCGCTGGTGAAGGTGATGCAGACCGAGGGTCACGGCGCGACCGTGGTGCTGGAAGGCGAGAAATTCGAGGACGCCTATAATCACGCGCGCAAGCTGGAAGCCGAGCGTGGGCTGACCTTCGTCCACCCCTTCGATGAGCCGGACATCATCGCCGGGCAGGGCACGGTGGCGCTGGAGATGCTGGAGGACGCGCCGGAGATCGACACGCTGGTCATCCCCATCGGCGGCGGCGGGCTCTTCTCTGGCATGGGCACCGCTGCGCGCGGCATCCGCCCGGATATCGAGCTGATCGGCGTTCAGGCCGAACTCTACCCCTCGATGTACGATGTGGTGAAGAGCGCCAACCTGCCATGCGATGGCGATACGCTGGCCGAAGGCATCGCTGTCAAGGAGCCGGGGCAGCTCACGCGCCGCTTCGTCACCGCGCTCGCCAATGATGTGGTGCTCGTGACCGAGCGCGCGCTGGAACAGGCGGTAAGCCTGCTGCTCCAGATCGAGAAGACCGTGGTCGAGGGCGCTGGCGCCGCCGGTCTCGCGGCACTGATCGAGCACAAGCCGCTGTTCGCCGGCAAGACGGTGGGCCTGGTGCTGTGCGGCGGCAATATCGACACCCGCCTGCTCGCCAATGTGCTGCTGCGCGATCTGGCCCGTTCAGGCCGCTTGGCCCGCCTGCGCATCATCATGCAGGATCGCCCCGGCGCGTTGTTCCATGTCGCTCGCATCTTCGATCAGGAGGCGGTGAACATCCTGGAACTCTCCCACCAGCGGATCTTCACTAATCTCCCCGCCAAGGGCCTCACGCTGGATGTGGAATGCGAGACGCGCGACGAAGCCCATCTCCAGCGACTGATGCAGGCGCTGGCTGTGGCGGGCTACGATACCACCCCGGTCGAGCTGGCCTGAAAACGCCGTCGCGCCGGTGACGCGGCTTTGACCGGTCAGGTCAGCGGTGCATCGGGTTCCGGCTGGCTGGCATTTCTAAATGCCAGCGCCGTCTGGAGCGCGTCATCCAACGCGGCCACGCTATAGGGCTTGGTCAGCGTCGTGACGTGCGCGAACGCCTCGGGGTGCAGCGCGCCGCCATAGCCGGTCACGAAGATGCACGGTGTGCCCTTGTCTCGCAGCATTTGCGCCAGCGGATAGCTTTGCTGGCCATGGATGTTCACATCCAGAATGGCGAGGTCCAGCGCCTGTCGGCCGATCAGCTCTGCCGCGCTGTCGAAACTGTGCGCCAGAACGGGGTTCGCGCCGCGATCCAGCAGCTTGTCTTCCAGAACGAGCGCGATGATCGGCTCGTCCTCAACGATCAGGATGGTCAGGTCGTCCAGTCTCATGAAACAATCGATGCGTTGGTGAGCTTTGCCTTGATGGTGCACAGCAGGCCGGTCGGCCGAAAGTCTATGACGACGCCGCTGGCCCGCTCCGTCGAGAAGCCGTGCTCGATGAGGCGCGATCCGAAACCCCGACTTGCGGGTTGCTGGACGGGCGGACCACCGCGTTCTTCCCAACGCAGGTCGATCAATCGGTAATCCTCTTCTTCGTCCTCGATCGTCCAGCTGAGGTCTATGTGACCTTCAGGCACGGACAAAGCCCCATATTTCACAGCATTGGTGCAGAGTTCGTGAATGATCATCGAGAGGGACACTGCCGTCTGCGGCGCGATGGTGAAATCCCGGCCATCGAGATGCACCCGTGCCAGATCCTCGCCGATGGAGGCTTCGGCCGCACTGCGCACGGTCTCGATGAAGCCTGCGGTTTTCCAGTTGCTGGTCGTCAGCAGATTATGGGCCGCCGCCAGCGCCGCGAGCCGCGCATTGAAGGTCTGACGCGGAACCTCGGACCCGGGCATCTGGCGGAATGACTGCATCGCCAAGCCCTGGACGATCGCCAGCGTGTTCTTCACGCGGTGATTGAGCTCGTTCATCAGCAGCGCTTGCCGTTCTTCCGATTCCACCTGGTCGGTCACGTCATGGCCCTGGACGAACACCCCGGAAACAGTCCCGCCTTCGCCCACGGTGGGTTGATAGACGAAGTCGAGGTAGCGCTCCTGCACCTCGGTTCCCTCGTCATTCTGCAGCAGCACCTTGAGGCGGCGCCCGATGAAGGGTTTGCCCGAGCGATAGACCTGATCGAGCAGGTTCAGGAAGCGCTGCCCGCTGACTTCCGGCAGGGCGTCCTTCACCCGCTTGCCCAGCAGATCCCGGCCCCCGACCAGCTTGTGATACGCGGCATTCGCCATGCGGAACTCATGATCCGGCCCGTGCAGAATGGCCACGAAGCCCGGCGCCTGCTCGAACAGGGATTTGAACTGCCCGGCCTCTTCCGCAAGGTCCAGATTGCGCGCCTGCACGGCGTTGGCGCGCTGGATCAGGCCCATTTCATCGCGCATGGCCCGCAGCGTCTGCAGTTCGGTCACGTCGACCGTATGCTGCAGGATGTAGGCGACCTTGCGTGCCTCGTCCGCAAAGGGGGTGTGGGTCGCACTCCAGTAACGCACGTCCATGCCGCCGTCGGGCGTGGGAATGTCGTAGCGGATGAGCGCGATCTCGTCTTGCTTGCCGGAGGCGAAAACCCGCCGGAACGAGGCTTCCAGCTGCCGGTGACTCTCCGAGTCCGGGTCGCTCGGAAAGGCATCGAACATGTTCTGGCCCAGCAGCTTGTCGCGGGTGCGCATGGTCACCTGCAGATAGGCGTCGTTCATCCAGACGATCCGCAGATCGCTATCGAGCAACACATAGGGATTGGGAGAACGCGCCAGCAGGGCCTGAAAATCGATCGTCACGGAGCCCTCGGAAAAGACGGACGGCGGTAGAATCCAGCCCGACAATGCACGATCTTGCGCGTCGGTTGCACAGAGTCAATTTCATTCCACCGGCGCCGCCCAAAGCCCGACGATTTTTGGTCGCATCTGCACGGGCGGCGAAGGCCCGCTGCTCAGAACATCCCGTTCGCGTTCGGCCCGCCGAGCTTCACGTCCTGCGCGACATCCCAATGCTCCACAATGAGGCCGTTCTCGATCCGGAAGATGTCAACCACCGCCCAGCCGCTATCGTCCGGCCAGCGGCGGACGTGATAGTGGACGATGACATGATCGCCATCGGCAAACATGCGCTTCACATCATGCACGCCCTGGGGATGCACCGACCTGATATGGTCGAGAAACGCCTTGAATGGCGCGCGCCCCGTTTCGACCGAGGGATTGTGCTGGATGTAGTCGGGCGCGATGAACCGGTCTACGGCGCCCGAATCCATGGGGTTGAGCACCTCGTCGAAAAGGCCGCGCACCAGCGCCAGATTGGCTTCCTCATCGGCGGTATATCGCATCTCATCGCTCTCCATTGCGGCAGGGGTGCGTTATCGCACTTGTGCTCGTGCATATGCACCGTAAGACCAGCAGGGCAAAGGCCGCAACGGTCTGGCAGAGACAGCGTGGAGGGGAGGGCGACCGACCGGTGGATGAGGCGGACTTCGTCATCGTGGGGGCAGGCAGTGCGGGCTGCGTGCTGGCCAATCGCCTGAGCGCGCAGGCCGGAACCTCCGTCACGCTGCTGGAAGCCGGCGGTGAGTGCCGTCATCCGATCATCGATATGCCGCTCACCTGGATGCAGGCCGCCGCGACCGAGTGCTTCATCTGGGGCAATGAGAGCGAGCCGGACCCGCATATGGGCAATGGCACCCAGCCCATCCCGCGCGGCAAGGCGCTGGGCGGCAGCTCCTCGATCAACGGCACCATGTATATTCGCGGCCATGCGGCGGACTATGATCGCTGGCGCGATATGGGGCTCCCCGGCTGGGGCTTCGATGATGTGCTGCCCTATTTCCGCCGCTCGGAAACCAACTGGCGCGGCGCGGGAGCCGACCATGGCGGGACGGGCGAACTGCACGTCACCGCGATGAAGCCGGACCCGGTGCTGTTCCCGGCGTTCATGCGCACCGCGCGCAATCTGGGCTATGATGAGGAACCGGATTTCAACGTGCCGCGGCCGGAGGGGTTCGGCATCCCCGATTGCACGATCCGCGCAGGGCGTCGGCACAGCACGGTACGGGCGTTCATCGACCCGGTCCGGGGTCGCCCCAATCTGCGGATCGAGACGCACGCGCTCGCCTCGCGCGTCATCATCGGGAATGGCCGGGCGGTCGGGGTCGAGTATCGCAAGGGCGGGACCGTGCGTCAGGTGCGGGCGCGCCGCGAGGTGATCCTGTGCGGCGGCGCGATCAACTCGCCGCAACTGCTCATGCTCTCCGGCATCGGCCCGGCGGCGCATCTGGCCGATATGGGCGTGCAGGTGCTGCGCGATTTGCCGGGCGTGGGCGCCAATCTGCAGGATCATCCGATCGCGCTCAGCTTCTGGCAAGCCGCCGCGCCGGTGACCTTTGACGACCAGTTGCGGCTCGACCGGATCGCGCTGCACGCGGCGCGCTGGGCCTTGTTCGGCACCGGCAACATGGCGCAGAGCCCCATGTCGGTTCAAGGCTTCCTGCGCTCGGGGCCGTTGCAGGATCGGCCGGACCTGCAGTTCCAGATTGTCCACGCAAGCTACGCAGCGCGCCCTTGGTTCCCCGGGTGGCGAAAAGGCGCAGGGCACCAATTCTCGGCCGGCACGCTGCTGCTTAACCCCGAGAGCCGGGGCAGCATCGCGCTGCGGTCGGCCGATCCAGAGGCGCTGCCGAAAATTCACCTGAACTTCCTGAGCGAACAGGGCGATCTTGATCGGCTCTTATGGTCGATGCACTTCATGCGCCGTTTCTTCGCGACAGCGCCGGCCCGTGATCTGGTCGCCGCGGAAGTCGCGCCCGGACCTGATGCTGCGGATGATGCGGCGCTTGAAGGCTGGCTGCGCGCGACGGCGCGGAGCGGGGGCCATCCCGCCTGCACCTGCGCCATGGGCACCGACGATGCTGCCGTGCTGGATGCGCAGTTGCGGGTGCGCGGGGTCGAAAGCCTGCGGGTGGTCGATGCCTCCTCCATGCCGGCGCTGATCCGGGGAAATACCAACGCCCCCGTAATCATGATCGCGGAAAAGGCGGCTGACCTCATTCTGGGCAAGACGGCGCCGGCCGAGCCAGCGCAGCGGTGATGGACGAGCAGGAACGGCCAGACCGGATGAACCGGCGGCGACAGGGTGAGAGGATGGGACCGAGATGAGTCAGAGCGACGCAATTCTGCCGGCGGATGCACAAGCGGACCCGCCGGCGCCTGCCAAGGCGGCCAGCGGATTTCAGATCTACATCGTCGGCCTGCTGAGCTTCATCATCATGGTCATCGATGGCTATGACATCGGGTCGATGCCCGTCATCGTGCCGCATCTGGCGCAGCTTTGGGGGGAGTCACCGGCCTTGTTCGCACCGGCCCTATCCGCCGTGGTCATTGGCTTGGGTCTCGGCGCCTTCTTTCTCGGACCGCTGGGCGACAAGGTCGGGCGGCGCACGACGACCGTTGTGGCGCTGGGCGTTATCAGCTTCGCGACACTCGGCACCTCATGGTCGCAGACGGTCAGTCAGTTGTTCTGGTGGCGCTTGCTCACCGGCACGGCGCTGGGCGCCTGCCTGCCCAATGTGCTGGCGATCCTCGCGGAGGTGATGCCGGCCAAGCGGCGGGCGAGCGCGATGACCATTGTCGGCTGCGGCATTCCGGTCGGGGCAGCCGGTGCCGGCGTCGTGGTGCCATGGCTCACCGCCGGGCGCGGGTGGGAAGCGGCGTTCACCGTCCCGGCGACCTTCATGTTCGTGATCACGATTCTTCTCGCGCTGTTTCTCACGCGTCTGCCGGCGGCTCCCATAGCGGCCAAACCGGCGCGCGAGCGGGCGTGGCACTGGACTGACATTCCCATATTGGCGCCGCTGGGGCGCGGCTATCTGCTGCGCACCACGCTGTTTTCCGCGCTGTTCTGCTTCAACGCCTTGTCCATGTACATGCTGGCGAGCTGGCTGCCGACGGTGCTGCGCGGGGTCGGCTTCAGCTTCGAGACGTCGGCCCATATGGCTTCCATCGTGCAGATCGGCGGACTGGTCGGCGGCCTCATTCTGGCTACGCAGATCGACCGTCACCGCACGATTCCGGCGCTGTTGGTGGGCTATGCGCTGGTGTCGCTCGGCTTGGTGGCGCTGGCGGTGCTGGCGCCGACATTCGCTACCTGGGGTCTGCTCATGCTGATTATCGGCATGGGCGTCGGCGGCGCCCATATCGCCCTGACGGCCGTGGCCGCGAGCATCTACCCGATCACGATGCTGTCTGCCGCCATCGGTCTGGCGGTCGCCGTCGCGCGCGTGGGTGCCATGGCGGGCCCGCTCGTCGGCGGGGCGCTGATCGCTGCCAACATGTCCGCCGGCATGTTCTTTCTGGCGCTGCTGGTGCCGGTCGGCTGCTGCATCCTGTGCGTGCTCGCCTTCTCCAAGGCGCGGATCGCGACCGCGCCCTCCGCTCAGGAGGAGGCTGCAGCCTGAGCGGCCTCTTTCGTATCTGCGCCTTCTGAACTCTCAGAGGCCTCGGCAGTGCTCCCTCGCGGCGGGTGTTCGCTCGTCAGCAGATCGAGGAAGCGCTTCAGCCACCAGCGAATGTCCTGCGTTTCCACGCTGTCCATCATAGCCCGCCAGCGCGTCTTGCGCTCTTCGAGCGGCATGAGCAGCGCCTGGTGCAGCGCGTCGGCCAGTTCTTCCGGGCTGAACGGGTTGACCAGCAGGGCATCCTGCAATTGCTCGGCGGCGCCGGCATAACGGGAGAGGATGAGGACGCCGGGATTTTCCGGGTCTTGCGCCGCGACATATTCCTTCGCGACCAGGTTCATCCCATCCCGCAATGGCGTCACCAGTGCGCCGCGCGCGGAGCGGTACATGCCGGAGAGGGAAAGCCGGTCATAGCCACGGTTCACATAGCGCAACGGCACCCAATGGGCGGTGGCGAACTCGCCGTTAATATGGCCCGACAGCGCATCGAGTTCGCGTCGGATGTCCTGATAGCTGGCGACCTGCTCGCGCGATGGCGGCGCGATCTGGAGGAAGGTGACCTTTTCCTGAAATTCGGGATGGTCCTGCAGCAAGCGGCTGTACCCGTGAAAACGCTGCTCCATGCCCTTGGAATAGTCCAGCCGGTCGACCCCCATGATGAGGTCGCGGCCTTCGAGACTGCGCAGGATGCTTTCGCGCGCTTCATCGGCTTCCGGGGTGGTCGCGCTTTTGGCGAAGTCCCCCGCATCGATGCCGATCGGGCAGGCGACGACCCGCACGGTCCGGTCGCCGATGCGGATCACACCGTCCGATATTTCCGCCTCGGGGAACTGGTCGTGGACATAATAGAGGAAGGAATCGAGCCAGGCCTGGCACTGGAAGCCCAGGAGATCATAGGCGAACAGCGCATTCACCAGCTTGGCGTGGCTCGGCAGGGAGGTCAGCAGGCGCGCGACGGGCCAGGGCGTGTGGAGGAAGAAGCCGGTGCGGTTGGTGACATCGCGTTTGCGCAGTTCCGCGCCGAGCGGGATGAGGTGGTAATCGTGGACCCAGATCAGGTCTTCGGGCGTGATGAGCGGCAGCAGGGTATCGGCGAAGCGCTCGTTCACCCTCGCATAACCGCCCGCGAAGTTGCGCTCGAATTCTGCGAGGTCGGTCCGGTCGTGAAAGAGCGGCCAGAGCGTGCGATTGGCAAAGCCGTTATAATATTCGTCGATATCCTGCGGCTCGAGGTCGACGGTGGCGGTGGTGACGCCATCGCTCTTGCTGAAATTCACATGACCGGTGAACGTCTCGGTTTCATTGCCCGACCAGCCGAACCAGATGCCGTTTGTCTCGCGCAGCGCCGAGGACAGCGCGACCGCAAGGCCGCCCTGATTGGCTTGTCCTTCCCCCGTCGGCGGGCTGACGCGGTTCGACACGATGACGAGGCGAGTCATCTGATGGTACTCCACGGCTTGCTGAGCAGAACGGCGCAGTTGATTAATCCAACCAACGAATAGGTTTGGGGATAGTTGCCCCACAGTTCGCCCGTGGCGGGGTCGATATCCTCCGAGAGCAGTCCGGCGGCGGTGCGACGGCTGAGCATTTCCTCGAACAACACCCGCGCCTCGTCGACCCGTCCGGTGGCGTGCAGCGCCTCAATAAGCCAGAAGGTGCAGACGTTGAAGGCGGTCGAGGGCAGGCCGAAATCGTCCTCGGTGGCATAGCGCAGCATGTGGCTGCCACGACGCAACCCCTGCTCGACGGCCTCGAGCGTGGTCTTGAATCGCGGGTCGCCGGGCGAGAGAAAGCGAAGGTCCAGCAACTGGATGATGCTGGCATCCAGATCGTCGCCGCCGAATGTCGCGGACATCCGGCCTGTGTCTTCCCGCCAAGCCGCATCGATAATGGTCTGGCGCATGCTATCGGCGCGCCCCTGCCAGAAGGCGGCCCGCTCCGGCAGATCGAGCGCGGCGGCGGCATTGGCCAGTCGGTCGCACGCCGCCCAGCACATGGCGGCGGAGTAGGTGTGGACATGGCTGCGGGTGCGCAGCTCCCACAGGCCGGCATCGGGCTTGTCATAGACGTCCCACGCGCGCTCGCCGACGGCCTCAAGCGCGTGAAAATCGTCGGTGCCGCCCATGCGCAGCAGCCGCCGGTCGAAGAAGCTCTGGGTGCTGGAGAGAACGATCTGCCCATAGGCATCGTGCTGGATCTGCTCGGCCGCCTGGTTGCCGACGCGCACCGGCCCCATGCCGCGATAGCCGGCTAACCCCGGCGCGATCCATTCGGTCAGCGTGGCTTCGCCGCCCACGCCGTACAGGGGCTGAATATGGCCACCGCGTGCATTGTCGACGAGGTTGCGCAGATATTCGAGATAGCTCTCCAGAACATCGAGCGCCCCGAGCCGGTTGAGCGCCTGGACGGTGTAATAGGCATCGCGAATCCAGCAGTAGCGATAATCCCAGTTGCGCCCGCTATCGGCATGTTCGGGCAGCGATGTGGTCAGCGCCGCGACGATGGCGCCGGTTTCCTCATGCTGGCACAGCTTGAGCGTGATCGCGGCGCGAATGACCGCCTTCTGCCACTCCACGGGCGTGGCAAGACCCCGCACCCAGCCCTGCCATTCCCGGATCGTCCGGTCGAGCATGGTGTCCAGCGTGATGCGCAGGTCGTCGGCAAAGCTCTCGTCTGGCCCGAGAAAGAAGTGCAGCGGCCGCTCGACCCGGAACAGTCGCTCGTCCTCGATCCAGCCGACGGGCGCCGTCGTCGTCAGGCGCAGGGTCATGTCCGAGAGCATGTAGCGGATGTGATTGGTGCCGCGCGTGCGGTTCGGATCGCGCGCGCCCCAGTCGCGCGCCGGGCGCAGGCGGATTCGGATGCGCGGACTGCCCGCCACCGGCTTGACGATGCGGGCATAAGCGACGGGACGGAACATGCGCCCGCTCCGGTGGAAACGCGGGCAGAAGTCGATGACCTCAATGGCGTTGCCATGCTTGTCCTCATGCCGCGTCACCAGCACCGGCGTGTTGCGCACATAATGCTGCGCCGTCTCCACGCAGTCTTCCAGGTCGATTTCCCAGAAGCCGCGTGCGCCCTCGGCGGCGCGCGGGGCCGGGTCGAGCAGGGAGGAGAAGGCCGGGTCGCCATCCACCCTGGGCACGCAGCCCCAGACGAAGCGGCCGGCCCGGTCGATCAGGGCGGAGACCTGGCAATTGCCGATAGGCCAGAGGTCGAGTGTTGCAGTCATCAGAGCAGGTCCTCCAGCCAGGCATGTACGGCGCGCGGATTGGCAAGCTTGTATTGGGCTGCGGTCGGCCGCCGATCGCCCACGATCACGCCAACGCCGCCAAGCGCCTGCGCGGCGAGAAACGCGGCCTCGTCTGTCTCGTCATCGCCAAGGAACCACGGCGAGGTGCCTGCCATGGGCGCCCGGCTCATCAGGGTACGCACGGCCTTGCCCTTGTCGCCGCCGGGCATCCGCAGTTCCGTCATCATCTTGCCGGGCTGGTAATGGAGGCCGAGGTCGTCAGCGAGGCGGGTGGCGAGGGCGGTGGCTTCCGCCTCGATCTGCGGCGCCATGCGGAAATGCAGCGCGACGCCATAGCTCTTGTCCTCGACGATCACGCCCTCATGCCGGCCGGCGAAGGCGCGAAAGTCCGCGGCGGCTTCGTCCAGTCCCTTGGGCCGCACCGGATGCGCCGCGACGCCGCGCCAGCGATGTTCGCTGCCATGGCTGCCGGACACCGCCAGATCTTGCGCGATGGGGCCGAGAATGGCGTCGATCTGCGCGATGGAGCGCCCACTCACGACCGCCAGACGCCCGTCGAGCCGCGTCGACAGCCGGGCGAGGAGGCTGCGCAGACGCTCGTCTGCGATCACCTCTTCGGGATGGTCGATCAGCTCGAAGAGCGTGCCGTCCAGATCCAGAAACAGGCTGAGATGGTCGAGGGTGTCGATTGAGGGCGCTGGAAGATCGAATGCGGACGGATGCGAAATGGTGATTCCCCTGTCATGCTTTGCGTCATGGTTTGCGTCATGGTTGGGTCCGCCGTGATTGGGTTCGGCGTGGCTCTCGTTGCGAACGCCCGCACATGGGGGCGGGTTCCTGTCTCGCGGCCTGGCCGAAGCGCGGCCGGGTCGCGTTCGTCGTCCGCGCATGATAGCGAGGCGCATGCTCAAGCCAACCCCATCCGCTATTTTGTTCGTCTGTCTCGGCAATATCTGCCGGTCGCCTTTGGCCGAGGCGGCCTTCCGCCACGAGGCGTCGCTGGCGGGCCTTGATGTGACGGCGGACTCGGCAGGCACGGGCGACTGGCATGTCGGGCGGCCGCCCGATCCGCGCGCCCAGGCCACCGCGCTGCGCCATGGCATTGACATCTCGACCTACCGCGCGCGGCAGATCGGGCTGGCGGATTTCCAGCGCTTCGACATGATCTTTGCGCTGGATGCGGACAATCTCGCCAGCCTCCGGCGCCTCGCGCCCGCAGGGCATCGCGCTCATGTCGGCCTGTTGCTGGACATGGTGCCGGGCCGGGAAGGGCAGGCCGTGGCCGACCCCTATTTTGGCGATGAAGCCGGGTTCGATGTGACCTGGCGGGACGTGCAGGCGGCGGCGCGCGCGCTGGTCAGCCGGTTTTGATCTGCGCGTAGAGGCGGTCGATGTCGGCCGGGCGGGCGAGGTCGGTGCCCGGCGTCAGCACCGCTGCAGTGCCACCGGCAATGCCATAGCGGAAGGCATCTTCCACCGGCCAGTCGCTGGCCAGCGCATAGACCATCGCGGCGACGAAGCTGTCCCCCGCGCCGACCGCGCTTTTCGCGTCGATGGGGATGGCGGGGTGATAGACGGTGCTCTCTGCCGTCGCCAGCACCGCCCCTTCATGGCCAAGAGTGACCGCGACATAGCGCGCGCGGCCCGATCGCACGATGTCCTGCGCTGCCGCCGCAATGGCGTCCGGGCCTTTCAGGTCGCGCCCGACGAGCTGCTGCAATTCGCCCTGGCTAGGCTTGACCAGCAGCACATGCTCGCCGCTCAGGCCACCGCGCAGGCCGGCGCCTGAACTGTCGAGCACGAAGCCGATGCCGCGCGGCGCCAGCGCGGCGGCAAGCTGCCCGTAGAAATCCTCCGGCACCCCGGGCGGCAGCGATCCGCTGGCCACGAAATAATCGCACGTCACCTGACTGAGCTGGTCGAGCGCCAGCCGCCATTCGGCCTCCACCACCACCGGCCCCGGCGGTGTGAAGCGATATTCCTTGCCGCTGTCCTTCTCCAGCACCGAGGTTGCGACGCGGGTTTCGCCCTGGATCGGGATCTGCGCGCGCACCAGTTGATGCCGGTCGAGCAAGCCATCGAGCGCCACGCCGGTCGCCCCGCCGGACAGGTAATGCACCCGCGCATTGCCGCCCAGCCGCACGAACACGCGGGCGACATTGATGCCGCCGCCGCCGGGATTATGATATTCGCCAGCCGTCCGCATCTTGTGCGTGGCAAATACCTTGTCGACCTCATAGGCCACATCGATGGTGGGATTGAGGGTGAGCGTGGCGATGTTCTTCATGCGCATGGGCTAGCAGGATGCGCGCGGTGATCAAAGCCGTGCCGCGCTGTGCGGCAGCCGGTTGCATTGGTGGAGCAGGCGCGGCACGATGACGAGCAGGGCGTTTACGCGCCTGGCAGCGCGAATTATGACAAGATAAGTTCGATTCGAATTGTTAGTTAGGTCAACTAAAGTTAGACATTGAACCAACGGAGCGGGTGACGCGACATTCGGCGCAAGATCGAATGGGCATCACTTGTTTGCTGGACTCCATCTGGGGTTCGGAAGGGAGAGTATGGCTGGAGATGCTGCGGACGGCCCGAATGACCATGGCCTGGATGATGGCGGCCCGCCACCATCTGCCGGGCCGGTGAGGCAGCGCCTCGGGGTGCTTCGGCAACTCCTGCTGGCGCTACTCTGCCTTCCGCTGCTGCTGACGATCAGTTCCGCCAGCGTTCAGGCCGTGCCGGGCGGCAATGAGCTGATCTCCAGCCATGCCTATGCGGTGTTCGGCACCCCCAAATACGGCCCCGGCTTCAAGCATTTCGACTATGCCGATCCCAAGGCGCCCAAGGGCGGCACGCTGCGGGTGGCCTATATTGGTGGCTTCGACAGTCTCAATCTCATGGCCCTGCTTGGCACGCCGCCCATCGGCATGATGCAGGTCTATGAGCCGCTGATGCGGCGCAGTTCGGACGAGCCGGCGATGCGCTACGCGCTGGTCGCTGAGTCGATCACCTATCCCAAAGATATTTCATGGATGGATTTCCATCTCGATCCCCGCGCGCGCTGGCATGATGGTGTGCCGATCACGCCCGAGGACATCATCTTCACCATCGATCAGGCCAAGGGCCTGGTGACGCCCTCTCTCAAGCGCCTTGAACAGGCCGTGACGCGTGCGGAAAAGCGCGGGCCGCACACGGTGCGCGTCTATTTCACCCAGCCCAATAATCCCACGCTGCCGACGGTGGTGATGGATATGTGGCTGCTCCCCCGCCATTATTACGCGAAGCACCCGCTCAACGCCGCCTCGCTCGACCGCCCCTTGGGCAGCGGCCCCTATAAGGTCGGCCGTTTCAGCCAGGGGCGCTGGATCGAATATGAGCGCGTGAAGGATTATTGGGCCAAGGATCTGGCGGTCAACAAGGGCCGCTACAACTTCGACATCATCCGGCACGATTATTACCGGGACCAGACGGTGGCCTATGAGGCCTTTCTCGCCGGCAATGTCGACTTCCGGCAGGAAACGAGCGCGGTCCGCTGGGCAAGCGAGAAGCAGTTGCCGGCCTTCCGCGCGGGCCAGATCAAGCGGCAGGTCATCGATTACCGCAGCCCGTCCTTCTATCTGGGCATCGTCATGAACACGCGGCGGCCCGCGCTGGCGGATCGCCAATTGCGGCGCGCGCTGATGCTGGCCTATGATTTCGAGTGGGTGCGCCGGACCCTGCTCGCCGGGCATCATGGCCGCCTGCACAGCTTCTACACCAACAGCGAGTTTGCGGCCGAGGGCTTGCCTCAGGGCCGGGAGCTGGAGCTGCTCCAATCCGTGCGGGACGAGGTGCCGGGCGAGGTGTTCACCAAGGCGCCGGACCTGCCGGTTGGCGGGAACTGGCGCAACCGCCGGGCCAACCTCATCGAAGCAGTGCGGATCCTGCGGGCGGCGGGCTATCGCTATCAGGACGGCCGGCTGATCGACAAGACAACCGGTCGCCCCATGGCGCTCGAGCTGATCAGCTATTCCCCGCTGATGGACCGGCAGGTTTCGCTCTTTGTCGAGAATGCGCGGCAGCTTGGCATCGCCATCAGTTTCCGCTCGTTCGACAGTGCGCAATTCCGGCATCGGCTGCGTCATTATGATTATGATCTGCTGCTCAACATCCCGATGTTCCCCGGCCATGAAACGCCGAGCATCGGCCAGACACTGATCTGGGGGTCGCACGCTGCGGATCAGCCGCAATCGCTGAACTATCCGGGCGTCAAGAATCCGGCCGTCGACAAGATGCTCGCGCAGATGATCACCGCGACGGACAGGGAGACCGTGGTCGGCGCGATGCGGGCGCTCGATCGCATCCTGCTGTGGAATTTCTACGCCATACCCTTCCAGCATGATTACCCGGCGCCGGTGGGGCAGATGCCGATCACCTATTGGGACCGCTTCGGCATGCCGAAAAAGCAGCCCGCCTATAATTTCCCGATTATGACGCTGGATACGTGGTGGGCCGACCCCGGCAAGACGGCCGGGCACGCACAAGGACAGTCATTATGACGGCGCTCTGGTCCTATGTCGCCCGCCGGCTCCTGCTGATGGTGCCGACGCTGATCGGCATCGTCACGATCACCTTCATCATCATCCAGTTCGTGCCCGGCGGCCCGATCGACCAGATTCAGGCGCGGTTCGCCGGCACCGCGATGGACGCGACGGCCACCATCGGCGGCAGCGTCGATACGGGGGCGAGCAGCGGCATCATGCCCACTGGCGAGCTGGACCCGGCGATGGTGAAGGAGTTGGAGAAGCTCTACGGTTTCGACAAGCCGGTGCTCTATCGCTACTTCAAGATGCTCGGCGATTTCGCGCGGTTCGAGTTCGGCAATAGCTATTACAAGGACCAGCCGGTGATCGATCTGATCATCGAAAAACTGCCGGTGTCGATCTCGCTGGGCCTCTGGACCACGCTCATCACCTATCTCGTCGCCATTCCGCTCGGCATCCGCAAGGCCGTGCGCGCGGGCACCGCGTTCGATGCCTGGTCGAGCTTCTTCGTCACCATCGGCTATGCCATTCCCGGCTTCCTCTTCGCGGTGCTGCTGGTCGTGCTGTTCGCCGGCGGTACATTCTGGAGCATCTTCCCGGCGCGGGGGCTGGTCTCGGACAATTGGGAGGAGCTCTCGCTCATCGGCAAGGTGCTCGATTATCTGTGGCACATCACCCTGCCGGTCGCCGCGATGGTCATCGGCGCCTTCGCCAACCTGACCATGCTCACTAAGAATTCGATCCTGGATGAGGTCGGCAAGCAATATGTGACGACGGCGCGAGCCAAGGGCCTCTCAGAGAACGGCGTGCTCTATGGCCATGTCTTCCGCAACGCGATGCTCATCGTGATCGCCGGCTTTCCTGCTGCCTTCGTCAGCGTGCTGTTCACCTCCTCGCTGCTGATCGAGGTGATCTTCTCGCTGGATGGCCTTGGGCTGCTCGGCTTCGAGGCGACGATCAACCGGGATTATCCCGTGATGCTTGGCTCGCTGTTCATCTTCTCGCTCCTCGGCCTGCTGACCAATCTGCTCGGTGACGTCACCTATGTGCTGGTCGACCCCCGCATCGATTTCGAAAGGCGGGACGTCTGATGAACGCCGAAACGCCCGTCGCAGCCCCGGCCGTTCATCCCCGGCCTTTGCGCCCGATCAGCCGGATGAGCCCGCTCACGCGCCGGCGCTGGGCCAATTTCAAGGCCAATAAGCGCGGCTATTGGAGCCTGTGGATCTTCCTTGCGCTCTATGCGGTGACGCTGTGCGCGGAGCTGATCGCCAATGATAAGCCCATCTTGCTGAGCTATCGCGGCGAGATTTATGCGCCAGTGCTGCGCGCCTATCCCGAGACGACATTCGGCGGCGTGTTCGAGACGGAGGCCAATTATCAGGACCCCGCCGTGCGGGCGATGATCGCGGACGGCGACGGCTGGGCGATCTGGCCGATCATCCCCTACAGCTACCGGACGATCGACTATGATATCCCCGTCACCGCGCCGTCGCCGCCATCCGCACGCCATTGGCTGGGCACGGACGACCAAGCGCGCGATGTGCTGGCGCGCATCATCTACGGCTTCCGCCTCTCGGTGACCTTCGGCCTGCTGCTCACCTTCTTTAGCTCCATCATCGGCATCACCGCCGGTGCCATCCAGGGCTATTTCGGCGGTTGGACGGACCTTATTTTCCAGCGCTGCATCGAGATCGTGCAGAGCCTGCCGATGCTCTACCTGCTGATCATCATGGCCAGCTTCCTCACGCCCAGCTTCTTCACGCTGCTCGGCGTGCTGCTGCTGGTGAGCTGGATGACGCTGGTGCACGTCGTGCGCGCCGAGTTCCTGCGCGCGCGTAATCTCGATTATGTCCGCGCCGCCCGGGCGCTTGGCCTTGGCAACCGCACGATCATGTTCCGGCACATCCTGCCCAATGCGATGGTGGCGACCATCACCTTCCTGCCGTTCATCGTCTCCTCGTCGATCACCATCCTTACCGCGCTGGATTTTCTCGGCTTCGGCATGCCGCGCGGATCGCCCTCGATCGGCGAACTGCTCAACCAGGCGAAGAACAATCTCTATGCGCCGTGGCTCGGCATTGGGGGGTTCGCGGTCATGGCCACCATGCTCTCGCTGCTCATCTTCATCGGCGAAGCGGCGCGGGATGCATTCGATCCAAGGAAATCGACATGAGCGCCACGGACACGCCCCTGCTTGTGGTCGACAGGCTGTGCTGCTCGTTCCGCTCGGAAGGCCGCATCGTCGAGGCGGTCAAGGACGTGTCCTTCACGCTGGAGAAGGGCCAGACGCTGGCGCTGGTCGGCGAGTCCGGCTCGGGCAAGTCGACCGCTGCCATGTCGATCCTGCAATTGCTGCCCTATCCGGTGGCGTTCCACCCATCGGGCTCGATCCGGCTGGACGGGCAGGAGATCGTCGGCGCCAGCGAGCGCACGATGCAGACGCTGCGCGGCGCCCGCATCGCGCTGATCCCGCAGGAGCCGCTGACCGCCCTCAACCCGCTTCACACCATCGATCGGCAGATCATCGAGGCGATGAAGCTGCACGATCCCGCGATCAGCCGGGCGGCGGCGGTCGCCAAGACCATCGACCTGCTCAAGCTGGTCGGTCTGCGCGATGCCGAGAAGCGCCTCAAATCCTATCCCCACCAGCTCTCCGGCGGGCAGCGCCAGCGCATCATGATCGCGATGGCGCTGGCCAACGAGCCGGACCTGCTGATTGCCGACGAGCCGACCACCGCGCTCGACGTGACCGTGCAGGCGCAGGTGCTCGATCTGCTCAAGGATCTCCAGCAGCGCCTCGGCATGGCGATGCTGCTCATCACCCATGATCTGGGCGTGGTGCGCAAGATGGCCGAGCGCGTCTGCGTGATGACACAGGGCGAGGTGGTGGAGGCCGGCGACACCAGCGCGGTGTTCGATAATCCCCAGAACGCCTACACCCGCAAGCTGCTGGACGCGACGCCGCGCGGCGAACCACTCAAGATCGAGGGCGATCCCGCGCCGCTGGTGCGCACCGAGGATCTGAAGGTCCATTTCCCGATCAAGGGCTGGTTCGGCAAGCCGCGCGCCTTCGTGAAGGCCGTGGACGGGGTGACGCTCTCGATCCCGCGCGGGCATACGCTCGGCGTCGTCGGCGAGTCCGGCTCGGGCAAGAGCACGCTCGGCCTTGCGCTGCTGCGCATCAGCCGCTCGGAAGGGCCGATCTGGTTCGAGGACGAGCCGCTGCACGAGCGCAACTGGAAGCAGATGCGCCCCCTGCGCAAGCGGATGCAGATCGTCTTTCAGGACCCCTTCGCCAGCCTCAGCCCCAAGATGACCATTGGCCAGATCGTCGGCGAGGGGTTGCCGATCCACCGACCCGACCTGACGCCAGCGGAGCGCTACGAGGCCGTCGCGACGATGATCGAGGAAGTCGGCCTCTCGACGGCGGTGCTGGATCGCTACCCGCACGAATTCTCCGGCGGCCAGCGCCAGCGCATCGCCATCGCCCGCGCGATCATCCTGCGGCCCGATCTCGTGATCCTCGACGAGCCCACCTCCGCGCTCGACATGTCCGTGCAGGCCCAGATCGTCGACCTGCTGCGCAACCTGCAGGCGAGCCATGGCCTGACCTATCTGTTCATCAGCCACGACCTCAAGGTCGTCCGCGCCCTCGCGCATGAAGTGGTGGTGATGCGCAATGGCAAGATCGTGGAGCAGGGCTCCTCGCAGCAAATCTTCAACGCGCCGCAGACGGACTATACGCGCGACCTCATCGCCGCCGCGCTGGAACTGCGGGCGCGGGCGGCGGCGTGATGGGGTTAGCAAGCCCGAACTGAGTGAGTGTGCGTTTGGAAATGTGGGGCTCGCATACCTGAATGGCCGCTTTGTCTTGGGAAGCGGACATTAGGGGGATTACCAATTCTTGCCGCTTTAGGCTGACTAGTCCATATGAAACGGACTGGTTGGGGAAGGTTGTTCGGTCATGCGGAGAGGTGCTTTATTGGTGTTAGCGTTTGGTGTGCTTTTGCTTGATCAAGCATCTCAGGCCAAACAGAAGTATGCTTCCCCACCGCAGTTGTCCGGCGGTAGGTCGTTCATGACTGACGATGACTACCCTGCTGCAGCGCTGAGGCTAGGTCAGCAGGGCGTGGCTAAGATCACAATTCAAATCGATTCGAAAGGTAAACCCAAGGGCTGCCGCATTATTGAGAGCAGTGGTTCTGCCAGCCTTGACGAGGCATCATGTGCTATGTTCTCGAAGCTGAGATTTAAGCCTGCCCAGCGTGAAAACGGAAAGTCTGTCGAAGGCGAATTCGTTCGGAACGTGAGTTGGAATTTGCCCGGACGCTGACTTGGCCACGAAGGGCCGTCAATTTCAAACTCCCGAACGTCCGCTAAGTCGTCGTGTCTGGACAGGCCGCTTGTAAACCCAACGGTCGGGTGCCTGCCATGACCGCTTTGGAGCGTTAACAAGAGGTCGACGAACGGAAAGCTTGGCTTGGTGAGCCGGCATCAACAGGGGGCATGCCAATACACGCCATGCCCCAGTTCCGACCAGCACTCGACGAGCATCGTCAGGTCCTGCTTGTCCCAAGCGAAACCATAGCCCCAGCCACCATCGAAGGATGGCGTTGTCGCAATATCCACCATCCCTGGGTAGACTGTGACTGAATAAGGCTTCAACCTCGCTATTGCAGGTGGCCACTTATCTTTTGGGATGTCGACGGAACGCTCTGAAGCACGAAGCGGATAGGCCCCCACCAAATGTCGAGAATCGGCTGCGATTGACTTCAGCTGCGCCTGATCATGGATCGGGTGCGGGAGTAAGCAATATACTGCCAGCGCGCCTAAAGCGATGATTGGGAGGATAACGCGTATGCACACTTTCACTCAAGCCTCCCCATCCCTGGCCGGTCACGCCAGATGCCCCCGAGTTTACGGATCCTTCGAGTGCCCGCAACGGCGTCTCGTCTGGGCGGACCACTCTTGCCCGTGACCTGCAAACTCCAACCCCTCTGCCCCCCGCCACCCCAGGCAAGGATCAATGCCGTTCCGTGCATTGTTGGCGGCGCCACTGCTCGCTAGCCTCCCGCCGTTTAATGTGATGTGAGGGAGAAGAGGATGTCGGCATTCAATCGGGCGATGAGCCATGGCAGCGCGAGCCGGCGTGGGCGCGGCGTCCTGTTGGCCGGTCTCTCGCTTCTGGTCGCCAGCACCTCGGCCTGCACCCAGGCGGACACGCCCGTGGCTTCGGCGTCGGCGGCTTCCGCGACTGTGGCGCAGGCTGGCCCGATCCGCGCCTTCGGCAATCTCACCGTGTTCGAGTTCGCGCCGCTCTTCATCGCCGCTGAATCCTATTATCCCGCGCCTGTCACGGTGGGGCGCGGGAGCGTCGCCAATCTCGTGGGCGAGCCCGGCGCGACGCCGGATGACAGCAGCGCGCCGGCCGACATCGCGACCAATGCGGAGACGCAGGCGCTGCGCTATTCGCTGCGCAATCCGGACATGCGGATCGTCATGACCGTGACCGAGGGACTGTACCGCATCGTCGCGCGCAAGTCGGCCGGCATCAATTCGCTGGCTGACCTCAAGGGCAAGCGGATCGCGACCATTTCCGTCACTTCGTCCGGATTCTTCACCCAGAAGATGCTGAAAACCGTCGGCCTTTCCAGCGACGATGTCACCATGGTCGGCATGAAGCTGCCGGACATGCCTCAGGCGCTGGCCGACCGGAAGGTCGATGCCGTGGCGATCTGGGAGCCGGAAGTCGAACGCGCCGCGCAGGCCATCGGCGATGATTCCATCGAGTTCAGCGGCAAGGGCGTCTATCGCGAGCTGTTCAATCTCAACACAACCGCGGGCGCGCTGGCCAACCCGCAGATGCGGCGGAACATCGTCGTTATGGTCCGCGCGATCATCGATGCCACGCAGGAGGTCCGCCGCAATCCCGCACGGGCGCAGGAGCTGGTGGCGCAGAACAGCGGCTATCCGCTCGAGCTGGTCAAGCAGAGCTGGTCCCACCACAACTGGCTGGCGGACTGGACCGGCGACCTGCTGGACGTGCTGGAGGAAGAGGAAGCCTGGCTCGCCAAACAGGACAAGCGCACGCCCCGCACCCGCGCGCAACTCGCGACGCTGATCGACACGAGCGTGCTGGAAGAAGCCAAGGCTCTGCCACCGCTGCCCAAGCGGAAGTGAGGGCTCGTCGTTTCATGGCGCGCTGAGATTCGCGACAAAAAGTTCTCGAGGAGGGCCACGCCGGGAAAAAACTCGGCTTCCTTGGACACTCGCCGTTCTGAAACAAGACAAAAGTGGTGGCTCCTTTCAGCTCAATCGGCTTGACCCTGCCGCCTGCGAACGCCCAAACAAACATCCGAGTTCACCGGGTGGGGGTTGCATTGCAGTACCATTTTCGAGGCTGCTTCATAGCGGTCTGCACGTTGCTGACAGCGTGTGGCGGCGGCGGTGTCAACAGCACGCCTGCGCCTTCTCCAACTCCGTCGCCTTCACCGACACCCGCCCCGGCGCCGTCCGCCGCCGCCCTTGTTCGTCCTGCACCGCCAACCTCTTTGCCGGCAGCAACTAGCGGAACGCTGATGGAGGCTTTGGGGCAGACGCAAGACTTTCGGTCCGGTTCTGTCGAAGTTGATATCAATTACTACGATGAGACCCTCCGAACGCGACACAGCCCTTATCAATCTTCAAGCGCGGCTCGGCTCTATGTCGACCCTCGCGCGGGTGGTCGATATGCACTGTACAACATTCTGGCCAGTGGTCAGATTCACGCGCCCAACCTCTCGGGAGGGGACATCGGCTGGAGCGACAGCGCTGCGGATGGCACGCGTGTCCTGTGGTTCAGGCAGCCGGACTATGCAGACCCGCTGAGACCCGATCTGAGGCTTTCCTATGTGAGTTACGGCGGATGGGAGTTCATCTCTCGCGACACGAGTTTCGGAACTCCGCAGCGGCGCGTGAATGCCTATTTCTACTTCGGCGTGCCGACCACGGCTGGAGATTTGCCGATCGGTGGCAGCGGCACATACGAAGGATTTGCGGAAGGCATCCTCTACGATCGCGTGGGCGAGTATAGCCTGAGCGGCAAAGCGAGCCTGACGGCAAACTTTAGCGATCAAAGCTTCTCGACGTTCTTGCAGCTTTCCGGGCTTAGCAGCGTCTCTGGAGCTTCCGTCTCCCTCCCGTCTCTCAACGGAACTGGTCATATCGGAGCAGGCAACACGTTTCAGGGCACCTGGGACGGCGGCACTTATCAAGGGTCCATTCTCGGCGGCTTCTTCGGTCCTGACGGTGGAGAGTTCGGCTATACTTTTGCGATCAATAATGCCGACCTTAACTCGCTCGGCGGGGGTGTCGTCACGGGTGCTCTCAAGCAGTATGTCGCGCCTCCACCGCCTCCTCCGCCCCCGCCTCCGGGCAGCACCTTCCCGCTGCAAGGCGCCACGACATTTGACCTCATCAGCTCGCCCCTAAGCTATGCGAGAGAGACCAATTACAGTCCTCCGGTGTATGACGATAACGCACCCGCGGCGACTTCGATCACCGTCACGCCCGACTATCAAACTGGCACTTACACCATCACGACTGACAGCATCTCGGCGAGCTTCACCGGAGAGGATCTCGCTCAAGCCCCCGATCCTACAAAAACCTCCATCTCATTCCGAAAGGTCAGCGAAGCCGAGCGTGGAAAAAGCATTGCGTTATTCAACAACCTGACGCCGCAATTAGGTACCAACAAAGCGGAGCTACAGTTCCACTACCTCAGCTATGGCGAATGGACGCAGGTTGGGGTCGGATATAATGCGTTTCTCTACGGCTCTCCGTCAAGCTCGGATGAAATGCCGCGAACCGGCACAGCCAGCTATGCTTTGCATGTCAGGGGGCAAGGATTTGTCGGCAGAAGTACGGCGATCCTCGGAGATGGCCGTCTGGACGCTGATTTCGACTCTGGCAGGATTTATACGGAGCTGAAACTGATCGATTACTGGACGCTTGGGGCAGACACCCCCTTTGGTGATTTTACAGGTACGGCTACGATTTCCTCGGACGGTCCGACCTTCCAAGGTAGTCTTTCTTCCTACAACACCAACTTTTCAGGAGATTTTCACGGTTCATTCTATGGGCCTGATGCTGCCGAGGTCGGTTATGCGTTCTCGCTCACCAGCCCTGCGACGCCCTCCTCGCCGGAAGGCCGCATTGCTGGTGTGGCCGTCGGTAACCGCTGATCGCCCGTCACGCTGGCTGCTGCCGCTTCAGCCGCACGATCGTCTCATCCAGCGCCGAAAGAAAGCGTGAACGGTCCGCCTTGCTGAATGGCGCGGGGCCGCCGATGATGTCGCCGCCGGCGCGCAGATCGGCCATGATGGCGCGGGTCGCGATGGCGCTGCCGATGGACGCGGTGGTGAAGGGCTTGCCGGTCGGGGCGATCACGCTCGCGCCGGCTTTCAGGCAGCGATCCGCGAGCAGAATGTCCGCGGTGATGCAGATCGTCGTCGGGCCCGCCTGCTCGGCGATCCAGTCGTCGGCCGCGTCGAAGGCGTCGGACACGACCACCCGCTCGACCAGCGGATGATCGGGGATGCGGATGCGCTGGTTGCTGACGATCCTGACCGGCGTCTCATGCCGAAATGCCACCCGGTAGATTTCTTCCTTCACCGGGCAGGCATCGGCATCGACGAGGATCGCGATCATCTATCCTTGCCGGGCTTCTTGTGCGCGAAGGGCTTGGCGCCGCCCTTCCACTTGTTCGGCCCCTTCTTCTTGCCGGCGCCATGGGGGCCGGGCTGGGCCTGATCGGGGCGGCCCCCATGCGGCCCGCGCGCGGCGGGTGCGCGATAGGGCTTGGGCGCATGGACGGGGCGGGCATTGTCGCGGCGATTGCGGCGCGCTTCCTCGCGGGGCTTGCCGTCGGTCGGCTGGATGTCGACCTCGTCATCCTCGCTGGCGGTGCGGCGCACGGCGTCGAGGAAGCGCGCAGCGACGCCACCCGCGACCTCGAACAAGGTTTCCTGCGCCGCGATGCGGATCGCGCCGATCTCTGTGCGGCTGATATGGCCGCGCCGGCAGAGCAGCGGCAGGATCCAGCGCGGATCGGCATTCTGATTGCGGCCGACATTCAGGCGGAACCAGGCGCTCTGCTCGAAACCGGGGCGGGGTCCGCGCGGTTCGGCGGGGGCATCGCTGCCCAGCAGATCTTCAGGCTCGGGCAGGCGCGCGCGATAGGCATGGGCCAGCATCGCGGCGACATCTTCCGGGCTGCGCTCGGCGAGCAACTGACGGCCCAGCTCATGATCCTGCTCGCTCAGCTCGACAGGGGCGCGCAGCGTATCGAGCAGGCGCTGGGTATCGGCGCGACGAATGTCGTCGGCCGAGGGCGGCGAAATCCAGTCCGCCTGGATGCGCGCGCCGCGCAGCATCGATTCCACCCGGCGGCGGCGCGGATAGGGCACGATGAGCACGGCGGTGCCCTTCTTGCCCGCGCGCCCGGTACGGCCGGAGCGGTGCTGCAGCGTCTCGGCATCGCGCGGAATCTCGACATGGACGACGAGGCTCAGCGTCGGCAGGTCGATCCCGCGCGCGGCCACGTCGGTTGCGACGCACACGCGTGCCCGCCGGTCGCGCAAGGATTGCAGCGCCTGATTGCGCTCATTCTGGCTATGCTCGCCGGAGAGGGCAACTACCGCGAAGCCGCGCTCGACCAGCCCGGCATGGAGGTGACGCACATTGTCGCGCGTGGCGCAGAACAGCATCGCCGTTTCCGCCTCATGGAAGCGCAGCAGATTCACCACGGCATGTTCGATGTCGGCCGGTGCCACAGCCATCGCCTGATAGCTGATGTCGCCATGGCCGCGCTCCTGCGTCACCGTCGAGATGCGCAGCGCGTCGCGCTGATAGCGCCGGGCAAGCGCCACGATGGGGGCCGGCATGGTCGCGGAGAAGAGCAGCGTGCGGCGCTCCTGCGGCGTGCCGTCGAGGATTTCTTCCAGATCCTCGCGGAAGCCCATGTCGAGCATCTCGTCGGCTTCGTCGAGCACCACGGCGCGCAGGGTGGAGAGGTTGAGGGCGCCGCGTTCCAGATGGTCGCGCAGGCGGCCGGGCGTGCCGACCACGATCTGCGCGCCATGCGAGAGCGCACGGCGTTCCTTGCTCGCATCCATGCCGCCGACGCAGGTGGCGATGCGCGCGCCAGCCTTGCCATAGAGCCAGATCAACTCGCGGCTGACCTGCAGCGCCAGTTCACGGGTCGGCGCGATGATCAGGGCCTGGGGCAGGCCGGGCGGCGCCATGCGCTCGCCATCTTCCAGCAGGTCGGTGGCAATGGCGAGGCCAAACGCCACGGTCTTTCCCGATCCGGTCTGCGCCGAGACGATAAGGTCGCGGCCATGCGCCTGCGCCTCCAGAACTTCGGCCTGAACGGGCGTAGGGTCGGTATAGCCGCGCTCGGCAAGGGCATTGGCGAGAAGAGGGGGGAGTGTGGAAAAGGGCATGTATCTCGCTAATCAAAAAAGAGTGGAGCGGTGGACCATCCTCGCCGCGAAGCCTGTTTCAAAGGCCTCATCTGCGCGCGTCATCCTGTTTGGTGGTCCGCCTTATGCGCCCCCCATACAGATATGGAGGGCATCTGGCTTGCAAAGTTTTGCGTGGCCGAGCCGACGGCCCCTGCGGGCCGGGCTGAGGGCTAGATTTCCTCGCGGTCGAGCTTGCGGATGAAGCCGATGATGCCGGTCTGCCGGTGGCGCTTGAGTCGTTCGGCCTGCAGGATCGTGAGCACCTTGGCGAAACAGGCTTCGGCATCGTCATTGACGAGCACATAATCATAGCCGTCCCAGTGCGCGATTTCGCTGTGCGCGCGCGCCATGCGTCGCTCGATCACGTCGTTGCTGTCGGTACCCCGTCCGCGCAGCCGCGCTTCCAGCTCGATCATCGAGGGGGGCAGGATGAACACGCGGACGACATCGCCGCCGGCCAGCTGGTGGAGCTGCTGGGCGCCCTGCCAGTCGATATCGAACAGCACGTCGTGCCCGGCTTCCAGCATCCCTTCCACCGGCGCGCGCGGCGTGCCATAGCGATGATCGAACACATGCGCCCATTCGAGGAACTGGTTGTCCGTCACCATGGCGCGGAACCGCTCGAGATCGACGAAATGATAATCCTTGCCGTCGACTTCGCCGGGCCGCATCGGCCGGGTGGTGGCGGAGACGGACATGGTCAGGCCCGGATCATGCGCCAGCAGCTTGCGCGAGATGGTGGATTTGCCGGCCCCGGAAGGGGAGGACAGCACGAAAAGCATCCCCCGGCGCTTGAAGGATGCGGGCTGGGCAAGTGGATCGGCGGAAACGGGATCGGTCATGTCGGCCATGCTTGCTCCTGCCGTGAGTCTGCCGCCACGTCAATTGGCGGACTGAGACTTGCACGGAGGAATCGCCTCCGCGCGGCCAGTCTGGAGGGTTTTTGTGTGGATCGGTCGTCTTCCAGCGGCGTCGTTAAGCGCCCGTAAAGCCAGCCGCTGCTATGGGTTATGTCATTGGAGGATGACATGATTATGCGGATTCTCCGCACCGAGCGCGGAGCAAAGGCTTTGGAACTTGGGCTGGTAACCAGCCTCACGGGCATTGCGGCATTGATCGCCGTGGCTTCACTCGGTTTGGGCTGACGGGCCTGCCGCCCCCTTAGCCCCACGTCATCTGGCGCCTTCTCTTCACCACCTCTCCACCATTTGCGACGACGTTGAACCGGCAAATGTGAGGAGTGCCCCATGCCGCGCCAGACATCACCTGCGGTTGACCGTGACCTGACGCCCTTTGATCGGCTGCGCGCAAATGAGCGGGGCGCGACAGCAGTGGAATATGGGCTGATCGCGGCGCTGGTGTCGCTGGCCTGCGTCATGGCGTTCCTGTCGCTCGGCATCAATCTCTCGGAGCTCTTCTTCGGCATCAGCAACAGCCTGTCGGGCCGATAAGGCGCGAGAAGCGGCAGCCTGCCAGATATTTTCCACCTTGCGCGACGAGCAATTGCGTGGCGCGAGAATGCGCTTAGGCTGTCCCCAATCATAAGCAGGAGAGCGTGCCCATGTTCGTCAAGTTCACCAGCCCGGATCGCGCCCCCGTCGCCGTCAATGCGACGCAGATTTCGTTCATCTCCAATGTCGGCGAGGGCACGCGCATTCGCTTTGGCGAAGGCCGTAGCGTGACGGTCGTCGAGCCGCTCGATGAAGTGATCGACCGGCTGAACCGGACCAACCAGCTACCCGAAAGCTAGGGATAGCGCGCCGAGACTTCAGCTGCCCGCGTTGAGATTGATCGGGGGAGCAAGCGGATTGGTCTCATCCGGGTTGGCTTGGTTTGCACCCGCACCGCTCGCTTCGCCCGATAATGCGGCCGCGATCATCGCTTCCCAAATCTCTTCATTGCCTGCGCTGGCCATTGCCGCGTCCGGCTCGCGCATCGTGCGGAGCACCGCGCGCGCGTCCTCACGGCAGTCTTCCCATTCCAGGTCCACAGACCGGCTGGCGCTCGGCTCGGTACCATCGGCATTCTCGCTCAGCCGCAGTCCGGCGAGCACGCGCGCAATGCGCTCTATCAGGGGCGTATGGGAAATGGGCATGGGGACATCCTCCAGCATGGTCTCGCACAGGGGCAAGCGGCCGCCGCGGACTCGACATGTCCACAACAGCGATGTGCCACTTCCATCTCGCTTGGGAGCTGGCCCTGATGAGACGCTTGTGCGCCCCGAAGGTTGCCGGACGCTCACTCGGACGGGCGCCGTTTGCTGCTGGCAGGATTAGGGGCCGCGCCTTAACGCAGTTTCGCGATCGTCAGCCCGTCCGCCTTGGCGCGGTCCTTCACCGATTCCTCGCTGCGGGTGAGCGCTTTGGCGATGGCTTTCAGCGCCATGCCCTTCTTCGCCAACGTGTGCAGCTTGTCGATCTCGGCGGCGGTCCAGGGCTGGCGATGCCGCTCGAAGCGTCCGCCGGCGTCAGTCTTTGCCATCAGGCTGCACTCCTTTGCGATGGGCGGCCCGGTACCGCGCTCACCGCTTCTTCACGAACTCGGCACGCAGCACCAGCCCCTTGATGCCCTCGTAGCGGCAATCGATTTCCTGCGGGTCACCGGTCAGGCGGATCGACTTGATCAGCGTCCCGCGCTTGAGCGTCTGCCCCGCGCCCTTCGCGGTCAGATCCTTGATCAGCGTGACCTGATCGCCATCGGCCAGCAGATTGCCGACTGCGTCGCGCACTTCCACCGCATCGGCCGCGCCCTGCTTGGCGGCCAGTTCGGAAGCCGGCAGCCACTCGCCGCTGGCTTCATCGAACACATAATCCTCGTCGCTAGTCTGCTCGCTCAACTGTCGTCCCCCATTTTGAGCGCGGCGATGAAGGCTTCCTGCGGAATCTGCACGGAGCCATATTCGCGCATCCGCGCCTTGCCCTTCTTCTGCTTCTCCAGCAGCTTCTTCTTGCGGGTGATGTCGCCGCCATAGCATTTGGCGGTCACGTCCTTGCGCATCGCGGCGATGGTCTCGCGCGCGATCACCTTGCCGCCGATCGCCGCCTGAATGGGGATCTTGAAGAGGTGGCGGGGGATGAGGTCCTTCAGCCGCTCGCACATGTGGCGGCCGCGTTCCTCGGCCACGCCCCGATGGACGATCATGGAGAGCGCGTCGACCGGCTCGTTGTTGACGAGGATGCTCATCTTGACGAGGTCGCCCTCGCGCAGGCCGATCTGCTCATAGTCGAAGCTGGCATAGCCCCGGCTGATCGACTTCAGCCGATCGTAGAAGTCGAAAACCACTTCGTTGAGCGGCAGTTCGTAGCTCACCTGCGCGCGGCCGCCCACATAAGTGAGGCCGGTCTGGATGCCGCGCCGGTCCTGACAGAGCTTGAGGATGCTGCCGAGATATTCGTCCGGCGTGTAGATCGTCGCCTTGATCCACGGCTCGTCGATCTGCTCGATGCGGCTGGGGTCGGGATAGTCGGCCGGATTGTGCAGCAGGATCTCGCGCGCGTCCTCGGTCTTCGATTTGCGCAGCTGGATGCGATAGACGACCGACGGCGCGGTGGTGATGAGGTCGAGATCATATTCTCGCGTCAGCCGCTCCTGGATGATCTCGAGGTGCAGCAGGCCGAGGAACCCGGCGCGGAAGCCGAAGCCCAGCGCCGCGCTGCTCTCCATCTCGAAGGAGAAGCTGGCGTCATTGAGCCGCAGCTTGGCGATGCTTTCGCGCAGCTTCTCGAAGTCCGCCGCATCGACCGGGAAGAGGCCGCAGAACACCACCGGCTGCACTTCCTTGAAGCCGGGCAGGGGCGTGGTCGCGCCGTTCTTCACCGTGGTGATGGTGTCGCCCACGCGGGTCTGCGTGATCTCCTTGATCTGCGCGGTGATGAAGCCGATTTCGCCCGGGCCAAGCTCCGGCAGCGTCTCGATCTTGGGGCGGAAGCAGCCGACGCGGTCGACCAGATGCTCTGTGCCGCCGATCATGAACTTGATGTTCTGGCCCTTCTTGAGCACGCCGTTGATGACGCGCACGAGGATGACGACGCCGAGATAGGGGTCGTACCAGCTGTCGACCAGCATCGCTTCCAGCGGCTTGTCCCGGTCGCCATTGGGGGCGGGGATTTTCTTGACGATTGCTTCCAGAATCTCGTCAATGCCGATGCCGGCCTTGGCGGAGGCGAGCACCGCCTCGCTGGCGTCAATGCCGATCACGTCCTCGATCTCCGCCTTCACCTTCTCGGGCTCGGCGGCGGGCAGGTCGATCTTATTGATGACCGGCACGATCTCATGATCATGCTCGATGCTCTGGTACACATTGGCCAGCGTCTGCGCTTCCACGCCCTGCGCGGCATCCACGACCAGCAGCGCGCCTTCGCATGCGGCGAGGCTGCGCGAGACTTCATAGGCGAAGTCGACATGGCCCGGCGTGTCCATGAGGTTGAGCTCATAGGTCTTGCCGTCGCTCGCGGTGTAATCGAGGCGCACGGTCTGGGCCTTGATGGTGATGCCGCGCTCCTTCTCGATATCCATGTTATCGAGCACCTGCGCGGTCATCTCGCGATCCGAGAGTCCGCCGGTGCGCTGGATCAAGCGGTCGGCGAGGGTCGACTTGCCATGGTCGATATGCGCGATGATGGAAAAGTTACGGATGTGGGCGAGGTCAGTCATTGCGCGCCGATAGCAGGCGGAAGGGTTCCGGCAAAGCCTTCTGAAAGAGGGCCCGCCGCGACCATTTCATACAAGACATGAGGAGCGCCGCCTGTCATGCGCCGCCGCCGTGCAGTCGTTAACCTTGTGCCGCCATTTTGCTGTGATAAACAGCGGGCCTTGTGGTTCGGCAGGGGCGTCGACTGCATAATCCTTGTGGGTGAGGTAATACATGAAACTATCGATCAAACTGGCGCTGGCGCTGTCCGCGATCGGCCTGGTGGTGCAGCCGGCCATGGCGCAATCCTCGGGGCGCAAGGCGCAGGACAAGGGCACGCGCGAAATCCCGCGTTGCACCAAGAATCTGGGCACCGTCGCCATCGTCGAGCCGGACACGCAGTGGTGGCGCGAGCTGAGCCTCGGCAGCCCCGAAGCGATCCTGCGCATCTTCATCCAGCAGTCCGGCTGCTTCACGCTCGTTAACCGCGGGCGCTCGATGCAGAACCGCGCGATGGAGCGCGCCCTGGCCGATCAGGGTGAGCTGCAGGCGGGCAGCAACATCGGGCGCGGTCAGGTGAAGGCGGCGGACTATTTCCTCCAGCCGGACATCGTGACCTCCAACAAGAATAGCGGCGGCAACGCTCTGGGCGGCATGCTGGGCGGCTTCCTGGGCCGCAGCACGTTCGGCGCGCTGGCCGGCGGCATCAACATCAAAAAGAGCGAAGCCAATGTGACGCTCTCCATCGTGAACGCGCGCACCACGGTCGAGGAAGCGATGACCGAGGGCTATTCGCGCAAGTCGGATCTGAGCTTCGGTGCCGGCGGCGGCGCGGGCTGGTGGGGCGGTTTTGCCGGCGCGGCTGGCGGCGGCTACCAGAACACGGATATCGGCCAGGTCATCGTGCTGGCCTATCTGGATGCCTATACCAAGCTGGTGACCCAGCTCGGCGGTCTGCCCGCCAATGCCTCGGCAGCAGCGCCCGCTGCACGCTGAGCGGCAGCGGTACATCGATCTGAAAGGGCGGGCCGAATGGTCCGCCCTTTTCGTTTGGGCGCGCCTATCGCTCCACGGGCGTCGCTCTCATGCGCACGGCCCTTGCCTCGCGCGCAGCCTCGGCTAGGCTGCCCCCCGCAAGACACATTTTCTGGAGAGGCCGTTCCATGCGTCATATCGCCATCATCGGGTCTGGCCCTGCCGGCTATTATACCGCGGAAGCCTGCCAGAAGCAGTTCGGCGAGGATGTGGCGATCGACATCATCGACCGGTTGCCCGTCCCCTTCGGCCTTGTCCGCACCGGTGTCGCGCCGGATCACCAGTCCATCAAGGCCGTATCCCGCCGCTATGAGGCCGTGGCCTTGACCGACACGGTGCGCTTCGTCGGCAATCTCGTTATCGGGCGCGACGTGTCCATCCCGGAGCTTCAGGGTCTTTACGATGCCGTGATCCTCGCCACCGGCGCGCCGTCGGATCGCCCGCTGGGCGTGCCGGGTGACGATCTGCCCGGCGTCATCGGCAGCGCCGCCTTTGTCGGCTGGTATAATGGCCATCCCCATCATGCCGATCTCGCACCGCGGATCGACGAGCGGGATGTGGTCATCATCGGCAATGGCAATGTCGCCCTGGATTGCGCGCGCATTCTCGCCAAGACCGCGCGCGAGCTTGAGGAGAGCGATGTCGTCGCTCATGCCTATGACAATCTCAAAAAGGCGCAGCCCCGCTCGATCACCATCTTGGGTCGGCGCGGCCCGGCGCAGATTGCGATGACGCCCAAGGAGCTGGGCGAACTCGGCCGGCTGGAACGCGCCTCCGTCCATGTCGATCCCGCCGACCTGCCACCGACGTCGGTGGACGAGGCGCTGGAGCCGGGACAGCGCAAGTCGCTGGCGCTGCTCCGCCAGTTCGCCGAGCCATCGCCCGAGAAGGTGGTAGCGATCCGGTTCGATTTCTTCGTCGTTTCCGAGCGCGTGGAGGGGGAGGGGCGCGTCGAGCGGCTGGTCCTGGAGCGGACCCGGCTCGATGCCCAGCAGCAGAGCATCGGCACCGGCGAGCGCGTGACCATGCCCGCCGATCTCATCATCAGCTGCATCGGCTATCGCACGCCGCCCATTCCCGACGTGCCTTATGACGAGGCCCGCGGCCGCTTCGCCAATGAGGAAGGCCGCATTCGTCCGGGCCTCTATTGCGTCGGCTGGGCGCGGCGCGGGCCGAGCGGCACCATCGGCACGAACAAGCCCGACGGTTTCCTGATCGCGGATGCCATCGCCGCCGACCAGCCCGCCGCCGCCGGCAAGCAGGGCCGGGCTGGCCTGGACGCGCTCATTGCCGAGCGCGATCTGGAGATCGTCACCTTCCGCGACTGGCAGAAGATCGACGAAGCCGAAATCGCCCAAGCCCGCCTCGGTGCCCCGCGCGAGAAGTTCGTGCGGATCGCGGACATGGTGAAGGCGGGGCGGGGGTAGGGGCGAGAATGAGAGACAATTGTTACCAGCGTCCGGACGGAAGCGAAAGCGCCTTATCGTGGTTCATGCCGGCACAATGTTCATTTTGAATGCTGCCGAGTCGATCTCCGCGCGGAAAACCTGCATATCTGGTCGTCTAGCTAAAACACCACGTACGAATTGTTCATCGTCGATGCTAATCTTTGCGCCAAAAATAATTCCTTGAAGTAATCTGGCAGGGAAGCTCCTATAACCGGGTGTGCCCCGCCAAGCGACCATACGCTGCTCACGCTCATATGCCCAATGGTGGCTCTTGAGGAACAGAGACTTCATCATCACGTCAGGGTCGCTGAAGCGAGTAAGATTAACTCGGGGCCTAGCTTCCTGATAGGTCACTGGAAAAGCGAACCATTGTGTGTGGTCGTTAGCTATTTCATTAAAAATTAAACAAACGCCTTTGTGGCTATCGGCATAATGGCCCCACATCAGAGGGTGGTCATGCACCTCCGAAAAGCATGTTACCGCGCTCTCTGACAGCCAATATTGCCATGCCGTTCGTAAATGGTCTTCCATTTGTGCGGTCGGCACTACGCCCATACGCCTACGATGTTGCCGACGTAGGGTGCGGGGTTCGCCGCCATACAATTGATCTGTAGCCCTCGCCCGAAATGCCTTACGCTCAGCGTTATTTTCCCCGAAATACAAAACTGGGATGCAATCGAACGGATCATTAAACTGTATTGGACTTTGCCAATAAAGCTCACTGTGCGTGACGAGACGTTCAATTGCATCCCGTCCATGTTGTCCAGACAAGCTACGATACTTGTAGATTCGGATACAGCGTTCGTTCCGCATTGACGGATCTGAACACCGAAGGCGAATCAAGTCAATCAGTGATAAAAGCCAACAAAACTTGCACTATCTTAAGAGCACTGCGCGCTCCCAAATCAAACTCGCATCGACATGACCACGTAAAGCGCCGGGACCTTTTCGTCCTCGCGAATGAGCGTCGGCGCCGCGGCGCCGGCGAGGTGACTTCCACCGAGTCGGTCTAGACCTGCCCGAGAATGTCGAGGAGATAGCGCGCGCTGAAGCCGATCTCGATCGGCGCGGCGCTATAGTCACCGGCCGCTTCCTCGGCGGCGGTGCCATTTCCCGGCCTGAATCCGCTGACATTGATTTGATTATCTTTCGCTCGCCTGTGTTGAGGGCAGCCTTGCCGCTGTCGCGTGGCCGGCGGGAAACTAACGTTTATGGATTGATCCACGCAGGCAGAGCACATTTGAGCCTCTGTCAAAAAATCGTCACGACCCTCTTTACATAAGTAAGCACGCTCTGCATACATACCAACGCCGAACGGGGAGGGCTCAACAGGATAAACATCGCTCACGCTGCGCGTGGGCTCGAGGCGGTAACCGATGTGAGCTCTGGCCTGCGGGCATGACAGGTTTATCTGGAGGAAGCCCACAATGTTGTTTGCACGCAAGCCCGAGGCATCTTTGACGATGTCCCACAAAGCGTTTCTCGCCCTTCTTCTGGCTTCGACGAGCGCGCCGCTGATGGCTGCCGACGCCGCAGACACCGCCGAAGGTGGCGACATCATCGTCACCGCCCAGCATCGCGAGCAGCGCGTCACCGAAGTGCCGATCAGCCTCAGCGTCGTGTCCGGTGCGCAGGCCGCTGAATCCGGCGCGTCGAGCACGCTCGATCTCGCCCGCTTGGTGCCCGGCCTTTCTATCGGCCAGAACTCGGGCGACGGCGACTTCCCGTTCATCTCGCTGCGCGGCGTCGCCATGCGCGACTTTGCCGACACCAATGAGAGCCCGTCCGCCGTCTATGTGAACGAGTTTTACAAGGCGAACCTGATGGGCCTCGATTCCCAGATGTTCGACATCAGCCGCATCGAGGTGCTGCGCGGTCCGCAGGGCACGCTTTATGGCCGCAACGCGACCGGCGGCCTCATCCACTTCATTGCCGCGGCGCCGACCGAGCAACTGGAAGGCCATGTGTCCGTCACCTTCGCCGAGCGCAATCGCGTTCAGGCCGAGGCAGCGATCAGCGGCCGGCTGTTCGGCAATCTGCTGGGCCGCGTCAGCGTGTTCCGCCACCGCTATGATGGCTACATCAAGAACAATTTCCCCGGCGGGGAAGACGGCAACGCGCTCAACGCCAGCGCCATTCGCGGCCAATTGTCGAACCAGTTCGCGGACAATCTGAGCGCCGAGCTGTTCGTGCAATATTACAAGAACGACAATGAAGCGGGCAACATGTTCACGCATATTGCCGTGACGCAAGACCCGGTGACGGGCCTCTCCACCCGCAATCCGGGCGGCGTCGACTCCTTCGGCTATGGCGACAGCAAGCCGCTGGAGACGAACACCAACTTCGATGCCTATATGCGCTCGGAGCAGTTCACGGCCATCGGCAAGATCAAGGCGGACCTCGGCTTTGCCGAGCTGACCTCGATCACCGGCTTCGAGAAGGGCAAGAAGGACGCGGCGTTCGACAGCGACTCCACGCCCGGCGCACGCTCGACCGAAGTCCACCCGCGCGCCGAGCAGTTCTCGCAGGAGCTGCGCCTGGCGGGCGTGAACGGGCCGCTCACCTGGGTCACCGGCCTCTATTATTTCGATTATAATGTGAACGGCTATCAGCGCCGCACCACCTCGGCCGCCGCCGGTCCGCGCCGCCCGGTCTATTATGATCTGGACAGCGAGAGCTGGGCGATCTTCGGCAATGTCGACTATGCGCTGACCTCGACCCTCACGGCGACCGGCGGCGTGCGCTACACCGAGGAAGACAAGGAATACGACCTCAACAACACGGACACCGGGCCGGTGTTCAACACCACCACGGTGGGTGATCTCGCCAAGCGGAACGATGACAGCACGAGCTTCACGGCGCGGCTGAGCTGGGAACCGCAGCGCGGGCAGCTCTTCTATGCGGGCGTGGCGCGCTCGTTCAAGGCGGGCACCTTCAACGTCGGTTACACGTCGCTTCCGCTCTCGGCCATCTCGGTCCGCCCGGAACGGCTGACCAGTTACGAAGCCGGCGCCAAGTTCGCCACCTACGACAATCGCTACAGCATCAGCGGCGCGGTGTTCCATTACCAGTATAAGGACAGCCAGGCCTATCAGTTCGATGGCGTGTCGCTCTCCTCGACCACGTTCAACCGCGATGCCGAGATCACCGGTGCCGAAGCCGAGTTCGCGGCAGAGCCGGTGCAGAATCTGCGCCTGCGTGGATCGCTGACCTATTTGGACGCCAAGCTGCTCGACGTGCAGCTGCCCGGCCTCGCCAATAACGGCCCGGTGGTCGATCGGCGGATGCCGCTGGCCCCCAAATGGTCGTGGAACCTGACGGCCAATTATCGCGTGCCGAACGTGCTTGGCGGCACGCTCGGCCTGCAGGGCGACATCGCCTATAAGGGCGTGCAGTATTTCGACGCCTTCAACAGTCCCAGCCAGCGTGAGGCAGCCTACGCCTTGTCAAACGTCCGCCTCTCCTGGACCGATGCAAGCGACTCGCTGACCCTCGCTGTCTTTGCCGAGAATGTGACGGACAAGCGCTATCGCACCGCCGCGTTCGACCTCGCATTCCTCGGCATGGCGACCGAAGTCTGGGGCCGTCCGCGTTGGATTGGCGGCAGCATTTCCTATCGCTTCGGCAGCTAGAGCCTCGGGTCGCATCCGATCGCTCAATCGCCGTGGTGTCAGTGCAAGCCGACACCACGGCGATTTACTTTTGGGGCAAGACGCCCGCACATGGAGCGGGCCAAAACAGCGGCAAGGGAACCAAGGCATGAGGATCGTCCGAGCATCGCGCAGCCGCTGGGTCTGTATCGCGGCCGCCTGCGCGGTCCTGTCCCCGATGCCGGCCATGACCGAGCAGGCGGCTCCGGCCAAGCCCAGCGTCATCTACACCGGCAAGATGGAGACGCGCGGCACGACGCGCGCGCAATATCAGCGCCTGATCCTCGATCTCGCCCATGTCTGGGCGGATTGCGATGCGGACCTCATGCGCCGCATTCTGACGGACGATGTCGATTTCTCCTATCCCGGCCGCCGCCTGATCGGCCGCGATGCCGCGCTCGCTGACCTCGAGGGCTTCTGCAAGGTCGCGACGGACCGCAGCATCTACTTCCCCGCCGACGCCTTCTATATCGATGTGCGCAATGGTCGCGTGGCGGCGGAAGTCCAGTTCCGCGTGACCCAGAATGGTGAGAAGCAGGTCGTCAACGACGTGTGGATCGCCACGGTGCGCAAGGGGCGCATCGCGATCATCAAGGAGTATCTGGATGGGCGGGTGCGGCTCCTCCAGGCCGAGGGCAAGCTCACTTATGGAGAGGACGCGCCGTTCCTCACGCCTTGGCCGCCCCGCGTGGAGCAGCCGCCAAAGCCTTGAGGGTCACCCTGACGCTCAGCCCCTGATGCCCAAGGCCTGAGCTTCAGGCGTTTTCCGATACCGGCGCGCAATGTGCCACGCTGGAGACGGCCACGCCGGCTGCTTCCAGCCGCGCCGCGATCTGGAAAATCTTGGCCTCGGCCCAAGGCGCGGCGATGATCTGGACGCCCACCGGCATGGGGCCGCTGGTCATCACCGGCGCGGTCAGCACGGGCAGGCCGATATAGCTGATCGGCTGGGTGTAGATGCCGACATGCGCGCGGGCGAGCATCTCCTTGCCGCCCAGATTGAGGGTCTGCTGGCCTAGCTTGAGCGCGGCGCAGGGCGTGGCAGGCGCCAGCAGGACATCATAATGCGCGAAGGCCCGGCGTGCCGCCTCGCGAAACCGGTAGCGGAAGCGCTGGGCCTGCACGACGAGGGTAGAGGGGAGCAGGGCACCGGCGAACAGGCGATCGCGCGTCGCCGGATCGAACTGGTCCGGGCGCTGGCGCAGGGCATCGATGTGCAGATTGCCGCCCTCGGCCGCCGTGATAACGAAGGCCGCATAGCGAGCGATTTCGGCTTCGGCGAGCTCGACATAGCGATCCGCGTTCAGGGCGTCGGCAACCTTGTCCACGGCTTCCAGCGCGACATCCTCGGCATTGCCCCGGAACCAGCCGCCCAGAACGCCGACGCGGAACGCATCGGTGTCTTCGCCAAGTCGGTCCAGAACCGGTTCGGGCGCTGCCGTCGAGCAGACGGGATCGCGTGGGTCCGGCCCTTGCAGCACGTCATAGGCCAGCGCGAGGTCGGCCACGCTGCGGGTCATCGGGCCGATATGATCGAGGCTGGACACGAACGGGAAGGTGCCTGCACGCGAGAGACGGCCGTAAGTCGGCTTCAGCCCGAACAGGCCGCAGAAGGAGGCGGGCACGCGGATCGACCCGTTGGTGTCCGATCCCATGCCGATATGCGCGAGGCCCGCCGCGACCGCTGCCGCAGCGCCGCCCGATGAGCCGCCTGCGAGGCGCCCGAGGTCGTGCGGATTGCGGGTCGGGCCGAAGAAATCATTCTCGGTGGTGAAGCCGTAAGCGAATTCATCCATGTTGGTCGCGGCGACGATGATCGCGCCGGCCTCGCGCAGCAGGCGCACGGCGGTTGCATCTTCGCTGGCAGGCGGGGCCTCGCGGCGCATCTTGGCGCCGGCCAGCGTAACCTCCCCGGCGATGTCGAACAGGTTTTTCACCACCACTGGCACGCCCGCCATGGGGCCACCCGGTTCGCCGCGCGCAATCGCGGCATCGAGCGCCGCTGCCGCAGCCAGTGCCGAGTCGGAAAAGACTGCGGTGCAACTGTTGATGAGGGGATCGAGCCGTTCGATCCGCGCCAGCATGTCGCGCACCACATCGGACGCGCTGAACGCCCCGGCATTCACCCCGGCGGCGATCTGCGCCGCGCCCATCGCTGCAAAATCGCTCATGGCCGGAACACCGGTGCGGCTTCCAGCGCGGGATCAAGCTCGAGGGCCAGCAACGGGGCGCTCTGGACGAGGATGAGGTGAAGATTGTTAATGACGCCCTCGCGATATTCGGCGGGCACCGGCAAGCCGATGATTTCCGGCGCGGCCGCCACATAAACGGCCACCCCGTCCCGATCGCTGATCTGGTTTTGCTTTTGCGTATTCGTCATTTGATCCTTGTCCGGACGACCGGCGGGCTGAAATCTTTGGAAATCAGATGTTTCCTGGTGCCGGTCGGCGCCGGCAGAATCTTTTATGCATAATTTGCTCACTTAGGCAATTGTGCAGTTGCTGCATCGCGATTAGCCTTTGGGCTAAGACAGGCGCGGCGCTGCCCCGCGCCGGACCGGAATGCTGGATCGAAAATGATGATGGATACGCGCCCCCCTGAACTCCTCTCCATGACGACGCGTGACGGCGTGCGGCTGGATGCGGACGTGTATCGGCCCGCGTCGGCGGGCGATCACCCCGTGCTGCTGATGCGCCAGCCCTATGGGCGGCGGATCGCGACGACGGTCTGCTTTGCGCATCCGGCCTGGTATGCGGCGCAGGGCTATATCGTCGTGATTCAGGATGTGCGGGGCCGAGGGACATCTGAGGGCACCTTCGCACTGTTCGAGCAGGAGGCCGCGGACGGCGAGGATGCGATCAACTGGGCGGCGGGGCTGGCCGGATCGACCGGCGCGGTCGGCATGTACGGCTTCTCCTATCAGGGCGTGACCCAGCTCCTCGCTGCGGCGACGCTGCCGCCTGCGCTCCGGGCGATCGCCCCGACGATGGTTGGCTGGGATTTGCGGCAGGACTGGGCCTTTGAGAACGATGCCTTCTGCCTCGCCGCCAATATCGGCTGGGCGGTACAGCTTGCGGCGCAGAACGCCAAGCATGCCGGGGATGCCGACGCCTTTGCCGATCTGGCGCGGGCCGCGCGCTCTCTTGCACTGGGGCACAGTAATCACGCGCGGCCCGACATTCTGAATCGCCATGCGCGCCACGTGCCATTCTATCGCGACTGGCTCGACCGGGATTTTGCCGACCCCTATTGGGCGCGGATTTCCCCGTCCGCCCATGCGGATCGCCTGACAAAGAGCGGGCCGCCGGCGCTGTTCGTGACGGGGTGGTACGACACCCATCTTCCGGGCACCGTGGCGGCCTATCGGGCCTATGAGCAAGCGGGACGTCCAGATGCCGCGCTGGTCGTGGGGCCGTGGACGCATTTCCCCTGGGGCCGGCGGCTTGGCGGCAAGGACTTTGGCGAGGCGGCCATCGGAGAGATTGACCAGTTGCAACGGGCGTGGTTCGACCAGCACCTCAAGGGGGAGGGGGAGGCGATTGCGCCCTCCCGCGCCGTGCGACTGTTCGACATGGGGCGCAAAGCCTGGCGGGATTTTCCGGCATGGCCCGGCGAGCAGCAATGCTGGCAGATCGGCAGCGGCGGTCGCGCGGCGCTGGACGAGCGCGACGGCGTTCTGGCGCCGGATTGCGAGACGCAGGCGCCGGCGGATTATCTGGTGCACGATCCCTGGCGCGCCGTGCCGACCACGGGCGGGGCCTTCGGCGCGGTGCCGGGACCGGTTGACCGCACCGATGTGGATGCCCGGCCCGATGTGCTCACCTACACCAGCCCGCCGATGGCGGCGCCCGTGACGCTGGCGGGCGAGACCGTCGCTGCGCTGGAGGTGACAGCGGATTGCCCGAGTTTCGACCTGAGCTGCATCCTCACCATCGTTGATGAAGCCGGGCGCAGCCATCACCTGACGGAAGGCTATGCCCATTTCGCGGTCGCATCCGACGGCTCTGCCACTGTGCGCTTGCGCCCGACATGCGCGACAATACCCGCCGGGGCTCGCCTGCGGCTGGCCGTTTCGGCAGCGTCTTTCCCCGCCTATCCCATCAATCCCGGAACCGGCACGCGACCGGTGGATGCCGGCGTGGAGGAAGCGGGCGTGATTACGCTGCGTCTGAACCTGGCCGAAAGCCGGCTGGTGTTGCCGGTGCTGGAGGAAGTGCCATGACGCCTCAGGATTTGCTTCCGCACGATCTCGCGTCGGGCGAGCCCTTCGTCCTGCGCGGCGTGCATGTGCCCGCCACCTTCACGGCTTTTGAGGGCGGCGCGGAGATCGTCACGGCGGACATCGGCATCGAGCAGGGACGGATCGCCTTTGTCGCGCCGTCGCTCGCCGAGACGCCCAGCGCCTGGCGCGACATCCGGCTGGATCGCATGATGGTCTGGCCCTGTTTCGTGGAAGCGCACACGCATCTCGACAGCACGCAGATCTGGACGCGCTCCCCCAATCCCGACGGGACGTTCGGCTCTGCGGCCAGCGCGATCATCGCCGACCGCGAAACCCACTGGACGCCCGATGACATGCGCCGGCGCATGGATTTCGGCCTGCGCTGTGCCTATGCCCATGGTGTGCGCGCGATGCGCACCCACCTTGCCTCCCAGAACGAGCAGATCGAGCAGCGATGGGGGATTTTCTCGGAGGTGCGCGCAGCCTGGGCCGGACGGATCGACCTGCAGGCCGTGCCGCTGATTTCCACCGATGTGCTGGCGGACGATGTCTGGTTCGCGCGGGTGCTCGATGTCGTGCGCCGTCATGGCGGCGTGCTGGGCGGCTTCGCGCATGTCTCGCCGCTGGTCGATGCCAGCCTTGAGCGGCTCTTCGACGCGGCAGACAAATACGGCCTCGCGTTGGACTTCCACGCCGACGAGACGGACGACGCGACCTCGGACATCGTGCGGCGGGTCGCGACGCTCGCCGACCGGCGGGGCGGGGGGATGCAGGTGATGGTCGGCCATTGCTGCAGTCTCGCCGTGCAGGACGAGACAGAGGTGGACCGCACGCTGGACCTGATGGCACGGGCCGGGCTTTCCGTGGTGAGCCTGCCGGGCTGCAATCTCTATCTGCAGGCGCGCGCGCCGGGCCGCACGCCCCGTTGGCGCGGCGTCACCCTGCTGCACGAGATGGCCGCGCGCGACATTCCCATCTGCATCGGCGGCGACAATTGCCGTGATCCCTACAATCCCTATGGCGACTTCAATCCGCTCGAATCCTTTCAGGATGCGGTGCGGATCGCGCATCTCGATCATCCGGTGGGGGACTGGCCGCGCAGCGTCACCACCACGCCCGGCGCGCTGGTCTCGCAGGCGCAGGCGATTGTCGCCGGTGCGCCCGCCGATCTCGTTCTCTACCGGGCGAAGAGCTATAATGAGCTGTTCGTACGCCACGGCGCGGGCCTGCTGGTCATGCGCGACGGCATCTTCATCGATGCCCCCCTCCCTGACTTTAGCGAGCTGGACTGATGCTGGATCACGCTCTCGAAATTCTGGAAACGCTGGTCGCGTTCGACACGACGTCCAGCAAATCCAATCGCGCCCTCATCGATTGGGTCGCCGCGCGGCTCGCCCAGCGAAACATCCCCTATTGGCTGGTAGAGGATGCGGATGGCGGGAAGGCCAATCTGCTCGCGCGGATCGGGCCGGATGTGCCGGGCGGGATTGTCCTGAGCGGACATAGCGATGTCGTGCCGGTCGATGGCCAGCCGTGGACCAGCGATCCCTGGACGGTGACCCGCAGGGAGGGCCGGCTCTACGGGCGCGGCGTGGCGGACATGAAGGGGTTCATCGCGCTGGCGCTCGCGCTGATCGACACGCCGGCGGTGCAATCCCTGCAGCGCCCGCTGATCCTCGCGATCACCTATGATGAAGAGGTCGGCTGCCTTGGCGCGCCGCATCTGCTCGATCAAATGACGGCGTTCGTCCCGGCGCCAGCGCTGGCGATCATCGGTGAGCCGACCAGCATGAAGATATTGTCGGTCCACAAGGGCATGCGGGTGTTCGACGTGACGGTGACTGGGCGGGAAGCGCACAGCAGCCAGCGCGATCAGGGGGTCTCCGCGATTGCCGCTGCTGTCGAGCTGATGAGCCTGATCGGCCAGATGAATGCGCAGGCGCAGGACGCGATCCGGGCCGACGATCCATGCAGCCCGCCGGGTACGACGCTTTCGGTCGGCATCGTCAACGGCGGCACAGCGGCGAACATCCTCGCGCGCCAGTGCACCTTCCGCTGGGATCTGCGCTCGCCCAGCGAGGCCGAAGCGGACGGCTATGAAGCGCGCTTTCGGGCCGCGGCGCAGGCGCTGGATGCCCGCATTCGCGAGCGTGCGCCGGAGGGCGGGGTTGTGATCACCCAACTGGCCAGCGCGCCGCCGTTGGAGCTGGATCGGGACAGCGCCGCTGAATCCTTCGTGCGGTCGTTGACCGGCGATAATGGGCTGAGCGGCGCGGCCTTCGTTGCGGAAGCGGGGCTTTATCAGAAGATCGGCATCCCGGCGGTGCTGTGTGGGCCGGGCTCTATCCTGCAGGCCCATCAGCCCGACGAGTGGATCGAGATCGACCAGCTGCGCGCCGGTGCGGACTTCTTGATGCGTTTGGCGGACCGCTTGTCGAACGAGACCAAAGGTTAACGAAACTGGCCCGGCTTATTTGCAAAACATGCTTACTTATGTAAGGGTTCTGGCCGTGCAGAGCCCTCTGCGCGTCCGGCGGTCGCATCGATCCAGCCGGAAGAAGCCGATGATGTGCAGGTGGATCGTGAGACGCCGAACCCTTAACCGCTCCGGGCACGCGCCAAGGACCACCGCGCGATGACGCGGATTGTCGATGGCCACGCTGCCGCCCGGCGCCTGCTAGCGCAAACGGCGCAAGATTCGGCCCTTGCCCAAGCAAGCCTGGGTCGCGCTCCGCGTCTCGCGCTGCTCATGATGGGGGAGGCGGCGCCTGCCCGCGCATATGCCGCGCGCATCGAGGAGTTTGCCGGGCTGGCCGAGGTCGACACCATGATCGTCTCCGGCCCTGCCGATGGCTCATTGGCGCAGATGCAGGCGCTGGTGCGCCAGTTGAACGCCGATGAATCGATCGATGGTATTCTGCCGCTCACACCGTTCCCGTCCGGCATCGCGATGGCGGACATCGCTGCAATTCTCTCGAGCCAGAAGGACGTCGATGGCTTGACTCCGCTTAACGCCGGCCAGCTAGCGGCGGGGCTGGAGGGCCTGTTCCCCTGCACGCCACAAGCCGCGGTGCTGCTCGCGGAGGAGGTGCTGGGCGATCTGCGCGGGCTCAATGCCACCGTCGTCGGCGCCTCGGCCAGCGTCGGGCGCCCGCTCGCGCAATTGCTGCTCCAGCGCGGTGTGACCGTGACGATCGCGCATATCGATACGCGCGATCTGGTGGCAGCCTGCCAGACGGCGGACGTGGTGTTCGCCGCGGCCGGCCGGGCGGGGCTGATCGGCGCGCGCCATGTGCGGCCGGGCGCCACGGTTATCGATATCGGCATCAATCTCGTGACGCAGGCAGATGGCAGCCGGCGCATTCTGGGCGATGTCGATCTTGCCGCTGTCGACGGGGTTGCAGCCGTGATCTCGGCCGTTCCCGATGGTGTCGGCCCGCTGACGACGGCATTCCTGCTGGCGAATACCGTGCTGGCAGCGCAAAGGCGGCACGCAGGGGCTTGAGGGGCAAGCGGCGATAGGGTCAACAAGGGGCCGGCGTGGGCCGGGTCATATGAAGAGGATGGGACGTGGCGAGACAACCGAGCGTAAGAGGACCGAAAGCAGCGGTGCGGAAGACTGTCGGCGCGCGTGCCGCCAGGACGCAGGTCGCTGAACCGGCCGACGATGCGAAGGGTCTGCGCCGCACGCGGGATGCGGCTGGCACGCGCAAGAAGATTCTGGAAGCCGCCATCGAGGAATTCGCCGAGCGCGGGCTGAGCGGCGCGCGCATCGATTCGATCGCACAGCGCTCCGGCGCCAACATGCGGATGATCTACCATTATTACGGCAACAAGGAGCAGCTTTACGTCTTCGTGCTCGATCATGTGTATGAGGACATCCGCAAGAAGGAAGCGGCGCTGAATCTCGCGAACCTCGAACCGTATGAGGCGATGATGAAGCTGTTCAACTTCACCTACTCGCACTTTGCGGCCAACCCGCATGTCATCTCATTGTGGACCGGGGAAAACCTGCAGCAGGGCGCCTATCTCTCCACCTCGATGCGCGCGCCGACGCTGAGTTCACCGCTGATGGACGCCATCAAGGAGACGCTTGCGCGGGGCGTGGAGCAGAAGGTGTTCCGCGAGGATATCGATCCGTTGCAACTCTATGTGTCGATGGTTGCGCTGTCCTATTTCCACCTGTCCAACGTCTACACGCTCTCGGCGATCTTCAGCGCCAACCTGCACAGTGAGCGCTGGAAATCGGAACGCCGGCGCCACGCCCAGGAGATGCTGAGCGCCTACCTCCTGTCCAGCGCCAAGCCGGACACATGAGGACGACGCGGGAGACTCATCGGCGCTGTCGGTGTATTTCCGTCTTAGTGCCGGCGCATGTCTCAGCGGTATGAACAGATAAGTCATTGAATCATAACACTGAAAAATAGCAGAGCGGCCAAGTGTCAGTCTTGTCTTAGTAAGCAGTTTATGTATAACTATCGGCATGAAAGTTCATGTCATATATGCCTATCCGCTGAAGACGGGCCTCGCGGTCGACATTCACAACACGGTTGTCTCCAGCCTCATCGAGGCGGGGCACGAGGTCGATGATCTGGATCTCTATGCGGAGAATTTCGATCCGATCCTCAATGAGGAAGACCGGACGATCTATCATGACGTCACGATCAACCAGCGCCGGATCAAGCCCTATGTCGATCGGCTGCAGGCGGCCGATGCCGTGGTGCTCTGCCATCCGGTCTGGAATTTCGGCTGGCCCGCCATGCTCAAGGGCTATTTCGATCGGGTGTTCCTGCCCGATGTCTCGTTCAAGATGATGGACGGCAAGCTGACGCCGGGCCTCGCCAACATCCGCAAGCTGACCAGCGTGACGACCTATGGCGTGGACCGGCTTCGCGCACTCTACCTGTTCGATCCGCCGCGCTCGAATGCCACGCGCTTCCTGCGCGTTGTGTGCAACAAGAAGGTGAAGGTGGATTACCTCGCCCTCTATGGGATCAATAACATGACGGAAGCGCGCGCGGCCAAATTCCTGGCGAAGGTCCGCAAAGAAATGCTGGCTTTCTGACCATGGGCGATCGCCGCGTTGACCCGAATCAGGGCGCGGCCGATGCCGCCGCGCCGATCGTTTCCTTCCAAGATGTCTCTTTGACGTTCGGGACCGGTGTCGAGGCCCTGCGGGGCATTAATCTCGATATCCGCCCCGGCGAATTCATCAGCATTTTGGGGCCCTCGGGCTGCGGCAAGTCCACCTTGCTGCGCATCGCCGCCGGCCTGATCGACTATACTGACGGCGCGCTCCATGCGGATCGCTCCCACATCGCCTTCACCTTTCAGGATGCGACGCTGCTGCCCTGGCGCACGGTGCGCCGCAATGTCGAGCTGCTGCTGGAATTGCGCGGCGTCGGGCGGGAGGAGCGGCGCCGGGTGGCGCAGGAGAAGATCGCGCTGGTCGGCCTGAGCGGCTTCGAGGAGCAATATCCCAAGCACCTTTCGGGGGGCATGAAGATGCGCGTGTCGCTGGCCCGCGCCCTGACCCTCGATCCCACGCTGTTCATGTTCGACGAGCCCTTCGGCGCGCTGGACGAGATCACCCGCGAGCGGCTGAACGATGAAGTGCAGACCCTTCAACTGCGCCAGCAGTTCGCGGCGATGTTCGTGACGCACTCCGTGTCGGAGGCCGTGTTCATGTCGTCCCGTGTCATCGTCATGTCTGCGCGACCGGGCCGCATTGTCGGCGCCTACGACATCCCGTTCCCGTTTCCGCGAGATGACGCGGTGCGCTTCTCGCCGCAATTCGCGGAATTGTGCGGCACGCTCTCGGCGGCGCTGCGGGATGCATCGGGAGGTGTGAAATGACCAAAGCGACCTATTTTCCGCCCCGCGCTGCCCGCACAAAGGCCAGTCCCGCTGCACGCTGGGTCGCGCGACTGCTGCCCCCGCTGCTGCTCGGCCTCCTGCTCGCGGCCTGCTACGCTTATGCGCGCGCCGGTCTTGAGGAGTATCGCCAGTTCCTGATGCCCGGCCCCAGCGAGATCTGGGAAGGCGCCTTTGCTTCGGCCGCCGTGCGCGCGGAACTGCTGCGTGCCGCCGGCGTGACGGCGCAGATTGCGCTCACCGGTCTGGCCGTGTCGATTCCGGGCGGGATGCTGCTCGGCGTCCTCATGTTCCGCTCCTTCTGGATCGAGCGGGCCGTCGCACCCTATCTGGTGGTGCTGCAGTCGATCCCGGTGCTGGCGATCATCCCGCTTATCCAGTCCCTGCTCGGCTTCGGCTTCCTGCCCAAGGTGCTGATCGTCGCCTTGTTCACCTTCTTCGCCATTCCCACCACGCTGCTTCTCGGCCTCAAGAGCCTCGACAAGGGCATTGCCGAGCTGTTCCGGCTGGAAGGCGCGGGCTGGGGCACGACGTTGCTCAAGGCGGGCATCCCGTCCGCGCTGCCGTCGCTCTTTGCCGGCATTCGCATTGCAGCCAGCCTCGCGGTGATCGGCGCCATCGTCTCCGAACTGTTCTTCGTCTCGGGCGATGGCGGGCTAGGCCAGATGCTGGTGAACTCGAAGATCGATTTCCTCTACGAGCAGATGTACGCCGCGCTCATCGTCTCGGCAGTGATGTCGATCGGCGTCTACCTGTTCTTCGGCTGGCTTGGCGACCGGCTCTTCTCTCACTGGCACGATTCGGCCGGGGCGAAGGGATGATGCGGCGGGCACGTCATGCCGTGTTGGCCGCGCTGGCCTTGCTCGGTGCGGGCGCGCAGGCTGCGCCGGTCGCGCAGGGCGCCTTCGCCCGGGAGCATTACCGCACACCGTTGGCCAAGGTCTGCCCCAATCCGGTCGTCGTGCAGCTCGACTGGTTGCCGCAGGCCGAGCATGGCGGGCTGTTCCAGCTGATCGGCGGCGGCGGCAAGATGAGCCAGGGGCGCTACCAAGGCCCGCTTGGTGCAACCGGCATCGACCTGCTGATCCTGGTGGGCGGCAAGGGCATTGGCCTTGGCGATGCCGAGACGCCGTTTTCCGCGCTCTACATGGGCAATAGCCGCGCGGGCCTGCGTCCGCATCTGGCGCTGGTCGATCAGGATAATGCCTTCATCTTCTCCCGCCGCTTCCCGGCTACGGGCGTGGTGGCAATGCTCGAGAAATCGCCCATGGGTCTGTTCTGGGACCGCGCGACCTATCCGCGCGGCTTCCGGTCGGTGGCCGACCTGCGGGCGTTCGCGCAGTCGGGGAAAGGCAAGATCTACCTCTCTACAACCCGGCGCACATTCGGGCGCTATCTCATCAATAACGGCCTGCCCAAGGATGCGGTGCAGGAGGGCTATAATGGCGACGCCGAAACCTTCGTCCTGAATCGCGGGCGCTGGCTCAATCAGGGCAGCATCACCAGCGAGGGCTATCAGTTCGCCCATGGCAAGCGCTGGAACAAGCCGGTCGATTTTCTGCTGCTCTCGGACATGGGCTATCCGCTTTATCCCGGTATGGTTTCGGTCGCGACAAACCGGATGAATGAGCTGGCGCCGTGCCTCAAGGGGCTGGTGCCGCTGCTGCAGCGCGCGCAGGTGGATTATATCCGCGCGCCGAGCGAGGTGAACGACGTCATCTACCGGTTCAACGAGGGCGGCTTCGCGGCGCCCTGGTGGAAGACCTCGCGCGAGTTGTTGGCGGCGGCCTCTGCCGTTTCGCTCTCGCGCGGCATCGTCGGCAACGGGCCGGACAAGACTTTGGGCAATTTCGACATGACCCGCAGCAATGTGCTCCTCTCCCGGCTCAAGCCCTATCTCGACATTCGCGCCAAGCCGAATGTGAAGCCGCAGGATGTGGTGACCAACCGCTTCATCGATCCCACGGTCGGCCTGCGCTGATGCCCGTGATTCTCGATGGCGATGCCACTGCGGCAGCATGGCGCGCGCGGATTAAGGCGCGGGCGGACGAGAGCGCATTCGTGCGGGCGGGGCATCGGCCTTGCCTCGTCACGGTGCTCGTCGGCGATGATGAGGCGAGCCGGGCCTACGTCTCGCGCAAGCATCAGGATTGCGAGGCGCTTGGCTTTGCGTCCCGCCAGATCGATCTCCCGGCCAGCATTTCGCAGGCCGACCTGCTGGCGCTGATCGACATTCTCAACCGGGATGCTGCCTGTCATGGCCTGATCGTGCAACTGCCGCTCCCTGCGCACATTGATGCCGGCGCGGTGATCGAGGCGATCGGCCCGGACAAGGATGTGGATGGCCTCCACCCTCTCAATCTGGGGCGGATGTTGGCCGGTCAACCTGCGTTGCGGCCCTGCACGCCAAGCGCGATCCTCGCTCTGCTGCGTGAATATGATGTGCCGCTGGCCGGGCGCCGCGTCGCAATCATCGGGCGCGGGCTGCTGGTCGGTCGGCCGCTCGCCATGATGCTGGCCGACAGGGATGTCGATGCGGTCGTCACCGTGCTTCATCGCGGCATGGCGGATCTGACGCCTGTGCTGCGCGAGAGCGACGTGATCATCGCCGCAGCCGGCCAGCCCGATCTTGTGCGTGCCGACATGGTGCGACCCGGCGCCTGCGTCGTCGGAGTCGGGATTAGCTATGTGGATGGGCAGATGGTGTCGGACATTGCCGAGGATGTCGCGCAGATGGCCGGCTGGGTGACGCCGCGCCACGGATCGGTGGGGCCGATGACCCGCGCCATGCTCATGCGCAACCTGCTGGACGCGGCGCTCAGCCAGACCTGAGCGCCGCCTGTTTTCCGATGTTCGATTATCCCCGCGCCGGGCCGATGGCCGCGGCGAGCTGGGCCTGATATTCTTCCATCCAGTCGGCATCGGCCGGCGCATTATAGGCGCCACCGCGTGCGCCGTTGACGATCTCGGGATCGTCCACGCCTGGCGGCACCGTGCCGGCATCCTGCAGCGCGCGGGCTGCCTTGATGATGCGCTTGCGGGTCTGCATGATCATCAGGTCGCTGGTGACGAGATGCTCGTTGGAGCGGTCCACGATGTCGCCCATGCTCTCGGTGATATACTGGTCCTGCAGGGTGATGCCGGTCACGCCGGTGAAGCTCACCTCATTCTGCGCGGTACGATCCACCTCATAATCATTCTCGGCATTCTGGGCGAGCTTCCAGCGGCCGAACCAGTCGCTGCTGTTGGGCAGGAAATTGTGGCGGAATTCCAGGCCCGCGATGGTGTTGCCATCCACCGTGGTGCGAAGCGGCTGGGTGCGCTGCACCCAGGCGAAGTTGAAGACCATCGTGTGGCTGTCGTCCATCGGCACCCAGGCATTGGCCGTCACATTGTCCGAGAAGGTGCCGTCCGGAAACAGCGCCCAGAAGGGGAAGATATACTGGCAGATGCGCCAGTAGAGGCCCTCGCCATCGGCAGAGGGGCGATAGGCGCCAGCCATCGTGCCCCAGTCAGTATCCGTCACCTTGAAGTCAGGCGCGCGCTTGGTCACCGCGACGCTGTGCATATTGGTCGCGTCGACGTCCTCATCGGCCACGCTGCCGACATGCAGGAAGCCGAAGTGGCTGGTGTCGATGTCACCTTCCAGCGCCTGCAGCCAGTTGCACTCGCGCTGGGTGAGCGTCACGCGCAGCTCGGCATCCGGCAGCATCGTGGCTTCGATGCAGGGGAGGGGCGGCGGCGTTTCGCGCTCGCCCATATACACCCACACCACGCCGGCGCGCTCGGCGGTGCGATACACCTTGGCGTGGACACGCGGCTGGAATTTGGCGGCGTCGGCTTCGGAGACGTTCGGCATGTCCAGGCACTTGCCGTTCACGTCGAACTTCCAGCCATGGTACACGCAGCGAATGCCGCCCTTTTCGTTCCGCCCGAAGAAGAGCGAGGCGCAGCGGTGCGGGCAGCGATGGTCCATCACGCCGACCCGGCCCTCGCTATCGCGGAAGGCCAGCAGCTTCTCTCCGAGCAGCATCAGGCGCAGCGGCGCGCCGTCTGCGGCGATCTCTGACGAGGCGCAGGCCGGAATCCAATATTGGCGCATGACGGTGCCCATCGGCGTACCGGGGCCAACACGCGTCATCAGTTCATTATTCGCAACCGAAACCATGCAACCTTCCTTCTTTCAGATTTCCGCGAGCGCGTCTTGATTGTCCCAGGCCAGCATCTTGCCGGGGTTGAGCAGGCCCTTGGGGTCGACTGCCCGCTTGAAGGCCAACTGGACATGGTTGACCTGCTTCATGCCGCCTTCCTCGATGGTGTAGACATGCGGGTTGAACTGACGGCAGCCGCGCTGCTCATGATAGGCCATGATCTCGTTCAGTCGCTCCTCGGTGGTGAAGCGCACCATCTGGATGGCCGAACAGCTTACGGCCGGGCCGCTGCGGGTGAACTCGAGGTGGAACATCACCTCCTCGCCGAAATGGCGCTGGAGTTCGTCCGCCAGTTCCACGCAATTCTGGGCCGGCAGCAGCGTTTGCAAATAGGTCAGCGTCGGGTCGACCTTGAGCGCCTGCAGCGTCGTATGGTTCCAGCACAGTTCGTAGAGCGGCACGCGCTTGCCCGTGGCAGGCGCGGTGCGGCTATCGTGCGCGATGCGTCCGCCATAAGCGGCGACGAGCGTCTCGAACCCTTCCCAGGACTGGCTGGCGACCATCACGAGCGCGCAGGCTTCATCGGCACCGACATATTGCGCGATCGGGCGCAGATAAGTGTGGGCAATCGGTGGGGCCATCACCCCGCACTGCTTCTTCACCAGGCCCGGACTTTCGGCGAACGCCTTGCCGAAGCGGGCCGCGCTCAGCAGATCGTCGAACGTGACGACCGCGTCGATCCACAATTGCGCATTGGCGAGCGGCAATTCCAGTTCCGTGATGATGCCGGTCACGCCATAGCTGTGGTTGAACTTGGCAATGTCCGCGCCGCGCAGTTCCAGCACGCGCGGTTCGGCTTCCAGCGTCACGAGCCGGGCGCCGAGGATGTTGCCGGTCTCCCGCAGCATTCCCCAGTTGATCGAGCCGACGCCGCCCGATCCGCCGGCAATGAACCCGCCGACGGTCGCGACGGTGCGAGTGGAGGGGTGCAGCCGCATTTCATAGCCATGCTCGGCCAGTTCCTGATCGAGCGTGATGAGGCGCTTGCCGGCCTGCACGCGGCACACGCCATCCTTCACCCACAGGAGCTGGTCCATCGCGCGCATGTCGAGCAGGGCGCCGCCCCTTATCGGCATGGCCTGGCCGTAATTGCCAGTGCCGCCGCCGCGCACCGTCAATGGCACGTCATGGGCGTAGCAGGCGGCGGCGATTTCCTGAATGTCGGCTTCGGACCGCGCTTCCAGCAGCACGTCGCCGGTCACATCGGCGAGCTGGCGCTTGAGGATGGGGCTGTACCAATAATAGTCCCGGCTCATCCGGCGCACCGCTGCGGCATCGGTGATGACCTTCGGCCCCTTCAGTGCGGCGATCAGACCATTCAAGTTCATAGGCTTCGATTCCGTTTCAATCCTGCGCGGCGCCGGGGCGGATCGCAATCATCCTTGCGCTCGGTCGAGCATTAGTTATACATAAACTGCTTACTAAGAGAAGAGGGGAATCTCGGATTTGCGCGTGCGGGTCGTAGATTGGGTCGCCGAAATAGGGCAGAAACGCAGCGGTGGGCGCGATGGCGGCCAGCGCGTTCCTGCGGTTTTGAGGGATAAAGGCAATGCTTGAATATTGGCAGGATATGACGACGCGCGACTTCCAGTCCGTGGATGCCGCGCGCGATATTGCCCTCATGCCGGTCGCTGCCATCGAGCAGCACGGGCCGCATCTGCCGGTCTCTGTCGATGCCGACATCAATGCGGGTGTCGTCGCGGCCGCAGCGCGTCACTTGGCGGACGGCGTGCGCGTCGTCGCGCTGCCGATGCTCGCCATCGGCAAGAGCAATGAGCATATGGCCTTCCCCGGCACGCTGACGGTGGGGGCCGAGACGCTGCTGCGCTACTGGATCGATATCGCCGAGTCCGTCCTGCGCGCCGGTTTCCGCAAGATCGTGGTGCTGAACTCGCACGGTGGCCAGCCCCAGCTTGTCGAGATTCTGGTGCGCGAGCTGCGCGTGCGTCACGGCGCTCTCGCCGTCTCCGCGAGCACCTATGGCTTTGGCGTGCCGGAGGGCCTGTTCAGCGAGGACGAGCTGCATCACGGCATTCATGCCGGCGCGGTGGAAAGCTCGATGATGCTCCACCTGCGTCCCGATCAGGTGAAGCGCGAGCTGATGGCCGATTTCCCCTCTACCGGCCCGGCGATTGCGCGCGATTATGATGAGCTTCGGCTCGAAGGCGCGGTGGGCATGGGCTGGATGACGCAGGACATCAATCCGGACGGGGCGATCGGCAATGCCAGCCTCGCCAATGCCGATCATGGCGCCCAATGCCTCGACCATGCCGGGCGCGGCCTCGCGCGTCTGCTTGCCGATGTCAGCCGCTACCCCTTGCCGGAGTCCCGCGCATGAATCCCGCCGTCTATCTCTCCCGTGCGACCGAACTGCAGGCGTTCCGCATCGCGCCGACCGACACCAACTATTTCGTCATCCTGCATGACAAGGCCGTGCCCGGCTTCGAACATGTGTGCGTGGTCGAGATTTTCGAGCCCGGCGGCAAGACCCCGCCGAACAGCCACAAGGCCGCCTTCGAGTTCTTCTACGTGCTGGAAGGGGAAGGGCGGGCGACCTGCGATGGAGCCAGCGTGTCGCTCAGCCGGGGCAGCGCCATGCTGCTGCCGCCCGGCGGCCTGCATGTCATCGAGAATACCGGGCCGGGCAAACTCTACACGCTCACTGTCATGACACCCGATGAAGGCTTCTCCGACCTCATCCGCTCTGGCGTGCCGGTCGATCTCGATGCCAGCGATATCGCTCTTCTCTCAGGAGACGCATGATGCCGGACCAGACAGCCTCCTATCATCGCCTCGGCAGCTCGCCGCGCCGCGCGTGGCAGGTGAATGCGCAGGAGGCCATTCTCGCGCAGGGCGACCAGCCGCGCCGCGTTGTCGCCTGCGAAGCCGCGCCGCAGAATCTGCAGATCGATCTGGCGCGCACGGCGATTGTCGTGGTGGATATGCAGAACGACTTCTGCCACCCCGATGGCTGGCTGGCCTCGATTGGCGTGGATATTTCCGCCGCGCGCTCGCCCATCGCGCCGTTGCAGGCGCTGCTGCCGCGTCTGCGCGCAGAGGACGTGCCCGTCATCTGGCTCAATTGGGGCAACCGGCCGGACCGGATGAACCTCAGCCCCTCGGTCCTCCATGTCTACAAGCCGGATGGCACCGGCACCGGCCTTGGCGATCCGCTGGCGAACGGGGCGCCGGTTCTGGAAGAAGGGAGCTGGGCGGCGGCCGTGGTCGACGAACTGCCGATCGCCCCGCAGGACGTGTGCGTCTCCAAATATCGCATGTCCGGCTTCTGGGACACGCCGCTGGACAGCATCCTGCGCAATCTGCGGGTCGATACGGTGCTGTTTGCGGGCGTGAACAGCGACCAGTGCGTGCTGGCGACGCTGATCGACGCGAATTGCCTGGGCTATGACTGCGTGCTGCTCACCGATTGCGCGGCGACCACCTCGCCGGCCTTCTGCGCCGAGGCGACGCTCTACAATGTGAAACAATGCTTTGGTTTCGTGACCGATTCGGCGGCCCTCGTCGCCGGCATGGACGCGGCGAGCGGGCAGGCGCGCGCGTGATGGAGATCAACAAGCCCGCCGTCCTCGCGGAGGTGACCGCGCTTGTGGATGCATACGAACGCGCGCTGGGAGACAATGACATCGCCATGCTGGATGGCATGTTCTGGCAGTCGGACCGCGCGGTGCGTTATGGGGTTGGCGAATGCCTGTACGGGATCGAGGAGATCCTCGCCTTCCGCAAGGCGCGAGCGGGCGGCTCGCCGCCTCGGACCATCCGGCGCATGGAGATCACCACCTTCGGCGATGATTTCGCGACCGCCAATGTCGAGTTCCAGCGGATCGGCGGCGAGGTCATCGGCCGCCAGAGCCAGAGCTGGGCGCGGCTGTCGGAGGGATGGCGCATCGTCTCCGCCCATGTCTCGCTGCAGGGAAGCGGCCACTGACGGCACGCCCCCGCGCGGACTGACTTCAGAAGCCCGCCGCCTTGCCGTCGCTGCGCGGATCGCTCGCGCCTTCCAGCTGCCCATCGGCATGGCGGACGATGGCGCCGGCATGGCCCATCATCGCCGTCATCGGTGCGACCAGCTCCACCTCATGCCCCGCCGCGCGAAGCTGCGCATAAAGCGCCGGGTCGAAGCGATCCTCCAGCTTGAGTGATGTGCTCTCTTCCCCCCATGTCCGGCCGAGCAGCCAGCGCGGGGCGGAGATCGCCTGCTGCAAGGGCACGCCGAAACGGGCGTAGCGGCTGAACAAAGCGGCCTGCGTCTGCGGCTGGCCTTCGCCACCCATGGTGCCATAGGCCATCACCCGGCCGTCATCGAAATGCGCCAGCGCGGGATTCAAGGTGTGGAACGGCTTGCGGCCGGGCTTGAGGGCATTCCACCCCTCGTCTGCAAGACGGAAAGAGCAGCCGCGATTCTGCCATGTGATGCCGCTCTGCGGCAGCACGAGGCCAGAGCCGAACTCGAAATAGGTGCTCTGGATGCAGCTCACCACCTGCCCGCGGGCATCGGCGGCGGCGAACCAGCAGGTATCTCCGAGGGCCGAGGGGCGCGGCCAGGGCATGGCGCGCGCCGGATCGATCGCCTGCGCCATCCGGTCCAGACTGGTCGCGTCATCGAGCAGAGCCTGCGGATCGATCTCCATGAAGGCCGGGTCGCCGACATGCGCATCGCGGACCAGAAAGGCCTGCTTGGTCGCCTCCACCAGTCCGTGCAAATGCGCGAAGCTTTCGGCCTGTTCTGCTGGCAGGCGGTCGAACAGCGCCAGGATCAGCAGCGACGCGAGGCCCTGCGTCGGTGGGGCGGTGTTGTAGAGCATAGCGTCGCGCAGCCGCACGGAAAGCGCGGCGGGCGAGGTCGCGCGGTGGGCTGCCAGATCCTGCGCCGTCACCGGGCTACCCAGCCGCGCGAGATCATCGGCGATCCGCTCGGCCAGCGCGCCGCGATAGAAGCTGTCCAGCCCATCCTCGGCCAGCATTCTCAGCGTCGCGGCCAGTTGCGGCTGGCGCAGCGTGTCGCCCTCGCGGAGCGGGCGGCCCTCCGGCTCGAAGATCGTGCGATAGGCGCCCGGCACGCTTGTCACCTCGTCCGATTTGCTCGCGGCCAGTTCGGCGCCGCCGGCGGTCACCGCCACGCCCTGTTCGGCATGGGCAATGGCGTCCGCGAGCAGGCGGTTCAGGGGGAGCGGAGAGGGCAGCGAGGACCGCGCCAGATCCCATCCGGAGACCGTGCCCGCCACGGTATTGGCGGCGAGCGGCCCGCGCCAGGGAATGGCCGACAGGCCGGCATAGGCATCGCCTAGCGCCCGAGGACTGCGCCCGCAGGCGTCGATGGCCCAGACCCGGCCGTCCGGCTCGTGGATCAGCCAGAAACCATCCCCGCCGATTCCCGTCATGTGCGGATAGACCGCGGCGAGGCAGGCGGCGGTGGCAATCGCGGCCTCGATCGCCGTGCCGCCGTCCCGCAGGATGGACAGGCCGGCTTCGCTGGCCAGATGGTGGGGCGCGGTAACCATTCCATTGCTGCCGTGGGCACTCTCTTGCATGGTCATGGTCCTTTCCGATCAGCGCATCCCGTCCGCTGCGGCCGCACTAGTATGCATCTTCTGCATAACTTTCAACTTCACCTCGTCCAAGCCCATGTCTATGCTCCGGCCCGGTTCGTGCCACCCAGCCTCCTGCTTACCGGAGAGATGCCATGCTCAAATCCCCTCTCGCGCTGCTCCTTGCCATGTCGGCGCTGGCCAGTCCGGCCATGGCAGCCACCGTGGATGCGCGGGCGACCGGTGCCATCGAGCAATCCATCAAGCAGAGCACGCCGGACCTGATTGCGCTCTACCGCGATCTGCACGCCAATCCCGAGCTAAGCCTGGCGGAAACCCGCACGGCCGCGCGGCTGGCGCAGGAAATGCGCAAGCTGGGGCTGGAGGTTACAGAAAAGGTTGGCGGGACCGGCGTCGTCGCCGTGTTGCGCAATGGCGAGGGGCCGGTGGTGCTGATCCGTGCGGACATGGATGCCCTGCCGATGAAGGAGCTGAGCCAGTCGCCCTTCTCGAGCACCCGTGAGGCGCAGTATCAAGGCAAGACCACATTCGTCGCGCATAGCTGCGGCCATGATCTGCACATGGCCTGGTGGGTCGGCACGGCGAAAGCGATGCTCGCCATGCGGGGCCAGTGGCGCGGGACGATGCTGTTCGTCGCGCAGCCGGGCGAGGAAAGCGGGCAGGGCGCGCGCAAGATGGTCGAGGACGGCCTGTTCACGCGCTTCCCCAAGCCCGATTACGGCTTTGCGGCCCATGTCGGCAATGATCCCGTCGGGCGGATCGTGGTCAAGCAAGGCGCCTTTACCAGCAATTCGGACACCATCCGGATCACTTTCAAGGGCAAGGGTGGTCACGGCTCGATGCCGAGCCGCACCATCGATCCCATCGTGATGGGTGCGCGCTTCGTGATGGATGTGCAAACCGTGATCAGCCGGCAGAAGGATCCGTTTGAGTTCGGGGTCGTGACGGTCGGCGCGTTTCAGGCGGGCTCGGCGGCCAATATCATCCCGGACACGGCATCGCTGGCCCTGACGTTGCGTTCCTTCTCGCCGGAGGTTCGCGAGCAGCTGGTCGAGGGCGTGAAGCGCACGGCACTCTCCGTCGCGACCATGTCGCAGGCGCCCGAACCGGTGATCGATCACAGCAGGGGCGCGGCATCGGTCATCAATGACGATGATCTCGCTGCAAAAACCGCAGCTGCCCTGCGCACGGCGGGGTGGGACGACATTGCGCTGATCCCGGCCAGCGCGCCGGGCGGCTCGGCCAGCGAGGATTATTCGGAACTGGTGTCAGCCAGCGGCATGCGCTCGGTCTATCTGGGTGTCGGCGGCTATCTGCCGTCAGTCATCGCGGATTATGCCAAGCGCGGCGAGCCGCTCCCAACAAACCACTCGCCCTACTTCCTGCCGGACGCCGAAAGCGCCATCCCAACGGCCATACGCAGCCTGTCGGTCGCGGCCCTCTCGGTGCTGGGCAATCCCAAATAAGCCTGGTGCGCGGGATCAGACCCGCATCGGCATCAGCACGTAAAGCGCCGGCGCCTTCTCATTCTCGCGGATGAGCGTCGGCGCGGCGGCGTCGGCGAGGTGGACCTCCACCGAGTCGCCTTCGACCTGCCCGAGAATGTCGAGCAGATAGCGCGCGTTGAAGCCGATCTCGATGGGCGCGGCGCTGTAGTCGCCGGGCACTTCCTCGGCGGCAGTGCCGTTTTCCGGGCTGGTGACGGAGAGGGTGATCTTGTCCTTCTCCAGCGCCATCTTCACGGCGCGGGTCTTCTCGGTGGCGATGGTCGCGACGCGGTCCACGCCTTCCTCGAAGCTGCGCGGATCGATCTTGAGCAGCTTGTCGTTGCCGGTCGGGATCACGCGGCTGTAATCCGGGAAGGTGCCGTCGATCAGCTTGCTGGTCAGCACCGCATTGCCAAGGTCGAAGCGGATCTTGGTGGGCGAGAGGTCGATGCGCACGCTGCCATCCACTTCGTCGAGCAGCTTGCGCAGCTCGGCGATGCATTTGCGCGGAATGATGATGTCCGGCATGCCCTCGGCGCCATCGGGGCGCACGACCGTCACGCGGGCGAGGCGGTGGCCATCGGTCGCGGCGGCCTTCAGCACCGGGGCGGGGTCTTCCGCGACGTGCAGGAAGATGCCGTTCAGATAATAGCGCGTCTCCTCGGTGGAGATGGCAAAGCGCGTCTTGTCGATGATCTGGATGAGCGAGGCGGCCGGCAGCTCGAAGCTGGTGGGCAGCGCGCCTTCCGCGATTATCGGGAAGTCGTCGCGCGGCAGCGTCTGCAGGTTGAAGCGGGCACGCCCGGCCTGCACCAGCATCTTGCCCTCGGCAGCTTCCAGGCGGACCTGGCTGCCCTCGGGCAGCTTGCGCGCGATGTCGAACAGCGTGTGGGCCGAGACCGTGGTGGCGCCCGGCGTTTCCACCTGCGCCTGCACATTCTCGACGATCTGCAGATCGAGGTCGGTGGCCATCAGCTTGATGGCGCCGTCGCCGGTCGCGTCGATCAGCACGTTCGAGAGAATCGGGATCGTGTTGCGCCGCTCCACGACCGACTGGACATGGCCGAGGCTCTTCAGGAGCGTCGCACGTTCGATGGTGGCCTTCATCCCTCTGGTGTCCGTTTCTTATCCGGTTGATGGAGTCGGAGCGAAGGAGTCCGCTCTTGGAGCCTCATTCCTTATCGAAATTGCCGCATGGGGCAAGTCGCCCCGAGAAAAAAGCGCGTGTCCACCCGGCGCCGTCTTGTGTTCGCGGGCGCGTTACGCTTTGTCCGGCGGCATGACGCTCACCCGCCCTGTCCGCGCGCTCGCTCTGCTGCTGATCGGCGCCGCGCTTGCCGCGGCCGGGAGCGCGCGGGCGCGGGATGTGCTCGGCGTGTTCGAGGGCTGGGGCGCGTTCCGGGATCCGAACGCCCAGCGCTGCTTTGCCATGGCCCAGCCGATGGCCGGGGGCTGGGAAGCATCGCCCTGGCGCCCGTTCGCCGCCATTGGCTACTGGCCCCGCGCCGGGCTGCGCGGGCAGGTGAATATTCGCCTCAGCCATCAGCTGGCCAAGGATACGCACGCGGTTCTGTCCCTCGGCGGCAGGCAGTTCGCGCTGGTTGGGTCCGAAGCGGATGTCTGGGCGGCGGACCCAGCAAGCGATGCGGCAATCATCGCCGCGATGCGCACCAACCGGACGATGAGCATATCCGGGCGGGCGCGGGCCGGCGGGCGCTTTACCGATCGCTATGCCCTGGGCGGTGCCGCCACCGCCATCGACGCGGCGGCGCTGGGCTGCGCGCGGCGACGTTAAGCGCTGCTTTCCCGGTCCCGCCACGCGTTGACAGCGCTCTTGTTGCATTGCAGCATGCGGCGCATTGTCCGGGGAGACCATGCTTCATGTTCTATCGCCACGCCCTAGGGGCAGTCATTGGCTGCCTGATCGCCGCCCCACTGGCTGCGCAACTGCCCGACCCATCCCCTGAGCGGATCAGTGCCTGGTGGGGCCATGTCGAGGAACTTGCCAGCGATGCCAATGAAGGGCGCGGAGCCGGCACGCCGGGCTATGATCGCGCGGCCGATTATGTCGTCGCGTCCTTTCGCGAGCTTGGGGCGCGGGCGGCAGGAACGGACGGCTATTTTCAGCGTGTCGATCTGGTCGAGCAGCACTTCGATCAGCCGGCGAGCACGGCGGTGCTCAAGCGCGCGTCGGGCGATGTGGTTCTGGCGACCCCGCAGGATCTGTTCTTCCGTGGCAACACGCCCATGCCGGCCAGCATCGACGCGCCGCTCGTCTTTGCCGGCTATGGCCTCTCCATAGCTGAGGCCGGTCACGACGATTTCGCGGGGATCGACGTCAAGGGCAAGGTTGTGGTCGTACTCTCCGGCGGCCCGGCCGACATTTCGGGCGCGCTGAAGTCGGATGCGCGCTCGGCGCGCGCGAAGCTGCTCGCTGAGCGGGGTGCCTTGGGCATGATTGTGCTCACCACCCCCAAACAGGTCGAGATCCGGTGGGAGCGGCAGGTCGGCAATGCGAGCCTCTCCTCCATGTATCTGGCCGATCCGGCGCTGCGCGATGTCTCGGTGCCCTTCATGATGGCAACCCTCTCGCCGGAAAAGGCCGGTCTGCTGTTCGAGGGCACGGGGCAGAGCTTCGAGGCGCTGTCCGCCCTGTCGGACGCATCCGCGCCGCTGCCCGTCTTCGATCTGCCGGCCCGTTTTGCCGCGACGATTAAGGCGACCCAAAAGCCGCTCAGCAGCAACAACATCATCGCGGTTCTGCCCGGATCGGACCCGGCACTGGCCTCGGAATATGTCGTCCTTTCGGCGCATTTGGATGGCTATGGCATCGGAGCGCCGGTCAATGGCGATGCCATCTATAACGGGGCGTTCGATAATGCCGTCGGCGTCGCCAGCATGATCGAGGCGGCCAGGGCGCTGGCGGCGGCGCCCAGGAAAACCCGCCGCTCGATCCTGTTCGCCATCGTCACGGCCGAAGAGAAGGGCCTGCTCGGCTCGCGCTATTTCGCCAGTCGTCCGACGGTGCCGGCCGGATCGATCGTGGCGAACATCAATCTGGATATGCCGCTGCCGATCTTTCCGCTGACCAGCATCACGCCCATCGGCTATGAGGAGAGCACCCTTGGCGCTCATGCGCAGGCGGTGAGCGAGGCGATGGGCCTGCCCATCGTCCCGGACCCCAAGCCGGATCGCAACGTGTTCATCCGGTCGGATCAATATAGCTTCATAAAGCAGGGCATCCCGGCGCTCTTTCCCAAATATGGTTTCAAACTCGGGACGCCGGAAGAGGCGGTGGAGGCCGCGTGGCGCGCGAACATCTACCATTCTCCCCAGGATGATCTTCTGCAGCCCGTCATGAAGGCCGAGGGCGTGAAGCTGACCGACTATGTGATTGCGCTCACCCAGCGCGTCGCCAACGCGCCGGAACGCCCGCGCTGGCTGGACAGCAGCTATTTCAAGCGCTTTGCGAACTAGGGAGCCCGCCGTCAGTCTCGTTTGCGGCGGACGATCGCGTAGGTTTTTGGGGCGAGATGGAGATCCCACTGCTGGCCCTGCGCATCGCGCGCGTCATCGACCTCCCAGCGATTGTCGTCGATGTCGAACTCGATCTCGTCCCAGCTCTTGAAACCCGCGTCGTGCAGCACGGCAGTGATGGCCTTCGCCTCCTCCGGGGTCGGGGCACGGTCCGCGGCGAAAGCGGGCGTCGCGCAGGCGAGCGAGGCCAGGGCGGCGAGGGGGAGCGGGACCGTGAACTTCATGGATCAATCCTCCGATAGGCGCCGAAGGACTCCACGGCGAATGGCGTACGTGGAATGATGTGCCTCGGGCGCGATGGGGCGTCCGACATCACGCTTGCCAGCAAGCGCCAGAGGGGCCCGGACGACCAGAGCGTAACGGCTCCTTGCTCGCCGGGTTCCCGCAACGACGGGAAATCCGGTTTCGTATGGGGATGGTCTGCCGGCATCGGGGTTGGTGAACGCCACTGGCGCAAGCTCCAACATGCGATTATATGCGCCCCATGCCCCACACTGCGACGCCCCTCATGCCGATCCCCGGCCATGTCGATCCTGTGCCGGTCCCCCGCGCCATCACGCCGCGCGAGGATGGGCGGGTCGATCTCGTTGGTCTCTCCCGCGCCCAGATCAAGGCTGAGCTGAGTGCGGCCGGTCTCGATGAGAAGCAGGCGAAGCTGCGCGCCAAGCAGCTCTTCCACTGGCTCTATCATCGCGGCGAGACCGATTTCGACCGCATGACCGATCTGGCCAAGCCGATGCGGGGCTGGATGGCAGAGCGCTTCATCGTCGGGCGGCCCAATGTGGTGGAAGCGCAGATCAGCTCGGACGGCACGCGCAAATGGCTGCTGCGCTCCGACGACGCGCAGGATTATGAAATGGTCTTCATCCCCGATGCGGACCGGGGGACGCTGTGCGTGTCCAGCCAGGTCGGCTGCACGCTCAATTGTCGCTTCTGCCACACCGGCACGATGCGTCTGGTGCGCAATCTGACGCCGGGCGAGATCGTCGGGCAGGTGATGCTCGCGCGCGATGCCCTTGGCGAGTGGCCAAAGGGCAGCATGGCCGGCTTCGGCGAGGTGGAAGAGGAAGAAGACGACGACGCGCCGCAGTACAGCCCGGACGGGCGCCTGCTCACCAATATCGTGATGATGGGCATGGGCGAACCGCTCTACAATTTCGAGCATGTCCGCGATGCACTCAAGGTGGTGATGGATGGCGACGGGCTGGCGCTCTCCAAGCGCCGCATCACGCTCTCCACCAGCGGCGTGGTGCCGATGATGGCGCGCGCGGGCGAGGAGATCGGCGTCAATCTGGCCGTCTCGCTCCACGCCGTCACCAAGGAGGTGCGCGACGAGATCGTGCCGCTCAACCGCAAGTTCGGGCTGGAAGAGCTGCTCCAGGCCTGTGCCGACTATCCCGGTGCCAATAATGCCCGTCGCATCACGTTCGAATATGTGATGCTCAAGGACAAGAATGACAGCGATGAGGATGCGCGCGAACTGGTCCGTCTGCTCCGCCAATATCGTCTGCCGGCCAAGGTGAACCTCATTCCCTTCAACCCGTGGCCCGGCGCGCCTTATGAATGCTCCACCCCGGAGCGGATCAGGCGCTTCTCGGACATCGTTTTTGAGGCTGGCATTTCCGCGCCGGTGCGCACGCCGCGCGGTCGCGACATCATGGCCGCCTGCGGGCAGCTCAAGTCCGCCAGTGAGAAGAAGAGCCGCGCCGAGCTTGATCGGCTCGCGGCCGAGAAGCAGGCCGCGCTGGGCTGAGCCGAGGTTCAGCCGGGGCGCTTCATCAGGAACTGTGTGTCGGGCCGGATTTCGTAATAGTCGGCCGGACCTCCACCCCGCGCCACCGGCACGGCATCGGTGGTGCGATAAATGCCGTCATGCAGGCAGGCCGGATCGATGTGGATGTGGACCACTTCGCCAAACACCATGACATTGCCGCTTTGCGCGCCGGAAAGGCCACGCAGCGGCATGATGTCTGTCACCCGGCATTCGAACTGCACCGGACTGGCCGCGACGCGCGGTGCCGCGATCTCCACCGATGCGAGCGGTTCAAGCCCCGCGAGCGCGAATTCGTCGATGTCCGGCGCGACCTCTGCCGATGTGGCGTTCATCGCCTCGGCCAGGGAGCGGCCAACCAGGTTCCAGGTGAAGACGCCGGTCGCGCGCGCGTTTGTCAGGCTGTCCTTCACGCCGCTGGATGAGAAGCCGATGATCGGCGGGCTGTAGGCGAAGAGATTGAAGAAGCTGTAGGGCGCGAGATTGGGCACGCCGGTCGCGCTGACCGTCCCGATCCACCCGATCGGCCTCGGCGCGACGATGGCATTCAGCGGATTGTGCGCCAGCCCATGGCCATCGGCCGGGCGGTAGCTGTGGAAGCTGGGGGTGGTCATGATCGTCTCATCTCCGACGGGCCGAGGCAGCGGAATAGCAGATGGACCGGTCAGGGAAAGCGCCCGCTCTTCGTGAAAGGGGGTGACCGAACGATCCGCCGCGCTATAAACGCGCGCCATGAGAATATTGGGTCGCCTGCTCGGCAAGATCATCAGTCAGGGCACATTGACCATCCGCTATGCGGATGGGTCGCAGGAAGTGTTGGGAACAGCCGTGAGGGGCTGGCCGGACGTCGCCATCCGCTTCACCGATGATGCCGCCGCGCGGGCCATCCTCACCAATCCGGCGCTCGGCGCGGCCGAAGGGTTCATGGATGGCAAGCTCATGATCGAGCAGGGCAGCATCTGGAACCTGATCATGCTGGTCGCGGCCAATTCGCCTTTGGAAAGCGGCAAGACGCTCGATGAGCCGAGCTTGCTCGGCTGGCTGGGAGAGCGGATCAAGCACTGGCGCGACAATTACAACAAGCGCAGTCGCTCCAAGGCCAATGTCGCGCATCACTATGATCTATCGGACAAGCTCTACGCGCTGTTCCTCGACAAGGACCGGCAATATAGCTGCGCCTACTTTACCGACCCCGATGCGGTAAGCCTGGAGCAGGCGCAGATCGACAAGAAGGCGCATATCGCCGCCAAGCTCGATCTGAAGCCCGGTCAGCAGGTGCTGGATATCGGTTGCGGCTGGGGCGGCATGGCCCTGTATCTCAACCGCGTGGCGGATGTGGACGTGCTCGGCGTCACTTTGTCCGAGGAGCAGCTCAAGGTCGCGCGGCGCAGGGCGCAGGAGGCGGGCGTCGCCGATCGCGTCCGGTTCGAGCTGATCGATTATCGCGATGTGAACGGCACGTTCGATCGCATCGTCTCGGTCGGCATGTTCGAGCATGTCGGCGTGCGCCATTATCGCGAGTTCTTCCGCACCTGCCATAACCTGCTGAAGCCGGACGGGGTGATGCTGCTGCACACCATCGGCCGCCTCAATGGCCCGTCATCGACGGATGGCTTCATGCGCAAATATATCTTCCCCGGCGGTTACGCCCCGGCGTTGTCGGAGATCATGGAAGGCAGCGAGCCCAACCGCCTGCTGCTGACCGACATCGAAGTGCTGCGCATGCATTATTACTACACGCTCGAGCATTGGTATCAGCGCACGCTGGCGGCGAAGACGGAGATCGTCGCCCTGTACGACGAGCGCTTCTTCCGCATGTGGACCTTCTATCTGGCGGCAGCAGCGTCCGGCTTCCTCTATGGCAGCCAGACGATCTACCAGCTCCAGTTCGTCCGCAATCGCCACACTCTGCCCATCACGCGGGACTATATGGCGCAGGCCGAGGCACGCTATCGCGCCAAGGGCTGATGCTTGATCGAAAATCTAGCTTTCAATAACGAAGTTTAATCGCTGTTTTGAGTGGCCTCTGTTCGATAATCTCCCCTCAATGAATTTTGATCGGGAAGGATATTGAAATGGACGCGAAAACAACTGGTTCGCCGTCGGGTTGCCCGATGAAGGCCTCCGCTGCCATGCGCTCGCTGCTGGGCCGCACCAACCGGGACTGGTGGCCCAACCAGCTCTCGCTCGAAATTCTCCAGCGAAACGGTCTCTCTACCGACCCGATGGGGGACGATTTCGACTATGCCGCAGCGTTCAAGACGCTGGATTATGAGGCCGTCAAACGCGACCTTCATGCGTTGATGACGGACAGCCAGCCCTGGTGGCCGGCGGATTACGGCCATTATGGCCCGTTCTTCATCCGCATGGCGTGGCACTCGGCGGGCACCTATCGCACCGGTGACGGTCGCGGTGGCGCCAATAGCGGGCAGCAGCGTTTCGCCCCGCTCAACAGCTGGCCGGACAATGCCAATCTGGACAAGGCTCGCCGGTTGCTCTGGCCGATCAAGCAGAAATATGGCGCGAAGCTGAGCTGGGCGGACCTGATGATCCTTGCCGGCAATGTCGCGATCGAATCGATGGGTGGACCGGTGTTTGGCTTCGGCGGCGGCCGGGCCGACGTGTTCGAGCCGGAGAAGGACATCTACTGGGGCACCGAGGAGCAGTGGGTGGGCCAGGAAGGCAATCTCACCCGCATTGACGAGGCCGAGGGCCGCGCGCTGGAGGATCCGCTCGCCGCGATCCAGATGGGCCTCATCTACGTCAATCCGGAAGGGCCGGGTGGCAATCCCGATCCGCTCCAGTCCGCACGGGACATTCGCGAGACGTTCAAGCGCATGGGCATGGACGATGAGGAGACAGCTGCCCTGACCGCCGGTGGCCACACCTTCGGCAAGGCGCATGGCGCGGGCGATGCCTCCAAGATCGGCGCCGAGCCGGAAGGCGCAGACATCGCGCAGCAGGGCCTAGGCTGGCAGTCGAGCCACGAGAGCGGCATCGGCGATCATACGATCACCAGCGGCATCGAAGGCGCGTGGACGCCCACGCCGATCAGCTGGGACATGAGCTATTTCGACATGTTGCTCGACCATGAGTATGAGCTGGTGCGCAGCCCTGCCGGCGCGAAGCAGTGGCAGCCGGTCGGCAATCCGCCCGAGACGCTGGCCCCGGCCGCGCACAATCCTGCCAAGCATGTGCCGACGATGATGACCACAGCGGACATGGCGTTCAAGATGGACCCCGCCTATCGGGTGATCATGGAGAAATTCCGGGCGAATCCGGACTATTTCGCGGATTGCTTCGCACGGGCCTGGTTCAAGCTGTGTCACCGCGACATGGGGCCGAAGGCGCGCTATCTCGGCCCCGAGGTGCCGGCGGAAGACCTGATCTGGCAGGACCCGATCCCCAAGGCCGACCATGCGCCGATCGACCCCGCCAATGTCACCGCGCTCAAGGAGAAGATCGCGGCATCGGGCCTGTCCGTGGCCGAGCTGGTCACCACCGCCTGGGCCTCGGCCTCCACCTATCGCGGCTCGGACCATCGCGGCGGTGCTAATGGCGCGCGCATCCGCCTTGCGCCGCAGAAGGACTGGGAGGTCAATCAACCCGCGCAACTGGCCCGTGTCCTGAATGTCTATGAGGGCATCAAGACGGACTTCGATGCGGCGGCACCGGGCGGGAAGAAGGTGAGCCTTGCCGATCTGATCGTGCTGGGCGGCAGCGTCGGCATCGAGCAGGCCGCCAAGGCAGCCGGGCGCGCAGTGACCGTGCCGTTCACGCCCGGTCGCACCGATGCCGTGCAGGACTGGACCGATGTCGAAAGCTTCGCCGTGCTGGAGCCCAAGGCAGACGGCTTCCGCAATTATCTCCAGGTGCGCTTCAGCGTGCCGACCGAGGAGCTGATGATCGACCGCGCCCAGCTTCTGCGGCTGAGCGCGCCGGAGATGACGGTGCTGGTCGGCGGGCTGCGCGTGCTCGGTGCCAATCACAATGGTCGCAAGGAAGGCGTGCTGACGGATCGTCCCGGCCAGCTGACCAACGACTTTTTCGTCAACCTGCTCGACATGGGCACGGCGTGGAAGGAAGTCGATGATCGCGGGGACGAGGTGTTCGTCGGCACCTGCCGCAAGACGGACATGGAGAAATGGACCGCGACCCGCACCGATCTGGTGTTCGGATCGAACTCCCAATTGCGGGCGCTGTCGGAGGTTTACGCGTCGTCCGACGCTGCCGACAAGTTCGTCGCCGACTTCATCGCGGCCTGGGTGAAGGTGATGAACGCCGACCGGTTCGATCTCTCGGCATAATCCTCCTTCCATGACGGATGCTTCGCCGCCCGGCTCCAGAGATGGGGCCGGGCGGTTCGTTTTATACAGGCGCAAAGCTGCCGCGGTCTTGCCGGATGCAGGGGAATGTCGGGAGGCGATAGCTGCCCCGGCAGGAGGGGGGTGCCGGGGCAGCAGGTGCTCGCGCGGCCGTGGGGAACCGGCGAGCAATGGACGCAGGCTGCAGGCTGCGTTCCAAGGCTGACAATAATGCCACCCGTTCAAGAACAAAAATCGATTAAAGTCGTCTCAATGATCGATCGTGCCGATGACTAGTGGCGGGCTGCCACCGGATTGGCGCGCCCGGCGTCCCTCACAGGTTGCGCGTTTTGAGCGACGCTGATAGGCGACCGGCCTGATCCTCGACCTCCAGTTCGAAAGACCCCTGTCGCCATGTCCGACACCATCAAGCGCGTTGTTCTCGCCTATTCCGGTGGCCTCGATACCAGCGTCATCCTCAAGTGGCTGCAAATCCATTATGGCTGCGAGGTCGTGACCTTCACGGCCGATCTGGGGCAGGGCGAGGAGCTGGAGCCGGCCCGGCAGAAGGCGCTGAATGCCGGCGTGAAGCCCGAGCACATCTTCATCGACGATTTGCGCGAGGAATTCGTGCGGGATTATGTCTTCCCGATGATGCGCGCCAACGCCATGTATGAGGGGCTGTATCTGCTTGGCACCTCCATCGCGCGGCCGCTGATCGCCAAGCGCCAGATCGAGATCGCCAAGATGGTCGGGGCCGATGCCGTGTCCCACGGCGCGACCGGAAAGGGCAATGACCAGGTGCGGTTTGAGCTTGGCTATTATGCGCTCCAGCCGGATATCAAGGTCATTGCGCCGTGGCGCGAATGGGATCTGACCTCGCGCACCAAGCTCATCGAATGGGCCGAGCAGCACCAGATCATGGTGCCCAAGGACAAGCGCGGCGAAGCGCCGTTCTCCACTGACGCCAACATGCTGCACACCTCCTCGGAAGGCAAAGTGCTCGAAGATCCGTGGGAGGAGGTGCCGGACTATGTCTATTCGCGCACCGTCAATCCCGAGGATGCGCCGGACACGCCGGAATATATCACCGTCGATTTCGAGAAGGGCGACGGTACGGCCCTCAATGGTCAGGCGATGAGTCCGGCCACGCTGCTGGAAGCCCTCAACGAACTGGGTCGCAAGCACGGCATTGGCCGGCTCGATCTGGTCGAGAACCGCTTCGTCGGCATGAAATCGCGCGGCATGTACGAGACGCCGGGCGGCACGATCTATGCGCTGGCACATCGCGGCATCGAACAGTTGACGCTGGATCGCGGCGCCGCCCACCTCAAGGACGAACTGGCGCCGCGCTATGCGGAACTGGTCTATAACGGCTTCTGGTTCTCACCCGAGCGCGAGATGCTGCAGGCGGCAATCGACCACAGCCAGCTGAAGGTTGCGGGCACGGTCCGCCTCAAGCTCTATAAGGGCAGCTGCATCGTCGTGGGCCGCAAGTCGCCCAATTCGCTCTACAGCGAGAAGGTCGTGACGTTCGAGGATGATGCGGGCGCCTATGATCAGCGGGATGCGGCTGGCTTCATCAAGCTCAACGCTCTGCGTCTGCGGTTGCTCGGGCGCCGCGATATTTGAGGAATGTGGGCCGGCCGCGTCCGGCCCCACTTTTCTGCGCGTAAAAGCGCATTCAGGCCGTCGTCAGCTCTGGGCAGAGCCCCAGAACAGAACGACCGCCATCACAATCACCGCAAGCACGAGCGAGATGCTCAGCACATAACGGACGATGTGCGGCGTCTGGCCGGCACGGGCGTCTTCGGTGGTCTTGTGAACCTCATCTTCCATCTGAGAACTCCTTTCAATTGAGCCAACGCGCGATGTTGGAGGGTCGTTCCTGAGCATCAGTCGCCCCGGAGTTCCCAAAAGGGCAATGCGCTGGCGCTGAGCCCTTCAAAATGCGTCGCTGCGCACCCACACGCTCACGCTTCCGCCATTCACCCGCGCGATCAGCCGTCCCTCATCGTCCGACCAGATTTCTTCCTCGCAATGCCCGAGATAATCGCGGAAACCCGCGCCGGCATGATCCGGGCCGAGATCGAAGACCTTACTGGCATCGCCCGCATTGGTGAGCAGCACGACGCAGCCCGGCGCATCCTCCGTGCCGTGGCGGATGAAGCCGATGGCATGGGGGTCGTCGAACAGGTCGGTCTGCGGGCCGTGCGCGAAACGCTGCCGCGCTTCGATCAGCTTCTCGAGGCCGTCAATCGTCGGCATCTCGACCTCATGAGTCTCGCCATCGCCGCCCGTATCATTGTACCGCGCGCCATAGAGATCGGGATAGAACACGCAGGGCACCCCGGCCTCGCGCAGCAGGATCAGCGCATAAGCCAGCGGACGGAACCAGGTCTCGACGGGTGCTTCCATGGCCTGCAGCGCCTGGGTGTCGTGGTTTGCCACGATCGTCACCGCCCGGTCCGGGGCCACCGCCACCAGCGAACCGTCGAAGATCGTCCGCATGTCAAATGCGTCGCCCGCGCAGGAGGCTTCGTAAAAGCGGTGATGCAGGGCGACGTCGAACAGGGCGAGCTGATGATCGACCCGGTCGAGATAGGTCTGCAGGGCGGTCATGTCCGGGTGCCAATATTCGGCGACCACGAACAGATCGTCCGCCACGCTCTCCCGCATATGCCCCACCCAGTCGCGGAAGAACCAGGCCGGGATATGCTTGGCGGCATCGAGCCGGAAGCCATCGACAGGAAGCTGCTCGGCCAGCCAGCGGCCCCAATATTTCAGCTCTTCATAGACGGCGTTGTTGCGGAACTCGATGTCCGATCCCATCAGATAGTCGAAGTTGCCGAGTTCCTCGTCCACCTCGGCGTTCCACTCGCCATCGCCATAGTCGTTGACGAGCTTGAAGACGCCATTTTCATTGGGCTCGTCGAGATGGTCCACGCCGCTGAAGCAGCGGGCATCCCATATGAACTTGGAATAGGCGCCATTGCGCCCCGGGAACGTGAAGCGCGTATAGGCGCGCGCCTCGAAAGCCTCGTCCTCGATCTCGGTGCGGTTATCCGGATTGACCCGGCGCACGCGCACCTGCTCCGTCTCGTCTCCGCCCATCTTGTGATTGAAGACGACGTCGTGGATCACCCGCAATCCGGCATCGCGCAGGGTAGCGCAGGCCCGTTCGAGCGCGGCGCGATCACCATATTTGGTCGCCACCGTGCCCTTCTGGTCGAACTCGCCGAGGTCGAACAGGTCATAGGCGTCATAACCAACCGAATAGCCGCCCGCCGCCCCCTTGCCGGCCGGCGGCAGCCAGATATCGGTGATGCCGATGCCCGCGAGGCTCGCGCTCTTGCCAGCCACCTCATCCCAATGCCGCCCTCCATCCTGCGTGTACCAATGGAAGAACTGGATCAGGGTGCGTGGCGGCATAACAGTCCGATCTTTGGCTAACGAGCCCAGGATCGGCTCCACGCCGTAACGAAGGTTGGCGGCGGACGTTCCAGCCGGCGTAAAACCGGGCGCTATGGGGCTAACGCGAACAGCAGCCCGGAGCCGCGAAACCTAACCCCGCGCCCGCTCCGCCGCATCGCTGGCGAGGCGGTCGGCGCGCTCGTTTTCCGGGTGGCCGGAGTGGCCCTTTACCCATTGCCAGTCGATCTGGTGGGGCGCGACGGCGGCAAGCAGTTCCTGCCAGAGGTCGGCATTCTTGACCGGTTTCTTGTCGGCGGTGCGCCAGCCATTGCGCTGCCAGCCGTGAATCCAGCGGGTGATGCCGTCCTTCACATAGTTGCTGTCCGTGGAGAGAATCACGTGACACGGCCCCTTGAGGGCGTTGAGGCCAGCGATCGCGGCCATCAGCTCCATGCGGTTGTTGGTGGTGTGCGCTTCCCCGCCGGAAAGCTCCTTCTCATGGCCGTTGAAGCGCAGCACCACGCCCCAGCCGCCCGGTCCGGGATTGCCCTTGCAGGCGCCGTCGGTGAACAGCTGAACGGTTTTCACGAGGCCGAGCCGAACAGCGCCGCTGCGTCCGTTTCGGCATAAAAGTCGAGGCGCCGCAGATAGGCCAGCGGATCCTTGCGCGTCACCAGCGCATTGGCGGGCGTGTTGATCCAGTCATAGGCGCGGGTCAGCAGGAAGCGCAGCGCCGCGCCGCGTGCGAGGACAGGCAGCGCGGCATATTCCTCCGCGGTCAGCCCATGCGTCGCGCGATATCCCGCGATCAGCGCCAAAGCCACGGCGCTGTCGAAGTCCCGCCCGTCGGGCCCGAAGCACCAGGCGCCATGCATGATGGCAAGGTCATAGGCGCGGATGTCCGTGCAGCTGAAGTAGAAGTCGATCAGTCCGCCGACCTCGTCGCCGCGCATCAGCACATTGTCCGGAAACAGATCGGCATGGATGACGCCACGTGCCAGCGCATCCGGCCAATGCGCGTCGAGATAGGCGAGTTCGGTCCGTACGCGCTGTTCCAGCCCCGGCTGGATGGTATCCAGCGCGCCGCCGCACTCATTGGCGAGGCGGTGCCATCCTTCCGGGCCGAGCGTGTTGGGGCGCTCGCCGGAGAAATCCTCGGCGGCGCGGTGAAACTGCCCCAGGGCCGCGCCGGCAGACCGGGCCTGCGGCGGGGTCGGGTGGGTCACCGAGACGCCGTTCAGAAACTCGATGAGGGCGGCGGGCCGCTCGCACAGCGTCTGCAGTGCCTTGCCCTCGCGGTCGTGGATGAAGCGCGGCACCGGGCAGCCACGCGCGCCGACATGGTCGAGCAGATCCATGAAAAAGGGCAGGTCCGCCACATCCACGCGCTTTTCGTAGAGCGTCAGGATGAAGCGGGCGCCTTTGCCGTCCGCGCCGGTCGTGTCGACGAGATAATTGCTGTTCTCGACGCCCTCGGCGATGCCCTTGGCGGCGAGCAGTGTGCCGACATCATAGCGTTCGAGGAAGAGCGCCAGCGTCTCGGCCGGCACCTGCGTGTAGACAGCCATGGCTCAGGCCGCTTCCAGGCCGCGCGGCAGCTTGAAGGTGATCGATTCGGTGGTGGTGAGCACTTCCTCCTCGGTCACGTCGAAGCGGGTGGCGAGCTTGTCGATCACGCTGCGCACCAGCACTTCGGGCGCGCTGGCCCCGGCGGTCACGCCCAGCGTCTCGACGCCGGCCAGCCAGTCGAAGTCGATTTCGTCGGCCGTTTCGATCAGGCGGGCACGCGCGCCGCTGCGGTCGGCGACCTCGACCAGCCGCATGGAATTGGAGCTGTTGGGTGCACCGATGACCATCACGGCCTGCGCACGACGGGCGATTTCCTTCGTCGCGGCCTGCCGGTTGGAGGTCGCGTAGCAGATGTCCTCGCCCTTCGGCGCGGCAATGTCCGGAAAGCGCCGCTCCAGCGTCGCGACGATCTCCGCGGTATCGTCGACGGAGAGCGTGGTCTGGGTGAGGAAGGCCAGCGACACGCCGGGGGCGGGCTGGAAGGCCTCGGCATCTGCCTGCGTCTCGATCAGCGTCATCGCGCCGTCCGGCACCTGGCCGAACGTGCCGATCACCTCGGGGTGATTGGCGTGGCCGATGAACAGGATGTGGCGCCCGGCCTCCACCTGCCGCTCGGCCTGCCGGTGGACCTTGGAAACCAGCGGGCAGGTCGCATCGAGATAATCGAGGCCGCGCGCCTCGGCATTGGCGGGCACGACCTTGGGCACGCCATGGGCGGAAAAGACCACCGGCCGCCCATCGGGCACCTGGTCCAGCTCGTCCACGAAGATGGCGCCCTTGGCGCGCAGCCCATCGACGACGAAGCGGTTGTGGACGATCTCGTGCCGGACATAGACCGGCGCGCCGAACTTCTCGAGCGCCCGCTCCACGATCATGATCGCGCGGTCGACACCGGCGCAGAAGCCGCGCGGTGCGGCGACCAGAACGGTGAGGGCGGGGCGCTGGCGAGAGGCAGGCATGTCGGGCATATGTGTCGATCCATCCATCCAGTCCCATTAGGGGCATGGCCGCCCGAGGGAAAGCCGGAAGAATGGGAGAGGGCGCAACGGCCGTCCGGTTCATCCTGCGGTCATCTGGCGCGGGCGAGGTCTTTGCAGCCCGTCCGGGCGACGTGCCCTTTCGGTTGCGCGCCCGTGGGAGCGCGACTAAGAAGCGCGGACCCGATTGTGCGCGGGATATCCCGCGCGCGCCAGAATGAAGGAATTGGAGCCATCGTGCGGATCGCCGCTCTCTCGAAACCCGCCGTTCTGGCAGCTCTTGTCGCCCTGATGGCCGGCTGCGCGAAGCGCGGCGACATCGACTCCGCCGGACAAGGCATCATCCAGTTCCGCACCGCATGCCCGACCGTGGCCGTGGCCGCGCACACCGGCGACGTCACGCTGTTCGACCCGGCCGACAGCCGCGACGCGCGCGCGATCGATGTGGTCGCGACGCTCACCGATGTGCGGCCGTCTTGCACGACCGGCGACACCGACATTTATTCGCAGGTCGGCTACAAGGTGGTCGCGGTGCGCCGCGATGCGGGCCCGGCGCGGACGGTCGATCTGCCCGTCTTCGCGGCGGTCGTGCGCGGCGCGACGGCGGTGACCGCCAAGCGCGTTACGATGGTGCGGCTGAATTTCGCCGAGGGGGCGCTGCGTGCCGAGGCGACGGGTAGCACCTCCGCCTATATCGATCGCAGTGCGGCAACGCTGCCGCCCGAGGTCGAGCGCATGATCACCCGCCCGCGCAAGACGGGCGATGAGGACGCGGCGCTCGATCCGCTGGCCCGCCCTGAAGTGCGCGAGGCGATCCAGCGAAGCAGCTTCGAGCTGCTCCTGGGTTTCAACCTGACCACCGACCAGCTCCGCTATAACGTGACCCGCTGATATTTTCCGGCGGCCGGACGACCGCAGCATCCTGCAGCCGCGCCGCCGATGCTGACAGGACCGCTGACCCGATGAATATCTTCGCTCGTATCGCCGCCGCGCTGGACGGCCTTCTGGACGACATGGTGCAGGCTGGCGAATTGCCCGCCGGCCTCAATCGTGCCGCCGTGACCGTCGAACCGCCGCGCGATCCCTCGCATGGCGACATGGCGACCAATGCCGCGATGGTGCTGGCCAAGCCGGCCGGCACCAATCCCCGCGCCCTTGCCGAGCTGATCGCCGGCCGGCTGCGGACGCTCACGGATGTCGACGGCGTGGAGATCGCGGGCCCCGGCTTCATCAACCTGCGCCTTGTCCGCACTGCCTGGGAAGACGAGCTGGCGGCCATCCATGCGGCCGGCGCCGACTATGGCCGCTCGACGATGGGCAAGGGCGTGCGCGTCAACATCGAATATGTCTCGGCCAATCCGACCGGGCCGATGCACATGGGCCACTGCCGGGGTGCGGTGGTCGGCGATGCGCTGGCCGCGCTGCTGGAATATGCCGGGCATAAAGTCACCCGCGAATATTATATCAACGATGCCGGTGCGCAGGTGCAGACGCTCGGCCGTTCGGTGCATCTGCGCTACAGGGAAGCGCTGGGCGAGACGATCACGATCCCCGAGGGCTTCTATCCCGGCGAATATCTGATCCCGATCGGTCAGGCGCTGGCGGCGGAATTCGGCGATCGCTACGTCGGAGCCCCGGAAGCCGACTGGCTCGACCTGTTCCGCGAGCGCGCCGTCGCTGCGATGATGGACATGATCCGCGCCGATCTGGCGCTGCTCGGCATTCATCATGATGTCTTCGCCTCCGAGGCGGCCGTGCAGCAGGCCGGCCGCGTCGATGCCGCGCTGGCCCGGCTGGAGGCAGAGGGGCTTATCTATCAGGGCGTACTGGAGCCGCCGAAGGGTGAACTGCCGGACGACTGGGAGCCGACCGAAATGACGCTCTTCCGGGCGACGCAGTTCGGCGACGATAGCGACCGGCCGGTGCGCAAGTCCGATGGCGGGCTGACCTATTTCGGCACCGACCTCGCATATCATGCCCAGAAGGCCGAAAACGCCGACCAGCTGATCGACATCTGGGGCGCCGACCATGCCGGCACCGTCAAGCGGATCAAGGCCGCCGTGGCTGCGCTGACCGGCGGCAAGGTCCAGTTCGACGTCAAGCTGGTGCAGATGGTCCGCCTGATGCGTAATGGCGAGCTGGTCCGCATGGGCAAGCGGCTCGGCAATTTCGTCACGCTGGCAGACGTCGTCGAGGAAGTCGGCAAGGATGTGGTGCGCTTCACCATGCTGACGCGCAAGGCCGATGCGCAGATGGATTTCGACTTCGCCAAGGTGGTGGAAGCCAGCAAGGACAATCCGGTCTTCTACGTGCAATATGCCCATGCGCGGATTTCCTCGCTGGCGCGCCGGGTGCAGGAGAGCTTCCCGGACGGGCTGCCCGCGGCGGACAGCGCGCTGTTCGGCCCGGAGGAGGTGGATCTGGTCAAACAGCTGGCCACTTTCCCCCGCGTGGTGGAGGCTGCCGCCAATGCGCGTGAGCCGCATCGCATCGCCTTCTATCTCTACGATCTTGCCGCCAGCTTCCATGGCTGGTGGAACCTCGGCAACGATCAGCCCGAGCGGCGCGTGATCGTCGCGGGCGATGCGGGCCTCACCGCGGCGCGACTGCACTTGAGCGCCGGAATCGGTCAGGTTATCAAGAACGGCCTGGCCCTGATGGGCGTCAGCGCGCTTGAGGAGATGAACTGATGTCAGCCGGGGAGCCGAATAACGGTCTCAATCTTGATGACGAGGACCGGCTGCCCTGGCTGGAGCCCGCAGGAATTGAGGAAGAGACCGAAAGGGTATCCCCGATCCGCATTGTCGGTCTGGCGGTGCTGGGCCTGGTTCTGCTCGGTGTGATTGTCGCCGGCGGCTACCTGTTCAGCAACCGCGATCGCAGCGGCAGCGATGGCTCGGCCCCGCTGATCGCGGCGGAGAACAAGGATTACAAGGTCCCGGCCAACGCGTCGGACGCGCGCACCTTCGATGGGGAAGGAGACGAAGCCTTTGCAGCCAGCGAGGGCCGGGAGGCCTCGGGCCGCATCGATGCGAGCCGCGTGCCGGAAGCACCGCGTGACGATTTGAAGCAGACCGGCCCGACCGCGCCGGCTCTCGCCGTTCCCGCAGAACGTCCGGCGGCAAAGCCCACGGTCATCGCGCCGGTCAAGACGGCCGCCACGCCCAAGCCGGCGGCGCCAGCTCCGGCGAAGGTTGAGGATGTCGATACCTTGACCGGGCCGCGCGTCCAGCTCGGCGCCTTTGCCTCGCGCGCCATCGCCGAGGAGGTCTGGAAGAAGCAGTCCGGCCGATTCGATTATCTCTCGGCCCTCAAGCACAGCGTCGAGCCGGTCGAGACGGGCGGACGCACCCTGTATCGCCTGCGCGCCAGCGTCGCCTCCCCGGCGGATGCCACCGCCACCTGCGGGCGGCTTCGGGTGGCGGGCGAAAATTGCATCGTCGTCCGGTGATCTCCGCGCGATGAAGCCGGTCATCTTCGGCCTTGCCGGCGAGCGTGTCAGCGCGGACGAGCGGGCGCTGTTCCGTGCCTGCGACCCGGCAGGCTACATCCTGTTCGGCCGCAACATCGCCGACCGCGCCCAGTTGCGCGCGCTCACCGATGAGTTGCGCGAGATCGCCGGGCGGGACGATCTGTACATCATGATCGATCAGGAAGGCGGCCGCGTCGCGCGGATGCGCCCGCCGCACTGGCCGGACTGTCCCCCCGCCGCGCGCTTCGATGCCCTTTATGATCTCGCGCCCTCAAGCTCCATGGAGGCGGCGCGCTGCAACGCCCGGCTGCTGGGCACGATGCTCTCGGATGTCGGGATCACCGCCAATGCCGCCCCTGTGCTCGATCTGCGCTATCCCGGCGCGAGCGACATTGTTGGGGATCGGTCCTTCGGCGCTGAGCCGATGCGCGTCGCGGCGCTGGGCCGGGCAACGCTGGAGGGGCTGAGGGACGGCGGCGTCGCCGGCATCGTCAAGCATATGCCGGGCCATGGTCGCGCGCTGGTCGACAGCCATCTCGCTTTGCCCACGGTTTCGGCCAGCGCCGATGAGATGGAGCGCGACCTCGCGCCATTCCGGGCGCTGCGTCACGCTCCGGCGGGCATGACCGCGCACATCGTCTACACCGCGTGGGATGCGGATCGGCCAGCCAGCCTGTCGCCTTATGTGATTCGCGAGATCATCCGGGGGGCTATCGGCTTTGATGGCCTGCTGATGTCCGACGATCTCGACATGAAGGCGCTCAACGGTCCGGCGGATGAACTGGCCGAGGTGGTGGTCGCGGCCGGTTGCGATCTGGCGCTCAATTGCTGGGGGCGGATGGACGAGATGACGGCCATTGCCGCGCGCTTGCCAGACATGTCCGATGCGGCGCGCGAGCGGCTGGACCGGGCGATGGCGAGCATCGCCGCCGGCGCCGATCCGGCCTGGCCGGGTGAAAAGGCGATGGCGACGCGCGACGCGCTCTTGGCCCTCGCGCCGGCATGAGCGCCAGCTCGCCCGTCCAGCCTGCCGATAAGGCGCCGACCGGGCTGTTCGATGGCGAGTGGATGGAGCCTGTCCGCCGCCTGCCAGGCGATGCCATCCTCACCGTCTCGGTGGAAAGCTGGGAAGGGCCGCTCGATCTGTTGCTGGCGCTGGCGCGGACGCAGAAGGTGGATCTGCGCGAGATTTCCATCCTCGCCCTTGTCGAGCAATATCTGCGCTTCATCGAGGAAGCGGCGGAACTGCGGCTGGAATTGGCCGCCGATTATCTGGTGATGGCGGCGTGGCTCGCCTATCTCAAATCCGGGCTGCTGCTGCCCAAGGAAGCGCAGCCCGAGCCCTCGCCCGAGGAACTGGCGCTGCGCCTCCATCTGCGGCTGCAGCGGCTGGAGGCGATGCGCGAGGCGGGCGCCCGCCTGATGGCGCGGGATCGGCTAGGCCGGGATGTCTTCCCCCGTGCGGCGCCGGAAGGATTGCACCGGCCCCGCGCAATCGTGTGGCAGGCCAGCCTGTTCGACATCATTCAGGCTTATGGGCAGGTGAAGGCGCGGACGGCGCCGCGCATCCACATCGTCCATCGCCGGCCGGTGATGACGCTGGATGAAGCCATTGAGCGGGTGTCGCGCCTGATCGGCATGGAGCTGGACTGGGCCGAGCTGGGCCGGTTCCTGCCCGAAACCGCTGATCCGCAGCTGCGCCGCTCGGCGTTGGCCAGCAGTTTCGTCGCAGCGCTGGAGCTCGCGCGGCTAGGGCGCGTCGAACTGCGGCAGGAAGAGACGTTCGCGCCGCTGTACCTGCGCGCGCCGGCGGTGCCGTCATGAGCGTGCCGGAGTTCCATGCTGCGAGCGAGATGGAGCGTCTCGTGGAAGCCGTGCTGTTCGCGGCCGAGGCGCCGCTGACGGTCGCCGAGATCCAGCGGCATAGCGGGCTGGACGGCGATATCCGGGGCTGCCTGTCGGCTTTGGCCGCGCATTATGCCGGTCGCGGGATTGAACTGGTCGAGCGGGGCGGGCGCTGGCATTTCCAGACGGCAGCCGATCTCAGCCATATCCTGCGCCGCGAGCGGGAGGAGCCGCGCAAGCTCAGCCGGGCCGCGGTCGAGACGCTGGCGATCATCGCTTATCACGAACCGGTCAGCCGCGCGGAGATCGAGGCGATTCGCGGCGTGCAGGTCGGCAAGGGGACGCTGGACGTGCTGATGGAGGCGGGCTGGGTGCGCCCGGCGGGGCGGCGAGAGGTGCCGGGACGGCCGCTCACTTATGCGACGACCCCTGATTTTCTGAGCCACTTCGGCCTCGCCAGCCGGCGCGATCTGCCCGGGATCGACGATCTGCGCGCTGCCGGCCTGCTCGATCCGGTCGATCTGGCGATGGAATCGCTGGATTTGCAGGGGAGTCTTGAAAATGACCCACAAGATGAAGAAGATGAGGACTGATCGCCTTATTCGATGAGGCAAGGGCTGATGCCGGGATGGCCATTGCGCTATGGACCCGCAGGGCTTAGTTAGGGCGCATTCACAGGAGATTTCTGATGGGTTTCGGTTCCCCGATTCACTGGGTCGTACTGGTGCTGGTGATCGTGCTGCTGTTCGGCGGCGGACGCATCTCCAGCCTGATGGGCGATGTCGCCAAGGGTATTAAGAGCTTCAAGAAGGGCCTTGCGGATGATGACGGCGATACGGCGAGCGCGGCGAAGCCTGCGCAGCGCATCGATCGTCAGTCCGCAGCCGGCGAGAGCAGCGCGACGCGCGAAGAGCAGAAGCTCGAAAGCTGATCCGGGCGGTCTGATCAGGCCAACCTGGCATGTTTGACATTGCGTCCACAGAGCTGCTGCTGATCGCGGTGGTGGCGGTCCTCGTGATCGGCCCCAAGGATTTGCCACGCGCGCTCTATAAATTCGGTCAGATCGTCGGGAAGGCGCGCGGCATGGCGCGCCATTTCCGCAGCGGCATCGACGCGATGGTGCGCGAAGCCGAGCTTGAGGAACTGCAGAAGCAGTGGGCCAAGCAGAACCAGAAAATCATGGACGAAACCCGCAATACGGAGTTCAGCGATCCGGCGAGCACAGCCGCCCTGCAGGATCATAGCGCGCCGGAATTGCTGGGGGATCGTGACGATAAGGTCGCGACCGATGACGCGCCGTCCCATACCGGCGAGACGGTCGAGGATGCCGGCCCGGCGCACAAGCGCGACGCGCCCGCCAGCGAGAGCATGGCGCAGTCCAGCCTGCCGCTTGGCACCTCCGACGAGCCGAACGGACCGCGTACCGCATGAAGGACATTGACGATACCAAGGCGCCCCTGCTCGATCATCTCATCGAGCTGAGAAAGCGCCTGTTGCGCTGCGTCGCCGCGCTCTTCATTTCCGGCGCGGTCTGCTATTATTTTGCGGGCGACATTCTCGGTTTTCTCGTGGAGCCGCTCAAGCAGGGCTTTGGCAACACGGTCGGAAAGCTCGTTTACACCAAGCTTTATGAGGCGTTCTTCGTGGAATTGAAGGTCGCCATGTTCGGCGCCTTCTTCATCTCCTTCCCGATCACCGCCAACCAACTCTGGGCGTTCATCGCGCCGGGCCTTTATGCCAAGGAAAAGCGGGCGCTGCTGCCCTTCCTGCTGGCAACGCCCATCCTGTTCGTCGGCGGCGCGGCCTTTGCTTATTATCTGGTGATGCCGACCGCATTTCACTTCTTCCTGCGCTTTCAGGGCGATGCGGGCGGGATGCAGCTGGAAGCGCTGCCCAGCGTGGACAGCTATCTCAGCCTCGTCATGCAGTTCATCCTGGCCTTCGGCATCAGCTTTCTTCTGCCGGTGCTGGTGATGCTGCTCAATCGCGCCGGCATCGTCTCGCGCGCGCAATTGGTGGGTGCGCGGCGCTATTTCATCGTCGGTGCGGTGGCTGTGGCGGCGGTTCTCACGCCGCCCGATGTGGTTTCGCAGCTCATGCTCGCCATTCCGCTCATCATCCTCTACGAAATGACGCTGATTTTCATCTGGTTTACGGATCGGCGCGCGGCCCGCGAACAGGGCGAAGACGAGCAGGCGCTCGTCCGGTCCGAATAAGCGCGTTCCGGCAGCGCTGCGGGACAAGCTGGGCTTGCGGCGGCCATGCAATCTCCTGCCTTGCTCAGCGCGCTTCGTCGTCCTAGTCAGTCGCTATGACCGTCCATCCCAATACGATCTCCCTCATCGGTAATACGCCTCTTGTCCGGCTGGCCGGGCCGTCCGAGGCCAGCGGCGCCGAAATCTACGGCAAATGTGAGTTCATGAACCCCGGCGCCTCGGTCAAGGACCGCGCCGCCCTGTTCATCGTGGAAGATGCCGAGGAAAAAGGCTTGCTGCAGCCCGGCGGCACCATCGTCGAAGGGACGGCCGGCAACACCGGCATCGGCCTCGCGCTGGTCGCCAATGCCAAGGGCTATCGCACGATCATCGTCATGCCCGAGACGCAGAGCCGCGAGAAGATGGACACGCTGCGCGCGCTCGGTACCGAGCTGGTGCTCGTGCCCGCCGCGCCTTATGCCAATCCCGGTCACTTCGTGCACACCTCGCGCCGTCTCGCTGAGGAAACGCCGAACGCGATCTGGGCCAATCAGTTCGACAATATCGCCAATCGCAGAGCTCACATCGTCGGCACGTCCGAGGAAATCTGGGCGCAGATGGAAGGGCGCATCGATGGCTTCACCTGCGCGGCCGGAACGGGCGGTACGCTTGCGGGCGTCGGCCTCGGCCTCAAGCAGAAGAGCGAGGCGATCACCATCGCGCTGACCGACCCTTATGGTGCGGCGCTGTACAATTATTACGCCCATGGCGAACTGAAGGCGGAAGGCTCCTCGGTCGCCGAGGGGATCGGCCAAGGCCGCATCACCGCCAATCTCGAAGGTGCGCCGATCGACACGCAGTTCCGCATGTCTGACGAAGAAGGCATGATGTGGGTCGAGAAGCTGATGGGCGAGGGGCTGTGCGTTGGCCTTTCCACCGGCATCAATGTCGCAGGTGCCGTTGCACTGGGCCGCAAGCTCGGGCCGGGCAGCCGCATCGTCACCATCCTGTGCGACACGGGCCTTCGCTATCTTTCCACGCTTTACAATCGGGACTGGCTGGTTTCCAAGGGGTTGACGCCTTTCCCATGGTTGGCGGACTAGGGAGCGCAAAGATGGCGGACAGTCGGCCCGAACGGGAAGCAGTGAGCCGCAAGAGCGACGTTCGCGCCCATCGTGAAGAGTTGCAGCGCGTGCAGATCGGCCTGGTGGGGCTGGCCGCGGTTCTGCTGGTCGTTACGCTGGCGAACCTGATCGTCGATGCCGTCCGTCAGGATGGGACGAGCGATACGGCGACGATGTCGAGCGATGCGTCGTCCGCCGCCGCACAGACCGGTGGCGCCAATACGACCGGCACGCCGGCGCCGACCAACAATGAACCGCTGGCGGATCTGGGCGTCACGCCGACCACATCGGACAGCGCCGCGCCCATCCTGCCATCGCCCGTGCCCGATCTGGAGCCCGATCCGCAATTGCGTCAGCGCATGGATCAGGACCGCGATCAGGCCCAGTCGCAGCGCCCCGCCCAGCAGCAGACGCCCTGAGCCGTCGCCCGGTTGCCGCGATGCCCCGCACTGCCTTGCTGCTGGCGGCGACGCTTGCCCCTGCCATCGTGTCGCTTCTGCTCGGGCTGACCGGCACCAGCCTGCGGACCGGACGGCTCGATCCGCTCGATTGGCTGTGGCCGGGCACGGCGGGGATCATTGTGGGCGCCATCCTGCTGACCGGCGCGGTCCGCTCCGGGCAGGGGGACCGCGCCGAGGCTGCTCCTGCAAGGTTGCGCTGGCCGACGGTTGCGGCTCTGTCGGCCGTCGTCCTGCTGCCACCGCTGTGCCTGATCGGGTTGGCGTCCGTCCGTCTGCCCTGGGCCGGCATGATCGCGCTCGCGGCCGGGCTGGCCATCGTCGGCAGTCTGTGGGCCTTGGTCGCAGGCCGCTCCCGCCGGGTAAGGCTGGGTTCGGCGCTGGCGCTGTGCGTAGGGGCTGTGCTTGTCGCGAACTGGGCCGTGCCGGCCATGCGCAATGCTTCCCAATCCGCCACAGCCGGGGATCGGCCAAGCGTCGCGTTGTTCTCGGCCTTGCCCTTGCATGATGTCGCCATGGGCGCCGTTCACGGAGTGCCGGCGACGCAGTCGATCGGCCTGCGCTCGCCCTTGCTGCGCGCGCTTGATCTTCATGTCTCCCTGCACCCTCTCGATGCGCTCAATGACCATAGCCTGGCTGGGCACGCGGCGGTGCTGCTGGCGCAGCCGCGTGCGATGGCGCCCGAAGAACTGGTCGCGCTGGACCGCTGGGTGCGCGCGGGTGGACGCGCGGTGGTGCTGGCCGATCCGCTGTTGCTCTGGCCGGACCCGCGCCCGCTCGTCCATCCCGGGCGACCGCCGCTCACGAGTCTGCTCGATCCGCTGCTGGCCCATTGGGGCGTGCGGCTCGAGGCTGCGGAATTCAGCGCGCAATCCCATGGCGATGGCCATGGGGGCGAGGCGTCCGATCGGCGAACCTTGGCGTCTGGCGCCTTGCTGCAGGTGGCAGGCGCCTCGCGCTTCGTGGTGCGCGAGCCGACGGCCGGCTGCACGCCCGCCGAGCAGGGGTTCATCGCGACCTGTCGATTGGGCAGGGGGCAGGCGCTGCTGGTGGCGGATGCGGACTGGATCGATGATCGCCTCTGGACGCTGGCCTCGCAGGATGGGGCTGACCGCGCGCTGCGCACCAGCGATGCGCCGGACGTTCTCGCCGCGTGGCTGCGCGACGAGCCGCTCTCGACCGGCACTTTCACGAGTTGGGTGAAGGACGAGGCCGCTCTGGTGCGGGGTCTCCGCTTCGCGCTGGGCGCTGCGCTGGCCCTTTCCCTCCTGCTGGCGCTGGTGGTGCGCAATCCCCGCTATTCCCAGCCCATGGTTCGGACAAATACGGGTCATAATGAGAACATAAGAAAAACGGAGGGCATTTCTCCCTAATCCGCCCAAGATTTTCCCATCATTTCCCACTTTATCCAAGATTCTCCCTTTTCTCCCCGGGGGCGGACTGCTAATACCGCAGGCCTAGGGGCACTCGTATCTTCGCGAGTCTATCAACCGGTCAGCTTGGTGCTTTCCGGAGCGGGAAGGCCTGTGCCCCGCGCAGGGAGTTCGTTGGGGTGTCATCGGCTTATTTCATGGGGAACGGGGCCAGTGCCCTGGACGGCAAGGGGCGCTTCGCGCTGCCGATGTCGTTCCGCTCCGTCCTGAATGAGCACAGCACCCAGCCCGGCACCATGCTTGTTCGGGCCGATCCCACCCGCAAATATGTGTCGCTTTTCGGCAGCAAACAGCTCGATTTCTTTCAGAACAAGTTCGACGAGGCCGCCCGCATCGCCATGACCCGTGGCGAGGATTTCGACGCGGAAATGGCGGACGCGAACTTCTGGAGCACCATCAAGACCGTTACCATCGACTCCGGCGGCAGGTTCACCCTGCCGCCGGCTTTTCGGCGGTTGTACGGCATCACCGACGCGCTCTTCATTGTGGGGGGCGGTCGCCTCGTCCAACTCTGGAGTCCCGAGCGCTTCCTCGCCGAGAATTCGGCGAACCTGCTTGCCATCGAGGAATGCGAAACCTTCCTCGATGAGCTCAAGGCCAAACGGGAGGAGCGCTGATGAGCGCGGCTTCCCTTGCGAACCCGCCGGCCGAGCCGCACCGCCCCGTGCTGCTCGACGAAGTGCTGGACGCGCTTGCCATTGCCCCTGGCGAGCGTCATGTCGACGGCACATTCGGTGCCGGCGGGTACAGCCGCGCCATGGCTGCGCGCGGTGCGCGGGTCTTCGCGATCGATCAGGATCCTGACGCCATTGCCGAAGGGCAGGCGGTCGTCGCAGCCAGTGAGGGCGCGATTACGCTGCTCGCCGGCAATTTCGCGCAGATGGAACGGCTGCTGGCTGAGGCCGGTGTCGATAGCGTGGATGGCGTGACGCTGGATATCGGCGTCTCCTCCATGCAGCTCGATCGCGAGCGGCGCGGGTTCTCCTTCCGCTTTCCGGATGCCCCTCTGGATATGCGGATGAGCCAGTCCGGCGAGACGGCGGCAGAGTTCCTCAATCGCGTCGATGAGGCCGAGCTGGCGGACATCCTCTATCGTTATGGCGAGGAGCGGCAGTCGCGCCGTGTCGCGCGCGCCATCGTGGCAGCGCGCCCGCTGGCGACCATCGGCGACCTCGTCGGGGCGGTCCACAAGGCGCTTGGCAAGCGGCCCGGCGACAAGACCGATCCGGCGACGCGGACTTTCCAGGCGATCCGCATTCACCTCAATGGTGAGTTGGATGCGCTGGAGCGCGGTCTGGATGCCGCCGAGGCCGTGTTGCGCCCGGGCGGCCGGCTGGCGGTGGTGACCTTCCACAGCCTGGAAGACCGAATCGTGAAGAATTTTCTCCGCACGCGCAGCGGGCAGGAGGGTGCCGGCTCGCGCCACCGGCCGGAGGTCAAATCCGCCGTGCGCCCGACCTTCCAGAAGCCCGCCCGCGCTGTTCGCCCCGGCGATGCCGAACTCAAGTCCAACCCCCGTGCGCGCTCCGCAACGCTGCGTAGCGCCATCCGAACTGAAGCCCCTGCCATGCACCAATCTGTGGGAGCACGATCATGATCGCCATCAAGCGCTTGCAAAGCATCATGTGGATTCTCGTGGTCGCCATGGGGGCGCTCGCCGCCTATCTGATCAGCCTGCAGGTTGCGACGGAGCGGAACGCGGTGCGGCATACGATCGACCAGATTCGCTGGACCCGCGCAGACATCCGCTATCTTGAGGCGGAATTCGGCGCGCGGGCGACCATGCGTCAGCTCCATGCCTGGAACACCAGCGACCTGCGCCTGTATGTGCCGGCACCTGCGCAATATTTGCCCAATGAGCGCGCGCTCGCCAATCTGGACCGCATGGCGCCGGTGACCGGCGGCTACAGCCCGCCGCCCGTCATGACCGCGATGGCCCAGAACACCCCGCCTGCGCCGGTCGCGGCAGCGCCCGAAAAGCCGGCAGCGCGGAGCGGCGCCGATGTGGCCTCCGAGTTCGCCTTCATTCGCACCGCCTCGGCTGCCGAGCCCCGGCCGCCCTTGGCGGAGGCTAAGGCGAAGACGGCGCCAGCAACGCGCGCGCCGGCAGAGGCTGCGGCGCGCCGCACTGTCGAGCCCGATCCGGCCTCCCGCAAGGCAGCCCGGCTGGCCCTGCTCGACAAGAAGCTGCTGGGCGGCCCGGCTCTAAGTGAAGCCATGGTGCCCTGATGGCCACCATTTTGGCGCGGCCGGAGCCGCGTTCCGAGAATCGGAAGCCGACAGATTTGGTCACGGTGGCCCACGGCCGGATCATGCTCCTCCTGCTTATTTTCGCCGCGATCACAATGGTGATGGCGGCGAAAATGGTCTGGATGGGCATCGATGCCGGTACCCAAGCCGAGCGCATGGCCAGCCCCATCCCGATTCCGGGGCGCGCCGATATTGTCGACCGCAATGGCGTGCCATTGGCGCGCGATATCGACGGCTACGCCATTGCCGTGCGCCGCGACCGCCTGCTCGGCGATCCGCGCGATCTGGCCAAAAAGCTCCACGCGATCTTCCCGGACCAGTCCGAAGCGGATTTCTACGCCAAGCTGACCTCGGGCGGGCAGTGGAACTACCTCCGCACCCGCGCCGTGCCGCGCGATGTTGCCGCTGTGAATGCCCTGGGCGAGATCGGCATCGAGTTTCCGCGTGAGGCGGAGCGGCTGTATCCGCAGCGCACGCTGGCCGCGCACCTTATCGGTTTCGTCAATCGGGATGGGTTCGGTGCCATGGGCGTCGAGCGCGCGTTCGATGACCGGCTGACCGACGAAAAGACGCGCGGGCAGCCGCTGCAGCTTTCCATCGATAGCCGCGTTCAGGCCGCGCTGGAGGAAGAGCTGTCGCTCGGCATGGCGGAACAGAGCGCCAAGGGCGCCGTCGGCATCGTGCTGGATTCGCGCAATGGCGAAGTGATCGCGATGGCGTCTCTGCCCACGTTCAATCCCAACCGCCTGGTGCCGGTCGAGGCGCCGATGGTGATGGGCCCGGACGGCCAAATGCGCCGGGGCCAGATCACCTGCGACATGTCGCCGCGCTGCAATCGCGTGGTTCAGGCGCGCTATGAGCTCGGCTCGACGTTCAAGCCGCTGTCTTTTGCCATCGCCATGGATGCGGGCGTCATCGTCAGCATGAGCAAGCGCTATGATGCCACGGCGCCGCTGCCGGTCGGGCGGTTCACCATCAAGGATGACCACCCACTGGGCCGCTGGCTGACGGTGCCGGAGGCGCTGGTGCACTCCAGCAACATTGTCACGGCCCGCATCGCCGATGAAATGGGGCAAAAGCCGCTTGAGGCTGCCTATCGCTCGCTGGAGTTCGACCGTCCGGCCACGGTGGAGCTGCGCGAACAGGCCGGCACGCTGTTCCCGTCGCGCTGGTATCGCACGACGATCATGACGACGGCCTATGGCCACGGCATCGCCGTGACGCCGATGCATCTGGCGAGCGCATATGCCGCTCTGGTGAATGGCGGCATCTGGCACCCCACCACCGTTCTCAAGCGCAAGCCGAATGAACAAGTGGCCGCCCGCCGGGTGTTCTCCGAGCAGACCAGCGCGAAGATGCGCCAGTTGCTGCGGATGATCGTGCAGACCGGCACCGGGCGCAATGCGGATGCCGAAGGCTATCGCGTCGGCGGCAAGACGGGCACGGCCGAGAAGCCCAAGGACGGCGGCTATGCCCGTCGCTCGCTGGTCTCCACCTTCGCTGCGGCTTTCCCGATGGAAGCGCCGCGCTATGTCGTCATCGTTATGATGGACGAGCCGCAGGGCAGTGCCCGCTACCCGGGCATCCGCACGGCGGCTTATACGGCGGCCCCGGTGGTGAAGTCCTTCGTGTCGCGCGCCGCGCCGCTGCTGGGCGTCTATCCCGAGGCGTTCCGCGACGTCGACATTTCTGAGCTGACCCCGTTGGTCAGAGACGAAGAGGTGGCCGAATGATGCGCCTTTCCACGCTCGTGCCTGACTCGATTGATCCGGCCAAGGATGCCGAGGTGAGCGGCTTCGCACTGGACCATCGCAAGGTGGCGCCCGGCGCCGTGTTCGGCGCGTTTCGCGGCGCGCGGGTGAACGGCGAGGACTTTATCGACGCCGCCATCGCTGCGGGCGCCGCGGCTGTCGTCGCGGCCCCGGACGCGCGGGTGACCGGCGTCCCCCACATCGCCGCCGAGGAACCGCGCCGCCTGTTTGCGAGCCTCGCGGCGCGCTATTATGCGCCCTATCCGCAGACGCTGGTCGCGGTCACCGGCACCAACGGCAAGACCTCGACGGTCGAGCTCACCCGGCAGCTTTGGCGCATGATGGGCCATGGCGCCGCGTCCATCGGCACGCTGGGTGTGACGACCGCCGTGGATCAGGTTTCGACCGGCCTCACGACCCCGGACGTGGTGACCTTCCTCTCCAATCTGGCCGGGCTCGCCAAGGAAGGCATCGATCATGTCGCCTATGAGGCGTCGAGCCATGGGCTGGCCCAATATCGCGCCGAGGGGCCGCGCGTTGCGGCGGGCGCCTTCACCAATCTGAGCCGCGATCATCTCGATTATCACGGCACTATGGACATGTATTTCGCGGCCAAGATGCGGCTGTTCGACGAGGTTGTCGCGGATGATGGCGTCGCTGTCATTTGGGCCGATGACGAACGCTCTGCCGAAGTGATCGAGCATGTGCGTCGCCGGGGCTTGCAGTTGATGACCGTCGGTTCGGCCGGCGAGACGCTGCGGCTGGTCACGCAAACGCCGACCCATCTTGGGCAGACGCTTATGATCGAGGCGGAGGGCGGCACGCACAAGGTCGATCTGCCGCTCATCGGCGCCTATCAGGCCGCCAATGCGCTGGTTTCCGCTGGACTGGTCCTCGCAACCGGCGGCGCGCTGAAGACGGTGCTGGGATTGCTCTCGCGCGTGCAGCCGGTGCGCGGTCGGCTGGAACGCGCCGTCATCACCACTGCCGGTGCGCCGGTCTATGTCGATTATGCCCATACGCCCGACGGGCTGCGCGCCGCCATCGAAGCGCTGCGCCCGCATGTGCGCGGTCGGCTCATCACCGTGTTCGGCGCTGGTGGGGATCGCGATGCCGGCAAGCGCCCGCTGATGGGCGGCGTTGCCAGCGACCTGAGCGATGTCGTGATCGTCACCGATGACAATCCGCGCGGGGAAGACCCGCAGGTGATCCGTGCCGCAATCATGGCCGGTGCGCCGGGCGCACGGGAAATTGGCGGGCGACGGGCTGCCATCGCTGCCGCCATTGCCGAGGCGGGGCCGGACGATATCGTGCTGCTGGCCGGCAAGGGGCATGAGCAGGGCCAGATCATCGGCGACCGCGTGCTGCCGTTCGACGATGTCACCGTGGCGCGGGAATGCGCTGCATGAGCTTGTGGACTTCCGACGAGATCGCCGCCGCGACCGGCGGGGCAGCCTCCACGGCCTTCGCGGTGAGCGGTGTCGCGTTCGATAGCCGGGAGGTCGCGGCCGGCGATCTCTTCGTCGCGCTGCATGGCGAGAGCGCGGATGGTCACGCCTATATCCCCGGCGCGCTGGCGTCCGGCGCATCGGGGCTGCTGGTCGACCGGGCAGTCGAAGGCCCCTGCGTTCGCGTCACCGACACCGCGAAGGGCCTCGATGATCTTGGTCGTGCCTCGCGCGAGCGGACGTCAGCAAAGATCATCGGCGTCACCGGGTCGGTCGGCAAGACCGGCGTCAAGGAAGCTCTGTTTGCTGCCTTCGACCGGATGAGCCAGGGCGCCGCCCATCGTTCGCTCAAGAGCTATAACAATCATGTCGGCGTGCCGCTTTCGCTGGCGCGGATGCCGCGCGAGGCGCGCTATGGCGTGTTCGAGATGGGCATGAACCATGAGGGCGAACTGCGGGCGCTGACCGCGCTCGTCCGCCCGCATGTCGCCATCGTCACGACGATTGCGCCCGCGCACATCGAATATTTCGGCACGGAAGAGAAGATCGCGCTGGCCAAGGCGGAGATCTTCGAAGGCCTTGTCGAAGGCGGCACGGCGGTCATTCCCGCCGACTCGCCGCATGCGCCGCTGCTGACCGACCACGCCGGTCGTCACGCCGGGCAAGTCGTCACCTTCGGGCGCGATGCCGGGGCGGATGTCCGACTGATCGACGAAATGTCCGTGGGCGCTGCCGGTACCCGCATCACCGTGCAGACCTGCGCGGCGCGCCTCAGTCTGGTGGTCGGAATGCCCGGTCGCCACTGGGTCAGCAATGCGCTGGGCGTGCTGGCCGTGGTCGAGGCGGCCGGTGGCGATCTGGCGCAGGCCGGGCTTGCGCTGGCGGAAATGACCGGGCTGCCAGGCCGGGGCGCGCGCCGCCCCATCGCGACCGCGGACGGTGGCGAGGCCTTGATCATCGATGAAGCCTATAATGCCAATCCCGCCTCCATGGCCGCCACCTTGGCGCAGCTTGGCGAGGAGCGGGCGCAGCGGCGGATCGCGATATTGGGCGCGATGAAGGAGCTTGGCGACCAGTCCGCGCCGCTTCACGCCGGGCTGGCGCAGGCCATTCGCGATGCGAAGGTGGATGTGGCGCTTCTGGTCGGCGAGGAAATGGCACCGCTCGCCGATGCTCTGGCCAGCGAAATTTCCGTCGAGCATGTCGCAAATGTCGATCAGGCCGTTGAATTCGCACGCTTAACGGTCAAAAGCGGTGATGTGATGCTGGTCAAGGGGTCCAACAGTGTCGGACTTTCGCGACTTGTCGAACAGCTCGCAGCAAGCGAGGTGGCCTGATGCTTTATTGGCTCGCTGAACAACTGAATTTCCCAGGCATCTTCAACCTGGTCCGCTACCTCACATTCCGGGCCGGCGCCGCGATCATGACGGCGCTGATCATCGGGCTGGTGATTGGTCCCCGCTTCATCGGCTGGCTGCGTGTCCGCCAGGGCAAGGGGCAGCCGATCCGAGAGGATGGGCCGCAGACGCACTTCGTCAAGCGCGGCACGCCGACCATGGGCGGGTTGATGATCCTCACCGCCATGGCGAGCGCGGTGCTGCTGTGGATGAACGTCACCTCGGTCTATATCTGGGCCTGCCTTATCGTGACGCTGGGCTTTGGCGCCATCGGTTTCATGGACGATTATGACAAGGTGACCAAGGCGAGCCACAAGGGCCTCTCCGCCCGGGCGCGCCTGCTGGCGGAATTCGGCATCGCCGGGTTCGCCACCTGGCTGATCGTCAGCCAGAACGGCACCTTGCTGTATCTGCCCTTCTGGAGCGGCGGGGCGCTGGACCTTGGGCCGCTTTATTATCTGTTCGGCGCCTTCGTCATCGTCGCCTTCGGTAATGCGGTGAACCTCACCGACGGGCTGGACGGGCTGGCCTCCATGCCGGTGATTGTGGCGTCGATGGCCTTCATGCTCATCGTCTATCTTGTCGGCCGCGCCGATTATGCGTCCTATCTCGGCATTCCCCATGTGCCGGGCGCGGGCGATCTGGTGATCCTGTGCGGCGCGATTGTCGGGGCATGCCTCGCCTTCCTGTGGTTCAACGCGCCGCCGGCGGCGGTGTTCATGGGTGATACCGGCAGCCTCGCGCTGGGCGGCACCATCGGCGTGATCGCCGTGGCGGCCCATCACGAGATCGTGCTGGCGGTCATCGGCGGCATCTTCGTGGTGGAGGCGATGTCGGTCGTCATTCAGGTGTTCTTCTACAAGCGCACCGGCAAAAGGGTGTTCCGCATGGCGCCTATCCATCATCATTTCGAGCAGCTTGGCTGGCCCGAATCCACGGTGGTGATCCGCTTCTGGATCGTCTCCTTCGTCCTCGCGCTCGCGGGCCTTGCGACGTTGAAGCTGCGATGATCGTTTCCCCCGCCTTTGCCGGCAAGCGCTATGCCGTTCTGGGGCTGGCCCGCTCCGGCCTCGCCACGGTCGATGCCCTCGCCGCCAGCGGTGCTCATGTCATCGCCTGGGACCAGCGCGAGGATGCGCGGGCACTGGTGGCCGACAAGGCCGAGCTGGGCGATCCGATGGAGATGGACCTGGCCGGGCTGGACGCGCTGGTCGTCTCGCCGGGCGTGCCGCTCAACCGTCACCCGGTGACATGCCGCGCGCGCGCCGCCGGCGTGCCGATCATCGGCGACATCGAGCTGTTCGCGCTGGCACGGTCGAGCCTGCCGGCGCATCGCGTGGTTGGCATCACCGGCACCAATGGCAAGTCGACCACGACGGCGCTGATCGATCACATCGTGCGCACGGCGGGGCTGCCCTCGCGCATGGGTGGGAACATCGGCCTGCCCATTCTCGCGCAGGCACCGCTGCCGGAGGGCGGGGTCTATGTGCTGGAGCTTTCCAGCTATCAGATCGATCTGACCTTCAGTCTCGATTGCGACGTGGCGGTGCTGCTCAACATCACGCCCGATCATCTCGACCGCTATGATGGCTTTGAGGGCTATGTCGCGTCCAAGCAGCGCCTCTTTGCCATGCAGTCCCCCGATCATCCGGCGATCATCGCGGTCGACGATGCGGTGACGCGGCGCATCGCCGATGCTCTGCCGCAGACCGTGCCCGTGACCGCCCAGTCGATTGCCGCCGAGGACCAGTCGCGCTGGCCCGCGCTGCAGGGGCCGCACAATGCGCAGAATGTCGCGGTCGCCAAGGCCGTGGCAGAGGCGCTGGGCATTGCGCGCGAGACGACGGCGCAGGCGCTGGCGAGCTATGTCAGCCTGCCGCACCGCATGCAGCGCGTCGCCGAAATCGACGGCGTGCTGTTCGTCAACGACAGCAAGGCGACCAATGCCGCCTCGACCGCGCCGGCGCTCGCTGCCTGGCCGCCGGTCGACGGACGGCCGCGCATCCACTGGATTCTCGGCGGTCTCGCCAAGTCGGATTCGCTCGATGAGTGCGCGGCGGGCTTCCCCAACATCGCGCGGGGCTACACCATCGGCGAGGCCGGGCCGCTGTTCGCCCGTCTGCTGGGTGAGGCCTCCGTGCCCGTCACCGAATGCGAGTTGATGGTCACGGCCGTGGCCGAAGCCGCCGCACATGCGCAGCCGGGCGATATCGTCCTGCTTTCGCCGGCCTGCGCGTCGTTCGATCAGTTCCGGGATTTCGAGGCGCGGGGCGATGCCTTTGCGGCCGCCGTGGCCGCGCTTCGCGATAAAGCAGGGGCAGAAACGGGGGCAGGGGCATGAGCGAGCGCGGAGACGAAGGCGTGGTCATGGTCGAAGGCGAGGCGGCAAAGCCGGTTACCGCGCCGCCGCTCGATGTCGCTTTGTCTCCTTTGCGGGCGCGCCCCGGCAAGCCCATGCCGCGCGAGCGGACCGCGCTGGCGATCTGGTTCTGGGAAATCGACCGGGTGCTGCTCGGCCTCATCGTGGTGCTGATCGCGATCGGGCTGGTGGCGGTCGCGGCGGCCTCGCCCGTGGCGGCGGCCAAGCTGTCGACCCACTCGGCCTCGCTCTCGCCCCTCTATTTCTTCTATCGCCAGCTCATGTGGATCGGCCTCGGCCTGCCGCTGATGATCGTGATTTCCATGTTGCCGCGCACCCAGGCCCGCCGCTTGGCGGTCGGTCTGGCAGCGCTGTTCGCGGTGATGCTGGTGCTCGTGCCGATCATCGGGACAAGCGTGAACGGCGCCTCGCGCTGGCTGGGCAGCGGCGCCTTCCGCTTCCAGCCGTCCGAGTTTCTCAAGCCCTTCTTCGTCGTCGCCATTGCCTGGCTGCTGTCACTGCGCGCGCGTGATCCGTCGCTGCCGGTGATCCCGCTGACGGGCATGTTGACCGGCATCGTCGCCCTGCTGCTCATGCGCCAGCCGGACTTCGGCCAGACGGTCATTTTCGTGGCCTGCTGGGGTGCGCTGCTGCTGGTGGGCGGCGCCTCGATCAAGCTCCTCTCGGGCTTTGCGTGCGGCGGCCTCGGCCTGTTCGTGCTGACTTATCTCTTCTACGACAATGGTCGCGAGCGCATCGATTCCTTCCTTAACCCGGTCGTCGATCCGGCGGCGGGGCCGGATCAGGTGCAGCTGGCCTATGCGACCATCACGCGCGGCGGCCTGACCGGCGTTGGCCCCGGCGGCGGCACCGCCAAGTTCAATCTGCCCGAGGCCCATACCGACTATATCTTTTCGGTAATCGGGGAAGAGTTCGGCCTGATCGCCTGCATCGCCATTGCGCTCGTTTATCTCGCCATCATCGTGCGGGTGCTGCTGCGACTGCTGGATGAGGAAGATCCATTCATCGTCATGGCAACCTCCGGCCTTGTCTTTGTGATGGGCGTGCAGGCCGTCATCAACATGGGCGTGAACATTCACATCTTCCCCTCCAAGGGCATGACCCTGCCGTTCATCAGCTATGGCGGCTCCTCGATGATCGCCTTGTGCTCGGGCATCGGCCTGCTGCTGGCCTTCACCCGGCGGAACCCGTATATGTCGCGCTCCCCTTACGTCGTCACATGGAGCGGGCGATGAGCCTTTTTCGGCATTATGTTCTGGCCGCCGGTGGCACGGGTGGGCACATGGTCCCCGCCCACGCGATCGCGCAGGAGCTTATGGCGCGGGGCCACCGCGTCGCCCTGATTACCGACGAGCGCGGCGCCAAGATTCCGGGCCTGTTCGAGGATGTGCAGACGCATGTGCTGCCGGCCGGCCGCATGTCCGGCGGTATTTCCGGTTGGATCAGGGGCTTCAAGGCCATTCTCGAAGGGCGCGCCATGGCCCGGCAGCTCTACTCGACCTTCGAGCCGGCCGCCGTGGTGGGCTTCGGCGGCTATCCGGCGCTGCCGGCGATGCTCGGCGCCTTTGCGGAGCGCATTCCGGCGATCGTGCATGAGCAGAACGCGGTGCTCGGCCGCGTCAACCGGCTGGTGGCCCGCAAGGTCGCCGCCATCGCAACGGCCTATCCCGATGTGAAGCGTCTCGCCAAACGCCATGCGGACAAGACCTATCTGGTCGGCAATCCGGTGCGAGAGTCTGTCCTGGCCCTGCGCGACGAGCCATTTCCGGTCTTCTCCGATGAGAGCGTGCTGCGCCTGCTGGTCACCGGCGGCAGTCAGGGCGCGTCGATCCTCTCGCAAGTCGTGCCGGCCGGGCTTGGTATGTTGCCGATCAGCCTGCGTCGGCGCTTGCAGGTCACCCAGCAATGCCGGCCCGAGGACATCGAGCAGGTCCGCGCGCTCTATGCCGAGATGGAAATTCCGGCCGATCTAGCGACCTATATCGAGGACATGCCGACCAAGCTCGCCTGGTCGCACCTCGTGATCGGGCGCGCCGGCGCCTCGACCATTGCCGAACTTACCGCCGCGGGGCGCCCCGCCATCCTCATACCTTTGCCGAGTGCCATGGATAACCACCAAGCCTATAATGTCCTCGAGATGGTGAAGGCGGGCGGCGCCCGCGCGATCGACCAGAGCAAGTTCACCCCCGCCGAGCTGGCCCGCCAGATGCAGAAGCTGGCGATGGAACCGGGCGCGCTCCAGAACGCCGCCAAGCGCGCGCATCGTTGCGGCCGCCCGGATGCGGTGAAGGACATGTGCGATCTCATCGAGAGCTTCGGCCCCGCACCGCAGACCATCGACACCGTGCGGGCCGCAGAAGCGCCGCGCATGGCCGGCCTCGCGGGAGCGGGCGCATGAAGGGCGTCGGCACGGATATCGGTACGATCCACTTCATCGGCATTGGCGGCATCGGCATGTCCGGCATCGCCGAGGTGATGCACAATATGGGTTACAGCGTGCAGGGCAGTGACATGTCGGAAGGCTATGTCATCCAGCATCTGCGCGATCTCGGCATCAATGTGATGATCGGCCACAAGGCCGAGAATCTGGGCGACGCTGCCGTGGTGGTGACCTCCACCGCGATCAAGCGCGGCAATCCGGAAGTGGAACTGGCGCTCGAGAACCGCGTGCCGGTCATCCGCCGCGCGGAAATGCTGGCCGAACTGATGCGGCTCAAATCCACCGTCGCTGTAGCCGGCACGCATGGCAAGACGACGACGACCTCGATGATCGCGGCGCTGCTCGATGCTGGCGGGATCGACCCCACCGTCATCAATGGCGGCATCATCAACAGCTATGGCTCCAACGCGCGCCTCGGCAACAGCGACTGGATGGTGGTCGAGGCCGATGAGAGTGATGGCAGCTTCCTGCGGCTGGACGGTACCTATGCCGTCGTCACCAACATCGATCCCGAGCATCTCGATCATTATGGCTCGTTCGATGCGGTGAAGGACGCGTTCGTCGAGTTTGTCGAGAATGTGCCCTTCTATGGCGCGGCCATGCTCTGCCTGGATCACCCGGAGGTGCAGGCGATCCTGCCGCGCGTGCAGGATCGGCGGATCGTGACATACGGCTTCTCCGCACAGGCCGACCTGCGCGGCGAGAATGTCCGGCCCGTTCCCGGTGGCAATATGTTCGACGTGCAGATTCGCGAGCGTGATGGCTCGACGCGACGCATTGCCGACATCACCATGCCGATGCCGGGCCGGCACAATGTGCTGAATGCCATGGCCGCCATTGGCGTCGCCCTGCAGATGGGCATTGAGGATGCGACCATCCAGACCGGCTTCGCCAGCTTCGGCGGCGTCAAGCGGCGCTTCACCAAGGTGGGCGAGATCGAGACGGGCGGCGGCAAGGCCGTCGTCATCGATGATTATGGCCACCACCCGGTCGAAATCCGCGCGGTCCTCGCAGCGGCCCGCGAGGGGGCGCAGGGCCGGGTGATCGCCGTGGTGCAGCCGCACCGCTTCACGCGGCTGCGCGATCTGATGGACGAGTTCCAGCAATCCTTCAACGATGCCGACATGGTCTATGTTTCGCCCGTCTACCCGGCTGGCGAGCAGCCCATCGAGGGCGTGGATGCCGATGCGCTGGTCGCCGGCCTCAAGCGTCGCGGCCATCGCGCGGCGCAGACCATCGGCGATGCCGATGCGCTCGCCGCGGCCCTCGCCGCGGATCTGAAGGCCGATGACATGATCGTCTGCCTCGGCGCGGGCGACATCACCAAATGGGCGGCTGGTCTGGCGCCGGCCATCGCGGCATCGGGCGAGGGGCGCGGCTGATGTGGGAGCTGATGCGCATTGGCCTGGAGATGCAGGAGCGCATGATCGAGGTGCATGGCAAGAGTCTCGACATGGCGCGCGAGATGATCGACGCCGTCGAGAGCCATGCCGCCATGGGGCCGAAGGGCATGGGGCAGGCCGCGCTCGACATGGGTGAAGCCATGAACCGTGCCGGCAAGGCGCAGGCCGATCTGATCGGGCGTTGGTCCAGCTGGTGGAGCGGTCGCGCCTGATGCATCCCGCCGCTTCCGTGAACGTCGATCGACAGCTGAGCCCGGACGGCATTGCCGTGCGGGGCAAGCTGACGCGCGGTGCGCCGCTCGCGCCTCTGGTGTGGTTCAAGGCGGGCGGTTCGGCGGACTGGCTGTTCGAGCCGGCGGATGCGGATGACCTTGCGCAGTTCCTCTCGGCGCTGGATCTCTCGTTGCCGGTGATGGCGCTGGGCCTTGGGTCCAACATGATCGTTCGCGATGGCGGCGTGCCCGGCGTGGTGGTTCGGCTCGGCAAGGCCTTCGCGCGCGTCGAGCAGAGCGCGCCGCAGACGCTGCGGTGCGGCGGGGGCGCCTCGGGCATTCTGGTCTCCTCCACGGCGCGCGATGCGGGCATTGGCGGGCTTGAGTTTCTCCGCTCCATTCCGGGCACGGTCGGCGGCTTCGTGCGCATGAATGGCGGCGCTTATGGTCGCGAGGTGAAGGATATTCTGGTCGAGGCGGAGGTCATCCTGCGCTCCGGTCAGCGGACTGTCCTGCCGCTGGATGCGCTCGGTTTCACCTATCGGCATTCGACGCTGCCCGAAGGGGCCGTCGTGATCGCGGCGACATTCCGGGGCACACCCGCCGAGCCCGCAGCCATTCAGGCGGAAATGGACCGGATCGCGACCGCGCGGGAAGAATCGCAGCCGCTGCGCAGCAAGACGGGCGGATCGACCTTCAAGAACCCGCCGGGCGAAAAGGCCTGGGCGCTGGTCGACCGGGCAGGCTGCCGGGGCCTCAGCCTCGGCAGCGCGCAAGTGAGCGAGAAGCACACCAATTTCCTCATCAACACCGGCGGCGCGACCAGTGCGGACATCGAGTCCCTGGGCGAAGAGGTGCGCCGGCGGGTGCTGGCAGAGAGTGGCATAACCCTCGAATGGGAGATTCAGCGCGTGGGCCGTTCGGCGCAGGAGCAGGGGCAATGAGCATCAAGCGTCTCAAGGTCGCCGTGCTCATGGGTGGCTGGGCCGCCGAGCGGCATGTCTCGCTGTCGAGCGCGAAAGGCATCATCCAGGCGCTGGAAGAGCGCGGCCATGAGGTCGTGCCCATCGACCTGGGCGCGACCCGGGCGGAGGGCCGCGATTTTCCGGCCAAGCTCATCGCGGCCAATCCCGACATCGTGTTCAATGCCCTGCATGGCGTGCCGGGCGAGGATGGCACCGTGCAGGGACTTATGGACATCATGGGCTTCGCCTACACGCATAGCGGTCTGGCAACCTCGGTCATCGCCATCGATAAGCAGCTTACCAAGCAGCATCTCGTGCCCCATGGCATCCCGATGCCCGGCGGTCATATCGTCGAATGCGAGAGCCTTTTCGCGGGCGATCCCTTGCCGCGCCCCTATGTGCTCAAGCCGGTCAATGAAGGCTCGTCGGTCGGCGTCGCCATCGTCACGGAAGAGGGCAATTACGGCAATCCGATCGCGCGCGATGCGGTGGGGCCGTGGCAGGATTTCGACCAACTGCTGGCCGAGCCGTTCATTCGCGGCCGTGAGCTGACCGTCGCTGTGCTCGGCGACCGGGCGCTGGCGGTGACGGAGCTGCGCCCCAAGAGCGGCTTCTACGATTATGACGCGAAATATACCGATGGCCTGACTGACCATATCTGCCCGGCGCCCGTCCCGGCCGAGATGGCCGCCGCGATGATGGACATCGCACTGCGGGCCCATCGTCTGCTGGGCTGCAAGGGCACGTCGCGCTCGGACTTCCGCTGGGATGACGAGCGCGGGCTCGATGGCCTGTATCTGCTGGAAGTGAATACGCAGCCCGGCATGACGGCGTTGAGCCTGGTGCCCGAGCAGGCGAAATATTTGGGCATGAGCTATGGCGAACTCGTAGAGAGCATCATCGCCGAGGCTCTGGCGGACCGTGGGGGGAAGCAATGAACAGCGCGACGATCAAGCGCGGCTCGGCGAGCGGCGCGCGCGGCGGCCGGGCCGGCCGCAAGCCGCGGCGGGCGAGGAGCAATCTGGACAAGCTGCTCGACTATGTTCCGCTCAGTCCGGCGCAGATCAATCGGCTGATGACCTGGGGGATCGGCCTGGTCCTCTTCATCCTGCTGTGGGTCACCGCCAGCTTCATGGGTCTGCCGGCGATGCTGCGCGCCGAGGTGAACGATCTGGCCGGGCGCGCGGGCTTTGCCGTCGCCAAGATCGAGGTGCGCGGCCTTGAGCGCATGGACGAGATGCAGGTCTCTGACATTGCCGTGAAGTATGTCGAGCGCTCGATGCTGGCGGTCGATCTCGACAATCTGCGCAACGAGGTCATGCGGCTGGGCTGGGTGAAGGAGGCGCGGATTTCCCGCCGTCTGCCTGATGCGCTGATCGTCGATGTGGTCGAGCGGCAGCCGGCTGCGGTCTGGCAGAATGGCGGGCAATTGATGCTGGTGGACGCCGCCGGCGTCGCGCTTGGCCCGGTCGAGGCCAATGCCTTGCCCGATCTGCCCCTGGTGGTGGGGCCGGATGCCAACAAGCGGACCAAGGCGCTGGCCGAACTGATGAACGCCGCGCCGGCCCTCAAGCCGATGCTCGCGGGCGCGACCTGGGTTGGCGGGCGCCGCTGGGATCTGCGCTTTCAGTCGGGTGAGCAACTGATGCTCCCCGAGGGCGATGCCGACGCGGCTGCTGCGCTGGTCAACTTCGCGCGCATGGACGGCGTGGACCGGCTGCTCGGGCGCGGCGTGCTGCGGTTCGACATGCGCGATCCCGCGCGGTTCGTGCTGCGCCTGCCGCCGGGCAAGAAAGAGGATGAAGCGCCGGCGGTGACGTCGGCCAAGGATTCGGCAGTCGTGACGTCCGGCGAGAAGGATCGATCGACGACCTCTGCATCGGGTGGGGAGGGCTAAGCATGGCAGCGCGCAATGATGGGCTGATTACCGCGATCGACATCGGCACCTGGAAGGTGTCGGCGCTGATCGCGCGCAAGCAGGAGGATGGCACGCTGGCGGTGCTGGGCACCGGTCAGCGCGAGAGCCGGGGCGTGCGCCGGGGCTTCGTGGTCGACATGGAGCGGACCGAACTGGCCGTGCGCGAGACGGTCGAGCAGGCCGAGAAGGTCGCCGGCACCAACATCGAGAAGGTCATTCTGAGCTTCTCCGGCGGCAGCATCGAGAGCAAGGTCGAGCCGGTCGAGATCAATGTCGGCGGTCGGCGGATCGAGCAGGCCGATATCGAGAGCCTGTACGATCAGGCGCGTGAGCGGATCGATCCGGGCGGCCGGGTCATCCTGCAGGCGCAGCCGACGCTCTACACCATCGACGGGATGCGCGGCGTCGCGCGGCCGATGGGGCTTCATGCCGATCAGCTCGGCGTCGATATTCATGTGGTGCTGGCGGATAGCGCGCCGTTGCGGAACCTCGAGACGAGCGTGCGCGGCGCCTATCTCGATGTGCAGAGCATCATCGCCGCGCCGGTCGCCACGGCTGCGGCCTGCCTCTCCGACGAAGAGCGCGATCTCGGCGTTGCGCTGGTTGAGCTCGGGGCAGGCGTCACCAATGTGTCGCTGCACATCGGCGGCATGCTGGTGGGCTTCAAATCCATTCCCATCGGCGCGGCGGACGTGACCGACGATATTGCCTCGGCCTTCGGCATTCGCCGCAGCCAGGCCGAGCGCATGAAGTGCTTTTACGGCTCGGCCATGCAGTCGCGCCGGGACTTTCGCGAGATCATCGAAATCGCGCCCGCCGCCAGCAGCGCCGAGCAGACCGAAGCGCGCCGCGTGACTCGCGCCGAGCTGGTCGGCGTCATCTGCGAGCGGCTGAACCGGCTGATGGCTGAGGTCAACAAGGCGCTGGGCGAGATGGGCTTCCACTCGCCGGTCGGGCGCCAGGTCGTGCTGACCGGCGGCGGCGCGGAGCTCAAGGGCATGGCGGACTACGCCCAGACTGCGCTCGGCCGCGCCGTGCGGATCGGCCGCCCCAAGCTGCTTGATGCCATGCCAGAGGCGCATCGTGGCCCGGCTTTCGCGACGCTCGCCGGCCTCGCGCTCTATGCGTCGAAGGAGCGGCAGGATCTGCTGCAGCGGCCTCTGCGCGAGCAGCGCGTCCACACGACGCGCGGCGGAGCGGTCGTCCAGCGGCTGATCGCGGCGTTGCGCGCCGGCTATTAGGGCCAGGCCGCAACATATTGTGGATGAGCGGTTAAAAAGAACGTGAACTGGCGGCTCATCTGGTGCATGAATCCCGACAAGGTGACGGTGCGGTTTGCACCCGGAGGAGATAGTTGATGAGCATTGAAATCGGTCCGCCCCATGTGGACGAGCTGAAGCCGCGGATTACCGTTATCGGCGTCGGCGGGGCGGGTGGAAATGCGATTGCCAACATGATTGGCGCGTCCGTGGATGGGGTCGACTTCATTGTCGCCAACACGGATGCTCAAGCGCTCAATGCCTCTCCTGCAGAACGTCGTATCCAGCTCGGCCCGCGCATTACCGAGGGTCTCGGCGCCGGTTCGCGCCCCGACATCGGCCGCGCCGCTGCAGAAGAAACCATTGCGGAAGTGCAGGAGGCGCTCGAGGGCGTCCACATGTGCTTCATCGCTGCCGGCATGGGCGGCGGCACGGGCACCGGCGCAGCGCCGGTCATCGCCAAGGCTGCGCGTGAAAAGGGCATTCTGACGGTCGGCGTGGTCACCAAGCCGTTTACCTTTGAAGGCTCGCGCCGGATGCGCTCGGCAGACTCGGGCATCGAGGAGCTGCAGAAGCACGTCGATACGCTGATCGTCATTCCGAACCAGAATCTGTTCCTGATCGCCAACCCGAACACGACCTTCAAGGAAGCGTTCGAGATGGCCGACGAAGTGCTGCAGCAGGGCGTGCGCGGCATCACCGATCTCATGGTCATGCCCGGCCTCATCAACCTCGACTTTGCCGACGTCCGCTCCGTGATGGAAGAGATGGGCAAGGCCATGATGGGCACCGGCGAGGCCGAAGGCGACGGGCGCGCGCTCGAAGCCGCCGAGAAGGCGATTGCCAATCCGCTGCTCGATGGCGTCTCGATGCGTGGCGCCAAGGGCGTCATCGTCTCCATCGTTGGTGGCGAGGATATGCGCCTGATGGAAGTCGACGAGGCGGCCAACCACATCCGCGAGCTGGTCGATCCCGATGCGAACATCATCTGGGGTTCGGCATTCAACGAGCAGTTGAACGGCAAGATCCGCGTCTCCGTCGTCGCGACGGGCATCGATAATGAAGCGAGCGCCGCGGCGCAGGCCCGCAGCCAGCCGTTCAAGCTGGGCGATGTGGGTGTCGCTGCCGCGCCGCGCCAGGCTGCGCCTGCCGTGTCGGCGCCGGCCAATCTCGTCCGCCCGGAAGCTGCGCCCGCGCCGCGTTATGAGGAAGGGCTGGACCTTGGTGGCGTCGCGCCGGCGCGCAACGAGTCGTTCACACCGGCCCCGACCAGCGAGGCGCCTGCCAGCTTCCAGGCGCCCAAGCCGGAAGAGCCCAAGCCGGCCCCGCGTTTCGCGGCGTCGACTTTCGATGACATCACCGGCGAGGATGAGCTGGTGCTCGACAACAGCGTCTCGCCGGAGCCGCCGCTTCGGGTAGAGCCGCCGCAGCCCGCCGAGGAGCCGGCCAGCAAGGGTACGAGCGGCGGCACGCTGTTCGAGCGCATGTCGCAGCTGGCCCGTGGGCAGGCTCGGCAGGGCAATGCCGAGGAAAGCGAGAGCGAGCGGGATCGCACCGAATTCGAGGTGCCACGCTTCCTCAATCGCCAGAACAACCAGTAAAACTGTGCACGGCGGGGCGCAGCCCGTCCCGCCGGACAGAAGAGGTGTATCCGTGAAGTCGACCAGCTGCATTCTGGCCCTTTCTCTGGCCATCGCAGCGCCTGTGTTCGCGCAAAGCGGCGGAATGGTTCAGGCCACGCCACCAGCCGAGGCGGTAGCCGCGCTCAACCGCCACCTCGCGTCGCTCTCCCGTAATCCTCAGGATGTGAATGCCCTGCTCGGGGCCGGCCAGGCCGCGCTCGATCTGGGGGACATTCAGGCGGCCAATGGCTTCTTCACGCGGGCCAATATGGTGGACGGGCGCAATGGCCGCGCCCGGCTGGGGCTTGCGGTCGTGCAAATCGCCTTGAAGCAGCCGGCCGATGCCGCCGCGAACTTCGATGCCGCCTCGGCCTTGGGTGTCAGCGCCCAAGCGCATTTGCCCGAGCGCGCGCTGGCTTATGATCTCACCGGGCAGCAGGCTAAGGCGCAGCAGGATTATCGCGCCGTCCTGCAGGCCAATCCCAATGATAACACCGCGCGGCTCAATTATGCGGTCTCGCTGGGCGTCTCCGGCAATCTCGCGGAAGCCGAGCAGCAGCTCAAGCCCGCCCTGACGAGCGGTGACCGTGAAGCGTGGCGCATCCGGGCCTTCGTTCTCGCGATGAACGGCCAGATGGCCGAGGCGCGCTCCATTGCGCAGACGACGCTGCCGAAGGGCCTTGCCGACGCGCTCGAACCCTATCTGCAGCGCCTGCCGCTGCTGACGGCGAGCCAGAAGGTCTCCGCGGTCCATTATGGCGAGTATCCGGCGGATGTCCTCCGCTTGGCTGCACCCGAGCCGGCGCGGAACCGCGATACGCAGGTTGCTGCTACCACCGAGCGCGAGCGGGGCGGCCGGCGTCAGACGGCGGCAGAACGACGGGCCGCCCAGCAGGCCGCGCGCCGCGCGTCGCAGGCTCAGCAACCAGCACCCGCGGCGGCCGCCGCCCAGTCGCTTCCGCCGCCGCCACCGCCTGCTCCGGCAGCATCCCCACCGCCGCAACAGCCGGTGCAGACCGCCGCGCGCGCCCCTGCGCCGCAGCCGGCCCGCCCGGCTCCATCATCCGCTCCCGCCACACAGCCGGCCAGTCGCGTAACCAATCCTGCGCCGACGACCGTCGCTGCCGTGGCGCCGGCGGCACCCAGCACGCCGGCCCCGGTGGCGTCTGCGCCGACACCGGCACCCGCACCCGCACCCGCACCCGCACCTGCGCCAGTGCCGCAGCCGGTGCGCTCGCTTGGCGACACGCTGCAGGCGCTCGAAGTGCCGGAAGGCGAGCGCCGGCAGGTCGCCGTCGCGGATCTGAGCGCTGTCGCGCGGATTCAGGAGCAGCGCCGGGTCGCGGCAGCCGCGCAGCAGGCCAAGGCGAAGGCGGATGCCGAGGCGCGCGCCAAGGCGGAGGCCGAACGCAAGGCCGAGGCCGAGCGCAAGGCCAAGCTGGCGGCCAATCCCTCGCGCAACTGGGTGCAATTGGCGGCAGGCCGTGATCCGGCTGCGCTGGCCTTCGATCTGCGCCGTTTGCGCCGGACCTATGGCGATACGATTGCCGGGCAGGATGGCTGGACAGCCACATGGGGTGAGACGCGCCGCCTGCTGATCGGCCCCTTCCGTCGCCCCGAAGATGCGCGGGCGGTGGTCACCGAATTGCGCAAGGCGGGAGGCGACGCGTTCTTCTGGCAAAGCGAAGCCGGCGAGGAAGTCAGCAAGATCGGCACGCAGTGAGCGTGCTCGCCCCCTATGCCTGTGACCCGGCGCGCAGCCGGGGTCGTCAACATGCCGAGGCGGGCGGGGAAGCACGCGGACCGCGCGACATTTTCCAGCGCGACCGCGACCGGATCATTCACTCGATCAGCTTTCGTCGTCTGCGCCACAAGACGCAGGTGTTCGTCGCACCCGATGGCGACCATTATCGCGTCCGCCTGACGCATAGCCTGGAGGTCGCGCAGATCGGGCGGACGATCGCACGGGTGCTGGGCCTCAATGAAGATCTGACCGAGGCGCTGTGCCTCGCCCATGATATTGGCCATCCCCCGTTTGGCCACGCCGGGGAGGATGCACTGGAAGAGGCGCTGGCCGGGCAGGGCGGCTTCGATCACAACGCCCATTGTCTGCGCACGCTGGCTTTGCTGGAAAATGCCTATCCCCGCTTCCCCGGCCTCAATCTGAGCTGGGAGATGATGGAGGGGCTGGCCAAGCATAACGGCCCGGTGCTGGCCCCCAACTGGGCGATGCAGCAGATCGATGCCGCCTTTCCGCTGGAGCTGGAAAGCTGGCCGTCGCTGGAAGCGCAGGTCGCGGCGCTTGCCGACGATATCGCCTATGACAATCACGATATCGACGATGGCCTGCGCGCCGGCATTCTGACGCTCGAACAACTTCTGGAAGCGCCGTTCGTCCGCCGCTGCTGGGAGCAGGTCACCGCGCGCTATCCCGATCTGCCGGCCGAGCAGCTGTTGCGGGAACTGATCCGCGACCAGATCGGCATCATGGTCAACAATCTCATCATGACCACGCGCGAAAACCTGCGCCTGCATGGGCTGGAGCAGGCCGACGTCTCAGCCGTGCGGAGCGCGGGACAGGCCATGGTCGCCTTCTCGGATGCGATGCGGGAGGACGAGCGCCAGCTCAAGCGTTTCATGTACGCCAATCTCTATCATCATCCGACCCAGCTGGCGGCAGCCGGGCGGGCACGGGTGATCGTCACCGATCTATTCCGCGCCTATCAGGCCGATCCTGCGCTGATGGGGACCGCCTGGGATGCCAGTTGCGGCGCTGCCGAGCCCGAGCGCAGCCGCCATATCGCGGACTATATCGCGGGCATGACCGATCGCTTCGCCGAGCGCGCGCATCAGGAGATTTGCGGAGTTTCCTAGGCGAGGACAGAGTCCGCGAGGGCGTTGTCCACTATCGATTTGGTCAGAGCGCGCGACCAGCGGCTCATGTGGGGGGCGCCGACTTCGCCACCCTCCACCGTTCGTTCTGAGTAGGGTCTGAGTAGGGCCGCAGGCGCGTAGCGAAGACCCGTATCGAAGCATCTCAGTCATGGACTGCACCTTCGATACGCCGCTTCGACAGGCTCAGCAGCTACTCCGGACGAACAGAGGGCGGTCAGCAATGATGCCGTGTCTGAAAGTCCGCGTGGGGGAAAAGGTGTAATAGCCGCGCTTCGGCCACGCCGCTTGATCACCCCGGAATGACCTGCCCCGCGTCCACCCGCAAATAGGTCGCCTGATCCAGCCCGTTGAACAGATCGGCCTCGGTCCCCGTCATCCACACCTGCCCGCCGCTGGCGCGCAACCGCTCGAACAGGGCGTGGCGGCGCGTCGGATCGAGATGAGCGGCCACCTCGTCCAGCAGGATGATGAGCGGTCGCCCGCTCCGTGTGCCGACCAGCTGGGCGTGGGCGAGCATGATGCTGAGCAGCAGCGCTTTTTGTTCCCCTGTCGAGCACAGCGCCGCATCCTGCTGCTTGGCTTCGTGCGTGACCAGCAGGTCGGCGCGATGGGGGCCCACAAGCGTTCGCCCCGCCGCCCGGTCTCCCGTCCGCGCCGCGCGCAGCCGAGCGGCAAGGGTGCCTTCCTCAAATGGCTCGCCGGTCAGCCTCAAGGTCGGCCGGGCGAAGAGATGCTGCGCGCTGCGGGCGATCTCCTCTTCAAGTTCGGCGATCAGCGCCCGCCGTGCGGCGTCGATTGCGGCGCCATGTTCCGCCATGCGGGCTTCCAGTGCGGCGAGCCAGTCCGGGTCGGCCGGCCCGTCTTCTCCCAGCAGGGCATTGCGGGCGCGCATCGCGGCCTCATAGCGCGCGCTGTGATGGGCGTGCGATGGCGCCTGGGCCAGCACCAGCCGGTCCAGGAACCGGCGCCGCCCGCCGGGGCTGTCCAGAAACAGGCGGTCCATCGCCGGCGTCAGCCAGCTCAGCGACACACGCGTCGAGAGGGCATTGGCCGGGGAGGCGCGCCCGTCGATCCGCACTTGCCGCTTGTCCGGCGCATCAGGGTCGGTGCCGGTCCCCAAGGCGGCATCGCCCAATCGCGCGGCGACCGCAAATCCGCCCGGCCCGCTCTGCCGCGCCATGTCGCGCAGGGCAGCGCCGCGCAGGCCGCGGCCCGGCGCCAGCAGCGAAATCGCTTCGAGGATGTTGGTCTTCCCCGCGCCATTCTCGCCGGTCAGGACGATCATCGGCGCGTCAGGCACAATCAGGGCGTCGGCATGATTGCGGAAATTGGTGAGGGCAAGGCGGTCGATCGCCATGGCTGCTCGTAACCGGTGAGGGCTGGCACGCCAAGGGCTTCTATGGCAGATTGTGCGGATCGTGAGTCAGCAGACGGGAATGGGCATATGTTCGGCAAAGCATCGAAGACAATCATGGTTGCGATGCTGGGCAGCGCCCTGCTCGGCGGCGGCGCGCAGGCGGCGCTGCCGGTTGGCGCCAAGGCACCGGATTTCGAGACGCGCGGCGCGCTCGCCGGCAAGGTGTTCAGCGTCAAGCTGTCCGATGCGCTGAAGAAAGGCCCGGTCGTGCTTTATTTCTTCCCAGCAGCCTTCACCAAGGGCTGCACGGCGGAAACCAAGGAGTTTGCCGATCAGGCGGATGCGTTCAAGAAGGCCGGCGCCACGGTGATCGGCATGTCTGCCGACCCGGTCGACGTTCTGCAGCGTTTCTCCACCGAGGCATGCGGCAGCAAGTTCGCGGTCGCCTCGGCCGGGCCGCGCCTCATCACCAATTACGACGTGGCGCTCAAGGCCGACAATCCGGCCTTTGCGGGCAAGACGGACCGCACCTCCTATGTCATCAGCCCGGCGGGCCGGATCGTCTATGTGCATAGCGCGCTCGACTATCGCGACCATGTGAAGAACACGCTGGCCGCCGTCCGCTCGATGGCCAGCGACCACAAGCACTGATCATCCGCACCAGACCTGCCGGACGGCGCAGGGGTTTCCAGAGATCAGCCGGCAGGCGGCGCCGACGATGGCTTGCGCGACTGAGTTCGCTGGCTCTTCTGGCGTTTCTGCTGATCGTGCTGGCCCTGCTCCGTGCGCCGCCCGAACGGATCGAGGCCGCCGATGGGGCGCGCGTGCACGTGATGGATGGCGACAGCCTGCGGATCGGCCCGCGGATCGTGCGCATCGCGGACATCGACGCGGTCGAACTGAACCAGCGTTGCCAGGATGCGACCGGCCAGCCCTGGGACTGCGGCACGCAGGCGCGCGACGCCCTGCTGGCGCTGGTGCGCGGCGGGGGCCTCATCTGCGAGTCCCGGACGACGGATCAATATGGCCGCGCCGTGGCGACCTGCGCCACCACCCGGATCGCGGACATCGGCGCGATGATGGTGGCGCGGGGCTGGGCGATCAGCAACCTCGGGCGGGGCCCCGGCACCTATCGGCAGGAAGAGGAGGCTGCCCGGTCCGCGCAGCGCGGCATCTGGCGTGGCACGTTCGAGACGCCCTCGGTCTGGCGCGCCGCGCATCCGCGATCCTGACGGGCCAGCGACCCCGCAGGCGACCGCCGCTGTTGACTCTGTCCGGATTTGCTGGATGAGATTGGAGGAGCGGCCGGGCGCAGCATCGGCCGATGCATCAGTTTGAGCAAGCCGGCAAGGCGCCGGGTTTGGAGAGGAAAGTCATGGAGATTGCGAGCACGACGGCGTTCATCACGGGCGGGGCGAGCGGGATCGGCTTCGGCATTGCCCAGCAGCTGCTCGCCAATGGCGCCAGGCTGGTGCTGGCCGATATCCGCCAGGACCATCTCGATGAAGCCAAGGCGTTTTTCGAGGAGCGCCAGCAGGGCCGCAATGTCCACACCATGCGGCTCGACGTGTCCGACCGCGACCAGATGCGCGAGGCCGCCAAAGAATGCGAGGCCGTCATGGGCGGGCCGGAAATCCTGATCAACAATGCCGGCATCGATCCGTCCGGCCCGTTCGATCAGGCCACCTATGCCGATTGGGACTATGGCATTGGCGTCAACCTGATGGGGCCGATCAACGGCATCATGGAATTTGCGCCCGGCATGCGCCGGCGGGGCAAGGGTGGCCACATCGTCAACACCGCGTCGCTGGCCGGCCTGACGCCGATGCCGAGCTTCATGGCCATTTATGCCGTGGCGAAGGCGGGTGTCATCACCCTGTCTGAATCGATCCGCGACAGCATGGCGCAGGACAATATCGGCGTGACGGTGCTGATGCCCGGCCCGATCAAGAGCCGCATCCATGAGTCCGGCCAGAACCGGCCGGAGCGTTTCCGCTCGGGCAGCGGCCTTGCGCAGACGGAGGATCAGCTCGCCAAGCGCGTCGTGTCCGACACCTGGATGGAACCGACGGAAGTGGGCGACATGATCGTCGACGCGATCCGCAACAACACGCTGTACGTCGCGACGCACGGCAATTGGAAAGACAATGTGGAAGAGCGCTTCAAGGCGCTGATGGCCGCGATGCCGGAGGCCAAGCCGTTCGATTTCGGCGCGACCCTGGCCGTGCCGGACGAAGACTGAGGATTGATCCGGACCCGGAGCGCGCCTGCCTCTGATGCAGGGCGCGCGTCCGGGGCGTCGCTTAGCGCTGCGTGGTCGTCTGGCTGGTCGTCGCCTGGACGGTCTGCACCAGACCCGGTGTGCTGTTTGCGGCCGCAGCGCGCGCGAGCGATCCGTCCGGATCGGGCAGGCTGGCGGCCTTGTTCAGCTCCCACAGCAGGAACGTCGCCTTCTCGCTGAACGCGATGGGGGTCTGGTTCGCGACTTCGGCGAGCTGCGCCTTGGCCTTGGCGCAGAACTTGTCGCGCGACTGGGTGTTGGAATAGCGGTTGTAGAGCTTGGTCATATGGTCGTCATGGGCATCCTGCCACTTGCGACCGCCCTTGGCCTTGAACAGATCGACCTGCATCTGCGCGGCTTCCGACAGCAGGCCCTTATGGACAGAGAGCATCCGGTTATAATCGGAGACCATCGCGGCATTGTCCGGCCCCTGGCACAGCAGCACGGCGACGTTCAGGCCCGAGCGCAGGTGCCACATGTCCTGCCCCTTATTCTCGCCGATCAGAATCGGCGGCGGCGGCGGCACTTCGATCAGCGGGACATTCTGGGGAATGGGGACGGGAATGTTCTGCAGCGGCGCTTCGGCAACCTGCTTGGCGGTGCATCCGGCCAGGGCCAGCAGCGGCAGAGCGGACAGTGCGACTGCGGCCTTGATCCGCCGGCCCCCGATCATGCTCAATGCCATAACGTTCTTCCTCCCGAGGGGGCGCCATGGGTGGCGGCCCTGTTCCCATCAAGAGGCGCTTATCCTCCTCTGATTCCACCAAGGCAAGACCCTTATGGACTCGATTCGTCGCACCGGTGGGAACCCGCGACTCGCCGAGATTCAGAGCTTTGCGGCGATGGGGTTCATCGCCGCTGAAAGTGGATCAGTGTCGGGTGCCGGGGTGGGTGCGGGCTGCCTGTGCGCCGACCATATGCTGCAACACGATCACGCGCTGCCGCTCACGGTGCCAGTCGCGCGAGGGGTTGGCCTGAATCTGCGCAAGCAGACTCTGCAGCTCCTGGCGGCGATGCTCGATGGTGACCGGATCCATGCGGAAATCTCCTTCGACTGTATCGCTAGGAATACGTGCGCGCTGGCGACCGGTTCCCGCTCGCAAGCCCCTTCCGGCAGCAATGCATCGCACAGGTGCGCCTTTTCATCCGGCCGGGGATCACCAAGCCGGGATCACCAGCAGGCGGATTGCGCCGGATCGCATTTTTTCGGATAGTCGAAGGCGTTGGAAAACATCCGATAATCGGAAAGGGATCGAGGACATGAAAACAAGAAGGTCGGCGCTGCTTCTCGCGGTCGTGAGCGCATCCCTGCTCCTGTCTGCTTGCGCGACGGTGAAGGGCCTTGGCCGGGACATCGAGTCCGTGGGTCAGGCAGGCCAGGATGCGATGAAATAAGCGCTGATGACAAAAGCCCGGCCCGCTGGGGTCAGCGCGCCGGGCTCATGCTACAGCTCTGTGTCGGTCAGGCTTAGCGGCAGACGACATCGCCCCGGTCGACCGACCGTCCGATCATCGCCCCGGCACCCGCGCCGAGCACGGCACCCAGGATCGAGGAGCGGCCGCGATCGAGCTGATCGCCAAGCAAGCCACCCAGCGCCGCGCCGACGATCAGGCCGGTGGTGCCGTCCGACCGGCGGCAATAATAGCGATCATCATAGCCCCGATACACGCGGGTATCGCGGTAGACGCGCACCGGCTCATAGCCGCCGCGATAGTAACGGTCGGCATAATAGCCGCGATAGCGCGGGTCCGGCCGGTTATAGTCATAGGCGTAGACGACGCGCGGGGCAGGGCGGACGACAGGGCGGCGATCGATCACTACAACCCGGTCACGGCCCCGGCGGTCGTCCCGATCCCAACGGCGATTGTCATGACGATAATCGCGCCGATCATCGCGGCGGTAGTCACGTCGATCGTCGCGGTCCCGCTGCCAATCCCGGTCATGCCCGCGACCCGGGTCGGCAAAAGCGGGGGTGGCGGCCAGACCGCCCACGGTCACGGCACCAAGCGCCAGCGCCGCGATGCTGTTCTTCAGAGCCTTGTACATCTGTCTCACTCCGATCCTTATTCTGTCTCTCCCTGCAGCGGGAGATCGGATCGGACTGTATCGCGAGTCGCCTGAACCGGTGGCGACGGGCGGTTCATTTGGGGGAAAGGGGGAAGGACGCCCTTGAGGTCAATGACGGTTGGGCATGCGATCCCACAACCGGAGGGTTAACTTGAACCCGAACCTTGTCCAGTCGGACAGGCGGCAGGGCCGCCTGTCCTTCCGGCTTAGTGCTGTTTGAGAAGAGGACTGACAAGATGGCTCGACACCGAGAGATCGCTTTGCGCATCGTGTTCGAAAGCAAAACAACGATCTGATTTCAAATACAAACCTTCGTCATCCAAAATTTCCCAATACCATTCACCGTTCCGGCTTTGAAAAACGCTAGAAACTAGCATGTCTCAATTCCTTTTTGAGTGAAGGGAATGCTGGCCCGTCCAGGTTTAGGAAAAGCGAAATTTGAGGCTTCCGGAGGTCAGGGTGCATATTAGTCTATTCGACCGCTCCCCCTTATTCCTAAGAATTGGCTAATCCGGCCCTTACTTAAGGTCAGCTATTTTTCCGGCTTGTGATTCACGCCGGGGCGCCTCCTTTATTAGTGGTTGAATGATTACTCCGCCGCCACCCCGGCCCGCGAGAACATGTCCTCGCCGCTATCGCTTTCGGCCTCGCCGTCATTGGCGCGCATTTTCTTGCGGCGGTCGAAGCTGTCCCACACCTCGTTCCAGTTGCCGCGCGTGGCGCCCTTGGAATATTCGGTGGCGCGCGTTTCGAAGAAGTTGGCGTGCTCCACGCCGTTGAGCAGCGGGGTGAGCCAGGGCAGCGGGTGTTCCTCGATCATGTAGATCGGCTGGAAGCCGAGCTGGCCCAGCCGCCAGTCGGCGATGTAGCGGATGTAGCGCTTGATCTCCTTGGCGGTCATGCCGGGCACCGGGCCTTGCTCGAAGGCGAGGTCGATGAAGGCATCCTCCAGCCGCACGGTCTTCTGGCAGCAATCGATAATGTCTTCCTTCACCGCCTTGGTCAGGCAGTCGCGCTCCTTCACGAACTCGTGGAACAGGCGCACGATGCCCTCGCAGTGCAGGCTCTCGTCGCGCACCGACCAGGTGACGATCTGGCCCATGCCCTTCATCTTGTTGAAGCGCGGGAAGTTCATCAGCATCGCGAAGCTGGCGAAGAGCTGCATGCCCTCGGTGAAGCCGCCGAACATGGCGAGGGTGCGGGCGATGTCCTCATCGCTGTCCACGCCGAACTGCTGCATATAATCATGCTTGGCGCGCATCTCGTCATATTCGAGGAACATCGAATATTCGCTCTCGGGCATGCCGATGGTGTCGAGCAGGTGCGAATAGGCCGCGATGTGGATCGTCTCCATGTTGCTGAACGCGGTCAGCATCATCTTGATCTCGGTCGGCTTGAACACGCGGCCATATTTGTCGTGGTAGCAATCCTGCACTTCCACGTCCGCCTGGGTGAAGAAGCGGAAGATCTGCGTCAGCAGGTTGCGCTCATGGTCGGAGAGCTTCTGCGCCCAGTCGCGGCAATCCTCGCCCAGAGGCACTTCCTCGGGCATCCAGTGGACCTGCTGCTGGCGCTTCCAATAGTCATAGGCCCAGGGATATTCGAAGGGCTTGTAGACCTTGGAGGCTTGGAGAAGCGACATTTTTCCGGGCTCCGCAATTGGGATGGCTGTAGGGCACAAATAACTAGATGAAGGGGGATGCTAGCCCAATCCACCACAATGTCTAGCGGTGTTGTGGCGTTCATCCACAGTAAATTTTGTGTCCCCGGCCTTGACTTTCGCCAGCGCCGCAGGCCGCCGTCGGTTCAGCCGGCCATGCGCTCCAGCCCCCAGGCGAACAGCGCGAGGATGAGCGCGAAGGAGAGCGCCATGGTGCCGGCGATGCGCTTGCCATAGACCCCCTGCGGCGTCCGCGCCTTGCGCGCGAGGATGAGCGCACCGCAGAGCGCCGCCGTGCCCGAGACGCCGGCCATGATGAGCGCCGGGAGGGTCATTTCCAGAAGATGTCGCGCCGTCCCCGGCTGAGGCGATTGCGGAACATCTGCACATACATCCACATGCCGGACATCGCGAAGAAGACGAGCGCGAAGCCGGAGAGGAGGGAGATGATCACGCCGACCGGGCCGAAAAACTCGCCCGAATGGAGATGATGGAACAGGCCAACCAGCTTGCGGGCGGGATTCGGCGCGGCCTGTGTGGCTGGCTGGGCGGCGGGCGGCGCGCCGGGCGCACCCGCAGACGGGCCGGCCTTCTGCGTCGCAACCGACGCCTGCGCGGCTGGCGGAGCCCCGCGCTCTTCGGTCTCGAACACGCTCCCCCGCGCGACCATCGCGGCGAAATGGCTGCCCAAGCCAGTCAGGGCGATGAACAACATGAACAGGCCGATGAAGACGGTGGTCCAGCGATGCCATTTGCGCATGGGTGCATCCTTTCTTGCGGAAGGCAGGTGTAGCGTGGGGAGAACGGGGCTCGCCATCACCGGCCGCGCCAGCGATCGACATAGACGGTCACCGTCTTGGTCTTGCGCGCGCCCACGCCGAAGACGACGACGCCGAGGAAATAGCCGAAATCATACCATCCGCCATTATTGGGCACGGCATAGACCGCGACATCATCCGCGATCAGCGACAGCGCCCAGGCGAAGGGGAAGATGAAGCCGTGCCACAGGCCGAGCAGGAAGCCGGGCGTATCCGGCGCGCTGCTCACCGCCGCGGCGCTCTGCCGGGCGCATCCGCCAAGGATCAGCAGCAGGCCCACCGGCAAGGCGAGCGCGGCGCCGGTGCCGGCAGAGGGGCGGGGCATGGGGTGCGTGGTCATCGCGTCGGTCATCCGCTGCTGTGTGACCGCTCCGGCGGCCGGACGCATTGACCCCTATCAAAAGCGGCGCGCGCCGTCTCGCGCCGGATTGCGCTCGGCGCCGGCCGTGAACAGCCCAGTCGTGGCTGCGATGCGCTGGATGGGGCGGGGCTTTCGGAACGCTCCGCCGCCTCGGCCGTTCTGTCTTCAGTACCATCTAGTTCATTGTATCTGCAGAGAAAAGGAGCGAGCCATGTTCGAGAAGTGGCGCATCAAGGAGCATATGGAAGTCGCGGATGCGAGTGGCCGCCATGTCGGCACCGTCGACAAGGTGGACGGCGATCTGCTGGTCCTCACCCGCACGGATTCGGCGGACAGCCGCCATCACCAGATCAACCTTGATTATGTCGATAGCATCCATGACGATCGTGTCACGCTCAAGCCCGATACGCCCATGCCTGAGGGCCTGACGATCGGCGGCGGCTATGCCGATGGCACGCGTCCCGGCGTCCAGTCCGGCGGCGTGAAGACGGACAGCTATGCCGGCAGCGCGGCGACCACCAGCACGACCGGCACCAACGAGAATTCGCAGATCTTCGGCACCAGCGGCCTTGGCACCGGCATGGGCGGGTCCGGCACGCCCTCGACCTGAGGCACATTCGCCTGAACAAGTCCGGTGGCCGGGTCCCTCCCGCCCGGCCACCAACACATCGCTGCGACGAAAGAGCGCCTGCATACGTCCGTCCGATGCAGCGAGACGGCCCAACGTGCGTCAGGCGCGATTGATCGCGCGGCCCTTGTTCCCCGGCCTGTCGACCCTATCTGATAGGGAACAGGTTCAGTGAATGCTGCACCCAAAGGGGTAGAAAGTCGCTTCGGCGGTGATCTCCCACACACAGCCGAGCGGCTGAAAAGGGTCCGGTCTCCCATCCCCCCACCCCCCGGGAGGCCGGACTTCTTTTCCGCTCACATCTTCCGAAAAATTGGCCCCGAGGTCAGTCGCGCAGGAAGGCCTGCAGCGCCGCGAGTGTCGCCTGCGGGTCGCTCTCCTGCAGATTGTGCGTGGCATTGGGCAGCGCATGGCCGCGCACGTCCGTCGCCTCGGCCTGCCACACGCCCAATATGTCATCGAACAGGCGCGGATAGAGCCCCTTGCCGGCCCAGATGGCGAGCAGCGGGCAGGTGATCTTCTTCCCCGCCGCCAGATCGGCATGGTCCAGATCCAGATCGACCGAGGCCGAGGCGCGATAATCCTCGCACATCGCATGGAGCATCGCCGGGTCGAGCCGGTGGCGATCATATTCCCGCTCGATCTCGCTGGACGCCTCGACCGCCCGCGCCTGGTAGCGCGCCAGCGTCTCCTCCTCCGGAATGGGCGCCGGGCGCAGGAAGCTGAACCAGTGATAATAGCCGCGCACGAAGCCGAGCGTGACATGGCTGTAGAGATAATGCTCCGGCAATATGTCCAGCACCGCGAGCTTGCGGACCTTCTCGGGATGATCCAGCGCCATCCGCCGCCCGACCCGCGCGCCCCGATCATGCCCGACGAGCAGGAAGCGCTCATGGCCCAGCTGCGCCATCACCTCCACGCCATCCTGCGCCATCGCCCGCTTGGAATAAGCCGAATGATCCGCGCCGCCCTCCGGCTTGCTGCTATCCCCATAACCGCGCAGATCGGCCAGCACGACGGTGTAGTCCCGCGCGAGCGCCGGGGCGACGAGATGCCAGGTGACAAGCGATTCCGGCGCGCCATGGAGCATGAGCAACGGCGGCCCCGATCCGCCCGTGACAACATTGATCTCCGCGCCGCTGGTCTTGATCCGCAGGTTGCGAAAGCCGGGGTAGAGCTTCTGCCAGAGCGGCGGGGTGGGGGTTTGCGCCTGAGCGGCGGGTGGCGCGATATTTGCGTCGCCGACGGCACCGCAATTTATAGTATCGCGGCATACGTTCACGGACGGACTTCCTTAGCGGCTGGATATGAAGCTCAATGTGGATGGGAGAGGGGAGCCGGTCAAGGTATTGAAAGAAAATAGACTTGACTGATTCAGTCGATACAGGGTTTGATCGTGCGTGGTGGACCGTGGTGGGGGTGGAACATGGAAGAAGCGGCAGTTAGACGTGCTCTATTACATCTGACTTCGCTAGGGGACACGGACATATTCCCCTCGCCTTTTGAATTCGTATTTTATGACGAATGCGCCGATAAAATCACTGAAATTGTCTGTGGGCTTAACACCGGGCAATATTGACCAAAAAGTTGTGTAGAAATATTGAGCCCAAAGAGAGAGTTGTCATTTAGAATTGCGCATCAACTTTATCCATCTGATACATTGCTATATACGAGTGCGGTGATTCAAATTGCCCCTTCGATTGAAGAGATTAGATTACCTGTCGAGAACGGACCTTTTTCTTACCGTTTCGTTGATAAAGCGGACGAGCCTAGATTATACTCAGAGTCTTCAAGCTTCCACGATTGGCTCCTTCGTGTGAAAGCGATATGCGATGAAGCAGATCCATTCTCTGACGTTAAATATGTCATCGAAACGGACATTTCTGATTTCTACGCCCGAATATATTTCCATCGTATTGAGCATATAATGGATGATTGTGGTGCGCCAAATTCAGTAAGGAAAGTAATCGAAGGTATAATAAAGTATAGCCGCGCAAGGCAATCATACGGATTGCCGGTGGGAACCGCTGCCTCAAGATTGTTAGCAGAAGGTTTGCTTAACGATACTGATCGAATGATAGTAGAAAGGTCGAGTGGGTATACTCGATTCGTGGACGATTTTCGAATTGTGGTCGATCACCAAAGCCAAGTCCATGCAACGTTGTGTAAACTTGCCGAGCATCTCATGCTTACGGAAGGGCTTTCTCTAAACTCTAGCAAAACTCGGACTTACACAACGGAGGATTCTGTAAAGCAAATTGATAAAAAACTATCCGATGTTTTTAACGACGATGAACTTGTAAGTATCAGTAGATATATAAGGCAAGTTTACGATGACGAAGATATTTCTATTGAAGAGATAGAGGATGTAGACCCGGAAAGGCTTGTGGACAAGCTCGTTGAATTAATTAAGTCTGACGCCGTTGATTATGCCGCAGTAAAGGTTTTAATGAAAGCATTACGGGCGGTGTCAATAGAAGACGGATTAAAAGTAGTAGATAGAACTACAGAGCTTCTTTATTATCTTCCTAGAGATTACTGTCTTTTCCTCGGGTCGTTAGCGCAACGCGCAGAGGGAATTGCAGACGATTTGGCTGAAAAGTTGGTTTCCGTACTGGAAGGTCCCCCTTATTCTGAGATGACTTTATCTAGAATTTGGGTGGCGCATCTTTTCGTTTCTCAAGCTCTACCGATTAGTCGGGCGCGTTTGGAGCGTTTAAGGTTGAATGGATCTGTCTTGGAGAGGCGCCAGAAGCTCCTGTTGCTGGGTTTGCTTGGTGATCGCTCCTTCTTCCGCGAAAAGAAAACAAGTTTTGATGAGATGAGTGATTGGGAGAAGCCAGCTTTGATGCTGGGAGCCTCATGCTTATCAAAAGGTGAATATACTACGTGGCTCGGAACTATCAAAAGTCGGATGAATGATCCGTTTGAAGATATCTATCATTCTTGGCTTGTTCAGAATCAGTCTGCCTTGTTTGAAAAACTTAAGGTCCAATTCAAAGTGAAGTCAAAAGGCGAGATGATGGCGGAAGCACTTGACGATCTAGGCGATGATTTTCCTGCATTTTAACAGTTATTCACTCCGCCGCCTCACTCACAGCCTTCTTCCCCAGCAACGGCGCCAGATACCGCCCCGTATAGCTCCGCTTCTCCTTCACCACCTGCTCGGGCGTGCCGGTCGCGACGATCTCGCCGCCTTTCACGCCGCCTTCCGGCCCCAGGTCGATGATCCAGTCGGCGGTCTTGATGACATCGAGATTATGCTCGATCACCACCACACTGTTGCCCTGTTCGACCAGCGCGTGGAGGACTTCGAGCAGTTTGCGCACGTCCTCGAAATGGAGGCCGGTGGTGGGCTCATCGAGAATGTAGAGGGTGTTGCCGGTGGCGCGGCGGCTCAGCTCCTTGGCGAGCTTCACGCGCTGGGCCTCGCCGCCTGAGAGGGTCGTCGCCTGCTGGCCGACCTTCACATAGCCCAGGCCCACTTCCGCGAGCATGGCCATGCGGTCGCGGATCGGCGGCACGGCCTTGAAGAACTCGACGGCGTCTTCCACCGTCATGTCCAGCACGTCAGCGATGCTGTGGCCCTTGAACTTCACCTCCAGCGTCTCGCGATTGTAGCGCTTGCCGTGGCATTCCTCGCAGGTGACGTAGACATCCGGCAGGAAGTGCATCTCGATCTTGATGACGCCATCGCCCTGGCAAGCCTCGCAGCGGCCGCCCTTCACGTTGAAGGAGAAGCGGCCGGGCTTGTAGCCGCGCGCCTGGCTTTCCGGCAGGCCGGCGAACCAGTCGCGGATGTTGGTGAAAGCGCCGGTATAGGTCGCCGGGTTGGAGCGCGGGGTGCGGCCGATGGGCGACTGATCGATGTCGATCACCTTGTCGAGATGCTCCAGCCCCTCGATCTTGTCATGCGCGCCGGCGATGACGCGGGCGCCATTCAGCGCGCGGGCGCTGGCGGCATAGAGCGTATCGATGGTGAAGCTGGACTTGCCCGAGCCGGAGACGCCGGTGATGCAGGTGAAGGTACCGAGCGGGATGGACGCGCTGACGCCCTTGAGATTGTTGGCACGGGCATTTTTGACGGTCAGCTTCTTGCCGCTGCCCTTGCGGCGCTTGGCGGCGACGGGGATTTCGCGCGTGCCGTTGAGATAATCGGCGGTGAGCGAGCCCTGCGTCGCCAGCACATCGGCCAGCGTGCCCTGCGCGACGATCTCGCCGCCATGCACGCCGGCGCCCGGCCCCATGTCGACGATATGGTCGGCCGCGCGGATCGCGTCCTCATCATGCTCCACCACGATGACGGTGTTGCCGAGATCGCGCAGGCGCTTGAGCGTCACCAGCAGCATGTCGTTGTCGCGCTGGTGGAGGCCGATGCTCGGCTCATCCAGCACATAGAGCACGCCGGAGAGGCCCGAGCCGATCTGGCTGGCGAGGCGGATGCGCTGGCTCTCGCCGCCCGAGAGCGTGCCGCTGGTGCGGTCCAGATTGAGATAATCGAGGCCGACATTGTTGAGGAAGCCGAGCCGCTCGATAATCTCCTTGAGGATGGCCTTGGCGATCTGGTTCTGCTGGTCGGTCAGCTGCTGGGGCAGGGCAGTGAACCAGGCCAGCGCATCCACCACGCTCATGCGGGTGGGGGTGGCGATGTCCTGCATCGCGACCTTCACGGCCAGCGCCTCGGGCTTTAGGCGCGCGCCGCCGCAGGTCTCGCAGGGCTGCGCGGTCTGGAACTTGCCCAGCTCCTCGCGCATCCAGGCGCTGTCCGTCTGCAGCATCCGGCGGTTCAGATTGCCGATGACGCCCTCGAACGGCTTGGAGACGCTGTAGCTCTTGCGCCCATCCTGGAAGGTGAGGGTGACCGGCTTGCCGCCCGTGCCGTGCAGGATGATGAGGCGCACCTCGCCCGGCAGCTCGCTCCACGGCGTCTCCAGGCTGAAGCCGAAGGCCTTGGCGAGGGAGGCGAGCACCTGCATGTAATAAGGGCTCGGCGGATTGGACTTGGCCCAGGGCACGATCGCGCCCTTTTTGAGCGTCAGCGCCTCATTGGGGACAACGAGCTGCTCGTCGAACTCCAGCTTCTCGCCCAGACCATCGCAGGCCGGGCAGGCGCCCTGCGGCGCGTTGAACGAGAACAGGCGCGGCTCGATCTCCTGAATGGTGAAGCCGCTGACCGGGCAGGCGAATTTTTCGCTGAAGATGATGCGGTTGGCCGGGATGCCGGCGTTTTTCATGCCTTTTTTCAGCCCCTCCCCTTCAGGGGAGGGGTTGGGGTGGGGCTGCTGCGTCGCGCCCGTGACTTCCGATGACGGCATTGAGCCGCCATCTCCAGCACCCACCCCTTGCCCCTCCCTTGAAAGGGAGGGGTTAAGGAGAGACGCCACCGTCCCCTCAGCCAGATCCACATAAGCCAGCCCCTCGGCCAGCTTGAGCGCGGTCTCGAAGCTCTCCGCCAGCCGCTGCGCCATATCTTCGCGGACCACCACGCGGTCCACCACCACCTCGATGTCGTGCTTGTACTTCTTGTCGAGCGCGGGGGCTTCCTCGATGGGGTAGAATTCGCCATCGATGCGCACGCGGGTGAAGCCGGCCCGCTGCCACTCGGCCAGCTCCTTGCGATACTCGCCCTTGCGGCCGCGCACGACCGGGGCGAGCAGATAGACCCGCGTCCCTTCCGGCAGCGCCAGCACGCGGTCGACCATCTGGCTGACCGTCTGCGCGCTGATCGGCAGGCCGGTGGCGGGGGAGTAAGGCACGCCCACGCGCGCCCACAGCAGGCGCATATAGTCGTAGATCTCGGTCACGGTCGCGACCGTGGAGCGCGGGTTGCGGCTTGTGGTCTTCTGCTCGATGGAGATGGCCGGCGAGAGGCCGTCGATATGCTCGACATCCGGCTTCTGCATCATCTCCAGGAACTGGCGCGCATAAGCAGAGAGGGACTCCACATAGCGCCGCTGGCCCTCGGCATAGATGGTGTCGAAGGCGAGGCTCGACTTGCCGCTGCCGGAGAGGCCCGTGATGACGACCAGCGCATCGCGCGGCAGATCCACGTCAATGCCCTTGAGATTGTGCTCGCGCGCGCCGCGCACCGAAATATGGGTAAGGCTCATGGGCGGTGTTCTATCTCTGTTCCTGAAGGGAATCCAGCGGCAAGGTTCAGCCAGAGGCACAGATAGGATCGCCCGAGGCCAGATGCGAGATGGCCCGACGGACATTCGAGCGATTGCACGTGCATCGAGTCTTGATCTTAATCATTGTACCAGCAGGCCGTGGCGTGGAATGCCCGGCCCGACAGACGACGGAGAACGACATGACCCTGGCACGTTACGCACGACTGGCGACCCTTGCAGGCACCATGATGGTTTCAGCCACCGTCGCGCTGGCGCAGGACACGCCGCAGGAGCAGGAAGAGCGGCGTGTGCTCCATGCCGAGCAGGCAAAGCTGGCAGCGCAGCAGATGAGCGATTTCGAAGCGCAGAAGAAGGCCATTGCCGACGAGCAGGCCGCGCGTGAACAGACCTATCGCGACGCGCTGGCGGCACGGGATGCGAAGATCGCCGCCGAACAGGCGCAGGCCGCCGAGGCGCGGGCGAAGTGGGAGGCGGATGTCGCGGCCTGTCTGGCTGGCGACAAGACCAAATGCGCGCCGCTTCCGCCGAAGACCAGAAAGTAGGAGGCCATCTCCCGCGCGACGGCTCCTGGCAAACGCTAGGGGCTGACGTCGTGGACCAGATGCTCAAGCTCGGCGGGGTCCGGATAGACGCCCGCCAGCACGTGATCGAAATGGGTGCGCACCATGTCGTTGCATGAACAGGCGCGCTGACGCAGCCGATCCGCATCCAGCACGACGAGCGAGCCGCGCCGGGTCTGGACGAGCCCGTCGGTCTTGAAGCTCTTGATCAGGCGGCTGGCATAGCTGCGCGCAATGCCGAGAAGGGACCCGAATTCCTCCTGCGTCATCATCACCTGATTGTTGCCGGTGCGATCGACAGCGGCCGTCAGCCATTTGGCCGCCCGCATCTCCAGGCTGTGGACGGCGTTACACGCGACCGACTGGAAAATCTGGGCGAGCAGACAGTCCGCATAGCGGCTGAGCAGATCGCGAATGGCGGGAGAACTCGCTTTCAGCGTCTCCAGCGTCGCAGAATCGAACCGGGCGAAATAGCCGCCATGCATCACGCATGACCGGGAGTAAGCCGCCAGCCGCCCGCTGCTGACGATGCCGCCCACAGCGCCCTCACGGCCGACCATCGCGATCTCGACCGACGAGCCGTCGTCCATCAGCACGTGGAAAGTCGCGACCGCATCGCCAAGGGGGAAATAAGCGGCCACCACGGTATCGCCGGGGTCGTAAAGGGTCGTGCCCGTGGGTAGGCGCACGACGCGCGCCACTTTGGCCATAAGGGCCAGATCGGCAGGGTTCAGCGCTGCCACCAGATTGTTATGATCGATGCCGGGCGAGACGATGTCGTGCATGCGATGCATAACGATCAGCCCCCGCCGCAGTTCCCGTCTATGTTCAAAAGTGAACAGACATCCATCAACTCACCGCGCATAGAGGCACCGCAGAGCCGCGTTCATGATAGTAAACGGGCCGCAAAGGGTCAGTAACAGGGGCAGGCCGGCGCCTCTCGTTGAATGTTCGAGGAACCGGGGATGCTGAATGTTCTTTTGCTTGAAGATGAAATGCTTATCGCGCTCGACCTTGAGTTGACGTTGCGCGAATTGGGGGCGGATGAGGTCTATCCCGTCGCCACAGTGAGCCAGGCGATTACAGCTCTGGAAAGCGGCAATATCACCGGTGCGATCGTCGATTATAATCTGGGCGGCGAAACCTCGGAGCCAGTTTTGATGGAACTGGAGGCGCGCAAAATCCCGTTCGTGGTGATGAGCGGCTATCCGGACAGCAGCTATCTGGGCGATGGCACCAGGGATTGGCCGATGCTTCCCAAGCCGGCGGGGCTGAGCGCCCTGCGCGAGGTTCTTGCCAGCATGAAAGCCTCGAAAAGCTAGGCGTAACGCGCTATCGCCGTGACGGGAGGCTGGCGAAGCAGGGCGCATTCCAAGCGTGGCGAATACTTGACCATGCTAATGATTGTGCTACTATCGGCCTCCTCAGGAGCAGGATAGACTGATGACGATCACGGCCACACCCATCACCCCTCGTTTCGGCGCCGAGATTTCTGGCGTGGACATCAGCAAGCCGCTGGATGCGGATACGGTCGCCGAGCTGATCGCTCAGCAGGATCGCTGGGGCGTGACCGTCTACCGGAACACCGGGCTGGACGATGAGGGGCAGATCGCCTTCGCCCGCAATTTCGGCCATCTGGAGAGCCTGCCGCCCCGCGAGGGCCGCCCGCGCATCTTCCTGTTCAACGCCGGCAATCTGAATGCGCAGGGCGAGATCAATTGGGATCCCGGCGCCACCACCTATCGCAAGGGTGACCAGATCTGGCACACGGACAGCAGCTTCATGGACCTGCGCACATCTTATTCCATGCTCCGCGCCGTCGAAGTGCCGCCGTCGGGCGGGCCGACCTGGTTTGCCGATGCACGCTCGGCTTATGACGACCTGCCGCAGGACGTGAAGGACAAGATCGAAAATCTGGAATGCGAGCACAGCCTCTGGTGGTCGCGCAAGCAGGGCGGCGCCGAAATCAGCCGCGAGGATATCGAGGCGCGTCACCGGCCAGTCCACAAGCTGGTGCATGTTCACAAGGGTTCGGGTCGCAAGATGATCTACGCCGGCGCGCATTGCTATCGCGTCGTCGGCTGGGGCTGGGAAGAGAGCCGCGAGCTGATCGATTATCTCAACAATTTCGCGACGCAGGACCAATATGCCATCAGCGTCGATTATGCCGTCGGCGACATGGTGATCTGGGACAATCTGGCCGTGTTCCACAAGGGCGGCCAGTTCGACTGGAACGAGCGCCGCGACATGCGCCGCGCCACCGTGCGTGAAGCGCCGGCACCGGAGGTCGAGGACGATCCGTTCGGCGAGCTGTTCCGGACTGCACCCCCGATTTCGCCGAAGGGTGCCGCAGCGGCCTGATCTCCATTTGCAAGCTTTCCCGCAGCCGTGGGCATTCGTCGCACGCATCGGTCTGCTTGCCTTGTGGCGCCAAGCGGCTACTATCGGGGGAACGAGGGCAAAGAAACACAGGCCGGTGGCTGGCGGGTGCCGCGACCGGACTCGGTATTCTTCGTGAAATGTTGCGCTGCAACATCATTTGTTCCGCTGACGCTTCGCGAAATAGATACAGAATTACAACGGCTTTCAGAATTTTTCGGTAAACTGAATGCCGCTCCGGAAAATTCCTGTTGCGTCGCACAAGATAATCTGATTCCATGTGAACGTTGCGCAACGGAGGCTTAAGCTGCCGGTAACCAGGCAGGGCATAGTCTCCAAGGCGTAAATGATGGAGGCAGCATTGGGTCAGCATTCCAAGCCGACTGACGGGGTCGTAACCCTCGCGGAACTGCGCGAGTTCGCCTCCTTCCCGGCTGCAACGCAGCGTTACATCCGCCGCTCTCTCGATGTCGCCTTCCATCGCGGTGCGCCCATGGAAACCTGGGGGCGCGACGTGGTCGAGGCGGCGAGCATCAAGGCGCAGAGCCGCCTCTATGGCCGGCTGGACGAAATCAAGGCGCGGGTGCCCGATGATAGCGGGCTGGATCAGGTCGAGCCGTTCATGGCACCGCTGGTCACCGTCTCCGCCTTTGACCTTGGCCAGAACCGGTTGAACAGCTTCTCGGCCTATCGCTTCCTCTACGAGCGTCTCATCGGCGCAGGGTCGCGCCCCTGGCTGCCCGGCGCCTTCTGCGCCGCCGCCAGCCTGCCGCACCTCCACCCCGAACGTCGGCGGGCCCTGCTCCAGTCGATCAGCGAAGCCGCCGCCACGGCTGCGGGCTGGTCGAGCCGCGAGCCGAGCTTCTACCCGGAATGGGTGGAAAAGGTGGATGTGAGCAAGGAGCCGCATTGAGGGCGAGGGTGCCCTAAGGGCGCTCACGGTTCATTACCCGTCACCCCGGACTTGATCCGGGGTCCCGCTACCTTCTGGACTTAGGGGCGCAAACGCGTTCTGACAGTCCCCAATCCAACGCATCACAAGAAGCTGGACCCCGGATCAAGTCCGGGGTGACGAAGTGGGATAGGGCGGCCCTATTCTTGTGCGGCCATCGGCGTCGCTCACTCCGCCGCCAGCAAATCCTCAGCCGCCTGCAAGTCCACCGACACCAGCCGGCTCACACCCTGCTCGATCATCGTCACCCCGAACAGCCGGTGCATCCGGCTCATGGTGACGGCGTTGTGCGTCACGATCAGATAGCGGGTCGCGGTATCCTGCACCATCCGCTCCAACAGTCCGCAGAAGCGCTCGATATTGGCGTCATCCAACGGCGCATCGACCTCGTCCAACACGCAGATCGGTGCCGGATTGGTTAGAAAGAGTCCGAAAATAAGCGCGACTGCGGTGAGAGCCTGCTCACCACCCGAAAGCAGCGTCAGCGTCGTCAGCCGCTTGCCGGGCGGCTGGGCGAGGATTTCAAGGCCGGCTTCCAGCGGGTCATCGCTCTCGATCAGTTCCAGATGCGCGCTGCCGCCCTGGAAGAGCGTGCTGAACAGGCGCTGGAAATGGCCATTCACAGCCTCGAAGGCCGCGAGCAGCCGTTGCCGCCCCTCGCGATTGAGATGGCCGATGGAGCCGCGCAGCTGGTTGATCGCGGTGGTGAGTTCCTCGCTTTCGGCGCGGCTCCTGGTCTGCGTCTCCTCCAGCTCGGACAGTTCCGAGGCGGCGACGAGATTGACCGGGCCGATCCGCTCGCGGTCCAGCACCAGCTTGTCATAGCGGGCCTGCTCTTCGGATGCGGCGACGACCTCCTCGCTCGCGAAGCCGAGCTTGCTCGGGAGCACGGGCGGCGGGCAGGAGAAGCGCTCGCCGCAGGTCTGGCCGATTTCCCGGCGGCGCGCGACGGCATGTTCGGCGCGCGCCTGCGCTCCGGCCCGTGCCTCGCGGGCGGTGGAGAGAGCCTCATTGGCATTGGCGAGCGCCTTCTCGGCGGCGGTCAATGTCGCCTCGGCGGCGGCTTCCTCGCTACGGCTGCGCTCGACAGCGGCGTGATGGTCGCGAGCGGCCTGCGTCAAGGCATCGAGTTCCGTCGCCAGCCCTGCGGGCCGATCGCGCAGCCCGTCCAGTTCGCTGGCCTGCGCTTCGGCGCGGGTCTTCATCTCGGCCACGCGACGCACGGCATCGCCGGCGCGCGCCTTCCAGCCCGCCACGTCGCTGCGGATGGCCTTCACGCGCTCCTCATCGGCAGCCAGGGCCCGCTCGGCCATGGCACGCTCAGCCTGCACCTGGCCGATCGCGGCGCGGCACCGTTCTGCACCGGACTTGAGCAGATCGACGCGCGCCGCGGTGTCGTCGCCAGCCGGGAGCGCATCATGGGCGGCCTGCGCGCTCTCCAACTCGCGCTCGGCGGTGGTGAGATCGGCAGAGGCTTCCTGATGGCGCCGGTCGAGGTCCGCCCGTTGTCCGGCAAGGCGCTCCAATGCGGTCGCCACTTCGCCGAGCGTGCGCTCCGCCCCGCGCAGGGCCGTGTCGGCAGCGCTCATCGCCTCGCGGGCAGCGCGCTCGTCGGTGCCAGCCTCGCGCAGCGACGCCTCGGCGGCGGCCAAGGCCTGCTCGGCGGCGCTCACGGTGGCGGCGACGGCGGGCCGCTCCTGCTCAATCGCGGCAAGGCGGTTGATGCGGATCAGTCGCTCGGCCGCCGCGCCGCCGCCCTCCTGCGCCACGAACCCATCCCAGCGCCGCAATTGCCCGTCGCGCGTGACAAGGCGCTGGCCCACCGCAAGCGGCTGGCCGTCATCCTGCTCGACCACGGCGATCTGGGCGAGACGGCGGGCGAGTGCCTCGGGCGCGCGCACATGGGAGGCGAGGGCATCACATCCATCCGGCAAAGCGGGGTCGCGCGCATCGATGGCGGCGCCGCTCCAGCGGGCCAGACCCTGCGCCCCCAGCGCGGCCTGCAGATCATCCCCCAACGCGGCGGCGAGCGCGTGCTCATAGCCGGGGTCGACGCGCAGCGCATCGATGGCGCGATCGCTGCTGCCCTGCGTCTCCAGCCCGCGGGCCAGTGCCTTGGCTTCGCTATCCAGCGCGGCGACGGTGGCGCGGGCGGCGGCGAGCGCGCGCTGTTGCTCGGCGACCGCCTGCGTATGCGTCTCGCGGGCCTGCGCAGCGGCGGCGATGCGCGCCTCGGCATCGGTGCGCCGGGTGAGGGCATCGGCCTTGGCTTGCTCGGCTTCGCGCTGGCGGGTGGCGAGCGGCGCGGCATCGGGCAGGGCGGTGAGGGCAGAGGCGATCCGCTCGGCCTCGCTGCGGGCGCGGGCAAGCTTCTGCCGCGCGGCATTCAGCCCAGCCTCGGCAACCCGGCGCTCGGCCTGTTCGCCGGCCAGTCGCGCCATGGCTTGCGCCAGCGCGACCTCGGCGTCGCGGCTGGCCGTTTCGGCCTCCGCGAGGCGCGTCACGAAGGCCGGCAGTGTCGTCTTCGCCGCCTTGATCCGCTCGGCGAGCGTCGCATCCTCGGCCTGCAGCGCCTCGATGGCACTGGCGGCATCGGCCGCAAGCGCGCCCTCGCGCTGCTGGTCTTCGCTCACGCGGGCGAGCTGGCCTTCCAGCTCGGCGATCCAGCGCAGCAGGGTATCGCGTTCGCCTGTCAGCCGCTCCAGCGCGAAGCGGGCCTCGGTCGCGGCCTCCCGGGCCTCGTTGGCGGCCGTGCGTGCGCGCGCCAGTGTCTCGATGGCGGCCTGCTGATGAGCGGCGGCGTCCAGCTGCGCCTCCTGCGCCACCCGCACCAGCGCCTCGGCCTTCTCGGCATCCTGCGCGGCACGGTCGGCTTCGGTCGCGGCCTCGCGATGGCGGGCGAAGAACACGCGGCCCTCGGCCAGCACGATCTTTTCGCTTAATTCCGTGTAGCGCTCGGCGGCTCGCGCTTGTCGACGAAGCGCATTGGCGCGCACGTCCATTTCGGCGAGGATCTCGTCGAGCCGGGCGAGGTTGGCGGCGCTCGCCCGCAATTTCTGCTCGGCATCCTTGCGGCGCACATGCAGGCCGGCGATGCCCGCCGCTTCTTCCAGCATCGCGCGGCGCTCGGCGGGCTTGGCGGCGATGACGGCGGCGATCTTGCCCTGGCTGACCAGTGCCGGGCTGTGCGGACCGGTGGCGGCATCGGCGAAGAGCAGCGCGACATCCTTGGCGCGCACGTCCCGCCCGTTGGCGCGATAGGCGCTGCCCGCGCCGCGCTCGATGCGCCGCATGACTTCCAGCTCGCCATCGCTGCCCATGTCGATCGCCGGCAGCACGGTGCCCGGCGGCACGCTGGCGAACAGGCCGACTTCGGCAAAGTCGCGCGCCGGGCGAGTGGCGGTGCCGGCGAAAATCACATCGTCCATCCCGCCGCCGCGCATGGATTTGGGGCTGGATTCGCCCATCACCCAGCGGATCGCCTCCAGCAGATTGGATTTGCCACAGCCATTCGGCCCGACAATGCCGGTCAGCCCCGGCTCGATCCGCAACTCGGTCGGCTCGACGAAGCTCTTGAAGCCGGTCAGCTTGAGGCGGCGAATCTGCATGGCTTAGCGGGCAGGGCGGCCCAGCCGGACTGACCCAGCCTGCGAGGCGGTGCGCCGTCTGACGCCCGCTCCGATGCTATGGCCCCCCAGCCTCGCCAATCAGGCGCCTGCGTTCTTCAGCTGCTCGACGAGTTGCGGCCAGGTCGACACATTGTCGAGCTTGCTGCCGTTCATGATGAAGCTCGGCGTGCCGGTGATGGAATATTGCGCCGTGTCGCGCTCCACATTGGCGGCGAGCGTTTCGGCCGTCTCGGGGTCGGCCAGGCACTGGCGGGCCTTCGCCTCGGGCACGCCGCGCTCCATGGCGAACTCGATCAGCCCGGCGGCCTCGGCCATGCGCTGGAAGCGCTGATCCGGCGCGGCCGACATGGCGTTCTTATACGCATCCTCGCCGGCGGACTGCAGCTTCTCGATGATCGCCTGCTGATTGGCGAAGAACTGGTGGGTCAGCGGGAAGAAGGCTTCCGGGCCGGTGCAGCGGGCCAGCATCGCCATGCTGATGTCGAGCGGGTTCATCACGAAGTTGCGGAACTCGAAGCTCACCTTGCCCGTGTTCACATAATCGCGCTCGAGCACATCCTTGGATTCCTCGGAGAAGTGCGCGCAGTGCGGGCAGGTGTTGGATGCGAACTCGATGATCTTGATCGGCGCATCCGGGTTGCCCATGCGGATGCCGCCCTCGGGCGTGGCGACGACCTGCTGCGCCCATGTGGTCCCCGCCGGCGCGGCTTTGCCTTCCACCTTGCCGATGGGCGCGCTCGAGTTGCTGTCCTGAGAGCCGCAGGCAGCGAGAGCCAGCAGAGCGAGGGCAAGCGGGGCGGTAGCAAGGCGTTTCATGGGACGGACGGGCCTCATCGATCGGGGGACGGAAAGTGGCTGTGCGGGCCGGTCTAGCTCACTTGCCGGACGCGGGCAATGGCGGCAACAGGGGGCGCAGCGCGTCCCACGTATGCACATTCTCCAGCGGTTTGCCGTTGAGCAGGAAGAAGGGCGTGCCGGTGAATTCCTTGATAGTGCCGGCGCTGGAGGTCAGCCCGAGCACGGTCTTGAGCATCGCCTCGTCGGCCAGGCATTTGCCCTGCGCCGCTGGCGTCAGGCCGCGCTTGGCGAGGAGCGGGCCGAGCCCGGTGCCCCCGGCGATGGCGGTCAGCTGCGCGGCGCGATTGGCGGCCGGCGGCTTGCCTTCCTGCGCCTGGGCAAAGCTCTGCGCGCGGGTCATCCAGGCCTGATAATCGGCGAACATCGCTTCATGATTGCCAACGAATCGCGTCGCGCCGCCGCAGCGCGCGAGCAGCGCCGCCGTCAGGTCGAAGGGATCGCGCACGAAATTGCGCAGCTCCAGCGAGACCAGGCCGCGCCGGATCCACTGGGCCTTGAGCGCGGGCGTTCCGGTCGCCTGAAAATCCGCGCAATGCGAGCAGGTGTAGCTGAGATATTCGACCAGCTTGGTGGGCGCCGCCGGATTGCCGACCACGAAGGCGCCGTTCGCACCCAGCGTTACGGTCTGGCTCCAGTCGCGCGCCGCGCTGCGCTGCGCACTGGCGGGGGCTGGCAGAAGCAGCGTGAGGGCAAGCGTCAGCGCCGCAAGGCACAGGGCACCCAATGCGGCGATCTGTCGGGAGACGGACGAAGCTGGCGAGATGACGGTCATGGGCATGGTCCCGTGATGGAGATTTGGCTTAGCTGATCTTGGGGGGGCGCACAGGGTTGGAGAAGCTGCGCGCCATCGATTCGAGCACGGTGCGCAGTTCCGGGTCGCTCACTTCGCGCAGGCCCTCGCCCAGCTCCTGGGGGATCGGGCGCAGCATGGTGGGCGGCGGGCGATGCACCGGCTCGCGCGGGATGACCTGGCCCTGCTTGATGGCGACGCGGGAGACGGCCTCATAGCCGAAGAAGCGGTTCACCCGCTCGATGATCTCCGGCACGATATGTTGGACCATCGGCGCATGGCCGCTGGCGACCGTCAGCTGCAGCGTCCCCCCCGAGCGCTTCCCGGTGGGGAAGCGGATCGAGTCGGGGCTGGTCAGCTCCGCATAGCGCTTGCCGACAATCTCGGCCCAGCGCGTGACGATGCTGGACTGGATGAAGCCGAACTTGCGGAAGGCGGCCCGGCCAATGTCCGGCATGAGATCGGAAATCGCGCGGGGCGCGTTGATTCGCGGGCGTTCCTGCGGCGGCATCTCGGCCTTGCCGGCCCCATTGGCCTTGCGCGCGGCCGGGCGTTTCGCCCGGCTGGCCTTTGTGGGCGCCTGCGCATCTGGGGTGGCTTCTGTCATGGCTGCGTCCATGCCATAGGCACGCCATGGCCGTCGATGGATTAATCGCAACGCGGGGGATGGAAGAGGCGGTCGCTCCGGCGTTGCTGGCGCATTATCGCCGCCATGCCCGCTCGCTGCCCTGGCGCAGCCCGCCCGGCGCGCCCCCGCCGGCCCCCTACCGCGTCTGGCTCTCGGAAATCATGCTCCAGCAGACGACGGTGGCGGCTGTCGCGCCTTATTATGAGCGCTTTCTGGCGCGTTGGCCGACGGTCGAGGCGCTGGCGGCTGCCGAGGATGGCGATCTGATGGCCGCCTGGGCAGGTCTCGGCTATTATGCCCGCGCCCGCAATCTGCTGGCCTGCGCGAGATATGTCGCAGGCACGCTGGGCGGGCGTTTCCCCTCCGGCGAACCGGGCTTGCGCGCTCTGCCCGGTGTGGGTGCCTATACGGCGGCGGCCGTCGCCGCCATCGCCTTTGGGCAGCGCGCCGTCGTGGTGGATGGCAATGTCGAGCGGGTGGTGAGCCGGCTGTTCGCGGTGGAGACGCCGCTGCCGGCCGGCAAGCCAATCCTGCGTGCGCTGGCCGACCGCATCACCCCGCAGGATCACGCCGGCGATTTCGCGCAGGCCATGATGGATCTGGGCGCGACGGTCTGCACCCCGCGCAATCCCGCCTGCCTCGCCTGTCCGCTCTCGGGTCTTTGTGCCGCGCGGGCGACGGGCGATCCGGCCCGCTATCCGCTCAAGGCCGCGAAGAAGGCGCGCCCGACGCGCAGCGGCACCGCCTGGTGGGTGGAGGCCGGCGATGCGGTGTGGCTGGTCCGGCGGCCGGACAAGGGCCTGCTCGGCGGAATGCTGGCGCTGCCGACCAGCGACTGGAGCGAAGCGCCAGAGGCTCTGCCGCATGCGCCTCTGGCGGGCAGCTGGCAGATACTCAACCAGCCGGTGCGCCATGTGTTCACCCATTTCGCGCTCGATCTGCGCGTGGCCATGCTGCGGATCGAGAATGGTGCCGATCCCGCCGTGCTTGCCAGCGCCCTGGGGCCGGGCCAATTGTGGCCCCTCGACACGCTGGCCGATGCGGGGCTGCCCACCGTCTTTGCCCGGGCGGCGCAAGCGGCACTGGACGCCAGAGAGCAGGAGAATGCGCATCATGACCCGGCCTGATCTGCCCGCGCGGCAGGCAATCACCTTCACCGGCGGCACGCTCGACCGCGCCGATCAGCTGCGCGTGCACCCCGACCGGCTGGCCGGGGCCTGGGCCGATCCGCGCGCGCGCATCGTGCAACTCGATGGGCTGGACCCGGTGATCGAGGCAGACGGGACGCTCGCCAGCGAGCTGGTGCCGCCCGGTGCTGTGCTGGCCGACCACGCCCTGCTCGGGCTGCGCGAGGATGGCACGCCGGTCTTTGTGTCGCTGCTCGTCGAGCACAGCGTCGAGCCCCCGAGCTTTCCCGCGAAAGTGTGGGACATCATCCCGCAGCTCACCATGGCCGAAGCCGCGCATTATGCGGCGGCGCGCAGCCTGGTGGACTGGCATGATCGCCACCGTTTCTGCGCGCGTTGCGGCGGCGATACCCATCCGATCAAGGCCGGCTGGGCGCGTCAGTGCAGCCGGTGCAGCGCGGAGCATTTTCCGCGCACCGATCCGGTGGTCATCATGCTGGCGGAATATCGCGGCAAGGTGCTGATCGGGCGCAATCCGCGCTTTCCTGCCGGCCGCTTTTCCGCACTGGCCGGCTTTGTTGAGCCGGGCGAGACCATCGAGGAAGCCGTGCGGCGGGAGCTGTGGGAAGAATGCGGCGTGCGCACCGGGCAGGTCGACTATCTGTTCAGCCAGCCCTGGCCGTTCCCCTCCCAGCTCATGGTCGCCTGCATCGCGCAGGCCAATGATGACGCGTTGACGCTGGATGAGGAGGAAATCGCCGAAGCCATCTGGGTGAGCACTGATGATGTCCGCGCGGCGCTGGCCGGGGAAGAGGGCGCCAGGTTCCTGCCGCCATCCTCTATCGCGGTTGCCCATCACATGCTGCGCTACTGGTTGGAGAGCAAGCAGACGGACCAGCCGCCCGCCGCCTAATCGCGGTGCCGAAGCATCCAGTCGCCCGATTGCTCGCTCTGCGCCTGCCGCAAGGCCGCATCTCGGCCCAATCCGCCAAAGCGCGGCAAAATGATGCCGAGGCGGGTGCGCTCGGCATCATTGCGGTGCGGCACCGGCGCGGCGGCGTCCTTATCGGAAGGTTCGAACAATGAAAACGCCGCCGACATGCCGTTTCGTCCGGGTCAGACGGCCGAAACGCTGAGCGTGCGCGGCTCTGCCGGGGGCAGGCCTTCGCTCTTCGCCTGCGCCAGCAGCTCTTTCTTGCGCACGAGCATCCGGTCGCGCAGCTCGACGAGGTCGACGTCGGTCTTGCGGCACTGGGCAAACATGCCCTTCGAGGGCTGTTCCTCCTCCTTGACGTGATGCTCGATCTCTTCCGAGAGCACCTTCACCTTGGCATCGTAGAAATCTTCCTGCGGAGAGCCGGCCTCGATCTCGTTGATCAGCACCTTGGCGCCGTCATGCTCGACATAGGCCTCATCCATTAGATCATCTTCGATCTTGCCGCGAAAGGCCGGATAGAAGATCTCTTCTTCCAGCATGGTGTGGATCTTGAGCTCAGTGCAGATTTCCCGGGCCAGCGATTCCTTGCGGCCGGCCGCATTGGCCTTTTCGAACTTCTCGAACAGATCCTCGACCGTGCGATGATCCGCTTTGAGCAGGGCAATCGCGTCGGTGAATGTTTCAGTCGCCATGAGATGCTCCTGTGGGTTGATGTTATCAACAAAAGGATCGGCGAGGCCTGGTGGTTCCCTATAAAAAATGTTGCTGTCCTCGGTTCGTCGCAAAGCGGAGCGACTGGTCGGAAGGCACCTGACGCAGCCGCATTGCGTCGCCTCGCCGCGGGAGCTAAAGCGCGGCCTTTCATCAGACATCATTCGGACCGCGTCTTTCATGCTCAGCCTTAACGAAGCTCTCGATCGCGCCAGGTCGCTGGTCACCGCGGCCCGCAAGGCGGGCGCGGATGCGGCCGACGCCGTCTATGGCTGCGATGCCTCGTCCGGCGTGACGGTGCGGCTGGGCGCGCTGGAGGATGTCGAGCAATCCGAATCCGAGCATTTCGGCCTGCGCGTGTTTGTCGGCCAACGCTCGGCCAGCGTCTCTTCATCGGACCTGACGCCCCGCACGCTCGAAACGCTGGTCGAACGCGCCGTGGCCATGGCCCGCGAGGCGCCGGAAGATGCCTATGCGGGTCTCGCGCCCGAGCAGATGCTGATGCGGCGCCGGCTACCATCGCTCGATATCGAGGATGATGAGGAGCCGACGCCGGCCCAACTGCGCGAGAGGGCGCTGGCGGCGGAGGATTCGGCGCGCAGCGTGCTTGGCGTCACCAACAGCGAAGGCGCCGGCGCAGGCTTCTCCCGCGCGCAGGCGGCTCTGGCCACCAGCCACGGTTTTTCGGGTGCTTATGCCGGGACCAGCCATTCGCTTTACGCCAGCGTGCTGGCGGGTGAGGGCGCCGCGATGCAGCGGGACTTTGCCAGCCACAGTGCCCGGCATCTCGATGATCTGGAAGGGCCGGACAGCATCGGCCAGCGCGCCGGCGCGCGCGCGGTGTCGCGGCTCAATGCGCGCCGGGTGCCGAGCGGTACGATGCCGGTGATCTTCGATCCGCGCGTGGGCAACAGCCTGATCGGGCATCTGCTCGGCGCCATCGCCGGGCCATCGGTCACCCGCAAGGCGACCTTCCTGCTCGACAGCCTCGGCCAGCGCATTCTGCCCGAGGGGCTGAGCGTGATCGACGATCCGCTGCGCGAGCGGGGCCTGCGCTCGCGCCCGTTTGATGGCGAAGGACTGCCAACTGGGCGGCGGCGCCTCATTGATGACGGCGTGCTGACCGGCTGGATGCTCGACAGCGCCTCGGCCCGCCAACTCGGGCTCGATCCCACCGGCCATGCCACGCGGGGCGGTGGCTCGCCGGGCGTCGGCGCGAGCAATGTGCATCTGGAAGGCGGCACGGCCAGCGTGCGCGATCTATTTGCGGACGTGAAGCGCGGCGTGTTCATCACCGAACTGATCGGCCAGGGCGTCAACGGCGTCACCGGCGATTACAGCCGGGGCGCCTCCGGCTTCCTGATCGAGAATGGCACGGTGAGCCACGCCGTGTCTGAAATCACCATCGCGGGCAATCTCAAGGAGATGTTCGGGCGGATCATCGCTGCGAACGATCTCACCTTCCGCCGCGCCATCAACGTGCCCACCCTGCGCATCGACGGGATGACCGTTGCCGGGGAGTGAGCCCCCCTCTCTGGATCTTCTGGCCGATATTCTGGCCATAGCCGACGCTGCCGGCCTGCTGGCCATGCGTTTCTGGGAAGCCGGCGCGCCCATGCACGGCCATTGGGAAAAGCGGCCCGGCGAGCCGGTGAGCGAAGCCGATCTCGCGGCCGATGCGCTGCTGCGCGAACAGCTTGGCGCGCTTTTGCCTGATGCCGCCTGGCTCTCCGAGGAAAGCGCGGAGACGCCCGGACGCGCTGAGGCTCGGCGGGCGTGGATCATCGACCCCATCGACGGCACGCGCGATTTCGTGCGGGGCCGGGCGGGCTGGGCGGTCTCGGTCGCATTGGTGGAGGATGGCGTCCCGACCATCGCGGTGCTCACCGCGCCGGCGCGTAACGAGCGCTGGTGGGCGGTGCGCGGCGCTGGTGCGTGGCGGGAGCGCATGGGGGCACAGCCGGAGCGGCTCGCCGTGGGTGATCATGCCACGCTCTCGGGCGCGCGCGTGCCGCTCGATCATCTGGGCGGCATCGATATCGATTACCGAATGGTCGCCAAGCCCAACAGCATCGCGCTGCGCATGGCGATGGTGGCGGCCAATGAAGCCGATCTGGTGGCAGGCTTGCGACGCGGGGCCGAATGGGATCTGGCGGCCGCGACCCTTATCGCGCAGGAAGCCGGCGCCCGCGTCACCGATGCGCTGGGCGAACCCATCGTCTTCAACAAGCCCGACCCCTATGTGACGGGGATGCTCTGCGCCGTTCCCGCCTTGCACGATGCGGGCCTTGGGCGGCTGCGCGCGCGGGCGCTCAGGCTGCTCAAGCAGGGATGATGGGATTGTCTGGGCGCGGCTGCGCTCAGGCCTTGAGCCGCACGACCTGCCTCAGCCGCGATTCGCGCGCGAGGCTGAGATAGGCCTCGACCAGACGATCGTGCATCAGGCGTTGTGCGGGCTCCGCGGCGACTTGCGCCAGACGGCGATGTTCGTTGGCGCGATTGCGGTAATAAGCGTGACGTGACGGAATCATGCATGTCCTCCCGCCTGCCTCTTCAGCAGATCGCACCCATGCAGAAATTGATCGGGATCAAGCCTGTGAAACGGGCGCGCCTTGGCGTGGTCGGTTCCAGAGCGATGGATCACGCGGCGCGGGCGGGTAGAGGCTGGTGCGCCGACCGGCCTGCGTACCGGCGCGGAGCAGCCAACCCAGCTTCTCCGCCTTGCTGGTGAACAGGCGCCGACGCAGCGCCTCCTGCGGGTCGGCGGCGACCTTCCGGGCAATGCCGCCATAGATGCCCGCGGCAGCCAGCACCGCCCATGCCGAGCGGAACGGCAGCTTTGGGGTGCCATGCCGGGCGCTGTCTTCATAGCGCGCCGCCATCGCCGCCACGCGCCCCGTGACCGCCGCGAGGGCTGGGCGCTGCTCCGCCGCCATAGGGTCGGCCGGGTCGATGCCAGCCTCGATGAGCCAGTCCGCGGGTAGATAGCAGCGCCCGCCTGCCGCATCCTCGGCGACATCGCGGGAGATATTGGCGAGCTGGAAGGCCAGCCCCAGATCGCAGGCGCGGTCCAGCGTCGCCTCGTCATCGGGCGCGATACCCATCACAATGGCCATCATGCAGCCGACCGCACCGGCGACATGGTAGCAATAGCGCAGCAGATCGTCCTCGGTCTGCGGTCGCCAGCCCTGCGCATCGAGCGCGAAGCCTTCGATGAGATCGTCCATATAGCGGCGCGGAATGGCACATTCGGCCGCGACCAGCGCCCCGCCGGCAAAGGCAGGATCGTCCAGCCCGGCCCGCCCCGCGAGAGCGCGCTCGGTTCGCGCGCGAATGTCCGCCAGCCGGGCCATGGGGTCGCCGGTCGCCTGCATGGTCCCGCCATGATCCTGCCCGTCGGCTATGTCGTCGCAGGCGCGACACCAGCCATAGAGCAACCACGCCCGCTCGCGCGTCTCCCGGTCGAACAGCCGCGAGGCCGTGCGAAAACTCTTCGACCCGCGCGCAATGCTCTCCTGCGCAAGACCGACAAGGGCAGGGCGTTGCTCCAGCATCTAGCCCCTCCCCTTCAGGGGAGGGGATGGGGTGGGGGACGGCGCTGCCCAACGGGCTGGTGCTGAATTCAAACGCGTCAGTATTGCCTCCAGAACCTCGGTCAGATTGGTGCGTACATCTTCGTTAGTGAACCGCAGAACGCGATGACCTTCCGCGGTTAACGCAGCATCCCTGCGCGCATCTTCTTCCGGATCGTGCGTATCGCCATCCACCTCGACGATCAGCTTTTTGGCGGGGCAAAAGAAATCCACAATGAACGGCCCCAGCACATGCTGCCGACGAAATTTGTGCCCGCCAAGCTGGGACCGACTCAGATGTCGCCAGAGAATGATCTCGCATGGCGTCGCCTCGTGCCGCATCGCTTTTGCGTGGATCAGAAGGCGTGCATCTTGCGTCACGGGCGCTCCCCACCCCAACCCCTCCCCTGAAGGGGAGGGGCTCATGTTTCCCCTCAAAGCCGGTCGACCTTCATCGCGAAGATCGTTTCATGGGGCGTATAGGCGGCCATCGCGTCGAGCAGGTCGTCCAGCGTCTCGCGGGCGATGAGGATGTTGGCGTGGGGCGGGCGGATGAAGCCGGTTTCGATCATCTGGCGATTGAACCCGATCAGCTGATCGTAAAAGCCGCCGGTATTGAGCAGCCCGACCGGCTTGTCATGATAACCAAGCTGCGCCCAGCTCACGGCTTCCCACAGCTCGTCCATCGTGCCGACGCCGCCCGGCAGGGTCACGAACCCATCGGAAAGCGTGGTGAACAGCGCCTTGCGGCTGTGCATATCCGGCACGACGTGCAGTTCGGTGAGGCCGCGATGGGCGACCTCGGCATTCACCAGCGCCTCGGGGATCACGCCGATCACCTCGCCGCCGGCCGCCAGCGCGGAATCCGCGATGGCGCCCATCAGCCCGACCTTGCCGCCGCCATAGACGACGCCGATGCCACGCCGCGCCAGCCCGGCGCCGACCGCGCGCGCGGTCTCCATGTAGATCGGGTCGGGTGGGGTGGCGGAGCCGCAATAGACGGCCAGCCGGTTGAACGATGTCATGCCAGATCCTCGAGCATCAGGGCCGCCGTCGCGCGGGCCGAGCCGACGACGCCGGGAATGCCAGCGCCCGGATGTGTGCCGGCGCCGACAAAATAGAGATTGTTGATCACATCATCGCGATTGTGGGTGCGGAACCAGGCGCTCTGGGTGAGCAGCGGTTCAAGACTGAAGGCGCTGCCCAGATGCGCGTTGAGATCATGGGTGAAGTCGCTCGGCGCATAGGAGAACTGCACCTTGATGCGCGAGCGGATGTCCGGGATCAGCCGGCGCTCGATCTCGTCGAGAATGCGCCCGGTGAGGATCGGCCCCACCTCGTTCCAGTCCACTGGCAGCTTGCCCTGATGCGGCACCGGCGCCAGCGCATAGAAGGTCGAGTGGCCCGGCGGCGCCAGATCGGGGTCGGTGACGGTCGGGTGATGCAGGTAGAGCGAGAAATCCTGCGAGAGCACGCCATGGTCGAAGATGTCGGTCAGCAGTTCCTTGTAGCGCGGGCCGAACAGGATCATGTGGTGCGGGATGCCCGGCCAGGTCCCCTCAATGCCGAAGTGGACGACGAACAGGCTGGGGCTCCAGCGCTTGCGGAACAGTTTGGCGCCCTGCCGCTGGCCGCGCGGATGGTCGGCCAGCAGGTCGGCATAGCTGTGCATGATGTCGGCATTGCTCGCCACCGCATCGGCCTCGATCCGCAGGCCAGAGCGGGTCACCACGCCCGTCGCGCGGTCGCCCACCGTCTCGATCTTCGCGACCGGATCGCCGAGGATCAGCGTGCCGCCCAGTCGCTCGAAATGCGTGACCATGCCGCGCACCAGCGCATGGGTGCCGCCCTTGGCGAACCAGACGCCGCCCTGCTTCTCCAGCTTGTGAATCAGCGCGTAGATGGCGCTGGTCGTCATCGGGTTGCCGCCGACCAGCAGCGTGTGGAAGCTCAGCGCCTGCCGCAGCTTCTCGTTCTTCACGAAGCTCGAAACCATGGAATAGACCGAGCGCCACGCCTGATGCTGGGCGAGGTCCGGCGCGGCCTTGAGCATCGACTTGAAGTCGAGGAAGGCGACATGCCCCAGCTTCTCATAGCCCTCGCGATAGACCTCGGCGCTATAGGCGAGGAAGCGCTGGTAGCCGGCGATGTCGGCGGGATCGAGCTTGGCGATCTCGCGGTTGAGCGCGGCATCGTCATTGCCATAATCGAAGGTCGTGCCGTCCTGCCAGTGCAGGCGGTAGAAGGGGCTGACCGGCAGCAGCGTCACGTCTTGCGCCATGTCGTGGCCGGTCAGGCGCCACAGCTGGGCGAGGCAATCCGGGTCGGTGATGACGGTCGGCCCGGCATCGAAGGTGAAGCCCTCCTTCTGCCACATATAGGCGCGGCCGCCGGGCAGTTCGCGCCCTTCGACGATGGTGGTGGCGATGCCCGCCGATTGCAGGCGCAGGCCGAGGGCAAGGCCCGCAAAACCGGCGCCGATGACGATGGCTGTCTTCATCCGCGTGTCGCTCCAAGGGCTGAAATGGCTCGGCTGACGGGTACAGGAGGCTTCCCGGTCAGAACGCGCAGCTTGTCGAAAAGGGTGCTCTGCCCGGCATAAAAGCGGGCGATGAGGGATGGGTCAAGCCGGTAGAAGCGCGCCAGCACCCGCCAGCGCTCCTGCGGCTCGGCGGCGCGGAAGAGCAGCCGTGAGAGCATCCGGTAATAAGCCTGCCCGCGCCAGTGCGCTGCGCCGCGCGCGCGCATCGCCTGATGCAGGGCCGGCCCGGAGAGATCGTCCATCGCCGCGATGGCGAGCGCGTTGCGCACTGCATCCGGCAGCGAATAGCCGGTGAGCGCGTGGAAAAAGCCGCCGCGCAGTCCGGCCTTGGCGACGCCGGGGGACTCGGCCTCCCACAGCCGCGCGAAATCGCCGCCCATGCACACCGGGAGCACGCCGGTCTCGCTATGGCCGCGCGCCGCGCCCTCCCAGCCCTGCGTCTGGGCATAGGCCGCAATTCTCGCCGCGAGCAGGGGCTCATCCAGTGCCGGACCATCGGCATAATAAGTGTCTTCGATGAACAGCTCGGTCGGGGAGAGGGGCAGGGTGTAGACGAAGCGATAGCCGTCCTGCTGATCGACGGTCGCGTCCATGATGATCGGTTCGGCAAGGCCGTGGGGGGTATGACACAGCCAGCTCGCCCCGACGAATTTCTGATAGCCCAGCTCCAGCGCGCTCATGTCGCCCGGCCCGCGCGCATCGATGACGCCGCGCGCCTCGATTACGCGGCCATCGGCCAAAGTGACGCTGTTCGGCGTGAGTGCGGTCGCTGCCCGATCGAACAGCAGGTCGCCCTCCGGCATAGCGCGGTGCAGGCGCATCCCCAGTCGCTCGCTGGTCAGCGTCGCATAGCTGCTCGGCAGGCGCCTCACCTGACCCGGAAAGCGCACGTCATAGCCGCCCCAGCCATGCACGATCAGCGGCTCGATCAGCCAGCGATCGGCGGGCGCGACATCCTCGGCGAAACAGGACCAGAGCTGATTGCCGCCAGCGCGCGCGGCTTCCTCGATCACCACGACGCGCAGCTCAGGTCGCCGCGCACGCAGGGCCAGCGCGATCAGGCTGCCGGCAAGGCCGCCGCCGACAATGGCCAGATCGATAGGTCGTGCGCCTGTCATCCGCGCAGCCCTAGCCGAGGGGGAGGCGCTTGGCTATCGGCCAGTGATGGGTGAACGATGCCCGAAGGGGCGGGGGAACTTATCTCTGCGCTTGGCGAGCGACCGGCGTAAACGCTTTACCGATTATCGTTTCCCTCTCAGGCGGGGCTCCCTATAGCATCGCCATGCAGCCCGCGATGCTGATCCTTGCGTCCATTCTGGCGATGTCCGGCATCATCGCGGTGCGTTACCTGCTTTCCAGCGGCGGGTTCGCGCTGGCGACCCGGATGACGCGCCCCGGCCATTATGCCGGGCTGCGCCGGCAGATCGGCGCGGAAATCCGCTGGTCGCTCCTTTCGGCGCTGATCTTTGGCCTGCCCGCGGGGATCGTCGCCTGGGGCTGGCAGAGCCACGGCTGGACGCTGATCTACACCGATGTCGATGCCTACCCGCTCTGGTATCTGCCGATCTCCGTGCTGCTCTATCTCGCCGCGCACGATACGTGGTTCTACTGGACGCACCGGCTGCTCCACCGCCCGGCCTGGTTTCGCGTCGCCCATGCGGTGCATCACGCCAGCCGGCCGCCCACGGCCTGGGCGGCGATGAGCTTCCACCCGTGGGAAGCGGTAACCGGCGCGGTCGTCATTCCGTTCCTCGTCTTCGTCATTCCCATTCATGTTGCGGCACTGGGGGTGGTGCTAACGGTGATGACTGTCATGGGCGTCACCAATCATATGGGCTGGGAGATGTTCCCGCGCTGGCTGGTGAACGGCCCCGCCGGGCGCTGGCTGATCACCGCGTCTCACCATGAGAAGCATCATGAGCAATATCGCTGCAATTACGGCCTCTATTTCCGCGTGTGGGACCGGCTGTGCGGCACGGATCGCGGCCTGTCTCCCCGGTTCGCGCCGGCGCCGGCGGGAGGCTCCGCCGCCATGCCGCACAATGATGACCCCGCGCCGGCAAGGGATAATGCTGCATGATGTTCTTTGACGGTGCCGACCATCTGGCGCGTCGTGTCGCACGGCCGCTGATGCTGACCGGCCTGCTGCTCTCGCTCGGCGCGCCGACCCTGGCGCTGGGCGAGGAGGGCGCGGCTACTGTCCGCACCGCCGATGCGGTCGTTCCGGCAGCGGCGGGCCTTGCACCGGCCACGGGCCAGATCGACGTGCGGTTCGAGGGCTTGCGCTCCACTCGCGGCATGTTGCGCGCCTGCCTGACCAAGGACCGCTCCCATTTCCCCAAATGCGAGAAAGACCCGCTCGCCCTCACGGCCAGCGTTGCGGCGGGCGACCATGCCGAACTTCTCTTCGCGCGCGTGCCGCCCGGCGACTATGCGCTGCTCGTCTTTCACGATGAGAACAGCAACAGCCGGCTGGACACGATGCTGGGCATCCCGCGAGAGGGGGTCGGCTTTTCGCGCAACCCCCGCCTGCGCTTCGGCGCGCCGGGCTTTGAGTCCGTCGTCCTCACCGTCACCCCTGGCGCGGCGAAGAAGACGGCGGTGAAGCTGCAATATTTCCTGTAGCGCGTCGCGCGATCAGGGCGTGACGGTCGGACCCTGCTGCTGGGCCTCGCGCTGCGCCTTGAGGCGCGCGGCTTCCTCATCGGCCTTGGCCTGCGCTTCGATCTGTGCGGATTCCGCATCGAGATTGCCGAGCCGCTCCTCGCGCGCCTTGGCGACGGCATCGGCCCAGGTGCCGGACCCGAGCATCTTCTGGCGCTCCTCGCGCGCCGCGCGCGCGATCTGTGTGAAGCAGCCGGTGAAGCCAGCCGAGCCGGTGGGCGAGCAACTGTCGGTCCCGGACGCGCCGACATATTCAATCGAGCGGGCGCGGTTCGCCCAGCTTTGCACGGCCGGGCTGTTGGGATCGGTGCGCAGTTCCTTGGGGATGCGATAGCGATCATTGTCTGGCATCCGCGCACAGACGACGATCTCGTCGCCCTCGCTCGCCGGGCAAGGGTCTTCGCCATAGACGAACACCTGCTTCACCTTCGCGACATCCTCCGGCCCGGCGGCGGCAGCTGGAGCGGCCGGGGCCGCCTGCGCCAAAGCAGGGACCGCAAGAGCGAGGCTGAGGGGGAGTGCAAGGACGAGGGCACGCATCGACAGGTTCCTTCTTAAATCCGCTTCGAGAGGGCAATGGCAGCGCGGCAGCCAAGCCGGATCGCCCCGAAAAGCAAGGGATAGGCAGGCGCGGATTCTGCGCCATGGGCAATCGCGGCATCGCGATGCTCGACTTCTTCGGCCTGGAAGTCCGTGATCGCTTCGGTCAGCGCCGGGTCGTCCTCGCCGATCTCCTTGAGCTGATGCCCGTAATGATCGTCGATCTCGGTCTCGATGGCGGCGGTGCAGGCCATGGCAGCGCGCGGGCCGATGAGCGCGGTCGCGGCGCCGAGCGCAAAGCCGGCGACATGCCAGAAGGGCTGCATCAGCGTGGGGCGCACGCCGCGCTCTACCATCATCGCGTCGAAATGCGCGCGGTGCCGCTCTTCCTGCGCCGCCATGCCGGCAATCTCGCGGCTGATCGGGTGACGGTCGCCCAGCACGGCGAGCTGGCCGGCATAAATCCGCACCGCGCCATATTCGCCGGCCTGATCGACCCGCAACATCGAGGCGCGGTCCGCACGGCGCTGGCCGGGACGGGGCGAGACGCGCGCGATGTCGGTCATGACCGGCTCCATTTGAGGACCAGAACAAGGATCAGCAGTGCGCCGCCGAGCGAGAGGATCGCATTGTAGCCAGCGAGCGAAATGCCAAACATCGACCAAGGCGCGACATCGCAGCGCACCAGCGTGGCCGACATGATCGAATCCAGCATCGACTGCCCCGAGGATGTGTCCATGGTCGCGGTGCAGCTGGTCAGGCCCTGCCACCAGCCATATTCGACACCGGCGTGAAATGCGCCGATGGCGCCGCTGGTCGCGATGGCCAGCGCCGCGAGCATGGTGAACATCGCGCTCATCGGCGCGGTACGGCGCAGGGCAATCGCGGCAAGGGCAGCGATAATCGCGCCCAGATGCGGCCAGCGCTGCCACATGCACATTTCGCATGGGAACAGCCCGCCGACATGCTGTGAGAGCAGCGCGCCGCCCAGCAACAGGGTCGGCAGCATCACCGCTATGAACCGGGCGAGCGACAGGGAGGCGTCACGCGACATCGGTCTGCTTACCGCCGTGCCTTCGTCGCCGGGGCTGCCGCCATTTGCGGCGTCCCGTTCAGGCGGCCGAGAGTCTGCAGCGCGTAATGGAGCTGGAAGTCCTCAACGCCCTGCTTCTTGAGATCCTCCGCCGTCGCGGTGAAGCGCGGATCGGGGTTGCTGTCCGCCTCCAGCTCCGAGCGATCCAGCTTCGCCTCGTTGATGAGGTGACGGCGAAGGTCGCTTTCGCGATATTTCGGCCGCTTGGCATAATCGGGGTCGGAGAGCTGCGGCACCAGAATATCCGGCTCGATGCCGCCTTCCTGCACCGAGCGGCCCGATGGCGTGTAATAGCGCGCCGTGGTGAGGCGCAGCGCGGTATCCTGCGAGAGCGGCAGCAGCGTCTGCACGCTGCCCTTGCCGAAGCTGCGCTCGCCCATGATGAGCGCGCGCTTCTGGTCCTGCAGGGCGCCGGCCACGATCTCGGAGGCGGAAGCCGAACCCGCATCGATCAGCACGACGACGGGCAGGCCCTGCGCATCATCGCCGGGCCGGGCATAATAAGGCCGGGTGTCGCCGCGCTGGCGGCCGCGCTGCGAGACGATCTCGCCGCGCTCGAGGAAGGCGTCGGAGACGCGCACCGCTTCATCCAGCAGGCCGCCGGGGTTGGAGCGCAGGTCCAGCACATAGCCGATCGGCTTGTGGCCGAGCGACTTGTCGATGCCGCGAATGGCGCTCTGCACGTCAGCGCCGGTGTCGGCGGAGAAGCTGACGATCTTGATGACGCCGACATCGCCCTTCACCTGCCATTTGACCGGCTTGATATCGATGATCGCGCGCGTCAACTCCACGTCGAACGGCTCGGTGCGGCCCTCGCGGGCGATGGTGAGCTTCACCTTGGTATTCGGCGCGCCGCGCATCTTCTCGACTGCTTCATCGAGCGTGCCGCCATAAATCAGCTTGCCGTCGATGTGCGTGATATAGTCGCCCGCCTTGATGCCCGCGCGCGCGGCGGGGGTGTCGTCGGTCGGCGCGATCACCTTCACCACGCCTTCGTCCATCGTGACGGAGAGGCCGAGGCCGCCATAGCTGCCCTCGGTCTGGGTGCGCAAATTCTCGAAGGAGCGGACGTCCAGATAGGCGCTATGCGGATCGAGACTGGAGAGCATCCCCTCGATGGCGCCCTTGATCAGCGTCGCATCATCGACCTGCTCGACATAATTGGCGCGCACCCGCTGGAACACGTCCATGAACAGATCGAGCTGTTTGTAAGTCTCGCCCTCGGTCTCCGTGACGGCAGAGGTCGACGCGGGAATGAGCGCGATGGCGCCCAGGATCGCGGCGGAACGGAGAAACAGGGTGCGGCGGGCATTGGCCATGGAGACGCTTTCGACAAAAATGCTGTCCTGACCTATAGCAGGAACAACGGTTCTGCCTAGGTCGCACGCCAGCGTAGCGAAGATAGCGTTACGCGCTGCTGAACGGCGCTAGCGGACAAGGGAAGCAATATCGACAGCGCGGTCCTGCTGGCGCAGCTCGATGATGAGGCGGGCCGGGTCGCTGCCGGTCGCGCCGACCGGATCGCCCTGACGCAATGAGTCTCCCGGCGCCACGCTCAGCCGGTCGAGCCCGGCCAGCAGGCTCGTCCAGCCGCCGCGATGCTCCAGGATGACGATCTTGCCATAGCCGCGAAACGGCCCGGCAAAGGCGACTCGCCCTGCCGCCGGCGCGATGACCGCGGCCCCGGCTGCGGTCGCCATGGTGATGCCCCGCGCGCGCACGCCGCCTGCGCTCAATTCCCCGAAGCCGGTGACGATGTCGCCGATGGCGGGCAGGCGGTAGGGTGGCGCCGGGGTCTGGCCTGCGGCGACGCTCGGCCGCTCGGGTGCCGGAGCGGCGCTGTTTTGCGGACGGGCCGGCCGGGGCATCGGGCCGGGCAGGCGCAGCAACGCCTCCTGCACCTGCGCCGCATCGCCGATCCGGTCCATCAGATCGCTGATATCGCGGGCCTGCTCGCCCATGGCGAGGGCGCGCTCGGTCTGCAGGCTGGCCTCCGCGCGCAATTGCCGGGAAGTGCCGCGCTGGCGCTGTTCAAGCGTGCTGAGCGCGGCCTGCTGCGTCTTCAGCCCGGCGCGGGTGCGGACGAGGGATTGCGCCGCCGCCTGCGCGCTGCGCTGCAGATCGGCACTGCGCGCAATGGCACCCCGCAGATCCTGCGTGGAGGCGGTGATGGTCGGCAATATCTGCGCGAGCGCGATGCGCCGATGCACCGCCTCGCTGATCGTGCCGGGCGCGACCAGTGCGAGCACAGGCGAGCGCCGGGCCAGTTGCTGCAGGGCGGCGGTCAGTCGCACGATCGGCTGCTGGCGGGTGGCGAGTTGGCGCCGCTGCTCGCGCTGGCGCGTGATGATGATCGCCATGCGCGCCTCGCCCGCGCGCAGATCGGCCTCGCTCTGCTGGATGCGGGCGGCGAGCGCGGCGATCTCGTTGCGGGTCTTGTCGGCTGCGGCGGAGGAGGCGCGGGCACGGGCTTCCAGGGCTTCGCCACGCTTGCGCGCTTCCTCGCCCTGCGCGCGGGCACGGGCGAGGGCAGCCTGCTGCCGGGCGATCTCCGCCTGCGCGGCCTGCGGTGCCGGATTGCGCTGGGCAGAGAGAGCCAGCGGTGCCGCGATGGCGGTGATGAGCAGGGTAGCGGTGGCCAGCATGACGGGCAGGGACGGTCGCAGTGCCAGTGGCCGGGGCAGTCGTGTCCAGCTCGCCGCCACCACGCCTCATCCCTCCCGGTGATAGGGGTGGTTGGCGAGGATGCTGGTGGCGCGCCAGAGCTGTTCGGCCAGCATCGCCCGCGCCATCATGTGCGGCCAGGTCATTGCCCCGAAGGCGATCAGAAGGTCAGCGCTGGCCCGGTCTGCGGTCTCAAACCCGTCCGCCGCGCCGATCATGAAGCGGCATTCGCGCACGCCGTCGTCCCGCCAGCGGCCGATTTGCTCTGCAAAGGCCATCGACGTCAGCTGCTTGCCGGTTTCATCGAGCATCACCATGACCGACTGCGCGGGCAGCGGTGGCGGCGCCTTGCCGCCGCGATCCGGAAGTTCGGTAACCTTGGTGGGCAGCGTCACACGCTTGAGATAGCGCTCGACCAGATCGGCCTCTGGCGAGCGGCCGATGCGTCCCCGCGCGACGATGTGCAGCAGCATTCGGCCCCCGGGGTACGCTTGAAGGAGATCAGGCCTCGCCGGCGGCCAGCGGTGCGTCCGAGAAGCCCCACATGCGCTCGAGATTGTAGAAGCTGCGGACCTCCGGGCGGAAGACATGGACGACCACGTCGCCCGCGTCGATCAGCACCCAGTCGGCGACGGGCAGGCCTTCGATGCGGACATTGCGGCCCATCGTCTGCTTGATCCGCTCGGCCAGCTTCTGGGCAATGGCTGCCACCTGCCGGGACGAACGACCCGACGCGATCACGATGTGATCGGCAATGCTGCTCTTGCCGGCAAGCGGAATGCTCACGACTTCCTGCGCCTGATCATCGTCCAGCGATTCCAGCACGATCGCCAGGAGGCGATCCGAGGATGCATCGATGCCGGGTTGGGACAGTCCTCCAGCGGGGGCAGGACGGGCGGGCATGGGTAACGGGTCGGGCAATGTCACTCCTGTGGGATGCGGCGACCGGTCACGCCGTCGATCGGCGCAACATCAGCAAAGCTACGGTGCCAAAGAGGCGCCTTCTGCCGAAGCAGCGTGGCTGATCTGGGATCGGGGCGAAAGCGCAAAAGCACGAGCGCCGGCAGTCTCCATGTCGTCCAGCTTTTGCTCTGACTGGCGGGTCGGACGAAACGCCGCAACCAGGCCATGGCCGGTGAGCCTACAGCCGCCCGACTATAGCCGGGTCGGGCGATAACAGCAATGGCCGTTGTTCGCGCAATATCGCGCCAGCCTTTCCACTGGTGGAACTGGGCCAGATTGTCCTCGCCCATCAGCCAAATGAACCGGCGATGCGGGTAGCGGCGCGTCAGCCGGCGCAGCGTGTCGAGCGTGTAGCGGGTGTGCATCTCCCGCTCGATGGCGGTGACGCGGATGGGCGCGCGGCGGGCGGCCGCTTTGCCGCTGGCGACGCGCGCGTTCAGCGGTGCCATGCCGGCGCGCGGCTTGAGCGGATTGCCCGGCGAGACCAGCCACCAGACCTCATCCAGCCCCAGCGCGCCTTGCGCGAACAAGGAGATGGCGCGATGGCCCCCATGGGCGGGGTTGAACGATCCGCCGAGCAAGCCGACCGGCATGCGCTTGCCCCGCGTCACGCGGCCTGGCTCCCGCAAATCTGGGGCTGGTCGGGTGCGGGCGCGCAACAGCTCATGGCCTGTCGCTAGAGGCCGGGTGCGATCAGGTCAAACCGGCAATGGTCAGGATGCACCTCGGAAACGTTAACGCCGCGAAAAGCATCATTGCTCCAGGTTCCTCATTATGCTCAATAAATCGCTCGGCAGCGCAGGGGGAACGCGGTGTCGACTCGGGGGGGAAGATGGGTGGGACACTCGCTTTGAGCGAGCTGCTGTGCAGCGAGCTTCTCTTGTTTGCCGCTTTGGGGCTTATCATCGGTGGGCTGGATGATCTGGCCATCGACCTCATCTATCTGGCGCGGCGCGGCTGGCGGTCACTGACCGTCTACAGCCGGGTGGCGCGGATGACGTCACGCGATTTGCCGCCGGCTGGCTCTGCCGGGCCGATCGCGGTGTTCATTCCCGCGTGGGACGAGTCGGACGTGATCCGTCCCATGCTCACCGGCTGCCTCGACAAATGGGCCGGCGAGGATGTGCAGATTTTCGTCGGCGCCTATCCCAATGATCCGGCGACCTTGTGGGCAGTCTGCACGCTGATCACCGAGCGGGGCGGCGGGCGCGTGACCTTGGTGGTCAATGATCGGCCCGGTCCGACCACCAAGGCGGATTGCCTGAACCAGCTGTGGGTCGCCATGCAGCGCTGGGAAGCCGAGCAGGGGCGTCGGGTGCTCACCGTCGTGCTGCACGATGCCGAGGATGTCGTGCATCCCGATGCGCTGCGGGTGATCGGCTATCTCGCGCCACGCTTCGCGCTCGTCCAGCTCCCGGTCCTGCCGCTCAAATCGGCGCGCTCGCAATGGGTTGCGGGGCATTATCTCGATGAGTTCGCGGTCGCGCACGGCGCCTCGCTGACCGTGCGGGAAGCGCTGGGTGCAGCCATGCCATCGGCCGGCGTCGGCTGCGGCTTCAGCCGCGAGGCGCTCGCCGCCGTGGCGGTGGAGCGGGGCGGGCGCCCATTCGACGAAGCCAGTCTCACCGAGGATTATGAGCTCGGCCTGCGCATCGGCGATGCCGGCGGGCGCGGCATCTTGGTGCGGATGCGCGACGCCAGGGGCGAGCTCATCGCCACGCGCGAATATTTCCCGGATAGCTGGGGCGCCGCCGTTCGGCAAAAGGCGCGCTGGACGGTGGGTATCGCCTTGGCCGGCTGGGATCGGCTCGGCTGGTCCGGCCCCTGGCGCGAGCGCTGGATGCGTCTGCGCGATCGACGCGCGGCGCTGGCAGCGATCGTCCTGGTCGCGGCTTATGCCGGGCTGGGGTTGGCCCTGTTCATCCACATCACGCGCAGCCTGATGGGCTTGCCGCCGATGACCTGGCCCGAGCCCTTGCCCTGGCTGATGCGCGCGACAGCCGTGCTGCTCGCCTGGCGGCTTATCATGCGCATGATATTCGTCTGGCGAGCCTATGGCTGGGGGCAAGCGCTCCTCTCCGTGCCGCGCACGATCACTGGCAATATCGTTGCCATTCTTGCCGCAGGGCGCGCCATTTCGATCTATGTGCGGCATCTGCGCGGGCGGGCGCTGGTGTGGGACAAGACGCGCCATCGCTTCCCTGACGCGGCCACGGGAGCCTCGGCATGAGCGCCGGTGGCGGGCGGCCGCTGCGGTTCCTGGGCGCGGTCCTGGGCTGCTGGGTCTGCGTGCGCGGCGTGATGCTGGGCTGGCCCGTGATGGCGGGAGGCGAGCGCGGGGCGACGGACGTTGCGGCCTTGCCTGCGGCGGAGGCGCCGAGTGGCGGGGTGCGGGCTGACGATAGCGACGGGCAGCGCAGCGCGGGATTGTCGGGCGATACCCTCGCTGTCGCCGGCCGACCGGCAGGCAGTGCGGCGCGGCCTCACCATGCCGTGCCCTCATACCGGACGCCCGTCGCGCTTTGGGCGCAGGCCCCTCAAACGGACATGCCACAGCCAAGGTCGGATGCTCCGCGCAATGCGCCGGCTTCGGCAGCGGCGCTTTCGCAAGGGACCGTGTTCGGCGAGCCGTCGATGAGCACGCTGCGGGAAGCGCGCAAGAGCGGCCGCTTTTCCGGCCAGGCATGGCTATTCTGGCGCCCCGATGCCGGCGGCTCGCGCGCCTTTGCGCCGCTGCTCGGCGGATCGCAAATGGGCGTCCGGCTCGATTATCGCGTCAGCAGCAGCGAGATGGGCGTGTTCAGCCTCTACGGACGGGCCAGCCGCGCAATTGAACGGCCATTCGCGGAGGAAGGGGCCTTCGGCCTCGCCTGGCGCCCGGCCGGGCTGCCCGCTGCCTTGCCAGTCTCGCTGATGGTGGAGCGCCGCCAGCGTCTCGGGACAGGCGGTCGCAACGGGTTCGCCCTGCTGGCGGCCGGCGGCCTCAACACCACCGAGATCCTGCCGCGCGTCGAGGCGGACGGCTATGCGCAGGCCGGATTTGTCGGCTTGCCCGGCAGCGATGGCTTTGCGGACGGCAAGGCCGCCCTCTCTTACCGGCTGTTTCCGCCCGGACGGGGGCTCGCGCTGGCGGTCGGCGGCGCGCTCTCCGGCAGCGTCCAGCCCGGTGCGCGGCGTCTGGACATCGGGCCGCAACTCCGCGCTCGGCTGCCATGGGCCCGGCCGGGGCTGAGCCTCTCGGCGGAATGGCGCTTCCGCATCGCCGGCAATGCGCGCCCGGCAAGCGGCCCTGCGATCACCCTCGCGACGGATTTTTGAGCATCGGGCGGCAAGCCCCTTTTTGATCGGGCGCTTTGCGACTACCGAGGGCGACATGGACATCTATCTGCCGATCGCCAACCTGTCGGTGAACGCCCTGGTCATCATCGGCCTGGGCGGCCTTGTCGGCCTGCTCTCGGGCATGTTCGGCGTGGGCGGCGGATTTCTCACCACGCCCTTGCTGATCTTCTACGGCATTCCGCCGACCGTTTCCGCCGCATCCTCGGCCACGCAGGTGATGGGCGCGAGCGTCTCCAGCGTGTTCAGCCATCTCGGCCGCAAGACGGTCGATCTCAAGATGAGCGCCGTGCTCGTCGTTGGCGGTGCCATCGGCGCGGCGCTGGGCGCGGTGATCTATCGCGTGCTGGAGCGCATGGGCCAGATCGATACGACCATCGCCGTGCTCTACGTGCTGATGCTCGGCTCGATCGGCATGCTGATGGCGCGGGAATCGATCCACGCGCTGGTGATGGCGCGGCGCGGGCAGCGGCAAGCTGCGCGCAAGCGGCGGCACCACCCGCTGGTGGCCGCACTGCCGCTGCGCTGGCGCTTCTATGCCTCGGGCCTTTACATTTCGCCGCTGGCGCCGCTGCTGCTTGGCATCTTCTCCGGCATCATGACCATGTTGATGGGCGTGGGCGGCGGATTCATCCTCGTCCCTGCCATGCTCTACATTCTCGGCATGTCGACGCAGATCGTCATCGGCACGTCGCTGTTCCAGATCCTGTTCGTGACGATGTTCACGACGATGGTCCACGCCACCACCACCCATGCGGTGGACCTCGTCCTCGCTTTCCTGTTGCTCATCGGCAGCGTAACCGGCGCGCAGATCGGCAGCCGCATCTCGATGCGGGCTCGGCCGGAATATCTGCGCGTCGCGCTGGCCTTCATCGCTTTGGTCATCGCCATCCGCATGGCGCTGGGCCTCGGCTGGCGGCCGGACGAGATTTACTCGGTGGTCGTCCAGTGATCGCCCGCATCGCCCCGTGGCTGGCGGCGGTGGCGCTGCTCGCCCCCGCCCCGGCGAGCGCGCAGCGTGCTGCGCCGCAACTGGTGCCGGACGTCTCGCAACGCACGGTCGAGATCCAATTCAGCTTCACCGGCGCGGAACTGCTGCTGTTCGGCGCGATCCTCTATCCCGGCGGGCGCGTACCGGAGGAGCCGGTCGACATCATCGTTGTGCTCAAGGGACCAAGCCAGGCGATCACCGTGCGCGAGAAGCGCAAGCTCGCCGGCATGTGGGTAAATGCCGACAGCATCGCCTTCCGCTCGGCGCCGAGCTTCTACGCCGTGGCGTCCTCGCGCCCCATCGACCAGATCGTCGATGAACGCACCGCCGCGATCTACGAGCTGGGGCTGAGCAAGCTCCAGCTTTCGCCCGCGTCCTTCAGCGATACCGAGGAGATCGGCCGGTTCGCCAGCGGCCTCAATGATCTGCGCGCGCGCAGCGGGCTGTATCTGGAGGCGCCCAAGGCCGTCGAGATCACCGATGGCGTGCTGTACCGCGCGCGCCTGCCGCTCTCCGCACGGGTGGTCACCGGCACCTACACCGCCGAGACGTTTCTAGTGCAGAATGGCCGCGTGCTCGCCGCCGCAGTGCGCGAGATCGAGGTGCACAAGACCGGCTTTGAGCGCGACATCGGCGTCTTCGCGCAGGAACATGGCGTGGCTTATGGCCTTGTCGCCGTCTTCTCGGCGCTCGCCATGGGCATGTTCGCCGGCTTCGTCGCAGGTCGCGTGAAGATGCGCTGAGCCCAAGCCGCGCCCACGGCGCAGGCATTTGTTTACGCATATTCGATACGCCCTGCATCCTGGCCACAGGTGGGAGCGACGCGGTGAACTATTTTTCTGGCAGGGATCTGGATGGCCAGCCGGTGCCGGTCGATGCCGTGGCGCCGGCCGGCGTGCGGCCGCATTTCTCGGATATCGAGATCGGCGTCGTCTCCGCGATATCCGGCGGCTCGGCCAAAATCCTGCTCGACATTGCCGCCATGGAACAGCTGGCGGGGGAGAGCGACCCCAGCATCGCCATGGGCGGGCAGGTCGGCAGCCAGCTCAAGATGCGGGTCGGCGCCTGCTGGATCGTCGCAACCGTGCGCACGCTGGCGCTCGATTCCCGCTCCGCGACGCACATCCTCGCGGATATCGACTTTGTGGGGGAGGGCGATCAAGAGCAGCTGACCGGGCGCATCTTCCGTTTCCGCCGTGGCGTCACCCGCTTCCCGGTGCCCGGGACGCCCATCTATCCCGTCTCCAGCCCGGATATGCTGGAGATCTATTCCGCCCATGATCAGGCGCGCATCGAGATCGGCACGGTGTACCCCACCGCCAATACCCGCGCCTCGTTGCTGGTCGATGCGCTGCTCGGCAAGCATTTCGCGCTGCTCGGCTCCACCGGCACGGGCAAGTCCACCTCCGCCGCGCTCATCCTGCACCGCATCTGCGACATGGCGCCGCAGGGCCATATCGTGATGATCGATCCGCACGGCGAATATGGCGCCGCCTTTGCCGGCAATGGTGCGGTGTACGATACCAGCAATCTCGAGCTGCCCTACTGGCTGATGAACTTCGAGGAGCATTGCGAAGTGCTCGTCACCTCAAAGGGCCCTGAGCGCGCGCAGGATTGCGACATTCTCGCCAAGTGCCTGCTCGCCGCGCGCGGCCGCAGCCGGTTGGCGGAGGGCATCGGGCGCCTGACGGTCGATTCGCCCGTGCCCTATCTGCTCTCCGATCTCGCGGCGATCCTCGCCAATGAGATGGGCAAGCTCGACAAGAGCACCAATTCGCTGCCCTATCTGCGTCTGCGCACCCGGCTGGACGAGATCAAGGCGGACCCGCGCTTCAGCTTCATGTTCTCAGGCATGCTGGTGGCGGATTCCATGCAGAATTTCCTCGCCAAGCTGTTCCGTCTGCCGGCGATGGGCAAGCCGATCTCGATTGTCGATACCTCGGCCATGCCGTCCGAGATCACCCATGTCGTCGTCTCGGTGCTGGCGCGGCTGATCTTCGATTTCGCCATCTGGGCGCGCGACGAGGAGCAGAAGCCGATCCTGCTCGTCTGCGAGGAAGCGCATCGCTACATCCCCTCCAGCAACATCGAGGCCGGGCAGAGCGTCCGCAAGATCCTCGAACGGATCGCCAAGGAAGGGCGCAAATATGGCGTGTCGCTGGGGCTGATCACACAGCGACCGTCCGATCTTGCCGAGGGCGTGCTCTCGCAATGCGGCACGCTGATCGCCATGCGCCTCAACAACGAGCGCGATCAGCAATTCGTAAAGGCAGCGATGCCGGAGGGCTCGCGCGGCTTTCTCGATTCGATCCCGGCCCTTCGCAACCGCGAGTGCATCGTCTGCGGCGAGGGCGTCACCGTGCCGATCCGCGTCGCCTTCGATGATCTCGAAGCCGCCCGCCGTCCCGCTTCGGCGGACCCGGTCTTCTCCGACCTGTGGCGCCAGACCGGCGGCGAGGAAGAAATCCTCGAACGGACGATCAACCGCTGGCGCAATCAGGGCCGCTGAGCGGGCGGCTGCTAACCCCAAAGCAAACCAGTGCTCCTGCGAAGGCAGGAGCCCAGGGCGGCGATGGCCGTCCGTTGGGCCCTGGGTTCCTGCCTTCGCAGGAACACAAAAGGGGGTGTCTTAGCTCCCCAACCCCTCCTCAATCGCGTGCATATCCTCGTCGGAAAAGCCGAAATGGTGGCCCACCTCATGGACGATGACATGGGCGATCAGCGCATCCAGCGCGACGCCGCTATCCACCCATTCCTCCAGCAGCGGGCGGCGGTAGAGGCGGATGATCGGCGGCAGATCGCCGGATGACCAGATGCTCTGCTCGGTCAGGGCATGGCCCTGATAAAGCCCGGTCAGCTCCCAGGGGTCTTCGATGCCCAGCTCATCGAGCACCTCCTGCTCGGCGAACTCCTCGATCTGGATCGCAATGCCATCGAGATGCTGCCGGAACAGCGCCGGCATTGCCGCAATGGCCTGACGTGCCAGGCGCTCCAGCACGGCGGCGTCCGGCGCATGGCGCAGGGGTTCAGTCACGCGCGAGCGGGTCCAGCGCCGAGCGCCCGCGACGGACGGCTGCCGGGCGCGGACTGCTGCCCGGCCCCATGGCCTGCAGCGCGGCGATGCGCTTCTCGGTCTTGGGGTGGGTCGAGAACAGCTCCGAGACGCTGGTCGGCACGATGTAGAGCTGCGCGGCCGCAGGGTTCTGCGCCACCGCCTGTGTCGGGCGGCGCTGCGCAGCGCCGGCGATCTTGGCGAGGGCAGACGCCAGCGCATGGGGGTTGCCGCTGATCTCCGCACCGGCCTTGTCCGCGCCATATTCGCGCGTGCGGCTGATCGCCATCTGCACGATCATCGCCGCAAAGGGCGCGACCAGCACGGCGAGGATCGCCGCGAGCGGATTGCCGCCATTGCCATTGCCGCCCCGGAAGAACAGCGCGAAATTGGCGATCATCGAAATGGCGCCGGCAATGGTCGCGACCATGGTCATGACGAGCGTGTCGCGGTTACGGACGTGGCCGAGCTCATGGGCCATCACCGCCGCGACTTCATCGCGGTCCAGCATGTGCAGCAGGCCGGTGGTGGCGGCAACGGCGGCATTCTGCGGGTTGCGGCCGGTCGCGAAGGCATTGGGGCTGGCGTCTTCCACGATGTAAACGCGGGGCATGGGCAAGCCGGCATTGCGGGCGAGATCGCGCACCATGCCGTAGAAATCCGGCGCGGAGGCCATGTCGACCTCGCGCGCATTGTGCATCCGCAGGACGATCTTGTCGGCATTCCAGTATGTGAACAGGTTCATGCCCGCCGCGACCAGCAGCGCGATCATCGCGCCGCCCGCGCCGCCAAACATATACCCCAGAGCCATGAACAGCGCGGTGAGCGCTGCCAGCAGCATGGCCGTCTTCATCATATTCAACGTCTTCAACTCCCTGAGGACAAACCCGGAAAAGACCTTGCCAATATGTAGGTGGACCGGTGTTTGCCCGCAATGGGAGCCGAGGTGGATTTGGCGCTCAGCCGTGCTGGAGATCGCAGTCGATCGGCAGCGCCGCGCCGGAAATGGAGCGCCCGGCCGGTGTCGTGAGGAACAGCGCCAGATCGGCGACATGTTCGGGCGGCACGATGCGCTTGAGCGATTGCGAGGCAAGGCCGAGCGCGGTTTCCTCCGCCACGCTGCGCCCGCTCACGGTCGCGCGACCCGCAATCACCCGGTCGAACCGCTCGCCGCCGACCGCGCCGGGCAGGATCGCGTTGGCGGTCACGTCGAACGGTCCGAGCTCCATCGCGAGTGTCTTGGTGAAGCCGATGAGGCCCCATTTGCTCGTCGCATAGGCAATGCGGTTGGGATAGCCATAGCGCCCGGCGGCGGACGACAGGGTGATGATCGTCCCGGCGCTGGCCTTGAGCAACGGGATCGCCCGCTGGGTGGCCTCGAACGTGCCGGTGAGGTTGATGTCCATCACCGCGCGCCAGTGAGCGCTGGGCAACTCGTCCGCTGGTGCGGTCGGTCCGCCGATGCCGACATTGTTCACCAGCACGTCCAGCCCGCCCAGATGTGCGGAGACGAATTCAAACAGAGCGTCGATCTCGGCGACCTGTGACACATCGCACCGCGCGCCGGCCATGCCGGGGTGCGCGGCAAGGGCCTTGTCGATGGCGTCCCGGTCCACATCGCCGATCAGCACGCGATGCCCCTCGGCATGGAAGCGCCGGGCGATGGCGAGGCCGATGCCGCCTGCGCCGCCGGTGACCAGAACGCGCATCATATCCTTGCCCTCACCCTGCGCTATGAACCGGCGCGCTGCCGGGCATCCCCAGGGTCGCCTCCCGCCAACGCGCCCAGCGATAATAGGCCCAGCCAAGCATCAAGGAGACGGCCGCGGAGGCGTTGAAGCTCCACCACAGCCCATCCGCGCCCAGATAGGGATAGCTGGCAAAGTAGAAGCCGATCCGCACCAGAAACAGCGAGAAGGTGAGGATGAACAGCGGCGCCAGCACCACGCCATTGGCGCGCATCGTGCCGAACATGACCGTGGTCACGCTGAACAGCAGGAAGCTCCAGTTGACGATGTTCATCATGTGGCGGCCGATCTCGATGGCGTCGCCGCCGCCTTCGAGGAACAGGGCGAGGATGGGCCGCGTGAACAGCATGACGAGCATGATGAGGCTGCCGGTCATCGCCAGATTGACGCCGACGGCAACCAGCGTGGTGCGCTCCACCCGGTCCCACTTGCCCGCACCGATATTCTGGGCGGCAATGGCGGAAACCGCGCCACCGACCGCCATGGCCGGCATCTGGATGTAGTTCCACAATTGCTGGGCGGCGGCGAAGGCGGCCACGGTGGTGGTGCCCTCGCGGTTGACGAAGCCGATGACGACCAGCGTGGAGAGCGAGAAGATCACCATCTGCAGCCCCATCGGCACGCCGCGCCCGGCGACGATGCGCAGCAGCGCCCAATCGGGCTTGAGATAACCCCACTCAGCCCCGCGCAACCGCAGCGGCAGGTCGCGCCAATAGATATAGGCGACCATTGCCGACAGGCCGGCATAATTGGCGACGGCGGTGGCGAAGGCCGAGCCGGCGATCCCCATTTCCGGCGCCGGACCAAGGCCGAGGATGAACACCGGGTTGAGCAGGATATCCAGAAAGACCGTGAGGATCATGAACCACAAGGGCGTCATGGAATCGCCGCTGCCGCGCAGGCCCATCATCAGCATCACGAACATCATCGCGCCGGGCAGGCCGAGGAAGACGAAGTGCAGATAGGCGCGGGCGAGGCGGAAGACCTCCGGCGGCGTGGAGAGCAAGGCGAGGATGCGGTCCGACCAAAGGAAGCCGCCAATGGCGATGACGAACGCCATGCCGAGGCAGAAGCCGATCGCCGAGCCGAAAGCGTGGCGTGCGGCCCGCAGGTCGCCGCGCCCGAAGGCCTGCCCGACGACCACATTGGCCGCCATGCCGAAGCCGAAAATCAGCGAGAACATCAGGAACATGATGATGTTCGCATTGGCGGTGGCGGCGAGCGCCGCTTCGCCCAGGAAATGCGCAACCCAGATCGAGTTGATCGAGCCGTTGAGCGTGTGGAGGATGTTGGAAGCGAGCGTCGGCAGGGTGAAGAGCACCAGCGTGCCGAAAATCGGCCCGCTCGTCAGATCCCGCCCGCCACGGATGTGCCGCGGACCGGGCACGAGGCCACTATCCTCGACCAGCGCCTCCGTCTCGGGGTCTGCGGCTGGGCGCCGCTCCCCCGAATCGTCCCATGATGGAGTCTCGCTCATCGCTTCGTGCCCACGTCCTTATCCAAGACGCGTCAGAGCAGCCTCCAGACGCTGGAATTCCGCGACTTTCTCGGCATGGTCGGCACGCGCCTTATCGACCGCTTCGGGCTTGGCCTTCTCGACAAATGCCGGGTTGGCGAGGCGCCCCTCGAGCGACTTGGCCTCCTTCTGCGCGGCATGAAGGGACTTTGTCAACCGAGCGCGTTCGGCCTCGATGTCGATGACGCCTTCGAGCGGGAGGACGACGGTCGCTTCGTCCACGACCACCTGTGCCGCGCCGCCGGTCGCCTCACCGTCGAACTGCCAGGTCTCGATGCGCGCGAGGCGGGAGAGGGCAGGGGTGAGCCGTTCGACCCGGCCCCGCGTCTGCGGATTGGCCTCGTTCACGATGGCCGTGAGCTTGGCGCCCGGCGGCACGCCCAGTTCGGCGCGGGCGGTGCGAATTTCGCTCACCATGCGGATCAGCCAGTCGATCTCCGCGCTGGCCTGCGCATCCACCTGCGCGGCAGGCGCCGGCCATTGCGCCACGATCAGATCATAGGGCCGCGTGCCCTGCGCGTGCCACAGCTCCTCGGTGATGAACGGCATGAACGGGTGGAGCATGACGAGGATCTGGTCGATCACCCAGCCGGCGACGGCCTTGGTTTCCGCGTCGATATTGCCTTTGATCAGCTCCAGATACCAATCGCAGAACTGATCCCACACGAAATGGTAGATGGCATTGGCGGCGGCATCGAAACGCAGGTCGGCCAGCGCCTTGTCCAGCTCGGCGACGGTGCTGACGACTTCGCCGATGATCCACTTGTTCACTGCCAGCGTGGCGGCGGGCGCGGCAACGCTCTCGCTCGCACCGATGCCGTTCGACTGGGCGAAGCGCACCGCGTTCCACAGCTTGGTGGCGAAGTTGCGATAGCCCTCGACGCGCTTCTCATCCATCTTCACGTCGCGGCCCTGGCTCTCCATGGCCGCCATGAAGAAGCGCAGCGCGTCGGCGCCATATTGGTCGATGAGCCCGAGCGGATCGACCACATTGCCCTTGGACTTGGACATTTTCTGCCCATCCGCCGCGCGCACCAGACCATGGAGGTACAGCCGCTTCCACGGCACCTCCTTCATGAAATGAATGCCCTGCATCGCCATCCGCGCATCCCAGAAGAACAGGATGTCGAAGCCGGAGATGAGGAGGTCGTTGGGGTAGTGGCGCTCTACCAGTGACCGCGCGTCGCTCGCACCAAACCCACCGTTCGTGTCGAGCGAAGTCGAGACACCGCCAGCGCTGTCCTTCGGGTTCTCGACTTCGCTCGAACCGAACGGAGAGGGGGATGCGTCGTCCGGCCAACCCAGCGTCGCGAACGGCCACAGTGCGGAGGAGAACCACGTGTCGAGCACATCTTCATCGCGGGTAAGCTTGCGATTGCCCGCCTTGGTCTGCGCCTCTTCCTCGGTCTCGGCGACGAAGACATTGCCATCCTGGTCAAACCAAGCCGGAATCCGGTGCCCCCACCACAACTGCCGGCTCACACACCAGGGCTGGATGTTCTCCATCCAGTTAAAGTACGTCTTCTCCCAGCTCTTCGGGACGATCTCGATGGCGCCCGAGCGCACCGCCTCGATGGCGGGCTTGGCCAGCGTCGCGGCGTCGACATACCATTGGTCGGTGAGCCAAGGCTCGATGACCACGCCGGAGCGGTCGCCATAGGGCGTCTGGATCGTGCGCGGTTCGGCGTCGTGTTCGGTCTCGTTGCCCTCTTTGTCGCGGGTGACATGGGGGATGAGGAGGTCCAGCGCCTTCAGCTGCTCCACCACCAGCTTGCGCGCCTCGAAGCGCTCCAGCCCGATGAAGTCGGCGGGGACGAGGCCATCGGCCGTCTGGACGACATTCGCGTGTGCATCGAGCATGTTGAGCATCTGCGCGGCCGCAATCCCGGCGCGCTTGCCAACCTCGAAGTCGTTGAAATCATGGCCCGGCGTGATCTTCACCGCGCCCGAGCCCAGCTCAGGGTCGGCATGCTCGTCAGCCACGATGGGGATGCGGCGTCCGGTGATCGGCAGGATGACATGCTTGCCGATGACTGACTGGTAGCGCGCGTCCTGCGGGTTCACGGCCACGGCCATATCCGCCAGCATCGTCTCGGGGCGGGTGGTCGCCACCTCGATAAAGTCCTGGCCCTCAACGCCCGGCCCATCGAGGCGCACGCCATCGGCCAGCGGATATTTGAAGTGCCAGAATCCGCCCTTGACCTCGCGCGTCTCCACCTCAAGGTCGCTGATCGCGGTCTTGAGGCCCGGGTCCCAGTTCACCAGCCTTTTGTCGCGATAGAGCAGGCCCTGATTGTAGAGATCGACGAACACCTTTACCACGGCGCGAGTGAAATGCGGGTCCATGGTGAACTGCTCGCGGGACCAGTCCATCGAGCAGCCCAGCCGCCGGAGCTGGCCGGTGATCGTCCCGCCGCTCTCATGCTTCCAGTCCCACACCTTCTCGATGAAGCCCTCGCGGGTATAATCGGTCCGCTTCTCGCCCTTCGCGTTCATCTGCCGCTCGACGACCATCTGCGTGGCGATGCCGGCATGGTCCGTGCCGACCACCCACAGCGCATCCTTGCCGCGCAGCCGCTCGTAGCGGATCACGATGTCCTGCAGCGTGTTGTCGAGCGCATGGCCGATGTGCAGGCTGCCGGTGACGTTTGGCGGCGGATTGACGATGGTGAAGGGCTGCGCATCCGGGCGGGCCGGGCGAAACTGGCCGGTCTGCTCCCAATGCGGATACCATTTCGCCTCGATCGCGGCGGGATCGAAGGTCTTTGCAAGCTCGGTGATGGGCGTGTTCGTCATGGCTGGGGCCTTAATCAGTCTTGCCGCGCCGCGCCAGTGGGTGCGGCAGCGGGCGAGCAGGGGAGAGCTATGGAAGGGTGCAGCGCGACCTTTCCTTCATGGTTCTCCCGCGAAAGCGGGAGTCCAGGGCGGGGAAGGGCGGCGCCATGCGCCCTGGACTCCTGCCTGCGCAGGAGCACTGCTTGTTCCATCGGAAAGGGAATGCAGTCGTCCCGTGACGCTCAGACGCTTATCTGATGTCGTGCGCCGGAACTGTCGCTCTCAAATCTGCCGAACCGCTGCGATGGAGGGCCGCGGCCCGGCCATCATACTCGGCCGGTGATCCGGTCGATCTCGCGCTTCACCATGGTTTCGACCATGCCGGGCAGGTTCTCGTCCAGCCATTCCTTGAGCATGGGGCGCAGCATCTCGCGCACCAGGCCTTCAACCGTGTTGGGCTGGCTATCTTCCGGGCTGATCAGCAGGCGGGACAGATTGACCAGCGAATCGCGGGCGGCGCGGGCCTTCTCGTCCGACACGAGCGTGGAGGCCGTCGTGGAAACAGCGGGCGCGCCATCGGCGGACGCTGCAGCGGCGCGCGGCTTGGCGGTGGCTTTGCTTTTAGACTCGGCGCTCTTCGGTTCGCCTTTCTGCTCCACAGCGGCCGGGGCGGGCTTGGCGGGGGCGCTCATCATCGGCTCCTCATGCGAGTCGTCGCTCTCGGCCCCGTCGGCATTGTCACCGGGCAGCGCGTCCGTCAGCTCCAGAATCTGGTCATCCAGGCTGGCGCTCACGTTCGCCATGGCGGCCCGGCGCGGCACGCGCGGTGTCGCGGAAAGGCCGTCCTCCTCGGCGATGATCCGTTTGATGGAAGAGAGAATTTCCTCCATCGACGGCTCGTTCTGCATCGCCCCCATCATGGTTCCTGCGCTCAGTTGGTGTCTGAAGCGTTTACTGTCGCGTTTTGGGCGGCAGAGTCAACCGTGCGGGACGAAATGGGCGCCGGCTTGGCGTCATCGTCCCAGTCGAACCACTTGCCCTTCACGCGATGGAAGTTGTCGGCGGGGTTGATCACCTGCTCGGGCGCGATGCCGAAGTCCGTCGGGTTGATCCGGCCCATCGCGGCCAGCAGCGAGAACGCCGCGACATAGGCATTGCGCTCTGCCGTCACGAGCTGGACGCTGGCGATGAAGCTTTCCTGCTCAGCGTTCAGGATATCGAGGATGGTGCGGGTGCCCACGCTGTTTTCGGCGCGCACGCCGCGCAGCGAGAGGCCGCTCGCATCCACCGCCACGCGATTGGAGGCGATCACTTCGTTGCTCGCCTGCCAACTCGAATAGAGCGAGCGGGTCTGCGCGATCACGCTGCGCTCGACGGCGGTCTCGGTTTCCATCGCCTGCTGCTGATAGGCTTGGCTCTGGCGGACCTGCGCGCCGGGCCGGCCGCCCTGATAGAGCGGCATGGAAAGGCGCGCGCCGACGATCACCTGGCCGCTGTCCTGCGCCTCGTTGGCGCCGCCGCGGGAGGCGAGATCGGTATAATGCTGGCCGCTGGCGAAGGCGGAGACCGTCGGCAGCCGCTGGCCCTTGGCGACGCGCACGTCATAGGCCGCGGCTTCGCGGATGTTGCGGGCCGCCAGCAGATCGGGATTCTGGGCCATGGCGACATCGACGGCTTCGTCGGGCGTCGCGGGCAGGCCGGGCAATTGCGGCGGGGTCTGCAGGTCGACCGGCTCGTGGCCGACCAGCTGGATATAGCGCTCGCGCGCCTCGATCAGCGAGGCTTCGGCCGTCTGCATGTCCGCGCGGGCCAGCGAAAGGCGCGACTCGGACTGGGCGACGTCCGTGCGGGTGAGATCGCCCACCTGGAAGCGATTGTTGGTCGCCCGCAGATTGACCTCGAGCACCTGCACATTGTTGCGGCTGAGGCCGACGACGGACTCCGCGCGGATCACGTCCATATAGGCCGCCACCACCTGCGAGAAGATGGAGAGCTCCGTGGCGCGCAGATCATATTGCCCGGCCTCGATCCGCTCGCGGGCGCCGGCCAGCGCATTGCGCACCCGGCCGCCGGAATAGACCGGCACGCTCACGCTCAGCAGCGTGGTGAGCGAGCGGGAGGGCGCCAGCGGATTGAGCGGGCGCTCATGAGCGAACTCGTTATAGGTGGAGGAGACGCCCACATCCGGCAAGCCATTGGCCTTCTGGATGTTGAAATTCTCGTCCGTCGCCCGCTGGCCGGCCCGCGCCGCGGTCAGCGTCGGATTGTCCCGATAGGCCGCGGCCAGCGCTTCCTGCAGCGTCTCGGCCTGGGCGGGGAGGGTGCTGGTGCTCAGCAGAGCGGCGAGCATCGCGAGGGGCTTGGTCCGGCGGATGAGCATAAGCGGTCGAGGCTTCCGGGTCAGAATGTGAAGGTCTTGGGCCGGGCGAAACCGGGCAGGGGCACGGCCTCCCAATCCACGAAGGCACGGGCGCCAAAGCCGCCGGTGGTGCGCGTGCCGATGCACAGGCGCGTCACGCCGCGCTCCAGCCGGGCGAACACCGCGCGGCCACCGATGCGCACTTGCGCGACGAGCGCCTCGTCCAGCTCCTCGATGGCGCCATCGACGAACAGCAGATCATAAGGCGCGCCCTGTGCGAAGCCGGCGGCCAGAGGTCCCTGCTGCAACGTAACGCCGGCATGACCGGCCAGCGCGGCCTTGGCGTGGGCGAACAGCGCGTCATCGTCCTCGATCGCGACCACAGTGCAGCCAAGCCGCGCGAGCAGCGCCGCCGCATAGCCGGTCGCCGCGCCGACCAGCAGCACCTTCTCGCCCGCGCGCGGGGCGGCTTCGACCAGCAGGCGCGCGGTGGCGAGCGGCGGGTTGAGCGCCCGGCCATTGGCCAGCGGCACGGCCCGATCGATATAGGCCGCGCTGCGCCGCTCCTGCGGCAAGTAAAGTTCGCGCGGTTCGGCGAGGATCGCTTCGAGGATCACAGGATCGTTGACGTCGCTGGTGCGCAACTGGCTTTCCACCATCGCACGGCGCATCGCCTTGAAAGTCTGCTCGGTCATAAGCTCCCTGATGACATGGCTGTATTGTATGAGCAATACAGTAATTGGCTTTGCCAGCCTCTCTAGCTTTTTTGCACCGCACAGTGAAAAGTTTTTTAATGCCCCTACGCAGTCTGCGCACCTGTCCCGTCCGTCACGGCGCAAAGCAAGTTGCGTTGCCGAATGAATTGAGCTAGCCGCGCTCCCTCGACCACCCCCGAGGCCCGATGGCGGAGTGGTGACGCAGCGGACTGCAAATCCACATATTGCTCCGCGTTTTCAAGCACATTCCGAGAAATTCCGCGTCTGTTCACGCCATGGTTTTTCATGGGGTTTGGCGCGTTGTGCGGAAAATTCCATCCGCCTCACCGAGAGGAACCCATCATGAAGGTGAACGCGCTTGTGCCGTATTGGGGCCTAACCCTAGAACCGGCGAACAACTTTCGTGGGGGAAATCATGAATACTAGATCATCGCTTGTAGCTTCACCTCTTGGCTTCGCCGCAATGGCTGCGCGGGAGGCAATTGATGGGCAAGTCATCATGCTGCGTCGTCCTGAAATGGCGGCGGTTCATGTGTCGTGCGTTTTAATGAAGCGACTGCGCGACCGTCTTTGCCCGCCCGGTGGTGTGTTCGTGGATATCGGGGCGCACATCGGATCGGTTATTGCGGCGGTCCAGCGATATAGCGCACCGTCGCAGATCATAGCATTTGAGGCGATCCCGGAAAAGGTCGAAAGGCTGCGGGCGAAGTTTCCCGGCGTCGAGATCCACCAGTGCGCGCTTGGTGAGCGGGCGGGCGAGGTCGAGTTTACAATTGATCTGGTCGAGACCGGCAATTCCTCGCTGAACACGGCCGTACAGGGCAGGAGCGCGGCGCACAAGGTCATCAGCGTGGAGATGCAGACCCTTGATCATTTGATGGGCGGTCATCGCGTTGACCTGATGAAGATCGATGTTGAGGGCGCCGAGCTGGGCGTACTACGGGGTGGCGAGACAACGATTGCAGACCAGCGGCCTCTGATCGTGTTCGAAAGCGGCGCCGAGGAAATGGAAGGCTATCCCCGCCGCGACCTATTCGATTGGTTTCAGGCGCGCGACTACGATCTGGTCACGCCATCCCGCTTGGCACACACTGCCCCTCCGGCGACATGGGAGGTCTTTGCCGACGCCCATCAATATCCGTTCATCACCTGGGATTGGTTTGCTGTTCCACGGGAGAAGCGTAGCGAAGTGCGCAGGTGTGCGGCGCGGATCATGAGTAATGGAGCGAGACAATGACCGATAACACCGCTGAAGATGATGACGCGCGCAGATTGATACGGGATATCCACACCCTCCTAGGGGAGGTTAACGACCAGCTATACATGCGCGGGATAGGCATGGCGTGCATGCAGTCTGCCGATCCTGAGGCAGAGGGAGGCGATCCTGCGTATTTAGAGCTGCTGCAGGTAATGAAGAAAGTTGAGGCGCTGCGCACCTTACTGGGGAATTCTATCGCCACCGAACCCGCCAAGCTCGATCCTCCCGCACAGCAAGAGAGCGCCGGGGAAGTGACGCAGGCGGATCGGGATGCGGCGGCTGACTTTCTCGTTGTCGATACGGGGTGCGCTGAAAGCGATGTCCGTAAGATAAGGCAGGGGATGCGTGACGATGACGAGATTGTTGAGGCGTTCTCTCAACACCGCATCCAGTCCACCGCCGCACTTGAGGCGAAGCTGGCCAAGGCGCGGGAGGGGCTTAACCGACTCCGCGGAGGGAGGTCATCAGTAACGGAGTGCCACACCATCGCAGCCGCCACCCTCAAGGAGATCGAGCCATGAGCACCCCCAAGGATGAACTGGTGCCGGTTGAGCAGCTACTGCCGTGCCCGTTCTGCGGATACGCTGGCTTTCTGGTGGAAGGATATCAAGACCACGAGCTTGTAGAATGCGGTCGGTGTTCTGCAGTCGGCCCGCACGATGAGACGACCAGCACTGCTGAGAATGTCGCCGCATGGAATACCCGTGCCTCCCTCAACCCCACAGAGCAAGGAGGGGAAGGGTGAGAGACAAGAAGAAGCCCTACATTCGCCAGCGCCCGGACGGAGCAGAGTTACGCTTTATGGCGGCCGCAGAGGGCTATGTCATGGCGCGACGTAAAGGTGCGATGCCAACCATCATCCCGGTCAACGAATGGAATAGTTGGACCGAGCTCAAGCCATGACCACCCCTGCTGAGATCGCGAGGAAGCTGAGTGAGGCGCAGAAGCGGGCGCTTGTCGAGTGCACGCCATGGGACGTAGAAGTAGGCGCGGGCATCGCGGCTGCATTCGTCGTGAATGGTCTTCTTGAGGACAGCACGATCATCGACGATGGCGTCCAGCTTTCTCGGCTCGGTCTAGCTGTCCGCGCAATCCTAGAGGAGCAGAAAGATGCCTGACTTCCTCTCCGGCTTTCGCTCTGGCATTACCCTTGTTGCGCTGGTGTGGGGATGGATAGCGGTTTGACGACAGCAAAACCGCATTCCACGATCATCAACGCAGATTGATGTCAGTCTGCTTTCATCGGGCTTTAAAAGAAACGGCCCGTTTATTTAATCCCGCCGTCCGGCTTAAAGCTTTCTTGCATCTCCAGCGCCCACGTATGGGCCGCCTCTAGGCGCGCTTGGTTCGCCGCGCAGATCAGCACATCATCCCGCTTGATCACTACTCGGCCAGAAAGCTCGGCTTCTGCACGGGGTCGGTCAGGGCTGACGGGAACTCCGGTGGCGGACACTTCGGCGCTGTCGGGATAACACGTAGCGGCTGCGGTTGGCAGGCGGATAACGCGATCACGATAGACGATAGTGGTATCAGCGACCTTTTTGTCAGCGGCATCGTTCAGTCTCCGGTTCTGTGCCTGGAATATGGCTATTTGGGCGTCAAACGCTCGCTGAGCGTCTTTTTGAGCTTGGGTGTACCTTTGCACCGTTTCGGCGTGCGCGGCCTTGTGGGCGGCTCTGAGGCTGTCCACGCGGGCGCCCCATGCGAGGGAGAGGGCCAGCGCGACGGCTAGCCCTCCCGTTGCGTATTGCCAGTGACCGACGATCACGCGGCAAGCTTCTCGCGGAGAAGATAACCCTCAAGCGCCCAAATCTTGTTGCGGGCGTTCTCGCGAGCGATCTTGCGGCCAATTTCCTTATCGAAATTCTCAGGCGACGCCGCGGCACTTTCCCCGGTCACGATATAGCCATTGCGCAGGGTGAGCGCGCAAACGGTCAGTGTCGTGTTCGGAAACACGTGGTACTGCTCAGACGCGATAGTGGCATCAACCATTTCGGGGTTGAGCCGAGGCGCGTTGAGGCCCTTGCGCTGAATTTCAGCTTCGATCTGTGCTTCATCCTTACTCATCGGTCTTTCCTTCAGTCTAATGCCACTGAACCCCGTGGCCGGGATCTCGTTAGTTTCCGTGTGCGAAGGCTATTGCAGGGGCGAGGGGGATCATGGTAGATTCCTTGCATAGAACCCGTCCAGGCCCTCGATGTGAAAGGTTTGATCGACCGAGTAGTGAAGCACACTGCGCCGGGTCTTCATCCTTCCTTCTCCTCAACCTTGGCCTTTGCGACCTGACGGTCCTTCAGGGCGATGGCGCCGGCTGTTGCCCCCACGCACGCGGCAAGCCCGATTGGGTACTGGATGCAGAAGCCTTCCAGCGTGGTCTGCACCTTGCCAGCCCATACGAAGGCCGGGGCGCTGATGACGTACATGACGGTCCCGAACGCCCCGAGGATGCGCTGGATCTCGAAATCGCCACCGATTCCGCGAAGGGCGTTGAGGATGCTCATGCCCCGTATAGCGCAGCTTCCGCCGCACGCCTCCGCGTCAAGCCCGCCATCACCTTGCCTGCCGCCTTATTCCACCTCGCGAACTCAGCCTTGGCGCCCACCTTGTCGCCTGCTTTGTGCTTTTTGAGCAAGGTCGAGCTTGAGAAATTGGCCAGCCCTACATTGTAGGCGAGGGAAACCATCGCATCGAACTCGGATTGCGTCGTGGCGGATCCTGCGAGCGCGCGGGTCACGCCATTGGCGAACTCGGATACATGCGCCTCGAACCGTTTCTGCGCCTGATCTCGCGTCCAGACGGTGCCTGCGCGGACGTCAGGGCCAGTCGTGCCCCAGCCAATCGTCCATGGCGCGCCGCCCGTAGCGGGATCTGGGTACGCCTGCACGCGCCCGTCAGGAAGCGCCTTAGCGAACCCCTCAAAATCCTGAATGAGCTTAATGCCCGCAGGACTAACCCTCATTTCGCCAGACGCGCGCGGCACCCCGTATGCATCAAGCAGATTGTCCATCGCCTGAATATTATGCGGGTCGCCCCAAACGCCCGGCACTGCCGCGCGCACAGCATCAAAGATTGGCTTACGAGGGTCGGTCATTCCCCGCGCTCCTTTCGTGCCAGTGTGTCAGCGGCGCGGGACTGTTGGGCCATCTGGCGGGCCAATCCGGCGGCCTGCAGCATCCCTTCAAGCTCGATGATCTTGCGATCAGAAATCCCGTGGCGCCGCTCGCACTCGGCGAGCTCCTCGCGCATTTCCTTGTTCTCGGACTTGAGGATTTTCACGTCCTCGCGCAGTTCCTCGATCAGCTCATTACGGATCGTATCGGTGCGCTGCTGATTGATATCCGTGCGGCCGGCGATGAAGTTCAGCATCCACCGGAAGAACAACAGCGTTCCCATGAACACGCCCGCGCCACCGCCGATCCCAACGCCGGTTGCGCCACCGACCTTGAGCCATTCCCAAAGTTCTCCGTCCATCGTGATCGCGCGCCCCTGCGTCATGGTAAATTGCCTCTCGCCCGTCAGCGATCTGGATCGGCGAGGTCGAGCGCCGCGCGTTGTTTCTCCAAATCCTGCAGTTCCTGCTGCGCGTATTCGAGCATCCCCGGCTCGGCGGCATCTGGATAGGAGGCCGCGCTGCCAAGGCACTGCTGAATCATGCGAATGCGCTGTTCGATCTCTTCCCGGTTCATGTGACTGCACTCGTGTTCTTGGTGGTCGTATCAACCCCGAAGGTGGCGAACATCTCGCGGCCCTGCACGTCCCACATCTTGACCCGGAAATTCGGCACCTTGCCGACATGGCCGGAGTTGAATGTGAAGGGCACGCTGCTGCCGGCGGTGAGTGTCCCGAGGTTGGTGACCTTGGAGTTTTCAACGCCGTCCAGCACCAGCCAAAGCTCAGCAGTGACCGCGTGCTTGAGGGCGGGAACCGAGACAGTGACGGTGCCGCCACTCGTGAACGAGCCGCTGTAGGGAACGCCAGCACCGAACTTGATGGCTTGGAAGACATTGCCCGACGCCAGCGCAGTGGCCAGCGTCACCGTCGTGCCATTGGTGGCGGTATAGGCACTGCTTGGCAGGACGCTCCACGAGCCGCCCAGCTGTACCTGTACGATGATCTGGCCCGGGTAATAGCCGCCAGATACCGTGAACACGCTCTGGCCTGCGGTGGCAGTTGTCGTGCTGGTGCCGAAGCCGACCGGTGCCGGATAGGCAACCGGCTTGTTGTCGATGAAGTCGCTATAGCCCTTCCACTTGGGATTATGCGTGCCGTAGTCCTGTTCCATACCCCAGGCGCCGTATTGAGACACACCCCCAACTGCACCGAAGAACGCCACATCATCGACCGTGCCGACGGAGCAACGATCGCGGCCTTCGCTGAAATGCAGATTGATGAGATATTCCATCCGCACATCGGTAAGCTGGCGCGCGGTATAAACCGCCTGCATGGTCGGGTTGCTCCACCCCGGATTATCAAGCACGTCATGTTGCTGGATCTCGTAGATCGCGGAACGCTTGCCGGTCAGCTCAATAGTCGTTTTGATGGACGCATAAGAATCCCAGCGCGACGGCACGTCAGCAACCGCATAGCGGAAGTAGGCGTCATTGTAGCTGCTGTCAGGGAAGTAGGATGCGGTCGCCGAACCCGCATTGACGTAGGGCGCCGTCGAGTAGACATCCACGACAGCATCAAGGCCCGCAATGGTTCGGAGGCCACTGACCATGCCGGAAGCGCCCTGCTGCACATCGATGACGGTACGGCAGTCATTGCCCCATGCAGCCTTGAACTGCGTGAAGATATCTTTGAAGCGGTGGCCAAGCGCGGCATAGCAATAGCCGGTCGGTTCCCAGAAGCCCGGCAACGCATCGAGGCCGTTCCAAACCGCCCATTCGGCCATGCGCCAGTGGGAATTAAAGAGATAGTTCCAAGGCTCGTTATGTGCGTGGAGAAGGACTGGCCAACAATCTGGGTTGGTCAGTTCGGCTTCGACCATAGCGATAAAGCCAGCGACCCATTCCGATCCGGCGAACCAGGGGATATTGATCCACGGACGAGTGCCAGCATCATTGCAGACCTTGAGTGTTTCCTGGACCTGCTTGTAGGCAAAGGCCATGCTGCCGTCAGAACCGCCGCTGAGATTGGTCCAGTCGAAGATCGGCATAGAGGCGGACGAATTCGCCACGTCTGACTCGTTAAGCGCGATGATCTGATTGGTGGTGCCCGTCAGCACGCCAGTGGCAGGATTAAGCAGGGCTGCGATCTCGCCGGTTGTGTTACCGCCGAGCTTCTGCGTGATCAGAACGTCATAATTGTTCGTTCCGCCAACCGTGATAGTCGCAGATCCTCCGGTTCCGACGACCGACTTCACCCTGACATTGTTGCCGGCAGTACCGCGCGACAGATAGGGCAGTCGCTGCGCGACCAGCATAACGTTCGACAAGCCATTGTTGTCGGCGACGCGGGGATCTTGCGCCGTGAACGTGATCTTGCTGGAGCCAGAACCGACCGTCAGTGTCGCCGTAGTCACGCCGGTGGCGAGGGAAGTCTGCCATTCGTGCAGCAACCCATCCAGCGACGTGCAATAATTATAGCTGTTCGTTCGGCTGATATCGAGCATCCGCCACACGCCGTTATATTTTTGGCCGGATAGGTATGTCGCGACGGCAGGCAAGAAGTCAGCCGCGACGATGGCTCCGGCGCCCTGCATACTGGTTGATCCAGTTGCCGGGCCGATATCAGCCAGCTGGAAGTTCTTGGCGATAGAGGATGAGTTGAAATTGCTTCGGCGCAGGACAAGATTCCGTCCGCCGGTCTGGCCCTTCATCTCCAGTTCGATGCGGTTTTCGCTCGATGAATAGACCACCACCGGCGTATCGGACGGGCCGGCAAACGCAGAGATATAGACGGCCGCCGTCGAGCCGCTTCCAGTCAGTGGACCGCCACCCTCCCATGTGAGGGCATAGCGCCGCACGACATCCACCTCCCCGGCAGGCTGAATCGGGAGGAGATACTGCCATGAGCCCGTATCACCGGGCGGATACATCGTCGGAACGCCATCAACGCCGATATAGGGCACCTTGACATAATCATAGTCACCTTCGGGCGTGCCGCGCCACCCGCCCGAAAGAGCATCGGAACGGAACATCCTGACGGGGAACAGGTTGACGCCATAATGATTGAGGCCGTCATAGGGCGACGCCAGAACGGTAAGCGTGACGCTCGCAGCCGTTGATTTCGTCGTCGCGTCGCGCAACACCACCCGCACGGCGGTGTCCACCGGAAGATATGGGATGGGCTGCGAGTCAATCGGTGAGAACGACGTGCCAGACCCAGGCGCGCCAGCGCGTGCCGTCCAATTGGAAAGAATATTGCCCGCACTATTGAGCAAGATGACTTCGGCGGCATTGAGCGCATTCGCCGCTGCCCTGCCGACAAGGCGCACGACGCGATAGGGATTGCCGCTGCCATCGAGCAGCTCAGTGACGGTTGCCGTATCGATATTGATCGCGTTGTCGAGTGGAAGTAGCGTCAGATCGTCGCAGGTGAACGACCCCCACTGCGCCCCCTTGATGCCGGCATATGGGCCAGCGGTGAAGCCTGCAGGCAAGTCATACCAAACATCGGTCTGGACAGAGTTTCCACCAAAAGATGGTGCTATGGCATAAGGCAGGCCATCAACGCGGAATTGCCATTTGCCATTATTGATGGCGAGGGTGACGAGCTTGCCTGTGTTAAGCGATCCAGGGACTTGAATGCCGTTGTTGGTTCGGTTGGCCTCTGTGCCGCCGATGTTGGAATACACCAACCACCGGCCCGCGCCGCTGTCGTTGACGATTGTGAACATGAAGTTGCTGGCATCGGAACAAGCCGCGATATGGGGAGGCGGGCTCCCATCGATCTTGAAGGTGACTTCGTGATTTGCCCCGACATTGCGCACAGCCATCGCTTGCGGGAAGCTGTTGGCCAGCGTCGCCACATTGCCCCTGTTGCTTTGGCAGGTGTACTTGTCCTGCTCGGTCGTGTTGCCGCCGAGCATGGTCATGGGCTGGCCGGGATAAGCCGAGAGCTTCGTGCCGTTCGCCTGATTGAAGTCGTAAACAGTCGCCGAGGCCGTCACGGTCGGCACGATGGCGTTGGAGGTCTGCCCGCCAACCACCTGCGTGATCGCGCGGCCTGCATCGTTCGCCTGGACATAGGTATAGGTAGCGCCGGTTTGCCCGCTGATCGCCACCCCATCACGATACCACTGGCCAGCATCGCTATTGTCGTTGCTGAATGTCGTGCCGTTGAAGGAAATGACCGGCGCTGCAGCCGCAGCAATGACTGGTCCGACCGCAGAACTCGTCGCGCTTGCCGAACCGCCTACGCCCGTCGCGGTCACCTGATAGGTGATCATGGCGTCCAAATCGGAGGTGGTCTGGAGATAGGTTGAAAGCGTCGCGCCGGAGATGTCTACGCCATCACGCTTCCACTGCCGAGCCGAGACGGTCCCGTTGCTGATCGTGCCGTCAGAGCCGGTGAGCGTCTGCCCCACCTGCGCGGTGCCGCTGATCGATGGATTGACCGACCATGACGGGGCAGGCGTGGGGGTAGGCGTTCCGCCGCCGCCACGGATTAACCGGCACAGGCTCAACCCAAGGGAAAGGCGCATTATCGTGCCCCCTTCCGGCAAACCGCCACGACTTCCCAAGTGTCGTCATAGGCACCCGTATGATACGGCAAGCGGGGATCGCGCTTTTCGGCTTTGGCGCGGGCGATGTGGATAGGAGTGCGGCCCATCAGCTCTGCCTCACCATCAGAGCTGAGCCGTTGCGATACCAACCGCCGATCGCGGTACCGCCCGATGCAGCCGCTGCGTCGTTCGAGAAATTGGGCAGCGCCACACCAGAATTGTAGCCCACGCGAAACGCTGTTCCGGCCACGTTGTAGACGCCAAAGCCGCCGGTGGTCCCGCTATCGCAGTCGTTATCGTAAGCCGCGCCTGTTACGCCGGCATCAATGAAAATATGCTCGTAGGGCGTCGTACTCCACCGCATCGCCGCCCCGCGCATTTTGTTGCGGATGACAAACACGTTGCGGGCGCTCGTACCGAGAAGCACCTGATTGGCCGGGCCAGATTTGACGTATGACGATCCCTGGAAAACGCTCGCGTTGTTCCCGATGATGTCATTGCCCTCAATGAATATATTCTGCCCCTTATCGACCTGAATCGCTTCGGAGGTGTTGTTGTGGAGGTGGCACCCACTGATGAAGATGCCGTCGATCCGGTCGTTAGATGCGGACCCTGAAATCTGGATGCCGCGCGTGTTGGTTGCTGCCCACATGCCCATGAAGAACAGGCCACGGACGTATTTGTCGGCAGTGTTGTTGATGATTTGCGCACCGGGATTGTCGAGGCCGCTATCGAGGTAGAGCCCCCCGATCAGCGCCCACTCAATATTGCGGTAAGACGGCACCTCAATCACCAGCCCGCCATGGATCGAGTCCCCACCCGCCAAAACCGCGCCTTCGGTTTGCAGCCAGATGGCCCCCTTGGTCGGCATGGCGAAAATGCTGGACGCGAGCGACGCGAAGATCGTTCCGCTACCGTTGGCGATCGCCGTAGCGGGAGTGGTTGGAGAACCGGAAACGGTGTATGTGAACACGGTCGCGGACGACACGGTAACCACGAAATTGCCGTTATAGGCCGCTTGTGTGCAACCCATGATGTTGACTGTCTGACCGGTCGTGAAGCCGTGGTTCGCGCTGGTCGTAACCGTTGCCGTCGTTCCCGAGCGCGTGATGCTCGCCACAGCCTTGCCGTAATACCAGGGGCCGTCCGTGTCGTAAGTGAAGTGCTTGACAATTGGCCCCACGCCATCGGCGAAGTGGAAAAGGGCAGTGCGGCAGTTGCGACCGTAGATGTTGTCAAAGACCGGCTCGAAGCCGCCCGTCATCTTAAAGCCAATATCCACCTGCTCGACACGGATATTATTGGCGAGCGAGGTCGCCCCCATTCCCTCATAGAATATCTGTCCGGTCGTGCGGTCGCCGATGATCGTCAGGTCGAAGACGTCTGACTTCATCCCTGTATTCTTGAGGTAGCTGACACCGCCCCCAGTGAGCGTGACCGTGTTTCCACGCCCATCGAACCAGATGGGGAAGCCGAGCGCGTCCCAGGGCGTCGTCCAGTTATAACCGCTTGGCCTGTATGGCAAGTAAAAGGCGCGATTGCCATTATCCCATGCGCGCTGGAGCCATAGCCCAAGATCGTTCTGGTCGGCGTCCGGCGCGAGGCGGTAGTCGAGAAGCGAGACTGAATCGGCGAGGCGGTCTGCAACCTTTCTTTCCGCAGCAGCAGAATTGAGGCGGGACAGGACAAGCTCTGCTCCTTTGCCTGGGGCGGTGGAGGCCAGATCTGCGGTGGCCGCCCGCGCTGCAATGGCTGCGTCGTAACCGCGCGCATCGACAGCTTGCTTCACCCGAAGAGGTGTCATGCGCTTAGCGTTGTCGGAGCCGTCTTCCGCCTCCCCCTCAGACGCAACAGGCACAACCGCATCAGCAAAGGACGATGCTGGCGCCCGCTTTAATCCCGCGCCATCGTCAAAGACGACTTCTGACGCGTCGTCGGGGGTCGCCTCGTCATAATCTGCAGCCCTAAGCGTCGTGCCAAAATAGAACCTGCGCACCCGGCGTAGCAAAGCTGTGCCGACCGAAAATTCCATATCGTAAATGCCGTCATTGACCCAGAAGTCATATGTCCCGGTGGCATCAGTGATGGCGGTGTTAGCGATGCCGGAAGCCGTCTCGATCGGGGTTCCGGACTCGTCCGCGAACATGTCGATGATATCGCCGGACGATGGATCGAACAGGCGGATCAGGACGTTGCTCATGGGCAGGCCGGTCGCCTGATTGATGGCGATGTCTACTTTGTGAAACATCAGTACCCCCACCAGTCGTTGGTGAGCTGCACATTCACGTCCGCGCTTGCCGTTTGCCCCACAGCGTCAGTTACGGTGCAGCGATACAAACCTTGAAAAAGCTCAGTTGCAGCTACGTTGGCGCGGGAAAACCGGACGGTTGCAGTGCCGGCATTCTGGATTGTGAAAATGTCTCCTGAGACCCGAGACCAGACATAGGTGAACGGCGACGCTCCACCTGTTGGGATACATACGACTGGACCAGTTATTGCCGTCGAGGGCTCCGGACGGGGAGCCGCGCCGATGACGGATGACGGAGAGATCGCTGCCGATAACGGCGACGCGAACAGTGCGACTGTGCGCACATTGTCACCGTCCATCACTTTGATCGATCGGAGAATACGAAGCGCGCCAGCGTGAAAGGCGCTCGCTTTCACAATCTGGCGGGGGGCGCCTTGGAGGCGGATAGAGGTGATCGCCGCCATCAGTATTCCAGCAGCAGATCGCCATTCGCCATACCGGACGGCACAGCGCCGCCAGATGGCTGAATGAAAATCCGTCCTGAGAGATTGGAAGAACTGTTGTGGTAGAGATAGCCGCCACGATCGAGGAAGCGGGGGTTTCCAGCGAAAACGCCGCCAGTGTTCGCGACAAAATTAGCCGTGTTCGGAATGCCATCATACATGACGCGCACCGCCGCCATGATGCGCCGGCCCATGTCGTTGACATTGGCTGCGGGACAGTTTTCGCCGATGAAAACACCGTCGATCGTGTCGTTTTCAGATGGATTGGTAGACCAATCTTGAACGCTCATGCATTCCTCCGCGCCGAAGCGCTCCAAGCTGTTGCTGTGGATGAGGAATGAGGGCCGAGAACCGGCGCTTTCCTTGCTCGCGATTAAGGCTCGCGGCGGCCCTACATTATCAGAAACTCAGCCTTTTGGAAGGGTCGTTTTCTTGCTATGCTCTGTCCATGTCTATCGGATGGGTGATTTTCTGGAAATGCGTTGTGGTCGCCATCTGGGCCGAAATCCAGGACTGGCGAGAGAGGCGGAAGGAAGTCTCACGGGGCCGCCTGTTCTATAGCGAATGGCGCCGCCGCACTTCCAAACATCCCCTGGCGCTTCCCGATCTTAGAACCAAGCGTCCTGACTGACGCCGGACGGTCCATAATCGCCTTCACCAAGGCCTCCTGACCTTTCTTTGTCCCTGCAATCGTGAGCAGCAGGCCAAGGCCAAGCCCGGACTGAGCAGCATTGTCAGTGCCGAAGAGGCTATCTACGCCAAGGCCGCCACCGCCGAGCGCTGCGGGCAGGGCAAAGGTCGCAAGCCGCCCCGTTGTGCCACTGTCAGGAACCGCAGACGGAAGAACATCCTGTCCCGCGCTGCCAAGTTCGTAGAAAGGCCGGTTGGTGGTGGCTTGCCCGCCCCCAAACTTGCGCGCGCTTGCGGCCGAGGCGTCATTTAGTTGCGATGGTGTAAACACCCCGACCTCGCCGGATCGTGAACCGTTCCGAGCGCGTGTCACTGCGTCCTCAAGAACCTTGAGATCGCGATAAGACCGGTTTGCAGCATCCAGTCCGGAAATGACACTCTGGCCGCCTTGGGTACGCATGTTCCCATCCAAGGCATCGGATACCGCACTCAGCGCATCGCGATAATCCTGCTCGAATCCTGCTTTCGGCGCTTCGGCACGATAACCCTTCAGCGCGCGTTGGACCTGCTGGAATTGATCGCCGGTCATCTGGCCCGACGCAATCACGGGATCAACGCGGTTCGTCATGGCCGTTGAGAAGCGGCTTGCCAGATCAGGCGGAAGAGACGCGCCGAGAGCTTTAGCGTTGCCAATGTCCGAAGCGAGATTTGGGCCAACAGGCACGGTTACGCCAGCGGTGGCCTGATCATACATGCTAGAGACGCGAGGACGCAAATCGTCAATGCCAGGCGCGCCAATAGCAGGAACTTGCCCGCCCGCGACTTCTCCCAACGCCTGCTCGTTGAATGCGCGCAACCCCTCAAGCCGCCGCGCATTCACCATGTCGCCAATGATTGGAACACCTGAGAGGCGATCCTCGATCCCCTTGACCATATTGCCGAAGCGGCCAGAGCCACCCAAGGCCTGCCCTGCCGTGAGTGGGATACCGCGCCCACGCAAATAGTTGGCAGCCGCAGAGCCGCCTCCCGTCAGCGCTTTGCCAACGCCAGCCCCAATGCCTTGACCGGCAGCAGACCCCACCGTGCCAGCGACCGCGCCCGTAAGCGGATCGCCTTCCGTCACACCGCCATAGATGCCCCCGAACGCCGCATCAGTCGCGAGGTTGCGACCGAACATCCCGCGAGCACCGCCGCCAAGCGTACGTGGTGCGAGGCGTCCAATCGTGTTGCGTCCGGCGCCAGCAAGAAGGCTGGTCCCCGTCAAGGCACCACCGACTTGCCCCAGCGCAAAAGGCAGAGCCTGCTCATTGGATAGCGCTTCAGTTTGTGTCGGGGCGAGCGCCTGCGGAATACCAAACCCTGCCGTGTTCAAATAGCCGGCGGCTGCTGCGCCGGCGGGATTATTGATGGCGTTGTTGCGGATTTGATCGACGGACGACATCGGGACTTCCGTGCCCGGAATTGTTGCATTGATCGGGCCGCGCTGCTCATTGTAATAGCGCACCCAATTGGAGACGTCTTGCGCACCGGAGCCAACGCCATATTTCTCGTTGAGATGCGCCAGAACGTCCCGAAATTGAGCCTCTTGAAGCTGGCCGCGCGGGACGCCGGCAAGGTACTGGTTAAGCTCTGCCTGCATCGCAGGAGGGATATCCAGCGCCTTAGTTGTCGAGCCAGCAGGCGCGGCGGGGCCAACGGGGCTGTTTGTGATGCTACCCCCCCCGCCACTGAAGCGATTGGCGCCGGGAAGTGAACTATCCCCTTCGATTGGCTTTATGTTTCCGTTGGCATCAGGAATGCCGCCCAGAATCGAAATGGACTTGTCGCGCGCATCCCTACCGAGCTGCTCCAGTGCGTCGATTTTGGCGAGGATCTGAACATCCCTGTCCCCAGCTTCGGGGAGATAGGGATTGTAGAGCATCGTGCTTTCGCCGAGGGTGTTCCCTTCGCCACCAGTGAAGCCGAGCGAGCGCTTGACATAGCCGCGTGCTCGTTGCCCTGCGTCGTTAAACGTCCTGTTGCTGTCAGTCGGCAAATAGTCGCTTAGGCTGGAGATGCCCTTGGTTGCCCCCGGACCCGTCGTGTAGCGGCGACGAAGATCAGCCACCACGCGGTCGATCGCGTCTGCGTCCTTATAGCCCTGCAAGGCGTCGGCGCGCTCTTTCGCGGTCATGGTCGGCTTATTTGCGATACTTGCCGGGGGCACCCAACCGGGGATCGGCTCAGGCTGGCCATTGGCGCCAATCCGCAGACCTTTGCTATAAAGCTCTGCATTCATGCGGGTCGCATCACGCGCGGCAGCGGCATCAGCCCTTGCGTTATCTGCGTTGGAGTTGGCAATCTGATTTTGCTTCACCGCAGCGTCAAGCGGCGCATTCGGATCGCTCAGAACCGAACCAACCGCAGCAGAGCCACCGGGAGAAACCAGACGCACGGCATTGCCCTGCGCGTCAACCTCCCAAATATTACCAGCTTCGTCGCGGGCCTGAGGCATTAACGCGGCTCCATGTGAATGTGATCACCTTCATTGATCACTTGAAGATGAGGGTTTTGCTGCTTCAGCAACCGATAGTATGCTGCCATCGAGACACCCGGCGGCGGGACGCTATCGCGCGCCATCGGACGGCCATCAGCATAGCGACGGGTATGGTAGCTGTTAGGCACGCCGCCAACGCGAGCATTATGGGCCGGATCGCGGAACATGCTGGTCACACGCTCACCATCAACGCCCTGGAAAGCCTGCCGGCGCGGACGCCGGGCCTCCAATCGGGGTTAGCTTGCCAACAGGGGAGGTTGGAGCTGCTGCGCCGGCGGCAGCTGGCAGACCGGATCGCGGCCCTAGGTACACCCGCCCTCCAGGCAGCGGGACATTGACGATGGGATCAAGCAGATTGTCGCGGCGCTGCTGCATGGACTCGGTCCAGCCAGGCGTACCGGATTGAACGCCAGACCACTCAAGCACCCGCTCAAATTCAGACGGCGCCGGATTAGCCCGCTCCCATTCCTTCTTGGTGAGCCAGTCCTGCCATTCTCGCTTTCGCTCTGTCTCTGCCAGCTGTTGCTTGCGTGCGAGTTCGCGCTGCTGGAGCATATTGGGGATATTGACTGCCTGCCCACCAGTCTGCGTCAGAATGCTATCGAACAGGCCGCCCAGCACAGCGCGGCCCGTCTCGCTCTTGAAGAACCCGCCGCCCTTCATGGCAGGCGTTTCCTGAGACGGCATTTGCGGCATCTGGGGCATGTCACCCGAAAGGATGCCGAGCGAGGCCGGTTGTCCGGTGAATCCGCCGATATTGACCCGCGAGAAGGGGTTGTTCCCAAACATGCCCATCAGAGACGCCCATAATCCACGGTCTGATACCCCTCCACGGTCGGCCCGAGCGCCCACGGACGAAGCTCAGCCACCTCGTCCGCCATGACGCCTAGATATGGATCACCTCCCTTCGATTGAGGCATCAGAGCCGCCAAGGCTTCGTTCGGCGGGGTGATGTAGCGATAGCGATAAACCCCAAGCCCATCGTCAAGTGCGGCCACTTGCTCGATATCGGTCTTGAGGCGGCGATCTGAGGCCATGATTGCGGCAGAGCCGATGCTCGCGCCGGCATTGAGAAGTGAGCCGAGGATGTTCCCGCCACTGCTCTGCGTCGTCGTCTGAGAGTTGCCCCAGAGCGACCCGAGACCCCCGGCATAGCGGCTCGCGGCATTCATCGGGATCTCTGTTGCGCCAGCCCCCAGAGCCAGCAGCGTCGCCATATCCTGATTGTCGCCCTGACGCATCGCCATGGCCTGCGCGATGGCCTGCCCGATCCGGGTCTGCTCGTCGGTATAATTCTGATAGCGAAGCCGGCTCTCATTGTCCGAGAGCTGTTTGCCCAGCTCCCCGATCTGGCGCGATGATCCGGTCTGCCCCGAGCGGGAAAAGATCGCATTCACGCGGTCAGTGATGCTGTCATTCGTCTGCCCGATGATATTGTCGAGCTGGGGGTTCCCCTCCAGATACTTGCCTCCGAGCACGTCGCCGATATAGCTATTCGCGGCATTCAGGTTCGGGTTGTTCTGGCGCGACTGATTGAAGCTTGTAAAGGCGTCGGCGAGGGTGGAACCAATCTGATTGGCGACGGGCTGAACGCTGTTATACGCACCCTGAATAGCGTTAGAACCCTGCTGTAAATAGGGCAGGGCCTCCTTGCTGGGGCCGCTCGTTGTCGTACTTTTGCTGCCTGAGAGGCCCATTAGAGAGCCTTCCGCAATGTCGTCTGGTGAACTGAATAACCCTGATCGCGCATGACCCTATCCCAGCCTTTCCGCGAGGATATGGCGCCAAATTCGCACCCGATCTCGCGTCCAAATTGTTCGGCAAGGGGAATGAGGTCTGACGCGATAACGTCGAGCTTTCCCGTGGCGCATTCCCCGTGGATTTCTTTCAATCCAGATGGATACGCCTTGATTGACACGAGAATAGCACTGTCGTCTTTGCTGAGCAAGACCATGCTGCCGGAAGCCACTTCCTGATCGAGCCACGCGAGAGGATAGAAGCGCTCATCGAGCAGCTTGGCGAAGGCGGAGCGGAACCGCAGATAGTCCGTCCACTGATTTACCGGTGTTGCTTGCGCCATATCCGGGGCAGGGCGCGCGCCAACCTGCGAAGCGTCGAGTATGCCATGAACCTCTGCACGCCCGACTTTGTGCTTGAGGGCCGTGGCGAGGCCGCCGACTTTCGACGCATTGGCCTTCTCATAGCGAAGCCGCGTCATATCCTTTCTCAAGGTCGGATCGTAGGTCATAGGATCGCCCACCCGCCGGAGACGCCCATGAGCGTATAGGACTGCCACTGCGTCGAGATGGATAGCGATGCCGCCCCGTCGATCAGGTCCGCTCCATCCGCTTCAACGGTCACCACATTGCCGCTGGCGTCGATCTTCTTGATGACCATTTGCCTGCCAGGAGAGGCAGTAGGTAGGGATATCACAACCGGGCCAGATGTCGCGTCCACCTGTACCAGATAGTCCGTGTCTGCGACTGGCGCGTTACCGTCATAGAGCGCCGTCGATCCGAATGTGCCGAGCCTACGATTGAGGCCGTTGATGACGGTTGCGGCCTGCCTGATCCATTCAGCGATGTTGCTTGCGGTGGGCTGGACGAACAGCATCAGCGCTCGCCCTCGGTCTCGCACTGCAGTTCTAGGCCCGCCATGTAGGTCCACGGCGTCGAGGGCACATCATGGACGGCGCCGATGTAGAGGCCGTTCGCCCGCAGCGCGACAGAACCATTCGCCCGCACATTGCCCGAGGCCACCAGCGTCTGCTCATCGGAGGCGCGGGCGCGGCGATCAATGGAAACAACGCCGCCGGCCGCATCCCCGATAGGACGAGCAGAGCGAATGCGGACACGCTTCCCGCTGACAATCATGGCCGGCTGCGTCGTGAAGCGAGCCGGTAGATATGCGCCGCTCAGCGTTCCGACTGTGCGGTTGTTGCCGATCACGAGAAAGAGGGGATTGCCGCCAGCGAAAAATGGGCTGTCGAGTGAAATCGGGATCGTGTCGATGCCGTCTGGGAACACGGCGTCCACCGCATCGATGGCTATGTTCGATGTGAAGCCCGAAAAGACCCCAAGATTGCCAATATCAAGCGTCGTCCAGCGCGCCAGCGTCCAGTTATAAGCCCAGAGGCGGCCAGGCGTACCGGGCATGGCCCAAATCACCGTCGTGGAGCGCGGGTCTACTGCGGCCTGGATGCGATCAATGTCGGCGCGGCTGTACGTCTGGAAGAAATAGCGGTCGATCTTGTCTTGCCCGATGGGGATGACCGTATTGCGATCAGTCGCTTTAAAGCCCTGTTCCGACAGAAAGAATACCGTCTGCCCGGCCTGAGCCACCGAACCCTTGGCCATGCAGCCGATATCGCGGCTGATCTCATCGAACTGCCACCACGTCACGCCATCGCCAGTGTAGGTCGCGCGCTTGATCGAACGCTTCTGGAGAATGAGGCCGGTTTCGCCGCCAGCCAGCCCCATAATATCGCCGCCGGACGGGAATGGCACGACAAGCGACTGATTGGTGCCGGCAGTCCACCCTTCGGCATCGTTGTAGCCAGAGATCGAAAGCACATTCCGCGCATCTGGATCACCAGCGAGGAATACCTGCTGCCTAACGGTCGCGACAAGGTCGCTAATCGGGGGCGAACCGCCCAAAACCTCTCCAGTGCCCGTTATGAGGTCGAATTTGACTGGCTCGCTGCCGTTCACGCCAATAACGAGATCACCGAACTGATCGAACCGCCACGATGAGGCGTCAAGTTCTTCGATGACAGGCGTCCAGTCGCCTCCTGCGAACCTCTGGAGAGACGTAGCGTTGCCGCCAAGCATCGCAGCCGTGCCGTCAGAACCGATAAACGCGCAACCACCGAGAACGCCGCTCAAGGCCGGCGTGAGTGCTTCATAGGCATGGGCGGGGCGATATCCCTCTGCGAGAGGCCAGACGTTGACCGCACCGATCAGGCCGGTCCTGCGGTCTGGCGTAAGCTCACCATAAGGGATCTGGCTCAGCACCGGATGCAGCCACCCAACTGTTGCACACCCACCGGGACTAACGGCCCACCGCCATGACGGTCGTTGCGGCTTTCCTGCTGTAGTTGGACGATGGCGCCGTTAAAGCGACCTTCGGCGAAGCTGTAGGCCTCCGGATCTCGGATAAACGCAGCAGCCTCTCGGAGAACGCCCCACACATAGATGTCGGGATGCTCTTCCATGAGCCAATTGACGGGCGAATCCGCCGTCAGTGGTTCGATCTTGACGTAATAGGTGACGCGGAAGGTTGTTTCTTCAGCTGGCGGCGGAGCGAGGGTCATCACCCGGCCTTCGATCCAATAGGCGTTGGGCGTGCCCTGTGCGCCATCGTAGATCATCGGAGCCGCAACTGGAGATATTTCCTCCAAGGGCCGATCCGGCTCGCCCTCAATATGGATTTTGCGCAGGCGCCTGAAGTCGGGCGGCAATGAGAATGTTTCACTACTGATCGCCCAGATCGCCTTGCGTTCCTGGTTGACCGTTCTCAGGACACGGTTAGCCTCTGCCTCCACAATGGCAACGAAGTTGGCGATGTCAGCGGCGAGGTCGTCGCGGTCCATGTAGCGCGCGACCAGACGTTGCAAATCCGTAAAGTCGCCGATTGTCCCCGGCATCACATAGGAGATGCTGACAGCCATCAGGGGTAGCCGATAAAGCCGCTAGCCGTAGTGCCGGTTGCGTTGATGCGCTGAACCACGCACTTGATCGAATAGCCGTCCGGCACAGTCAGAGAGACGGGTTGATCCAGCCCATCGAGGAAGGAAACCGTCCCGCCAGTCGTCACATCAACCCATACGGCCGGGACCGTAAGAAGTGTGGCGTCGTTGGGCGTGATCGCAAAAGCTGTGCGCGATGGGCCTGAGGCGATATCGTTACTGGCGCTGCGGGCCAAAGGTTTAGCCATCTGTATCTCCAAGAATGAGGCCGGGAGCCTGAACCCCCGGCCATTGATCGTTAGAGCTTAGGTTCGTTCGCTGCCTTGATGGCGGCGATGAGATCCTTCTTGTTCATCCCCTCGGGATTGACGTGCTTGGTCGCCGCGAGGGCCTTCAAGGCAGCCAGATCAAGGCTTTCGATGGGCGCGTCGCCGGGGATTGGCTGCTCGGCATCGGTGGCGGCCTTCTCTGCCTTGCCGACATCCTCCCACTTGTCGCCCTTGGGCTCCGTCGTGACGAAGATTTCGCCAGCCTTGTAGTATTTGCCGCCGACATAAACGTCATGCGGTGCCTTGTAGGACTTGGGCTGCTCCTTGCTCATCAGTACCTCCCGGTGTTGGTCTGGCGCGCGGCAACGACGCCGGCCGTGATCTTGCCCGTGGAGGGCGCGGTCCCGGTGATGTCGTAATAGAGCCGCACGTAACGCTCGTTGGTGCCGACAGGGAACCACTCCGGCAGGAGGAATTCCGCGCCGGTGGCGAGCTGCGCCAGCGTGTAGGTCGGCGACGTGAACACGGTCTTGGGCGAGCCAAAGCCGCTGTTGTCATCGGTCTGCACGGTGATGACCATCGAGGTCAGGTTGTTGAACGTTTCCGTCACGGTCACGACAAGCGGAACCCGCGTGCCGGGACCGATGTCGCGAACCATTGCCGACGAATAGCCGTAGACGGTGCCGCGTGCGCCGGTGTCGATGAGGTTGGTCGATGCAGCGTCGGCCGTGATGGCCTGCTGGTCGCTGAAAAGACCGCTGCGGTCCATGATCATGTCATAGTCTCCTTAGCTAACCACGGATTCAGCGTTGATCAGCGCGTCCGTTTCCCGAATGGGGATGCCGCGCCACGTCATGACTTCCTTGCCTTCGATCTCCTGCGGGCGCAGGCGGATGAAGTTGTCGGAAGAGCCGTTATTCGTGGAGAGGCGATCGAGAACCGAGAGCATGTCGCGGTTCATGTAGATGACCGTGCGGCCCATATTGATCATGCCGCCGTTCTGGATCTTGCGATTGCGACGGTTCTGCATGCGGTAATAGGCGGTGGTCATCAGGTCGAACACATCGACCGAGCCGGCGAGCGCGTTCGACACATCGATGTTGGCGATGCGCGAGTTGAAACGCCAATCCTTCACGGTGACGCCGACATGCTGGCGGAACTCTTCGACCTTGGCGAAGTAGTAGTTGCCCAGATCATCGGCCACCTGCTGCGAGCCGCGATCAACACGATCGACACCAGCAGCCGTACCCTCGGGGTAAATGAGCGCGGTCTGCTGCTCGCCCCAAGTCACGAACCAGATCGACGTATTGTCCGATCCGGCGCCGCCGCCAGAGATGACGTTCGGGTTGGAGAGCGTGTTGTAGCGCGCGCCGAGGCCCTTGAAGCGCTCCGGCGTGGTCGTCGTGTCAGAATAGAAGAAGTTAGTCTGCACGTCCTGCGCAATGGATTCGAGGAACGGCTGCGCCTCAGACATGCGGACTGCGCCGGGGTTCTTCGACAGGGCGAGAAGGCGTTCATCCACCTGACTACGGCCCTCAACAAAGCCTGTCGTATCGGTGACCTGCGTCGTGGTGGACTTGCTGTTGGGGATGCCCTGATAGAGCTTGCCCCAGGTGACCGAAGGCAGGCCCGTGCGGATCGTGGTCAAGTGCTCACGGCCCTGGTTGCATTCGACATAGACCGCATCGTCGCCGAGCGGGTTGATGGTGTTCAGTGCTTCGATGACGGGCGTGAGATTGCCGTATTTGCCCTCACGCTTGTAAAGGTCGATCAGACCCAGAAAGCTGTTGCCAATAGTTGCCAAAGTGGCCTCCTATCAATCGTCAGGATAAAGAAGCTTCACGGGATCGGTGCTACCCTGCTGGGCCGCCGCCGCGCCCGGTCGCGCGAATTTCGGGGGGAGCTTCTTGGCTCGTGCGACGGCGGACATCTTCCGGCTCATCCACTTGTCGAACTTGTCAGCTTTCGCCTTCCATTCGGCAGCTTGCTTGAGTGCGAGAATGTCGTCTGCCGTGGCTTCAGCCATCAGCTCGACTGGATATCCGAGCGTTGCGCCGATGGATTGCAGTTCAGCATGCAATTTCGGGGCTTTGTCCACGTCGAACCAGTCCGGAAGTGCTTCCTGCAAGCGGGCCGCATCGGCCTGCCGTTGGGCGAGCACTTGCTGCTCCTGTATCCGCTGGGCTTCCGCCGCTCTCTGCCGGGCCTCCTGCTGCAACTGCTGCTGCTGGGCTGAGGCCTGCTTGTATGCGACGTCCTGCTGCTGATAGGTCAGCGCGTCTTGGGGGTTTCCGGTATAGAGTAACCGGGGGTCGGGAGGCTGGGGCAGGAACATGCTCGCATAGCGTTCAAGTTCCTGTGCTGAGTTCTCGTAGATCTTCGCAAGCTCGGCATGAGCCTGCTGCTGAACACGTTTCTCAGCTTCCGTGGCTTCCCGCGCCTTGGAAAGGAGGTGCTTGTCACGTTCCGCCTCGCGCCGAGCGATAATCTCTTGCTGTTTGCGAGGAAGTTCGTCCCAGTCCGCCTTATCTTCGGCGTTCCACGATGTAGGCGGGGCGATGGGATCAAGGTCTTCGCCGTCTGCATCGAGTTCGTCAAGCTCCTCATCGGAGGGCTCGGCTTCGTTCTCATTACCATAGAACGTTTCAGGGTCCAATATCTCATTTTCGGGCTGCTCGTTCGCCTGTTCGGCGGGTGCAGCAGTGGTATCGACTTCCTCTGTCGCGCCTGTGTCGGCGAACTGCGTGGCCATCATCGTGCTCATCGTTGCCGCGTCACATTTTAGCGGCTGCCCGGAACCTTGGTTTTGACCTTTGCCTGCTCGCTTCCGGGCTGTTCCCGTCCACTTTGAGGCCAGTGCTCGTTCCTAGCTAAACTGTATCAGGCGGGCGCATTCCTCCTCGTCGTCCGCTTGATCTTCAATGTCTCCCAACGCTTCTTCTGCTCTTCGGGCGTTTCCACCTCTGGCATGTCGTAAGCGTTGACGCGCTGCGCCTGCATGAGCCTGTCATAGGCTTGCTGGGCAGCGTCCTGTCTCACCGCATCCCCCCGGCCAGCGCCCAGCGACGACGCGCCTCGGGCATTGAGGCGATCTTGTCGGCGCGGCCCTTCTCCGCCTTCGCGACATTACCAGCACGCACGATCCCGACAATCTGCGCCTCAACCTCGCGAGCGATCTTGATCGCCACAGCCAGCTTGCGGATTTTGTCAGGGTCGATTTCGTTCGCAGCCACCTCTTGCAGGCGCTTGGAGTATTCACCGACGACGAATTCAAAGGCGGGCGACAGGAATTTGTCCAGCGCCACCTCTGCCTGATTGGCGAGTGCGATTGCTTCTTCGGGGATCACGACACTTTGCGCTCCGGCTGAGCGATCGCGCGGACGGCGCGCATAAAGGCATTCTCGCCTTCAGTCGCCGAGATAGAGACGTTCCTCTGATCAATGTCAGAGCCCATGCCCTTGAGGCGATCAATCATGCCGTTGAACTTTGCCTCCAGCGCCTTGACCTCATTCATGAGATCGATTTCCGCCTGCGACAGATCGCGGTAGCCACTGATTTTCTGGTGTTGGTTGTCCATCATTCGCTCCAAACAAAGCCGATGGGGTTAGGAAGGCGCATTACTGGCGCGCCATCCGACCACAGCAGGCCCGTATCAACAGCCTCGTGTTCGCTCACAGTCAGACTCATCGACGGCGAGGGTTCTGGCGAGAAATCCTCATCCTCAACCCATCCAGAGGCGCGAGCAAGGCGGGCATAGCGGATCACTTGTCCAAATCTCCGCCTGGCCGCTTCTTGGGCAAGGCCTGCTCATCGCCCATGGTAGCGGCCTTCTGCCTCGCAAGCTCTTGCTCGAACATCATGCGACGCTCGGCAAGCTGCTCCTCGAATGCCTGCTGCCTCAATGCGAGTTCAGCCTCGAACGATGCCTTATCGCGCGCCAGTTGCTCATCCAGCGCCGCCTTCTCGCGGCGGGCGGTGAGATCAACCTCCAGAGACTGCTGCTTAAGCTGTGCCTCAATACCGACCTTCTGCTTTTCCAGTTCGACCTTCTCGGCTTCGATCTGAGCCTTTGCCTGCGCCTCCAGCAGTTTCGGATCGGGCTTCTCTTCCGCCGGCTCCAGCTTGGACGGATCAGTCAGATACCGGTGCGTCGAGCCAAGCCCCATGTCCATGAACAGGTCTTTCTCCATCTCATAGACATTCTCGTCGGTAACAGTGCGCGACCCGACCTGAGCCGCCTGCTGCATAACCTGAAGCGCCATCATGCGCGACTGGACCCGCTCCTGCTTGCGGTTCGTGCCAAGCCCTGCGCGGACAATGACCCGTACGTCTTCGGGCCACTGCGACGGATCGACTTGCTGCAACGCGCCGTCAATCATCGTCGTGAACGGCTGCCCATAGTCGCGCATCAGGCGATACTTCTTGCGGAACAGGCGCCCAAGGAACTCGGCGAAGTGCCGCGCGATATATTCCTCGATCTGCTGCCCGGCCGCCTGCATCATTGCCGTACCCGTCGCGGTCTTGTTTAGCGTGTCAGCATCGAGGCCTTGGTTCATGCGCGTGATGCCCGTGCGGCTCTCGCGCTCGCCAGACATGAACTCGAGCGCCTTGAACGAGCTATCCGCCACAAACGGAGTGACAAGCGGCTCAGGGCGCTGTGAACCGATCCATCGCACCAACGCACCGGATTGGACAGTCAGCAGGTCATCGACCGTGCTGTCCCCCATGCTGGCCTCGTTGACGAGCATCCGGGGCACGTTGGCGAGATAGAGATTGTCAAGCGACTGGCGCAGCAGGACAGAGCGGACAAGCTGGATGTCCATGCACTTATCGGCCAGCGATTGCCCAATGCGGCGGTGCGCCATGGGGAAGGGGCACCATTCCTCGATCAGTCCATATTCGACCGGCTCAACAGCGAAAATCTGCCGCCCACAGCGCTGCACCCGCAGAAGTTCGGCAATGCCGTCTCCATCGAGATCGTAGCGGACATATTCCTCAAGCTCCCAAACGATGCGGTTGGCGCCGTCGTTGTAGCCGTCGCCCTTCTGCGCGTCGCGGGCCTGTGCTAGGCTAGAGCCACCATTCGCGCCGTCATAGTCGAGGAGCATTTCGTCCACCTCGCCGAACTTCATGCGCAGGCCGGATACGGTCGTCTTGACCTTGTGCGCGTGATAGACGGCTTCCTCAAGCGAGCGAGCATCCTTCGCGACCAGAAGCTCCTCGTTGGGGATCGGTACGTCGGGAAACTCGGTCACCGTCTCGACATAGGAGACCCTGAAGATCGCCGGCGTTATCTCCTGCGTTTCGAGGTTGATCGCCTCTTCCGAAACCTGCTCAGCGGCATCGAGTTGAATGCCAGCGTCCATCAGTTCGGCAAGCCGGTTCTCATCGACTTCCTCGGTGCGACGGACAGGCTTCCCCTCGACAAAGGTCTTTGCCGCGCCCGTCTTTTCCAGCAGTCCTGACTTGAGCGTGTCATGTAGAACGCGGTAGCCATCCTGCGCGTTAAGGAAATACTGGCTGACTGCCTCATTCGCCTGCTCGACGGCGTCACGGTCATCGTCAGCCATCGCCTGAAACTCGACCACGCGATCGCCGCTGACCATCGTCCGCAGAACCGACGCAAGCATGTAATCGATGACTTCGGCGACATCGCGGGTCACAACCTGCGAGCGGCCTTCCTGCTCATTACCGAACGGCTTTCCCTCGTAGAACTCAAGCGCGACCTTGCGCTCTTCATTCACCTCGTTGCTTTCGGCGTCCTGCTCCTGACTCTGAAGCCATGAGATGAACTCGACAGGATAGTCCACAGGCTCGGGACCGACCTGTGCGATGACCTCCGCAGCGGTACCGTAGGCGTCTTGTTCAAGGTAGCGGGTGGCCATTAAACGACGCCTCTGTTGATGCGAGTTAGGTCGATGGGCTTCGACGCCTGTGAGCGCGGAGCAACGGCAGCCGTCTCAAACGACTTGTAGCCGTGGCTGAATTCATCATGCCGGGCCGTGTCTTTCCACGTGCCGCGCTTGTCGTCCCATTCCTTGCGGTAGCTATCGAGGCACTGGATCAGGCGCTGACAACGCTCTTCATCGAACCAGCAGGAGGGAAGGTATGCGCGGCTCGCTTCGATGCCGGCTGCTTCGGTCGGGATGCGAGCGACGATCTCGACAGGCCGAATTCCAGCCTCAATCGCCCATTCTCGCTTCGTTTTAGCTACTGCGCCGAGCGAGCGCGTGTCGCCATCGTGCGGGAAGTAGTGGCGGCCGTAGATGTACCCCTTTTCATTGAGGACGCGGGCATAGTGCTCGAAACCTTCGCCGCTGTTCTCGTAATAATCGACCCAGCGGACTTCGCTGCCGACGATCTGGCGGAAGGACAGCGCCATCGCATCGCCTACGCCGAGATCCCAGAATATATCGACGGGCTTGTTGAGGATCGGAACCTTGCAGATGCGTCCCTGCTCACGAACCTTCGTCATCTCGGTAACGAAGTAAGCCCCTTCCACAGAGGCCTCGAATGCCTCCTGCGGTGTCGAAGGATATTCGCGCTTCATGCCGGCCTTCTGTGTCTGGCGCTTCTTCACATACCAGGCGCGCTGGTTTTGGCTCAGTTTGACGCCGATGATCGCTTCGACCGACGCGAAGTATTTGGCATCGTCTGGCGTGATCAGCGTTGCCGCCGTGTCCTCATCATCAAGCTTATAGGAGGGGTCTTGCCACCAGGCATAGAAGTGGAACTTGAAGTCGAGCTTGGTTAGCTGGCGGCCCTCCTTCTCATCCTTCTGTGCCTTGTCGCACATGTCATGGAAGTCGCCGCTATTCCCCTCGGCGGTCGATTCAACGAAGATGAACTGGCCAGCTTCGACCGTGTTGAACGCGCCGGTCACGATCTCCTTGGCTTTGTCCGGATATTTTGCGCAGACCTTGCCGAACTCTGAGACGTGGAGGAGCTGGAAAGTGCCAGAGCGCAGCGATGTGCCGACGCGGATTTTCGAGTTGTTCGCGAATGCTAACGACTTCGCGCTGTCCTGGGTCGCGCCGAGACGATCCAACAGGCCAAGCGGAAGGCGGTCATAGGCGAACTTGATCTTGTCATCAAAGAACGCCTCAGCGTCCTCGCGATTGTGGGCGATGACACCGGCCGCCGTGTTGGAATTGAACAGGCAGTTGTCCAGCATGTAGAGCTGGATCGCGGTCGTAAACCCGAGCTGGCGAGCTTTCAGGATCAGATTGAGGAACCACATGTCCTCAAAGAACTTCTCCTGCGCCCAATTCGTGCGGAACGGAATTGCGTTACCGCCCTTGTCGCGGATCGTGTAGAGGTTGTTCAGCCTCCAAAGCGGCTGAGACCATTGGTCTACGAGTGCCGCGCTAGCCATTAGGCAGACCCTTTGATCGCCCGTCAATAGCGGTCAGAAGTTCGGCAAGCGGGTCTTGCAGGCCGTGATTGTTGTTCAGCTCCAGCTTATCGCCGTACACCTTTGGGCGAAGCTTCCCGGCCATCCATTTGCGCGTGTCGATGCGGAGGCGTGAGCGAGCGACAGCGTCTCCGTTATATTTCTCATCGTCGCCCATATAGTCGTTTGCGGCATCGTCGGCGATGTCTAGGCATTCATCGAAGATAGCGTCAGCCTGCGCCTCTCTTGCGCGTGCGTATTGCTCACGAAATGTCGTGTAACGCTCATCAGCCAGCCATCGGAAGACCGTCGTTTGAGACGGCATATTCTCATCGAGGCATATGGAGCGGAGAGAGCGCGCGTTCGCTAAGCCTTCGCAAATTGCGTCGGCTATCTCTTGCGTGAATGAGGAGGGGCGCCCGCTCATGGGCAACCCAATTAGCCTATAAAACGCGCCTTGAAACCGGAGGTAAAAATCGGGCGGCTAAATAACGTGGCGATGCGAAACCCGCTTCCGGATATTCAAAATGCAGGCGGAAGAGGTATTGAACTGTTTCGCCAATTCAAAGTGGCGGAGCGGTGACGCGCGAATAAACCTGACCTCTTCGGGCTTAAAGCCTCTCCTGCCGCCCGTTCCACGCTCACAAGCGTCGGCGACATTCTCATCCTTTGACCCCCACCGCAGATGATCTGGCCGAACGCATGTTGGGGTGTCGCAAGAATGGAGCGCCCAACGCTTATCTTCGGTCGGCAGCTGCCCGGTGATAAGAAGCGAGATTTGCCCGGCCCGGTAGCGATGTCCTTCTATAGTCAACCCAGAAGGATAGCCATCGCCCCGTGTTGAAGCTGTCCACAGCCAGCAATCGCCCTTCGGTCCAAGTCCATCCGACTTATCAACTTTATCCCAAAATCTGCCTTCGACAGCGGGAGTAATCACTGGTATTTGAGGTTTATCCATCTCGAACTTATCCTTCGTTTTGGCTAGGGCCTCGCGGTGTGCAACCACCGTTTGAGGCCCGCATTATATAGCAATTTGGCCGATTTTCCGCAAGTCTTGCATGATCCGGCGAGCCTCACGATAATCACAAAGCCCACACCGGCGCGCGAGAGAGGCGAGGGTTATTCGCTCTCCCCGAGATACCGCCTGTGCGATCTCTGCAAGCACCTGCTGCCTGCGATGCGTCATCTGCCCTGCCGGTCGCCCCCGCATTATCCTATCCCTTCTTGCTGGAGATGTGGTCGCCGCGCTCGATGGCGGCGGTGGTGAGCGAGAGCGTGGCTGCACCAGACATGGCCCCGGCCCACTCCGCCATTTTCCCATCCCTGAGAAACTGTGCAGCAGCCGTTTCAAGTACCTGCTTTTGCGAGTCCAGATAGGCCAGCACAGCCTCTCTCTCTTCCTGGGGTGTGTTCATGGCTGAAACTCCGGGTGCGTGCCTTGGATCGGCGCATCACGGCGCGGCTCAAGCTTCCCGATCATGATGAATAGCCGGCGGTGGCTCGGAAGCTCGTATGAAAGGTAGAGCGGGCGCTCGCAGATAGGCCAATCGTCAGCCTTGTAGAACTCATCGCTCATAAGGCGGGCGTTGTACCAAGACGCGATTGATATGCGCCGCTCGGTCTTGCGGAACAAAATATGGCCGATGCGCTCGTGGATGAAATTAGCATACAGCCAGATGATGCAGTAGGCGAATGCACTCGCCGCCAGCAATGCGATGACGATTGCGCCCGTCCACCAGAAGAACTGATCGCTCACTTGATCTCTCCCCGGCTCAGTAACCAGCGGGCGAAGAATTCAGCGCCTTCGCGTGCATCGCGCGTCATTGTGGCGCCAGTCGCTTCCCACGCCCGCACCAGTTCCTCTGCACGGTCTGGCTGCTTGGGGAGGGTACCGCGAATGTCATCAGCGACCGCGAGAATGATATTCGTTTCTTCCGACAAGCCGTTGCGAGACCACGCTTCTACCATGTCAGCAACATGGGACACCGTCCGCTCGTCTGGTGTCCAGTCGGATAGGTTGGGGTCGCCAACCTTTTCTCCGCCACCCTCGGGATAAAGAAAAGCGAACCGCGTGTTATCCCGATGGAGGGGCTTGCGAAGCCATTCTGTGCCAGCCTCCCCCTGTGCATCCGCCCCAGGCCCGTGATCAGCGGGAGCTTCATCTGCGCGGGCACTCTGCAAGGGTTCGCTGGCTTCCCCCTGATCAATGGGGGAGAGGAGGGCTTCGAGCCTGCGAATAGCGTTAGCCTGTCGCAGCCAGACTGGCGTATTGGGCGTGTCTTCTTGGCCGTCGAGGGGCAGCGCTGCAATGCACTCGCGGATCACCGCATTCCGGTCTTTCGGGTTCATGGTTGGTCTCCCTCGGTCATGGGGTGGGCGGCCTTGAACTGGCGAGCGATCTCTTCCAGCTCTTCCGGCGTTGGCTCGCGAAGCTTGCGCTCGACCTTATGAGGGCGATTGGCCTTAAGGTTCGGCGCCGGAAGCGGTTCATCAAAGCCATACTCAGCCTTGATCGCGGCGATCTGCTCGGGCGTGCAGTATTCCTCTTGCGGTGGTGCGGGCAGGGCGGGCGCCTCCGCATTCTCAAGCCGCTTCCGAGCGCTATGCAGCCTCGATTTATAAGAGCCGGTTATGTCGAAGGTGAACTTATGGCCGAAAATGGAGGGGATGATCTTGGCAGGATGATCCGCGACCTTGCGAGCGTGCGCAGTCCGGTCGAAAAACTCGCAGCCTGGAATGTTCTCAACCTCCAGATAGGCGATTCGCAGCCATTCCTTACGCTCGTCTTGGCTCATACCCGATGGCGCGGTAAGCCGGAGGCAGCGCCCGAGTTCCGTCATGGCCTCCGCTGGTGAGGGCGGGGCGACCTTGGCCTCCAGTTCCGCCACCTCGGCTTGCAGTGATTTCAGCAAGGACTTCCTCTGCTGCGTCTCGGATTGTTCCTCCTCCACGCTGTGCCGCCGCATTCCGGTCGTTTCTTCCCAAGTGTCCATTCTTCATCTCGTCCGGTTCATTGATTGAGCCCCATCCCTTCGCTGCCGCGTGTCTCAGCAGGCGACCGGGCGGCCATTCGTCGTTTGCGATGCGGTCAATGTCCCCGAGAAAGCCCTTGTAGGCCGTGGGGGTGTTGGACAGGCGCTTACGCTTCCGGTTGAGCAGGAAGTCCGCCCAGACCTGAGGGTCTGCCCAATCCGGGCGAGGAAAATCATTTTTCGAGGATCGCGCGCGCGCTACCGAAGAAGCTTTAGCTTCTGAGGTATTATCTTCTTCAATGTATTCCCTGTATTGTTCTGTGTCTCGCGCCTGTCTCGCGCCTGTCTCGGCGGGTGTCTCACGCTCCGCCTTGCGACTGTCTCGCGTGGCCTGATATTGATCGTAATTACATATGGTTACGACCGTCACCCCTGCCTCGGTCACTGTCTCAATCATTGTCTCGGCTCTGAGGCGTTTCCAGAGACGTTCAACCCAAGCTTTGTCGCGATCCATTGCCGTCGCCATGTCGCGCACAGAGATCGAAAGCTGACCACGGGAGAGGCTGATGAGGCGGTCCTTGTAGCGGACCTTGGTATCGTTCCATGAAGCGCGCACGATCATCCAGGCGAACGCCATGGCCTCCGCGTCATTGCGGAATGCATGGTGCCCGAGCAGTCGCCGGTGGATGAGTGCGTATCCGCTCATCCCTGCCGAGCCCTTTCATAGGCTGCTGCGAAGTTGGGATCGGTAGCCAGCAGTTCATTGGCCCGACGGATACCGCTCATGACCGTGCTATGGTCGCGGCGCATGATCCGGCCAATGCGCGGATAGGAGTACTTCAACTCCTCCCTAATCAGCCTGTAGGCGGCAATGCGGGCGCAACTGGATGGGTAATCATGCCATCCGAGCGAATCCTTCTTGAGGTCTTGGATGGACACGCTAAACGCATCACAAATTCTCGCTAGAACGCGGTCAGATGGCTCTACCGAATCTCGCGTAACTCCACGCAGCGATGCAGGTGTTTGAAAATCGCCTTGCGGAGAGGCCAGTCCCTGCTGTCCGCTAGCCTGCTTTTCGGCTTCACGTCCTCTGCGATCATCAGTCCATCCGCCGTCCTGTAGGAGAAGTCCAGAGTTACCCCGGCGCGCTGGCCGTTGAGCATCTTCACCACTTCCCCGGCTATCACGAACGGGTAGAATGGCTGGCGCTCCAGATGTGTGATCTCTCCCGCTCGCTCCAGCAGGGACAGCTCCATGCAGCGGCGCTGCTCCTTGGCGCTGTCGTGGGTCAGGCCGCACGGGCAGGCCGTTTTCCGCGCCACGCTGTGCTTTGTTGGCCCGGATGCCTTCCAGCCTCTCCGCATTTTGCCTCCATGTTTCATGAATGACCGCCGCAGTCCGTGCGTCACCACGACCGGCGTAATAGATCGACAGCTTGGCGAGCATGGCGTTGCTTGCCTTCGCCTCGGGTGTGAGCCAGCTCGGGCGCATCAGATGAGATCCAACTGAATCGCATAGGTCTCACGGATGGCGTTCTGCTCCTCCCGCTTCTGACGATCAGTGGCACGCTCTTTGATGGCCCACTTCATGGTGGGAACGTCAAAGCCGACAGCCTTGGCCTCTGCGAACACGTCGCGCAGATCGTCGTTGATGCCCTTGCGTTCTTCCATCAGCCTTTCGGCGCGCTCCACATACTGGAGCAGGCGAGCAGCAGCGCTGTCTTCTGTCATAACGGCTTCCATTCTCTGTCAGGCATGGCGGCGCGCATCTCCAGCGCCTTTTCTCGAACCATGCGGCGGTAGGTTGAGGTGAAGCGGCCGGCGTCGTCGCGCTCTGGCTCACTCAATTTGCTGGACGTGCGTGATGTCCCAATCCCAATTATCCGGGAAAGGATACCCCCAACGCCCTCGCCACTTATGCGCTGGGAGGGCCTGCTTGCTGACCCGCCCGTTCCGAAAACGAGCGAGAAGAATCTTATCCCCTTTGAAGGGACGGGAGCCGTCCCATGGTTGCCAAGCCATGTCATGCTGCCTCTCCGCGATGAGAGAACCAAACCGTCTTGTCAGGCGCTTGGATGGTGTAGGACTGCTGGCCGAGAGCAACGCGAAGGTGCGAAGCCAGTCTTTCCGCTACATACCAGATCGCGCGTGGCTCTGATGGAAAGCGGGGATAGTTTATTAGCCCGACGACAACGCCAGGTTCCTGCCCACCAGTGTAGACGTAAGTGGTTGGTGTGATAGTGACGCAGAGGCCTTCCTTGTCACAAAAACCCCGACATTCCACTTTGGCGCGCGCGTGGCTTCCCGCGATAAATATGCTGACCGGGTAGCTAAGTGTTTCCGAGCGCTTCATGTTGCGCACCCTCCCATGCAGTCTTCTTCATCGAAGAGATCCGCGCGCGTCAGGTCCACCTCGCGCAGCCGAATGCGGTCGCGGTGAAGGTAGGGCAGGCTCTTATAGCCACGCGGCGGTTTGCCATCTGCGCGAATTAGGTCATCAACTTCGCAGGCAAACTCAAACTCATCAGGCTCAAGCGCCCGCCAACTTTCGTTGGACCGGTATGGGCACATGATGCAGCGCGAGCGGGGCGGCTTGCGGTACTGCCGCTCCTCCAGCCAGCGCATACACGAGGCGAAAGACATGTCCTTTTCGAGCAAGGGGTAGCGGACCTGCTGCCACTTCGTCGCCGGGAAGCCTCCAGCTCGCAGCCACTCGTCGGAACTGATCCCAATCATGACTTCAACGACGGTGCCGGGGGCAACGCGCTGGCGCTTCTTCAGGCCCAGAAGTTTACGGATTTCCTGCGTGACGACATCAATCTTGAGCGTCTTAGTGCAGGTTCGCATCATCTGGCCGCCATCGGCGAGATAGTAGGGCAGCGTGACCAACAGCTTTCCATCAGGCCGCCCCTTAGACCGCCTAATGTGGTCGAAGATGTCACCGCCCGATGCCAGGATTACTGGCGTGTTTGTCTGCTCACTTGCGTAGGCGAGATATTCGTAAACAGACCGAGGCTCGCGCATCGGATCTGCCATGATCGCAGCATCAATCGGATCAATCTCGCCGCGAGCAGCCATGAAAAGCAGGGTAGAGGTTTGGACACCACCGCCGTGTGAAAGGATGCGCAGTTTCGGGTTTTCTACCGGCGGGTAAATCTTACGCCAAAGCTCGCCAGCGGTTACGCTTCCCGTCCCATGGTTGCCAGTTGCCATGGCTCAACCCTCCCCTCTGAGGATCTTACCGATCTTCTGGACGGTGCCGTTGGCAGAGCGGGTGTAGGGAGGGATTTCGTCAAGCGCGCGTTCGATGGTATCCACGAGGGACTGCCGAGCATCGCGCTCCCAATTCGCGATCATTCGCGCCTTGGTCGCCTGTCGGATGAAGTGACCGCCGAACAGAGCAATCCCGAGAAACGCGCTTGCCACGCTGCAGCCAGCTATGATGAGGAGATCGGTCATGCTGCCTTGCTCCCCATGGCTACCAGCTTCATGCCGTTCTGGATTTTGCGCTGGCCGACAGCCTTCAGGTGCTTGCGATCCTCCGCGCAGAACACGCCATCAGCGGCGCGGCGGACGATCTCAGTCGTGTTCTCAGATGTCTCAGCCGCGAACTCGCCGGGGTTGGGGTCGCCGTCATCAGGCAACCAGAATGCGCCCTGATCGGCCAGCGCCAGCATGTCGGAGGCGAACTCAGGCCCAAGCGCCGCTATAAGGCTCAGCACATGCTCCAGCGGTGCAGCGCGCCATTCCTCGTGATCCGGCTCATAGCGATAAGCCTCGATCATCCGCGCCGGCACGCCAGACTTGCGCTCCAGTTCCTTGTAGCTGAACCGACCGCCGCGACCGACGTAGAGACGCAGGGTCTCGGCAAAGCGGGTGAATGCTGCAGTGCGGGAAACTTTGAGATCGTCCCCCACTGATTTGCTGGACATGCTCATCTATCCATGCCTCCATGAATGAAGCTGTTTCTATCGGTGAACTGATTGCTGAGATCGTCGCGCGCTTGCGCCCCATGCGCTGCGATGGTGGTGGCGCGGTCGTGCGGAGAAATGTGGGACTGCACGGCCGCGCCATTCTGCTGGTGGGAGACAGCAGAACCCAGGAAGAACTCCGCGCCTACCTGAGAGGAGAGGCAGGCGCGGTTGGCAGCTTGTGCCGGAAGGGGGAGGGAGGGCATGGGTTAGGCCCTCACCGGAATGCGAGCAGGTTTGCAGTTCTTGATGCGGGCAATCAGCTCGGCATCGTCTTCTGCGTCGTTCAGGGGGCGGAAGCGATCTGCCGTGTAGCCTCCCGGATAAAGCCCATCAAAGACGAGCACCAAAATGTCGTCATCATAACGCTCAACTGCAGAAACACGCAGAATGTCTCCGTATTCTGGATCAGGATAGAGAAGATCGATAGCATTGATGGGCTCGTCAGCCGTCCACGGTCCATGCTTAATGCAGCAAGCGAGCATCCCGACGCGCCAGATCACGACACGCCTCCTGTGGCCTGCGTCCCGTTTCGGTGCGAACAATTTTGTCGACAATCCGTTTGCCTAACAATCATGTTGCTCAAAACGATTGATTTCGCCCATGATCCCGACTCCGGACGGCTGCCACCGGAACGGACAAAAGCATGTTGGAGGGGGTCTCTATGGGGAGTGCGGTTTACGCATCGAAAGCTGCCGAGTTCTCGATTGAAAATGGAGTGGTGTGCATCAAGATGCAAAGCGGCGATGATGTGGCTTGCTGGCATATGCCGTTCAGCGAGTTTGAGCGGAGCCTCAAGCGCGCCATTAAGGCGGTCAAGCTGTACGAGGCCGATGCCAAGGTGGTTCGCCTGCGCCATTAGGCTGCGATGCCGTAAAAGTCGTTCGGTAGAACCTTGCCGCTCGTCTTTTCGACTATTGCCTGCATGACGGTCGGGGTTGGAATTTGAGTGCCATTCCGCATCCGTGTGACCGTCGAACGGTCAACCCCGATCATCAGTGCGAAGTCAGCGTCTTTGAGATTGCTGGCGGACAGATACTGAGCGAGTGTCATGCCGCATAATGTGCATCACATGCACGTTTCGGTCAAGCGGGAATGTGCATGTCAGTCCATTCTTTCTCGCCGCAGTGCGGTGCAGTATACGCACATGGGCGAACGATTCTCAAAAACCTACCTGCGTGAGTGGCGCAAGGCGCGCGGCTTCAAGCTTGAGGAGGCCGGCGAGAAGCTTAAAGTGTCAGGGCAGCAGCTCGGGAAGATCGAGAAGGGGCAGTCGCCCTATATGCAGAAGCATCTTGAGGTGCTGGCCCGTGAATACCGCTGCACCATCGCCGACTTACTGTTCCGCGATCCGGACGATCCAGAGGGCTTTTGGTCAATCTGGGATCGTGCTACGCCAGACCAGCGAGCCCAAATCACAGATGCCGCCTATGGCATTGTGGAGCGTAGAAAGATCGCTTGATGCGTTATGCGTTGTTGTTGCTCCCGATATTAGCGGCAGCTTGCGACGACATCCCGCGTGGAAGAAGCGAGAGCGAGATAAGAGCGATCGCGTCGGACGAAGCGGACGACGCGCTCTCCCGCGCCCAAACCAGGATCGACGCCCTCGAAAGTCGCCTGGACAAGTTAGAAGGCGACCAAGCGCAAGACCGCAAATTCGCTGTCAGCGTTTATGGCGCGCATGAAGCTTTGCGCAAAACCTTCAATAAAAACGTGCAGGCCGACAACGAGCAGCTGGCCCGTAACATGACCGCGCGGGGAGCCTGTGGGCGCGAGTGGAAGCAGGCAAGCAATGGGCAATGGTTTGAGGCGAACAAGACCTGCACCGTTAAGGACTTGAAGCCCGCCAACTAAAAATGTGCATGTAGCGCACATTTCCTCTTGACCATCATGTGCATGTGATGCACAGTCCCTCTCACACACAGAGAAGGGACGACACGATGCACGACATCTTCCGATACGCCACGAAGCTGACCCGCGATATCTTCGAGGGCAAGGCGAACCCATCGCGCAACATGCACAACCGCAAGCCCTTCCGCACCAAGTCGCAGAAGGCGGAGGCTCGCGCCACGGCACGCAAATGCGCTGATGGTGCTTATCGGTCATCAGCGCTTCGTAGCTATCACGATGCGCCCCGCGCCTCCTCTCCCAAGGCCTGAATTCACCAGAGCGCGGTTCTCCCACCGCGCCGAGGATGAACTCAGTCTTTTGAAGGGACGACACGATGGCAACGCGGAAGAAGGCCGAACCTGCTGGTGAGCAGATCGTGGCCTACAAGGGCTTCGATAAAAACCTCCAGTGCCGTGGCTACCAGTACGAGGTCGGCAAGACCTACGTTCACACCGGCCCGGTGGTTCGGTGCCAGAGCGGCTTCCATGTCTGCCAGAACCCTCTCGATGTTCTCGATTTCTACGGCCTTGAGGACGGCAATCGCTTCGCCCGCGTCACTGTCGGTGGCAAGGTTGACCGCAGCGAGGACAAGAAGTGGGCGTGCGCTGAACTGACCGTTGAGGTCGAGCTTAAGCTGCCTGACCTGATCGCTTCCGCCATCAAATGGGTGATGGATGCCTGCACCGTAAGCGGTGACAAGGTTCAATCCGCGTCGGGGGACTACTCGCAGCTGGCCGCGTCGGGGCACTCCTCGAAGCTGGCCGCGTCGGGGCACTCCTCGAAGCTGGCCGCGTCGGGGCACTCCTCGCAGCTGGCCGCGTCGGGGCACTCCTCGAAGCTGGCCGCGTCGGGGCACTCCTCGAAGCTGGCCGCGTCGGGGCACTCCTCGAAGCTGGCCGCGTCGGGGGACTACTCGCAGCTGGCCGCGTCGGGGCACTCCTCGAAGCTGGCCGCGTCGGGGCACTCCTCGAAGCTGGCCGCGTCGGGGCACTCCTCGAAGCTGGCCGCGTCGGGGGACTACTCGAAGCTGGCAGCGTCGGGGCACTCCTCGGTAATCTCGGCCTCCGCCCCCAACTGCCTAGCAAAAGGCGTTGATGGCACGTGGATTGCGCTGCCTGAATTTGGCCGCGACGGTAAGTGCATCGGCTTCGCAACCGGCTGTATCGGCAAGGATGGCCTTAAGGCTGATATTTTCTACCGTGCTCAAGGTGGCAAGCTGGTGGAGGCCGCGTGATGGCAACGCCAGTCAGCAGCAAGGCCCTGCTACGCTCCATCATCGAGAATTTGGAAGAGATCGCAGCGCGCGGTGACTTCGCGAATGCAGATGTTCGGATCACGGACGGTCTGGATGCAGCGCAGGACGCAGCACAGGCGGCGCTCGACTATCTGAACGCTGACGTGCCCACCGGCCGGTATGATGACTGGTATCCCGCACCCTCTTTCGCCTCTCTCGGGCTGCGGAGGACGGCGTGAGCGCGCCCGACACCTATCGCGGGTGGTCAATCAGCCAGAACCGTTGGCCCGAACCCGCATGGTCCGCGATCAGCCCCAACTATGACGCTTGGACCGAGGGTGAAGGCGAGTGGGCTGACAATGGCGAGAAAGCCGAAGGCCGCGCCCGCGAAGAACTGATCGCCGAAATCGATGCATGGTTTGAGGAGCATAGCGACCTTGGTGAGGGAGAGAAGGCATGAGCCCCTGCATTTATCACGGCACCCCGATGACGCCTCGCGGTGCATTAATTTCAGTTTTAGCCGGTCGATCCGCCTGCATTAGTTTCTATCGACCGGACGATCTGGAGGCTGTGCTGGCGATTTGCCCGCACGTCATGTTTCGATCACGGCGCGTTCAGCTTCTGGATGAAGGCAATGCGGGCCGGAAAGGAATGGGACGAGCTGGATCGCATGGCGTGGTGGCTGGCCTATTACCAATGGCTGGAGCCGATCATCTGGCAGCCGGGCCGTTGGGCATTACTGCCAGACAGTCCAGGCGCTCCATCGCAGATCAACGACGGGCTCCTAAACGACTGGCCGTTCGGTCATCGTGGCGTGCCAGTCTATCACATGGATGCACCAATCGAGCGGCTGGGGCGATTGTGCGAGCGCTTTCCCAGGGTCGCCCTTGGCTGGATCGGCGATCCCAAGCGGGAGCCGGTCGGTTGCTCCGCCTATCAGCGCAAAATGGAGCAGGTCGCGCGCCTGATGGGCAACACATGGCACCCGCTGCACATGCTGCGCGGGACGGCCGTTGCCTTCGATTATCCATTCATCAGCGCGGACAGCACGAGTCTCGCTCAGAACGGCTGGCGATACGACGCGCCGCTGTTCAACAGCATCAATCCGTGGGTCGGGAGGCAGGCATATGCTGATCGTCTCGAAACCCCAAGGTCGAACCGGAGCCGTGGGCAGCGGCCGCGCTTTGCGTCGGTTCATGTCTCGCCAGCGCTTACATCAGCGGCTCATCAACAGGCTCAACTCCTGTGATCAGCCTTCAACTTTCATGATCCCGCGCGTGCGTTCTGTGCGGATCAAGCCGGAGTCAGCAGCATGACCCTATCCGTCAACCACAGCGCAGCAGCACTGGCTGAGACGCGGTTCCGCCTTGAGCGTGAAGCAAGCGCCTATCTGATCCTGAACGCCCTGCGCGATCTGGAAGCCGCCCAACGCGATGCCGAGAAGGCCAGCGTCTACTGTGCGGGCAATGACTACGAGCTGGCCCAGCACGAGGCAATGACCGCTCGCATCGCATTCCGCCAGGCCATCATGAACGCCGGCATTGATCCTGACATTATCGAAAGTGCCGTGAAATGAACATCAGCAACTTCCCAGCATTCCCGTGCGAGGCGCAGGGCGACCGCTCTGTCCCGCAAGAGCATGACTATGTGCAAACCGGCATTCACACGGGGAAATTCCCCGGCCTCACGATCCGTGACTGGCTCGCGGGTCAGGCGCTAATCGGATTGCTGAGCAATAGCGTCCACGATCACTCTCCGCTGTTCGGAGAGGGTGAGCCATTCGCTCGGGATGCATACATTATTGCCGACGCCATGCTCGCTGCCCGCAAGCAGGAACCCCAGCCATGACCGACCCCAAGCTCACCCGAGCAGCAGAGATGGGCCTGTTTGCTGAAAACGAGAGGCTGCGGAAGGCGCTGGAGCCATTCTCCGCGATGGGCCGCGTCATGGAAACGCGAGCGCGGCTAACTTTCGGCAGGGTTCCGAAAGACCATGAAATCGTCTGCGAAAGCTCTGGCGAGGCCGGCATGGGAGTCCTCACTATGGGACACTTCCGCGACGCTGCCGCCTTGCTGCCAAACGCGCCGGGTTGGGGAGGCGTTTACGTTCCCTTGAGCCGCGCCGCTCTCGGACAGGAGGGGTGATCATGCATGAACTGATCGAACGGCTGCGGAATGGTCCTTACACCATTGGCCCGGCTAGCGGCGAAATGCGCGAACTGTCCCAAGCAGCCGACGCTCTCGAAGCACAAGAGGCCCGCATAGCTCAGCTTGAGGGGGCGCTACACCGCGCTCGCCCGATTGTAGAGGCTGACTGGCACGCCGGCATGGAAGCCAAAGATGCTGACTGGGAGGGCATGGCCTACGCCGCGCTAGCAGCCATCGACGCCGCTCTCCAGAATACGGAGGCGCAAGATGGCTAGGTTCATCGCGTCAATGGGATCGCTGGTTACAGCACTCGACTGTTTCGCGCGAGTGGACGGCGGCGCTCTCGGAATGCCCTATTTCGCATCGGTGATTGTCGGCCTCTTCTGGCTCGCTTGGTCAGGGATATTCCTTTTTTCGAGGAGGGTCGATCTGTGAACAACCCCCGCATCATAGAGATCAACCTTAGTGATCTGGCATGGTCAGGACTGTTCTTTGTCCTGTTCCTTATGAGTGTGATTGTATTGGGAGGGATGGCTCCATGAGTAAGGAAGATATGGCGATTCCGCAAGCGGACCGGGCTGTCGTGCCTGCGGCATCGAGCCAGCAAGCTGTCTCGCCCGTTCCGGCTTCCATCCCTAGCGCACGTTGGGATGCGCACTTCCTTGAAGTGGCGCTTGCAAATGCGCGCATGTCGAAAGATCCATCAACCCAAGTTGGTGCGGTGATCGTTGGCCCTGACCGAGAAATTCGTTCAACCGGGTTTAACGGATTTCCGCGTGGTATCTGTGATACACACGAAAGGCTCCACGATCGCGAGACGAAACTAAAACTGATCGTTCACGCTGAAATGAACGCAATACTCAATGCTGCCCGTATTGGAACGGCGTTGAAGGGATGCACACTATATCTAGCGGCAACAGATGATACTGGCCTTGTCTGGGGTGGTCCTCCCTGCACACGCTGCACCGTCGAGGCAATCCAATCAGGTATCATTAACATCGTCTCTCACCCGTTTAAGTCAGTTAATTCAAAATGGGCGGATGACATAGCATTCTCTCGCGATCTTCTGGACGAAGCTGGTATCGGTTACCGAGAGTTCCTCACCGCGCAAGCGATTGAAGCCCGGAGGGCGGCGACTACAGGCGCCGTTCACGAGAGCGCGGTCCGAAAGGATGCGCCATGACCCGCCCCTACGCCCACACCAGCAACCGCTTCACCTGCTCAGGCAGAACAGAAGAGACAAGCCGCTTCAAGCAACACCGCATGTCTCTCTGGCCCACAGAGCAACAGACACCCTCATTCTGGAATATCCTCAGGAGGAAGAAGTGAACAGCGTAGCCAAAGTTCAGGAGCAGGCCAGCGAGGTCGCCAGCATCGAGGGCGGCATTCTAGCGGTGATCGCCAATGCCTGCCGCGATCCGTCCGTTGACGTGGAGAAGATGGAGCGCCTGCTTGCCATGCAGGAGCGCGTCCAGGTGCGCAATGCCGAGATTGCATTCTCACAGGCGATGGCGAGCATGCAGCCGCAGTTGCCGATCATCAAGAAGAACGGCCAGATTGTCCATAAGGGGCAGGTGATTTCCGAGTTTGCCGAATGGCCGGACATCAAGAAGGCGATTTCTCCTGTTCTTGAGCAGCATGGATTCTCGCTGTCATTCAAGCCCGGCAACGCTGATACCAAGCCTTGCGTGACAGCCGTCCTGCGACACCGAGAGGGGCACAAGGAGGAAGCAACCCTAGAACTTCCGCTCGACACCAGCGGGGCTAAAAACGCCGTTCAGGCAGTCGGCTCAAGCCTCACCTATGGCAAGCGCTATGCCGCCGTTCTGTTGCTCGACATTCTGGTCGAGGGCGAGGATGACGATGGCGCGCAGGCTGCGCCCAAGAACATCGTTCAGGCGCCGCGCGACCGTCCATTCCCGCTCGGCCCGGCGCGCAACAAGTCGGACCTGAAATCCCAGATCCACAAGGCATGGCTTGAAATTGATGAGTGCGGCGATGCCGACCAGCTCGTGCCCTTGCTCGCCACTTATGACCAGCTCTTTATCCAGCTCGAAACGGCTGATGATGAAGGTATCCTCAAGGGCTGGTGGCACGGGCAGGGCGATAATCCAGGTCTGAAAAACCGCATTCTTGACCGCAAGCTGGAATTGGGAGTCTGACATGACGGGTCGTGTCATCCCGACACACATTAGGTTTTTGCGCCTTACGGAGACGAATGGCCTCGACACAGAGGTTTGCTGGCCATGGCTCGGCCCAGTAAACTCCAATGGTTATGGGCGCTTCAGCCTACGGAACTCGCATATTCTTGCGCACAGGCAATCCTATCGGTTGTTCAAAGGCGAAATCCCGGAAGGGATGAATGTCTGCCACTCCTGCGATAATCGGCTTTGCGTCAACCCAGAGCATCTGTGGCTTGGCACCCAATCTGAAAACCTCCGCGACGCTGTAGCTAAGGGCCGTATGAAGCATCCCGACACAAGGGGTGAGCGCAACGGCAACAGAAAGCTAGCCGCTGCCGACGTTGCAGCGATCCGAAAGATGCACAGCGGCGGATTACCAAAATATCGGATCGCTGAACGCTTTGGGGTTTCGCCCAGCACGGTTGGCAACATCATCAATGGCGATACATGGAAAGGGACCGGCACGTGCTGAACCAATGTCAATTCATCGGCAACCTTGGGGCCGATCCTGAGGTTAAGTCTTTCTCGTCTGGCGGGCGGATTTGCAACCTCCGCTTGGCTGTTACGGACAAATGGACCGATCGAACATCTGGCGAGAAAAAGGAACGAACCGAGTGGATACCTGTGGTGATCCGGTCGGATGGCCTGATTGGCGTTGCGGAGCGTTATCTGCGCAAAGGTAAGAGGGTGTTCATTCAAGGCGAATGGCGTACGCGCCGCTGGCAAGACCAGAACGGTCAAGACCGCTATTCCACCGAGATCGTCTTACAGGGCTTCGACGCCAAGCTGGTGATGCTTGATGGGGCCGAAGGTGCCGGATCGGGAAACGCGCAGAGCCGCCAGCAAAGCGGATACAACACCCGTGGGCAGGCGGATAACCTTGATGATGACTCGGGCATTCCGTTCTAAGCATGGCTGAGATATGGAAACTAGTTCCGAGCCTTCCGGGCGTCATGGCAAGCAGCGAGGGGAGGATAATACTTCCTCCCCGCTACGCGCCCATGCATCGCGGCGGGTTTAGGGCCTATCTTCCAGAGCCGACACGCGGGCAAATTCGCCGCGCCAAAAAGGGCGCAGCGCATTCTTACCGAGGGATCATGTCCCCGTTCGGGAACATCAAAATCCACCAAGCAGTTTGCGAGGCGTTCCACGGGCCGAAGCCCTTTCCAAGGGCTGTCGTCATTCATCTCGACGAGGATGCACACAACAATCGGCCAGAAAACCTCAAGTGGGGCACCCAAAAAGAGAACCTAAACATGCCAAAGTTCAAGGCTTGGCAGCGTTCACCCGAACGATGCGCCGCGATCAAGGAAGGGAAGCGAAAAGCCGCTCAACAGAGGAAGGTGGGCTGATGTTCATCCGGAAAATCCCCAAGACACCCAAGCGCTCTAGCCGCTGGCGCTCGCAGGCTCACTGCAATCACGTTCGCTCACACGCGTGCGTGAATTGCGGGAGCATGGCCGGCATTCAGGTGGCCCATGTCCGCATCGGATCGGGCGCAGGGATGGGGCAGAAGCCGGATGACTGGCGCACCGTAAGCCTCTGCGGCCCCTGTCATGACACCCAGCACAAGAACGGCGAGGCGACATTCTGGGAGGCCTACAAGACAGCGCGTGGGATCGATGTCGAGACGCTGATCGGCGAGTTCATCGCCAGCAGTCCGCGCCGTGCAGAGATCAAGCGGGCGCAGGCCGGCGAGGCGACACCAAGCGATTACCGCGCGCAGGTGACAGAAGAGGATTACCACTGTGGCCAGTAACGCAATCGATCCGCTTGATCGCGCCGTTCACGATGCCGAGCAGCTATTCGAGCAGACAGCCATCGCTCGCGCCGAAGCCGAGAACGCCGAGGAACGCAAGAAGCAGACCAAGGCGGTCATGTTCATCAAGTTCAAGGATGAAGGCGGCGGCGTTGGCGAGGCTGAGCAGCGCGCCATAGCGTCTCCTGAATACAAGGCGGCCTCGGATGACTGGATGACCGCCAACATCACGTGGCGGCGCCTGGAGGGCAAAGCAAGGGCAACCGAGCTTCGTTTCGAGGCGTGGCGAACGCGTGCTGCCACCGAGCGGGCAAAAATGAGCCTGCGATAGTTCATCAACGCCACCAGCGGCAAATGCCCTAGCTGGACGCCTTGTGCGGGAATAGGGGCAGAGGATTTAGGGATGGCTGATGCGATTAGGGCAGTCCGTGCCGATGGCGATTCCGAGCAGTTCGCAGAGATGATGGAGTTCGTCAGCGCGTTCAATGCGGCCATGCTCGGGTTTGGGCCTGACGTGCTGCATCCCGACAAGCAGACGAAGGTGATGACCGCTGCTGCCGTTTATGCCGGTATTGTGTTCGCGCGGATGATGTTCATGGACGCCGTGAAGCAGCAGGACACTGCGCGCGCAGCGAGGATGGTCGCCATCAATTTCCGCAACGGGATCAAGGTCGGGCTTACTCAGGCAAATCGGGTCGCTCTTGAGAAAGGATACGGCGGCAATGCCTAACCCCCTCACCATAACCATGCTGGCAGAGGCGCTTAAGCAGGCCATGCTCGACGATGGCGGCGATGCTTGGATGGATAAGATGGATAGCGCCGACGCGTTCCGAATTGACGGTCCCGTAGACCTGCATGTCACCATCAAGAACCTCCTCCGCACAATAGAGGAAGCAGGATGGAAGGTGGTGCCGGCTGAGCCCGTTCTGCCTGAATATGATCACTGGCTGCCAAATGTGTGGGATGCATACCTGCGCGATCTAGTGGGCTGGGAGCACAAAGATAAATGGGCGCGATTGCCTGCTACCTTCCGCTGGCATGAGTTCCATACGTACTTAGCGCAAGCGATCGAAGCCCGAAGGGCCGAGACGCAACGCGGCTCGGTTCACGAGAGCGCGGTGGCAACGCCATGCGCCCAGGGTCTGTCGTCCTCCCCACACATAGAGGAGAGATAAGGATGGACTGGCAACCGATCAGCTCGGCGCCGAAGGACGGGGCTGAGTTCGTCGCCCATGACTGCGAGACGCGCACTTCGCACGTAACGTTCTGGACTGGCTACTGCTGGCACGATCCGGACAACCATTACTATTCGGAGGCGCCCGAATTCGTCCCCACCCACTGGCTACCTCTACCCCCTCCACCGAAGGAATCCACCCATGACAAGGGATGAGATACTAGCACTGGCTGAGCGCAGCGCCTCCCTTCGCGCACTAGCGGAGACGAGGGGATGACAGCGGCGGCGCGCAACCTGCCGAATTGGCCTCGCCTTATGAGCGCCGATCTCGCCGCGCGCTATATTGGCCTGAGCGCCACCTATCTCCGCGAGAATGGACCAAAGCCCAAGGAAGTCGGGCGCAGGAGGCTCTATGACATACGCGACCTCGATGAGTGGGCAGACGCGCTATCTGGATTGCCACTTGATGACCTGGCCAGAAAGCGGGAAGGTGACCGGATGGCCGACAGAATCGCGGGGCGCATCAAGCGTGGTAAGAACCGATCTCCCGTTCACCTACGTAAGCCGCAAGAAGCTGAAAAGCGGATGGCGTGATTACTGGTATTTCCGGCGCTATGGGGTCAACCTCAAGCTGCCGGGCAGGCCGGGCGACCCCAAGTTTCACGCCCGATATGCCGAGCTTCTAGACGAGCGCAAAGAGCCGAAACCAGAGCGCCACACTGTATCCTGGCTTGTCGGAGAGTATAGAAAAAGCCCCGAATTTCGCAACCTCAAAGAGACGACCCGCGTCGATTACAGTCGCACGCTCGACCGCATTGTAGAGGGCATGGGGCCTGAGCGGTACGATTGCGTGAACCGGGCTGCCGTGCGCGCCCTGCGAGACGTGTGGGCTGATCAGCCGCGCACCGGGAACAAGATCAAGCAAATGACCTCCCGGCTCTACACATGGGCCGACGAGTGCGATCTGGTGCCGGAGGGCTATAACCCTGCCGAAAAGCTCAAGAAGCTGCGCGAGGAAAAGCGGTCGATCCCGATCTGGTCGGATGAGGAAATCGATCTGTTCCTGTCCAATTGCCCCGGCTTCCTGAAAACTGCCGTCCTGCTGGCCGTCCACACCGGGCAGCGCCGGGCCGACATCGCAAAGATGGACTGGCGAGACGTGCAGGGCGATATGATCCGCGTGCGTCAGGAAAAGACCGGCGAACCCCTAATGATCGCCATGCATCCCGACCTGAAAGCGCACCTGTTGCCGCTCAAGAAGGACTTGGGCCGCATCCTGCGATCCGCCACCGGGATGCCGATGGACGACAACAAACTGTCAGGGGCGCTTAACAGGGCCGTGGCAGCGCTTCCGGCCATGCCGCATCGGTCATGGCATGGTCTGCGCTACGCCGCCGCAGGGCGGCTTGAGGCGGCGGGATGCTCAGTGGTCGAGATCACGTCTGTGATCGGACACCGCACCTATCAAATGGCGCTGAAATATGCTCGCCAGCGCAAGGATTCAGAGCGCGCACGGGATCGATTGAGCGCATAAAAAATAACGCTTGATATACTGCGTTACGTCACGCTATATATGGCGTTATGAAATCGAATTATCGAATGACTGACGCTGATCGTGCGGAGCTTTCCGAGATCGAGGCCGACGCCAAACATGTGAAACTGCGCCGGAAGCGCTTCTTTGCGAAGCTGCGCCAGCGCGCATACCGGGAGCGACGCAAGTGACAGGTTTTGTGACGACCGTCGGGAAAATGAAATACACATACTGCTCAAAAGGTAAGTATTGGTATTTCCGCCGAGACGATATCACTCATCGTTTGGCCGGCCAGCCAGGGTCCGCTGATTTCAACCGCGATTATCTGCGGATACTTGAACAGTCCGAAAAAATCCGCGCATTAGAGGTTGGGCGTCGCATCTCGGCGCGAATGAAATCAAGACGTATCCGTATGCGGCGCGCGGACACGTTGCTGCAGGGCAAGGTCTATTTCATCGGCGGGAAGAGTGGTCCGATTAAGATCGGCTTCACTCGCGACATTGAGCAACGGCTCCAACGCATTCAGATGCACAGCCCGGTCTCCGTTTCTGTCCTGCACTATTTCCACGGAACGCCTCGTGACGAGCTGATCCTGCATAGGAAGTTTGAACACATCCGCCAGCACGGGGAATGGTTTTCGCGGCGCGATGATTTACTGGCTTGCATTCGGCAACTTCGGACCCTATCCGACGCCGAGCAGCAAGCCATACTGCGGAACGACGAAGAGGAGGGGTGCGGAAAATCTGCCGTGCTTCATCTAAGTTGTTGAAAAGGCCCGATGGCGGAGTGGTGACGCAGCGGACTGCAAATCCGTATACGCCGGTTCGATTCCGGCTCGGGCCTCCAGCACTTCACACACACATGCCCCAAACGGGCCTCAGTGGAAGTCGCGCGACTTTGGTAGAATTCTGACATTGCGGGGATGGCCATTGAGGCGGGGGCGCTGGGGATTGCGGATCTCGTCGCCGCGCGCGGTTTGCGGGGCCATGGGGGGATGATCGGCAAGGTCATCGAGCATCGCCGTGCGGTCGATCACCCGCCGGACCATCAGGTGGACCACGCCTTCCTTGCTCTTCTGGATTTCACCCTCGATCAGCATCAGGCGCGCGGCCATCACGGCGCGGCGCTGCTTGTCGAGATCGCGTGCCCACAGCAGCGCGTTGACGATCCCCGTTTCATCCTCGATCGTGATGAACACGGCATTGCCCTTCCCGGGCCGCTGCCGGGTCAGGACCACGCCTGCGACGCGCGTCCTGCGGCCATCGGGCAGCGCATTGGCGGCCGCGCAGGATCGCACGCCTTCGCGGGTCAGCGCAGCGCGCAGAAACTGCATCGGATGCCCCTTCAATGACAGGCGCGCGGTCTGGTAATCGGCCACCACTTCCTCGGAGAGCGGCATGGCGGGCAGGCGCGGATCGGCTTCGCGGCCGAGTTCCGGCGCATCGGCAAAGGCGAACAGCGGCAGCTGAGTGGGCGGCGTGCGACGCACCTCCCACAAGGCATCGCGGCGCGACTCCGCCAGCGCGCCAAAAGCATCGGCATCGGCCAGCTTGCGCAAGGCTTGGGGAGGCAGGCTGGCCCGCCGGGCGAGATCTTCGATAGAAACGAACGCGCCGTCCTGCCGGGCCTGTGCGATCGTGTCGGCCCATCCCTGCCGGAAGCCGTCGATGCGTGAAAATCCCAGCCGCAGCGCCAGCGCACTGCCGGCCGGTCCTTCCAGCGTGCTATCCCACTCGCTGGCATTCACGTCGATCGCACGGACCTCCACGCCATGCTCCTGCGCATCGCGCACCAGCTGCGCGGGCGCATAAAAGCCCATTGGCTGGCTGTTGAGCAGGGCGCAGGTGAACGCGGCCGGATGGCGGCATTTGAGCCAAGATGAGACATAAGCCAGCCATCCAAAGGCCTGGGCATGGCTTTCGGGAAAGCCATATTCGCCAAAACCCTCGATCTGTTGATAGCAGCGTTCGGCAAAGTCCCGCTCATAGCCGCGCGCCACCATGCCTTCGACCAGCAGGCTCTGGTAATTATGCACCGTCCCGTGATGGCGGAAGGTGGCCATGGCGCGCCGCAACCCATCGGCCTGGGGCGGCGTGAACTTGGCCGCCACGATGGCCAGCTTCATCGCCTGTTCCTGGAATAGCGGCACGCCCAATGTCTTGCCCAGCACCTCGCGCAGCTCGTTTGGATCGTTCGGCGGGGCAGGGCTGGGGAAGACCACGGCCTCCTCCTTGTTACGACGGCGCAGATAGGGATGGACCATGCCGCCCTGGATCGGGCCGGGACGGACGATCGCCACCTGAATGACCAGATCGTACAGCTCCTTGGGCCTCATCCTTGGCAGCATGGCGATCTGCGCGCGACTTTCGACCTGAAAGGTGCCGATGCTGTCACCGCGCTGGAGCATGGCGTAGGTTGCCTTGTCCTCGCGCGGCACCGTGGCCAGGGTCAGGTCCGCGAGGCCATGCGTGCGCAGCAGGTCGAAGCTCTTGCGGATGCAGGTCAGCATCCCGAGTGCCAGCACATCCACCTTCATCAGGCCCAGCGCGTCGATATCGTCCTTGTCCCATTCGATGAAGGTGCGATCGGGCATGGCGCCATTGTGAATGGGCACCAGTTCGTCGAGCCGGCTCTCGGTCAGCACGAATCCGCCGACATGCTGCGAGAGATGGCGGGGATATTCGAGCAGGCGCTCAACCAGCGTGCGCAGCCGGCCGACTTCGGGATTGTCAGGATCAAATCCGGCCTCCTCGATCCGCGGGGAGGGCACCCGGCTGCCGCCGGGCGAGCCCCAGATGGTCGAGGCGATCCGCGCGGTCACGTCCTCGGTGAGGCCCAGCGCCTTGCCCACTTCGCGGATCGCGCTGCGCGGACGGTAATGGATCACCGTGGCGGCAATGCCGGCCCGCTCGCGGCCATAGCGGGCATAGATATACTGCATGATTTCCTCGCGGCGCTCATGCTCGAAATCCACGTCGATATCGGGTGGTTCATGGCGCTCTTCCGAGAGGAAGCGCGAGAACAGCAGCTTCTCCCGCACCGGATCAATCGGGGTGATGCCGAGGAAATAGCAGACCAGCGAATTGGCCGCGCTGCCCCGGCCCTGGCACAGGATCGGCTGCTCGAGGCTGCGGGCGTGGCGCACGATATCGTGCACGGTGAGGAAGTAATAAGCGTAGTTCCGCTTGCGGATCAGCGCATATTCCTCATCCAGCACCTTTTGGTATTTTTCGGGCAGGCCATCGGGAAAATATTCGCGGCCACCCTCCTGCACCAGATGTTCCAGCCAGGCCTGCGGTTGCCAGCCTTCGGGCACCGGTTCGTGCGGATATTCATAGCGCAGGTCATCGAGCGTGAAGGCGATGCGCGAGAGGATGTCCGTGCTGGCCGTCACCGCTTCGGGGCACGTGCGGAACAGGCGGGCGATTTCGGCAGGGGGTTTGAGATGCCGTTCGGCATTGGCCAGCAGGCGGCGGCCCGCCGCAGCGATGGTCGTGCCTTCGCGAATGCAGGTCAGGATATCGTGCAGCGGTCGCGCATCGGGATGATCGTAGAGCGCATCGCACGTGGCGAGCAGAGGCACGCCGCAAGCCGCGCCCAGCGCCTGGGCTTGCGCCAGCCGCCGCGCATCCGCGCCGCTGCGCTGCATGGTCGCCGCCAGCCACACCGCGCCGGGACGCGCCTCCGTCAGTCGCTCCAACAGGCTCCGGTCACGCCCGGTGGCGATCAGCAGCAGGTCGTCGGCATGATCGAGCAGATCCGGCAGATTGAGCGTGCAATCACCCTTTTCCGCGCGGCGGTTGCCCAGCGTCAACAGCCGCGTCAGCCGTCCCCAGCCCTGGCGGGTGGCGGGATAGGCGACGATATCCGGCGTTCCATCCGCAAAGACCAGCCGCGCGCCGACGGCGAGGCGAAAACCGGTGGCAGGCCCCCCGATCTCCCGCCAGGCCACGTGCGCGCGCACCACGCCGGCCACCGTGTTGCGATCCGCAATGCCCAGCCCGGCCATGCCCAGATGATGGGCCTGCGCCACCATATGTGCGGGATGCGAGGCGCCGCGCAGGAAGCTGTAATTGGTGGCCGCGACCAGCTCTGCGAAAGGGGGCGGGTCGCTCATGCGAACAGCCCGTGGAGATACCAGTTCGGATCGGGCTTTTCATCATAAAGCCCGTGGCGGAAGATCCAGTAGCGTCGCCCGCGCACGTCCTCGATCCGGTAATAGTCCCGCGTCAGCCCTGCCTTGCCAGGGGCTTCGCCGCCCTTGCGCCGCCACCATTCGGAGGCGATCCGCTCGGGCCCTTCGTAGAGCCGCACCTCGTGCAGCCTGCGTTTCCAGCGGAAACGATGCGGCGGGCCGTCCGGCACTTGCGCGATCACCTCCACCGGCTGCGGCGGATCGAACAGGAACAGCGGCCGCAAGGGCGGCTCGCCCGCCGGGGGCCTGGGCCATGGAAGGGGCGCACGGGCGTGGATCGCCGGCAAGGCCAGCTGCGCCTGTTCGGGAATATGGCTGTCCTGCGGCTCAAGGCGACACAGGCTGGCCGGCCCCAGGCGGGTGCTCAACCGGTCGATCAGATCGGCCAGCGCGCCGGCATCCTGCTCGCTGCCATCCAGAGCCGGCTGGCTGGTGCCGAGCGGCTCGGTGACGGGTAGGAACAAGGTGATGCGGTCATAGCCAAAGCCGGGGTCGAGCGGGTCGGCCAGCGTGCCGATGCGCTCGTCGAACAGGCGCAGCACCGGCGCCGGATCGCGCGTGGGCAGACCGGTCTCGATTGCCAGCCGATGGCGCGCCCCATCGCTGCGGAACAATGTCAGGACAAAGCGCCGGCCACCCAGTCCGCGCTCATCGAGTGTCCGGGCCGCCTCGCGCAGCAGGTCGAGAAAACAGGCGGCAATGCTGGCCTGCAAGGCAACCGGCTCGGCAAAACGGCGCTCGAAATGGAGCGGCTCGGGCTGTGCGAGCGGATCGATCGGCGCCTGTTCCTCGCCCAGCAGGCGGCGCAAGGCAGTCACCGCGTCCGCCCCGAATCGCGCGGCGATGCTGGCGGCGGCCCGCGACGCCAGATCGCCGATGGTCTTTAGCCCGGCGCGGCGCAATGCGAGCGTCGCCTCTTCGTCCAGCCCCAGCGCCAGCACGGGCAGCGCCCGCAGCGCCTCCCGCTCGCTGGTGACGGGCAGGCGGGCATGACGGGCCAGCGCCTGCGCGCCCTGCGCGGTAGAGGCTGTGGCCATGCGCACGCTCATGCCAATCGCGGCGAAGGCATCCTCGGCCTGCGCGGCCAGGCCTGCCTCGCCGCCGAACAGATGGTCGCTTCCCGCAATATCCAGCGTTATCCCATCGGGCGGGGCGAGGGTGACATGCGGCGACCAGGCGATGCAATGCCGGGCCAGCCGCTGCAGCCAGTGACGGTCGGCCTCTTCGTCCATGTCGGCCACGATGAGGTCGGGCTGCAGCGCGCGGGCATCGGCCAGCGTCTGGCCCGGCGAGATGCCGAGCGCGCGGGCCTGCGCATCGACGGCGCACAGCCGCAATGCGCCCTTGATCTTGGCGACGAGAACCAGCGGCCCGTCAGGCTGCCCGCCGGTCCCCGCGCTGTCGATCCCCTGCTGAATCCGCAGCCTTTCTGTGGGCAGGAGCGGAAACCACAGCGCCAGATAGCGCCGCTTCACGGAACAAGCGTCGGTCACGGTCCCACTCCAGCCGCCAGGAAAGGCCGCAAGGGCCGGAACGTTGGCGCAGCAAGGTCACATCGAAGGTCGGCAGTCCGGGCGCATTGCCCGGCAGCGCGAGCGAAGGTGCGGCGGCCACCTGCCAGCGGGTCTGTGCCGCGCTGGGCACGGGCGGCGCGTCCGGGCGCAGCAGCAACAATGTCACGCCGGATTTCTCTGCCGCCAAAGTCAGGCGGCGGCTGGCGGTCAGGTCCAGCGCGGGCATCGGCCCCCAGCCTTCCACCACGACTGCGCTCAGGCCAGAGCAGCGCAAGGCATCCACGGCCGCACGCAGCAGGTCCATGCCGTCCCTGACGGTGCCGATCAGCCCCAGGCCGGGGGCGCCGCCCAGTTCGGCCCAGCCATGGCCCTGCGCCACGCCGCCTTTTCGGCTCGCCTGTCGCTCGCGGAGCCACAGCACCTTGCCCTCGGCCTCGCTCAGACCTGTCGCCAGCGAGACGACGAAACCCGCCGCTGCCGCGACATCGTCCACCTCTGCGGCATAGACTTCATGCACCCGCCCGCGCGCCAGCCCGCCGCCCAGCAGCGTATCGATCGCAGCGATGCCGAACGCCTTTCGGGAGGGGGCATCCGGCATCGCGTGATCGCATGAAAGGGCAGGGGCGAGTCTCATATGTTCCTATTATGTTCTTATTCTGAGTAGGGTCAAGGGATCGTTCCGGCAGTTTGTCCGATCGCGGCCCAAGCCACTGGAGTCGAACGATCATTGGACGCCTGCGACAGAGTGTCGCAAAGGCGGTTCCTCGCCGGGCATTTCGCTTGACAAGGCAGCCCTGCAGAACGGAATAAACTACAACGACGTATCACGATTTATCCGCTGCCCATGCGGATGCTGCGCGTCATGAGGGGGAGGTTACAGGGGATGCGGTTCAGGTCAGCCGTCGGCAAAGCGCTTATGCTTGCTCTGTTCGGATCGCTCGCCCAAACGGCTGTGGCGGCCGAGAATTGCCCGTCGCCGGGCATGACCAAGGCCGATTTCGAGCGCTATTTCCTCTGTTTCAATGCGCGCGATTATGCCTGCTTCACCAGCTATTACGACCCCGATGTCGTACTGGTGAAAGGCGGCAAATGGCCCGATCTCAAGGGGCGCGATGCCATCATCGCCTTCTATCGCGATGTCGATGCCCGTGGGCTGCAGGAGCAAGTCACCCCGCACGCCATCGAGGTGCAGCCGCAGGGCGCGACGGTCGATCTGGAAGCGCATTTCCAGGCCACCAGCGACTGGCCGGACTTTGGCTCACGGCCCTTGAAGGCGGGCGATGACTGGCGGTTGCGCGGCGTGCTGCTCTACGAGATTCCATGCGGCAAGATCACCCGCATCCGGCCCCGCCCGCGTCCCGTGCAGCCATGATCGCGCGTCCCATTCGTGCGCTGGCCATGATGGCCGCGCTCCTGCTCGCCGCCCCGGCGATGGCTGCCGGACCTGCTGCACCGGCGGCCTGTGACCGCACCTGCCTCACCGAGATTATGGACCAATATCTGGCCGCCATGGTCGCGCGCGCACCCGCTCGGGCGCCGATGGCAGTGCAATATCGCGCGACCGAAGATGCGCAGGAGGTCCGTCTCGGCGCAGGCCTGTGGCAGACGGCGACCGGCCTCGGCACCTATCGCATCGACCTCGCCGATCCGGTGAGTGGCACCGTCGGCTATATCGGCGAGGTGCTTGAAGGGGAGGCCAAGGTCACCATCGCGCTGCGTCTCAAGGTGGCGGATCGCAAGATCACCGAGGTGGAGACGATTCTCGGGCGCGGGCGGGTGCCCGGCTCGTCGATCGTGCCGGCGCCGCGCGCGTCGTTCGGCAATATCGTTCCGCCCGCCGAGCGGCTGACCCGCCAGCAGATGATCCAAACGGCCAATGCCAATTTCGACGCGCTGCTCGCGGCCGACGGCTCCCCCTATGCGGAGGATTGCCAGCGCATCGAGAACCGCATGGCGATGAGCGGCAATGCGGAGCTCAACTATCCCATCGGCACGATCCCCGGCGTGCCCAAGCCGCATTTCGGCAGCATGGGCTGCGGCCAGCAGATCAGCCTGCACCTGTTCGACCAGCTCGACGCGGTCGAGCCGCGCCGCTTCCTCCTGCTCGATGAAGAGAAGCAGCTCGTCTTCGGCGTCTATGTCATGCGCTGGTACAAGAAGGGTCGGTGCAACGAGATCCCCGGCTATGGCACCATCTGCCATGACAAGCCGCGCCAGCCGGTCTCGCTGCTCAATGCGGAAATCCTCGGCGTGCGCGGCGGCAAGATTCACGAGGTCGAGGCGATCTTCAAATTCGCGCCTTATGAGGCCGACAGCGGCTGGCAGGGCGATCTGCGCGACGGAAAGGACTGACGGATGATCCGCTTTGCACGGCGTGCTACCGCCCTCGCGCTGCTGCTTTTCCCCGGCTTGCCGACGCTGGCACGGGAGGCCGCGCCGCCATGCGACCGCGCCTGCCTCTATGCGCATGTGGACCGCTATCTCGCCGCCGTCGAGCAGGGGACGTCCGCCGGTCTCGATCTCGCACCGGACTTTCGCGCCACCGAGAATGGCGTGCCGGTGGCGCCGGGCGAGGGGCTCTGGCAGACGACGGATGGCTATAGCAGCTACCAGGCACGCGCCGCCGATGTGGCCGCCGGGCAAGTCGCGGTGCTGGGGGAGGTGAAGGAGGGCGACAAGACCGTCGGCTATGCCACGCGCCTCAAGATCGTCGCCGGGCGGATCGCGGAAGCCGAGACGGTGATCGGCCGGTCATTCGCGCCGCAGCATCCCTCCATGCCGACCGAGGTCAGAGCAGGCCTGCGCACCATCGTGCCCAAGCGCGAGCGCCTGTCCCGCGCCGAAATGATCGCACTGGCCGACCGGAACTTCGACAATATGCTGCGTAACAAGGGCGATCATTTCGCGCCGGATTGCCAGCGGATCGAAAACCGGATGCCGATGAGCGGCAACCCACAATTGGCCTATCCCATCACACCCATTCCCGGCAAACCCCTGCCGCATTTCGGCAGCATGAGCTGTCAGGCGCAGGTGGAGGCGCATCTGTTCGACACGCTCGATAAGGTCGAGCCGCGCCGCTATCTGGTGGTGGATGAGGAACAGCAGGTGCTGTTCGGCGTGTTTTCCCTGCGCTTTTATGGGCGGACCGAATGCAACGACATTCCGGGCTATGGTCGCACCTGCCCCGCCAAGCCGAGGGGGCCGATGTCGCTGCTCAGCGGCGAGATGCTGGGGATGCGGGGCGGCAAGGTGCGCGAGGTCGAGCTGATCTTCACGCGCCTGCCTTATGAGGCCGGGCAGGGCTGGGCACCCTGAGCGGACGGGGCCGCAGGACACCCGAGCCTGCCTACCCCGCCACGCCCGTCAGCGCGGCTTGACGCTATTCTCCATCTTGGCGCCGAAGTGATCGGCCAGATCCTTGCCGGTGAAGCCATGGGTTGATGAATCCGGGTCGAGCGGCAGCATCTGGCTGTCCCATGCATCATAGGCCGCCTTCACCTGCGCCATTTTCTCCGGCATCCGGTCCTTCAGGTTCGCCCGCTCCATCGGATCGTCGACCACGTTGAACAGGAAGCTGTTCTGGAGAATCTTCAGATACTTCCAATCGCCCATGCGGCAGGCCTGCTGGTCCAGATTCTTGTAGCGCCAGCACAAGGTCCGCTCGCTCTTGCTGGAGGGGTCGGCGAGATAAGGCAGCAGATTGATGCCGTCGCTGGGATAGGCCGGGTCCGGCGCGCCGCCCGCCGCCGCGAGCAGGGTCGGCAGCCAGTCCATGGACATCATCACCTGATCGCTGGTCACCCCGGCAGGCACATAGGCCGGCCAGCGCACGATCGCGGGGATGCGAAGGCCACCTTCCAGCAACTCGGTCTTGCGACCCGTGAACGGCCAGGTGTCCGCAAAGCGCTCGCCGCCATTGTCGCTGGTGAAGATGACGATGGTATCGTCCGCGATACCAAGGTCGTCCAGCCGCTGCAGAATGCGCCCGACCTGCATGTCCAGCCGCATCACCATCTGCGCATAGATGCGCTGCGAGCCGCCGTCATAATGCATCAGCGCCGTCGGCTTGCCATCGGCATCCAGCCTGATGGCCTCGGCCTCGTCGCCCGGCCCCTCCCAGGGCCAGTGCGGCGCGTTGACGTGCAGCGAGATGAAGAAGGGCTGGTCGCCCTGCGCGGCGGTGCTGATCGTCTCCAGCGCGCGCTCGGCCAGAAGATCTGTGAGATAGCCTTTCTCGAACACCTCGCGGTCATCGTCCCACAGGTCGTGGCGCCCGGCATATTTGTGCGTGAAATAGTCCACGCCGCCGCCCCGGAAGCCCCAGAAATGGTCATAGCCGCTTTTGAGCGGGCCATATTTGGGCAGGGCGCCCAGATGCCATTTGCCGATCAGGGTTGTCCCATAACCAACCGCCCGCAGCAGCGACGGGAGAGTAGGATGCTCGGGCGGCAGGCCGACAGGGCGCTGAGCGAGCGGCTCCTCAAGGCCGATGGGCAGGCGGTTCTGATAGCGCCCGGTGATAAGGCCCGTGCGCGTCGCCGAACAGACGGCGGAATTGGCATAGCCTTGCAGGAAGCGCATCCCGTCGGCCGCGAGGCTGTCGATCGCCGGGGTTTCATAGTCCCGCCGGCCGTAGCAGGAGAGGTCGGCATAGCCCATGTCGTCGGCCATGATGAACAGGATGTTCGGCTGCTTGCCCCGATTGCCCGATGTCTTTTTGGGCCGCGCGGCCCGCGCCGTGGAACTGGCGCCCACCATGCCGGCGCCGATAACGCCCAAAGATTGGCCGAGCACGCTGCGGCGAGTCACATCAAGGTCGGTCAACTTGGGTCTCCGTCTGATTTTCGCTCATGTGGCAGCGATTGAACGGGCGAGGCAACAGATGTACGGGCAATGGCATTTATAACGCACAGGTTATGGCTGAATGATGAGTGCCCTGCAAAGCCTGCCATTTACCCTGCGCCAGCTGGTGATCTTCGAGACGCTTGCCGAGACACGCAGTTTTGCCGGCAGCGCCGACTTGCTGGGCATTTCCCAGGCGTCGGTGAGCAGCCAGTTCAAGGCGCTGGAAGCGCAGCTCGGGGTCGCGCTGATGGCCCGCAGCGCGGGGCGGCGGCCAGAACTCACGCCCGAGGGCGAGCGCTTCCTCGCCGACTTGAGGATATTTTCCAGCGCGGCCGATCAACTGGCGGCACACCGTCTGCGCAGGCCCGGCCCCCGCGAGATCGTGCGCTTTCGCATCCTGCTGGGGCAGGGCCTCGCCGATCATTATGTGCGGCCAAGACTGGACAGGTTTCTGGCGGCCCACCCCCACATCGTTCTGGAGTTCGATACCCGCATTCCCAGCCACGAATCGACGCTCGCGGCGAGCAGTGGCACCTATGACTTCGTGCTGATCCACCAGCCAGCCGATGAGTCCGTGGCGGAAGCGATGCGGTCGCTGGGGCGGGTGTCGGGCGGCATCTTCGGCAACCGCAAACTGGCCTCAGGCCGCGAGGTGCCGCTTTCACCGGAAGAGGTGGCGCGCTTGCCCTTTGCCTTGCCGTCCGGGCGGGATGACGGGGCGGAGCAGCGCCTGCGCCGCAAGCTGGCATCCTTTGGCGTGCAGCCCACCAACATCGTGGCGCGGGTGCAGTTTTTCGATGTGATCATCGCCATGGTGGCGCGCGGTCAGGCGGTCGCCAACCTTCCTGCCGCGATGATTCCACCGGATATGCGGGGTAGGATCGTGCGGCTCTTCCCACTGCATGACTGGCGGCTCGTCTTCCATCGGCGGGATGGCGAGGCGCAGGCGGACCGGGATGCGGTCGAGCGGCTGTTGCTGGAGAGCGTCGTCAAGAACCGCGCTTATGGCCTGATGCCCGATTGAGGCGCAGCGTCGCGGACAAGCGAACGCCGCGCTGCCGGTGGGTTCGGCAGCGCGGCGTTCCTGCGGTCAGATCACGTCCACGAGAACGATTTCGCTGTCCTCGATGGCCGTGATGCGCAGCACGTCCACATCGCTGATCGCGGCGCCGTCACGTGCATTCACTCGCACGTCCTCGATCTGCACGGCGCCGGTGGCCGGCACCAGATAGGCCTTGCGGTCCTTGCCGAGCGGATAGTCCGCCGTCTCGCCGGCACGCAGGGTCGCGCCCAGCACGCGGCCATCGGTGCGGATCGGCAGGGCGTCCTCATCCTCGGTATGGCCCGAGGCCAGGGTGACGAACTTGCCCGAGCGCTCGCCCTTGGGGAAAGGCTTGGCGCCCCATTGCGGCGGCTCGCCCTCGCGGGTGGGGATGATCCAGATCTGGAAGATCCGCGTGGTCACATCCTCGAGATTATATTCCGAGTGGCGGATGCCGGTACCGGCGCTCATCACCTGCACGTCGCCCGCTTCCGTGCGGCCGACATTGCCCAAGCTGTCCTGATGGGTGATCGCGCCCTCGCGGACATAGGTGATGATCTCCATGTCGCGGTGCGGATGGGGCGGGAAGCCCGTCTGCGGCGCGATGGCATCGTCGTTCCACACCCGCAGGCTGCCGAAGTGGACCCGCGCAGGATCATGATAGCCGGCGAAGGAGAAGTGGTGATGGGCATCCAGCCAGCCATGGTTGGCGGCGCCGAGGCTGTCGAAGGGGCGAAGGTCGATCATCATATGTCTCCTTGTCAGAGGGAAGGTCGCGGACGTTCTGTCCGGCGTTGGAGACTGATTTAGGGCTTGTGAGCTTTGTTGTTCAGTGGGATAAAATAGACCATTATGTTCGAGAAAGTTGAATAGTGAGCGCCCCCGGCACGCCAACGCTCGACCAGTTGCGCATCTTCCTGGCGGTGGTGGACAGCGGCAGCTTCGCGGCGGCGGGGCGGCGGCTTAATCGCGCGGTTTCGGTGATCAGTTATGGCATCGCCAATCTGGAGGCGCAGCTTGGCCTGACGCTGTTCGAGCGGGAGGGGACGCGCAAGCCGGAGCTGACCGTTGCCGGCCGGGCGCTGCTCGCCGATGCCCGTGCCGTCGCCCATGGCGTGGACGGGCTGCGCGCCCGCGTCAAAGGCCTGCTCGATGGGCTGGAGGCGGAAGTGGATCTGGCCGTCGACGTCATGCTGCCGGCCGAGCGGCTGGGCGCGGTGCTGCGCGCCTTCGCGCGCGAATATCCCACCGTCCAGCTCCGCCTGCATGTCGAGGCGCTGGGCGCGGTCCTCGCCATGGTGCGGGAGGGGCGGGCGATGATCGGCATTTCCGGCCCGCTCGCCATCGGCGCCGATGGTGTGGAGTGCGTCGCGGCGGGCTCGGTCCCGCTGGTGCCGGTCGCCGCGCCCGATCATCCGCTAGGCCAGATGGCGCAGATCGCACCGGGTGCCGGGCGCGATTATACCCAGCTCGTGCTCACCGACCGCTCCCGCGCCACCGATGGGCAGGATTATTCGGTGCTGAGCCCCAAGACCTGGCGGCTGGCCGATCTGGGCGCCAAGCACGCCCTGCTGTGCGAGGGCGTCGGCTGGGGCAATATGCCGCTGCCGATGGTGGAGAGCGATCTCGTCGCCGGCACGCTGGTGCGCCTCGCCATGCCCGATCATCCGGGCGGAACCTACCGCTTCGCCGGCATCTGGCGCCGGGATACGCCGCCCGGCCCGGCGGCTGAATGGCTGATCGCGCAGTTCGTCGAACAGGGGCGGGCCGATGCGGCGCTTGCCGGGATGATCGATCTCTGAACCCTGCCGCATCGGGGTGCGCGCACCGGCAAGTTCCTGCGCAAACAATCGGCTAAGGGCGGCGAGCGTCACCGGACGAGCGGTATGGAAGCCCGACCGGCGTTACAGGAGAGGATGTCTGCGCATGGACAGAGCCGCTTTGCTGGCATTGCTGGATGAGACCGTCGCGTCTCTGGGCGCCAATGATCCCCAGCGCTTAGCCCTCGCGCCCCGTTTGCGCTATACCGAGAACAGCGTCGAATTCCCCTTTGGCGATGGCGCCTGGAAGACCGTGACCGGCATCGGCGAGTATCGCTGGGATGTGGTGGACGTGCGCACCAGCAATGCCGCGCGCTTCGGCGTGCTGGAGGAGAGCGGCGACAAGGCGCTGTTCGTGCTGCGGATCGCGGCGCTGGAAACCGGCGCGCTCGCCGAGATCGAGCTGCTGGTGGCGCGCGCGACGGACAGCGGCGTTCCCTTCCTCAACACCGATCCCGCGCCGCGTCCGGAACTGACCGAGCCGGTCCCGCCCGCCTCCCGCACCGAGCGGGCACGGATGCTCTCGCTGGCCGATGGCTATTTCTCCACGCTCGAGCAGAATGACGGCACGCTGCACACCCGCTTCACGGCCGATTGCGAACGGCGCGAAAATGGCGTGCAGACCACGCACAATCCCCAGCCCGATCTGGCGCCGGTCGCCAAGATGGGCTGCGAGGAGCAGTTCCTGCTCGGCTATTACCGGTTCGACAACTGGATCCGCGCGCGGCGCTATCCGCTGGTGGACGAGGAGCAGGGCGTGGTCCTCTGCGGCGGCTTCATCGACCATGACGGGCAGACGCGCGACTATCAACTCACCAATGGCGAGACGCGCACCGGCTTTTTCCTGCGGCCGCACAGCTTTGCCTATCTGGAAGCCTTCAAGATCCGCGACGATGCCATTTCCGCCGTCGAAGCGGTGTTCCACTTCGTGCCCTACCGGATGCGCTCGCCCTGGGCCCAGGACGAGCGCGATCCGCGGCTGGCGAAGGCCTAAGCGGATGCCACCTGATCCAAATACACTCGTCACCCCGGGCTTGACCCGGGGTCCCGCTTTACTGCTGGCCGAAGCCCGAAGGCAGCGGGACCCCGGGTCAAGCCCGGGGTGACGACGGCGAATATCTGAGTCCAGCAACCTCCAAGGAGCACCCCCATGTCCGATGATGTCTCAGCCCTGCGCGAGGAACTGGCGCGTTTGCGGTCCGATCTGACGGCGCTCGCCGCCCGCGCCGACAAGGCCGATCATTATGTCGAGATCTGCAATCTCCAGTGCGCTTATGGCTATTATGTCGACAAGGGCCGCTGGGACGATGCGGCCAGGCTGTTCGCCGAGGATGGCACGCTCGAACTGGCCGGGCGCGGCGTCTATGTCGGGCGGGAGCGGGTGCGGGAATATCTCCACCATCTGCCGCCTTATGGTCCTGGCGTGCTGTACAATCACATGCAGCTCCAGCCGGTCGTTCACATCGATTGCGCGGCCGGCACCGCCAAGGCGCGCTGGCGAACCTTCATGATGGTCGGCGGCGTCGGACGCGAGGCGCGCTGGGGCGAGGCAACCTATGAGAACAGCTACAAGATCGAGAACGGCAAGTGGCGGATCGCGCAGCTGCACGGCTATATGAACATCTATACCGAATATGATGAAGGCTGGCATCGCGGCGGCGTGCAACTGCTGCGCTCGATCGACGGGCTGCAGCCCGATCTGCCGCCGACGATGCAGTATGAATCCTACCCCGAGCCGGTGATCGCGCCTTACCATTATAAGGAGGTGTAGGGCGACCCAGGCCACCCGCGCGCTGCCGCTCGCCGCTCAGTCGGTGGGCGGCGTGCGCTTGCTGTTGGGATCGAATTTGAGCATCTCCACGCTCTTGAGCGCCGGGTCCCAATGCTCGGCGATCATGCCATTTTCGATCCGGAACAGGTCGAACCAGCTCGTCACATAAGGCTGCCCCTCGGCATCCTTCTCGGGCCGCTCGAACACGCACATCACCATGTCCCGCTCCGCGATCATGTTGACCAGCGGCAGCATGATCCGCTCCTCGATTTCGCGGACCGGGCGCGAGCCCTTGATGAAGTCGACCAGCGGCTGGCGGCCGGAAGCGACATTGGGGTTATGCTGGATATAGCCCTCGGCGATGAACTCGGCGGCCCGGTCGGCGTGGCCTGCCTGCAGCACGGTGCGGTACATGTCCCAGACGAGGCGCTTGTTGGCCGCGAGTTGGGGATCGGCGCTCTGCAGCAAGGCCAGCTGGGCGTCGCGATCGGTAATGGCCTGACTCATGCGGGTCTCCGTTGCAAAATGAGGGCGCGGTCAATGCGCCGTGGCGGTCGCCTGCGCCGCGCGGTGGTTGGTGCGCGCCGCAAGATACAGCATCAGCCCGCCGAGCAGGAAGAAGATGGCGAACAGGCCGATGGCATAGCGCAGGCCCAGGGCCGAGGCCGCCGCGCAGGCCGATCCCTGAACCTGTCCGGCGGCCCCGGCGCACTGGGTGGCGAACTGGCTCCCGCCATAGATGAAGCTGGAGGCCATGTCGCTAACCACGCCGACCGAGGGCGGTCCCAGTCCCTGACCGAACAGATGGACCATCAGCAGGAAGACCGCCGATCCGGTTGCCCGGCTGAAGCTGTCCAGCGAGCCGTGCAGGGTCGCGATCGCCGGTCCCATCGCGGTGTAGAAGGAGAAGGAGCCAACGAGCATCAGCGGAATGGCGATGAACAGCATGTTGCTGCTCAGCCCTGCCAGGAAGATCGGCACGCCGATCACGGTGCCGAGCGCCGGGAAGCCAAGCAGCCAGCGGGCATCGCGCCGGGCCATATGCTCGCTGCCATAGCCGCCGAGCAGCGTGCCGAAAAAGGCGGCAATGCCCGAGACGATGCCGAAGACCAGCCCCGCCTGCGCCGCATCCAGCCCGAAATTGCGGGAGAAGAAAGCGGGCAGGAAGGTGTTCACGCCGAAGGCCCCGAGGCTGATGAAGGCAAGCCCGGCGAGCACATAGCGGATGCTCTTGTTGCCCAGCAGAAGCCGCACCACCTGCCAGGTGCCGAGCTTGCCCGATCCGGCAGCAGCAGGCGGCACGCTGCGCTCTGGCTCATGCAGGCAGAAGAAGCAGAGCAGGGCGATCAGTCCGCCCATCACGCCGAAGAACATGAATGTGTCGCGCCAGCCGAAATGCTCGGCAATGGCGCCGCCCGCGAACGATCCGACCAGAGCCGCCACCGGCACGCCGAGCATGTAGAGCGACAGGGCCGAGGCGCGCTTTTCCGGCGGCACCATGTCGGAGATCATCGAGTGCGGCGGCGCCTCGGTCGCTGCATTGCCCGCCGCCATGCCGCAGCGGCACAGGAAGAGCTGGAAGAAGCTGACCGTCGCGCCCGCCAGTGCCGTGAACACCGAGGCGAGCATCAGGAAGCTCGCGGTCACCCGCGCGCGATTGTAACGTTCCGCCAGGCGCGCGATGGGCACGCTCGCAAAGGCGTTCACCACCGCGAAGGCCGTGCCGCCGAGCAGGCCGATCTGCAGATCGCTGAGCAGGAACTCGGCTTTGATCTTCTCGGCGATCAGCGCGATCATCACGCGGTCGAGGAAGCCGAAGGCGTTGATCGAGGCGAGCAGGATCAGGGCGACGGTGAGCTGTCTTCTGGTCACGTTTATCTGTTCCCGGGTGGCAGGCCTGCGATCGGCAGGCATCGAGCGGCAGGCCTATCGGGATAGACCCTCAGCGCGACATGCCGATTGGATGGGAGCGCATGGACCTGACTGGTCGTGCTCGCGATCGCGATCCCCCTTCCGGGCCGTTCAGTGCAGCGAGAAGAGATTGCGATAATCGCGCGGCGTGAGGCCGAAGCGCTGTTTGAAAGCCCGGCTGAAATGCTGGGAATCGCTAAAGCCCCAAAGGTGGGCGATCTCGGTGATGGAGCGGCGGGCGAGGGCCGGGTCGACCATCTCCTCGCGGCAGCGCTCCAGCCGCCGGTCCCAGATGGCGCGGGCAATGGTATAGGCCTCACCCTCGAACAGCTTGTGGATCGAGCGGCTCGACATGCTGAAATCCCGCGCGATGCGGGCGATGCTGAGGTCCGCATCGGCCAGATGCCGGTCGACATATTCCAGGATCGCCCGCCGCCGGCTTTCGCGCGGGTCGGGCATGGTCAGCACGTCATCGGCATGGATGGTCATGTTGACCAGATGGGCGATCTGGTCGCCGAGCAGCTCGCGGTCCTGCATCCGCAGCGTGTTGCCGGTCATGACTGAGGCGCTCACGCTGGCATGGAGAATCTGGGCGGGCCCGCGCAGGAAGCTGCGGGGCTTGCGCCAGCGGTCCAGGCTCCAGCGGGGCGCAGCGAGCAGGCTGCACGGCACCGTCACTGCCAACTGGCGGCACTGGTCCGGCGCGTCGATGGTGTAGGGCACGTCCTTGCGCAGCGCGCACCACTGGCCGGCCTGCACATCATTGTAGAGTCCGCCCTGGCTGATCCGGGCGGCGCCTTCTTCCTGGAATAGCAGCTTCATGGTCGGTGGCGATCGCCGGTCGGCCATGTCGGGCAGAACAAGCCGGTGACTGCCCAGCGAAACGATGCAGAAGCGGAGCGCGCCAAAATCGCCGCCGCGCAGCGACGCCTCGCGATCGTCCGCAAATTCGATGTGGGGCGCCTGCGTGACGGCACACCATTGCCGGCTGCGCTCGACGCGGCTCGATGCCTTTGTGGTGAAGATGTGCATCCCCGTGGCTCCTCTCGCATCCTGGCCGGGGTCTTGCGCCCTCGGTCCGGCTTCTGCGCACGCTAGACCCCATATCGGGGCCTGTCCAGCAGACCGCCGCACTGTTGATTTTGTCTCCAGTGCGGCGCTGGTCAGAAAGATGCGTCGCGAGACAAGTTTGCTCGAAGGCGCGCTGATAGCAGGGGCCTCAGCCGCATCATGGACATGTATTTGAGATGACGTTGAAAGTGCCATTGCCCCTTGCCGCCGAGGCGCGTCATTTCATTGGCGGCGCATGGACGCCCCCTGCTGCCGGCGACCGGCTGCCGGTGGAAAACCCCGCGACCGGCGCGGTCTTTGCCGAGGTCGGAGCGGGGACTGCGGCGGATATCGATCAGGCCGTGCAGGCCGCCGAATCGGCGATGATTTCAGCGCGCCGCACGCGCTGGACACCCGCCCAGCGGCAGGATGCCCTGCTGGCCTTGGCGCAGGCGGTGGAGCGCCATGCCGAGGAGTTCGCGCTGCTCGAAACGCTCGATACCGGCAAGCCGATCAGCAACAGCCGGCGCGTCGACGTGCCCGGCACGGCCGCGACCTTGCGCTATTTCGCCGGCTGGGCGACCAAGCTCACCGGGGAGAGCATGGAGCTTTCCCAGCCCGGCGAGACGACGGCGTATACGCTGCGCGAACCGGTCGGCGTGGTCGGCCACATCATTCCCTGGAATTATCCGTTGATGGGCGCGGCGTTCAAGCTCGGCCCCGCCATTGCGGCGGGCTGCGCGGTGGTGCTCAAGCCGGCGGAGCAATCCTCGCTCTCCGCGCTCAAGCTGGCTGAACTGGCTGTGGCTTGCGGCGTTCCGCCGGGCTTCTTCAATGTCGTGACCGGCCTTGGTCCGGTCGTGGGCGCGGCGCTGGTCGATCATCCCGGCGTCGCTAAGATCAGCTTCACCGGATCGACGGCGACCGGCACGCAGATCGCGGCCGACTGCGCGCGGCAGATGAAGCGGGTGACGGTGGAACTGGGCGGCAAATCGCCGGTCATCGTCTTTGCCGACGCCGATCTCGATGCCGCCGCGCGCGCCATCGCCATGAACATCTTCTTCAACAGCGGGCAGACCTGCTCGGCCGGCTCGCGCCTGTTCGTGCATCGATCCGTCGCCGATGCGCTGGTGGAGAAGATCGCCCGCATCGGCGCGGCGATGACGATCGGCGATCCGCTCGATCCCGCGACCCAGCTCGGGCCGGTGATCACGCAGGCGCAGCGGGCGCGGATCATGGGCTTTGTCGAGGGCGCCCTTACACAGGGCGCCAGCCGCGCGGGCGGCGACATCGCCTTGCCGGCGCAGGGTTACTATGTCGCGCCGACGGTGCTCGGCTCCGTTCAGGCCGGCATGGCGGCGGTGGATGAGGAGATTTTCGGTCCCGTGCTGTGCGCGATCCCCTTCGACACCGACGATCTGGACGAGATTGCCGCGCTGGCCAATGACAGCCGTTATGGCCTCTCCGCCTATGTCTGGACGCGCAGCCTCTCGCGGGCGCATGGCATGGTCAGTCGCCTCCGGTCCGGGACCGTGCGAGTGAACAGCAGCGCTGGCGACATCGCGATGCCCGCGGGCGGCGTCAGGCAATCCGGCTTCGGCCGCGAAAATGGGAGAGCCGGGGTGGAAGCCTATACCGAACTCAAATCCGTGACGATAGCGCACGATCATCAGGCCCGCGATCATGGCTGAGGCAAGCAGCGCGCCCGTGCCCGGCTTCGCGCCGGCCTTCCGCATGACACCGATGCGCGCCTTCCCGGTGACGGTCGGCGAGATCGCGACCGGTGGCCAGCGCAGCTATGTGTCCATCGGGGGCGGCACCTTCGTAGGCGAGGGGCTTGAGGGCCGGCTGGTCGGTGGCAGCGAGATGCATCTACTGCGCGCCGATGGCGTCACGGTGGTTGAAGCCTCTTATTATGTCGCCTTCAGCGATGGCAGTTTCGCCCGCTGCTTCGGCAATGGCTATCGCACCCGCGCGCCGGATTTCGAGGGGCTGCGGCTCGCTTTGCTGTTCGAGGCTGCCGAGGATGGTGGCGTCGCCCATCTGGCGCGGCTGGCGTTCGTTGCCGAGCAGGCCGAGGGCAGCCCTGTCCTCAACATCGAGAGGATCGTCTGACCATGCGGCTGGAATTCGCTCTGGAAATGCGCATCGGCCTTGGTCCGCGCATGCATATCGAGGTGGCGCAGGGCTACACGCGCGGTGCGGTGCTGATCGGCGAGGGCAGCTTCTCCGGCCCCGGACTCTCGGGCCGGATCGTCAAGGGCAGCGGCGGCGACTTTCCGCTCGTGCGCCCCGATGGCGGCGGGCGGTTCGAATCGCAATATCTGCTGGAGACGGACGACGGCGCCCATATCCTCAAGCGCAGCACCGGCGTGCGCAGCGCCCCGCCGGAGGTCGTCAAGGCCCTGCTGGCGGGCGAGCAGGTCGATCCGCAAAGCTATTATATGCGCATGACGCCGCGCTTCGAGGCGCCCGCCGGCCCCTATGACTGGCTGAACCGCACGATTTTCGTCGGCGTCGGCCAGCGCAATCCGGAAGGCTCCATATTCCGGTTCTGGAAAGTCGTCTGAGCGTGGACCGGTTCGATTACATCGTCGTCGGCGCCGGCTCGGCGGGCTGCGTGCTCGCCGCCCGCCTGTCCGAAGATCCCCGCAACCGCGTGCTGCTGCTGGAAGCCGGCGGCAGCGACCGGCGGCTGGACGTGCGCCTGCCGCTGGCAGTCTCCAAGCTGTGGCCCAATCCGGCGCTCACCTGGGGCTTCATGTCGGAGCCGGAGGCGGAGCTGGACGGCCGCCGCCTGCCGGTCGCGCGCGGACGGATGCTCGGCGGCACCTCCTCGCTCAACGGCATGATGGCGATCCGGGGGCACAAGGCCGATTATGATGGCTGGCGCGATACCGGCCTCACTGACTGGGGCTGGGATGATGTGCTGCCCTGGTTCCGCAAGCTGGAGCGACACTGGCGCGGCGATACGCCCGAACATGGCGGCAGCGGGCCACTGAGCGTCGAGCCGCATCCGGCGCCCAGCCCGCTGATGGCCAATGTGCTGGAGGCGGCCCGATCGCTCGGCTACCCGATCACGGAGGATTTCAACGGCCCGCGAACCGATGGCTTCGGCATGCCGGATTTCACGACGCGCAACGGTCGCCGCGCCAACACGTCGGAGGCCTATCTGCGCCCTGCGCTCGGCCGACCCAATCTGGAGGTGCGCACCGGCGCCGTGGCGACGCGCGTGCAGCTGCGTGATGGCCGGGCAATCGGCATCGAGGTTTCACGCGACGGGCGACTGGAAGAGATCCTGGCCGAGCGCGAAGTGCTGCTGGCCGGCGGCGCGATCAACGCGCCGCAATTGCTGCTGCTCTCGGGCATTGGGCCGGGCGACCATCTGCAGGAGATGGGCCTGGATGTCGCCGTGGAAAGCGGCGAGGTCGGCGCCAATCTGCAGGATCATCCCGGCGCCGGCATGGAGTTCGATCTCGATCCTGCGCTGGCCTTCGATCGGGAATTGCGCTTCGACCGGCTGACCGGCTCGTTCCTGCGCTGGGTGGCAGGGCGCAAGAGCATCATGGGCGCGCCGCCGCTCGCCGCCTCCGCCAATGTTGCGACCGGTGCCGACCCGGATGTGATCGACATGCATTTCCTGCTGATCCCGCTCTCCATGTTCTCGCGGGTCTGGTTCCCCGGCGTGGCCCGGCCGTTCGGGCCGCGCATGGGGGCGATGTGGTCGCTCAATTATCCCAAGAGCCGTGGCTGGCTGAAGCTCGGCTCGCCCGATCCGCTGGCCCATCCGCGCATCGCCTTCAACCTGATGAGCGATCCCGAAGACCAGCGCGCCATGCTCGGCGGCTATCGCGGCCTCGAGGCGCTCATCCGTCAGCCGGCGCTCGCCAAGGTGGTGGGGCAGATGCGGCGGCCGGAGCGGCCTTTGCTGTCGGACGAGGAGGTCATGGCCTATATCCGCGAGACAGCGGCGACGGCCTATCACCCGAGCGGCACCTGCCGCATGGGCAGCGATGCGCAGGCTGTGGTCGACGGGCGCCTGCGGGTGAATGGCGTGGACGGGCTGCGGGTGGTCGATGCCTCCATCTTCCCGCGCCTGCCCGGCGGCAACACCAACCTTCCGGTCATCATGGTCGCCGAGCGCGCTGCGGACTTCATCAGACGCGGAGAGTAGCCGCATCCTGCCGGATCACTCGGCCGGTTCCCTCTCCAGCGGCTGCTCATCGCCAATGTAAAGCAGCGCGCCCTGATCGATCAGGCGCTGCTGCACGGCACGCACGTCCACCTCTCGCGGCGTAACGCCCGCGCGCACCGCAAGGCTGGCCGCCGCACCCGCCGCCTCGCCCATGGACATGCAGGTCGCCTGATCGCGCACCGCGCCGAGCGCCGCGAAGGTAGCAGACACGCAGCGCCCCGCCACCAGCAGGCCCTCAACGCCCTTGGGCAGCAGGATGCGATAGGGAATGTCGTACGGCGCCTTGAACGGTGAGGCCACGCCGTCGCCCCACAGGCCCGTCACCGAATGCAGGTCCGGCCCGCGCGGCCCGCCCTTGGCGATCACGTCGGGGAAGCGCCGCCCTGCCAGCACATCATCCTCGGTGAGAATATAGTCGCCGACGATCCGCCGGCCTTCGCGCGCGCCGCCGGTGGGGGATTCCATGACGATATAGGCCTCCTCGAAGCCGGGGATGCGCTCGCGCAGGAAGTTGAGATACACCCGGTTGAGCTTGCGCCGATAAATCAGCGACTTGCTCACCTCTTCCTCATTGGTGTGGTCGTACCAGACCTCGTACACGCCGGACATCATCTGCCCGTCGCGCATCTTGCCGTGGCGGAAGATGCCAATGCTGCCAAAGCGCGGCGGCGGATAGACCGGCTCGGTCGCGCCATAGAGCAACGGCACCTTGCCGGCCTTGATATACTCCACCCATTCGCGGTCCAGCCCGGCCGGGAGGGGGACATATTTGCCATCCACCTTGGGTGCCGTCGCCTTGCCCGGGATCGGGCCGCCCGCTGCGGGAGAGAGGCGCAACTTGGGAATGCCGCCGGCCGCGCGAATGCGGTCCACCTCCTCCCAATCGGTCGGCTGGGCCATGGGCTCGGCGTAGAGCGTCTCGCCCTTGAGCGACTTGTAGGTGTTCACCGGCCGCCCGCCGCCCATCAGCGCGGAGCGCTCGCGGTCCAGCTCGGCGCGCTCTTCTTCGCTCAGCAGCGGCTGGTTGCGCAGATAGTCGATCAGCCGGTCGACATCGATGCCGCCGATCTGCATGTCCATCGATCCGCCATGATGGCGCCCGTCTTCCTCGCGGCCATGGTGGAAGGGCGCGCCGGCCCAGGCGGCCACGTCGGCATCGGCGGAGGCGTCGATCACCACATCGGCCAGCACCACCTGACCGCCGGACTTGTTGCCGATGGCGACGCCCGTCACGCGCCCGTCCTCCACCAGCGTGTCGAACACCACGGTGTTGAAGAGAAGCTCGACGCCGGCCTCCTCCATCATTTCATCGAGCAGGCTGGTCATCATCACGGAGTCGGTGGGGTGCCGCGCAATCGGGCTACCCTCCGGCGCGCCGCCCATGGCCTGGATGCGGTGCAGGATCTCCAGCGAGATGCCCTTCACCACCGGCGTGCCGATGCCCTTCTCGATGATATAGCCATTGATCCCGATACCGCCGATGCCGCCCCCGGTCATCATCCCGCCCAGATAGCCGACCCGCTCGATGAGCATCACCCGCGCACCATTGCGCGCCGCGCTGAGCGCCGCGACACAGCCGGCAGGCCCGCCGCCGACGACAACGACATCCATCGCCTTCGCCGGTGCCAGCGCGGCCATAAACCGCTCGTTCTTCCTCTCGACGGCCATGCGCTCTCCTCCGCTCCTATTATGAAGCGCGAGCATATCCTGAGAAAGATCATATAGAAAGACAGTATTATCAATCGTGGAGGGGCAGAGGCGTCAGTAGCGCGCGCTCAGGCTGAGGAACAGCGAGCGGCCCGGTTCGGGGAAGCCATCGGTCAGCACATAATCCCGGTCGAAGAGATTGCGGCCTCCGACGCTGAGCGTGGCCTGCGGCGTCAGCGCATAATCGATGCTCAGTCCGGCCAGCGCATAGCCGCCCGTCTTGTAATAGATGGGCGCGAGGCCGTTGGCGGAGGCCGGGGTGACAGTCGTCCGGCGCGAGGCAAAATCGAGATTGGGCGTGACGCGCAGGGTAGGGACGGGTCGCCAGCCCAGATAGGCAAAGCCTTTGTGGCCCGGCACATCGGTGAGCTGAAACGGGCGGATCAGGCTGCCCGCCGGCGCCGTGCCGACCGTGAAGTCCCGCTGGATGTAGGAATAATTGCCGCCCAGCTCGATCTGGTCGTTCAGCTTCACATCCACCGCGACCTCGCCGCCATAATAATGCGCCGATCCATAATTCTCCCGGCGATTGAGGTTGGCCGGCGTGCGGACCGAAACCAGCGCGTCGCTCACCCAGCTGTGGAAGAGCGCTGCGCTGACATGGAGCGGCCCCAGCTGACGCGCCCCGCCGACCTCCAGCGTGGTCGCCCGTTCCGGGTTCAGGCCGGGATTGGGCTCGGCGGTGCCGAACTGGCTGCTGAACCGCTCGAACAGGGTCGGAAAGCGGGCACGGGACGAGAGCGAGAGATGCGCCGCGCTGCCATTCTCGCCGCGCCAATCCAGCCGCCCTTGCGCGTTCAGCGCATCGACGTTGCGCAGCGGAAAGCTGTAGAGCCGGTTGGCGCCGGTCTGCCCCTGCGGCACGCCATATTCCTCCGCGCGGTCGAGATCGCGCCAGTCATAGGAGGCGCCCAGCGTCAGCGTGAGCGTCGGCAGCAAGGCGAAGCGGTTCTCCACCGCGATGCTCCAGTTGCGCTCGGCACTGATCTGGACCGGCTCGGCGATGCTGCCGGGCAGGCCCGGGCGGCTGGTCTGGGATTCGCTGTGCTCGTCATGCCGGTAATGGAAGGCAAGGGTCAGCCGGTTGACGGGCAGCAGCTCCATGCCGAGCTCCGCTGATCCGCCATAAGCCGTGTCCGCATAAGGGCTGTCGAAGGACCGACCCAGCGTCTGGTTGGTCTGGCTGCGATTGTCCCAGGAGCGCAGCAGATTGTCGAAGCGGCTGTAATAAGCCCGCGTCTTGAGCGTCGCCTGATTGCTGAGCGCGGTGGTGGAGAGGGCGGACAGCGTGTCGATGGTCCAATAGGGCCAGCTCCAGTTGCGCAGCGAAACGTTGCTCGTGTCGCTCACATGCAGCGGCGCGTTCTTGCTGCCCTCTTGCCGTGTGTAGCTCAGCACATATTCGTCGGTGGCGTTGGGGGTGACGCCCAGCTTGGCATTCACGCGCCAATCTGATGTGCGCGAGAAGTCGCGCGCGCCGCCGTCCTCGTTCGCGCTGACCGGGTGGAAACCACCGGCAAGCGTCCAGTGATCGGTGAAATTGCGGGCATAGCTCGCCTGCGCGTACCAATGGTCCTGCCGCGTGCCGAGCAAGGCGAAGACGCTGTAGCCACCATAGTCCGCATCGCGGTCGAGATTGAGCGTGGCGCGCGCCTCGGCCTCCACAGCCTTGGTGGGCTTGCGCGTGACGAGATTGATCGCACCGCCCATGGCACCGGGACCATCCAGCACGGAGGTATAGGCTTTCGCCACCTGCACCTCGGCAATGTCCGGCGTGAGGAAGCGGCCGAAGTCTAGCCGGTTGTCGGCCGGCAGATAGACGCGGATCCCGTCAATCGAGAGCGGCACCTGAAAGCGGTCGAACCCGCGCACGAACACCAGCCGCTCGTTGCGCGAGCCGCCGCTATTGCCCGCCGAGACGCCCGGCAGGAGGTTGATCGCATCGTCGAGCTGCACGCGGTTAAAGCGGACCATGGCCTGCTGGCCGAGCGTCTCCGTGCCAATCAGACGGTCAGGCCCGGCGGGCGCCGTCACGATGATCTGGCCGAGGCCGAAACTGCCGGCCTCGCTCTCCGGCGCCTGCGCGCGGGCCATGCCGGACGTCACCAGAATTGCGGCGCCCAGCACCAGTGTCGCTCTCATCAATGGATCCCCTTTTCCTGTTCGTGATTCGATGTATATGGGCAAATACATCGAAAGAACCGACCGTCCAGAGGAGAAGCGGACAATGCGTGTGATGATGGCTCTCGCAATGGCGCTGGCACCGGTGCCCGTCGCCGCTCAGATGCCCGCTGCGGATGCGCCCGCCTGCGCGGACGATGCGGCGCTGCCGCCTGAATTTGCTGCCTGGCGCAACGCCGAGCAGGTTGCCGGCCTGACGGAAGCCATCGTCCAGCTCAAACCCGGACGGGCCGTCGACCTTACCTTGTCGCCTGCCTCATCCGTCGCGTTCGCTGCCGCGCCCGAGCGCGCGGCCAAGCCCGGCACCCACGCCGGGATGCTGGCGTTCGACGCCCCGCGCGAGGGCGTCTATCGCGTCGCCCTGGGCGCAGCGGCCTGGCTGGACATGGTGACCAACGGCGCCCGCGTGACCTCCCTCGCGCATGGCCATGGGCCGGCTTGCTCGGGCATCCGCAAGATCGTCGATTTCCGCCTCAAGGCGGGGCGCCACATCCTGCAGATCAGCGGCAGCGAGGCGCCGGTCATCAGGGCGATGATCGTGCCGGCCACCGAATAAGATTGCGCCAGCCCTCCGGCCAAGAGCAGATTTCCCCAATCGCCGCGCAGGCCCCGTTCTGATAAAGTCGCGCTGAATATGAGGGGGATCATCCATGAGGCCGCATCGGGAATATCATCTTGTCTCGCGCATCGGCTGGCTGCGCGCGGCGGTGCTGGGCGCCAATGACGGCATTGTGTCCACGGCCAGCCTCATCCTCGGCGTGGCGGCCTCGGGTGCGGATCGGTCGGCGCTGATCGTCGCGGGTGCTGCCGGTCTGGTGGCCGGGGCGATGTCCATGGCGGCCGGCGAATATGTCTCGGTCAGCTCCCAGTCCGACACCGAGCGCTCCGACCTCGCGCGCGAAACGCAGGAGCTGGCCACCGCGCCCGAGGCCGAGCTGCAGGAACTCACCGACATCTACGTCGCGCGCGGCGTCGACCCGGCGACGGCGCGGCGCGCGGCCGAGCAGATGATGGCCCATGATGCGCTCGGCGCTCATGCGCGCGACGAGCTGCACATTACCGAGACGACAGCGGCCCGCCCGGTGGTGGCCGCCTTCACCTCCGCCGCCACCTTCACGGCCGGCGCGGCGCTGCCGCTGGTGCTTGCCGCCGTGCTGCCGATGGACCGCATGGTGGTGGGCGAGGCAGCAGGATCGATCCTGTTCCTCGGCCTGCTCGGCGCCATTGGCGCGCGCGCCGGCGGGGCCAAGCCCTGGCGGCCGGTGGCGCGGGTGGTCTTCTGGGGCGCGCTTGCCATGGCCCTGACAGCCGGGATCGGGCGGCTGGTCGGGACGAGTGTCTGACCGGACGGCGTCGGCCGCCTAGCTGGCGGGCGTCGCAATCCCCGCCTGATCGCTCAACTCCTTGAGCCGGTAGAGCATCGACTTGCGGCGATCGAGCAGATGGAGGCGCATCGCCGTGAAGGCGCCCTCACTGTCGCGCGCGGCGATCCGGTCGAAAATGCCCTGCAGCGACTTGTAGCCGATGCGGCTGTTGCGCGGTGAGGCTTCCAGCGCCGTGAACAGGTTGAGCAGCGCATGCTCCAGCGCATGCATGAGCGTCACCAGCGTGCGCGCGCCCGAGGCCTCCACGATGAAGCGGTGGAAGGCGAGGATGCGATCGACGGACTCCCGCCGCGGCAGGTCCGGCTCCATGATCCGCTCCAGCAGCAGCCGCAGCGCCTCGATCTGGTCGTCGGTGATCTTCTCGGCGGCAAGCTCTGCCGCGCGGCATTCGATGCCGATGCGGGCATCGAAAATCTCCTCGGCCGTCACCTGCACGAGCATGAACTGCACGGCCAGGGCGGTGGCGAACTGGTCCGGCTTGCCCTCGGCAATCGTCGCGCCGCCGCCCGCGCCGGTCTTGATCGTCACGACCCCCAGCGCTTCGAGCCGGCCCAGCGCCTCGCGGATCGGCACGCGGCTGGTCTGGAAGGTCTCGGTCAGCTGCGCCTCGGTACCCAGGAACTGGCCGGGTTTGAACTGGCCGGCAAACAGCGCGTCGATCACCTGCGAGACGATGCGCGAGGCGAGCGACTGGCTGCGCACGGAACTGAAAACGGTGTCGGATTCGGCCAAGGGAACAGGCTTTCTCATGTTGGCATCGCCCGCGCGGGGCGGGCGATCGGTCATTCCATATGATGATTTCAATCCTGCCCCGCCCGGCATTGCTTGACAAGCCACGCCGCATCGGATGAAAAAGAATAACTATATTATAGTTTGATTCATTCAAACGTGGGGGAGGGCGGAATGTCGCCGGAAGACAATGCCTTGCTGACGCAGACTGGCCCCGGCACCCCCATGGGCGCGTTGATGCGGGAATATTGGATCCCCGCGTTCATGCCGGACGAAGTCAAGGCTGGCGGCGCGCCGCTGCGGCTCCGGCTGCTCGGGGAGAACTTCCTCGCCTTCCGCTCGCCCGATGGATCGCTTGGCGTGGTCGATCATCGCTGCGCCCATCGCTGCGCGTCGCTGTTCTACGGGCGCAATGAGGAGGGCGGCATCCGCTGCGTCTATCATGGCTGGAAGTTCGATCGGAACGGCCAGTGCATCGAGATGCCGAGCGAGCCGCCGGAGACCGACTATAAGGACAAGGTGAAGATCCGCGCGCTCCCCGTGGTCGAGCGCTACGGTGTCGCCTGGGTCTATATGGGCAATCGCGCCGAGCCACCCGCGCTGCCGCATTTCGACTGGGACGAGGTGGAGGCGGGGCAGCCGCTCACCGTCACCTTCATGATGCGCGAGTGCAACTGGCTGCAGGCGTTGGAGGGGGATATCGACACCTGCCATGTCGGCTTCCTGCATCTGGGTGCGGCGACGCCGGATCAGTTCGAGGAAGGCTCGATCAATTATTACAGGCAGATGCGCGAGAATCTTGCGCCGAAATATGAGGCGCTGGAGACCGATTACGGGACCATGTATTGCGCCTATCGCCCGGCCGGGGACAATCTCTATCACCGCATCGGCCAGTTCGCTTTGCCCTTCTGGACCATGGCGCCCTCCGAGCCGCTCGACCATATCCGCGCCCGCGCCTGGGTGCCGCTGGATGATCATCATGCCATGCTCGTCACCATCGGCGGCCCGCGCACCGCCGCGACGACGCTCACCAAGGCGGGCAAGCCGATTCCCGGCACCACCTCGCCGATCAATTTCCTGCCCAACACCACCGACTGGCTCGGCCGCTTCCGCATCGATGCCAATCCGCGCAACGATCATCTGATCTCGCGTGAGGCGCAGTCGACGCAGAGCTATAGCGGCATCGAGGCGATCCCGGTGCAGGATCAGGCGGTCACCGAGAGCATGGGGCCGGTGGTGGACCGCACCATGGAGCATCTGGGCACCAGCGACCGGATGATCGTGCTCACCCGCCGGCGGCTCAAATGGGCCGCGACGGCGTTGCGGGACGACGGGGTGGTGCCGCCGGGCGTCGATAATCCGGCCTGCTACCATAATGTCCGCGCCGGCTATGCGCTGCTCCCACCCGAGCAGGACTGGCTCGATTTCTACAATGCGCGTCGCGCGGTCTGGAGCAAGGAGACCGCCGAGCCGGTGGATCGCAAGCGCCGCCTCGCGCCCGCGCCAGCCTGAGGACCGTTCATGCCTGCCACCTCTTCCCATCGCCCCGGCGCGCACTTCCTGCAACTGCCCGGTCCCACGACCACGCCGCAACGGGTGATGGAGGCAATTGCACGCCCGACCATCAACCATCGCGGGCCTGACTTCCGCGATCTCACGGTCGAGGTGCTGGACGGGATAAAGGGCATCTTCAAGACCGCCGGCCCGGTCATCATCTACCCCTCGTCGGGCACCGGCGCGTGGGAAGCGGCGCTGGTCAATGCGCTCTCGCCGGGCGACGCGGTGCTGATGTACGAGACCGGCTGGTTCGCGACGCTCTGGTGCCGCCTCGCCCGCAAGATCGGCCTGGAGCCCGAGCTGATCCCCGGCGACTGGCGCACCCCGGTCGATGCCGCAGCCATTGGCGAGCGGCTGCGCGGGGACAAGGCGCATCGCATCAAGGCGGTCTGCGTGGTCCACAACGAGACCTCCACCGGCGTGACCTCAGACATCGCCGCCGTGCGCCGCGCCATCAATGAAGCCGGGCACCCCGCGCTGCTGATGGCCGATCTCGTCTCGTCGCTGGCGTCGGTGGATTATCAGCATGATGCCTGGGGCGTGGATGTCGCAGTCGGCGGCTCGCAAAAGGGGCTGATGCTGCCGCCGGGCCTCTCCTTCAATGCCCTGTCGCAAAAGGCCATCGCGGCGTCGAAATCGGCCGGGATGAGGCGCTCCTATTGGGATTGGGGCGAGATGCTGGAGGCCAATGCCCGGGGCTTTTTCCCCTACACCCCGGCCATCAATCTGCTGCAGGGGCTGCGCGAGGCCATTGCCATGATGCAGGAGGAGGGGCTGGACGCCGTCTTCGCGCGTCACCAGCGGGCGGCGCAGGCGACGCGCGCGGCGGTCGCCCAATGGGGCTTCGAGACGCAATGCCGCGATGCCGCCGCCCATTCGCCGGTGCTCACCGCCGTGCGGATGCCGGACGGCATCTCCGCCGATGCGGTGCGCGAGGCGGCGCTGGAGCGCTGCAACATGAGCCTCGGCAATGGCCTCGGCCAGCTCGATGACCGGGTGTTCCGGATCGGCCATCTCGGCGACTTCAGCGACACGCTGGTACTCGGCGCCATCGCCGCAACGGAAGCTGCGCTGGCCTTCGCGGGTGTCCCTTGTCGGGCCGGCGGTACGGAAGCGGCCATCGCCGTGCTGACCGGGCAGGCGCAGCGCGGCGCGCCCGGCCTGGCCGCCTGATCGGGCGAGGGCGGCAAGAGACCGGACGGGAGCGAGAGCATGGCAGGTCGAGCGAGTCTCACAGACAAGATCGCCATCATCCGCGCGACCTGGCGCTATCCGGGCTGGGGCGTGGTCGCCAAGGCGTTCTTCATCTTCCTCATCGCCTTCGGCGCGCCGCTGACCATGCCGTTCGTCTATCCCGAGGTCATGAAGGAGTTCGGCTGGACGCTGACCCAGGCCACGCTCATCTACACCTATAAGAGCCTCACCGGCGCGATCATGGCGATCTTCATCATCGGCCCGCTGGTGGAGCGGATCGGCCTCAAGCTGGTGCTGGTCGGCGCCATGGCGGCCGAAGCCATCGGGCTGGCGGGCTTCCTGTTCGTCCACTCGCTGTGGAGCTATTATGTCGTCGGCTTCATGATCGGCATCGGCCAGGGCGCCGTGATCATTTCGCTGCGCCTGCTCGTTTCGCGCTGGTTCATGCGCAATGTCGGGCTGGCGACGGGCGTGGCGGTGATCGGCACCAGCTTCGGCGGCGTGCTGTTCCCGCTGATGACCAGCCAGCTCATTCCGCTTTATGGTTGGCGCGTCGCCTTTGCCTGTCTGAGCATCGGCATCTTCTGCATTTCCATTCCGCTCGCGCTGTCGGTGCGGTTCAACCCCAGCGAGGCGGACGTGCTGCCCGAGGCGGTGCGGACGAGCGAGCAGGTCAGCAGCGCCCGGCTGCGCGCGGCCGATCTCGGCATCAGCTTCCGCACCATGCTGCGCCAGCACGCCTTCTGGCTGATCGCGCTGGCGACCTTCCTCTCGGCGCTGATCGATCAGGCGCTCTTCCAGCACAGCATCTATTATCTCACCAACGAGATCGGCCTCTCGCGCACCGTCGCGGCCTCGGCCTGGTCGCTCACCTTCCTCATCGGCATCGGCGCCAAGTTCGTCGCGGGCATGACGTTCGATCGCTTTTCGGTGAAGGGCGTGGCGGGCTGGAACCTGCTGCTCGGCCTCGCCATCCTGCTGGCGTTGCCGGTGCAGGGGCTGTTCACCGCGCTTGTCTTCACCACCGTGCTGGGCGTGGCGCATGGCGGGCTGACGGTGGATGGCCCGGTCGTTGCCAAGCATGTCTATGGCCCCGGCCTCATGAACCGGCTGCTGCCAGTGCTCGCCGGCTTCAACACCATGGGCTCGGCCTTCGGGCCAGTCGTGCTGGCGAACCTGTACGATCGCACCGGCACCTATCTGGTCGGCTTTGGCGTGTTCATCGGCCTGACGATCGTCGCCGCACTTCTGATGGCGCGCGTCACCCCGGCCTATCTGCTGCGGATCAGGGCACTGCAGGATAATGCCGCTTAATCAGCAGTGTGCCCAAGCAGATCGTCAGAAAAGCGTCCGTATCCCGGTTCGAGCGTTATAAGCGTTATAATTTCGATGCTTACCTAGGATGAGGACCTCATGATCACGGCTTTTGCCACATTGCTCCTGACCGCGGCAGCGCCTGCTCCTGCTCAGCCGCGCTGCTCCTCGTTCGCAACCCTGTCAGCAGCAGACCAAAAGCAATATGGCTCGCGCTATCGTTTCCGGGTGCGCACAAAAGGCAAAGCGGTGGCGGAGCAGTGGGTCCGGACGTCAGTGTGCCCGGAGGCACGAGCTGCCTTACGAGAAAAGCGACGCGAGCCACTGCTCAACAAGCACGGTCGGCCTTGCACCAAGACGCGGACTGAGATGCGCCCGATCACGAGTGACGGGAGCATGACGATGATACCGCGCCAAGTCTGCATCGATTAGGCAGGCGGAGCGACCGAGGGGTGCACCTCATGCCCGTGGAATCGTGACCGCCTGCATTTCCATATAGGACTGCATCCCCGCGACGCCCTGTTCCCGCCCATAGCCCGAGTGCTTGGCGCCACCGAAGGGCACATCCCGGCCATTGCCGCCGTGCCGGTTGACCCAGACCATCCCGGCCTCAAGCTGCCGGGCAATCGCGCCGCCGCCGTCTGTGTCCGCCGTCCACACCGATGCGCCGAGGCCGAATTCGGTGGCGTTGGCGCGGCGGATGACATCCTCGATCTCGTCGAAAGCCAGCACCGGCAGCACCGGGCCGAACTGTTCTTCGCGCACCAGCGGCGCTGCGTCATCCAGTCCGGCGACCACCGTCGGCATGACGAAATAGCCCGGGCCCGGCAACCGCTCGCCACCGGTGAGGATCTGTGCGCCCGGGGTCGCCCGCACGCCGTCGAGCAGCGCCAGCACCTTCTCGAACTGCATCCGATTCTGGATCGGCCCCATTTGGCTCTGCGGATCGGTGCCCGGCCCCACACGGATCGCGGCCGCGCGGCGAGCCAGCGCCTCGGCCATCGCCGGGTAGAGCGCGCGATGCACGAACACCCGCTTGATCGCCATGCAGACCTGCCCGCAATTGGCAAAGGCGCTGCGGGCAATGCCCTCGGCGGTGGCTTCCACATCCGCATCGGGCAGCACGATGGCGGGATCGTTGCCGCCCAGTTCCAGCGTGATGCGCTTGAAGGTGCCCGCCGCGCTGGCCATCACATGGCGGCCGGTCGCCACCGATCCGGTGAAGCTGATCTTGTCCACATCCGGATGCGTCGTCAGCCATATGCCCAGATCATTGCCGCCGCTCAGGATGTTCACCGTGCCCGGCGGCACGATGTCGGCAATCGCCTGGCCGATGGCGAGCGTGGAGAGCGGCGTGAGCGGGGAGGGTTTCAGCACGATGCAATTGCCGGTGTAGAGCGCCTGCGCGATCTTCACCGTCGCGAGTATCACCGGCACGTTCCACGGCGTGATGCCCCCCACCACGCCGAGCGGCCGATAGCGGATTTCCACCCGCTCGCCCGCATCTTCGCGGAGCACGCCGCCGGCGACATCGAAGGCGCTCAACGCCTCGATATGATCGGCCGCACGGCGCACCTCGCCAATGGCGTCGCGCAACGGCTTGCCCTGTTCGGCGGTGAGCAGCGCGCCCACCGGATCGGCGACCTCGCGCAGCCGCGCAGCGATCCTGTGAATGACGGCGCGCCGCTCGGTCACATCGCGGGCGGACCAGCCGGGGAAGGCGCGGCGCGCGGCGGCGACGGCCCGGTCGAGATCGTCCCGCTGCGCGTCCGGTGCCTGCGCAAAGGCAGTGCCAGTCGCGGGATCGATCACCGCCATGAACGCCTCTCCCGCCACGATTTCCCCGTCGATCAGCATGCCGGAGGCAAGCTCGGGTGGGGCAAGCGTCGGGGCGGCAAGCAAGGGCTTTTGCGCGGTCAGGCTATCGTTCATGTTGCTTTTGGTCTCCGCTTGGCTCACATCCGGCGATACGCCATAAAGATAATATAGTAGTATAGTTTGAGCAATCGGGAAGGGATGGAATGTTTGACGATTTCGTGACCTTGGGACGGTCCGGCCTGCGGGTGAGCCGTTACGCGCTCGGCACCTTCAACTTCGGCGGCGCGCAGCCCTGGAGTCTCGACGCCACCGCTGCCGGGCGCCTGATTGCGCAATATCGCGACCTCGGTGGCAACTTCCTCGATTGCGCCAACAGCTATGGCGGTGGCGAGGCCGAGACGATCCTCGGCGATTATCTCGCCGGCGAGCCCGGCCTGCGCGACCGGTTGGTGATCGCCACCAAATTCGGCTCGAATGTCCGCGATGGCGATCCCAATGCTGGTGGAGGCGGGCGCAAGTCCATCCTGCAAAGCGTCGAAGCCTCGCTGCGCAAGCTCAGGACCGACCGGGTCGATCTGCTCTGGATGCACATTCTCGATCCGCTGACGCCGATGGACGAGACGATGCGTGCGCTCGATGATCTGGTGCGGGCGGGCAAGGTGCTGCATGTCGGCCTCTCCAACATCCCGGCGTGGAAAGTGGCCGAGGCGCACTGGCTGGCGCAGTGGCGCAATCTGGTGCCGGTGATTGGCCTGCAGCTGCAATATTCGCTGATGGAGCGGAATATCGAGGTCGAGCATGTGCCGCTCGCCCGGGCCTATGGCATGGGCATCGCGGCATGGTCGCCGCTCAAGAGCGGGGCGCTGAGCGGCCGCTATCGGCGCGGCGATGCCAGCAATCATAATGCCGAAGGGCGTGGCTCGTTCCTTGCCCGCATTCTGGACGAGAAGGCCGAGCGCGTGCTGGACGTCGTGCTGCAGGTCGCGGAGCGCCACGGCGCCAGCCCAGCACAGATCGCGCTGGCCTGGCTGCAGGCGCAGCCCTGGGTCGCGACGATCCTGCTGGGCGCCAACGATGCCGACCAGCTTGTCGAGAATGCCGCAGCGAGCCGCATCACCCTGTCGGCCGAGGATCTGGCGGCGCTCGATGCCGCCGGACCTCCCGCGCTGACCTATCCCGCCGACTTTGCCCGGCGTGCCACGGGCTCGATCAGTGGCGGCACCCGCATCAACGGTATCGCGCCACCCACCGGCGGCGGCTCGCCGAGCCAGAGCCGGCGCTAAGGGTTTAAGCTGAGCGCTTAAAGGGCCAGCGCCGCGTAGCGCTCGAGATGGGCGTCGCGGTCGCCATGCGAAAGCTCGAACAGCCCTAGCCGGGCGAACAGATGTGCGGCCGGATATTCCTGCACCAGCCCCATGCCGCCATGGAGTTGCACGCACTGCTCGCCGATGAAGCGGGCCGACTCGCCGACCTTCACTTTCGCCGCCGAGACCGCGCGGGCGCGTGCCGCTTGGTCGTCCGCCTCGCAGGCGGCTACGGCGGCGGCCGCGATCGGCGCGGCGAGCTCCTGCGCGATGGCCATGTCGACCAGGCGATGCTGGAGCACCTGAAAGGCATCCAGCGGGCGACCGAATTGCCGGCGGGTGTGGGTATGCTCGCGAGCGAGGGCATTCGCCGCCCGCAAGGCGCCGACGGCGTCCGTGCAGGCGAGGGCGGTGGCTTCATCGAGCGCGCGGGCCAGTGCCGTCTCGCCGCCCGGCATCCGCGCGGCGGTGGGGATGATGACGTCGTCCAGCAAGAGGTCGGCGGCACCGGTCCAGTCGAAACAGCGGGTCGGACGAACGGCCAGATCCGCCGCCGGGACGAGAAACAGCGCCACACCCCCGGCCGTGTTCTCCGAGACGATGAACAGGTCTGCGCTATCCCCGCCCGCCACGGCGACCTTGCGGCCCGAGAGGCGCCAGCCATGCGGATCGGGCGTGGCGTGGGCAGTGATCGGCCGGCCAAAGCCGCCATCGGCTTCCTCATGCGCCAGCACGATGCGCACTGTGCCGCTGCAGATGGCGGGCAGCCAGGCAGCCTGCTGGTCCTCGCTGCCGGCCGCCGCCAGCAGCCGCGCGCCGATCATCACCGCCGCATAGGGCTCCAGCACCATCGCGCCGCCCATCGTCTCTGCTACCATGGCCAAGTCCCCGAGAGAACCGGGGAAGCCGCCATGCCCCTCCGGCAGGGTGAGGGCGAGGAGGCCAAGCTCGGCATAAGCCGCCCAGGCCGCCCGCGATTCCCGCGCGGCGCTCTCATGCGCGTCGCGGCGTTGCTCGAAGCTGTAGTGCCGCGCGAGCACGGTTTCGAGCGAGTTGCGCAGCAGGTCGCGAATGTTCGTCTCTTCGGCACCGCCTGCCGGCGCGGCGTCCATCACGGTCGTGTTCATCGGGCTGCCCCCAGGCCAAGCGTTTTCGCGATGATGTTGCGCTGGATTTCGTTCGAGCCGCCGTAGATGCTGACGACCCGCGTATCGAAATGGCTCTTGAACAGGCGCGCCAGCCATGGCTTGCCCGCATCGCCACCATCCATGGCGGCGTCGGGGGCGAATGACGCGGCGCTACGGCCCGCGACCTCGACCAGCAGGCGTGTCAGTCGCTGCTGAAGCTCCGATCCCTTGATCTTGAGCATATTGGCCTCGATCCCCGGCGCGACCCCGGCCCGGGCGCGGTCCAGCATGGCGGTGGCCATGGCCTCCAGCGCATCCAGCTCGATCGCCGCCTCGGCGATGCGCGCGCGGACATGCGGCACGCCGGCCAGTCCCTGTTCGGCCGCGATCTGCTTCAGCCGCGCCAACTGGCGGCGATTGAGGCCGATCCGCGCGATCGACAGCCGCTCATTGCCGAGTACCACGCGCGAATAGGTCCAGCCTTTATGCGGTTCGCCGACCAGATTTTCGGCGGGCACCCGCACAGTGTCGAAGAACACCTCATTGGTGGTGTGGGCGCCGTTGAGCAGGATGATCGGGCGAATGTCGATGCCCGGCGTCTTGAGGTCGATGAGCAGCATGGAGATGCCCATTTGCGGCTTGGGCGCATCGGGATCGGTGCGGACAAGCGCGAACATCATGGTCGATTCATGCGCCATGGTCGTCCACATCTTCTGCCCGTTGACCACCCAATGGTCGCCCTCCCGCACGGCGCGAGTCTTGAGCGAGGCGAGGTCTGAGCCAGCGCCCGGTTCGGAAAAGCCCTGGCACCAGATGTCCTCGCCGGAGAGGATGCGCGGCAGATAATGGGCCTTCTGCTCCGGCGTGCCGTAATGCATCAGCGTCGGGCCGAGCATCTTGAGGCCGAAGGAGCCAAGGTCCGGCGCGCCTTCCTCGGCCAGCGTCTCCGAGAAAATATAGGTCTGGACCGGGCTCCAGCCGGTGCCGCCATGCTCGACCGGCCAGTGCGGCGCCGCCCAGCCGCGCGCATGCAGCGCCTTGTGCCAGGCGAGCCGCTCCGCCGCGGTGATGCCGACCGCGTTGGTCACTTTCTCGCGCACATCCGCTGGGCATTCGGCGCGCACGAATGCGCGGACCTCTTCGGCAAAAGCCTGCTCGCTTTGCGTGTACATGCCTGCCCTCTCCTTCTCCGTCCCATCATCGCGCGCTCGCAGATAATATCAAGTAGCTTTATATAAAGCGGCTGGAGAATGTTGTTGTCATTAGCATCGATTTGCGCAACAATTGAGTCGTCACCGGATCGGGGCAGATGGCTGCGCGGTTTGCATCGAGGGCGCCGCCGGCAAGCCCTGGTTTCCGGGGCATTGGGCCGTCATCCACGCACCTGTTAAAACCCGGCGGCCCCAAAAGATAATATAGTATCATTGTTGTTGACACAGCCTTTATGACGCTTAGTCTCGGGCACAATGAAAGGCCGGCAGGCGCAAACCTGCGGCAACAAATAGGAGGGGATATGTCTCGTCGAACATGGTTGCTCGCGTCTGCTGCCGCTTGCACATTTGTCGCCCTGGGGTCTGCCCCGGCGCTCGCGCAGGATGGGCCAGCGCCCCAGGCGCAGGATAACGATGCGCAGGTGCGCGATATCATCATCACCGGCTCGCGCGTGAAGCGCGATGGCTTCCAGGCGCCCACGCCGCTGGTCGTCGTGACCTCCGAGGCAATCGCCGAGCGCGGCGCGGCCAATGTGGGCGACTATCTCAATGAGGTGCCGTCCTTCCGCCCGAGCGTCAGCAACCAGACGAACACCCAGTCGTCCAACCTTTCCGGCGCGACCTTCGCCGATCTGCGCGCGCTGGGGAACATCCGCACGCTGGTGCTGGTGGATGGCCGGCGCCATGTGCCGACTGTGCCGACCGGGCAGGTTGACCTCAACCTGATGCCGACGGTGCTGATCGACCGGATCGACGTCGTCACCGGTGGCGCGTCCGCCGCTTATGGGTCGGATGCCATTTCCGGCGTCGTCAACGTCATCATGAACAATCGCCTGACCGGCCTGAAGGGCGATCTTTCCCTGGGTCTTTCCGAAGAAGGCGATAATTTCGAGCGCCGCGTGGGCCTCGCATTCGGCAGCCCCTTTGCGGACGGGCGCGGGCATTTCACCATCGGCGGCGAATATGTGAAGTCCGATGGAATCGGCAGCTTCGATGATCGCGCCTGGGGCCGTCGCTACGAGGAATCCGTCTCCTTCGCGGCCAACCGTCCGGCCGGCGTGCCTTCCCGCTCATTCGAGAGCGGCGTGCGCTTCGTCAACTCGCTCATCGGCGGCGTCATTCTCGGCAACAATGCCGATACGAACCCGGCCAATGGCGTCGATGCCCTGCGCGGCATCTGGTTCCCGGCGCCCGGTCAGGTCGGCACGTTCACTTATGGCAATGAGAGCGGCGGCTCATCCTACAACATGTCCAGCTCGCAGGGCACGCCGCCCCGTCTCGGACATACGCTGGTGCTGCCGATCGACCGTTATGTCGTGCGTGCGAACCTCAATTATGAGCTGAGCGACTCCGTCGGCATGTTCGTCGAAGGGAGCTATGGCCGGTCCGGGTCCGATTATTCCGGCCCGATGCCGCGTGACACCGCGGTCAGCGGTCCGCGTGCGGTGGTGATCCAGCGGGATAACTATTTCCTGCCGGCGCAGGTCGCGACGATCATGGACGCGAACAATATCACGTCCTTCGTCATGGGTCGGTCCAACCCCGACTTCTCGTCCACCCAGATCGTCAACTTCAACAGCACCTATCGCATCGTCGGCGGGCTGAACGGCAACATCAGCGGATGGAACTGGGACGCTTACGTCCAATATGGCCAGAACAAGCTGGAATCGCAGATCCGCAACATGCGCATCCAGCAGAACTTCATCTGGGCGCTGGATGCGATCCAGCTTCCCAATGGTCAGATTGTCTGCCGCAACACCGTCGCGCGGGCGCAGGGCTGCCAGCCACTCAACCTGTTCGGCGCCGGCGCGATGTCGCAAGAGGCGATCAACTATGTGAACGGCACGCAGTTCCAGTCGATCACGACCAGCCAGTTCGTGGGCGCCGCCAATATCAGCGGCGAGCCCTTCTCGACCTGGGCGGGGCCAGTCTCGCTCGCGGTCGGCGGTGAATATCGGCGGGACAGCGCCGAAAGCGTCGTGGATTCGCTCGCGGCCGCCGGGGCGTACAACTTCTCGAACCCCAAGCCCTATGAAGGCGCGTTCACGACCAAGGAAGCCTATGCCGAGGTCGTGGTGCCGCTGGCCCGCGACGTGCCCTTCTTCAAGTCGTTCGATCTCAACGGCGCGATCCGGCACACCAATTATGAGGTGTCGGGCGGCGTCACGACGTGGAAGATCGGCGCGACCTGGGATGTGGTCGATGGCGTCCGCCTTCGCACGACACGCTCGCGGGATATCCGTGCACCCAATGCGGCGGAGCTGTTCTCGGTAACGTCCACCCAGTCGACCCTGCGCAATCCGTTCAACGGTGTGTCGCGGTCCTACACGGTGGTCTTCGCGCCCAGCGAGACGCTGGCGCCGGAGAAGGCGAACACCTTCACGGTCGGTGCGGTGTTCACGCCCACCTTCCTGCCCGGCTTCTCGGCCTCGGTCGATTTCTACAATATCAAGATCGACGGGGCGATCGCGAGCTTCCCGGCGCAGCAGATCATCGACAATTGCTATGCCGAGATCCAGGGCGGCACGCCGGGGGCCTTCTGCGCCACCACCTCGCTATCCGGCACCGGCACGAGCACGGAAATCAACTCCGTGACCGTCCAGTTGCTCAACCTTGCCTCGCTGGAAACGCGCGGCGTGGACTTCGAGATGGTCTATCGCTTCAATGCCGGGCCGGGCCGGGTCACGACGCGCCTGTTCGGCACCTATGTCGCTGACCTGATTTCCGACGACGGGCTGGGCGTTGCACCGACCTATAATGCCGCCGGGATCATCCAGACGCGCGGCAGCCGCATCGACCGCGCGGGGCAGTTGGGCGGGTTCACCTCCGGCCTCAACACCGGCGCGACCAGCGTGCCGCATTGGCAGCTCAATGCCAGCCTGGGCTACGAGACGGAGAAGTGGGGCACCACGCTCAACGCGCGCTGGATCGACAAGGGCATTGTGGACGCGACGCTCGTCCAGCCGGGCGACCCGGACTATAATGCGGCCTCGCCGATTTCGGTGGGCAACATGAACGTCGCCTCGCGGCTGTATCTGAACTGGACCGGCAACGTCACGCTCATGCAGCGGGGCGACAAGAAGGTGCAGCTCTACGCCGTGGTCAACAATCTGCTGAACAAGGAACCGCCGTTCCCCAGCACGCAGGTGGCCGGCTTCTACGACCGCATCGGCCGCGCCTACAAGGTTGGCGTCCGCTTCGCCTTCTGACCGTTCGGTCCGTGGCCGGGAGCAGCATCCCGGCCATGGTCCGGCTTTTCGATAATGGGGGCCGCGCTCGCGCGCCCTTTTTCATGGCCCCCTCAGCATGAATGGTGATCCTATGTCTGCGACCGATCTTTCCCCCCGGATCAAACCTGTGCGGGGAGCCGATGCGGTCGCCTTGTTCATGCGCCCCCGCTCGATCGCGGTCATCGGCGTGTCGGCCAAGCCCAAGACGGCGGGGCGGACGGTGCTCGCCAATCTCCAGCTCAACGCCTTTGATGGCGATGTCCATGTCGTCGGCCGGGCGGAGGGGGAGATTGACGGCTATCCCGTGACGCAGAGCATCGACGATCTGCCCGAGGGCATCGATCTGGCGGTGTTCACGCTCCCGGCGGCGGGTGTGAAGGATGCGCTGGAGGCCTGCGTGCGGCGCGGCGTCAAGGCGGTGACGGTCTTTTCCTCGGGCTTTGCCGAGGCGGGTAACCGGGCGGGGCAGGATGAACTGGTCCGCATCGCCTATGAGGGCAATGTCGCGCTGCTCGGGCCGAACTGCCTCGGTTACACCAATCTTGTGAAGGGCTTGCCCATCGGCTTTGCCAACGCCCGCAAGGTCGCCATGCTGGCACCGGACGATCCCAATCCCGCCATTGCCATGGTCTCGCAGAGCGGCGGGCTGATGGCCTATGCCAGCACCAATCTCGCCGCACGGCATCTGCCGATGGCCTATACCGTGTCCACCGGGAACGAGGCCGGCATCGGCATTCCCGATTTCATCGATTTCTTCGCGCAGGATGAGGCGACGAAGGTCATCGCCCTGTATCTCGAGGAAGTGCGCGATCCGCAGGCCTTCCTCGCCGCCGCCCGGCGCGCGCAAGCGGCCGGCAAGGCGCTGGTCGCCATTCATCCGGGCCGGGGCGAGAAGGGCAAGGCCGCGATCCAGTCGCACACCGGCGCGCTGGCGGGCGATTATGCCACCATGCAGCTCCATCTCGATCGGGCCGGCGTGGTGCTGGTCGAGACGCTGGAGGAGTGGGTCGATGTGATCGAGCTGCTGGCGCGCTATCCGGTCGCGCCGACCAAAGGCCCCGGCGTGCTCACCTTCTCCGGCGGCTTCTGCGCCATCGCGCATGACTATTTCGAGGCGCTGGATATGGAGATGCCCGCGCTCACCGAGCAGACCCGCAGCGAACTGGCGCCGCAACTCCCTGTCTTCATCCCGCCGCGCAACCCGCTCGATCTCGGCACGCAGGCGATTTTCCAGCCGGAGCTGATCCCGCTCGGCACCAACGCGCTGATGGCGGATGGCAATGTCGGCAGCGTGCTCATTGCCATCAACAGCGGCACGGCGGCCTCGCAGCGCGGCTATGGGCCGATGTTCATCGACAGCCTCAAGGGCAAGGATCGCCCGGCGATCATGGCCTTCCCGGCGCCGGAGATGGACCCTGACTTCGAAGCCTCGGTGCGCGCCAACCGCCTGATCCTCAGCCGCTCCATCGAGCGGTCGATGACGGCGCTGTCCCGCGTCACGCGCCATGGCCGCTCGCTGGAGCGCTCGGCGCGCTCGGTCACCCACACGCCCTTTGCCGATTTGCCGACGCTGGGCAGCGGCCCGCAGCCCGAATGGCTCGGCAAGCAGCTTCTCTCCGCCATGGGCATCCGCGTGCCCGCCGGCGGCCTCGCCACCTCGCTGGAGGAGGCCGAGGCGACCGCCGCTAAGGTCGGCTACCCGCTCGCCATCAAGGCGCAGGCCGGCGCGCTGGCGCACAAGACTGAGGCGGGCGGCGTCATCCTCGGCATCCGTGACGCCGACGAGCTACGCCGCGCCTGGGACGATCTGCACGCCAATGTCGCCCGCGCCCAGCCCGGTCTGGTGCTCGATGGCGTGCTGGTCGAGAAGATGGCGCCCAAGGGCCTGGAACTGATGATCGGCGCCAAGCGCGATGCCAAATGGGGGCCGGTCGTGCTGGTCGGCCTGGGCGGCATCTGGGTCGAGGCGCTGGGCGATGTGCGCCTGCTCCCGGTCGACATGGCGCAGGAGGATATTATCGCCGAGCTGATGAAGCTGCGCAGCGCCAAGCTGCTCAAGGGCTTCCGGGGTTCGCCCCCGGTCGATGTGCAGGCGGTTGCCCACACCGCCGGGCTGATCGGCCGCCTGATGGAGACCATGCCGCAGATCGAGGAGATCGACCTCAACCCCGTCTTCGTGCATCCGCAGGGGGAAGGGCTGACGGCCGTCGATGCCCTCATCATTACCGCTGCGGAGGGGAACTGAACCATGAGCGAGACGCTGGCGACCTATGAGCTGGATGGCGAGATCGCCATCGTCGGCATCAACCGCGCGGCCAAGCGCAACGCGGTCAATACGGAGGTGATGGCGAATCTGCATGCGGCGTTCGAGCGCGCCGCGTCGGAAGCGCGCGTTGGCATCCTCTTTGGCCATGGCGGCAATTTCTCGGCCGGGCTGGATCTGGCAGAAGCCGCCTCGCGCATGAGTGGCGCCAATCCGCCCAAGCCCTGGGAGCGCGGCCGCTGGACGGTCCCGCTCGATCTCGTCGCGCGCGGGCCGATCCCCTGGATCGCCGCGCTGGAGGGCGCCTGCATCGGCGGCGGGCTGGAGATCGCCTCGGCCTGTCAGGTCCGCGTCGCCGACGAGAGCACCTTCTTCGCCCTGCCGGAGGGCAAGCGCGGCATCTTCGTGGGCGGCGGCGGCGCCGTGCGCATTCAGGGCCTGATGGGCTATGCCCGCATGGCCGACATGATGCTCACCGGCCGCGTTCTCAGCGCCGCCGAGGGCGAGCGCGCCAATCTCTGCCAATATGTCGTGCCCAAGGGCGAGGCGATGGCCAAGGCGAAGGAACTCGCGGCCAGCATCGCCAGCAATGCGCCCAATACCAACTGGGCCGTGTGCGCTGCGCTCCCCCGCATCGGCGACATGAGCCACAGCGACGGGCTGTTCTTCGAGGGGCTGATCGGCGGATCGGCCCGCAGCAGCGAGGGTACTGACCGCATCCGCGCCTTTGTCGAGCGCGGCGAGAACAAGGTCGCCGCGCCGCCTTCCGACCCGACGAAAGGCTGAACCATGGCGCTGCGGGACAATGCCATTGTCGGCTATGCGGAGACCAAGATCGTCCTGCGCAGCGAGGTCGATGTCTGGGAGCTGGGCGCCGAAATCCTCGACGGCATTCTCGAGCAAACCGGCTTCGAGAAGGGCGAGATCGACGGGCTGATCCTGTCCTCCTCGTCCACCGGCGCCGGCAACATCTTTTGGTCGCAGACCACGGCTGATCAGCTCGCGCTGGAGCTGGATTTCTGCCAGACGGTCGACATTGGCGGCTCCTCGCCGGTCGGCGCGGTGGCGCGCGCCGCCGCCGCTATCGATGCCGGGCTCTGCACCACCGTCCTCTGCCTTTTCGCCGACACCGCCGTCGCCGAGAATAATGGCCGCCCGCGCTCCTATGGCGCGGAGTGGACCACGCCTTATGGCTATCTCGGCGCGCCCGCCGCCTTCGGCATGTTGAGCCGCTATTATCATGACAGGTTCGGCCTGGACGAGCGGGCGCTGGGCAAGCTGGCCGTGGCCCAGCGCGAGCACGCCCTGCGCAACGACAAGGCCTGCGAGAAGCTGCGCAAGCCGATCACGGTCGATGATTATGTGCAGTCGCGGATGATCAACGATCCGATCCGTCTGCTCGATTGTGTCATGCCGTGCGATGGCGCCAGCGGGGTGCTGGTCACCAGCCGCAAACGCGCCGAGCAGCGTGGCCTCACGCGCTGCGCGGTGCTGCGCGGCTATGGCGAGCGCACCAATCTCGGCGCCGCTTCGGCCATCGTCGATCCCACCGTCACCGGCCATCGGCAGGCGGGCGAGCGGGCCTTTGCGCAGGCCGGGCTCACCCCGCGCGATATGGGCTCCTTCCATCCTTATGACGACTTCATCATTGCGATCATGATGCAGTTGGAAATGCTCGGCTTTTGTGCGCACGGGCAGGGCGCGGCATTCATCCACGAGACTGATTTCCTCTTCTCCGGCGATCTGCCGCTCAACACCGGCGGCGGGCAAATCTCCGCCGGGCAATGCGGTCTGGCCGGTGGCGGCACCAATCTTGTCGAGGCGGTGCGGCAGCTTTTCGGCGATGGCGGCGCGCGGCAGGTGAAGGACCGCCGCCATGCGCTCGTCACCGGCATCGGCGGCATTCCCTATGGGCGGAACTGGAACACCAGCACCGCCCTCATCCTCACGTCGGAGGGCTGAGGCGCATGGCCGATCTCAACGATCTCCTCGATATCGATCGCCCGCTGCCGCCCGAGCGCAGCTTTTCGCGCCCCTATTGGGAAGCGACGCGCGAGAAGAAGCTGCTCATCCAATATGATCGCGTGGCCCGCGCCTATCAGTTCTACCCGCGCCCCACGAGCATCTACACCGGCCGCCGCGACACTCTGGAATGGCGCGAGGTCTCCGGGCGCGGCACGATCTTCAGCTACACCATCGTCCGCCGCGCTCGCCCGCCGTTCCGCGACAAGGAGCCCTATGTCGTCGCCATGGTCACGCTGGAGGAAGGCGTGAATGTGATGAGCAACATCATCCATTGCAGCGAAGCAGAGCTGAAGACCGGGCTGGCGGTGAAGCCCTATTGGCATCCGCTGCCCGATGGTCGCCACCTGCTGCTGTTCGAGCCGGCCTGAGACTTCGCCGTCCAATCCTCTTTTGAATGGCCAGAGCGATGACGCCTGCTTAGGCTAGGCGGCGTAGGCAGAACGTGACGGCAACCGGAAGCCCCCTCGTCATTCCCGCGAACGCGGGAATCCAGGTCCACGGCTGCGCCGAGACGCAAGGTCCAAGCTGGATTCCCGCGTTCGCGGGAATGACGAGGGAGAGGGCAAGCCGGTGCACTCGCCGCGCGCAAGGGAGAGGACGCATCATGGGTTACATCAAGGGCAAGGTCGCACTGGTCACCGGCGCCAGCTCGGGTCTCGGCGCGGCCATCGCGGCCGAATTTGCCGCAGCCGGGGCCTCGCTGATCGTCGCCGCGCGCCGCAAGGCACCGCTGGATGCCTTCGTGGCCGAGGTTGAAGCGCAGGGCGGGCAGGCGCTCGCCGTGCAGTGCGACGTCTCGCAGGAGGCCGATGTGCAGGCGATGTTCGCCGCCGGTCTCGCGCGCTTCGGGCGCATCGATATTCTCATCAACAATGCCGGCATTGCCGATCATACCCCGACCGATGAACTCTCCTTCGCGCGCTGGTCTGAGGTGATCGACACCAATCTCAACGGCGCTTTCCTGTGCGCGCGGGAGGCGCTGCGGATCATGAAAGGGCAGGGGGCAGGCCGGATGATCCACATCGGCAGCCTGTCCGCGCAGGTGCCTCGCCCGAATACGATTGCCTATGCCGCGAGCAAGTTCGCGCTGGCGGGCATGAACCATTCGCTCGCCCTTGACGGGCGCGATCATGGCGTCGCCTCGTCCATCTTCCACCCCGGCATTGTCGGCACCAATCTGGTGCAGAACATGCAGGACGGCGATCCGCGCGACCGGATCAGTGCCGATGTCGCGGCGCGCGCGGTGCTGGCTATGGCCGATCTGCCCGATCATGTGAACTTCGTCGATGGCACCATATTGCCGCTCAATATGCCCTTTCTGGGCCGCGGCTGATCGCGCTCGATATTGTTGTTTCAAGCAACGGAGTTGTTGACAGGTCGATAGGATGCATGGGAAGCTGAGCCGATAAAAAAAGCATGAATCGGCAAGGCTGGCTACGGAGAGGACAGGCGATGGCCACGACACCCGCGACAGGCAAATACTATCCCGGCTGGTGGGTGGTGGCTGCCGGATTCATCATCTTCTTCTTCTCCTTCGGCGGCCCGACCTACTCCATGTCGCTCCTCTATAATGAGGTGATCGCGGAGTTCGGCTGGACCCGGGCCGAGGCCACCGGCATCTATGCGTGGAAAGGCCTCACCGGCGCGCTGGTCGCCATTCTCGTCATCGGGCCGGCGGTGCAGCGCTTTGGGTTGAAACCGGTCTTCCTCACCGTGCTCATCATCCAGGCGCTGGGCTTCTTCACCTTCCTCAACGTCAGCTCTATCGCGACTTACTTTCTCGCCGGCTTCCTCATTGGCCTCGGTCAGGGCGCTGTGCTGCTCTGCATCAAGCTGATGGTGGCGCGCTGGTTCATGCGCAATGTCGGCTTTGCCGGCGCGCTGGCGCTGGTCGGGTCGAGTGCCGGCGGCGTGGTCTTTCCCATCGTCATTGCCGCGCTCATTCCCGAAATCGGATGGCGCATGACCTATGCGCTGATTGGCGTGTCTATCCTCGCCGTCTCGGTGCCGCTCGTCCTGTTCGTCAAGCAGAACCCTTCGGAAGAGGATCTGCTGCCGGAGACCGCCAATGCCAAGGGCGTGCTGCCCAGTGCCGAGGTGGCGGCGGCGACGCGCGCGGCGGACATTCCGATGAGCTATGCCGAACTGGTGCGCAAGCCGATGTTCTGGGGCATCATGGTCGGCGTGCTGATCATCGCCGGCGTGGATCAGGGCCTGTTCCAGAACATGCAGCTCTATTTCGTGCAGGAAGTCGGTCTGACCCGCGAGACGGCGGCGTGGCTGCTCTCGCTCACCTCGGCCATCGGCCTTGCCTCCAAATTCATCGCGGGCAAGTTCTTCGATGTCTATTCGGTGAAGGGCATTGCGGCCTGGTATCTGCTCATCGCCGCGATGGTGCTGCTGGCCTTCCAGGTTTCCAGCCTCTCCACCGCGATCATCTTCATCTGCGCGCTCGGCCTCGCCCATGGCGGACTGGTCTGCGAGGGGCCGGTGCTGGCCAAGCATGTCTTCGGGCCGCGCAACATGGACAAGGTTCTGCCCATCGTCACGGGCTGCTTCGCGCTTGGCTCGTCCATCGGCCCGGTGACGCTCGCCTATATCTACGATGTGAATGGCCATTATGTCTGGGGCTTCGCGCTGTTCGCCGCCATGGCGTTCTTCGCGGCGTTCCTGCTCACCTTCGTGCGGCCGCTCTATCGGGACCGGCTGCGGGCGGCGACACAGACCGGCGTGGGTGAGGGGGCGGGGATGGCACCGCCGTCTGCCACCGCCAAGCCCTCCGCCGCGCTATGAGTGCGCCGGATCTGCACAATCTCCATGCGCAGGCCGATGCGCTGGAGGAGGAGATGAGCGAGGCGCTGGACGCGATCATCATCAAGTCCACCCTCTACCAGTCCGGCGATGTCGATCCGCGCCTGCCGCGCCCACCCATCGACAATCCCCGTCGGCTGCCATTCCTGATGGGGCCGGACCCGCGCCTGCCGCCGATGCCGGAGAAGCCGACGCTGGTGGATTTCTTCCGCTATCGCTTCGGCCCGTCCGCGCACGTCCTGCAAAGCGCGAAGCTGGCGCGCGATGCCGGGCATGACGAGAAGATCGTACTCGCCTGCCTGCTGCACGACATCGCCGTCACCGGCTTCATCCGCGCCGATCATGGCTATTGGGCGGCGCAGTTGATCGAGCCTTATGTCGATCCCGAAGTCAGCTGGGCGGTGCGCGAGCATCAGGTGGTGCGCTTCTACCCCGATGAATCGGTCGGCTATGACTATCCCGAAGCCTATATCCGCTTCTTCGGCGCCGATTACCGGCCCGATCCCCATATCGACCGCGCCTATCAGCGCGCCCGCAACCACAAATGGTATATGAGCGCGCGGCTCGTCACGCTCAATGATTTCTACGCCTTCGACCCCAATGTCGTCGTGGAGATCGAAGAGTTTACGGACATCATCGGCCGCCATTTCCGCCAGCCGGAGGAAGGGCTTGGCTTCGATGACAGCCCCTCCGCGCACATGTGGCGCACCATCATGATGCCGACGCGCTTTCTCTGAACAGCCTTGTCGAAAGCGCCCGCCATCGGTTGCTAACCGCATCGATATTGTTTACTGAGTCTACAATTATATGCCCGAGCGGCAACAATCTGGGAGCGGAGCGGAATCATGGCGGAGATCGTGCTGGGAATGTGGACATCGCACGGGCCGACCCTCTCGACCACGCCCGAGCAATGGACCCTGCGCGTCGCGGCCGATCTCAAGCGCCAGCACCCTTTCCGCGGCGCGGAATATAGCTTCGATGAGCTGGTCACGCTGCGCGCGGGCGAAAATCTCACCGAGGCCTGCACGCTGCCGGAGCGCGAGCGCCGCTCGGCCGCCTGCCAGAGCGCGATCAGCGACATGGCCGACCGCTTCGCCGCCGCCAAGATCGATGTCGCCGTCATCATGGGCAATGACCAGCGCGAGCTGTTCCTGGAGGATGTGACGCCCGCGATCACCGTCTATCTCGGCGAGACGATCTGGGATCAGCCCGCCACCCCCGAGCAGGCCGCCCGCATGCCGCCCGGCATTCACGAGGCGGAGTGGGGCCACAGCCCGCCCGAGCGCCGGGACTATCCCTGCCAGCCCGAGCTCGGCATGCACGTCTGCAAATCGCTGGTGCCGCAGGGCTTCGATCTTGCCGTCTCCAAGAAGCTGCCCGAGCCCGCCGGCCATTGGTCGAGCGGCGCGCCGCACTCGCTCGGCTTCATCTATCGCCAGATCATGCGCGACGCGGTCGTGCCCAACCTGCCGATCCTCATCAACACCTTCTTCCCGCCCAACCAGCCCACCGCCCGCCGCTGCTTCGAGCTGGGACGCGAGGTCGGCAAAGCGATCCGCAGCTGGAAGCAGGATCTGCGTGTCGCCGTGTTCGGCTCGGGCGGCATGAGCCACTTCGTCATCGACGAGGATTTCGACCGCATGTTCTTCGAGGCGCTGCGCACCCGCGATGCCGAGACGCTCTGCGCCATCGAGGACAAGCACCTCCAGTCCGGCACCTCCGAGCTCAAGACCTGGATCGCCGCCGCCGGCGCGCTGTTCGACACTGATCTCACCGGCGACGTGGTCGGCTATGAGCCCTGCTACCGCTCGGAGGCCGGCACCGGCACCGCCAATGGCTTCGTCGCCTGGCAATAAGCCAAGATTTTTCTGAGGACGGATGATGACAGCAACAGACCCCCATGTCGCGCGGCTGCGCCAGCTGGATGCCTGCGCCGTGTCGGACACGCTGGACAAGCTGGGCCTGGCCGGCTGTGTGACCGGGCTGCGCTCGGCCTCGCCGGGCAAGCGGATCGCCGGGCGCGTCCACACCGTGAAGCTCAAGGCCGGCAACGCGCCCGCCGACCGCCCGCCGGTGCATCTGGGCGCTGCCGCCATCGACGCCAGCGGCCCGGACGATGTGATCGTGGTCGAGCAGCGCACCGGCATCGATGCCGGCTGCTGGGGCGGCATCCTGTCGCGCGGCGCGCAGCACAAGGGCGTGGCGGGCGTGATCTGCGAGGGGCTGGCCCGCGATGTCGATGAAGCCCGCGAGATCGGCTTTCCGGTCTTCTGTCGCGGTTATACCGCCCGCACCGCGCGCAACCGCGTCTATGAGGATGCCACCGACGTGCCCGTCACCGTAGGCGATTTCACCGTCGAACCCGGTTTCTATGTCATCTGCGATTCCAGTGCGGCGGTGTTCATCGCGCCAGCCGACATCGCCCGCGTGCTCGATGCCGCCGAGGATATCGTCCGCCGCGAGGGCGAGATGACCCGCCGCCTCGCCACCGGCGAGAGTGCCAGCTTTGTGCTCGGCGCCAATTACGAATATATGCTCAAGGGCGACCAACAATGACCGACGACCGCAACGTCACCCGCGCCGCCGCGCTCGATACCGCCACGCTGAGCGACGCGCTCGACCGGCTCGGCATCGTCGGCCAGTGCTACCAGATCGCCGGGCGCGATCCTGATTTCCGCATGGCCGGCCGCGCCTACACCATGCTCTGCGGTCCCGCCTCGACCCCGCCCGGCACGGTGGGCGATTATATCGATGATGTCCCCCCCGGCCATGTCGTCGTCATCGACAATGGCGGCCGCGAGGATGCCACCATCTGGGGCGATATCCTCACCGAGATCGCGCATCGCCGCGGCCTCGCCGGCACCGTGATCGACGGGATCAGCCGCGACGTCTCGCTCTGCCGCGCGCTCGGCTATCCGGTCTTCAGCAAGGGCCACTGGATGCGCACCGGCAAGGATCGGGTGCAGGTGGAAGTCACCAACTGCCCCGTCAACATCGGCGGCGCCCGCGTGGCGCCGGGCGATATCCTGCGCGGCGATCCCGATGGCGTGATCGTCATCCCGCAAGCGCATGAGGAGGCCGTCCTCGCCGCCGCCGAGGAGATCCACGCCGCCGAGGAGAGCATCCGCGCCGCCTGCCGCACCGGCATGCGCCTCGATGAGGCCCGCGCGCAGTTCAAATATCACAGCCTTCAGACACGTCAGAAATAAGGGGATCACCCGATGATCATCGACTGCCATGGTCACGTCAGCGCTCCGGTGGAGCTTTGGGCCTATAAGGCGAGCCTGCTCGCGCATCGCGGCTCGCACGGGCGCGGGAGCGTCAAGGTGACGGACGAGCAGATCATTGCCGCCGCCCACCACAAGGAGACCTGGCCGGACGGGCACATCGAGCTGCTGCACAATCACGGCACGGACATGCAGCTCATCTCGCCGCGCCCGTTCCAGATGATGAACTCGGCCAAGCCCGCGCGCGTCGTCCACTGGTTCTGCGAGGAGGTGAACACCCTCATCCACCGCCAGTGCACGCTCATCCCGGAGATGTTCATCCCGGTCGCCGGCCTGCCGCAAGTGGCGGGCGAGCCCATCGAGAATGTCTTTGCGGAGATGGACCGCTGCGTCGCCATGGGCTTCAAGGGCTTCCTGCTCAACCCGGACCCCTATGAGAATGGCGCCGAGGAAGCCCCGCCGCTGGGCGACCGCTACTGGTATCCGCTCTACGAGAAGCTGTGCGAGCTGGATCTGCCCGCGCACATCCACGCCACCGGCTCCCAGTCCGAGCGCTCGCCTTATTCGCTGCACTTCATCAATGAAGAGACGATCGCCACCTATAACCTGTGCACCTCATCGGTGTTCGATGATTTTCCGCAGCTCAAGGTGGTGGTGAGCCATGGCGGCGGCGCCATCCCCTATCAGCTCGGCCGCTTCGAATCCCAGTCGCGCCGCACCAAGCACCTCTTCTCCGAGCGCATGGCCAAGCTCTATTTCGATACCGTGCTCTACACCGAGGGCGCCCTGCGCCTGCTCATCGAAACCGTCGGTCCCGAGCGCTGCCTGTTCGGCTCCGAATGCCCCGGCGTCGGCTCCACCATCGATCCCGCCACCGGCAAGCAAATGGACCACATCGCCCCCTTCATCCAGAAATTCGACTTCCTGAGCGACGCCGACAAGAAGCTGATTTTTGAGGATAATGCGCGGAAGGTGTTTAATTTGGAGGTTTGAGGGGGGCGGGCGCGCGCGTCGGGCGAAGATGAGGTGGAGGGTGCCTTCCCACCCTAAACGACCTCTTCCCGCTCCAACCGCTCGTGCACTCGGTTGCGGTCAGGAACTGGATGAACGTGTTTTAGGCGCATTAAGGCGGAGCGGCGTCTTATTTTGTTCTGCAGATTGTCTGCCAAATCCAAGTGACCGGGTGGAATCAAGTGCATGCCGAGTGCTGCTGCTAGGCCGGAGCAAACGATAACGACCGATCCCGCCAAGAAATTTGTTGCGGAATGGTACCACCACGCTGATCCTTGCCAGATGAAGAATTGGCCGCCGAGTGAGATGGCAGTGCAAATGACAGTCATGGCAAGCACATAATGCCGTGCCCGATTTGTCGCTTTTCGCTGGATTAAGTCAGCGATCCCGGCGATTCGAATATCATCATCCTCTTTTAGCTTTTGTATAAGCTCTTCGGCTTGACGCCTTCGGGCCTGCTCTTTAGTTTCCGCTGCCGCTAGCTCGACGGATTTTGCTTTTAGAGCTTCTGTGTCTCGATCCTTTGTTGCGAGGGCAGCTTCAAGTTCTACCCTGACGGCATCTGATCGTGCTCGTTCCGAATCGCGGCCCCGAGCTTCTGCACTTGTTGTAAAGGCAGCGAGGAGTTCTTCGCCGTTAGCTGCATCTAGGACTTCAGGGGCGCCACCGGTCGAAATAACGAGGTCGAGGACGGCCTGCTGCGAGGAAAGTAGCACGGATGCGGCTTCCGTATCCTTGAGGGTTTCGAGGCGCTTTTCTGCTTTTCGTAGAAGCTCGCGATTTGAGGCAAGTATTCGGTCGCAAGCCGACACCAGATGCAGTTGAGGTAGGTCTGGGTTCGCGGCAGAGCCAAAACGCATCCAGACCATGGCAGCCAAGGTCTTAGTTTCTATTGCGGGTCCCGCTGCGTAGTTCGGGATACCGAGATTAGAGCGGGCGAACATAGTGGAGAACTGTGTGAACGTCGAATTTCGTGTCACTAGCAAAAAAGAGGTGTCAAAGTAATCTGACGCAATTTCCCCATTGCGGCGTCGCATCACGTAACCAATGGACATAGCGTCGCAGTCGCGTTGATCTGTCTTGTACATGTCATGCCAATGAGCTGAGCCCCGAAACTTATCGATAAGCTCGTCGGGGAAGGCGCTAGCATATAGCGGGCTGCGGCGGTCGAAGTTCAAAATCTGTACGTCTGCTAGTTTTACCGCTTTGTCAGGTTGACGACGAACGCTATTGGCATGAGCCACTAGACTAGGGTCGGCCCTGAGGGCATCGCCGGTCAACCCAAACCGCCTAGTGGGCGCCCGATCCAGAACTGCGCTCAAAATGTCGGCGAGCTCGGCAAGGCAATGCGACATGGTTACAATTTTGGAACCGTGTTCGCGGAGTGCTTTAAGGCACTGCATTATACTGAATTGCCTTGAGGGTCCGCTGAGACCGAGCAAGTCCAGCAAAACTGGAGCATCAAGCACGAAGGTTGTTTTGATTTTTACTAGGGATCCGCCCGTAGGGCGCTGAAGCTCTTCCAAAAACTCAAGCGCTAAGCCAAGTTCAGTCAAGCTGGCTATATCTGCGAACTCCGGGCGCCGATGCTTAGCGAGCCATTTAACGAAACCTGCAAATTCGACTGTCAGTTGCTTATCGATTCGGCTAAGCCGAGTTGTCTCATCCAAAAACTGGTTTCGTATGGACAGCTTCTCACCGTCTAGAAGCCGTTTAGCTTCTGCCTTAACGCGCTCTTTGTCAGAACCATCGAGCGACGTGGCCCATTTAAACAACTGCCACTCGAATTGGTCTTTCCCGAGCGTGATTTTGAGCAAAGGGGCGTGGACATCGAGAAATTCTTCGAAAGCTGCGTGAAGACGATTTAGCTTTGTGGCGCTGGTTTCGATGGCCTCGACCTCATCAAAGGACGGCAATTCCTTCGGAACGAGGTAAGCTGACGCTGTTCCGTCCGCTTTTTGCTCGACCAACCAACCGAGGTGACAAAGCTGAGGAATGAAGGCTTCTAGCGCATGCTCGTTGAAGCTATCACCTAATATCGGATTCAGTACCGACGCGGCTTTCTCGACATTGAGCATTTGCCCTCGCTGGCCCTCAAGAGAAATGCGAAATATCGGGGCAATGGCTCTGAAAGGCCCTTCATTTGTTCGTTTGGCTTCATCGACTGCTGCCATGAACAGTAACGCCGATCTCGGCAGTGGATAAACCTCTGACATGTATCCCCCTTTTGCTTCCGATCGAATGCTATAAGATGAGACTTTACCAGCTGCAAAGCACTTAGGTTCTTGAGCTGAAGAACCGGAGACGACAGAGGGCTGTTGGCTCCCAAGTCTAGTTTATCCGTCGTGATGGACTTGAACGAGCAGGCGTTGGGAGACAGCCCTGATTGTCCCGCATGACTACCACCCCCAAACAAAAAGCCCGGCCAGATCACGCCAGCCGGGCCAGTCTGATGCCGAGAGAGGTCGGCTGATCGCGTGCGCGTCGTCGGCCGCCCTCAGGCGTCGACATAGCCCTTGTTGTACTGGCTGGATGCGCATCGCCTCCTGCGGTTGGCCGTGGCGGCAGCGGGTGCCGTGCTATCAGTCACCCGCTGGCGATCACGCCGCCAGTCCTGCGACGCGATCCCGCCCCTCCGCCTTGGCGTGATACAGCGCCTTGTCGGCCCGGACGACGGCAGGCTCGAAGGCTGTTTCCGCGGCCGTCACTTGCGAGAAGCCGATGCTGACACTCCATGATCCCGGTGCGGCGCCAGCGGCGCGGCATCGGTTCATTAGCGCCTCGACGATCAGGCGTTGCCCTTCGCAACTCGCCGGCAGCAGCAGGATGAATTCGTCACCGCCAATGCGTGCGAGAGCGCCGTCTTGTGCCTGTGCGATCCGCCCCGCTTCCTGAGCAATGCCGCGCAAGACGGCGTCGCCCGCCTCATGGCCGTGCAGATCGTTAACGGCCTTGAAATGATCGACATCGATCGCGACGACGGCCGCGCCAGGCGCGAGCAGGCGCCGCTTCTGCACCTCCAGGCCCGCCCTGTTCCACACGCCGGTCAGCGGATCACGAAGCGCTGCGGCGCGCAGCGCGTCCTGCGCCTGATCGATTGGCAGAACCAGCAAACCAAGATTGATGATGCCGAGCAACGCCTGATCTGCGAGCAGCGGCAGGCTGCCCAGCGAGTGGTCGCCCGAGAGCACGCCCAGATCGCCCACCAGCGAAATCAGGAATATGGGGATGTAGGCGAGCAGGCCTGCGCCTGCGATCCGCTGCCCGCGCAATGGCCCGGAGATCATGGCTGTCCCATTGATCGCCATGGCTGCGGTCAGGCCAAGAACATCGGCGATGCGCGGGATTTGGGAGTCTGCCGGGAGCCAGCCTTGGGCCATCAGCAACAGCGGCCCAAGATGGGCAACGCCGATGACCAGCGCCGGCAGCGCCATCCACGGCGCGAGCACGGGCCGGCCTTCGAACCGGCGAACGCCCATGACGGAGACCGTGTTGCTGAAGGCGAGCATCATCAACAGCGCCGTCGCAGCGCCCATGCCGCGCTCACCCCACAGGGCAAAGCCGATCATCACACCGCCGTAGAGAAGCGCGCTTGCCGACCAGAACAGCAGATAATCATCCGCTTTTCGACCACGCCAAAGCAGCAGAAATACGATGCCGAAGGCGCTCGTATTCACGAGGCTGCAGAGCTGCAGCGTGTCGATGTCCAGCAAATTCATGATTCATCCGATCTTAAAGCTCTCCTGTCCGAGATCGGGTTAACAATGCGTGATGCCCGCGCATTTCATCGCAGCGGAACACCGCGTTTTGAGATCAGCCGTTCAACGGCGCAAGAGGCGCGGACGTGGCACGACGGGGAGGGCGCGATTGGGAGATCGGGCGGACGGAGCGCTCGGCTTACTCCGCTTATCGCCGCCCTGGGCTCCTCCCTGCGCAGAAGCATGGAGGATGAGAGCCAAGCTTCACGCCCGCCCAATACCCCCAGTGCTCCTGCGCAGGCAGGAGCCCAGGGCGCACCGGACGAACCTCGCAGCCATGCGGCATCCCCCAACAAAAAGCCCGGCCAGATCACGCCAGCCGGGCCAGTCTGATGCCGAGAGAGGTCGGCTGATCGTGCGCGTGTCGCCCGCCGCCCTCAGGCGTCGACATAGCCCTTATTGTCCTGGCTGATGCGCATCGCCTCCTGCTGCAGCTTCAGCACATGCGCGGGCTGGCCATATTGGAAGATGAAGCGCTTGAGGTGCATCGCACCGCCGGCTTCGATTTCCTCGGCGGTCATGCCTTCCATCACGGCGTCGCGGTGGATGGTGGGCAGGGGGATCGCCTTGTTGATCGCGGGGTCGCGGATGATCGCCTTGGGGTCTTCGCCGCGGCCGATCTTCTCCATGTCGCGCAGGAACTGGCGGCGCATCATGCCGATGCCCTTGTCGCTCAGGCCGAGATTTTCCTGCGTCCGGTCCGAGATGGTGCCCTGGCCGATCCAGGCGACGAAATCCTGGTTCATCACATGGCTGGTGATCCACTCGCCGCGCTCGTCCTTGATCGGGCCGAACCAGACCGGGATGGATTGCTGCACATAGGGCTCGGCATCGCGCGGCACGCGGGTGAAGAACCAGCCGACGCTCATCATCGTCTCATCGTCGATGGGCACGCGGAACTCGAAATGGTCGCCGGTGAACATCGCATTGGGCCACAGGCACGCGCGGCCGATGGTCCACAGCGGGTTGGTCTCGTCCGTGTCCTCGCGGATGCGATTATAGGTGTAGCCATACTCATATTCGCGGAAGTCGATCTTGAGGTGCTTGGGGCCATAGGGGCCGGTCTCGCCGCGCAGTCGCTTGCTCCAATTGGCGTGCATCCACTCGAAGTGGATCGGGTCCATCGAGTTTTCCTGCCCCTGCAGCCAGTTGCACGGCAGCTCGGAGATCACGATCTGGCGGAAGCCGTTCTTCCACGAGAAGGGTTCCCAGTCCGGCAGCTCGGGTGCGGGGAGGGGGCCCATATAGGCCCAGAGCAGCCCGGCATGGGCGCGGACCGGATAGGCCTTGATCCGCACCTTGTCCTTGTAGCGCCCCTGCGGATTGGCGGTATCCTCGAAGGGTTGCTCGGTGCAGGCGCCCTGCGCGTCGAACATCCAGCCATGATAGCTGCAGCGCAGCCCGTCGGGCTCGACCATGCCGCAGGCCATGTCGGCGCGGCGGTGGGGGCAGTGGCGGTCCATCAGGCCGAACTGGCCGGAGAGATCCTTGTAGAGCACCAGAGTCTCGCCCATGATCCGCACCGGCTTGGTCGCGCGCGTCTCGAACTCGCTTTCGCCGGCGATGGGGTGCCAGTAGCGGCGCAGCAGCTCGCCCATCGGCGTGCCGGGGCCGACGCGGGCCAGCTTTTCATTCTGTTCTGCAGACAGCATGGCGCATCCCTCCTTGGTCATCTGCCGGGAATCCGTGGGGGCGCCCGCGGACTCATGTCGTCTTTGCCAAATCGTTGTCATAGACAACAAAGTGCGTCAAGCCCGTGTTTGCGGCGCGGGCCTTTTTGTTGTGCGCGGGCAGCGGCATCCCTTATACCGGTCCGTTCGAAACCAAGGGGGACCTGTTCTGTGGCCAGAAAGAAGGCCGGCGCATCGGTGGATCGGCCGAGCTTCCGCAACCTGATGACCTTCCGCCTCCATATGGTGGCGCGCTTTTCCGAAGGGATTTCCGAGGAATATTATCGCCGGCACCTGGGGCTCTCGCTGCCGGAATGCCGCGTGATCGGCATCACCGCCAGCTATGGGTCGGTCTCCTTCAAGCAGGTCGCGGCGGATGCGCATCTGGAGAAGAGCTATGCCAGCCGCGTCGTCTCCTCGCTGGTCGAGCGCGGGATCATCGAGAAGCAGGCCAATCCGTCGGACAGCCGCTCGGTGCTGCTCCAGCTCACCGATCATGGCAAGACCGTGCACGAGCAGACCTATGCCCTCGCGCTGCGCCTCAACGAGGTGCTGCAGATGCCCTTCACCCGCAAGCAAAGCGATGATTTTCTGGCGTTTCTCGGCCAGCTGGATCAGCAGCTCAAGCGCGTGAGCGGGGTGGTGGAGGATGTCGATGCGCTGGGCAAGGTGCCCCGCATCGAGAGTGCCCCCGCGCCGGAGACCCGCAGCGACGGCGCCATGATGCTGGACCGCGCCTTCGCCCAGAAGCTGCACGACATGCTCGGCCGCTACCTCGCCGAAAACCCCTGAGCGATCCCCGCCCGATTTCGGCCAGCACGATTTCGGGGTTGTAGATTCAAACAACAATATCCATGCTCCTGCGCAAACGAGTCAGGAGACGATGGATGGGCGAGGGAACAGTGCTGGAGCGGCCGGCGAGCGTGGCGGGTGCGGACGCGCATCTCATCGGCGGCAAGCTCGTGCAGGGCGCTTTCGAGGACGGGGGGCGCAGCTTCGCGGTGATCGATCCCGCCACCGGCCGCCCCTTCGCGCTCTGCCCGGAGGCCTCGCAGGCCGATCTCGATGCCGCCGTCGCCGCCGCCCGCGCCGCCTTCCCGGCCTGGGCCGCGCGCACCCCGGAGGATCGCCGCGCGCGCATCCACACCCTGGCCGACAGCATCGCCGCCGCTGCCGATCGCCTCGCCCCCTTGCTCACCCGCGAGCATGGCAAGCCCATCGAGCAGGCGCGCATGGAGCTGACCGTCGCCGCGCATCACATGAAGCAGCTCGCCGCGCTGGAGATCGGCGATGAGGTGCTGCGCGATGATGCGCGCGGCAAGGTGGAGCTGCGCTACCATCCCCTGGGCGTCGTCGGCGCCATCGCGCCGTGGAACTTCCCCATCGCGCTCGCCATGCACAAGGTCGCGCAGGCGCTCTACACCGGCAACACGCTGATCCTGAAGCCCTCGCCCTACACGCCGCTCACCACGCTGGCGGTGGGCGCGCTCGCGGCGGATGTGCTGCCCGCCGGCGTGATGAACGTCCTCGCCGGCGGCAATGATCTGGGCGCCTGGATGACCGCGCATGAGGGGATCGACAAGATCAGCTTCACCGGCTCGGTCGCCACCGGCAAGAAGGTGATGGCCAGCGCTGCCGCCACGCTCAAGCGCATCACGCTGGAGCTGGGCGGCAATGATGCGACGCTGGTGCTGGCCGATGCGGATCTGGACAAGGCCGCCGCCGGCATCGCCCGCAGCGGCTTCTACAATTGCGGGCAGATCTGCATGGCCATCAAGCGCGTCTATGTGGCCGAGCCCGTGCGCGATGCCTTTCTGGAAAAGCTGGTCGAGAAAGTGCGCGCGCTCAAGGTCGGCCCCGGCAGCACCCCCGGCATGGACATGGGGCCCATCCAGAACCTGCCGCAATATGAGAAGGTGAAGGCCTATCTGGAAGACGCCGTCGCCCGTCCCGGCGCGCAGCTGTTGACGGGCGGGAGCGCTAGCGGGGGCACGCAGGGCGGCGCGCAAGGCGAGGGGGGCTATTTCATCGAGCCGACCATCATCGCCGGGCTGGATGAGAGCGTGCCCCTGGTCTGCGAGGAGCAGTTCGGCCCGGTCATGCCCGTGCTCAGCTTCACCAGCGAGGATGAAGCCGTACAACGCGCCAACGCCACCCGCTTCGGTCTCGGCGCCTCCGTCTGGAGCACGGACGAAACCCGCGCCCGCGCCGTCGCCGGCCAGCTGATGGCTGGCACGGTCTGGATCAACCGCCACGGCCTCAACGAGTCAGACGTGCCCTTCGGCGGCATGAAGGACTCCGGCTACGGCCGCGAGCATGGCGTGTTGGGGATGCGGGCCTATCAGGAGCTGCAGGTGGTGAGCCGGCCGGCGGGGTGAGGGGGCTAAAGCCCTCGCGCCTGAACCACCCCCGTTCGTGTCGAGCGAAGTCGAGACACCACAGCACCCGACCTCGCCTCCCGCTCATGTCGAGCGAAGTCGAGACACCTCTGGCAAATCGCTGTTTTGTCTCGACTTCGCCTAAAAGCCGGGTAGGCTTGCGAGTGACGGAAGTTATCTTCCTGCCCAAGTTGCGATCCGCATCCGATGAGGGAAGTAAAACATTAGCAAGGCATTCTATCCGCTCAAGCTGCCCGCCTCGGTAACGGCCGCCGCCGCGCGCCTCGCGAAGGAGGATGGTGTGTCGCTCAACCAGTGGATTTCCGTTGCCATGCCCAGAAGGTTGGCGTGGTCGAGACGACATCCGGTTTCCTCAAGTGCCGGGCGGGCAAGGCTCGGCCGGAGGACATATTGCCCTTTCTCGACGAATTATAGTGCCAAGCGCCGCCGGGCGAGGATGAGGTATGCAGAAGTGGATGGCCGCCTGAAAGGTTGGGCCGGTGCTAAGCTGAGGTCTTAGCTTTGTAGGGGTAGGTTCAATGGCAGCGCGTAAAAGCCTTGTTCATCCGGTATTGTTTTCAACGTATTTCGGTGTGCCTGCTGAGGCCTTTGCTCTTTCAAAGTTACTAGATCCAATTTTAAACAGCGACACTAAACTTTTTATCGACCCTTTACTGCTCTGGAAGAGCCAGCATCCGCTAATCATGAGGAAGGGCCGGAGCGCGGTCGAAGTAAATTTCCAGAATGTCATCGGTCTTCTTGATATCTCGCGGGCGGAGGGGGATGTCGCTTGGAGGGGCGCTTACAAAGCGCTCAATTTAGACGAACGAGCGGAAACGAGCCTTGGATATGGAGCCGCAGGAACCAGCGGAAGTTCACGGCCACCTGCCCTTCGCCACAGCATTTTACGCACTGCGAAAGAGATTATTACGCTTGGGGAGAAGAACCCCACGATGATCCCTTTGATGGGCTTGTTCGAGACAGGCGTTGGTCCAGATACGTTAAGCGATATGACAACGAACTTCCTGTTGCCAACCCTTGCCGAGATTACAGAAGATTTTTGCATTACTAATGACGTGCCGGTGAAGGCGTTCGGAGAATACTACGGAAACCGTAAGTTACCAGAAAATCCTTTTCACCCTGGCTCACCAGTTATTTTGGTGCCACGGGACTTACTTCGGGATTTGCCATTAGCAGCCGATTGGACTGACGTAAGCCGCGTGATCCTAGAGGTGCGTGAAATACGTGAAGCTGTAAATCGGATGTTTGGGAATTTTGCTAAGGCAACAATCGCTCAGAAGAAGGCGGCTATCCGTCGTGCGGCGTTCTCTTCTCCTACTTTGTTACGTAAATTGATCGATGCGGTGGCTCTGGCGTCGGAGAGCTACGATGAGAAAGCAGATCTCGACGGCTACTACCAATTTCGGAAAATTCTATCTGAAGATCCAGAACCTTTTCGCGGCCGCTTAGTCGCACCACCGTCGAAAGACGCAACCACCCTGCTTGAAACTGTAAAGGAAATAATGAAGCAGTTTCAAGAGATGGTAGAAGATAACAATATGTGGGAGCTGCTGTGGAATGGTAACATCGCGCGGCACGAGCGCGCTAGTCAGCTTCTATTTTTTGCCGTGGCAAACGTCATGTGTGCTGTGAACAACGTTGACATTTCACCTGAAACAAATTCCGGCGGTGGACCCGTAGATTTTAAATTTTCTAGTGGATACCGAGGGCGTGTACTTGTCGAAATTAAGTTATCTACTGGATCAGTCGTTCATGGTTACAAAACGCAACTCGAAATATATAAGAAGGCGTCTCGCTCTGCTGATGCAATCTTCGTGATTATGGACATTGGTAAAATGGGGCGAAAGTTATGGACCATTGAGAAATTGAAACGAGATGCGGAAGCGCGCGGTGAACGCGCCTCGGACATCATCGTGATAGACGCGCATCGCCAACGTTCTGCCAGCAAGCGGTAACCTGTTAGGTGCGGCACGTAATGGATTCGGACACCAGCTAGCCCCGCCCCACCTTCACCTCCACCAACACCTGCCGCTTCTCCTCCCGGATCACCCGCGCCGCCTCGCGCAGCGTGTCGGCCAGCGCGGCCGGGTCGGTCACGCGGGCGGTCCAGGCGCGTGAGGCCTGCGCGATCTTGCAGAAGTCGGGCAGCGGCTCGAGCGAGGTGATCGGCATCACATTGGCGCGCGCCGCGTGGCCCTTGGGGTAGATGCCCAGGGTCGATCCGCGCACCGCGCCCCAGATGCCGTTATTATAGACGATGGTGAGCAGCGGCAGGCCGTGCGCCTCGGCGATCTGGTGGCAGGCGACCGGATTGGCGAACATGTAGCTGCCATCGCCCACCGTCGCGACGACGAGCCGGTCGCGGTCCGCCAGCTGCACGCCCAGCGCGGCGGGGAGCCCCCAGCCGAGCCCGCCGGAAATCGGGTTCTGAAAGAACTGGTCGCCGCGCAGCCCGGTCACGAATTCCGGCTTGGCACCCAGCTCGCTGACGATGCAGCCCTGCGCGCCGATCAACTCCACGATCGCGCGGGTGACGAAGGCGGCGGACATGGGCGGCCCGGCGCGCACGGCGCTGTCCAGCTGCGCGCGCCGCGCGGCGTGGCGCCCGGCCAGCCGGGCGAAGCGGGCGGAGCGGTCCCGGGCCGGGCTCATGGCCTGCATCGCCTCGTCAAGCGCGGCGATGGTGTGGGCGGATTCGCCGGTCAGCGCCAGATCGGTGGCGAAGCCGCGCAGGGGCACTTCCAACTGGTGCGGATCGGCCCCGGCCTGGATCACCGTCGCCTGCTCGGCAAAGCCGTGGCGGTGCGGCAGCCAGGGCACGATGGCATCGAGCACCAGCACCACGTCCGCCGCCGCCAGGTCCTCGCCGGGGTCGAACCCGCCATGCATGGGCGAGGCGCCGTCGATGGAGAGCTGCGAGGGCCAGAACTCGACCACGGGGATCGCGTGGCGCTCCGCAAAGGCGGTGAGCGCGTCGAACCCGTCACCGCGGGCTCCGGTGCGGAAGGCCACGATCAGCGGGCGCGCCGCGGCATCGAGCAGCCGCGCGGCCTCCGCCAGATCCTCCGGATGCGGCGCGGCGCGGGCGGCGGCATTGCGCGGCTTGCTGTCGCGATAGGTCGTCACTTCGCACAGCGCCTCGCGCGGCAGGCCCAGATACACCGGGCCGCGCGGGCTGGAGGTGGCGATGGCCACCGCGCGGTCGACCAGGGGGGCGATCTGCTCGGGGCGGGAGAGGGTGGCGTCCCACTTCACCGGCTCGCGCACCATCGCGGTCTGGTCGCGCATGTTCTGGCCCCAGTTGATCGGCGAGTTGCGGTGGCCGAGCGCCCCATGCTCCGTATGCGGGGTGATGCCGCTGGCGAGGATCATCGGCACCTGGTCGGAGGCCGCGTTGAGCACGCCCATCACGCAATTGGCCAGGCCCACATTGGTGTGGACCATCACCGCCTGCGGCCGTCCGGTCGCCAGATAATAGCCATGCGCCATGCCGAGCGCGGCCGTCTCGTGCGGGATGAGGATGGGCGTGGGCACCTTGAAGTCCGCCACCTGCGCATGGGCAAAGCCCTCGATCACCGGCGCAAAGTCCGTGCCGCCATTGGCGAACAGATACTCGATGCCGTTGGCCGCCAGCCGCCGCAGGAAGATCTCGCCCGCCGAAGCCTCGATCATGGGGGCGTCGATATCCGCCGTCTCCGCAGGGGCAGAAACAGGTTGCGCCGGACTGACCATGAAATCTCCTATCTGTGGCAGCTTATTTTGTTGTCATTGATAACGAAAATTGTGGCTGCTGCAAGGAATCGTGCTATTGGCGAGGGGCAGGGATTGTCTCAAATGACGATCATCAAAACCGCATTCTGTTGTTGCCCAAAGGAGAGTTTTGCATGAAGCCAGCGCCGTTCCGAGCCGACCATGTGGGCAGCCTCATCCGCCCGGAATATCTCATCGAAGCCCGGAACAAGAAGGCCGCCGGCGAGCTCAGCGCGGAGGAACTGCTGACCATCCAGCAGGACGCCATCCGCGAGGTCGTGGCGCTGCAGGAAGGCGTCGGCCTCAAGTCGATCACCGACGGCGAGTATAATCGCGGCAGCTGGCACACCGATTTCTTGCTCCGCTTCGCCAATGTCGAACCCTGGCAGTCCAGCCACCGCACCACCTTCCGCAACGAGCAGGGCACGGTCGAGAGCAAGCCGCATACGGTGCGCATCACCGGCAAGCTCAGCCGCCCCAAGCCGATCTTCGTCGAGGACTTCAAGTTCCTCAAGACGGTGACGAAGGAAACCCCCAAGATCACCATTCCCTCGCCCTCGATCATGCACTTCCGCGGCGGGCGCGATGCGATCGACGCTGAGGCTTATCCGACGATGGAGGAATTCTACGCGGACCTCGCGGCGGTCTACGCCGAGGAGATCGGCGATCTGATCGACGCCGGCTGCCGCTATCTACAGATCGACGAGACCAACTTCGCCTATCTCTGCGACCCCACCCTGCGCGCGCAGGTGCCGACCAGTATCGGCGAAGATCCGGAAGAACTGCCGCACGTCTACGCCAAACTCATCAACGCGGCGATTGCGGCCAAGCCCGATGATATGGCGGTGTGCATGCATGTCTGCCGGGGCAATTTCGCCGGCCGCTGGGTCGCCGAGGGTGGCTATGATCCGGTTGCGGAGGTCATGTTCAACGAGATGAACATCGACGGCTATTTCCTGGAATATGATTCCGATCGCGCCGGTGGCTTCGAGCCGCTGCGCTTCCTGCCGAAGGGGAAGACGGTGGTGCTGGGCCTGGTCACCACCAAGCGCGGCACGATGGAAAGCCCCGATGACCTCAAGCGGCGGATCGAGGATGCGGCGAAATATGCCGATATCGATCAACTCGCGCTCTCACCGCAATGCGGCTTCTCCAGCGGCATCGGCGGCAACATGATGGATATCGAGCACGAGAAGGCCAAGCTGGAGCTGGTTGTGCGCGTGGCGGAGGAGGTCTGGGGCTGAGCCGCCGCGCGCCACGCATTACATGATCTTGTGCAGGGCGGCATCGGTAGGTGCCGCCCTTTTGCATGCGGTGTGGCGAAGGCAAAGCCGGTTGACAGTCAGCGGGATAATTATCAAGAAGCTTTATATAAAGTAGATTGTCAATTTGAACGGCCGGAGGTCGGCGGGAGAGGGGGAGCATGAGCGCGCAGTCGCGATCCGATGAAGGAAGGCCGCGGCGGCTGCTCTATCTGCTCAAGCGCGGCTACACCGCCGGCAAACTGGAGCTGGACGAGGTAGTGCGCGCGCACGGGCTGACGACCAGCGATTTCACGATCCTCTCTTTCCTCAAACGCCTCGCCCCCTGTTCCGCGGCGGAGCTGGCGCGGGTGCAGCGGGTCACGCCGCAGGCCGCCACCCAGCAACTCGCCCAATTGCGCGAGAAGAACCTCATCACCAGCGAGACCAGCGAACTCAACCGCCGGATCTCGCTCATCAGTCTGACGCCCGAGGGGCAGGCGCGGTTCGAAGCGGTCAATGCCGATGCGCGGCGGCTGGAAGAGCAACTCACGGCCGGGCTGGCGGAGCAAGAGTGCAAGACATTGCTCGATCTGCTCACCCGCCTGGTCGTGTCCATGGAAGCGAAAGGACAATCCATCGATGACAAGTGAACACACCTATGAGGCCGTGAAGGTCACGCTGGATGACGGCATCGCATGGGTGTCCCTCAACCGCCCGGCCAAGCGCAATGCGATGAATCCCACGATCAATCGTGAGATGTGGCAGGTGCTCGATGAGCTGGAGGTGCGCGACGAGGTCGGCGTCGTCGTGCTGACCGGTGAGGGGGAGGCCTTCTCGGCCGGCATGGACCTCAAGGAATATTTCCGGGAGACCGAGGGCGAATCCGCCATTGTACAGGCCCGCTTTCGCCGCGCCGCGACGGATTGGATGTGGCGGCGCCTGACGCACTATCCCAAGGCCACCATTGCGATGGTCAACGGCTGGTGCTTCGGCGGGGCATTCACGCCGCTGGTCGCCTGCGATCTGGCGATTGCCGCCGATGAGGCCACTTTTGGCCTTTCGGAGATCAATTGGGGGATCATCCCGGCGGGCAACGTCACGCGCGCCGTGGCGCAGGTGATGAACCACCGCGACAGCCTTTATTATATCATGACCGGCGATCCGTTCGACGGGCGCAAGGCGGCGGAAATGGGGCTGGTCAACCGCTCGGTGCCGTTGGCCGATCTGCGTGCCGAAACCGAGGCGTTGGCGCGCAAGCTACTCTCCAAGAACCCGACCATCCTGCGCCACGCCAAGTCCGCGTTCAAATATGTCGAGCGGCTGGATTGGGACACGTCCGAGGCGATGCTCGGCGCGATGGCGGCGACGGCGGCGGGTCAGGATACCGAGCGTGGGCGCCGCAAGGGGATGACGCAGTTTCTGGACGAAAAGTCCTTCAAGCCCGGCCTGGGCGGGTATCGCCGCGAGGATTGATCGCTCCTCGCGTGTAAGCGCCGAACCTCACCTGCTCCGCGTCCCCGCCTTGGGCAAGGGGCGCGGGGAGGGCGCCGGTCTCAATCCATCAGGACATTCAAGCCCCGGCTAGCGAGGGTTTTCCGCACTTGCTGCACCCGGACCTTGCTCCGGTCCAGATTCATGCCGCCTTCGCTCAGCAGGGCGCGCACCGCATCCGTATCGACCTGGCGGGGCGGAACGCCGTCGCGCACTGCCACGGCGGCGGCGACGCCAGCAGCCTCGCCCATGGCGATGCATTCGGGCATCAACCGCACGCGCTGATGGGCCTCATTGTCGAATGAAACGGTCTTGCCCGCCACCAGCAGATTCTCGATGCCCTGCGGGAGCAGGCAGCGATAAGGCAGGCCCAGCACGACCACCGAGATCGGCATTTCGGTGAGGTCATGGCCCTTGCCGCCCTCGCTGCCATCGGGCTTGTGACGGACCCAGCCTTTCACATTCGGGCCGCGATAGACCTTGAGGGCGATCTCGTCCGCAAAGGCGGCGCCATCGAAGATGTCATCGCGGGTGAGCGTGTAATCGCCGACGATCCGGCGGCTGTCCCGCACACCGATCTGCGGCGCCATGTCGATGAGGAAGGCGTCTTCCATGCCGGGAATGCGCTTGACGAACGGCAGGAAATCGCGCGCCCGGCGGCGACCTTCGACCTCCGCACCAGTAAGATCGGCGGCATCGGTGGGATCCCGATTGAGCACCTGCACGGCATAGAGATAGCCGATGCCATGGCGCAGATTGGCGGGCGTGGCACCGAAGATGGAGATATGATGGCCGAATGTGCCGGGCAGGGCGCCTTCTTCCTTGCCCTGGGCCACCAGCGACTTCCAGCCAGTCAGGTGGACATATTGGGCACCATCGAGCGGATTGGCGGGCGTACCCCACAGCTTGGAGAAATCGTCCGGGTTCGCGCGGGCGTGAGCCTGCATCCGTTCCCAGTCGACGCCGCCCATGCGGCACAACATCATCATGGGTTGCGGGTCTTCGCGCGGATGCATGGCGACGCCGGCCCGCGAAGCAACGTCCGCATCGCCGCTGGCATCGATGATGACGTCCGCGAGAATGGCCTGCCGGCCTGACTTGTTCTCGATGATGACGCCCTTGAGCGCGTCCCCCTCGCGGATCACATCGACGACATTGGTATTGAGCAGCAGATCGACGCCGGCTTCCACCAGCATGTCGAGCACCACCAGCTTGAGCATCTCAGGGTCGTAAGCGAGATTGAAATATTCCGGCAGGAAGGTCTCGGCTGCGGCATCATGCGCGGCGAGGCGCTGCTGCATCTCGCGCAAAATGCCGCTCATATTCTCGCAACTGAGGAATTCAGTCACGAACGACATGGGCCCGGTGCCGCCGACAACGGCGTTGCGCTCGATCAGCAGCACTTCAGCGCCATTGCGTGCGGCACGGATGGCAGCGGGGTAGCCCCCTGCGCCGGCACCGACGACCAGAACCTGCGTGCGCCGCGCCACCGGGATCTCCCGTGCGGCCTCGGTGATGGTTTCCCGTGCGGTGGGAGCCCCGAATCTCTTCTCCATGCAAAAAATAATATAGTCATATGGTTTGAGCCGCAAGCCGCGATGCTGCTTGCAAAGAATATTATAGTTAGATAGTTCCGTTCGGCGACAGCAAGGGGTGACGCATGATAGCCGTGGACGAGCAGGAGTGGATCGAGGAGCAGCCGCAGGCGGTTTCGGTGGTTGACCGGGCCGCAGTGTTGGTCTGCGGCGGCGGCGCCGGCGGCGTCGCTGCGGCTGTCGCCGCCGCGCGCAACGGCGCGGACGTGCTGATGATCGAGCGGGATACGACCTTGGGCGGCACCGGGCCGCGCTCGTTCGTCACGGAATATCACCAAGCCTTCTTCACCGGCGGGATCATGAAGGAAGTGATCGAGCGGCTGCGCGCCAATGGCGGCGCCGATCCGGACCTGGAGGACGGGCATTTCGCCGTGCCCTTCGACCCCGAAATCCTCAAATTTGTGCTGGCTGAACTGGTGAAGGAAGCCGGCGTGCGTGTGCTGCCGCAGACCTGGGTTACCGATGCGATCGTCGAGGATGGCGCTGTGCGCGGCGTGGTCATCGAGAACAAGGCCGGGCGGCAGGCCGTGCTGGCCGACGTGGTGATTGACGCGACCGGCGATGCCGATGTCGCGGCCAGGGCCGGAGCGCCGATGCAAGAGTATAATCACCCGCAGCCGATGGTCATGCTCTTCCAGATCGGCGGGGTGGATTATCGCCACAGTCAGGATCGCAAGGGTCGCACCGAAATGGTGAAGGCAGCCAAGGCTGCAGGCGTTCTGCTGGACGACGTCTATCTCGACAACTTCTCCAACTTCGGCATCGCGCCTTCCACACGGGCTGGGCAGATGGGATATATCTACGGCGTCCGTGTGCTGCATCGCGACCCTTATGATGCCGACGAGCTGACCGATGCGGAGGTCCGGGCCCGGCAGGGCGTGCGCGCGTTCATGCCGTTCCTGCGCACTGTGCCGGGATTCGAGGAGGCCTATCTCATCAAGGCAGCGCCGATGATCGGGGTGCGCGATTCCCGGCGTATCTTGGGCGATTACACGCTCACGCGCGACGACATATTGGAAGGCCTCTTCCACGCGGACGACATCTTCAAGCGCTACCACCGTCTGCCGGACACGCTCGGCTTCGTGCGCCACCCCTCGGACGGCAGCGAAACGACGGCAGCCTTCCGCGAGCGACTGGCCAACGCCAAGATGGTCACATCGGTGTTCGGCGTGCCCTTCGGTTGCCTGATGCCGCAGGGCATCGAGAATCTTCTGGTTGCCGGCAAGACCGTATCGATGAGCTATGAGGCCCATTCGCGCTGCCGGCAGATTCCCGATTGCATGGCCTTCGGTCAGGCGGCGGGCACGGCGGCGGCGCTGGCTTGCCGGGACGGGGTGACGCTGCGCGAGGTCGTCATCGACGAATTGCAGGGGCTGCTGATCGCGCAGGGCCAGAACCTGGCCGATGGCGCGATCGACATCAGCAAGGCCAAGATCCACAATATGGTGCGGGATTAAGCGGATGAGCACGACGATCATGGAACGCACAGCGGGTGCGACGCGCGGCGAGATCATGCTGCCGGGCCGTCGAACCCCGGTCTATCGGGCGGTCGACGTGCTTGTGTGCGGCGGCGGATTGTCCGGCGTGGCGGCGGCTATGGCGGCGGCGAGGGGCGGAGCGCGCACGCTCCTCGTGGAGCGCAACGTCGTACTGGGCGGCAATGGCCCCTTGTCCTTCGATATCGCGCTTACGCCCGCAGAACAGGGCATCGCGGCCGAGTTGGTCAGTCGGCTGGAGCGAAACGGCGATGCCGGGCCGGACCTTCTCGGCGATGGTCTGGTTCATGATGCCGAGGCGCTCAAATATGCGCTGCTCGATCTCGCGCAGGAGGCGGGGGTGCAACTGCTGCTCTCCAGCTGGGCGGCCGACCCAATCGTGGAGAACGGCGTCGTGCGTGGCGCGATGGTCGAGAACAAGTCCGGCCGCTTTGCCGTGCCGGCCGCCATGGTCATCGACGCCACCGGCGATGGCGAACTGGCGATGCGGGCGGGCACCGCCATGCGCGGGCTGGACGAGCCCGCCAGTATCGCCATGAATTACCGGATTGGCGGCGTCGCGTTCGATGCGGTGCTGGCCGGCCAAGCGACATGGCCTGCCCGCCTCGCCGACGCGAAGGCCTCTGGCGTGCTATCGCCCGATCAGCCGGATCGACTGGTGCTCTATGGGGTGACGCCAGCGGGGCGGGATAGGGGCGTCGCCTATGTGCGCGGGCCTTCCATGCGGGTCGATGGGGCGGCCAGCGTCGCGCAATTGGGCGCGCAGGAGGCGCGAGCGCGGACGTTGATCCGTGAGATTCTGCCCTTCCTGCGGACCCTGCCTGGACTGGAAGCGAGCTTCCTGATCGACGTTGCAGGCGCCATGCAGTCCGCGCGCCTTCGCCATGTCGTGGGCGCGCATGTGCTGGGCGCTGAGGATGCGCCACTGAAGAGCGATAGTGCGCTCATCGACGCGGCACTGCGCCCCCGCGAGTTGAGCGGGCTGTTCGTCACCGGGCGGGCTGTCTCTGCCGATCCGCGCGCCTGGGCCGCGCTGGGCACGGGCGGATCGTTACAGCTCGGCGAGCGAGCAGGCGCGCTTGCGCTCGCGCATCTGGCAGCGCGGTCTGCTGCCTGATCGCGGCAGAACTCGGCAATGGCGTCAGCGCTGAAGATTTCGTAGAAGACGCTCCCCCGGCAGCGCGGGGTTTGGGGCGGAGCGTCTTCTTTTTCATGGATTCATCGACCAACACCGATCGCGGGTCTGGCGCCCGCATGATTGCGCTGCTCAAACTGATCGGCGAAAGCGACGGGGATTGCGCGCTCAAGGATCTTGCCGCGGGCACGGGAATGCCGGCCAGCAGCGTGCATCGGCTGTTGCAGATGCTGATCCGCGGCGGGTTGGTAGAGCGGGGCGACGGCACATCCTATCGGGCCGGGCGTGAACTGTTCAGGCTGTCCGCCAACATCTTGAGCCGCAGCCATTATGTCGCGGCGGTGCGCCCCTTCCTCCGCACTCTGTGGGCGGGTTGGCAGGAGACGGCGGTGTTCTGCACCTACGATGCCCCCCATCACCGCGCCATCGTCTCAGAGCGAATCCTCACGCCGCACACGCTGCGTCATGTGCTGGAGCCCTATACTGATCTTTCGCTGACCTGGGGCTCGCTGGGCCGTGCCATTCTCGCCCATCTGGAGGCGGAGGATCTGGCGGCGGCGCTGGCGCAGAGCCCGGTGGGGCCTTTGACCGGCGCCCCGACGCCGCCGCCCGAAGTGCTGGTGGAGGAACTGGCCGCCATTCGTGAGCGGGGCTGCGCAATCTTCTACAGTCAGGAAGCCGATGTCGCGGGCATCGCGGCGGCTGTCTTCCGCAGCGGGAATGCGGTGATTGGGTCGATCGGCCTCACGATGCCGGCCAAGCGCTTCGGCACGATGGACCGCGAGCGCATGGCGAGCGACGTCATGGCGGCAGCGCGCACGCTCAGCGCTACCTTCGGCCACGCCTCCGCCGAGGCCTGACGCCCGCCCTGGCGGGCCAGGGCGGGTCGTCAGGGTTAGGCGGGATCAGGCTGGCGGGAGGTGGAAGACCTGCGCGGCATTGCGATGGCAGACCGCCTCGCGTTCTTCTCCGTCAAGCGGGGCGTGGTTGATGAAGGTGACGGAGGGCTCCATCTCCTCATAGGGATAGTCGATCGCCCAAAGCACGCGGTCTACACCCAGTACGTCGATCGCGTAGCGCAAGGCCGGGCCATGCTCCACGCCGCTGGTAGTGATGTACACGTTGCGCTTCATGACTTCGGAGGGCTTGAGCTTGCTGCCATAGGCATCGCGCCGGCGCTCGAACCAATGGTCTGTGCGCCACAGGTGGAACGGGATGTTTTCACCCATATGGCCAATCACGATCTTGAGGTTGGGCAGCTTGTCGAACACACCGCTGAGGATCAGCCGCATGGCATGGGTGCCGGTTTCGGCAGCATAGCCCCAGATCGCCGATTGCAGGCGATGATCGCGGAACGGCTCAGCCATGCCGTCTGACGGGCAGCGGGGATGGATGTAGATTGGCCGGTCGAGCGCGGCGGCGGCCTCCAGGATCGGCATGAACTTGGGGTCGTCCAGATACTCGTTATTGGTGTGCGAGTTCACAATGAAGCCGCTGAAACCGAGCTTATTGACGGCGCGCTCCATTTCCTTGGCAGCCCGGCCCGGGTCTTGCGGCGCGAAGGACGCAAGGCCGGCGAAGCGCTTCGGGTGGGCGCGGACCACTTCGGCTAGGCGATCATTGGCAAGCTCGGCCATAGCGACGGCCTGATCGGCGCGGAACATCTGCACACCCGGCGAGGTGAGCGAGAGAATCTGCATGTCGACACCTAGGCGGTCCATTTCCGCGAGCCGCTCCGTCACGTCGCGCAGGCGGCGAGTGAGGCGGTCCGGTCCGCGAGAACCAAGCGTGTTAATCAGCTGCGCGTCCAGATTGGGCCATGTTCCGGTGGCAAGGGCGGCCAGCGCGTCCTGATGCTCGGCAATCGTCCAGGCTTCCTCGACGGCGATTCGTCGCGCGGGTGCCGCGGCCGGGGGCGGTCGCATCGTGCGCGCGGTTGCGGTGCCGGTCATTGCGCTCATGGCACCGCCAGCGGCGAGTCCGCCTGCCAAAAGCTGCCTTCGATCGAACTCTGCCATTCATCCCTCCTCATTTTTCTTAGACGGAAGCTACGGCGGCGCGGCGACAAGTCAAGGCTATAATTCCAATATACGGAACAAGACTTCTGCAATATGGAATAAATTTGACATGCGCGCCGAGCGTCGCCATGGTCCCGCCCGATAACAGCCCGACGCACGGGCGTTCTGACATTGGAGGAGAGCGATGATGAAGAAGGCAGATCTTTTGTTGCAGGCCGCGAGCGCCTTGACGCTGGGCGCCGCAACCCTGGCGACACCCGCCATGGCGCAGGATGCCCCCGCTCCCCAACAAAGCGCTGCACAGCAGGCCGATGCCGATGACATCGTGGTGACCGCGCAGTTCCGCTCGCAGCGTCTGCAGGATGCGCCGCTGGCCATCACCGCCGTCTCCGGCGACATGCTGGAAGCGCGCAGCCAGACGAGCATCGCTCAGGTCGCCGCACAGGCGCCCAACGTCAATCTCGCCGAAGCGCCGGCCACCTACGGCCCATCGATCCAGGCGTTCATTCGCGGCGTCGGCCAGTCGGATTCGACGTTCGCACTGGAGCCGGGCGTCGGCCTCTATGTCGATGACGTCTATTACTCGACGCTGCAGGGCTCGATGCTCGATCTGCTGGACCTCGACCGGGTGGAAATTCTGCGCGGGCCGCAGGGTACGCTTGCGGGGCAGAACTCGATCGGCGGCGCGATCAAGCTCTATTCCAAGAAGCCGGATGGCTCGGGCGGCGGCTATGTCCAGGCAACCTACGGTAGCTTCAACCGCACCGAGGTGCGCGGCGGCCTGAACCTGACGGTCGTGCCCGATCAGCTTTTCCTGCGCGTCTCCGGCGCTGGCGTGAAGAAGGACGGCTACGTCACGCGCTACGATTACCGCTGCACCCACCCGACTTCGCCGGTGCGGACCTTCGCGATTTCCGACAATTGCAAGCTCGGCACCGAGGGCGGCAAATCCTATGTCGCCGGCCGCGGTACGTTGCGCTGGACGCCCAATGACGCGGTCGACATTTCGATCATCGGCGACATCACCCGCGACGACAGCGAGTCTGCGCCCTCCACCCTCCTCTATGTCGGCACGCTGACGGGGCCGGGGTCGAGCGCGACCGCACCTTATGTCATCGACGGCGTCCGCTATGGTACGGCCACCGGCTCGCCCTTCATCAGCTATTCGCCCTATGGCAATTTCGCGCAGGATACGTTCACGACCAGCCCGTTCGTGAGCTATGAGAATTATCTCAACTATGCCCCGCGCGATGGCACGGCGCCTTATGCAGCGCCAGCCCGTAACTCGCTCGATACCTGGGGCCTCTCCGGCAACATCACCATTGATGTCGGCGATCTGAGCATCACCTCGATCACGGCCTATCGCAGCTACAATTCGGTGTTCACATCGGCCGAGTCCTCGCCGATCAACATCGCGCTGACGGCCAATGACGTGAACCACAATCAGTTCAGCCAGGAACTGCGCGCCAGCGGTGCGATCGGTACGCTGCTGAACTATACGGTGGGCGGTTATTATTTCGAGGGCACCAGCGACGGCGGCTCGCGTGTCCAGCTTCCCACGCTGGAATTCCGCCAGAACGACCATGTCGAATCCCAGACCATCGCGGCCTTCGCCAATGCCGAACTGCATCTGACGGAGAAGCTGACGCTGATCGGCGGCCTGCGCTATACGGACATTACCAAGAGCTTCCAATATGCGCGCAAGGGCAATCCGGGGAACATCTACGGCGGCAATGCGCCGCCGTCGCTCGCCCCGCTCGATGGGCTGGTGCGGACGTTCAAGGGCGATCGTCTCGATTATCGCGGTGTCATCCAGTATCGCTGGACGCCCGACTTCATGACCTATGCGCAGATCGCGACGGGCTTCAAGAGTGGCGGCGCCAACCCGCGGCCGTTCTTCCCGGCGCAGGCGCTGACGCATGATCCCGAGACGCTGACCGCCTATGAAGTCGGTTTCAAGAGCGACCTGTTCGACCGGCTGCTGCGCCTGAACGTCTCCGGCTTCCTCAACAAGTATAACGATATTCTGGTCAGCGTTTCGACCTGTCCGACGGTGCCGGCCGCGCCCTGCGCATTGCCGCTCAACGCCGGCAAGGCGGATGTGAAGGGCTTCGAGGTCGAGGCGACGCTGCGCCCGGTTCGCGGCCTGCTGATCGATGCCTCGCTCGGCTATCTGGACTTCGACTACAAGTCGATTTCCGCCATCGGCCAGAGCGCCGGCATCACGCTCGATATGGACGCGCCTTTCGTGCAGGAATGGCGCTGGAGCGTCGGCGGCCAGTACAAGATCGAGCTAGGCGACGCCGGGTCATTGACCCCGCGCATCGACGTGAACTCGCAGAGCCCCTATTTCTCGACGGCGATCAACCGCGCGCCGTTTAACCAGGTGGAAGGGCGCACGATCGTCAATGCGCGCCTCACGTATCGCGATGTCGCCGAGGATTGGCAGCTGTCGCTGGAAGTCACCAACCTGACCGATCGGCTCTACTATGACGGCCTGTTCGACAATCGCGGATCGACCCAGTCCATCCAGGGGCGCCCGGCGCGTCCGCGGGAATGGGCTGTCACCATCAAGCGCAATTTCTGATAGATGATGGCCCCGGCCGGTCTTGCGCCGGGGTCTTGGAAGAGGAGCTTCGAGATGAACATCCAAGTGTCTCACAAGGGGCAGGCCGCCGATCAGGCGACCGGCACGATCGTGGCGGGTTTGCCCATGCCCGAGTTCAAGCGGATCACCGTCGAGCCGATCTCCGGCGCGTGCGGCTGCGAGATCAGCGGTGTGGACCTGCGGGAGCCACTGGATGACGAGACGCTCGCAGAAGTGATGAAGGCGTTCGAGCATTTTCTGGTCATCGTGTTCCGCGACCAGAATCTGACGCCCGAGCAGCACAAGGCGTTCACGCGCTACTTCGGTCCGATCACCGAGCTGCCGCAGGCGCCAACCTACGGCGAGCATCAGGACATGCAGGAAGTGCGCCGCGAAGCGCATGAGCCGGAGAACGTCGTTCCTTCCTTCGAGCACTTCCACACGGACAGCCCGTTTCTGCTGCAGCCGCCGCTCTGCGTGGTTATGCGCGCGCTGGAAGTGCCCAAATTCGGTGGCGATACCGCCTTCTCGAACGGCTACCTCGTCTATGAGCATCTCTCCGATGCCATGAAGGAACTGCTCGACGGGCTCGAGGTCGTTTACTCAGGCAAGGAAATCTGGGCGCGCAACGAGAAGCTGCCGCCGGAAAAGCGCCTGCGTCTGCGTGAATCGCACGGGTTCAGCGAAGACGAGCTGGAGAATATCCACCCGGCGGTGCGCGTTCACCCGGTCACCGGCCGTAAGGCCCTGTTCGCGACGACCGCTTATTTCAAGCGCTTCGTCGGCTGGACCGAGGCCGAGAGCCAGGCCCTGCTCGGCTATCTCCAGAGCCTTGCCCAGCACCTGCATTATCATTGCCGCGTGAAATGGAAGAAGGACACATTGATTGTCTGGGACAATCGTTTCTTGCTTCATCGTGGCGTCCATGATTTCAAGTACGAACGTCGGCATCTCATCCGCACGACGGTCATGGGCGAGAGGCCGATCGGCCCGAAAGGCCCCAGGAAGGATTGAAATTACCCCATGAAAGTCAGTGCTGCCATCGCCAACATCCTCAAGCGTGAGGGTGTAGACGTCATTTTCGGTTATCCGCGCAACGCCGTGCTGGAGGATGCCGCCGCAATCGGCATCCGCCCGGTCATCGTCCGCCAGGAGCGGACGGGCGTCCACATGGCCGATGCGCTGTCCCGCCTGACGCGGGGCAAGCGCATGGGCGTGTTCGCCATGCAACATGGGCCGGGGACCGAAAATGCCTATGGCGGGGTGGCACAGGCTTACTCCGAATCCGTGCCCGTGCTGGTGCTGCCGCAGGGCTATGCCCGCCGCATCGCCTTCGTGCCGGACAATTTCAATGCCAGCGTCTCGATGCGGGATGTGACCAAGCATGCCGAGCCGATCACGGTTGCGGCAGAAACGCAGAACATCATGCGCCGTGCCTTCACGCAGCTGCGCAATGGCCGTCTGCGCCCGGTACTGGTCGAGATGCCCTGGGACGTGTTGGGCGAAGAAATTGACGCGCCCGAGAGCTATCAGCCGGTTGTCACCACCCGCTATGCGCCCGAGCCAGACGCGGTGAAGCGCGCGGCCGAGGCGCTGGTCGCCGCCAAGCGTCCGGTCATCTACGCCGGGCAGGGCGTTCACTGGGCCGAGGCCTATGAAGAACTGAAGGCGCTGGCCGAACTGCTGGCTATCCCGGTTTCCACCAGCCTTCAGGGCAAGAGCGCGTTCGACGAGACGCACCCGCTGGCGCTCGGTTCGGGCGGTGCGGCTATTTCGGGCCAATTACGGCATTTCCTCGATGAGGCGGACCTCATCTTCGGCATCGGCTGCAGCTTCAGCGAGACGGCGTTCGGCGTGAAGATGCCGCAGGGCAAGCGGGTGATCCATTCGACGCTCGATCCGGCTGATTTCAACAAGAACGTGCCCTGCGAGATGGCGCTGGCCGGCGACGCCAAGCTGACGCTGGGGATGCTGCTCGAGGCGTGCCGCGCGCTGGTGTCAGCGCCACGCGACGCCGGGGCGGTCGCCGCGGAAATCGCCAAGGTCGAGAAGGAGTGGTTGGCGAACTGGCTGCCGCTGCTCGAGAGCGACGATGCGCCGATCAGCCCCTACCGCGTGCTCTGGGATCTCCAGAAGACCGTGGACGTTGCCAACACCATCATCACCCATGATGCCGGCAGCCCGCGCGATCAGCTGACGCCCTACTGGAAGTCGATCACGCCGCTCAGCTATATCGGCTGGGGCAAGTCCACGCAGCTTGGCTATGGTCTTGGCCTCGCCATGGGCGCCAAGCTCGCCTGCCCGGACAAGCTGTGCATCAATGTGTGGGGTGATGCCGCCATCGGCTTTACCGGCATGGACTTCGAGACGGCGGTGCGCGAGCGCCTGCCCATCCTGTCAATCCTGCTCAACAATGAGGCCATGGCCATCGAGCTGCCGGTGATGCCGGTGGCAACCGAGCGCTATCGCGCCACGGATATCTCCGGCCATTACGCCGATTTCGCCAAGGCGCTTGGCGGCCATGGCGAGCGCGTCACGCGCCCGGAAGAGATTGTCCCGGCCATTCACCGCGCGCTGGCCGCGATCGAGGCGGGGCAACCTGCGCTGATCGAATTCATAACCGCGAAGGAAACGCGCGCGTCCCGGCTGTAAAACCGGGCGACGATAAAACTGGGCGACGATAAACTGGGAGAGATGCGATGGCCGAAACGACGGCGCCCCCGACCGGGCCTGGCTCTGGCCCTGAGGGGGGCGTGAAGGATTGGAACTTCAGCGCCGTCTACGGCCTCGGATTCCTCACACTGGTTTCGGCCTTCAACTATCTCGACCGCTCCCTGCTGGGGCTGGCACTGCCCTCCATCAAGTCGGAGATGCACGTCTCGGACACCGCCCTCGGGCTGGTGTCCGGCCTGGCCTTCCTCCTGTTCTACTCCATCCTCGGCGTGCCCATCGCCTGGGCGGCGGATCGCTACAACCGGCGCAATATCATTGCTGTCGGCTTCGCCTTCTGGAGCCTGATGACGATGGTGACCGGCTGGGTGGCCAACATCTGGCAGCTCGCCATCGCACGCTTCCTCATGGGTGCGGGCGAGGCGTGCGGCATTGCCCCGTCCAATTCGATCATCTCCGACCTGTTCCGGGCAGAGCGCCGCCCGCTGGCCTTCTCGATCTTCGGCACGGCGGTCTCGATCTCGTCCATCCTCTTCTTCCCCATCGTCGGCTGGGTGGGCCATGAACATGGCTGGCGCGCGATGTTCGTCGTGGCTGGCATGCCGGGCGTATTCCTGGCGTTGCTGTTCTTCCTCACCGTCAAGGAGCCCGAGCGCGGGGCGTCCGAAGCCAAGCGCATCGAGCGTGCAGCGCGGGAAAGCTTCAAGGCGAGCATGGGCTTTCTCGCCAAGCAGCGTGCCTATGTCTTTTTGGTCATCGGCGCCACGCTGATGGGGCTGAATGTCTTTGCCGCAAGCGTGTGGACGCCGACATTCCTGACGCGCGTCCATGGGCTGACATTGGTGGAAGTGGCTGCGACCATCGGTCCGATCCGGGGTGTGTTCGGGGTGGCCGGCGTGGTTCTGGGCGGTCTGCTGATCGACCGGTTGAGCCGCAAGGCCAGCCACTGGCGCATGACCTTGCCGGCGATCACCTGTCTGCTTGCCGCGCCTGCTGAGCTGATCTTCCTGCTCGCCGAGGATACGGCGGTTTGGCTCGCGGCTTATGCGGCCTCGGCTTTCCTCCTGCTGATCCATCAGGGCCCGGTGTTCGCGGCGGTCATGAGCGTGGCGAAGCTGAGGATGCGCGCTGTCGCAACGTCCATCCTGCTGTTCAGCGCTGCGCTGATCGGGCAGGCGCTCGGCCCGCTGGTCGTGGGCTATCTGAATGACGTGCTGCATCCCACGCTGGGTGATGTGGCCGTGCGTTATTCGATGCTGGTCATCGTCGTGACCGCGCTGTTGGCGGGGGTGATGTTCCTGCTCGCTGGGCGGTCGCTGGAGGCAGACGCGAAGCGGGCCTTGGCGGACGCGTAAGAGGGAAGAAGGGCAGACGCTCGCCCCTCGCTAGATTAGACTGCAAATCCAACGGACGGGAGTTGGTGGCCGGGGTCAGACCCAGGCTCCCAACTCCCGCGTCGTTTCTGATCACAGACCAGTCGCCACTCGGCCCAGCTGCGGACCAAGCGCGCGTAAGGACTGTCGATTCAGCGCACGCAAGGGAAGTCGCGGTCACCCACGTTGCAGAACCCAAAAGTTATAAATCGCAACGCTGATCGCAAATCATGTGTTGCAAATCACTCGCAATATCCTAATTGGTGCGACCGACTCGCAATAGCGATCGATGACACCAACTGGGGAACGCCGCATGAGTAAATCCGCCAATCTCACTTCCTTTCTCGCGCTTGGCTGCGTCAGCGCCGTCGCGTTTGCAGCGCCGGCTGTCGCGCAGGATGGCGAGCAGGGGCGCCGTCTGGGCGGGATGACCGTGACCGACACGGCCATCGATGAGTCCGAGATCAAGGTCGAGCGGGCAGAGTCGCCCAAATATACGCGCCCGCTGCTGGATACGCCGCAGACTGTGACGGTAATCGGCGCCAAGACGCTGCAGCAGCAGAACCTGCTCACGCTGCGCGAAGTGCTGAGCACCGTGCCCGGCATCACCTTTGGCGCCGGCGAGGGCGGCTTCGGCTATGGCGACCGCATCAACCTGCGCGGCTATTCTGCCAACAATGATATCTCGGTCGATGGCGTGCGCAGCGGCGCAATCATGAACCGCAACGAGACCTATAATATCGAGCAGGTCGAGGTCGCCAATGGCGCGAACTCGGTGTTCAACGGCGCGGGCTCGGTTGGCGGGTCGATCAATCTGGTGACCAAGAAGCCGCTGGCGGACGATAAGATGTCGGTTCAGGCCGGCGTCGGCACGGACAATTATTATCGCGGCACCGTCGATCTCAACAAGCGCGTGAGCGACATGATCGCGGTGCGACTGAACGCGGTCTACCACAAGAACGACGTGCCCGGCCGGGACGTGGAGTTCTACGAGCGCTGGGGCGTGGCGCCGGCTGTCACCATCGGTATCGATGGCCCGACCAGCCTGACGCTGCAATATGAGCATCTCGACGACAAGGGCATGCCGCAATACGGCCTGCGCTATTATGCGGCTCAGGGCGGCTATCTGCCCGACTTCAACCAAAGCGCTTATTACGGCTTTGCCAATGTCGACACGCAACAGTCTGTGACGGACTCGGTGCAGGCGATTTTCTCGCACGAACTGAGCGACACGGTGAAGGTGCGTAATCTCACTCGCTATGAGAATGTCAGCCAGTACACCATTACCAGCCAGCCCACGGGCACCTTCTGTCTCGCGAACGGTCTGCAGCCGGATGGCAGCGCCTGCACCGTCGCGATCGGCAGCAGCACGCTGGTCGTCCCGGCAGGCTATTATCTGCCGACTGGGGGCCGCGGCACGGCGCGCCACATCCGCAACGAAACCGCCTATAACCAGCTCGACCTGAGCGCTGAGTTCGCGACGGGCGGCATCGAGCACACGCTCGTTCTCGGCGGATCGCTGCTGTGGGAGCGTTATACGCTGAACAATGGCAGCATCCTGCGCGCTGCCGACGGCAGCAATCCCTATGCCGCCCCGAATTATTATCCGCTCACCAACATTGCCAACCCCGGCGCCATTATCACGGGACCGGTCGCACCAGCAGGAACGCTGGCGCGCGTCTACGGTAGCAACATCTACACCGGCCCCCAGAACTACATTCAGACCGGCTACAACGTCGGCGAGCAGACGAGCTATGCGGTCTATCTGTTCGATACGATGAAGCTTTCGGACATGTTCGAGATCAACGGCGGCGTGCGCTATGAGCGGTTCGAGGGATCGACCCAGACGCGCAACGTGACCACCGGCGTGGTGACCGGCCCGTTCGAGGCGAAGGACAATCTCTTCTCCTGGCGTGTCGGCGCGGTGTTCAAGCCGCTGCCAAACGTCAGCGCCTATGCGGCGGTCGGCAATTCGCGCACACCGTCCAAGGGTTCGGTTGATGGCAGCTGCGCGATCGACACCTGCAATGTCGAACCGGAATCGGCGAAGAATTACGAGATTGGCGTGAAGGCCGATCTGTTCGACGCCAAGCTGCAACTCGCAGCGGCGGTGTTCCGCAACGAGCGTGACAAGTATCGCGTTGCTTCCGGCGAGCCCGGGATCGATCAGGTGCTCGACGGCCGATCGCGGGTGAACGGCATTTCGCTGAGCGCCTCAGGCAACATCACGGAATCCTGGTCGATTTTCGCCAACTACATGTATCTGGACAGCAAGCTGATCCAGGGCGTGTCGGATTTCTGCCTGGCTAATCCGGGCAAGAATAATTGCACCAACACCACGGCCAATCCCGATCCAACGGCGGGCACGTTGCTTTCGGCGACACCCAAGCATTCCGGTAGCCTGTTCACCACCTACAAGTTCCCGTTTGGGCTCGAACTGGGTTATGGCCTGACCTATCAGGGCCGCCACTCGATGAACCCGACCGCGACGCCGGTTTATTATGTGCCGGCTTACACACTGCACCGGATCATGGTGGCCTATCCGGTGACCGAGCGCCTGCTGGCGCAGGTGAATGTGCAGAACGTGGCGGACGAGGACTATGTCACCACCGTGCGGACCAATGTGAACAACAGCTGGGCGCAGCCGGGGGTGGGGCGGTCCGCGGTATTCAGCCTGACCTACAGCTACTGAGTGTGGGGGGGCAGGGGCGAACCGACCCAAAGCGGTTCGCCCCTGATCCACATCAATGATCCGGCGCACGTCCGGTAATATTGATTCGCATTATTGACGGAATGGGCCTGTTCGTCGATAGCGGCAGGCGAAAAGGGGTGTCCGACGTGAACGTTCCACACTCGGCAAGTCAGGGGCGCTACGGGCAGGGCCGGCGGTTCAATCCGCTGGTCGTGTTGCTCGTCATCCTGATCCATGCCGGGTTGTTCGCGCTTGTCACCCGCCTCGGCCCCAGTTTCAAGGTGGGTGAGGCGCCCAAGGTCTTCACGGTCAATCTGATCTCTTCGCCGCCGCCTCCGCCGCCCGTCGCTGCGCCGCCACCGCCGCCCCGTGCGCCCGAGGTGGTGGTGCCGCGGCCACAGATCGACATTCCCCGGATTGATCCGCCGATGGTGGCCGCAAGGCCGGATATTCCGGTCGTCCCGGTCATGGCGCCGGGGCCGCCGACGCCGCCCCGTCCGGCCGCCGCACCGGTCTCAGTGCCCTCGGTCACCGACGGCGGCGACCTGGGCACGCAAATGGTGGCCGGCAAGGCGCCGCGTTACCCCATTGAGAGCCGCCGCAAGCGGGAGCAGGGCGTGGTCCTGCTGGCCTTGACCGTGGGCCTCGATGGCTGCGTGGAAGATATCAGGATCGCGCGCAGCAGCGGTTTCACTCGGCTCGACAAGGCCGCGCTCGATGCCGTCAAGCGCTGGCGCTGGCGGCCCACCTTGCGTGATGGCCAGCCGGTTTTCGTGAAAGGCGTGGTGGAAATCCCCTTCGTCATTCAACCCCAAGACAACGCATAAGGCGCTTCATGCTGATCCCCATTCCAGAGGTGCTCGACGGGCCGACGCTCGCCAAGGTGCGTGATCTCATCGATTCCGCCGCTTGGGTGGATGGCAACGTCACCTCGGGCCATCAGTCGGCACTCGCCAAGAACAACCTTCAGTTGCCAGAGGAAGCGCCGCAGGCCCAACAGGCCGGCGAGATCATCCGCGACGCACTGGGCCGCAATCCTTTGTTCATTGCCGCAGCGCTGCCGCTCAAGATCTTTCCGCCCCTGTTCAACAGCTATGCGGGTGGCCAGTCCTTTGGCGTGCATGTCGATAATGCCGTGCGGATCCAGGCCGGCACCGGCTTTCGCGTCCGCTCGGACCTGTCCATGACCATCTTCCTCGAGCCGCCCGAGGCTTATGATGGCGGGGAATTGACGGTCGAGACGCAATTCGGCGTGCAGCAGGTCAAGCTGCCGGCCGGCCATGCCGTGCTTTACCCCTCATCCTCCCTGCATCGGGTGGAGCCGGTGACGCGCGGCCGCCGGGTGGCGAGCTTCTTCTGGCTGCAATCGATGATCCGCGACGACGGTGAGCGGCAGATCCTGTTCGATCTCGACAGCAGCATCCAGCAACTGGCCGCCACGCTGGGGCAGGGCCATGCCGAAGTGATCCGCATGACTGGGGTCTATCATAATCTGCTGCGCCGCTGGGCGGACGCCTAGAGCCAGCGACCGCCCTCAGGCTCGCTCAGCCTTTCGGCGTCAGCTTGAGCATCCGGCCCTTGGGGCTGTCCTCGAGCAGCCAAAGCGCGCCGTCCGGCCCGACCCTCACATTGCGCAGCCTCATTCCCATGCGCCAATGATCGGCCTTGGTCGCCGTTTCGCCATCGAGCGAAATCCGCACCAGCGCCTGACCGGACAGGCCGGTGATGAACAGCGAGTTCTTCCAGCCCGCGAACAGGTCGGCATTGTAGTAAGCCAACGAGGACGGCGCGAGCGAGGGGTTCCAGTAGAGCTTGGGCTTCTCGAACCCGTCATCGGCGCTGTGGTCCGGGATGGGGCGCTTGTCATAATGGTCGCCATAGGAGCGGGTTGGCCAGCCATAATTCCCGCCGGCCTTGACGAGGTTCAGCTCGTCGCCGCCCAGCGGGCCCATTTCGACCTGCCATAAACGATCATTCGCATCGAAGGCGAGGCCGGTCAGATTGCGCTGGCCATAGGTCCAGATGGCGGGATGGAAGCCCTTGGCCGCCAGCGGATTGCCGGCGGCGGGTGTCCCGTCGAGATTGAGATGCAGCACCTTGCCGAGGGTGGACTTGGGGTCCTGCGCCGGGTCGAACTTGGCGCGCTCGCCATTGGTGAAGAACAGGCTGCGCTGGTCCGGCGCGATGGCGATGCGGCCGGAATAATGGGCACCGCTCGCCATATTGGGCGTGGCGCGGAAGATGACCTTGAGGTCCTTGAGCGCGCCGCCGGCTTCATCGAGCGTGGCGGTCGCCAGCGCGGTGCCGGTTTCCTTGCCTTCGCCAGGCTCGGAAAAGCTGAAATAGATCTGGCGACTGGCGGCGAAGTCCGGCGCGAGCACCACGTCCATCAACGCGGCCTGCCCTTCGCTGACGACGGTCGGCGTGCCCAGCAGCACCTTTTTGTCACCCGTGCGCGGATCGAAGAGGATCATCGCGCCACGCTTCTGGGTCACGAGCTGCTTGCCGTCCGGCAAGAAGGCCATCGACCAGGGATAATCGAAGGTTGCGACCTCGGTGATCGTGAAAGGCAATTGGGAAAGATCGACCTTGGCCGGGGCGGGGGCGGTAGGCGGTATCGCAGGGGTGGTCTGGGCGAGCGCGGGCGATGCGACGCCCAGGGCCAAAGCCGCCCCCAGGGTGATGCGGTGCGGACGGAATGACATAGGCGCTCTTCTCCAGTCGGTCTTTTGTTGAGCCGGGCCATAAGCGGTGGGCCGGCCCGGAGCAATGACCGAGGCCGCGCGCGCCTTGACCGAGCGCGAAGCGGCGCGCGGCTGGATCAGGCTGCGGGCGTCAGCTTGAGGAGGCGGCCATTTTCTCCATCCTCCAGCAGCCAGATCGCGCCGTCCGGCCCGGAGCGCACGGCACGGATGCGTGTGCCCATGTCCCAGTGATCGGCCTTGGTCGCGGTTTCGCCATCGAGCGCGATGCGGTCGAGCGACTTACCGGAGAGGCCGGTGATGAACAGCGAGTTCTTCCACTGCGGGAAGAGGTCGGCATTGTAATAATCCAGCCCGCCGGGCGAAATGGCCGGCACCCAAAAGACCTTCGGCGCTTCATAGCCGTCGCCCGGCTGATGGTCCGGGATGGCCTTACCGTCATAATGATTGCCCATGGAGGCATTGGGCCAGCCATAGTTGAGGCCGGGCTTGATGAGGTTGATCTCATCGCCATGGCGCGGCCCCATTTCCATTTCCCACAGGCGCCCATCGGCATCGAAGACAATGCCGAGCAGATTGCGGTGGCCATAGGACCAAACGGCCGGGTGGAAGCCCTTCGCCGCGAGCGGATTGCCGGCTGCCGGGCTGCCATCAAGGTTGAGGCGCAGGACCTTGCCGAGCGTCGCGCCCGGCTCCTGCGCCGGCGTCATCAACTGGCGGTCGCCAGCGGTGAAGAAGAGACGGGTCTTGTCCGGCGAGAAGGCGATTCGGCCGGAATAATGGCCACCCTTGTCGGAGCGATCGTCGCCCCGGAAGATCACCCGCACGTCGCTCAGTGTCGCTGCTGTCGGGTCCAGCTTTGCGGTCGCCAGAGCGACGCGGCTTTTCTTGCCCTCGGCGGCTTCCGAAAAGCTGAAATAGATCGTCTTGCTGGTCGCATAATCTGGCGCGAGCCGCACATCCATGAGCGCCCCCTGATCGTCGCTCTTCACGCTGGGCGTGCCGCTCACCGTCTGCTTGCGGCCGCTTTGCGGGTCGATCAGGATCAGCGCGCCTTCCTTCTGCGTGACCAGCATGTGCCCGTCCGGCAGGAATTCCATGGCCCATGGGGAAGCGAACTGCGCGACTTCCGTGGTCTGGAATGGTGCGCCGCTTGCCGCCTTGACCTCATCGGGCGCGGACGCGCTGCCGCAGGCGACAATGGCGAGGCTGACGGCACAGGTCAGGCCGAGCTTGCGGACATTCATGGGCGGATCTCCGGCGAAGGGTGGGATATCCGACCATAGCGACAAGAGCGGCTTGGCGGTAGACCGTTCCATAACAAGAGCTTGGGGCGCGCCGCTGGCCAAGACGGCGCGTAGAGGCAGGACCGCCAGCGCGGAGATGCTGACAAAAAAGGGGAGCCGAAGCTCCCCTTCCTCACATCGACTTTTCCTGAGCGATCAGGCGAAGCTGATGGTTGCGTTGGTCTTGCGACGACGCATGGCGTAGCCGGTGACGGCCAGACCGCAGATCATCATGCCCCAGGTGGCCGGCTCAGGAACCGGTGCGGACGTCTGCGTGACGGCGTAGGTCAGGCCATTGACCTTGAAGCTGTCGTTGCTGCCGGAGTTGGAGAAGGCTGCAGCCACATAGAACAGGTTGCCCGACAGATTGTTCGGGTTGATGTCACGGTTCTGGTCCTGACCATTGCCGTTCGACAGGATCGTGGGGCCGAACAGCGAATTGAAGGTCGAATAGTTCGCGATCGTGAACGTGCTGTTGAAGGCCACATTGGTGCTGCCGACGGCATAATTGATGTCCGTGTCGCCGAAGCTCACGAGGCCGATCTTGTCGATGGTGACGATCTTGTCGAACTGGAAGACCAGAATGTCGACATAGCCATTATTGTCCACAGTGTGCGAGTCATCGCCACCCTGGCCCCACCAGTTGGGGAAGCTGTTCATGACGCCGAGACCAGGCGAATAGGCGCCCACCGCACCGGCGGCCAGGGTCGTACCGTTGAGGCTGTAAGCCGTAACTTCCAGCTTGGTGCCGTCCGAGCCCGTGTAGGTGCGCACGTTACCGATGGAGCCATCGCTATTGTTGCCGCCGCTGAGCACGAAAGTAGAGGCCGAGGCGGAAGCCGGCAGCATCGCCGTCGCGGCAATGGTGGCAGCCGACAGCAGTACGGCTTTCCTGAAAGACTTGTGAAACATGATCTATAACTCCCACAGATATTAACTTTCAGGTTTTGCCCCGGAAATGCGTGTGCCCACGACGGGAGGCCGGTAATCCGGCTCCATCTGGCGCTTTGCATCTGTCAAAGGTCACCCCACCTGAGGTCTTGGAGATATCTTTTCCGTTTCAGTCCTGTCAAAGATGTTGATGATCGGTTAACCATCAATTGTGACCCGAAATTGAACAGTTCCACCTGAATGGAGCGGGCTGGTGGGGCCGTGCGGCCAACCTAAATCGTTCGATTTGCTGGATTCTGTTGTTTACAGTCGCGAAGACCCTTTTTCTTCTAAAGACGTCGGGCGCGGATTTTTTCTGCCGAAGGCCAGAACAGGCACGGTTTTCGATAGCGTAGAGACTGATGAGGGAAAGCGTCTCATCTGAGTGCTGAGCAGATCCATGCAGCTTGCCTTCAACTGCGACTCCGCCTATATGGCCCTTGCTTTCCTGACATCGTTGCGAAGTTGGGGTCGGCGCCGAGAGGGGCCGGCGGCGAAACCCTGTCGCGTGTCCATGTCCGGACGAGGCGCAGGCATAGGGAGTGCGAATGAGCGATATTGCGCGGATCGAGACGGTTGTGGCGTCGGAGGCGAAGGCTCTGGGGCTCGATCTCGTGCGCGTGCTGCTCTTCGGCCAGGGCGATGACCGGACGCTGCAGATCATGGCTGAACGGCCCGATACGCGCCAGCTCAACATCGATGATTGCGCCAGCCTCTCGCGCCGCATCTCGGACAAGTTCGATGCGCTGGAAGAAGCGGGCGATGTGCTCATCGAGGACGCCTATCGTCTGGAGGTCAGCTCGCCGGGTATCGACCGGCCGCTCACCCGCCTCAAGGACTACAGCGACTGGGCCGGGCATGAGGCACGCGTTCATTTCGTGACGCCCATGGAGGATGGCCGCAAGCAGGTGCGCGGCATTCTTGCGGGCATCGAGGGCGAGCAGGTGCTGGTCGATGATCCCAAGGCCGGCCGCATCGTCGTGGACTTTGCCAATATCGACAGCGCCAAGCTGATGCTGACCGATGCGCTGATTTCTGCTACTGTCCCGCTCTCCACCGAGGGCGCGGACGAAATCGTCACCCAGGAACAGGAAGACTGACTCTCATGGCCAACGCCATTTCCGCCAACAAGGCCGAGCTGATTGCCATTGCCAATTCGGTGGCAAGCGAGAAGATGATCGACAAGGCCATCGTCATCGAGGCGATGGAAGACGCGATCCAGCGGTCCGCGCGGGCGCGCTACGGCGCCGAGAACGACATTCGCGCCAAGCTCGATCCCGAGACTGGCGACCTGCGCCTGTGGCGCGTCGTCGAAGTGGTCGAGGCGGTTGAGGACTATTTCAAGCAGGTCGACCTCAAGGCCGCGCAGAAGCTCCAGAAGGACGCCGTGATCGGCGACTTCATCGTCGATCCGCTGCCGCCCGTCGACCTCGGTCGCATCGACGCACAGAGCGCCAAGCAGGTGATCTTCCAGAAGGTGCGCGATGCCGAGCGTGAGCGCCAGTTCGAGGAATTCAAGGATCGCGTCGGTGAGATCATCACCGGCGTCGTCAAGTCGGTCGAGTTCGGCCATGTGGTCGTGAACCTTGGCCGTGCCGAGGGTGTGATCCGCCGCGACCAGCAGATCCCGCGCGAAGTCGTGCGCGTCGGCGATCGCGTCCGTGCGCTGATCCTCAATGTGCGCCGCGAGAACCGTGGCCCGCAGATTTTCCTTTCCCGTGCGCACCCCGACTTCATGAAGAAGCTGTTCGCGCAGGAAGTGCCGGAAATCTACGATGGCATCATCACCATCATGGCCGCCGCCCGCGATCCGGGTTCGCGCGCCAAGATCGGCGTGATCAGTCGCGATAGCAGCATCGATCCGGTCGGCGCCTGCGTCGGCATGAAGGGCAGCCGCGTGCAGGCCGTCGTGCAGGAAATGCAGGGCGAGAAGATCGACATCATTCCCTGGAGCGAGGACACGGCAACCTTCGTCGTCAACGCCCTCCAGCCCGCTCAGGTCGCCCGCGTGGTGATCGATGAGGAGGAAGAGCGCATCGAGGTCGTCGTGCCTGACGATCAGCTCAGCCTCGCCATCGGTCGTCGCGGTCAGAACGTCCGGCTTGCCAGCCAACTCACCGGCAAGGCCATCGACATCATGACCGAGGCGGACGCGAGCGAGAAGCGTCAGCGCGAGTTCGTGCAGCGCTCCGAGATGTTCCAGAACGAGCTGGATGTGGACGAGACGCTCTCGCAGCTGCTGGTGGCCGAAGGCTTCACCGAGCTGGAGGAAGTCGCTTATGTCGGCATCGACGAGCTGGCTTCCATCGAGGGCTTCGACGACGAGCTGGCGCAGGAGCTGCAGAGCCGCGCGCAGGAAGCGCTGGACCGCCGCGAGGCCGCTGCGCGCGAAGAGCGCCGTGGGCTTGGCGTTGACGATGCGTTGGCCGAGATGCCCCACCTCACCGAGGCCATGCTGGTCACGCTGGGCAAGGCCGGCATCAAGACGCTGGACGATCTCGCCGATCTCGCCACCGACGAGCTGGTGGCCAAGAAGCGCAACGACCCGCGTCGCCGCCGCGAAGTCTCCGAGGACAAGGGCGGCATTCTCGCCGAATATGGCCTGAGCGAAGAGCAGGGCAACGAGATCATCATGGCGGCCCGCGCGCACTGGTTCGAAGACGAGCCCGCTGCAGAGGGCGCCGCTGAGGATGAAGTGGAAGGCAACGCCTGATGCCCTATGTGAAGATCGAGGTGATTGAAGGCGTGACGCGCGAACAGAAGGCGGCTCTGGTCGCCGATGTTACGCGTTCGCTGGTCGATCGTCTCGGCAAGCGGCCCGAGCAGGTGTTCGTCGTCATCGATGAGGTGTCGGCGGACAACTGGGGCGCTGCGGGCATCCTCGTTTCCGAGCGGGAAGCCGCGCAAAGGGAGGTCGCCGATGCTGCGAATTCCTCCCAATGAGGGGCTGAGGCTTCCAATCATCGCTGCGCGCCCGGCTGCTCCTGCGGAAGCGGGGGGCTGGGCTACGCTAAACGAGAAAATGCTCATCCATCCCGTTCGTGTCGAGCGAAGTCGAGACACGCGAGCGCAGTCCTATCGTGGCTCGACTTCGCTCGACACGAACGGAAGTTTGGAGGCGATGGTCTTAGACGTGCAACTCACAGGAGGTGCCCATGTCTGAGCGTCGCTGCATTCTCTCCAGCACCCACGCCGATCCCGCGGCGCTGATCCGCCTGGCCATTTCGCCCGATGGCGATGTGTTACCGGATGTCCGCGCGCGGGCGCCGGGGCGCGGCGCCTGGCTGGGTGTCGATCGCGCGACGCTGGAGGAGGCCATGGGCAAGGGCCGGCTGCGCGGCGCATTGGCGCGGGCGTTTAAGGGTGAGCCGCTTACCGTGCCGGACGATTTGGCCGAGCGGATCGCGGTTGCGTTGCGCGATGATTTCATGGCGCGGCTGGGGCTGGAGGCCAAGGCTTCCAATCTCGCCACCGGTTTCGACAAGATCGATGTCGCGGCCCGGCGCGGACAGGTCCGTATGCTGCTCCACGCGGCGGATGCCGGCGATGACGGGGTGCGCAAGCTGGATCAGGCGTGGCGGGTTGGCGAGGAACGGGAAGGCGAGGAATTTGCCGGCACACGCTTGCCGGTGGACCGCGACGCCCTATCTATGGCATTGGGCAGGAACAATGTCGTCCATATCGCGGTGACAAACGCTGCTGCGGCAGGCCGCCTCTCCGGTCTGCTCGGTCGCTGGCAAAACTATCTGGGATGCGCTAACGCGGCGCCGAGCTCCGGTTCGGCAGTCGTCAGGCATATGGACGATGATCCCGCGCCTCTGGCGTGAGGACGAACGACTCGGGTCACCTCTGCGGGGGTGCGCCGGATGGAAGATGAAGGGTTAGATTGCGTCGATGAGTGACAATAGGGAAGACAAGCCGACTTTGGGCCGTAAACCGCTTGGTCTCAAGCGGACGGTCGAGGCCGGCCAGGTGCAGCAGAGCTTCAGCCACGGCCGGAAGAATACGGTCGTCGTTGAGGTGAAGCGCCGTCGCGTCATCGGCAAACCCGGTGAGGCAGAGACGGCGCGCGCCGTGCCCGAGCAGGCTGCGCCCGTCGCGCCGCCGGCACCGCCGCCGCCCGCCGCCCGTCCCGCGCCGACACCGGCGCCGGCGCCGGCACCGCGCGCCTCCTCGACGGATAGCCTGATGAGCCGGCAGGAACTGCAGGCCAAGCTGCTGCGCGAGGCCGAGGAAGCCCGCATGGCCGCGCTGGAAGATGCGCGCCGCCGTGAAGAGGCCGCTCGCCTGGCCGCGACCGAGGAAGAGAAGCGCCGCGCTGAGGACAATCGCCGCGCAGAGGAAGAAGCCGAGCGCCAGCGCCAGGAAGCCGAAGCGAAAGCTACCCAGGCGCCGGCGCAAGAGGCTGCTCCGGCGGCACCTGCGGCTGCAGAAGCCGCGGCACCTGCCGAAGAGGCTCCCAAGGCTGCGACTGGCGCGACGCCCGAGCGTCCCGCGCCCCGTCGTTTCACGCCTGTGGCCGCGCCGGTCATCAAGCGTCCGGAACCGGCAAAGGTCGAGCGCAAGAAGGGTGGCGACGATCGTCGTCAGGCTGGCAAGCTCACCGTCAACCGTGCGCTCGCCGATGATGACAGCGCCCGCGCGCGCAGCCTCGCCGCGCTGCGCCGTGCCCGCGAGAAGGAGCGTCGTTCGCACTTCTCCGGCTCGTCACAGCCGCGCGAGAAGCAGTCCCGCGATGTCATCGTGCCGGAGGCGATCACCGTTCAGGAACTCGCCAACCGCATGGCCGAGAAGGGCGCGGACCTGGTCAAGTCGCTCTTCAAGCTGGGCATGGCGGTCACCGTCAACCAGACGATCGACCAGGATACGGCTGAGCTGCTGGTCGAGGAATTCGGCCACCGCATCCAGCGCGTCTCCGATTCCGATATCGAGATCGATACCGCGAGCGATGTCGATGCAGCGGAATCGCTGGTCACCCGTCCCCCGGTCGTCACGATCATGGGCCATGTCGATCACGGCAAGACCTCGCTGCTCGATGCCCTGCGCGGCACCGATGTGGTGGCGGGCGAGGCCGGGGGCATCACCCAGCATATCGGCGCCTATCAGGTGAAGACCAAGGGCGGTGAGATCATCACCTTCCTCGATACGCCGGGCCACGAAGCGTTCACCGAGATGCGCGCACGCGGTGCCAACGTCACCGACATCGTGATCCTGGTGGTCGCGGCGGACGACGGGCTGATGCCGCAGACCATCGAGGCGATCAACCACACCAAGGCCGCCGGCGTGCCGATGATCGTAGCGATCAACAAGGTCGACAAGCCGGACGCCAATCCGCAGCGGGTGCGCGAGCGTCTGCTCGAGCATGAAGTCATCGTCGAGGATATGGGCGGCGACACGCAGGACGTGGAAGTCTCCGCGCTCAAGCGCACCGGCCTCGATGACCTGATCGACAAGATCCTGCTGCAGGCCGAACTGCTCGAGCTGAAGGCCAATCCCGAGCGCGCCGCTGAAGGCACGGTCGTGGAAGCGCAGCTCGACAAGGGCCGTGGTCCGGTCGCGACGATCCTCGTGGGTCGTGGCACGCTCAAGGTCGGCGATATCTTCGTCGTCGGCGAGCATTCGGGCAAGGTCCGCGCCATGGTCAACGACAAGGGCCAGCAGGTGAAGGAGGCAGGGCCTTCGGTTCCAGTCGAGGTGCTTGGCCTCGCCGGCGTGCCGATGGCGGGCGACCAGCTCAGCGTGGTCGAGAGCGAGGCGCGGGCCCGCGAGGTCGCGGCCTATCGTCAGGAGCTGGCGACGCGCAAGCGCACCACGGCGGCCCCGACGAGCTTCGAGCATATGTTCTCGGCGCTCAACACGCAGGTCATCGAATATCCGGTCGTCATCAAGGGCGACGTGCAGGGCACGGTGGAAGCGATCATCGGATCGCTCACCCGCGCCTCCACGGATGAGATCAAGGTGCGTGTGCTCCACTCCGGTGTCGGCGCGATCACCGAGAGCGATGTGACGCTGGCCGCCGCCAGCCGTGCGCCGCTGATCGGCTTCAACGTGCGTCCCAATGCCAAGGCGCGTCAGCTTGCCGAGCGCGACAAGGTCTCGCTGCGTTATTATGACGTGATTTACGACCTCATCGAGGAAGTGAAGCGCGAAATGGCCGGCCAGCTTGCGCCGGAACGTATCGAAACGGTCATCGGTGCCGCGCAGGTCCTGCAGGTCTTCCCGGCCGGCAAGAAGGACAAGGCGGCCGGTCTGCTGGTGCAGGATGGTGTCATTCGCAAGGGCGTCAACGCACGCCTCACGCGCGACAACGTCATCGTCTCCGCCACCACCATCGCCTCGCTGCGGCGCTTCAAGGACGACGTGTCCGAAGTGCGGGCCGGCATGGAGTGCGGTGCGGTGCTCGAGAACACCAACGACATCAAGGTCGGCGATACGCTCGAGCTCTTCGAAGTCGAGGAACGCGCACGGACGCTCTGACGTCCGGCGCGCCGCGAAGGAGGTAAGTCATGAGCGGTTCGGGGGAACCTTCCGTTCGGTTGCTGCGGGTGGGGGAGCAGGTGCGCCATGTGCTGGCGGACGTGCTCCAGCGTGGCGACGTGCATGACGATGTGCTCGCCAGTCACGTCGTGACGGTGACGGAAGTGCGCATGTCGCCCGATCTGCGCCATGCGACAGTTTTCGTGAAGCCGTTGCTGGGGCGGGATGAAGAGGTGGTGCTCAAGGCACTGCGCACCAACACCGCCTATCTGCAGCGCGAGGTCGCCAAGCGCGTGAAGATGAAGTTCGCCGCCAAGCTCAAATTCCTCAGCGATGAGAGCTTCGAGGAAGGCAGCCACATCGATGCGATCCTGCGCTCACCCAAGGTCGCGCAGGACATCGTCGACGAAGAGGAGTGAGAGCCCGGCGTGATGATCCGTTGATCGTTCGCGCGCCGGGCTGATCCGGTTGATATTGTCGAGCGCCGCTTGCACGGGCATCATGCGTCCGTCCGGGGGCATTGCCATGACCATTACGATTACTGCGTTTGAGAGTTCGCCGGATCGCGGCCGTGGCCTAGCGCGCGACATGCCGGTCCGCTGGGCGCTGGAGGAAGTGGGGCAGCCCTACGCTGTGAGCCTCGTCTCCTTCGCGGCGATGAAGCAGCCGCCGCACCGCATGCGCCAGCCGTTCGGGCAAATCCCGACTTATGAGGAGGATGGGCTGGTTCTGTTCGAATCCGGCGCCATCGTCTTCCACATTGCCGAGCGGCATGTCGGTCTGTTGCCGACCGATATGGACGGACGGGCGCGCGCGATTGCGTGGATGTTTGCCGCGCTCAGCACGGTGGAGCCGCCGATCCTCGAGCGCGAGACGGCCGGGCATGTCGATCGCGACAAGGATTGGTATGACGCGCGCCTGCCGATGCTGGAAGGCTGTATCCGGGCGCGGCTGGATGACCTCTCCGCGCGGCTCGGCGAGGCCGCGTGGCTGGACGGTGCATTCAGCGCGGGCGATCTGATGATGATAACGGTGCTGCGGCGGCTCGGCAGCTCGGATCTGCTGAAGGGCTATCCGGCTCTCTCAGCCTATGTCGCACGCGGCGAGGCGCGGCCCGCCTTCCAGCGTGCCTTCGCGTCGCAGCGGGCGGTGTTCGAGAGGCAATCCACGGCTCGCTGAGCCGGGCGACGCCGTCACTTGGTGGCGTATTGCCCCGGCTCTGCCTTGAACGTGTCACGCGCGAAGGCGCGGGCTTGCGTGGCCGTCGTGAAGGTCTCGTCCTGCAGCGTGGAGGTAACCAGCGGATAGCCCTGCGAATTATAGCGCGTCTCGCGCACCGTCAGGCGGAAATTGCCGCCATCGTCCTTGGTGATGAGGAAGGGTTTGATCGTCTCGCGGCTCATTATCGGCTCCCGGCGGAAAGAGGGGGTGCGTGAAGTCTGCGCGGAGCGGAACCGCGCAGGCCCACATCTTATCGGTTCTTGCGCGCGAGGTAGCGCGCGTCGCGGGCGGCCTTGCGTTCGGCTTCGGTAAGTTCGGGCTTTTTCTTTGCCTCTTTGGCTGCCTTTGCAGCGGCGGCTTCCTCAGCCTTGGCCTGCTTGGCGGCCTTGCGCTCTTGCGCGGCCAGCCGGGCGAGGCGATGCTTTTCTTGCTGGGCGGCTTCCTGTGCCTGTGCGGCAGCGGCGCGGGCAGCAGCGACTTCCGGATCGACGGGCGCGCGCGTGCGCAATTTTGCCATCACCTCGTTGCGGGCATCGGCTGCGGCAGCAATGCGTGATTGAAAGTCCGGCTCTTTGTATTTTTTCATGCGTAGAATTCAGCTCCGTTTCGCCACTTCGGGCGAGGAGGCCGGGCGACGATGCCGCCCGGCCCTGTATCTTCAAACTGCCCGGTCGTCGGGCAGCCCTTTTCTTCAGACAGCCTGAAGGTTCACGGCCGAAGCCTTGCCGCGCTTGTCATTTTCCAGCTCGTAGGAAATGCGCTGATCCTTCTGCAGGGTGTGCATGCCGGCGCGCTCGACGGCCGAGATGTGCACGAAGGCGTCATTGCCGCCGTCTTCCGGCGCGATGAAACCATAGCCCTTGTCGGCATTGAAAAACTTGACTGTTCCGATGGTCATATTGGGTATCCTTGTTCCCAAATGGTAATCGGGCACGCGCGATGCATTCGCGCGTCCCGGCTTCGTGAGGCTAGATGGGGACAAAGGGGGACGCTGAAGCGGTCCGATATCCGTCAAAGGCGACGTTAAGCCCGCATGGTGTAGCACGATGGCGTTGGAATAGAAAGCGAAAGGGCCGGTCATGGCCGGGCGGGGCCTGCGCGGTGTCTCCCCGCTTGTCGAAAAGGCGCCGCGCAGGCAAAGCTGCGGCATGGCCAAACTCTATTTCTACTACGCCTCGATGAATGCGGGGAAGTCCACCAATCTGCTGCAGGCGGACTTCAATTATCGCGAGCGGGGCATGGCGACGATGCTCTGGACGGCGCGGGGGACGGCGCGGGAGGGTGATAATGAAGCAGTGGACAGCATAGGCAGTCGGATCGGCCTCCGGGCTGCCGCCAACAGCTTCGATGTGACGACCGATCTGCACGGGCGCATCCAGGCGGCGCATCTTGAAGGGCCGGTTGCCTGCGTGCTGGTGGACGAGGCGCAGTTCCTCTCGCCAGAGCAGGTCTGGCAGCTCGCCCGCGTGGCCGACGAGCTCGGCATTCCCGTCCTGTGCTACGGGCTGCGCACCGATTTTCAGGGCAAGCTCTTCCCTGGCTCGGCGGCGCTGCTCGGCATCGCCGATACGTTGGTCGAGCTCAAGGCGGTCTGCCATTGCGGACGCAAGGCAACGATGAACCTGCGGGTAGACGAGAGGGGCGAGGCGGTGCGGGAAGGCGCGCAGACGGAGATCGGCGGCAATGATCGTTATGTCGCGCTGTGCCGACGGCATTTCAGCGATGCGATGCGGCGATTCTAGAGTTGCGATGAAGCGATATCATGCAGCGCCGAACGGTTCATCGCCGCTTCACGCGCGTCATGCTATCGTAACGTGATGATCCGGACTCACATCATTATCGGAAGGATGCACGCCATGACCCATTTCAGAAAAGCGATGCTGGCAAGCGCGCTGCTGCTGGCTGGCGCGCCCGTCATTGCCCAGCCGGCCGCGCAGGGCGCCGCCGGCAAGGAAGCGTCGATCCCCTTTGTCGACCAGCGCGGCATTCGCGATTGGCAGGCAGTGAGCGACGATCAAATCTATGTGCAGGCCAGTGGCGGGCAATGGTATCTGGCGACGCTGATGACCGGCGCGCCGGACCTGCCCTTTGCCCAATCCATCGGCTTCGAGACCAAGGGCCTCGATCGGCTCGACCGGTTCGGCGCGATTGTCGTGGCTGGCACGCGCTACCCGCTCAAATCGCTTGTCGAGAGCGGGCCGCCGCCGAAGAAGAAGTAAGCCCGCTCGCCCGTGGCGGGCGGGATGCGGGAGCGGAGAGGGGCTGCCCCTCCGCTCCGCGCGAATGTTCAGGTTGCGTTTCAGGCGGCCGTCTGGTGGATGTATACCGCGCGCTCGTGGCTGAAGGCCTTGAAGCCGAAATAGCCATGATAGCTGCCCATGCCGCTGCCATTGACGCCGCCGAAGGGCAGGCGGTTCTCCAGATAATGCGAGAAGACGCCGTTCACGGTCACACCGCCTGACGAGGTGCGGTTGAGGATCTTCTGCACATTGGCTTCGTCATTGCTGTAGACATACAGAGCGAGCGGCTTGTCGCGCTCCTCAATGTAGCTGATCGCCTGATCGAGATTGTCATAGGTCATCACGGGCAGAATGGGCGCGAAAATCTCTTCCTGCAGGATTTTCATCTGCGGATTGACGTCGGTCAGCAGGGTCGGGTGGATGGTGCGGTCTTCCGCCTCCAGCACGCCGCCTGCGGCAACGGTGGCGCCCTGCGCCACGGCATCGTCGAAGAGGCCCTTCACGCGATTGAAGTTGGCCTGATTGACGACTTGGGCGATGCCTTCCTTCTTGATCTGGCCGTTCTCATAGAGATTCTTCTCGACATTCGCCTTGAAGCCCTCGACCAGCTTTGCCTTCTGGTCTTCCTTCACGAACACATAGTCCGGGCAGATGCAGGCTTGGCCGCCATTGAACTGCTTGGCGCCGGCGAGATCGGCCGCGATCTTCTCGACGTCCGCGCCCTCATCGATGATGACTGGCGACTTGCCGCCCAGCTCCAGCGTGACGCTGGCGAGATGCTTGGCGGCGGCGGTCATCACGATCTTGCCGACCCGCGTGCTGCCGGTGAAGAAGATGTGATTGAACGGCAGGTCGAGCAGTGCGGTGGCGACGCTGACATCGCCCTCGAACACGGCAACCTCATTCTCCTCGAAGACCGACTTCACGATCTTGGCGGCGACCTTCTCGGTGGCGGGGCACAGGTCGGTGAGCTTGAGGATGCAGCAATTGCCGGCCGCGACGGCAGCGGCAAGCGGGCCGAAGACGAGGCCGAGCGGAAAGTTCCATGGCCCGAGGATCAGGCAGACGCCGCGCGCTTCATAGATGATCTGGGCGCGGTCGGTCTCCACCTTGGAGGGCGTGACTTCGGTCGGCTTCATCCAGTCATCGAGATTGTCGAGAATGAGCTGGATGTTGCCGAGGATGTTCAGCACTTCCGTCACGCGGATTTCCGGATCGGGCTTGCGGGTATCTTCCAGCACCGCCGCGACGATATCGTCGGCGTGGGACGCGACCGCGTCCTTAAGCTTGGTCAGCTTCAGGCGACGCTCGGCAGCGGTGGTGGCTTTGACATTCCACTGGTTCGCCTTTTGCAGGGCAAAAACGCGGGCAATGTCATCGGAGATCTGGGAAGCAGTCTGCTGGGTGCCGGTCATGGATCACTCGCCTATATTGGATTGTGGAAGGAATGGCGCCTTGTAGAGGCTTCACGCGCTGCAAGACAAGGCGCTGGTGGCGTCCGCAAGATTTTTTGACAGAGTCATTTCCGGTCGATCACGGCCTGCCCGCGGCACCGGCAGGACGCTGCTCGTATGAGATTCGGATGCGCACCCATTGGCCGACCAGTACCTTGCCACCGACACGGGGCGGGCGCACGCGGAACTGCCATGCGGCGGCCAGAATCGCGCGGTTGATGTCCGATCCATTGGGATATTCTGCCACCGGCACGCAATCGGCCACCCGATAATCGGCAACCGTGCGGCAGGCAATCATGCCCCAGCCCTGGCTGCGCGCGGTCGAGAGATAGCCACGCAATTCCTCGGGATAGGGCTCGCGATACCAGCTGGCGGCGTAGAGCGGTTCGCCATTGGGGCCAGTGCCGTCGACCAGCGGTGTATCGGCTGGTTGTCCGGTGTTCGGTGGTCCCATGGGCGTTGCTGGGCGGGCGGGGGCCGGCGGAGCGGGGGCGGCCGGGCGGATCGCGCGAAGATCGACAGCCGCCATCTGGTCCGGCTTCATCTCGATGAAGGCGGGCTTGCGCGGCGCCGGCGGTGTGACGATCGGCTTTGGCTCGGGCTGCTTGGGCGGCTGCGGTGGGTCGGGGACCGGTTCGGGTTGTTGTTCTGGTTCGGGCTGGGCCTCTTCGGGAACGGGCTCGGGTTCAGCCTGCTCCGGCTCGGTCTGTTCAGGTTCGGGCGCAGGGTCGGGCGGGATCGCGACGTCGAATGTCAGGACATTTTTGTCGGGCGCTTCGCGGGCTTCGAAAGGGGAGGGAGCAAAGGCGATAAGCGCCAGCACGATCAGCCCCTCCACCGCTAATGCGAGGAGAAACGCCGTCGCGCGCTCGCCAAATCGGGTCCGGGCCCGTCCGGTCAGACGCTGGAAGCCGGAGCGGATGCTGTAAATCAACGGACCTCAACTGCATTGGCACCGGACTGGGCGTGGCGGGCGGGGGCGCAACCCACCCTTGCGCCTATAAGCATGCCTATGGCTACAATATGAACAGATCAAGGCACGCGCGGCGGCCCTTGCGGCCAGCGGGGCCTGACAGGCGCTATATGCCTCGCTATGGGCAGCCGATGAACGATCCCGACACTATGCCTGACACCGGGCCCAAGCCGCTGCATGGCTGGCTGATCCTCGACAAGCCGCTGGGCCTTGGCTCCACCCAGGCGGTGAGCGCCGTCAAGCGCGCGCTGCGCGAGGCTGGCCTGCCCAAGGCGAAGGTCGGCCATGGCGGCACGCTCGATCCGCTGGCGACAGGCGTGCTGCCCGTGGCGGTGGGGGAGGCGACCAAGCTGGCCGGGCGAATGCTGGACAGCGACAAGATCTACGACTTCACGATTTGCTTCGGCGCGCAGACCGACACGCTCGATCTGGAGGGCGCGGTAATCGCGACCTCCGACGTGCGGCCCACCCTCGCGCAGGTAGAAGCGGTGCTGGCCCAGTTTACCGGCCCGATCGAGCAGGCTCCGCCCGTCTACAGCGCGATCAAGGTGGACGGCCAGCGCGCTTATGATCGCGCGCGGGCGGGCGAAGAGGTGCAGATGAAACTGCGGGCGGTGATTGTTCACGCTCTCTCGGTCAACGCCGCCCCCTCCGTTCGTGTCGAGCGAAGTCGAGACACCGCTGCGTCGCTCGCGGGCATCTCGACTTCGCTCGATGCGAGCGGACGAGGAGAAATGGCGGACGAGGGCGAAACCCTTGAAGCCGTCACCCTCACTGCCCATGTTTCGAAAGGCACCTATATCCGCAGCCTGGCGCGGGACATCGCGCTGGCGCTCGGCACGGTCGGGCATGTGACGATGCTGCGCCGGGTAAAGGCCGGTCCGTTCACCCTGGATCGGGCTATTTCACTGGACATTCTGAGCGATGCTGGTAAAGGGCGCGCCATTGCGCAGCATATGCTGCCATTGACGGCAGGGCTGGACGACATCCCGGCTCTCCCCGTCACCTCGCAGCAGGCGATGGCCTTGAGACAAGGCCGGACACTGCCCGGGGACCCTCGCAAGCAAGGGCTCATGCTAGCAGCCGAGGGCGATACGCCTGTGGCGCTGGTGGAGGCTTTGGGCCCGGAAATCCGGGTCGTGCGGGGCTTCAATCTCTGATTTTGGAAAGGAATGACGATGTCGATTACGGCTGAACGCAAGGCGGAACTGATCAAGGACAATGCCCAGCAAGAGGGCGATACCGGTTCGCCGGAAGTGCAGGTTGCGATCCTCACGGAGCGCATTTCCAACCTCACCGAGCACTTCAAGGGCCACCACAAGGATAATCACAGCCGCCGCGGCCTGCTGATGATGGTCAACAAGCGTCGTTCGCTGCTCGACTATCTCAAGAAGAAGGATGCGGGGCGCTATACCGCTCTCATCGCGAAGCTCGGCCTTCGCAAGTGACCCAATCGTTCGGCCCGCTTCGGCGGGCCGTTTACGTATTGCGTCACCCCCGCGCATGCGGGGATCCAGCACGAGACAGGCGCGGGAGCGCCGTCCAAGGCTGAGATGACAGAACTGGACTCCTGCTTTGGCGGGAGTGACGAGGAGGGGATGGCACTTCGGCCAACCTCTTTGTGGGACGCAAGACTAGTCCCGAACCGCCGCGGGCCGGCTTAGCCCGCACTGCAGCCCCGCCGCGCAATAGGGCCGGTGGGTGGAAGGAAAACCAATGTTTGATGTGAAGACAGTAGAAATCGAGCTGGGCGGAAAGACCCTCAAGCTCGAAACGGGCCGTATTGCCCGTCAGGCCGACGGCGCGGTGCTCGCGACCTATGGCGAAACGGTTGTGCTGTGCGCTGTCACCGCCGCCAAGTCGGTGAAGGAAGGGCAGGACTTCTTCCCGCTCACCGTTCACTATCAGGAGAAATTCTCGGCTGCCGGGCGTATTCCGGGCGGCTTCTTCAAGCGCGAGCGCGGCGCGACGGAAAAGGAGACACTGGTCTCCCGCCTGATCGACCGCCCAGTGCGTCCGCTGTTCCCGGAAGGGTTCTACAACGAGATCAACGTGATCGCGCAGGTTCTCTCCTTCGATGGCGAGACCGAGCCCGATATTGTGGCGATGATCGCGGCTTCCGCTGCGCTCACCATTTCCGGCGTGCCTTTCATGGGCCCGATCGGCGCCGCGCGCGTCGGCTACAAGGATGGCGAGTATCAGCTCAACCCGAGCCTCGATGAGGTGAAGACCGGCGAGCTCGACCTCGTTGTCGCAGCCACCGACACCGCCGTGATGATGGTGGAATCGGAAGCCAAGGAGCTTTCCGAAGACGTCATGCTCGGTGCCGTCATGTTTGCTCACGATGCTTCGCGCAAGGTCGTCGACGCGATCATTCAGCTGGCCGAGAAGGCCGCCAAGGCTCCTTGGGAAATCGACCTCTCCGACAATACGGCGGACATGAAGGCCAAGCTCAAGAAGCTGATCGGCAAGGACATTGCCGCCGCCTACAAGCTGACCGACAAGTCGGCGCGCTCGGGTGCCTTGAACGAAGCCCGCGCCAAGGCGAAGGAAGCGTTCGCGGCTGAGGGCGCGCAGACCCAGATGGTCGCCAACAAGCTCATGAAGAAGCTGGAAGCGGAAATCGTGCGCGGCGCCATCCTCAAGGACGGGCAGCGTATCGACGGTCGCACGACCACGCAGATCCGCCCGATCGAAGCGATGGTGGGCTTCCTGCCCCGCACGCACGGCTCGGCGCTGTTCACGCGCGGCGAGACGCAGGCCATCTGCACGACCACGCTCGGCACCAAGGATTCCGAGCAGATGATCGACGGTCTGACCGGTCTCTCCTACGAGAACTTCATGCTGCACTATAACTTCCCGCCCTATTCGGTCGGTGAAGTGGGCCGCTTCGGCGCGCCCGGTCGTCGTGAAGTCGGCCACGGCAAGCTCGCCTGGCGCGCGCTGCACCCGGTGCTGCCGAGCAAGGATGAATTCCCCTACACGATCCGCGTGCTCTCGGACATCACCGAGTCCAACGGTTCCTCCTCGATGGCGACCGTCTGCGGCGGTTCGCTCTCGATGATGGATGCCGGCGTGCCCCTGAAGCGTCCGGTCTCCGGCATCGCCATGGGCCTCATCCTGGAAGGCAAGGACTTTGCGGTCCTCAGCGACATTCTGGGTGACGAGGATCACCTTGGCGACATGGACTTCAAGGTCGCCGGTACCTCCGAAGGCATCACCACGATGCAGATGGACATCAAGGTCGCCGGTATCACGCAGGAGATCTTCGAGGTCGCGCTGCGTCAGGCCAAGGACGGTCGCGCCCACATTCTGGGCGAGATGAGCAAGGCGCTGGGCGAAGTCCGCACCGAACTCTCGGCTCATGCCCCGCGCATCGAGACGCTGCAGATCGACAAGAGCAAGATCCGTGAAGTCATCGGCACGGGCGGCAAGGTCATTCGCGAGATCGTCGCGGAGACGGGCGCCAAGGTCGACATCGACGACGAAGGCCTGATCAAGATCAGCTCGTCCGACGTGAACCAGATCGAGGCGGCCAAGGCCTGGATCCTCGGCATCGTCGAGGAAGCGGAAGTCGGCAAGGTCTATAACGGCAAGGTCGTCAATCTGGTCGACTTCGGCGCGTTCGTGAACTTCATGGGCGGCAAGGACGGCCTCGTCCACGTCTCGGAAATCCGCAACGAGCGGGTCGAGAAGGTGGCGGACGTCCTCAAGGAAGGCCAGGAAGTCAAGGTCAAGGTCCTCGAGATCGATCCGCGTGGCAAGGTGCGCCTCTCCATGCGCGTTGTCGATCAGGAAACCGGCGAGGAGCTGGAGGACACCCGTCCTGCCCGCGAACCGCGCGGTGACCGTGGCGACCGGGGTGATCGCGGCGACCGTGGTCCGCGTCGTGACGGCGGCGGCCGTGGCGACCGTGGTCCCCGCCGGGATCGCGGTGGTGACCGTGGCGGCGAGCGTGGTGAACGCGGCCCCCGCCGCGAGCGCAGCGATGATGACGGCCCGGCGCCCGAGTTCGCGCCTGCCTTCCTGAAGCGCGACGACGACTGATCGCCTTCAAAGCGAGATTGAGAGAAGCCCCGCAGCGATGCGGGGCTTTTTTCATGCCCACGGTCCGAGCGGGCGTTGCAGCTCTGCAAAGACTCCGAGCCGTTCGAGACAAGCGGGCGCCGTCGGCCTGCGCACAGTGGCTTTTTGCGCACCGGTGCAGCGGATCGAACAGGGCGGTTAGTGGACAATTTCGTAGACTATGCGCTGCAGCGGGCCGCGCAGGGGCGGGGCCTGCTGGGGACTTGGGTCAAGCTGCCGTCGCTGGAGACGCTGGAGCTGATCGGCCATGCCGGCTTCGATGTCGTAGTGATCGACATGGAGCACGCCCCGCACACTCTCGAGCGTGCCTACACGCTGATCGCAACTGCGCAGACGATGGGCATGGCGGCGCTGGTTCGGCTGCCCGATCATAGCGGATCGCCGATCCAGCCCCTGCTGGACGCTGGCGCGGACGGCCTGCTGGTGCCGCGCATTACCAATCCTGCCGATGCCCATGCGGTGTGCCGCAAGATGGTGTTCAGCCCGGCCGGGGAGCGGGGCCTCGGCCTCACCTCGCGTGCCGGTCGCTGGGGTCTGGCGCCGATTCCGGAGTATGTCGCGCGGGGCGACGGGCAGTGCCTGCGCATGATCCAGCTTGAGGACTGGGCCAGTCTGGAGCGGACTGCGGAATTTGCGGCGGTCGAGCATGTGGGCGGCATTTTCATCGGCCATGGCGACCTGTTTCTCTCCAGCGGCAAATCGGCCGCGCATCCCGATGTTGAGGCGCTCACCGCCGCCATGCTCGCCGCGACCAAGCAGGCGGGCCTGCTGTCTGGCGTGGCCGTCGGCACCGCGCAGGAAGCCGCGCCGTATCTGGCGATGGGCTTCTCGCTGGTGATGGTGAGCAATGATGCGATGATGTTCGCGCACGCCGCGGCGCAGACGGTGCAGGCGGTGCGGGGAGGGCTGGATTGAGGCGAGCGAGGCGCAGCCCAGCCTGCGCTATTTGTCCTCGACGGAAGCCAGTTTTTCCTCGCGCGGCATCAACGCGCATTTGAATTGCGGCCCGCCAGCGTGGGCGCCTAGCGTGAATGAATAGGGCCGGGCCAACAGGTTGCGGTGTTGAGGAGGGATGACGGTGCGCACAATCAGGAACAGTCTCGCAATGGCGGCCATGCTCGCGGCCGGCGCGCTCCTTCCCGCGAGTGCCACAGCCAGGGATGAGGGGAAGCCGGGGCCGATTGCCGTGTACGGCAATATCCAAACTTTCGAGATCGCACCCGTGCTCCTGGCGGCCAAGACTTTCTATCCCGATGCTGCCACGGTGAAGATGGGCGGCATTCCCAATCTGGTTGGAGAGCCGATCATTGCCGGCTTCGGCGAGGAAGGCGTGGCGGATGTCGCCACGCATGCCGAAACGCAGGCGCTGCGCTACTCGGTCAAGCATCCCAATCTGCGCATCATCCTGCAGGTGACCGAGGGGCATTATCGCATCGTTGCGCGGAAATCGGCGGGGATCGCGAGCGTCGCGGACCTCAAGGGCAAGCGCGTCGCGTCGATCCCGCAGACGTCCTCGGGCTATTTCTTTCACAAAATGCTGGCCCAGGCTGGCCTGTCCTATGACGATATCGAGGTCGTCCGTACGCCGGGCCCGCTCAGCGAGATGACCAAGGCGCTCGCCGAACGGCGCGTCGATGCCGTGATCATCTGGGAGCCGGAGAGCGAGAACAGCGCGCGCGCCTTGGGTAACGACCTGATCGAGTTCAGCGGCGATGGCGTTTATGCCGAGCAGTTCAACCTCAACAGCACGGCGGAAAATCTCGCCGATCCGGTCAAGCGCAAGCAGATCGTCCGCTTCGTCCGTGCCGTGATCGATGCGGCGGCGGCGCTCCGCAAGGACCCTGCAGCGGCGCAGGCCCTCGTGGTGGAGCGGGGCGGCCATTCGGTGGAGGAAGTGCAGACGGCGTGGAAGCACCACGCCTTCAACGCTGATTATCCTGCCGACCTGCTCGATATCATGACTGAGGAAGAACAGTGGCTGGCAGAGCGTGACAAGCGGCCGGCAAGGTCGCGCGCGCAGCTTGCGACGCTGATCGACCGCAGCGTGTACGAAGAGGCGCTGGCGCTGGAGCCGACGACGTGAGCGAGCCGGGGCGCATGATCCTCTCACGACGCGCGATCCTGCTCGGGAGTGCGGCGACGCTGCTAGCGGGCTGCGCAACGTCACGGATGGCGTCTGCGGGGGCGGGCAGTGACGCTGCGGACCTGACTGCGCGCCTCGCGGATGTCCGCGCGATCCGCGAGATCAAACGCCTCCAGCATGTCTGGGCGCATTATGCGCAAGCCGGCCAGTGGGCCGACATGGCGCGTCTGTTCGCCGCTGACGGCCTATGGACCGACGGCACGCAATCCGTGACAGGCCGCACACCCATCGAGGCGCATCTGCGCAGCACGATGGGCGGCGACAGTCGTGGACTGCCGGCAGGGCATCTCAATCTGCGCCTGTTCCTCAGCCCGGTCATCACCCTCGCGCCCGACGGCCAGTCCGCGCGCGGACGCTGGCATGAGGTGGCGATGACGGGCGTGAACGGCCAGTCGGCTGGCTGGGCCGGCGGCATTCACGTGATCGATTATGTCCGGGTCTCCGGCGATGCCGGCGGCATGGGTGGCTGGGCGATTGCGCGGATGCACTATCACCCGCAATTTGCCGGCCCTTATGACAAGGGCTGGACGCATGTTGCGCCCAGCGTGCCGATGGTGCCGTTCCACTATACGCCAGATCAGGCCGGTAATCCGTGGGGCGCCAAGCGTCCCGCACCGAGCCCGCTGCCGGTCCGCGAGATCGCAGGGCAGGCCGATCTGCTGGTCTCGCAGGGGCTGGTGCAGAATCTTCAGGCCGCGTTCGGCTTCTATCTCGATCGCAAGATGGACGACGACATTGTCGATCTGTTCACCGAAGATGCGCTGGTCGACATTGCCGGCACCGGGCAGTTTGTGGGCCATGCCGGCGTCCGCCGTGCGCTCGCGCTGTTCGGCGAGGCCGGTCTGAAGACCGGCGAATTGAACGACCGTCCCCAGCTCATGCCGGTCGTGACGATGGATGCGGGCGGACGTAGCGCCACGGTGCGCAATATCGAGATCGGGATGACCGGTCAGCATGGCGGTGAGACCTACTGGTCTGCGACGATCCAGGATTTCACCTGCGCGCGCGGAGAAGGTGGCCGCTGGCGTATCACGGCGCTGCGCCGCGTGCCGGTGATGCGCGCGGCTTATGCAAAAGGCTGGCAGGCGCCGCTTGCGGCCGGTTTGCCCGGCGTGGCTGCGGCGCGACCGGACCGGCCCTCGCAACTGGCCGAACCGTCCTATCCCGGCCATCGACCAGCACCGGCGCGCTTCGCCGATGCGCTCGCGCCCGCGCCATCCTTTGCCGGCACCGGAGATGCAGCAACACTGCTCGCCCGCGCGGCCGCCTTCGATGGCGCGGAAAACATCGCCGATGCCTATGGCTATTATATCGACGAGTTCCGCTGGGACGACACGGCCGATCTCTTCGCCACCGACGGCTGGAAAGAGCTCTCCTATATCGGCACCTATGTCGGGCGGGAGCGTGTGCGGGGGTCGCTGTTCGGGCGCTATGGCAATGCCGGGCGCTCGGCGGCGTTCATGGCCATCCACCAGAAGACGCAGCCCTATGTGACCGTTTCGGAAGACGGGATGCGCGCCAATATCCGCCTGCGCCTGTTCCAGTTCAACAGCGCCGCCAAGGGGCAGGGGTCGTGGATTTCGGGCATCTACGAGAATCAGGCGGTGCTCGAAAACGGCGTCTGGCGCATTCACGGCATGGATCTCGATTATGTCTGGCTCGCCGATTACGCCGGCGGTTGGGCCGCGATCGTGCCGGGCGCCAGCGAGCGCTATCGCCCCAAGCCCGAGGATGTTGCCAAGAACCCGCCGGATGGCCCGCTGCGCGGCGTCACCTTCGCGCCTTATCCCGCCATCGCCCCGATGGGCTTCCATTTCGCCAATCCGGTGAGCGGCCGCGCTCCCGAGACCTTCCTGCACTGGTCGGACGGCCGCCGCGCCGCCGCCACGGAGTAATTCATGTACGAATCCGACGATCCCCGTTCCCGCCTCTCGACTGCCGCAGCCGGGGGAGCCGCGCCTGCCAGCGCCTTCGGGGCCTCCACTTACGCCCGCTTCTATGAAGAGGCCCCACAGGAGACGGCGCCCGGCCTCAAGACTTGGCTCACGCGTGGGCAGAATTTCGTCGTCGCTTACTCGCAGGCGGAAGAAGGCGTGGTGTTCGACCGATCCGGCCAAGTCGACGAATATGTCCTGCTGCTGCCGGATGCGCAGAGCGCGGTGACCATCGAGATCGACGGCGTGCCGCACGAGATCGCTGGCAACAGCATCAACTTCGTGCCGCCGGGCGATAGCCGCATCACGGTCCGCTCGGCTGGCCAGATCGTCCGGCTGTTTTCGCTGGAGGCGCAAGATCTGCTTGCGCGGGTCGTCAATCCGCAGGCCTATGCTGGGCCGCATCCGCAGATTCCGCCGTTCCAGCCGTGGCCTGATCCGGTCGATGGGTTCAAGCTGCGCAGTTACAGCCTGGATGTGCCGGACGAGCCGGGGCGTTTCGGCAAGATCTGGCGATGCACCACCTTCATGGTCAACGTCTTCCCGCCGCAGGGGCCGCGCGATGTGACCAAGCTCTCGCCGCATCATCACGATGATTTCGAGCAGTGCTCCCTGGCGCTGGAGGGCGACTATATGCACCATCTGCGCTGGCCATGGACGGCCAACCAGCATGACTGGCGCGACGACGAGCATGAGCGCTGCGGCGCGCCGTCGGTGTGCGTCATTCCGCCCCGCGTCATCCACACCTCCGCGCCGTCCGCGCCCGGTCGTAACGTGCTGGTCGATATCTTCTCGCCCCCGCGTGCCGATTTCTCGGACATGCCCGGCTGGGTGCTGAACGCGGATGAGTATCCGCGCGCGCAATGATGCAGTCGAGGAGGGGGACGAGATGACATCCTTGACCGATGACGCGGTGCGCAATCCTATCATCGATTGCCATGCCCACATCTTTTCGGCGGACATGCCCGTCACCAGCGGCGCGTGGATCACGCCGGACTATGCCTTTACGGCGGATGACCTGCTCGCGCGGATGGATGCGCATGGCATCCATTTCGCGGTGATCTCCGCGCTCAGCATTTCGGGCAGCTACAATGACTATCTGATTTCCGAACTGCGCCGGCATAAAAGGCTGCGCGGTACCGCGATCGTTCCCCCGGGCACGGATTTCTACGTGCTGGAGCGGATGCGCGACGATGGCATCATCGGCATCCGGCTGCAGCTCGCCCGCGCCGAATATCATGCCGATTATCGCAGCGACGAATATCGGCTGCTGTTTCGCCGCGCCCGCGATCTTGGCTGGCATGTCCATGTCGCCATCGAGGGACAGAACCTGCCGCCGGTGCTCGATGCGCTGGTGGAAAGCGGGGTCGACATCGTGATCGACCATTTCGGCCATCCCGATCCGCAGGCGCCGCTCGATTGCGTCGGCTTCCGCGCGATGCTCGATGCGGTCGACAAGGGACATACCTGGGTCAAGCTCTCGGGCGGCTTCCGCCTGCCGGGGCCGGAAGCCTGGCGCGACGATCCCGATGGCGACCTCGAAAGCCTCGCCCAGCATGTCGCGGAACATCTGGTGGCGCGCGTCGGCACCGATCGCCTGCTGTGGGGCAGTGACGCGCCCTTCGTCGGCTACGAACGCCGCATCGGCTACGAGCAGGTGCTGGCCAGCTACCGCCGCTGGGTGCCCGATCCCGCTCAGCGCGCCCAGATTTGCCGGACTGCACTCAAGCTCTATTTTTCCTGATTGGAGACCATGATGCCCAACACCCAGCTTTCCCGTCGCGGTTTCATCGGTGCGAGCGGCGGCGCCATCGTCGGCGCGGCCATGGTGCCCACCGCCCTTCAGGCAGCCGAAGTGCCGGTGCTCCATGCCGATGGCATCCATGATGATACCGATGCGCTGGAGGCGCTGTTCGCCGGTCGGCAGGTGCGGGTCGCGCAGAAGGACGTCGTGGCGCGCTACGAAAACGGCACGGTTCGGCTGATCAACGGCCGTTACCTCATGAGCCGGCCCGTGCGCGCGCATGGCGATGCCGCGGTCTATACCGGTCACTGCACCTTCCGCATCGGCGAGGGACCGGCGCTGCCTTATCCGGAACTGCAGCAGTTCGCGTGATGAACGCGGGTTCGTAAACGGCATATGCCGGGCAAGGCGTCGTTCAGTGCCGCATCCGGCAAGATTGGATGATGGAGCCCCTCTAGTGCTCCCCCCGAGGCCAGACATGGCTGCACCAATTCGGGAGGGGATGAGATGAAGAGGACTTTCGGTAAGGTTTCAGCGTCCGCGCTGGCGCTGTGTATAGCGCAGACCGGCCATGCGCAGGTCACTGAGGCGGACGGCGTTTCCGAGCGTGGAACCGGGATCGCGGACATCGTCGTTACGGCGACCCGTCGCGCGACCAACCTGCAGGATACGCCGATTGCGATCTCGGCGCTGCCGGCAGACGCGCTGATGGAGCAGGGGCTGACCAACGTCGCCGAAATGTCGCGCGTCGTTCCCAACGTCTCCTTCGAGAAGTCGCAGGCGGCATTCGGCCCCGGCATGAGCGCCTTCATCCGTGGCATCGGCTCGAGCGAGACCAATTTGTCGGGTGAAGCGGGCGTCGCCTTCTATATCGACGATGTCTATTATCCGCTTGTCTTCGGCTCCATGTTCGATCTGCTTGATCTGGAGCGGGTCGAGGTGCTGCGGGGCCCGCAAGGCACGCTGTTCGGCCGCAACTCGCTGGCCGGCGCCGTCAACCTCACTACCCGCCGCCCGGTGCTGGGCGAAGCTTCGGGCTATGGCGAGTTCACAGTCGGCAGCTATGACCGCCGCGAGATGCGCGTCGGTATCAACCTGCCGCTCGGATCGACCATGTCGCTCTCTGTCTCCGGTCTGGTCAAGAAGATGACTGGCTACCAGCGGCAGCTCGATTTCCGCTGCGAAATGATCCGCCGGGGCACGCCTCAGCTGGCCGGTCTGTTCCCGACTGCGGATGCCGGCCTGCTCAACAATTCCGACATCAATCCGCCCAAGGATTGCACCATCGGCCATCTGGGTGGTGAGGATGTGCAGGCCATCCGTGGCCAGATCTACTGGGAGCCCACGCCGCGCCTCAAAATCACCGCCGCGCTGGATTATCTCCAGGACAATTCGGAGGCGGCCATGGATAGCGTCGTCGCCATTAACCCGGCCGTCGCAGCCGGCCGCTCCGCGGTCTCGACGCTGTTCAACCGCTGGACGGCACCGGGCGGCCCGACCTTTGCTTATGATAGCCGCTTCATCACCGGCGACCCTTACACGACCTTCGCGACCTTTGCCGATCCGATCGCGGCTGGCACAGCCATTCCCGGCAACACATTCTACAATGGCTCGCCCTTCCGCGGCGGTATCACGCACCCCAGCAACGTTCCGCAGACGAACTGGGGCGGCAATGCGCGGATTGAATATGAGATCAGCGACAGCATCGATGTCGTCGGCATCGTCGGCTATCGCCGCTATGATGGCGTGTTCGGGTTCGATGTCGATGGTTCGCCCGTCGCCATGGAAAACAATCGCAATGATGTGTTCCAGGATGACTGGACCGGCGAAATCCGCCTGATCGGCAAGACCGGCTGGGCCGATTGGGTCGTCGGCGCCTTCTATTATTGGGCGGATGGCGAACAGCGCTTCTCCGGCACGTCGCCGTTCAACAACACGCAGCGTTACCTGTGGAGCCGTTACACGCCGGAGAGCAAGGCGGTCTTCGCCAACGCCACGCTGCGGCCCTTCGGCGATCGCTTTGGCCTGACGCTTGGCGGGCGCTTCTCCAAGGACAAGAAGGGCGTTGATTATCGCAGCGTGCTGGATGGCACGACGGCCGCCTCGACGCAGTTCACCATCTCGCCCACCGGCCAGACCGTCTTCAACTTCGACATCAAGGACGAGCGGTTCGACTGGAAGGTCGGTGCTGACTACAAGCTGAGCGAGCGCACGATGATCTATGCGTCCGTCTCCACCGGCGCGCGGCTGCCGGGCTTCAATGCCCGTCCGCTCCAGCCGAGCCAGGTTGCGCAATATCCGGGCGATGAAACCCAGTCCTACGAACTGGGCGTCAAGACCGATCTGTTCGACCGGATGCTGCGGATCAACGCTGCGGCCTTCTACACGGACTATAAGACCCGTCCGACGAGCGTCTCGGGTCAGGAATATCAGTTGGGTGCCAATGGGCAGCCAGCCCCAGGGGGTTTCCTCGAAATTCCCAATCCAGTGAATCCCGCGTTCACGACCTGCCGTCCGCTGACGGCGGCTGAGATCACCGCCGGGACGCCGGGCTTTGCTTGCATCGGCCGCACCTTCTACCAGAACACGCCGGGCAAGGTGAAAGGCTTCGAGCTGGAGCTGGATTTCCGTCCGGTCGAGGGCTTGGCGGTCGGCGGCTCAATCGGCTACCACAAATTCTCGTCGGCCGATCTTGATGCCCGCCCGGCCGGCCAGAACCGGCGCCCGGTGGCGATCCCCGAGCTCAAGGCCAATGCCGGCATCCAGTATGAGTTCGATGCGCCGGCTCTGCAGGGCACGGTCACGCCACGTGTCGACTGGTTCTACACCGGCAGCCAGGTCTACAGCCCGGACCGTGTAGAGTATAATCAGGACGGCTATTCGCTCGTCAACGCCCGCCTGACTTACGCGAACAAGGAGTATGATTTCTCCATCGCAGCGGGCGTCACCAACGTCTTCAAGCAGTTCTACTGGCGCAATTACTTCATCTACCAGGCTATCGGCTATCCGCAGATCAACGGCCAGCCGGGCGCCCCGCGTGAGTGGTATCTCACCCTGAACAAGCGGTTCTGATCGGAAGGCGGGCGCTGGCCCGTCACCGACCATCAAGCATAGGCGAGAGGAACAAGGTATATGCAGATCATCGACGGTCAGATCCACGAACCCCATATCGGCGGCGGTATGCGCGCCGCCAAGCCCGAAGGCGAGACGATCACGCCGCAGCTTGAAGAGTTCATCAATGTCGAACTGGCGCGCGAGGCGATCGATTGCGTCGGCGTCGACAAGGCGATTATCTATGCGGGCCGGGCCTTTAACGAAGCGGCGGTGCGCTACTATCCGGACCGGTTCGGGGCGGTCGAAGTGTTCGACCATGCGGCGCCGGACCTCGAGCAGCAGATGTCGGCTTTCAAGAAGAAGCCGGGGATGCTCGCCACGCGCGTGCTGTTCACCAATTACGGGCAGGTCTGGCGCAAGCCGGGCGCGCAGATCGCGGTCAGTCCGCTGGTCAGGCAGGGCGCGTTCGACCGCTATTTCGCTTATGGCGCCAAGTATAAGATCCCGATGTTCGTCGGTGCCCATGAGTTCGGTCACGAGGCCGCGATCTATGCCGAGCGGCACCCGGACATGACGATCATCATCGATCACTACGGGGTCACCCAGTCGATGATCGCGCCGCCCAAGGACCGCTGGGCGAACCTTCCCAAGCTGCTCGACATGGCGCGCTATCCCAATGTCTATGTGAAGCTGTGCGGGATGCCGATCATCTCCAAGGAGGCCTATCCCTATCACGACATCTGGCCATACGTTCACAAGATCCTGCACGCCTTCGGCCCGGAACGGTGCCTGTGGGCGAGCGACATGACCCGGCAGCGCTGGGGCACGGAAACGCCGCCGGGTCCCAATGGCTTCCCGCTCCGCAAGGACTGGAAGCCCTATGCGGACGCGCTCTACAGCCTGCTCCACACCAATGAGATTTCGCAGAGTGACAAGGAGTGGATTTTGGGCGGCACGATTAAGCGCGCGCTCAACTGGGCGTAAGAGCACCGCAGCACACCGATGACATCGGAGCCGGGCGATGCCGTCGTCCGGCTCTGTTTGTGCCGAATTCGGCATAAGCTGGATCACTTGGAGATAAGAAGCGGCCCGTTGCGCAATGCGATGGTCCGCATGAGATCGCGCCCGGCAAAGGTCGTGCGCGCAAAATATACATAATGGGGAGGCCGTACGAATGACTTTGAAAGTGAAGGGACGCGGGGGCGCGTCGCATTTGATGTGGGCGGCGCTGCCCGCCGCTGCATTGCTGTCGATGCCGGTGCAAGCGCAGGACGGCGGCGGCGCGGAAAACGCGAGCGAGCCCTCGATCGTCGTCACGGGCACGCGCATCCGCAACAATGCCTTTAACGAGCCGACGCCCGCGACGGTGTTCGGCATCGAGCAGACTGAGAAGCTGGGCATCGTGAATGCCGGCGATATCGTCGAGCTTATCCCGCAGAACACGGCGTTCCAGTCGGACGCGACCGCCGGCATCACCGCGGGCGCGAATGTCGGCGCCTCTTATGCGAACCTGCGCGGCCTTAATCCGGATTCCGGCACGCGCACGCTCACGCTGGTCAATTCCCGCCGCTTCGTTCCGACATCGGACGGCGGTGCGGTTGACCTCAACCTCATTCCCACCGCGATGATCAAGCGCGTGGAGACGGTGACGGGCGGCGCATCGGCGGCTTATGGGTCGGATGCCATTGCCGGTGTTGTCAACCTCATCCTCGACACCGAGCTTGAGGGGCTGCGCGGGCAGGTCGATTATGGCCAGACCTTCCGGGGTGATGGGAAAGGCCATCATGGCTCGCTCGTCTATGGCACGCGCGTCGGCAGCCGCGGCCATATCGTCATCGGCGGCGAATATGAGAAGAAGGACGGCATCGGCGATTGCTCGCTTTCGCGCGACTGGTGTGCGGAAAGCTACGACGTCTTCGTGAATGCCAATAATGTGCTGGCCAACGGCTCGCTCTCGGGCTTCGATCGTCCCGGCACGCCGGGCTATGGTCTGCCCAACTTCATCATCGGCCCCAATTCCAAGCAGGCGTTTAACGATGCGCGCGGCGTGGTTCGCAACCGAGCGCCTGCCGCGCCGGCGGCGCGCAACATCCGCTTCAATGACGACGGCACCGGCATTGTGCAGTTCGATCCCGGCACGTACGTCCAATCGTCGCAGACCGGCCCGCGGCAGGGCGGCGACGGCGAATCGACCTATGCGGATTCCGACATCCAGACGCCGGTCGAGCGCTTCGTCGGCTATCTCTCCGGCAAATACGACCTGTCGGACACGGTCGAAGCCTATACCGAAGTCACCTACGCGCATCGCTCCGCCTCCAACAGCGGCGTGACAGCCGGCCCGCGCTCGACCTATTTCGTGAAGCCGGACAACGCTTTCCTGCCCGCCTCGCTGAAGACGCTGCTGGCCGGTACGCAATTCAGCCTCGGCAAGGATGTCGATGCGCAGATTCCGGCGCTCAACTCCGTCACCGCTGATGTATGGCGCGCCGTGTTCGGCGTCACCGGCGAGATTGGCGGCGGCTGGAACTGGGACGTCTATTACCAGTACGGACGCAACAAGCGGCACCAGTCCGCCCGCTATTCGCGCGTGAACACTGAGTTCCAATATGGGCTCGATGCAGTGGTCAACCCCGCGAACAACCAGATCGTCTGCCGCGAATTGCTCAAGGCCAATCCCGATCCGCGCGCGCAGGGCTGCGTGCCGATGAACCTGTTTGGACTTGATAATCTCAGCCAGGCGGCCATCGACTACGCTTACCGCCCGGTGGTGGAGGACTTCCTCTATACCCAGCATGTCGCTGCCGCCTCAATCAGCGGCTCGCTGTTCGACGGCTTTGGCGCCGGGCCGGTCGGCGCAGCCACGGGTGTGGAATATCGCAAGGAAAAGGGCGATGTGACCCATGGCGACATCCCCAATTACACTGACTACGCCTTCACCTTCGGCCTCGATTATGGCGGCACTATCGAGGTTCTCGAAACCTTCGGCGAAGTGAGCGTGCCGCTGTTGGCGAACCGGCCTTTCTTCGAAACGCTGGAGCTGAACGGCGCCGTACGCTGGACGCGCAACAAGGCGTCGGATGCGTTCACCAGCGAGGAGAAGACGACCGAGGCGGTGAGCTACAAGCTCAGCGGCATCTGGGAAATCGGCGGCGGTGTGCGCCTGCGCGGCTCGCGCTCGCGCGACATCCGCGCTGCCGGCTTCCGCGAGCTTTTCCAGCGCCAGGTGGCGACCGAGGAAGGCTCCTCGCAGGGCATCGTCGACAATCCGAACATCACGGGCGTCGGCAATGACGATCCGACCCCGATCCTGAATGGCGGCAGCTTCGCGCTGACGCCGGAAAAAGCGGATACGACAACGGCGGGCATCGTGTTCCGGCCCGGTTTCATTCCGGGCCTGCGCATGTCGGTCGACTGGTATCAGATCGCAATCGAGGATGCCGTCAGCCGGCTCGGCGGCCAGCAGATCGTCGATTTCTGCGATCAGTTCGACATCTTCTGCGATCGGATCACCTTCGTCTCGCCGACCAACATCTCGTACATCGATGCCCGGCAGGTGAACCTCGGCAACATGACTGTGCGCGGCCTCGATTTCGAGTTCGACTACACGCTGCGCCTGTCCGACCTCTCGGCCGACTGGGGCGGGGCGCTCAACCTGCGCGTGCTGGCCAACCACCAATATGACTTCAAGGTGCAGGCCGACCCGACCACGCCGGTGATCGATTATGCCGGGCAGACCGGGCCGGTGAGCAGTGGCGGCAACTTCAACCCTGCGCCCTCGTGGATCGTCAACGCGTTCCTGAGCTATGACAGCGGGCCGTTCAACGCCACGGTGAGCATGCGCCGGATCAGCTCGGGCATCTACAATGTCGAGCGGGTGGGGCCGGAAGATGAAGGCTACGACCCGACGCTGCGCAACAGCATCAACACCAACCGCGTGAAGGGAGCGAGCTATTTCGGCCTCGCCATGTCCTATGCCATTCCGGTCGGAAATGGTGGGAACAGCATCGAGGTGTTCGGCGCGATCGACAATATCTTCGACAAGAAGCCGCCGATTGCGCCGGGTGGCGGCGGCCTGGGTGGCTCCAACTATCCGACCAACCCGGTCTATTTCGACACCTTCGGGGCGCGGTTCCGAACCGGCGTACGGGTCAAATTCTGATCTGACGCCAGCGCTGCAGATGCCAGCCGGGCTTCCGTAAGGAGGCCCGGCTTTCTGTTGCAGAAATGCCTGCCCGGCCATTCAGGCCGGGCGGGCACCCAAAAGCGATGGACGTTGAAAGGGAGGCCGAAGCCTCGGCTCAGAACCCTACAGCGTCGCCGCCCTTGAGGCCGAGCAGCGCGCGGGCTTCGGCAGGCGTCGCAATCTCGCGGCCCAGGGCTTCGATCACGAGGCGGATACGCTCCACCTGCTGCGCGTTGGAGGTGGCGAGTTCGCCCTTGCCGATGAACAGGCTGTCTTCCAGCCCGACGCGGACATTGCCGCCGAGCAGCGCGCTCTGGGTGCAGAAGCCGAGCTGATGCCGGCCCGCCGCGAAGGCCGAGAACACATAATCCTCGCCGAACAGGCTGTCGGCAATCGTCACCATATGCGCCAGATTGCGTGGGTCGGCGCCGATTCCGCCCAGGATGCCGAACACGCCCTGGATAAGGAAGGGCGGGTCGATGAGGCCGCGGTCGGCAAAGTGGGCGAGCGTGTAGAGATGGCCGATGTCGTAGCATTCGAACTCGAAGCGCGTGCCGAATTCCCGGCCGACCTCCAGCATGATGCGCTCGATATAGGCATTGTCATTGTACATGATCCGCCCGCGCGCGCCTTCGACATAGGGCTGCTCCCAGTCGTGCTGCCATTGCGTGACCCGCTTGGCCGCGCCGGAGAAATCGAAGATCAGCGGCCCCATGTTGAGCGAGCACAGCTCGGGCCGGGCCTGCTTGGCGCCTTCCAGCCGGTCATCAAGCGACATGGTGGCGCTGCCGCCAGTGGAGATGTTGACCACCGCGTCCGTCGCCTGCCGGATGAGCGGCAGAAAGGCCATGAAATCGGCCGCGCGGGGGCTTGGGCTGCCGTCCGCCGGATTACGGGCATGCAGGTGCAAAATCGCCGCCCCGGCCTGCGCTGCGCCAATGGCGGCCTCCGCAATCTCGTCCGCGCTCACTGGTAGATGCGGCGACATGGAGGGCGTGTGGATCGAGCCGGTCGGCGCGCATGTGATGATGACCTTGGCATGTTTGCGCATAAGCGGGTCTAAAGTCCTGCGTGACAGAGATATTTGAGGTTTTGATATTCGGCGAGGCCGTGGTGTGAGCCCTCGCGCCCGAGACCCGACTGCTTGACGCCGCCAAAGGGCGCAAAAGGCGTCGAGATGAGGCCGGTGTTGATGCCGACGATGCCGCTCTCCAGATCCCGCCCTACGCGGGCAATCGTCGCCGGATCGCTTGAGCAGAGATAGGCAGCGAGGCCAAAGGGCGTGTCGTTCGCCAGCCGCACGCCGTCCTCCACGCTGGCAAAGCCGATGACACCGGCCAGTGGTCCAAAGGTCTCCTCCCGGGTCAGCAGCGCATCCGAGGCGACGTCGCCGATCAGCGTAGGCACCGCGATGCGCCCGCCCGGCGATGCGCCCCCGGCAATCAGACGTCCGCCACGGCGCAGCGCATCCTCGCGATGCTCGTCGATCTTGGCGATGGCGCGATCGTCGATCATCGGGCCGACATCGATGCCATCTTCAAAGCCGTCGCCAGCCTTCATCGTCGCGACCTTGCTACCAAACGCGTCGAGAAAGCGGTCGCGGATGCCATTCTGCACATAGATGCGGTTCGCCGCGACGCAGCTCTGGCCGCCATTACGGAACTTGGCGACCATCGCAGTTTCGACTGCGGTGTCGAGGTCGGCATCATCGAAGATGAGCAGCGGCGCATTGCCGCCCAGTTCGAGGCCGAGCCGCTTGATCGTCGGGGCGCAGGCTTCCGCCAGCATCGCGCCCACCGGGGTCGAGCCGGTGAAGGAGAGTTTGCGGACGATCGGCGATCCGGTCATCACCGGGCCGATAGTCTTGGAATTGCCGGTGACGACGCTGAAAACGCCCGCTGGCACACCCGCTTCTTCACCCAGCTTGGCGAAGGCCAAAGCGGTGAGTGGCGTCAGCTCGGCCGGCTTGGCGACCATGGTGCAGCCGGCCGCCAGCGCCGGGCCGACCTTGCGCGTGAGCATGGCGAGCGGGAAGTTCCATGGCGTGATCGCCACGCACACGCCGATCGGCTCGCGCTCGACCATGAGGCGGCGGCCAGTCACCGGGGCGGGGATGATCTCGCCCAACGAGCGGGTCGCCTCATCGGCGTAGAATTCGAGGAAGCCGGCGCCATAGTCGACCTCGGCGCGCGATTCCTTGAGCGCCTTGCCGTTCTCCAACGTGATGAGCCGGGCGAAGTCCTCCTTGTGCTGGATGACCAGCTCATACCAGCGCCGGAGGATCGCGCCGCGCTCCTTGGCGGGCCATCGTGCCCATTGCGGAAAGGCGCGGTTCGCGGCGTCGATGGCCTCAGACACTTGCGCTTCGCTGACGCGCGGCACCTGTCCCACGGTCTCGAGCGTATAGGGATCGTCGACAGCGATGGGGTCGCCACTGCCATCCACCCATTTGCCGGCCACATAGGCCTTGGAAAGCAGAAGATACTTCTCGTCGAGTTCACCGCGCTGTCTGCTCATGGGCCTGCTCACTTTGCTTCTTGATCGTCCAGGTTCGGATTGGTGATCGGAGTATCACTCTCGAACAAATGCTCGAACCGGCGATAGGTGCACAGCCAGCGCCCGCCGGCGCCGCGAACATAGCGGTCGGTCGCCAGCGAGATCGTCACCGGCGGATGGGTGGGGAGGGGACGCACGCCATCGGCGGCATAGAGGAACAGGTAATTGGTCGCTTCCGCGCTGTCCGGCCCAGTGAACCACGCCCGGAAGTTGGTGAAAGCATGGACCGCGAGCCGCTCGCCGCGCTCGGCGCGCCAGTCGTAGAATTGCTGGATTTTCGCGCGGCCGTTATAGGAGGCGAACTGGCCGTGGAAGACGGCATCCTCGGTATAATAATCCGAGGCTTTGCGCCCCTTGTTGGTATCGATCTCGTGCCAATATTCGGTCAGCTGCAGCGACAATATCTGGTTCAGATCAAGCACTTCCCTGGCAACCATTGCGTCTTCCGTCCTCCATGTCTCGCCTGTCGGCGTGGAGACCGGGCTGACATAGAGGTTGCGCCGCCGCTTGCCCGGGCGGGCAGGATGACTTGCTCAGGAAGGCGCCGGTCGGCTCGTCAGTTCGAGCCGGCCCGCCGGTAATCGCGCGGCGCCATGCCGAAATGCTCGTGGAAGGTGCGGGTGAAATGCGCCGCGCTGTTGAACCCCCAGGCGAAGGCGATCTCGGTCAGCGTATGGCCGGCCCAGGCGGGATTGCGCAGTTGCTTGCCGCACTCTTCCAGCCGCCGCCGGACGATGTAGCTGGAGGCCTTCTCCCCGCGCGAGGCAAAGAGGGTGCGCAGGTAGCGCGGCGAGATACGCAGCCCTTCGGCGACGCGGGCGGGCGTCAATTCCGGGTCGCGCAGATTGTCCTCGATATAGCGAATGACCTCGCTCTGCCGGCCGAGCATCACCGCCGAACCCTCCGGCTGCTCGTCAAAGCCCATCGCATAGGCCGTGGAGAGCATTTCCAGCACGTGGCGAGCAAAGCGGCCGTCATGATCGGAATGGAAGCCGCTCTGCACCTGCGTGTTCAGATTTTCGAGCATGGCGGACATGACCGCGGTCAGCCCCACCTCATGATCGAGCTTGAGGCCGCAGAAGCGCTCGGGCGTGGGCAGGTGCTTCTTGATGAGGCCGGCATCCACGCGCAGCATGATGATCATCGAATTGTCGCCGAGCGTGAAGCTGTGCGGTGCCGCGCTGTCGCACAGCACGAAATCGCCCTGATCGAGCTGGGCCTGATGCCCGCAATGGTCGAGCACGCTGTTGCCGCGCGCCTGCATGAGGAAAGAATAGAGACGCGGCGCGCCGGGGCGGATGTGGTTGCGCGTCCGCTCGATATGGCTGCGGTTGGCCGCGATGCTGGCGAGCTGGATCGGCCCGAAATGGCTGAGGCTGAGGCGCGCGGCAAACTCGTGCCGATCCGCGGGCGTGAAGTTCACGCGATTGAGCTGCTGCGAATAGAGCTTTGTCCATGCCGCCGCGCGCGTCGATATGGGGAAGGCTTCAGTGCTGTAGGATTCCATGTTTATCCTCTCCGCGTGCCCTCTGTCCTTCTATCGAGGCGTCCCGGCCGCTTTCCTTCAGGGTCAACCATTTCAAGGCGCTTTGCAAGTTTCCCATAGTCACACGCCGCCGGAGACGGCGAGGTTCGCGCCATTCACAAAAGAGGCCTCGGACGAGAGCAGATAGCGGACCGCCTGCGCGATCTCATCCGCCTGTGCAGCGCGCTGCATCGGCACGCGGGCAGCGCCGGCGGCCAGCCGCTCGGCGCTCAGCATGTCCGTGGCGACCGGGCCGGGGGAGACGCAGTTGACGCGAATGCCATCACCGCCGACTTCCCGCGCCAGTCCGGTCATCAGGCTATCGAGGCCGCCTTTGGATGCGGCATACCAGACATATTCCCCGGCCGAGCCATAAGCGGTCGCCCGCGACGAAATGAAGACGATACCGCCGCCCGCGCCGCCACGCGAGAGGGCCATGCGCCGCACGGCTTCACGCGCCGCCAGCATCGCGCCGGTGAGATTGACCGCCATCACGCGCTTGAGGGTTTCCGCCGAGACCTCCGCCAGGGGAGAGGCCTGGCCGGTGATCCCGGCGGAATAGACGAGCGCGCCGATCGGCCCCAGCGCCTGCGCTTCGTCGAACAGGGCGATCAGATCGGCCTCGCGCGCGCTGTCCGCCTGCACCGCGTGAGCCTGACCGCCGGCAGTGGCGACGCTCGCTGCGACGGCCTGCGCCGCCGCTGCGTCACGCGCATAGCTGAACACGACATGGTAGCCGGACGCCGCGAGCAGCTGGACGATGGCGGCGCCGATGCCGCGGCTGCCGCCGATGACGACCGCGATGGGCTGCTGGCTCATGGAGCGGTTGCCTTTGCCTCAATGGGTTGGGGGGCTTCGTCCCGACCGAAGTCATCCAGTGACTGCAGCGCGCGGCCGGCGGTCTCGGGCAGCATCAGCGTTGCGATGAGGGCGCACAGGATGCCCCCCATGCCGACGATGGCCATCGCCGCGCCCAGCGGGATGATGGCGGCCACCAAGGGTACGGTCATGATGAACAGAGCGCTCGCGGCACGGCCGAAATTATAAGCAAAGGCCTGTCCGGTGCCGCGCAGTTCGGTCGGGAACAGTTCGGTGAAATAGGGGCCGAAGCTTGCATAGATGCCGAACTGGAAGAAGCCGTAGACGATGCCGAACGGCACGAGGAACCAGACATTCCCGCCCCATGGCCCGAACAGATAGATGGCGGCGGAGATCACGAAGCCGAGGCCGAACAGCCGGAAGGCATTGCGGCGCCCGACAAAGTCGCTGATCGCGGCGTTGAACAGAAAACCGAAGAAGCCGCCGACGCTGTTGAACATCACGCACAGCCCGGCCATCGCGATGCCGATGCCGCGCTCATTGGCAAGGAACACCGTCAGGTAGCTGCTCACCGCATAGCCCGCGCCCTGCGCGCCGACGGCCAGCAGCGATGCCAAGATGGTGATGCGGACGACCTTGGGCCGGAAGATGCTGGTGAGGCTGGTGCGCTGTCCGGTCTCCTGCGCACGCTGCTGAGCCTGCTTGAACAGATCAGAATCGTCGGACCCACGCCGGATGAAGAAGATCAAGGCGGCCGGAATGATGCCGACGAAGAAGGCGAGGCGCCAGCCGATCTCGGGATCGAAGGCGGAGGCGAATGGCCCGGCGATCAACGCGGCCAGACCGGAGCCGACTGCCGCGCCGCTGTGCAGCGTGCCCAGCGCCTTGCCGCGATGCTTGGGTGAGACGATTTCGCCGAGCAGCACCGCGCCCACCGCCCATTCCGCCCCGAAGCCGATGCCCTGCAACACGCGCAGCACGAGCAGTTGCTCGAAATTCTGGGCAAAGCCGGAGGCGAAGGAGAAGAAGGAGAACCACAGGATAGTGAGCTGCAGGATGCGGGCGCGGCCATAGCGGTCGCACAACCAGCCGCCGATCCAGCCGCCGATCGCCGCCGCGAAATAATTGGCGCTGGCGATGGTCCCGGCCTCGGTCAGCGAGATGCCAAGGCCGACGATGAGCAGCGGGATGAGATACTGATAGACCAGCCCATCCGCGCTATCCATCGCCCAGCCGGCGCTGCACGTCCAGAACACGCGGCGGGTTTTGCGGTCCGCGCCGCGATACCAGGAGAAGAGGTCGGCTTTCATGGGGTGTCGGTCCTATAGCGCAGCTTCGTAGATGGTGCGCGCATCGGATTCGGTGACCTCGCGCGGATTTCTGATGAGCAGCCGTTGCACGGTCATGGCGGCGGCAGCCATCTTGGGCACCGCGTTGGCGCCGATGCCGAAGGCGGACAAGTGCCGCTCGATGCCGATGGCAGCGGAAAGGCGCTCGATCTGCGCGATGCCGGCCAGCGCATCCGCCTCGTCATCGCCGGTCCGCGCCACGCCAAGGGCGGCAGCGACCTGAGCGTAGCGAGCGGGGGCCGCAGGCAGGGTGAAGCGCAGCACATGCGGCAGCAGCAGCGAGTTGGCGACGCCGTGGGGGATGTGGAATTCGCCGCCGAGCGGATAGGCCAAGGCGTGGACTGCCGCGGTGTTCACTGGGCCAAGGCACATGCCGCCCAGATGCGCCGCGCGCAGCATGGCATCGCGCGCCTCCAGGTCTGTGCCGTCCGTGCAGGCGCGTTCGAGATGGCCGGCGATCAGGCGGATGCCTTCGAGCGCCCAGGCGTCGACGACGGGATGGGCAAAGCGGTTGGCATAGGCCTCGATGCAATGCGTAAGCGCATCCAGCCCGGTCGCGGCGGTGACGGCGCGGGGCATTGAGACGGTGAGTTCGGCATCCAGATAGGCGAAATCCGGCACCAGATGATCGCTGACCACGCCCTTCTTCAGTTCCGCCGCCACGTCTTCCAGAATGGCGATGGGGGTGACTTCGCTACCGGTGCCGGCGGTGGTCGGGATGCAGGCGAGCGGAATGGCGCGGCCTTGGAGGAGGCCTGTGCCGATGACGTCATCGATGCCCTGCGCGCCATCCATCAGCGCGGCGACCAGCTTGGCGACATCCATCGCACTGCCGCCGCCCAGTCCGATGATGAAGCCGGCTTGGCTCTCGCGCGCCGTCGCCATGGCGGCCTCAAAATCGGCGAAGGTCGGCTCGCCGGCAATGGCGTCGAAAATCGTGGCGGCGCAGCCGGCTTTGGCCAGTTCGGAGGCGAGTGCTTCGCTGAGCGCACGCAGGGGGCTGCCGGAGACGATCAGCGCGCTTTCGGCGCCGGACGCGACGACATCGGCGGCACAGGCCGGCAGAAGACCGGCACCGATGCGCACCGTGCGGACATTGCGCAGGCTCAAAAGCTGTTCAGATTGCAAGGCTCACCTCTCCATCCCATCCCGTCTCTCTCTCGGTAGCGCGCGGCGTGCTGTCTTGATCTAGGCGGCAATATGCTTTGCCGCGCTCGTATCGGCACTTGGTGGCGGAGCCAAAGGGCGAAAGGGGCAGGGCTCCGCGCGAGCCGCGGGCTGACGAAGCGCGCCCGGCAGCGGTGCTAACCTCGCCGCGCCTTTTCGACTCCGAAATGGAGGCAATTGATGGAATGCCGGGGGCGGACTGGGTTAGCGTCTCCCGCTTGATCGACAGGAAGGAACCCATGCCACGCTCCGGCACCTTGCAGGGCATAAGACCGGTGCCGCACCGCGCCATTGCAAGCCGCCCAATGACGTGTCCCCGTTGACCGTGGAGGGGTGGGGTGACGGAGCCAGATCGATCCGGCCAAGCGCGCCGTCATCGTGCGGCCCGGCTGATTCAAGAAGCTGCAGACCGCATCGAGGCCGCGCGCCATCTGCTTGAGATTGAGCAGGAGGTTGCGGAAGGGGCCGGTGCGAGGCCCTTTGCCGACGGAGCGTTGCCGGTTGGGCTGCTCAGTCACGCGAACGAGCCGATGGCAGTTGCCCATCTGAATGCGGCCCTGGCACTGCGGGGCCATATCTGTGCGCGCCTGCTCCTGCGCCTGATTGCCGAGCCTGACCGGCTGATCCCGCTCGATGAACTTGCGTTGCTCCTGGATCGCGGTGCGATGTCGCGTGCGGCGATCAAGGTTCACATCTCAACGCTGCGGGCTGCGCTCAACGAAAAAGGCCTCGCCGGATCGGCGATCGAGACAGGCCGCCGTAGCTATGCCTTTCGCGCGGCAATGCTGCCGGCGCTGTCCAACATCCTCGAAGCGTGCCGTTTTGGTGCTGATTCCGGCAGGAACGAATCAAAACGGGACAGATGAGGTGGGACCCCATCGCATCGCTCCATCGGTCCGTCCTTTAGCGGTTGACTTCCCGTGATCACGGCGCACAAAGTGAAGCTCGCATAACATAATGTTACCTTAGAAAGCCAAAAAGGCTTCTAAAATTGCAGGGTCGCACCAGATGACAATCGACTTCAAGACATGACGGACCGCCGCTGACTGCCACGCGTTTGAGAATGATGTTGAGGCAGGGATAGGCGAGGAGACACGGGTTCAGTGTGAACCCCGCGAATATCCCAGGGACGGATCGTGATGTTCGATACAGCCAATAAGCCGCGCCCACCGGGCGTGGACGACGATGCGCGCGCTTGTCTGCCGGATGACCCGGTGATCGAGCGGGCGCGGCGTTTGCAGGCCCTCATGGGCCAGCGCAGTGCCCTCTTTCCAGAGCCGGTGATGGCCGATGACGCCATGGCGGCCATGCTGACGCTGTTCCTTGCCCAGAGCGAGGGGCGGACGGTCTCCCGGGCATCGTTGAACGGCGCGCAGGATCTGCGCAGCGATCCGCAAGACGAGGTGGTTGCAGCGCTAATCAAGGCAGGTCTGGTCCGCGCCGGGTCGGCGGGAGAGGGCGGGCCTGCTGTCGGCGAAGGCGATGCGATCACCCTGACCCCGATGGGATCGGCGCGAATGCGCAATTATCTCGGCGACCATCGCGGTATTGGACAATGAGTGGTCAACCCGACCACCTCACGGGTCTTATTCCCGCCGCTCGGCCCGGTCTTCCCGGTCAGTGAGCGCGGCTGGTGACGATAGGCTCCTCACTGTCTGGTGGTTACGGGACATGCGCCGGCAGAGACGGTGGTCTATCCGCCGCCTCTTCTCACAGCGGCGGCGCATCTTTCGCGCGCGGGGTGTTTCCCGCGCGGCGAGGGTAGTCCGATGCCGAATCGAAAGTTTTTTGACGTGCCCAATATCGTGCAACGCGACGCCGCAGCCCGGTCGGACGCGCCGGCTGATCCTCGCTCCGCGGAAGCTTCGAGCGTTCTGCGGGCCAAGGCCGGCCGCATGCACATGCTCGGCCGTCTGCGCAGCAAGCATTTCTACACGCCCGTCATGGCCGATCGCGCCATGGACGTGATGCTCTCTCTTTTCGTCGGTGAACTGCAGTCCAGTCCGGTGAGCGACACGGCCCTGGCCGTGGGCAACATGCTCAGCCCGGCTGAGGCCGCTGCAGTGATCGATAAACTGGTCCAAGCGGGGCTGGCCGTCGTTGCGGGTGAAGAACCCGAGCGGCGGACGGTCGGGCTAACGCCCCTCGGGTCCGCGAGGATGCGGAGTTATGTCAGCGACCACCCGGACGTCTGACAGCTTCGCAGGTCGACGACCGGCCTGAACCGTGTGCCGCCATCCCCCACGCTGGCGTGCGCATTCCCCGGTTCGGGTCGGGCGTCGACCGTTTTCTGCTCCGCAAGGTGCAGGCCGCGTCGCCGCTTCCCACCTCCCACACAGAGAGCGGCGGCGCGGTTTGCGGGCAGTGCGCTCGCATGGGAAAAGAGGGGCAGGCGCCCATTCAGCCGCTCTCGTTCAGCGCCGGTTCAACGGGCCGGTCCTTGTTTCGCGCGCCATGCATCATCTGTCTTCTGCCCGTGGCGCAAAGCGCTCATCATTCGCTTGGCGCGGTCCGGTTGCTCGGTTAAGAGGCTGCGCATGACCGTTACACCGCTGCGTCGTGGCCGGCTGATTGCCGCCAGCCTGATCTCACTCGCCTTGCTGGCCGGCTGCGCGCGCAGTTCGAACCGCGTTGATACGCGCTATGTCGCGCGCGACGTCAGCACGCTGTATCTGGCGGGCCAGCAGCGGCTCGACAATGGTCGCTTTGCCGAGGCTGCCGTGCTGTTCGATGAGGTTGAGCGCCAGCATCCTTATTCGCCCTGGGCCCGCCGCGCGCAGCTGATGAGCTCGTTCAGCTATTATGCCGCGCGCAATTATCGCCAGTCGATCCAGTCGGCCCAGCGCTTCCTTTCGATCCATCCGGGCAACCGCGACGCGGCCTATGCCTATTATCTGATCGCCTTATGCTATTATGAGCAGATTAGCGATGTGACGCGCGACCAGAAGCTGACGCTTCAGGCCCGCGATGCGCTGAACGAGCTGGTCCGCCGCTACCCCGATTCGCGCTACGCGTCGGACGCCCGGCTCAAGCTCGATCTGGTGAACGACCATCTCGCCGGCAAGGAAATGGAAGTCGGCCGCTTCTACCAGCGCCGCCGCGAGTGGATCGCCGCCGCGATGCGCTTCCGGCAGGTCGTCGACAATTACCAGCAAACCAGCCACACGGCAGAGGCGCTGCACCGTCTGGTCGAGAGCTATCTGGCGCTCGGCATGCCGGAAGAAGCCAAGCGCGCCGCTGCGGTGCTGCAGACCAACTATCCCGATTCGGACTGGTATCAGCGCTCCTACCGCCTGATGACGCAGCACGCTCCGAGCGCCTGATATCTTTCCGGCGCGTTGCGCTGGCGAAGGCGGGTGACAGCATGAGGGCAATGGATTAGCTCTGCACCGCATATGCTGACCGGCCTCTCGATCCGTAACATCGTGCTCATCGAGGCGCTCGATCTCGTGTTCGAGCGAGGGCTGACCGTGCTCACCGGCGAAACCGGCGCGGGCAAGTCGATCCTGCTCGATGCGCTGGGCTTGGCGCTGGGGATGCGGGCCGATAGCGGCCTCGTGCGCGCCGGTGCCGATCAGGCCAGCGTGACCGCGACATTCGATCCGCCGGCGCCCGGTTCGGCCCTGGCCATCCTGCTGGCCGAAAGCGACGTTGCTCAGGAACCGGGCGAGCCGCTGCTGATCCGCCGCACGCTCAAGGCCGATGGCGGCAGCCGCGCCTTCATCAACGATCAGCCCTGCTCGGCGGCGCTGCTGCGCGATGTCGGCGGCTATCTTGTCGAGATTCACGGCCAGCATGACGAGCGCGGCCTCATCAACCCGCGCGGGCATATGGACCTGCTCGATGCCTTTGGCGGACTGGATGCCGTAGCGGTACGCACCGCACACGGCGTCTGGCAGGCTGCGCAGGCGCGGCTCACCGAGGCCCGCGAGACGCTGGAGAGCGCCGCTCGTGAACGCGATTATCTCGCCCATGCTGTGGCCGAACTGACAGCCTTCGCGCCCGAACCGGGTGAAGAGGAGACGCTCGCCACCGAACGCGCTGACATGCAGAAGGGCGCGCGCCTCACCGAAGACATGGCCGCGCTCGACGATTTGCTCGGCGGATCGGACGGCGCCCTCGCCAAGCTTCGACAGGCAGCGCGACGGCTGGACCGGATCGGCGAGGAGCATGAGTTGCTGACGCAGGCGCTCGCCGCCTTCGATCGCGCCGTGATCGAGGCCAGCGAAGCGGAGGAGCATCTCGCGCGGGCTGGCGAGGCGCTGTCCGTCGATCCCGCACGGCTGGACGCGATCGAGACCCGCCTGTTCGATCTGCGGGCCTTGGCGCGCAAGCATCAGGTCGCGGCCGACGATTTGGCCGATCTGGCGGCGCGGATGAGCGATCAGCTCGCGCGGATCGATGCGGGCGAGGCGGGGTTGGCCGATCTTGAACGGGATGTCGCGGCCGCGCGGCAGGCATATGAAGCCGCGGCGCAGGCGCTCAGCGATGGCCGCCGGGAGGCCGCTGCCCGACTGGACGCGGCGGTCGCCGGCGAACTGGCCCCGCTCAAGCTGGATGCCGCGCGCTTCCGCACCGATGTCGAGCCGCTGCCGGAAGGGCAGTGGCGCGCGTCCGGCAAGGATCGGGTCGAGTTCATGATTTCCACCAACCCCGGTGCGCCCTTCGCCCCGCTCACCAAGATCGCCTCGGGCGGCGAATTGTCGCGCTTCATCCTGTCCCTCAAGGTCGCGCTCGCCGCGCAGGGCAGTGCCGGCACGATGATCTTCGACGAGATCGACCGGGGCGTCGGCGGTGCCGTGGCCGGCGCCATCGGCGAGCGGCTGGCACGGCTCTCCGGTGGCGGGCAGGTGATCGTCGTTACTCACTCCCCGCAGGTGGCCGCACGCGGCGCAGCGCATCTGCTCATCGCCAAATCCTCGCAAGGCACCATCACCCGCACCGGCGTCCATCCGCTCGACGATGCCGAACGCCGCGAGGAAATCGCCCGCATGCTCTCCGGCGCCGAGATCACCAACGAAGCGCGCGCACAGGCCGAGCGGCTGCTGGAGGGGGTGTGATGGGCTTTCAGAAATTAAACAGGGTGGTGCTGTTTGATCTGGGGCTCATGTTCTTCGGCAGCGTGATGTTTCTCGTGTCGCTGCTCGGAATGCTGGCTTTGCTACTCCTCATGCATATCGGTATTGTAGAGGCAGAAGGCCTGCACTGGTTGCCAGGCGCCGTTCTGATCGGCATGCTAAGCATAAGCATTTGGAACTTGAAGGCTTCTATTAGTCTTATCAATCAGCCGCTGCTTGGAACTGCCCAATGGATCGTTGCTCGTTCGATTCTCGCCTGCTCGCCGTTACTAGTTCTACTTCTTAAATGACCGACCCCCACACACTCACCGAAGCTGAGGCCGCGAACCGCCTCATGCGGCTCGCGAAGGAGATCGCGCGGCATAACGGGCTCTATCACGCCAATGACGCGCCCGAGATCAGCGATGCCGCTTTCGACGCGCTGGTGCGCGAGAATAACGCGTTGGAGGCGGCCTTCCCGCAGCTGATCCGGGCGGACAGCCCCAATCGGCAGGTGGGCGCTTCGGTGGCGACGTCTGCGCTCGCCAAAGTGCGCCACGAGAAGCGCATGATGAGCCTCGACAATGCCTTTGCGGACGAGGATGTGGCGGAATTCGTTGCGCGCGTGCGGCGGTATCTGGCGCTCGGTGAGGACGAGCCGGTCTTGATGACGGCGGAGGACAAGATCGACGGCCTGTCGCTCTCCATCCGCTATGAGGACCGCAAGCTCGTCCGTGCGGCGACGCGCGGCGATGGCGAGGTGGGCGAGGATGTCACGCCCAATGTTGCGCATATCGGCGATATCCCTCAGACCCTGCCCGCTGAGGCACCGGCCATCCTCGAGGTGCGCGGCGAGGTCTATATGGAAAAGTCCGCCTTCACCGCGCTCAATGCGCGGCTGATGGACGAGGCGCGCGCGACGGCCGAGGCGCGGGGCGAGGCATTCGACCCCGAGGGCGTGCGGCAGTTCGCCAATCCGCGCAATGCCGCTGCCGGATCGCTGCGCCAGAAGGATGCCAGCGTCACCGCCAGCCGCCCGCTGCGGTTTCTCGCGCATGGCTGGGGCGTGGTGAGCGATGACGGCCTGCCGGCGGATACGCAATATGGCGTGATGAAAGCGCTGGAAGGCTGTGGCATTCCGGTGTCCCGGCATCTGGTGCTGTGCGATGGCAGCGCGGCGATGCTGGCGCATTATCGCGCCATCCAGCAACAGCGCGCGGACCTGAATTACGATATTGACGGCGTGGTCTACAAGGTGGATCGGCTGGATTGGCAGGCGCGGCTCGGCTTCGTTGCCAAGGCGCCGCGCTGGGCGATTGCGCATAAATTCCCCGCCGAACAGGCCGAGACAACGCTGGAAGCCATCGACATTCAGGTCGGCCGCACCGGTAAGCTGACGCCGGTGGGGCGGCTCAAGCCGGTGACGGTCGGCGGGGTGGTGGTCCAGAACGTCACGCTGCACAATCGCGACGAGATCGCGCGGCTGGGCGTGCGGCCCGGCGACCGGATTCTCGTCCAGCGCGCTGGCGATGTGATCCCGCAGGTCGTCGACAATCTGACCCGTGACGCGGAGCGGGCGCCGTACATCTTCCCCGATCATTGCCCGGAATGCGGCAGCGAGGCGGTGGCGGAGGAAGGCGAGGTCGATGTGCGCTGCACGGCGGGCCTCATCTGCCCGGCCCAACGCATCGAGCGGCTCAACCACTTCGTCAGTCGCGGTGCGATGGATATCGATGGCTTGGGCGACAAGACCATTCGCGAGTTCTTCGCGCTCGGCTGGCTGGAGCATGGCCCGGCGGACATCTTCCGGCTCAGGCAGCATCGCGCCGATCTGCTGGGCCGCGAGGGCTGGAAGGAGAAGTCGGTCGACAATCTCCTCAAGGCCATCGAGGACCGGCGCGCGCCCGATGCCGCGCGGCTTCTGTTCGGCCTCGGCATTCGCCATGTCGGCGCGGTAACAGCGCGCGATCTGATGAAGGCATTCGCGACCTTGCCGGCACTGCAAGCGTGGTCGATGCTTGCCAATGCCGACCGGCTTCCGTTCGCATCGAGCGAAGTCGAGATGCTGATGCGCGAACGGGTCTCGACGTCGCTCGACCCGAACGGGGACGTTGTCCAACAGGCCAAGGCCACGCTCACCGCGATCGAAGGCATCGGCGGCGCCGTTGTTGAGGCGCTGGGCGACTTCTTCCATGAGGAACATAATGTCGCGGCGTGGGACGACCTGCTCTCGCAGGTTTCGCCGCCTCCTTATGTGGTGGATGTGAAGGCCAGCGCCGTCTCGGGCAAGACCATCGTCTTCACCGGCAAGCTGGAGACGATGAGCCGCGATGAAGCCAAGGCGCAGGCCGAGGCGCTGGGCGCCCGATCGGCCGGATCGGTCAGCGCGTCGACCGATCTGGTGGTGGCCGGGCCGGGCGCCGGCTCCAAGCTCAAGAAAGCCGCCGACCTCGGGATCGAGGTGATCGACGAGGCCGCCTGGGCCGAGATCGTGCGGAGCGCCGGCTAGGGCGCCTCCGCGTCAGGCCAGCGCCGTGCGGTACATGGCGAGCAACGCCGCCCAGGCCTTTTCCGCCGCGTCATGGTTATAGGCCTGGCTGCCGGGCACGCACCAGCCATGGTCGGCGGGGTAGACCTCGACCGTGGCGGTCTTGCCCGCCGCATCGAACGCCTTGCGCAGGATCGTCTTGGATTCCGGCTCCTTGGCATCGTCATTCTGCGCCACCGCGACGAGATAGGCGGCATCGGTCTTGGGGATGAGCAGATGCGGACTGCTCGGCTGGTCGGTGGTGAGGCCTCCGCCATGGAAGCTGCCGACCGCGCCGATCCGTGCCGAAGCCACAGCGGCGGTGCGGAAGGAGAGCGGCCCGCCCATGCAATAGCCCTGCACGCCCGCCTTGCGGCCCTTGTCGACCTGCGGCTGCGCGTCGAGGAAGCCGAGATAGGCCGCCGCGTCATGATCGACCGCGGCATCGCTCATCGCGGCGCGATAGCCGAACAGGATCTTGCGCGACTCAGGGTTGCTGAAGTCGAACGTCCCGTCGATCACCGGCGCGACGGCATTGCGGTAGAAGGGGTTGGGCACGAGCACGACATAACCCTCGGCCGCCAGGCGCCGTCCCATCTCGCGGAACACCGGGCGCAGGCCCATGATGTCCGGCCACATCAGCACGGCGGGCCAGGGGCCTGTGCCGGCGGGGTGGAAGAGGGCGGCATCGGCAGAACCGTCGGGCGTTTTGATGGTCACATTCTTCTCAGTGACGTTGGCGACGGCCTGCGCGGTCGCCGCCCCGGCCAGACCGACGGCCGCACCGGTGGCCATGAACATGCGCCGGGTGACGCTCCAATCCTCGACCAGGCCCTGATGGATGTCATTGTCGCACATGCCGAATCTCTCCCTCGCAGCGTCAGGCGGGGATGGTCGGTCGGCGCGGGCGCCCTGTCAATGCGCAGCCGGTGTTACCAGCTGCCGAAGCCGGGCGCGGCGCCATGATCGCCCGTGCGCCAGCGCGTCGGGCGGCGCCAGCCGAAGCGATGGCGCTTGCGCAGCACGAGCGTGGGCCAATCGCCATGATCGAACCCCCAGATCAGCACCATGCCCTGCGCGCGATAGGCCGCCTGCACGCGGCCGGCCTGGCTGCCCAGCAGGCCTGCCAGCATCAGCGTGCCGCCCTCGGCGACCTGTGCTGAGAGGCTTGGCGCCAACTCGATCAACGGCCCGGCGAGAATATTGGCGATGAGCAGATCATAAGGCGCAAGGCCTTGAATGAGCGGATGCTCGACCCCCGGCGCGGCGACCAACCGCAGCGCCCCCGCGCCGGCCCCGAGCGGAACGCCGTTCAAATCGGCATTTTCGGCCGAAACGTCCACCGCGACTGGGTCGATGTCCGAGGCCAGCACATGAGCGCGGGGCCACAAGCGGTTGGCGGCGAATGCAAGCAGGCCGGTGCCGGTGCCGATGTCCGCAATATTGCCATAGCGCATACCCCGCGCCTTGAGGTCGGCCAGCGCCAGCAGGCAGCCGCGTGTCGTCTCATGCTGGCCGGTGCCGAAGGCGCGGCTGGCGGGGATGAGAAAATCGATGCGGTCGGCGCGCGGGTTCTCCGCACTGTCGTGGCGGACATGGAACGGCCCGGCGGTCATCGGCTCCAGCCCGGCCTGGCTCTGCGTCACCCAGTCGGTGTCCGGCAATTGCGCGAGCGTGTAGGGGGTGGCCGCACCCTCGGGCATCAGCGCCGCAATGGCATCGATGGTGGCACGCGTCGGCTTGGTTTCGAAGATGATGTCGAGCTGCCAGGCATCGGGCTGGCTTTCGTCCGGCTCGCTGGCCAGAATCGCGGGCGGCGAGGGCCAGTCGATGAACAGCGGCTCGGCCTCAAGCTCGAACCGCTCGGCGACCGCGCGCGTGCAGGAAAAGGTCATCTGCCAGGGCGTCGCGGGCGCGGCGCTGGACGTGGAGGAACGCTGTGTCATGCCCTCTCTCTAGCCGATTTGGAGGGCAAAGGGAGAGAGAATGGACCGGGTCGCCCCGACCGAAGCGGATTTGTCAGACGGCGCGGCGGATTGGTGGATAAGCGGGCTGCGGCTCTGCCTGGGCGTCGGTCGCCGGTGCCATGGAGACCACGAAATTGGCCGAGCGCGTGCGCAGGGCGCCGAGCAGGTTGCGGACTTCGGTGAAGCCGCTTTCCAGCTCGTCGATCTCGGATGCGACGATCTCCGTATCCTGCCGGATCGCCGAAATGTTCGATGACATGGAGTCGGCGGCAAGGGCCGTTTCGTCCACAGCGGCGGTAATCATGGTCACGGTCTGCGATTGCGCGTCCATCGCGGTGCGGATGCGCATGCCCATGGTCTGCACGTTCAGCACGGTCTCGCGGATGCGCTCGTTGGTTTCGACCGTATGCCGCGTTGCGTTCTGGATGGCGGCGATCTTCTGCGCGATGTCGTCGGTGGCGTGGGCGGTCTGGCTTGCGAGCGACTTCACTTCCTGCGCGACGACGGCAAAGCCGCGTCCCGCATCGCCGGCGCGCGCGGCCTCGATGGTCGCGTTGAGGGCAAGGAGATTGGTCTGCCCGGCAATATCACGGATCAGGCCAAGGATCGATTCGATGGACTGGGCGTGATCGCTCAGCGCCGTCGAGACGTTCACGGCCTCGCCGGCCTGCTCGGAGGCCAGGGCGGCGACTTCCGCCGCCTGGTCAACTTCGGTGCGGGCTTCCTCGATGGCGCGGATCAGGCCGGAGCTGGTGTGCGCGGCCTCGCGCATGGCGATGGCCGATTGTTCGGCGGCGGCAGCGACTTCGGAGGCCTTGTCGAGCATCCCGCGCGTGGCGTTCGAGGATTCGCGGGCCTGTTCGCGCAGGCGCTCGCCCAGTTGCGCGGCCAGATCGATCTGCGTGTTCAGCAATTCGGAGAATTTGTCGCGCTGGCGCTGGCGCTCGATCCGGTCCTGCTCGCGGATCGTGTCGGCGTAAAAGGCGCAGCACACTTCCGCTTGCACCAGCGAGATGAACCGCATGGCGGCCAACAGTTCCGAGCGCTCGTCGCGATCGGCCACGAGCTCCGTCAGGATATCACGGACCTTGTCGACCACGCGGTTGATGATGACGATCTGGGTACGGATGGAGACATCGCGCGCCAGCATCTTCATCACGCCGGTGCGCGCCATCTCCGTCCATTCTTCCCCGGCGAAATCGCTGAGCAATGTCCGATGGAAGGTTCTTGCGCCCTGCCGCGTGGCTTCCAGCTCAGCCGGGCCGACCGCCGCAAGGTCGATGCATGGGAGGTACACCGCCATGGCGGTGTCGCCCAGTTCGTCGATGCGGTCTCCGAGATAAGCCAGGATTTGACGCGCCCGCCCCGGCAATGTCGCTTGGGGGTCGAACTCCTGCAGCCGTTCAGCCATTGAAATCGTGTCGCTTTTTCCTGCGATCATGGCCTCGGTGCCCCTTTTGTCCTGCCATTTGCCGGGTCGTATGGGGTGGCGTGATATCGGCCTTTCGTTAATCGAGGGCTAACATCCTCTGTTTTCCATGTTCACCGGAACCTCAGTCTGCACATTGGTGACATGGCGCCAGCGAGCGTTTGCAGTGCAGCAGCTTTGCGCTAAAGGGGCGCATTCTTTCACGAACAGGACTGCTCGATCATGGCGCAATCCGGGCGAAGGCCGCTTTCCCCGCACCTCACCATCTGGAAGTGGGGCCCGCATATGCTTCTTTCCATCCTCCACCGCGTGACGGGGGATGGCATGGCGATTCTGGGCGGCCTCGGCCTGACCTGGTGGCTGTATGCAGCGGCGAGCGGACCGGCGGCCTATGCGAACTTCCAATATTATGTCTGGCAAGCGGATGCGGGCGATCTGGCTGGCCTGATCGCCAATGTGATCGCGCGCATCGTGCTGATCAGCCTGACTTGGGCGTTCTTCCAGCACATGCTCTCGGGCCTGCGCCATCTGGTGATGGACATGGGTGCGGGCTTTGAGCTGACGGCGAACAAGCGGTGGTCGAAGGTCATTCTCGCCGCCTCGGCGCTGGCGACTGTGGCCTTCTGGGCGTGGATCTTCGTGGGGAGGGCATTCTGATGGGCAGCGGAACCAGACTGGGCCGCGTGCGTGGCCTCGGCTCGGCACGGAGCGGCACGCATCACTGGATCGCCCAGCGCTTCACGGCAATCGGCAATCTGCTGCTGGTGAGCTGGCTGCTGGCCAGCCTGGCGCTGCTGCCGGCGCATGACCATGCGGCCATCACCGGCTGGCTGACCCAGCCCATCGTCGCGGTGCCGATGATGCTGATGATTGTCAGCGTTTTCTATCACATCCGCCTCGGTCTTCAGGTGCTCATCGAGGATTATGTGCATGATGAGGGGCTGAAGTTCGCCACGCTCATCCTGCTGCACTTCTTCGTCATCGGCTGTGCCGCGGTCAGCCTGTTCTCTGTCGCGAAAATCGCCTTGGCCGGAGGGGCGCTCTAATCATGACGCAAGCCTACAAGATCATCGATCACACCTATGATGCGGTCGTCGTCGGCGCCGGCGGCTCGGGCCTGCGCGCCACCATGGGCATTGCCGAGAGCGGCCTCAAGACCGCCTGCATCACCAAGGTGTTCCCGACGCGCAGCCACACTGTCGCAGCGCAAGGCGGCATCGCGGCGAGCCTGGGCAATATGGGGCCGGATCACTGGACCTGGCACATGTACGATACCGTCAAGGGCTCGGACTGGCTCGGCGATCAGGACGCGATCGAATATATGGTGCGCGAGGCGCCGGCGGCGGTTTACGAGCTGGAACATGCCGGCGTGCCGTTCAGCCGCACGCAGGAAGGCAAGATCTATCAGCGCCCGTTCGGCGGCATGATGCAGAATATGGGCGAAGGCCCGCCGGCCCAGCGCACCTGCGCGGCGGCGGATCGTACCGGCCATGCCATGCTGCACGCGCTGTACCAGCAGAGCCTGAAGTACGACGCGGACTTCTTCATCGAATATTTCGCACTCGACCTCATCATGGAAGACACGCCGGACGGCCCCGTCTGCCGTGGTGTCATCGCGCTCTGCATGGACGATGGCACGATCCATCGCTTCCGCGCCCATTGCGTGGTGCTCGCCACCGGCGGCTACGGCCGCGCCTATTTCTCGGCGACCAGCGCCCACACCTGCACGGGGGACGGCGGCGCCATGGTGCTGCGCGCCGGCCTGCCCCTGCAGGATCTGGAGTTCGTCCAGTTCCACCCGACCGGCATTTACGGCGCGGGCGTGCTCATCACCGAGGGCGCGCGCGGCGAGGGCGGCTACCTCACCAACTCGGAAGGCGAGCGCTTCATGGAGCGCTATGCCCCCTCCGCCAAGGATCTCGCGAGCCGTGACGTCGTGTCGCGCTCGATGGCGATGGAAATCCGCGAGGGCCGCGGCGTCGGCGCCAACAAGGATCACATCCACCTGCACCTCGATCATATCGATCCCAAGGTGCTGGCCGAGCGCCTGCCGGGCATTACCGAGAGCGGCAAGATTTTCGCAGGCGTGGACCTGACCCGTCAGCCGCTCCCTGTGGTGCCGACCGTCCACTATAATATGGGCGGCATCCCGACCAATTATCATGGCGAGGTCGTCACCCGGAAGGGCGACAATCCCGATCATGTCGTGCCCGGCCTGTTCGCGGTGGGCGAGGCGGCTTGCGTCTCGGTGCACGGCGCCAATCGCCTGGGCTCAAACAGCCTGATCGACCTCGTGGTGTTCGGCCGGGCGACCGGCAAGCGCATTGCCGAGATCGTGAAGCCCGATACGCCGCACAAGCCGCTGCCCAAGAGCGGTGACGAGCTGGCGCTGGGTCGCCTCGATCATTTCCGCAATGCCAAGGGCGGCACGCCCACGGCGCAGATCCGCCTCGACATGCAGCGCACGATGCAGGCTCACGCCGCCGTGTTCCGCACCGAGGAGCTGATGGCGGAAGGTGTCGAAAAGCTCGGCAAGATCTACGAGGGGATGACGGACATCGGGGTCACCGATCGCTCGCTCATCTGGAACAGCGATCTCGTCGAGACGCTGGAGCTGGACAACCTCATTTCGCAAGCCAGCGTCACCATCCACGGCGCGATTGCGCGCAAGGAAAGCCGTGGCGCCCATGCGCGCGAGGATTATGCCGATCGCGACGATGCCAACTGGATGAAGCACACCCTCGGCTGGTTCGACGGCTGGGGTGGCAAGGGCGGCAGCGTGAAGCTCGATAGCCGTCCGGTGCACGACTATACGCTGACCGACGACATCGACTATATCGCGCCGAAGAAGCGCGTTTACTGATCGGGCTCCATCGCGATGGGGCGCCAACAGAGCGTCCCGCGCGATGTGGCTTCGGCAGGCGTTTTCAGCTTGGTCGTTGGGGATCGTCAGTCGTCTGACGATAGCCGGGCTGGCCAGAGCAGGGGCGGCCAGCGCCCCTACCTGGCTGTCATAGCCCTGGCGCTCAGGTCGCTGCGGAAGCGAGTGCCTGTTTGATGCGCAACTTCTCTTTCTTGAGGGTGGCGAGCCGGTAACTGTCCGGCGCAGGACGGGTAATCTCGTCCTTGATCCGGGCCTCCAGCCCGGCATGCTTGGCGTGCAGTGCGGAAACGTGGCTTGTGTCCATCATGTCCTCCTTGGCCATTGCTTCAATGGAGGTTCAGTAAATCACCAATCGCACCCGCTGTCTCTGGCAATTGCGCGAAGCTGCGATAAATCGAGACCCGTCATGCGGTGTCACGTTATTTCGTTAAACATTCTTTCTGTGGGCAGACAGAAGCTTGCGGGCGCACGAAAGAAAAGTCGCTAACCACCTTCTTTTGTTGCGCAGTTGCGCATTGCCGCGCCAAGGGTGCCCTGCCATGTAGGCGTGCCGTTCAGAACTGGGGGCGAATCGGTGTTATCGATCGAGGAAATCGAGCAGCGGCTGGAAGCCTTGCGTGTCGAGCATCGCGATCTCGACTGCGCGATTGCGGCTTTGGGTCAGCTTTCCTTGCCCGACCAGCTTCAGCTCGCCCGCCTCAAGAAGCGCAAGCTTCGCCTGCGCGACGAGATCACCATGCTGGAAAACAGCCTGATTCCCGACATTATCGCCTAACCGCCCACGGGTATAAGCGGCCGCCGGATCGACGGGAACACCCATCCAGATGGTATATTGAAGGTTAATCGACCTGACGTTCCGCCCGGCTTGTGGCAGCACAGGCTCATGAACGACTCGATGCCCCCGCACGTGCTTGACCGTCAGCTTGTCGACGCCCTGTATGTCGATGCCATGGTGCTGGCTGATGAGGCGCGCTCCTATTTCGATGATCGCGCCGAGGAGCATCGTCAGGCGCTGGGTCACATCGGCTGGGTCGATTTCTCCTGCGAATCGATCAAGGTGACGACGCGGCTGATGCACGTCATCGCGTGGCTGCTCACGCAGCGCGCGATCTTCAATGGCGAGATGCGCGAATCTGTGCGGGAGGAGGAGCGCTATCGGCTTGGCCCGGCCGCCCTCACGCCGCTCGATGTCTCGTGCCAGTTCAACGAAGAGATGCGCGCGCTCATCGCCAGCTCCGAGGAGCTCTATGCGCGAGTGGCCCGCCTCGAGCGCCAGTTCCTGGCCCGCAGGTCCCGCTTGTCGGCGATGCCGATCAATCCGGCGCATGTTCTGCTGACGCGGCTTGAACGGGCCTTCTGAGCCGTCCGGCCGGACAGCCCGCCGCAAAACGGTGCGTCACGCGCGAATGCTGCTTGCAGTCCTGCGACAAGCTCATAGACAGGCCTGATGCTGCGGCGATCGCGTTTGGGCAGGTGTTCCCGTGCAGGTGGGACTTTCATGGCGATCCTGCTGGCGGCGCAGGGCGCGCTGACGTGCGACCGCGCGCTGGCGCAAACGTCGCCCGGTCAAGCCACCCCAGCGCCCGACGCCGCGCAGGACGCGCTCGATCTCGATGACATGCCCGACATCGGCCTCGACTGGCCTGACCTCGACCAGCCGGGGGAAACTCTGGCAGTGGAGGGCAGTGACGCCGGAGGAGAGGCCGAGCCCGCGCTGGCTGCCGGGCAGGGAACGGCAACGCCCGCACCGCAAGCGCCCGCCGGCACTGAGCCTGACCCCCTAGGCGGCACGGCGGGCGAAGCGGCAGCCCTTGCTGCGCTCGATCCCACGCAGCCGCTGCGTTATCAGCTCAATCTTGAAGGGCTGGGCGATGCCGCCGACACCATGTTCTACAGTCGGTTCGATGCGCTCTCTGCGCTGCGGGCGGGGGAAGGCGACCGTGCGAGCATCGCGCAGATCCGGCGTCGGGCGCAGACCGATGAGGAACTGCTCGAAGATCTGCTGCGCACCCGGGGCTATTATGAGGGCCGGAGCCGTGCGCGCTTTGGCGTCAGTGGAGCAAGCGACCCCTATGTCCGCGTCGCGCTGCGCGCCGTCCCCGGCCAGCGCTTCGCCCTGAACGCGGTGGAGGTGTTCGGGCTGGACGGGACGATGGCGGACGGCAAGCCGTTGCGCTCGCTCTTTCCTGTGAAGGTAGGAGACCCTGCCGACACCGATACCATATTGGCCGCGACAAGCGCGCTGCGTGTCAGCCTTGAGGAAGGTGGTTATCCGTTTGCGCAGGTGCGCGAACCGGTGCTCACTGTCGACCATCAGCAGCGTCAGGCCCTGCTCAGCCTCAACGCCGATACCGGTGACTTTCTTCGCTTCGGCTCGATCCGTGTAAACGACGGCGCGCCGTTCGATGCGCGGCACGTGGCCGTCATCAGCCGCTTTTCTCCGGGCGACCCGTTCAAGCAAAGTGAACTCACCGATCTCAACCGGGCCATCGTCGCGACCGGGCTGGTCTCCCAGCTTACCATCACGCCCGAAGCGCGGCCTGACCGCGAGGCGGTGGACATCGTCGTGAACATGACACGCGCGCCGCCACGGACAATCGCCGGGGAAATCGGCTATGGCACGGGCGAAGGCGCGCGCGTGGAAGTGCGCTGGCAGCACCGCAATCTGGTCCCGCCGGAAGGGGCGGTGACGCTACGCGGCGTGATCGGTACGCAGGAACAGAGCGCGTCCGCGATCTTCCGGCGCAACAATCTGTGGCAGCGCGATCAGGCTCTCAATGGCGAGCTCAGCATCGCCAATGTCGATCAGCCGGCTTATGACGCGCTGACCGCCGGCATCGCCGCGAGCCTGGAAAAGCACACCAACCTGATTTTCCAGAAGGAATGGACCTGGTCCGCCGGCCTTGAGCTGCGTGTCAGCGACGAGCGGCGCCTATATGAGGGGTCGCCCGATCCGGTGCGGCGCCGCTATCTCATTCTCGCCCTGCCCACCAGCCTGACTCATGATGGCAGCGACGATCTGCTCGATCCGCGCAAGGGCTTCCGCCTCGGCGGGCGCCTGTCTCCCGAACTGTCCCTGCAGGATGGCGCCTTCGGCTATGTCCGCGCGCAGATTGATGGCAGCACCTATATTCCGGTCGGCGAGCGACTGACCATCGCCGGGCGCGCGCGTCTGGGCACCATCGTCGGCGCGTCGGCCGACCGCATTGCGCCGACGCGGCGCTTTTATGCCGGCGGCGGCGCCTCGGTGCGTGGCTATGCCTATCAGGCCATCGGCCCGCGCGACCTCAATAACGATCCGGTGGGCGGGCGCAGCCTCGGCGAAATCTCGCTGGAAGCGCGCTATCGTTTCGGCAGTCTCAACCAGTTCGGCATCGTGCCGTTCATAGATGCCGGCACGATCTCGCCCGATCCCCTACCGACCATCCGCGAGATGCGCGTCGGCGCGGGCCTCGGCTTTCGCTATTACAGCAACTTCGGGCCGATCCGGATCGATGTCGGCACCCCGCTCAATCCGCAACCGGGTGACTCGCGCATCGGCGTCTATGTGTCGCTGGGACAGGCCTTCTGATGGCCGCGCAAGACGAGCCCCTGCCGGAGGGTGCGTCGGAGCAGGCGCCGCCGCCGCCCCGCCGCAAGCGCTCGCTGCTGCGCTCGGGGTTCAGCCTCTCGGTCATTTTGCTCATCGTGGCGCTGGTGGTGGCGCTCTGGGGTGGGGTGCGCTGGCTGGATAGCGAAGGCGGCCATCGCTTCATCATCCGCAAGATCGCGCAGTGGGAGGCGACCTCCGGCCTGCGCATCACCGTGGGCGCCATTGAGGGGCGCGTCTTCAACGACATGGTGCTGCGCGATGTGCGCTTTTTCGATACGCAAGGGCAGTTCGCCAGGGTCGATCGCGCCGATGTGAGCTGGTATCCGCTCGGCTGGCTCTCCAACCGGCTCGATCTTGATCGGCTGCATATCCATTCGGCCGACCTTTCCCGCCGGCCCGCGCTCAAGCCCTCGACCTCGCCCAAGCAGCCGCTGCTGCCGGGGTTCGACATTCGGCTGGCGGACCTGCGGGTGGACAGGCTGGGCATCGGCCCGGCGGTGTTGGGCGAGGCGCACGTGGTCCGCGCAATTGGCAATGCCGACGTGCGCTCCGGTCGCGCGGTCATCGACCTGCTGGCCACCGCGCCGCGCACGGGCGATGTGCTGCGTGTGGCGCTGGACAGCCGGCCCGATGATGGCCGGTTCGATCTTGACGCGATTGTGGTCGGGCCACAGGGCGGCGTGATCGCGGGCACGCTGGATGCGCAGCAACCGGTGTCGCTTCGCGTCCATGGCGATGGCGACTGGCGCCGTTGGAAGGGCCGGCTGACGGCGCTGACCGCCAACCGCCTCACCGCGAACGTCGCACTGACCGCAGTGGAGGGCCGCTATCAGGCGAAGGGGCCGCTGGCGTTGCTTGGCCCACTCGAACCGCTGACCGTGCTGGGAAGCCAGCAGGCGCAGATCGAGACGGACGTGCGGTTCGACAACCGGCTGCTCTCCGGCACCGCCTCACTTGCGATGCCGGCCGCAAAGCTGGCCGCCAATGGCGGCGTGGATTTCGGCCGCAATCGATTTGATGAGCTGCGCGTTTCGGCGGTGGTCGCACGGCCCGGCCAATTGGCGAAGGGCGTCGCGGGCCAGTCCGTCAATCTGCGCGCCCGGCTGTCCGGTGCATTCGATGCCATGGAGGTGGGGTATCTGCTGACCTCTGCCGAGCTGCGGCAGGGCGGGTTGGCGCTTCGCAATATCCGTCTGGAAGGCGAGGGCCGGCTGAACGGCCCGCGCGGACGCTTCCCCATCCGGCTGACGGCGCAGGCACTGACTGTCGGCCAGCGCGCTGTGGACGAGCGGCTGCGCAATCTCGTCGTTCAGAGCGTGCTACTGAAGAATGGCGATGATCTGCGCATGGATCGCTCGGACGTGCGGGCGAGCGGTTTTCGCGGGCAGATCGAGGGGCAAGGCAATCTCGGCTCTGGGAGCTACCTCGCGAGTTTTCGCGGCGGTCTGAATGGACTGGAGATTGCCGGCCTGGGTCGGCTCGATCTCGATGCCGTGCTGCGGCTGGCCCGACCGCCGCAAGGGCAGAGCAGCTTTTCCGGCACCGTCCGCGCGACGATGCGGCGGCTCGACAATGGCTTCCTGCGTGGCCTTGGGGACGGGTTGCCGGTCATCACCAGCCAAGTCGGGCTGGCGCCGGGCGGCGGCATCGCGTTGCGCGATCTGCGGCTGGTGGCGCCCGCGCTCACCCTTGTCGGCCAAGGGCGGATCGACGGCGCTGGCCAGCTCGATCTGCGCGGGCAGGGCGAGCATCGCAATTATGGTCCCCTGCAACTGGCGCTCGCCGGCAAGCCGGATCGCCCCCGGGTGGACATCACCCTCGCGCGCCCGCTGCCGGCAGTCGGCCTCGCCAATGTCCACGCGCTGCTGACCCCTGACGATCAGGGCTATGCCGTGACGGTCGAGGGCGGCTCGATGTTTGGCACCTTCGCCGCGACCGGCGCCATCCTGCTGCCGCGCGGTGGCGCCGCGACCATCTCGGTGGCGGATCTGGGCGTGAGCGGCGTCACGGTGCGGGGCGATCTCGTGCCCGTCGATGGCGGCTTGCAGGGCGCCCTGTCGCTTTCCGGTCCCGCCGAGGGCGCGGTGACGCTGGGGATGGTCGATGGCGTGCAGCGCATCGGCTTCGATGTCGATCTGAGCGGGGCCAACTTCACAGGCTCGCCGGGCATCGTCATCAATCGTGGCTCGCTGGAGGGCGAAGCGCTGCTCCGTCCTGGCGCGGTGACGATCAACGCCAATGCGCAGGGTCGCGGCGTACGCGTCGGCGGCGTGCGGATCGGGCGGTTCGCCGGCGCGCTGAAGCTCGTCAATGGCGAGGGAACGGCCACCGTCTCCATGAATGCGCGGACGGGGCGCAGCTTCGATCTGCAGGCGCGGGCCGGCATCGCGCCGAACCGGATCAGCATCGATCTGGATGGCTCGCTGGATGAATCGGCGATCCGGCTCGACCGAACGGCAGTGCTCAGCCGGGAAGAGGATGGCTGGCGTCTGGCGCCGGCGACCGTGCGAATGCAACGCGGCGCCCTGCGCCTGTCCGGCTTTATCGGCGGGACGCGCACCGAGATGGACGCCAAAATGCAGGCCGTGCCGCTGCTGCTGCTCGATCTCGCCAATGACGATCTGGGATTGGGTGGCACCATGGACGGCACGGCGCATTATGTCGCGCCGGTCGACGGGCCGCCGACCGGCAAGCTCAATTTGCGCGTCAAGGGTCTCACCCGCTCCGGCCTGGCGCTCAGCTCAGCGCCCATCGATATGGGGCTTAATGCCGAGCTGGATACACGCCGGCTGGCAGCTCGTGCGGTGGTGGCGCGTGGCGGCAAGGTGGTCGGTCGCGCGCAGGCACTGGTGACGCCGCTTGGCAGCGGGTCGCTGAGTCAGCGTTTGTTCCGGTCGCCCTTGCAGGCCCAGTTCCGCTATGCCGGCGATGCCGACACGCTCTGGCGGCTCACCAATGTCGAGATCGTTTCGCTGGGTGGCGATCTTCGCCTGTCCGCCAGTGCCGGCGGCACCTTGTCCGATCCGCGCATTGAAGGGACGCTCTCCACGCGCAATGGCCGCATCACCAGCCCGGTGACCGGCATGGTGATCCGCGATGTGCAGGCGAGCGGTCGGTTCAACGGATCCCAACTGTCGATTCCAGACCTTCAGGGCCGGGCCGGCAGCGGCAAGGTTACCGGTACGGCCGTGTTCGATCTCTCCGCCGAGCGCGGCATCGGCATGGATATCGCGCTGCAGGCAGATCGCGCAGTGCTGATGGACCGAGACGATGTCGGCGCGACGGTGACCGGCCCCGTACGCATCGTCTCCTCCGGCAGCGGGGGCACGATTTCGGGCAATCTGGAGGCCGTCTCCAGCCGGTTTACGCTCGGGCGCGCCAGTTCGTCGACGGAAATTCCGCGTCTGCGTCTGGTGGAGATCAACCGCTCGGGCGATCAGGTGGAGCGGTCGCGGGCGGACGCGCCCTGGCGGCTCGACATCACCGCCAAGGCGCCGCGCGGGCTCATCGTTGAGGGGCTGGGGATGCAGAGCGAATGGTCGGCCGATCTCAAGATCGGCGGGCTGGCGACCGCGCCCGCCTTCTCCGGCGTGGCGACGCTCACGCGCGGAACCTATGATTTCGCGGGGCGCCGGTTCGACCTGCAGGAGGGGCGCCTGACCTTTACCGGCAGCACGCCGGTCAATCCGCGCCTCGATATCCGCGCGGTCGCGGACGTGCAGGATCTGAGCGCGACGATCAACGTCACCGGCACCAGCATGCGGCCGATCATCGCCTTCTCCAGCATTCCGGCGATGGCGCAGGATGAACTGCTCTCCCGCCTGCTGTTCGGCACCTCGATCGCCAACCTCTCGGCGCCTGAGGCGCTGCAGCTTGCCTCGGCCGTGGCGGCATTCCAGGGCGGGGGTGGCGGTCTTGACCCGATCAACGCCGTCCGCCGCGCGACCGGCCTCTCGCGGCTGCGCGTGCTGGCGGCCGATACCACCACGGGACGGCAAACCTCGATCGCGGCCGGCAAGAATATCGGCGAGCATCTCTATGTCGAGCTGATTACGGACGGGCAGGGCTATAGCGCCACCAGCATCGAATATCAGATCACCCGCTGGCTGGCCTTGATCTCCACCGTGTCGACCATCGGCCGGCAGAGCGCGGCGGCGCGAATTTCCAAGGATTATTGAGCCGGGGTCGGCGGCGTCAGTCGGCGGCGCCAGCTTCCGTGGCGGAACCAGTAGAGGCAGAGCAAGGCAGCCGCGACATTGGCGATCGGATAGCTCCACCACACGCCCGCAATGCCCCAGGGGGTGGCATAGGCGATCAGATAGGCGGCCGGCATCTGGAACCCCCATTGCATGATGATCGAGATGATCATGGAGTGGCTCGGGCTGCCCGCGCCCCGGAACGCGCCGAGCAAGGCTTGCGGCACGGTCAACACGCCGAGGAAGGGGAAGTAGACATAGGCGAAGGTCGAGGCGAGGGCGATCACATCCGGTTCGCCCGGCGCCAGTGTCGCCATGATCGCCGGCACGAACGGCAGGTTCATGAGGCCGATCAGCGTCATCCCGCAAAAGCCGAGCCAGGCCGAGAGGCGCGCAGCCTGCTCCGCGCGGTCGGTGAGACCGGCGCCGATATTCTGGCCGACCACGGCGGCGGTCGCGATGGAGAGGCCGAGCATCGGCGTGAACCAGAAGAATAGCGGCCGCGTCCCCACGCCATAAGCAGCGAGGCCGAGCGTGCCGAAGCTGGCGGCCAGCGCCATGAGCAGCACCGAGCTGAAGGTGCGGATCGCCTGCTCGATGGAGGCAGGCAGGCCAAGGCCAAGCGCCAGGCGGATATGCGACCAGTCTGGCCGGAAATGGCGAGTTCGCACATGCAGGACGGATCGGCCCGAGAGCATGTGGTGGAGCAACACCAGAAGCGCGCCGATCTGCACGATCACCGTCGCCAGCGCGGCCCCGGCAATACCCAGCGCAGGAAACGGCCCGATGCCGAAAATCAGCAGCGGATCGATCAGTGCATTGGCGATGACGCTGCCGATCTGCACGCGCATGGCAAAGCGCACCTCGCCGGCGGCCTGCAACATGGCCTGCATGGCCATGAAGCCGAACATCGGCACCATGCCGATGAAGCGGATGTGCAGATAATCTGTCGCCCGCGCATGGATTGCCGGCTCCACGCCAATGAGGGTGAGCACGGCTGACGCCGAGAAGGCGCCCGCGAGCGTGAAGGCCAGCGCGACGATGCCGACCATCAGCAGGGTCTGCGCCGCGACATGATCGAGCGCTTCCATCCGCCGCGCGCCCATATTCTGCGCGATCAGCACCGCCCCGGCAGTCGACAGGCCGGAACCCAGGCCGATCAGCACGAAGAACAGCGGCCCGCTGGCGGTCACAGCGGCAATCGCGGCCTCGCCGAGCCGGCCGACCCAGAAGGCGTTGACGATATCGAAGCTGGCCTGGGCGAGATTGGTGACGGTGATCGGCCAGGCCACGCGCAGCAGCACCGTGAGCAGCCGCCCTTCCGTCATCGAGACGCTTCTGCCGCCCATTGTCGCGCGATCCTCCCCCAGCTTCGCTCAGGCCTAGAGAGCGGCCCTGCGGATGACAAGCGACGATGATTGGCGCGCCCTATGCGTGAAGTCGGCGTGGGTCATCGGCATTCACCCACAACAAAAGGCCCGGGATCTTTCGATCCCGGGCCTTCCGTTTCGCTTAATCCTGAAGATCAGGAGCTGTAGTACATGTCGAACTCGACCGGGCTGGGCGCCATTTCCCAGCGGTACACTTCCGGCCACTTCAGTTCGATATAGGCGTCGATCTGGTCCTTGGAGAACACGTCGCCCTTGAGCAGGAAGTCATGGTCGGCTTCCAGGCTGTTCAGCGCTTCACGCAGCGAGGCGCAAACCGTGGGAACCTGGCTCAGCTCTTCGGGCGGCAGATCGTAAAGGTTCTTGTCCATCGCCTCGCCGGGGTGGATCTTGTTCTCGATGCCGTCGAGGCCGGCCATCAGCAGCGCGGCGTAGCACAGATAGGGGTTGGCCATCGCGTCCGGGAAGCGGAACTCGACGCGCTTCGCCTTTGCGCCCGAACCGTAAGGAATACGGCAGGAAGCCGAGCGGTTGCGGGCCGAATAGGCCAGCAGCACGGGCGCCTCGAAACCGGGGACCAGACGCTTGTAGCTGTTGGTCGTCGGGTTGGTGAAGGCGTTAAGGGCCTTGGCGTGCTTGATGACGCCGCCGATGAAGTAGAGGCACATGTCGGACAGGCCGGCATAGCCGTTACCAGCGAACAGCGGATTGCCCTTGTCCCAGATCGAGATGTGGGTGTGCATGCCCGAGCCGTTGTCCTGCGCGATCGGCTTGGGCATGAACGTGGCGCTCTTGCCATAGGCCTGGGCGACCATCATCACGACATACTTGTAGATCTGCATGCGGTCAGCGGTGGTGACCAGCGTGCCGAAGGTGAGGCCCAGCTCGTGCTGCGCAGCGGCCACCTCATGGTGGTGCTTGTCGCAGGGGAGGCCCATTTCGAGCATGGTCGTGACCATCTCGGCGCGGATGTCCGTGCAGGGATCGACCGGCGCGACGGGGAAGTAGCCGCCCTTGGCGCGCGGACGGTGACCGAGGTTGCCGGCTTCATATTCGCGGCCGGTATTGGTCGGCAGCTCGATGTCGTCGATCTTGTAGAAGGACTCGTTGTAGTCCGTGTTGAAGCGGACGTCGTCGAACATGAAGAACTCGGCTTCTGGCCCCACATACACGGTGTCGCCGAAACCGGCGGCCTTCACATAGGCCTCGGCGCGCACGGCGGTCGAGCGCGGATCGCGACCGTAGAGTTCGCCGCTCGAGGGCTCGACGATGTTGCAGAACAGGATCATCATCGGCGTCGCGCTGAACGGATCGACATAGACCGCGTCCAGATCGGGCTTCAGGATCATGTCGGACTCGTTGATCGCCTTCCAGCCCTCGATGGAGCTGCCGTCGAACATGAGGCCTTCCTCAAGCTCGTCCTCGCCCAGCACACCGGCGCACATGGTCAGGTGCTGCCACTTGCCCTTGGGATCGGTAAAGCGCAGATCGACCCATTCGATCTCCTTTTCCTCGATCATCTTGAGGATATCTTTGGGCGTATTGGCCATGAGGATGTTACCTTCTCTTTGGTCTGAGTTGTTGCGAGTCTTCGGTCAGCGAACGGAAACGGTCAGATGGCAGCTTCGTCGAGCTCGCCGGTGCGGATGCGCACGGCCTTTTCGACGGGGATGACGAAGATCTTGCCGTCACCGATGCGGCCCGTCTGTGCGGCGCTGGAGATGGCATCGACCACGCGATCGACGATCTCGTCCGCCACCACCACTTCGAGCTTCACCTTCGGCAGGAAGTCCACGACATATTCGGCGCCGCGATAAAGCTCGGTGTGACCCTTCTGTCGCCCGAAGCCCTTCGCCTCCGTGACGGTGATTCCGGATACGCCGACTTCGTGCAGCGCTTCCTTCACATCATCCAGCTTGAACGGCTTGATGATTGCTTCCACCTTCTTCATGTCAAACGCACCCCTTTGTTTCGCGGTTTGATTGCGGACCGCGACATGCTGCCCGGACGATTTCGACCCAGGCGACATGCGCGACCGCGCAGGAAATCGGACGCTACAGCGCCCGTTCGCGAATCACCAGCGAAGCATTGGACACTTTGCGGTGACTTGTCGATATTGCCCGGATTTCGGGCATTTTGGACAGCAGTTGCCCAAATAATAGGCACCGATCTGCGCCTGTCGAAACACGAGCTCCGGATAGCGGCCAGCGTCAATAAGGCGGGCGGTGCAAACCCTTGGGGCTGAGCGTGAAAATCTCGCAGCCATCCTCGGTAATGCCGATCGAATGCTCGAACTGCGCCGAGAGCGATCGGTCGCGCGTGACCGCCGTCCAGCCATCCTCGAGTATCTTCACGGTCGGCTTGCCGGCATTGATCATCGGCTCGATGGTGAAGATCATGCCCGGCCGCAATTCGGGGCCGGTGCCGGGCCGTCCGACATGGATCACCTCGGGCGCGTCATGGAACACCCGGCCGAGGCCGTGGCCGCAGAAATCCCTCACCACGCCGTAGCGATGCCGTTCGGCATAGCTCTGGATTGCATGACCGATGTCGCCGAGATGATTGCCCGGCTTGGCCTGCTCGATGCCCAGCATCAGGCAGTCATAAGTCACGTCGACCAGGCGCCGCGCCTTCACCGGCACATCGCCGACCAGGTACATGCGGCTGGTGTCGCCGTGCCAGCCCTCGACCAGCGGGGTGACGTCGATGTTGACGATGTCGCCGTCCTTGAGCGGCTTGTCGCCCGGCATCCCGTGGCAGATCACATTGTTGAGGCTGATGCAGCAGCTATAGGCATAGCCGTGATAGCCCAGTGTCGCGGGGACGGCGCCGGCATCCAGCATCATCTGGCGGATGAAATCATCGATGTCGGAGGTCTTCGCGCCCGGCACGACCAGTGGTACGATCGCATCGAGAATCTCGGCGGCCAGCCGGCCCGCCTTGCGCATTCCGGCAAAGCCCTCCGGGCCATGCAGCTTGATGGCGGAGGTGCGGACGTTCTGGGTTTCGGCGGTCGGCGTGAGATAGGTCGTCATCCGCTCCATATAGGGGGAGGCGTGCGGAAAGGCGATAGGCTTGCCAGGGGAAGGGGGGACGCAATGCAGGACGCTGCCGAAATAGCCGGAGGGGACCTCAGCGGAGGCTGCGCGTGCGGCGCGGCGCGCTATCGCGTTTCGCGCGCGCCGATCTTCGTGAACAACTGCCACTGCCGGCGCTGCCAGGTGCAGACGGGGTCGACGTCGGTCGTCAACATGTTCGTGGAGGCCGAAAGCGTGGACCTCTTGAGCGGAACGCTCAGCGAGCATGTCGTAAAGGCGGGCAGTGGCGGCGACCATATCATCTGCCGTTGCAGTGCATGCGGCACGGCGCTCTGGAGCTATTATCCCCGACTGGGCAGGCTCGGCGCGGGGGTGCGGGTCGGTACGCTGGACGACCCCGCGCGGGTGAAGCTGGACGCAGTGATCTTCACCGCCAGCAAAATGCCATGGACGGCGCTGCCCGAGGATATCCCGTGCTTTGAGGCTACCTACAATCCGGCGGAACTCCTCCCGCCCGACCGTTTCTCGCGCCTTGAGGCGCTCATCGTCCAGCGCGCGGCTGGCGGCGGATGACAGCGCAGGGCAGAAATTTTCCGGTCTCGCTTGGCGCGATGCGGCGCCGGGTCTAAAGCCGGGCGATGAGCGAACGCATCTGGACTGCCGCCCTTCTCGTGATCGGCGACGAGATTCTTTCTGGTCGCACGCAGGACCGCAATGTGGCGCAGATCGGCACCTGGCTGAACGTGCAGGGCATCCGCCTGCGGGAAGTGCGCGTGGTGGGCGATGATGCGGCGGCGATTGGCGAGGCGGTGAATATTCTGCGCGCCCGCAACGATTATCTCTTCACAACCGGCGGCATCGGCCCGACGCATGACGATATCACGGTCGATTCCATCGCGGCTGCCTTGGGCGTGCCCGTGGTCGTCCATCCCGAAGCGCGTGCAATCCTGGAAGCCTATTACGCCTCGCGGGGCGGCATCAACGAGGCGCGGTTGCGCATGGCGCGCGTGCCGGAGGGCGCCGCGCTGATCCCGAATCATTATTCCGGCGCCCCGGGCATTCAGGTCGGCAACATCTTCATCATGGCCGGTGTGCCGCACATCACGGCAGGCATGCTCGCGGAACTGACGGGCAAGCTCGAGGGCGGCGCGCCGCTGCTCTCGCGCACCATTGGCTGCAATGTGGCCGAAAGCGAGATTGCCGATCAGCTCGCCCAGATCGAGCGGCAGCACGAGGGGTGCCAGATCGGCAGCTATCCCTTCTTCCGCGAAGGCAAGGTCGGGGCCAATTTCGTAGTCCGCGCCACCGATCAGGCGCGGCTCGATGCCTGCGTGGACGATCTCAACGCGGCGCTGGTCGCGGCGGGTTTTCAGCCGGTCGACGGCGGTATCTGACGCACAGAGGGCGGCCCGCGCCTGGCGGTGATGCGGGGGCGTGCTCTATCCCGCATACTCCGTCGCGCGAACGAACATCCGCACGAGGCGCCGGCGAAGCGCCTGCCGCTGGTCGAAATTGTCGACGGTAGCGGCGCGCGCGAGATCCCCGCATCGCCCCGAGAACTGCACTGCCCCGGCATCCTCGGCGCAGCGCGCGAGCCAACCGGCCGATGTGGCGACGGCGCGGTCATGGATCGTCAGCGCGCGGGTGCAGAGTGCTGGCATGTCGTCGGTGCAGCCCATCGCGAAGGCCAGATAAGCGATATAGTCCGGCGCCCACACATCGTCAGAGACGCCCAACGCATCAGCGTCTGGAATGTCATCCGCGAGGATTTCGCAGCCATTTCCGTCGATGAACGGGCTGTCATTGTGGAGGAAGCAGGCGCGGGACAGGATGTTGAAGGCCCTGTCCAACTGTGGTTGGCCGGCGAGGCCCCTGCGGTAGATGATCCCCAGATATTTGCAGGCATAGGGGCCGATCCCGATGTCGGATGAATCGCAGACGCGCGCCATTTTCTCCTTCGCGGCGCCATAGTCCCGCAGCGTGCTGTTCAGAAAATAGATCTTCCCGGCCTCATAGCAGCCGCCCACTTGAAAACCCGCGTCGCAGGATGCTTCATAGGCGGCGAGGGCGGCGCGTGCATCGCCCCGCCGTTCCGCCGCGACGCCAGCCTGCCAGCAACTGTCGACGTTCGAGTCTTTCACGCAGGCAGCGGAAGACGGCTCGCCCCCGGAGGAGGCCTGCGCCGGCTGGGCAGTCGCTGCGCTCGAGAGAAACATCGCGCCGATCATCATGACGAGGGCTGCCAGCGCTGATCGCATTCTTTGTCTCCCGAGCCGACGAATGGGCCGCATCAGTCAGGAAGCGGCCATCACGCGCTGAATCTGCCGACCTCCGCTGCGTGGATCAAGCGCAGTGGAGCGGCCACCCTCAAATGCACCGTGCGAGCGGGAAAATTCAACCGGTTCGGCGGCTTAATGCTGGTAGGAATTTCTGGAAATTGGAGCGGGTGAGGGGAATCGAACCCCCGTCGTCAGCTTGGGAAGCTGCTGCTCTACCATTGAGCTACACCCGCTAATCAGGCGTTTCGCGCTGATCAGGCCGTCCCTGTTGCATCGTTTTGGCAACCGCGGCGGCGGCGACGCCTATGGCATAGGCTCATCACAGCGTCAATTTGCGAACGACGCGGGTCGGCGCCTGACACTGCGGCTCGTGAAACGCATGAGCAGCCAAGTTGCAGTCGCGAAAGGTCGGGCTTGAACGGTATCAACTTCGCTGAGAATCGACCGGCTGCTTGCCGGCTGCTCTGTTAGCAATACCGAAACATCCGAAGTCGACCTCAGCCAAGTTGCTTTCCCGTTTGATCAAGACGAGCGCTCTGTGCACCGCGACCATCTTGCGACGTCCCTCGACGAGATTTGATAGAGCGGCAGACATATCATCCAACAGCTTTTGAAAGCGCGCCGGCTCAATCACCGTGGTACGTTTGGTTTCGAGGATACTTGTCGTCAGCCGCGCCAGATCGAGCAGGGCCAGGTCAGTACTGTTGAAGGCGGTTTCGATGTCGGCCGCAATGGTGCGACCGCCGGCCTCAGAAATGTCCATAAATCCTCCGAGATGCAGATGCACGGGGTGACGACGCCAGTGTTAGCCTGCGGACCTTTCTCGCAAGTGTGCTGCCAGTTCCAGCGGGCGGGAACCCTCATGGATTGGCGGCGTTGGTTCAATTGGTCTGGCATGTGGCGGCGGGGATGCTGCTCATCTCCTCCTGGGACCTTTTCGGGGAAGTATAATCGTCACGAATATCCCTTATTGTGGCGCACCACCGGATCCGAGCCGGCTTCTACTCAGCTGGAACTTCGACCCCTGGTTGTTGGCCGCCATGCTGGGCGGGACGATCCTGCTGCTCGCGACCGTCGGGCGACAGCGGCCCGGTCTCGTCGCCGCCGGTTGCGGCATTCTGCTGGTCGCGTTTGTATCGCCGCTCTGTGCCCTCGCTAGCGCATTGTTCTCCGCGAGAACCGTGCACCACATTCTGCTGGTCGCCTGCGCGGCGCCGGTCTTCGCGCTTCTTTTGCCACGCGGGCGCTCCGGCAGCGCGGCGCTGCCCCTCGCCGCATCCACGGGCACGCTCTGGCTTTGGCACATTCCCGCTTTCTACACGGCGGCGCTCAATGATCATGCCCTGTACTGGCTGATGCAGATTTCCCTGCTCGGCACCGCCATCTGGTTCTGGCACGCGATACTCTCGGCGCGCGCGGCATGGCCGGCGGCGATGGTCACGCTTGCCGCTGGCGTGGGGCAGATGGGCCTGCTGGGCGCGCTGATCACCTTCGCGCCGCGCGTGCTTTATCCCCATCACCGCATTGCGCCCCTCACTTATGGGATCGATCCCTTGCACGATCAGCAGCTTGCCGGGTTGATCATGTGGGTGCCGGCGATGCTGCCTTATGCCGTGATCGCCGGATTGATCGCGCGGCGCGCTTGGAGCGACGGCTGGCGGTGGACGCCCGCGTGACAGCGTGGATTCCGCTCATCAAGGGATTGCACATCGCCGCGATCCTGTTGTGGGCTGCCGGCCTGATCGCCTTGCCGCTGCTGTTGGCGCAGCATGAGCGCGGGCAGGGTCAGCAGGCGTATCAGCGCATCCGCCGCTTCACCCATTATGGCTATACTCATTTGCTGACCCCGGCTGCGGTGATCGCGGTTGCGGCCGGCACGGCGCTGCTGTTTCTGCGCGAAGTGTTCGTGCCCTGGATGTTCGGCAAGCTGCTGTTCGTGGGGCTGCTGGTCGGGCTGCACGCTTGGATCGGCAATCTCGTCGTGCGGATGGGCGAGCATGGCAATCAGCGTCAGCCCTCACCGATCCTGCCGCTCGTGCTGCTCGCCCTCCTTCTGTGCGCGGCGATCTTTGCGATCGTGCTGAGCAAGCCCTCCATCGACTTGACCATGCCGGACTGGCTGACGACGCCGCGCGGCCGTCAATTGCCGGTCGACGAGGTGCCGATTTGATAGTCAAACACCAGCTTGCCGCCATGCCACCCGGCAAAGGCCACGAAAATGGCCGACAGCACGGAGAGCAGCAGGCCATAAGGGAGCACGGCGGATTCATAGCCGGACAGCCGATAGCCCCAATTGGCGCCGAGGACGGACAGCAAGGTGATCGCGACGATGAAGTGCGTCCAGCTTGCCGCACGAGCGCGAATACCCGGCACGCTAAGCAGCTCGACCGTTCCGGAAAGGCCGGCGAGCAGGCCCATCAGAAAGGCCATGCCGGTGCTCCACAGCGCCGCGCGCGCCCAGAAGCCGTCTCCGGTCCACCAGTAGAAGAGATCGGCGCCGAGCGCGCAGGCCGCAAGGCCGATCGGGAACGAGACGAGCATGGCGTGAACGGGGTGGCCGGACACGGCGATTTTCGATTCCGCGTCATCGAACGAGGGGTTCGCGCTGATCGGGTCGGTCAGCGCATCCTCGCGCTGTTCGGTGCTGGGCATGGCCGTCCTTTACGCTGTCTGCGCTCTCGGATCATAATGCCCGGCGCGGCGTTTTTCTCCAGCGGCTGTGCCGGCCGCTACTCGACGCTAGAGCCCGCAGGGCCGGCGGCGGATGCTATCGCGTCCTTGTGGTGGGTCATGCTGGCCGGGGCGGTGGCGATCCTTGTGCTGGTCTGCGCGCTGCTCGCGCTCGCCTTTCGACGCGGCTCACTGGAGCGCCCGACCTCGGCCAAGCGGTGGATCATCGGCGGCGGGCTCATCTTCCCGTCCGTCGTTCTCGTCGCGCTGCTAGCTTATGGTCTGGTCATTGGCGAGCGGCTGCTGCCGCGCAACGATGCGCAGACCCTGCGCGTCGTTGCCGAAGCGAGCCGGTGGCAGTGGACCTTCACGCAGCCCGGCCGCACCGGCGGTGTCGTCACGCAGGATGTGCTCAACATTCCCGCCGGCCAGCCGGTCGATGTCGAACTGCGGACGCTCGACGTCATTCACGCTTTCTGGGTGCCGCGCCTCGCGGGCAAGATGGATGCCATTCCCGGCCATCGCAATGTCCTGCGCATCGAGGCCAGCGTGCCGGGCGTCTATCATGGCCTGTGCGCCGAGTTTTGCGGCCCGGGGCACACGGGTCACGCCTTCCGCGTCGTCGCGCATGATCCAGCGGGTTGGGCGCGCTTTGTTGCGGGGGAGGGGCAGTGAAGGCGCTCCAGCTTCACCGTGCCCTAGAGCGCATCTGGGGAACGCCGCGCGGCTGGCGGGGCACCATCTCGACGGTCAATCATAGCGTGATCGGCGTGCGGTTGATGGTAACCGCCTTCATCTTCTTCCTGATCGGCGGCCTGCTGGCGATGCTGATCCGCGCCCAGCTGGCGACGCCGGGCAGCGCCTTTGTCGGGCCGGATATCTACAACCAGCTGTTCACGATGCATGGCAGCATCATGATGTTCCTGTTCGCGATCCCGATGTTCGAAGGGTTCGCGATGTACATGCTCCCCAAGATGCTGGGCGCGCGTGATCTCGCCTTCCCGCGTATCACGGCCTATGGCTGGTGGTGCTATCTGTTCGGCGGCACGATGCTGATCGTGGCGATGCTGCTGGGCATCGCGCCCGATGCCGGCTGGTTCATGTACACGCCGCTCTCCTCCAAACCCTATTCGCCGGGGATCAATTCCGATTTCTGGCTGCTCGGCATCACCTTTGTGGAGATTTCCGCAATGGTGACGGCGGTCGACATCGTCGTCTCGATCCTCAAATTGCGGGCGCCGGGCATGTCGTTGGATCGGATGCCGCTATTCGCCTGGTACATGCTGGTGACCGCGCTGATGATGCTGATCGGCTTCCCGCCGCTCATCCTCGGCTCCATCCTGCTCGAACTGGAACGCGCGTTTGGCTGGCCGTTCTTCGATGCGGCGCGGGGCGGGGACTCCCTGCTGTGGCAGCACCTCTTCTGGCTGTTCGGCCACCCGGAGGTCTACATCATCTTCCTGCCCGCCGCCGGCGCGATCTCGACGATCCTGCCGGTCATGGCGCGGACCCGCATCCTTGGATATGGCTGGATCGTGGCGGCGATCCTCGCGCTCGGCTTCCTGAGTTTCGGGCTGTGGGTGCATCACATGTTCACCGTCGGCATCCCGCATATGGCGCTGGCCTTTTTCTCGGCCGCCTCGACGCTGGTGGCGGTGCCGACCGGGGTGCAGATCTTTGCCTGGTTGGGCACGCTATGGGCCGGCCGGCCGCAGATGAAGCTACCGATGCTCTACCTGATCGGCTTCTTTGTCACCTTCGTGATGGGCGGGCTGACCGGCGTGATGGTCGCCATGGTGCCGTTCAACTGGCAGGCGCATGACAGCGCCTTCGTCACCGCGCATCTCCATTATGTGCTGATCGGCGGCTTCGTCTTCCCGATGCTGGCGGCGGCCTATTACTGGCTCGGGCATTTTACGGGGCGGCAGTATAGGTACACGCTCGGCAAGGCAGCCTTCTGGCTGATCTTCACCGGCTTTCACCTGACCTTTTTCCTGATGCATCTGGTCGGCCTGCTCGGCCAGCCCCGCCGCATCGACAGCTATCCCGAGGGGCTCGGCTGGACGGGCTATAATCTGCTCTCGTCGGTCGGCGGCTTTGTGATGGCGACCGGCGTGGCCCTGTTCGTCATCGATATCGCGCTGCAGATTTTCCACGCGCCGCGCACCCGCCGCAATCCGTGGAATGCGGGCACGCTGGAATGGGCGATGATGCTGCCGCCGCCATCCTACAACATCGCGAGCCTGCCCCATGTCGATGACCGCGAGCCGCTCGAAAAGGCGCCCGACCTTGCGCTTTCGCTGGCGCGCGGGGAGGGCTATCTCGCCGAGCCGCGCCATGGCTGGCGCGAGACGCTGGCCGTCGACACGGCAAGCGGGCGGGTGGAGCACATCGTCGTCCTGCCGGGCAACACGACGCTGCCTTTGTGGACGGCGATGGTTACCGGCAGCTTCTTCCTGCTGATGCTGTTCAAGCTCTACATCTTGACGCCGGTGCCGCTCATCCTGCTGGCGGCGCTTGGCTGGCGCTGGGCGTGGCTCCTTGGCGACAAGCAGGTTCGCGGCGCGCTGCCCATCGGACATGGGGTCGAGGCGCCGCCCCATGCCGAGAGAGGCGGATCGCCCGGCTGGTGGGGCAGCGTGTTCCTGCTGTTCGCCAACGGTACTTTCTTCGGCGCGCTCCTGTTCGGCCATGCCTTTCTCTGGATCATCGCCCCGAACTGGCCCCCGCCGGCGCTCGTCCTGCCTTCCCTCCCGATTTTGCTGGCGGGGCTCGCGGGGGCGGGGGTGACCACGCTGTTCGGCCGCCGCTTGCGCCATGTTGCCATTGCCGGGAGTGGGCTGGCGACGTTGCTGGCTGCGTTGATCGTGACGGCCTGGCTGCTGGCCCCCGCGCCCACGCTGCATGCTTATGGGGCGGTGGTGGCCGCGCTGCTCGGCTACGCCATGTTGCATGCGGCACTCGCTCTGTTGATCGGCCTGTTCGTCTGGCAACGGCGTCGGGCAGGATTTGTGGCCGCTACCCATGGTGCCGAGCCCAGGATCGCGCGGCTCTGGGCGGATTATGCCATTGCCGTCTGCGCCATCACGCTCATGTGCACCCATCTTCCCGGACTGCTGGCATGACTGCGCTGTTCAGAGCGATGGCAGGGCTGATCGCCTGGGCGGCGGCATTCGCGCTGCTATATGCCGTGCAGGGCCTCGCCTGCGCCTGGGGCTGGGACGATGCCGGCCTCGCCAGCGTGAGCGCCGCGCGGGTGGTGCTGGTCGTCATCTACCTGGTTTCGGTTGGTGCGGCGGCATGGCTATGCTGGGTCTTTCGGCCCCGCTCCGGTCGTATGGACCTGCTGGCCTGGCTGGCCTTTGCCAGCGCCGCCACCGGTCTGGTCAGCATCTTGTATACCGGCATACCGGTCCTCACCGCGACCATCTGCACGTGAGGGCTCGCCCTGACGGGAGAAGGCGTCGCCCGACGCCCTCTCGACGCCGGCCCCTCAGGGCGACCTTGATCGAGCCGGACATTCGCCGGGCTGATCTGGAAATCCGTGACTTTTCCGACCTTCAGCGCGTGACAAGCGCGCGAAACGCCCCTTATGGTGGCCCCGCTCCGTAACAAGCGATCAGTGCAGGCATCGCTGGGCGGAAGGCGACAGGAGGGGAAATTTGTGAGCAACAGGGTTCACCGCTGGCACACGCGGCTGATGGTCGCGGCAGGCGCCGCGCTTCTGGCAACGACGGCGACACCAGCCATGGCGCAGGCCTTTGGCGAGCGCAGTGCGGTCAATATTCCGACGTGCAACCGCGACTGTCTGATCGGCTATGCGCGCGATTACATGGCGGCGCTGGCGAAGAAGGACCCTTCGTCCCTCAAGCTCGCGGCAGACGTGCAGTTTACCGAGAACAATGTCGTCATCCCGATCGGCAAGGGTCTGTGGCGCTCGATCAGCAAGGTCGCGCCGACGGGCCTCGAAGCCGCCGATCCGCTCACCGGGCAGGTCGCCTGGTTCGGCGTGGTGTGGGAGCATGGCGAGCCCGCATATTATGCGATGCGGATGCGCGTGCAAGACGACAAGATCGACCAGATCGAGACGGTCGTGCATCGCCGCACGGGTCTGCCGGCGCCCTTTGGCGATCCGGACAAGGTCGCGCATCACCCTGCCTTCAACGAGGTTCTGCCGCCCGATCAGCGCGTCTCGCGGGCGCGGCTGATTGCGGTGGCGCAGAGCTATTTCAACACCGTCGAGCGAAATGACGGAACGGTGTTCGCGCCGTTCACGGGCGATTGCGGGCGGCTGGAGAATGGCATCAGCACGACCGCGCCGGGCAAGGGCGTTTCCGCCGAGCCGGGCGCGAATGGCAATGCGGCTTCGCTGGCCTCGGGCTGCCTCGAACAGTTCAAGCTCGGCATCTACTACATCAACAAGCGCATCCGCGAGAGGCGCTTCCCTCTCGTCGACGAGGAGCGCGGCGTCGTCATTGCCTCCGGCTTCTTCGATCATGACAATGAGGTGGACCGCTACAAGCTGACCGACGGGCGCGAGATGAAGACCGCGCTCAAATGGCCGAACTCGATCACGCTCTTGGAAGCCTTCCGCGTGAGAGACGGCGCGATTCAGGAGATCGAGGCCGTGTTCACCTATGTGCCCTATTTCATGCACAATCCCTGGGCGACCGGCCGCGAGCATGGGGAGCAGGGCGAATGAGGCGCGCGTTTCTCACCGCAGCCGCGCTCTGCGCGCTCGTCACCGCGCCGGCCATGGCGCAGACCACGGCACAATCTTCTGCGCCTTGCGACTCCGCCTGCCTCAGCCAGCTCGCGGGCAGCTTTATGAGCGCGATAGCCAAGGCCGATCCGGTCGGCGTGGCATGGGCCGACCCGGTGCTCTACGCCGAGAACAGCGTGCCGGTGCGCATCGGCGAAAACTCCTGGGTCACCATCAAGGCGGTCGATGATGCGCCGCTGGTGGTGACGGACAGCCAGACGGGCCGCGTGGTCTGGTTCGGTTCTGTCGAGGATCATGGCCAGCCCGGCTTCTACGCCATGGACATGGCGACGGAGGGCGGCAGGATTGCCGCCGTGCAATCCGTCATCCGGCGCAAGCAGGGGCGCCAGCCCTTCGGTGATCCGGTTACCTACGCGCCGGCCAAGAGCCTGACGAGCAGCCTCAGCCCGAAGGCACGTCTGCCGCGCGGTCAGATGAAGGCTTTGGTCGATGCTTATTTCTCCTCGGTCGCCGCGAATGGGGAAGGACCGGCGGTCAGCTTCGACAAGGGCTGCACGACCATCGAGAATGGCGTGCCGGTGACCGGTTTGCTGGCCGCCAAAAGTGCAAAGGATGCCGGCTGTGCGGCGCCTTTGACGCGCGGCCTGTTCGGTGAGGTCGAGGCTCTGCGCCATGAGGTCGTGGCCATCGATGAGGCACGCGGGCTGGTCGCTGCGATCGGCTATCGCGACCTCTCCGGGGCGCAGATGCAGTTCACCGGGCGGGACGGCCAGAGCTACCCGGCCGAGGCGCATTATGCGCGCACCGTCGGTTTCGTGAGCATCTTCAAGATCGCCAATGGCCGCATCGCGCGGATCGAGACGATCTCCAACGAAGTGCCCTATCTCATGCCCGCGCCGTTCGCCAAGCCGCTGCCGAAGGACATCATCGTCGCGGACAAGGGCGTGTTCCCCGAGAATGCCGACGTCGATTCCAAGGGCAATTTCTACATCAGCAGCTTCAAGGGCAACATCTACCGCGCCGTGCCGGGCAGTACGCAGGCCGTCGCCTGGATCCGTCCGGACGAGAAGAACAAGCTGGCGGCGGTGCTGGGCGTGCTCGTCGACGAGCGGACCAACACACTTTGGGCCTGCTCGGTGCCGATGGGGCAGGCAGGGGCGGTGTCCGCGCTCGTCGCCTTCGACCTCGCATCGGGCGATCTCAAGAAGCGCTATGAGATGCCGGCGCCGGCCAGCGCCTGCAACGACATCGCGCTCGCCAAAGACGGCACGGCCTATATCGCCGAGACCACCAATGGGCGCATCTTCACGCTTGCACCGGGTGCAGAGGCGGTGTCGCTGCTGGTCGAGGACAAGGCCCTGCTCGGCGGTGTCGATGGCATCGCCTTCAGCGAGGATGGCACGCTCTACGTCAACAATGTCCGGCAGAACACGATGCTGCGGGTCAATCGGCGAGGGGATGGCAGCTTTGCCGGCCTGACGAAGCTCAATGTCTCGCAGCCGCTCAACGGCCCGGATGGCCTGCGGCCCATCGGGGGCAATCGCTTCCTGCAGGCCGAAGTGCCGGCAGGGCGGATCAGCCTGCTCACCATCGAAGGGGATGACGTGACCGTGAAACTGCTCAAGGATGGCATGGACGGCGTGCCCGGCGTCACCCACTTCCGTGGCTTTGCCTATGCGGTAGAGAGCAAGGGCCGCTTCCTCTTCGATCCCGCCCTCAAGGGGCAGGACCCAGGCGCCTTCGCCTTGCGGGCCGTGCCGATGGGAGAACTGCGATGAGCCGCGCGGCATGGCTGGCGCTGGGGTTGGGCGCGCTGCTCGTCGCGGCCGGGCCGGTACAGGCCCAGAGCGCTATCGATCGCGAGATAGACACGCTCACCACGCGCGTCGAGAAACTGGAGGGCGCCCGCGCCGTGATGAAGCTGCAGCGCGCCTTCGGCTATTATCTCGACCGGGGCCTGTGGCAGGACGCCGCCGACCTGTTCGCGGACAAGGGCAGCATCGAGATCGGCGCCGATGGTGTCTATATCGGCAAGGACCGCATCCGCGATTATCTGAAGGCCCTGCATGGCGGGCAGGATGGGCTGATCTATGGCCAGCTCAATGAGTGGGTGACGCTCCAGCCGGTCGTGGATGTCGCGCCCGATGGCCGCAGCGCCAAGGCGCGCTGGCGCGACCTCGGGATGCTCGGCCAGCACAAGCAGCACGCCGAGTGGCGCGACGGCATTTACGAGAACGACTATGTGAAGGAGGACGGCGTGTGGAAGATCGCGCGGTTGCACCTCTACATCAATTTCGTGGCGCCTTATGAAAAGGGCTGGGCACGCCTCAAGCCCGGTGAGGGGCTGACACGCAGCGCGGCCAGCAAGGCCATGCCGCCGGATCGCCCGTCGACCAGCACGCGCGCCTTCCCGGATCGCACGCTCCCGCCATTCCACGCGCCCAATCCCGTGACTGGCCAGCCCGTGTCGGAGACCGTGCAATGAGCGCTCGCACCAGCATCATGGCCGCATTGATTGGCGGCCTTGTCATCACGGCGCCTGCGCCCGCCGCCGCCCAGAGTGACGCGGCGCTGCGGGGCAAGGTCGCCGCCTATCAGAAGCGGGTGCAAGCGCTGGAGGACCAGCTTGCCATCGAGAACCTCACCGCCACCTTCGGCTATTATTTCGACAAGGGCCTGTGGAACGAGGCGGCAGACCTGTTCGCCGCGCGCGGCCAGTTCGAATATGGGCAGCGCGGGGTCTATATCGGCCCGGCCCGCATCCGTCAGGCGATGCTGCTCTTCGGTCCGCAGGGGCTGAGCGCGGGCAGCCTCAACAATCATATGATGTTGCAGCCCATCGTCGTCGTCGCGCCCGATGGCCGCACGGCGACCGGGCGCTGGCAGGGCATGGTCATGCTCGGGCGCACCGGCGAGAACGGCAAATGGGGCGTCGGTCTCTATGAAAACCGCTATGTGAAGGAAGGCGGCGTCTGGAAGTTCGACAAACTACACTTCTACGTCACGGCCATGACCGATTACGACCTCGGTTTCGCCAAATATGCGATCCAGATGGAGGGGCCGAGCGCGCTCTTCCCGCCGGATCAGCCGCCCACGGAGGTCTATCGTTCCTTCCCGAACGCTTACCTCCCGGCCTTCAGCTACAGTCACCCGGTCACCGGCGCGCCGCTCAAGAACCTGCCGATGGACGGGGACGATATCGTCGGCCGGCCCGAACGGGGCATGGAGACCGGCAAGCGGGAAGAAAGCAGCGCAGCCAAGGGGATGAGGCAGCCATGATGAACCGGACACGCATCGTCGCGGCCTTCCTTGCCGCCTCCGCTTTGTTCTCCACCACGCCAGTCGCCGCCCAGACAGCGGCGGAGCGGCTGGCCGCGCTCGACGAGCGAATTACCCGGCTGGAGGATATGAACGCCATCGAGAAGCTGCAGCGCAGCTACGGCTACTTCGTTGACAAAAGCCAATGGCATCCGCTGTCCGAATTGTTCACCGAGGATGCCACGCTGGAGATCGGCGGCAAGGGCATCTTCCTCGGCAAGGCGCGGGTGCTCGAATATATGCAGAAGGCCTTCGGGCCGGACGGCACCAAGAAGGGTGCACTCGCCAACCACATGCAGTTCCAGCCGATCCCGGACATTTCCGCAGACGGCAAGACCGGCTGGGTGCGGGCGCGCGCCTTCGTGATGAGCAATGGCGGCTGGGGCCTGCCGCTCTACGAGAATGAATATCGTAAGGAGAATGGCGTCTGGAAGATCAGCCGCCTGACCGGTCCCTTCACCATGTACACAAGCTGGGAAGGCTGGGGCAAATGGGCGATGAACAACACCTGGCCGGACAAGTTCGATCCGCCGCCGGATCTGCCGCCCTCGGTCGTCTACCTGACCTATCCTGCTTATTACATCGTGCCATTCCATTATCCCAATCCGGTCTCCGGCAAGGTGTTCACACCGGATCGGGATGAAGTCGGCGCCTATCACCGCCCGCCGGGCACGAAGGAGCAGATGGACTCGCTCAAGGTCGGTCGCTGGGTCGATGGATCGCAGCCGATTGGCCAGCCGCCGAAGGACTGAACGCGATGATGGCGATGTGGAGACGGCCCGCCGGTGCGGTGGGGATAGCCGTGCTGGTTCTAGGCGCGCTGATGGTTGCGTTCATGGCGCAGTTGCAGGCGAGCGGCCGGGCCGAGGTCGACAGCGCGCGGATGGCGGCGCAGGCGACCGACGGCACGGAGTGGCTGCATGACGGGCGTACTTACAGCGCCCAGCGCTACAGCCCGCTCGACCAGATCAACGCGCAGAATGTCAGCCAGCTCGGCATCGCCTGGTATGACGATCTCGATACCTTCCGGGGTGTCGAGGCCACGCCGCTTTATGCTGATGGCGTGCTTTACAACACGCTGCCGTGGAACATCACGATTGCCTATGATGCCCGCACCGGCAAGCGCCTGTGGACTTATGATCCGCAGGTGCAGCGCGAGTTCGGCCGCTATGCCTGCTGCGAGCCGGTGGCGCGGGGCCTGGCGCTGTGGAAGGGCAAGGTCATCATCGCGACGCTGGACGGGCGGGTGATTGCGCTCAATGCGGCGGACGGCAAGCCGGTCTGGTCGGTGCAGAGCACGCCCAAGGACATGCCCTATACCATCACCGGCGCGCCGCGCGTGTTCGACGGCAAGGTGGTGGTCGGCAATAGCGGCGGCGACATGGGCATCCGCGGCTTCGTCGCGGCTTACGATGCCGACACCGGCAAGGAAGCCTGGAAATTCTACCTGACCCCCGGCGATCCCGCCAAGGGGCCGGATGGCGCAGCGTCCGACAATGTCATGGAGATGATCCGCAAGACGTGGTCCGGCGACTATTGGAAGCTGGGCGGCGGTGCCAATGCGTGGGACAGCATCGGCTATGATCCTGCGCTCAAGCTGGTCTATATCGGCACGGGCAACGGGTCGCCGCTCTCCTGGCATTATCGCAGCAACGGCAAGGGCGACAATCTGTTCATCTGCTCCATCGTCGCGGTGAATGTCGAGACCGGCAAATATGCCTGGCACTACCAGATGGTGCCCGAGGAGGACTGGGACTACACCTGCACGCAATCCATCGTCACTGCGGACCTGAAGATCGGCGGACGGGACCGCAAGGTGCTGATGCAGGCGCCCAAGAACGGCTATTTCTACGTGCTGGACCGCGCGACGGGCGAGTTTATCTCCGCCGGTCAGATTGCGCCGGCGAACTGGACGCTCGGCATCGATCCCAAGACCGGCCGCCCGAAGATGAACCCGGATGCGCATTATGGCCAGGATCCGTTTCTGGTGAAGCCGGGGCCGGGCGGCGCGCATAACTGGTTCCCCATGGCCTATAGTCCGCGCACCAAGCTGGCTTATTTCCCGCTCTACGAATCCGGCATGGTGCTGGCGCTCGATCCCGATTTCCAGCCCAAGCCGTTCCGCTCCAATGCAGGCTGGGGTGGATATACCGGCGAGGCGGCGAAGAAGCGTGGCGAGTTGATGAAAGGGGCCGTGGCCATGGACAAGGCCTATCTCCTGGCCTGGGATCCGGTGAAGCAGAAGGCTGCCTGGAAGATTCCGTTGCCGCGCCACGGCAATGGCGGCGTGATGGTCACGGGCAGCGACCTCGTTTTCGAGGGCACGACGCGCCAGACCTTCGCGGCCTTCGATGCCCGCAACGGCAAGCTGCTCTGGGAAATGCCGGTGCAGAGCGCGCCGGTGGCCGGGCCGATCACCTACACGCTGGATGGCGTGCAATATGTCGCCGTCAACGCTGGTTGGGGCGGGGGCGCCGCCATGGTCGAGCGCGGGCAGGGCATCGAGATGCCACGTGCGCCGGCCCGGCTGATCGTGTTCAAGCTGGGCGGCACGGCGCAGTTGCCGGCACTCCAGCCGGCCGCGAAAGCGCCGGAGCCGCCACCGCTCCGCGCCAGCGAGGCGCAGGTCGCACGCGGGGCGCAGCTCTTCGCCGAGACCTGCGCGGTGTGTCACGGCCAGCAGGCGATCGGCGGCGTCAAGGATCTGCGGATGATGACGCGCGAGACGCACGCCAAGTTCAACGACATCGTGCTCAAGGGCCTTTATGCCGACAAGGGCATGGCGAGCTTTGCGGACCTCATCTCGGCCGAGGATGCCGAGGCGATCCATGGCTATCTGATCGCGCGGGCCAATGAGGATTGGGGCGGCGTGTCGGACGGGAAGGGGCCGCACTAAGCGCCCTGAACGCCCTCAGCCGTAAACAGCAACGCCGGGGTTTTACCCCGGCGTTTGCGTGTGTGCCGCTATCGGAGAAGAGCTCAGCTCTCCTCTTGGGCCCCATCATCCTGCGAGCCGATGATGGTCGCGGTCACTAAGATGCCGGCGACGGTCAGCACCGGATTGCGGACCGCAAAGCGGAGGCCGTAGTTGATGAGGCGCGGCGTCACCGCTGCGACCACCATCTTGGCGAGCGTGCGGTTATCCTCATGCTTGATCGATTTGACGATCGGTTGCGCCAGACGCACGCTGGTCTTGCCAAGGGCGCGGCCGGTCTTGACCGCCTTGTCGGCAATGACCTGCGTCGTGCTTTTCTCATGCTCCACTACCACGGGCAGCTGACGCGGGTTCACGGCCTTGGTCCTCGCGCGGCGCGGGGTTGCCGATTTCGGCTTATCGGTTTTCGCTTGTCTCGTCATGATCTCGTCCCACGCCTGTTGTCTCTCATGGTCTAACGTCGGCGCGGGGTGCCCGTTCCCGTGCCCTTACCAGTCTTCCTGAGCACGGGTGATGAGATAGCCGTGGATGTCTTCGGCCTGCGCCTTGGTCAGCACCCCGCTGAAATTGGGCATGCCCTTGTGGAGCAGGGTTCCGTTCAGCACAATGTCGAGAAAGCCGTCATGCGCGTCCTTGCTCATCCGCCGCAGATCCTTGATGCCGCCGACGGCATTGTCGCCATGGCAGCGGTTGCAGGTCTCGCCATAGAGAGCCGCACCACGCGCGGCGACCTCGGCAGGGATGCGCTGGCGGGGCAGATAGGCGGTCTCTTCCTGCGTCTTCATCGGCGGCAGTGTCACGCCCTTGACGTCCAGCTTGAACACCAGCAGCTTGGCGGTGGCGAAGCGGAAGGGGCCATCCTTGGCGAGATTATAGACCGGCGAGCCGCCCCAGCCGACATTGAGCGCGATATATTGCTCGCCGTCGATCATATAGGTCATCGCGCCCGCGACGCCGGCCTGATCGACGTTCATTTCCCAGAGCTTTCGGCCGTTGTCCGCCCGGTAGATGGCGACGGTCTTGTTGATGGTCGGCTGCACGAGGATGTTACCCGCCGTGGTCAGCACGCCGCCTGAGCCGGGATGCGGATAGGGCACGCGCCAGGCCTCGCTCTGCGTCGCCGGGTTCCAGGCGAGCAGATAGCCTTTCTCGCTCGCCATGATCTCGTTCATCAGCTGCTTGCGTAGCTCCGGCTGGTTGGCATGATCGAAGCCGGTGTTGTTGCGCCCGCGCACATATTGGTACGCACCGTCCGGCTGGTTGGCGTAGATCGACCCCTGCTCCTGCGCCGAGAGATAGACCAGCCCGGTCTTGGGGCTGTAGCTCATCGGGTGCCAGGTGTGCGCGGCCATCCAGCTCGGGCTCATGATGTGCGGCGTGGTCGTGTTATGCGCGGTGGGCAGCACCACCGGGCGCCCCGTCTTCATGTCGACATGGCTGGCCCATGTGTTGACCGACACATAGCTCTTGGCGGAGATCAGCGCGCCGGTCGCGCGGTCCAGCACGTAGAAGAAGCCGTTCTTCGGCGCCTGCATGGCCACCTTGCGCAGCTTGCCGTCGATCTTGAGGTCGGCGAGCACGATGGGCTGGGTGCAGGTATAATCCCAGTCCTCCTCGGGCACCATCTGGTAGTGCCATTTATAGGCGCCCGTGGTCGCATCCACCGCCACCATGGAGCAGAGGAACAGATTGTCGCCCTTGCTGTCGCTGCGGTGATGCCAGCTTTGCGGGCTGCCATTGCCGGTGCCGATGTAGACGAGGTTCAGTTCGGGATCGTAGGCGAAGCTGTCCCACGCATTGCCGCCGCCGCCGGTCTCCCAGAATTTGCCGTGCCAGGTCGGCGCGGCGATCTTCATCGCGCTGTCGGAGGCTTCGCCGTCCGGGCCGTTGGCGGGGTTGCCGGGGACGATGTAGAATTTCCACAGCCGCTTGCCGGTCTCGGCATCATAGGCGGCCACGAAGCCGCGCGAGCCATAGTCCGCGCCGCCATTGCCGATGATCACCTTGCCGTCATAGACGCGCGGCGCGCCGGTGATCGAATATTGCTCCTTGCGATCGAAGGTCTGCGCGGACCAGAGCTCGGCCCCGGTCTTGCGATCGATGGCGATCAGCCGCCCATCCAGCGCGCCGATGATGATCTTGTTGCCCCAGGCGGCAAGGCCGCGCGAGGAGGGGCCGCAGCAGGCGAGGCCGGCCCATTCCTTGCCGACCTTGGGGTCGTACACCCACAATTTCTCGCCGGTCTTGGCATTATAGGCCGTGACGACGTTGAAGATATTTTCGTTGAAGAGCACGCCATCGATCACCAGAGGCGTCGCCTGCACCCCGCGATAGGTGTCGAGATCGTCGAACCACGCGAGGCCGAGGCGATGGGCATTGCTGTCCTTGATCTGGTCGAGCGGGCTGTAGCGCTGTTCGTCCCAAGTGCGGCTGTAGGATGCCCATTGGCCGGGCTGATCATCTGCCTTTACCATCTGCCCGTGGCCGATGCCGGCTTCCGTCGCCACCGAAGTGGTGGAGGTCGTCATCTGGCAAGCGCTGGCGCCCAGCAGCGCCGTTGCGGCCAGAATAGCAAGCCCGTGCGTCTTCATATCCTCTCCCGACGTTCTGCCGCCTGCGCGCGATGAGCAAGGCGGTGCCACGCCTTCAGGCTATGCCGCACCCGATGCGTGAATCCAACGCCGCTGGCTTGACCCGCGCGTCACACTTGTTGACCCATGTGGCTACCGGGTGGGGATTGAGATCAGAGTGCTGATCAGGCGACGCGGCGGGTGATTGTCTCGACAGCCTCATATTGGGAAATTTCGCCGCCCTGTTTGCTGGTGTAGAGCGCCTTGTCGGCAAGGGCGAGCAGGTCTTCGAGCGCTTCGTCCCGGCCGCGCGACACCACGAAGCCGTGGCCGGTCGAGATCTTGAGGGTCAGCGCGCCGATACTGAATGGCTGGGTGATCGCCTCCCGGATGCGGGCAGCGAGCTGGGCGGCATCGTCGGCGTTCACGATGTCATATTGGATGACCGCAAATTCGTCCCCCCCGAGCCGCGCGACGATGTCGCTGTCCCTTATCGTCCGGGCGATGCGCTTGCCGGCAGCGGCGAGCAGGGCGTCGCCAACCGGATGACCATGGCGATCGTTGACTGGCTTGAAGTCGTTGAGGTCGAGATAATGGACCGCGACCAGCTTGTTCTCCGCCCCGGACGCAACGACCTGTTCCCACCACTCGCGCAGCGCGATGCGGTTGGGGAGGGCGGTCAGCGCATCCTTGCGGGCGAGGTGCGAGAAGGCGATGCGCAGCGCAATGTCGTCCGCCGAGCGGTTCTGCTTGCCGCGCAAGCTCTGGATGCCGCTGAGCAGGATCGCCGCCATCACGGCGCCGCTGAGCTTATAGAGAAAGTCGGGTTGCAGTAGCATCGCGGCGATCACCGGCCCGAGCGCCAGCATCATGCTCGGCACCGCGATCCACATCCGCGATCCCATACCGACAGCGACGCCGGCGCAATAGCTGAGCGACAGGGCCGCAGCCACCATATGGGCGTCTGCCGAGGGGAGCTGGAGCAGGCGAAAGCCGAAGAGGCCAAGCACAAGGGAAAAACAGAGATAGGGAATCGCAAAGAGCCGCTCGAGATATCTCGCCTGCTCGATCGTCACCCCTTCGGCATGGATGATCGGTGCGATCAGATGCGCGGACACGAGGCGGGCCACGGACGCAACTGCGCCCAGGATCAGCAGGACGAGCAGGATGCTGTCCCCGGTGCGGTTCAGGATGACCAACCCCGCCGACAGAAAGCTGATCGTCATGACCAGCGCCGGCGCGAAGGCATGAAAGAGGCCGCGAATCAGATCGATTTCAACTGCTTCGGGGTGATGACGCAGGGGGCTGCCTCGGCCTTTGATGTTACCCACCGTCACATCTCACATCTTATTTCGGTCAATCACGGAGGGCTCGTCTCATCAAGCCGCGCAGCTCGCCGTGAGCACTTCATCTAGAGGGTGAAATGTCTCCAAATCTTTAAAGTTGTTATTATTTCCGGCGACCCGTTGTGCCGCGCCTCATCGGCACAGAGCACTGTAGCAGTGCTTAACGCCCGGTCCATTCCGGCCGGCGCTTTTCCACAAAGGCTGCCATGCCCTCCGCCTTGTCTTCGGTGGATGCGAGAAGCTGGAAGATGCGCCGCTCGCTGACCAGACCCTGGGTGAGTGTGGTTTCGAACGCGAGGTTGACCAGCTCCTTGTTGGCCATGACGGCCAACGGCGGCATGGCGGCGACCGCCTCGGCCGCCTTCAGCGCTTCGTCGAGCAGATCGTCGGCCGGCACGATGCGCGCGACGAGGCCAGCCCGCTCGGCTTCCTCTGCATCCATGCGGCGGCCGGTCAGACACAGGTCCATCGCCTTGGCCTTGCCGACCGCGCGGGTGAGCCGCTGCGATCCGCCCATGCCCGGCGCCACACCCAATGTGATTTCAGGCTGACCGAACTTGGCCGTGTCTGCCGCAATGATGAAGTCCGCCATCATCGCCAGTTCGCACCCGCCGCCGAGTGCAAAGCCGGCAACCGCCGCGATCCACGGCTTGCGCGTCGCGGCGATGCGGCTTGTCCACTGCGCGAACATCTCCGCGCGGTACATGTCGGCGCCGGTCTTATCGGCCATCTCCTTGATGTCCGCGCCGGCGGCGAAGGCTTTCTCGCTGCCAGTGAGGACGAGGCAGCGCTGCGCGTCGTCCGCATCGTAGCCCTCGAATACCGCGATCAGATCGGCCAGCACCTGGCTGTTGAGGGCGTTGAGCGCCTGGGGACGATTGAGCATGACCAGCGTGACGGCGCCGCGCTGCTCGACCAGCACTGTCTCATAGCTCATGCGCAATCGCTCCCTTAACGCCTCCGGTTCAGAGGATATATTTGCTCAGGTCCGTGTTCTTGGCGATACCCGAAAGCTGGCGTTCGACATAGCCGGCATCGATGGTGATTGTCTCGCCCGCGCGGGTGTCAGCCTCGAAGCTCACATCCTCCAGCAGCTTTTCCATCACGGTCTGCAGTCGGCGGGCGCCGATATTCTCGACCTGCTCGTTCACGTCGGCGGCGATCTTTGCGATCGCGCGGATACCGTCCGGCGCGAGCTGGATGGTGACGCCTTCGGTCGCCAGAAGCGCGGCATATTGCTCGGGCAGCGAGGCCTTGGTGTCGGAGAGGATCGCGACGAAATCCTCCTCGGTCAGGCCCTTCAATTCCACGCGGATCGGCAGGCGGCCCTGCAGTTCCGGCAGCAAGTCGCTCGGCTTGGCGACATGGAAGGCGCCCGAGGCGATGAACAGGATATGGTCGGTCTTGAGCGGGCCGTATTTTGTGGCGACCGTCGTGCCCTCGATCAGCGGCAGCAGATCGCGCTGGACGCCCTCGCGGCTCACCGATCCGCCGCGCACGTCGCTCACCGCGATTTTGTCGATCTCGTCGAGGAACACGATGCCGTTCTGCTCGGCCGAGGCAATGGCGACGCGGGCGACATCGTCCTGATCGAGCCGCTTGTCCTGCTCTTCCTCGACCAGCTTGTCCCAGGCATCGGCAACCCGCATCTTGCGACGCTTCTTCTGCTGCTGGCCGAGCGCCTTGGACATCATGTCCGACAGGTTGATCATGCCGATATTGCCACCCATGCCGGGGATTTCCATCGGCGCGGCCGGGGCATCGGTCACCTCGACCTCCACCTCGACATCGTTCATCTGGTCGCTCTCGATCCGCTGGCGGAAGGAGAGGCGCGTGGCCTCGCTGGCTTCCTTGCCGGTGAGGGCATCGAGCAGCCGGCCCATGGCCGCCTCGCTGGCCGCGTCGCGCACAGCCTCGCGCCGACGCTCGCGTTCGAGGCGCACGGCTTCCTCAACAAGATCGCGCACGATCTGCTCCACGTCGCGGCCGACATAGCCGACTTCGGTGAACTTGGTCGCTTCCACCTTGATGAACGGCGCATCGGCCAGCTTGGCGAGGCGCCGGCTGATCTCGGTCTTGCCGCAGCCCGTGGGGCCGATCATCAGGATGTTCTTGGGCGTCACCTCGTCGCGCAGCTCGGGCGAGAGCTTCTGGCGCCGCCAGCGATTGCGCAGGGCAACGGCGACAGCGCGCTTGGCCTCGGCTTGACCGATGATGTGCGCATCCAGCGCGGTGACGATGGCTTTGGGGGTGAGATTGTCGTTCATAAGGGTGCTTTGAAATCCGTTCGTGTCGAGCGAAGTCGAGACACGTTGAGGCCGGTCTGTCCGTCTCTCGACTTCGCTCGAGACGAACGGGGTGAGGCGGGATGATGTGTCAGGTGGCGCTGTCCAGCGTCTCGATGGTCAGGCTGTCATTGGTGTAGACGCAGATTTCCGCCGCGATCTTCATGGCCTTGCGGGCGAGCGTCTCGGCGTCCTTCTCATAATCCTGCAGCGCCCGCGCGGCGGAGAGCGCGTAATTGCCGCCCGATCCGATCGCGGCGATGCCTTCCAGCGGCTCCAGCACATCGCCATTGCCGGTGAGGATCAGCGTCGTATCCTTGTCCGCCACGATCATCATGGCCTCAAGATTGCGCAGATATTTGTCCGTGCGCCAGTCCTTCGCCAGCTCGACGGCGGCGCGCATGAGCTGCCCGTTATGCCGCTCCAGCTTGCTCTCCAGCCGCTCGAAGAGGGTGAAGGCGTCCGCCGTGGCGCCGGCAAAGCCGCCGATCACGCTGCCATCATGCAGGCGGCGCACCTTGCGGGCATTGGGTTTCATGACCGTCTGCCCCATCGAGACCTGGCCATCGCCGATGACGACGACCTTTCCTGAAGCGCGGACGGAGAGGATGGTGGTGCCGTGCCAGACCGGCATGGCGCTGTGCTGGGTGTCTGCCATGCGCCGCGATATGGGTGAGGGGAACCGGCCATGCAAGCGGGCAGCCGTCGGTCGAGCGCGCGCAGCGTGCGATGATCACCCGGCGGCCACCAGAATCGGGGATGACAGGGCTTGGGCGGGCGATTATCTGGCGCCGCCATGACACCTGCCGATCCCAACGCTCCGCTCCGTCCGCTGCCGCTGCTGATCTTCGGGTCACGCTGGCTGCAGCTCCCGCTGTATCTGGGCCTCATCGTCGCGCAGTGCGTCTATGTGTTCCTGTTTATCAAGGAGCTGATCCACCTCGTCCTCCACGCCTATGAGTTTACCGAGCAGCAGATCATGCTGATGGTGCTCGGGCTGATCGACGTGGTGATGATCTCCAACCTGCTGATCATGGTCATCGTTGGCGGCTATGAGACCTTCGTGTCCCGGCTCGGCCTACAGGGCCATCGCGACCAGCCGGAGTGGCTCAGCCATGTGAATGCCGGCGTGCTCAAGGTGAAGCTGGCAATGGCGATCATCGGCATTTCCTCGATCCACCTGCTGCGCACCTTCATTGAGGCCGGCGCCATGGGCACGCCTGCGGCTCGCGTGACGAGCGAGGGGGTGATGTGGCAGTCGATCATCCACGGCCTGTTCATCATATCCGCCATCGGCATCGCGTATGTCGACCGGATGACGCAGACCAAGCACTGAAGCGAACCGCAGCGTCGCGCTGGTAGCCCGAAGGAATCGCACGGAAGGCCGACACAGCGGCTTGACATGCCGCCCCTCAATCGCCAAAGCGCTCGCCTCCGCGATTGGATCGCCGGGCGCGTAGCTCAGTGGTAGAGCACACCCTTCACACGGGTGGGGTCGCAAGTTCAATCCTTGCCGCGCCCACCATTAAATGCCCTGATTTCAAGGGCTTTTAATGCACCATTCCCTCCGAATAGTATAGCCGCATTTGCGGAACATAGTAAAAACAAAGCCCGTTTTGAGCGTGTCGCTCGTACAAATCCCGTACACGGATTTTTTCAGAAGCAGCGATCCGCGCGCACGATGTTCGGAGCAGCGGCATGACCGCGCGCGCGATCGGTGGCGTCCTGGCGGGAAGGGTCAACGGCGAGCGTGCCCGGACATTTCAGAAGGTCTGGCGCGATAGCCGTCACCCTGGCGACTATGAATCGCGGCGCTGGGCGCGGGAGAACACGTTTCCGAGTTCGGAAAACAATGCCCGCATGACGCAGCTTGAACATCTGATGCTCTCGACCAAGCTGCCAGGGCGCAGGCGGGGGATCGTTGGAGATGTCGAGCTGGCGGTCTACCGGTTCCTCCTCCGCCGGCGCTGCCGGAAAACCGGTCGGCTGGACTATGCGATCAATTATATTTCGCAGGCAGTGCGGCGTTCGCGCTCTGCCGTGGTCACAGCATTGAAGAACTTGAAGGACCACGGCTTCCTCGACTGGCAACGCCGTACCGAACCGGTCGACGATTATCAGCCCGGCGGGCAATATGTTCGCCAGATCAGCAACGCCTATTTCCTGACGCTGCCCGGCAAGGTCGCCAACATCATCCGCCGCATTCTCCGTCGCCCGCCGGCTGGCCAGGCCGAGGCGGTCCAGGCCCGCAAGATCCGCGAGGCGTGGGACGCATTGCCTCCCGAGGATCAGCTTGCCCAGGTCACCGATCCATATCTCCGAAAAACGCTCGAACGCATGTCGCGTCTTTTTTCAAATAGGGCGAGTCCACCCGGCGGCATGATTGAGGCCGTTTCCGAATAAAGAGAGAAGGACTCGCTGCGCGAGGCGCAAATTATCGGAGCCACGACCCCCGATCAGCCCATGGAGGCACCCTCACTCTGCGGACGCACCGTAGGGGGCGGACCGGCTTGGGCCGGTCCTGGGGTATCCAGGGGGATACCGCGCAAGGGCTGTGCCATAATCAGGCGTCGAAAACGGGGGCTGGGTGCGTCAAAGTGCGTCGCCGCCGATGCGTCGCGCTGCGGTCTCAAAGCTCGGAGGACCGCCGATGCGGCGTATAATGCCTGTTGCGTCATTTCTGGCAGGGGAAGCGTGCAGGCGAGGGGGGGAGCTAAGCGCGGCGCGCGCGGCCGAAGTGGCAAGGATGTTGGCGCCGGACGCGATTTAGCCGCGCGCAGCCCATCCAGCCCAATTACGCCTGCCTCGGTATGACTTCGTAAATTTTTGCTAGGCATTGAAGATAGCCATCGCAGACGATCGCAACAGGCTTGGGCGAGCGGATCCGCCGCGCTCGAAGGGTGCGGTAAGGCGACCGTCCTGGCCATCGGTGGCGAAGGGGCGAACCGAGATATCAAAGCTCATCACGCTCTTAGGAGCTCAGAAGGCGGTGCTTGATGACGACGACGAGGAAGAATGAACGATCCTCACTCGACAACTTCCTCGAAGCCGGCCCCGTGCTTGCAGAGGACGAGGATGAAGCGCGCCGGAGTGAGAGGCTCTGCAAATCGGTGATGGTCAAGTCGGAACGGGACAAGTCGGAATGAAAGGCCGTTGGTCATCACGCCTTGCGGGCTTGGCGAAATCTACCCAAGAAACGGGGTCTCCTAAGAACGGTTTCCGCAAACCGGGCCGGGCGGCCGAAGATCAGAGCTTATGGCTCTACACCCGCTTGCCAATCGGTATTGGTGCGCTCCTTGGAATTCTAACGTGGCTCTTTAAAGGGCACTGAGCGCGCCCCGTTCCCCGCCGTTAAGCGGGAGACCTCGCGGGCACGGCGTTGCCCATGGGCTGGTAGGGCTCGAAGGCGATGGCTTCCTCGCCGACTCGGTCATTCACTTCGAGGAACCGCATCTGCAGCGGCTCGATCTCGTTGGCGAAGAAGATGTCATTGGCCTTGCCGACATCACCAAAGCCGCCATTATTCTGGGGCACGACGCCGAGGATCTGGGGCGGCACGCGGTGCGCGGCGAGAACGTCATCGCGCGTGGTGCCCTTGATGCCCAGAAACTCATCCTTGGCCGCGACCTCGCTGATCGGGATGATCTGGACGCCGTCCTTCTTCCCGCCCGGCGCATTGATGAACAGGTTCTTGAAGTTGCCGACGCCCTTGGCTTCGCGCAGGGCCTCGCGGACCATGTCCACGTCCTTCTGATCCATGCTGGCCTCGCTCAGGTAGAAGACGAAGCCGGCGTGGGCGCCATTGATGTAATAGCGACGGCGGAACAGCGTGGCGGCCTCATTCAGGAAGGCCGATTGCATGGCCGAGAGATATTCAGGCAGGCCGTAGATTTCCTGCGCAACATCCGGCTCGGCGAGGTGGATCAGCCGGCCCCGATCATATTCATGGGGCTGGCCAAAGCCGCCCCAGGCATGGTCTGGCAGGAAGAAGGCGCGGCCGGCCTTGCCGATCCGCGTCCGCACGGCAAGGCTGTGATCGAGGCGCATCACGCGGCCGGCGATGTTGGGCACTTCCTCGAGGAAAGCATTGCCCATCACCAGATAGTCGAGGGCGAACTTGCCGAAGGCGGTGCGGCTGAGCAGCCGGGAGGGCTTGAAGTGCTTCACCAGCAGGTTGCGCTTCACGCGGATGGCACTCTCATGGTGCGGCTGCACATGCAGGGCGCGGCCGAGCAGCTTGAACGGCACCGGCGGCTCGAACCATCGGCCCTCGAACCGGCATTCGACATAATTGAGCAGATCCCGGCGATTGAGCACGCTCTCGGCATCGCCAAAGGAAAACATGCGCACGCCCGTGCTCGTTTCGACATCGATATCGGTGCCGCTCATCACATTATCTCCATGCTGGATTTTCCGCCGACACCGCCGTCCATCGGTTCACAGTAGAGGACGTGCAGAAGTGCCCAGGCGAGATCGCCGTGCCCGGTGGCCTCGCTGCGGCGGGCCACATAGGTCATTTGCTTGCCGCCAGCGGTGAGCTGGGGGTGGATCGACATCAGGGCGGCAGCGAGATCGCGCCAGCCCGCGTCAAACTCGATGCGGCGCTTGGTGAAGACGTTCTTGGCCTTGAGCACCATCATCGTCTTGGTCAGCGCCGAATAATCGATCCGCCTGGCCATCAGGAAGAACTTGACCACCTGCTGATGCACCGCAGCGCCCATCCCCGTCGTGTCGATCGCGATTTCGGTGACGCGATATTTCGAGCACAGCTTCTTGATTTCGGCCGCCTGCGCCTCGAAATCCTTGCCGCGCCACTGCAGCTTTTCGAGCACGCGGAACTTGCCCTTGGGGCCGGTGGGCGGCGCCACCACCACGCACGCCGCGCTGTCGCCGTCCTCGCTCTCCTGCGGATCATAGCCGATCCACACTTCGCCCTGGCCGAAGGGCTGCAGGGCATAGGGGTCGAAGTCTTTCCAGACATCCCAGCTATCGACCATGCATGGACGCAGCATCGAGAGCGGGAAGCTGGACTTACTGTCGTCGACAAAGTCGCACAGGAACAGATTGGAGAATTCGTCGACCGAATATTCCAGCTCCAGCTCGGCGCGGTCGATGAGGTTGAAGCCGCCGGCGATGGCATCGTCCAGATTGACGATGTGCCGCCAGATCTGGTCGGCGCCCATGGCGCCATGCACGGCAAGCGCGCTGTGGCTGACGTCGATCTTGATCTGATCTTTGCGCTCGCGCCGGCGGTTGAATCGCTCGCCCGTCCACATCGGATAGGCCTCGTGCGCGATCGTGGACGGCGTCGAGAAATAGGTCTTGTGGTAGCGCTTTTGCGTCGCGATGGCCGACGCGACCTTGTTGATCTGCTCGAAGCCGAAGATCCAGAAGCACTCGTCGATATAGACATCGCCGTGATAGCCCTGGGCGGTGCGATAATTGGTGCCGAGGAAGTAGAGGGTGACGGGTTCGAGTTGCTTGCCGTCCTCATCCTCGCCGCGATCGATGACCAGCGGATCGCCCTTGAGCATCTTGCCCGTCTGCGCGAACACGAATTCGACGATGTACTGCCGGAAGATATTGGCCTGCGCCCGGCTCGCCGAAATGAAGATCTGGTTGTTGCCGGTCTCCAGCGCGCGGATCAGCGCCTCGCGGGCGAAATAGAAGGTCGCGCCGATCTGGCGGCTCTTGAGCAGGAAGCGCGTGCGGCGGCTGATGTTCTGCCACCAAGTTTCCTGATGACCGAATAGCCCGTCGAGGAAGGCGGTCTTGAGTCGGCCGGCCTCGTCGCGCGTGATGAGGTTCTTCGGCGCCTTCTTCTTCGGCTTGGCGTTTCGTGCGGCAACCTTGGGATTGAGGTCGCCCTCATGGCCGCCGGGTTCGCCATAGCGGCGCACGCGGGCCGTGCGCTCGATCACGCGGGCCAGCGCGTCGATTTCCTTATAGTCGTTGTTGTTCTTGTCTTCCTTGAAGATCAGGGCGTTGAGCCGCATTTCGCAGCTATCTTCGAGGCGCCGGATGACCGGATCGTCCTCCCAGCGGTCGCGGTCCTTCCACGCCTGCACCGTCGTCCGCTTGAGGCCAAGGACGGCAGCGATTTCCGTCACGCCATAGGCGCGCCAGTACAGGCTGCGCGCGACGCGGCGCACGTCATAAGGGACGGCCTGCCCATCGCTGCCGGTCAACATGCTCATAGCGGCGCGAGAATGGAGCAGGCGCCAGCGCGGCGCCCGGTGCGCCACTTGTGAGAACGGTCCTCACAATCGGCACCGGTTGTCTCTCACCCCTCGGAAATGGCCAATGGCGGGACTGATTTTGAACCCGCAGTTCGAGCCGCAGGGAGCCGAGAATGGCCAAGACCAAGTTTTTCCGTGTCGCCGTCGAAGGGCAGACCGTCGATAACCGGGCGATCTCCCGCCAGATGATCCAGGAGATGGCCGACAGCTACAATCCGGCCACCTATGCCGCCCGCATCAACTGCGAGCACCTGCGCGGCTATTCGCCCGATGGCCCGTTCAATGCCTGGGGCACCGTCGACGGCGTGAAGGCCGAGCAGATCGACCTGCAGATTGGCGGCAAGACCGAAAAGCGCCTGGCACTCTTCGCCTCATTCGATGTCACGGACGAAGCGCAGCGGTACAATCAGGCGGGCCAGAAGCTCTTTTCTAGCGTAGAGATCCAGCCCGACTTCGCCGGCACCGGCAAAGCCTATCTTGTCGGCCTCGCATTCACCGATTCCCCGGCATCGCTGGGCACCGAAGTGCTGAAATTCAGCACCCGCGATGACAAGCGGAAGGACAATCTATGCCAGATCGAGGAATTCGAGATGGCCTATGCCGAGGAAGCACCCACTCCCGGCGGGCTGGCTGACTTGTTCAGCAGCGCCAAGGCGTTTTTCGAGAGCTTCAAGGCCGCGCCGGCGACCGCGGAAGTCGTCCCGCCCGTAAGTCCTGCGCCTGCCGGCGCTGCCCTGACCGATCTGGACAAGTTCGCCGCGACCATGGCTGGCATGTTTGAGAAGATGGGCGAGGGCGTCACGCAGGGCTTCACGGCGATCAACGCCCGTGTCGCCAAGCTGGCCGAGGATCAGGCCGCCCTGGCAAGCACCATCGAGAAGACCCCCAGCCAATCCTACCGCTCGCGCGAACCCGCCAGCGGCGGCACCGGCGAGCTGCTCGCCGACTTTTGACACCCCTACCGATCCGCGCCTGAAAATTAATCATCGGAGCCAAAAATGCGTAACGAAACCCGCCTCAAATTCGACGCCTATCTTGGCCGGATCGGCGAAATCCACGGCGTGAACGACACCAGCAAGAACTTCTCGGTCGACCCGAGCGTCCAGCAGCGCCTGATCGACAAGCGCCAGGAATCAATCGGCTTCCTCGGCAAAATCAACATCGTGCCGGTGCCCGAGCTGAAGGGCGAGATCATCGGCCTCTCGGTTGGCAATCCGATCGCCGGGCGCACCGACACGAGCGGCAATGGCGAGCGCACCACGACCGATCCGTCCGGCCTCGACAATCGCGGGTTCGAGTGCTTCCAGACGAACTTCGACACCCATCTGACCTATGCCAAGCTCGACATGTGGGCGAAGTTCGACGACTTCCAGCAGCGCATCGCCAATCAGATCGCCATCGCCATCGGTCTCGACAACATCCGCATCGGTTGGAACGGCGAGAGCGTCGCGGCGACGACGAACAAGGCCAATTTCCCGATGCTGCAGGACGTCAACAAGGGCTGGCTCAAGAAACTGGACGAGGAAGCGCCGGCGCAATTCATGAAGCAGGGCGCCGAAGCCAACAAGATCACTTATGGCGATGGGGGCGACTATGCCACGCTCGACGCGCTGGTCTACGACATGGTCAATTCGCTGCTGCCGCCCTGGGCGTCCGAGGATCCCGAGCTTGTCGTCATGGTCTCGCGCGACCTGCTGCACGACAAGTACTTCCCGATGATCAACGCGGCGATCGACCCGACCGAGCAGCTCGCCCGCGATGTCATCATGTCCACCAAGCGACTGGGCGGCCTGCCGGCGACGCGCATCCCGTTCATGCCCGCCGGCACGATCGCGATCACCCGCTTCGACAACCTCTCAATCTACGAGCAGGAAGGCAAGCAGCGCCGCCACATCATCGAAAATCCGAGGAAGAACCGCGTCGAGGACTTCCGCTCGTCCAACGACGCCTATGTGATCGAGGATCTCGATTTCATGTGCGCTGCCAAGAACATCCAGGCGGTCGAGGAAGACTGAGAATAACCCCCGCGAGAAGGGGGGACAGCAGCGGTTCGGGCTTTGCGCCGAGCCGATGTTGACCGGGCAACCGGTCTAACCTCCCGCTCTCGTCGCCAGTAAGGAGCATCCGCACATGGCCAAGCGCAGCTTTGCCGCCCTTCACCGTCAACGCGTCGCCGCCCAGCTGGCGGCCGAGGCGAGCCAAGCGGACGCCAGTCCCTCGGCCGAGCCGGTCAGTGTCAGTCCGCCCACGAATTTTACGGCGGGCCTGGCTATCGCGATGCCGGCCGCCAAGGGCAAGCCCAGCCTGGCCGCAGTCCACCGCCAAGCCGTCCTCGCGGCCCAGGCGGCGAACAAGGCGCCGGTGGGCCTCGCCGCCGCACGCCCGGCCGATGGCCCCGCCGCCACCGAATATGAGCTGCTGCTCGCCGCCCTCGGCACGGACATCGCAAGCCTTCGCGCGATCCAGTCGGTCGAGGCCAAGATCGCCAAAAAGGCCGAGCTGATCGACGCTTATGACGCGCATGTCGATGCAACGCTGCTCGCTGCCACGGAAACCGGTCAGGCCCTGCAGGATGAGATCGTCGCGACCATGATGATCTGGCGCCTCGACATCGGCGATTTCGCGCGCGGCCTCGATCTCGCCGAGCATGTGCTGCACTTCGATCTGGCTCTGCCGCAGAACATTGTGCGCCAGGCGCCGACGCTTATCGCGGAGGAAGTGGCAGAGGCGGCGCTCAAGGCCTGTCAGATCGACCAGTCCTTTGACCTCGATGTCGTGAATCGCACCATCGATCTCACGTCCGAGAAGGACATGCCCGATCAGGTCCGCGCCAAGCTCTACAAGGCGCGGGGCAAGCTGCTGCTGCGCGAGGCCGAGGCGGCAAAGGACAATGCAACTGCGCCGGCCGGCGCCGAGCAGCACGCCATGGCGAGCGCGCTCGCGGCCTTCCAGCGGGCGCTCGGGCTGCACGAGAATTGCGGCGTGAAAAAGGATATCGAGCGGCTGACCGCAAAGGTCCAAACCGCCAAGGATTGAGCTTGCGCCCCGGCGCCGGGGGGCGGTGAAGAACCAAGCGAGGCCACGCGCCTCCGGTTGGTTCTGATCCCCACCCCCCGCTTGATTATGGACCAAATCGAGCCATGAGCTTCGTGACTTCACCGCAGCCGCCGGCAACCCCCGATGATCATGTCATCGCCTTCGGTGAGTTCTGGCCTGCGATCGACATCAACGCCTTTCGCGATGCCATGCGCATTGGTGGCAATCTGATCCCCGACGCGCGCGTCGTCGAAGCGCTGGCCGGCGGCCTGATCATCGTCGACGACAATCTCTCCGTCTGGCGCGATTCCCAGATCGCGGCGGGGCATGAAGCGCTGGCGCATATCCCCTCGACCGAGATTACGGTTGGGGCAGGGCAGGCGGCCGTGATCGAGCCGAGACTTGTCCGTCTCTTCCGGCGCGCGGTCTATGCCTGGGCGACGGCCGATCTGATCGAAACGCACCGCGATGTCTCTGCCACGGCCAGCGGGGTGAAGGATGCCAATCAGGTCGAGCTGACGCCCGACGATCATCGCCGCAACGGCACCCACGCCATTCGCGCGATCCTCGGCACCTCGCGCACCGCCGTGGAATTGATCTGATGAGCGTGATGACAGCCCGCGCGTTGCAGGCCGAGACGCTGGACGCGCTGGTCTGGCGTGTCCTCGGCAAAGGGTCCGGCACCGTGGAGCAGGTGCTGGAAGCCAACCGGGATGTCGCCGGCGCTGGCGCATTGCTGGCCGAGGGGCAGGAAATCATCCTCCCGATCGTCATGCGCGAGTCCGCACCGGATCGCGATATCATCCAGCTTTGGGACTGAGCCATGTCGAAAGCCGATGCCCTTCGCGCCTTCATGGTCGAGCAGCTGCCCGAGCTGAAACGCAATCCCGACGCCCTGTTGATCTACCTTACCGGCGGGCGCCTGGTCGCGCGTTATCATCCCGATAATCTCGGCTTCGAGTATCGCGCCCGCCTGTCGATCGACGTGCTTGGCTTCCCCGGCGAGCCGGCGCAGTTCTTCCTGCCGCTGATCCTCTGGCTTCGCCGTCATGAGCCTGCCGCCCTGCAGAACCATGAGACCGCAGAGCAGCAGATCGCCTTCGAGGTCGATATCCTCGACAATGGCCGCGTCGATATTTCGGTTTCGCTGCCGAGCGTGGAGGCGGTCGATGTGCTGCCGCAGCCCGGCGGCGGCTACAAGATGACGCTGCGCGACGAGCCACCGGCCGACGACATGCCGCTGTCCGACCCGGCCGCGCTGCTCAAACGCATCTTCGATCAGAGCGGCGCGCTCATCGTCGGCACCCCGGCGCCCTGATGGCTGACATCGGCGCCCATGATCTGGGCGAGCTGGAGAGCTTCGCCGGCGCAATCTTGCAGTCGTTACGACCCGCCGAACGCCGCTCGCTGTTCCGCAAGGTCGCCCGCACGCTGCGAACCAGCCAGCAGCGGCGCATCGGCGCCCAGCGCAACCCCGATGGATCGCGCTTTGAAGCCCGCAAGCGGCCCAAAGACCCTGTGCCCGGCGCCTATGCCGTAAAGTTCCTGTATCCCGAGGGCGGAGGCGGCAAGCCGCGTGTCGTGCTGATGCACAGCTGGACGCGCCAAGGCCCGCTGATGACCGGCTTCGACGTGCGCGCTGGCGGGATCCGCAGCTTCGAATATGGCAAGGTCATCCGCTGGCTACCCGTGCCAGACGGGGAGCAAAACGCTGGTGCGGGCAAGATCAGGCGCCCGTCGATCCGGCAACGTGCCATGTTCCGCAAAATCCGGCGCAGCGGCCTCATGAACGCCAGCGCCAGCGCGCAGGAAGCATGGGTGAGCTTCGCCGGCCGCGTCGCGGCGGTCGCGCGCATTCACCAGCTCGGCCTGTTCGACAAGCCCTCGGCGCAGGGACCGGAGGTGAAGTATGCCATGCGCCAGCTGTTTGGGTTCGCCGCATCTGACAGGTCGGAGATCTTAGATGCAGTCACCGAACATATTCTTGATGTTGCAAATTAGCGGTGATCGACCTGCTTGCAAACAAGCACCAAGATACGACTGCTATCGAAAAGATGGGCGGCCCGACCACAGACGTGGCGAGGCGCGTTTGAGTCAGTGGAAATGCGCGCCGGTTATCGTCATCAATTGATCGGTTTGAGATGCGCGATCATGGGCAGTCCCTCGAAAAGGCACATGATTGGCGATGCTGTAAAATCATCTGAGCGGAGCAACAAATCGCTGCATCCGGCGATCTTTCCAGCCGTGCTCGATGAAAGGAGCGATGCGTCATTGCGCATCGACAATCGGAATTCCCCGAACTATCAGAAGATATGCGGTGGGCGAGGCGAGCGATACTAGTTGCGAACATTGCGATGTTCGTCCTGTTGGTACTGCTTTTGGATGCGCAGGGCGCAGCGCTCATCCGTCCTGGTGACTGGGAATATAAGGATCTCATTGCGATCCTGCTGACTGTAGTCTCGCTCATCGTGACGTTTATAGGCTTTATTGTGGCTGTCGCCGCGATCTGGGGGTTCCAGACCCTGCGCGGGATTGCAGAACAGTTGGCGGTAGAAACCTCGAAAACAGGAAGTGATAACTACTTCGGTTCGGAGAAATTTAAGGAGCAGGTCGACGCAGCCATTGCCGCCGGTATGGAAACTCGCGCGCGCGACGCGGTGCAGGACGCCTTGCGCGCTTCTATTGTAACGTCCGACTCTGCCCCGGAACATCAGATGCGAGACGAAGAATGGCGCGACTAAGCATCCCTCAGTTGCCTCCGTACGCTGCGGAAGCGATCGCGCGTCATCAGGGTGAGGCACCGGTCAAATTGGGAGCCATTGCCAACGATTTGGGTGTCAAGGTCGTCATCAGCGATTTGCCGCTCGCCGTGTCTGGCATGCTCGTGCTCGACAAAAATGACCGCAAGAGCTGGACGATCAGAGTCAATCGGCACGAACACCGTAACCGGCAACGCTTCACAATTGCTCATGAAATCGCGCATTACGTGCTGCATCGCGACGTCATTGGGAATGAACTCGTGGACGATACCTTTTACCGTAGCGGCCTATCGGAACGGCGCGAGTGGGAGGCAAATGCTCTTGCCGCCGAGATATTGATGCCTTGGCACCTCATTACTCAGATCATGCGGGAGGGTGAGCGGGATGTTGAAAAATTAGCTGAGGCTCTTCAAGTGTCGCCGGCAGCTATGAACATACGCTTGGGGGTCTTGACCTAACAATGCGAGGTCTGGGAGGGGGCGCCATTTGTTGATATCCAAATATTTCCCAAGCCTGACTATTCGTCAGAGTGAAGCGGAAGCCCTGCTTCGGTTGGCCGAGCCTATTAAGGATTCCCTTTTTCCGATTGTTCGCATTCAGGCATGGCCGCACCCGAAGAAGGGCGAAGGCGGGCCAATTGTGAGATCGACCGATCATATTGAGGCCGCGTACGGAAGTCGCCCTATCGGTATCGACCTCGCCCAGCCACTCCCTCCCTCTGATAAGATTTACAAAACCCAAGATCGCGCCGATTGGGCGGCATTAGGACGCTCAGAGGTCTCAGCGCTTCATAATCCGGCAAACGGATATCAAGCGTGGTGCTCATTTATAGCGAGTGATGAGAGACGCATTCCAGTAGTGCAGTGGACCGATGACGCTGCGACCCTCAGAAGTCAGGTTCAGCAGCTCGCCTCTCTGAACCGAGGGCTGATTTTTCGGTTTCGGCGGTCGCAAGGTTGGAACCTAACACAAGCTGCCGGCCTAACGGATTTCTTCTTAGGCCAAACTCACATCCTGATGATTTACGATTTTGAGCAGATCGGGAACCGCGACGACCTAACCTCGATTGGCATCGCCACCCAAAGCGCAATTCTTTCCTCAAACATGCAAATCTCTGGTGGGTCTCGGACCCATGTATTCATAGCCTCGAGCTTCCCGAGCGAGTTCACGTCGATCGGCGAGGAGTATGCCTGCCTCGCAATCCGAGAGCGGCAGCTCTACGAGATGTTGAAGACTAGTCCTCCTCTCGTCACGTCCGGCATTGACCTGAACTATGGCGATCATGCTGCGATATTCGCATCTGAACGTTTGCCAGCGTTTCGAGGGGTCCCACGCGTCGATTATCCAACCCCTGGCGAATGGATTTATCATCGGCGGCGGGAGGGATTCCAAGACGCAGCCCGTCGCGTGCGTGCCGACGCAAAATGGGATGACGGCAATCTCTGTTGGGGAGCGCAGCGAATTAGGGAGGCTGCTAACGGACACATGAAAGGTTTGGGCGCGCCGGGCAGATGGACGACGATCAGGATGAACATCCACATGCATGTTCAGGCGCAATTCGGGGACGCATCACTGTCGACCGACGAGCCGTGGGTCGATTAGCCGGCGAGCAACGCCCTCAATTCAGCGGGGACAGGGCCAAAGCTTTGGCCGACGTGGGTGTATACTTCGGTATCCTCGCATATTTGCCGCATACCGCCGGAGATGGGGAAAACGTTCTTGATCTCGACCGTCCTATCGGCCTGGTTCCAACGCCTGAGAATCGAAAGATCGTCAGCCTGGATCCTCCGGCGCCTTGTGGCCCGCAGCAAGGCACGGCTATTTGGTCCATATCGCTCCGCGAGGAATGCGAGGACAGCCTGTTTTTTCACGGCATCAGGCAGTTCGACTGCTTTCGCAATCGCGTCCTGGCGGTTGAGCCGGCCGATTAACTGAAAGCGAGCTTGAAGCTCAGTTACAGGAAGCATGGATAGCATCGCATCGACATGCCGATACGGGGAAGGTTCCGGTTCCCTGACGACGCGGATCGGATTCCGGCACCTGAATCCCACCATTTCATAGATTCCGACGTGAGAGCTGACCCGCGACAAGATCGTGTTAATGTGCTTTGTTGCAGCTACGACAGTAACGAAGTCCGCATGGCGGTTGTAGACTTCCAGCTGGCGATCCAAGCGGGTGAGGGTGTCGCGCTCCGTTTTTATCTCAAAACAGTGGATGTCAGTGTGGTCGCACATCACGACGTCAGCTCGCACGCTATGCTTGTCGAAAATGAGTTCGGCCGTTGCCACTGCCTTGGGGGTAAGCAACCCTGCCGAACGGAGAAAATCAAGGAGGGAGGCTTTCGCCATAGCCTCTGGTCGATTATCCGCGGCGGCTTTGCTCAAAGGTTTTTCCTCGCGATATTTCGATATTCGACAGCATTAAGGCGGGCGCCCCTTAGATCGTAGTCCACCGGCAGGCAACCCCGAAGGACTTTATGCGCCGCTTGCTACACCGTGACGTAAGGCTCGCGACGCCAAAGCTGTTACCTCGGGCGCGCTGCATTCACCATCGCTTCACAATTCCGAATGATCGCTATCACCGTCGCCAGTCGCTCCTGCACGATTTCCTGCTTCCCGTCCGCTGCAACATAGGCCGACGCCCATGGCGCGACCAAAGCAACGCCCATGCTGTCCGTAAAGGGTTTGCCTAACCAGGCGCTGTAATCCGGCGTGATAGGCACCGGGGCGGCCGCCACAGGCGCATCATAGGCTTTAGGGATGAGGTCGCCACAGCGCGCAGGCGGGATCTCCACGATGGGATGGCTTCGCACACAGCCGATCAAGCACATGATCGCGAATATCATTGACGGTTTGCGCATTGGAAATCTCCCCTTGCGTCAGCGCGATTGCGGTCTCGATGGCGCGCTCTGTTGCCGCCTGGTTGCCGATCTGATCGATGGCGGCTTGCGCCGCGTTGGCGATGGCCTCGGTCGACCGCGTCGTCTGCTGCGCCTGCGCGGCCGTCCGGTCTTTGCCGCCCGTGCATTTGGCTATAGTGAGCGTCGCCAGCACCGCGACCATCACGATCAGCGCGAGCTGCAGCAGGCGCGACCCGGCGAGGATGTCCCACGTCTTCACCAGCAGCGCGCTCACGACCGGCATTCCCTGAAATCGACATTGCCGATCCGGTTGATCGTCCAGCCCGGCATGAAGTCCTCATAGGCATTGTCGTTGGATGCCAGGCGCAGATAGTGGGCGGCTTGCTGGGCATCGAGCAGCTTCACCACCATCTCGCACGCTGCTGCCGCACCGCGCCGCCGCTGGAGGTTGCGATAGGCGGCGATCGTGCCCGGCCCGACTTGCCCGTCGACCGCGATGTTCGGATAATCAGCTCCGCGCCGGTTCAACGAGTTTAGCGCCGTCTGCAGCCATCGCGAGGGCTGCGCCGGCCCCGCGTTCACGCCACTGTCGATGATCTCTTCGGCGACCGGCCGGGACAGCTCCACCAACGGCGCGAAGCCCGGCTTTACGATGTAATCGACATGGTAGATGCGGGCCGCCTCGTCCTGCGGCAGCGCCTGCATATCGCCCTGATAGCCATGCTTGCGGGCGACCTGTTCCGTCACGCCATGGTTGGTCGCGCCCCCCGGATCGGACGGATGGGCGACAAATCCGCCCTCGATTGCGAAAATGCCGGAGATGATCGCCACGACGGCCGGCGTGCCCCAGCGGAGGGCCTGTTGCTGCCAGCTCATTTCGCCAAGCCCTTATAGGCGGCGAAGATCGCTCCCAGAGAGGCGACCAGCCCGACGATCCACTTGAACCAGCGCAGCCAGGTTTTCGCGGCGCTCCACGCTTCCACGATCTCCTTTGTGCTCTTCGTTTCCTGCTCGACGACGACCATCCGATTGGAAAGGCCTCCCATCGTTTCGCGCATACCGCGCACTTCCCCGATCAGTTGATCGAGTTTTTCAGACAGCATCGGCCCGCTCATAAACTGTTCCACCTGTGCCATTTCGGGATTTGGCGCGACTCGGTCGCGCGTGCTGTTAGCCAACCCACCATTGTGGGAGGTGATTGATGTTGAAGCTTTTTCTGGCGGCCGCTCTGGCCGTAGTTGCCATGCCTGCGCAGGCGGTCACGTTCATCAAATACACGGCGACCGGAACGGGCATTCTTTACGAGAACGCGCCCGACTGGACGCCGGCATATGTGACTGCGACCGCCTATTTTCCGACTGGCGAAATGGGATGTTGGCTGCGATTTCAGTGCACCGTCACTGACACGCAGATGACCTTTCTGGCCAACCCGCAAGAATTCGGCGGGCCGTCGATGTCGCTGACATTCTCTGACGGCGTCGCTGCGCCTCGCACCACCTCGGACGACTTTGTCAGGGGTAGCGTGACCTGGATCTACGGCCAGGCGCAACTGACGGGCCTGACAGTCGAAACAGTCGACATCGCCGATCCGTATCTCGCCTCGGGCTGGGTCTCGGTCGAGGCGCAGCGGCAAGCTGTGCCTGAGCCTTCCACATGGGCCATGATGATTGCCGGCTTTGGCTTGCTCGGTGCCTCGCTTCGTCGTCATACGGCACCGAAGTGGTTGAGCAACGCTAGGTAACGCTGTTCGTCGGCGTCATTGTTATTGAGAGGGCCGGGCAGACTGTACTGGCGCATCCCGAACCACTGCATCTGCTCGATCCAGCTATTGTAAGTGACCTTCTCGACGTCGGCGAAGTAGCACATGACGCCGCCCACTTCGTTGCGGAGCCTTCCGTTGAAGATGGCGGCTTCAGCCTTGTCCTCGGGGCTCGCAAGGACAGCGGAGACCGCTGCCTTCAAGCCTGCCTGTTGGGCACTCGGCACCTTGATAAAGGTGTTGTGGTCAAAGCCCTCGTACAGGAAGCCCATCTTGGGGCAGAGTTCGGCCGGCACGCCCTCGGCGAGCATGATGCGACGCGTGCCGTGCTTCAGGAGTTTCAGCTTGTCGACCGTTGTGGCCGCCGTGGTACGGAAGCGGCTGTGGAAGTTGGTCTTGAAGTTGGCGAAGTTCGACGTGTGCTGCTGTGCCCACGCGGTATTCGTGTAGTCTTGAGCTTCGCCGGCATAGAAAGACGGCGAGAAGTAGTCGATGCCCTGCCAGCTGTCGTTCCAGAGTAGGTAGCTTGCCACCTGGTTAGGCTGATCACCAAGGAACGTACCAAGGACGCTGGTGAAGCGGTCCCCTAGGATTTCGCGGCCGAGGTTTCCGAGCCGCATCTGCTGATAGCTCTGCTCGCGGCGAGCCGAAGTATTGATCGCGTCAAACAACCCCAACGTCTGGAAGTTGGCGTCGCTGGCCTCCCACACGTCGGTTCCCACCGGAACGGGCGACAACGCGACCACTTTTTTGACCACGGCCTGATAGTTACTCGATCCGCACAGGATGACTTCGCCGGGGTTGAAGACCCGTCGGGTCTTACCGGGCGTCACGGTGCCATTCTCGTCCTTGCCGCCGGAGATGACGCCCCCGGTGGGGTTCCAGTCTGTGTAAACCTCGAGCGTGATCGATCCGCCAGACGGCACCGCGACGCCCGGAAGGAAGCCGCGGTTGGCGCCGGCGACCGCCATCGTCCACCATTGCTTGTTGTAGGTGCTGTAATTCCAGACCTCGTTGGCGACCTCGCCGGCTGAGCGAGAATAAATGGGAGCGTGGGCGAGGAAGTATGTGAGGTCGTTGGCGACCTTGGTTTCAAGGTGGTTGGCGACCTCGTCATAGGGGAACGTCCAGAAGAGACTGCCCTTCGTCTGCTTACAAACGGAGACGCCGAATTCTTTGGAGCCCGCGAAATACGGTAGCTTGGGGTCGACAGCCTCGGCCATCGTGACCTTCATGTTACGCCACCACATGTTACCCGCGACGCCGCCGAAGTTGTCGCTATGCCAAATGGCAGCGACCTGCGGCGTCATGAGTTCAGATGGGTCGTGCTCCTCTCCCTGAGGAAGAACAGGCAGCACCGACAGTTGAAAGCCTTCTGGCGGAACCGTCACATTCGCAAAGCGCAAAGTTATGTTGGAGGCCGCTGTTGCGCTGGTCTGCGTCAGACGAGCACCTCTAGCGGTAACATTGGATACCGTTACATTCTCAGGAGTCCATGTAGTCGAGATGGTTGAATCTGCATTGGTCGTAAGGTTCCAGGCACCAAAGCGCCCACCCGGGCCGGCACCCTCCCAGATAATGGCACAGATTGAATACCCTGCAGGCGGCTGAACTGCCGGCCAACCATCGGCATTACGGTCCTCATCGGGAATGTAAGAATGCGTGCCATTTGACGTATGGATGTAGCGCCAGGAGACGACCCGCCCACGATCTTTGACGATGTCGACAGGGTTACTTGCACTTGTCGGAGAAGAATTGACGCCGAAGACATGAGGCTCGATTGCCTCAAATACCGGCATGACCGGAGCCTCGGCAAAGATGCCATCATTCGGCGCATCTACAGGGGCGATATAGGCGCCGTATGGCGGGAGCAGGTCGAACGGCATCGTGACCGAATATGCGCCGGCGGACGGAATGAAGGGGAAGGGGCCGCTCACGACACGCCCATATTCATCCACACCCCATGCGTTGTGCTGCCCGGTGTTTGTCGTCGTGCCGGTGACCACGACGGCCGGCGGGGCGGAGGCCGATGGCTCCGGGACATTCATCGAGCCGACATTGACGGCGCGATTATCCCAAGCTGAAACTTGCAGTTCGTGGATCAGGCGTTGCGGCCACGAGGGATTGGACACCCCCAATTCTGTCGTCATGGCGATGCCGACGTTTGTCCCCGGAAGCAGCGTACCTCCAGTTGCGTTCAGGTTGATGCCATTGCCGCCTGGATCGACACGAACGCCCCCCCGCGATATTTTCAGGTAAGGGGTGTCGCCGATCCAGTTCAGCTCGATCTCGAACCATGTGGCTTCCAGATTGCTTCCGCCGATGGTCGGGATGTAGCTCCACTCCATCTGATTATTGGCGCGCTTGTTGATGCCAATATTGCCCGTCGAGATGGAAACGTTCACCCAGTTGCGGTCGTCGGGAGTAGCGGCCAGCAGGAACCCGCGCTGGGATGAACTGCCGTCGTTGCCGTTAGCGGGATCAGACTTGAACTGCGGGCGGAACCGGATCTTCTGATTGACCTTACCCACATTGCGAAGAGGGAAGGTGCCTGCGGAGGATGTTCGCGTCAGCGCGACCCCGTCCGTGACGAATTGCGCAGGCGACGTCCAGCCTAGGGCACTAAGGGGCGTGCCGCTGGGCGCGTCGGCAAAGTCCAGATATTGGTTGAGGTCGGAGACGATCTTGAAAACGACCGCTGACTTCGTGGCGGGTTGGCCCTCCACTTCTGCGGTGACGCCTTCAGAAGTTGAGGCGGCGGCCAGCGTAGCGGCAGAGGTTGTCGAGAGGGTGGTGCCGCCACGGGTCTTGTAGACGTAGGTAGCGCCGGGAAACGCGCTGGCATTAGCGACTTCCCATCGGGTGTCGGCAGTGTTGTAGCGCAGGTCCACCCGGTCGATCTGGACCGCTTCCTGGACCGCCATCGTGAACGCATCAGTTCGAGATGTCGGGTTTGTGCCCGCGTTGGCGGTTGCGATCTGGAATGAAAGCGACGCCGTCTCCGCATGAGCGATAGGCGTCAATCCGGCGACGATCTTGCTACCGCTTGCAATCGCGAGGCGCCCGCCGGCGTCATCGGCCAGACTGTAACTGTTCCCTGACTGCCCGGTGATGGTCGCGATCTCGGCGCCTGGCGCCAAAGCTTCGACAACGGTGAGGGGGGACACGGTCGGGGCATCCAGCGCGGGGGTCGGCGTTGGCGTCGGCGTGGGGGTGACAGCAGTCAATGAGGCGGACCACGGCTTGCGGCACCCATCTGCTCCGAAGGCATAGCCGCCAATTTCCTGTGTTTCGTCTACCGCGATCGGGAGCGATGCCACGATCGCGCCGGTCGAGGCGCCGCCGGAGAGAACGGTAAGATTGGCCGGCCCGGTCGTCTTCGTGAAGGTGACAGGAGACAGCAGCCCCATCATCGGCAGAGTGAACACGACACCTGCTTTGGACGGCACTTTCGCCGCGAAGGGCTTGGGTGCGCGTGTCAGGTTCGCGCGCGAGCCGCCACCAAAGCCGCCCAGCATCACGCGGCCCTCTTGATCGCGATGCGCTCGCCCTTTCGGACGTAGCGCTGATCGGTCGTGCCATCGAGCCACAACTCGCCGGTGTCGGCATCGGCATCCTTTGCGATGCGCACCTGCGCGTCGCCGCCCACGATGACGATGCGGCAGAGGCACGGGCCGTCAAACGCCTCGGTCTCGGCCTGCTCGCCGTCTGCAAGGTCAAGGGCGATCCCGTCGCCGTCCTGATGGCCAAGCACCGACAGCGCCTGGCCGGAAGAAAGCCGCTGCCAGTTCAGCGAATTGGTGCTGTAACGGGTGATATAGGCCTTCGCCATTGATGCACGCCCCTATGAGATCGGTCTGCAGCAACCTTCGGTCGGGCGGGGCGCGGGCGCCATTTGGGCCGATTGTGAGAACGGTCCTCACAAGAGCGCGCGGGTGCAAAGATGTGAGCGCTGGGCATTGCTCCGACCATGACGGACGCGACCTTCTCAGCCATCGACCTATCGCGCCTGCCGGCGCCCGCCGTGGTCGAGCAGCTCAGCTATGAGGCGATCTTTGGCGCGATGACCGCCTCGCTACTGGCCGTGATGCCCGACTTCGACGCCAGCCTTGAGAGCGACCCGGCGGTGAAGATCCTGCAGATCGCGGCCTATCGCGAATTGCTGATCCGCCAGCATGTCAACGACGCTGCCCGCGCGGTCATGGTAGCCTATGCCAAGGGATCGGACCTCGATCATCTCGGCGCCCTGTTTGGGGTTCCGCGACTGGAGCTGGTGCCGGCGGATCCCGAGGCGGACACGCCGGCCGTGATGGAAGGCGATGAGGATTTCCGCCGGCGCATCATCCTCGCGCCTGAGGCGATGTCGGTGGCCGGGCCGAGCGGTGCGTACATCGCCCATGCGCTAAGCGCTGATGGGGATGTTCTTGACGCCTCGGCCGCGTCGCCGGCCCCCGCCAAAGTGACGGTCTATGTGCTCTCGCGCGTCGGCGATGGCACGGCGGCGCCCGAGCTGCTCGCGGCCGTCACTGCGGCGCTTTCCGATGAGACGGTGCGGCCGGTGGCCGACCGCCTGACCGTGCAATCGGCAAGCATCGTCCAATATGCCGTGCAGGCGACGATCAAGACTTATGCGGGGCCGGACCCTGTTGTCGTGTTGGCCCAGGCGCAGGCCCGGGCCGAGGCCTATGTGCAATCCCACAAGCGCCTCGGCTTCGATGTGACGCGCTCGGGCCTGTTCGCGGCCCTCCATGTGGCGGGGGTCCAGAATGTCGTGCTGGTCGAGCCGGCGGCCGATATCGTCATTGACCCAAGCGAGGCCGCGCATTGCACCGGAATCGCGCTCACCAATGGCGGCACGGACGAATGAGCCTGCTGCCACCCAATGCCTCGGCGCTGGAGCTGGGCCTCGAAGCGGCGGTGACAGGGCAGGCCTTGCCGGTGCCGCTGCGCGCGCTCTGGTCGCCGCAGAGCTGCCCGGAAGCGCTGCTGCCATGGCTCGCCTGGGCGCTCTCGGTCGATGAATGGGATGCGAGCTGGCCGGTCTCCGTGCGGCGGCAGGTGATCGCCAGCGCGATTGCCGTGCATCGGCGTAAAGGCACGCTCGCGGCCGTGCGCGCCGCCGTCGCGGCGCTGGGTGGTTCCATTTCCATCCGCGAATGGTGGGAAACCGAGCCGATGGGTGAGCCGGGCACATTCTCGCTCATCCTCGCCCTGTCCGAGGTCAACGGCGCGGCGCCAGGCGCGGCCTATGTCGATGCCACGATCAGGCAGGTCGAGCGCGCCAAGCCGCTGAGCCGACCCTTCGATTTCACGCTCGCCATCGCCGCCGCCGGCGCGATCGGCATCGCCCCCTATGCCCGCGCCGTGGTGTCCGCCCGGCTCGACATGGCGGCCTAAGGAGACCTGCAGCATGGCGCTTACGCTCACCGTCACCAACGCCGGCCGCGACGCAGTCGTCAATGCAGAAGGCACCGGCACGGCGCCCCTCACGATCACGCAAGTCGGCCTGTCCGCGACCGCGGTCGCGGCGGTACCGACAGCGACGGCGCTGGCCGGCGAGTTCAAGCGGGTCGCGGCGGCGGGCGGGGGAACGGTGGCGCCCGATACGATCCACCTGATCGCGCGGGACGATAGCACCGACGCCTTCACCATGCGCAGCTTTGCGCTCTATCTCGCCGATGGCACGCTCTTCGCGCTCTACGGCCAGGCAGGCGCGATCGTGGAGAAAACGGCCAGCTCCATCGCCTTGCTCCAGTGCGATATCAAATTCGCCGATATCGCGGCCGCTAGCCTCACCTTCGGCGATCTGGAGTTCGTCAACCCGCCCGCATCCGAGACGGTGAAAGGCGTTGCCGAGATCGCCACGCAAGCCGAGACGGATGCCGGCGCGGACGATCAGCGCTTCGTCACGCCCAAAAAGCTCATGGTGGGCCTAGCGACATGGGCAGCAGTCACCTTGGGCGATGTCTGGCGGGCCAGCAATGACGGCTCCGGCTCGGGCCTCGATGCCGATTTGCTCGATGGTCAGCACGGGAGCTATTACGGGAATATACCCGCGCGCCTGGGCTACACGCCCGCGAACAAGGCCGGCGATACCTTCACCGGCGCCGTGGCCGCGCCGTCGATCGAGATAAACAGTGGCGATCTGTTTCTCAGCCGCACCAATGGGAGCACTGCCCAGATCCTGCGGCCCAATCTTGCGGGCTACAAGAGCCTGAAAATCGGCGTCTCGGGCGGCGGCAATCTCGACACGCTCGAACTGGCGAGCCTGTCCGTGACGATCCGGGGCAATATGGTCTGGCATGCGGGCAACGATGGCGCCGGCTCGGGCCTCGATGCGGATCTGCTCGATGGTCAGGACAGCAACTATTTCACCAACATCGTTGCGCGCCTTGGCTACACGCCGCTCAATGCCTCGCTCTACACGGCGGCCGATATCCTCGCCAAGCTCGCCACTGTGGACGGGTCCGGCTCCGGCCTCGATGCCGATCTGCTGGACGGGATCAATTCGAGCGGCTTCCTGCGCGCCAACGCGGGCGCATGGGTCTATTCAACGGATGGCGTCGCGCGCTTCTACTTCTCAGAGATCACCTATATCGGCGGCGGCGCGCAGGGCTGGGCGTTCCAGTATGGCGGCGTAAATCGGGTCACGATCTCTAGCGGCGGCCATATCTGGGCAGAATGGTCCATCGAGTCGAAGGGCAATATCCAGGCAAGTGATGGTAGCGGCTTTAGCCGCCTGGCCGGAAACGGGGATATCACCGCCTCCCGAGCCGGCGGCGTCGAAGGCGTGGTCTGGTTCGGCAACGGCGGCAACCGATATCTGCATTACAGCGGATCGACCTACAATCTCGTGAACGCGCCACTCTATGTGAATGGCGGCTATGTCTGGACGTCGACCAACGATGGCGCGGGGTCCGGCCTCGATGCTGACACGCTCGATGGCAAGCATGCGAACGCCTTTCTTGAAGTGACCGCGAGCTACATCGTCGAGAATGGCGGCTATCGCGTGACAGCGGACGGCCTCAAGGAGACGTGGGGTTTCATCACGATCGGGCCGGACAGCATCGGCACCTACAACTTGCCGGTCGGACATTCGAGCTGGGTGAACCCCGTCATTTCGGCATACTGGCCTGCTAACCAAACGGTCAGCCAGCACGCCACCGACTGGTATCAGACCCTCTACAATGGCGCCGGCCAACCCTACGCGATCCAGTTCTGGAACGCGGACGATCGCTACGTCCGCGTCCACGTCCAGACCAAGGGCGTCTGACCCCGAATTTCGAAAGGAAGACCTCATGAAGATCAGCATTGGCGCCTTCAACGCCGACACCAACGAAGTGCCCGTGACCCTGACGATCGACGGCGCAAAATATCAGCGCAATGTCCGCGCGGTGCTGAAGGATGACGGCAGCTACGACCGCGCTGCGACCAAGAACCGCGTCGAGGAAGTCGCTCGGGGCTATCCGGCCAAGATTGCTGCCGGGGTGGTTTCGCCGACATAACCTGCGGGCTTTCCGCTCACCGGTAGCCTTGCGCGCGTCGCTTCTCGTCCATGCTAGGCTTTATCCGTTTCGACCAAAGCGCCGACCCGCTGGCATTGATCAGCTACCTGCAAGGTCGCGACACTGCTTCCTGCTCAAGCCGCGATGCAGCAGCCTATTCCTCGTCGAGATTGAGCTTCCGACCTTTCCGAGCGGGATTGACTGGGAGTGCTTCCCCGCCACTTGCGAATTGGCTTCTCGGCACTTGGCTGGAGGCGGCACCGAGACCTAGGAGGGCGTGGGAGCCTGAGTCGAACCCTGCCGAGGTAAATGTTTGATTTGGTTCCGCCGCCCGCAATATGCGTTGCAACTTATTATTTGAATTTGCCAGAATACGCGCAGCGGCTTCTACTAGGATTTGGGGCTGCGGCTCCGCATTATGAACGACTTTGTTTCGGACATCCAATGCCGCGCTAATCTCCCGGGCTAACTCGCTTGGAATGAGTTCATGGCTCTCCAGTGTAGAAAGAATGGATCGCGGCGAGCGACTGTTAAATTCAATATTCTTTTCTTCCAGAACTTTCCGGCCGATCGCTTCAAATCGCGACCATTCCTTAATGAGGTCGAGATCAAGCGATGCCGTTTGAAAATTGTCCACCCGGAGATCGCTCAAGCGCCGCCTGATGATTAGGAGAGAATATGACATAGCGGAAACGGTGACGCCTGATCCTGCCATAATGAGCGCGATACGCTGATCTTCGGTCAGGGTTATTTTCAGGAAGCTGAACCCGAAATATGCGAGTGCCAGTACTGCAGCAAGCAGCCCGATAACAGCGTAAAGCCGAAGGATCACGTCGAGTTTGATAAAGCGAACTTCGCGCGCTCGCGCTTCAAGCTGGATGCTGTCCAATTGATCCATCGTTTCAGCATCTGGAATTGGACCAACCATGACTTATTCCTTCATGATCGAGACGGTCGTCGTGATGATCGCGACTGCAATCACCATGATGAAAAGCACAAGGTAAAATGTGTCCTGCATCTTGTCCTTGTCTACCATGATGCCGACCAACAACGTAGTCGCGGTCGACACGATACGCAGGACTTTGTGGCTGAGTGGGGTTTTTTTCCCGCCCAAAGAGCGGCGCTGTATGAGGGCCGCATTCGCAACCATTCCTTTTGTGATTTCGACAGGCCCGGTGCCAGCGTTCTGTGAAGACTCCAAACGGTTTGCCTCCGCGATGACGTGCTTGATGAAGTCCTCGCCAGCCTTTTTTACGCCATCCTTGGCCGGGTCGCTGAACCCCACCAAATCTGTGTCTTCAACCCTTATGTCGATTGGCATTAATCCCCCGCCGCCAAGACTGAGATGGTTTCCAATAGAGGTAATGCATGGAAGCGATCGTTAACGCAACGCTCGTAACGGGGTAGCAATCCTAGTTTTCTGGACTATGCATGTACAAATGGGGGAAGCGATGGACGTTGACGACACGCACCTGATCTTGAGGATCGAGACAAGCACGCCTGTTGAATTGAACGATTTCGTTTCCGCGTTTGTCGGCTTTGGCAGTCAATTTGAACGATTTCATGATCGCGAGTATCCCGAAGAGACCGGTGGCGCTGGCTTTTACGTCCGTGAAGTGCGCGCAGGCTCCATCGTAGCCGAACTGGTACCTTACATCGGTATGACTGCTTTCCCAGTTCTCGGTGCGGTTATGACTGGCGTAAAGCACGCCAACGAACTCAAGAAATTCGTCGAAAACTACCGGGCGGCCATCACCAAGTATTTCAGACGAGGTGGCCGTGAGCCGAAAGCATCTAAAGGTGATTTGAACGACTTTCATAAGACCGTTCGGGCCGTTGCGCACGATGCGAACGCCAATCTTTCCCTCGCGGTGTTTGAGAACGGTGAGCAGCGAATTGCCTTCGAGTTCGACACCGTCCAGGCGAGGGAAGCGGAACACAATATTCTTGAACATAGGCAGGAATTGGAGCGAACCACCGCCGCAGACCATGAAAAGGTTCTCATGGTTTTCACTAAGACTGGCGTCGCTCACGCGAAGACAGGAAAGCGCTCCGGCGAGATGGTACAGATTGAGGCCATATATCCCCGTGCGCTCCCTATCGTGTATGCGTCTGCGCTTGCGGAGGAGCGCATACGCCATGAGATCGCCGAAGCCGACGAAAACGTCTATAAAAAGGCGTTCGACGTGGACGTAAACGTCGAATTGCGGGGCGGGAAGCCGATTGCATACCGCCTCGTAGCAATTCACGACGTAATTGACCTGCCAGCAGAGGATTATCCGTAGTGATGTCACTTCTCCTGATGTTTGCAGCAGCAGCGCATCCAACGGACAACTATGTTAGCATGTCTTCCGTCACGGGAGCGCAAATCGCGCAAATGTGCGCGGCAGACCAACCCAACAATGGAAGGGTCACATTTGATCCTTGCAACTCGTATATTCTTGGTGTCGCTGACATCCTCCAACTCCGGCGCGCAACCTGTCGTCCGCCGTCCGATGCCGCAACGCTACAAACGGTCGTGATTGCCCGACGTTATATCAAAGATCATCCTGAAAAATGGGGCAGTCACCCAGCCTTCATGATCGGCGATGCCTTGTTGCAGGCGTTTCCCTGCAGAAAGTGATTAGTGGCTGCAGCATCGCGGCCAAAAATCAGGTTGCCACGCAACAGATTTGCGTCCCGGATACGGCGTGCATTTCAACGTGAGCGGATGACCGGTACTAACACCGGGGGACCAACATTATGGCGATCCATAGTGACTGGGAAAGATTGCCTGCCATATATGCCGTCAGATCGGCATTCGTCGTCTCCGCTTCCTGCTCTCTTGTGAGAACCGATGCCACAAGCCCTTGAGGTGGTTTGGCGACCGCCGACGGTGGATGCATTCTGCCATGGCGCAGACCGAAGACATGCCCGGCCTCCTTGGCGACTTGATCCGCATTGGCGTGGTCGAGACTGTCGATCTTGCCGGCGCCACGCTCACGGCGAAGCTCGGTGATATCGTCTCGCCGGCCGTGCCCTGGCTTGAGCTGGCCGGCGGCTTCCGCACCTGGTGCCCGCCCACGGTCGGCGAGCAGATCCTTCTGCTGTGCACCGAGGGAGATATCGCCCATGGCGTCGCCCTGCGTGGCCTCTACTCCAACGCCTTTCCGGCGCCGGCCAGCGATGGCCGCGCGCGGATCCTCATGCCGGACGGCTCGAAGATCGATTATGATCCCGAGGGCCATGTGCTGGCCATCACGCTCGCCGGCGGCAAGCTCACCATCAACGCACCCGAAGGCGTCGAGATCACTGGGAACGTGACCGTCACAGGCAAGGTCGACGTGAGCGAGACGGTCGCGGCGAGCGATGATGTGATCGGTGGGGGCAAGAGCCTCAAGGGTCACAAGCATAGCGGCGTACAGGCCGGCAGCGCGCTCTCTGGAGTACCCGCATGAGCGGTATGGAGCGGGCCACCGGCAAGCGCATCGATGGCGCCGAGCATATCGCGCAGTCGATCCGGGACATCCTGACCACGCCCATATCCACGCGCGTCATGCGGCGCGACTATGGCTCGCGGCTGTTCGAGCTGATCGATGCGCCGCTGAATGCCGTCACGCGCCAGCTCATCGCAGCGGCAAGCGCGGGGGCCATCGCCCGCTGGGAACCGCGCGTGAAGCTCTCCCGCATCGTCGTCGGTGGCGGCGACGCTGCCGGCAAGCTGACCCTCCTGATCGAGGGCACCCGGCTCGACCTCCCCGGCGGCGCGCCGCTCAATCTCTCCATCGCGTTCTAGGAAAGGACGAACCATGGCCATCATTCACGGTATCAAGGTCAACGAGATCAATACCGGCGCGCGCGCTGTCGCCGCCGCTTCGACGGCAATCATCGGCCTGGTGGCCACGGCAAGCGACGCGGACGTGACGACGTTCCCGGTCAACACGCCCGTGCCCGTAACGAATGTGACGGCGGCGATCGCCAAGGCTGGCGCGGCCGGCACGCTCGCCAAGGCGCTCGATGCCATTGCCGATCAATGCAGCCCGATCGTGGTGGTGGTGCGGGTTGAAACGGGCGTCGATGCCGAAGCGACCGAGACCAACACCAAAGCCGGGGTCGCGAAGCTGCTGCAGGCCGAGAGCACGCTTGGCATCCGCCCTCGCATCTTGGGGGCACCCGGCCTCGATACCGCAGAGGTCATCAACGATCTGGTGACCGTGGCGCAGAAGCTGCGCGGCTTCGCCTATGCGGCGGCCAGCGGCGACGATTTGACCGAGGTGACCGATTTCGCCGGGGATTTTGGGCAGCGCGAGCTGATGCTCATCTGGCCCGAGTTCACGGACTGGACCGGCAGCGCTGTCGCCCGCGCCCTTGGCCTGCGCGCCAAGATCGACAGCGAGACAGGCTGGCACAAGACGCTGTCCAACATGCCCATCAACGGCGTGACCGGAATCGCAACGCCGGTCGATTTCGATCTGCTCGGCGGGGCCTCCTCGGCCGGCCTGCTCAATGACAAGAACGTCACAACCTTGATCCGCGCCAACGGCTTTCGATTCTGGGGCAACCGCACCATGGCGAGCGAACCGCTCTTTGCCTTCGAGAGCGTCGTGCGCACGGCGCAGGTGCTCATGGACGAAATCGCCAATGGTCTGCTCTGGGCCATCGACAAGCCGATCACGGCCAGCCTGGTCAAGGATATCGTCGAGACCGTGAACGGGCGGTTCCGCACGCTCGTATCGCAGGGGAGGATCGTGGGCGCGCGCTGCTGGTTCGATGCCGATGCCAATCCGGCCGCCTCACTCGCCGCTGGCAGCATCACCATCGACTATGAATACACGGCCTGCGCGCCGGCCGAGGCGATCCTTCTGAACCAGCGCATCACCGATAAATTCTACGCCAGCATCGCCGACCAGCTCGGCTGACGCGCCCGATTTTCCGACCAGAAAGGATTGAGCCATGGGCCTTCCCGCCACCCTAAAGAACATGAACCAGTTCCACAACGGCACCAGCTATGTGGGGCAGATCTCCGAAGTCACCTTGCCCAGCCTTGCCCGCAAGTTCGAGGGCTATCGGGGCGGGGGCATGGATGGCGAAATCCAGATCGACCTGGGGCAGGAGCCTATCGAGTTCGAGTGGAGGGCCGGCGGCCATATCTCCTCGATCTACACGGGCTTTGCTGCCGCCACGCACGATGCCGAGCTGATCCGCTGGGTCGGCGCCTATCAGGATGATGGCACGGCCCAGATGAAGGCCGTCGAGATCGTCGTGCGCGGCCGGCATCAGTCGATCGAGCCGGGCAACGCCAAGCCTGGCACCCAGACCGAAGAGACGGTGAAGACGGCCGCCAGCTATTACAAGCTGACCGTCGATGGCACCGTGCTCGTCGAGATCGACATTCCGAACCTGATCTGCCGCGTCGGCGGCATCGACCGCCACGCCGAGCTGCGCGCCATCCTCGGGATCTGACCAGCTTCGCCCCGCCGTGAGTAATGCGGATGGCACGGCGGGGCGAAGACAATGACCATCCGCATCAGGGAGCATCCGCAATGTCCGATCAAGCCACTGCCGGCGACGGCGTTACGCCCACCGTGCCGCACGTCATTCTCGAAAATCCCATCAAGCGCGGCGATACCGAGATCCGGCGCGTGGATCTGCGCAAGCCCAAGGCGGGCGAACTGCGCGGGATCTCGCTACAGGCCCTCGGCCAGAGCGACGTGCAGTCCCTCATCACCGTCATTCCGCGGATCACGATGCCCCCGCTCACCGAGCCGGAAGTGGCCAATCTGGAGGTCGAGGATCTGGCCGCATTCGGGAATGTGATCTTCGGTTTTTTTCTGACACCGGCGCAGCGCCAACGGATCGAGGAATCGTTGGGGATCTGATGGCCGACATTGCCGCCATCTTCCATTGGACGCCTGAGCAGATGGACCCGCTCAGCCTCGAAGAGCTGGTCTATTGGCGCAACGCCGCCGTGCGGACGTGGAACCAGATGAACGCGCCGGGAAAGGGGTAATCCCATGAGCAACCTTCTGCGCCTGGTCGTCAGCTTCGCCACGGTGGACCGCCTCTCTGGTTCGCTCAAGGGTATCGTCGGCCTGGCGCAGACCGGCGGCGAGAAGCTCGCCGGCATGAAGCGCCATGCCCGCGATCTTGAGCGCGAGCTGACCAATGTGCGCGCTCAGATCGCGGGCACGAGCGGCAATGTGACCGGGCTGTTCGCGCAGGAGGCCGATCTGCAGGCGCAGATCGCGCGCACCAACCGCGAGATGCAGGAGCAGGTGCGCCTCCTGCGCATCAGCAATCAGGTCGAGCGCATGCAGGCGCGGGGCGCGGCCCTGCGCTCATCCGGGCAGCAGCATATGATCGGCGGCGCCATGATGCTCGCCCCGGCCGTTCTCGCGGTCAAAGGGATCGGCGATTTCCAGTCGGGCATGACCGATATCGCCCTCAAGGCAGAGCTTTCGCAGAAAGAGACGGCGGAGCTTCAACGGAACATCCTGGCTGCAGCGCGCGCGGCGCGGCAGTTACCGGAGAATATGCGCGCCGGCGTGGACACGCTCGCGGGCTTCGGCATGACACCGCAGCAGGCCGTGCAGATGATCGGCCCGATCGGTCGGGTCGCGACAGCGTACAAGGCGTCGGTCGATGATCTGGCGGCGGCGTCCTTCGCCAATTTCTCGAACCTCAAGGTTCCGATCAACGAGAATGCCAAGGCGCTCGAAGCGATGACGGCCGCAGGCAATGCCGGCGCTTTCGAGATCAAGGACATGGCGCAGTATTTCCCGATGCTGACCGCGCAGGCGCAGGCCTTTGGGCAGCAGGGCGTCGGGGCCGTGGCGGATCTGGCTGCAGCCGCGCAGATCGCCCGCAAGGGCACCGGCGACGCCGCGTCGGCCGCGACCAATCTCCAGAACCTGATGGCCAAGATCAACACCAAGGAGACCATCGACAAGTTCCAGAAGATGGGCGTCGATCTGCCGGCCGCGCTGAAAAAGGCCTATGCGGACGGCAAGACGCCGCTCGAAGCCATTGCGGAAATCACGAACACGACGCTTGGCGGCAAGCTCGACCGGATCAGCTTCCTATTCGGCGACATGCAAGCGCAGCAGGCCCTGCGGCCGCTCATCCAGAACATGGAGGAATACCGCCGCATCCGCGCTGAGGCGATGGCCAGCTCGGGCGCGATCGACGCGAGCTTCAACCGCCGCATGGGGGACATGAATGCACAGATCCCCGCGATCATCGGCAACCTGCAGACCATGGCGCTCACCCTCGGCCCGGTGCTGCTGCCGTCGATCGTGCGCATCACCGAGGCGGCGGCCCGGCTGACCGACCGGATCGCTGCCTGGGCCGAGGCCAATCCCGGCATGGCCGCCTCGCTTGTGAGCATCGTCGTGGGAATCGGTGCCCTGCGCATCGGCGTCGGCGCGCTCATGTGGCTGTTCGGCGCGTTCGTCGGCCCAGCAGCCGGCGTGTACGGGTTCTTTGCCCGCAACGGCCCGGCGATCGTCACTATGTTGGGCCTGCTGCGCACGGGCTTCCTGCTGCTCGGGCGCGGCATCGTCTCGGCCGGCGCCATGATGCTCGCCAATCCGGTCGTGCTGATCATCGTGGGTATCGTCGCAGCGGTCGGCGGCGCGGCCTATCTCATCTATCGCTATTGGGATCAGATCAAGGCGGCCTTCTGGGCCGGGGTCGCGGCGGTCAAGGGCGCCGTCTCGGCAGGCTGGACATGGATCAAGGCCAATTTCTCGCCGGCGATGCTGCTCGGGATCTTCAATCCGATTGGCGGCATGATCGTCGCCGGCCTCATCGCCGGGTTCAAGGCTATGTTCCCGCGCGCCTATGCCGAGGTGACCGGCTTCCTCGGGCGGCTCGTGACGGGCGCCAAGAAGCTGCTCGGGATCCACAGTCCGAGCCGCGTCTTCATGGGGCTAGGCTCGAACATCGCCGCCGGCCTCGCCCTCGGCATTTCGCAAGGGCAGGGCGCTGCCGCCATGGCAGCGCAGGAGATGACGCACCGCGTCGCGCTGCCGGCGCTCGAACCGTTTGCGCCCCGGCGCGGCGGGGTAGGGGCGGGCGCCGCCGCTCCAGCAGCCGGCGGCTTTGGGGACATACATATCACCATCCAGGCGGCCCCCGGCCAGTCCGCCCAGGACATCGCGCTTGAAGTGCGCAGGATCCTCGCCGGCATCCAGGCCGAGCGGGAAGCTGCCAAGCGCAGCGCCTTTCAGGATGAGGACTGAACCATGATGATGTCGCTCGACACCTTTCTGTTCGAGATCGGGACGCTGCCCTATGAGCAGCTCGCCCAGACATGGAATTGGCGGCACGCCAAGTCCGAGCGCTTCGGCGCCCGCGCGGCTTCTCAGTTCCTCGGGCCGGGCGATGAAACCATGCGCCTGACCGGGCGCCTCTTCCCCGGCGTGGCGGGTGATTATTCCAGCCTCGAACGGATCCGCGAGATGGCCGACACCGGCGAGAGCTACACGCTGCTCAGCGGCCGACAGGAGGTGCTCGGGCAGTTCACGATTCGCAGCCTCGAACAGTCGTCGGACACCTTCTTGGTCGATGGCTTCCCTCGCCGGGCGAACTTCACGCTTGAACTGGAGCGCGTCGATTGAGCGGCTATGTGCACCCAAAGGCGGGCTGGAAGGTGACGCTGGACGGCAAGGATTTGACCAGCATTATCGATCCGCTGCTAATCACGCTCACCATCGCCGAGAAACGCGGCGATGCGGCCGATCAACTCGATATCGTCATCAGCGACGCCGGCGGGAAGCTGGAAATCCCAAAGGAGGGCGCCAGGCTGCGCGTGAGCCTGGGGTGGGAACGGGGGAGCGGTCTGCCGCAGGGCCTCATCGACAAGGGCGAGTTCAAGGTCGATGAAGCGACCTTTTCCGGGCCGCCGGACATCATCACCATCCGCGCCCGCTCGGCCGACTTCACCGATGCCTTTCGCGTCCGCCGCGAGCGCAGCTTTGTGGGGAAGACGGTGAGTGAGGTCGTCGGCGCCATAGCTGCTGCCAATGGCCTGACCGCAAAGGTTGAGGACGCGCTGGGCAGTAAGACGATTCCCGCGCTCGGCCATGGCGCCAAGAGCGACGCGGCGCTCCTGCAGGCGTTGGGCAAACGGTTCGACGCCGTGGCGACGGTCAAGGCAGGCGCCTTGATCTTCGCCCCGATTGGGAGCGGCAAGACATCGAGCGGCAAGGCGCTCCCGACCGTCGAGATTGCGCGTAATGAGACGGTGAGCATCGATTATCAGCGCGTCACGCGCGGCCAGTATGACGGCGTCGAGGCGAACTGGCACGACAAGGCCGGCGCCGCGCGCCACAAGGTGCAGCACGGCCACAGCGGGAAGGGGAAGGCCAAGCGTCTGCGCAAGCTCTACGCGAGCGAGGCGGACGCAAGACAGGCCGCCGAGGCGGAAAGCGCCCGCATTACCCGCCGCGTCGCCACCGCGCGCCTGAAGCTGGCTTATGGCCGGCCTGATTTGTTCCCCGAGATCCCGGTGACGCTGGACGGCTTCAAAACCGAGATCGACGCGCGGAAGTGGCTGATCGAGGGCGCCACGCACCGAATGGATGGTTCGGGCGGATTGACCTCTGATTTGGAGTTAGAGGCGCAGCAGTAATGCGTGTTTCCCTGTGTACGAGCGAGCAGGCACCATATTCACTTGCAAATAATTCGCCCGGCAGCGCCTCTACCCGATCGCGAAATTGTGAAGATGATCTGCATCTCGGTACCCTGCGGGCCAAAAAGACTTCCGTAAAACTGACCTGTGAAGCCATCCGGCGATGTCACGTCGCCGGACATACTGCCATCTGATGAGCTGAGATTTCCAGCTAGGTTTAACGTGGCAGATATGGGGAGATTTCCCGCAATCCATCCGCTCTGCCTCGCAACAATGCTGCTTGTGATTGTACGATGGCTAAAATCAACTGTCACATTTCCCCTAGCGGACACGCCGCCTGAGCCGTCATAGGCCACAGTCGTAGTGTCTAAATCGCAGTCATAAACTTTCTTGCCACTAGCGGGGATGTCATTGATAAGTGTTTTGTAACCAGTAAGAAGAAAATTAAATACAATGAACTGTCTAGATGATCCGGATGGGCCTCCCTGATCGTAATAGGATGCTTCGTGATATGTTGCCCAAGTATAAATGGTCTGAAAATCACTAATTTTACCAAACGCAAACCCGTGGCCTGTTCTATTTTCCCTCCCAGCGTTAAAAACCACACCGTTTACGTCACTAAAGATGATATCTGCCGAAGTAAGGTCCGATGACCAAGACGTGAATCGATTATGGACTCGAACAGACTGTGTTGGCGAGCCTGTATACGTGATCCCGATAGCGTCAGCCGCCACGTTCAAACGAGCTGTCGCCTCGACAGGTATGATGTAGTCCGGCGACATGCCACGAATTTGGACGGATTCGACATACGGTGTTCCCATGGCCCAACTTTGAGTCATGTCTGTGAATGTCGGATATGTAATTGAAGGCGTTGGAGACGGCGTTGGGGACGGCGTGGGCGAAGGGTTTGGCGCGGTGGGAGGAACGGTGACTGGCGGAGTTTGCTGTTGACCACCTTCACCACCGCAAGCCGAGAGTAGAATGCATGTTATTGCCGATACATAAACATGATGACGCATTGCGGAAGGCTTCTCTTTCCAGACCGTTACCTGCCAGTCCCTGCCTCGGTGAGAACAAAGGGACGGAGGCTTTGATGATGAAGTCAGAACTTTTGAGGCAGCAGCTCTTAAGTGACTGTGGTAATAGAAAACTAGACGTTTCCTGACAGCGTAAATCGCCATGTGCAATCACTTCCGAGCTGATCCCTCCAAGCTTTCCACATGGCGAGAATTTATCGGCGCGCCTCTGCCGGAGTCCGGGCTGCAGGCGACACCGTCCGATATCTGGCCGCGCAAGCCGGCCACCGTCGCGCGTTGGCAGGATGGCGCCATCATGCTCGATCAGATGATCTGGGGCGTGCCCCATGTCATGAAGGGCAAGCGTCCAGGCACGACGGTCACGAAGCATGTTACGAACGTCCGCAATCTCACCAGTCCGTTTTGGAAGTCGATGCTCGCCAAGCCGGAGCAGCGTTGCCTCGTCCCCTTCGATGAATTTGCCGAGCCGAAGATCGGCGCAGGCCGCGAGGAATGGTGGTTCCGCATCCCCGCAGAACCGGTCTCCTGCTTCGCCGGGATCTGGCGGCCTAGCCCGATCGGCGCGGTGTTCGCCTTCCTGACATGCGAACCGAACCCGCTGGTCGCCCCGCTTCACCCCAAGGCTATGCCGGTGATCCTTCATGCCGAGGATTATAAGACGTGGCTTAGCACCGATTATGCCGGCGCCTGCGCGCTGGCGCAGCCATATCCAAGCCAGATGATGTCCGTCGCCTAAGCCAAGCTCAGCCTCTGAACCTGTTGACCGCCCGGTTCCATGTGCGTTCATCTGGAGCAGGCAGATGAACCCTCGGCTTTTCCTGCGATGTCTCGATCCTGATCGGGCGCGCCGACGCGCGGCCCCGGCGTGCGCAGGACGCGCAATAGAAGCGAATGCGCGCATCCCGGAAATCGTCCGACCAGCCTTTCCGCTCGAAGATCCACCACAGCCCATGCGGAGCGAACAAACCTGTCCGTCCGCATGGGCAGATCACTTTCACGGTAAGGTGCCAGGCAGCAGCCTCGAAGATGCACGTCGCGACCTTGAGGTCGCCAACGTAGCGCGCCACATCACTCGGCCGGGGCCAGCAGCAGCTCCGCGCAGGCCAGCGCTCCGGTCATGAACGGGCCGTCGTCGCGCAGGCCGGCCCTGATCTCTCCGAGAAACTGGCGGTTGTCCAATCCGCGCTCTTCCAGCGCCTTCGCGACCGCGTCGCGAATATCGTTGATGCGTTCCATATGCGTCTCCTGATTGAGAACATATGAGGAACATTGTTTGATTCGGTCAATGGGATTTGAAACGGATCATCGCACCGAGAACTGGCATTCTAGCTCTGCTAAGACCCCTTTCGAGCGCGAACGAAATATCCGCGAAAGACGAGTTCGTCGTGGGAAGCGGACATCATGGAATAGAGTAGCTCGCACGAGCTTGGCTCCAAGCCGTGGTAGCGAATTCGACAGTTCTTCCTTCGATACCCCTCAGCTTCATATAACCGCGGATTTTGGAGATCGTTTTAACCGTAGAATTTCTTGGATCAAGTTGAGCCAGAGCTTATCCCGATTTTGAAGAACGTGATTTTCTGCATTTGGATGAGTATTTTGTCCTCGAATGCCAGCGGAGATGGATCGAATTTGCAGCCCTCTACGAGCCACCCATCAATGCTCAAGGTGCACGCTTCTGGACCGCCTTGGCCGACTTTTATGCAGTCGAAGAAATCCAAGTCGTGCCCGCCCACTTCAATTCGCATTGCTGTCCTCGCAAGCCTCGGATTTGGCGCGAGCAATGCGCCAAAAGAATAGCATGACCAAACACCCTGCTAAAGCATTGTGCAGGGCAACAGGTTCGCCCAAAAGCGTGAAACCATTTATTTTCGCCGCTGGGATATGCCATCCTCCCACCAAGCCGATTAGCGCATAGGCATATCCTGACTCCGCCTTCAAGGACCGCAAAAGAAGCCAACTTGGGAAACCTACAATAGCAAATCCTATAAATGCTAACACTGGTCCCATGACGATGGCGACCATTGAGTAGAACATCGCACCAGCCAATGCTGACGCCGATTGGGCGAGCACTGATTTCATAGACGCAACGAGTAAATAAATGACGAGGTACGCTGCGAGTCCCGCCGGCGGAGCGATAACAAATGCCATAAAGCTACGCCGGAGTGATGTGCAACCATGGCCCATTCAGGCATTTAGGCAGCCATAAGTTAAATACTCATTTAGCGTCCAATGGGCTTTTTTAGAATGAAGGGTGCGCGTAGACCGTTAGCTTGCTGCACCTAACTTCCACTTTGTAGTCGTGTCCGGAAAGGCAACTTTTAGGTGAAAGGTGGCCGGTATATCTGCCGGGCAGCTTCCAGCTGCTCTGCAGCGGCACACCAATGGCAGGAATGTCGTGGATTAAAGATGGGCCGCTTTTCGGATTCGAGCATTCAAGCCATGTCGATTTCAACCGAATAAATTAGCCCTTAACGTATCTCCGTTATCAATCCCCCTGAGTTCGATGATGCTTGTAGGCAATGCTTGAAAAAACGATCGATACTGTGGCGGGGGTTTCTTGCTTCACTTCTTGCAGGCGTATCCTCTGCGCTTATCGTCGTTTTGGCGACAAGCTTGCCATTCAACCTCAAGGGAGGCTATGGGTTCCTGCTTGAAGTCGTCACTATTTTGTGGTTCCTCGGCAGCGTCGTTGCGACAATAGCCGCATTTATGCTCGGAATTCTTGTCGAACTTCCCAAAGCCTACTGGCTCTCACACAAGCACAGCGGCGGCATTTTCGCACATATTTCGCTGAGTACTGCTGGAGCGCTGGTAATTATTCTCCTGTGGATTTTGATTGCGGATGGGGCGGCTCCGGCCAAAGTTCAACAGGACAAAGACTACTTATTCCCCATAGGAGCGTTTTTCGTCGGAGGAATATGCTCCGCTCTATTCTGGTGGAGTTTGGTCGTACTGCCTTGGAGAAGGCAGCGGCAAACCAGCTAACTTCCGCGGCATTCCAGTCACAACCGTGAACGTCCGAGAAGTCGTCGTGTCCGGACAGTCAGCTTTTATAGCCAAAGACTGAATTACTGCCGTGACGATTTCGAGCACATTCGAATTTTATGAGGCTTCACCAGTGCCCGTTAGCTGTGGCTCGGATCGTCTTTGGTTGCGGTGACCGTCTAGCCGCCGTCAAGAGAGCGTGCGATCTGCAACAGTGCGCGCCGGTCCCGCCCGCCGAGGCGCTTAAAGCGTTCCGCCATTTCCCGAGTCTCGGCATCTGCCAGCACATTGTCCGGAGCGCTACCTTGCGGATCGTCCGTTTCGCCAAGCAAATATTCGGGCGTGGTCTGCAACTCGCGAGCGATCTTGAGAAGATGCTTTGAGCCCTGCGGGCCACGCGAAATCAGATAGTTGATGCTGGGTTGCTTGATGCCAATGCGCCGCGCTAACTCGGCCTGAGATAGACCGACATCATTTATCCGATCGCTAAGTCGCCGGCCTAGATCCATGGACCGGCACCATATAGAACTGGCTATAAGCGCACAGTTAGATTTGTCTATTGACCGCTCTATAGATTGATCTATATCCAGCGGAATGATCACGACAACGACCCCCTTCGATGCGCTGATGACTGCGATCGAAATGTTGGGCGGCCAGTCCGCAATGGCTCGGCTCTGCGAACTGAAACAGCCCAGCGTGTGGAAGTGGACCCGGTCGTCGAAGCGCCTCCCGGCCGAGTATGTGCTTCGTGTCGAAGCGGCGACGGGCATTTCCCGTCATGATCTCCGTCCCGATATTTACCCTCGCGATCATTCGACGTCCCCCACGGATGCAGAACCATCCGACGACTGCGAGCCGATTCTTACCGGGCTCGACCTCGTGCACCAGTCCAATCGAATGCCGGCTTTTGACCGCAGGCCGGAGGCGGCATGAGCGTGACCGCCATCATTGCCCTGAGCCTGGGCCTCACAATCCTGTGCATCGTCGCGGGGCTGCACAGCCTGATCCCTGCGGTCAAAGACATGCTCGCGGATCTGCGGGCCAATCTTGCTTACTGCGATCTTACGATCGCCGCCAAGAACCTCCGCATCGCAAATCTGGAACGAGACCTTGAGGAAAGCCAGCGGGGCAGGGGTGCAAACTGCCCTGGCTGTGGCCTCTCTCAAGCCGTGCCCGGCGGTCATCCCACGCTGCCGGGCACGATCCTCCTTTCGACGGAGGACGGCCAGTGACCAAGGAGCGCCGGCCGCTTACCTTCGAGCGCGCGCTGTGTCGGGTCGCGGAGCTGATCGGCTATGATGGCTGCGCGCAGCTTCTCGGCTGTTCCGAGAATTGGGTGCGCAAGCTCTCGGACCCGGACGCCGAGCGCGAGATCAGCCTGCAAAAGGCCCGTCGCCTCGATCTCGCCTATCTGCGCGCGGGTGGTTACGGGCGGCCCTTCCTCGAATGCTATGAGTTGCAGCTTGAGATGGGCGACGAAACCGGCGGCTCGTCCACCGGCGAGCTGATCGCGGCGGCCGGCAAAGCCGCCAAGGAAACCGGCGAAGCGGTGGGTGCCGCGCTGGCGGCCATCGAGAGGGGACGGGATGCGGGTTCCGTCGAAAATGCACTCCGTGAGATTGAGGAGGGGATCGAAGCCCTCACCGGCGTGGCCAATCGGCTGCGCGTCTCCGGCAATGGGGGGACAGGGCGTGAATCAGGCCATCCAAATTGATCCCGGCTCTCAGGCGGCGGTCAGCCGGGGCGAGAAGCGCCGGCTCCCCATCGTGCGCTGCCCGGTCTGCAATGAGCGGGCCATGGTGCGCACATCCGAGGAGGTTACGCCGACGCTGCGCCAGCTTTATTATCTCTGCTCCAACTTCAAATGCTCAATGCGCTGGCGCGCCGCGCTGCAGGTGGAAGAGATCATCTCGCCTTCGGGCGTGTCTCCGGAATTCCGGCCGCCACACTACCGCGAGGTCAAGCCGCCGGGCCACGCCTTCGGCCAGGCGTCGCTGTTCGACGGCATCGATGTCGTGAGCAGCGCGCCGGCCAATGATCTGATCGGCAGGACGCCCTCGGGCTAAGTCGACCACGATCAGCATCCTGGATGCTCTAAAATCCGCGAAATATCAGGTGCTTAAAAACTGAATTTCAAATTCAGAACGGTCCTCTTTGTCTGAAAGGAATGCCCCGATGCCTGCCAAGACGACGCCCCAGCCAGCGGCCGTGCAAACGCGCGGCCCATTCATCTCATTCTGCCTCGCCTGCGCCCGGCAGGAGAACCGCCCCAATGAAGTGCTGCCGGATGGGTGGACCTTTGGCGATGTCGGCGGCATCCTCTGCCCCGATTGTGCCCCGCGCACCATCGCCGTTATCCCCGCCGCCGGTGAGGATGAAGATCTGCTGGCGCCCTCCATCGAGGCGCGGGAGATCGCGCTGGCCATGGGATGCGACGTTGCGGCCTCGGCGCCGACCATCAAGTCGAATATTCACCTGCAGCGCCAGGCGGACGGCACCTATCGGATCGCGGTTCTGATCGGCGGCACCTTCACCCCGGCCGACGCCGTGCGCCTCGCGCGCCAACTGGAAGTCTACGCGGCGCTCGCAGAGCGGCCCGGCACGCTGGGGATGGCGGCGTGAACTGCCCCGAACAGGGAGGCCTCCAACATGGCTGAGAACATTGCTGCCGAACAATTGCGGCTACTCATCGAGCGGGTGGAGCGCCTTGAGGAAGAGAAGAAAGGCATCGCGGACGACATCAGGGACGTCTTCGGAGAGGCCAAGGCAACCGGTTATGACGTGAAGATCATGCGCCAGGTCATCCGGTTGCGGAAACTGCCGGCGCAGGACCGACAGGAGATGGAGGCGGTCCTCCAGACCTATCTGGCAGCGCTCGGCATGGATGACATGTTCGCCGGCTTTGATGGGCGTCGATGATGGAGACGGGATCCGTCATTCTGGACCGCGCCCGTTCGCCTGCCGCGTGGATCGAGGAGCTGGCTGCGCGGGGGTTCGAGGTCTCGGAGCGCGCCTTGCGGGATCGGGCCAACCGGCTTGGCGCCTGCCACCGCATCGGCCGCGCCGTGTTCATCACCCCCGCACATATTGATCTCATTCTCGGAGAAGCACGTTGCCGATCGAGCCGTATCGCCGAGGCCCGACCTGGTGGGCCAAGGGTCGTGTCGAATATCTCGGCAAGCCCATCACCGAATATTACCGATGCAGCACTGGAGCTTCTGAAGAAGCGGGCGCGTGGGCATGGTGCCGGGACGAAGAAGAGCGGCGGATAGCCGAGCACCTCGTCGGGGCGAGCCGGCTGCTGACCTTCGCCGAAGCCGTGATGATGTATCCGGCCAATGCGAATACAGCGCGCTACCTCATACCCATTACGGAACTATGGGGCGCCCGCCTGGTATCCGACATCTCGCCCAAAGACGTGCGAGATCTGGCGCCCAGGCTGTACCCCAATGCCTCGACGGACACTTGGACGCGGCAGGTCATCACGCCGGTGCGCGCGGTCATCAACAATTTCCGGGATGCCGACAGCGGCGACCTGTTTCACGTCAAGGGCTACAGCAAGCAGGACCGCATCCGGCAGGACCGCAGGCGCGGCAAGCTCAGCCGCGTCAAGAAGGAACCGGGGAGCTGGGAATGGCTGCTCAAATTCCGTGAGCATGCCGGCGAGCGTCATGCCGCGTTAGCCCTCACCATGTTCGTGACCGGCGCGCGCATCAGTCAGGCCATTGCCATGCATCCTGACAAGCATTGCCGCTTCGATGAGAACCAGATCTGTATTCCCGGCGCCAAGGGCCATGATGATCGCTGGCTTGAAGTGCCCGCCGAGCTGGTGGCGGAATTGGCCTCGTTGCCGCGCCGCTATCCCCGTGGTGCCGCTCGCAAGCCAGAGAACCTGCGGCTCTTCGGTTTTGCAGACCGATCCAGTCCGCGCAAGGGCTGGGTGAAAGCCTGCGAAGCTGCCGGCATCCCCGTCATTCCGTTTCACGCAGCGGGCCGTCACGGCTTCGGGCAGGAGATGAACGTCCGCCAGCAGATCGATGAGAAGGCAGCGGGCGCCTACGGGGGCTGGTCAGACACAGCGCTGATGAAACGCACCTACACCCACGCAGAAGAGACCGTGAGCAAGATCCACGGCGCCTTCTATCGCGGCCTCGCGCAAGCCGAAGCCGCCACCGGTCTGTCCCTGGCCCAAAGGGACTTTTCGTACAAAGCGCGTACAAAAACGAACAAGGGGGCAAAATAATGCCAAACAAAGCAGAGACTTACAAAAACAGCCTCGTCACCTTCACACGGGTGGGGTCGCAAGTTCAATCCTTGCCGCGCCCACCATTAAATGCCCTGATTTCAAGGGCGTTTAATGCCGCATTCCGAGTGAATGAAAGACCGCTTTTCCGGGACAGACCCAAAACAAAGGTCTTTTCCGTGGGCTGATCAGTACAGCATTTCACGCCGGTTTGCGGGCTCTGAGCCAAATACATGCGGCGCCGATCTTCGCGCCTACATCGACGACGATCAGCACTTTGCCCCTGGCCAAGGATAGCTTGGGAGTGATTTTCGATGGCACTTGTCACATGCTCGGGGGGCAGGCCGTCGCCTCTATCCGGCCAGACTAAGCGCAGGGTTTGAAATCGCTGTCACGGCGCGCGCCCTCAAGGCCCGTCCCGCTGATGGCAGCTTCGACGCTCCGAGGTTCGGCTCGACAATATAGCTTCATCAGCGATGCCCGATGAGCGAACACGGCTTCGTCGTTCATGTGCGCACCATCCTGAGCCGCCCGGCCGATCAACTCCGCAAGGGCAGCCCGATCACGCCCCAGCCGGACCAATTCATGCGCTAAAGCCTGAGGATCCATGGGGGTGAGGACGCCGCCACCGTGGCCGGAAATCAAATCCTGAGGATATGCTGACTCATAACCGACTATGGGTGTTCCAGACGCCAGCGCCTCGATCAGGTTCCGCGGAGATTCAGGCGTCAGGTGACAAAACGGCATCAGATGCGCCGCGCGCAACTTATCCAGCAACTCCGATCGATCGACGAGGAGGCCGGGGAATTCGATTTGTTCCTCAAGCCCTTGCGCCAGCACTTTTGCGCGCGCCTCCTCCCGCTGCGGGCCATCGCCATACCACTGGGCACGAAACGCTACCCCCGCCTCTTTGACGAGACGGAGCGTTTCTATCCAGTCCATGACACCTTTATCGGGGTGAAACCGCCCAATGTAGATCAGACGCAGAGGGCCGTGCTCGACGTCGCGTATTTTGCGGATCAGGCTCTCGTCCGAGATTTTGTCGTGCGGCTTCAAATGGATGTCGTGCACAAGAAACGAATTGGCATTGAACCCACGATAAGTCTGGTAGCAATCATTGCCATGGAACAGGCCAAGCGCTGCCGACCCAATCGCGCGACGCTCCAGGCGTTGCGCGAGGCCCGCATTCATAAGCCTGACAAAGCGCCGGACGCCCGATGCTCTGAGGGCGTCGATGCGCATGACTTCCGACTCGACCCTGTCCGTCCACACGGCGACCTTCCGCCCCCTGCGAGCGGCCATCAGCGCCGCAACGGCGGCCCAGTCGCCCCACGCCCCGCCAAGGGCACAATGGAGGAACGCGTGGCTGTCGATCAGGCGTGACAATTTGGCACGCATCTCTGGATAGGCCTTGGCAAAGGAAAGCGGCGTCCACGCTCGCGGCATCAGCTCAACGGCAAGATTTGGTCCCAAGCCAAGCCCTGCGATCGAAACGCTGTCCGCAGGAGGGGGAGCGTTCACGACCTTCACGCACAATGTCATCTGGCCGAAATGGCGAATCCACTGGTGCAGGCCATTCGCCGCCTGCTGCTCAATGAAGACATCGCCTTCATACTGATGAACGAGAAGGGGCAGGATAAGGAGCAAGCCGCCCAACGGTTTGCTTGCCACGTCTTCCATCAACCGACCCCACCACATTTCTCCGCCCAGCCGCCCCATAAAGCGGGCGCGCGCGGCAGCAAGTCTCTAACCCGGCAAGTATTAAATCCGTTCTAATATCGGAGATCGTTTCGCTATCAGACGGGGCGCACGTTCAGTCCGTGCCTGCGCCCACTATCGCAGGGCCGTCATGCCCATTTCCCCATCATATGCCTGGACAGGCCGAGCCCAGCTTAGTGGCCGCTATGGTCTTCCATGCCGGCCATCTCACCAGCCGCGCCCGGCTGTTGCACGATGGCGTCGGCGAGAATGCGCTGGCCGTTGGAGAAGATGAAGGTAAACGTCATCTTCTTGTCCTCAAGCGCCTGCGGGTTGATCGACCACAGCATGAGGTGCTTGCCGCCCGGTTCGAACTTCACTGTCGCGCCGGCGGGCACGTCCACGGTCTTCACTGGGCGCATGGAGGCGACGCCGTCCTTGGTGCTGCTCTCGTGAATTTCCACACGCACGGCTTCGTCGGTCAGCACGTCGCGCAGCACGACATCATCGGCGCCGCCGTGGATCGTGAAATAGGCCGCAGAGGGGGCATTGGGATTGGGGTTAAGGCGCAGGAAGCCGCCATCGACATCCAGCGGCGGCGGGTCGCTGCACGCGCCGAGCGTCGCCAGCATCGCGGCTGCGACGAGGAGCGAGGAGGGCTTGTGCATGTGCGGTCTCCGGGAGGTTTGTTATCTCGCCGGGCTTTAGACCCGGCGATCTACGCCGCCAAGCAAAACAGGCCGCCTTGCTTGGGCGCGCATCGGCGTGCGTGTCCTGACCTGCCCCGGTCGGGCCTGCGATGCGCGCTTGGGTCAGCTAAATCATCTCGGGACTTGTTGCGCGAAAACACCCTCCTATATCGGCGCGGTCAACGGGGTGGTTTCGGCCTGAGTGCGGAGCCGCCCCGGCAGCGGCCCAATTCCGGGCGCTCAACTACACATGGGGTACAAGAGGGCAAATATGGCTAAGGTTATCGGTATTGATCTCGGCACCACGAACAGCTGCGTCGCCGTGATGGACGGCGGCAAGCCGAAAGTGATCGAGAATGCGGAAGGCGCGCGCACCACGCCCTCCATCGTGGCATTCGCCAAGGATGGCGAGCGGCTCATTGGCCAGCCGGCCAAGCGTCAGGCCGTGACCAATCCGGACAACACCGTGTATGCCGTCAAGCGCCTGATCGGTCGCCGGTTCGACGATCCGCTGACCAAGAAGGACATGGAGCTGGTCCCCTACAACATTTCCAAGGGTCCCAATGGCGACGCCTGGGTGAATGCTGGCGGGCAGGACTACAGCCCCTCGCAGATTTCCGCCTTCATCCTGCAGAAGATGAAGGAAACCGCCGAGAGCTATCTCGGTGAGACCGTGACGCAGGCCGTCATCACCGTGCCGGCCTATTTCAACGACGCGCAGCGCCAGGCGACCAAGGACGCCGGCCAGATTGCGGGCCTTGAAGTGCTGCGCATCATCAACGAGCCGACCGCGGCCGCGCTCGCTTACGGGCTTGAGAAGAGCGAAGGCAAGACCATCGCGGTCTACGACCTTGGCGGCGGTACCTTCGACATCTCGATCCTCGAGATCGGCGACGGCGTGTTCGAGGTGAAGTCGACCAACGGCGATACCTTCCTTGGCGGTGAAGATTTCGACTCCAAGATCGTCGAATATCTCGCTGATGGCTTCAAGAAGGACGAAGGCATCGACCTGCGCGGCGACAAGCTGGCGCTGCAGCGCCTGAAGGAAGCCGCCGAGAAGGCCAAGATCGAGCTCTCCAGCGCGCAGACGACGGAAGTGAACCTGCCGTTCATCACCGCCGATGCGACTGGTCCCAAGCACCTGGTCAAGACCATCACCCGTGCCGACCTTGAGCGGCTGGTCGAGGCGCTCATCAAGCGCACGCTCGAGCCCTGCAAGAAGGCGATCGCGGACGCCGGCGTTTCCTCCAGCGAGATCAGCGACGTCGTGCTCGTCGGCGGCATGACCCGCATGCCCCGCGTGCGCGAAGTGGTGAAGGAGTTCTTCGGCAAGGAGCCGCACACCGGCGTGAACCCGGACGAAGTGGTCGCCATGGGCGCTGCCATTCAGGCCGGCGTGCTGCAGGGCGACGTCAAGGACGTGCTGCTGCTCGACGTGACGCCGCTGTCGCTGGGCATCGAGACGCTGGGTGGCGTGTTCACCCGCATGATCGACCGTAACACCACGATCCCGGCCAAGAAGAGCCAGGTCTACTCGACGGCTGATGACAATCAGCAGGCAGTGACCATCCGCGTCTTCCAGGGCGAGCGTGAAATGGCGGCGGACAACAAGCTGCTCGGCCAGTTCGATCTGGTCGGCATTCCGCCGGCACCGCGCGGCGTGCCGCAGATCGAGGTCACGTTCGACATCGACGCCAACGGCATCGTGAACGTCTCGGCCAAGGACAAGGGCACCGGCAAGGAGCAGCAGATCAAGATCCAGGCGTCTGGCGGTCTGAGCGATTCCGACATCGACCAGATGGTCAAGGATGCCGAGCGCTTTGCCGAGGAAGACAAGAAGCGTCGTGAGGGCGCCGAGGCGAAGAACAACGCCGAGAGCCTGATCCACACCACGGAGCGCCAGCTCGCCGAGCATGGCGACAAGGTGGACGAGGCGCTCAAGGGCGAGATCGAGGCGGCTGTCACCGCGGCCAAGAGCGCGGTCGAGGGCGGCGATGTCGAGGCGATGAAGACCAAGACCCAGGAACTGGCACAGGTTTCCATGAAACTCGGTCAGGCGATCTACGAGAAGGAGCAGGCTGCGGCCGCGTCTCCGGGCGCCGAAGGTACGGCCCAGAAGGCTGATGATGACGTCGTCGACGCCGAGTTCTCGGAAGTCGACGAAGACAACAAAGCCTGATTGAACGGAAATGACGCCCGGCCGGCCCGTGAACTGGCCGGCTGGGCGATTGCTTGGGACTGCTGCGGGGCATGAGTAGCAAAATCGATTATTACGAGCTGCTCGAAGTCGAGCGGACGGCGGATGGCGCGACGATCAAGTCCGCCTATCGCAAGCTGGCCATGCAGTGTCATCCGGATCGCAATCCGGGCTGCAAGGAGAGCGAAGCCAAGTTCAAGGCGATCAACGAAGCTTATGACTGCCTGAAGGACGAGCAGAAGCGAGCGGCTTATGATCGCTTCGGCCACGCCGCTTTCGAGCAGGGCGGCATGGGCGGCGGACGGGGCGGTCAGGCCGGTTTCTCCGATTTCTCCGATATTTTCGAGACGATCTTCGGCGATGGGTTTGGCGGCGGTGGCCGTCAACAGACGCGGCGCGGCGCGGACCTGCGCTACGACATGGAAATCTCGCTGGAAGATGCCTTCCATGGCCGCGACACGACCATCGAGATCGATGTCTCCACGCAATGCGACGCCTGCGACGGTAGCGGCGCTGAGCCTGGTACCAGCGTGGAAAGCTGCCCGACCTGCGGTGGCCACGGCAAGGTGCGGGCGCAGCAGGGCTTCTTCGTCATCGAGCGGACCTGCCCGAGCTGCCATGGCGCCGGCCAGCGGATCAAATCACCCTGCCGTGCCTGTCGCGGCGAAGGGCGGGTGGACAAGCGTCGTTCGCTGGACGTGAAGGTGCCGGCTGGCGTGGACGAAGGCACGCGCATTCGCCTCACCGGGCAAGGCGAGGCCGGACCGCGCGGCGCCCCGGCGGGCGATCTCTACATCTTCCTGCATGTGAAGCGGCACCAGATTTTCGAGCGGGACGGCACCAACCTGTTCTGCCGCGTGCCGATCAGCTTCACGCTCGCGGCCTTGGGCGGCACCATCGAGGTGCCCGGCCTGGACGGCGAGGATCATGAAATCCGCATTCCCGCCGGCATCCAGTCCGGCAAGCAGTTGCGCCAGCGCGGCGCCGGGATGCCGGTGCTGAATGCGCGCGGGCGGGGCGATCTCGTCATCCAGATCGAGGTGGAAACGCCCACCAAGCTCTCCGCCCGGCAGAAGGAACTGCTGGAAGAGTTTCGCGCCACCGAGACGGGCGAGGAATGTCCGCAGTCGAGCGGGTTTTTCAGCAAGATCAAGAATGTGTGGAGCGATTTGACGGAGTGATCTGAGCGGGTGGCGGGATTGTCGGAGCGCTTATCAAAGCGCTGGTCAATCCGCCGTCGTGGAGCTCTGCTGCCCTAGGCTCCTGCCTGCGCAGGAGCACAGCTTGGGCTTAACGGCTCACTTGTACGCCCAATCAAACGGCCACGCGGTGATGCTCCACGCCACCTCGTGCTCCTGCGCAGGCAGGAGCCCAGGCCGCAAAAGCACTGCCCCAAATCGTTGATCGAGTAAGCCCGGCCCTAAACGCCGGCCGCCACTCTTACCGCGGCAGATCGACCCGCGTGCCGTCGGCCGCCTCGCTGACCACCAGATCGGCGATCGCACGGCCGACCACGTCCGGTGTCTTGAGCGTTGCCGGGTCTTCGCCGGGATAGGCGCGGGCGCGCATGGTGGTGCGGGTGGGGCCGGGGTTGACGATGTGGGTGCGGACCTTGGAAATCTTGGTGACTTCCTGCCCATAGGCGCTCACCAGCACGTCCTGCGCCGCCTTGGATGCGCCATAGGCGCCCCAATAAGCGCGGGGCGCCGTGGCGACGCCGGTGGAGAGGGCTACGACGCGTGCGTCGCTGCTCTTGCGAAGCATGGGATCGAAGGCCGCGATCAACGCCTGGGTCGAGGCGATGTTGAGCGTGAGCTGCCGGGCGAATTCCTTGGTGTCGATGGCGGTCACGGCGGCAAGCGTGCCCAGCGTGGCAGCATTGAGCACCAGCACGTCGAGCGCTTCCCAGCGCCCGCTGATTGCTGTGGCCAGGCGCCCGATGCTCTCCCCGTCGGTCAGGTCGAGCGGGGCGATGGTGGCGCTGCCGCCGCCGGCGTGGATCTGTTCTTCCACCGCTTCAAGATCCGGCACGGACCGCGCGACCAGAACCACATGCGCGCCATCGCGCGCGAGTTCGATGGCGGTGGCCGCGCCGATGCCCCGGCTGGCGCCGGTGACGAGGGCAAGGCGCCCGGCCAGGGGCCGGTTGTCGGTCGTGTCAGTCATGCTGTCTCCGCTCCGGCTCAGACCACGCGTTCGCGCAGCAGTTCGAGCTGGTTCACTTCGGCCTGATCGTCGAAGTCGGTGAGGGTGGTGGGATAATCGCCGGTGAAGCAGGCATCGCAATATTGCGGCAGCTCATCATTGCGGCGCGCCTCGCCGATCGCCCGGTAAAGGCCTTCGATCGACACGAAGGCGAGGCTGTCGGCATGAATGAACGAGCACATCTGCGAGACGTCCATGCGATGCGCGAGCAGCTTGGCGCGCTCGGGCGTATCGACGCCGTAGAAGCAGCTATGCCGGGTCGGCGGGCTGGCGATGCGCATGTGCACATCCTTGGCGCCGGCCTCGCGCATCATCTGCACGATCTTGAGGCTGGTGGTGCCGCGCACGATCGAATCGTCGATCAGCACGATGCGCTTGCCGGCGATCAGCGCCCGATTGGCGTTGTGCTTGAGCTTCACGCCCAGATGGCGAACCTTGTCGCCCGGCTGGATGAAGGTGCGGCCAACATAATGCGAGCGGATGATGCCCAGCTCGAACGGAATGCCCGATTGCTGCGCATAGCCGATGGCGGCAGGCACGCCGCTATCCGGCACGGGAATCACGAGATCGGCATCGACAGGGCTCTCGATGGCCAGCTGCGCGCCAATGCCCTTGCGGACCGAATAGACGCTGCTGCCGTCCACGATGGAGTCCGGCCGCGAGAAATAGACATGCTCGAAGATGCAGGGGCGGGCCTGCGCCGTCTCGCCAAAGGGGCGGTGCGAGCGGATTTCGCCGCCCTGCGTCACCACGATCAGCTCGCCGGGCTCGACCTGCCGGATATATTCCGCGCCGACCACATCGAACGCCACCGTCTCGGAGGCGAAGATGATCGCATCGCCCAGCCGGCCCATGACGAGCGGACGGATGCCGAGCGGATCGCGGCAGGCGATCAGGCCCTCACGCGTCAGGCAGATGAGCGAATAGGCGCCTTCGACCTGCTTGAGCGCATCGATGAAGCGATCCAGCAGGGTCCGGTAACGCGATTTGGCGACGAGGTGGATGATCACCTCGGTATCGCTGGTCGACTGGAAGATCGCGCCATCGCGCACCAGCCGCTTGCGCAGGTTCATCGCGTTGGAGATGTTGCCATTGTGAGCGATGGCGAAGCCGCCCGAGGACAGCTCGGCATAGAGCGGCTGGACGTTGCGCAGCGCTGTCTCGCCGGTCGTCGAATAGCGCACATGGCCGCAGGCGACATGGCCGGCGAGCTGGCGGATCACATCGTCCTTGTCGAAGTTGCCCGCGACATGGCCCATGGCCCGGTGGGTGTGGAACTCCTCACCGTCCCAGCTGGTGATGCCGGCGGCTTCCTGCCCGCGATGCTGCAGGGCGTGAAGGCCCAGCGCCACCATGGCGGAGGCTGTGTCGGCGCCATATACGCCAAAAACGCCGCACTCTTCGCGCAGCTTGTCGTCATCAAATGGGTGCGTGGTCAGCATGGCTCTACTCATAGCCGACGGGGTGCGATTCCCGCCGCGTCGCGATCCTCGTTGCCGGCCATATAGGAGCGTCAAACTGCTTTGTCGCCCCATTGTCGCAAGAAAGGTGGTGAATGCCCCGAGTCGGGCACGGGTGAGGCCTCCATAAGCGCGTGAAGCTGCCAAAATCGGCGAGGGGCATAAAGTTCGGAACCATGCCGCCCGGGGGCTGTTTCCCTTGCAAAAGGAGATCGCCATGCCGGTTGATTGGACGTCCCGCGCGCGTGCTCGCTCCCTCTTCGCAACCATTGTCGGCGCGATTATCGCGCTGGTCGGCCTTGTGCTGGCTATCGGCGGCGCGTGGCTCGCGGTGCTGGGTGGCAGCCTCTATTACCTCATTGCCGGGGTGCTCCTCGGTCTGGCGGGCTTTCTTCTCATCCGACAGCGGGTGCTGGGCGTCTGGGTCTATCTAGCGGCCTATGGACTTTCGATCATCTGGGGGCTGGCTGAGGCCGGGCTCGATGGGTGGGCGCTGATTCCCTTCACCGTCGGCCCGACGGTGCTCCTGATCCTTGTGCTGTTGACCTTGCCGGTGCTCCAGCCCGAGCGCTGGCAATGGCGCTTGCCGATTATGGCGAGCGTGGCAGCCGTGCTTGTGCTGGCCGTGGGTGGCGTGGTGATCTCCCGCCTCAACCTTCCTGACGTCGGCACGATGCCGGCGCGGCTTGCCTCGACGGTGGCCGATCCCTCGCTATTGCGGCCCGGGACGGACTGGCCGGCGTATGGCGGCAGCTACGCGGCGCAGCGTTATTCTCCGCTGGGCCAGATCACGCCCGCCAACGTCGGAAAATTGCAGCGCGCCTGGGTGTTCCACACCGGCGATCTGCCCGAGGACATGGCCGACAACAAATATGGCGCCGAAACGACGCCGCTGAAGGTCGGCAATACGCTCTATCTGTGCTCGGCCACTAATATTCTCATCGCGCTCGATCCGGCGACCGGTCAGCAGCGCTGGCGCTACGATCCCAAGGTCGATCATGCGTGGATTCCCTACACGGCCGCGTGCCGGGGCGTCGCTTATTATGCCGTGCCGCAAGCCACGGAAGGGCAGGCCTGCGCGACGCGGATCATCGAGGGTACGCTGGATGGCCGCCTGATCGCCGTGGATGCACAGACCGGGCGGCCATGCGCCGACTTCGGCGAGAACGGCGCGGTCGATATCAAGCGCGGCATGGGCAAGGTGGTGCCGGGCATGGTCTCGATCACATCGCCGCCCACGATCGTGCAAGGCGTGATCGTGACCGGGCACCAAGTGCTGGATGGGCAAAAGCGCGATGCGCCGTCCGGCGTCGTCCAGGGATATGATGCCGTCACCGGCGAGAAGCGCTGGGCTTGGGACATGCTCAACCCGGATTGGGCGGGCGATCCGCCGGCCGGGCAGGAATATGCGCGCGGCACGCCCAATATGTGGACCATCGCCAGCGGCGATGAGTCGCTGGGCCTCGTGTATCTGCCGATGGGCAATTCCGCGGTGGATTACTGGAGCGGGAGCCGCAGCCCGCAGGAGGACAATTTTTCTTCCTCGCTGGTTGCGCTGGACGTGACGACCGGCAAGCCCCGCTGGCGCTTCCAGACCGTGCATCGGGACGTGTGGGACTATGATCTCGGCGCACAGGCCACGCTGGTCGATTTCCCCAATGGCGCTGGCACCGTGCCGGCGCTGATCCTGCCGAGCAAGCAGGGCGAAATCTACGTGCTGGATCGTCGCACCGGCCAGCCGATCTTCCCGGTGCAGGAGCGGGCCGTGCCGCGCACCGGCGTGGAGCCGCAGCGGCGCAGCCCCACCCAGCCTTATTCCACCTACCACACGCTCGCCTTCCCCGACCTCAAGGAAAGCGACATGTGGGGCATGTCCCCCATCGACCAGATGGTCTGCCGCATCCAATATCGGCAGGCGGAATATCGCGGGCGGTACACGCCTCCCACGGCGGACAAGCACTTCGTCGAATATCCGGGCTATAATGGCGGCACGGACTGGGGCGGCCTCGCCATCGATCCGGTACGCGGCGTGATCCTCGCCAACTACAATAATATGCCCAACTATAATCGCCTGGTGCCGCGCGCCGAGGCGGATCGTCGCGGCTTCCCGGCGCCGCGTGGCGACGAGAAGGCGCGGGGCGGCAGCATGAGCGAGGGGGGCGGGCATGGCTCGCAAGACCCGCAGGCCGGCTCGCCTTATGCCATTTCGGTAAACGCAGGGTGGCGGCTTTCGCTGACTGGCCTGCTGTGCAAGCGCCCGCCTTATGGCGGTATCCGTGCGATCGACATGCGGACGGGCCAGACCATCTGGGATCGCCCCTTCGGCACCGCGCGGCGCAATGGCCCCTGGGGAATTCCGTCAATGCTTCCCATCAACATCGGCACGCCGAACAATGGTGGCGCGGTGGTCACGGCTGGCGGTGTCGCCTTCATCGCCGCAGCGACGGACAATCTGATCCGCGCCATCGACATCGAGACGGGCAAGACGCTCTGGCAGGATAGGCTGCCGGCGGGCGGTCAGGCGACGCCGAGCGTGTATGAGGTGAACGGCAAGCAGTATCTCGTCATCATGGCGGGCGGGCACCATTTCATGGAGACGCCGATTGGCGATGAAGTGATCGCCTACGCCCTGCCGGGATGAGAATGGGAGGAAACATGGCTTTGGCAGGTCGGGCGTGGCAAGCTCGCTCGATCTGCCGAGCGCTTGCCTGAGGCGAAGGGGTGAAGCGCGTGCTTTCACTGGAGGCGGAAAGGCATTAGGCGGGTAGGGCAACGTCGCCTTCCCAAACTCCGGTTCAAGATCCGTCCAATGATGCTCGTGCATGTCCCGCCTGCGATCGCCAACCAGTCCTGGCGTGCCATCGGCATCGTGACGGCGCTGGCGGTGGTCGGCGCGCTCGCACTCTATTCCATGGCTGGTGGTTCGATGGTGCCGTGGGCCGGTGCGCATCTGCTGCGCTTTGCGCTGTTTCTGATCCTGGCGCTGGTGATCTCTTACATCCCCTCCGAGCAGTTCAAGCCGCTGCTCTTCCCGGCCTATCTGGCGAGTCTCGCGCTGCTCATCATTGTGCTGATGATGGGCATCGTGGGGGGCGGGGCGCGGAGCTGGCTCAATCTCGGCTTCATGCAGTTGCAACCCTCCGAGTTCGTGCGGCTGGCCGTGATCGGCATGGTCGCGCGATTCTACGAGATGTTGCCACCCGCCGCGACGCGCTCCTTCACGGCGCTCTGGCCGCCGGTCGCGCTCACGGTGGTGCCCTTCGCGCTGATCCTGCTCCAGCCGGATCTCGGCACCGGCATGATGCTGGTGCTGTCCGTGGCGGTTGTGACCTTTCTCGCGGGATTACCGCTGCGGCTGTATGCGGCGGCGGGGGCGGCCGCGATCGTGCTGATCCCGGTGATCTACAGCTTCCTGCTGCCGCACCAGCAGAGGCGCGTGACGATCTTCATGAACCCGGAGGCCGATCCGTTGGGCGCGGGCTATCATATCACCCAGTCGGTCATCGCCATTGGCTCGGGCGGCTTCTTCGGCAAGGGCTACCTGCAAGGCAGTCAGAGCCATCTCCATTATCTCCCTGAGTCGCATACGGATTTCATCTTTCCGGCCATCACCGAGGAGTGGGGGCTGCTCGGCGCGACGGTCATCATCGCCTTGTTCTGGCTGCTGCTGCGCTGGGGCATGAATGTCGCGCGGGATGCGGCCAGCCGCTTCGACCAGCTGCTGGCGGCGGGGCTGACCTGCAGTCTGTTCCTCTACATCTCCATCAACATGATGATGGTCGTCGGCTTTGCGCCAGTCGTCGGCCTGCCTTTGCCGCTCGTCTCCTATGGCGGCTCCGCGATGCTCTCGATCATGATCTCACTGGGGCTGTTGATGGGCATCGACCGCAAGACCCGCAAGCGCGCCAACCCCTATCTGCGCTGAGCGCGGCCGGGGTCACATTCGGCGTCACATTCTCTGGCCAAAGCCACTGGCGCGCCTGCCCCGCTGCCTCTAAAGGGGCGGGATGCACGTCCTTGCGAACCCGCGACGTTTCCTGGCGATTGCCGTGCCTGCGACGCCCTGGTGCTTCTGGGGCGGCATCCTCCTGATTCTCGCCGGGTGCTGGGCCGGGCTGTTCGTGGCGCCCGCGGATTATCTGCAGGGGCACAGCTTCCGCATCCTCTACATTCATGTGCCGGCGGCATGGCTGGGCATGGGCGGCTGGAGTGGCCTCACCATCGCGGCGATCATGCAGCTCGTCTGGCGTCACCCGCTGGCGAGCGTAGCAGGTCGGGCCATCGCGGTGCCGGGCGCGGTCTTCACCGCCCTGTGCCTCGCCACCGGCTCGATCTGGGGGCGGCCCACCTGGGGGACGTGGTGGGAGTGGGACGGGCGCCTGACCTCCATGCTGCTGCTGCTGTTCCTCTACATCGGCTATATCGCGCTGGCGCGCGCCAGCGTGGAGCGGGGCGATGCTGGCGGTGTCAGCCGCGTGACGGCGATCTATGCGCTCATCGGCGCGCTCAATCTGCCGATCATCCATTATTCGGTGGTGTGGTGGAACAGTCTCCACCAGGCCAAGAGCATCAGCGTCGTCGGCATGAGCAGTAGCATCGCGCCGTCCATGCTCTGGCCGCTTGGCTTGACCGTGCTCGGCTTTACTCTTTGGTTCACGGCGATCGTGCTGCTGCGGATGCGGGCGATGCTGGCGGAAAATCGGATCGAGGCGCGGTTGCGCCGGATGTCGCGGGGCTGAGGATAACCGATGAATCCCTGGCCTTTCGTGATTGCCGCTTATGGCCTCACCTTCGTTGCGACGGTTGCGACCAGCCTGTGGGCTTGGGCGCGCGCGCGGCAGGCGGAGCGGCGGGCGCGGGATTTGCTGGAGCGGGATTGAAATGGTTGCGGTGACGTCGAACAGAGCTGGCCCCAAGCGTAAGCATCAGCGCCTCATCCTCGTGGTGCTGGCGCTGGCGGCCATGATCGGCGGCGTGCTGCTGGCCATGTCCGCGCTGCGCTCGCAGGCCGCCTATTTCTACACGCCCGCCGAAGCGCTGGCCGCCAAGGTCGAGCCGGGCCGCGCGATTCGTCTGGGCGGCATGGTCCAAGCAGGAAGCATCAAGCGCCACGCCAACGGCACGACGGTCGATTTCCGCCTGACTGACGGCAAGGCCACCGTGCCGGCTTCCTTCACTGGCATCACGCCCGACCTCTTTGCCGAGAACAGCGGCGCGGTGGCGGAAGGCGCCTTTGGGGAAGACGGCGTGTTCCGCGCGACCAACATCCTCGCCAAGCATGACGAGCGCTACATGCCGCGCGAGATGGAGGGCATCAAATATGATCCGCAGACCCATCAGGTGGATGCACGCGGCCAATGATCGCTGAAGCCGGCCTTGCCGCCCTGTGGCTCGCGGCCACGCTCGCCGGCCTGCAATTGCTGCTCGCCTGGTTGGCCGTTGCACGCGGCAATGCCGATACGGCGCGATTCATCCGGCCGCTGGCGGTCGCGCAGGGCGTGCTGGCGGGTCTAGCCATGGCGCTGCTCATCGCCCTGTTCCTGATCTCCGACATGTCCGTCTATCTGGTCGCGGCGAACAGCCATTCGCTCAAGCCGTTCATCTACAAATTCGCCGGAGCCTGGGGCAATCACGAGGGCTCGATGCTGCTCTGGGTGGCGGTGATGAGCCTTGCCGGCGGCGCGGTGGCGCTGTTCGAGCGCAGTCTCGACCGCGCGACCCATTTCGCGACGCTCGGCGCGCAGGCGGCGATCAGCCTTGGTTTCTATGCCTTCCTGCTGTTTGCTTCCAATCCCTTCCAGCGCCTCAATCCCCCGGCGGTCGAGGGGCAGGGGCTCAATCCACTGCTGCAGGACCCCGGTCTCGCCTTCCATCCGCCGACGCTTTATTTTGGCTATGTCGGCCTGTCCGTAGCCTTCTCCTTCGCGGTGGGCGCGCTGCTCACCCGGCAGGTGGATGCCCGCTTCGCCCGTGCGATCCGGCCGTGGGTGCTGGGTGCCTGGGTCCTGCTGACCATCGGCATCGCTGCCGGCTCATACTGGGCTTATTATGAGCTGGGCTGGGGTGGCTGGTGGTTCTGGGATCCGGTCGAGAATGCCTCGCTCATGCCGTGGCTGGCGGCGACGGCGCTGCTCCATAGCGCTTCGGTCCTGGCTGCCCGCGATGCGTTGCGCGCGTGGACGGTGATGCTGGCAGTGGTCGCTTTCGCAATGTCGATGATCGGCACCTTCCTCGTGCGCTCGGGTATCCTCACCAGCGTCCACGCCTTCGCGGTCGATCCCACGCGCGGCAGCTTCATCCTCATTCTGCTCGGTCTCTATATCGGCGGCGCGCTCGCGCTGTTCGCTATGCGGGTCCACACGGTGAACGAGGGCGCGCGGTTTGATCCGCTCAGCCGCGAGGCGCTGCTCGTCGTCAACAATCTGCTGCTGTGCGTGATCCTGGGGCTGGTGCTCATTGGCACGCTCTATCCGCTGCTGACGGAAATGCTGGGCCAGAGCGTCTCTGTCGGTCCGCCCTATTTCAACGCGGTGATCGGGCCGATCACGCTGGTGCTGATGGCCGCGCTGGTGGTCGGGCCGCTCCTGCGCTGGCGGCGGGACGAGTCGGGCGCGGCGCTGCGGCGGTCGGCTCCCGCCATTGGCGCTGCGCTGATTACGCTGATCGCGGTGCTGCTGTTTGCGGACCGCCCGATCGGCTGGTTGCCGCTGCTGGGCCTCGTCATGGCCGCCGCCGTTGCTGTGGCGAGCGTCGCGCCGCTCTGGAAGCGCAATTTGCGGCGTACGCCGATGTTCACTTATGGCATGGTGATCGCGCATCTGGGCTGCGCAGTCAGCCTGGCCGGCATGGCGAGCGAATCAGCCTTCTCATCCGAGCGGCTGGCGGCGGCGGCACCGGGGGACTCTTTCGAGATCGCCGGCTACACCGTGACCATGGATGGCGTGCGGCCTTATGCCGGGCCGAACTGGACTGCCATGGAAGCGCAGCTCGTCGTGCGGCGCGGCGACAAGGTGATCGGCACCGCGCGGCCTCAGGCCCGCTATTTCACCGATCCGCCGACGCCAACCAACGAGTCCATCCAGCTTACCCGCTGGAACGGCCAGCTCTATCTGGTGCTCGGTGAAGCGCTCGAAAATGGCCGCTGGCAGTTGCGCATCTGGTGGAAGCCGTTCGTCACGCTGATCTGGGGCGGCGCGGGCCTGATCGCGCTGGGTGGCGCGCTGGCGCTGGTCGGCCGCGTCCGTCGCGAGCGCAAGCAGGCGCGGATCGCGCGCGCATCTGGCGCGGCTGCGGAGTATCCGCAGGAGGCGCTGGCATGAAGTTCGGCAAGCGCTCGCTCATCCTGTGGATTCCGCTGATTGCCTATGTGATCTTCCTCGGCGTGGCCTCGCTGGGCCTCAATCGTGAGCAGCAGACGGTGGTGCAATCGCGGATGATCGGCAAGCCGGTCCCGCCGATGGACCTGCCCGCGGGCGCCTCCAGCCGCCCGACGCTCTCGACCAAGGCGATGGCGGACGGGCAGCCGCGGCTGCTCAACATCTTCGCCAGCTGGTGCGTGCCCTGCATCGCCGAGGCGCCGGTGCTCCTGCAACTCGCCCAGCGAGGCGTCCCCATCGATGGGGTCGCGATCCGCGATGCCCGCGCCGATGTGGACGACTTCCTCACGCGCCACGGCAACCCTTATCAGCGCATCGGGCTGGATGAACGCAGTGCCCTGCAATTCTATATGGGCTCCTCCGGGGTGCCGGAGACGTTCGTGGTCGATGGCAAGGGCATCATTCGCTACCAGCATATCGGCGTGATCGGCCCGCAGGATGTGGACATGATCCTCGAAAAGCTGCGCGAGGCGCAATCATGAGGGTCGCGCTGATCCTGCCGGCGTTGCTCGCCATCCTGCCAGCACCTGTGTTCGCGCAGACGGCACTGCCGCCCGCACCCTATGCCAATCGCCAGCTCGACGATCCGGCGCTGGAGGCGAAGGCAACCGAGCTGATGCACACGATTCGCTGTCTGACCTGCCAGAGCCAGTCCATTGCGGACAGCGACGCGAGTATGGCGGCGGACCTGCGCTCGATCATTCGCGAGCGCATCGCGGCGGGCGAAGACCCTGAGGCCATTCGCGCCTGGCTCATCGAGCGCTATGGGGATTGGATCAGCTACAAGCCGACCGCGGACCCCATTCTCTGGCCGCTCTGGGCGGCACCGCTGATGCTGCTGGGCGCGGGCGGGGCGCTGGCATATGGGCGGATGCGCCGCCGCAAGGGAGCGAAGGCATGACCGGCCTGTTGATCGCAGCGGGCATCGCGCTCATGGTCGGCATCGGCATCATGCTGGGTGCGCGCCTGCCGCTCCGCCATGCCGCGCCGGTTGCCACTGCGCTGCTGCTCGGCCTCGCCGGCTATGCCTGGCAGGGCAGTCCGGGTCTGGCCGACAAGCCGGTCGCGGCGAACGACTCGCGCGTGAAGTTCGATGAGGCGTTGGCCAAGAAGCGCTCGGAAATCGGCGAGCGGCTGACTGGTGCGACGAAATGGCTTGTCGTGTCCGACGCGCTCGCCCGCAAGGGCAACACGGCCGGCGCCGCCAATGTGCTGCTCTCGGGCCTGAAAGAATATCCCGATGACGCGAACATCTGGGTGGGGCTGGGCAATGCGCTGGTCGCGCATGGCAATGGCACGCTGACCCCGGCGGCGGATTATGCCTTCGCGCAGGCCCTGCATTTCCAGCCGGACGGCGTTTCTCCCAATTATTTCTATGGGCTTGCCCTAGCGGAATCGGGTCAGTTCGACCGCGCGCGTGATGTCTGGCTGAAGCTGGCAGCGCGCCTGCCGGAGGATTTCGAGCTGCGTGAAGAGCTGATCCGCAACGTGGCGTTGCTCAATGCGCTCATCGAGCGGCGCGATGCCATGGCGCAGGGTGGCCCATCTCAGGGCGATGCCCCGCAGGCTGGGGCGCCCAAAAGCGGAAATGCCGGCCCCTGATGGTGCGTTGCGTGCCTCTCGACGAAGTGCTAGGGCGCCGCGCGTTCAGGGCAGGGCCTGGGCAAGGGAAGCGCGATTGATGATTGCGAGTCAGGCGGGCAAGTGAGCCCTACCGATCAGCCACGAGACTTTGCGGCGGGGAATCCTGCGGCCGCTGGTCATGGGCATGGCCCGGATAGCCTGCGCAAGATGGCGCTGGCGGCGATGGGTATTGTCTTCGGCGACATCGGCACCAGCCCGATCTACGCCTTCCGCGAGACGTTCGCGGGGCACCACCCGCTCGCGCCCGATGCGCTGCACATCTACGGCGTGCTCAGCCTGATCTTCTGGTCGATGATGATCGTCGTGACGATCAAATATGTCTCGATCATCATGCGGGCCGACAACAAGGGGCAGGGCGGCAGCCTGGCGCTGCTCGCGCTGGTGAACCGCCGCAGCGGGCGCAAGCGCTGGACCGGGCCGATCGTCATCCTCGGGGTCTTCGCCACCGCGCTCTTCTACGGCGATTCGATGATCACCCCGGCCATGTCCGTGCTGTCCGCGTCGGAAGGTCTCATCACCGTCAACGCGCATTTCGCGCCACTGGTTTTGCCGATCTCCGTGGCGATCCTTATCGGCCTGTTCGCTATCCAGTCGCGCGGAACGGCGCGGGTCGGCCAGCTTTTCGGGCCGATCATGCTGGTCTATTTTGCGACGCTTGCGGGCCTCGGCATCATGCATATCGCGACCGATCCGGCGATCCTGCTGGCGCTCAATCCCTGGTATGCCTTCCAGTTCTTCCTGACCGACAAGTTGCTGGCCTTCCTTGCGCTCGGCTCCGTCGTGCTCGCCGTCACCGGCGCGGAAGCGCTGTACGCGGATATGGGGCATTTCGGGCGCAACCCGATCCGGGTTTCCTGGCTGTTCTTCGTGTTGCCCGGCCTCATGCTCAATTATCTGGGGCAGGGGGCGTTCATCCTCTCTCTGCCGGCGGATCAGGTGGATCACGCGATCCGCAATCCCTTCTTCCTGCTCGCGCCGGAAAACTTCCGCCTGCCGCTCGTCATCCTCGCTATTGTCGCGACGATCATTGCCAGCCAGGCCGTCATTACCGGCGCCTTTTCGCTCACCCAGCAGGCGATCCAGCTCGGCTTCATTCCGCGCCTCAAGATCAAGCACACCAGCGCCAGCGCGCAGGGGCAGATCTACATCCCGGTCATCAACTGGGGCCTGATGGTGATGGTGATCCTGCTCGTGCTGTCGTTCCGCTCCTCCAGCAATCTCGCCGCGGCCTATGGTATCGCGGTGACGGGCGCGATGTTCATCGACACCTGCCTGCTCGCGGTGCTGCTGCTCTCGCTGTGGAAGTGGAACCGTCTGCTGGCCTATGGCGCGCTGGCGATCTTCTTCATCGTCGACATCGCCTATTTCGGGGCCAACCTGACCAAGGTGCCGGACGGCGGCTGGTTCCCGCTGCTGGTCGGTCTGGTGATCTTCACCATGCTCACCACCTGGGCCAAGGGACGCGGGTTGATGGTCGATCGCTTGAGCGAAGCGGCCATGCCGATCCCGGTCTTCGTCGCCTCAGCCGCCAACAGCGCCGTGCGGGTGCAGGGCACGGCGGTGTTCATGACCTCCACCTCGGACGGCGTGCCGCATGCGCTGCTGCATAATCTCAAGCATAACAAGGTGCTGCACGAGCGGGTGGTGCTGCTGACGGTCAAGGTGCTCGATGTGCCGACCGTCGATGCCTCCTATCGCTATCAGGTCGAGGATCTCGGGCGCGGCTTCTATCGGGTGCTGATTCATTATGGTTTCATGGAAGAGGCCGACGTGCCCGCTGCACTGGCGATGGTGGAAGGCTGCGGCCAGCCTTTCCGCATGATCGAGACGAGCTTCTTCCTCACGCGCCAGACCCTGCTGCCGGCCGCCCGGCCCGGCATGCCGATCTGGCGCGAAAAGCTCTTCGCCTGGATGCTGCGCAACGCGGAAAGCCCGATGGAGTTTTTCCGCCTGCCGACCAACCGTGTGATCGAACTGGGTAGCCAGCTGGAGATTTAGGGGGGGCATCGCTCCGCAACTCGAGATTTCTCTCGTGCTCCTGCGAAGGCAGGAGCCCAGGGCGCTAAAGCGCTTCAATCAATCAGCCGACTTGAACCCGATACGCTCGGCATGTGCGCGAACTCTTTCTGTACGTCGCCGTTGCGCTCGAACGCCCTGGGCTCCTGCCTTCGCAGGAGCACGGGAAGGGTGATGCTGCCGGGATTTTGAGAGTACGCTCAGTCCGGAGCTTTGCTCTCCGTGTTCGCAACCATCGCCCGCGCCTGCGCGAGATCGTCCGGCGTGTCGATATCCAGCAGCAGCCGTGCGTCGGCGTTCACCAGCGCAGCCCCTGTGGCGAGGCCCCGCGCACCCCGATCTCCTTTGAGGGCTTGGAGATCACCGAAAGCGCGCGCCGGAAAAAGCGCCGGCGGTTGTGCAACCCCGTCGGGCGAACAGGAGAAGACGGCGGACGCTCCATCCGTCGCAAACTGCCCAAGCACCGCATCCAGATGCTCGGCCGTGACAAACGGCATATCCGCGAGCAGCACCATCAACGCCGAGGCTCCGGCTTCCTGCGCCGCCGTCGCCGCCAGACCCAAAGAGTGCGCCATCCCCGCTTCTGGCCGGGAATTGAAGATCAGCCGATATCCCGGTGCGTGGCTTCCCCAGTCCACGCCCGCCGGCGCCACCAGCAGATGATGGGTCGCCTCTACCGTCAGCCCGGTCTCAGCCGCCCAGCCGATCAATGCGCGTCCGCCGAGGTCCGCCACCAGCTTGTCCGCCGTGCCGAAGCGGATCGAGCGCCCCGCCGCCAGCAGCGCCACGGCGAGGCCGGGCAGCGCCATCAGCGGGCCCCGCGAAAGGCCGCGACCATGCCGGCGGCGATGGAGAGGGCAATCTCCTGCGGACCAAGGCCGCCAATCGGCAGGCCGGCCGGCCCGTCCACCCGGCGCAGGTCATCCGCGCTCACCCCAGCCGCCGCCAGCCGCTCCAGCCGCCGCCCATGATTGGCACGCGATCCGAGCGCGCCGATATAGCCCGTCGACTGCACCAGCGCCGCGATCAGCGCAGGGTCATCGATCTTGATGTCGTGGCTCAGCGTCACCACCGCGCAGGCGGCATTCGGCGCGAAGCTGGCGACGGCCTCGTCCGGCCAGGCGTCGGTCAGCGTCACGCCGGGGAAGCGCTCGGCGCTCAGGAAGCGCTCGCGCGGGTCGTTGACCGTCACCGCCATGCCGAGCGTCTGCGCGATGGCCGCCAGCGCCTGGCCGATCTGCACCGCGCCGACGATCAGCAGCTTGCGCGCCGGCTCATAGAGATTGACGAACTGCCCCGCCTGCGTCCCCAGCCGGGCCTTGCCAGTCGCAAGGTCAGTGGAGATCGCAACCGCCTTGCCCGCCGCGCGCGCCTGCGCGATCGCCTCGAACAGCGCCGGCGCAAAGCCCGCCTCGCTCACCGGCTGGACCAGCACGCCGATCTGCCCGCCGCAGGGCAGGCCGGGCTCCCACACGCTGGGGTCGGTGCTGCCGAAATAGCGCAGGCCGGTCTCGCCCTTCGTAAGCGCGCGCTCGGCCATGGCGAACACGTCATATTCCACGCAGCCGCCCGAGATCGATCCGGCAAAGCGTCCATCTGCCGCAATGAGCATATGCCCGCCGCGCGGCCTTGGCGCGGAGCCGGAGGCTTCCACGACGGTGGCGAGCGCCATGGGCTGGCCGGCCCAGTCGCGCGCGGCGGCGATGATGGCATCGATATCGTTCAAGCGCTCGTCCTGTATCGGGGTGGGGGCAGGGGAGCCGCTGCCATCTCTCGCCTGCCTCATTATTGCAAGCCTACGGACATTGACAACCGGGCGAGAGCAACGGCAATGTCGCTGTTCATCGAGACATTGCGGAGGGAGAAGCGGCATGGCCACCGAACTGATGGTCAACGGGCAAAAAAGGCAGGTCGAATCCGACCCCAAGAAGCCGCTGCTCTGGGTGCTTCGTGAAGATCTGGATATGGTCGGCACCAAGTTCGGCTGCGGCATGGCGCTGTGCGGCGCTTGCACGGTGATGATCGACGGGCAGGCCGTGCGCTCCTGCACCACGCCGGTCGGCACGGCGGCGGGCAAGCAGATCACCACTATCGAGCATGTCGCGACGACGCCGGTCGGCAAGGCGGTGAGCGAGGCCTGGATGCAGCTGGACGTGCCGCAATGCGGCTATTGCCAGGCCGGGCAGATCGTCTCCGCGACGGCCTTGCTCGCCAAGACGCCCAAGCCCACCGATCAGCAGATCGATGCGGCGATGAGCGGCAATATCTGCCGTTGCGCGACCTATTTGCGCATTCGCAAGGCCATCAAGCAGGCCGCCGGCATCGAAGAGGGAGCCGCTGCATGAACGCGCCCCTCAACATGAACCGCCGCGGGCTGCTCAAGGCGACGCTGGTCGGCGGCGCGGTGCTGGCCTTCGATGCGCGCTTCGCCTTCGCGCAGGCGCCGGGCGAGAAGGCGGTTATCATCAACGCCTATATCCGCGTACTGCCGGACAACCGCTTCGTCATCGGCTCCAAGAACCCGGAGATCGGCCAGGGCGTCAAGACGATGCTGCCGATGCTCATCGCCGAGGAACTGGATGTCGACTGGACGCAGGTTACGGCCGAGACGACCATCGCCGACGAGAAGACCTACGGTATGCAGGTCGCTGGCGGCAGCTTCACCACGCCGATGAACTACATGCCCATGCGCCAGATCGGCGCGGCGGCGCGTCAGATGTTCATCAAGGCGGCGGCAGCGCGCTGGGGCGTGCCGGAGGCGACGCTCACCACAGGCGGCGGCCGCGTCTCGCAGACGTCCGGCTCGCCCACGGCCAAGCACAGCGTGACCTATGCCGAGTTGGCGGCGGAAGCGGCGAAGATCGCGGCGCCGGACCTCAAGACCGTGCCGCTCAAGGACCCGGCGAGCTTCAAGATCATCGGCAAGTCCAAGATCGGCGTCGATACGCCGGCCATCGTGGCGGGCAAGCCGTTGTTCGGCATCGACGTGAAGAAACCCGGCCTGCTCCATGCCGCGATCGAGGCGTGCCCGGCTTATGGCGGCACGCTGACCAGCTTCGATGAGGCGGCAGTGAAGGCGCTTCCCGGCATCATCGCCGTGGTGCCGCTCAACAGCGGCTACAATCCCAAGGGGCCGCATGATGCGGTGGCGATCGTGGCGGAAAGCTGGTGGGTCGCCAATCAGGCGCGCTCGGCCCTGAAGCCTGTGTGGAACATGGAGGCGCAGAAGCGCTTCTCCAGCGCGGCTTTCAAGGCTTCGGCCGAGGCCAAGATGGCGGCTGCGCCGGAGGATTCGATCCACAAGGCCGGCGATGCCGCCAAGGCCATGGCCAGCGCGGCAAAGACCGTCACCGCGCGCTATGAATATCCCTACATCGCCCACGCTACGCTCGAGCCGCAGAACTGCACCGCGCTGTTCAAGGACGGCAAGATCGAGTTCTGGGCGCCGACCCAGCTCCCGGCGGACGGGCGCAAGGTGGTGTCCGAGGCGCTCGGCATCGCGCCGGAGGCGATCACCATTCACATGACGCGCATCGGCGGCGGCTTCGGCCGGCGGCTGATGAACGATTACATGGCGCAGGTCGCCCAGATCGCCAAGGCGCTGCCCGGCCGGCCGATCAAGATGATCTGGACGCGCACCGACGATCTGCGTCACGATTTCTTCCGGCCCGGCGGCTGGCATGATTTCAAGGCCGGCATCGATGGCTCGGGCAAGCTCGTGGCCTTTACCGATCATTTCATCACCTATGGCAAGGATGGCAAGCCGGACACCGGTGCCGCCATGACCGCGACGGAATTTCCGGCGCCTTTGCTGGCGGATGTCGATCTCTCGGTCTCCTATGTCGAGAGCAACGTGCCGACGGGCTATCTGCGCGCGCCGAGTTCCAATGCACTGGCCTTTGCGTTCCAGAGCTTCCTCGATGAGGTGGCGCTGGCCGGCGGAATCGACCTGCCCGAGCTGATGCGCCGCACGCTGGGCGAGGCGCGGCTGATGAAGCATGGCAACCGCCCCGGCATGGATGGCAGCGTACCCGAGTTCAACACGGGCCGTGCCCGCGCCGTGATCGACAAGGTCTGCCAAATGGCGGGCTGGAAGGGCCGCACCGGCGGGGATGCTGGGGACGGCGTGCGCAAGGGCCGGGGCTTTGGCTTCTATTACAGCCATCGCGGCTATTTCGCCGAAGTGGTGGATGTGACCGTCGCCAAGACCGGGAAGGTCAGCGTCGACAAGGTCTGGGTTGCCGGCGATGTCGGCCGGCAGATCATCAATCCCATCAACGCGCTCCATCAGGCGCAGGGCGCGGTGATCGACGGGCTGGGCCAGGCGCTGTCCGGCCAGAAGATCGAGATCAAGGATGGCGCGGCCAGCCGCACCAATTTCCACGATTACCCGCTGCCGCGCATCGTGGATGCACCGGCGGACGTGGTGGTCGAATGGGTGATCTCGGACAATGATACGACCGGCCTCGGCGAACCGGCTCTGCCGCCGGTGATCCCCGCGATCATCAACGCCATCTTCGCCGCCACCGGCAAGCGCATCCGCTCGCTTCCCGTGGTGCCGGCGGATCTGGCGGTCTGAGGATAAGGGCGGAGGGGAGGAGGTTTCTTCCCCCTAGCTCGTTCATGAAAAGGGGTCCAACTACGGACATTCCCTGTATGAAATTTGCACTGCTTTTCTTGTATTTCTCAATCGCTGCTTGTGGAAGCGGCGATAGAGTTTCCGGAAAGGACGGCCTGATACGGCAGGTGCAGAATAATCGCGTAGGAACGGATACGGACTACTGGATCGAGGTGAAGAACATGGACGGTGAATGGGAACGCACCGGCTTAATCTTTGGCTACGTTGATGACAGTGGCGAATGCAAAAAGGCGGTCTCTGGATTGAAAAGTGTCAATTATGCCCGGGAGTATCGTTGCGCCCCTGCTAACTGATTGCCTGTTCTAACAAGTCTCGAGCTTAACTGCCTGGTTGCGCCTCCCGATCACACTTAAGGAGACACCGCATGGTCGAAGCCCGCTGGAACGGCGCCGTCATTGCCCGCAGCGACGACACGGTCGTCGTGGAAGGCAACCACTATTTCCCCGCCGATGCCGTCGATCCCGCCGTTCTCCGCCCGAGCGACACGACGACGGTCTGCTCGTGGAAGGGTACAGCGCATTATCATAGCTTGCACGTGGCCGGCGCCGACAACCCGGATGCCGCCTGGTACTATCCCGATCCCAAGCCGGAGGCGGAAGCAATCCGCGACCGCATCGCCTTCTGGAAAGGCGTTGAGGTCGGCTGAGCGGTCGCCTTACAGAATCTCCCGCACCGTCTCCGGCGGACGGCCCAGCCGCACGCCTTTTTCGGTCGCCACCAGCGGGCGTTCGATCAGGATGGGGTCGGCAGCCATGGCGTCGAGGATAGCGGCGTCGTCGGCGTCCTTGAGCGCCTTGGCGCCGTCCTCGGCCTTGCGCAGGCCGTCGCGCGGGGTCAGGCCGGCGCGCTGATAGAGGGCCGCGAGCGTGTCTCGGCTCGGCGAAGTCTTGAGATATTCGACGATCTCCACCTCGACGCCCGGCGTCTCCTGCAGGATCGCCAGCGCCTCGCGGGATTTCGAGCAGCGGGGGTTGTGGTAGATGGTCGCCTTCATCGCCTGATCCTTTTCGTTTGCCCGTCCGTCAGGCCGGCTGGTCGTCGCCGGGCAATGCCCGCTGCATGTAGATGGTGTCCAGCCAGCGGCCAAATTTATAGCCGACCTTCTCCATGCGTCCTGCGTGGCGGAAGCCTTGGCCGGCGTGGAGCGCGACCGAGGCGTCCTCGCCGCCGGCGATCACGCCGAGCATCTGGGTAAACCCTGCCGCACCGGCGGCCGGGATCAGCGACGCCAGCAGCGCTCTGCCGATGCCTTGGCCGGTCTTCGCGGGATGGAGATAGACGCTGTCCTCGCAGGCATGAGCGTAGGCGGGGCGGTCGCGGAATTGCGCGGCATAGGCATAGCCGATCACCGCGCCGTCCTCATCTTCCGCGACGATGAACGGCCAGCCCTTCTCAGCCAGATACGCGATCTTCTCGCGCCATTGCTCGGCCGTGGGCGCCTGCGTATCGAAGGTCGCTGTGCCATGCTGCACATGATGGGCGTAGATCGCCGTGATGGCCTCCGCATCCGCAAGGGCGACCGGACGGATGCGCAGTGGCGGTTGCCCGCTCAATCGACCTTCTGCCGCTCCAGCCATTCTTCCAGCCATTTGATGCTGTAATCGCCATTCTGCACGTCCGGGTCGGCGATGAGCTTCTGGTGCAGGGGGATGGTGGTCTTCATGCCCTCGATGACATATTCCTCGAGCGCACGCTTGAGGCGCATCAGGCAGCCCTCGCGGGTGCGGCCGTAGACGATCAGCTTACCGATCATGCTGTCATAATAAGGCGGCACGCTATAGCCCTGATAGAGCGCGCTTTCGACGCGCACGTGCATGCCGCCGGGGACGTGGAGCATCTGCACCTTGCCGGGCGAGGGCATGAACGTCACCGGGTCTTCCGCATTGATGCGGCACTCGATGGCGTGGCCGTGGAATTCCAGCTCGTCCTGCGTCACCGAGAGCGGCTTGCCCTCGGCAATGCGAATCTGCTCGCGCACCAGATCGAAGCCGGTGATCATCTCCGTCACCGGATGTTCCACCTGAATACGGGTGTTCATCTCGATGAAGTAGAATTCGCCGTTCTCGTACAGGAATTCGATGGTCCCCGCGCCGCGATAGCCCATGTCGGCCATCGCCTTGGCCACGAGCGTGCCCATGCGGTTGCGTTCGGCCGACGAGATGACCGGGGAGGGCGCTTCTTCCAGCACCTTCTGGTGCCGGCGCTGCAGCGAACAGTCGCGCTCGCCCAGATGGATGGCATTGCCCTTGCCGTCGCCAAAAATCTGGAACTCGATATGGCGGGGATTGCCGAGATATTTTTCCATGTAGACGGTGTCGTCGCCGAACGCCGCCTTGGCTTCGCTCTTGGCCTGGGACATCAGGCTCTCGAACTCGTCTTCGGTCGGCACCACCTTCATGCCGCGCCCGCCGCCGCCGGAGGCGGCTTTCACGAGGACCGGATAGCCGATCTCTCTCGCGCGCTGCTTGGCGTCTGCGATGTCCTCGATCGCCCCGTCGGTGCCCGGCACAAGCGGCAGACCGAGCGCGCCGGCGGTGCGCTTGGCTTCCACCTTGTCGCCCATCACGCGGATGTGCTCGGGCTTGGGGCCGACGAAGATGATGTCATGCGCTTCCACGATTTCCGCGAAGCGCTCATTTTCGGAGAGGAAGCCATAGCCCGGATGGATCGCGTCCGCGCCCGAGATTTCGGCGGCGGAAATGATCGCGGGAATGTTGAGATAGCTGTCCTTCGCAGCCGGCGGGCCGATGCAGATGGCTTCGTCCGCCAGGCGCACATGCATGGCGTCGGCGTCGGCGGTCGAATGCACGGCCACCGTCTTGATGCCCATCTCGTGGCAGGCCCGGTGGATGCGCAGGGCGATCTCGCCGCGATTGGCGATCAGCAGCTTCTCGATGCTCATGGCTGGCGTGTCCTCACGCGACCACGATCAGCGGCTGGTCATATTCGACCGGCTGGCCGTTCTCGACCAGCACAGCCTGGACCGTGCCGGCAGAGGGTGCGGTGATCGGGTTCATGACCTTCATGGCCTCGACGATCAGCAGGGTCTGGCCCGCCTTCACTGCGTCGCCCACCTTGACGAAGGCGGGGGCGTCGGGCTCGGGCGTGAGGTAGCAAGTGCCGACCATCGGCGATTTGATCGTGCCGGCGGCGGGACCGGCCGCGGGGGCCGGTGCGGCGCTTTCCACGGGCGCAGCAGCAGCCACCGGGGCTGCCGGTGCGGGCGCAGCGGCCATCGGCGCATAGGTCGCGCTCTGGGCGGCGGGGGTGCGGGCGACGCGGATCTTGCGGTCGCCGTCTTCCACCTCGATCTCGGTGAGGTTCGTCGCGTCCAGCATTTTCGCCAGTTCGCGCACCAGCTTAACGTCCACCTGCATCGAGCCTTCGTTGGTCTTGTCGGCCATTGGTCTTCCCTTTGAGAAAGCTTTATTCTGTTCTGGAGTGGGGCTGGGGCCTATTGCCCTTCGCCCGATAAGGCAACCGTTTGCACGCCCTGTCTGGTTCAATCCATCTCAAGCGCCGCTTCCAGCGCCAGCATATAGGAGAGCGCGCCGAAGCCCGCGATCGATCCGCGCGCGGCCATGCCGACATAGCTATGATGGCGGAAGCTCTCCCGCGCGGCGGGGTTGGAGAGGTGAACCTCGATCACCGGCACGGTGATGGATTTGATCGCATCGTGCAGCGCCACGGAAGTGTGCGTGAGGCCGCCCGCGTTCAGGATGACGGCCATCGCTGCTTCCGCATTGGCCTGATGTAGCCAATCGATCAGATGGCCCTCATGATTGGACTGGCGGAAATCCAGCTCCACGCTGGCGCGCCGGGCCTCGTCTTCCATGCGGTCGGCAATGTCGTCGAGCGTATCATAGCCATATATCTCCGGCTCACGCGTGCCGAGCAGGTTGAGATTGGGGCCATTGAGGACATAGATTTTTCGCGCGGCAGTCATGGGGCCATCCGGTCCTTGTTGGTTGCGAGCCTTGGGCTCCACCCTATATGGCGTGGCGAACGGCTCTCAAAGCGAAAGGTGAACACACGGCATGAGCGCGGACGGAACGATCGGCATCCGGGTCAATGGCGAGCATCGCCGCGTGCGCGCCGGGCACAGCATAGCGCATCTGGCCAATGAGCTTGGGCTGGCGCCCGAGAAGGTGGCGGTCGAGCGTAATCTGGAGGTCGTGCCGCGTGCGAAGCTGGCCGATGTGATCGTCGAGGATGGCGATGAGCTGGAGATCGTGCACTTCGTCGGCGGCGGCGATGGATCGCCGGTACTGGCCGATGATAGCTGGAGCGTGGCCGGGCGCACCTTCCGCTCGCGGCTGATCGTCGGGACTGGCAAATATCGCGATTTCGCCGAGAACGCCGCTGCCGTCGAGGCATCGGGCGCGGAGATCGTCACCGTGGCGGTGCGGCGGGTGAATGTGTCCGACCCCAAGGCACCGATGCTGACCGACTTCATCGACCCCAAGAAGATCACCTATCTGCCGAACACCGCTGGCTGCTTTACCGCTGAAGACGCGATCCGCACGCTGCGACTGGCGCGCGAGGCGGGCGGCTGGGATCTGGTGAAGCTGGAAGTGCTGGGCGAAGCCCGCACGCTTTACCCGAACATGGTCGAGACCATCCGTGCGACGGAAATCCTCGCCAAGGAGGGCTTCAAGCCGATGGTCTACTGCACCGACGACCCAATCGCCGCGCAGCAGCTGGAGAGTGCGGGCGCGGTGGCGATCATGCCGCTCGGCGCGCCCATCGGCTCGGGCCTGGGCCTCCAGAACCGGGTGACCATCCGCCTGATCGTGGAAGGCACCAAGCTCCCGGTGCTGGTCGATGCCGGCGTCGGCACGGCCTCCGATGCAGCGGTGGCGATGGAACTGGGCTGCACCGGCGTACTGATGAACACCGCCATTGCAGAAGCCAAGAACCCGGTGCTGATGGCCGCTGCCATGAAGGCATCGGTCGAAGCTGGGCGCATGGCCTACCTCGCCGGGCGCATGGGGCGACGCATGTATGCCGACCCCTCAAGTCCGCTCGCTGGCTTGATCTGAGCCAAGCGCGGCCAACCGCTGGTCGTATTTGTCGGAACCAGCCGCCTCCCAACTCGTTTGATTTTCAGACGGTCGGATCGTCCGGCCGTAGCAGAATTCAGCGATTGGAGACCTATCATGGGTGAATTGATCGACAAGGCCAAGGGCGCCGCGAACGAGGCGGTCGGCAAGGCCAAGCAGGAGATCGGCAAGCAGCGCAACGATCCCGATCAGCAGGCGGAAGGTCTCGGTCAGGAGCTCAAGGGCAAGGGCCAAGGCCTCAAGGGCTCCGTGAAGGGAGCCCTCGGCGACCGGGTCTGACCCCAAGCCGTAACGCTCAAGCGTTTTTGATGAAGGTCGTACTCGCAGATGCGAGTGCGGCCTTCATTGTTTATGTCCGAGCAGGCACCGATCACCCGGTGCGGTTCGGTTTCCCTACCGCCTCGTGCAATCCGGGCATTTGACCGTCCGGTCCCGCGCTCTTATGGGCGGATCAGCTTTCGCTCCATCCGTGCCAAGGAGACACGCGTGAAGAAACTCTATCCCGATGCCGCAGCCGCTCTCGATGGCCTGCTCCACGACGGAATGCTCATTTGCGCCGGCGGGTTCGGCCTGTGCGGAATCCCCGAACGGCTGATCGATGCGATCCGCGATTCTGGCGTGAAGGATCTCACCTTCGCCTCCAACAATGCCGGCATCGACGGCGAAGGGCTGGGCAAGCTGCTGCGCACCCGCCAGGTGAAGAAGATGATTTCGTCCTATGTCGGCGAGAACAAGGAGTTCGAGCGGCAATATCTGGCAGGCGAGCTGGAGGTGGAGTTCTGTCCGCAGGGCACGCTGGCCGAGCGCTGCCGGGCCGGCGGTGCGGGCATTCCGGGCTTCTACACCAAGACCGGTGTGGGCACGCAGGTTGCCGAGGGCAAGGAAACCAAGATTTTCGATGGACAGGAATATGTGCTCGAGCGCGGCATCTATGCCGATCTGTGCATCATCAAGGGCTGGAAGGCCGATGAAGCGGGCAATCTGATTTTCCGCAAGACCGCGCGGAATTTTAACCAGCCGATGGCCACCGCCGGCAAGATCTGCGTCGCGGAAGTCGAGGAAGTGGTGCCCGTCGGCAGCCTCGATCCGGACAGCATCCATCTGCCCGGCATCTATGTGAAGCGCATGATCGTCGGCGCGCCCTATGACAAGAAGATCGAATTCCGCACTGTCCGCGAAAGGGAGGCCGCATAATGGGCTGGTCACGCGATGAAATGGCCGCGCGCGCCGCGAAGGAGCTGCAGGACGGCTTCTATGTGAATCTCGGCATCGGCATCCCGACGCTGGTCGCCAATCACATCCCGCCGGGCGTGGAGGTCACGCTGCAGAGCGAGAACGGCATGCTCGGCATCGGCCCGTTCCCTTATGATGACGAGGTCGATCCCGATCTCATCAATGCCGGCAAGCAGACGATCAGCGAACTGCCGAGCAGCGTCTATTTCTCCAGCGCCGACAGCTTCGCGATGATCCGCGGCGGCCACATCGATCTCACCGTGCTGGGTGCGATGGAAGTGTCCAAGAAAGGCGACATCGCCAACTGGATGATCCCCGGCAAGATGATCAAGGGCATGGGCGGCGCGATGGACCTCGTCGCCGGCGTCAAGAAGATCATCGTCGTTATGGAGCACACCGCCAAGGACGGCAGCCCCAAGTTCATCCCGGAATGCACCCTGCCGCTCACCGGCCGGGACGTGGTGGACATGATCGTCACCGATCTCTGTGTCTTCCAGCGCGCTTCGCACGATCAGCCCTTCCGCCTCGTGGAACTGGCGCCGGGTGTTACCGCTGAGGAAGTCGCGGCCAAGACGACGGCGCATTACGTCTCGTAAGGCTGCGGGTTAAGGCGGGGCGCTCACCCCTCGTCGGAGGAGGGGCAGTTCCGGAGCACTCCGCTGCCCCACCAATACTCGTCATGCCGGACTTGATCCGGGATCTCGCTTCTTATTCAGCGATCGTGCACCAAGGCAGCGGGACCCCGGATCAAGTCCGGGGCGACGAGAGGAGGAGCGCCGCGCGCGGCATTGAAACGGACTTCGAGCGCCCGATATAGGGGCTTCCCCCCCGACCGCGACAGATGTAGGGCAGCCCCATTATGACCCAGGCCCGCACCCTTTATGAGAAGATCTGGGACGCGCACGTCGTCGAGAAGCGCGACGATGGCACGTGCCTTGTCTATATCGACCGCCACCTCGTCCATGAAGTGACCAGCCCGCAAGCGTTCGAGGGCCTTCGTCTGGCTGGCCGCAAAGTGCGCCGTCCCGATCTCACGCTGGCCGTGCCGGATCATAACGTGCCGACCACGGCGCGGGTGGATGCGCAGGGCAACCGCATCCCCATCGTCAACAAGGAGAGCGCGCAGCAGCTCGCCGCGCTGGAGCGCAATGCGCCCGAGTTCGGCATCCGCTATTTCGGCGCGACGGACATCAATCAGGGCATCGTCCATGTCGTCGGCCCCGAGCAGGGCTTCACGCTGCCCGGCATGACTCTGGTCTGCGGGGATAGCCACACGGCCGCGCACGGCGCGCTGGGCGCTCTGGCCTTCGGCATCGGCACCAGCGAGGTCGAGCATGTGCTGGCCACGCAGACGCTGCTGCTCAAGCCGAGCAAGACGCTCGCCATCGAGGTCGAGGGCGAACTGGGCTATGGCGTCACCGCCAAGGACGTGATCCTCGCCGTCATCGGCCGCATCGGCACCGCCGGCGGCACCGGCCATGTCATGGAATTCCGCGGCTCGACCTTCCGCGCCATGAGCGTCGAGAGCCGGCTGACCGTCGCCAACATGGCGATCGAGGGTGGCGCGCGCTCGGGGCTCTTTGCGCCGGACGAGAAGACGTTCGAATACATCAAGGGCCGCCCGATGGCGCCGCAGGGTGCCGATTGGGATCGCGCCGTCGCCTATTGGCGCACGCTGGTCACGGACGAAGGCGCGGTGTTCGACAAGCATGTGCGGCTGGAGGCGAGCGAGATCGCGCCGACCGTCACCTGGGGCACCAGCCCCGAGGACGTGGTACCGATCACCGGCGTCGTGCCCGATCCGGAGAGCTTTGAGGACCCCTCCAAGCGGGAAGCTGCGGCCAAGTCGCTCGCCTATATGGGCCTCACCGCTGGTCAGCGCATGGAAGACGTGCCGGTCGAGCATATCTTCATCGGCAGCTGCACCAACAGCCGCATCGAGGATCTGCGCGCGGCCGCGTCGGTGCTCAAGGGCCGCAAGGTTGCCGACGGCATCAAGCAGGCGCTGATCGTGCCCGGCTCCGGGCTGGTCAAGCATCAGGCCGAGGCCGAGGGGCTGGATCGCATCTTCATCGAGGCCGGGTTCGAGTGGCGCGAGCCGGGCTGCTCCATGTGTCTGGGCATGAACCCGGATCGCGTGCCGAGCGGAGAGCGTTGCGCCTCCACCAGCAATCGCAACTTCATGGGCCGGCAGGGGCCGGGTGCGCGCACCCATCTCGTCTCGCCGGTGATGGCCGCCGCCGCCGCGATCAGGGGTCGACTTGCGGACGTTCGCGAACTAATGGTGCCCGAACCAGCGTAAGGGGACGCAATGAAAGTCATTTTCTGGATTTTGGTCGCCGGTGCTCTCGGCAGCGCCGCCATGGCCATGGGCCTCGGCCAGTCCGCCGCTGTGCCCGCAAAGGCGGAAAAGCCAGCCGCACGCTGAGCGTGAGTGCGGCGTTAGACGGGCGTGGACTTCTCAGTGCGCGCTGTCATGCCTTGGGTACGCGCATCTTCATGCGGTAACAGGCTTCGTCATACCCGGCAGGATCCGGCGCTTCGATCACCTCGAAGCCTTGCGCGGCCCAATAGCTGTCTGCGCCGTTGACGGCCGTCAGCCAGATTTCATCAACACCCTCGCGACGCGCCTGCGCAACGACTAGCGCCAGCGCAGTGCGCCCGGCGCCACTGCCGCGCGCGTCGGGCAGCAGGGCAAGATCGTGCAGATAATAGCTGCTAGGGTTCTCGGGAATGGCCCCCAGCGGCGCGTTGAAGGCGGGCACGCTGTCCGCTTCCCAAGGGTGGGCGATAAGATAGCCGAGCACGCGCCCGGCGTCCTCGAAGACGAAACAGCCCGCCGGATGCAGGCTGAGGCGCTCGGCGTAGATCGCTTCATCCTCTGTATAGCGGCCATGGACCGCATCGGAGATCGCCTTGACTGCCGCCATGTCACGGGCGCGCATCGGGCGCCATGTGCCGCTTGTTGCCATTGCCTCACCTCCTCCGCACATCGCTGTCGGCCGCCTGCATATCGGGTCGGCATCTTGACGCAAGCGCGCACATCCGCCACTTGACCGGTCAAACAGCCCGTCATCAGCAGGACCAGCATGGAACCCGTCACCACCGTTGAAGGTCGCGCCTATCCCTTCGGCCTGAAGAATGTCGATACCGACATCATCATTCCGGCCGAATGGCTCAAGACCATCAGCCGCACGGGCCTCGGCAAAGGCGCGTTCGAGGCGCTGCGCAAGGAGCCCGGCAATGTGTTCGACGACCCGCGCTATGCCGGCGCGCCTATCATCGTGGCGGGCGACAATTTCGGCTGTGGGTCGAGCCGCGAACATGCCGCCTGGGCGCTGATCGACATGGGCGTGCGGGCCGTCATCGCGCCCAGCTTCTCTGATATTTTCTCGGGCAACGCCTTCAAGAACGGCATCCTGACCGTCGTGTTGCCGCAGGACGCGGTCGACCGGCTGCTGGAGGTCGCCAAGACCGATCCGATCAGCATCGACCTTGAGAACCAGTCGGTGACGACGCCATTTCAGGACCGCTTCACCTTCGAAATCGACCCGTTCCGCAAGAGCTGCCTGCTGGGCGGCCTCGACGAGATCGGCCTGACGATGGCGCAGGGCGATACCATCGGTACGTTCGAAGCGCGCGATGCGCAGACGCGGCCCTGGCTGGTGCCGGCGGCCGCTTGAATTCGACGCGGCGGGGTGTCCCGCGCGTTGCCAAGGGAGCGCCTGCTTCCTAAGTAGAACCTCTATTCAGTTACCTCCAGATGAAGGTGCGTCTTTCATGAGTTCATTCGACGATCGCGAGAAGGCGTTCGAGACCAAGTTCGCCATGGATCAGGAACTCGCGTTCCGGGTCGCGGCCCGGCGCAATCGCCTGCTGGGCGAGTGGGCGGCCGGCCTGATGGGGCTGACCAAGGAAGAGACCGATGCCTATGCCAAGGCGGTCGTGCAGGCGGACTTCGAGGAAGCCGGCGATGAGGACGTGATCCGCAAGGTGATGGGCGATCTGGTATCAGCCGGTGTGGATATGGACGAGCAGCGCGTGCGCACGGCGCTGAGCGACAAGGCCGCCGAGGCGCGTCGCCAGTTCATGCAGGAAGAGAATTGAGGGGCTTTTGACATGCCCATGGCGGCTGGCGATATCGAGGCGATGATCCTCGCGGCTTTCCCGGATGCGACGGTGGAGATCACCGATCTGGCCGGCGACGGCGACCATTATGCGGCGCGGGTCACCTCCGAGAGTTTTCGGGGGATGAATCGCATTGCCCAGCAGCGTGCCGTCTATGCCGCGCTGGGCGGTCGCATGGGCGGAGAGCTTCACGCCTTGCAACTGACCACGGCCGTTCCCAACTGATAGCGCAGCGCCGGCATCGCGCCGCACTGCTGCCCGGAGACCAGACATGACCGACCCCGTCCACGCCCGCATCGCCGATATCGTCGGCAAGAACGATGTCGTGCTCTTCATGAAAGGCACGCCCTTGTTCCCGCAATGCGGGTTCTCCAGTCGCGCCATTGCCATTCTGGAACGGCTCGGCGCACCCTTCGAGAGCGTGGATGTGCTGCAGGATCAGGAGATCCGCCAGGGCATCAAGAGCTTTTCCGACTGGCCGACCATCCCCCAGCTTTACGTAAAGGGCGAGTTCCTTGGCGGGTCGGACATCATGATGGAAATGTACGAGGCGGGCGAGCTCAAGCAGCTTCTCACAGAGCAGGGCGTCATCGCCGCCTGATCGGATTCCATTTGGTTCTTCAAGCGGGCGCGGGGCAAAAAGCCCGGCGCCCGTTTTGCGTTCGGGCGCCGGAGTTCGGAGGGATTGGGAGACAAAAGGATTGGGGGACAGGCAAGAAGACCGGGTGCCCGTCCCCCAAAGCGGGTGTGTCGACAAGAAGAGCAAGCGCCGTGCCAGTTTCTCCGGGTGAGGGAAGCGGGCTGCGACGCTGGTTAAGGGCGGGGCAAGAGGTTGCGACCTGTAAAGCGCTCCGACAGTTTCGCCCGCATTTCCGCTTGCGCCTTGCAATCGGCGGCGGCCGTGACACATGGAAGAGATGATGCCTGCTGCCCCCAGTCTCGCCGCCGACACCGGCCGGGTCATGCGCCTGTCGCCGCTGGTGCAGCGGGTGCTGGCACCCAATCCCTCGCCCTTCACTTTTGAGGGGACGCAGACCTATCTGGTGGGCAACAGCGACCTTGCCGTAATCGATCCCGGCCCGGATGATCCCGCCCATTTGGATGCACTGGAAGCTGCGATTGCCGGTCGCCCCGTCATTGCTATCGCCTGCACCCACACCCATCGCGATCACAGTCCGGCGGCGCGGCCGCTGGCACAGCGCATTGGCGCGCCGATCATCGGCTGCGCGCCGCTGACGCTGGAAGATGACGGGCCGCGCGCCGATGCGGCGTTCGACCCCGACTACAGTCCCGACAGGGTGCTGGCGGAGGGCGAGCAAATCGTGGGCACGGGCTGGACTTTGACGGCGCTGGCGACGCCCGGCCACACCTCCAATCATCTGTGCTACGCACTGGAAGAGGAAGCGGCGCTGTTCACCGGGGATCATGTGATGAGCTGGTCTACGAGCGTCGTCTCGCCGCCCGATGGCGACATGAGCGATTATCTCGCCTCGCTGGAGCGTTTGGTCGCCCGCTCGGACAGCGTCTATTATCCCGCCCATGGCGAACCGGTGACGCAGCCCCAGCGCTTCGCACGCGGCATGCTGGGGCATCGGCGGATGCGGGAAGGGCAGATCCTGCGCATTCTGGAGCGGCAGGGCGCTGTCACCATCCCGGATTTCGTCGCAAGCATGTATGTCGGCCTCAATCCGCGCCTGCATGGCGCCGCGGGCCGATCCGTGCTGGCCCATCTCATCGATCTGCAACGGCGGGGGCTGGTAGAGGATAGAGCGGACGGGGTCTGGGCGAGGGTGTTGATCTAGGCGCTTGACGGGACGCGCGAACAGGATCAGCTTCCCTGCCGTCCAGGCAACGGTGGGGGGACCGTCATGGCAACACTTGCTTCAGGCATCAGATCCGAGATCGAGCGCGAGCGCAGCTTCTTCCTCAAATTGGCGCTGGCGATGGCCTTTGTCATTGTGGCGGGCTTCTCATTCAATGTCGCCGCCGGCCGCTCGACCTTCGCCGCGCCGCTCCTGCTTCATGTCCATGCGCTGGTTTTCTTCGGCTGGCTGGTTCTTTTCATCACCCAATCCTTTCTGGCGGCGGGCGGCTCGGTGCGCCTGCATAGGCGACTTGGTGTGCTCGCGCTGCTCTGGGTGCCGGTCATGGTCGTGCTGGGTCTGGCGGTGACGCGTCATTCGGTGCGCGCAATCGGTGGTCCTCCATTCTTCGATACCAACGAATTTCTCTTCGGCAACAGCATCGGCCTGCTGGCTTTCGCGCTCACCGTGGGTGCGGCGCTCGTCATGCGCGCGCGTCCCGACTGGCACCGGCGGCTGATGTGCGGCGCCATGGCCGGGCTGACCGGCCCCGGCTTCGGGCGACTGCTGCCGATGCCGTTCCTCATCCCCTGGGGCTGGTGGGTCGCGGCTGTCGTGGCGCCCATGGTGTTCATCCTGGTTGGCATGGTCTGGGACTGGCGGCGCAAAGGGCGGGTCCACGCTGCATGGCTGTGGGGAGCGGGTATCCTGATCGGCAGCCAGCTCATGGCCGATGCCATCGCCTACAGCCCGATGGGCCTTGCCATCACGCGCGATATGGTCGCCGGGACACCCGGCGCGATGCGCGATATGCGGGCCTTCTTCCCCTGAGCGCGGTTAGAGGTTGATCGACGGGCGCTTCGTGGCCATCTCCGCCGCATGACAAAGGAGATTCGGTGATGGATGCACGCGGCGGGATCGGCGGAAGTCTTGCGGGGCTGGACCTGCTGGAGGAGATCAATCGCCTGCGCAAGGAGCGCAACGCGGTCATCCTCGCGCACTATTACCAGAAGCCGCAGATCCAGGACCTGGCCGACTTTGTGGGCGACAGCCTGGAGCTGTCCCGCAAGGCGGCGGAGACGGATGCGGACGTGATCGCATTTTGCGGTGTGCGCTTCATGGCCGAGACGGCGAAGATCCTCAGCCCCGAGAAGATCGTGATCCTGCCGGACATGGACGCCGGCTGCAGCCTGGAAGACAGCTGCCCGCCCGCGCAGTTCAAGGCCTTCCGCGAGGCCCATCCCGATCATATCGCGCTCAGCTACATCAATTGCTCGGCGGAGGTGAAGGCGCTCAGCGACATCATCGTCACGAGCTCATCTGCCGAGAAAATCCTGAGCAAGCTCCCCAAGGACCAGAAGATCATCTTCGGGCCGGACAAGCATCTGGGTGGCTATCTCTCGCGCAAGCTGGGGCGTGAGATGCTGCTCTGGCCGGGCGTGTGCATCGTGCATGAGAGCTTCAGCGAGACCGAGTTGCTCAAGCTCAAGGCTATGCACCCCGGCGCGCCGGTTGCGGCCCACCCCGAATGCCCGCCGGCTATCATCGATCATGCCGATTATGTCGGCTCGACCAGCGGCATCCTGCAATATGCCAAGGACATGCCGGGCGACACGCTGATCGTCGCGACCGAGCCGCACATCATCCACCAGATGGAAAAGGCGATCCCCGAAAAGAGCTTCGTCGGCGCGCCGGGTGCGGACGGCAACTGCAACTGCAACGTCTGCCCCTATATGGCGCTCAACACGCTGGAAAAGCTCTACATCGCGCTCCGCGATCTCCAGCCGCGCATCGAGATGGACGAGAGCCTGCGGGTGGCCGCGAAGAAGAGCCTCGATCGCATGCTGGATCTTGCCAGCGATACGGTCGGGCAGGGCGACGTGGGAGCACGGTGAGCGGGGAGCCGCCCCGGTGATCGTCCGCCTGCGCTCGCTCTGGCTGAACGTTAACGCGAGCTATTGGTTCTATCCGGCGCTGTTCACGATGCTCGCCCTCGCGCTGGCGATCGTCACCATCGCCATCGATCGCTCGGGGCAGGCCGCCCATCTCGTCAAGTTCGTGGATGCTGCGCGGCCGGAGGGGGCGCGCAATGTCCTCAACGTGATTGCCGGATCGATGATCGGCGTGGCGTCGACCGTTTTCTCGATCACCATAGCCGCCGTGGTCTATGCCTCGGGTAATTACGGCCCGCGCCTGCTCATCAATTTCATGGAAGATCGCGGCAACCAGCTCTCGCTGGCGACGTTCATCGGCACGTTCGTCTATGCCGTCATGGTGCTGCGGGTTGTCCGGGAGGCGGCGGAATCCAGTGTCGACGTGGGGTTCGTGCCGCAACTCTCGCTGGTCATCGCGACCGGCCTGATGCTGATTTCCATCGGCGTGCTGGTTTTCTTCCTCAATCATGTGCCGGCCAGCATCCGCATCAATTCCGTGCTTGAGGAGATCGGACGGCGCCTCACCAAGGAAGTGCGCCAGCGCTTTCCGAAAGAGGGCGACGAGGTGGAGATGATGGCGTTGTCCGACGGGCAGATCGTGCCGGCGACGGGCAGCGGCTATATCCAGATCGTCGATTTCTCAGGCCTGGCTGACGTTGCCCGCGAGCACAAATGCCGCGTGGTCATGCGCCTGCGTCCCGGCGATTTTGTGCATCCCGAGATTGGCCTGATGTCCGTCCACGGCTGTCATGTGGATGATGAGATGGCCGAGCAGTTGCGGGACTGTTTCTCCCTCGCTGGATTTCGGTCTCCGGCGCAGGACATCGAATTTCTGATCGACGAGCTGGTCGAGATCGGCTTGCGCGCCTTGTCGCCGGGCATCAACGATCCCTTCACGGCGGTGACGGCGATGCACTGGCTCGGCGCTTCGATGAGCGAACTTGCCCGGCGCGATCTGCGCAGCAGGCCGGGAGAGGGAGAAGAAGACTGGCAGCGTGTCATTCCGCTCAATGACGATTTCGATCATTTCCTGCGGCGCGGTTTCGGCTCCCTGCGCTCGGCCGCCGCGACCAGCCCTATTGCCGCGGCGCAGTTTCTCGATTGTCTGCTGGGTATTTCCGCCGGCCTCGCCTCGCAGCCCCGGCGGGAGGCGCTGCGGCTGGAAGGTGAGCGGTTGATGGCGCAGGCGCGGATCGCGCTGGCCGGTCCCTCCCTCGCCGAGCTTGAGGAACGCTCTTGCGCTTTCGAGGCGGCGATGAAAAAGCGAGCGCATCATGCCCTTCACACTTGACCGCTTCGACCTCGACGCCTTCGTCGCCGCCACCCTCGCCGAGGACCTTGATGGTCCGGTCAATGGGGGCGGGCGGGATGTGACGTCGCAGAGCGTCATTCCCGCCGATGCGGTGTTCAGCGGCGTGATGGACAGTCGTGACGCGGTGACGGTTGCGGGCCTGCCGTTGGCCGAAGCCTTCTTCCGTGCGCTCGATCCCGATGTCGAGATCACGCTGCTCGTCGCGGATGGTGATCAGGTGCCCGCCGGCACCGACCTGATGCGCCTGAAGGGCCGCGCACGCGGGATGCTCACGGCGGAGCGGTCGGCGCTCAACACGGTGCAGCACTTGACCGGCATCGCCACGATGACGCGGGCTTATGTGGACCGCATTGCCGGCACCGGAGCGACGCTGCTCGATACCCGCAAGACGATCCCCGGCCTGCGCGTGCTGGAGAAATATGCCACGCGCACGGGCGGCGCGAAAAATCATCGCATGGGCCTGTGGGACGCGGCGATGATCAAGGACAATCATGTGGCCGTCGCCGGTTCGGTGGAAGAGGCCGTCCGTCGCGCGGTTGCCGCCGGGATTGCCGAGGTAATCGTGGAGGTCGACCGGATCGACCAGATCGAGCCGGCCATCGCGGCCGGGGCGACCCATCTGCTGCTGGATAACATGTCGCCGGGCGTTCTGCGCGGGGCTGTCACGCTGGTTGGAAAGCGCGTGCCCACGGAGGCCTCTGGCGGGGTTACCCTGGAGACCATCCGCGCCATCGCCAGCACCGGCGTCGATTATGTCAGCGTCGGGAGGTTGACCCAATCGGCGCCAGCGGCGGATATCGGCCTCGATTTCAGCAACATTTAGGCTCACGGCGCCGACGAACAACGCCTGCTTGTTTAGCCTTCGATAATCGCTGTCTGGGGATGGTGCTTGTCGAGATGCTTGCGGATGATCCGCAGGTTGCGCGTGTTCGAGCGGAACATGACGTCGAAGGCATCGCCGACCAGCGGAACCGCGCCGATTGCGGTGTCGAAGGCGACATTGCCGCTCATCCGTAGCAACTGCCAGCGCGGCATCCCGAGATTACGGGCCTCCCATACAATCCATGCGCCCATGGCCGCTGCGAGAAGATCGCCGACGATGGGAATGATGCCGAGCATGGCGTCTAGCCCGACGCGGATGCGCGTTCCGGGGACGACCATCGCATTTTCGAGCACCTGCTCCATCATCTCGATGCGCCGCCGCACCGCATGAGGATCGCGGCCAAGCCGCGAACCGGCGAGGCTCTCAAACTGTCTCGCCATCTCTTCAGCGGCGTTATGCGGTCTCGCCCGGGCCATTCACGTTCCTTTGCAGGCTGCCTTGCTGGCAGCGCGAAGGATTAGTTGGGGACGGTGATCAGCGCATTCAATGGATGAACCCCGCGCGAGGAGGGTTTGAAGTTGGTGAGCCGCTGCCCGACGAGCGACCAGCGGATGGGGCGACCGAGCGGAATGAACCCGCTGAACGCCACCGTCGCTTCCTCGGCTTCTGCCAGCAATTGAGCGCGCTCCTCGTCATTCTGGTTCTTGCGGGCCTCGGCGAGGCGGCTGGCCACGCGCGGATCGCACAGGAGCCCGGCCGAACAATCGAGGCGCGCGAGATACCAGAACGCGCTGTCGAAGGGCGCGACCTCGTCGATCAGCCGCAGATCGGCGGGCTGATCGATGGCCACGCGATCGAGTTGCAATCCGGCCTGTCCAAAGTCCTGAACCAGGCGCAGGAACAGCACGGAGGCGCCTGATCCGTCCGGCAAGGCGATCCGTAGAACCGGCGGATCGCCCTTGTCCGCCCGCCAGCGGTCGATGATCCGCCGGGCGGATTCGACGCGCTCCTCGCGCGAGCGGCCGGACCATGCCGGTGCGCTCGGCAGGCGGTTCAGTTCGTAAGAGGCCGGGAGCGGGTAGGTGGCGGTCCGCCAGCCCGGCAGGCCCAGAACCTCGGCGAGCTTGTCCCGGTCGACAAGGCGCGCGAGCGCGTCGCGCACCGGTGCGTCTGCCAAGAAGGACGAGGTGCTCGTAAAGGCGAGGCCGAACAGGCCCTCGACCGGGTCGACCTGCGCGTCAGCCATGTTGAGGCCGGCCGCGGCGATCAAGGGGAGGTGCTGGAAGCGCCCGCCCAGCACGAGATCGGTATGGCGAGCGCGGAAGCGAACGAGAGCCAGCGACGCGCGCTCGGCGCGCACTTCCCGTCGCTCGACCGGGGGCGCGGCTTCGCTCTCGGGCTCGCCCTCGGTGGGCTCCTCGCTGGCGGCAGTCGCGGGCGCCAGCACGACCGGTCCACCCTTGGCCGCCGGCTCGCGGCGATAGGGGCCGGTGCCGTCGCCCGAGCGGGTCATTACCGCAAGGTCCGGCTGGGCGAGCAATTGCAGGAAGGCGGGGAGGCTCATGTCGAGCCTTATTTCGATGACCCGGTCGGTCATCGCGCGCACATCGGGGGTAAGGCCCGCCAGCAACAGCGGATTGGCGCGCATCCGCTCACGCAGCAGTCGGGCGACCTCATCGGCATGGACCGGCTTGCCGTCCGCCCAGTGCAGCCGCTTCAGCCGGAAGATGTAGCTCTGGCCGCCATCCTCGACGATCCAGCTTTCCGCCAGCGCGCCGACAATGTCGCCGCGCGCGTCGAAGCTGAGCAGCCCTTGTGCGGTCGAGGCGAGGATCAGCCGGGCTGCCGGTGCATTGCCGTGGCGCAGCGGCTGGGCGAGCGCCTCGCTCTGGCCGATCACGTCCACCCGAACGGTGCGGTTATCGCGCGGGCTGTTGCATCCCGCCATGGCGAGCACGGCCAATGCCAGGAGGGGGCGGACCCAGGTTCGCGCGGGGCGGGTGCCCATCGCCTTTCACTCCCTGTTCGGACAAGAATCCATCGACGTTACAGGGAGGCCGTAGCCTGCCGACGCGATTCGTCCAACCATGGCTGAGCTTGAATGGGGCGCCATCGCATTCGCTATGGTGCGGACGGCGGGACTTGAACCCGCACTCTCAGATGAGAAGCAGATTTTAAGTCTGCTGCGTCTACCGATTTCGCCACGTCCGCAAGCACATGGGGATGCGCGAACGCCCATGCCATGCACGGCAGGACGGTTCCAGCCCTTATCAAGCGCCGGGTGAAGGACATGCCGTGCGCAGAACGCCCGCAACCCGGCCGATGCGCTGCCGCATGGCCGGGCTGCCGGATTGTCAAAGGCTCAGGTGAGGGTGCTCAGTCGCCGGCATTCAGGCGAATGCGCATTTCCTTACCGGGCTTGAAGTGCGGCACGCGCTTGGGCGGCACCACCACCGAATCGCCGGTGCGGGGATTGCGCCCCGTGCGGCCGTCTCGGGCGCGGGTGGTGAAAGCACCGAATCCGCGCAGTTCTACCCGGCCCCCTTCGGCCAGGCGCGCAGTGATCGAGTCGAAAACGATATCCACGATGCGATCGACTTCCTGCCCGCTGAGGTCAGGATGAAGAAGCGCAAGCTTTTGAACGAGCTGAGAACGAATCATCTCTGCTACTTTCCGAAAAGGCCGAAGCCGTCCCCCATAATCCGGAAGTGCCCCGAGTCCCCCTTCGTTGCGTTTTCCGTGACTCGCGCGATGCGCCAACATCAGCGTGCAATCAAGAAAAATCCCCGCAGAACGCCGCAAACGGAGTGGGCCGGCCGATTGCTCGACCGGCCCACTGCCGCAATTATTAGAGGGTGGGAAAAGCCCCGGCGATCAATTCTTCGCCTTGAGCGCCTCGCCCAGAATGTCGCCCAGCGACGCGCCGCTGTCGGACGAACCGTACTGCGCGACAGCCTGCTTCTCTTCGGCGATCTGGAGCGCCTTGACCGAGAAGTTCGGCTTCTTGGAACGGTCGAAACCGATCACCAGCGCGTCGAACTTCTGGCCGACCTGGAAGCGCTCGGGGCGCTGCTCGTCGCGGTCGCGGCCAAGGTCGCTGCGCTTGATGAAGCCGGTGACGCCGTCGTCGCCAGCCTGAACCTCCAGGCCGCCGTCGCGGACTTCCAGAACGGTCACGGTCACGGTCTCGTTCTTGTTGAGGCCGGTGCCACGCACCGCGCCAGCTGCCGGCGCGCCCTTTTCGAGCTGCTTCATGCCGAGGCTGATGCGCTCCTTCTCGACGTCCACGTCAAGCACGATGGCCTGAACGGTCTCGCCCTTGCGGTGCAGATTGAGCGCGTCCTCGCCGGAGATGCCCCACGCGATGTCGGACATGTGGACCATGCCGTCGACGTCGCCGTCCAGGCCGATGAACAGGCCGAACTCGGTGGCGTTCTTGACTTCGCCCTCGACCTGGCTGCCGACCGGGTGACGCTCGGCAAAGCTCTCCCAGGGGTTGGACTGGGCCTGCTTGAGGCCAAGGCTGATGCGACGCTTCTCGGCATCAACCTCGAGCACCAGAACTTCCACTTCCTGGCTCGTCGAAACGATCTTGCCGGGGTGGACGTTCTTCTTGGTCCAGGACATTTCCGAAACGTGGACCAGACCCTCGATGCCGGGCTCCAGCTCGACGAACGCACCATATTCGGTGATGTTCGTGACGCGGCCGGAGAGCTTGGCGCCGATCGGGTACTTGGCCGATGCGCCTTCCCACGGATCGCTCTCGAGCTGCTTCATGCCGAGGCTGATGCGCTGCGTGTCGCGGTTGATGCGGATGATCTGCACCTTCACCGTGTCGCCGATGTTGATCATCTCGCTCGGGTGGTTGATCCGCTTGTAGCTCAGGTCCGTGACGTGCAGCAGGCCGTCGATGCCGCCCAGATCAACGAACGCACCGTAATCGGTGATGTTCTTGACCACGCCCTCGATGATCTGGCCTTCGCTCAGCGTCTGGATGAGGCCGCTGCGCTGCTCGGCGCGGGTCTCTTCCAGGATCGCCCGACGCGACACGACGATGTTGCCACGACGACGATCCATCTTGAGGATCTGGAAGGGCTGCGGAATGTCCATGAGCGGGGTAACGTCGCGCACGGGGCGGATGTCGACCTGGCTGCCAGGCAGGAAGGCCACGGCGCCGTCGAGATCGACGGTGAAGCCGCCCTTGACGCGGCCGAAGATGACACCCTCAACGCGGGCGCTCTCGGCGAATTCGGATTCCAGCTTGTCCCACGCGGCTTCGCGGCGGGCGCGGTCGCGCGAGAGCATGGCCTCGCCATTGCTGTTCTCGACACGGTCGACATAGACTTCGACTTCGTCGCCAACCTTCAGATCGGCCTTCTGGCCGGGCATGGCGAACTCGCGCAGCGGCACGCGGCCTTCGCTCTTGAGGCCCACGTCGATGACGGCGAGGTCGTTTTCGATGCCGGTGACGGTGCCCTTGACCACGCGGCCTTCGAAGCCGCCGTCTGCACCACCAAGAGATTCATTGAGAAGCGCGGCAAAATCATCGCGCGTCGGGTTTGCCTGAGAGGCCATGTAAGAGTTCCTTCAAGTCGTTGCTGGCCAACCGGTTGTCTCCGGTGGTCTTTGGCCAAACTGCCCGAACGACCTCATGCCGGCCGGGCATTCACCAGGCGGCGCGAAGGCGATCACTCGTGCTTTGGGAAAAGCAAAAGGGCGCCTCGCAACGCGAAGCGCCTCATCCAAGCCGTCTAATGGCGACTCTTCAGGCGAGCGTCCACCAGCGCGATCGCATGCTGAACGGCGGCGTCTATACTCAAATTGCTGGTATCCAGCAAGTCCGCATCTTGGGCCTGCTTCAGGGGCGCATCGGCGCGCTGCATGTCCCGCGCGTCACGCTCGGCGAGGTCGGCGGAGAGAGCCTCCAGCGCGACGGGATGGCCATGGGCGGTGAGCTCCGCATGGCGGCGCTGCGCGCGCACCGCAAGGCTGGCGGTGACGAACAATTTGGCGTCGGCATCCGGCGCGATCACCGTGCCGATATCGCGCCCGTCGAGTACCGCGCCGCCCGGCTGTGCGGCGAAGGCACGCTGCCGCTCCAGCAGCGCCGCGCGCACCTGCGGGTGACGCGAGACGCGGCTGGCAAGGGGGCCGGCTTCCTCCGACCGCAGCGCCGGATCGGCGAGCAGGCTATCCGGAAAAGCGCAGGCCGCTGCGGCATCGGCCGGATTGTCGGCATCGCCGCCCTGCCGCGCGACCGTCACGCCGACGGCGCGATACAGCAGGCCCGTGTCGAGATGGGGCAGGCCATAATGCCGGGCCAGCGCCCGCGCGATCGTGCCTTTGCCGGACGCGGCGGGACCATCGACGGCAATGATCATGCCGCGCCCTTGAGCGTGGCCAGCATGTCGGTGAAGCCGGGGAAGCTCGTTGCGACCGGGCTCATATCGTCGATGATGAGGCCGCCGCGCGTGTGATGACCGGCGACCGCGAAGCTCATCGCAATGCGGTGATCGAGATCGGCGCCGATCGTCGGCGGTTCATTGCCCCCGTCCAGCGGCTCGCCACCGCGTCCGTGGATGATGAGGCCGTCGGGTGTCTCCTCCACTGACACGCCGAGACGGGCGAGGCCCTGCGCCATCAGGGCGAGTCGGTCCGATTCCTTTACGCGTAACTCGTCCAGCCCGGTGGTGCGGGTGGTGCCCTGTGCGCAGGCTGCCGCGACGAAGAAGATCGGGAATTCGTCGATCATGCTCGGCGCGACCTCGGGTGGCACGTCGATGCCTGTGAGCGTGCTGTGGCGCGCGAGGATATCCGCGACCGGCTCGCCACCGACTTCGCGCTGGTTGGTCAGTGTTAGGTCCGCGCCCATCGCCTGCAGCATGGCGAACAGGCCGGTGCGGGTGGGGTTCATGCCGACATTGGTGACGGTGATGTCCGACCCCGGCGTGATCAGCGCCGCGACCACGGGGAAGGCGGCAGAGGAGGGGTCGCCCGGCACCACCAGCGTCTGTGGCTTGAGTTCGGCCTCACCGGTGAGCGAGATGATCCGCGTACCATCGGCCTGGGTCTCTACGGTCAGATCCACCCCAAAACCGCGCAGCATCCGCTCGCTATGGTCGCGTGTTGGCACCGGCTCGATGACGCGGGTGATCCCCGGCGTGTTGAGTCCGGCGAGCAGCACCGCCGATTTGACCTGCGCCGAGGCGACCGGAAGCCGGTACTCGATCGGCACGGCCGGCGTGATCCCCCGCATGGTGAGAGGCAGGCGACCGCCCGGCGCAGTCGTGAATTCGGCGCCCATCAGCCCGAGCGGCGTGGTCACGCGGCTCATCGGGCGCTTGCTGAGCGAGGCATCGCCGATGAAGGTGGCGGTGAGGTCATGGCTTGCCAGCAGGCCCATCAGCAGACGGGTCGAGGTGCCGCTATTGCCCATGTCGAGTGCGGTCGCGGGCTGCGTTAGGCTGCCGACGCCGACGCCATGAATGCGCCACACGCCATCCTCGCCGCGCGTGATCTGCGCGCCGAGCGCGCGCATCGCCGCCGCCGTCGCCAGCACGTCCTCGCCCTCCAGCAGGCCGGAGACGCGGCTTTCGCCCACCGCCAGCGCGGCCAGCATCAGGGATCGGTGGGAAATGCTCTTGTCGCCGGGCACGGTCACCGTGCCGCGCAGCGGAGCGCCAGGCTCGAAGAGCATGTTGCGCGCAATGTCAGTCATGAAAATCAGGTCCGAAAAATGGCCGTCGCTGCGCGGAGCAGGAGGGCGGGCAATAAAAATGGCGAACTGCTTTTGACAGTGCCCGCCCGCTATGGCAAGGCGCCCCACACTTCGCGGCAGGCCTGCCTGTCCGCGCACTTGGCTATTACTCTCTGGAAGGATGAGGCGGCACATGGTGAAGCCTGAATGGGGATCGAAGCGGACCTGCCCCAAATGCGCAACGCGCTTCTATGATCTGGGCAAGGATGAGCCCGTGACATGCATCGAATGCGGCAATGTCTGGACGCCCGAGCCTGTGCTCAAGTCCAAGCAGCCGCTGCCCTTCGAGGAAGCGCCGCAGAAGGTCGCGGCCGGTGCGGATACGGAAAGCACGGCAGACGATGATCTGGACATCGACATCGACGTCGATGAGGCCGAAGGCTCGCCCGACAACGACGTCGATCTCGGCGGCGATGACGATCTCGGCGTCGACGCCGGCGACGATAACGACGAAGAAAACTGAGCGCGCAGGAAAGATCGCGCGCCATAAAAAATGGACTTGCAGCGAGGCAGAGCCTGACCTAAAGGCAGCGCCTCGCCGCGACGGACCCACCCGTCGCCGCTGCAATGATCGGGGCCGTAGCTCAGCTGGGAGAGCGCTACACTGGCAGTGTAGAGGTCAGGGGTTCGATCCCCCTCGGCTCCACCATTTCCCCTTATCGCAGACATGTTAAGCGCTTCAGAGCGTGCCCCGTCGTGAATGCGCGGCGTCGGGCCAGCGCCGCGTCCGGAATGCACCCCAACCTCTCTTATTGACGGCGACCGGCCAACCCGCGCAGCTTCGCGCCACCCGGTCCACCCTGCCTCTCTCGACAAAAAGTTGGTCGCCCGGCGCAAAGCCAGTCGGGGCGGCGGTTGGTACACATCTTTTCAGCCTGGGGTGCTTCGCGCTGCATGGCGGTTCTGGCCGAGGGTCGGGACTGGACGCGCGGCGCGGCATGGACGCCAATTGCGAGGATGTGACATGACTCTTCTGACCGACAAGTTCTTCGACAGCTTTGCCTCCTCTGTGAAGCCCACGGAAGAGGCGGAGACGCTGCCGCCGGAGATCTACACGAGTCAGGAGTTCTACGAGTTCGAGAAGGACGCGCTGTTTTATCGCGAATGGCTCTGCGTCGGGCGGGACGAGTGGATCGCGGAAGTCGGGGATTTCTTCACGACCAGCCACGCCAATGAGCCGATCATCATTTCGCGCGGGCGGGACGGGGAGATCAAGGCCATGTCCGCCGTGTGCCAGCACCGCGCCATGCTGGTGGCGGAAGGCAAGGGCAACACGCGCGGTTTTACCTGCCCCTATCACCACTGGTCCTATGATCTGGACGGCAAGCTGGTCGGCGCGCCGGCGATGGGCCGCACCTGCAATTTCGACAAGGCGCAGTATAATCTGCCCAAGCTCAAGGTGGAGCTGTGGCACGGCTTCATCTTCGTCAATTTCGATTCCGAAGCGGAATCGCTGGCCTCGCGCATGGGGCCGATCGAACCGGTCGTGGCGAATTACGAGTTTGCCAGCCTGCGCGGCCCCGAGCCGCTGTCCCACGAATATCCGTGGAACTGGAAGGTCCAGTTCGAGAATAACAATGATGGCTATCATGCCAGCCGGCTCCATCAGGGGCTGCACGATTTCGTGCCGAGTTCGCTGGCGAGCTTCCCCGAAGTGCCGCGCGAGACGGCGGGCTATTATCGCCTCAACGGCTCCACGCACCCCAATGCGAGCTTCAACCCCACCGAGAAGGCGCTGCTGCCGGTCTTCCCCAAGCTGACCGAGGAGGAGCAGAGCCGGCTGCTGTTCGTGAACCTGCCGCCGACGCTGTCGCTGGTCGTGCTCAACGATGTGGTGATCTACCTCATCATGGATGCGCGCTCGCCGACCACGCACGGCCTGACCTTCGGCAGCCTCTATCATCCCAGCGCCTTCGAGGACCCGGAGTTCGAGGAAAAGCGCCGGATCAATGACGAGCATACGGCGGATATTGTCGCGCAGGACCTGCATGTCGATCTGCTGGTGCAGCAGGGGCTCTCGTCCCGCTTCGCCCCGCGCGGGCGCTACAGCTGGCAGGAAGATGCGCAGCGCCAGCTCAATGTGTGGCTGGTCGACCGCTACCAGCAGGAGTGGGACCGTCGTCGCGGCCCCTCGGCGCCGGTCACGCGGTTGCACGCAACCTCCTGATCTCTCCGGCGGCGGGGCAGGGCCTCGCCGCGACGGGCTGAGGCCCGAAATCAAAACATTGTTCGCAGGAGACACAGCTTCGCGTCCGCCGCGCTGCCTAACTGGCGCGGCGGCCGAAAGGCTTGTGTCCAGTCAGAGGTGATGATGACCAATTCGCTTATTTTTTTCGATATTCCCGCCGACGATCCCAATGCTGCCGGTGAATTCTACGCGCAGGTGTTCGGCTGGGAGAATGATCCCCGCCCGATGGGCGTCTATCACCGCATGGTGCCGGGCGGCTTCTTCAAGAAGAAGGACGGGACGGACAGCGAGATCGGCAATCTCCACATGGGCATCGCCAAGGTCGACAATATGCGCCCGCATCCCGACCCGGCAGGCGTCGCGCCGCGCCATATCGCCAGCGATGGCCGCAAGCCGCGCATCTGGGTGTTGATCAGCGACGATGATTCGGCGGATCGAATCCTGGTGACGGCGCAGGAACTGGGCGCAACGCTGCTGTGGCGCGACCATTATTGGGCCGAGTTCAACGGCTATAACCACTGCTTTGTCGACCCCTGGGGCAATGAGATCCTGCTGTGGGGCAAGGCGGGCGAAAATCCGCAGATTCCCGAGACGTTCACCAAGGAATGAGGGGTGCGCGCGGCCCGCTGGCGGGTTGGCGGAACAACATGTTGTGCGCCAATCTGCAAGACCGGGCCGCAACCCTTCCCATAGCCTCCAGTCATCCAATGCAACGGCCCGAGCGGCAAGCATGAGGCAAAAGCGACCATGAGCCTACAAGTTCAACCCTGTCTGTCCGCAAGGCGCGCCTGCGCAACAGGAGCCGCACAATGAGCCGCCTGCCGCTGATCTTCTTTGGTCATGGCAGCCCCATGGTAGCGCTCGAGCAGAGCAGCACCACGCAGGCCTGGCAGGGCATCGCACAGAGCATCGGCAAGCCCAAGGCGATCCTGTGCATCTCGGCGCACTGGCTGACACGCGGCACGGCCGTGACGGCGATGGCGCAGCCCCGCACCATCCATGATTTCGGCGCCTTCCCGCAGGCCCTGTTCGACATGCAATATCCGGCGCCCGGCGACCCCGCCCTGGCGCGGCGTGTGGCCGAACTGCTCGATCCCGTGCCGGTCCATATGGATGCCAATTGGGGCCTGGATCATGGCACCTGGACGGTGCTCGTCCACGCTTATCCCGAGGCCGATATTCCTGTCGTGCAGCTGGGCATGGACGTGAATGCCACGCCCGAGCAGCACTGGAAGATCGGCCAGATGCTCCGCCCACTGCGCGACGAGGGCGTGCTCATCATGGGCACCGGCAACATCGTCCACAATCTGCCGGCGATGGACTGGAACAACCCGGATGCCGAGCCCTATCCGTGGGCCGACCGGTTCAACAGCACGATGCTGGACGCCGTGGTCGCGGATCGCCCGCAGACGGTCATCGATTTCGCGGCGCTGGGCGACGATGCCCGCCTGTCGGTGCCGACGCCCGACCATTTCTGGCCGCTGCTCTATGTGCTGGGTGCGCGTCATCCGGGTGAGGAAGCGCAGCTGCACCCCAATTTCATCCATCACAAGTCGCTCGGCATGACGAGCATCCTCATCGGGGCTTCCTGAGCCTCCACAAACCCAACACTGACTGACGAGCAGGGGAATTATGGCGCTGATCTGCAATCATGGAATGCGACGGAGCGAAACGCAGCCCGGAGCGCTGCACTATTTGCGGGCGACGCCTGAGACCGTGCACTGGGGCTTCTTCTCACCGGAACTGAAACCAGCGCTGACCGTCAAGAGCGGCGATCTCATCCAGGCGCAGGCGGTGACGCACCACGCCGGCGATGATCCCGAGCTGATGTTCGACGAGCACATCCAGCGCATCTTTACCGAGGTCGATCCCAGCACGCGCGCACCGGGCTGTCACATCATGACCGGGCCGATCTATGTCGAGGGCGCAGAGCCCGGCGACATGCTGGAAGTGCGCTATTTCCAGATGACCCCGCGCTTCAATTACGGCTCCAACCTGCAGGCGAACTGGGGGCATCTCTACAAGGAGTTCGGCGAGACCGAGCGCGTGACGATCTACGAGCTGGACCCGAACGCCAACACTGCCACCGCGCTTTACGCCTATGATGTCGAGGGGGTTTACACGACGCCTGGCCGCATCACCAACTGCCCGCATTGCGACCGGCAACCGGCGCTGCCCGGCGTGACAATCCCCGCCCGCCCGCATCTCGGCACCGCCGGCGTCGCGCCTGCGGTCGATGCGCCGGTCAGCACCATTCCGCCGGGCCTGCATGGCGGCAATATCGATAACTGGCGGATCGGCGCCAATGCCCGAATGTATTATCCGGTGCAGGTCAAGGGCGGCCTGTTCTCCATCGGCGATCCGCATGTCAGCCAGGGCGATGGCGAGATCAGCGGCACGGCCATCGAAGCCTCGCTCGACGTGCTGTTCCAGATCATCCTGCGTAAGGATTTCAAGTTCCCATCGCCGCTGCTGGAAACGCCCAATCACTGGATCGTCCACGGCTTTGGCGATGATCTCGATGCAGCGATGAAGAATGCCGCCATGGACATGATCGAACTGCTCTCCGAACATCAGGGCCTGTCGCGGACGGACGCCTATTCGCTGATGAGTGTCGGTGCCGACTTCGGCGTGACGCAGGTCGTCGATGGCACGCAGGGCATTCATGTGCGGATCGACCGTGGCATGTTCCCGAACAAGGGCAGTGTCCGCGATCCCCGCTGATCCGGCCCGGCCGGGGGAGGCAGTCTCCAGTCCGGACGCCTGGTCCTTCGACGTCGCGTCGCTGCCGGCGGCGGAGCGCGCCCCGGCCTGGGCCGCCGCCATGCAGCGCCTGCAAATGCCGTTTCCCAATACGGCAGAGGCAGGCGGGTCGGTGCTCGCCATCACCTCGCCGATGGGCTTTGAATTCGCGGTGGTGACGGGCGGCGCCCTCACCATCGCGGGTCGCACGCCGGGGGCCGCGCCCGGCCTGTGGTTGGGTCTGCTCATCGATGGCGAAGCCTCGCTGGAGACGCATGAAGGCGTGATGCCGCTCACCGGCGACTGCCTCATCTACGGCGCGACGGGCGTGGACGCCGCGTTGCGGTTCAAGACGCAATTTCGCCAGTTCTTCGTTCGCATCCCCAGCGTTGCCATCGATGCGCGGATGCTGGCACCGCTGGCGCGGCGCATCGGAGTCATCCAGCCGGACAGTCTGGTGGCCCATGCGCTGCTGGCGCTGCTGCGCAGCGCCGCCGACTCGCTCTCGCAAGGGCGCGCCCGCGAATTCGCGCCGCTTGAGACGGCGCTGATCGAATTGCTCGTGCCGGTGATCGCCCATGCCGGCGGCGTGGAGGCCAAGGGCGGTGCCGCCGCGCACCGCGCTCGACAGTTCGAGCGGATCTGTCGCACGATCGAAACCAATCTGACCGACGCGGACCTCTCGGTGCAGTCCGTTGCGCGCAGCGAGGGCGTGTCGGTGCGCTATATCCAGCAGCTCTTCGCGCGCTCAGGGCAGACGGTGACCGGCTATGTGAAGGGGCGCCGCCTTGAGCGCGCGCGGGCCGATCTCGTCAATCCACTTCACGCGCAATTGAGCATTTCCGAGATCGCCTTCCGCTGGGGTTTCAACCAGTCGGCGCATTTCAGCCGGGCCTATCGCGAGCGCTTCGAGGAGGCGCCGCGCCAGACCCGCGCCAATGCGCGGCAGGCGCTGCCGGACAATCGAGCTTTCGCGGGCTGACAAGACGTGTGTGCGCCGCTGGCGCATGATCGCGCAGCCCACATGCCAAGGGTTACGTTCCAGTCGAGGTTGTTCGCCATGTCCTATGATGTTCTTGATATCCGCCCCGTCACCCGGCGGATCGGTGCCGAAGTGTTCGGGGTCGATCTGAACGCCCCGCTCGGCAACAAGGTCGTCAGCGAGCTGCATGACGCCCTGATGGAGCATCAGGTGCTGTTCTTCCGCGACCAGAATCTGGAGCACGACAATCACAAGCGCCTGGGCCGCTATTTCGGCGAGCTGGCGCTGCACAGCGGTGTGTCCGGCCTTGCCGAACATCCCGAGATCGTGGCGATCCATGCGGATGCGAACAGCAAGTTCATCGCCGGCGAGGACTGGCATTCGGACCTGAGCGAAGATGCCGAACCGCCCATGGGCAGCATCCTCTACATGCACACCGTGCCCCCCACGGGCGGCGATACGCTGTGGTCGAGCATGTATGCCGCCTATGATGCGCTGTCGCCGGCCATGCAGGCTTTTCTGGAACCTCTGACGGCGGTCCATGATTCCAACCACATCTATCGCGAGCTGTTCCCAGATGTGGACAAGGTCTACCCACGCAACACGCATCCTGTCGTCCGCACCCACCCGGTGACCAAGCGCAAATGCCTGTTCATCAGCAAGTCGAAGACGATCAAGATCAACGGTCTGTCCGAGGAGGAAGGCGATGCGGTGCTGCGCTTCCTCACCGAGCATGTGAAGAACCCGAATTTCCAGGTCCGCTTCCGCTGGCAGCCGCATTCGGTCGCCTTCTGGGACAATCGCTGCACGCAGCATTTCGCGACCTGGGATTATTTCCCGGAAACGCGCTCGGGCTATCGGGTGACGATCGCAGGCGACCGGCCGTACTGATGCGGGCCGCCGCCCGACTGGCGGCTGGTGCGCTGGCCTGTCTCTGGCTGACGGCCACGCCGCTCGCGGCCAAGGCCGGTGCTACAGCGGAGGCCGTCGCGCCGGCCGATGCACTGTCCGCCCTGCGTGCGGGGCTGCAGGCCATGGTCGAGGCGCGAGAGCTGCCCAATGCGCAGGCCGTGATCGTCAAGGACGGGCGGGAGCGGCTTCGCGTTTCGACCGGTAAGCTTGACCTCGAAGCCGACCGCGCACTGCCCGCCGACGCGATCTTCCGGCTCTATTCGATGACCAAGCCGATTACGAGCGTCGCGGTGATGATGTTGGTGGAAGAAGGCAAGATCGCCATTGATGCGCCGCTCAGCCGCTACATGCCGGAATTCGCCGATCTGCGGGTCTATAAGAGCGGCAGCCTCGATGCGATGGTGACCGAGCCGCTGAACCGCCCAGTGACCATCGGCGATCTGCTCACCCATAGCAGCGGAGTAACTTACAATTTCACCGGCAACGGCCCTGTGCAGCAATATTATCGCCGCCATGGCGTGATGCGCGCTGGCGGGGTCGGGCAGAATGCCGACGATGCGCCGCCAGCCAGAACGATGGACGAGCTGATCGGGCGCCTCGCCAAGGCCCCGCTGCTGCATCAGCCCGGCGCGCGCTTCTCTTATGGCAACTCCACCGGCATTCTCGGCGCGCTGATCGAGCGGGTGACGGGGCAGGGCCTCGATGCGTTCTTGCAAGCCCGCATTTTCGATCCGCTCGACATGACCGACACGCGCTTCGTGATGGACGATGCGCGCGCCACACGGCTCGTCACCAATTATGCGGCGGTGGACGGCGGCCTGCAGGCTATCGAGCCGGCGGCGACGTCCGAATATCGCGACCCCGCCCGGCCGTTCGACGGCGGCGGCGCGCTGGCCGGCACACTGCATGATTATCTGAACTTCGCGCAGATGCTGGCCAATCGGGGGACGTGGCAGGGCAAGCGCCTCTTTCGGCCCGAGACGGTGGACCAGATGTTCCAGCCCCGGCTGGAGACCGGCGGGCAGCCGCACGAGAATGTCCTGTTCGGCTATGGCCTGGGCCTCGGCGATGCGGTCAGCGAGCAGCGCGGCGGGATGCCGGCCGGTGCCGGTGGCTGGTCGGGGTCTGCCAACAGCTATTTCTTCGTCCATCCCGGCCGAAATCTGGTCGCCATCGTGATGACCAATGTGCTGGTCGGCCCCGCTTTCGTGGATCGCACGATCAGATTGCGGGGCCTCGTCGATCAGGCAGCGCAGGCCGTGCTTGCCGAGCAGGAGCCAGCGATCAGGCGGTAAACAGTTCCTTGCGAATGATCGCGTGGACGCCCCAATTGCCGTTGGCGACCTGTGAGATGCCGAAATCCACCCCGACCGAGAGAAGCGAGATGGTTTCGTCTTCCGAGAGATCCTTGGTGGTCATCAGGAAGCGCCGCGCCTTGCGGAACGCGTCGCGCATGGCGGCATCGATGGATGCGCGCTTGTAGACTTCACTCTGCGCGTCCTCGCCCAGTTCCTTCAGATAATCCGGGTGACTGAAACCCATGATGACCCATTCGGTCTCGGTTTCGATCATGGGGTAATCGAGGTCGCGCAGCTTGCCGGTCAGCTCGCCGGCGGGGTGGCGGATCACCTGAATGAGCGCGGTCATCGAGCATTCGATGGCGGTGCCGCATAGTTCGGAATCGCCCTGCGAGGCGTGCGGGTCGCCGAGCGAAAGCAGTCCGCCCGAGACCTGCACAGGCAGGAACACGCTCGATCCGGGGCCGGTCCGCCAATTATCCATATTGCCGCCAAAGGCGCTGGGCGGAATGGTATCGACCGGCTCGGTATGGGCCGGCGCCAGCGCGATGACGCCGAAATGCGGGCGGATCGGGATTTCGACATTCTGGAGGATGTCATAATTGCGCTCGATCGTCTCAGGATCGACCGGGACGCCCGGATAATCATAGCGCTCATGGACGGTGCCTGAGGGGTCGGTCTGCGGTGTCCAATGATAGGAATAGACCGCGTGAGCCGTGGGCCGCCGTTCGCCGCCGGATTCAACCTCGTAGATGGTGATCACTTCGCGGTTCTTCGGCTCGGTGAGCAGATCGTTATAATGGAAGCCCCAGAAGGTTGCGGCATTGCTGCCGAAGGACTTACCCTGAAAGCGGGGATTGCCGCTGCGGCGCGGATCCAGGCTGAGGATGCGCACCTCAATGATGTCGCCCGGCTCCGCGCCCTGAATGGCGATCGGCCCGGTGCAGATGTGCACGCCAAAGCCCTCGCCTGGGCCGCGCCCGAACTCGCTGGCACTCATCGGACCGGCGCCGCGGCGCTCGATCGCCCGGCCCGTCTCGTCCCAGCGATAGACGCTCTCCGCGCCATGATCGCCCTCGACCATGCGTTCGGGATCGTCATTGGCGTGGTGGGTCAGCGTCTCCACCGTCACGAAGTCGCCCGAGCGCACCATCAGCGCCGGTTTGATCGCCGAGCTGAAATAGCCCCAATGGACCGTGCGCGGGCTGACCGGCAGATGATGATGCCGCACCGTGCCTTCATCGCCAATCGCCGGGATGACGTTGGCCTCGGCGCCGTCCGAATCCACCTCGCCGATCTCCAACTCCTCGACCGGCGCGACGGCGGCTTCGTCGCTGACCGCTCGCTTGGCGGTGGAACGGCCGCGCCGCAGGGTGTCGGGGCCGTGGTCGGCCTCGTCCACGGCCGGCATCTTGCGATAGTCGCGCGGGGAAATGCCATATTGCTCGCGGAAGGCGCGGCTGAACGAGGCGGAATCGTTGAAGCCCCACTGGAACAGAATGTCCGAGATCGATTTCTGCACGTGGAGCGGGCTGCGCAGGTCGAGCCGGCAGCGCTCCAGCCGCCGCACCTTCACATAATGGCCAAAGCTGTCGTCGATCGATTCAAAAAGCTTCTGCAGATAGCGCGGGGAAATGCCATGTTCGGCCGCAACCTGCTGGTAATTCAGATTGGGGTCCGAGAGGCGCATCTCGATGGTCTGGAAGATCCGCTCCAGCAGCGCGGCGCGCATGCCCGCCGCGCCGCCGAGCGCGCGGGCGGGCGCATCGTTGAGCAGGCTGGCCAGCAGAAACTCGGGTAGGGCCAGTTCCACCGGGCGCAGTTCCTCGTCCGTCACGTCGTTGCCCATGTCCGCCAGCGAGCGCAGCACGGTCGAGAGCAGGCGGGCAGGGCCGCTGTCGGCGGAAAGGTGCCGGGGCTTTTCGGGTAGCAAGGCCTTGAGGCGCTGATCGAGCGCGCGCGGCGGAATTTTGAGCAACAGCACGCGGTGATCGCCGGTGAACTGCAGCGACATCGGCATTTCGCTGCGCGCGCAGACCATGTGGCCATCATCGAGGGTGAAGCTGGTGGTGGCGTTGCGCGCCACGCTTGGCGCATCGAGCGTCACGGCCAGCCAGAAGCAGCCCGGCTCATCGCGAAAATCAACGGTATATTCCTGAGCGGTCGCCAGCAGGCGCACAAACACGATGCCGTTGCTGCTGGTGAACTGGATAAGCTCGCCGTAGAGCGTAGCCTCGTCGGCCGCTTCCAGCGTGATCGAAACGCGCTTGAGCGCAAAGCTCCATGCGCTGAGTCGCTGCTCCTTGGGGTAGGCATTTGTAGTCGAGCGCAACGGCGGTTCTCTATGTTTTGGTGCGCCTCTCCCGGGTCTTTATGCCCGCCAAGATGCGCGCCTGAGAGAGCCCGGTCAATCCATCACGCGGCGGCTGTTTCAGAATGGGTCATCCCTGCCCCCGTAAACAGATGAAATCGCAGCAGAATTTGGTGCGTGCTCGGAGCGTCCGCATACGGCCAGCATGGTCAGTGCATAGATGAGAGCGCTGGAGTGCAGATCCTCGGGTGCCGGGCGCCAGCGTGGCATGCCGGTCGTGATGGCGGGAATGCCCTGCATGTTGAACACATTATGGTCGCGCCACATGCTGGAATAGACAGGATGCGCGCGCTCCACCGGCGCCTGCCGAGCGAGGCGCGTAGCGGCATCCACCGCGCCGGCGAGTGGCGCGACTTCGTCCGCGTCGGCAACGAAACCGTGGCGGACGACCATTGGCTCGACATCGAAGCTGTCGAGATCGAGCGTGCGCATCGCCGCGACGATCTGGTGATAGGCCTGCGCCGACTTTTGCCCGGGTGCGAGGCACACTTCCACATAGACGGCGCACACCTCGGTGCCGGCGCCATAGTCGGTCGGCGCGCCAGCACGCACGGACGCGATCTGCGTCTTGGGGAGGGAGAGGCCACCCGCCGTCTCGAACACGCCCTGGGCTTCCCACTGCCGGCCCCACTGGTGCAGCGCGTCGATCACCGGGCCGAGCTTGTAGATGGGGTTGAGGTGCTGGGCGACGGTCTCCGGCGTTCCCAGAATCGGCGTGAACATGCCCGTGCCGAAGATGCGTACGCGGAAGAGGGCATAGCCGCAGCCCTGCCAGGTCAGGCCGAAATCCGTGCCTTCGGCGGCAATGGCATAATCAGGCGCGACGCCGCCATGGTGGAACAGATAATGCGCGCCGATATCCTTGCCGAGATAATCGATACCGGAGAATTCCTCGATTGGCTCGGGGCCGATCTCGCCGGGGCAGGCGGTGAGCCAGGTCTTGCCGGCAAGGCCGATGCCCGCCTTCTTGAGCGCCTTGGCCGCCATCAGGAAACAGGCCATCGGCCCGCGATCGTTGGAGATGGGGAAGCCGCGCAGGCGCCCATCCTCATCGAGCCAGCACTGCGTCCATTCCGGATCGCGCATGGTGCTCTCGCGATAGCGGAACTTGTCCTGCGAGAGGTCGCCGCTCGGGCTTTCCGTATCGAGATGGGCGGTGAAGAGCAGGTTGGCGCCCGTGCCCAAGCCGCCATACTCGCCGATGATGTTGGGTCGCTCGGGCGTGGCGCCGGCGCGGCGGGGCTGGAAGCCTTCGCGATCCATCCAGTCATAGACATATTGCGCGGCGGCGGCTTCCTCACGCGAGCGGCTCGGAATGTTGCCGAGTTCAAGGGCGAGGGCGACCAGCTCATCGGAATCGATGGCGGCGGCGAGAGCGTCCTTCTCGGCTTCGGTCACCTGATAGGGGGCCGTGGCAGGATTGGCGAACATCGGAGCGGGTTTGGGCTGGGCTTGGGTCATGTCATGCTGCCAAGGCGGGCTCGGCATCCTCCGCTGTGTCTTGTTGGGGGAGCTCCGGGGTGCGGAGCAAGAGCAGGGCTCCGACGAAGATGAAGCCGAGTAGGGCGCAGCCGAGGAAGACAAGCGAGAACCCGCCCGTTTCGTCGCGAATGACGCCGCCCAGCGCCGGGCCGATGGCGGCTGCAGTCGAGATCAGGCTCATCGTGGAATAGAGCTCCAGATTGGCGCGCTTGCCGAACAGGTTGAGCATCAACATCGCCGTGCTGACATAGCTGAAGCCGAAGCCCACACCCAGTCCGATCACGGCCAGCGAGACGACGAACAGATTGCCGCCGATCATCAGCGCCAGCACGCCGAGCGAGGTGGAGGTGATGGAGAGCAAGGTGAGCTCGCGCGCGCCGATCTTTTCGCCCGCCATGCCGGCGATCATCGATCCGGCGGCGCTGACGAGGGCAATGCCGCTCATCACGGTGGCGGCCGCACCCATGGTCAGGCCGGTCTCGGTCAGATGCTTCACCGCAAAGCCGTGAACGGTGGTGTTGATCAGCAGGAATGAGGTGTAGACGCCGACCACGATGTAATATTGCGCGGTGCGCATCGCGGCCCGTGCCGTCCAGCCGTCCGTGGCCATGGCTTTCCGGGGCTTGGGCGCAACCTCGGCATCACCGGGCCGGTCGCTGGTGACGAGGGCAGCGAACATCGAAAGCAGCACGGCAGCAATGGCGGCCGTCCACCAGTAATGGCGCCATTCGCCGGTGATCGCCTGCGTTGAAAACGCGATCAGCGGCCCGACAACCGCGCCCATGCCGCCGGCGGTGAAGTACACGCCCATGGCGGTCGAGCGCTTCTCGAAGGAGTGGGAAATGACGTTCACGCCGCCCGTGGTCCCGCACATCGAGAAGCCGACGCCGGCAAACGCCGTGCCGATGAAGTAGACCATCGCCGTTTTGGTGACGGCCAGGCAGGTGAAGCCGATGAGGAGAAGCGCGCCGCCGATCATCATCGTGCGGGAAACGCCGAGGCGCCGGATCGAGATAGCGGGTGCAAGGCTGGACAAGCCGCACGCCACGCCCAGGAAGGTGAAGCCAAGGCCAGCGACGGCCCAGGGCCAGCCCATCTCCTCGACCATATAGGGAAGCACGACGCCAAGCCCGTTGAAGGTGAAGGCGTTGAGCATGAAAAACAGCAGGCAGAACGCCGTCAGCGCCAGGTATTTTTTCCGTCCTTCATAGGTCATGCAGCGACTCGCCTATCTGGAGTAAGTGCCTGGAAGATGCCGGTTTGGGTGTGCCGGTGTCTTGACGTGGGGCGTCCTCTCGCTTGGCGGGCCGCCGTCCCGTCTCATTCGGCGGGAGCAGACGATCCAGTGTTGGCGGCATAGGGCGGAAGCAGGAAAAGCAGCAGGCTGCCGACGGCCATCACGCCGACAGCTACGACCACCGCAGCGCGATAATGGCCGATCATGTCGTAGCTCAGGTCCATCAGCACCGGCGTGATGCCCTGCGCGCCGATGACGGCCGAATACATAACGCCAATGATGACGCCAAAGCTGCGTAGCCCGAAATATTGGGCGATGAAGTAAGGCAGGGCGCCGAACTGGGCGCCGAGCGCAATGCCAAGACACAGGCCTGCAACGGGCAGCAGGGCGCCGAAGGGTGAGAATTCGAGCAGCAGTAGGCCGAGAATGGCGAGCGCATACATCGGCACGACGACGCGCGGGCCGCGGCTCTTGTCGAGCACGCGTCCGGTGAAGATCTGCCAGAGCGAGCCGGTCAGCGCGAAAATGCTGACGATGGCGGTGCCGGTGCCAAGGCCATAGCCACGATCCGCCAGAATGGGCACGACATGGCTCAGCACCGCGATCATGGTGCCGCCACCGGCTGCGATTGCGACCAGCATCAGCCAGAAGGGCGCGGTGCCGATGGCCTCACGCAAGGTCATGCCGTCCACGATGGGGGAGGCTGTCTCCGATGGGTTGCTCGGCGCTGCCGGGCGCGGTGCATCGCGCAGCAGGAAGAAAAAGATCGGAAAGCCGACGCACAGGATCAGTGCGCCGATCCCCAGATAGCCCGCGCGCCAGCCGGCTGTGGAGACGATCAGCGCGGTCATGATCGGCACGCAGACCGAACCAATGCCGTTGCCGAGCCCTGCGCTCACGCCAAGCGCGGTGCCCCGATTGGTGTCGAACCATTCCGCCACCAGGCGCGAGAAGACCGAGGTGGCGGGCAGCGAGCCGAACAGGCTGATGGCCAGAAAGTTGAGGTAGAACAGCATCAGATTGCCGTTCGTGAGCGCGAGGCAGGCGACGGCGAGGGCGAACAGCACATTGCCCAACAGCACCATGTTGCGGGTGCCGTGCCGATCGGCATAGCGGCCGGCGAGCGGATAGATGCATGCGCTCACGACGGCTAGGATCGCCAGCACCATCGAAATGCTCGATCGTGCCCAGCCGAATTCCTGAGAGAGGGGCACAAGGAAGGTGCCGAAAACCGCATGAACCGTGGCGGTCTTGCCGAGCGCATTGCCCGCCGTGGCGGCGATCAGCACGCCGGTCCTGCTTTTGTTCAGTGCGGGCGCTTCGCTGAGAGGGCCGTTCGCGGCGTCGAGGGCGATCGCCGGCGGCGGGGTCATAGCGTCCAGGCCGTTTTGGCGGCTTGCGTGGTGACCATCAGGGCGCAGTTCTTGCTGAGCACCTTGAGCGTCGCTTCATGCAGTCCGGGCTCATAGGCGGCAGTGGCGTCCGATACGACAAACACATTGAAATTGCGGTGGAAGGCCGAGCGGGCTGCGGCGTCAACGCAGCAGTCAGTGCTCAGGCCCGTAATCAGCAACGTGTCGATACCGCGCTCGGTGAGTTGGGCCTCAAAGTCGGTGCCGTGGAAGCAATTGTAGAGAACCTTCTCGACCTCGATATCGCCCGGCTCGGGCAAGAGCCGATAATAGTCAGCACCATAGCCCTTGCGGCAGATGACCTGTCCGCCGGGTTCGCCGCGACGCGTGTAGAAGGTCTTGAGCGCCTCGGAATCGGTTTCGGGCGTCGTCACCACCCGCACGAAGGCGAGCGTGACGCCAGCCGCACGCGCCGCGGCGACTAGCTCCTCGGCCTTGTCGATGGCAGCATGGGGTGCGGAGAGATCCACCCCATGCTGCCCGAGCAGGCCCTCGGGGGCGGCCCAGTCGTTCTGGATATCCACCAGCACGAGCGCGGTGCGCTCGGGCGCGATCATCCCCGCCAGATCGCTGGCGGCGACGTGGGGAATGTCCACGAGCGCCGCGTCAGGCATGGACCGGAACCTTGCCGGGGAAGCGCTCGCGCAGGACCGGGAGGACACGCTCGCCGAAGATCGGGATGTCCTTCATGTAATCCGGGAAGATCAGCATCAGCCCGTCCGTGCCGGAAACCTCGAAGAGTTCGGTGAGCTTCTCGACCACCGTCTCGGGCGTGCCGATGACATGGGGGGTCATGAAGCCAGCCCGGCTCTTGCGGGTGAAGTCGTTTTCCTTGCCGATTTCGCTGTCGAGGAAGCCATAAGCGCGCATCATGCCGTGCAACGCGCCTTCGTCGAAGCCGTCGCGGATGGATTGCGCAAAGGCTTCTGCTTCCGCATCGGTCTCGCCGAACACGGGCGTCATCATCGAATAGGTGCGGATCGGCTTGCCGATGTCGGCAGCGACAGCCTTGGCCTTCTCGCTGGCGGTCTTGAGTTCTTCCGGTGTCCCGCCGGAAAGGAAGATCGCATCCACCTCGTCAGCCGAAAAGCGCATGCCCTTGCCGGAGGTGCCGGCGCAGACGAGGAAGGGGCGGGTGGAGGGCGTCGGCAGCGAGCGGCAATCCTCCAGCGAGAAATATTTGCCTTCTTTCGTGACGGTTTCGCCGGTCCACAGCGCCTTGATCGCCTGGATCCATTCGTAAGCGAGGTCGTAGCGCTCATCATGGTTCACATCGTCGCGCCACGCGCCCATCTGTGCGAACTCGTCCTTATAGGAGCCGGTGACGATGTTGAGGCCGGCGCGGCCCCCGCTGATCTGGTCCAGCGTGGCGACCATCTTGGCGACAACGCCTGGATTCTGCAGGAGCGTGTGAACCGTGCCCCACACCTTCACGCGGCTGGTCGCTTCCGCCACGCCGGCAATGGTGAGGTAGGAATCGAGCTGATAGTCCCAATGCTCGGTCTCGCCGCCGAAGCCGCGGTACTTGGCCATCGCCATCGCGAAATCCAGCCCGTGCTTTTCCGTCAGCACCGCCGCATCGCGGCAGTAGCTGTAGGACGCATCGATGTGCGGCTTGTTTTTCGAGAGGATCCATCCGCCGTTGGCGATGGGAAGGAACACGCCCAAATCCTTTCCTCCTGTGTCGGAGGGCAACCCGAAGGGCGTCGGCGTAATCTCGCTCATAATCTCAATCCCGTGACCTTATTGGCACGCCCACCTTATCGCGCCGACCGATCCGTTCTTGATCATTCGCGCATATTATATTGGTCGGCCCTCGATCGGATGGGCGGCGATGAAGGCTTCCACGTCGCTCCGCAGTGGCATGGCGGGCACGGCGCCGGGCTTTTGCGTGCACAGGGCGGCCGCGGCATTGGCGAAGATCAGCAGGGCCTCGTCCGTTGGCCGAGCGTCGCCGGTGCGATCGAGCATGGCGCACAGCGCGCCGACAAAGCAGTCGCCAGCGCCCACCGCGTCGCGCGGCACGACCGGAAAGGCCGGCACATGCACCGCGCTGCCTGCCCGCACCGCTATCGAACCGGATGCGCCGAGCGTGACGATGACGAGCTGATCGTCTCGGCTGATCAACGCTCGGGCCGCCAGCGCGGCCTGCGGCGTCGCTCGCTCTTCATGCTGGCCGAGATAGACGGCCAGCTCATGCTGGTTGACGATCAGCACGTCCGTCGAGGCGAACAGGCGTTTGGCTTCCAGAACCGCAGGGGCCGCATTGAGGACTCGCACCGCCTGCTTTCCCGGTGATGCGGCAAAGAACGCCGCGACGGTTTCGACTGGTACTTCCAGCTGAGCGACGCGGATATCGGCGTCTGCCACGGTATCGACCATGGCGGGCGCCAAGGCGGCGTTGGCGCCGGACGCCACGATGATCTGATTCTCGCCGGACGTGTCGACGGTGATGTAGGCGGTGCCGGTCGCCGCTCCTTCGACAGCGATCACTGCGCGCGTGTCGACCCCGGCGGCGGAGAGCTGCTCAGTCATCCAGACGCCGGATTCGTCTTCGCCGACCGCACCGATCATGCGCGTCTGCGCCCCTGCGCGCGCTGCGGCGACGGCCTGATTCGCGCCCTTGCCGCCGGGCAGGCGCTCGGACTGCAAGGCAAGCACCGTTTCGCCGGGCCGGGGGAGGGCATCCACGGACTGGATCAGGTCCACATTGATCGATCCTGCTACCACCACCGCCATGCCGGCCTCCTTCTGAACTGCCTCGCTCCCAACCATGATCGGCGCCCCGTCACAATGCGCCGCGCGCCGGCGTGCGCTCCCTGACAACAATTGCGGTCTGCCTTGCAAAGCGCTGCGCTGCCACGGGCGTACACAGGGCGCAGCAACTCTCAACAAGGTAGATGACGCATGGTGAACTGGCTGATCACAGGTATTGGCGGCGGTCTCGGCGAAGCGCTGGCCCAGGCCGCGCTCGACCGGGGCGACCAGGTTTTCGGCACGTCGCGCAGTGTCGAGGCGTGCGCCCGTTTCGCGGCGCTGGCGCCGGGGCGCTCCTTTGCGCACGGCCTCGATTTCGGCGACCCGGTCGCGCCGGCCGCGCTCGTGGCGCTCGCAGAGGAGACCATGGGCAGTGTCGACCGGCTGGTGAACAATGCCGGATACGGGCTGATCGGTGCCGTCGAGGAAATCACGCTGGATGACGCGCGCGCGCTGTTCGACATCAACCTCTTCGGTGCGATTGCGATGATCCAGTCGGTGCTGCCCGCCATGCGCGCACGGAAGGCGGGGCATATCGTCAACATCACCTCCGTCAGTGGCCTGGCGCCCTGGGCGGGTACGTCCATCTACGGGGCGAGCAAATATGCGCTGGAGTGCATCGGGCAGACGCTGGCGCAGGAGGTCGGCCCGCTCGGCATCAAGGTCACCAACGTCGCGCCGGGCGGCCTGCGCACCAATTTCGCGGGCGGGTCGCTGCGTCTCGCCGACCGGATCATCGCGGACTATGAAGGCTCGGCCCATTTCGCCCGCCAGTCGCTCAAGGAAGGCGTCGGCAAGGAGAAGGGCGATCCGATCCGCGCCGCTGCCGCAATCCTCGCCGCGCTGGACGCCCCACAACCGCCCATGCACCTGTTGTTGGGTGAGGATGCGCTGCATTATGCCGAAGGGCAGACCGATCTGCTGCGCGCAGAGATGGAGCGTTGGAAGGACTATTCCCTCTCCATCGCCTACCCGGCCGAGGAGATGGCAAGCGCCGATGCATGACAGCCGCCTGCCGGCATGGGCCATCGAGCGCGGGCGCTATCTGAACAGCTTTTCGGCGATCGTGCCGGGGAGGACTGCGTTGGTCGTGATCGACATGCAGACGGCGTTCCTGGCGCCAGGCGCGGTGTTCGGCAATCCGTACGGGATGGACATCATCCCGGCGGTCAACCAGCTCGCCATAGCGATGCGGGCCGCCGGCTGCCCGATCCTCTGGACCCGGCAGAGTGTCTCGGACGATCCCCCGCTCGCCATGGCGCCCTGGCAATATGATCGGGCCGATCCTCATGTGCAGGCCGCCATGGAGGCCCTGACGCCCGGGCACCCGGCGCATGGCCTGCATCCGGCTATGGCGGTGGAGACGGGCGATGTGGTGCTCGACAAATATCGCTATAGCGCTTTCGCCTGCCCGGCTGGCCAGCTTGAGGCGCAGCTGCGCGAGCGGGGCATCGAGATGCTGGTCATCGCCGGAACGCTGACCAATGTTTGCTGTGAAAGTACCGCGCGCGATGCCTATATGCGCGGCTACAAGGTCATTGCCGCGCTGGACGCGATGGCCGCGGTGACGGATGAGGAGCACAACGCAGCGCTGCTCAACCTGCGCCTCAATTTCGCGGACGTGCGCGAGAGCACGTCCATCATCAACATGCTGTAAAGCAAGGAAGACGCTGACATATGGCTGAAGCAGGCGCGAGGACGACCCACCACGAGATCGATGACATCTTTACCCGCCGCTGGTCTCCACGCGCCTTCGATGGCAGCGCGGTGGCGGAAAGCGAGTTGCTGCGGTTGTTCGAAGCCGCGCGCTGGGCGCCGTCGGCGTTCAATGCGCAGCCCTGGCGGTTCCTGTACGCCGTGCGCGACGGCGCGGACTGGACGCGGTTCCTCGATCTGCTGATTCCTTTCAACCGGAGCTGGGCGGAAAGCGCCGGCGCGCTGATCATCATCCTCTCCGACACGCAGATGCGCAACCCGGACGGCACGCCGAAATCCACCTCGCACAGCCATTCCTTCGATGCCGGCGCGGCATGGGGCATGCTCGCTATGCAGGCTACCCTCGCCGGACTTTACACGCACGGCATGACCGGGGTCGACTTCGACAAGGTTCGCACTGAATTGAGCGTGCCGGACGATTTCCGCATCGAGGCGGCCATCGCGGTGGGGCGCATTGGCGATGCATCGACCTTGCCTGAAGGCCTGCGCGAGCGCGAGCAGCCCTCTGACCGCAAGCCCGTGGCCGACTTCGCCTTTGCAGGGGGCTTTCCCGCGGCCTGATCGGTCCCGTCTGTCGGCAATAAAAGACCCCGGAAAGCAGTGCTTTCCGGGGTTTCTTCATTTTTCCAGGAGAAGCAGGCAGGTCAGGACAGCAGCCGGGGGACGGAAATCGCGCCGACTGTGAATCGTGCGTCCGGATGTTCCTCACCGCCGTCGCGCGGCTTTTCGCGGTGCTGCACGACGCCGTTCTTGCCGAAATTCTCGCCAACAGGCCGTCCCGAATCCCGGTGCAGCCACAGGCGAAGCAGGTGGCGGCGGCGTTGCGGTTCCGGGAAATCGTTGAACGATGTCCGCGCGTGCAGCGCGGCATAGTTGGACAGCCACTGGATGTCGCCGGGGCGGAAATCCATCTCGATGGCCATGCCCGGCTCATAAGTGATGTCGTCGAACAGCTTGAGCACTTCGATCTGCTCGGGCGTCAGGCGTGGCGCCTCGGGATAATCCTGCGCGGTGAGGATGTAGAGCGACCCCGCATACATGCTGAACACGCCCTCTTCCATGCTGATGATGGGCGAGGTGTAGGTGTTGGCGGGCGCATTATGGTCCTGCCGGCGCCAGTCCCAGTGGAACGGCTCGAGCAGCAGGGGCGCCAGATCGGGCCGGCGGGCGAGGATCTCATTGTAGATCTGCGCGCCCGAGACGAGACAGGATGCGCCGCCTTCCTTGGCTGGGCGCAGGCACATCAGCGCCACGATATCCGAGCTGTCCGAGTGGTAGACGAGCTTGTCCCGCACCTTGGAGGAGAGGGCGGTGGGATCGTCCATGGTCTTGTCGGAGGTCGCATAGACATGGTCGATCAGGTCGCCCATTTCGTTCTGGCGGATGGGGTCGCCCATGTGCAGGCCCAGAATATAGTAGATCGCCGCCGAGAGCGCGTCCGAGTAGAGATGGGTGCGCAGGCCGCGCACCAGCACGAAGCCCCGGCCGTAATCGACATCGCGACCCCATTCGGCGGCAGCGTCGGCGCAGGCAACCAGCGGATAATCCTGCTTGGAGACGAAACGCAGGTCAGGATTGGCCTCTACGAACCGGGTGCCCAGCGTTTCCAGTTCCGCAACCTGATCCTCCGAGAGCCGGTAGATCCAATCCTGAGATTGGGACAGCGTATCGCCGCGCCAGGCGGCGTCGGTCCGTACCGGTTCCAGGGCTATGGTCGTCGTCGTGGACATGGTCAGCGCGGCTCCTCTTGCAAGGCCATTATCGTCGTCTGGATCTGATCCTGCCTGACTAAAGCGTCCCTTTCTTCCCGTCTTGGCAGCACATGCAAAATTAGTGTCCGGTGCGCGAATCAAATGCGGGCGTGGGCGCACCGCCAGCGTTCGCGCCGACCAGCCGGTGGTGATGCTTCTTATATAGGGCGCGCAGGTCGAGCGCCCGCCCGGACCGTGTTGCAATGCAGCATGGCGCATTTGCATCAACAAGTTCTGCGCCCCGCCTCAAGATTAAGTTCCCCAAAACTGGCTCAATGCAGGCTCAGCGGCACTCAGGGAAAACCGGGGCCGGAACAATCGCCGGAGAGGAGCCGCGAGGTCAGGCCGAGAAGGGGACCGCGACAATGAGCGATAGACTAGGAAAGACATACGGATATTTCATGGCGGGTGCGGCGATGGCCGCGCTGATGACCAGCGCAGGTTTCGCGCAGGAAGCGCCTGCGGATAGCGCGAGCGCACATGATGGCGACGAGATCGTCATCACCGCCTCCAAGGTGGATGTGAGCCTGCAGCGCGCCAACCTCTCGGTGTCCGCCGTGACCGCAGAGACGCTGAGCATGGCCAACGTCACTGATGTGACCGGCCTCAACGGCTCGGTGCCCGGCCTCGTGGTCGCCAAGAGCGGCGGCGCCGAGCGCATCATCACCATCCGTGGCATCGGATCGGAAACGCCGGAGAACACCAACACGCAGCCTGGCGTCTCCTATCATGTCGATGGCGTCTACATCTTCAACTCCATTGCTGCCAACGCGGCGTTCATCGACGTGGCCCAGGTCGAGGTGCTGCGCGGCCCGCAGGGCACGACCTTCGGTCAGGGCTCGACGGGCGGCACGATCAACGTCGTGTCCCGCCAGCCGGTCCTGGGCGAATCCAGCGCGAACGGCGAGATCGGCATCGGCAACTACAACATGCTGAAGATGAATGCCGGCGTGAACGTGCCGCTGGGCGATACGCTCGCCCTGCGCGTCGCCGGGCAGCACCAGAAGCATGACGGTTATGCCGTGGCGACTGATGTCGTGGGCTTCGGCCAATATGAACTGGATGACGCCAACGAAACCGGCTGGAAGGCGGCCCTGCTCTGGGAGCCGACCGACAGCATCTCGGTCAGCCTGAACACCATCCAGTATCGCAGCAACACCCATGGCACGGCGCAGAAGAACGTGTTCGATCCCGAGACCGATCCGCGGCGCCTCACGCAGGATTATCCCGGTCGGTCGGTGGTGAACACAGAGCTTTACTACGGTGTGGTTGCTTTCGATGCCGGCTTCGCGACGGTGAAGTCGATCACCAGCTACCAGAAGGTCCACAGCGAGCAGAGCTGGGATGCGGACGGCCTGACGGCCGACCTCTTCGAGGCACTGACCTACAGCCCGCTTACCTTCGGCGGCACCCGCTACGACCACGTGGCCATGTGGGAGAGCAACACCAAGAGCTGGACGCAGGAGTTCAATATCTCCTCCACGCACGAGGGGCCGTTCCAGTGGATCGCTGGTGCGGTGTATCTGCAGTCGACCAACGACCAGTATATTCTCGAATATCGCGGCAGTGACGACAATCTCGTTCCGCCCGTCCTGCCGGTTACCACACCCTATAACGACCCGCTGGTCGGCAATCTCACTTATGCGGAGCTCTCGTCGATCAAGCGTGAAGCCTGGGCCGCCTATGTGCAGGGCACCTACGACTTCTCATCGCAGTTCAGCCTCACGGCAGGCATCCGTTACAACAGCGACAAATATAGCGGTCAGGGAGCCAGCAACAGCGACACCGCAAGCTACACGTCCGGCGCCTTTCTCCAGCCGACCCCGACGGACGGCCTGAGCACGACGGAATGGACAGGCAAGGTGGCGCTGGACTTCAAGATCACGCCGGAAAATCTGCTCTACGCCAGCTTCACCCGCGGCTTCAAACCGGGCGGCATCAACAGTTCGGCTGCAGGCGGCAACAGCTCCTCGTCGCTGGGCTTTGCGACCGGTATTCAACCGACCTACAAGCCCGAGACGGTCAATTCGTTCGAGATCGGTTCCAAGAACCGCTTCTTCAACAATGCGCTGACCTTCAACGCCTCCGCTTTCTATTATGACTACAGCAACATGCAGTTCCTCGACGAGGATGCGATCCTGTATGGCGAAGGCACGGCCAACGCCCCCGGCGCGCATATCTACGGCCTGGAGCTGGAAGGGGCCTGGGCGGTCACCAGCAAGCTGAAGATCGACGGCTCCGCCTCGTTCCTGCGCGGCAAGTTCGACGAGGATTATCTCGCGCTCGATCCGGTGAAGGCCGACGAAGCGCAGACGGCGGCGGGCTATCCCGACTGGCTGTTCTGGAGCAACTTCTACCCCGCCGTGCTGGCGCGTGAAGCGGCTCGCGAGAATATCAACGGCAACCGGGTGCCCAAGCTGCCCAAGTTCCAGGGCTCGATCGCGGTCACCTACACCGATCAGCTCGGGGCCGGCGAACTCACGGCGCGGGCACAGTATCTCTATCGCGGCCAGTTCTTCTATCGCGTGTTCAACGACGATTTCTACGACAAGACGCCGTCCTACGACACGGTCAACCTGTTCGTGAAATATGCGCTGGACGATGCGCCGGTTTACTTCAGCGCTTCGGTTACCAATGTGTTCGATACGACCGGCGTGAACTCGCGCTTCTCCGACCCTTATGGCAGCTCGCAAGGGTTCGAGACGTACATCGCGCCCCGGCAGGCGATCTTCTCGGTCGGCTTCAACTTCTGATCACCACTGGCACTGCCTTATAAGGGCAGGCCGACACGGCGGCGCTCTTCCTCTCGGGGAAGGGCGCCGCTCCTGTTTGGCGGTGTGTGGTCGTGCCCTCCGTTCGTCCTGAGTAGCTGCTGAGCCTGTCGAAGCAGCGTATCGAAGGCCTGCTCCGTGCGCTGCGATGCTTCGATACGGCTCTTCGATACGCGCCTGCGGCGCACCTCAGACCCTACTCAGCATGAACGGTGGGCGCTCTGCGCACCGATCAAAGGAAGTTATTCGGCCAGATCATCGTGCGCCACATGTGCGCGGTGGGTGAGCGATCGAAGCCCAGGCCTTCTTCTGGCTCCCGGAAGTGCCGCCCGATGATGTCGGTGAACTCTTCGGGGTCGACCGGCGGAGACTGGTCGAAGAAGTAATAATCGTAGATCGTGACCAGCCGCGAGCTCATGTACCATTTGTGGTTGCGGGCATATTCGGCATCGCGCTGGATATATTCGGGCGGAACATAGTCCGGCCCGAAGAAGCGATCATAGCTCTCCGGATATTCATATCCCACCGACTCATCCGCAAAATAGCGGAGCGGCTGGTGATATTGCACGGCCCAGGCGATCTCTTCGGAGACATAAGGCGCGATCATCTGTGCGCCCCAATAGCCATGGTCGGCGCGCACGAAGCATCCGTTGGAAATATCGTGCAGCAAGCAGGCAAGGACGATCTTCTCTTCCTGCCCATCGTCCAGCGCGCGCTTGGCGCTGGTCAGCAGATGGCGGATGGCAATATCGTTGAACCGATATTTGAAGAAATCCATCAGTTTTGGCTGTTTCGGCATACGCGGCAGCGCCGGGTTGTCGCCCATCATGAAGACGTGATTCTCATCCATCTGGCGGATGAGGTCCGGCTCCGGGTCAGGCATGCCGGTGCCGATCCTGCCCACCGGGGCAGGCACGATCATGCGGGTGCGGCCTTCCTGGGGCCAGGGATGGTCATCGCACATCAGGTCTCTCCATAGTCAATCGCGGTAGCGCTCATAAGGAACGATTATCACCTTCATGCGGGCATGAATGATCTTAATGCACCGAAATTTGCAGATTATTAGGTGAATATGGACGGTACCGGCGCCAAGCGCGGTCGATTACGCCGTATTGAGCGGCAGCTTCGTGCTGTCCTTGACGACGTCTAGCGCAAAGGTGGTGCGCATGTCGCGGACGCCCGGCAGCTTGAGCAGCACGCGCTGGGCCAGTTCGGCATAGGCATCCATATCCGGCGCCAGCACTTTCAACAGGAAATCGAACTGCCCGGCCGTGATGACGCAACCCACGATCGCCGGCTCGTTCAGCACGGCCTCCTTGAACTGTTCGATGATGGAGGAGCCAGAGGAGCCCTTGGTAGCGCCGCTGGGCGTCTGGGGCACTTTCACCTCTACATAGGCAAGGATGCCAAGGCCCACCCGCTTGCGATCGACGATCGCCGTATAGCCGGTGATGATGCCCTCTTCCTCCAGCCGCCGCACATGGCGCAGGCACGGGCTGGGCGACATGCCGACGCGCTCGGCGAGGGCCAGATTGGTGATGCGGCCGTCCTGCTGCAGTTCGTGGAGAAGCTTCAGGTCGGTGCGGGAAAGATCCGTCATGCGCTGGTGCCGTTCGCTCGCCATGATGAGTAGTCGCCCCGACCTATCATCGCTTCGCTGGCGTGAACATGGCTGGCATGAGGTGGCCGCGCTCGATTGGCAAAGTCGAATTGGCGCTCCGCGCGGTTTGAACGGAAATATGACGATAAAATAGACAAAGTTATCAAACAAAAATGCCAAAATATTGACATTTCGGGCAATCGGGACCATCTAATATCCGCTAACGTCGCACCTCGACGGATTTTGATGCCATTGCAGCGGATTCTTCCTTTGATACTTCGGCCAGCGCCACCGGGACGCGCGTTTCGGTGGGTTTCTTATGTAAAAGGAATGATCCCATGCCCATTGGCACAGTCAAATTCTTCAACGCCGACAAAGGCTATGGCTTTATCGCACCCGACGATGGCGGTGAAGACAGCTTCGTCCATATCAGCGCGGTCGAGCAGGCCGGTATGCACACGCTCGACAAGAATCAGCGCGTGAAGTTCGAGATCACGACCGACCAGCGCGGTCGGGCCTCGGCAACGCAGCTCGAAGAAGCCTGAGCAGCACGCTCTCCCTGGCTGGCTCGTCCAGTCGGGGGTGTGCCTCGCAAGGATTTCTCGCAAGGATTTCCGGGCGGGGCAGGGGAGACGGTAAAACGCCAATCTTCCCATCAGAGTTCACGCTGGGGCCGCCGCGGCCCCCGCGCACAGCCGGCAAGGAGCGTGCAATGTCAGCGACCAGTGATTTCTATCTCGCCCGCGCGGCGGAAAGTGCCGATGCCGCCAGCAAGGCCGATCTGGCCAATGTCCGCGAGCGCTGCCTGCGGGCAGAGGCCGCCTGGCAGCAGATGGCGGACCGACTTATCGAGATCGAGCGCAAGAAGCGTCAGGCCGCCGCTTAAGCGGATCGGACTTCTCTATCAAAACGGCGTGGTTTTCGGGTCACGCCGCTTTTCGTGTTGATTTTCGCTATGTGATTGTGTCCGCCGCCTGATTAATCTCAGGCGCGATGGCGCAATTAAATGGTCGGGGAGAGAGGATTCGAACCTCCGGCCCCTGCCTCCCGAAGACAGTGCTCTACCAGGCTGAGCTACTCCCCGACCGGGCCGACGCTTGAAGCGCCGGCAAGACAGGCGCTGCCCTATAGTCAGGGGTTTGCGTGCTGGCAAGCGCTGCATCGAGAAATCGTCAAACAGCGCGGTAACCCTTGGCTGCGGGATCGTTTGGTCGCGCTTATCAGGGCGGCAGATGGCATGTGCTGGCGCTCGCGCGGCGGCGCGGTTAAGCTCGATCCATGCTTTCATCTGCCTCCCTCGCCGAGTCTGCGCCGCCAACGAGCGCTTCGCCGCATTATGAGCAGCAATATCTCGATCTGATGCGGCATATCTGGAATGCGGGCGATGAACGGGTGGACCGCACCGGCGTGGGCACGCGGTCGATTTTCGGGGCGACGATGCGATTCTCGCTCGGCCATGACGCGGTGCCTCTGCTGACGACCAAGCGCGTCTACTGGAAGGTCGCCGCGCGGGAGATGCTGTGGTTTCTCTCCGGGGATACCAGCATCCGCCCTCTGGTGGCGCAAGGCGTCCACATCTGGACCGACTGGCCGCTGGATCGCTACCGGCGCGAAACCGGCGACATGATCTCCATGGAGGATTTCGAGGCGCGCATTCTGGCAGATGATGGCTTCGCGCAGGCATGGGGCGATCTTGGCCCCGTCTATGGCCGGCAGTGGGTCAACTGGCCGCATTTCGAGCCGGCGCCGGAGGCCGGGGAGGGGCTCTATCGCCGCGCGGCGACCGGGCATAACCAGATCGCGACGCTGATCGATGCCATCCGCAACAATCCCGGCTCGCGCAGGCTGCTCTTCACTGGCTGGAATGTCGATGAGCTGGAGGGCATGGCGCTGCCGCCCTGCCATATGACCTACCAGTTCCATGTCGCGAACGGGCGCCTCAACGGGCTTTTGTTCCAGCGCAGTTGCGATCTGGGCCTCGGCTTTTCCTTCAACATCTTCGGGCTGGCGCTGCTGACGAGGATGCTGGCGCTGCAGTGCGATCTGGAGGCCGGCGAGATCGTCTGGCAGGGCGGGGACGTCCATCTCTATCTCAATCACGCCGATCTGGTGGAAGAGCAGCTGTCGCGGACGCCGTCCGGCTCGCCCAAGCTGAAAATCCTGCGCAGACCGGACACGATCTTCGCGCATCACATCGAGGACTTCGTGGTCGAGGACTATGCGCCGCAACGCGGCATCGCTGCCCCGGTCGCGGTTTAAGGGGCTTGTCGGTGCCGCTGGACGAGCAAAATCTGGCCACAGAGCACGGCGCGGGCGATCAGCCCTCCGCGGAGCGCTTTGATCGCAGTACCTGGGAGCGCAACCGGCTGGTTGCCTCGATCGCGTTGTTCGCGGGGCTGGGCGTGTTGCTGGCCCTGCCGTTCGTGCTTCGGGCTGGTGGTGCTTTCTTTCTTCCCCTCACGGTCGCGCTGGTGATCGCAATCTGCCTCGTGCCCTTCCTCGAGTGGCTCGAGCGGCGGCGAATCCCGTCGCCGCTGGCCGCGCTGATCGCGCTCGTGTCCTTCCTGTTCGCTGTGAATGCCGCGCTGGTGCTCATCGTGGTGCCGGCGGTCGACTGGATCGCTCAGCTTCCCGAGCGGATCGGCCAGATCAAGACGACGCTGGAGCCGGTCATTCGGCTCTATACAGAGGCGCAAGGTTTCATCGACGGGCTGCTCAAGCTGGTCACGGAAACCCGCAGGGCGCCGACGGTGCCCGGCGAGGTGCCGCGCCCCGGCTCGCTACTGGACATGCTGACCACCGCCGCGCCGAGTGTGGTCATCAATGTCGTGTTCGGGCTGCTGGTGATCTTCTTCTTCCTCTCCGGCTGGACGCGCATGCGCCGGCGGACGATTCAGGGGCGGGGCAGCTTCTCGGGCGCGCTGACCATTGCCCGGGTGATCCAGAACGTCGTCGATGCCACGTCGCGTTATGTGCTCACCATCGCGCTCATCAACGTGCTGCTCGGATTCACCGTCGCCGTCGCGCTCAGCCTGTTCGGGATGCCCACGCCGTTCATGTGGGGCGGATTCGTCGCGTTGCTCAACTTCATTCCCTATTTCGGCCCCTTCGTGGCGGCGATCCTGCTGGCGATGGGCGGGCTGATGACCTTTTCCACGGTTGGTTGGGCGCTGATGCCGGCGATCATCATGACCGGGCTGCATCTCATAGAGGCAAATGTCGTGACGCCGCTGGTGCTCGGCGAGCGCCTGAAGCTCAGTCCGCTGATGATTCTCGTCTCGCTGAGCTTCTGGACCTGGGTATGGGGCACCGCAGGCGCGTTGCTGGCGGTGCCGCTGCTGATCATCATCCAGACGGTGCTGGCGGCAGCCGGTAAGCCGGATATCGCCGGTTTCCTGTTCGAGTCCGGAACGCTCACCAGCGTGCCATCGGACCCGCAGGAAGAATATCGCAATTGATCGCGCGAAGCGTGTTGACAGGGCCGGCGCCCTCTTATACCTGCGCCCTCCTCAGCCAAGCGCGGGTGTAGCTCAGTTGGTTAGAGTGCCGGCCTGTCACGCCGGAGGTCGCGGGTTCGAGCCCCGTCACTCGCGCCATTTTCTTCAATGAAGAGAATGGCATCGCGCTGGCTTCCCTCTCCTGAACGGAGCGGGACAAGCCTCTAGAAAATGGATTTGGAACTGGCGCTCAGGCGCGCCAGCGGCCTGTTTCCATCCACACCAGGATGGGCCGGGTCGGGAAGATCCAGATGATCCCCACGATCACATAGAAGACGAGTTGAAGGGCGCCGGGCCAGCGCGCGATCTGCTCCGAGAAGGAGCCGATGATGGCGGCCCAGACGGCGATGATGCCGAGGATGGCGAACATGCCCGCCGGCTTGCGCCAGCTCGGTTGCGGCGCGTCGTTCACGCGGCCTCTCCCTCGATGACGCTCTGCTCGGTGAACAGCATGTGCAGGGGCACGTCCCACGGCTGGATGGGCAGCGCATCGACCATCTGGCAGCTCCACGCCATCCCGATTCGCAGCGCGTTGGGCAGCTTGGCGAAAGCACGGTCATAATAGCCCGCCCCATGGCCGATGCGATTGAGCGAGGGATCGAACCCGACGAGCGGCGTCAGCACCACGTCCGGCGTGACCGTGGCGGCCTGCGGGGCTGGCTGGGGAATGCGGAGCTGGCCCGGCACCAATATGTCGTCCGGCGACCAGTCGGCAAACTCCATGTCCTCGGCCGTGGTCTTGCCGAGCCGGGGTAGACACAGCTTAAAACCACGCTCGTGGAGGAAGTCGATCAGCGCTTCGGTCGGCGCTTCCGAGCCCATGGCCCGATAGATGGCGACGCGCGAGCCGGGCGGCATGCGGGCGAGCACGGGGGAAGGGAGAACCCGGAAGGCCAGCGTGCGCACCGAAGGCGGCAGGCCTGCGACAAAGGCGGAGCGCCGGGCGAGCAAAGAGGAGCGCAGCTTGGCGCGATCAGTATCGGTCATTCTTTGGGTCCTGTCCGAGATGCCGGCGGGGTGACGGGACCGCCATGGCCGTTTGCCGGAAAATCCTCTGACGCCTCAACGTCAGGTGGGGACCATGTAGTTCGGACCTGGGTCCGGCCAGGGACAGCCCCCTTGGATGTGATTATCGCCTCAGGGATGTTCGCTAATGCGCGCACCGGGCAGTACCCGTCCCGCCTTACTTAGGCGTTGGACAGCTGGGCTGCAAGGCTGTCGCCCAAGGCTTCGATCCGCTGGGCCAACGCATCGAGCGCGTCCAGCGTTGCGGATTCGTCCTCCGGCTCGGCGGGCGGTGGTGGCGCGGCTGCCGGGGCGGGCGCCTTGTCGGTGAGGGAATCGGCCAGCAGCAGGCCGGCGAACAGCAGTTGCCGCACCTCGGTCAGCCCGGGACTGCCGCTGCTGACCTGCTGGACCCGCTCGGACATCAATGCGGCCAGCTCGTGCAGGCGCGCTTCCTCGCCATCCCGGCAATGCACTGCATATTGCCGACTGCCGACCATGATTCGTACTTCTGCCATAGATCAGGCTTCGCTCCTGGCCTTTTGAAGATCGCCAATGAGCGCATCGAGCGATTTCAGCGCTGCGATCGCCTTGTCGCGTGAGAAGGGGTCGATATCCACCGGCGGGCCATCATCCTCGATGCTGCCGGCCGCGAGCTGCGCCTCGATTTCCTGCGCACGCGCCTCGGTCAATTCCCGCGCCAGTCCCTCGGCGCGCGTCACGGCGCGTTCCAGCCGCTCGATCGCCTGCATCATCGCCTTGCTTGCCATGAGCGAACCCTTATCACGCTCCCGAGCGAATGCAAAAACTCGTTGCGCAGCTGCGGATTGAGCGTGATGCGGCCAGAATCACCGTGCCTTTGCGGCTGTGGGGCGCCCCGCAGGTTGACGCTTGGGCCGCTAGACGACATGGAGACCGCGCGGCGACTCATGGCCCGTTCTCTCGGTGCCGGCGCGGCCGTTCATCGACCATCTTCGGTCCTTGATCGCTCTGGAGCAACACGCCTGCGGGCCAGATAAAGAAGAAGGGGCGCTCGCCCATGTCAGTCACCGAAAAGCGGCTCGCCGACGCCATTCGCGTCCTTTCCATGGACGGCGTGCAGGCCGCCAACAGCGGCCACCCAGGCATGCCGATGGGCATGGCCGATGTCGCGACGGTGCTCTTCAAGGATTATCTGAAGTTCGATCCGAGCGCGCCCGGCTGGCACGACCGCGACCGCTTCGTGCTCTCGGCTGGCCACGGCTCCATGCTGATCTATGCGCTGCTGCACCTGTCCGGCTATGCCAGACCGACGATGGCGGACATCCGCAATTTCCGCCAGATGGGCAGCCCCTGCGCAGGTCACCCCGAGAATTTCGAACTGGCGGGCGTTGAAGCCACCACCGGTCCGCTGGGTCAGGGGCTGGCCATGGCCGTCGGCATGGCAATGGCCGAGCGGCATCTCAATGCGACCTTCGGCGATCCGCTGGTCGATCACCGCACCTGGGTGATCGCGGGCGATGGCTGCCTGATGGAAGGTATCAACCATGAGGCGATCGGCCTGGCAGGTCATCTGGGCCTCGGGCGCCTGAATGTGCTGTGGGACGATAACAAGATCACCATCGACGGCGCTGTCAGCCTCTCCTCCAGCGAGGATGTGCTGGCCCGTTACGCCGCGACCGGCTGGCACGTGACGGCCTGCGACGGCCATGATTTCGGCGACATTCGCCGCGCGATGGATGAGGCCATGGCCGATCCGCGCCCCTCGCTCATCGCCTGCCGCACCCGCATCGGCCAGGGCGCGCCAAACAAGGCAGGCTCGCACAAGGTGCACGGATCGCCGCTGGGTGAGGACGAAATCACGGCGACCCGCGAGGCGCTGGGCTGGGATCTGCCGCCGTTCGAGCTGCCCGATGACGTGAAGGCTGCATGGGCAGAGACCGGCACGCGCGGCAAGAAGGCTCATGCCGATTGGCAGGGCCGCCTTGCAAGCCATTCTGACAAGGATGAATTCGAGCGGCGCATGGCGGGCAAGCTCCCGGCTGGCTTCTCCATCCAGTCCTATCTCGATGGCCTGATCGCCGAGCCCAAGAAGGTCGCAACGCGCAAGGCCAGCGAGATGGCGCTCGATGCGATCAACGTGCAACTGCCCGAGATGTTCGGCGGCTCGGCGGACCTGACCGGCTCCAACCTGACCCAGTCCAAGGACCAGAAGGTTGCTTTCAGCCGCGACGATTATAGCGGTCGCTATGTCTACTACGGCATCCGCGAGTTTGGCATGTCCGCCGCGATGAACGGCATCGCGCTGCATGGCGGCATGATCCCTTATGGCGGCACCTTCCTCGTCTTTTCCGATTATGCGCGCAATGCCATCCGCATGTCCGCTTTGCAGCGGCTGCGCGTGGTCTATGTCATGACGCATGACAGCATTGGCCTGGGCGAAGATGGCCCCACCCACCAGCCTATTGAGCATGTGATGTCGCTGCGGATGATCCCCAATCTGGAGGTCTTCCGTCCCGCCGACACCATCGAGACAGCCGAGTGCTGGGCGCTTGCCTTGCAGCAGGAGTCCACGCCGTCCTTGCTGGCGCTCAGCCGCCAGAATCTGCCGCAATTGCGCACCGACGCTTCTGAAAATCTCTGTGCCAAGGGGGCCTACACCCTCGTGACCAGCGGGACCGCGCCCAAGGTGGTGCTGATCGCCACCGGATCGGAAGTGGAGATCGCCGTGAACGCCGCCAAGCTGCTGGAAGAGAAGGGGGTCGCCACCAACGTCGTCTCCATGCCCAGCATGTCGCGCTTCCTGGCGCAGGAAGAGGCCTACCGGGCTTCCGTGCTGCCGCAGGGCGCGCTGCGTGTCTCGATCGAGGCCGGCACCACCTTCGGCTGGGCGACGATTACGGGAACCGATGGCATCAATATCGGTATCGACAGCTTCGGCCTCTCGGCGCCGGCGCAGGAAATTTACGATCATTTCGGGCTGAATGCCCAGAGTGTCGCGGCACGGGTTTCCGCCGCGCTGGTTTGACTTTGAGCTAAGGAGTGCAGGACATGGCGATCAAGGTAGCAATCAACGGGTTCGGACGGATCGGGCGCCTCGTCGCGCGCGCGCTGCTGGAGCGCACCGATCATGATTTCGAGCTGGTCGCGATCAACGACCTCGGCGATGCCAAGTCGAACGCGCTGCTGTTCAAGCGGGACAGCGTGCATGGCAACTGGAAGGGCGAGGTCTCGGTCGATGGCGACAGCCTCGTCGTGGACGGCAAGCGCATCAAGGTGACGGCGGAGCGTGACCCCGCCAATCTGCCGCACGCCGAGCTCGGCGTGGTGATCGCGCTCGAATGCACCGGCATCTTCGCGGACAAAGCCAAGGCCAGCGCCCACCTGACCGCCGGCGCCAAGCGCGTCGTCATTTCCGCGCCCGCTACGGGCGTCGACAAGACCATCGTGTTCGGCGTGAACCACGATGCGCTGACCGCCGACGACATCGTCATCTCGAACGCGAGCTGCACCACCAACTGCCTCGCGCCGCTCGCCAAGGTGCTGAACGACGCGGTCGGCATCGAGAGCGGCTTCATGACGACGATCCACAGCTACACCAACGACCAGAACACGCTGGATCAGATCCACAAGGACATGCGTCGCGCCCGTGCCGCTGCGCTCTCCATGATCCCGACCACGACGGGCGCAGCCCGCGCCGTGGGCGAGGTGCTGCCGGAGCTGAAGGGCAAGCTGGACGGCTCCTCGGTGCGCGTGCCGACGCCGAACGTGTCGGTCGTCGACCTCAAGTTCATCGCCAAGCGTGACACGACGAAGGAAGAGGTCAACAGCCTGCTCAAGGCTGCTGCCGACAACGGCCCGCTCAAGGGCGTGCTGGGCTATTCGGATGAGCCGTTGGTCTCCATCGACTATAATGGCGATCCGCGCAGCTCCACCGTCGACAGCCTCGAGACGGCGGTCATCGACGGCAAGCTCGTGCGCGTGCTGAGCTGGTACGACAATGAGTGGGGCTTCTCGAACCGCATGATCGACACCAGCAAGGTTGTTGCTGGCCTGATCTGAGGATTGCGGAACACCGCTGACATTTCTTCGGGCCGGGCATGTTCACACACGCTCGGCCCGATTCACGCATGGGAGAGTGACGACGTGGCCAAACCCTTCAAGACGCTGGACGACATGGGCGATATCGCCGGCAAGGCCGTGCTGGTCCGCGAGGATCTGAATGTGCCGATGTCGGAAGGGTCGGTGAGCGACGACACGCGCCTGCGGGCCGCCGTGCCGACGCTGCTGGAACTGGCGGACCGGGGCGCGAAAGTGCTGATCCTCGCGCATTTCGGTCGCCCCAAGGGCCAGAAGTCGCCCGATCTCTCGCTCAGCCTCGTCACGCGCGGGCTGAGCCATGTGCTGGGCCGCGACGTGCAGTTCATTCCTGACTGCCAGGGCGAAGCGGCAGCTGCCGGCATTGCGGTTATGCGCGGTGGCGACATCGCCATATTGGAAAACACCCGCTTCCATGCGGGCGAGGAGAAGAATGATCCGGCGCTGGCCGATGCTATGGCCGCGCTTGGCGACATGTATGTGAACGACGCCTTTTCCGCTGCCCATCGCGCGCACTGCTCGACCGAGGGCCTTGCTCATCGCCTTCCGTCCTTCGCCGGTCGTTCGATGGAAAAGGAACTGGATGCGCTCAAAGCCGCGTTGGGCCAGCCGGAGAAGCCGGTCGCGGCGGTCGTGGGCGGCGCCAAGGTTTCGACCAAGCTGGCCGTGCTCGAAAACCTCATCGCCAAGGTCGATCATCTCATCATCGGCGGCGGCATGGCCAACACCTTCCTCGCGGCACGCGGCGTCGATGTGAAGAAGTCGCTGTGCGAGCATGATCTGGTCGATACGGCCAACGAGATTTTCGAGAAGGCCGAAGCAGCGGGCTGCACCCTGCACCTGCCCTATGACGTCGCCGTCGCGACCGAATTCGCTGCCAATCCCGCCAGCTACCGCGTGTGCAACGTGAACGAGCTGGCCGATGGGGAAATGATCCTCGACGTGGGACCGGCCGCCGTCGAGGCGCTCGCGGACGTTCTCAAGACCTGCAAGACCTTGGTGTGGAACGGCCCGCTCGGCGCGTTCGAGCTGACGCCCTTCGACACGGCCACCGTTGCGCTGGCCCGCACGGCCGCGGCGCTGACGGCGGAAAGTTCGCTGGTGTCAGTTGCCGGCGGCGGCGATACGGTCGCCGCCCTCAATCATGCCGGCGTGGCTGCGGATTTCTCGTTCGTCTCGACCGCAGGCGGCGCCTTCCTGGAGTGGATGGAAGGCAAGGAACTGCCGGGCGTCGCGGCGCTTACGCGCGGTTGATCAACGCGAGCGAGCGGGAGCCGTTGGCGCCCGCTCGTTCATCAGCGGAATGATTACGCGGTTGAGTTGATCGAGGTCGAAGGCGCCGGTGGCGGCATAACGAACGCGTCCGTCGCGCCCGATCACGAAGTTTGTGGGGAGCGCGCCCAGATGGCGATAGGGGCCTTTCACCCGTCGAACCATCGGGATGGTCATCCCGGCCAGCATTTTCTTGAGCTTGGGGAGCGGCACGGAATCTTCTGTCGCCACGGCAAAAACGCGCAGCCCCTTGTCCTTCAGGATGTCGTGAAAGGCGTCCAACGTCGGCAGTTCCTTGATGCATGGTCCGCACCATGTCGCCCAGAAATTGAGGACGACGACTTGCCCTTTGAGATCGGCCAGCGAAACCGAGCTTCCATCAGCCAGCATCAGCGTGAACGCTGGCGCTAGGTCGCCCACCTTGATCTTTTGACCGTGGGCTGGCCGGGCCACGCTCATGCCGATGATCGCAATCAGTGCGGCAACGGCCGCGAATTTTGAGCGCATCGATCGTCCCCCCTTCCAACCATCTTTCGTTCCGGGCAGTGCGCCCGTCAAGATGGTTGACCGGCTTGCAATATGCGGCGCAGGCGCGGCATAGGCGTGCCACACAGCACCGCCGATTTTGGCACCACTTCGAAAAACAGGACAGGATGATGCAGGACTCCGACATGACCGAGAAGATTGCCAAGGGGCAGGGCTTCATTGCCGCGCTCGACCAGAGCGGCGGTTCCACGCCCAAGGCGCTGAAGGGCTATGGCATCGAAGAAAACGCCTATTCGGGTGATGAAGAGATGTTCGGCCTGATCCACCAGATGCGTAGCCGCATCATCACCTCGCCCGCCTTCACCGGCGAGAAGGTGCTGGGCGCCATCCTGTTCGAGAAGACCATGGACGGCACCGTGGACGGCAAGCCGACGCCGGCCGCGCTCATCGAACGCGGCGTCGTGCCGTTCATCAAGATCGACAAGGGCCTGGAAGACGAGGCCAATGGCGTGCAGATGATGAAGCCGATGCCGGAACTGGACGCGCTGCTCAAGCGTGCCAAGAGCCTCGGCGTGTTCGGCACCAAGGAGCGCTCGGTCGTCAATCTCGCCAACCGCGAGGGGATTGCCGCCATCGTCAAGCAGCAGTTCGAGATTGGCCAGCAGGTGCTCGCAGCGGGCCTGATGCCGATCATCGAGCCGGAAGTGAACATCAAGAGCGCCGAGCGGGCGCAGGCCGACCAGATCCTGCTGGAGGAAATCCTCAAGGCGCTGGATGCACTGCCCGAGGGTCAGCAGGTGATGCTCAAGCTCTCGATCCCTGAAAAGGCCGGTCTGTTCGGTCCGCTGGTCGATCATCCCAAGGTGCTGCGCGTCGTCGCCCTTTCGGGCGGTTACAAGCGTCCCGAGGCGTGCGCCGAACTGGCGAAGAATCGCGGCATGATCGCCAGCTTCAGCCGGGCCTTGCTGGAGGATCTGCGTCACCAGATGAGCGATGAGGCGTTCAACGCCTCGCTCGCCAGCGCGATCGACGAGATCTACGAAGCCTCGACGGACAAGGTCGCGGCTTGACGCGCACGACGGGGCGGCGCCCAATTGCGCCGCCTGCGGTCTCCACCCGATGACAGAGGAAGGGCGGCTCCCTATCTTGGGCGAGCTGCCCTTTTTCATCTGGAGGATGACCATGACCGCGACGACGACTGCTTTGGACGAAATTCCGCTCAAGACCATCAAGGGCGATGATGCGTCGCTGGGCGATTATGCCGGCAAGGTGCTGCTGATCGTCAACGTGGCGTCCAAATGCGGCCTCACCCCGCAATATGAGGGGCTGGAAGCACTCTACCGCAAATATAAGGACGATGGCCTGGTGGTGCTGGGCTTTCCCGCCAACGATTTTGCGGGGCAGGAGCCGGGCTCCAATGAGGAGATCGAGAGCTTCTGCACGACCAATTTTGGCGTGGACTTCCCGATGTTCGAGAAGGTGGTCGCCACCGGGCCGGACAAGCACCCGCTGTTCGCGGCCCTGACGCAGGCGCAGCCGGAGGCGCGCAACGATGGCGCGTTCCGTGAGCGTCTCAAGAGCGGCAACCGCACGCCGAACGATCCGCCGGAACTGCTCTGGAACTTCGAGAAATTCCTCGTCGGACGCGATGGCACGGTGCTGGCGCGCTTCTCGCCGGATACCAAGCCGGACGATGGCGACCTCGTCGCTGCGATCGAGGCGGCCTTGTCGGGTTCCGCCGCCGCCGGTTGACCGCGCGGCCACCGGGCTTATGGGGGCGGAATGACCGAGACCACACAGGCGCTCAGCCTTCCGCCCTGCCAGCTCTACCTGATCTCCCCGCCGGTGATCGGAGAGGATTTCGCCGCTCGCCTTGCCGAGGCGCTGGACGGCGGCAGTGTCGCCGCGTTTCAGCTTCGCCTCAAGGGCGTGAGCGAGGATGAAGTCGCGCGGCTGGCCGAACCGCTCCAGCGCCTCTGCGCCGAGCGGGATGTCGCCTTCATCGTCAATGACAGCATCGCGCTGGCCCAGCGCCTCTGCGCCGATGGCGTTCATCTGGGGCAGGGGGACGGGGATCCTCGCGAGGCCCGGCGCGTGCTCGGCCCCTCGGCCCAGATAGGCGTGACCTGTCATGACAGTCGTCATATGGCGATGGAAGCCGGGGAAGCTGGGGCTGATTATGTCGCCTTCGGGGCCTTCTATCCTACCACCACCAAGGAGGTGAGCCACCATGCGGAACCGGACCTGCTGCGCTGGTGGTCGTCCATCTTTGAAATTCCCTGCGTCGCCATCGGCGGCATCACTGCCGACAATGCAGCGCCGCTGGTCGAGGCTGGCGCCGATTTTCTCGCGGTGAGTGGCGCGGTGTGGAACCACCCTGATGGGCCGCGCGCCGGTGTTGCCGCCTTCGCGAAAGTGCTTGGGTGATCCTGACACGCGGGCTTTCCGCCCTTGGCATCGCGGCCCTGTGTGTGGCGGCGGGGCTAATGGGTGCGCCCGCTGCGGCCGGTGAACCGACCGAGACCGCCCAGATCGTCCTCCCATCCAGCCTGCCGATTGCGCGCGATGGCTGGGTGACTGACGCCGCGGCGCTGTTCACGCCCGATCAGCGGCACCAGATCGAGCGCCGGCTGGTAGGGCTGCAGGCCGCGACCGGGCGGGAGGCCATCGTCGTCACGGTGCCGTCCCTCGATGGGCAGGACATTGCCGGCTATGCAAGCGAGCTTGGCGATCGCTGGGCCGTGGGTGCGCCGGGGGCGGAGGGGATCGTGATCCTGCTCGCGCCGAGGGAACAGCTGGTCCGCATCGCGGTCGGGCAGGGCCTTGCCGCCGCCATTCCGGACGATGACTGCCAAGCGATCATCGACACGGCCATGCTGCCACAGTTTCGCAACGGGCTTTTCGAGGCCGGTCTGGTCGCCGGGATCGCCGAACTGGAAGGCCGGCTCTAGCGACGTCGGATCAGGCGTCGCCGACCACCATGTCCCTGGTCGGCTCGCCCGAATGCTTGAGCATGTCTGCGATGAAGATTTGCATGTTGTGCAGGGACTCATCGTAATTCTTGTCGATCACCGACATGCGGACAAGCAACCCGTCGGCGAGATAGCCGGCGATATTGGCCTTGGTCATTGCGATGCGCTGCGCGAGCCAGCTCTGCGGGAAGTCGGGGCCGATCCGCGTCCAGTACAGGATGTTCTCGTTGCGCGAGCCGAGCACCGCCGTCACCGACCGGGCCGGAATGATCATTTGGCGGCCGGCCACATCAACCGGCAAATCCAGTGACTCGCTGCGATCGATTGAGAAACCGCCAGCATAATAGCATATTTCGGGCCGGTGGAGCTGGACGTTGTTCAACTGCTTGCTGTTGTAAGCAGCCAGGAACATCACGCCCACGCCCTTGGAATTGACGTAGGTGCGCGTGAGAATGTGCTGATAGAGCTTGTCGGCCAGGTCGCTCTCTGGCGGCAGCACGAGCTCGCTGACGGGCAGCGTCTTCCAATCGCCGAATGCCTTGGGGAACAGGGCCTCAAACTGCTTGTCGGAGAGGTCGCGGTAACGCTGATGCGGCTCGCGCGCGATGGCAAGGCCGCTCACGGCCAGCATGGCGCCGCCCATGAGGAGATGGCGACGGCTGAGCGAGCGCCGCGTGGGCTCGCTCTCATCCGAAACTGAATTCACGTCGTCCGCTGCCACTGCACCCTCATTCCTTGGCTCTGTCGCGCAGAATAGCAGCTAAGAGCGGATTTCCAAACTGCAAGCGCGATAGCGGCAAATTCCTGCCAAAGCCTTTCTGACTCGGCCTCTCCGTGCGTCCAGCACAGGCCCGGATGCCTGCCTTCTTGTCTTAACCGGCGGATTTCGTTAAGGAGCCGCTGTTCCGGCGCGGTTGTCCAACTGCCCGGGCGCCCTGACAGTCCTGGATTTCACTGTCCAAGGATAGACGCTGGTCGGCGAGGTTTCGCCCACCGGCGCTTTGTGCGTTGCGGCGTTTTGGTTGGTTTTTCAGCGGCTTCGGCTGCAATGAGGTGGTGATGTTCGATAGTCTGAGCGATCGGCTCGGTGGGGTGTTCGAGAAGCTTCGGGGGCGCGGTGCGCTGACCGAGGCGGACGTGCGCGCTGCCATGCGCGAGGTCCGAATCGCCCTGCTGGAAGCCGACGTCGCCTTGCCGGTCGTGCGCGCGTTCGTCGACAAGGCGACCGAGCGCGCGGTGGGATCGGACGTTCTGCGTTCGGTTACGCCGGGGCAGATGGTCGTCAAGATCGTCTCCGACACGCTGACCGAGACATTGGGCGCCGAGACCAGCGAGTTGTTGATCGACGTGACGCCACCGGCGGTGATCATGATGGTCGGCCTGCAGGGCTCGGGCAAAACCACTAGCACGGCCAAGCTCGCCAAGCGCCTCAAGGAAAAAGAGCGCAAGAAGGTGCTGATGGCGTCGCTCGACGTTAATCGCCCGGCGGCACAGGAGCAGCTGGCGGTTCTCGGCATGCAGACCGATGTCGCGACGCTGCCGATCGTGCCCGGCCAGCAGCCGGTGGATATCGCCCGCCGCGCGCTCCAGTCCGCGAAGCTGCAGGGCTTCGACGTGCTGATGCTGGACACGGCTGGCCGCCTGCACGTCGATCAGGCGCTGATGGACGAGATGAAGGCGGTCGCGGATGTCGCGACGCCGGCTGAAATCCTGTTGGTCGTCGACAGCCTGACCGGCCAGGACGCGGTCAACGTCGCCAAGAGCTTTACCGAGCAGGTGCCCCTGACCGGCGTCGTCCTCACCCGCATGGACGGCGATGCGCGCGGTGGTGCCGCGCTCTCCATGCGCGCCGTTACTGGCCAGCCGATCAAGTTCGCCGGCACCGGCGAAAAGCTCGATGCCATCGAGCCCTTCCATCCCGCGCGGGTCGCGCAGCGCATCCTCGGCATGGGCGACGTCGTCAGCCTCGTCGAGCGCGCGGCGGAATCGATCCAGCAGGAAGATGCCGACAAGCTGGCCAAGCGCATGGCTGCCGGCAAGTTCGATCTCAACGATCTGCGCGCGCAGCTCAGCCAGATGCAGCGCATGGGCGGCCTCGGCATGCTCGCGGGCATGATCCCCGGCCTCAAAAAGGCGCAGGCGCAGATGACCAATGCCGGCGTTAACGACAAGACGCTGGTTCACCTCGATGCACTCATCGGCTCGATGACGCTCAAGGAGCGTGAGCGCCCGGAACTGCTCAACGCCAAGCGCAAAATCCGCGTGGCCAAGGGCGCGGGCCTGCAGGTGCAGGACGTCAACCGTCTCCTCAAGATGCACAAGGAGATGGAAACCGCCATGAAGAAGATCAAGAAAATGGGCGGTCTCAAGGGACTGGCCAAGATGTTTGCGGGCGGCGGTAGCGGCGGCGGGCTGGGCGGTTTGCTCGGCGGTGGCGGCGGTGCGCCGGGAGCGGGGCAGGGCGATCTCAGCGCCCTCAAGGGACTTCCGGGGATGCCGGACATGCCCAAGCTTCCGCCGGGTTTTCAGAATTTTCTCAAGAAGTAACGTAACGAATTTCAGGTTCAGAGTTCAGAAGAAAGGTAAGGTAAGTTACAGATGGCAACCAGCATTCGCCTGTCGCGCGGTGGCTCCAAGAAGCGCCCCTATTACAAGATCGTGGTGACGGACAGCCGCTCGCCGCGCGATGGCCGCTTCATCGAGCGCATCGGCAGCTACAACCCGCTGCTCGCCAAGGATGACGAGAAGCGCGTCGTGCTCGACACCGAGCGCGCCAAGCACTGGGTGAGCGTCGGCGCCCAGCCGACCGACCGTGTCGCCCGCTTCCTCGATGCCGCAGGCGTCAAGGAGCGCGCTGCGCGCAACAACCCCAACAAGGCAGAGCCGGGCCAGAAGGCCAAGGACCGCGCCGAGGACAAGGCCACCAAGCTGGCCGAGGCCGAGGAAGCCCGCAAGGCTGCGGAAGAAGCCGCCAATGCTCCGGCTGAAGAGCCGGCTGCTGAAGCCCCCGCCGAGGAAGCACCCGCTGCCGAGGCTGCCGCTGAAGAGCAGGCCGAGGGCTGATCTTGCCAGGGGATCGTCCCGTCACGCTCGCGGCTGTCATCGGCGCGCATGGCGTGACGGGGGAAGTGCGTCTCAAGCTCTTCGGCGATGGGCCGGAGAGCTTGAAGCGCTACAAGAGCTTCGAGGCGGGCGGTCGCACCCTCACGCTCAAGACGGTGCGCGATGGCTCGAATGGCGCCGTCGCGCGCTTTGCGGAAATCGCCGATCGCAATGCCGCCGAAGCCTTGCGCGGCGTGGAACTCACCGTTCCGCGCTCGGCGCTGCCCCCGCTCGAACCCGGCGAATATTATCATGTCGATTTGATCGGCCTGCCATGCGTCGCCGAATCGGCCGAAGCGGTGGGGACGGTCGTGGCTGTCGAGAATTTCGGGGCCGGTGACGTCATCGAAATCGAGAAGCCCGGCGGAAAACGGTTCATGGTCCCCATGCAGCCGGAAGCGGTGCTCGACTGGAACGAGGAAAGACTTGTCCTGAGCAGCCTTTTCCTTGCAGACTGACAGGACATTCCGCTTCGGCGGATGAGGACGGGCCTCTTGCTTGCCCACATGGATCGGTCTCGATCGATCACCTCCAAGAGCGCAGGGCCGCATGAACGCGATTGTTTTGGACAATGAGGGTATTGGCTGCCTGCCCGCGCCGGATTGTCCGTTGTGCGGCGAATCGGGCACTCAGCACTATCGCGATCTGCGCGATCCGATGTTCGGCGCGCCGGGACGCTGGGGGCTGAGGATCTGTCGCAACCCGCACTGCGGCTCGGGGTGGATCGACCCCATGCCCACGCCGCAGAGTCTGGCGACGCTCTATCAATCCTACCACACCCACGACCAGGCGCCGGTGATCGTGGCGCCGGAGGGGGCCGCCTCGCATGCGCCGGCTCTGCGCTATCGACTTCTGGGCCTGCTGCCCTGGTGGAAGCATCACTACCAGTCGGGCCTCAATTACTTCGCGCACCGTAAGCCCGGCGTCATGCTGGATGTCGGCTGCGGGTCCGGCGGGTTCCTGCGGTCGATTGTCGAGGCGGGCTGGAGCGCCGTCGGCATCGACTTCGATGAACAGGCGGTCGCTGTGGCGTCGCAGGTGCGCGGCGCACAGGTCTTTGCGACCGATATTTTCGATCCGCGATTCGATGGGAAAAAGTTCGACGGCATCCTGCTCGACAATGTCATCGAGCATGTGCCCGAGCCGGGTCGCACGATCGCGCGGTGCAGTGAATTGCTCGCACCCGGCGGGCGGCTGGTGATGATCACGCCGAACGTCGACGCGCTAGGGCACCGCCATTTTGGCGAACATTGGCGGGGGCTGGAAACGCCCCGGCATCTGCATCTGTTCACCAGGCGCGCCCTGAGAAAACTCGCGGTCAGCAATGGTCTGCGGTCTGCCAAGGTTTTTGCCAAGCCCAGCTCGCGGCAGTTCAATTTCATGGTGGGCGCGTCGGAAGAGATCATGCGGACGCGCGGGCTGCGCACGAGGCGCTGGCCGGTCGCGAAACGTCTCCTGCGGGTCAAGTCTCTTTTCTCTGCGCTTCTGGGCGGTGGCGAGGCCGAATTTCTGGTGTGTATCGCCGATCGTCCCGCACGTCCCAAATCCCGCTGATCGCTTTTAAATCATGACCTTCACCGCACAGATCCTCACTTTGTATCCGGAGATGTTTCCCGGGCCGCTCGGCATTTCGCTTGCCGGTCGGGCGCTGGGGGAGGGGGCGTGGTCCTGCGCACCCATCCAGATCCGCGACTTCGCGACGGACAAGCACAGGAGCGTGGACGATACGCCGGCAGGCGGCGGGGCAGGCATGGTGCTGCGCGCCGATGTGCTGGCACGCGCTGTCGATCATGCGCTGGATGCGCGCCCGGACCTGCCGGTGCTTGCGATGACGCCGCGCGGCACGCCGATCACGCAGGCGCGGGTTCGCAGGCTGGCCGAGGGGCCGGGCGCCACGATTTTATGCGGGCGCTTCGAGGGTTTTGACGAACGCCTGTTCGAAGGGCGGCCGATCGAACAGGTGTCGATGGGCGACATCATACTCTCGGGCGGAGAAATCGGCGCTTTCATGCTGCTGGATGCTTGCATTCGCCTGCTTCCCGGCGTAATGGGCGCGGCTTCTAGCGGTGTCGAGGAATCGTTTGAGAACGGCCTCCTCGAATATCCGCAATATACCCGACCCCAGGAATGGGAAGGGCGTATGATCCCTGAAGTGTTGCGATCGGGGGATCATGCGAAGATCGCCGCCTGGCGGAAACAATGGGCGGAGGATGACACACGGTTACGCAGGCCGGACCTCTGGGAGCGTTACAGGAACGCTCGGGACTGACCTGCCTCTGGCGCGCGACGCAGACGAAGGAAGACAGGACAGATGAACCTGCTGCAGACCATCGAGGCGGAAAACATTGCCGCCATCTCCAAGGATATTCCGGATTTCCGTCCGGGCGACACGCTGCGCGTGGGCGTGAAGGTCGTCGAAGGCGACCGCACCCGCGTCCAGAACTTCGAGGGCGTGTGCATCGCGCGTTCGAACAAGGGCATGGGCTCCAACTTCACCGTGCGCAAGATCAGCTTCGGTGAGGGCGTTGAGCGCGTGTTCCCGCTCTACTCGCCGAACGTGGACAGCGTCACGGTCGTCCGCAAGGGCGTCGTGCGTCGCGCCAAGCTCTATTATCTGCGTGGCCGCACCGGCAAGCGTGCGCGTATCGCCGAGCGTCGCGACACCCGCGAAGAGGCATAAGCCTTACGGGCGCGGTGACGCGCCCAAAGCCATCAGGCGATGGCGAGCGATCATCCCGCGGGATGATGTGAGCGGAGGCCCCAGGGCCTCCGTTTTCGTCTGTGGGATGCTGGCATCGCGCCGCATTTGCGGCGGGCCGGGGAAAGTTCGCTTTCTATTCTCGCCTGGCGCCGCCATCATGGCCCGATGAGCCAAGCCGATGCGATCGCGCTGGAGAGCGTTGCCAAGAGTTTCGATGGCGGTCGGACCTTCGCCACGCACAATGTCGATCTGCATATTGCAGCGGGCACCTTCGTGGCGCTCGTGGGCGCCTCCGGCTCGGGCAAGACGACGCTGCTCAAGTGCATCAACCGGCTGATCGAGCCGGACCGCGGTATCGTCCGCATCCACGGCGAGCCGGTGAATGACCGGCCCGCTTATGAAGTGCGGCGGGAGATCGGCTATGTTTTTCAGGGTATCGGCCTGTTTCCGCATCTGAGCGTCGCCGAGAATATCGGCCTGACGCCGCGCCTGCTCGGCTGGCCGGCGCAGGATATCGTCCACCGCGTAGGCGAGCTGCTGGCGCTGGTCGACCTGCCCGAGGATTATGGCGTGCGCATGCCCGATGCGCTCTCGGGCGGTCAGCGGCAGCGGGTCGGGATCGCGCGAGCGCTGGCGGCAAGACCCGGCATCTTGCTGATGGACGAGCCATTCGGGGCGCTCGACCCGATCACCCGCGACACGCTCGGCCGCGCCTGCCGCCGCCTGCACGAGACGCTGGGCCTCACCACCGTGCTGGTGACCCATGACGTCTTCGAGGCCGTGCTGCTCGCCGACCGGATCGTCATGCTGGAGGGCGGCCGGATCATTGCCGACGATACCCCGCACCGGCTGCTGACCGATCCGCCCAATGAGGCCGTGCGCGCGCTGATGGCGATGCCGATGCGGCAGGCCGAACAGGTCCGGCGCCTGATCGCGGCCGGGCCGGAGGGGACCGACTGAGCGATGGACAGCTCCCTCTCCAGCGCCCTGCGCGTGCTGCCGGAATATCTGGGCTTTCATGTGCTGCTGAGCGCGGCCGCGCTGGGGCTGGGCATTCTGCTCAGCCTGCCGCTGGCCATCGCCGCAAGCCGCAGCCCGCGACTGCGCTGGCCGGTCCTTTCCTTCGTCAGCCTCGTACAAACCATTCCGGGGCTGGCGCTGATGGCGCTGTTCTACCCCCTATTGCTAGCGCTCTCCCTGCTCTCTCTGCGGCTGACCGGGCAGGGCTTCTCGGCGCTCGGCTTCCTGCCTGCGCTGCTGGCGCTGACCCTTTACTCCATGCTGCCGATCGTACGGAACATCGTCACCGGCATCACCACCCTTGATCCGGCGCTGATCGAGGCGGCGCATGGCGTCGGCATGACCGACCGGCAACGCCTCCGGCAGGTGGAGATGCCGCTGGTCGCGCCGGTCGCCATGGCCGGGGTGCGGACCGCCGCCGTCTGGGTGATCGGCACCGCCACGCTGGCGACGCCGGTCGGGCAGACCAGCCTTGGCAATTATATCTTCTCCGGCCTGCAGACCGAGAATTGGGTGTGGGTGCTGTTCGGCTGCGGCGTCTCTGCGGCGCTGGCGCTGGCCGTGGATCAACTCCTCGGTCTGATCGAGACGGGGATCGCCCGGCGCGCGCGCAGGCGCATCTGGGCGGGGGCGCTGATCCTGTGCCTCGGCATCGCCACGGCGGCGGCCAGCGTGTTCGCCCCGGCAACGAAGGGCGGCTACGTCATCGGCGCCAAGAACTTTACCGAGCAATATATCCTGGCCGATCTTATCGGCCAGCGGCTGGCGGATGAGGGCGGCACGGCCACCGTGCGCAGCGGGCTGGGATCGGCGGTGGTGTTCCGGGCGCTCGCGCAGGGCGATGTGGACGTCTATGTCGATTATTCCGGCACGGTCTGGGCCAATGTGATGGGCCGTACCGATCAGCCGGGGCGCGCCGCGATGCTGGCGCAGATGGCGGAGTGGCTGAAGCGCGAACATGGCGTGACGCTGGTCGGTCCGCTCGGCTTCGAGAATGCCTATGCGCTGGCGATGCGCGCCGACAAGGCGCAGCAACTCGGCATCCGCTCGATTGCCGACCTCGCGCCTTACGCCCCGCGCTTTGTCATGGGCGGCGATTTCGAGTTCTTCACGCGGCCGGACTGGACCGCGCTGACGCAAGGCTACGGCCTGCGCTTCGCGCGGACGCGCGAATATCAATCCACCTTCCTATATCGGGCGGTGAAGGATGGGGATGTCGATGTGATCTCCGCCTTTTCAAGTGACGGGCGCATCGCGGCGGACAATCTGCTGGTGCTCGCTGACCCGCTGGAGCGCATCCCGCCCTATGACGCGATCGTGATGGTGGCGCCCGGCCGCGAGACGGATGCGCGGCTGATGGCGGCGCTCAAACCGCTGATCGGCGCCATTCCGGTCGAGCGGATGCGCGCGGCCAATCTGATGGTCGACCGCCCGGATCGTCCGGTTGCCCCGGCCGTCGCCGCCCGGTGGCTGATGGAGAGGAACGCAGGGCAGGGCGACCAATAATCGCGGCCCAATCATCGCCCGCCAATAATCGGAGGGCGGCCTACCTTTACTCTTGGCCGGCTGCATCAAAACTGATAGCGGACCTTTCCACGCACCCGTAGCTCAGCTGGATAGAGCGTTGCCCTCCGAAGGCAAAGGCCACTGGTTCGAATCCAGTCGGGTGCACCAAAATCTCACAATTTTGATCGCTGCTTGTGGTGCAGCCTTTCGATCACCTTCGCACTTGAGAGTTCGCGGCGCGCGTCGCTGCCGACCCAGCGTGCGGTCTTGTCGTCCGATGTGGCGAGCTGCTCCGCGAGCGCCAGGGCCGGCTGGTGACAGGCGAGGTTGCGTTTGCCGATGTTGCGCAGCGCCCAGTTTACCGCCTTGCGCACATAGTTTCGCGCGTCCTGCGCATGGTGCGCGATCAGGGGCAGCGCGTCCATGAAGGTTGCGTCCGGCTCGGCCTTGCGATGGACCGCCACGCCGGCGATCATGGCAAAGGCAGCGCGGCGGACGAACTCGCGCTCGTCGGCGGCGAACAGGGGAATGAGCGCGTCAAGCCCCGCTTCCACGAACAAGTCAGCGGCGATGTCCACGATCTCCCAGGACTCGAAATCGTCCGCCCATGCGCGGGCTTGCTCTGTCGTCAGCTGGGCCGGCTCGGCGGTGTAGATCGCCAGCACCCGCGCATCGCGAATGCCAGTCTGCCACAAGGCCATCGCGCGTTCATGGTTAGGGCCGATCTGTTTGGCGATGCCCTGCAAAACCGGGTTGCTCAGCCCCAACGCATTATCGGTACGAATGCCGACCCGCTGCATGCCGGCAAGTACTGGCTCGGAGGTCATGCTTTGCATGGCGGCAACGATCTCCGGCACCGATGATGCTTGGGTGAGGGGGGCGGGCATGAGTTGAGATCCTGTATTGGGAACGTTGCGAGGTCGCATCTAGGCCGCCTGCTGCATTCGCTCTTTGATGGGGCGCAGGCGCATGTCCCGATCTGGTGCGGTCCTTCCCGTAGCCGTCATCATGGTTAATCAAATGTAATCATCCTGTCATTCGCGCCTCCGATAGGCGGGCGACCTCCATGGGGGAGGGCATGATTCGGAGGTTGCCATGAAGATGATGTTTCTGCGCGCGGGCATTGCGATGTTCGCCTTTTCTGCTGCGTCTTCCCACGCGGCTGGCCTGCTCGACAACTATGTCGTCGGCTTCAGCAAAGCGATCGACACCAAGGAAGCCAGCGCGGTTGCTTATAACTGGGACACGCGCACGCTGATGGTCACCAATGATGAGGAAGAGGATGACGGCACGAACATCTGGGGCGAATATGATCTGAACGGCAACAAGACCGCCACCATCATCCTCTCCGGCTGCCTTTCGCTCGGCTCCTCCCAATGCGACGCCGAGGGTCTTACTTATGTGGGCAATGGCCAATATGTCGTCGCCGAGGAACGCTATCAGGATATCGCGCTGCTCAGCCAGACCGGCGTGGACGGCACGACCCGCACCTACACCGCCTATCCGGATGCGCCGACGATCAGCGTCGGCCCCGATGCCGGCAATAGCGGCCTGGAGGGCATTGCCTACAACAAGGTGACTGGCGACTATTATGGCGTGAAGGAGCGCAGCCCGGAGACGATCTGGAAGATCTCCGGCGCCAATTTCGGCACGGAGACGGCGACGGTCACCGAGCTGTTCGATATTGCGGCGCTGCCGGGCCTCGACCGGCTGTCTGACATTGCGGTGCTTTCCAATGGCATCTTCTCCGCGACGCCGTTCGGCGATAATCTGCTCATCCTCAGCGGCCGCTCGTTCAACCTGCTCGAGGTGACGCAGGCCGGCCAGGTCGTGAGCAGCTATGATCTCTCCGGCTTCAAGTCGCTGGTCGACCCGGCCAACCAGGGCGGCAAGTTCGAGGGCCTGACCCTCGACGATGCCGGCAACATCTACCTCGTGAGCGACGATGGCGACGGGCCGAACCAGTCTTATCTGGTGAAGCTCAGCTATGCCGGATCGGTGCCGGAGCCTGCGACCTGGGCGATGATGCTGGGTGGCTTCGCGCTGATCGGCAGCACCATGCGGCGGCGCAAGGTCGCACGCGCTTTCAGCTAAACGCAGCGGGAACGGGCGTCGCGGGCAGACCGCGGCGCCCGCTTAGATCAGAGAGGGACTTCCCCCTCGTCGCTGCCGTTCCAGTAATGGATGCGACGGGCGCGGACCTGGATCATCACCAGATCCGGCGTCTCGATGCCCTGCTCGAACCAGCGTTCGAGATCCTTGTTCCAATGCTCGGCAAAGCGCGCCTTGTCGCGGATCAGCTCCGCTCGACCCTCGACGGCGATGAACAGCGGCGGTCCGCCCAGCAGGCCGACCGCGCCCGTGAAGGTAAGGCCCACCTCGGGATCGCGCTCGATATCGGCGATGGTGCGCGCCGCCTCATAGGTGAAGAAGAAGCTGTCGCCGCGCCAGGCGACCTCACCATTGTTGCTCATCGGCCGGCTGGCCAGGGCGCCGCCCTCCGTGCGCGTGGAGAGCATCCCGAAATCGATCTTGCCCATCTTCTCGGACAGGTCATCGAGCGTCATGTCAGCCATTAAGGGCCTCCTGGAGAAGCCGGACGAGAGCGTCCGGTCTCCTCCAACGGATCATGATAGCTTAAGGTTGCGTCGGGTCGCCTGACGCCGATCTTCAGGGCTTCTTGAACGTCCAGCGGCCGGCCGGACTCTCGGGATCAAACTTGACTAGCGCCGGCGTGGTACCGCCGATGGCAACGAGGGCGCGTGCTTCGCCCGTGCCGGGCGTGGCCTTCGACATGATCCGGTAAGTGCCGTCGGTGAGCTGGTCGATCCGCCACAGCTGCTCGGGCGCGCCGGTGAAGGCCGGCACTGCTTCCACCTCACCGGTGGCCGTCGCCGCAAGCGTCCGTTGCGTGCCGGAAATGACGATCTTGTAATAAGGCGCACCCATCACGCCGCCCGCGCCCGGCACGGGGGCGACCGTCCAAAGCTGCTGGGGGCGGACCATATAGTCGCCCAGATCGACCGATACGGCCTTGTTCGGCCATCCAGGCTCCACTTGTGCGAGCGTCTGGTCGGGTACGTTGACAGGCGGTGTGCCGGGCGGGGCGAAGAAGCTGCGGCGGGCGTCGAAATCGACCCGCACGAAATCGGTGGCAAGCTGGAGGGCGTAGCCGCTGCGCTCGGCCTCGATCTCATAGGTGCCCTCGGCGATATTGTCGCCCGCGACGGGCCAGCCATCCTTCCACAGCAGGGGGCGGATGCCGAGCACGCTGCGGCCCCGGTTCATGTCGATCTCATAGTGCATCGAGAACTTCTCGACCCCTTCGCCCAGGTCGATCAGCCCGAAGTGACCGGGGCCGATGTCCCGTCCGCGCGCGTTGACGACCATCTTGCCGCCCCCCTTGAGCAGCGGAATGCCCATATGATCCACATAAGGCCCGAGCGGATCGCGCGAGCGGCCGACGCGGATGTGGTAGGTGGAATTGGGGCCGTCACAGCAGGTCCCGTGCGTGCCAAGAAGATAATACCAGCCATCGCGGTGGAGCAGGGCGGTCGCTTCCATGTCGATGGCGATATCCACCGCCTTATTGCCGGCCTTGCGCGCGCCGGTGGCGGGGTCCAGCTCGATCATCTGGATTGCGCCGAAATAGGTGCCATAGCTCAGCCACAGCCGGCCATCGACATAGAGGAAAGCGGGATCGATGGCGTCGAGATTTTCCTTGCCGTCGCTGGAGGCGACCGTGCCCACCTCATGATAGCCAAAATCGGGGGAGGCGGGATCGAGCGACTTGGTCCACATGATCTTCACGTCGCTGGCATGGCCGCCGGACATGCCGCCGCCACCGACGGCGTAGGAGACATAATAGCGATCGCCGATCTTGATGACATCGGGCGCCACGCCGCCGCCCGGCCGGTTGCCGCCGCTGCGCCACGTCCAGCCATCTTCGGACACCAGGCCGCCCTGACCGGTGCCGAAGGTGTAATATTTGCCGTCCGAATAGGTGATGGTGGACGGATCGTGGATATAGGGCTCGCCTGCAAGCTGCGCGCTGGCGGGACTCTGGAGCAGGAGGGCAAGGGTGAGGCCAGTGGCTGCGACGGTGCGGTTCATGCGATCACCTCGGTTGGGCGAAGGGGAGAGGGGAGGAGCCGGGGTGCGGCTCGTTCAAAGCGTGGTCACCGCAAGATCGGTGACGCCGCGTCCAGCTTCATCGATGAAGCGGACGCAGTAATCGCTCAGGCCCGGCCCGTTGATGACCGCGCCGCGAATGATGTTGCGGCCCTTTTTCAGGGTGATGTGGCGCGAGAGCACATCATCCATCACCATGCGGCGATCGTTGAACAGGACGGCCGTCTCCACCCCATTCACCCACCACATGGAGGCCGAGTTTGAGCCCACGGCCATGCGCACCTCCATGTCGCGCGGGCTGTCCACGACGGTCGCGACATGGAAGATCACGCCATATTTGGTCTTGCCCAGCGACTGGGCGAAATTGAACAGCTTCACGTCGAACGCGCTTGAATCGAGTGCATGCCAGGCGAGCGTTTGCCCTTCCACGGTCACAGTCTCACCTGCGCGTGGCAGGCCGCTGGTCTGGTTGGGAAAGGGATAGGCGGTCAGCGTCTTGCGCACATAGCTGCCGGTAAACACCGTGTTGGTGCGGTTGGGCTTGGCGATCGGCTCCAGGATCAGCCAGCGGCGGATGAACCCGTCCGCATCCGGTCTGGCCGAGGCGCGTCCGGCTGGCGTGAAAAAGGGCGCGAGGGTGCCTGCGTCCTCCGCCGCGCTTGCGACACCCTGCAGGGCACCCAACAGGACCAGCGGGGCGAGGCAGCAACGCACATGAGATAGGGCCTTGGACGCGATCATGGTCATTCCTTCAAGGGTGGGCTGCGGCGTGCGCAGCCCGGGAAGAGACCTGCGGGGCAGGTCAGGACGGTTTCAGCAGCCCGTGCATGTCCAGCCACGCCACAAACGCATCCAGCCAGCCGGTGCTGGTCGTGCCGTCCTTGCCGAGGCCGAAACCGTGGCCGCCGCGCTCGTAGAGGTGGAATTCAACCGGTTTGCCGGCCTCCTGCCAGGCATCGAGCAGGCCGAAGCCCTTTTTAGCGAACAGCGGATCATCCGAGGCGATGACGCCGAACAAGGGCGGCGCGTTGGCGGGGACGGTCACCCGTTCCATCGAGCCGTAGATGGGCGCGATGAACGCCAGGTCGAGATCGGGACGGGCGAGGGTCGTGACCATCGTCGTCATGGCCCCGGCGGAAAAGCCCATCATGCCGACGCGCTTAGGGTCGATTCCCCACTCGGCGGAACGGGCGCGCACCAGCGTGATTGCGGCCACGGCATCGGCGATCTGCTCCGGCAGCCCGGCCACGGCCTCGTCCGGGCTGGAGCGCGTCTCCGCCCGGCCGACATTGGCGAAGGCAGCGCGCAACTGGCGATCGAAATCGGCAAGCGCGGGCGGTGTGGGCCGCAGGCGATATTTGAGCACGAAAGCCGTGATGCCCCGGTCTGCCAGCGCGCGGGCAACCCGCCAGCCTTCATTTTCCATGGAAAGCAGCAGGAAAGCCCCGCCCGGCGCGACGATGACCGCCGTGCCATTGGCCTTGCCCGGTGCCGGCAGCACCGGTGTAAGCGTGGCGGTGGAGACATTGCGGGCCATTGGCACGCCATATTGGCGGAACCAGCTTTCGGGCGCCGTGGCGCCCTTGACCGGGCCGGTGCCGAGCGGAATGGCGCCGGGTTCTGCCGGCGCGGGAATGGCGGTAACGGTCGCATCCTGCGCGGCGGCAGGTGACAGGGCGGCAGGAAACAAGGCGGCGAGAGCCAGCGCGGACAGCACGGTGCGAACGGACGCATGACGTATCGAGATGTTCAAGACTTTCCTCCCCGGTTTAGCGGCGGTCGATAGGCCGACTGCCTGCCTCCTCCTCGATACGCCATTGCGGCGAACCTGCGAGTCCCCCGATGCGATGGCTGCAGAATAATCGTTGATCTATTCAAACGTCAACTTGTCCGACAAAAATAGCCCGCAGTTTCAATCGCTGAGCGGTGCCGCGGAGTCCGTAAGTCAGCGTTATCGCACAATTTTGTTGCAAATCCGAGAATCACGCCGCTATGTTAGCGTTAACAAAATCAGGAGGGATGGGATGCGGCGCGGGGCTTTGCTTGGATCTTTTGTCGTAGTTTTTATGGCTTCGGTGATGCCCGCTGCCCATGGCGAGGAACCGGCCCTGCGGCTTGGTGACTCCGGCTATTTTGAGGCGCCTGCCGCCAATGTGCTGGTGTTCAGCAACTGGTATGACGGGCTTTTCGCCGATTCGAAGATCAGCGGTGTGGAGATCATCCAGCAGGATCGGCGCATCGCCACCAATGGCGATGTCCGCCTCTCCGCCACACCGGGCCAGTGGGATGCCATCGGGCGGATGATCGAACGCAAGGTCGATGCGCGGACCGGCACCATCGAGGCGGTGCTGGAATATCCTGAGCATGATTTTCGCTACATCATCCGCGCCGTTCCGCGCGGCGCGGACCTTCTCCTGACGGTCGAACTGCCGCGCGCCTTGCCGGCGGCGCTGGTGGGCAAGGCGGGGCTGAATTTGGAGTTCCTGCCCTCGGCTTATTACCACAATGCCTTCATGGTGGATGGCAAGGCCGGCGCCTTCCCGCGTTATCCGGCCAGCGCGATGGCGCGGACGCCGGAGCGTAATCCCGCCAGCGGACGCAGCGATGGTCCCGGTGCCGAACCGCTCCCTCTGGCGCAAGGCAGCGACATCGTCCTTGCCCCGTCGGATGCCGCGCGCCGGGTCCGCCTGCGCTCGCAGACGCCCATCGCGCTGTATGACGGGCGCAATCAGGCGCAGAATGGCTGGTTCGTCCTGCGGTCGCTGCTGCCGGCGGGCAAGACGGGCGTGGTGGTGCAGTGGACCCTCTCTCCGACCAGCACGCCCGGCTGGCTGCGGCCGCCGTCCATCGGCCATTCGCAGCTTGGCTACACGCCGGGGCAGGCGAAGGTCGCGACGATCGAGATCGACCGCGCGGACACCCGGCGACCGCAGGTGCAGCTTCTACGCGTGGAGCCTTCGGGGCAGGAGGTGCCCGTGCTCATCGGCACGCCTGCCGAAGCGGGGGATTATCTGCGCTATCGCTATCTGCGTTTCGACTTCAGCACCGTGCGCGCGCCGGGCCTCTATCGGCTGGCCTATGGCGACAGCAAGACCGCGCCGTTCCGCATCGCGCAGGATCTGTTCGCCGATGCCTGGCATCCAACACTGGACGTCTACTTCCCGGTGGCGATGGACCATGTGACCGTCAATGAGGCCTATCGGGTCTGGCACGGCGAATCCCACAAGGACGATGCCCGGCAGGCGCCGCTCAATCATGAGCATATCGACCTCTATGCGCAGGGGCCGACCACTGATACGCGCTTCAAGCCTGGCGAGCATATTCCCGGCCTTAACATCGGCGGATGGTACGATGCCGGCGACTATGACATCCGCACGCAGACCCAATATGCCGTGATCCGCTCCATGGTGCGCAGTTGGGAGAGCTTCGGGCTGGATCGCGACACGATGAGCGTCGACGATGCCACACGGCGCGTGGAAATCCATGTGCCCGATGGTCAGCCTGACCTGCTCCAGCAGATCCGCCACGGCACGCTCCAGCTCGTCGCGCAATTCGATGCGGTGGGCCATGCGATCCACGGCATCGTGGAGCCGGATGTGGGGCAGTACACGCATCTTGGCGACGCCGTGACCAAGACCGACGGCAAGATTTATGACCCGGCGCTCAAGCCTTATGAGGTGAAGGGGGACCGCAGCGGCACGCCCGATGATCGCTGGGCTTTCACCAGTCGGTCCTCGGCGCTCAATTACGGTTCGATCGCGGCGCTGGCTGCGGCCAGTCGCGCCCTCAAGACGCTGGACCCGGCGCTCTCCGCCAAGGCATTGGCCATTGCGACGCGGGTGTGGGTCGAGGAGCAGAGCCATCCGCCTTATGTCTTCCAGCATGGCAATACGACCGGCGGGCCGCTCGAAGCCGAGCAGTTCGCGGCCGCCGTGCAATTGCTCAAGACTACGCGCGACAAGCGCTACGCGGCACAGATCGAGGCGTTGTGGCCGTCCGTCTCAAAATTCTTCGGCTTTCAGGCCGCGCTGGCGACGGAAGCCCTGCCGTTCATGCCGCCTTCCTATCGCACAGCGATGGAGCCGCTCGTGCGGCAATGGGCCGCGCAGAGCGACAAGATCGCCGCCGCCAATCCCTATGGCGTGCCGATCTCGGAAGGCGGCTGGGCGGGGAATGAAGGCGTGATCGACTATGGTCTCGCCGCTTATGCACTGCACAAGGCTTTCCCGGAGATTGTGAAGAGCGATGCGGTGTTTCGCAGCATCGACTATCTGCTCGGCAACCATCCCGGCTCGGATATTTCCTTCGTCTCGGCGGTTGGCGCGCGATCCAAGGAAGTCGCCTATGGCACCAATCGCGCGGACTTCAGCTTCATCGCCGGCGGCGTGGTGCCGGGTGCGCTGATTATCAAGCCCGATTTCCCGGAGAACCATGAGGACTGGCCGTTCTTCTGGGGGCAGAATGAATATGTGATCTCGGCCGGCGCGGGATTCATCGAACTGGCGAACGCTGCGCATGAGCTGGCGAACGCGGAGCGGTAAGCAGGGGTGAGACTAACCACCCCTCCAACCGTCACCCCGGGCTTGACCCGGGGTCACGGCGGGGGTGGGGCAGGGTTTTGCCGAACACGCCTCCACAAGCGCTCAGTGCTCAAGCGCGCGCCACGCCGCTACCATGGCATCTGCCCGCTGGCGGACCTGTGCTGCGTCCAGCCCCGGCTGATAAATCGATGATCCAATGCCGAACCCGGCAGCGCCGGCGCTGCGCCATGCGGCCATATTGTCCGGCCCGATGCCGCCCACCACCAGCACAGGAATGTCGGCGGGCAGCACCGCCTTCATCGCCTTGAGCACCGCCGGGCTGTGCATCTCGGCGGGGAAGAGTTTGAGCGCATCGGCCCCGGCATCGATGGCGGCGAAGGCCTCGCTGGGCGTGGCGATGCCGGGCACAGAAAGCAGGCCGAGCGCCTTGGTGCGGCGGATCACCTGCGGGTTCATGTTGGGCGAGACGATGACGCGCCCGCCCGCCTGCGCGACCTGATCGACCGCATCCGCGCTGAGCACGGTTCCGGCCCCGATCAGCGCACCACCGGGCAGGCGGGCGAGGGCGGCGATGCTCTCCAGCGGGCGCGGCGAATTGAGCGGCACCTCGATGCAGCGCAGGCCCGCCTCGATGAGCGCAGAGCCGACAGTGGGCGCCTCCTCGGGTGTGAGGCCGCGCAGGATCGCCACCAGCGGCATGTCGGCGATCTGATCGAACCAAGGTTTCACAGGGATGCTCGCTTTCTCATCGGCGGACATCGCCGGTTTGGCCGGGGCGGAATGCGGCGAGTTCCTCCGCGCTGATCGGGCTGAAATCGCCATGGACGAAATGATTGAGCGCACAGAGCGCCAGGCCGCGTTCGGCTGCGGTGGCGATGCCGGCATCGAGATGCGCGATCACGCCGGCGGCGAACGCATCGCCGGTGCCGATCCGGTCAACGATTCCGCCGACTTCAATCGCTTGCGTCTCGAAGCTGTCATCCGGTGTATCGAGGCGGGCGCAAAGGTGATGGAGCCCGGCATGTGTGACCACGCGATGGGTGGAGGCGATGTGGCGCAGATTGGGGAAGCGCGCGAAGGCTGCCTGGGCTGCGGCGCGGCGTCCGTCCGCGTCCTGCGCATCGAAGGACTGGCCGAGCAGCATCGCAATGTCCCGCGCGCTGCCGAAGAACAGATCGGCCATCTCGACATGGCGGGCGAGGATCGGCGTGGGATCGTCGCACCAGCGTTCCCAGAGCGTCGCGCGGAAATTCCCGTCGAAGGAGATCGGGATGCCGGCGGCTTTCGCCGCTTCCATCGCCGCGAGGGACAATTTGTGGGCCTCAGGCGCAAGGGCGGGGATGATGCCGGAAAGATGCAGCATGGCCACGCCCTCCAGCGCCGCGGCCCAGTCATAACGTTCGGCCGGGGTGATCGCGAAGCTGCTGCCGGCGCGATCATAGCTGATCGCAGGCGCGCGCAGGCCGCTGCCGGGCATGAGATAGAACAGCCCTATCCGCCCGGGCTGGCGCTGCACATGGCGCACGTCCACGCCGGGCCGGCGCAGGGCGTCCAGCGCCGCATCCCCGACCGCGCCCGGCGGGAGCGCGGTGAGCAACGCGCTCGGCACGCCCAGCCGCGTCAGCGCCACCGCGACATTGGCTTCCGCGCCGACGAATCGCGCATCCAGCCGCTCGCTCTGGAACAGGCTCTCGCCCGGTACGGCGGAGAGGCGGAGCAGCAGTTCGCCGAAACAGAGGATCGGGCCGGGTGTCATCGTCTCTCTTGTCAACGCGTTAGAGGCGCAGGAGTAGCCCCTCTTGACAAACAAGCGCAATAGCTCTTGATAGCGCTAACACACAGGGGCGCCCTCGGGGGGCGAGGGAGAGGAAGTGATACATCCAGAAGAGTCCGGCCCGATGCTGCCCGTCGATTGGGAAGAGGGTATGTTTCTGGGGCGAGCCGATTTTGGCGATGGCCCGAGCCCCGTGCTCGTCCGGCAGGGTGAACTGCTCGATATGGCGCACGTCTGGCCGACCGTCTCGGCCCTTGTGGAAAGCGGCGATTTTTCAGGCGCTGGCGGCACGTCGCTGGGCCATTTTGATCCGGCATCCACGCGCTTGCTCAGCCCCGTCGATCTACAGTGCGTCAAGGCTTGCGGCGTCACCTTCGCTCTCTCCGCCATCGAGCGGGTGATCGAGGAGCGGGCGCGGGGCGACTGGAGCCGGGCTGCCTCGATCCGCGAGCGGCTGGAGTCGCGCATTGGCGGGCAAATCCGCTCCGTCCAGCCCGGTACGGCAGAGGCCGCCTCTCTCAAGGAGGCGCTGATCGAGGATGGGCTGTGGTCGCAATATCTGGAGGTCGCCATCGGCCCGGATGCGGAGGTGTTCACCAAGTCGCCGGTGCTCTCCACCGTGGGGCCCGGCGCCGCGATCGGCATCCGTTCGGATTCTGCGTGGAACAACCCCGAGCCGGAGATCGTGCTGCTGGCGGACAGCCTCGGCGCCGTCGTCGGCGCGACGCTCGGCAATGACGTCAATCTGCGCGATTTCGAGGGCCGCTCGGCGCTGCTGCTCGGTAAGGCCAAGGACAATAACGCCTCCTGTTCCATCGGCCCGCTGGTGCGGCTGTTCGATGACAGCTTCAGCATCGATGATGTGCGCCGTGCCGAAGTGCGGCTGACCATCGCCGGAGAGGATGGGTTCGTGCTGAAGGGCGTGAGCAACATGGCGGAGATCAGCCGCGATCCGCTCGATCTGGTGCGCCAGACTCTGAGCGAGCACCAATATCCCGATGGTTTTGCGCTGTTCCTCGGCACGCTCTTCGCGCCCGTGCAGGACCGCGACGAGCCGGGACGTGGCTTCACTCACAAGGTGGGTGATGTCGTCACCATCGCATCCGACAAGCTGGGTCGTCTGGTCAACCGGGTCGTCACCTCGCGCGATGCACCGCCCTGGCAGATGGGCATCGGCGCCTTTTACGCAAATCTGCAGCGGCGCGGTCTTCTGGAATCGGCATGAACAAGTCTGAGCAAACACAATACGCCGTCTATCCCAGCCTGGCGGGCAAGAACGTGCTGGTCACCGGCGGGGCGACCGGGATCGGGGCGGCCATCGTCGCGGCCTTCGCGGGGCAGGGCGCGCACGTCGCCTTCCTCGATTTCAACGACATTGCCGGCGCCGATCTGGCGCGGGATCTCGCCGGCGCGCGCTTTCGCCATTGCGACCTGCGCAACGTCGCCGAACTGGAGCGGACCGTCCGCGCGCTGGAGAGCGAGATGGGCGGGTTCGACGTGCTGGTCAACAATGCCGCCAATGACGACCGCCACCGCTATGACGAGGTGACCGCCGATTATTGGGACGAGCGCATGGCCACCAACCTGCGCCATCAATTCTTCGCCGCGCAAGCTGTGGTTCCGGCGATGCGGGCGCGGGGCGGCGGTGCCGTCATCAATCTGGGCTCGGTGAGCTGGCATCTCGGCATGTCCGAGTTGGTGCTCTACCAGACCGCGAAGGCCGGCGTGGAGGGCATGACCCGCGCGCTGGCGCGTGATCTGGGCGGCGACAATATCCGCGTGACCGCCATCGTGCCGGGCAATGTCGATACCCCCCGCCAGAAGCAGTGGTACACGCCGGAAGGTGAGGCGGAGATCCTGCAGGCCCAGTGCCTCCCGCGCCGCATCCAGCCGCGCGATGTCGCCGCGCTGGCGCTGTTCCTCGCCTCCGATGACGGAGCGCTGTGCAGCGGGCACGAATATTTCGTCGACGCAGGCTGGCGCTGAGATGCAGCCCGAGCCGATCCTTCCCCTGGGCATGACGCTCGGCGAAGGGCCGGTCTGGTGGGACCATGCTCTGTGGTTCGTCGACATCAAGGCGCACAGGCTCTACCGCCATGTGCCGACCACCGGCGCGCTGGCGGTATGGGATGCGCCGGACCAGATCGGCTGGGCGCTGCCTACGCGCAGCGGCGACATGATGACCGGCGTGCGCACCGGCCTGCATCGGTTCGATCCGCAAAGCGGGACATTTTCGCTGTTCCACGATCCGGAGCCGCATCTGCCCGGCAATCGGCTGAACGACGCCGCCACCGATACTCAAGGGCGGCTGTGGTTCGGCAGCATGGACGACAGCGAAGCCGCCCATACCGGGCGTCTCTATTGCCTCGCCGGCGGGCAGTGCGCCGCCACGGCCGTGCCTGCTGTCGAGATCACCAATGGCCCTGCCATCAGCGCAGATGGGCGCACGCTTTATTACACCGACACGCTTGGCCGGAAAATCTGGAAAGTCCCGGTCGATGAGAACGGCACGGTCGGCGCGGGCGAGCTGTTCATCACCATCGAGGATGGCGCCGGCTGGCCGGACGGCTCCGTGCTGGATAGTGAGGGCTGCCTGTGGGTCGCTTTGTTCGGCGGCTGGGGCGTGCGGCGCTATGATCCGCAGGGCTCGCTGATGCAGACCATCTCCTTCCCCGTCGCCAATGTCACCAAGATCGCCTTTGGAGGGCCGGATCTGCGCACGGCCTATGCCACCACCGCGCACAAGGGGCTGGATGCTGCCGCGCGTGAGGCACAGCCGTTGGCCGGCCACGTCTTCGCATTCGATCCCAAGGTTGCAGGATTGCCGGTTACCCCGGCAGATATTTGACAGAAGAAACGCCGTCACGGCCTCGGCTGGAGTCGGCAGAATTTTTGAGAGAGAGGAGGGGCTCGGCATGAGCGCTGAAACGCACGCCATCGGGCGAACCAACATCGGGTTCATATTCGCCATCGTGGCCATCGCCACCATTGGTGGCTTCATGTTCGGCTATGATTCCGGCGTGATCAACGGCACCCAGAAAGGGCTGGAATCCGCGTTTGACCTGGGCGCGCTGGGCATCGGCATCAATGTCGGCGCCATTCTGGTCGGCTCCGCGCTGGGCGCGTTTCTCGCCGGGCGCATGTCCGACCTCATTGGCCGTCGCGGCGTGATGATGCTGGCCGGCCTGCTCTTCCTCATCAGCGCGCTTCTGGCCGGTGCGGCCGGGTCTTCGGCGATGTTCATCGTGGCGCGGATCATCGGCGGCCTCGGCGTCGGCGCGGCCAGCGTGATTTCGCCGGTCTATATCTCCGAGGTGACGCCAGCCTCGATCCGGGGGCGCCTCTCCAGCATTCAGCAGGTGATGATCATCACCGGCCTTACCGGAGCATTCGTCGCCAACTTCGTGCTGGCGCGCTATGCCGGCGGCTCGACGGCGACCTTGTGGTTCGATCTGCCGGCGTGGCGCTGGATGTTTCTGCTGCAGGCGATCCCGGCGGCCATCTACATCCTGGCGCTGCTGATCATTCCCGAAAGCCCACGCTATCTGGTGGTCAAGGGCAAGGAAGAGCGCGCCCATGCGGTTCTCTCGCGGCTGTTCGGCCCCGAGGAAGCGACGCGCAAGGTGAGTGAGATCCGCGACAGCCTCGCTGCCGATCACCATCGCCCGCGTCTCTCCGATCTCATCGACAAGACGACGGGGCGCATCCGGCCGATCGTGTGGACCGGCATCGGCCTTGCGATCTTCCAGCAGTTCGTCGGCATCAACGTGGTCTTCTATTATGGCGCCACCTTGTGGGAGGCTGTCGGCTTCTCGGAGGATTATGCGCTGCAGACCAACATCCTCTCGGGCGTGCTCTCCATCGCCGCCTGCATCGCCACCATGTTCCTGGTGGACAAGATCGGCCGCAAGCCGCTGCTGCTTTTCGGATCGGCGGGCATGGCCGTCACGCTGGCGATCGTGGCCTATGCCTTTTCCACGGCGGTCACGGGCGCCGATGGCGGCGTGGTGCTGCCCGGCAGCAATGGCATCATCGCGCTGATTTCGGCCAATCTCTACGTGATCTTCTTCAACCTGAGCTGGGGGCCGATCATGTGGGTGATGCTGGGCGAGATGTTCCCTAACCAGATCCGTGGCTCGGGCCTGGCGGTGGCGGGGCTGGCGCAGTGGCTGGCGAACGCCCTCGTTTCGGTGAGCTTCCCCTCGCTGGTGGTCAGCCCTGGCCTTGCGGTGGCCTATTTCGGCTATGCCTTCTTTGCCGCCGTCTCCTTCTTCTTCGTCCGCGCCATGGTGCGCGAGACCAAGGGACGGGAACTGGAGCAGATGGAAGGCTGATCGCTCACCCGACAACACGCTCGGCCCGGTCACGCTTAGGCGTTGCCGGGCCGTTCGCTTTTCAGGGCTGGGGCGGGGGTCCGTCACTCTCACGCGCGATCAGCGTGTAGGGCGTCACGACATGCGGGTGGTCCACGCCCTTCGATGAGGCGTTGCGCATGCGGATTTCCCGGGTCAGCAGCGCCACCGCCTGCTGCGCCATATCGGTGATCGGCTGGCGGATCGTGGTCAGCTCCGGCCAACTGGTGAGCGCCAGAGCGGTATCGTCGAACCCGCAGATGGTCAGCATTTGCGGCACATCGATGCCGCGCCGGTGCGCGACGGTCAGCGCAGCTGCGGCCATATCGTCGTTGGAAGCGAAGATCGCCGTCGGCGGCTCGGGCAGGTCGAGCAGGCGCGTGGCTGCCTCCAGCCCGGAGCGGAAGGTGAAGAAGCCCTGCTCGATCAGCTCGGGCTGCGGCGCAATGCCGTGCTTTTCCAGCGCGGAGCGATAGCCCTCCAGCCGTTCGGCGCTGGCCGTCTGGTTGGGGTGGCCGGTGATGAAGCCGATGCGCTGATGCCCGAGCAGGATCAGGTGATCGGTCATGGCGTGGGCCGCCGCCTTGTCATCGATGCTCACCGAGAGCGCCCAGTCGGGCGCGCGCCCGGTGGCGACCGCGACGACCGGCACGCCGGCGCCTTCCAGCACGGCGAGCACGGAGGGGGAATCGCTCAGCGGCGGGGGCAGGACGATCCCGTCCACCCGGCCCTTGAGCAGCGCCTCGATGGCCTTGTCCTCTGCGCCTTCCTCATTGCACTCTTTGACGATCAACTGCGCGCCGGTGCGGCTGGTCTCCGCCAATATGCCCACCAGAAACTCGCTGAGATAGGCAAAGCTCGGGTTGGAGTGAAGCAGCCCGATGCGCGTGTCCTCCCCACCGGCGAGCGTGCGGGCAGCGATATTGGGCGCGTAGTTCAGCTCGGCGATCGCGGCCTCGACCGCCAGGCGCTTGTCCTCACGGACATTGGTGCCCTTGTTGATCACGCGGCTCACGGTCATCGGCGAAACGCCGGCCAGGCGGGCGACATCCTCGATCTTGGGGCCAGAGCTCTGCCGACGGGACGAGCGGGAACTGCGGTTGGTGACCATCGCCTGACTTGTTCGCCTTCCTATCCGGAACCGGGCGAGACCTCTCCCAATATCGTGCGTTCACCGCAACAGATAAGATGAAGGGGCGATCTTGCTTTGGCTCCGCGTCGTTATCGTCTCGTCGTACCGATCTAGGGGCACGGCAATTTCGGTTTCGTTAGCGCCTGGGCGACAAGATAGCAAAAAAAGAGGTGGCCGCCGGAGCGACCACCTCATCAGTGACCTGACCCGGCGAAGAGGAAGCGCCCGGGTCCGGCATGGCTCAGATGAAGCGATTGACGAGATTTTCGATCCGCTCCTGCCTTCCGGAGGCAGGCCTGGGGTCGAGCGCGCGGGTCACGGCCAGCTCGGCAATGCCGGCGAGGTCGAGCGCGGCGATCTCCTTGCCGAGCGGGCCATCCCAGCCCGCATAGCGCTGGTTGCGCAGGGCATCGATGCGGCCATCCTCGATGATCGCGGCGGCATTCAACAGGCCGCGCGCCACCGTATCGATGCCGCCGATATGGCCGTAGAACAGGTCCACCGGGTCCATCGACTGGCGCCGGACCTTGGAATCGAAGTTGAACCCGCCGGTGGTGAAGCCGCCGGCGCGGATCACCTCGATCATCGCGACGGTGAGTTCTTCCACTGAATTGGGAAACTGGTCGGTATCCCAGCCATTCTGATGGTCGCCGCGATTGGCATCGATCGATCCGAAGATGCCGAGCGCCGCCGCCGTGGCCAGCTCATGCTCGAAGGTGTGGCCGGCGAGCGTGGCGTGGTTCGCCTCGATGTTCACCTTCACCTCATTCTCGAGGCCATAGCGCTTGAGGAAACCGTAAACGGTCGCTGTATCGAAATCATATTGATGCTTGGTCGGCTCGTGCGGCTTGGGCTCGATGAGGATCGTGCCGGAAAAGCCGATCTTGTGCTTGTGCTCGACCACGAGCGTCAGGAAGCGCCCGAAATTGTCGAGCTCGCGCTTCAAGTTGGTGTTGTGCAGCGTTTCATAGCCCTCGCGGCCGCCCCACAGCACATAGTTGACGCCGCCGAGGCGATGCGTGGCCTCCAGCGCATCGCGCACCTGCATGGCGGCGAAGGCATAGACTTCCGGGTCCGGATTTGTCGCGGCGCCAGCAGCAAAACGGGGGTGGCCGAACAGATTGGCCGTGCCCCACAGCAGCTTGCGCCCGCTCGAAGCCTGCAGCCCTTCCAGATGATCGATGGCCTCGGCGAGGTAGCGGCGATGCTCGGCCACGCCTTCGGCCTGCGCCATCACGTCGACATCGTGGAAGCAGTAGAAGGGGACATCGAGCTTCTTGAAGAAATCGAAGGCGATGGCGCGCTTCTGATGGGCAGCAGCGCTATCATTGGCGCCAGCATGCCAGGGGCGGTCGAAGGTGCCGGCGCCGAACACGTCCGAGCCCGGCCAGCAGAATGTGTGCCAGAAGCATACGGCAAAGCGGAGATGATCCTCCATCCGCTTGCCGAGCACGACGCGATCCTTGTCATACCAGCGATAGGCCAGCTCGTCGTCGGTATCCGGGCCCTTATAGGCGATGGGGGCAATGTCTGCAAAATAGTCGGTGGCCATCAGGCGCTCCCTATCGGTTTCAAGAATGTCAGCTCTGTGCGGCGCGAATGGCGGGGTAGGCGCGGCGGAAGGCCTCGCGCTTGGGGGCCAGTCGTTCGGCGGTCAGCGGGTCGGGCTCGATCACATGGGCGACCGGCGGCGTCGTGCAGATGTCGGCGGGTGCGCCGCCGGTCACGCCGATCTGGGCCAGGCGGGCCGCGCCCATCGCCGGGCCGACTTCACCGCCCTTGAGGTAATTCAGGCGCGTGCCGAGTGCAGCGGCGATGATCTGGCCCCAATAGCGCGACCGCGCGCCACCGCCGATCACGGCCAGTTCCTGCACATCGCTCCCGGCGTCGCGCAGCGCATCCAGCCCATCGGCAAAGGCAAAGGCAACGCCCTCCAGCACCGCCTGCGCCAGCCGCTCCGGCCCGCTATCATGATCGAGATTGAGGAAGGCGCCGCGCACCTGCGGGTCGTTATGCGGTGTGCGTTCGCCTGAGAGATAGGGGAGGAAGAGTTCCGGTCCGCACGCGGCGCCAACGGACTCCGCCCGGGAAAAGAGGTCGGCGGCGCCGGCTGCACCGGAGAGGCGTGCAGCAAAGTCAATGCACGACGCCGCCGACAGGTGCACGGCCATCTGATGCCAGTGTGCAGGCAGGCAGTGACAGAAGGCGTGCACGGTTCGGTCTGGATTGGGTTTGAACTGATCGTTGGCGATGAAGATTACGCCCGATGTGCCAAGGGAGAGCAGCCCGTCGCCATCGCTGACGATGCCGATGCCCGCAGCGCCGGCGGCATTGTCGCTGCCCCCGGCGGCGACCGGAACGGGGGACATGCCCCAGAGTTGCGCCACGTCCGGCCGCAACGTGCCGGTCAACGCGGTGCCCTCGTACAGTGCCGGCATGTGCGCAAGGCTGAGGCCGGTCGCGTCCAGCAGCGCTTCCGCCCAGCGTCGGCCGGCGACATCCAGCCACACGGTGCCGGCAGCGTCGGACATGTCCGTGGCCTTGTCGCCGGTCATCTGCAGGCGGATATAATCCTTGGGCAGCAGCACGGTGCGTGTGGCGGCGAAGATCTCCGGCTCGTGCTGGGCGACCCAGGCGAGCTTGGGCGCCGTAAAGCCGGGCATGACGATGTTGCCGCCGATCGTGCGGAATGCGTCGGTCTTGTCTTCCAGCGCGATGCATTCGGCGTGGCTGCGCCCGTCATTCCACAGGATTGCCGGCCGCAGCGGCTGATCGTCCGCGCCGAGCAGCGTGGCCCCGTGCATCTGGCCGGCGAGCCCGACGCCCAGCACGGCGCGCCGCACGGCGGGGTCGATGGCCTGCACGGCTGCGGTGGTGGCGGCCCACCACGCGGCCGGGTCCTGCTCGGACCAGAGCGGATGCGGCCGCTGCACGGTGAGCGCTGCCGTTCCCTGGCCGACAACGGCGCCATGCTGGTCGATGACGACCGCTTTCACGCCGGAGGTGCCGATGTCGATGCCGAGGAACATGCCGGTCAGTCGCGGAACGGATTGATCGTCTGGATCGTGCCGTCGGCGTTGAAGGTCAGCTCGGTGACCTTCACGTTGCGCAGGTGGTTTTTGCCGCTCAGCTGCGTGTCATGATAGAAGAGCCAGGTCTTGCCGCCCCAGTCCACAATCGAGTGGTGGGTGGTCCAGCCCTGCACCGGCTCCATGATTTTGCCGCGATAGGTGAACGGACCATAAGGCGTCTTGCCCGTGGCGTAGATGAGGAAGTGCGTGTCGCCGGTCGAGTAGGTCAGGTAGTAAGTGTCGCCGCGCTTGTACATCCAGGTGCCCTCGAAGAAGCGGCGATCATGGTCGCCACCGAGGAGCGGCTTGCCTTTCTCATCGAGGATCACCGCGTCGCGGGGCGCTTCGGCATAGCTCTTCATGTCCGGAGCCATTTTGGCGACCTTGGGCATGAGCGCGGGCTGATCGTCGGCCTTGAGGTCGGTCACGCCGATCGAGGCATCATATTTGCCCTTGGCCCAGTTCTGGAGCTGGCCGCCCCAGATGCCGCCGAAATACATGTAGCTGGTCCCATCCGTGTCCGTGAACACATTGGGGTCCATGGAGAAGCTGCCGGCGATCGGCTTGGGCTCGGCCTTGAACGGACCCATGGGCGTGCTGCTGGTCGCCACGCCGATGTGGAAGATGCCGTCCTTGTCCTTGGCCGGGAAGTACAGATAGTAGGTGCCATTCTTGAACGCGGCGTCGGGTGCCCACATCTGCTTGGCTGCCCAGGGCACATCCTTCACGTCCAGCGCGACCGGGCCGATCTTCACCGGACCGCCGATCTTGTCCATCTCCAGCACGCGATAGTCATGCATGGCATATTGGTTGCCGAGGTCATCGTCCGGGATGCCGGCGTCGACATCATGGCTGGGGTAGACGTAGATCTTGCCGTTGAAGACATGGGCCGAAGGATCGGCAGTGAAAATCTCCGTCACGAGAGGCTGGGAGAGGAAGCGCTTGCCGTCGGCCGAGATGCCATCCGATTCATGCGCCGCGCCAGTTGCGCCATTGGGTGCGGCGGCGGGTTCATCCGAGGAGCAGGCGGAAAGGGCGGTGGCGAGCCCAAGCACGACAAGGCTGGTCCGGAGCATCGGGACTTTCGACAAGGGGGCTCTCCTTTGTTTATCTTGCGCACCGCTTATGGTTGTGCGGCGTTGTTAAGGTAGCGCTACCATTGCGGAGGTGGCGCGGTCAAATGGATTCCGCTCGCGCATGAATTTGTCCTGTTTGGAAGAGGATAGGCGCTCCTGCAGATAAACAGGGCTGGGCAAGAAGAAATGGGAGCGCTACCAATATGACTCAGGGCAGCGAATCCGCACAGGATCAGCGTGCCGCCAAACAGGAGAGGGACAATGAAGATCGCGGCGGGACTGTGGGCGCGGGGATGGATGGCCACAACGCTGGCTTTGGCGCCCGTCGCGGCATGGGCAGGGCCGGAGGCGCGCTTTGCCAGCTTCGATTATGACGGGCAGTCCATCGAGCAGGTGACGGTGACCCCCGGCGCCTACCGCAACCCCATCCTTTCAGGCTATTATCCCGATCCCTCGATCACGCGGGTGGGGGAGGATTATTATCTCGTCACCTCATCCTTCGCGCATTTTCCGGGGCTTCCGGTCTGGCATTCCAAGGATCTGGTGAACTGGACGCAGATCGGCAATGCGATCGACCGGCCCGATCAGCTCAACCTCGCCGGCCGGGGCGTGTCAGAAGCCGTGTTCGCGCCGGACATCAGCTTTCATGATGGCACCTTCTACATCGTCAACACATGCGTGGGATGCCGGGACAATTTCGTCATCACCGCCAAGAACCCCGCCGGCCCCTGGTCCACCCCCATGTGGCTGCCGTTCGAGGGGATCGACCCGTCGATCTATTGGGAAGGCGACAAGGCCTATATCGTCAACAATCGCGGGCCGGATGAGACGCCGCGCTATGAGGGGCACCGCGCAATCTGGATTCAGGAATATGACTGGCGGGCCGGCAAGATGGTCGGGCCGAGCACCCAGCTCGTCAATGGCGGGGTGGACCTGAGCAAGAAGCCGATCTGGATCGAGGGGCCGCACATTCTGCGCAAGGATGGCTGGTATTATCTGACCGCGGCGGAAGGTGGCACCAGCGTCGATCACTCCCAGGTGGTGTTCCGCTCGCGCAAGCTGCGCGGACCTTATGTGCCGCACAAGGATAACCCCATCCTCACCCAGCGCGACCTCGACCCCGCGCGGCTCGATCCGATCACCTCCGCCGGCCATGCCAAGCTGGTCCAGACCCCGGCGGGCGACTGGTGGGCGACATTTCTGGCGGTGCGGCCCTATGCCGATAACTATTACAATATCGGCCGCGAAACCTTCCTGCTGCCGGTCCAGTGGAAAGACGGCTGGCCGGTCATCCTGCCGCATGGCGAGACGATCCCGTTCGCGCCCGAGGCGCCCGCGCTGCCTCCACAGGTCCGACCGCCGCTGCCGACCAGCGGCGATTTCGCGTATGCCGACAGCTTCGAGGGCGACCGGCTGGCGATGCAATGGGTCGGCGTCCGCACGCCGGATCACCCGTTCTATCGGCTTGAGCGTGGCGATCTGGTGCTGGCCAGTGCCGCGCCGCTCGGTGACAAGGCCGGAACGCCCGCCTTCCTCGGGCGGCGCCAGCAGCATCATGTCGCGACGATGCGCACGGTCGTGACCTTCTCGCCGGAGCAGGAAGGCGACCGCGCCGGCCTTGCCGCGATGCAAAGCGACGACGCCTGGCTGTTCTTCGGCCTTACGCGGCTGAACGGGCAGGATGCAATTGCGCTCTACACGCGCGCCAAGGGCAAGGAGCAACTGGTCGCCTCTGCGCCCATCGCCAATCGTGGCCCGATGACGTTGACGATCCGTGCCAGTGGCGGGGCCATGTCCTTCGACTATGCCGGGGCAGGGGGCATGGGCCGGCTTGCGGCGGATGTGGATGCCCGCTTCCTCAGCACACAGGATGCAGGCGGGTTCACCGGCACCATCGTGGGGCCATATGTCTGGACCCGCTAGCCGAAAGGATCGCTGAGCCATGGTTACGCGCCGCGATGTGCTAGAAGGCTCGCTGCTGCTCGCCGCCAATGCCTGTTTGCCGGGCGCCGCCGTGGCCGCGTCCGAAAGCGACAGACCCCTGCGCGACCGGCTCTGGTATCGGCGCCCGGCGACCGAATGGACGCAGGCCCTGCCGGTCGGCAATGGCCGGATCGGCGCGATGGTGTTCGGCGGCGTCGGCACCGAGCGCCTGCAACTCAACGAGGATACATTATGGTCCGGCGGGCCTTATGATCCGGTCAATCCCGCTGCCCGTGCCGCCTTGCCGGAGGTGCGCAGGCTGATCGCGCAGGGAGATTACGCGCAGGCGCATGACCTCGCGAACCGCACCTTGATCGGCCAGCCGGTCCAGCAGATGGCCTATCAGAGCTTCGGCGATCTGTTGCTCAGCTTGCCGGGCGCCGCGTCCGCTGCTGTCCCGGCGGATTATGCGCGCATGCTGGACCTCGACCGCGCCACGGCGACGACGACGTTCACGCTGGCGAACACCCGGCATGAGCGCACGGTCTTTGCGTCGCCCGTGCGACAGGTGATCGTGCTGCGCCACGAGGTGGATGGCCCGGCGTCGCTCGATCTCGATATCGGCTTCACGCCGGCGCAGGAGGCGCAGGTGGAGGCTCGCGACGCGCTGCTGCTCATCCGGGGGCGCAATCGTGGCGCGCATGGCGTCGACGGTGCGCTGAAGCTGGCAGGGCTGGTGCGCGTGATCCCGGAAGGCGGCTCGCTCACCGCGCAGGGCGATCATCTGGCGTTGCGTGGCGCGCGGGCGGTGACGGTTCTGGTCGCGATGGCGACGAGCTTCCGCCGTTTCGACGATGTCTCCGGCGATCCAGATGCGCTTGTGCGCGGCTGGATCGTCGACGCGATGGCGCGCAGCACCGAGCAACTGCATGGTGAAGCGGTCGCTGCCCATCGCGCCCTGTACCGCCGCGTCGAGATCGACCTTGGCGATGACAGCGCCGCCGCGCTGCCCACCGATGAGCGCGTGATCGCCGCGCAGAGCCGCGATGACCCCGGCCTTGCTGCGCTCTATTTCAATTATGGGCGCTATCTGCTGATTGCCTCGTCGCGCCCCGGCTCCCAGGCCGCCAACCTGCAGGGCATCTGGAATGAGAGCATCGATCCGCCTTGGGGATCGAAATACACGATCAACATCAACACGCAGATGAATTACTGGCCGGCTGAGATCACGGCCTTGCCCGAATGCACCGAGCCGCTGGTGCGGATGGTGCAGGAGCTGGCGGAAAGCGGCGCCCGCACCGCGCGGGAGATGTATGGCGCGCGCGGCTGGGTGGCGCATCATAACAGCGATATCTGGCGCGCCACCGCGCCGGTGGATGGCGCGCGCTGGGGGATGTGGCCGACCGGCGGGGCGTGGCTGTGCGCCCATTTGTGGGAGCGCTGGGATTATGGGCGAGACAAGACCTTCCTGCGCGATGTCTATCCGCTCATGCGCGGGGCGGCGCTGTTCTTTGTCGATACGCTGCAGGTCGATCCCGAGACCGGCGCCCTCGTTACCAGCCCGTCGCTCTCTCCGGAGAACGCCCATCATGGTGACATCGCGATCTGCGCCGGGCCGGCCATGGACCAGCAGATTTTGCGCGACCTGTTCGATCAGACGGCGCAGGCCGCCGATCTGCTCGGCATCGACGGCGCCTTCGCGGCGGAGCTTCGCGCCTTGCGTGGGCGTCTCGCGCCAGATCATGTCGGCGCGCAAGGGCAGTTGCAGGAGTGGCAGCAGGATTGGGATGCGCAGGCGCCCGAGCCGGACCATCGCCACGTCTCGCATCTCTACGGGCTATTCCCCAGCCAACAGATCGACCCTGACGACACGCCAGCGCTCGCGGCGGCGGCGCGCCGCTCGCTGGAATTGCGCGGCGATATCGGCACCGGTTGGGCGACGGCCTGGCGGATCAACCTGTGGGCGCGGCTTGGCGAGGGCGACCGGGCCCACCGCATCCTGTGCTTTTTGCTCGGGCCGGAGAGGACTTATCCCAATCTGTTCGATGCCCACCCGCCTTTCCAGATCGATGGCAATTTCGGCGGCATCGCCGGCATCGCGCATATGCTGATGCGCAGCCGGGGCGATGAGATTCACCTCCTGCCGGCGCTGCCCTCGGCCTGGCCGACCGGCGCGGTGCGGGGGCTGCGGGCGCGGGGGGCCTGCATGGTCGATCTCGGTTGGGCGCAGTCCCGGCCGCGCACGCTGACCCTCACCAGCGCCGTCGATGCGGAGCGGACGGTCCGCTTCGCCAGCCAGCGCCTGACCGTGCGGCTGAAGGCTGGCCGCTCACAGCAGATCGACGTGAGCGGCTGGCTGGGCATCGCGCCTATTTCGGCAGGGTGACGCCGGTGGCGATGGCGAAGTCCGCGCTCTGCACCGGCAGGCCGCTATCGGGCTGAGCCGAGCCTACCGAGACGCGATATGCACCGGGGAAGACCTGCCGCACGCCCTCCAGCGACACCGCGCTCAGATCGCGCGGCGAGAGATCGAAGCTGATCGCGCGGGATTCGCCGGGCTTCAGGTCCACCCGCTGGAAGCCGCGCAAGGCGATACGCGGGGTGCCGGGCACATCCGGGAAATCGAGATAGAGCTGCGCCACCTCTTCGCCCGCTCGCTGCCCGCTATTGCGCAGGGTGGTCGAGACCCGCACGCCTTGCGCAGCATCGCCCGAGGCCTGCACCTGCAGCGGCTCATAGGCGAATTGCGTGTAGCTCAGGCCGTAGCCGAAGCCGTAAACCGGCGTGCCGGTGAAGTAGCGGTAGGTGCGCCCGGCCATGCTGTAGTCGCCGAAGGGCGGCAGCTCATCCACGCTGCGATAGAAGGTGAGGGGCAGGCGCCCGGAGGGATTGGTCTTGCCGGAGAGGACATTGGCGACCGCGAGACCGCCATTTTGGCCCGGATACCAGGCCTCCACGATGCCCGCTGCATGGTCCTTCGCCCAGGCGAGATTGATCGGGCTGCCGTTCATCGCCACGATGACCAGCGGTTTACCCAGCGCGCGGGCCTTTTCCAGCATGGCAAGCTGCTCGGCCGGCAGATCGAGCGTGGTCTTGTCGCCACCCTCAAAGCCCGGCACCTTCACCGGCGTTTCCTCGGCTTCGAGATCCGAGGTGAGGCCGACGACCGCGACGATCACGTCCGATTGCGCCGCCGCAGCGGCAATCGCCGCATCGGCATCGGGGGAGACGCGCTTCCACATCAGGTCGATGCCCGTGTTGATGTGCGAGGTCATCATGATCTCGATCGGGTAGCGCTTGCCCTTCTCCAGCGTCAGCGTCTTCATCGTGGGCAGGCTGTTCCAGCGCGAGTTTTTGAGGTCCACGAACGGCTTGCCGTCGAGCAGCATTTCGCCGTTGGAGCCGGACAGGCCGAGCCGGTAGGTGCCGCTCTCCGGCGGCACGAGGAAGCCGGTCCAGACCACGCGGTGATGGTCGGAGACGTTCGCCAGATCGAGGCTGCGTCCCGACACATCGGCTTCCCTGCGGGTCACAACCGGCCTGGTCTGGAAGGTCATCGCCTTTGTGGCGCTGTCGAACGTGCCTGGGGCGAAGCGGGCGGGCGGCGTCTGCGTGGGGTTGTAATAGCGCGCCAGCAGGCCCGGCTTGCCGTCTGGCGCGATGAGGGCTGCCGTCGGCACGCGGTCGCCATCGGTGAAGGTCTCCGTGAAGGGCGCATGATGGATCGTCGCGCCGGGCATGGCCTGACGAAGCCCCTCCAGCACGGATATCGGCGGGCCGGAGAGCGTAGAAGAATAATTGCCGCGCAGCACGCGGGTGGCATCCGCCAGCGGGCCGATGACGGCGATGCGGGCATGGGGCTTGAGCGGCAGCGCGCCATCATTTTTGAGCAACACCAGGCTCTTTTCGGCGGCCTTCAACGCGAGCGCTCCGTGGTCCGGCGCGCCGATGACGGATGGTGCGATGGCCGCGCGCGGCCCAAGACCGGGCAGGTCGCCATTGCGCAGGCGCGCGGAGAACAGCCGCACGAGCGCGGTATCGATATCGCTCTGGGTGATGAGATTGCGGTTCAGCGCATCGAGATAGGGCTGGCCCAGGCCCGCGGTGTCGCTCAGTGTCGCGCCATTGCACTCGCTATCGACCCCGGCCCGCATGGCGGCGGCGACCGCCGTGGCGGCATCCGGCGCATAATGATGGTTGCGCTTGATATCGGTCACCGCATCGCAATCGGAGACGACATAGCCCTTGAAGCCCCAGGCATCGCGCAAATGCGTCTTGAGCAGATCATCACTGGCGCACGCCGGCTGCCCGTTCACGCGGTTATAGGCGCACATGATCGATCCCGCCTTGGCGTCCACAATGGCAGCGCGGAAGGCCGGCAGATAGGTGTCCTCCATATCATGGCGAGAGACATAGACATTGGCATGATGGCGCGTCGATTCCGGGCCGCTGTGCACGGCATAATGTTTGGGCGTCGCGATGATGTTCGGCCGTGCCGGGTCAGGCCCCTGCATGCCGGTGATGAACGCCTTGCCGATCTCGCCCGTGAGGAAGGGGTCCTCGCCATAGGTTTCCTGCCCGCGCCCCCAGCGCGGATCGCGGAAGATGTTGATGTTGGGCGACCATGTGTCCAGCCCCGTGCCGATGCGCCCCAGGCGTCCGGTCTGCCGCGCCAGCGTATGCAGGCCCCGCATCTCGACGCTGATGATGTTGGCGACATCATGGACCAGCGGCGCATCGAAGGTGGCGGCGAGGCCGATCGGTTCGGGGAAGTTGGTGGTCGGCAGCGTGCCCATCGCGCCGTGCAGCGATTCCGTCCACCAATTGTAGCCGGGAATACCAAGGCGCGGGATGGCAGGCGCGACATTGAGAAGCTGGTCCGCCTTTTCCTGCGGCGTGAGCTTCGCCACGATGCCTGCCGCCTGCCGCTCGGACTGTGCCATGACCGTGCCGGCATCGTCTGCCTGAGCGGCCAGCGGCACGGCGAACACCGCAGCACCGGCGAGAATGAGGGCGCGTAGGGAGGGAGCGGCGGTCATGATCTGTCTCCAGCGTCTGAATCGGCGAAAGGATGGGGAAGGGCGGTCATGGCGCGGTGCCGCCCATCTGGACCCCGGCACGGGCGATGACGGCGCGCGCCTCGGGCGGCCAGGCCTGCCCGTTGACGGCAATATTATCGACGAGGTGGTTGTTCAGATAGGCTGACCAATTGCCATTGGCCTTGCCGCTGTTGAACCAGTTACCGGAGGCAAGATTGTCCAGATTGGTTCGGCGCGGCCGGGCGTCGTCCTGCGCATTGAGGTTCACCCATAGGCCGACGCCGTCGATGACATTATGGCGGACGGTGACGTAGCGCGAGCCTTCGTCCAGATAGACGCCGATGCCGCCGGGGACATCATAGATGTGGTTTTCGGCAATCAGCGCGCCCGGATCGGCGGAGAGGTGGTAGATGGCGCCGCCGTCCGGAAACCAGCGTTTCACGCCGTGAACGCGGTTGCCGAAGATCACCGTGTCGCGCAGGATCGTCGGCGTCTCGTAGATGCGGTTGCCGGGCTGGTCGTAATAGCCGCGCGCCCGCGTCATATAGGCGGTGTTGCCGCCGGGATCATTGGTTCCCCAGCCCCAACCGACATCAATGCCATCATAAGGCGCATCGGAAACGTCATTGTGCAGGATGAGTGTGGCTGAGGCGTAAGTAACCAGAATGGCGGCCTGCTCGCGATAATCCTGCGATACCGTCTCGATGTGATTGTTGCGGATCAGTATGTCGCGGACGGCCATGTCCGGCGTTGAGGGATGGTGGGCATCGACGGTCGTTCCCCCGACCATGATCGCACCGCCGGCCAGCGGGCCGAAGCGCGAGTCGCTGACCTCGATCGACTGCGCGGCAAGCCCCGGACCGCGCGCATTCGCCTCGCGATTATTGCCGATGCCGAGCGCGATCTGTCCCAGTTGCGCGAAGGTGGCGTTGCGGAACGTGATCCGCCGCGCGGCGGAAATTTGCACGGAGGCGGGCTGCTGGCGCCAGTGGTTGCGTTGCGCCTCGAACGCGGCACAGCCCCAGCTGCAATCGCGAATTGGATCGGCGGGATAATTGGCGATGTCGCCTGCGAGATAGCTCCCGCTCTGCTGGCTGGCATAGCCCTCGGCGCTGCTCGGCCCGCGCCAGCTTGTGTGGCGGAAGGCCAGCCCCTCGAAGAGAATGTCCGACACCGGCGCCTCCGCGCTCCCGGCGATCGTGATGAGCGCCTCCCGTCGCGGCACGACGATCTCATGGGCCTCGGGCGACTGGCCATCCTGCGGCTTGTAGTAGAGCACGCCTTTCGCCGGATCGGCATACCAGTCGCCGGCGGCGCGCATGAAGGCGAGGGCATTGGCGACGAAGAAGCGGGCCTTGGTCCCGGAGACCGGCTTGGCAAAGGTATCGTAGCCGATCAGATTGTTCCGCCAGCCGGGCTGCTTGAGAAGAATGCGGTCGCCCTTGATCCGGTCGATGACGGCCCGTCTGTCGGTGAAGAAGCCGGTGTTCTCCACCTCCATGCGGCTCTGGTCCGGCAAGCTGGCGAGAAAGCGCCAGGCCGGATCGACGATTTGGATGCCCCAATCGCAAAAGGCGAAGGCGCTCCGGGGCGCCTCGACAGCGGCGCGATGGGCGAGGCGGCCATCGACCCATAATTGGCGCGGATCGCTGCCTTTGCCGATCGACGCCGTCCAGATGTTGCGGTCGCGGTCGGCGAGCGTCCAACCCTGCACGATCGACCCGCCGGAGAGCGTGGGCTGCGCGCCCGGCGCGGCTTCCCAGCGGACGATATGGCCGGCATGGCCGCCATCCTCCGCGCCAAAGTGCAAAGGCGCGTCGAGGGAATAGACGCCGTCGGCGAGCTGGACGGTGACCGGCCTGTCGCGGTTCAGCCGCCGTACCGCTGCCTGCGCCTGCACCAGCGTGCCGAACGGACGCGCGGCGCTGCCATCGCCCGTCTCTGCGCCGATCGGCGCGACGTGCAGCACCACCGGCTTGGCCTCCGGTCGCGGGGATATCTGCACATTGGAGAAGGCATCTTCCGAATTGGGTGCGCCTCGCGCAGGCATTGCGGGGATGACGGGCGCAGGCGGCAATTGCGCGGCGACCACGCACGGCCATCCGCAGGTTAATGCGATCAGGATGCGAAGTGGTGGAAGAAAGGTAGCGCTACCCAATAAGCGTGGGACGTGGGGCCGAATGCCGGAAGCCTGTCTCATGCCCCCAAAGCTCAGACGGGCTGGAGGCCGTAGTCGCGAATCTTGCGCAGCAGGTCGCGATGGCGGGGGAGGCTGGTGCGCAGCCGGTCGGTCTGGCGGCTGTTTTCGCGGATCGCCTGCATGGCGACGGCAGCCTCCGGCGTCAGCGTTTCGGGTGCGACTTCTGTGCGGAAGCCCATGCCGTACAGCACATATTGGTAGCTCGCGGCGGGGAAGACCTCCTCGATGCGGTCGAACTCGTCATGGAACCAGGGCGACTGGTAGCGCCAGAGGTCCAGCAGGTCCTGCAACCGGTCCGGAATGGTCTCCGGCAGCAGATTGTCGCGCCAGAAGGCGCTGTCGGTGCGTTTGGTCAGCACATAATGCAGCTTGAGGAAATCGATGATCCGGCCCCAGCGATAGCTGGTGGTCTCGTTGAAGCGTCGGGCGATGATGTCCATCACCTCGCGGCAGGCCGGCATCTGCTCGGCGATCATCTTGGCGGAGAGTTCCACCAGCACGATGGCGGAGGCTTCCAGCGGCTCGAGGAAACCGGCGGCGAGACCAACCGCGACGCAATTGCGCTTCCAGAAGATTTCGCGATGGCCCGAGCGGACGTCGATCTTCCTCAACGGAAGGTCCGCGCCTGCCGGGCCGAGATAAGCGCGCAGCTCGCGCTCGGCCTCGTCCTGCGTGATGTGGCGGCTGGAATAGACATGGCCGATACCACGGCGGGAGGGCAGGCCGATGTCCCAGATCCAGCCGGCGCTTTGCGCGGTGGAGATGGTGTGCGTCGCGACCGGGCTGCTCTCGCTCTCATAGGGCAGTTGCACGGCCAGCGCGGTGTCGCAGAACAGGATGTCGCCGCAATCTTTGAACGGCACGCCCAGCGCATCGCCCAGCAAAAGGCTGCGAAAGCCCGTGCAGTCGATGAACAGATCGCCTTCGATTTCGCCGGCCTGCTCCGTGTCGATGGCGCGGATGTCGCCATTCTCCGCCAGCAGCACTTGCCGGACATCGGCCAGCACATGGCGCACGCCCAAGGTCTCGCAGCAATGGCGCTGCAGGAAGGGCGCGAACTTTCCGGCATCAAGATGATAGGCGTAGTTGGCGGCGCCTTCATACTCGGCCGTGGTGATGGATTTGGGCCCTAGATTCTCGTCGCAGATCACGCCCTGCGGGCACACCGTGTCGCAAAAGCTCTGGCCCTTGCCGTTGGCGAGCCAGTGGGGGACGAGATTGACCCGGGCAAAACCCTCCGGGAGAACGAGCGGGTGATAATAGCCGTCATCGGCCGCGCCGGTGGTCCAGCGGTTGAAGCGCGCGCCCTGTTTGAAGGCCGCGTCGCATTCGCGGAAGAAGTCGGTTTCGGAGACGCCCATGGTCTTGAGCGTTGAGCGCAAGGTGGGCCAGGTACCTTCCCCAACCCCGATGATCGGCGTGTTCGGCGATTCCACCAGCGTGACGGTGAAGCTGTGCGGAATGCGGCCGCGATGTCTCGCCGCGATGATCCCAGCCGTCAGCCACCCGGCGGTGCCGCCGCCGACGATCACGATATTCTTGACCGGATGAACCATGACCACTCACATGAACGATGCGGGGGAGCGCAGGAGTGCGCTCCCCCGGCAAGAAGTCAACCCGATCAGTACTTCACACGGACACCGGCCGAGAAGCGGCGCCCGTAAGAGAAGACATCCAGCGTCTGATTGCTGAACCGCCCGTGCGTGCTGTAGGTCGAATTGTTGAGGTTGTTGGCCTCGACAAAGACCGTCGCGAAAGGCGTGACGTCATAGCTGGCCGAGGCATCGATCTGTAGTTGCTGATCGACATAGACCGGCTCCGCACCGAAGGTGCCGCCCTGATCCTGACCGAGCCGGACCAGATATTCGTCGCGCCAGTTGAGGGCACCACGGATCTGGAAGCCGTCCTTGTCGTAGAAGGCGATCAGGTTGGCCGACTTGGCAAGGCCGGTGATCGAGAAGGCCGAGCCGTCCGTGCTGGTGGGATCGTAGTTGCGGTTGCTCCACGGGAAGGTGGCATTGGCCTGGAAGCCGAAGCCGCTCTCGCCAAAGACGTGCTGCACGGCGATTTCCACGCCCTTCACGGTGGCTTCCGGCCCGTTGACCTGGCTGTTCACGTTGAAGCGCGCAAGCCGGCCGGTGCTGGGATCGATCGCATCGTCGATCGACTGCACCGACACGCCACCGACCACGAAGTTGGTGATGTGCTTCAGGTAGAAGTTGGCCGAAACATAGGAGTTGCGCTGATAGTACCACTCTGCCGCCGCATCGAAGTTATCGGAGAGATACGGCTTGAGGTCGGGGTTGCCGCCACTGGCCGAGAGGCTGCCCACGCGCAACGTTCCCAGCGTGACGGTGGGACGCAGCGCGGCGAGGCCCGGACGGGTGAGGGTCCGTGAGGCACTCATGCGCAGCAGCAGGTTGGGCATCACCTCCAGCTTCGCATCGAGGCTGGGCAGGAGGAAGGTGTAGTTGGAACTGCGCGAGATGGTCGTCGGATCGGAGAAGCCGTTGGTCCCCAAGGCCGGGTTCGGCTGGATGAGGGTCGGATCGCCCGACGGGATGGACAGGCCCAGCAGACGGCGCCCGATCGCGTTCGAGGTCAGATGCGTGCCTTCATGCCGCAGACCGGCCGTCAGGCTGAACGGCATGCCGCCCAGATCGGTGTCGAAGGTTGCCCGGAAGAAGATGGCATAGGTCTTCTCGCGGATTTCATACACGCTGGCCGGATCGAGCGTCGGTGCCACCGATCCACCCGAGGCTTCGAGCAGCTTGTAGACCTGATAGGGATCATAGACGATGACCGAAGGCCCGAGATTGCCCTGATAGCCGGGGATCCAGTTCGCGGTGCTGATGATGCCCTGATAGACGCTGGCCGGCAGTGGCGCGATGCCGCCGCTTGATCCGCCGGGGCGTCCGGAAGGCGTGCCATAGCCCGAGCGGCTGGCGAACACGCCATTGCTGAACGTGCTGGTGTTCTCGCCGTACAGCTTGTCTTCCATATACTGGCCACCGAAGGCCAGCTTGACGTTGTCCTGATCCCAGCGGAGCACGGCCCGCAATTGCTTGACGGTGTCGGCATTGTAGGGCGCGCCACGGACAATCACGTGCGAACCGATCACGCTGGTGTCGGTAAAGCGCGAGACATTGCCTGCCGGACCGATGTCGTGGATCTGCGGCAGATAGTCCTTGCTGGGCCCAAGGATCGTGACGCCGGTATTGGCCCCCAGGATGGTGGTGCCGCCAGCATTGGTGCCACCGTAACCGATGTCCATGCTGTCATTATAGCCGTTCCGACCCGGATTGCGGGTGCTGCGGGAAATGAAGCCGTCGACATCCAGCTTGAGGTTCTCGCTGACATCCCATTTGACGTTCGCGCCGATGGTGTTCGTTTCGAGAATGGTGCGGGTGTAGTTGGCGTTGAAATCCATCGGCGTGCCGAACTGCGAGAAGTCGACGACCGTGCCGTTCTCGTCATACTTCACGTTGCGCAGGTCGCTGCCGTTGAACCAGGCGGCATAGCCGAACGCATTGCTGTGCACGGTCTGACGGCTGAAATTGTCATCGACCGTGATGAGCAGATTGTCCGAGGGCTGCCACTGCAGAGCGATGCGCGCATCGAGGCGCTCGTCCTTGGTGTGGATCTGCTCGATGCCGGTCTGCTGCGGAAACCAGTTCAGCACCGAATTGCGATTTGAGGGTGTCGCCCAAGCGGCGCTGGTCGCATCGCTGGTCGGCGTGCAGGTCGGCACGTTCGGGCCGGCCTGGCAGGGTGCGAAATTGGCGCCGATCCAGCCCGGTACGAACACGCGGTTGGAGGTGGTGTCCGTGCGCTTGTAGTTGACGTTGCCGAGGATGCCGATGGTGTCATCCGCGAACGTGTTTGAGATCAGCAGGCCGGCAGACGGCGTCACATCCTTGCTGCGCGACTGGTACGAGCCGGAGGCGCGGCCGATGACCTGGAAACCCGGACGGTCGAACGGCTTGGGCATCTCCACATTGATGAAGCCGCCGATGGCGCTGGTGGAGAGTTCGACATTGGGCGTCTTGTAGACGTTCAGCCGGCCGACGAAGTCCGAGCCGATGGTCGTGAAGTCGACACCGCGGTTGCCGATGGCGGTGGAAATGTGGCGGCCATCGACCAGCGTGTCGATGAAGTCCCCGCCAAAGCCGCGGATAGTGACGCCGTCCGCCTCGCCACGGCGACCGTTGCGCTGCACGGAGACGCCAGGCAGGCGCTGCAGGGCGGCCGCGACGTTAGGATCGGGGAACTTGCCGATGTCCTCGGCCGAGATCGCTTCCACGACGCCGGCGGACTCGCGCTTGATGTCGAGATTCTGCTGGAGCGAGGCGCGGTAGCCGGTGACGATGATGTCTTCAGTCGATGCGCTCTGGGGCGCTGCGCTGCTTTGGGCCATCGCCGGTGCCGAGACGATCAGCGCCAAGGCACTGGGGGCGCCGAGCAGGACCGCCTTGAGAATTGCAGGACGATTGAGATAATCGAAGTTAGGCTGATTGCCTTTCATAACCCCCTCCACTTGTAATCATCGAACGGCTCTGCTGGCCGGTTTCCCGGATAGAAGACGCCACGAAACGGCATTGCTGCCGCCGGTTTTCACATGATGCGGATAAAGTGGTCCCTTGTCGGCGTGACACGTCACGCTTACACCCTCTCCAGACATCGTGTTTTTCTATGCTTGAACGTTAGTGCGAAAAGGTAGCGCTATCAAGCTCAAATTTTCGGTGTATATATGGCCCACCAAAGGGCTGGATTATCGACCGAAAACGTCCGATTCCTGCGGTGGATTGCAGCGATTGGACTTGCGGTGCGGAGAACGGCGTCAAGAAGCGCGCTCCCGCCATCGCAAGAAAAATGAGGAGAGGGATGGCATGGAAGCAGCACTCGAAATTCTGGATTCGCAGGCCCATCGGCACCTGCGCCTGGGCGCAATTTCGGCGGAAACGCGCAACTTCGTGCCGGTCCTGCCGTCGGAATTTGCGGCGGCTGCGGCGGTCTGCCCGATTCTCTTTGCGAAGAACCCGGAAACCGGCGCTTTCTATGTCGGTGCCCTGTTCGGCTTCAAGGAAGGCGAAAATCTGCTGGTCGACTCGCATTCCGGCAAGGCGCCTTTCCGCTCGCTCGATGAGCAGCGTGAGGCCTTCTTCGTGTCCGGCGAGAATATCGCGATCGACCGGGCCAGCCCCCGCCTGAGCGAAGTGTCCGGCGAGCCTTTGTTCGATGAGGATGGCGGGGCGACATCGACCACGCGGCATATGCAGCGGTTGCTTGGACAGATTGTCGCCGGCCAGCAGGAGGCCGAGCGCTTCATTGCCACGCTCAATCGCCTGGGCATCATTCAGCCGATCGATATCTCGCTGCGGTTCGACGATGGCGAAACCATTGAGTTGGCGGGCTTATACACGGTCAGCCTCGATCGGTTGCACGATCTTGACGATGCCAGCGTGCTGGCGCTGTTCCGCAATGGCGATCTTCAACTGGCTTATTGCGTCGCGGCGTCGCTCAAACAGGTTCCGGTGCTGGCCGAGCGTCGCAACCAGATGCTGACCCGGGCCGGTTGATCGGAGAAGCTCGATGGCCGCTGCCATTGCCGAGCTGGACCGGGAGGCACTGACCGACGCCGGCGCGTTTCGGCGCCTGCTGGTCGAGCCCTGCCAGCCTGCGGTTGTTCGCGGCCTATGCGCCGATTGGCCGGTCGTCCGCGCGGCCGCGCAGGCGGACGGTGCGCTCGCGGACTATCTGGACCGTTTCGCCACAGACCGGCCGGGAGAAATCTTCGTCGGCGCGCCGGACATTGCCGGGCGCTATTTTTACGACGATGGCCTGGAGGGCTTCAATTTCGAGCGGCGCGAGGTGCCTCTGCGCGAGGGCTTGCGGCAGATCCTGGCGCGCGCCGAGACCCCCGGCGATGGCACGGTGTATATGGGCTCGCTGCCGACCAGCAGCTATGTGCCGGGCTTTGAGGCGGACAATGCCCTGCCATTCATGCCGCAGGGCGTTGTGCCGCGCATCTGGCTGGGCAACACGTCTCATGTGAGTTGCCATTACGATACGTTCGAGAATCTGGCTTGCGTGGTGGCGGGCCGGCGATGCTTCTCGCTGTATCCGCCCGATGCGATTGGCGACCTGTACGTCGGCCCGATCGACCACACCTTGTCCGGTCCGCCCATCAGTCTCGCGGCCTCGGCGCCGGAGGGCGATCCCCGTTACCCCCGCATGGCGCAGGCCCGCGCGCGGGCCATTACGGTCGAGCTTCTGCCGGGCGACGCGCTCTACCTCCCCAAATTATGGTGGCATCAGGTGGAGGCGACAGCGCCGTTCAACATGCTGGTCAATTACTGGTGGGATGCCTTCTCCGTCGGCCCGGATGCGCCGATGACGGCGATGATGCTGGCGATGATCGCCATCGCCGAGCGCCCGGCCGCCGAGCGGGAAGCATGGCGCGCCTATTTTGATCATTATGTCTTTCAGCGCGAAGGGCATCCGCTTGCCCATCTGCCGGAGGCGCAGCGCGGACTGTTGGGGCCGCTGCGACAGGGAAATTACGCGCGCATCCGCGCTCTGATCATGCAGCAACTGCGCGGCGGCTGACTGGCTGCCGCTGGTAATCACCAAAACAGGAGGATGGGATGACGAGGAAGACAAGCGCAATTCACGCGGCCCTGCTGGCAGGTCTGTGCCTGGCTATGCCTGCCGCGCCGGCTCTGGCGCAGGTTGCCACCAACGCGCCGACGCCGGTGCCGGGCGCGCCGAAGGTGACGCTCGAGCGAATCAAGGTCCATTCCCCGGCCATCGCGGGGAATCTGGAAGGCGAGTCTGCCGATCGCGATGTCATCGTCGTCCTGCCGCCCAGTTATGCCACCAACCGGGCCAAACGATATCCGGTCGTCTACGCTCTGCACGGCTACTCCATCGGCGCTGAACAGTGGATCGGCGAAATCCATGTGCCGCAAGTGATCGAGGGTGCGCTGGCCAAGGGCGCGCAGGAGATGATTCTGGTCTTCCCCGACAGCAAGACCATTCACAATGGCTCGATGTACTCGAGCTCGGCGACAACCGGCGACTTTGAGCGGTTCATCTCCCACGATCTCATCGCCTATATCGACAGCCACTATCGCACGCTGGCGACCCCGCGGAGCCGTGGCCTCGTCGGCCATTCCATGGGCGGCTACGGCGCGGCGCGGATCGGGATGAAGCACGCCGATCAGTTTGGGGCGCTCTATCTGATGAGCCCGTGCTGCCTGTCCGCGCGCGATGCCTTTGCGCTGGATGAAGCCGGGTTGGCGCAGATCGCGGGGGTCAAATCCCCCGCTGACTCCGCGAACCTGCCATTCCCGCTGCGGGCGCAGCTCGCGGTCGGCGCGGCCTGGTCGCCTAATCCCCAAAAGCCGCCGCTCTATCTCGATCTTCCGGGCGGCGATGAGGCGCAGCGCAATGCCATTCTGGCAAAATGGGCGGCCAATGCGCCATTGGCCTTTGTCGACCAATATATCGGCGCGCTGAAAGGCTATGCCGCGATCGCGATGGACGTCGGCGATCAGGATAGTCTCAAGACCGACACCGAGACGCTGCACAAGGTCCTCGATTCCTACGGCATCGCGAACAGCTTCACCCTGTACGAGGGCACGCATACCAGCCATGTCGCGTTCCGATTCCAGGACCATGTGCTGCCGTTCTTCAGTACGCATCTGGTTGCCAAGGCCGGCGCGGCCCGATGACCCTCAGACATGCGTCCCGTCTGTGGCTGGCGGTAGGGGCCGCAGCGGCGGCGCTGGCAGCGACGCAGGCCGTCGCCCAGACAACCCCCGCCGGGTCGCCGGATGCCGCCAGCAGCGCTATGGTTGATCCGCTGGCGCCCACGGGGCGCTGGAGCATCTATAGCGGCGGGCACGCCCCGCTGCCGCCAATGGGCTGGAACAGCTGGAACGCCTTCACCAGTGATATCGATGAAGCCAAGCTGATGGCCTCGGCGCGGGTGATCGTGGAGAGCGGCCTCGCCGCAAAAGGCTATCGCTACATCAACATCGATGATGGCTGGTGGCTCAAGCGCCGCCAGCCGGACGGGCGGATGCTGATCCGGACCGAGACTTTTCCCTCGGCGGCGACCGCAGGCGGCGGCAACAGCTTTCGGCCGCTCACCGAAAAGCTGCACGCCATGGGCCTCAAGGCCGGCATCTATTCCGATATCGGTCGCAATTCCTGTGGGCAGGTGTTCACATCGACCTTCCCGAACCAGCCTGAAGGCACGGTGCTGGAGCGGGAAGTGGGCCTCTACGGTCATGTCGATCAGGACATTGCGCTCTACTTCAAGGAATGGGGCTTCGACCTTATCAAGGTCGACGCCTGCGGCATTCGCGGGCTGCCACCCAGCGACCCGCGCGTGAAGGCAGGGCAGTATCGCGGCCTCGATCCGCTCATCGACGTGGAGTCGCTCGGGCGTACCGATATTCCGGCCGTCAAGGCGCTGTATGACGAGGTGCGGCAGGCGCTGGAGCGACATAATCCCGACCAGGATTATGTTTATTCGCTGTGCCTGTGGGGATCGGCGGACTCGCGGGCATGGTCCCGGACGGTCGGCAACATGTCGCGCACCAGCGAGGATATCTTCCCCACCTGGAGCCGGATGCTGCACAATCTCGACAGCGTCGCGCATCGCCCGCTCTATGGTCACCCCGGCTCCTGGAATGACCCCGACATGCTGTTCGTCGGCACCGGGGATTTCGACATGACCAACCCCGTCCGTGCGCGCTCGCACATGGCGCTGTGGGCCATGGTCAATGCGCCGCTGATCATCGGCTATGATCTGCGCAAGGCCTCGCCGCAGATGCTGGCGATCCTCGGCAATGAGCGGATCGTCGCGCTCAATCAGGACCCCGCAGGCAATCAGGCGGTGCTCGCCTTCGATTCGCAGGATGTGCAGATTTTCGTGAAGACGCTTGCCGATGGCGACAAAGCCGTCGCGGTATTCAACCGCACGGCCGCGCCCGCCAAGGCGGTGCTGACAGCGGACCATCTGAAGTTCGCGAGCGGTGCGCCGGTCAGGCTCACCGATCTCTGGCAGGGCGCAGACCGTCAGTTCACGGGCGAGCAAGCCCTCGACCTCGCGCCGTATGAGACACTGATCTTTCGCGCAAAGGGCGCGCGGCGGCTCGTTGGAGGGCTCTATCTTTCCGAGCAGCCGTCACGGGTCAATCCTGCGGAGGATGGCGTGGTCGTGCCGGAGGCGGACCCGCAGGTGTATCGCGGACTGCTCCCCTGGCGCGGGACCAAGGGTGGCGGCGAGCGCACGCAATATGGCGGCTGGGGCGGGGCACGGCTGGACCAGACGCCGTTCGGGCAGGCGCTATCCGTTGCCGGCACGCATTTCGAGACCGGCCTTGGCATTCTCACCAATTCGCGGGTGGAGGTGCGCAATGAAGGGTTCCGGCGCTTCGTCGCCTCCGTGGGAGTGGATGACTCCGCGCGCTCCCGCCAGCAGCCGGTGACATTCCTGGTCTACGGCGATGGCAAGCTGCTCGCGCGCTCCAGGCCGGCCCAAGCGGGAGAAGCGGTGCAGTCGTTCGATGTCCCCGTTGACGGGGTCCGCATCATTGAGCTGGTCGCCCGGACGGCGCAGGCTGAGCGCTTTCCCGACCCGGTGACCTGGGGTGATGCGGCGCTGATGGAATAGGCGCCGACACGCTACCACGAGGCATGCCTTCGCTCTCCTCGCCGAGCGATAAGGACCATCCCGCCCGTTCGTCGGTCATCGCATTTCTGTGCGCCTGCATCGCCGAGTTGAGTCGGCGCAAAGTCGTCCTGCCGCACGATCCACTCTGGTTACCGGTGGTTAACGTGGGGGGAGGGGAACCGTTCATCTATGCGCAAGGTTCCCCTGAACACGCAGGAACTCGTGGTGCTTCCTGCGCCGCATTGAAAGGTTCGGAGAGTTCATGACGGAGGGGTTTCTGACAGTCGAATACGCACCTCGCGAGCGGCGGTCGGATGATGCTGCGATCCTGCAGACCCCAGCCGATCGACGAGTAGGAGAAACGCAATGAATACCCTTTCCACCAGTTCCAAGCTTCTTATGACGCTGGCCTTGATGACCGGCGTGGCGTCCGGCAGCGTGCTCGCGCAGACCGAAACCGCCCCTGAGGCGGATGTCTCGACGACGGTTTACACCGATTCCGCCCAGATGACGGCCGGCCCGGAGATCGAGGGGATCATCTCTGCGCGCAATGGCGACCAGCTGCAGATCACCTCGACCGATGGCACGCGCAACACGGTCACCGTCAACAGTTCGACCCGCATTACGGCCAGCGGCGGCTTCCTCGGCCTCAACCGCGATCAGCTGGGTGCCGATCAGCTCCTGAACGGCCTCCCGGTCAAGGTCGACACGCTGCAGGGCGGCGGCGGTCTCGTCGCCAGCAAGATCGACCTCAAGAACCGCGATCTGCGCACGGCCGAAATGATCCGCAACGGCACCTCGCAGCGCTTTGAGGAGCAGACGGCCGCCACGGACGCCCTGCGCGCCCGCATGGGTGATATCGACAAGTATAACATCAAGAGCACGACCAACGTGAACTTCGACACCGGCAAGGCGGTGCTCTCGCCGATGGCCAAGCAGAATCTCTGCGCTACCGCGGCGCAGGCTGAGGCGACCGAGAATGCCCTGCTGCTCGTGGTCGGCTACACGGACTCGACCGGCGACCCGGAATTCAACCAGACGCTGAGCGAGAAGCGCGCGGCGAGCGTGCTCAATTATCTGCAGCAGACCTGCAAGTGGAAGCCATACCGCATGCTCGCCCCGGCCGGCATGTCGCTTTCCGATCCGGTCGCTGATAACTCCACGCCGGAAGGCAAAGCCCAGAACCGTCGCGTGGAAGTCCATGTGCTGGTCAGCAAGGCGGTCGACGGCGCCTAAGTCAGGATCGCGGCGGCCCCGTCCATCTCTGGCTCAGTCGAGCCGGCGGTTGGCGGGGCCGATCTGCGTTCGGAAGCGTCAGGCGAGGCCGCCTGGCTCGTCATCCGTCGGACGCTGCATCGCCGCCCGTGTATCATCGAGGGCGAGCTGCACGAGAACCTGCATGGCCTCCGCCGCCGCATCTGCGTCCCCGGCGGCAATCGCATCGTATACGCGCATATGATCGGGCACCGGGTCGCGCGGAAGGCCAACGGACCGCTGCTTGAACTGCGTCGTCCAGTTGACGGCCGCACCGATACTGGCGCTGAGCGTCATCAACACGGCGTTGCCGGTGCAGGCAAGCAACGCGCTGTGGAAATCCCGGTCCGCTTCCCGCCCTTGCTCGGTCGCCAGCGTGAAGCGGCGCATTCGGGTCAGCGCATCCTTCATCGCGGCAACATCATTGCGATCCCGCCGCTTGGCGGCGAGGCGCGCGGCCTCCGGCTCGACGATTGCCCGCAGTTCGAACAGGTCGCGCACATAATTCACATCCGGCTCGCCGCCGAAGGCCCAGGCCAGCACCATCGGATCGAGCAGGTTCCAGTGACTGCGCGGCAGCACGCGTGTGCCGGCCTTGGGGCGGCTTTCCACCAGCCCCTTGGCGGTCAGCACCTGAATGGCCTCACGATAGGCACTGCGGGAGACGTCCAGCGCCTCGGCATTCTCAATCTCGCCCGTCAGTCGTTCGCCCGGCGCGATCCGCCCGGAGACGATCGCCGAGCCGAGATAATGAGCCACAGCCCCGCGAAGCCGCCGGCCCGATCCCTTCGCCGAGCGGGGGAGCCCGGTCGGGGTGTCGCCCAAACCCCCGTTCCCGGCCGCGCTGTTATCCTGCGTGCTGATAGTCATGCCCCTGTTGCCGCCAGATCGTCTGGACGTTGCTGGAGGCTCAATTAGCGGGACTTGGGGCCTTGTGGCAACAGGAGGGCTGGCGCGGGCGCGATCATGCGCGCCCGCGCGGCTTCTTCATCAGGGTTCCAGCGCGATCACCGCGACGGACTTAGCTGGCATGTCGATCGTCAGCTTGCCACCGCGCACGCTGCCCGCAATCGGCTTGGGGCTGACGGTATTGGGGGCGGCGAAGCTGTTGATGCTGTCCACCTTTGGCGCGGTCAGCACCTCGCCGCGCGCCGAGCGCACGTTCAGCCCTGCGACGTTCACCGTCACCGGCGCCGCGCGCTGGGTGTCGACATTGGTCAGTGCCAGCCAGTATTTGCCCTGCTTGTCCTTCACGGCAACGGCATCGATGCGAGGCAGGGTGATGTCTCCATGCTGGTACGTCCCGGCCTGGAAACTGACCGGAATGAAAGTCGCATCCTGGAACGGCACATACATTTTGAAGACGTGATAGGTGGGCGTGAGCACCATCTTTTCTTCATCGGTGAGGATCATGGCCTGTAGCACATTGATCATCTGGGCGATGTTGGTCAGCTTCACCCGGTCGGCATGGCGCGCGAAAATGTTGATGTTGAGCGCCGCGATAATGGCGTCGCGTAGCGAGTTCTGCTGCTGGAGGAAGCCGGGATTGGTGCCGGGCAGGGGCTTGAGCCAAACGCCCCATTCATCGATGGCGAGCGAAACCTTCTTCTCGGGGTCATATTTGTCCATCACCGCCGCATTGGCCTTGATGAAGTCGTCCATCCCGAGCGTTTCCTTGACCAGTCGGGCATAGGCGCCCTCATCGAAGGCGTCGCTGGGGTAGGAGGGCGGCCAGCCACCGGTCGTGTAGCGATGGAGCGAGAGGCTCTCGACCGACCACGCCCAGTCGTGCTGCTTCCAGGTCTTCATCACCTCTTCGGTGTAAGCGGTTTTGTCATCGCCCGGTCCGACTGCGACGCGCAGCATGGCATCAGGTTTTCCCTCGCCCTGCTCGGCGTGATAGTTGCGCACGAAGCGGGCATAGAGCTTCATCTGGTCGGCATAGAATTCCGGCCGCATCGCCCCGCCACAGCTCCAGCTCTCATTGCCGAGGCCAAGATATTTGATCTTGTAAGGCTCGCGGTGACCATTGTCGGCGCGCTCCTTGCCCGCCGATGTCGTGGGATCGGCGGTCATATAGGCGACCCAGTCGGCGGCTTCCTTCACCGTTCCGGAGCCGACATTGACGTTGAGGTAGACCTCGGCGCCGACCTGGCCGACGAAATCCATGAACTCGTCCGTCCCGAAAGCGCTGGTCTCGACCGAGCCGCCCCAGTTGGAATTGATCGAGCTGCGGCGGTTCTTGGCCGGACCCACGCCGTCGCGCCAATGATATTCGTCCGCAAAGCAGCCGCCAGGCCAACGCACCAGCGGGGTGCGAATGGCGCGCAGGGCGTTGACGACATCGGTGCGGATGCCGCGGACATTGGGGATCTTGCTATCCTTGCCGACCCACACGCCGCCATAGATGCCGGTGCCGAGATGTTCGGCAAACTGGCCGAAGATGTCGCGGCTGATCGTCGCGCCCGGCTTGGTGGCGTCGATCCGCACCTCGACCGGATCGCCGGCGCGAGCCTGCGCGGCGGCGGGCGTGGTCGCGGCGGTGAAAGCCGGGATGCTCATGGCTGTGGCCAGCAGGGCCAATGTTGGAAATCTCAAAGTCTCTCTCCCCTATTTGAATGTCTTGAGTGCGAATGATCTTTTGTCAGGGCTGCGCCTCGCTGCGGATCGGCAGTTCAAAGCCGGGAACGGGCAGCGCGCGGCCATCGAAGAGATTGACGACGGGGCTGTCGCCCCACGCATAGCGCACCCGGCTGGCGGCGCGGCCATCGTCCTCGAGCCACACGTCCGCTCCCGAGATGCGCGCCTGCGCATAGCGGCAGCTCTCCTGCGTATCGCCGCATAGCTCGAAGCCGATGGGCGCAGCGGCGCTCCATGCGGCGAGGCTGCCCTCGATCCCTGAGAAGCTGATCCTGATGCGCCCCCGCGTGCGCAAGGCTTGCATGGGCATCGGCAAAGGCGTTCCCTGCGCGGCCATGGCCAAGCGGGCGCCGAGCAGCGCCTTATTGGCAGGGTGGATATCGGTGCGCTCGCCGATGTCGATGGCGGTCACCAAGGCGGCATTGGCATCGCTGTTGACGAAGGCGCGCTGGTCTTCACGGACGGTCGCCCAACCGGACGCTGCCGGCGCCAGTTGCGCTGGCCCGTAATTGGCAAGCTGCACCACCAGCATCCGCATGTCCTTGCCAAACTGGTGGCGCCATCCTGCCGCAAGCGCGGTGAGGCGGCGGGCATAGCCGGGCACGTCCACGTCGCTCTCGCCCTGATACCATGCAGCGCCGCGCAGGGCGATCTGCCCCAAAGGCGCGACCATGGCATTGTGCATGACGCCCAGGCCGCCATTGCCGTCCCATGGCGGGCGCGGCGGGAAGCTGGGGACGGGGGCGATGCTGTAGCGCCAGCCTTGCGCGAGGGGGACCTCAGCACCGCCTGCGATCGTCAGCTTCAACCGTTCTGGGCCGGTGGTGAAACCGCCCTTGTCCCAGCTGTTGCTGATCGCGACCATGATCTCATTATCGCCCGCATGGAGCAACGCAGGCGGGACGGCATAGCGGCGCGCCTCGTCCCAGCTGAACGTATTGCCCACCGCGCGGCCGTTGACGAAGGTCATGTCCATATCGTCGATGATGCCCAGCTCCAGCATCGCGCCGGCATTAGCCTGTGAGCCGGTCAGCCGCACGGTGCGGCGCAGCCAGACGGTGCCGGTGGCATCCTTCGCGAGCCGCGTGCCTGTCCAGTCGTTCCACACGCCGATGGCGGGCACATCCTGCCAGCTGAGGATATCCGGCTTGCGCCAGGGCTCGCTCTTCTCGGCTTCGTCCCGATACCAGCGCTCCCATTGCGGGGCGAAGGCGGTGACGGCGCCGAGCGGATCGGTGGCATGTTGGCGCAGCATTGCCAGATCGTCCTTGCCGTCCAGCGCTTCGGCGGCATCCGGTGTGAGCCAGGGTCGCAGCCGCGAGCCGCCCCAGCTCGCATGGATGAGGCCGATGGGGATCTGTTGCTGCGCCCGCAACGCCTTGCCCATGAAGTAGCAGGCAGCGGAGAATTCCGGCGTCGATTGCGGCGTCGCGGCTGTCCATGCCGTCGGGCTGCCGAAGCGCGGCGCGGGCAGGCTGGCGGTCGCCTTGGGAATTTGCAGCAGGCGCAGGCCGGGATCGCCCGACTGCATCACCACCATCGGCCCGTTCAAGGCCCGTGCGAGCGGGAACTCCATATTGGACTGGCCCGAGCACAGCCACACATCGCCGACCAGCAGATCGCGCACCGTCACAGCATTGCCATCCGCGCCCGAGAGCTGAAGCGTCAGCGGTGTTTCGCTGGCCGGGCGTGGAGGGAAGTGTAGGGTGAAGGCGCCATTGGCATCCGCCGTGGCTGCGGCCTGTTCACTGCCGAGAGTGGCGCGGATTGTCTCGCCTCGGGCGGCGGTTCCCACGATGACGATAGGCGCGTCGCGCTGGATGACGGCCTGATCCGTCCAGACCGGGGAAAGCTGAGGGGCGGCCAATGCGCCGCTGGCCGTAAGCAGACAGCCGAGCGCCAGAACAGGTCGGGCATATCCCAAGCCCCGCCTCGCGCCGCACACGCTCATCGTCCTCTCCCCACTCTTTGTTGGTAGCGTTATCATGATTGGCCGATCAGGATTCGGCAACCCCTTACAGTCAGATTTTCCGGCTCAATCCTCGAAGGCTTCCACCTGCACGCGTTGGCCGCGCAGGAAACTGTCGGCGACAATGCAGAGCGGCGCGGCGTCAACATCGCTGCGCCCATCGCGCACCAGTTCGGCGAAGCGAGCATAGAGGCCGGGATATTCAACATCGGGGCTCTCGACCGTGCCCTTGGGCAGGGAGAGCACAGCGCCGCCCTTAGCCAGATGCACAGTCCCGGCGTCGGTCTCTATGATGATGTCCCAGCTCTGCGGCCCGGTCTGGCGCCAGTCGAGATCCATGTGGATCGGCGTGCCGAGCGTGTCGGACAAGCGCAGATCGGCGGCAATCGGCGCAGCCCGGTTCTCGGGGAATTGCAGCGTGGCATCCTTGAGGAACACCGGGTTGGGCAGGATCTGCGTGAGGATCGAGAGGGCATTGATGCCGGGATCGAACACACCAAGGCCCCCCGGTTCCCAGATCCAGTCCTGCCCCGGATGCCACACCCGCACATCTTCGCGCCAGATGATCGAGACATGCTCGATCCGCCGCTCGGCAAGCCAGTGGCGCGCTGGCTCCACGCCAGCGGCATAACGCGAGTGCCAGGAGGCGAAGAGGGTGACGCCTGCCGCCTCCGCCAGACCTTGCAGCGCAATGACTTCCGACAGGGTGGCGCCGGGCGGCTTTTCGAGGAACACATGCAAACCGGCCTCGATGGCGCGGGCGGCGAGTGCATAGCGCACCTGCGGCGGCGTGCAGAGGGCTATGGCGTCCACTGCGGGGCCATCGGCGATCAGCGCCTCAAGATCGCTGAAATGCGGGACATCGACAAATCCGTCCGGATGGCGGCTGACGGTTGCGGTCAGGGCGAAATCGGGATTGGCGGCAATGGCGGGAAAATGCTGGTCGCGCGCGATCTTGCCCACGCCTTGCAGCGCGATGCGGATGGGCGTGGCGCTCATCACAGCACGCCCGGGGTGATGCGGGTTTCTGCCATGCGCGTGAGCGGATTGGAGACCGGCAGCGTGAAGGGCGCCGCGCCGATCTCGAACACGTCCCCTTCCTGCGCGCTCACGCCATCACTGAAGGACAAAGTGGCCGTGCCGAAGAAATGCACGTGCAGATCGCCCGGCCGGCGGAAGAGCGCATATTTGAAATGATGATGCTCGAGATTGGCGATGCTGTGGGACATGTTTGCCTCGCCCGAGAGGAAGGGTTTTTCCCAGATCACGTCAGCCCCCCGGCGGATGCGACTGGTCCCCTCGATATGCGCTGGCGCCGGGCCGAGCAGCAATTCCGGCCCGAGCGCGGCCTTGCGGAGCTTGGAGTGCGCCAGCCAGAGATAATTGTGCCGCTCGGTCACATGATCGCTAAACTCATTAGCAAGCGCAAAACCGAGCCGCCACGGCTTGCCGTCTGCATCGATGATGTAGATGCCGGCCAATTCCGGCTCCTCGCCGCCATCCTGCGCGAAGCCCGGCATGTCCAGCGGCTGGTGCGGTCCGAGCAACTGCGAGCCATCGCCCTTGTAGAACCATTCCGGCTGCTGGCCGATCTCGCCAAGTGCGGGCTTGCCGCCTTCCAGCCCTTCCAGGAAGATGCGCATCGAATCCGTTAGCGTTTCGGCCTTCAGCGCCTGCTTGTGCATCTTGTCCCGGCCTTCTGCGGAGCCGAGATGGGTGAGGCCGGTGCCCGTCATCAGCAGATGGGCCGGGTCTTCATGGTCGATCGGCGCGAGCAATTCGCCGGCCGAGAAGGCGGCGGCGAGATCCACAGAGGCACCTTTGGCATAATGCTGCACGGTCTCCAGTAACGACTGGCGCCGGGCGAGGGCGTCCCGCGCCAGTGCCCGGATGCTGCTGCTGCCCTGCAGCAGCCAAGCCTCGTCATCCACGGCGAGGATCACGGATCGCGCGCCGGAAGGTGCCTGATGTTGGAGCAAACGCGTGGCCATTGGACGTCCTCTTCCGTTCCTCATGCGCCGCGCGGGCGCCGGTTCGTGCTGTCTCGTCGGGGATTGCCGGCCTCAGCGACCGGCGAGCAAAGTGCCATCATACAGGCGCGGGATGCCATCCCCCAGTGCGGTATCGCGCAGCGGCTCTGGCAGCACCGACTGGGCGAGGTTCTGGTAGCTCACCGGCCGCAGGAAGCGATCGATGGCGAGGCTCCCCACCGAGGTGGTGCGGCCGTCCGACGTGGCCGGGAAGGGGCCGCCATGGACCATGGCGTGGCAGACCTCGACGCCGGTCGGCCAGCCATTGGCGAGGATACGCCCCACCTTGCGTTCCAGCACCGGCAGCAGCCGCGCAGCAAGCGGCTCATCCTCGGCGTCCATATGGAGCGTCGCGGTAAGCTGACCTTCGAGCGCCTCGAGGATCGCCACGATCTCGGCCTCATCGGCGCAGCGCACCAGGATGCCGCTGGCGCCGAATACCTCGTCGGCGAGATCGGGGTTGGCGAGGAAAGCCTCGGCGCTGGTCTGGAACAAGATGGCGCCACCGCTGGTGCCCTCACCGGGGTTGCCACTGGCCAACGTTTCGACTGCGTCATGGCCGGCCAGCGCCGCAACGCCTTTCCCATAGGCATCGCGAATGCCGGCGGTGAGCATGGTCTGTGGGGCGGCCGCTGCCACGCCCTCGGTTGCGCTGGCAATGAAGGCATCGAGCCCGTCGCCCTCCATGGTGATCAGCAGGCCCGGATTGGTGCAGAACTGGCCGGCGCCCATCGTCAGCGAGCCGACGAAGGCGGTGCCCAGCGCCGCGCCGCGCGCCTTGAGGGCCTGCGGGAGAAGCAGAACCGGATTGATGCTCGACATCTCCGCATAGACCGGGATCGGAACCGGGCGGGCCTGCGCCAACTTGACCAGCGCGAGGCCGCCGGCGCGTGAGCCGGTGAAGCCGACCGCCGTGATGCGCGGGTCTTGGACGAGCGCGGCGCCGAGTTCGTGCGACGGCCCCATGATCTGGCTGAACACGCCCGCCGGGAGATCGCAGGCCTTCACCGCCGCCGTCAGCGCCTGCGCCATCAGCGAGGCCGTGATCGGGTGGGCCGGGTGGCCCTTGACGACGACCGGGCAACCCGCCGCGAGTGCAGAGGCCGTGTCGCCACCGGCGGTCGAGAAGGCGAGGGGGAAGTTGGAGGCACCGAACACCGCCACCGGGCCGAGCGGGATCATCCGCATCCGCAGATCGGGGCGGGGCAGCGGCTGCCGGTCGGGCATGGCGGGGTCGACGCGCAACTGCTGCCACCATCCTTTGCGCACGACATCGGCGAACATGCGCAGCTGGCCCACGGTGCGTCCACGCTCGCCTTCGAGCCGGGGGCGCGGCAGGCCGCTCTCGCGCATGGCGGTTTCGATCAGGCCATCGCCCAGCGCCATGATCTCCTCGCCGCAACGCTCAAGAAAACGCGCACGATCTTCGCGGCTCGTCGCGCGATAGACCCCGAAGGCCTCCTCGGCGGACGCGCAGGCGGCGGCGACATCCTGCGGGCCGTGAACGGGCAGCGGGTCACCATAAGGCGCACCGGTTTCGGCAGTGATCGAGCGGAATTCGGTCATGAGAGACTCCCTTTATTACTCCGACATATGAGGCCGGGCGCGCAAAGGCAACGGGGCGCGACTGCGCTCGGGAAGTTTTGTATCGCCGAATTTCCGATGCCTCCCCAGCTCGCCGGGCAATCCATAGGCAGCGCATAGCCGCTTTTTTGTTGGGCCAGACGCGCCAGTTGGCCATTCACAGCCGCTTCAGTCCTCGCTTTCAATGATAACGCTACCATGGTAGCTTCCGATCAGGCGCGGGACAAGCGGGCCATCGGGGAGGACATATGGAGCAGGGCGCGATGCAGCAATCGCTTTGGGGTGAACTGGGCCGTGTCTTGACGCCCCACGGCCCCGCCGTCCAGTCCGCTGTGAGCTTAATGCCATCCGACTACAGCGTGCACTTCTTCCTGCAGATCGCCGTCATCCTTGTGACGTGCCGGGTGGTGGGATGGCTCGGCCGCACCCTGTTTCGCCAACCGCAGGTGGTCGGGGAAATGATCGCCGGCGTCGTGCTGGGTCCGTCGCTCTTTGGCCTATTTGCGCCGGATCTGCAGGCCGCGGTTTTCCCCAAGGAAACCAGCAACGTCCTTTATGTCGGCGCGCAGCTTGGCGTGGGCCTCTATATGTTTCTGGTTGGACTGACGCTCCGGCTCGATCACGTCCGCTCGAAGGCGCGCGCCGCCGGCGCGGTGTCGGCGGCGGGCATCGCCGTGCCGTTCATGCTGGCGGCGGTGATCACCCCCTGGCTGCTGACGATCGACGGGCTGTTCACGGCCGGGGTGGGAAGGGGGAGCGCCACCTTGTTCCTCGGCGCGTGCATCGCGCTCACAGCCTTTCCCATGCTGGCGCGGATCATCAACGAGCGCGGCCTCGCCAACACGTCGCTGGGCACACTCTCGCTGACGGCGGGCGCCTTCGACGATGCCGCCTCCTGGTGCGTGCTCGCGGTCGTGCTGGCGACCTTCGGTGCCGGACCGGGCGTGGCGGTGATCGCCATTGTCGGCGCGCTGCTCTACGCGGGGCTCATGCTGCTGTGGGGCCGCCGGCTGCTCATCCCGCTCGGGCGCCTCGTGGAGGCGGAGGGCGGGCTGAGCATGACGGTCCTCGCTATCGTCCTTGCCCTGTTCAGCCTCTCGGCGTTTCTCATGGACGCGATCGGCATACACGCAATCTTCGGCGGTTTCCTGCTCGGCGCCTGTATGCCGCGCGGGCTGATTGCGCTTGAAATCAAGCGCAAGGTCGAGCCGCTGGTGGTGGTGCTGCTCTTGCCGATGTTCTTCACTTATTCCGGCCTGAACACGCGCATGGACATGGTGAACTCCGTGCAGCTGCTCCTGACGGCGCTGGCCATTCTGCTCGTCTCGGTGATCGCCAAATTCGGGGCCTGCTGGGCCGCCGCTCGGCTGGCGGGCGAGGATCATCGCACGGCGCTGGGCATCGGTGCGTTGATGAACGCCCGGGGGCTGATGGAACTCATCATCATCAACATCGGCCTGCAAAAGGGTATTATCGGTCCGACGCTGTTCGCGATGCTGGTCCTCATGGCCATCGTCACGACGGTGATGGCGGGGCCGCTGTTTGAGCTGGTCTACGGTCGGCAGGCACGGGCGCGCGGCGATCTGGCGGCGCTGGACGAGGCAAATGGTCCATCGGCCGCCATGGCCCCGGCGGAGTGACGCCGGCGCGACCGGTGTGATGCTGCGCTTGATAATGAGGGAAAGTCTGAGTGGTGACCCCTACGGGAATCGAACCCGTGTTTCAGCCGTGAAAGGGCCGCGTCCTAACCGCTAGACGAAGGGGCCATCCATGTCGGTCCGTTGCGGAGCCGTCATCAGGTCCGGCGCCTATGCCGTGGGATGGCCGGAGTGGCAACCCCAAAAAGGCGGACCGGTTCACAGAAAATGCGTCTTCCCGCCGCGCGGCTTAAGCCGGGGAGGGAGCGATAGCGTGGCTGGAAGAAAAATCCCTGGTGGAGCTGAGCGGGATCGAACCGCTGACCTCGTCATTGCGAACGACGCGCTCTCCCAACTGAGCTACAGCCCCCAGGGAGGGCTGCCTATAGGCAAGGCCCGCGCCGATTGCAATCGGGTTTTGCGTGTTGGTGGCGCGTCGCGTTGCGATAGCGACCTGAGTGTCGGATAGCACCGAAATCGCCGGTTTGCGCACCGCCAATTGGCAGGCGTGGAGACGCGTTGCCGCGTCCCCGAGCCTCCCGTCTGTATCGTCGGTAGGTTTAGTTGTTGAAGCCTACGGAGAGGAAATCCGGCATGGGGCCGTTCCATCCGTCATCCGGCTCCTGATCCGCGCGATTGCGTTGCTGCGGGGCCTTGGGACGCTCAGCGTCAGACCGGGCATCCTGGCGCCGTGGCTGGGGCTGGCGATCCTCACGGGTCTCACGCGGCGGGCGCGCATCCTCACGCGCGGGGCGTGCCTCGGGGGCGAGCGATTCGGTTTCACGATCACCCTTGGCGTCGGCGCCACGCTCACGCCGAGCGGGTGCCTTGGCAGGACGCTTGGATGCGCCTTTCGCGCCACCGCGACGATCGCGTCCGCGCCCTTCATCCTCACCATCGTCGGTGGCCTGCGTGCCCATGTCGAGGCGCGGGATTTTCGTGCCGATCAGCTTCTCGATATTCTCGACAGCTTCAGCATCGCTATTGGTGATGAAGGTGAATGCCTTGCCGGTCGCGCCGGCGCGGCCCGTGCGGCCGATGCGGTGCACATAATCGTCCGGGTGCCAGGGCGCATCGAAGTTGAAGACGTGACTGACGCCCTTGATATCGAGCCCGCGCGCGGCAACGTCGGAGGCGACAAGCAAGTTGATCTCACCGGACTTGAAGCGATCCAGCTCCGCGATGCGCGCGGCCTGATCGATATCGCCGTGGATTTCGCCAGACCGGAAGCCGTGGCGCTTGAGGCTCTTGTTCAGCTCCCGCACCATCGTCTTGCGATTGCAGAAGATGATCGCGCTTTCCGCGCTCTCGCTCCGCAGCAGCGAGCGCAGCGTCTCGCGCTTGGCCCGCTCGGCGACGGGCACCAGCATCTGCGTGATGTTGGCGCTGGCGGTGGCCGGGCGCGCTACCTCGATCGACTTGGGATTGCTCAGGAAGCGATCCGAAAGCTTCTTGATCGGCGGCGGCATCGTCGCCGAGAACAATAGCGTCTGCCGGTTCGCGGGCAGCTTGGTGCAGATATTCTCGATATCGGGGATGAAGCCCATGTCGAGCATCCGATCCGCCTCGTCGATGACCAGCAGCGAACAGCCGGTCAGCAAGATGTTGCCCCGCTCGAACAGGTCCATCAGGCGACCAGGCGTCGCGATCAGCACGTCGACGCCCTTTTCGAGCGCCTTGATTTGGTCGCCCATCGAGACGCCACCGATGAGCAACGCCATCGAAAGCTTGTGATATTTGCCGTATTTCTCGAAATTCTCGGCGACCTGCGCCGCGAGTTCGCGCGTCGGCTCGAGAATGAGGCTGCGCGGCATCCGGGCGCGGCTGCGGCCCTGAGCCAGAATGTCGATCATCGGGAGGACGAAGCTGGCCGTCTTGCCGGTGCCGGTCTGCGCGATGCCGATGATGTCCCGCATCATCAGGACGGAGGGAATTGCCTGCGCTTGAATCGGAGTCGGCTCTGAATACCCCGCCTCGCCGACGGCTTGCAGCAATTCGTTCGAAAGGCCGAGATCGGCAAAGGGCATCAGAATTCCGTGAATAGAGGGCGCGTGACTCTTTTGGATCACACGGGCAACCGCTTGCGCCATGATGAAGGCGGGCGCGGATGTCAAGATTTTCTAGGGATGCGGGCGCTCTTCGAGGCTTTGTCACGGCCCGCGTCTGCGCGACCCTAGCCTGTCCGAGGCGAAGGAGGGGATCTGGCACCACCGGGCTAGCAGCATCTAAAATAGCCTGATGGTGCCAGATCTGCCCGTTAAACGAGCTATAGACGGGTTCGTTCCGGCCTTCGAAAACTTTCTCGCTTAATTTGGCAGAGAATGGTTTTCGCTTATTAACCCTCTGAAGAATCGTCTGATTCTTCAGTGTCTTGCTGCGCGCGCCATGCGAGATATCCCACCGTCGCAGCGGTCAGTCCGACGGCAACGAGCAGGGCGGGGTGGCGGCGGACGAACCGGGCGGCCGGCGAAGCCGCGAGGCCTGAGGGCTTCATGCCGGGCACATGATCGCGCACATTCTCAACGAGGGATTTCGAGCCCTTCGAAACCTTGCGCGCTGTATCCTTCCCCAACCGGGATGCCCGGCGGCCGGCCTCGTCCGCCAGCGTTGTTGCCCTGGCAAGACCACGCTCGGCAATATCCTCCGCGCGGGAGCGAAGCGTTATGATCACGTCGCGGCCGTCTTCCAGAGGCGTGGAACGGTTTGTGCGAATGTGCATGGCTTAACTCCTCGTGATAACCTTCCTGAACCCAACGGTGGTTCGGACGGATGGTTCCTCTGTTCGCCGCGCGGGCACGGGCTCAGCAGAGGAAGGACGGGAGATAATGTGGGGTGGTTGACCGGTTTCCGCGCTTTGGGGGGGGTGAGGAGGAGCGGAAACCGGTCAAGTGACGCTGACATTATCGGGGGCAGACTAATGTCAATGCTGATCCTCAAATGCACCTGAATCGCGTTGGTTCCCGAGGTCTGCAAAAATAAATTTCTTGTGGGGAACCCTGTCGAAACCGTACATTCCGCGCACTTTTGGTGCTCCACCGCGTCATGCGGTGTTCTTGGTTGTGGGCGCTGGCTGAAATGCAGGAGACACGTTCATATGGCTCTATCCGACCTTATCGCGCGGCAACTTCCTTATCTGCGGCGATATGCTCGAATTCTGACGGGGTCTCAGTCGCTGGGTGACAGTTTCGTGCGGGAGCTTCTGGAGGCGGCTTTGGCCGATTCCAGCCTGCGCGAACAAATCTCCACATCGCGGACCGGGCTGTTCAGTGCCTTCTCACGCATCTACGCTTCCGCCGGCGCTGAGCTGTCGATGAGCGGCGGCCTCGGCTCGGATGAAGGCACGACTGCCAGCAATCGCCTGGAACTGGTGACGCCGCTGGCCCGTCAGGCGCTGCTGCTGAACGCCGTGGAAGATTTTTCGGAAAGCGAGATCGCCGAGATTCTCGACTGCCCCGAGGACGACGTTCGCGAGATGATCGACAGCGCGCTGGCGGATATCGATTCCAGCAGCCGTCTCAACGTGTTGATCATCGAGGATGAGCCGCTCATCGCGTTCCAGATCGAGGAGATCGTGACCTCCATCGGCCATGTTGCGGTGGGTACCGCTGCGACGCACGCGCAGGCGGTGGCACTGTTCGATCAGCACCGGCCGGATCTCGTGCTGGCCGATATTCAGCTGGCGGACGGCAGTTCAGGGATCGATGCGGTCAACGAGATCCTAGGCAAGTTCTCGGTTCCGGTGATCTTCATCACTGCTTTCCCGGAGCGCTTGCTCACCGGCGAACGCCCGGAGCCGACCTATCTGATCACCAAGCCTTTCAGCGACGACTTCGTTCGCGCGACGATCGGGCAGGTCGCGTTCTTCGGGTCCACGGCGCCGCTGCGTTAAGCGGCGCCATCCTTCCTGCGCAACTGGAACGATTTCGGTTTGCGCAGGGGGATATCGAACGTGCACATGAGGCCGCTCGACAAAAAGTCGATGCGGATCGGCGTTCCCAGCTCGTGGGCCAAAGCCCGCTCGATCAGGTTCAGGCCAAAGCCGCGCTTGACCGGTTCCACAACCGGCGGACCGCCGCGCTCTTCCCACGATACCGAGATCTTCTCATCTCCCACCGACCAGTGCAGATGCACTTCGCCCTGATCGGCGGACAAGGCGCCATATCGTGTCGCGTTGGTGAGCAGTTCGTGCAGTGCCAAGCCGATGGACAGCGCATCGTTGGGCGAGATTAGCACATTGGGGCCATCGGACACGATGCGGCCGCGCGCGTGGCCATGCGATCCCAACTGAGTCTCGATAAGCGCCTTGAGGTCCGTCGGTCCCCATTGCGCGCCATCCAGCAATGAGTGGCTGGCGGCCAACGCGCGCACTCGCTCCATTAGATTGTCGGCAAAGCTATTGATGTCGGTTGCGTTCCGCCGGGTCAGGGCGATGATCGACGTGACGTTAGAGAGCGAGTTCTTCACCCGGTGGTTGAGTTCGCGCACGAAGGCGGCGCGCTCCGCCTCGCGCTCGGCCTGCGCATTGACGAGCGCGACGAGATCCTCGTTGCGGCGCTGCACGAGCAGGATGTAGGCGAGTAGCAGCATCGAAAAGGAGACGCCGCCGACCAGCACGACCAGTGTGAGGGGGTAGAGCCAGTGCTCACCGGCTGGATAGAAGCGCACGGACCATTGCTGGTCGAACAGGGAGAAGCGCTGCTCCAGCGGCCTTTCCACTCTCTCGCTATCGCCGGCGGCAAAGATGCGCTCCTGCCCATCCGGGGTGGTGTCGAAAATCTCGATCCGGCCGGTTTCCAGCAGGGATGGTTTCACAGCAGCGCGAATGAATTCCTCGACCCGGATGGCGCCATAGATGAAGCCATTGACTGGGCCCTCATCACTCTGCGCGACCGGGAGCAGCACGACGATGCCGGTGTTGTGGTCGGCATGCTCGTCGATCTTCAGCTTGACCGGGTCTGTCGCCGCCATTGAGCGGGTTCGCAACGCGCGGTCGATCGCGGCCGCCCGCCGTGCGTCGCTATGGATGTCGAAGCCGAGAACGCGGCGATTGGCCAGGGAATTGGGCTCGACGATGGTGATGATATACATCGCCTGCTTCGACGGTGCGGGAGCAGGGTTGACGGCGAAGTCCTCATAACCCGCTTCTTGCATTCTTGAGGTCAGCGCCGGAAGTTCCGCGGCTGTGGTGTGGCGCGCCCAGCCAATGGCCACGACACCCGTAAAATCATAATCCTGGCGCAGCCGGGTGATGAAGTCGCGAAAGAACTCGGGGCTGACCCCGTCTGCGCTGAGAAAGAGCGCGCTGGTGGCTTGGAAATAGGCGGAACTGGCGGCTGCCTGCCGCTGCAGAGCGGCCACGATCTCCCCAGCCTGCATGACAGCGGCCGCTCGCCGCGTCCGCTCGGACGCGACTTCGACAGACCACGCGCTGGCCCCGACAAGCGTAAGCGAAAACAGGAAGACCCCGATCGGCGTCGCCCGGGGATACTCTCTTAACCAGCTATCGAAGCGTCGCTTGGCACGTTTGCCAATATCCCAATTCACCATGAACCCAAATTACCAAAGAGGTGCCAAAGCGCCGTGATCCGTTAGATCGGAACTCTTTCCCCTTGGGATCGTTCCCCCATTCGTACGCCCCCAGCGGAGATCAGTGATGGCGAATAGCGCCCTGAATGCAAAACCGAAAGATGCGGCCTTCAACACCGGGATCGATCGGCAGAATGTCGATGCGATTGCCGACAAGCTTGCCGATGCTCTGGCTGACAGTTTCTCGCTGTATCTCAAGACGCTGGGTGTACATTGGAACATCGTCGGGCCGAGCTTCTTTGGTCTGCACAAGCTGACCGAAGCCCAATATGAGGATCTGGCGCTGGCCAGCGACGCGCTGGCGGAGCGTATTCGGGCGCTTGGCCACGTCGCTCCTGCAGCCTTTGGCGACTATGCCGAGCGCAGCGTGGTGGAGAGCAGCAAGACGGTCCAGTCCTCCGCCGAGATGATTGATGCGCTGATCAAGGATAACGAAGCGGTCGCCCGGCGTCTTCGTGAGGCTGTCGCGGTCGCCGAAGAAGGCGACGATGTCTTTAGTGCAGACATGTTGACAGCTCGCATCGGAAAGCATGAGGAAAATGTCTGGATGTTGCGCGCTGTCGCGGCGTGAGCTGCGCGCCGGAACGCACATCAGTCACTTTACGAGGGGGCGGGAATTGGATTTCAGAGGTTTTGGGAACGGTTGTGCAGTCACATCTCAACAATTCTATATTCTGCGAGGCAAGTAGGGGCATGTCCAGCACGCCTGAAAAGCCCGGAAAGAACTCCGTGCAGCGCAGTGGTCGCGCAAAACCCGTTTGGGCCGAAGGCTTGAGGCGGATGTACGATGAAGTCGTCGACGAGCAATTGCCGGACGACTTTGTGGCGCTCCTCAAGAAGCTGGATAAAAGCGGTGACAGCCAGTAACATCCCGAAAAATTATGATTTTCGTACGGAGATGACCGGCGTTCTTCCGCACCTTCGCGCTTTCGCGAGAGGTTTGTGCGGTCGCCCGGACTATGCCGACGACCTCGTTCAGGAGACGATGCTCAAGGCTTGGGCCGCGCGGGATTCCTTCCAGCCCGGCACCAGCATGCGCAGTTGGACATTCGTCATTCTGCGCAACGTCTATCTGAGCGAAGCGCGACGCAACCGGTTCCGCGGCGATTATGATCCCGACCTTGCCGAAAAGCTGCTGAGCCAGCCCGCGGGGCAGGAAGATGGCCTGCACATGGGCGATCTGCGGGCCGCGATGATGCGCCTGTCGCCCGAACGTCGCGAGGCCTTGCTGCTCGTCGGGGCGGGTGGCTTCAGCTACGAGGAAGCCGCGGACATCGCCCAATGTGCGGTCGGCACGATGAAAAGCCGCGTCGCGCGCGCCCGCCGGAGCCTGGAAGACATGCTCGGCGACGAGGGTGAGAAGGGCGGGCGCTCGAAGAGCCGCGCCGTCTCTCACACGGAAATGCTGGCGGATCTCGACAAGGTCGCCAGCCTTTAACCTCGAAACAAGCGTAAAGACCCGCACTTGGTTCGGTCCATCGCAACGCTGTGGATCGCATCGGGCGGGTGCGCATAATTGCCCCGTCAATCCTTGCTAACAGGCTCGCCCTTGTCGCCACGCCCCCACGCCGTTCTTCTGGTCGAAGATAATCCGATCATCGCGATGAATACCGAAGCCCTGCTCGAAGACTTGGGCATCACGGATGTGCGGGTGGCCGCCAACCTCGCCGAAGCGCTGGCATTCGTGAACGAAGTCGCGTTCGATTTCGGGCTGCTCGATCTCAAGCTAGGCGATGAGGAAGACAGCCTTCCCGTCGCTGCCCGTCTCGCGGAAAAAGGTGTCCCGTTCGCCTTCGCAACCGGCGCGGGTGACGCGATGGACGGGGCGGAGCATCGGAACGCGGTCGCCATTCTCAAGAAGCCCTATCGCCTCGAAGACTTGCGGCGCGTGATCGAGGCGCAATTGAGCCTGTAACTTGTGTAAAGTTACGGCCGCAAGATGGGCCCATGTCGCGCCCTGCACTCGATTCAAGATGACGGCCTTTGTCAACTATTCGTTCAGCAAGAACGGAACGAATTCCTCAGACAATTGTTTTGCCTTCAACATCACTGAGGGAGACGGAATATGGGCCTTATCATTCTTCTTATTGTCGGTGGCATTGTTGGTTGGCTTGCCAGTCTGATCATGCGCACCGATGCCCAGCAGGGCATTTTGCTGAATATCGTGGTGGGTATTGTCGGTGCGGTTCTCGCCGGCTTCCTGCTGTCCCCGATCCTCGGCGCCGCCCCGATCACATCGGGCGCGATCAATCTGACCTCGATCATCGTTTCGCTGCTTGGCGCCATCGTGCTGCTCGCGATCGTCAATCTGGTTCGTCGCGGTTCGGTGCGGTAAATAGACCGACATAAACGCCAAAAAGGCGCCGGGTCTTCGATCCGGCGCCTTTTTCGTTGCCTGTTATGCTGCGGAAAGGGCGCTCTTGCGGGCTCGGCTCGCAGCCTTGCGGTTCGCCGCTTGCAGATTGGCGAGAAAGTCGGGAAGCGCCACCGGGCGACCGATATGATAGCCTTGGATGATGTCGCATTCCATCGCGGCCAGTGCCTGCAGGACATTCTCGTCCTCCACGCCCTCGGCAACCACCTGCATGTCGAGCTCATGGGCCAGCTTGATGGTGGAATTGATCAACACAGCATCGCTGCGGCTGGTGAGGATTTGCCGCACGAAGCTCTGGTCGATCTTGAGTTCGGACGCCGGCAAGCGCTTGAGATAGGATAGCGTTGATTGGCCGGTGCCATAGTCATCGATGGAGATATGCACGCCCATCGCCCGGAGCGACTCCAGTTCGGCGATGCCCTGTTCGTCCGCCATGCTGGCCGATTCTGTAATCTCCAGCGTAAGATTTTCGGCAGGCATTCCGTAGGTATCTAGCAGCAGGCGAAGTGGCGCCTCCAGCTTGTTCTTGCCGACCATGCGCATGGAGAGATTGACTGCGACCGAGAGATTGAGCGGCGCGAAGTCGGCAATGGCGCGTTCGAGCACATAGAGCGTTAGCCGCTCGATCCGCCCTGCATCCTCGATGGCGCGGACGAACCGGTCCGGCCGGATAAAGCCGCGCTCGGGGTGAATCCAGCGGATCAGCGCTTCGGCGCTGGTGATGCGATTGCCGTGCAGGTCCAGCTTGGGCTGGTAAGCGACCCACACATCGCCGCGGCGCAATGCCTGCTCGAACTCGTTGAGGATGGAGAGCTTCCAGAACAGCTCGTCCTCCTCGGTCTCATAGCGCTCCCACAAGATGCCGCGATTGGTGGCGTTGGTCGCCGCGAGGACTGCCTTAGGAATGGCTTCGGACACGCTCATGTCCGGCTTGTCGCAAAAGCCGGCGTGCAGGGTGATGTCGACCGTGAGCTGTTCGACCTGAACCCCCGGCGCGAACAGCGCTTCCAGACCCTCGAGACTGTCGACCACCTGCGGCACATCCTCCCGGCTCCGCCAGGCAAAGCTGTGATTGTCGATCTGGTAGATCCGCTCGTGGCCTGCGGCGAGGATGAGGCGGTCGCGAATCTTGGCGAGCAGCGTGCCCTGCGCCGCGAGGCCAAGCAGCGCCGTCGTTTCCACATAATTGCGCAGGCTGACAACGATCGTCACGCCTTCTTCGCCCTCGTTGAGAACCATGGCGGCCAGATTTGGGAGCCCCGCTTCAGCCGACTTGGTGCTGCGATCCAGCAAGGCCTGCGCGACACTGAGGAGCGACTGTGCGACCAGCGCCGCGACCAGCGTAAGGATCGCCGGGCCGACATCCGGCCGCCAGAGGGTCAGATGTTCCGTGTAAATCTGCGCGGGCACCAGCCCTATGGTTCCGGCCAGATAGAGCGGATAACGAAAGCGGGGCTTGAGCAGGAAGGAGAGGCCGATCAGCGCCAGCGCGAGTAGCATGGCCGGCCACGGCCCCACCTCGACCGGCAGTCCGGCGATCAGCGTTTCCGCTGCGGCGGCAAAGACATAAAGGCTGGAGAGCTTCTCGTGATAGGGGACGTTGAACTGGTCGCCGAAGCCGAAGGCATCGATGCCGACCAGGACCTTCTTGCCCTTGAAAAAGTCCTTGGGGAATTTGCCGGCCAGCACGTCCGAATAGGAAATATGGTCGATCTGGTTCCACCAATAGGACCAATCGATGGGGAAGGAGCCTTCCCCCGGATAGTTGGTGCCGGCAAGCGCCTGGGAAATATCGCGCAATTCCGTACCCAGGACCGGAGCATTGAGCACCAGTCGCCGATAATATTGGTCGGGATCGCTATGCAGCCACACGTTGACGGGCGTGACATAGGGCAGCAACGCCTCCGTCGGCAGCGCCTCGTAGGTTGCCCGCCCATTGGAGCGATTTTCCAGCAGTGCGGCCAGATAGACATCGGCCTTCGAGGCCGCGAGTGCCTTGATGAGCCGGTCGTCCTGCGCAGGGTCCGCTGCAGGTTGGTCGAAAATAATATTGGAGACGATGCGCTCGGCGCCTGCGCGATTCAGGGCATCGATCAGCTCGCCATGGCGCCCGCGCGGCCAGGGCCACGTGCCCAGCGCCTTGATGCTGGGCGTGTCGATCTTAACGATAACCAGCTCGCCGCTCGGCTGCTTGGGAAAGTGCTGGTAGCGCTCGGTGCGCGTCAAATTGTCCAGCGACGTGCCGGCGCCACTCATCATCACGATCATGCCGATGAGGCACGCCGCGGCGAGGATGAGGCTGCGAGCCGACCGGGTCAGTCTCGCAAGGAGGCGCAATCGCAACATGGGTCCACACTCGGGCGGTTCAGTCGCCAGTGGACGTCAATGTCAGGAAACTGTGAACAAGTTGTTCACAAGAGATGGAAAGGCTTGTGCGAGGGGACAGGCAGGGAGGTGCGGCGGCGGTCTTCGAGAGCTTGGGCCGACTGTTCGTCGCGACGCGCTGGTGTACCGTCTGTGGTGTGAAACCGGCGTTCTGCTTGCTCTAGCTTGTCGTCGACCGCGGCTGACTATCGCTCGTGACCACCCCGTTCTCCACCCTGATCACCCTGTCGGCGGCGGCAATCGTCTCCGGCCGATGCGCGATAATGAGTCGGGTGATGCCCAATGCAGCGACGGCGCGATTAACCATGGCCTCATGCTCCAGGTCGAGATGGGCGGTGCCTTCATCCAGCAGTAGCAGTGCCGGCTCACGATAGAGCGCGCGGGCAAGGAGGATGCGCTGTTTCTGTCCGCCGGACAGGGTTGAGCCCATATCCCCGACCAGCGTCTCGGTCCGCATCGGCATCGCCTCAATGTCCTCCAGAATGGCAGCGGCTTTGAGGCAATCCCGCAGGCGATCAGGGTCGATCTCCCCAAATGCCGCGACATTATCGGCGATGGACCCAGCATAGAGGACGTCGTCCTGCAGCACCGCAGCGACATACTGGCGAAAGGCGCGGCGGCCGAACTGCGGCAGTGGCTGGCCGTCGATCAGCACCTGCCCCTTGGTCGGATCGATCAGGCCAAGGATGATCTTGGCGAGGGTCGTCTTGCCGCTGCCGGAAGCGCCGGTGATCGCGACATGATCGCCCGGCTTGATGACGAGATCGACGCCCCGCAGCACAGGCGGATCGTGCGGGCCGTAGGCAAAATGCACATCGCGCAGTTCTATCCGGCCGGAGAAGTCGGCGTGGTTCAGTGGTTCGGCAAAGCCCGCATCGTCCTCGCTCTGCACAATGTCCGCGAGCTGATCGAGATGGAGTTCGAGCAAGCGGAGCTTGACGCCTTCATCCAGCAGCGATTGGCCAGCTTGCACAAATTGCGTGCGAAAGGCCAGATAGGCGAACAGGGTGCCGAGCGTGATGGCACCATCCATATTGGCGCGCATGGCGACGAAAATCACTATCACCAGTTCCAGAGCGGGGATCATCGTCTTGGCGGTCTCGTGCCAGGCCTTGACGCGCTCGTGCTGGTAGCGCGCGCCGAGCGCCTCGGTCAGTCGGTTCTGCCAGTAGCTGTGGCGCATCGCTTCGCGGCCGGCGAGGCGCAGCGTGACCATGCCGCGCAAGGTCTCGATGAGCGTGCCCTGTTCGCGGGCGAGGGCCTTCACATATTCCGCCTCACGCTGTTTCTCGCGTGCGAGCAAGGCCAGCCGAACGCCGGAATAAAGGACGAGCCCGACCAGCGTGATCGGTGCCAGTTCGGGCGCGATCAGGAACATCATCACTAGGGTGAGGACCGAGAGCGTGCCATCGATCAACGCGAGCGGCGCGCTTTCGATGAGGAAGCGCTGGATCGGCAGTACGGATTGCACGCGGGTGAGGATGTCTCCCACCTTGCGCTTCTCGAACCAGGCGATGGGCAGGCGGAAGAGGTGGCGGACGATGTTGGAAGTGATGCCGAAAGAGAGCAGAGCGCCTGACGACAGCAGCACATATTTACGCAGCAGCGCCGCGCCGGCACCAATGAGCGCGAGCGCGCCAAATCCCAGCGCCAGCGTGAGCAGCAGGCCGCCGTCCTGCGCAGGCAGAACCTCATCGACGGCGGTGCGCAGATAGAAGGGGCTGGCGAGAATGAAGATCTGCATGACGATGGAGAGGATGACCGTCTGCGCAAAGGTGCGGCGTGCGCCCGTCATGCCGCTCCACAGATCGCGGAAGCGCAGGCGCCGCCTGGCCCGGACGGACTGGAAGTCCTGCGAGGGGCGCAGTTCCAGCGCGACGCCGCTGAAATGGCGTCCCAGTTCGTCGAACTTGTACCAACGCGCGATGCCCACCGGGTCGACGACATAGGCACGGCCCGGCTCGACGCGTTCGAGCACGACAAAGTGGTTCAGATCCCAGTGCAGGATGGCGGGCAGATGCAGAAGATGCAGGCCGGCCAGATCGAGCTTCAGCGGGCGCGGCAGCAGCTGCATGTCGTCCGCAGTCTGCATCAGTTGACGCAGCGTCATGCCCCGCGCGCTCACGCCAAAGCGCTGGCGCAGGGCATTGAGATCAAGCTCATGCCCGTGCCAGTTGGCGACCATTGCCAGCGAGGCGAGACCGCATTCCGCCGCCTCGGTCTGCAGGATCGGGCGAATGCGCCGCCGGCCCATGATTTTGGCAATCAGCGCGTTCATCTAGGACTCGCTGCGGGGAAGGACCGGCGCGAACAGCCAGCGCCACAGGCGGACCCGTTCGATGAGGATAGTCGCGGTGACAGGCTGTCCGTCAATGGCCCTGACCCTGAGGTTGCCCGGCTCTGCGCCTGGCGCTGTCAGATGGATCTCGACCGGCACCGTTGTTTCGCCGGGGTCCATGCGCGTCGCGATCGCCGCAATCGTGCCGCTCAGCGTCGTTGCGTCGGCAGCGCTGCCGCCAGCGAGCGAGACCCGGGCTTGTTGGCCTTGATGAACATCCTTGATCTGGGCGAGCGGCACGGTGACGCGGGCCGTCCATTCCGGCGAGGGGCGCGCTGCGGGTTGGGAAGGGGAGGGCGACGGCGTGTCTGACATGTGCAGGCTTCCCTCGGCCTTGATGGTCCGGCTGAAGCTGCCGAACGCGAGACAGGCTACACCGGCACAGACCAGACCAAGCAACAGCCAGCCGATGGCCTGCCAACGCAGTGGAGGGACGAGGAAAATGTCCCCGTGCAGTCGGTTGTGATGATCGAGTGCTTGTCGCCTGAAGAGTGGCATCCGGTCCCCCTGAGCGGCTTTCTAGGATGCTCTGCTGTGCCGAGGCGATGAAAAAATGCCGTTTCAGGTTATGACAAATAAAAACCGGGCGGACGATCGCATATTCGCGCGCGCCCCCCCGGCCATAAGATCAATCTGATCGTGGTGACCAGAAGCGACTGACAAATCAGCCGCGAATGCCACCGCTCGATTCGTGGCTCGGACCACCGCCCGCAACCAGATCGACTTCCTGCTCGCTGAGTTCTTCAACGATCACTTCGTTTACCATCGACGACTCCTGTATTTGGTCGGATCACCCGACCTCGAGGACAATAAACTATGGTTAACAAGACGTAAACCAAGTTTACCTTTTTGCACTTAAGGAGCCGCTTGCGTGGCAATTCCACTAAAAATCACAGAAATGTAGATACTTAACAGAATTTTGACGGGCCTCGCTAATTGAGGGCCGTCTCACGGTGAAACAGAGGCGGCGCTCGCGGCCGATTTCATGATTCGTTCTATCGCCTTGGCCTATGCAGGGCGCCGCCGGGCGCTATGTTGTGGCTGCAAGAGGAGAGAGGCCTGATGACCCAAGCAACGCTGGACGAGCGCGGACAAGGCTTCGCGGACGAAGCCCAGCGCGGTGCCCATGTCATCGCGCGCCTCCGCCAAGCCTTGGGCGCTGATATCGTGAAGGATGGGACGGACGGCGATTTCGCGCGCCATGTCTCTGATTTCACGAATGTCATGCCGGCGGACATTCCGCTCCCCGGCATCGCCTATCCGCGCACGACCGAGCAGGTCTCGCAGATCATGGCGATCTGCAATGAGGAGCGCTGGCCGGTCGTGCCACAGGGCGGCTTGACCAGCCTGTGCGCGGGGGGCCTTGCGGATCGGCCTTGCCTGCTACTGTCGCTGGAACGGATGCGGGGCATCGAGGAACTAGACGAGGCTGGCCGCACGATGACCGTGCTCGCGGGGACCGTGCTGGAGACCGTTCAACGCGCCGCCGATGAGGCGGCTTTCTGTTTCCGCTCGATCTTGGCGGACGCGGAACGGCGCAGGTCGGCGGTAATGCGGCCACCAATGCCGGCGGCAACCGCGTGCTGCGCTATGGCATGATGCGCGATCTCATTCTGGGTGTGGAAGCGGTGCTGCCGGATGGCACGATCATCTCGTCGCTCAATGTAATGATCAAGAACAACGCCGGCTATGATCTCAAGCATCTCTTCATCGGCAGCGAGGGTACGCTCGGTGTCATCACCCGGCTGGTGCTGCGGATGTTCCCCAAGCCGCGCAGCGCCTGCACCGCCGTCGTCGCGATCGAGGATTATGCGGCCACGCTGGAATTGCTCAAACAATGCAATTCGGCATTCGCGAGCACCTTGTCCGCCTTTGAGGTGATGTGGCCGGATTTCTACCAGATCGGCACGACGGCGCTGGGTCGCCAGCCGCCCTTGCCGCACGGTTACAACGTCTATGCGCTGGTCGAAGTGCTCGGGACCGACCCGGAACGCGATCCCGAGCGGTTTGAGGAAGTGCTCGGCGGCATGATCGAATCTGGCCTGGTCAAGGATGCCGTCATCGCCCAGTCGGACAAGCAGCGGCAGGAGATCTGGGCGGTGCGCGATTGCCCGGGCGAGTGGCACAAGGGCGTGCACTGGCCGCAAGTGGCCTTCGATGTGAGCCTGCCGACGCGCAAGATCGGCGATTTTATCCCTTATGTACGCAATCTGCTGCTGGAGCGCTGGCCGGACTGCGTGACCGTTTTCTTCGGGCACCTCGCCGATTCCAACCTCCACCTCTCTGCGCGCGTCCCCCGCGACCCGATGCCCGAGCATGAGATGGAGGCGCTGGTTTACAAGGCGGTCGGCGAATGGGGCGGCTCGATCACCGCCGAGCATGGCATCGGCAGCATCAAGCGCGAATTTCTCCACCACTGCCGCACGCCAGAAGAGCTGGCGCTGATGCGCACGCTTAAGCGCGCGATGGACCCGAACAATATCCTCAACCCCGGCAAGGTGATCTGAAGCGCTGGCCCGGCTGGGGGCGGTTTTGCGATTCCTTAAAGGGAGAAGCCCAGTCTATAGGCCCGTTGAGGGCCGGAGCGAGTCGCGGCTGATCATCCATTACCCAGTCGAGAAGGACCGCAGCCGATGGTAAGCCCAACCCCCGCCGGTCATGCTCTGCTCGATGCGTTCGATGCCATCCGGATCATCAATCTTCCTCACCGGGCCGACCGGCGCCGCGAGATGGCCGCGCAGTTCAGGCGTCTGGGGCTGGACCTCGATCATCCGAAAATCGCATTCTTCACGGCCAAGCGCTTTTCGGATTCCGCAGGGTTTCCGACGCCGGGGACGCGAGGGTGCTTCGATAGCCATATGAGCGTGCTGCGGGAGGCGGCGGAGGCGGGGCATCGATCCGTTCTGGTGCTGGAGGATGACTTCGATTTCCATGACCGGATCGAGACGGTTCTGCCTGCCGCTCTGACCACGCTGGGCGGGGTGGAATGGGACATCTTTTTCGGCAGCCTTCTGCCGGGGCAATATGAAGCGACCGAGCGCCCGCTTGAGCTGATCCCACCCGGCAAAGGGCTCGCCGGATGCCATTTCTACGCGGTGCGTGGAGACACGATCGGTTTTGCCGCTCACTATTTGGCAGCGATGCTGGAGCGCCCCGCAGGGGGGCGGCATCCGGATGGCGAGCCGATGCATTATGATGGGGCGCTGTCTGTCCTGCGCAACCGCCATCCCGACCTGCGTACCTATGTCGCCAACCCTGACCTTGGGCACCAGCGCCTTTCGCGCACGGACATCCACGATGTTCGCTTTTATGACCGCTTGCCGGTCCTGCGTACCTTCGCATCGTTACTGCGCCGGGCGATCCGCCTGAGCGGGCGGACCCGGCAAATGGGGCGCAAGTCCGTTTAAACCGCAGGGGTGGGGCGATCCTCCCTGCAACAGGCCTGGTAAATGGCCTTGGCGAGCTGGTGCTCGCCAAACGGTTTGCTCAGGCGATGAATCTGCCCTTCTGGCAACACCAGCCCCTCGCCATATCCGCTTGCGATGATGATCGGCATGTCGCTCTGCACGGCGGTAATGGCCGCGGCGAGGTCCGTCCCGGTCATGCCGGGCATGGCTTGATCCGTGATGACCAAGTCGAAGCCGCCATCCTTGAATTTTGAAAGGGCATGAGCGCCGTTGACTGCGCTGACGACCTCGTGCCCCAGATCCTCCAGCAGCGCGACCGTGTTCATCAAAACCAGTGCATCGTCATCCACCGCTAGGACACGACATTTGGCTTGCGGCGGCAGCGGCGGTTCCTTCGCAGCGGGCGTGGTGGCCTGTGACTGCTCGGCGGCCTGCGGCAGCCACAATTGCGCCGATGTCCCCTTGCCCGGCGCGCTGGTGAGCGTGAACGCGCCACCGATCTGGCGCGCAAAGCCATGGATCATGGGGAGGCCAAGGCCCGTGCCCTTACCGACGCCCTTCGTCGTGAAAAAGGGTTCGGTCGCGCGCCTGAGCGTCTCGGCATCCATGCCGATGCCGCTGTCCACCACGGTCAGGACCACATAATGCCCCGCCTCCAGATCGGAGATCTCGTTGCTCCGCACGGTCTGGCGGTTCGCCTTGATGATGATCGCGCCACCGTCCGGCATGGCATCGCGCGCGTTCACTGCGAGGTTGAGGATGGCCATTTCGAGTTGATTGGCGTCGGCTTTCACCGCCTGCAGTCCGAGTGGAATGATCATGCTGACGGGCCATTCCGGCCCGATGGTCCGCTGGACGAGTTCGGTCATGCCGCGCAGCAGTTCGGGAATATGCACGCGACCGATGGACAACTCCTGCCGCCGCGCGAAGGCGAGCATGCGCTGGGTTAGGGTCGCGCCGCGATCGACGGCCTGCATGGCGTTGTCGAGCAGGCGTTGCGTCTCGGCCTGTTCCGGGATCCGTCGGCGCAGCAGGATGAGGCTGCTGTTGATCGCCATCAGCAGATTGTTGAAGTCATGCGCCACGCCGCCGGTGAGCTGGCCAAGCGCTTCCATCTTCTGAGCCTGGCCCAGCGCCTCGCGCGCTTCGTCCAGCGCGCGCTGGGCTGCCTCCCGCTCCGTGACGTCGCGGGTGATCTTGGCGAAGCCCACCAGCGCGCCGGTCTCATCGCGCAGCGCCTCGATGACGACGCTCGCGCGGAAGCGTTCGCCGCCCTTGCGGACGCGCCAGCCTTCTGCCGTGAACCGACCTTCCGACCGCGCGGTCTCCAGGGCACGTTGCGGCTCGCCGGCTGTGCGATCTTCTTCTTGATAGAATTGCGAGAAATGCTGCCCGAGCACCTCGTCCTTGCGATAGCCCTTGATCCGCTCCGCACCGGCATTCCAGCTGGAAACCATGCCCTCAGGGTCCAGCATGTAGATGGCGTAATCGGTGACGGACTGGACGAGCAGGGCGAACTGTTCTTCGCTTTTACGCAGCGCCTGCTCTGCGAGTTTGCGTTCGGTGAGGTCACGAGTGATCCCGGCATAACCGATCAGCGCGCCGTGTGCGTCCCGAACCGGATCGATGACGACATGCGCCCAGAAGCGCGAGCCATCCTTGCGCAGTCGCCAGCCCTCGGATTCGTGCTTGCCCTGTGTCGCGGCGATCTCCAGCGCGCGCTCGGGCATGCCCTTTTCCACGTCTTCGGCTGTGTAGAAGCGCGAAAAATGCACGCCGATAATGTCTTCCGGCTGGAAGCCCTTGAGCTTTTGCGCGCCTGCGTTCCAGTTCGTGATATGGCCCGTGCGATCCAGCATGCACATGGCATAATCGGTGATGCTTTCGACCAACTGCCGATAGCTCTCCAACGATGCTGCCCTGAGGTCTTCGGATGCCTGCACGTCTCGAACCCGCCGTCTGTTCCCAGTTATGCGCCACAACGCGCGAGGATCGACCCCTGTTCCTTCATTTCTTGGCGCAAGTCGAGCGTGGGGCGCGCAAGACAATTGCATCCGGCGGTTCCGCAAGGCAGAGGGGAGCCGCGCCGCCGCACGCATTTGGTCTGATCATTGCCATCCGGCCTCATGCGAGTGCGCGACACTGGTCTTGAGAGAGAGAACTGGAGGAACGCCATGGAGTTTAGCCGCAACAATCCGATGACGGGCGAGGTCGCATCCTCGGCGACTGCGATGAAGGCCGCCGATATCGCGCCGATCGCTGCCAAGGCGGCGGAAGGGTTCCAGAGCTGGTCCGTCATGGGGCCGAATGCGCGCCGCGCTGTGCTGATGAAAGCCGCCTCGGCACTGGAATCGAAGAAGGATGCCTTCGTCGAAGCGATGATGGGCGAGATCGGTGCAACGGCGGGTTGGGCGATGTTTAATCTCGGCCTGGCTGCCAGCATGATCCGCGAAGCGGCCGCGCTCACCACCCAGATCAATGGTGAGGTCATTCCATCGGACAAGCCCGGCTGCCTCTCCATGGCGCTGCGCGAGCCGGTTGGCGTCATCCTCGGCATCGCGCCGTGGAACGCGCCGATCATCCTCGGCGTGCGCGCCATCGCCGTGCCGCTCGCCTGCGGCAATAGCGTCATCCTCAAGGCGTCCGAATCCTGCCCGCGCACCCATGCGCTGATCATCGAGGCGTTTGCCGAGGCCGGCTTCCCCGAGGGCGTAGTGAACGTCGTCACCAACGCGCCGGAAGACGCGGCCGATGTCGTGGGCGCTCTGATCGACGCGCCGCAGGTCCGCCGCATCAACTTCACCGGCTCCACCGCCGTCGGCAAGATCATCGCCAAGCGCGCTGCCGAGCACTTGAAGCCTGTTCTGCTCGAACTGGGCGGCAAGGCGCCGCTGGTCATTCTGGAGGATGCCGATCTCGATGAAGCGGTGAAGGCTGCGGCCTTCGGCGCATTCATGAACCAGGGCCAGATCTGCATGTCGACCGAGCGGATCATCGTGGTCGATGCTGTTGCCGACGCCTTCGCCGCCAAGTTCAAGGAGAAGGTCGCCTCCATGCCCGTGGGCGATCCGCGTCAGGGCAACACCCCGCTCGGCGCGGTGGTGGACGCCAAGACCGTGGCGCACTGTCAGAGCCTGATCGAGGACGCGCTGGCCAAGGGCGCGACCCAGCTCACCGGCGGCGAGACGACGCACAATGTGCTCATGCCCGCCCATGTCATCGACAAGGTGACGCAGGACATGAAGCTGTTCCGCGATGAGAGCTTCGGGCCGGTCGTTGGCATCATTCGCGCCCGCGACACCGAGCATGCGGTCGAACTGGCCAACGACACCGAGTATGGCCTCTCGGCGTCGGTGTTCACCAAGGATATCGCCAAGGGCCTCGGCATCGCGCGGCGCATTCAGTCCGGCATCTGCCACGTCAATGGCCCGACCGTGCATGACGAAGCGCAAATGCCCTTCGGCGGCGTCAAGGGTTCGGGCTATGGCCGCTTCGGCGGCAAGGCCGGCATCGACAGCTTCACCGAGCTGCGCTGGGTGACGGTGGAAACCCAGCCGGGCCATTTCCCGATCTGATCGGATTGCGATCATCGCGCCAAGGAGCCCGCGCCTTCCGAGGGGGAGGGGCGGGCTTCTTTGGTTTTGGGGCGCACACTTTCCCATTCTTTTATTCCAGTTCGTGTCGAGCGAAGTCGAGACACGGCAAGCACAGGTCCTGAGTGCCTCGACTTCGCTCGACATTAACGGCTCGCTTGGTGCTGCGGAATGCGGCGCCGGTCCTGCTTCCTTCAGTGCTCCTGCGCAGGCAGGAGCCTAGGGCCCAGCCGCAGTGCCCTTGCGCCCTGGGTTCCTGCCTCCGCAGGAACACGGCAAGGTTCAGCAACAACGCTAAGCCAGTGCTCCTGCGAAGGCAGGAGCCCAGGGCCCAGCCGCTCGACCATCGCGTCCTACTTCTGGCCGCCGCTACCCCGCAGCAGCCGGCACACGATTGATCCCACCACATTGCCACTGCGCCCCCACGACGGTACAGCGCTCCCTCGGGCAGATGAGGCGCCGGCGCGGGTCGGCTGGGTTAGGCTCGCACGGAAAGGGCAATATTCTCGATGACGCACGACCATGTCTTGATCGCCGGGGGCGGCATTGGCGGCCTCGTCCTGGCGCTCACGCTTCATCAGATCGGCGTGCCCTGCACGGTGTTCGAGAGCGTGCGCGAATTGAAGCCGCTCGGTGTGGGCATCAACATCCAGCCCAATGCCATTCGCGAACTGGAAGACCTCGGAATAAGCGAGGCGGATCTGGACGAGGTCGGCATTCCGGCGCGGGAATGGGCACTCGTTGGGCTGAATGGCCGCGAGATTTACTCCGAGCCGCGCGGCAAGGTCGCCGGCTATGACTGGCATCAATATGCCGTCCACCGGGGCGCCTTCCATCTGATGCTCTGCCGCAAGGTGGTCGAGCGGCTCGGCCCGGAGGCGCTGAAGCTCGGCCATAAGGTGACGGGCTATCGCAAGCGCGCGGAGGGTGGCGTGACGGCGCTGGTCGATCTCGCCGCCGGCGGCAAGGCCGAGGTCGATGGCACCCTGCTATTCGGAGCCGATGGCATCCATTCCAGCGTCCGCGCGCAGATGCACCCGGATCAACCGCCGATCCACTGGGGCGGCACGATCATGTGGCGCGGCACCGCGCGCGGCGTGCCGATCCGCACCGGCTCCTCCTTCGTGGGCCTGGGCACCAGCCGGCACCGCGTGGTGATCTACCCCATCTCGCATGCCGACGAGGAGGGGCTGGCGGATATCAACTGGATCGCCGAGAAGACCTATGACACCGATCATGACTGGCGCAAATCCGGTTGGTTCCGCCCGGTCGAACTCGCCGAATTCGCGCATGAGTTCGACGGGTTTGTCTATGACTGGCTGAATCTGCCGGAGCTGTTGGCCAAGTCGGATGTCGCCTATGAAAATCCGATGATCGACCGCGATCCGCTGCCGACCTGGGTCGATGGTCCCATCGCGCTGATGGGCGATGCCGCGCATCCCATGTATCCGACCGGCTCAAACGGCGCATCGCAGGCCATCGTCGATGCGCGGGTGATCGGCCGTGAATTGCTGGCGCATGGCGTGACGCCGGCCGCACTGCGCGCCTTTGACGAGAAGCTCTGCGGTCCCATCGGGCAGGTCGCCATGCGCAATCGCGGCTCCGGCCCCTTCGGGCTGCTGGAACTGGTGGAGGAGCGCTGCGGCGGTGCGTTTGAGGACATTGAGGATGTGCTGCCCGCCGCCGAGCGCTCTGCCTTCATGCTGGCCTATCAGCAAGCGGCCGGCTTTGCGCGCGATACGCTCAACGCCGCGCCGCCCACCATCGAGCCGGGCGCGCTAATCGCGAAGGTCGCGGCATGACGCTGCCCGCGCCGGGCCTCTCGCACATCTGCGATTTCGAGATCCGGCTCGATCCTCCGCATGAGATGGGCGTCACACCGGCTGGTACGCGGCGGATCATCCCGGTGGTCGGCGGCACGGTGACAGGACCGTTGCTCAATGGCATGCTGCTGAACGTCGGCGCAGACTGGCAGACCGTGCAAGCGGGTGGCGTGGCACAGCTCGATGCCCGCTACGCCATGGAAACGCACGACGGCGCGGTCATCGAGATCGTGGGCCTCGGCATCCGCCATGCATCGCCCGAGGTTACGGCCCGCATCGCGTCCGGCGAACAGGTGCCGCCGTCCGACTATTACATGCGCTCTTTCATTCGGCTGGAGACGGGCCATGCGGGGTACGACTGGGTAAACCGCGCCCTGTTTGTCGCGACAGGCGGCAAGGTCGGCCCGACGGTGCGGCTTTCGGTCTATCGGATCGATTGATCGGCGTCGGGATCGACGCCGTTCATAAGAGCGATCAGATGACCCGCATGGGCCCTTCCGGCCTCCTGCACCGCGGTTTCGAGCTGCCGATAGGCTTCTAGGACCGCCCGGCCATGATGGGTGAGGCGCGATCCGCCGCCGCTGGCGCCGCCCTTGGCGGTTTCGATCAGCGGGGCGCCCCATCCTGTGTTGAGAATGTCGACCATGTCGCGGGTGCGGCGATAGCTCGTGCCCACCGCCCGGCCTGCCGCCGCGATCGACCCCGTCCGCGCGATCTCCGCGAGCAGCTGCGCCTTGCCCGGCCCGATGGCGATCACACCATCGGCGATCACCTGCGCCTTGATCTTCAGCGTCGTTCCGCCGTCCTCACCCACGCCTTGCCGACCTCCTCCGCGCGCCTCTTGCGCATGCAGGACACTTGACACAGCGCCCCGCACACGTCGATGTGCGCAATGTCATACATCGATCGAAGGGCGGACCTCATGACTCATCTGTTGCGCCGTTGCGCCGTGCTGCTCGGCCTGCTGGCGCTGGTCGCGTGCGGCAAGTCCGAGCCGGCGCCGCAGATCGCGGCTGCTGCCGACCTGCGCCTCGCGCTGACCGATGCGGCGGCGGCGTTCGAGAAGGAGACAGGTGAGAAGGTGGTGCTCAACTTCGGTGCCTCGGGTAATCTCACACGGCAATTGCAGCAGGGCGCGCCGTTCGAGCTCTTCCTCTCCGCCGATGAAAGCTATGTGACGCAGCTCGCCAAGGCCGGTAAGACCCGCGATGAAGGCCGGCTCTATGCCATCGGGCGCCTGGCGCTCATCGCGCCCAAGGGCTCGCCGCTCAGGCTCGATTCCCAGCTTGCGGGTCTGCGTGAGGGGCTGGCGCGCGGGGACATCAGCCGCTTTGCCATCGCCAATCCCGAACACGCGCCTTATGGTCGCCGCGCGCAGGAAGCGCTGGATCATGCCGGCCTGTGGAAGCCGCTTCAGGATAAGCTCGTGCTGGGGGAAAATGTGTCACAGGCGCTGCAGTTCGCCACGGAAGGCGGGGCGCAGGGCAGCATCGTCGCGCATTCGCTGGTGCTCGATCCTGCCGTGAAGGGCAAGGCGGCCTATGTGCTGATCCCCGCTGACTGGCATACGCCGCTGCGCCAGCGCATGGTGCTGATGAAGACGGCGGGGCCAGTGGCCGAGCGCTTCTACGCCTATCTGGCCGAGCCCGCGGCCAAGGCGATCTTCGCCAAATACGGCTTCACCCTGCCGGCCGGAGCACTCTGACCGGCGATGGACTGGCAAGCGCTCAATCTTTCGCTCCTGCTCGGGGCACTCACCGTCGCGATCCTGCTGCCGCTGGCGCTGGTGCTGGGGCGCTGGCTGGCGCTGGCGCGCTTTCGCGGGCGGGCGGTGATCGAGGCGCTGGTGACGCTGCCACTGGTCCTGCCGCCCACGGTGATCGGCTTTTACCTGCTCTCCGCCATGGGGCCTCAAAGCTGGGCTGGGCGAGCATGGGCGGCGCTGTTCGGCAGTGGGCTGGCCTTCAGCTTCGAGGCGATCCTTGTCGCCTCGGTGTTGGTCAATCTCCCCTTTGCGGTTCAGCCGGTGCAGCGGGCCTTCGAGAGCATCGACGCCGATTTGCGCGATGCCGCGGCGACCTGCGGCCATTCGCTCTGGCACAGCCTGTGGCGGATCGAACTGCCGTTGGCCTGGCCGGGCATCCTCACCGGCGCCGTGTTGACCTTCGCTCATACGCTGGGCGAATTCGGCGTGGTGCTGATGGTCGGCGGATCGATCCCCGGCAAGACGCGCACGCTGGCGCTCTCGCTTTATGATCGCGTGCAGGCGTTCGACATGGCGTCTGCCAATGAGATGGCGCTGCTGCTGATGGCGGTCTCGCTGGTGGCGGTCAGCCTTGTTTTCCTGCTGGGGCAGAGGGGGCGCCGACATGGCTGAGGCGGGCGGTGAGGGCGTGACCCTGCATCTGCGCCATCATGCGCCCATCGCGCTGGCCGTGGAGCTCACTCTGGCGCGTGGACGGACCTTGGCGCTCGTCGGTCCTTCGGGCGCGGGGAAAACCTCCATCTTGCGGGCGATTGCGGGGTTGTTGGCACCCGCCCGCGGGCGGATCAGCGTCAACGGCCAATGCTGGCTGGATACGCACGCCGGCGTGCAGATGCGCGCGCGGGACCGGCATGTCGGCTTCGTGTTCCAATCCTACGCCCTGTTCCCGCACATGAGCGCGCGGCAGAATGTCATGGAGGCGTTGCTGGATATGCCGGCGACGCAGCGGCAGGGGCGGGCGGATGTGCTGCTCGCTCAGGTCCATCTCGAAGGGCTTGAGGACCGGCGTCCTCGTGAACTCTCCGGCGGACAGCAACAGCGTGTCGCGCTGGCGCGGGCGCTCGCGCGCGATCCGCAGGTGCTGCTGCTCGATGAGCCATTCTCCGCCGTGGATCACCCGACCCGCCGGGCGCTGCATCGCCTGCTGGTCGAATTGCGCGCCCGCTCGGACATTCCCATCATTCTCGTGTCCCATGATGTGCGCGATGCCGCCGATGCCGCTGACGAGATTGCGCTGGTGCTGGATGGCCGGATCGTCGAGCAGGGCGATCCGCATAGCCTCATGAGTGATCCGCAGAGCCGCTTGTCGCGCTGGCTTGCCGGCTAAGCCTGGCTGGCTACCTCCGGAAAGCCCGCCACCAGCGCGTCCAGCCCCGGCTCGAAGCTCCCTTCAAAATCCAATATACTATCGAGGAAACTGTGCATCGGCCCGTTCGCTTCGAAGGCCGACCATCCCAGCACGAAGGAGATGACTGCGGCCTGCCGGGCAAGGGCGTGCTGCTGCGGCAGGCCCAGCGCCAGCAGCGGCGCGGCGATGCGGTGCGCATGGACCGCTGGATCGGCCTCCGCCGGCGGGCGAGACACTGCACAGAGCAGCGCGCCATCGCGATGGGCAAGGAAGCTGCGCCGCAGAGCCCGCCCGAACTGCCGCAGCCAGTCGCGCCAATCCTCGGCGTGGGTAACGTCCGCATAAGCCCGGCCATGAATGCGGCGGGCCATCAGCCCCAGCAACTCGGCCTTGTCCTTGACATGCCAATAAATCGCCGGGGCTTGCACATTGAGGCGCGCGGCCAGCTTGCGCATGCTCAGCGCGTCCAGCCCGTCGGCCTCCAACTGGGCAAATGCCGCATGCAGCAAGCGCTCGATATCCAGCGGGACGGAGATGGGGGAAGCCATAGAGGATCATTGACTCCTTAACACCGTTAAGTCAATTTGCGTGCAGTGGATGAAGCTGGAGAGGCGCCTGTCATGGCCTATGTTCGGAATGCCTGGTATGTCGCGGGATGGTCGCATGAACTGGAGGCGGAGAAGCCTTTCGCCATCTCGATCCTCGGCGAGCGGATCGTCATCTGGCGCACCGCATCCGGCGCGCTCCACGCATTGGAAGATCGCTGCGTCCACCGCCTCGCGCCGCTTTCGCTGGGCCGCTGTGAAGGCGAGCGGCTGCGCTGCATGTATCATGGCCTGCTGTTCGATGCAGACGGGCAGGTCGTCGAAATCCCCGGTCAGGCGCAGATCCCGCCGCAGGCCCGCGTGCGCCGCTATGCCGTGGTGGATCGCCATAGCTGGCTGTGGGTCTGGATGGGCGATGCCGACGCGGCCGATGAGCGCCTGATTCCGCCCGCCGTCGGGCTGGACCATTCCGATTACATTCTCGGCCACGGCCACCTCGATTATGCAGCGGAAGCGCGGATCATCAATGACAATCTGCTCGATTTCAGCCATTTGACCTTCGTCCATGCGGAGAGCTTCGGTTCCGGGCCGCAATTTGCCGAGACGCCGGCGCGGATCACGCCCTTGGACCGCGGCATCCGCTATGAGCGCTGGACTGAGAACTCTACCGGCTCGGCCTCGCGCCGCAGCCCCGAGCCGATGGACAGCTTTATGACCTATGATTTCCTCATCCCCGGCATCCTGCTGATGACCGGCGGGGTCTTTCCGCTCGGCACCGCAAAGGCCTGCGACTATGGCCAACCGGACCTGTCTCAGGCGGTAAGCGGCGTCACCTTCACCAGCCAGGCTGTGACGCCGATGCGCGACAAGAGCGCGCGCTATTTCTTCTCCTGGGGGCCGCATCGCAGCCATGGGGACGAGGCGCTGCGCGATGTTCTGATGGCCATGGCCGATCAGGCTTTTGCCGAGGACAAGGTGATGATCGAGGCGCAGCAGCGCGTGATCGACGATACGGAAGAGGTGCAGGTGATGCCCACCGTGCACGATCGCGGCGTCACTCTCTTCAACCGGCTGGTCGAGAAGCTGGCGCGGCAGGAGAGTGGTTCGGCGTTGGAGGCCGCCTGACGCGGTACGCCTCACCCATTCTCGCGCCGTTTCTCCAGGCCCGGCGCCCGTCCGGTCATCCGCTTGTAGAAGCGGGAGAAATAGGACGGGTCGTCAAAGCCCAGTTCCGCCGCCACCTCGTAGCAACCGGCATTGGTGAAGCGCAGCAATCGCCTCGCCTCGAACAGCAGCCGGCGGTTGATGATCTGCAACGGGGTCATGCCGAAGCTGGCCTGTGTCTGGCGCGAGAGCGTGCGGACCGTACAATGCAGCCGCTGCGCATAGTGCTCGATTGGTCGATGCTCGCGATAGGTCGCCTCCACCATCACGCGAAACCGCTCGGCAAGGCTGGACCGCGCGGCATCCGGCGGCGCACCGGCAGCAAGGGTCGTGCGCAGCCAGGCTTCGGCAAGCGCGTGGTGCAGGCGCTGGCCATTGGGCGCGAACCGGTCCTGCTCGGCCTCGACCAGCGCGGCGCCCAGCGCCTCCAGGCGCGCGGTCAGCGTTGCGTCCGGTCGCCGGATGGCCGGCGTCCGGAGATGTTGCCCCAGCGCATCCTGCCGCGTGAGACTGTCCACAAAATCCTGTGAGGCGGTCACGACAAATCCCTCGACATCGGGCGAGAAGCCGAAGCCATGCACAATTCCGTTGGGCGCGCAGACCAGCAAAGGACCGGCCTCCCGCCGATCCTCCCCCGCGAGATGCAGTCGTACCTCGCCCCGCGCCACGAACAGCATCTGGGTGAGCGAAGCATGGGTGTGGGGCGCGATTTCCCAGTCATAGCGCCGGCTGCGCACGGCAATCGTCTCGGCGTGGAAAAAGTCCTCGCGCCGTGACGCCTTGTCCTCGCCATAGAGATCGTAAGCTGGGACGATCGCTTCGCGGGAATGGCGTGGGGGATGGGTGAGGGCAGTCATGTCCGGAAAATACCAGAGCTTGTCGCAACTGTCCCTTCCCAAATGCGCGCGGTCATGCGGATATGCGGCCAAGAGTCTGCGAGGAGGATGGAATGACACAGGTGTGCATCATTGGCGCTGGGCCCGCGGGTCTGCTGCTAGGGCATCTGCTGCGGGCTGAGGGCATCGACTGTATCGTGCTGGAGCGCCAGACGCCCGATTATGTGCTCGGCCGCATCCGTGCCGGCGTGCTGGAGCGCGTCACCGTCGAGCTGATGGAACGCCTTGGCCTTGATGCGCGGCTCAAGGCCGAGGGCCTTGTGCACGATGGCTTCAACCTGGCCGATGGCGAGCGGCTGATTCGCATCGATATCGCCAGGCTCACCGGCGGCCATGTCGTCGTCTATGGCCAGACCGAACTGACCAAGGATCTCATGGATGCCTGTGACGAGCGCGGGCTGGAGGTCGTCTATGGTGCTGCCGATGTCGCCCTGCACGAGATCGAGAGCGACACGCCCTATGTCACCTACAGCAAGGATGGGCGCGAACACCGCGTGGATGCGCGCATCATCGTCGGTTGCGATGGCTATCATGGCCCCAGCCGTCAGGCGATCCCGGCCAGCGCGGGCCAGTCCTATGAGCGGGAATATCCCTTCGGCTGGCTCGGCATCCTCGCCGATGTGCCGCCCTGCAATCACGAGCTGATCTACGCCAATCACGAGCGTGGCTTCGCGCTGGCCTCCATGCGCAGCGAGACGCGCAGCCGCTATTATGTCGACGTGCCGCTGACCGAGAAGATCGAGGACTGGCCGGATGAGCGCGTGTGGGACGAACTGGCGATCCGCCTCGGGCCGGATGCCGCCGCGCACATCACCCGTGGCCCGGCGCTGGAGAAGTCCATCGCGCCGTTGCGCTCCTTCGTCTTCGCCCCGATGCGCCATGGCAGCCTGCTGCTCTGCGGCGACAGCGCCCATATCGTGCCGCCCACCGGCGCCAAGGGCCTCAACCTTGCCGCTAGCGACGTGCATTATGCTGCCGCGGCGCTCACCGCCTTCTTCAAGCGGGGCGATGCCGATGCCGTCGTCGGCTATTCGGACAAGGCCCTGGCCCGCGTCTGGAAGGCCGAGCGGTTCAGCTGGTCGCTGACGCGCCTCATGCACCGCTTCCCCGAAGACGGCCCCTTCGAGCGCGCCATGCAGGTTGCCGAACTGGACTATATCGCCGGCAGCGTCGCCGCGCAGACCAGCATCGCCGAGAATTATGTGGGGCTGCCGGTTTAATCGGTAACGGCATCGTTCATGGGGGAACCACGTGGCCGCATCAGCGCACGCTCCACCGCAATCATATTGTCAACTTAAACGTTAGACATTATACCGCGAGACGATCGGGACGTAGACCGAGCCGACTGATCTGCCCTGAGAACAGGAGTTTTGATCATGGATCATGTCACATCCACATTGTCGACCCCGCTGGTCCTCACCGTGCCGGGATTGGACGGCAGCGGCCCCGCCCATTGGCAGAGCATTTGGGAGCGTGAGAGCGACGATTGCGTCCGTGCCGACCTCGGCAATTGGGCGCGGCCCAACCGCACGCATTGGGTGAGCAAGCTCAATCTGGCGATCCGCAGCGCGGGCCGGCCGGTCATTCTGGCGGCGCACAGTCTGGGGTGCCACGCCGTCGCTGCCTGGGCTGCGATGGAGCGGCCGGACTTTGGCTATCCGGTTGTGGGCGCGCTGCTCGTTGCGCCGCCCGAGCTGGATCTGGCGCCGCTGGATGAGCGGCTGGAGCCGTTCGCTCCGGCCTCGCGCGCTCCATTGCCTTTCCCCTCGATTTTGGTGGCGAGCCGCGACGATCCATACATCCAATACCACCGGGCAAGGCGTCTCGCCCAGTTCTGGGGCAGCCGTTTTGCCGATGCCGGCGCAGTCGGCCATATCAACGCGGCGTCTGGCCTCGGCAGCTGGGGATTTGGGCGCTTCCTCCTGGCCCGGCTCCACGGGGCAGGGCGCAAAGATAGGCACGGAACCGCCGCTTCGGTCTGGCCGATGGAAAGCGCGAGCGTTGACCTGTCGGCCTGATCCTGCTCGAAGGCCCAACTCCTGAGGCTAAAGCTCCACGCAGCCGCCATCTACATAAAGGTCGATGCCGGTGATGAAGCTGGCTTCGTCCGAGGCGAGGAACAGCACCGGGCGCGCAATTTCCTCCGGCGTGCCCATGCGCTTCATCGGGATGGCGTCGGTCATCATCGCGCGCATGCCCGCCACGGCCTCGGGTGGCAGGCCGGACCGGTTGATGATCGGCGTTTCGGTGGGGCCCGGGCTGACCATGTTGACGCGAATGCCCCGCCCGATCAGCTCAGCAGCGAGCGTACGCGCGACCGCGCGCAGCCCTGCCTTCGCCGCCGCATACATGGCGTTGCCGGGCACTGCTGCAACCGACCCGATCGAGCCGGTGATGACGATGGCGCCGCCCGGTGTCTGCCCCATCAGTGGCAGGGCCTTCTGAACGGCAAAGAAGCAACCGCGCAGATTGACGTTGTGCACCTCGTCCCACTGCGCCGGCGTCACCTCTTCCACGGGAGCGAAGGCACCGATTCCGGCATTCACGAACAATATGTCGATCCGCCCATGCGCCGCGCGGATGGCATCAATCACGGCATCATTGCTGTCGATCTGCGCGATATCCGCCTGGAAGCCCTGCGCGCCGAGAATCGCCGCCACGGTCTCATCGATGGTCGCCTGCGACCGCCCAGTGAGGAACACATGCGCACCCTCGGCAGCAAATCCTTGCGCGGCGGCACGCCCGATCCCGCTGTTGCCGCCAATGACGAGCACAACCTTGTCCTGAAACCGCATCGCTCTCTCCCGTTGATTTTGTCCGGAGCCTAAACGGATGAGGGCGAAAGGCAAATGACGGATTTGAGGCTATCCCTTAGCGAGCACTGACCGCCTTCATTCGACGACCTTCAGCACCCGCATCCCCTTCGTCCGGCTGGTGAGGTGATATTGGCGGCAGAGGGCGCAGCGATAGGGGCGGAGCGTAATCGCTGCGCGGAGCGCCACCGCGCGGGCGTCCGCTTCGGTCGCATAGCGCTGCTTTTTCGCGCAAATCCCGGCTCTTGTTCGCATTCGTCTCTCGTTCCGGGTGGCTTGCAGGCTGATGGCTACCCGACGCAATTGCCAGCGCCCAACTTCCCATGCAGTTTGGCGCGGATGAGCGAGAATCACCAGCCTGCCGCCACCAGCCTTCCCGTCAGCCAGCGCGCGCCCAACACGCTGCCCTGGTGGCAGGGCGCGACGATCTACCAGATCTATCCCCGCAGCTTCGCCGATTCCAATGATGACGGCGTCGGTGATCTACCGGGGATCACCGCGCGTCTGGATCATGTCGCCAGCCTGGGCGTGGACGCGATCTGGCTCTCGCCCTTCTTCACCTCGCCGATGCGGGACTTCGGGTATGACGTCGCCGATTATTGCGATGTCGACCCGATCTTCGGCACGCTCGCCGATTTTGACGCCCTGCTGGCCCGCGCCCATGAACTGGGACTGCGGGTGATCATCGATCAGGTCTTTGCTCATACCTCCGATCGGCACCCCTGGTTCCAGGCCAGCCGATCCGATCGGCAGGGCGACCATGCCGGGTGGTACGTCTGGGCTGATCCCAAGCCGGACGGTGCGCCGCCATCGAACTGGCAGAGCGTGTTCGGCGGCCCTGCCTGGACCTGGGATGCGCGGCGACGGCAATATTATTTCCACAACTTCCTGCGCGAGCAGCCGCAGCTCAACGGGCATCATCCGCAAGTGCAGCAGGCCTTGCTCGACGTTTCGCGCTTCTGGCTGGACCGCGGCGTCGATGGCTTCCGGCTCGATGCGCTCAACTTCCTGATGCACGATCCGCGCCTGCGCCCCAATCCGCCGCACCCGAACCAGGCCGGGCAGCGCACGCGGCCGTTCGACTATCAGCAGCGGCGCTACAATCAGGGGCACCGCCATATTCCGCGCTTCATCGAGCGGGTGCGCGCGCTGATTGACAGCTATGATGACCGGTTCACGGTCGCCGAGATCGGTGGGGACGAGGCCCTGCGCGAGATGAAGCTCTACACCAGCGGCGAGAACCGGCTGAACACCAGCTACGGCTTCGATTTTCTCTATGCCGACGCGCTAACCCCGCGCGTGGTGGCGGATGCGATCGGCCAGTGGCCGGACCGTGCCGGCATGGGCTGGCCGAGTTGGGCATTCGAGAACCATGATGCGCCCCGCGCCGTCACCCGCTGGCTACCGGACGAAGCAGGCGCCGAGACGCGGGCGCGGTTCGCGGCGATGAAGCTGCTGCTGCTCACTTGCCTGCGCGGCAATATCTTCCTCTATCAGGGCGAGGAACTGGGGCTGACGCAGGTGGATGTGCCGTTCGAGGATTTGCAGGATCCCGAGGCCATCGCCAACTGGCCGCTGACCCTCAGCCGCGACGGCGCTCGAACGCCGATGCCGTGGAAGGGTGACGCGCCTCATGCCGGCTTTTCGAGCGGGAAACCGTGGCTGCCGGTGGGGGCTGACCATCCGGCCCTGGCTGTCGACAAGCAGGAGGCAGAGCAGGGATCGTTGCTCCATCTCACCCGCGCGCTGTTCGCCTTCCGCAAGGGGCAGCCCGCTTTGCGTTGGGGCGCCATCCGCTTTCTGCAGGTCGATGAGCAGGTGCTGCTGTTCGAGCGGCGCTTTGGCGAGCAGCGCCGGCTTTGCCTGTTCAATCTGGGGGCTGAGCCTGCGCCTTGGCCCAAGCGGCTCGGTCGGGCGGCGCCATTGATGCAGGTCGGCGGCGCAGGACAGGGCGATCTGCCGGGCTATTCGGGCTGCGTTCTGGAGCCCTGATAAGGCGCGGGCGCTTCGTTCTGGTTTGGGAGAGATCGCTTGTCCGTCAGCCGGGGCAATCCGGTATCGCTGCAGCACGAAAACGGCCGGGAAGGCCGGGCTGACGGACAAGGCCAGCGCTCTCATGCATGAATAAGCTTAACCGGAGCCTAACGGGAACTCTGGCGACCCAAAAATGTACGAAAAGGGGTATTAATCCGCAGAGATGGGGTGGCGACGCGGCTTTCACGCCTTGCCGGAGACCATGCCGGTGTGATCGGGCATCGCCAGCGCAGCAGCGACGCCCGGCCGGGCCTTCATCCGCGCCATCCAGGCCATGGCCAATGGGGTGCGGGTCTCGTTCCATAGCTCCGGATAGCTGCGCGGCATGGAGACGGCCATGGCGAAGACGGCAATGTCCGCCAGCGTGAACATGCCGCCGACCAGCCAGTCATGGCCCGCGAGCGCGCCTTCCACCCGGTCGGTCACGTCCTCCAGATTGGCGCGCCAGCCCTCAAGCTCCCGCTCGGAGAAGCCGCCCTTGGCCGCCAGCTCCCATTTATCCCGCTTTTCCTTGAGCGGGATGCGCTTGAGTCGCGCCTCGAACTCGCCCTCGGGCAGCGCCTTGGCCATGCCGGGGATCACCCGATGCCAGGCGAGGAAGGAGAGGGACGGGCGGAACACCTCATCGACATATTTGGTCCAGATGCGCATCTGCCCCTGCAGATAGGGATCGGCCGGCTTGAGCGGCGGGCCGTCGAAAGCGTCGTCGATATATTCGTTGATGACCGTCGATTCCGTCAGCACCCGGCCGTCGTGCACCAGCGTCGGCACCTGTCCGGCTGGGTTGATCGCGACATAGGCCGGCGCATGCTGCTCGAACTTCATCAGGTTGATGTAATGGCTGGTGAAGGGCACGCCTTTCTCATGAATGGCCTGCAAGACCTTCAGGCTGTTGGACGCCGGCTCGCCATGATAGAGGTCCACGGTCATTGGTTGTAAATCCCCATAATAAGAGTGGTAGCCACGAGGCGAGGAGAGGCATGAAGACAGTAGCAGGCACGATGGCCTTCATCAGCGGCGGTGCGAGCGGCATCGGCCTTGGCATGGCGCGCGCGCTGGCGGCGCAGGGCGCCAGGATCGCGGTGTGCGATGTGCGCGCCGATCATCTGGCGCAGGCGGCGCAGGTCGCGGCGGACGAGGGCTGGGCGGATCGCTTCCGCGCGCTCCAACTCGATGTGCGCGACCGGGACGCCTTTGCCGCCGCGCTGGACGAGGCCGAGGCCGCGCTCGGGCCGCTGCAGATTCTTGTCAACAATGCCGGCATCGGCATCCAGGGCCCGGTCGATGAAGCGACCTATGCGGATTGGGACTGGGCCATCGGCGTCAATCTGATGGGCGTGGTCAACGGCCTCGTTTCGGGTCTGCCGCGCATCAAGGCGCATGGGCTGGGCGGGCATGTCGTCAACACCGCCTCGCAGGGCGCCATCATGCAGGCGCGCGCCACGCGCGGCGTCTATGCGCCAACCAAGGCGGCGGTCATTTCCATGACCGAGCATCTCAAGCTGGAGCTGGATGCCAAGGGCAGCAGCATGGGGGGCAGCAGCATGGGAGGCGGCGCGATCGGCGCCACGGTGGTGTGCCCCGGCCCGGTGCGCACCAATATCGAGGAGACCGAGCAGCACCGCCCGGCGGAGTTTCAGGTGGATACACCCTTCCGCCACCGGGACGAGACACCGCCACCCGGCGCCTTGCCGCCGACGGCGCCGGGTTTCTGGCTCGACCCGCTGACCGTTGGGGAGATGACCGTGGACGCGATCCTCACCGGCAAGCTCTATGTCATCACCCACCCGGCCTTCATCGGCTCGGTGAAGGCCCGTCATGCGGGCATCGAGGCGGCGATGGCGGAGGATTATCTGCCGCGCTGAACCTCCGGCGCGCGCCGAGGCGCCAAGCCGGCTGTTACCAGGCATGACGCCAGTCAGTGCGCGGTTGAGGTCCAGACCGGCGCTCAGTGCGCCGCCTCGGCCTGACGCCGGCGGAACTCGTAGGTGTCGCCTTCCTCGCCGCTCTCATTGAGCGTCGCGCGGCGCATGTCGCGGCGATACTGGTCGGTTTCCAGCGGCGTCGCGGCGTGCAGGGCATAGCGATTGTCCCAGATCACGATGTCGCCGACCGTCCACTGATGGCGGTGGATATATTTGGGCTGGGTCACATGGGCGTACAGCTCTTCCACGAAGGCGTGGCCCTCATCGTCGCTCATGCCGACCACGCCCACGCAATGCCCGCCGACGAACAGTGCCTTGCGCCCGAGCGGCGCCTCACGCACCAGCGGATGATGCACCGGTGGCATCGGCATCGCGGCCTTCATTTCCTCGGTGACCTCAAGCCCGGCATATTGGCGGCCGCGCCAGAAATCGTGGATGCCGGTCATGCCATCCACCTTGTCCTTCATCGCCTGCGGCAGATCGTCATAGGCCGCGCGCAGATCGAGGAACAGCGTGTCGCCGCCGACCTCCGAAGGAGGACACTCAACGCCGCGCAGCATCGACCATTTGGAGGGCAGGGGGTTGAACGAGCTGTCCGCATGAAAGCGCTCGGCGCCCTTGGCGATGTTCGCATTGGCCGGGGTCAGCGGCTTGATATTGCCATCAGGATCGAGATTGCCGGCCGAGAACAGCTCCGGCGCGATCCGGCCCGCCGGGCGCTTGCCATAATTGGGGGGATATTCCAGCGGCCCGAACAGCCGGGCGAAGCGGATATGCTCCTCATCCGTGATCGGTCCCTGCCGCACAACGCAGACGATGTGCTTGTCCATCGCATCCTGCACCGCCTGGCGCAGATCCTCGGTCGGCTCGGCCTTGAGGTCCGCCCCGACGATCTCGCCGAAGAACAGGGGATGAAGCTGATTGACGGTGATCATGGGCGTCCTCTCTCGTCTTTCCCGCCTGTGCTTGCTTGAGTCTGCGGCGGTTATCGGCGCGGAGTGTGAGCCGGTTACAGGAGCGAGTCAATATGGTTGAATTTTGCAATCATTGGGGTGCTTGGCATTTGCGAGCGATGCGCAAAAAGACTGCCCACGATAGTCGCGAGCGGCCGTCAGAAATTCGTCCGCGCTGGGTTTGACAATCCAATACTGCAGGCGGGGACGCCGAGTTGCCATCGGGCGAAGATTCCTGTTAGACAAAGTCAACATTATCACAACGGTCCCACCGCTTTCCCCTTGCACCCACGCCCGCAATCCTTAGCATCCGCGCCATCGAATCCGGTGGCGTGCAGGTCGCCAGAATCCGGGCAGTCCGCTCCCCAGAAGGCGGCGGCGCCGGGCTATGAATTGAAGGAGAGAGAGCGTGGCAGGACATAATCCCGAAGGCGTGTTCGTGAAGGAGCCGGGCAAGGTCTGGATCAACGGGCAATGGCGCGCGCCCAATAGCGGGCGGTTCATCGAGCTGGTTTCGCCGAACACCGAGCAGGTCGTCGGCGCCGTGGCGGAAGCCGATGAGGCGGACATGGACGCTGCCGTTGCCGCCGCCCGCGCTGCCTTCGACCACGGTCCGTGGCCGCGCATGAGCGTTGCTGAGCGCAACGAGATCATGAAGAAGATCACCGCGCATCTGCAGAGCCGCGCGAGCGAGTTGGCCAAGGCCTGGACCGCGCAGATGGGTGGCCTCGCGAGCTTCGCGCCCGGCATGGTCGCCGGCGCAACCATGCAGTTCGACCAGACCCGCGAGGTGGGTGCCAACTTCCAGTATGTCCAGCAGCGCGAGACGCAGGCCGCAGCCGCCGCCTATCTCGTCTATGAGCCGGTCGGCGTGGTCGCATCCATCGCGCCGTGGAACGGGCCTTATGGCATCATGGCCTCCAAGGTCGCCAATGCGCTCATCACGGGCTGCACGGTCGTCATGAAGCCCTCGCCGGAGACGCCGCTGGAGGCCTATATCATTGCCGAGGCGTGCGAGGCGGCGGGCGTGCCGGCGGGCGTCGTCAATCTCGTCTGCGGTCATCGCGAGGCGAGCGATCACCTCGTCTGCAATCCCGGCGTGGACAAGGTGAGCTTCACCGGCTCCACCGTGGCCGGCAAGCGCATCGCGAGCGTGTGTGGCGAGCGGATCGCGCGCTGCACGCTGGAGCTTGGCGGTAAGTCCGCTGCCATCGTGCGCGACGATTTCTCCGCCGAGGAGACCGCCAAGCTGATGACGCAGACGATCAGCCTGCTCTCCGGGCAGGTCTGCGCGATGCTCAGCCGGCTGATCGTCCCACGCGGCCGGCAGGACGAGATTGCCGATGCCATTGCGGCGGAAATGCAGAAGGTGAAGATCGGCTATTCGGACGATCCGACGACGCAGCTCGGCCCGCTCGCGATGAAGCGCCAGCTCGAGCGCGTGGAAAGCTACATTGAGGAAGGCAAGAAGACGGCCGATCTGGTGACCGGTGGCAACCGCCCCAAGCATCTCAACCAGGGCTATTTCATCGAGCCAACGCTGTTCAAGAATGTCGATAACAAGTCGAAGATCGCCCAGGAGGAAATCTTCGGCCCGGTCCTCAGCATCATCCCGGTGGATAATGAGGAGGAGGCCATCGCCGTCGCCAATGACAGCAATTACGGCCTCTCGGGCTCAGTGCTGACCAAGGATGCGCAGGCCGCCTTCGACGTCGCCCGGCGCATCCGCACCGGCGGCATCGGCCAGAACGGGTTGAAGGTCGATTGGGGCCTGCCTTTCGGTGGCTATAAGCAGTCCGGCATCGGCCGGGAGGGCGGCGTGGACGGGCTGATGGCCTATCTGGAGATCAAGGCCATGTACATGGACGCGCCGGTCAACGCGGCGTGAGCCAAAAGGGGATGAGCCACGCGGCGCTATATGATGCGCTGGAGGCCTATCTCGCGGCGCTGGGGCGTAAAGACCCCGGCGCCGTGAACTGGGCGCCCGATCCGTTCATCACCGAGAACAATGTCCGCCTCCAACCGGACGATGGCTTGTGGGGCACCATCGAGCGGCTCGGCGACTATCGCCTGATGTTTGCCGACGAACAGACGCGACAGGTCGGCTTTTTCGGTACGGCGGTGGAGCCGCTGGATGAGAGCGCATACACCGTCCGCCTCGGGCTGGACGAGGCGGGCCGGGTAGCGGAGGCCGAGACCATCGTGGTGCGGCAGGTGGACAGCTCGCCGGTGTTCGAGAACCAGCGATTTGACGACAAGCCGATCCTCAACGCCACCGTTGAGGCGCCCGTCTCCCGCGCAGAAATGATCGCCTTGTCAGATGGTTATTTCGAGACCTTGCAATTGAATGACGGGACGATCCGCACCAAATTCCACCCTGATTGCAACCGGGTCGAGAACGGCGTGCAGACCACCAACAACCCTGAGTTCGCCAAGCTGGTGCCTGTCGCCGGCCTGCCGTGCGAGGCGCAGTTCCGCACCGGCAATTACCGCTATGACGATCGCCTGCGCGGCCGCCGCTTTCCGCTGGTGGACGAGGAGCGGGGGCTGGTGCTGGCTTATGGCTTCATCGATCATTGCGGGCGGCTGGATCATTACACGCTGACCGACGGCACGCAGGTCCGCTCGCACATCCGCCGGCCGCATAGCTATTATCTCGCCGAGTTGTTCAAGATCGATCACGGCATGATCTGCCAGATCGAAGCGAATTTCATCACTGTGCCCTATCATATGCCCAGCCCGTGGGATGCCCGCCCAGAGGTGGGCGCCCGCGCCGCCTGATCACCCGCCGCTTGATCGTCCAAGGAGCCCCCATGTCCTTCTCGACCCTCGACCAGCCCGTGCTTGAGTTCGCCTTCGAGTGCCGCCTCATGTTCACGCGGGTCTTCGGCGTTCCCAATGTCCACAATGGCGGTTTCCGCTCGGCGGTGCTCGTGGATGAAGGGCATTTCGAGGGGCCGCGGCTGCGCGGGCGGGCCGTGCCCAATTCCGGCGGCGATTACGCCCATTTCCGCGATGACGATACCGCCGTGTTCGATGCCCGCTATCTGCTCGAAACCGACGATGGCGAGATCATCTACATGCAGAACAAGGGCTATCTCTGGGGGCGCAAGCCGGACTCCATGGCCAGGCTGCGGGCCTGGGCCTTCGAGGGCGGCGAGCCGGTCGCGCATGAGGATTATTATCTGCGCGCGCAGCCGACCTTCGAGACGAGCAAGGGCAAATATGACTGGATGACCCGCCATGTCTTCGTGGGCGTGGGCGAGCGCAAGCCGGACGGCAATCTGGTGCGCTATTATGCGCTGACCTGATCCGTGCGCGGTGCGCCGGGCTGTTGCCGGGGCGATTGCGTGCGACAGATGACATATTAGCTGCTAGGGCGGCGCGATTAGCGCGAACCCTGCTCGCAAGCTGTCGCGATAACTGAGAGACCGTCGTGCTCCCGCTTGCCGTGTCGGGAGACGCTCATGGAAGATTTCAATCGCCTTTTGCACGATCAGCAGCGCGCGCTGATCGACGCCCAGTTCGCCGGCTGCAGCCAGCGCCATCATGCCGCGCGGGAAGCCGCATGCTCTGTGTCCGCCCGCATTAAGGCGCACCCCTATCCCTACCGTCTGCGCTCGGCCACGGCCATGCGCGCGGTGTTCGCGCAGCAGGGGAGCCTCGCCGCATGAGCCGCGTCGTCATCCTCGCCGCCCCGGAGGCGGATGTGCTGGCTTATTGTGCCAAGGCTGGTATCGGTCTTTCTGTGGTCGAGCCACTGCCGAGCGGCCAGACCCGCGCGGTTCTCAACAATGTCATCGATGCCGACAAGGTGCGCAAGGGCATGAAGGCGATGGTCGTCAGCGGCCCGGTCGCGCGCTCGCCGCTCTATGTGAGCCGCACGCAGTCGCCCTATCGCTAAAGCAGCTCGCCGCGCCGGTCAGCCGGGCGGCGGCGCCAGCGCGCAGGCGACGTCCACAATCAGCCCGTCGCGCAGGGTGTAGAAGATGAACTGCCGCATCTCCTGCACCTCGCCGGCCTTGATCGGGAACAACCCGCCCGCGCCATTGGCATCGAGCGTCGCCCGGTCGAGGTCGCGATAGGCCTCGATGCGCACGATGGCGTCGACGGCCGTCAGGGTGTCGCTCGACGCGAAGTTGAGCACCCGCACGCTCTCGTGAACATGGGCGTGGAGAAAGCTGTAGAAGCGCTTCATGTCCTCGCGGGATTGCAGCGCGACGCCGAAGAAGCGCATGTCCATCGGCTCTGCGTAAAAATCGCAGACCGCATCATAATCCTTGGCGTTGAACGCCGCGAGATACCGCTCGTAATCGGCGCGGTTCATGCCGGTTGCGCCGCCGTGGCGCCGCGGCCGGCCTCGACCAGCATCGCGCGATTTTCCTCGATCATCTGGCGGACGGAGCGTGCCGGGCGGCCGGTCAACGCCTGCACGTCATCGGTGCGCAATTCCAGATATCCTTCGCGGATCGCGCGGCCGAAGGTCACCATATCGTCGCTGTTCCAGGGAATGCCGCTCACATATTGGTCGTCCACCGGGCGCCGCGGAATCCCCATGCTGTCGAAGATGGCATATTGCTGCGCGTCGTCGACGGGAATGTGCTCCACCGGGCAGCCCGTGATCTGCGTGATGAGCGCGGCAACCTCGCCAAAGTTCTGCAGTTCCGGCCCGGTGATGTTGTAGATCTTGTTCTCATGGCCGGGCGTCGTCATTGCGGCCACGGCACAGTCCACGCAATCGTCGCGCCAAACCATGGCTTCGCGCCCCTCGCCGGCATTGCTGAACCATTTGCCTGTGGCGAGCACATTCGGCCCGGCCATCAGGATCATGGCGTCGGCATAATGCGCGTCGCGCAGCGCCGTCCAGGCCATGCCGGAGGCGCGCATCGCCTGTTCCGTCTCGATATGGTCGTGGCGCACTTCCGCCGGGTTGTTCGGGTCATCGATGCCGATGAAGCTGGTGTAGAGAATGTGGCGGACGCCGGCGGTCGCTGCCGCATCGATCGCCGCCTTGTGCTGGACGACGCGGGCCCCGACCCGCGTGCCGGAGATGAGCAGCATTTTTTCCGCGCCCTGCACGGCGGCGGCCAGCGTTTCGGGCTTGTCATAATCGCCATAGCGTACGTCGCAGCCCTGTGCGGTGCGGTCCGCCAGTTTGTCCGGCGAGCGGCTGATGAGGATGAGCTGGTCTGCCAGCCCTTTCCCGATCAGCCGGTCCGTGGCGGCCCGGCCATATTGGCCTGAGGCACCGGTAATGACGATCTTGCCTGACATGCGTGTAGCCTCTCCTTATCCGGTCCTGCTTGTTGCGACCGATTCAGGCCAGTCTAGCGATCCTGCGGGGCGGGGCAACGGGTCGCCGGGCCGGGATCGAGATCGAGGCAGCGGCCATCGATCCGGTCGGCCGGCACGGTGACGCCGATCTGCGCCGCGAGGGTCGGGAGGATATCCACCGTCTCCACCGCTTGCGGCTGCTCCATGTGCATCAGGCCCTTGCGCCAGAACAGCATCGGCACCCGGCGATCATAGCCCCACGGGCTGCCGTGCGTCGAAACATAGCCGGGCGCGGGCGTGGCGATGGGCATGATCCTCGGCTTGAGCAGAAGGACGAGATCGCCCGAGCGCTCCGGATCGTAGCTGGCCTTGGCGATCGTCGCGAGTGACCAGCTTTCCGGCGATCCGGTGGGGGCCGGCGCGGCCTCGATATCCTTACGGGTGAAGACGGCCTCGACTTGTCGGTGAGCGGCGTAGAAGGCCTTGGCCTCGGCAATGACGCGCGTACGCTGGGCGGCGGTCAGGGCGGCATTCACATAGATGTCGCCAAAGGGATTGGTGCCGAGCAGCAACGGACCCTGCGGCACGGTGATGCCGGTGCGCGCGCTGATCGCCGCACTCACCGCGCTCGGGTACAGGGCGGGGTCCGCGCGCTCTGCGTCGGTAACGGCCTGTTCGCGCAGCCGCTCGGGAATGTCCGGCCCGCCATGGTCGGCGGTGAGCATCACCATATAATCGAGGCCGGTCGCGTCCAGCCGATCCAGGAAGCTGGCGAGGGCATCGTCCAGCGCAAACATCTGGATGCACATTTCCGCGCCGCGATTGCCGTAGCTATGGCCGATATAGTCGGTGGCCGAGAGGCCGACGATCAGCAGGTCGGTGGTGTCGCCGCGCCCGAGCTGCTGCGCCTCCAATTGCTTGACGGCGAGCGCCAGCACGGCGGCATCGGCCTCGGGCGAGGTGCGGAAGGCGCGGGCATCGCCGCCGGCGCGGGCGAAATGTCCGTCACCGACGCTGAGCGTGTCCGTCAGGCGGACGGCGCGGTCATTGGCCTTGCAGAATGCGGGGACGTCCATCGCCGGGCGGGGCTGGTCGAAGGTCTTGCGCACGCCGGCATTCACCTGCTCGATCAAAGGGGTGAGCGGCGTCCCCCGATAGCTGGTGAAGCCATTGCCGCCCCACCACCAGATCTGATCGACCACCGGCCCGCCCATCATGATCGCCGAGCGATCCTTGCCGGAGACGGACACCACCTTGGCCGCCGGATTCTGCGCCTTCATATAGCCCCCGAGCGTTGGCACGCGGAGCATCTTAACGGACGGCGCATAATCCCGCGAGCTCGTGCCCGGTACGTCGGGGTCTTCGGCGCAGTAGACGGTCTTGTCGGCACGGGCGATCTTCTGGTCGATCCAGTCATTGCCGATGATGCCGGTGCGCGCGGGGCGGCTGCCGGTCAGGATCGTCGAATGACCGGGGCACGTCTCCGTGGCGGCGTGCCCCTGATAGCCATTGGGGAAGACAATGCCCTGCTGCAAGCGGGCCAGGCCGCCGGTGAAGGCGCTGCGATAGGCGCCGAACAGGTCCGTGGAAAACTGATCGACGGAGATGACCACCAGCAGCTTGGGCGGGCTCTGCGGCGCCTCAGCTGCGGGCGCAGCGGGCGCGGCTGGAGTCTGCGCGGGCTGGGCCAGCGCCGGGCCACTCAGGGCCAGCGTTGCGGCAAGGCACAGGCAAGCAGGGAAACGCATAGATTCTCCTTGGGGTCGGGGCGGCGCGCGCTTACAGAACGGCCAATGATCCGTTTCATGGCTTTTCCTGTGCGCCGGCTCAATGGCGTTTTGATGACGCTATGGGTTCTTCTGGCAGCATTGCTGGTTGGCCCAGCCGCTTTTGCGCAATCTGCGGCCCCAGCCGATGGCGGTGCGTTCGGGCAGCGCGGGGCACCGAATATCACCGCGAGCCTTATCGCCGAGACGGACCGCCCGGCGGCCGGGAGCACCGTCACGCTCGCTATCGTGATGAAACCCAAAGCCGGCTGGCATGGCTATTGGGGCAATCCGGGCGATGCCGGGCAGGGGATGCAGGTCGCCTGGGATTTGCCGGCGGGCAGTGGCCTCAAGATAGGCGATTTCCGCTATCCCGTGCCGGACCGGCTGCTGATCGCCGGGCTGATGAACCATGTCTACGAGCATGACTATGCGGTGCTGGTCGATCTTGTGGTGCCCGCGGGCCTGTCGGCTGGCACCGTCTTGCCGGTGCGCGGCACGGCGCGCTGGCTCGCCTGCACGGATGCGATTTGCGTGCCGGAGCAGGGCGAGATCGCGACCACGCTGACCATTGGCGATGGTGCTACGACGGCAGCCTCCCGCAAGATCTTCGATGGATTTCGCGCGGCTCTCCCCCGTCCGCTCGATCAGCCCGCCCGCTATGCGATAGCCGGCGGGACGCTGAGCATCGCGGTGCCCTATCCGCAGGCGGCGCCGTTGGGCGCGCCATGGTTCTTTGCGACCACGCCGGATGTCGTGCGCTACGCGCAACCGCAGACCGTACGTCGGGCAAGTGACTGGCTGGTGATGGAGGTGGGGCTGGCCGAGGACGCGTCCGTGCCCGGCACGGTCGAGGGCGTGCTGGCAGTTTCGCCGGGCGTCGCGCTGGCGATCAGGGCCACGCCCGGTGCTGTGCCCGAGGGTGGTGAGCGGCTGACGGTGGCGCCGGATGGCGCCACAACGGCCGAGCCAGCCGCGCAGACCGGGCTTGGCGCGGTCCTGCTGATCCTCGGCGGCGCCTTTCTGGGCGGACTGATCCTCAATGTCATGCCGTGCGTCTTCCCGATTCTCAGCCTCAAGGCGATCAGCCTGGCCAAGGCGGGCGGGGATGAGCGGCAGGCCAGGCGCGATGCGCTGGCTTACACCGCCGGCATTCTCGTCACCTGCCTCGCGCTCGGGGCGCTGATGCTGTCGATCCGGGCCGGCGGTACGCAGGTCGGCTGGGCCTTCCAGTTGCAGGACCCGCGCGTGATCGCGGTGCTGCTGATGCTGATGGTGGCGATCACGCTCAATCTTCTCGGCGGGTTCGAGATCGCATCGCTTTCGGTCGGGCAGGGGCGGGCCGGGCAAGGCGGGCAGGTGGGCGCATTCTGGACCGGCGCGCTGGCCGCCTTCGTGGCGACGCCCTGCACCGGGCCGTTCATGGGCGCGGCCATGGGCGCCGCGCTGGTGCTGCCCTGGCCGCTGGCTCTGGCGGTGTTCGCAGGCCTCGGCCTCGGGCTGGCCTCGCCGTTCATCGCCATTGCCTGGGTTCCGGCACTGCGCCGACTGATGCCGCGCCCGGGCGCGTGGATGACGCGCTTTCGGCGAATCATGGCGGTGCCGATGGGGCTGACGGCGCTGGCGCTGCTCTGGCTGCTCTCGCGGCAGCTTGGTGCCGGTGGCGTGGTGCTGGGCGTGTTGCTGGCGGGCGGCGTGATCCTGGCCCTGCTGCTGCTGGGGCGTCGCCAGCGCGCCGGCGGTGGCGTCAACTGGGCCTTGGCTGGGCTGGTCGCCATACTGTTGAGCGGCGCTGCAATCGCCGCGCCTGCGCTGGTGCGCGGGGATCGTCCCGTAGCGGGCGAAGGGCTGGTGGGCGAGCCGTTCAGCGAGGCCCGGCTGGCCGCGCTGCGGGCGCAGAACAAGCCGGTTTTCCTCTATTTCACAGCCGACTGGTGCCTGACCTGCAAGGTCAATGAGGCCAATGCCATCGATACGCAGGCGGTGCGCGAGGCCTTCGAGGCGGGCGGGGTTGCGCCTATGGTCGGCGATTGGACCAATGCTGATCCCGCGATCAGCCGCTTCCTCGAAGCGCATGGCCGCTCGGGCGTACCTCTGTACCTCTTCTATGCACCCGGCGCTGCGACGCCGCAGGTTCTCCCGCAAGTGCTGACATCCGGCACGCTCACCGCTTTGGCGAAACGTTGAGCATGGCCAAGAAGCGCCTCGATCAATTGCTCGTCGAGCGCGGCCTTGCCGAGAGCCGCACCCGCGCGCAGGCGCTCATCATGAGCGGCAATGTGCTGGTCGGCGACAAGCCTGTGGACAAGGCGGGGCAGGCGGTGCCGGAGGAGGCGGAGATCGTCCTCAAGGGGCGCGATCATCCCTGGGTCTCGCGTGGCGGCCTCAAGCTGGCGCACGCGCTGGACGCATTCAACATCGATGTGACCGGACTGGTGGCGATGGACGTAGGCAGTTCCACTGGCGGCTTTACGGACGTGCTGCTGACCAACGGCGCAACGCGGGTCTATGCGATCGACAGTGGCACCAACCAGCTTGCGTGGAAGCTGCGGCAAGACCCCCGCGTCATCGTTCACGAGCAGACCAGCGCGCGCATTCTGACGGCCACGCATGTGCCTGAGCCGGTCGACATCATCGTCTGCGATGCCAGCTTCATCAGCCTCGCCAAGGTGCTGGAGCGCCCGTTGACGTTCGCGGCACCCGCCGCCCGGCTCGTCGCGCTCATCAAGCCGCAGTTCGACGCGGGGCGCGAAGAGGTCGGCAAGGGCGGCGTGGTGCGCGATCCGGAGGTCCACGCCCGCGTCTGCGCGGAGGCGGAGGCCTGGCTGGCGGCACAACCGGGATGGCAGGTCACTGGCCTCACCACCAGCCCGATCACTGGGCCGGAAGGCAATGTGGAGTTCCTGATTGCCGGCGCACGCGTGCCGGGATGAAGCAGGCGCGATCCTCTCCCGTGCAATCGGCATGCGGGAAGGGCTGGCGCGGCGCAACGCCATCGTTAAAGTCATGTCAACGCTGTGGGGATTCGGCATGAAGTGGGAGCGCGCGTGAACCAGATTGCATCGCGAAGTCAGTTGCGGATGTCTTTCCTCCGCTGGGCGCTTGTCACCATCCCTGCCATCGAGTTTCTCGGCTTTGTGTCGGGCTATCTGTCCAACAGCGGTTATGACAATCGCTGGTTCGATGCGCTGAGCAAGCCGGCATTGGTGCCGCCCGGTTGGGTGTTCGGCACGGTGTGGCCAACCCTCTATCTGCTCATGGCCCTGGCGCTTGCGATGATCCTGCACGCGCGCGGCGCGAGGGGGCGGGGGCTCGCCATCACGCTCTTCATCGTCCAGCTCTGCATCAACCTCGTCTGGTCACCCTTGTTCTTCGGCGCACATCAGGCGACGTTGGCCTTCTATCTGATCCTCGTCATTCTCGCGCTGGCGACGATCACCACCATCCTCGTCGGGCGGATTCGGTCTGTCGCGGCGTGGCTGATGGTGCCCTATCTTTGCTGGTTGGGCTTTGCGAGCGGGCTCGCCTTCGATATCGACCGGATGAACCCGGATGCCGAAACCCTTGTTCCGGCCGCCGTGCGTACCCAAATCTAGGCGATGGCCGCCATCAGCGGCGGCGAAGGATCAGACCCATGCAAAGTGAAAACCGCTTTTTCGACGACCTGTCCAAGATCATCAACGGCGCCGCCGGCACCGTGGCCGGGGTGGGGCGCGAGTTTGAAAGCAATGCCCGGGAGCGCGCGCGCGAGTGGATCGGCGGGCTCGATTTCGTAAGCCGCGAGGAGTTCGAGGCGGTCAAGGCCATGGCGGCGCAGGCGCGCGAGCAGGTCGAAGCGCTCGAGGCGCGGCTGGCTGCGCTGGAGGGCGGTGCGCCGAAGGCCGGCAAGCCGTCGGACAAGGCCGCAAGCTGAGTTTTCGACCAGCTATCCCGCATTTATCCACAACTTATTCACAGCAACATATCGCATTCCGGACAGGTTGGGCGCGGCTTCGCTGCCGCCTGCCTTTCCGCTTGCGCCGTGTCGTGCTACGAAGGGCTGTCCAGCAGGGGCAGGACGGCGCTGGCCGTTACAGGAAGTGGACTGACGGTTTTTGAGTATGATCGACCGGGATGAATTTACAGGCGGCGAGCAGGAAGCCGAGCCGATCGACATGCTGGCGGCCTATTTCGAGGCGCATGACTGGCCCTTCGAGCATGTCGGCGAGGACGAGCTGGTCGCGCGGCATCGCGGCAGCTGGACCGAATACGAAGTCCGGGCGATCTGGCGTGACGATGACATGGTGCTGCAGCTTCTCGTGCTGCCGGACATTCGCGTCGCCGATGACAAGCGCCTTGCGATCTGCGAAACCATCGCGCTCATCAACGAGCAGCTTTGGCTCGGCCACTTCGAGCTGTGGTCGGCGAGTAGCACGCTGCTGTTCCGTCATGGCGCCTTGCTCGGCCCCAGCGGATCGCTGACGCTCGATCAGGCGCAGTTGCTGGTGGAAAGCGCAATCGACGAATGCGAGCGCTTCTACCCCGTCTTCCAGTTCGTCCTGTGGGGTGGCAAGAATCCCGCTGAAGCCATGGCCGCCAGCCTGATTGAGACGCATGGCGAAGCCTGAGGCTGGCCCGATGTGGCCTTCGCATCTTCTTCTGCTGGGTTGCGGCAACATGGCCGGAGCCATGCTGCTGCGCTGGCTCGACGAGGGCCTGCCCGCCGAGCGGGTGACGGTGGTGCGCCCCAGCGGCAAGGCGGTCGCGCCGGGCGTGCGAGTGCTGACAGCGCTCGAAGGGCCAGTAGAGGGTGACACGCTGGTGATGCTCGGCTGCAAGCCGCAGCAACTGGCGGACGTCGCCGGGGCAACGGCACCGCTTCTTGGGCCTGAGACGACACTGCTTTCGATCCTCGCGGGCGTACCGATCGCCCGCATTCGGGATGCTTTCCCGGCCGTCCAGTCGATTGTCCGGTGCATGCCCAATCTGCCCGTCCGGGTCGGCAAGGGTGTCAGCATTCTCAAGGTGGAAGATGCGGCTGACGGACGAGCGCGCGATCTGATCGATGCCATGTGCAGTCGCCTCGGTCTGGTCGAATGGCTGGACGATGAGCAACTTTTCGATGCCGCGACAGCGCTCGCAGGCTGCGGCCCGGCCTTCGTCTATCGCTTCATCGATGCGTTGGCCACGGCTGGCGCCGAACTCGGCCTCGCGCCCGATGCGGCCGCGCGCATGGCGCTCAAGACCGTGGAAGGCGCCGCGTTGAGCGCAGCGGCGGCGGATCGCCCGCCTGCCGATCTGGCGGATGCAGTCGCCAGCAAGGGCGGCATGACCCGCGAAGGGCTGGACGTGCTGGATCGGTCCGACGGCCTCGCCCCGCTCGTCATGGAGACGCTGAAGGCTGCGCGGGACCGGGGTGCAGTTCTCGCTGCCTTGTCTACCAAGGCCAGCTGAACCGTCAGCGCGCGATTTGCAGGGCGGCGACCAGTCGCTGGGTTTCCGGATCCAGCAGGCTCTCCAGCACCCGCCAGAAGCCGGTGACGGACGATTGCCCCGCTGCCGAATAGGCCGCCGCGAACCGCTCACGCACGGCATCGAACAACGCCTGCTCGATGGCCTGCCCGGCAGGCGTCAGCCTCAGCAGCTTCTGCCGGCGGTCGCGGTCGCCCTTGTGGACCGCGAGCAACTCGCGCTCGATCAGCTCATCGAGCACGCGCCCCAGCGACTGCTTGGTCACGCCAAGCAGCGCGATGAGCGCCGACACGCTGAGATTGGGCCGCCGCGCGATGAAGTAGAGCGCCCGTTGATGCGCGCGGCCGAGCCGATGCTCATCCAGAATTGGGTCCATGGCCCGTGCGAACGCCATATGACCAAATTGCAGCAGTTCGATCCCGCGACGAATCTCCTCCTCGCGCAGGAACAGGGGGGAAGCTGCGGGACTGGATGGGGCGTTGCTCATGCGCCGTTTTATAAGGCGTGTGCACAGGCGATGGAACTTCGTTCCGCACCCCGCTCGCGGCTTTCGCAAGCAGGGCGCGCAAGGGAGGATGCTCACCGAAAGAGATCGCCAAACCACCGTTTCTCCGGCTTGGCATTTGCGCCCGGCCCTGTATATGGGCCGCTCGCAGCGCGCGATGCTGGGGCGTAGCCAAGCGGTAAGGCAGCGGTTTTTGGTACCGCCATGCGGAGGTTCGAATCCTCCCGCCCCAGCCATATTTTCCAGATCAGTTCATATGTGAAGCGCCAATGCGGCAGGCGAACGCAGCGCCAGCGTCATTGCGCGGCGCAAGCGCTCCGTCGGACGCTCAGCCCTGCAGTGCGGCCATGGCGAGCGCGATCGCGCCGATTGGGCCGGCTTCGTCGCCGAGGCCTGCGAGGCACAGACGTTGCTCGACCGTCTCCTGCGTGAGGAAGGGCAGATAGCCGCCCAGATCCCGCAGCAACGTGGCGCGCATGGTGGGCAGGAGCGCAGCGCGGCTGGTGGCCACAGTGCCACCCAACAGGATACGCTCTGCCGCTGTGGTGAGGAACAGCGTGGCGGCGAGTTGCGCCAGGTCGGACGCCACGAAATCCCAGCGCGGATCGTCATCGGCGACGTGCTCGGGGCTGGTGCCGAAGCGGGCGGCGAGGGCGGGGCCGCTCACCAGTCCTTCGATGCAGTCGCCATGGAACGGGCAGGCCCCGGCAAAGCTGTCGCTTGCCGCGCGCCGCACATGGATGTGGCCGATTTCCGGGTGCATGGCGCCGTGCACCGGCTTGCCGTCAACGAGCAGGCCGCCGCCGAGCCCGGTGCCGATGGTGATATACCAGAAGCAATCGAGATCGCGACCGGCACCCCAGCGATGCTCGGCCAGGGCCGCGCCGTTGACATCCGTGTCGATGGCCATCGGGCAATCGAGGCCGCGCGTCAGCCCGCCGGCAATGTCGGCGCCCGCCCAGCCGGGCTTGGGGGTGGGCAGCATATGGCCGAAATTATCGGATTTGCGGGACAGAGCGATGGGGCCGAAAGATGCGATGCCGATCGCGGCAATGGGCGCATCCGCGTGCCAGGCGCGCAATTGTGCGTTGGCGGCGGCCAGCGTCTCGTCAGGCTGCGTCGTCGGAATGCGAACCCGCTCGACGATGCGATCACCTTGAGCGAGCAGGACGAAGGTCTTCGTCCCACCCAGCTCGACCCCGGCAAGGCGCGTGCTGGACATGGCTCAGTCGATAATCCGCGTCGTCTCGCCATCCAAGGCGAGACGAAGGAACGGCGCGAAGGTGCCGGCAAAGCGCTTAGCACCCTCGGCAGCCTCGCCACGGCCCCAATCGTCCGCGAAGGCGGTGACGGAGAGATCGGGCAGCACCAGCCAGCTATAAGCCTGACGCGGCGCTTCCGGCGGGTTGGCGATGACGAGGCCGGAACCGTTCAAGGGTTTCCACCCGTGCGTGATCTGCCCGGACACCATGCCGTACAGGCCGGTCGGCGCGCGGGGGGCTTCCGGGTTGAACACATGGGTCTGTGTGGACCAGAACAGGTAATAGAGTCCATTGGCCAGCACGATGTGCGGGCGCTCCAGCTCATTGTTGAGGCCATCGGCGCTGATGATCGGCGCGGTCACCTCCCACTGGCCGAGGGCGTCGGGCTTGGCCCGCGCCGCGCCGATAACGCCATTATAGGCAGATTGCGAGGTGGCCAGCGAGCCGGTGAACAGCAGCCAATGCTCGCCGCTCGCCGGATCGAGCAGATAGCCGGGATCGCGAAAGGCCTTGATGGTGCCGAGGCCGCCACCGGCCGACAGCGGATCGGCATAAAAGCGCGGGTCGCGCGGGAAGGATTCGAGCAGATTGCGGCAATTCTCGACGGACCAGCCGCCATCCTGGCTAACCAGATCGGCCTCGACCTCGAACAGGCGTTGCTCGAAGCTGAGTTCGCTCTCGCCGCGAAAGCCGGCGGCAGTGAAATAGAGCGTCAACCGTCGGCCGTCACTCTCCACATAGGCCGAGCCGGACCATTCCCGGCTGCCGGGCGAGAAGCCGTCCGGCATCACCGGGCCATAATGCCGCCAATCCTCACCCCTTCGCTCGAACAAATGGATGCGGGCGTGGCCGTGACGCTCATCAGGGTCGGCAAACCAGGGCGAGGCGAGCGCCATCCACAGATCGGCGGGGGCCGGCGAACCGTCGCGCTGCAAGATGGGCCAGGCGTCCCACACGCACACATCCTCACTGATCCGTTCCACATCAGCCTCGCCGATGAGCGGCGCGACGCAGGATGGGATCAGTTTGAGGTGATTAAGCTGTTCGACCGTCCAGCGGGTCGTGCTGATATCGTTCATGGAGAGCCAGTTAGGTCAGAGAAAGAAGAGGGCGCGAGTGCGCAGGAGGCCGGGGCAGGCGATGTCCGGAAAGGAGGCGTTCGCAACTGTGTTGCAAGGCCATGGGCTCCTCGCGCCATGCTGCAAATATGCGCGCGATTGCGCCTGAATTTCGATCATTGTCCCCGTTCCTCAAGTCCTCGCAACCAATACGCCATTGGCAATCGATTACAACCATTTTGGAACAGGGCTGTAGCAGCGGAAAATCGGTCCGTCAGGTGGAGCCGCGCACCACCAGAGCGGGGTTGAGAATGATCGAACCGGTCTGCCGGCCCTCGATCCGCTTGAGCAGGCAATCGACCATCTGCGTGGCGCCGCTGGCAATATCCTGATGGATCGTGGTCAGCGGCGGCACGATGCTTTGCGCAATCGGGAGGTCATCGAAGCCGACGATTCGCACATCGTCGGGGATCGACATGCCCCGGCTGATGACGGTCTGAACGGCGGCGAGGGCAATCATGTCCGAGGCCGCAAAAATGCCGTCGGGCAATTGATCCACCTGATCGAGATAGGCGTTGATGTCCGGCGCGCTGAGTTCCGGCGCGAGGTGGGTCGGCACTTCGGTCAGCATCACGTCCGCCGCGTGATCTTGCTGCACCGCGCGTGCGCCCTGCAGGCGCTGGGCGATCTCGATGGCGCGGGGATTGCCGAGGAACGCCACGCGCTTGCAACCGCGCTCGATCAGGTGGCGCATTGCCATCTGGCCGCCGAGGAAATTGTCGGTGCCGACCGAGCAATGGCTCTGCCCTTGGGTGAAGGCGCCCCAGGCCACCATCGGCAGATAATGGCCGGCGGCGGAGTTGAGCACCGCGGACTGGTCAGACTGGCCGATGATGATGAGGCCATCCACCCGCGCGGTCTTGATGATGCCCTCCAGCCAGTCGTCCCGGTCCGGAATGACCCGCGAGAGCATGAGGTCAAAGCCGCGCTCGGTGAGTTCATCGGCCAGGAAGCCGATGATCGTCATGAAGAAGGGGTCGGAGATATGCTGGGCGCGCTCATGGCCAAGCGGGATGACCACGCCGATCGCCCCGGTCTTGCGCGTGCGCAGGTTGCGGGCCAGCGGGCTCGGCTGAAAACCATGTTGTTGCGCCAGCTTGCGGATGCGCTCAGCAGTCTCGGAATTGACCACGGCCTTGCCGGCCAGCGCGCGGGAGACGGTCGCGGCGGAGACACCGGCGAGCTCTGCCAAATCGTAAATTGTCCGAACCTGCTTGGGTTTCAACGCTCCTGTGTCCTCTCGCATCCAAAGGCCAAACAAATGGCATCTCTAGGGCGCAGGCGGGTTTTGCCAAAGCATTTTTCCGGCGCGGGCCGCAGCGTCCGCGCCTGGAGCGCCCGTCAGGCGGTCGGGCCGGTGTCGCCGATGATGACTTCCTTGCGGTAATCGGCGCTGTTGCGCTCTGCCAAGCGGCTCGCGAACGGCTGCTTGCGCCAGTTCCAGATGCACTGGATGGCAAGGCCGGTCGCCATCAGCGCGCCAAGCGCGATGCTGTAGCGCGCGTCACCCAGCCCGTCGCCGATCAGCGCCATCGCGAGCGGGGCGATAACGGCGCTGAGGCAGGTGAAGAACAGCAGCAGCCCTGCAACCGAGCCGTGCCGCGCTTTCTCGAAGCAGCTGATGCCCGTCGAGTTGATCGTGGGATAGAGCACGGACATGAACAGGCCGGTGGCGGGCAGGGCGTAGATGGCGACGTCCCTATCCCCCAGCACGGCGATCCAGAACAGGATCGTCATTGCGACGGTGCACACGGCGAGCACGGCGGTCCAATCGTAACGGGCGAGCAGCCACACGCCGAGGAAGCGACCGGCAGCGCGAAGCACGAAGAAGATCGAGACGGCATAGACCGCGAGCCACGCGTTCGAGCCCTCGTAACTGGCGAGGAATGTCGGCGTCCACACGTAGATCGCGGCTTCCGCGCCGACATACAGCATCAGAGCGGTGGCGAAGAACATGGCGGTGGGATCGGTCATCATCCGGGCAGCGTCGCGCGGATCGGCAGGTTTTTCATCGGCCCGCACCGGGGTCGGGAAGCGCGCGCCGAATGCGCCCAGCACGAGCAGGGCGCAGATGCCGGCGGCGAGGAAGTAGACCCACTTCCAGCTCAGCCCTTCCTGCAGCGACCAAGCGACGACGGCCGGGCCGATAATCGCGCCGGCGCCGAAGAAGCCTTCGACCAGATTCATGATCGTCGAATGCTCGCGCGTCGAGCGGGAGATGTCCCCGATCAGCGCGAGCGCGCCGGCCTTGAAGATGCCGATGCCGATGCCCGAGATGAACAGCAAGGCGACAAAGAACAGGAAATCATGCCCGGCTGCGAAGGCGACAGAACTGAGGCCAAAGAGGGTGAGGCCGATGAGGATCGTCGCCTTGCGTCCGATGCGGTCTGCCAGAAAGCCGAGCGAAATGGCCGAAATGGCGATGCCGGACATCGTCGCATATTGGAACGATCCCGCCGCCGTCATGCCCAGATTGAACTCGCGGATGATCTGCGGAATCACTGTACCGACCGAATCGGTGGTCATCGCGAACATCGCGAACATCAGGAAGACCAGCCATTTCAGCAGGGCCGATGCGTTGCTCGGCTGGATGTGGGGGCGTTCCGTCACTTCGCGATCCTCTCGGCCTTATTGTTCCATCGCAGCGTCGGTCGAACCAGGCTGCCTGCAGATTATCATTCCGCAGCAAGGCGCGGCGGATGAGGGCATGGCTGTAATCGATTGCTTTCGCAATGTCGATTGGCTCAATATCGGCAGATTGAGGGGGCGGCCGCCACTGGCCGGACGGCTTGCAATGCAATCGATTACCGCTAGTGTCTGCGGCGATGTGAACATAAGCCCGCTCAGCCGGCGACGATGATGGGACAGGACTGATGGCAAAGGAAGACGGCGCACTGGATCGCAGAGGCTTTCTGGCGGCAGCGGGCATTGCGGCAGTCGTGGCCGGTGCAGCAAGCGTGCCGATGGCCGCTGCCCAGCCGCCGGCTGGGATGCCGCCTCGCGTCATTCCGCCTTCCTGGACTGCCGCGCCGATCATCGACCTGTGGACGGGCGCGCCGCCCGAGAACGGCTTTTCTGCACGTCCTCTGCCGATGGACAAGGCGCCGCCGGTTTTCATGCACAATGTCGACAAGCCCTATCTGCGCGTCTTCCGTCCGGCCAAGTCCAATGGCCGCGCGGTGCTGGTCATTCCTGGCGGTGCCTACATCTTCATTTCCATCGACAATGAAGGGGCGGAGGTCGGGGAGGCGCTTGCAGCGCAGGGCTATACGGTCTTCGTCCTCGTCCACCGGCTGCCGGGGGAGGGCTGGACCAACCGGTCCGACGTGCCGCTGCAGGATGCGCAACGCGCCATGCGCCTCATCAAGTCGATGGTCGGAACCTACGGCATCGATCCTGATCAGGTGTCGGTGCTCGGCTTCTCGGCCGGCGGGCATCTGGCGGCGACCCTGATCACCGATTTCGCGCAGCCGGTTTACGCCCCGCGCGAGGCCATCGACCGGCTCGACGCGAGGCCGCGCACTGCCGGCCTGATCTATCCGGTCATCAGCATGCGCATGCCGGATACCCACGCGGATTCGCGCAAATATCTGCTGGGCGAGAAGCCCGATCCCGCACTGGTCGCCCGGCGCTCGCCGGCCGCCCATGTCGGGTCGCAGACGCCGCCCACGTTCCTGATGCACGCGCTCGACGATCCGGCGGTGCCGCCGTCGAACAGTCTGGAGATGCTGCAGGCGCTGCGTGTCGCGGCGCGGCCGGTGGAGGCGCATTTCTTCGAGGAAGGCGGCCACGGCTTCGGGCTGGGCTGGCCGCAACTGCCGGTCCGCCAGTGGCTGGGGCTTTTCGTGGCCTTTCTGGATCGGCACGCCCGGCCGGAGGGCTGAGGAAGGCTCACAGCTTACTCCCTCTTCTTCAGAGGAGGGGCCGGGGGCGAGGGGGCTGGAGGGCTAAGGCTGCCATGCAGCCGCGCAAGAAAACGCGTCCGGACACCACCATTCTCCCGCCAGACCTTGGCGGTGCGTACCGCTTTTGATATCGCTGTTGGCATGGCCATAAGCGACATCATCGATGCCAGTTCGACCGCAGCGGTGATCAGCAATCCCCGGCTGGCCGATAATCCCATCATTGCCTGCAATGAGGCGTTTTTGCGCCTTACCGGCTATAGCCGCGCGGAAATTCTCGGACGCAATTGCCGCTTCCTGCACGGGGCCGAAACGGAAGCCGCATCAAGCGAATTGCTGCGCTCGGCTATCCGGCAGAAGAAGCCGGCTATTGTGGAGATCACCAATTATCGCAAGGATGGCTCGCCGTTCCGCAATGCGGTGATGATCGCGCCGATGTTCGACACCGATGGCGGGCTGGAATATTTTCTGGGGTCTCAGGTTGAGGTTGCGGCCGTGGCATCCGCCGGGCCGGACAGCCGCAAGGGCATGGCCACCGCGCGCGTCTCGGCACTCACCGAACGGCAAAGACGAATCCTGGTGCTGATGTCGGCGGGCAAGCTCAACAAGCAGATTGCGTTCGACCTGGGGCTCAGTGAGCGGACCGTGAAAATGCACCGCGCCGCGCTGTTTCAGGCGCTGGGCGTCCGAACCGGGGCGGATGCCATCCGGCTGGCTGTCGAAGCCGGTTTCTGATCTCGCGATCAGCCCCGGCTTCGAGAAAATCACCTAAACGCGCGGTCAGGCGCCCGCTTGGAAGACGCCGCACGCAATGCGCCCGCCGCTATCGCCAGACGGATCGGTGCGCTGGTCGTCCGTGCCTTCATGCACGACGATCGCCGAGCCATCGGTGTCCATCAAGCCGGCCATCGTGGCGCCCTTGAGCGTGTATTCGAGCGTACCCCGGCCATCCTCGCCAATGTCGATGTTCGGCATGTCGCCGGCATGCTGACCCTGCGGGTTCTCCAGACCATGTTTGGTGCTGGCAGGATTCCAGTGACCGCCCGCCGTGGTGAAGTCGGGCGCATCGCACTTGCCGGTCATATGCACATGGACACCCTTGCTCCCTGAAGGCAGGCCCTGCAGGGCGAGCATGATCTGCAAGCCGCCATCCATGGCGCGGATGGTCGCGGTGCCGGCCGGCGCGCCCTGCGCCGTCTGCAGGGTCGCGGTGGCGCTTTCGCCGCTCGCCATATTGCCCGTGGCATTGCCCATCATGGCATTGTCGGCAACATTATCGGCCGGCACGGCGTTGTTCTGCGTGTGATCGGGGCTGCTACAGGCTGCCAAACCCAGCGTGGCGATTGCGGCCACGGCGTAAATCCTTGCAGTCACGGCATTACTCCCATTGCTTACGGATATAGAGCGAACACGAGAGGGAAGCGGATCGTTCCCGAAAAGATTGGCAGCGTCCCCGGCGACCCCGCTCAATGCGCCTTGTTGGCAGCCCGATCGGCGTCGCGCCGGCGCTTCTTTTCGAGCAATATGCGGCTGGCATCATTCACCGCTAGATTGTCTGCCATCACCGCGCCGCGATGGCCGATCGGGCGATCCGGCCCGATGGTGGAATCGACCATTGTCTGCCGCTCCATCTCGCTGTTGACCTCTGCGCCGATCAACACTGCATAAGCCGAGAGGAACAACCACATAAGGAAGATGACGACAGCGGCAAGCGAGCCATAGGTCGCGTTATAATTGGTCAGATTGGCGACGTAGAAGCCGAAGCCCAGCGTGATCCCCACCCACAGCAGGGTGGAGAGCACCGATCCCACCGACAGCCAGCACCATTTCGCGGCTCTGCGGTCCGGCGCATAGCGGTAGAACACGGCGAAGGTCAGGCTGATCAAAAGGCCCGCGAAAATCCAGGTCGCGAGCTGGATGATCAGCGCCGAACCGCTGCCGATATAATCGGAGAGCACGCGCCCGGCATAAGTGAACAGCGAGATCGCCAAGGTGCCGATCACGCCCACCGCGACCATGCCGACGGTGATGCCGGCGGCCACGCCGGTGGTCCGGAAGAAATTGCGCGTCTCATGCTCTTCATAAATGATGTTGAGCGCCGCGATCATCGCTGTCGCTGAGCGCATGGCGCCATAGATCGAAAAGGCGAGGGCCAGCACCAGGCCGAAGCCCTGCGCTGCCTTGCTGGTCGTCACGATAGCGAGAAGCTGCTCTTCCAGGATCGTGAGTACCTCCGGCGGCACGAAGCCGCGAAGAAGGTTCACGTTGCTGGCGACGATCTGCGGATCGCCGATGAGGCCGTACAGCAGAACGATCGAGGCGATCAGCGGCACGAAAGCAAGGAAGGAGAAGAAAGCGACCCCGGCGGCGAGCAGGCTGAGATTATGGAAGCCGATCATCACGTAGATGCGCTTGAGGATCGCCCACCACGCTTTGGGCGGCAGAGAGAGCGGCGAATCGCCCTTTGCGCCAGGGATTTCTTCGGCAAGCACTTCGAGTTCCTGGGCAGAGATCGGGCGGTCCTCCTTCTCTTGGTCGGTGTCGGTCTGGCTGGTCATGGTTGGGCCGTGGCGTTGTCGGCCACATCATTTTCATCGATGGGGAGGGCGAGGCGGCCGGCCGCGGCAGAGGCATTGAGTTGCTCGTCGAGCTGCGCCTGCATATTGGCCGCCATGCCCTCGATCCGGTTGGATTCGGTAGCGTAGCGCTCATCGAAGCTCGGCTCCTTGCTGCACCCCGCCAGCCCGAGCACTGCCAGCATCGACAGGATCGTCACCGCGCGCATCAATAATCCTTCCGGTAGCGCAGGTTCACGCCGGACCCGCCGAAGTTGCTGACCGAACTCAACACCGAGAGCGCTTTCGAGAGGCTGATTTCCAGCTGCGTGGCGGTATGGCCGCGCGCATCGGTGATGATCTCCACATAGACATCATTGCTGATATACTGACCTACCGCGAGCGACGTGCCCCGGCCCGTCTCCTCGTCAGCCCCGAGCAGGCGCAGCCGATCGATGCCACCGGCCGATTGCAGCACGCCCAGCGGATTGAGGCCGCCCGAGCCGCCACGCAGCGAGTTGAGCGAGGCGGCCAGCTGCACGGCCTGGATGGCGCTCAGCTCGCCCACCGAATTGCCGAACAGGATGCGCGCCATCAGCTCGTCCTGCGGCAGGCTGGGCGTGGAGGTGAACGCGATCTGCGGGTCCTGAGCATTGCCGGTGATCGTGATGGTGATCGTCACGTCCTCGACTTCGCCGCTCGCAACGATGCGCAACTGCGGGTTGGTCATCTCCGGTCCGCTGAAGGTGATCCGGCCCTGCTGAAGCTCGAACGAGCGCCCGGCAAAGCCCAGCGTGCCGCGCACGAGGTTGACGCCCCCTGTGATCTGTGGCGCTGCGCTGGTGCCGGCGACGCGCAAATCCGCCGCCCATTCGGACTCAAGGCCCATGCCGCTCACATAGATCTGGTTATCCGCCTGCACGCGCAGGTCCAGTCGCCAGTCGGAGGGGATGGTCTTCATCGGCTCGGGCGCGCCGGAGATACGCTCGCGCTTGAGCGTCGGCTTGCGCCGCACGCCGGTCAGCGTCGGGACTTCCGCGCTGCCCTGGAAGACGATGCGATAGCGCGTCTCGGGCAGGGTGAGGCGCCCCGTGATCGTCGGTGGCTGGTTGGGGCCGTTGACCACCTGGATCTGGCCGGTCGCCCGCGCCTGCAGGCCATCGCTGCGCGCCAGCTGCGCATTGTTCATGTCGATGCCGAGCTGGATCGGGAAGCCCTGATCGGAATTGAGCGAGACCGATCCGCTGGCGCTGACCGTGCCATTGCCGGCATTGGCGGTGAGGCTCTCGACCTCCAGCCGGTCGTTGGTGAAGCGCCCGCGCACGGCCATGTTGGTAAGGCGGGTGCCGTAGCTGGTGTTCTCATAAGTGAGGTTGCTGGCCCGCACGACCCCCGTGAGTTGCGGCGACCGGACCCGTCCGCTGAAATCGGCGGCGACCCCGACTGGCCCCTTGAGACTCTGGTCCGGCAGCGCGGCGAGCGAGAAGAGCACGTCGGCCGGGCCGTTGTAGCGCAAGCCGCCGGACAGAGGCGCGGCGAGCAGGCGGGTCGACCAGCTACCCGCGCCCGGCCCGAGCGGCTGGAGGCTGACGTTCATCCGGCCAATCGCGGCACCGCGCCGGCGGATGAGCGCATTCGCCTCGCCACCTTGCGGGATCAGCCGGCCGGCGAACTGGATATCGACCGGTTCGGAGACGGCCGCGAGGCTGGTGCGGGTGAAATCGTCGATCGTCAGGCGAGCGTCGGCGGCGGGGAAGGCCGTCTCGCTGGCCTGGGTGAAGTCGAGGCTGCCGGTGGCCTTTCCGCCGAGGCCAAGGCCAGGCACGAAGGGGTTGGCGATGGCGAGGTTGAGATCCTGCATTCTGGCCTGCACGGCCATGCCGTCACCATAATGGCCGGCAAGGTGCAAGGTGCCGCCGCCGACCGTGAGCCGCGTTGGGGCGAGCGTATAGCGTCCGTTCGATGGCACGATTCGCATCGGCGAGCTTGTCTTGACGTCGACGCCGTTGAAGCGACCGTCCAGCGCGAGTTGCCACAGGTCTCGCGCCATGCGGGCGTTGGCGGCCAGGCGGAAAGGATAGCGCGTGCGGCCCTCGACCAGCAGTTTCGCCTGACCGCCGCCGTCGCGATAATTCAGCGTGCCCCGCGCGACCGCGATGGTGAGATCGCCCATCCGCGTGCCGGCAAGCTGCGCATCGGCAACGATCTGCGGCTGCTCCGTCAGCAGAATGTCTGCCTTGATGAGCGCCTGCTCCACCGTAAGGCCGGCCTTGCCGGGCAGGCTGGCATTGCGCGCGGTGGCATCTACCAGCGCGCGCTGCACGGGGCCCTGCGCGGAAAGCGCAACCCGCCCATTGATGCCGGACCCATCGGCCAGCAATGTGCCCTCGAACGGGCCGGCGCGGCTTTGCGAGATGCGCCCGGAGAGGCCGACGCCGCCGAAGCTCGTGCCTTGGCGCACATCGACGGTCAAAGGTCCGCGCGCAGTCATTATAGCCAGATTGAGGTCCAGCGGACCGTAGTCGGAGGCGCCTTCGCCCTGCACCAGATAGGTGCCGTTGTCGCCCCGCACGGTCGCCGTCACATTGGCGAGGCCGATGCCAAGGCCCGGTCGCTCGGCTGCCAGCCGGACCAGCGGCCGATTGACCGTGCCGGTCACCTCGACGCCCAGCGGGCCATATTGATCCGAGCTTCCGCGCCCGGAGAAGCGCACGCTGCCATCAGCGCCGTAGCGACCGCGCGCGCCGGTCATGCGGAATTGTGGCGCCGAGACGTTCAGCCGCTCGACACTGGCCACGCCATTGCTGTCATAGCCGACATCCGCGACGATGAGTGCATTGCCGCCAAGAAAGCTTTGCAACCCGTCGTTCAGCAGGCGTGTCGAGCGCGCGGTGACGCGGCCGCCAAGGCGGAAAGAGCCGTTCTGGCCGGTCTTGAGGTCCATGTCGGTTTGCAGATTGAAGATGCCGACGCTCTCGACCTGATAGCCATTCACCCGGCCATTGAGGGCGCCAGTGTAGAGCGCGGTGTTGAGGTCGGCCACGATCACGGCGGTGGCGTCGATCCGGTCAGACCGCAGCCGCATATTGTCCGAGAGGATGCGGCCATTGGCATAAGCCAGGTCGCCGTCCAGACGCACATTCGTGAGCAGCGGCTCGATGCTGGCATTGACGCCGCTGATCCGCCGGGCCCGTCCCTCGACGGGGATCATCCAGCGGTCCTTGTCCAGCGTCGCGCTGCCCGAGACGGCGAGGCCTTCGATCAGCGTGGCGCCAAAGCCAATCTGGCGGGCGTTCACGCCATAGCGGATCGTCGGCGCGACGAAGGCGCCATTGAGCGTGGCGTTCATCGCGATATCCGCGCCGCGCAGATTCTCCGCGATCACGCTGGGCTTGGTGAGCCGGAAGGCGAGATCGAGATTCTCCATGCGGCTGGCACCCAGATCGATGAGGCCTTGGGCGCCGAAGGTGAAGTTGTCGCTGGCCAGGCCGCCACGAATCCGGGCGCGGCGGTCTGCGAGGGCAGCGGTCATGTCGATTTGCGTCACCGGCTCGAGCATGGCGCGAGCCGGGCCGGTGAGGAAAAGGCCGGGCCGCAAGGGGCCACGCACCGTGAAGGTGCCGTCGCGGCCCGTGATCGCGACATTGGCAAGGCTTTCGCTGCCCATGCGGCCCGTCAGCTTGCCACTCCAGCTCTGCCAGTCACCCTTGCCCGCCAGCGCGATGGCTGTCGGCTCGGCGATGCCGGTGTAGCTCGCCAGCAAGCCCTGCGCCGGGGCGGTCACGCGCAGATCGACCGCCAGGCGGTTGGATTCCGGTACCGCGTCGAGCAGCAGCGCCAGCCTGTCACCACCCGCAACGCCCGGCGCCACAATGGCGCGCCCGTCCGCCTTGATCCGCGCGCGGCGGTCCGCAATGTGGACGGTACCGGCGAGGCCGAGCAGGTGCTTGCGGCCGGTCACCGGGGTGTCGATCTGCAGGCGGCCAATGTCGAGCCGGTTCACGTCAATGTCGAGATCGGGCAGCAGCGGCCCATCGCTGGATGGCGTCGGCTTGAATTCCGGCGAGCGATGCAGCCGGGCGGCGGGGATCAACAGGGAGCGGATGTCGACATGGCTGCGCGCATAGGCGAGCGGCCGCCAGTCCATCTCGATGAGCGGCGCGCTCAGGAATACGCCCTTTGTATCCCGCACCTCTACGTTGCGCAGACGCATGGCGCCGAAGATCGAGCCATCGATCCGCCCAATGCCGATCGACATGCCGTTCTCGAATTTGAGCCCGGTGATCTGCCGGGTGACGAACCCCCGCCCACTGTCACTGTTCAGCCAGGCATAGCCGCCAATGATGACGGCCAGCAGCAAGGCGAGCAGCGCGCCGATGCCGATCAGCACGCGGCGCGGCCAATTCCGGCGGCGGACGATCACGGTTTCGGCAGTCGTCTCTTCCGGCATATCCGGGGCGATCGGCGCGGGGGGCGGGGTCGGATCAGCCATCAGAAAGCCTGCCCGATGGAGACGTAGACGGAGATACGGGATTCTCCCGGCTGGCGGTTGATCGGTGTGGCGACATCGAGCCGCATCGGGCCGAAATTGGTGTAGAAGCGCCCGCCTATGCCGACGCCGAAGCGCCAATCGTCAAAGCGTGGCACCTGGCTGGTATAGACCTGCCCGCCATCGATGAAGCCGACGATGCCATAATCGCCGAAGCGATAGCGCACTTCCGCCGCGGCCTCGACGAGGCTGCGGCCGCCGATCGGCCGGGCATCGGGATCCTTGGGGCCGAGTTCCTGATAGCCAAAGCCGCGCACCGATCCGCCGCCACCGCCGTAGAAGCGCCGCGAGGGTGCGATCTGCTCACGCGCCGCGCCGCCGATCATGCCGACGCGCGCACGGCCGGCCAGCACGAACCCGTCCGAGATGGGGTAGTAGCCCGTGCCTTCCAGCAGCGCGCGGGCGTAGGTCTGTGCGCCGCTGCCCAGCGATGCCTCTGGGGAGAGCCAGGCCGAGATCCGGAAGCCACGGGTCGGGTCGAGCAGGGAGTTGGATGTGTCGAACGTCACCTGACCCGGCAGCGCCGCGACATAATAGGTCCGCCGCCGCAGCTCACCGGCGTCGAAATTATAATCCTGCTCGTTGGAGCCGAGCAGCTCGAAGCCGAAATTATAGGTCAGCCGCTTCTGCCAGATGGGCGTGCTTTCGTAGGCGATGCGGCCATAAAGACGGCCCGTGAACGCCTCGAACGCGTCGAAATTGCTGTGGCGCGCATCGATGCCCAGTTCCACGCTGCGGTCCCGCTTGCCGGCATTCGAGCGACGGAAGGAGACGCCGAGGCCTTGCTCCAATGTGCCGGCCGTGCCCTGAACAATGAGCGCGCCCTCGGGTGGAAACATGTTCCGGTGCGTCCAGCTCCCCTCGACCTTGACGCCCTGGCCCGTGCCATATCCGGCTTGGGCGGCGAGGGTGCGGGCGGGGCCGGCCTCCTGATTGACGATGAGGGTCGCATAGTCGGTGCCGTCGCCCGCAGGCTCGGCGCTCGGGCGGGGCGTCACGGATCCCACGGAGAGCAGGCCGGTGGCGATCAGCGCCTGTCGCAAATCATCGATCTTGCGGCTGTCATACAGCTCGCCTTTGCGGAAGCGGGCGATCTTCTGGATATGGTCCGGCTCGAACACCGGCTTCTCGCCCTCGACCACGATGTCGCCGAAGCTGCTGCGGGGGCCGGGGGTGATCGGCAGCGTGTAGTCGCCAGCCTCCGTTTCCGGATCGAGCACGATATCACGCTGGCCGACATTCACGAACGGATAGCCGTTCTCCGGCAGGGTGACTGCGATATTGGCCTCCGCGCCGAGAATGCGCTCCGCCACGATGGGGTCGCCAGTGCGGGGCCGGAAGGCGCGGGTGATGAGATCCTCCGGCTGCACCGGCGGTGCATCGAACCGGATCTCGCCCAGATGATAGCGCGGGCCGGGCGTGGCCTGCAGGATGACCGTGATCGGCCCCTTGCTGTCCTGCTCGGGAAGCTCCAGCGAACCCCGCACCGTGGCATCGAAAAAGCCCTGCGAGGAGAGGATATCGACCAGCAATTTCTGGTCTTCCTCCAGCCGGGCATTGATCATGGCGCCATTGTCCGCCTTGCCATCGCCATCCTCGAGCGCGGAAAGCGACTTGAACTGGCTGACAATGTCTCCGCCATCGACGGGCAGCACCGGGCCGGCCCCGTCCAGCGCGGAGAGACCCTCGATCTTGTAGCTGTAGCGCAGCGAAGGGGCGGGGCCTTCGTCAGCCTCGGTATACTGGCTCTCATCGAAGGTTTCGACGTCGAAGGCGTAGAGCGGGGTGAGGGGCCGGTCGAGCTCCTCATCCAGTTCTGGCGGAGCGGGCAGGCCCTCATCCGCCGCCGATTGTTCGGTGGGGGTCGGCTCGGCGCTCACGCTGGCATCGCGCCCGGTGCTGGCCGCGCGCCGGTCTGCCTCGGCTTCCCATGCCTGGACACTGCCAAGGGGCGCGCTTTCGTCGATCGGTGGAATGCTGGCGTCGAACTCTTCGTCTGAAATGATCGGCTCGACTGGGGCCGCGTCTGAATTCCGGGTCGGCTGCGCCTGATCGGTCGAGGGGGGCTGCGCCTGAGCGGGATGCGCGAGAAGGCACAGCATCCCGGCACTCGCCAGCAAGCTTCCACGCCAGGCTTTTCCAAAGTTCTGCGCGCTTGGCTTCAAGCCTGCCTTCAGTAATCTTAGTCGCAACGACGGCTCCCCTGTCGCGATTGACGCGACGTCCGCGAGCCTTGAGGCTCCCCGTCATGATAATGCTGCGGCGGCGATATGGTTTCTGGCCTCGAACGCGGAACGCGAAATTCCGCCCCGCTTATCAGGAGTTATCGGTCAGACCGCGCGCGCTTTGGCTCGTCGTCAGGCTCGGCGTGCACGACCTGGGGCGTGAGGCGCGAGAAGCGCTCGATCTCGCAGGCAGAGCCATTGCGAGCATGCAGCATGTCCCGCCCGGCGCACAGCACCCCATCCTTGTCGGGCGAGATGTAGAAGCCCGAATAGAAGTCCGCTGCCCGGCAGGCCCGCCCCAGATGGGCGCGGTAGCGCTCGGTGTTGCTCACCACCATCGTCACGCCATCGGCATGCGTCACCACCGCCGCGCGGATCAGGTTGAGGGGGAGGCAACGCGGGCCGCGCCCTTCCTTCCACTGGATGACCGGCGGCGCCGGTGCAGCTGTCCGGGGTTGCGCCGGCATGGTCGGGATGCGGATGATCACTCGCTGTTCGATGGAGAGCTGGGCGAGCTGGACCTGCTCCATGCGCGCCATGCGGCTCATTTCCGGGCCCGCCACGCGCTGCTCGGCCTCTACGGCCTGCGATGCTCCCAAAAGCAGGAGCGGCAGCAAAATGGTTGGCGACGATGCTGGCAATGAACTGACCCCAGGGGAGGAAAATGCCCTAACCCTTACCGCTTGAACAGCCGATTAATTGTATGATCAACAACGAAGGCGCGCGCTTCGCAAGCATTTTTGCGCGCAGATGGTGGTCATGCGGCGGCGCAGAGGGCATATAGGCGGGCATGATCTCCGAGACAGTTCTGGACGCCTTTCGTGCGATTGCCGGCCCCCGTGGCCTGATAGAGGATCGCGATCTCATCGCGCCCTGGCTGGGCGACTGGCGCGGCAAATATCATGGCGAGGCGGTCGCCATTTTGACGCCGCGCTCCACGCAGGAGGTGGCCGCGATGGTCCGCTGCGCGCACGATCATGGCGTCGCTTTGGTGCCGCAGGGGGGGAATACCTCCATGGTCGGCGGCGCCACACCCCCGGCCGATGGCAGCGCCCTCATCCTCTCGCTCCGCGCGATGAACCGGATTCGCGCGATCGATCCTGCCGCCAATCTCGCCGTGTGTGAGGCAGGCGTCATTCTCTCGACGCTGCATGAGGCGGCAGCGGCGGTCGGTCGGCGGTTTCCGCTGAGCCTGGGCGCCAAGGGATCGGCAACAGTGGGTGGGCTGGTCTCCACCAATGCCGGCGGGACGCAGGTGCTGCGGCACGGGACGATGCGCGCGCTGGTGGAGGGCATCGAGGCGGTGCTGCCGGATGGCTCGATCCACGATGGGATTGCCGCGCTCAAGAAGGACAATCGGGGTTACGATCTCAAGCAGCTGCTTATCGGGGCGGAAGGAACGCTGGGGATCGTGACGGCCGCGAGCCTTCGTCTGGTGCCGGCGATTGCCGATCGGGCCGTGGCGTGGGCCGGCGTGGAAGACCCCGCGCAGGCGCTGGCGCTGCTACGATTTCTCGAGCGGCGCCTTGGGTCCGTCGTCGAGGGGTTCGAGGTGATGGCGCGCGACACGCTCGGCCATGTGCTCGATGTGATCCCCGATACCCGCGCGCCCATCGAGACTCGAACCCCGTGGAATGCGCTGATCGAGGTGGATCTGGACGCGGCCGACGAGGAAGAGAGCGCGGCTGCTCGGCTGGAGGCTGCTCTGGCCGAGGCCTTCGAACAAGGTCTGGTCGTCGATGCGGCCATCGCCGCCAGCGAGGCGCAGGCCGAAGCGTTCTGGAAACTGCGGGAAAGCGGATCGGAGGCGGAGCGGGCGCAGGGGCCTGCGCTGCAGTTCGATGTGAGCGTACCGATTGCGGACATGCCCCGCTTCATGATCGAGGCGGCAGCGGCGTGCGAGGCGCGGTTCCCGGGGGCGACGGCTTCGTCCTTCGGGCACCTTGGCGATGGTAATGTGCACTTCCATGTCCGCGCGCCGGCCGGCACTGGCCCGGGGCAGGGGGCGGATTGGCTCGGCACGCACGGGGAAGAGGCGACGCGCTTCGTCAACGACATCGTCGTGGCGATGCACGGATCGATCTCGGCCGAGCACGGGATCGGCCAGATGAAGATCGCGGAGTTTGCGCGTCTTACGCCACCCGCCCAGCTGAATGCGGTGCGGGCGATCAAGCGGGCGTTCGATCCACAGGGCCTATTCAATCCCGGCAAGCTTGTGCCCCTTGCCTAGGCCCGAGCGGCCCTTTATGGCCGGGCGTCATTCAGCCGGCCCATCGGGAACGGGCTGATCCATGTCCGTTTCAGGAGACCGATGTCATGGCCAGCGCGCCACAAGCCCAGAATTTGCCTCTGCTTTATAACGATCTGGTGCCGCTCAATGTGGAGCAGCACGGCAAGTACACGCTGCGCAACTATGACACCGCGCCGCATATCGTGGGCGTCCACGCCGTCCCGCTGACGCTCGACGAGTTCGCGCAGGCCCAGCGTTTCCTGCCGATCGTCTTCTCCAGCGGCCCGAATCCCGTGCCGCTAGCGCTGATGGGCCTCAACGAGGGCGTCAACACGCTGGTCGATAGCGAGGGCAAGCTGCGCCGCGAGGACGGCTATGTTCCCGCCTATATCCGTCGCTACCCCTGGATGCTGGTGCGCCTGCGTCCGGATTCCGACGAGCTGTCGCTGTGCTTCGATCCGACCAGCGAAATCGTCGGTGAGTATGAGGACGGACGTCCGCTCATCGAAAATGGCGAGGCCAGCGAGCTGACCAAGGAACTGCTCGCTTTCTGCCAGCAGTTTGAGGAAGCTGCGATGCGCACCGGCCAGTTCGTCAAGGAACTGCAGGAGCAGGAGCTTCTGATGGACGGCGAGCTGAGCATCCAGATTCCCGATCAAGAGCAGCCCTTCGTTTATCGCGGCTTCCAAATGGTCAACGAGGAAAAGCTGCGCGAGCTGCGCGGCGATCAGCTGCGCAAGTTCAACCAGAGCGGTGCGCTTCCGCTCATCCATGCGCATCTGTTCTCGCTGCAGGGCATGCGTGAGCTGTTCTTCGCTCAGCGCGCCCTCGGCCTCGGCCCGGTGCCGGCTTACCAGATCAGCTAAATCGCGCCCTCGCTCAGCCGCTCGATTTTTCGGCGGGGCGAGGCGATAAGTTGAAAAAATCATCTACCTCTTGCGGCCCGGGCTTGAAAAGGCTCGGGCCGTGCCTTAACTTCAAAATACGTAATGGCTTGTTCCCCCTTTCGAGCCGTTGCGTGGGCGTCCCGCCCTTTCGGGACGTCTCCTCCCTGAACCTGGGCCACCCTGTGCATCGCACGGGGTGGTTTTTTATGGTTAAACGAAGACGGCTCGGTCTGCGCTATTCGGCCGCCAGCGGCCGGGCAAAGTCAATCAGCTCGCGCGAGAGATGCTCGGCCAGTGTCATAAGCAGGCCCTGCACAATGGCAAGGCCAGGCCCCGGTTCGGCCATTGCCGCATCCAGATAGAGCGACCGATCGAATTCGATCTGAATGGCGTGAACGTCCCGCTCGGGCCGGCCATGTCGCTCCAGAATATGGTTACCCGCGTAGGGCGCGTTGATCGCCACCGGCAGCCGGTGCCGGCGGATGACGTCCGCACACAGGTCGGTCAGCCGATCCGTTGCGCTCCGCCCGAATCGGTCACCGATCACCACGCGCGGAGTCGGTATGTCGGTCGTGGTGATCTTGAGCGGCGGCATGGAATGAATGTCGAGCAGCAGCGCGATGCCATAGCGCCGGCGCGTCACGTCAAGCGCAGCCGCCAGCGCGGCGTGGTAGGGGCGATGCACCTGCTCGATATGCTGGCACAGGGCGGCGTAGGGCAGGGGGTCGCGCCAGAGACCGCCCGTCGTCGCCAGCCGTTCCGGGATCAGGCCCAGGCCACCGCGCAATTTTGCGCTGCTCTGGCCACGAAAGCTCCATGGCGCCCCTTGGATGCCTCGGAGATCGACTTCCCGCTCGTCGCGATTGAGATCGATCAGGGCGCGGGGCTGGCGCGCGACCAGCACATGATGGCCTTGCTCGATGAGCCTTTCCACCAGCAGATCGGCATAGCGGTCCTCAAGCCCCTGCAAGGCCTTTTGCGAAACCCGGGCCCGCGCGAGCAGGGCGGGGGAATAATCCCGCCCCGCGTGAGGGACGGCGAACACCAGAGGACCGCAATCACCGGCCACGCCGTAGTGATGAAACGCGTCATGACTCCGGGCGGGCTTGGGTCGCAATGGTCCTCCACAGGGCCGCTTGCGGCTGCGAAATTTTCCGCAATTGGCCGCAACTGATGGAAATTCTTAATCGCTTTTCGCATAAAGCAAGGGGTGACGCCAAGGCCTATCAGGCTTTATGGCGGTGTGATCGACGAGTATCCCGGAGGCTTCGGCACGCGCATGTTTCGCATTTTGTTGGCGGAAGACGATGACTCGATGCGGCAGTATCTCGTTCGTGCGCTCGAACGCTCCGGCTATGAGGTCGTGGCGGTGGACCGGGGCACGGCGGCGGTGCCGATCATCGAGGCCGAGCATTTCGATCTGCTGCTGACCGATATCGTGATGCCGGAAATGGACGGCATTGAGTTGGCCCAGCATGTCGCGTCCGTCTCGCCGCATACGCGCGTGATGTTCATCACAGGCTTTGCAGCGGTGACCCTGCGCGCGGGGCGCGTCGCGCCGGAAGCCAAGGTTCTCTCCAAGCCGTTTCACTTGCGCGATCTGGTGATGGAGGTCGACCGAATGTTCAATCGCACCAGCGCGGAGAACCTTCTCTGATATTTGCGCTTGCGCCGCCCTCGCGCGTTGCGTAAGGGCCTCTCCTCTCAAGTGGGCGTGTAGCTCAGTGGTAGAGCACTGTGTTGACATCGCAGGGGTCGCAAGTTCAATCCTTGCCACGCCCACCATGGAAAACCCCGCCAGGTTCAACGACTTGGCGGGGTTTTTCTATGCTTGTCGCGCCGCTCCGAGAGGCGCTGCGGCGAGGGGATGCTGCCTCGCTAGATGGTGACTCCGGCGACGGGCGCTGAATTGATCTCGCCCACATCATTCGGCTCTGCGCCCTCGGTCGGCAGGCGGTCGCCAAGGATCGCCTGCGGGGTGCCGATCCACAGCGCGTCCTCCAGATGATCGCGCCGCTGGTTCAGCGTATTGGGATGAATGAGGATGCTCAGTCCGCCATGGTTGAGCATCAGCCAGGGCACCAGCGTGTCGAACAGATCGCAGGCAAAGGCGATCTGGAACATGGATTGCGTGTGCGGCCCGACCAGCCGATCGTGCCAGCGCCCCAGCCGGACAGAAAATCGATCGGACACGCCCGCGCGCAGGCGCTCCGCCACCGGGCGCGTCGCGGCATCATAATAAATATGCGCATGATAGCTGCCGATCTCGGCGATCTGGCGGGGGCGGGGCGTGGGATCCTGGATGTGCATGACGTGTCCTGTCTGTGGTGCCTAGTTGGCGATCGGGAGCGATCTCTGCAAGCAGGTGGAGGATCATCGGTCTGCGGGCACGCGCTGGCGGTAGGCTTTGCGTTGGCGAGAGGCTAAGGAGCCTTCTGTACGGCGGTCCATGCCGCTGTCGGTCACGCTTCGCGCAAAACAAAGGAGAGCAGCCCCGTGAGCCAGAAGATCGATACCCTCGCTGTCCATGCCGGAACCGAGCCCGACCCGACCACCAAGGCGCGGATCACGCCGATCTATCAAACGGCATCCTATGTGTTCGACGATGCCGATCACGCCGCGCGCCTGTTCGCGCTGCAGGCGTTCGGCAACATCTACACGCGAATCATGAACCCCACCAACGGCGCGCTGGAAGGCAAGATTGCGGCGCTTGAGGGCGGTGCTGCCGCGCTGGCCGTGGCCTCGGGTCATGCCGCGCAGTTCCTGGCGTTCCACACGTTGCTGGAAGCCGGCGATCACATCGTCGCGGCCAAGAAGCTGTACGGCGGCTCGCTCAACCAGATCGGCCACAGCTTCAAGAAGATGAGCTGGAGCTCGACCTTCGTGGATGCGGACGATCCGGCCAATATCGCCGCGGCGATCACGGACCGCACGCGCGCCGTGTTCATCGAGAGCCTCGCCAATCCCGGCGGCGTGGTGCAGGATATCGAGGCGATCGCGAAGATCGCGCATGACGCCGGCATTCCGCTGATCGTGGACAACACGCTGGCCACGCCGGTGCTGTGCCGCCCGATCGAGCATGGCGCGGACATCGTGGTGCATTCGGTCACCAAGTTCCTCAACGGCCATGGCAATTCCATCGGCGGCGTGATCGTGGACGCGGGCAAGTTCGATTGGGTGAAGTCCGGCAAGTTCCCGGCCCTGACCCAGCCCAACGACTCCTATCACGGCGCGGTGCTCAGCGACGCGGTAGGGCCGATTGCCTTCATCATCGCCTGCCGGGTGCTGGGCCTGCGCGATCTGGGGCCGGCGCTGGCGCCGATGAATGCCTTCCTCGCGCTCACTGGCATGGAAACCCTGTCGCTGCGCATGGAGCGGCATTGCGATAACGCCCTGGCGCTGGCGCGGTGGCTCCAGAAGCATCCCAAGGTCGAGTGGGTGCGCTATGCCGGTCTGCCGGACGACCCCTATCATGCGCTCGCGCAGCGCTATCTGGGCGGCAAAGGCGGCGCCGTGTTCACCTTCGGCGTGAAGGGTGGGCGCGAGGCTGGCATCAAGCTCGTCTCCGGCGTCAAGCTGTTCAGCCATCTGGCCAACATCGGCGATACCCGTTCGCTGATCATCCACCCTGCTTCGACCACCCATAGCCAGCTGTCAGAGGCGGAACTGGTCGCAGCTGGCGCCGGGCCGGACGTGGTGCGCGTGTCGGTTGGCATCGAGCATATCGATGACATCATCGCGGACATGGCGCAGGCGCTGGACGCGCTCTGAGGATGGCAGCCGGGCACGGAGGCGGGGCAGCATGACGCTTGGCTTCTCCGTGCCCGATCTGCTGGGCGCAGCGCGGATGGGCCGTGCGATGACCATGGGCCTGCGCCGCGTGCCGGAGGAGGACTGGCTCTGGCCGGACTTCGACCGCGCCGCCCGCTCGGCGGTATTCGACGCGCACCCGGAGGCGGTTCAGCTGCTGCCCGGTGCCGAGGGCGCCGTCCGCGAGGTCGGCGCGATGATCGGCATTTCAGGAGAGCTGGGCGATATCGCGCGCGGCTGCTGGGAAGATCTGTGCATCATGCAGCAGGCGGAGCCGGGTGACCCGTGGCACCTTACCGCCGCTGCGGTGGGCTTCCCGACCGACTGGCGCCTTGCGGACAAGATCGGCCGACCGATGGCGCAGATCCATGCGCCCATCCATGGCTATGCCGAGCAATTGGCGCCCGGTGTCGATCACTTCATGGCAAGCTTGAAAGCGGGGCCAATTTTCGCGCGGGCCAACTGGTTCATCGTGCCGTCCATGGAGTGGCGCTATCTCCCGACCGTCGATGAGGCCGCCGCGTTTGCGCATGTCACGCCGGACAATGCCGGGCAGACGCTGATCGTCCGCTGCGAACGGCAAACGCTGAGGCGCCTGCCGGAGAGCCGTGCCATCCTCTTCACCATCGGCATCGCTCGAGAGCGGCTGGGCGATCTGCCGGGAGAATGGCCTGCGCGGCTGAGCGCGGCGCTTGCTGCGATGCCCGCCGACGAACAGGCGCGGCGGCTGGTTAGGCGTTATGCGGATGCGCTCAGGCGCTATGCGGATGCCGCCAATGGCAAGAGTGGCTTTTCAAGCGCGTCCGCCTAAGGCAGAGGGGCAGGCTATGACACAGCTTTCATCCCCAGCCGCGCCGGTGACCACCGCCCCCCGCACCGACTGGACGCGCGAGGAAATCGCCGCGCTGTTCGATCTGCCGTTCATGGATCTGCTCTATGAGGCGCAGGGCGTGCATCGGGCCAATCATCCGCGCAACGAGGTGCAGCTCTCGACGCTGCTCTCGATCAAGACCGGCGGCTGCCCGGAGGATTGCGGCTATTGCAACCAGTCCGTCCATGCAGAGACCGGCCTCAAGGCCACCAAGCTGATGGACGTGCGCGCCGTGCTCCAGTCCGCTGCGCAGGCCAAGGATGCCGGCTCGGGCCGCTTCTGCATGGGGGCAGCCTGGCGCAACCCCAAGGACCGCGACATGCCCGCCCTCATCGAGATGGTGAAGGGCGTGCGCGAGATGGGCCTGGAAACCTGCATGACCCTGGGGATGCTGACGCCCGGTCAGGCGCAGATGCTCGCCGAGGCAGGGCTGGATTATTACAATCACAATATCGACACCGCGCCGGAGAAATATGGCGAGGTGATCACGACGCGCAGCTTTGCCGACCGGATCGAGACGCTGGAGGCCGTGCGCTCCGCGGGGATCAACGTCTGCTGCGGCGGCATTGTAGGCATGGGCGAGACGCGCGAGGATCGCATTGGCTTCATCCACGCGCTGGCGACGATGCCGCATCCGGAGAGCGTGCCGATCAACGCGCTGGTGCCGGTCAAGGGCACCGTGCTCGGCGACATGCTCGCCGATACGCCGCTCGCCAAGATTGATGAGATCGAATTCGTCCGCACGGTGGCAGTGGCGCGGCTCGCCATGCCGCAGGCGATGGTCCGCCTTTCAGCGGGGCGGGAGAGCATGAGCGAGGCCTGTCAGGCGCTCTGCTTCATGGCCGGGGCCAACAGCATCTTCACCGGCGACAAGCTGCTCACCACACCCAATGCCGGCGACGACAGGGATGGCGCGCTGCTCGCAAAGCTCGGCATCGCGGCGATGCAGGCTACACCGCATGGTCATCTGGAAGAGGCTGCCGAATAAGGCAGGCCCCGTTCGGCGCGGCGCCGTTTACCCGCGCCGGGCGTTGTCCGACCGGGACAGTTGACGGCCCGCAACGAGCGTCTGGCTGACGAACAGCACCACGAAAATCACGCCCACGCCGCCGACGATCATGTCAAACGGCGAGATAGCCGGCGCCTTGGTGGGGTCGGTGAGCATCATGCCGATGGTCATGCCGATCAGCACGAAGCGCAGCTCCGTCGGCCCGGCTATGCCATAGGAGAGCTTGAATTCGCCCATCACCCGAGCCGCGAGATAGGCGTGGATGGAGAGCAGCAGATAGCCGACGACCGCGAACATCGCGACGTCCACCCGGACATAGGGACTGAAGCCCATGCCGCCCAGAATGAGCAAGGTGACGATGCCGTCGCAGCTATGGTCAATGAAGTAACCGTAGGATGGCCGCTCAATGTGCCGATAGCGGGCGAGGCTGCCATCCAGCGAGTCGCCGAACCACTGCATCACATAGCCCGCCATGGCCAGCCACAGCCATTGGTCTCCAAAGCTGCTGCCGGCATAGCCGATGAAGGTGGCAAGCCCGCCCACCACGCCCAGCGTCGTGAGCATATCGGGCGTGACCCAGCGAGGCATGATGCTGCACAGCCAGTTCAGCAGACGTCTCTCCGGCGCCGCAAGCAGGTTGTTTTGAATCCTGTTCACGGCTGGCGCTGGTCTGTTGGGGCTGTGCTGCATCATCTCTCCGCGGCGTTCTGGGGCGGCCGTCATAAAAGGGTCATACACGATATTCCAGCGATGATCCCGAAATCCTGCCCCGGCGCGGGACATATGTTGCTGGAACTGCGACGGATGCCACCGCGTCGCCCACGCACAATCTCGTTGACGGCCCCCGCGCAGGGGCATAGCGCGCGGCCATGGCAGCCAAACCAGCGCAGTCGAAGGAAGCAGCACGCCTGCGCCTCTATCTGCTGAGCATCATGCTCGACATGCTGGTGCTCGGGCTGGCCTTTGCCTTGGCCAATCTGCTGGTTCTGGGTTCGCTCATGGGCGAGCCGGGCAAGCCGCACGGTCTGGTGATGGCCGCGATGATCGTGCCGGTCTACGTGCTCATTGCCGTGCATGGCGGCGTCTACGGGATAAGGATGATCGGCAATCGTCGGGCGAGCGCCGCCAAGGCGGTATGGTCGCTGGCGCAAGCGGTGATGCTGACTCTGTTCATCATCTACCTCGGCAAGATCGCCGAGCAATTGTCGCGTCTCACCTTCATGGTCGGCCTGGCTTTGTCTGCCGGCGGGCTGATCGCGGTGCGTCCGCTGATCGACCGGCTGGCAATCTGGCTGGTCGGCACGGTGCCGCACATCACGGTGCTGCTGGTCGATGGCGTCGAGATCGAAACGCCACGCGATGCCTGGCGGGTGGATGCGCAGGCGATCGGCTTCGATCCCACCGCGCGGGATGCCAAAATGGCCGAGCGCCTCGCCGATGGTGTCGGCGGTGCCGAGCGCGTGGTCGTCGCGTGCCCCGCCGAGCGGATCGCGGACTGGCGCATCGTGCTTACCTCCCTGTCCGCCAAGGGAGAAATCCTGGTGCCTGAGATGCGCCAGTTCGTGCCCGCGAAGGTGAGCGCCTTTGCCGATCATCCGACGCTGGTGGTTGCGGGTGGACCGCTGCTGTTCCGGGACCGGCTGTTGAAGCGCCTGTTCGATCTGGCGATCTGCGTGCCGGCGATCCTGGCGCTCTCGCCGATCCTCATTTTCGGCACGCTGGCGGTGAAGCTCTCGGGGCCGGGTCCGGTGTTCTTCCGCCAGCAGCGGCTGGGGCGCGATGCGCGGCCGTTCATGATCCTCAAGTTCCGCACTATGCATATGGCGCTGAGCGACCTCAAGGCGGACAAGCTCACCGAGAAGGACGATCCGCGCGTGACCCGCATCGGCGCCTTTTTGCGGCGCACGAGCATCGATGAACTGCCACAGCTTTTCAATGTGTTGAAAGGCGACATGAGCATCGTCGGACCACGCCCTCACGCTCCGGCGGCGAAGGCGGCGCAGAGCCTCTATTGGGAGGTCGATGAGCGCTATTGGGCGCGCCATTGCATCAAACCGGGCATGACCGGTCTGGCGCAGGTGCGTGGCCATCGCGGCCCGACCGACCGGCATGAGGATCTCATCAACCGGCTGCAGTCGGATCTTGAATATGTGACCAACTGGTCGATCTGGCGGGACCTGCGGATCATCGTCGCGACGCTGCGAGTGCTGGCGCATGATAATGCATTCTGAGGGTGTGCGTTTTGAAGAGGGGTGTTGTGCTCCTGCGAAAGCAGGAGTCCAGGGCGGCAAAGTTCATCTGCTGCGCCCTGGACTCCTGCTTTCGCAGGAGAACAAGGAAGCCCGGAGGGGACACGTACGATGACGCCCGTCGACCTGTTCCTCACCCTCATCATCACGCTTTGTGCGGTGCTGCTGGTCTGGCCGTTCCTGATCTATCCGCTCATCCTGCGGCTGCTGCCGACCAAGCCGGTCCAGCACGCGGGCGGCGCGGTCCCGCCTACCGTCTCGCTGCTCTTCTGCGCTTATAACGAAGCTGCATCGCTGCCCACGAAGATCGAGAATCTGCGTGCGCTCAAGGCGCGGCATCCGGGTTTACAGATCCTCGCCTTCGACGATGGCTCCGGTGATGGCACAGGCGACCTGCTGGGCCAGGCTCAGGACGTCCTGACCCTGCTGCGCGGTCCGGGCCGCAGCGGCAAGGCGCACGGGATGAAGCAACTCGCGGCCATGGCCACGGGCGAGATTCTCGTCTTTACCGACGCCAACGTGCTGCTCGACGCAAACGCTATCGATGCGCTACTGCCATATTATGCCGATCCGCAGGTCGGCGGCGTGCTCGGCTCGCTGCATTATGATGGCGCGGATCGCAGCGCTTCGGCGTCGGTGGGCGCGCTCTACTGGCGGCTCGAGGAGCATCTCAAGGATATCGAGTCGCGCACCGGCAATGTGATGGGGGCGGACGGATCGATCTTCTCGATCCGGCGCGCGCTGTATCCCGACTTCCCCGATAGCGTGCTGGACGATCTCACCGTCTCCATGGCCGTTGTCTTTGCCGGTCGGCGACTCATCAAGGCAAAGGACGTGATCGCCCGTGAGGCGATGGTGGCGCAGCGCGCCGACGAGTACCGCCGCAAGGTACGCATCGCCGCCCGCAGCTGGCACACGCACCGGCATTTGCGGCCGGGATTGCGGCGGATGAGACGGCTCGACCGGTTCAAATATGGCTCGCGCAAGATCGTGCGATGGTTCGGGGGCCTGTGGATCGGGCTGGCGGTTGTGGCGGCGCTGGCGCTCGCCTGGCGGATCACGCCGGTTGCAGCGGTCGCGCTGGTCGCGGCCGGGCTGGTGCTGGCGATGCTGGGCGCGATGGCGCGGCGCGGGCCGCTCGCGGCGATATTCGACCTGTTGCTGGCCTATATGGCGACTTTGAAGGGCGTGCTGCTCGCCATGCGCGGGCAGACCTTCACGCTATGGACCCCCGCCAAGTCCCGCGACTGAGGCCGTGCACGCAAAGATGTGCGGTTCCTCTCGCTTTCGGGGTCCAGCATTGTATAGGCTCGCGCCATGATCACCATGCAACGCGTGCGCAAGGCCGCAGGTAAGCATCTCTCGAGAGCCGAACTGGCCGTGCGGTCAGCCTTCGGCGCAGCGCGTGACCGGCATTGCCCGGCCTGCCGGCGCGATGTGGTGGGCTTCTTCCGCTACGGCGATGAAGCGGAGTGGGGATGCCTCGATTGCGGCGCATCGCCACGCGAACGGCTGATGCATCATCTCCTTGATGAAGGTGTCATCACCCTGCCGGCATGGAGCGCGGTGCTGCATTGCGCGCCGGGCGAGGCGAGCCTGATTGAGCGGTTCCGCGCCCATGCGGGCGATTATGTGCCCGCCGATATCGACCCCTCACGCTATGCCGTCCCCGGCGTCCAGCACCTGGACCTGATGGCGATGACCGAGGAGTCGCGCTACGACCGCATTTATGCCAGCCATGTGATGGAGCATGTGCCTGACGACGCGGTGGTGCTGCGCAATGTGCTGCGCGCGCTCAAGCCCGGCGGCGAGGCCTGGCTGCTCGTGCCGCTATGGGATCGCCCCAGCGAGGATGGCCCGCCGGATCTCTCCGGCCGCGAGCGGGAGCGGCGCTTCGGCCAGTGGGACCATGTCCGCCAATATGGCCGCGACTTTGCCGAGCGCATCCGCGCGGCCGGGTTCGAGGTGGACCTGATTGATGCCGCGTCCCGGCCGCCCGAAGCGGTGAGGCGGGAGGCCCTGGCCGACACGCTGTTCCGCGCCCGTCGACCGGCATGATGAGCCTGCGGGGGTGATGGCCGGCCTGATTGCGCTGGCGGGGCGTCTTGAGCGTCATTCCGGGCTGCTCGGGCTGGTGAAGCTGGGCAATGTGGCCCTCGCCATGCTGTGGGGTTTCGTCGTCACCTTCGTGTTCGTGCGCATTCTCCCCCTTGAGGAGTTTCGCGGCTTTCTGCTGCTGGTCGCGTTCGCCAACTTCACGGTGTCCGCCGAGCTTGGCCTGAGCGCCATCGCCTATGCACGGCTGCGGCGCTTGCGGGTGAGCGGGGAGGGCGCGTTCGATCCCGCCGAGCTGGTCGCCCTGCTGTGGATTCTTGCTGGCCTCGTGGCCTTGGGCGCCGTGCTGATTGGTGGCGCCATCGCGACGGGCTGGCTCAAGACCGACTATCCGGCGCTGTTCATCACCTTCTATCTCGTCGCCGCCTTCAATCTGCTCACCCTGCTGGCGCGGCGGGCGCTGGCCGCGGTCGATCACAATCTCTGGTGGGAAGCGCTCGACAGCATCCGCCGTATCTCGGGCCTCGCGCTGCTATTGGCCGCGCTCGGGCCGCTGCCGATCCTTGCGTCGGTGCTCATTCAACTGGTCGTCGCGCTCGGGGTGCTGTGCGCCGGGCTTGCGACCTTCCACGCGACATTGGCGATGCGGCGGCGCGACTGGATTGTGCTGGGGCCGGGGCTGTCGGCGGTGCGGGTGCATTATCTCTCCGATTTCGGCCGGACCGGCATTCTCACCCTGTGTGATGTCGGCGCCTATAATGCGCCCTATTTCACCATCGTCGCGGTGACGCCGGACCCACGGCCGCTGCTGCTCTTCGATCTGGTGTTTAAGCTGTCCCGCTCGCTGTCCGCCGTCATTCGCGCCCTTGCGGAGACGGTTCTGCCCGGCCTGACGCGCGCGGCCTATCAGGGCGATGGGGCCGGCGTGCGGCGCGCTGTCCTGCGCTGCCTTGGCTGGTCGCTGGGCGCCACAATGGCCGGCAGTGCCGCGCTGCTGGTCGCGGGAAAGCTGATCGCTCACATCATATTCAATGGCAATCTCGACCTGCAATATTCTGAAATTGCGATGATGATTGCACTGCTCTTTGGCCTCAGCCTCATTTGCGTCTCGGTTTATCTGCAGTGGGGGTTGGGGCGGTTCGGCGCCTTGCTGCGGCCTTCGATGCTGCTGTTGCTTGGCAGCGTATTGGCCGTTCCTTTGGCCATGCCGATACATGAGAGTCTCGGCTGGACACTATCCGCCGGGTTTCTGGCTCTCTACGCCGCTGTTCATGTTTCGCTGGGGCTGGTTCATGGGCGTATGCTGATGCATCTGACAGGAGCGCGGGGCGCAGAGGCGCAGGCAAGGGGCAGCGTGTGAAGATTTCGATGATCGATCCCTCGCTGTTCACGCCGCGCTATGACGATGGGCTGTGCGAAGCGCTGGCCGCGCGCGGCAATGACGTGACATTGATCGGCCGACCGATGCGCGAAACCGATGCCATCGTGCCCAAGCGCTACCGCTATGAGCCCCGCTTCTTCCGCATCGGCGAGCGGCTGCGGCCGGTGCTGGGCGATGGCCGGGCCGGGCAGATCGCCAAGGCCGCCGATTATGCGCTGGATGCCCGGCTCGGCCGCCTCGGCTCCCTGGTAGGCGATGTGGCGCATTTCCAGTGGTTGCCGCTGGCGATGGTGGACAGAATCCTGCTCGATCGGCTGGCGGACCGGACGGCGCTGGTCCACACCGTCCACAATGCGCGCCCGTTTCATGGCGAGGATCGCTCGGGCGTGCAGGGGCGCGGCTATGAGGCGCTGCTGCGGCAGTTCGATCTGCTGATCGTCCATGGCGAGCAGACGCGCGAGACGCTGCTCAAGCAGGGGATCGACCCTGCGGACATCGCGCTGGTGCCACATCCGCCGATGACCTTGCGGGAGGCGGCCGCGGAAGACCTTGCCGCCGTCCCGCGTGGAACCGTGCCGCGCATTCTCTTCTTCGGCACGATTCGGCCCTATAAGGGGCTGGATCTGCTGGTGCAGGCCTGTCTCGATCTCTGGCGGGACGGGCTTGTCTTCGAGTTGGCGATTGCCGGCAAGCCGTTCATGCCGGTCGAAGCCTTCCTGCAAGCCATTCATGGCGGCGGCTTTAGCGATCGACTGGTGACCGATCTCGGCTTTCTAACCGAGCATCGCCTCGATGCGCATCTGCGCGCGGCGGACATTCTGGCGTTTCCCTATCGCGAGATCGATTCGAGCGGTGCCTTCCTCTCCGCGCTGCGCTATGGCGCCGCCATGGTAACCAGCGATGCCGGCATGTTCGGCGACCTTCCCGATGCCGTGGCGACGCGCTTTCCGGCGGGCAATGCCCCGGCGTTGGCGGTGGCCCTGCGCCAGCTCATCGTCGATGCGCGCCGTCGGCAGGAGGCGGGGGAGGCCGCGCGCGCCCATGGTCAGGTGATGACGGGATGGGATGTCGCCGCCGCGGAGACGCAGGAGGCCTACCAGACCGCGCGTGAGCGTTTCGCGGCCAGAACGGGGCACACAGTCGGGGAGAGCGCGGCATGATCGACCTGCGCCGCTACCGCCGCGAACTGCGCGACCGCTGGCTGGCCGTGCGGCTGGGCCTTGTCGGCCGCCAGCATCAATATGGCGAGATCGTCTCGCTGCGCCGGCTCATTGCGCATTTCGGCATCGATTGCGTGATCGATGTCGGCGCCAATGCCGGGCAATATGCCACCATGTTGCGCAAGGATGTCGGCTTTCGCGGCCCGATCCTCTCGTTCGAGCCGCATCCCCAGGTTTGCGCGAAGCTGGTGGAGATCGCCGGCAAGGATGCGGAGTGGCACGTCCACAATATCGCCCTGTCGGATCGGGATGGGGAGGCGACCTTCCACCTGATGGCCGCCGACCAGTTCAGCTCGCTCAATGCCCCGCAGGATGGCCTCGAGCAGATTTTCGCCGAGCGCAACAAGGTCACGCGCACCGTGCACGTGCCCTGCGCCCGGCTCGATACGCTGCTGCCCGACCTGGAGCCGGCGCGCGATGCCAAGGCCATTCTGCTCAAGATGGATACGCAGGGGCATGACGCGCAGGTCTGGTCCGGGGCCAGCGCGGTTGCCGCGCGTATCACTGCCGCGCAGACCGAATTATCGGTGCGCCCGCTCTACGATGGCGCGACGGACTATCGCACGATGATCGCGCTTCTGGAGCGCGGCGGCTTCGTGCCCAATGCTGTCTTCGCCAACAACAAGGGCCATTTCCCGCTGCTGGTGGAAATGGACGGCCTGTTCATTCGCGCAGATCTGGCGCGTGAGGGCAATGTCCCGATCCTCTGATCCGGCGCACGGGCGCCCGCTGGCTCTCGCAACGGCGCTGGTGGCGGGCGGACTGCTGCCCCTCGTGCTCAGCTGGGGCACCTGGATGTGGCATTTGCGCGGCCAGTCCGGCCGGAGCATTTCCGAATATCTGTTCGCCCGGCAGGATATGTGGATGCTGGACGCGCAGGCATTTGGCCTCCTGATTGCCGGCTTCCTCGTCGGTCTGCGGGTGCAGCGTGGCGGGCTGCCCGCCCAGCGCGGCGGTGGTCGGGTCTTCACCGGCAGCGCGCTGGTTCCCGTCGGCATCATCGTCGTTGTTCTGCTCGGCTGGCTGGGGCGGACGTGGGTTTTCCATGGCTACAGCGTTTCGCGCGACGAGGTGATGGTCGAACTGACGGCGGGTGCGCTCGCCCACGGTATGATCGGCTGGCCGATTCCCGAAGCCTGGAATGCCGTCCGCCATGCGATGCAGCCGGAATTCTACAGTCCCTACGGTTCGGATACGCATTGGACCTCGATCTATCTGCCGGTCCATGCCGCAATCCGCAGCCTGTTTCAGCGGGTCGGGCTGGCTGATCTCGCCGCCCCGCTGACCCTCGGCGCGGGCCTCGTCGCGCTCTGGCATATCACGCGGCACCTCAACCCGGATCGGCGCGATGCTGCGCTGGTGACGATGGTCATGGCGCTCACCTCCGCGCAATTGCTCGTCACCGCCATGACGCCCTATGCAATGACCAGCCATTTCGCGTTCAACATGATCTGGCTGGCGCTGGTCTTGCGCGGCGGCACGCTGGGGCATGGACTGGCGGCATTGGTCGCGGTTCTGGCCGCCGGGCTGCATCAGTGGCACTTCCCGCTGCTGTTCATTGCGCCGTTCATCCTCTGGATGGCCGCCAATCGCCGCTGGGGTCCGGCGCTGTTCCATATCTGTGTCGCGCTCGCGCTGATGGTGATCTGGGCGCGACTCTGGCCGATGGCACTGGCCGAGCTGGTCGGCCCGGCACCGCCGAGCGATGTCCACCGCACCAACAGCATCGTCGACAAGCTGATCAGCCTGTTCGGCCGGCTCGATGATCTCCAGCCGCTGCTGAACATTTCGCGGCTGATCGCCTGGAACAATCTGCTGCTCCTGCCGCTCGCCGGCCTGGCAGTGTTGGGCGTGCGCTGGCGGAGTGTGTGGCGTGACGTGCCGGTGACTGTACCGCTGCTGCTGGGCGTGATCGCCGGTCTCTGCCTTGCGTTGTATCAGGGCTATGGCTGGGGTTTCCGCTATATGCATGGCCAGATCGGCGCGCTGTGCCTGCTTGCCGGGCTTGGCTGGCGCGCCGTCGTGCCGCGCGATGCGCGCTATGGCCGGGCGCTGCTGGTAGCCGGCGCCCTCTTCGCGCTGATGGGCACGCTCTGGCAGGCCCGCGATACGGAGCACTATGTGCGGGGCTATGCCAAGACGATGGCGGCCATTCGCGCGTCCGATGCCGATGTGGTGCTGGTCGATATTCGCGGCGGCTATTTCATGACCGACCTTGTGCGCTTCGGCGCCGATGGTGCGCCCGGCAAGCCGGCGGTGATGGCCCTGCAAATGCTCAAGGCCACCGATCTGGCGGCCCTGTGCGCACGCTATGATGTGGCGGTGATGGATTTTCGGCAGTTCCAGCCGCTCGGCGTCTATCCGCTCTCGCCAATCTTCAAGGGGGATGACGGGATCGTCGCGCGGCGCGCCCATCTTGCGCGCATGGGCTGTGACCGGCCGGTGATTGCCTCACCGGCCGGATAGTCTCAGCGCTTACTTGGTGAAGCCGGCGACGATCTCGAGCTTAACCTCGTCACCCACCATCGGCAGGCCGTAAGCAACGCCAAAGTCGCTGCGCTTGATCGAGCCGGTGGCGGTGAAGCCCACATTCTCCTTGTTGCCCATGCCCATGCCGGCGCCATAGAAGCGTGCGTCGAGCGTGACCGGCTTGGTCACGCCGTTCAGCGTGAAGTTGCCGGTGATCTTGGCAGCCTGACCGTCCACGACGACGCTGGTCGAGACGAAGCGGGCGTCGGCGGGCGTCGGGCCGAAGAAGTCGGCGGCCTTGCCGTCCTTACCGGCGCGCAGCAGGTGAGCCGTCAGGCCCGCGCTGGCGGTGGTGACCTTGGAGACGGGAATGGTCACATCGACCTTGGCCGCCGAAGGGTTTTTGGGGTCCAGCTGGAGCGTGCCGGTGATGTCACCGAAAATGCCGAAATAGGGCGTGAAGCCCAGATGATCGACCTCCCACTTCACCAGCGTGTGGCCGGGATCAGCGGTGTAGGTGCCGCCGGAAATCGCGGCGGGGTCCGGCTTGCCGGGCTGTGCGACCAGCCCGCCGGTGATGCCGGCAAGAAGAAGAGCGGGGAGGGCAGCGTGAATGAGGCGCATATCTGTGTCTCCTGATCGTCTGCGAGGGGGATTGAGAACGATACGCCTTAGCATAGCGTGCCGCTCGCCGCTGTCATCAGGGGAATGCAAGGGTGCGGCGCGGAGCGCGCCGGACTTAAATCAGCGCATCGGCGAGCAGTTTCACGCCAAGGAGGATCATCAGGACGTAGATCAGCACATAGAAGCGCTCCGGATCGACCTTGCGGACCAGCTTCACGCCCAGCATCGTGGAGATGAGGGCGAGGGGGATCAGCGCAGCGGTTGCGAGCAGATTGGCGTGGGTGAACTGGCCGAGCGCGGCATAGGCCGGCACCTTGATCCAGTTCATCACCGCAAAGGCGATGGCGGTGGTGCCGACGAGCGTATCGCGCGGAAGCTTGCGGGGCAGCACCCACATCTGGAAGGGCGGCGAACCGGCATGGGCGACGTGGCTGGTGAAGCCCGATGCGACGCCGAACAGCACGCCCAGCCATGCCGGGGAATTGGAGGGCAGGGTGATCGCATGGCCCCGCTCAACCCACAGGCGCTGCAGGCCGAAGAGGATCGAGATCGCGCCGAGCACGCCCAGCACGACATCCGCCGAGACCTGCGCGGAGAAGAAATAGCCCAGCGCCACGCCAATGGTCATGCCGGGGATCATCACCGCGAGCACATGCCCATCCCAGGTGCGGCGGAACGCCCAGACGCTCACCACATCCTGCACGATCAGGATCGGTAGCAGGATAGCCGCGGCCCGCACCGGGTCGATCGCAAGGGCGAGGATAGGCATGGCCAGCGAGCCCGCGCCGGAGAAGCCACCCTTGGCGAGGCCGGAAATCACCACGGCGACCACCGCGCACAGAATGTAGAAGGGATCGAGTGGCATGGGGATCGAGACCTCGGGCTTCGCGGCCCGGCAGGCGCGATGTCATCTGGCATAGCGCCTCGGTCACGGCCCGACGCAAGTTTTTTCGCATCGCCCTCTTGAAACCTGCCGCGCTATCTCCAAAATGCCGCCTGCGGACCGGGCCCCTCTGGCGCAGCGCTCAAACATGAGCGCCTCGCGATGTCGGACCGCATCGGGTGATACCGGTGCAGGTTCGGTTTTTCAGGCTCAGGCATCCAGTCATCCGATCACGTGCAACGCACTTTGGAGGATGACGTTCATGAATATCTTCACGTTCAATCTGATGGTCCTGCTGCAACGCGTCGACGATTCGCTGTCCAGCGAACGGGGCAAGGCGCGGCCCGATGGTCATCTCGTCGCGCGCTTGTGGCTGCGCCGCGATATGCTGATGAGCCGCCTGCGGCGCTCGCTGGCCGGTCCCCGGGCACTGGGGGCCTGACGCATGGAATTTCTGGATATTCTCTGGCTCGGCAAGCCGGCCTGGATGTGGCTCATGTTCATGGGCCTCGTGCTGGCGCTGCTGGTCTTCGATCTGGGCGTGCTGCACAAGGAGGAGAAGGAAATCGGTGTGCGCGAGAGCCTCGCCATGTCCGCCTTCTACATTACGCTCGGTCTGGCCTTTGGGGGCTGGATCTGGTGGCAGCTTGGCCCGACGGCGGGCCTGAATTACGTCACGGGCTTCGTGGTCGAGAAGAGCCTGGCGATGGATAATGTCTTCGTCATCGCGATGATCTTCACCTATTTCGGCATTCCGCGCCTGTACCAGCACCGCGTGCTGTTCTGGGGCATTCTCGGCGTCATCGTGCTGCGGGCGCTCATGATCGGCTTCGGCGCCGCCGCTGTGCAGCGTTGGGACTGGGTGCTTTACGTCTTTGCGGCCTTCCTTATCTTCACCGGCATCAAGATGTGGCGCAATGCCGAAGCCGAATATGAGGTTGGCAAGTCGCCGGTCCTGCGGTGGGTTAAGCGCCGCTTCCGGGTGACGGAAGAACTGCACGGCAATCACTTCTGGGTGAAGCTGCCCGATGGCGCGACCGGGCGGACGGTCCGTTACATGACGCCGCTGTTCCTGGCGCTGCTGATGGTCGAGTTCGTCGACGTGGTGTTCGCGGTAGACTCGGTGCCGGCGATCTTCGCGATCACCACCGATCCATTCATCGTCTACACCTCGAACATCTTCGCCATTCTGGGCCTGCGTGCGCTGTATTTCGCCCTGGCGGCGATGGTGCATCGCTTCCATTACCTCAAATATGCGCTCAGCCTGTTGCTGGTGTTCATCGGCTCCAAGATCGTCCTAGCCGATGCGCTCGGCATCGCCAAGATCCCGCCGGTGGTGTCGCTCAGCGTCACCTTCGTCATTCTGGCGGGCGGCGTATTCTACTCCTTGTGGAAGACGCGCGGCGAGCCGGTGGTGGAGCCCAATCCGAGCATTACGAACGCGTGATGCGAACCAAAAACGCTTCTCCGCATGACGGGGAGGCGTTTTTGGTCTTATACCCCCTCAGCGCACGCTTACATGAGAGCCATGACGCTACTGCCGAGATCAGGTCCGTTACCGGATGACTTCACCGTGTCGGACCTGTTGGCACCGGGCTTGCGGCTGGTCTTCTGCGGCACGGCGCTCGGGCGCCAGTCGGCGCAGGCGCGGGCTTATTATGCCAATCCGACCAATTTGTTCTGGCGCACGCTGCATCAGGTCGGGCTGACGCCGGAGCGGTTCTCGCCGTGCGATTATCCGCGATTGCTGGATCTGGGCATCGGCCTCACCGATCTTTCCAAAGGTCATTTCGGCAATGATGCCGAGCTGCCGGCCGACGCGCTGGATGGGGCGGTGCTGCGCGAAAAAATGCTGCGCTATCAGCCCGCTGTCCTCGCCTTCACCAGCAAGACCGGCGCCAGCCGTCTGCTCGATCGCCCGACGGGCCGGATCGCGCTGGGCGAACAGAGCGAGCGCATTGGGACGACGCGGCTGTTCGTGCTGCCTTCGCCATCCGGCTCGGCGCGGCGCTATTGGAATATCGCGCCATGGCAGGCGCTGGCCGATCTGGTGAATGGCAGCGCGTAACAGAAAGGGCGGCGAACCAACGGTCCGCCGCCCCATATCTGGACTAATGCCGGAAAAGGCTCAGTTCTTGGCCTGATCCACCAGCTTGTTGGCGCCGATCCAGGGCATCATGGCGCGCAGCTGGGCGCCGGTCTGCTCGATCGGGTGGGCGGCAGCGGCCTTGCGGCTGGCCTTCAGCTCCGGCTGGCCGGCGCGGTTGTCGAGCACGAAGTTCTTGACGAAGCGGCCGGACTGGATGTCTTCCAGCACCTTCTTCATCTCCCACTTGGTCTCTTCGGTGATGATGCGCGGACCGGTGGTGATGTCGCCATATTCGGCCGTGTTGGAGATCGAGTAGCGCATGTTAGCGATGCCGCCCTCATACATCAGGTCAACGATCAGCTTCACCTCGTGAAGGCACTCGAAATAGGCCATTTCCGGCGCGTAACCGGCTTCCACCAGCGTCTCGAAACCGGCCTGGATGAGGTGGGTCAAGCCACCGCACAGCACAGCCTGCTCGCCGAAAAGGTCGGTCTCGCACTCTTCTTTGAAGTTGGTCTCGATGATGCCCGAGCGACCGCCACCGACGCCCGAGGCGTAGGAGAGGGCGATGTCATGGGCATTGCCGGTCGCGTCCTGATGGATGGCGATGAGGCACGGCACGCCGCCGCCCTTCACATATTCGCCGCGCACGGTGTGGCCCGGACCCTTGGGCGCGATCATGATGACGTCGACATCTGCCGGCGGCTCGATGAGGCCGAAGTGGACGTTGAGGCCGTGCGCGAACGCCAGCGCGGCGCCGGGTCGGAGATTGCCCTTGATGTCGTTCTCGTAGATGGCGGCCTGATGCTCGTCGGGCGCGAGGATCATCAGCACGTCGGCCCACTTGGCAGCATCCGCATTCGCGAGCACCTTGAAGCCGGCGCCTTCCGCCTTGGTAGCCGAGGGCGAGCCGGGACGCAGCGCGATCGCGACTTCAGCAACGCCCGAATCGCGCAGGTTCTGCGCATGGGCATGGCCCTGGCTGCCATAGCCGAGGATTGCGACCTTCTTGCCCTTGATGAGGCCGATATCGGCATCGCGATCGTAATAAACACGCATTTCCCAGAACCCTTCTCTTTCAGTTCGTCGGGCCGACCTGTGTCGGCATCCATGTAAAAATCTCGTGTCGGCCCCCGCCGGCGGACCGCTCCTGCACCTTTCAGCCGGCAAAGCCAAGCCGGTGTCGCGGTTTTCTGCGGGGTGGACTGGCTAAATTCAGGCGGCGGCGCCCCGCAGCATCCCGACAACGCCGGTGCGGCCCACTTCAACGAGCCCCAGCTCGCGCATCAGGCCGACGAACGTATCGACCTTGCTGCTCGGCCCGGTGATCTCGAAGACGAAGCTCTCCAGCGTGGTGTCGACCACCTTGGCGCGGAACACGTCCGCCAGCCGCAGCGCCTCGATGCGCGCCTCGCCGGTGCCGGCAACCTTCACCAGCGCCAGCTCGCGCTCCACGAACGGGCCGATCTCGGTGAGGTCGGTCACCTTGTGCACCGGCACAAGTCGCTCCAGCTGGGCAATGATCTGGTCGATCACGCGCGGCGGGCCATTGGTCACGATGGTGATGCGGCTGACCTTATGGTCCGCGCTCACGTCCGCGACGGTCAGGCTCTCGATATTATAGCCGCGTGCCGAAAACAGACCCGCGATCCGCGCGAGAATGCCTGCCTCGTTGGTGACCGTGACGGACAGCACATGGCGTTCGCTGTCCTCCTGGCGGATGTGCATCACTCTTCGTCCTCGTCAAGAAATCGCAATGGGTTCAAAATCGGTTCGGTCAGAGACCGGTTGGATCGTCTGGCGTCCCGGCCGGGCCGTCACTGAGGGGCGGCGCGACCGAGAGCATGCCGGTCATGGCATAATGCCAACCCTCGGGCGTGCGGTGGGCGATACGCACCGGTTCGCCCAGCATCGCATCGAACACCCGGCGCAGCGGCTCTCCAACATAGCGGGGCGATACCAGAACGCTGTCATAATCCTGCTCGTTGAAGTGAAACCGGCTTTCCAGCGTGATCACCCACTCGCCCGCATCCTCGTCGCCATGGTCGCGCGTGGTGCCGAACAGGTCGGCACTCTCATTGTGCCGCTCGAAATCGAACGGCTCGCTGACATGGAGGCGAAGGCGGACGGGCTGGGTCATCAGACCAGTGCCCTGGCCTCGTCGTCCATCGTCCCGGAGACCTGGCTGGGGTCGAGCAGCATGTCGGTATGCGCCGCGCCAGACGGGATCATCGGGAAGCAGTTGGAGAGCTTGGCCACCCGGCAATCGACAATGACCGGACCCGGCGTGTCGATCATCCGGCGGATGCCGGGGATCAGCTCGTCCATCGTCTCGATGCGAATGCCGGCCGCGCCATAGGCTTCGGCCAGCTTCACGAAATCGGGCAGGCTGTCCGAATAGCTGTGCGAATAGCGGCTTTCATAAGTGAGTTCCTGCCATTGGCGGACCATGCCCATATATTCGTTGTTCAGGATGAAGATCTTGACCGGCAGGCGATACTGGATCGCCGTGCCAAGCTCCTGGATGTTCATCTGGATCGAGGCGTCACCGGCCACATCGATCACCAGCGAATCGGGGTTGCCGAGCTGGGCGCCGATTGCGGCCGGGAAGCCATAACCCATGGTGCCGAGCCCGCCCGAGGTGAGCCACTTGTTCGGCTCCTCGAAATGATAGTGCTGGGCCGCCCACATCTGGTGCTGGCCGACTTCGGTCGTGATGATCGTGTCGCGGTCGCGGGTCGCGTTGTAAAGCTCGGCGATGGCCCGCTGCGGCATGATCTCCGCGCCGGTCTCGACATAGTCGAGGCTCTTGCGTGCGCGCCACTCGTCGATCTGCGACCACCAGCCGCTGTAATCGGGCTTCTTGAAGCCGCGCGCCTTCAGGCCCGCGATGATCGCCTCGATCGCGCGGCCGACATCGGCGACAACGGGCACGTCCACCGGCACGATCTTGTTGATCGAGCCGCGGTCGATGTCGACATGGATCTTCTTGCTGAGCGGGGCGAACGCATCCAGCCGGCCGGTCACACGGTCATCGAACCGCGAACCCAGCGCGAGAATGAGATCGGCCTTGTTCATCGCGAAATTGGCTTCGTAGGTGCCATGCATCCCCAGCATGCCCAGCCATTGCGACGAGGAGGCGGGGTAGGCGCCCAGGCCCATGAGCGTCGAGGTGACCGGTGCGCCGAGCATGTCGGCCAGCGCCCGCAGGGCTTCGCTGGCTGCGGGACCGGAGTTGATGACGCCGCCGCCCGTGTAGAGGACTGGCTGCTTGGCATCGAGAATGAGCGCAATGGCCTTGTCGATCATCTCCGCGTCCGGCTCGGTTTGCGGCCGGTAGCTGGGATGGGCATTCAGCGAGGGCTTCTCATAGGCGGCGGTGGCAACCTGCACGTCCTTGGGAATATCGATCACGACCGGGCCGGGGCGGCCGGAGGTCGCGATGTGGAACGCCTCGTGCACCGTCGCGGCCAGATCGGCCGGGCTCTTCACCAGATAATTATGCTTGGTGCAGTGGCGGGTGAGGCCGACGGTATCGGCTTCCTGGAACGCATCCGTGCCGATCAGCGTCGTCGGCACCTGCCCGGTGATGACGACCATCGGGATGGAATCCATCAGCGCGTCGGTGATGCCGGTGATCGCGTTGGTCGCGCCGGGGCCGGATGTGACGAGCACGACGCCGGGCTTGCCGGTCGAACGAGCATAGCCCTCGGCGGCGTGGGCCGCAGCCTGCTCGTGGCGGACGAGAATGTGCTGGATCTTCGGGTGATCGTAGATCGTGTCATAGATCGGCAGCACCGCGCCGCCGGGATAGCCGAACACGGTGTCGACCCCCAGATCGAGCAGGCATTGAACCAGAATGTCGGCGCCGCTTCTCTCGGCCACGGGAAACTCCTTGAAAACCATTAGCAGCGCCCTTGGTCGAAAGGAGCTGCCCTGACAAGGTTGGTGCCTCTATGGATTATAAAATGCCGTGTCAAATCAATATTGAGTAATAAAATTACAATAATGGAAAAATCTGCAACATTTTATTGAGCGGGCATGCTCCCGCCAGCGTCCCAAATGGAAACGGCGCCGACCGAAGTCAGCGCCGTTCCAGCTTTTCAAGGATGATGAAGATCGTGGCCGTCAGGCGAAGGCGACGGTCTTCGCGCGGCGACGCATCGCCAGACCGGTCAGGCCCAGGCCCATGATCATCATCGCCCAGGTGGAAGGCTCGGGCACGGGCACCAGATTGAGGTTGCCGTTGAAGGTGCCGAGGTGGATCTCGCCGCCATTGCCATCAGTATAGCGCCCGACCACGACCGAACCTTCGATCGGGGTGTGGATCAGCAGGCTGGCGCTGGGCGCCAGGACCGAGCCATAAAAGATGTTGCCGGAGAAGTTGAGCGTCTCCGCGTTCACGAAGTTCCAGATGACCTGCTGGTTGTTCGCCTGGTTGGCGCCGTTGGAGTTGAAGCCCAGGTTCACATCGGTGCCGAACACATTGATGATGACCGGCGTCGTGCCCGAGAAGTTGTACTTCAGGCTGTTGATCGATGCGAAGTCGGCCGCATTGAAGGAGAACAGCGCATAGCCGGCGCCATTATCCACGGCGTTCAGCGTCATGGCCGTGCCGGTGATGTCGAAGCCGCTCGGGTTGCTCGCCATGTTGAGCGAGGCGAGCGCGGTCGAGAGCGCGCGCACATCGTCGGAGACCTTGGTCACGGTCGCCGTGATGGGTGCCGAGACCGAGGCCGCATAGCCGGAATTGCCGGAGTCGAGATTGAAGTTGCGCGTGCCGCCGTTGAAATTGCCCGACGCCGTGCCGCCGACATTCAGCGTGCCGCCACTCTGGTTGATCGTCCCGCCGGAGAAGCTGCCGCCGATCGTATAGACGTCGCCATTGCCGATGTTGGGATTGCTGCCCGTGAAGTTGCCGCCAACCGTCACGGTGCGGGGCGTCGAGTTCATCGTCAGCCAGCTGTTGCTGACATTGCCGGCGACCGAGGCACTGCCGCCGCTGGCGATGGTGCCGACGCCGCCATTGGATCCGTTATGCACCTTGATGTCGGCATTGGAGATATTGCCGCCTACTGTCAGAACGGGAATACCGGCATTCTTTGTCTGGCCCTGGCTCGAATTGCCGATGCCGACTTGGCTCGCGCCGGTCAGGTTTCCGCCGACCAGCATTTTGCCCTCGACATCATGCTTCAGGTTCACGTCACCCAGCACGATGAGATTATAGTTCTTGAGCGCTTCAAGGCCCGCAGCGGCATCGCCGGATGCGAGGGCGGGGGCGCTGGCAAACGCGGCGAGGCCGAGCGCGATGGCAAGGGACGAACGCTTGAGCATGAAACAGGTCTCCGTCGGTGCGGGATGGCGAAAGATGAACGGCCTTTATACCATTTGTCAGAGCGTTGAAGCGTTCATCTTGTACGTCGAAAGCCGTGTCCGGTTTTGGTACAGACGAGCAGGTGGCCGTTAATGGCCCTCCGGCGCGATGCTGTTGAAGTCTTCAATGATCACCGCAGCCTGCGGATCGATGGTCGTCCAGCCGGCTTGCCGGCCCCGAGTCCAGGTCCGCTGCCGCTTCTGATAGGCGATGGTCTGCTGGAGGATGGCCGCCCGTGCCGTCGCCAGGTCGATTTGGCCCGCCAACATCGCGGCGAGTTCCCGAACGCCGAGTGCGCGCAGCACCGGTCGATCTTGCGGAATGTCACGGCGAACGAGCGCTTTGACCTCCTCGATGGCGCCATGCGCGAGCATGAGGTCCAGCCGTTGCTCGGCGCGTTCGGCGAGCACCTCGCGCGGGAGCATCACCACCGCGCCGTGAATGCGCATGTGTCCCGCAAGGCCGCCTTCGCGCCGGGCCTGCCATTGGGGGAGCGGCGTCCCGGTCGAGCGGACGACCTCCAGCGCGCGCGCGACGCGCGAGGTATCCGCCAGATTGAGTCGCCCTGCGCTGATTGGGTCTTCCAGTTCCAGCGCGGCATAGCTTTGCGCCACCGGCAGCGCGCGCACGGCCTCGCGGATCGCGGGGTCGATCGCCGGCACCGGTGCGATGCCATGCAGCAGCGTGTGCAGATAAAGCCCGGTGCCGCCCACGAGAATGGCCGGAACACCCTTTGCATGGGCGGCGTCGATTTCCGCCTTGGCCTCCTGCGCCCAGCGCGCGGCCGAGCAATCCTCCATGCCGTCGATATGGCCGAAGAGGCGGTGCGGGGCTTGCGCGAGATCCTCCTCGGGCGGGCGGGCGGTCAGCACATTGAGGTCCGCATAGACCTGGCTGGCATCGGCATTGATGATGATGCCGCCCGTCGCCCGCGCGAGCCGCATTGCGACTGCGCTCTTGCCGCTGGCGGTCGGCCCGGCAATAAGCGCGACCGGCGGCCGCTCCCGGTCGCGCATTTCGGGCAGGGAATCAGGATCAGGCATGGCTGGCGGCATTTCGGACGGACGGGACATGATTGCGACCTTAGTCGCGCATGACGGACTTGGGCAGGGGGACGTGACCGCCGCGCGCGATGCGCTGGCGCAGGCGGGTCTCGATGTCGCCGCGCCGGTCTGGATCGAGGCGGGTGAGGCTGTGGACCTGCCGTTCGCCGGCGACCGGGCCGTTGCGCGCGCGGCGCTGGAAGCGCTGGCGCCGCCCGCCGACCTGTTCGTGCTCGCGGCGGCGAACCGCGACTGCCGTCTGTTCGTGGCGGATATGGATTCGACGATGATCACCGTCGAGTGCATCGACGAGCTGGCCGATTATGCAGGGCTCAAGGACGAGATCGCGGCGGTCACAGAGCGAGCAATGCGCGGGGAACTGGATTTCGCGCAGGCGCTGACCGGGCGGGTCGCGCTGCTCAAGGGTCTGGACGCGACCATGATCGATCGCTGCCGTGCCGAGCGGGTGCGGCTGATGCCTGGCGCCCGGGCCCTGGTGCAGACCCTGCGGTCGCGCGGCGCACGCACGATCCTGGTGTCCGGCGGCTTCGTGCCGTTCGCGCAGCCGGTCGCGCAGGAGATCGGGTTCGATGTCGCCATTGCCAACACCCTGCACATCGCGGACGGCAAGCTTGCCGGCACGGTCGGCGAACCGATTGTCGATGCCGCACGCAAGCGCGCCGAACTGCTCGGGGCGGCGCAACAGGGCGGATTGGCGCCCGCGCAGTCCATCGCCATCGGTGACGGCGCGAACGATATTCCGATGATCGAGGCGGCCGGGCTAGGCGTTGCCTACCATGCCAAGCCCAAGACGCGCGCCGCTGCCGATGCCGCCATCGAGCGGGGTGACCTCAGCGTTCTGCTGCATGCTTTGGGCATCGCTCGGGCGCAGTGGGTGACGGGTTAGCCCTGTCTCTCCTGCGGCCGGCAGCGCACTTAACCGAATCTTAGAGGGAAGCGTGAGATTTCCTTGCCCGATCCATGATCGAGCGGGGGAATGTCGTGCGGATATTGGCGCTAGCATCTCAGAAGGGCGGTTCGGGAAAGACCACGCTATCTGGCCATCTTGCGGTTCAGGCGCAGCGCGCTGGCGCGGGGCCGGTCGTCCTTATCGATATCGATCCGCAGGGTTCGCTCTCCGATTGGTGGAACGAGCGCAGCGACGATTATCCCGCCTTTGCCCAGACAAGCGTCGCGCGTCTCGCCGGCGATCTTGAGGCGCTGCGCCAGCAAGGGTTCAAGCTGGCGGTCATCGATACGCCGCCCGCCATTACCATGGCCATTCAGAGCGTCATCGGCGTCGCCGAGCTGATCGTGGTGCCGACCCGGCCCAGCCCCCACGATCTGCGTGCCGTGGGCGCGACGGTCGACCTGTGCGAGCGCGCCGGCAAGCCGCTTATCTTCGTGGTCAATGCGGCAACGCCGCGGGCGCGCATCACCTCGGAAGCCGCGATTGCGCTTTCGCAGCACGGCACGGTGGCACCGGTCACCATTCACCAGCGCACCGATTTTGCCTCCTCGATGATCGATGGGCGCACGGTGATGGACTTCGATCCCAAGGGACGCTCGGCGCAGGAGGTCGAGCAGCTCTGGAGCTATGTGGCCGATCGGCTCGAGCGGAATTTCCGGCGGACAGTGTTTTCGCCCAGCCATGTCGCAGCGGCGATGTCGCGCCAGACCGGCTTCGGGCGTCGGGTGGTGCAGGGATGAATCGCGATAATTCCATGACCGAGCCGCGCCCTGCGGCATCGCTGACCGCGAGCCTGCTCGCGCGGCGGGGCACTGCGCGCCCGGCCATGCGTCGCCCGGCGGTGCCGGGTCTTTCGACCGCCCCGACCGTCCATGATGACCTTGGCTGGAATGACATGGGGGAGGGCGCTGCCCCCCACATGCTAGCGTCGGCCAACGGGACGGACGCTGCGGTGCCGATCAACGCCAATGTGTCCGTGGCTGAGAGCGACCCGGCGCCGGTCTCCCCGGCCAAGCAGCAGATGCTGGCTCTCGCCGAGCAAATCAGCCTGCGCGTCACGCCGCCGAAAGTCCCTTCCAAGCGCCCGGCCAGTCTGGCGGGCGTCGGCCGCAAGGCGGCGTTCACGCTGCGGATCGATAGCGAGAGGCACCTGCGCCTGCGCCTGCTGAGCGCGGTCTCGAAGCGCTCCGCCCAGCAGCTTCTCATCGAGGCGCTGGATCAGATGATTGCCGCCGACGCGCATGTGCAGGCGCTCGCCGAAGAGATTGAATCCAGCTCGGGACTGGAGGCGTGAAGCATATGGCGCGCTCCGTAAAAATGCCTTTGCTGCTGGTGACGGTGGCGCTCTCCAGCGTGACGCTGGGCGGCTGCGCACAGCTGGGTCTCCAGTCCCATAGCGCGCGCGCGACGCCCTCGGTTGCGCAACTTTCGCCCAAGATCGAGTCAGCGCTCGCGGATCGCAAGTTCGCCCGCGCGCTCGACCTTGCCGAGGCGCTGGTCGCCGCCGACCCGGCTACTGCAGGCCATCGCGTCTTGCTGGGCCGTGCCTATCTCGCCAATGGCCGCTATCGCTCGGCACAGGCGGCGTTTACGGACGCCATGGCGCTGGGCAACAGCGATGTCCGCACGATCATCAGCCTGGCCTTGTGCGAGACCGCGCTGGGCAATGACAGCACGGCCCAGGCTTTGCTCGCCGACAACGCTGCCACGCTGCCCGCCTCGGACTATGGTCTCGCCATGGCCATGGCTGGCGACGTGCAGGAGGGCGTGCGCGCGCTCGTTTACGCCGCGCGCCAACCCGACGCCTCGGCACAGACACGACAGAACCTCGCCTTTGCCTTGGCGCTGGGTGGCGCCTGGGGGCAGGCACGGCTGATCGCCGGGCAGGATCTGTCCTCCAAAGAGGCCGAGCAGCGCATCGGGCGCTGGTCTCAGGCCGTGGCGCAGGCTGAACCCGGCGCGCGGGTGGCTGCCCTGACTGGGGTTGCGCCCCGTGCCGACGATGCCGGGATGCCGTCTCGCCTCGCGCTGCGCAGCTTCGAGCTTCCCGCCGTTGCGGAACGGGCACCTCCAAAGGACGTCGCCCCGTCGCCGGCGAAGACGGCTGAAGCGGCTGCACCTGCGGCAGCGGCCGATGCTGAGCGCGCAGCATCCGCCGTTCAATCGGTCGCGATCCCGCCCTCGAGCCGGTCCTCAGACCCGGCTGGTCCGGCAAAAGCCGATTCTCCCATCGCGTCCCCGGCGAACGCGCCCTACGGCGCGCCGTCCGCCGAAATCCTCTCAGCAGCGCCTTTACTGGTCCTGGAGCCAGCGCCAAGGGCGCCCGACATCGCTCAGATGGCCTTTGCGCCGGCTGCATCCAGCCCGTCGATGGGGGTGAAGATCGCCGCCGCGTCTCGCGCGGTGCCGGTCCTGCCGGCCAGGCCGGGTCGCGCTTCGGGCGACTGGGTGATCCAACTCGGCGCCTTCGACAGCGCAACGATGGCGCGAGTGAAGTGGCAGGATATGCGCCGCAACCCGCATCTGGCTGGCTATCGCGAGATCGTTGCCGCCGCGAGCGTCAATGGGCGCACCTTCCATCGCGTGGCGGTGGGTGGCTTTGCCAGCCGGGGCGCGGCCGGTTCCCTGTGCCAAACTTTGCGCGGCGAGGGGCAGGCTTGTTACGTGCGCCGCGATGACAGCAATGCATCGCGCATGGCGCGCGCTGGCGCCCCGGCCGGCGGGTCGCAATTCGCATCGCGGTGATGGGGCCGGTGGGCGATCCGCTCAGCGGATCACGCCGCCTTTCATGATCATCCGCGCCCGGCCCTGAACCGGCAGCTTGTCGAACGGCGTATTGCCGGCCGCTGCTGCCATTTTGGCCGAATCGACGATCCAGGGTGTGTCAGGTGCGATGAGGATGAGGTCCGCCGGCGCGCCCGGCGCCAGCCGTCCCGCATCGAGGCCGAGGATCGCGGCGGGATTGGCCGCGAGCAGGGCCATCATCCGGGTTTCGGTCATCTTGCCTTCACGCACCAGATTGAGCGCGAGCGGGAGCAGTGTCTCGGCGCCGGCGATGCCGGGCAGGGCGTCCGCGAAGGGCAGGCGCTTGTCTTCCGGGCCGCGCGGATCGTGGCCCGAGCACAGCACGTCGACGGTGCCATCCGCGACCGCCTCGATCGTGGCAAGCCGGTCCCGCTCATCGCGCAGTGGCGGGGAGAGGCGTGCGAAGGTGCGGAAATCGCTCACCGCCGCATCGTTGAGGAAGAGGTAGGAGGGGCTGGTGCCGCAGGTCACCTTCAACCCTTCGGCCTTGGCCGCGCGAATGAGCGCGAAGCCGGCCGCAGTGGTGACGAGGCGGACATGCAGGCGTGCGCCCGCCTCCCGCGCCAGCGCGATATCCCGCGCAATGGCCATCGCTTCGGCGCTGGCGGGGGCGCTGGGCAGGCCGAGGCGCGAGGCCGTTTCGCCATCCGTCGCCACGGCATTGGCCGTCAGGCCGCCATCCTCGGCATGGGTAATGACCACCAGGTCGAGCGCAGCGGCATAATGCAGGACGCGCAGCATCACGCCCGAGTCGGCTATCCAGCGCCGGCCGGTCGCGATGGCGCGGGCGCCAGCAGACTTCATCAGCGCCATTTCCGCCAGTTCGCGCCCCTCCAGCCCGCGCGTCGCGGCGCCGAGCGGATGTACCCAGAAGTCCGGCTTGCCGGCCCGAGCGGCGTGCTGGATCAGCCCCGGCTCATCGAGAACGGGCGACTGGTCCGGCATCAGCGCGGCGCGGGTGATGCCGGCGAAGTGGAAGGCCGGCTTGTCGGTGCGGAACACGCCCAGATCGATGATGCCCGGCGCGAGGATCATGCCCTTGGCATCGACGATTTCGGCGCCGTCAGGCACCTTTACCACGCCGACCGCTGCGATCGCCGCGTCTTCAACGAGCAGCGTGCCTTCGGAGAGGGCGCTGGCGGTCGGATCGCACAGGCGTGCGTTGATGATCGCGGTCAGGCCCATCCTTCGACTCCCCGGGCTGTGCGGGTGAGGACATCGAGGCAGGCCATGCGCATAGCGACCCCCATCTCGACCTGCTCGGTGATCGCCGAGCGATCCGGATCGTCGGCCACGCTGCTGACAATTTCCACGCCTCGGTTCATCGGGCCGGGGTGCATGATGATCGCGTCCGGCTTGGCGCGCTTCAGCCGCTCGGGCGTGAGACCATAGAGCGCGTGAAATTCGCGGGCCGAGGGGATGAAGGCCCCGTCCATCCGCTCATTCTGAATGCGCAGCATCATCACCACATCCGCACCTTCCAGCGCGGCGTTGAAGTCATGGAACGGTGTAACCCGATAGCGTTCCACCGCAGGCGGCATCAGCGTCGGCGGCGCACACACCCGCACTTGCGCGCCCAAGGCCGTGAGGCAGAGCATGTTGGAGCGGGCGACACGACTGTGGAGAATATCGCCGCATATCGTGACGATCAGCCCCTCGAAGCTGCCTTTGCGCCGCCTTATGGTCAGCGCGTCGAGCAGCGCCTGCGTCGGGTGCTCGTGGCGGCCATCGCCGGCATTGAGCACGGGGCAATCCACCATGTCGGCGATCAACTGCACGGCGCCCGAACTCATATGACGGATCACCATCACGTCGGCGCGCATCGAGTTGAGCGTCACGGCGGTATCGATGAGCGTCTCGCCCTTCTTCACGCTCGATTGGGCGGCGTGCATGTTCACCACGTCCGCGCCCAGCCGCTTGCCCGCAACCTCGAAGGAGAGCAGCGTGCGCGTGCTGTTCTCGAAGAAGGCGTTCATCTGCGTGAGGCCGGCGAGGCGCCCATCATGCTTGCGGCTGCCGGCACGGTTGAGCGAGGCCCATTGCTCGGCTTCATCCAGCAAAAAGCGGATTTCATGCGGCGCCAGATTGGCGATTCCCACCAGATGCCGGTGCGGGAAATTGTCCCGGCCGATGAGGCCGGTGGCGGGAGAGGGCGATATTGTCATTAAAGCGCCTCGTTAGTGGAGCGGCGGGGCGGACTCAAGCGCTGATGTATCAGCTCGGGGTTGTCCAGGCATTGAGATCGAGCAGGATGATGAGCGCGCACTGGGCGGCGGCGATGAGGAACAGCGCGCGGGAGAAGTCCCGCTTGCGGGTCTTGTGCCGGAAAAGTCGCATGGCGAGCCAGGCGCCAATCGTCCCGCCGATCGCCGCCAGGGTCAGCAGATCGCGCTCGCGCATGCGCGGTCCCCCGGCAATGGCGCGCTGCTTGTCATGGCGGAAGGCGGCGAGGGTGATGAGGTTGATCAGCACCAGCCAGCCCCAGATGATGTGCGTTTCCGTCATGCGCCGGTCAGCCCATCGTCAGGCCGTCAATGGCCCCCTGCAGGATGAGGGCGGCGGCGTGGGCGTCGATCTTTTCAGCGCGCTTGGCCCGGCTCATGTCCTGCGCGATCATCGCCCGTTCGGCCGCGACGGTCGACCAGCGCTCATCCCAGAGCAGCACCGGCAGGCCGAGCACCGCGATGTTGCGGGCAAAGGCGCGGGCGGCCTGGCTACGCGGACTTTCGCTGCCATCCATGTTGAGCGGCAGGCCGATAACGAGGCCCTTGACCGACTGCTGGGCGATGAACTGGGCGAGCACATCCCGGTCCTTGCTGAACTTGCCGCGCTTGTGCGTGTGCGCGGGGCTGGCAATGCTCCAGCCGGCATCGCACAGGGCAAGGCCGATGGTCTGGGTGCCAAGGTCCATACCGAGCAGGCGTCCACCCGCCGGCAGCGCCTGCGCGAAGGACGCCTTGTCGAGCGTGATCAGCGTTTCCCCGACCATCAGCGGTGCCATGCCGCCAGTCGGCCGAGCGCATCGGCACGGATGTTCGCCCAGAACAGGGGATAGTCGTAGACGTGGTAATTGTTGCCCGGGAGCACGAAGGTGCCGAGCTTGGGCGCGCTGTCCAGCATCAGGAAGCCACGGCCAGCGCAGCGCGCGCCGATCTCGCCGGGCGTGAGCAGCACGGTCGACGCCGCCTCGCCATCACCGCGCAGCACGCCCAGATTGGCATCGCCCGGCGCATCGGGCGCCGCGCCGCCATTGAGCGGATTGGTGCACAGCATGGCCGACCCGGCGCGCGATTGGCCGTCCAGTCCGCGCTCGCGGTCGAACGACGCTTCCACGGCTGACGTGTCTGCCGGCGCGGCAAAGCTCTGCCAGCTCAGCACGCAGCCGGTCGTGCCCGGCCCCGTGCAGGCGGGCAGGCCGAGAGCGGGCAGATCATGCTCTACGGAGACTGGCCAGCCGACGACATAGGCCGCGACCAGCCGCGCCTTGAGTGCAGTGTTGCCCGCTTCCTCATGGAGCAGCCGCAGCAGGTGGCGACTGCCCTGACTGTGCGCGGCAAGGATGATCGGCCCTTGCGGATTGGCGGCGAGGAACTGTGCGAAGGCGGCCTTCACGTCCGCATAGGCTCGCTCAAGCGCCAGCGCGGCGTCCGCCTTTTCGGTGAGGAAGGCACCGAACACGGCCTGCCGGTAGCGCGGCGCCCAGATATCGCCCGCCGCTGCGAAAGCGCTGGCCTGAATGCGCACGAACCGCGCGGCCTGCGCTTTTGCGATGCGGTCGTTGATCGGCGCGTTCCAGTGGAGCGTTTCGAACGAGCTGGTGGGGTGGACGAAGAAGATCGCCGCTTTCTGGGCTGGGACCGCCTCTGCGAGTTTCGCGGCCGGTTGCCAGCGGGCAGGGTCGTCGCGGCGCCCGTCCGGCCGGCTGATCCATCCATCGCCACCTGAATAGAAATTCGCGGGCAGGGCAGGCGGTTCGCTGAACCCGACATGCGGCACCAGCGCGCTCTGCATCAGCCGGGGGCCGAAGAAGGAGAAGGCGATCATTCCCGCGATTGCCAGGGCTGTGAAAAACGCGACGACATACAGGAACTTCCGGGCCAAAGGGGCACGACTCCATCTCTGTGGCAAGCTGGGCAGTGGCATGGCTCATGCCCGCTTGGGTTGCGCGAGGCAAGCGAAGGCAGCAGGCGAAGCTCCAACAGGCGAAGGTCCAATTTGCCTTGCGAGCGGATCGTGATAGGTCGGACCGGTTCAGGAACGGACGCGGCGGGGAGCAGGATGATGGCCAGCAACGCATCGACGGCGCAGACGGTATGGCCGCTGCGCACCTGGGTGCTGTGTGTGCTCGGCGCGCTTGTCGGTCTGGCGATCGACCGGTTTTCCGATCCCGCGCCCATCGAGCCCGAGTTTCTGCGGCGGGTGATCGCGGCGCTGCCCATGTTCCTTTCGACCGCCGCGCTCGCCTTTGGCCTCAGTTGGCGCCGGCGGCGACCGGTCGCGGCTCTTGTCGTGGCACTGATCTGCGGCCTCATTGGCGGCGGCGTCTTCCTGTGGAACGGGGTGCCCGGCCACGGATCGAGCGTCGATCTCTGGCATCTCGTCTGCGGCGCCATCGCGGCGGCTGCGCTGCTGGTGCTGTTTCAGGCAGCGCAGGACCGCAGTCTGGCCGGTGGCGCGCCCTCTGCGCCGGCCGGTGTGTTGCCGCGCGCCGTACGGGCCTGGTCGCGCCAGGCCATCCATTATGAGGATGTTCACGGCCATTTGTGGACGAATGCGCTGCTGATCGGCGCAAGCGCGCTGTTCATGCTGCTCAGCTTCGGCATCGCCCATTTGCTGGCGCAGATGTTCATGCTGGTGAAGCTCCCGTTCCTGCGCGATGCCCTGCGCGAGTCTGCGGTGGTCGCCATGCTGTGCGGTGCCGCCTTCGGTGCGGCGCTCGGGCTGTTGCAGGATCGCGGGGCGATCATCGCCGCCTTGCAGCGCGTGGCCATGCTGGTGCTGCGCGTGCTGGCGCCGGTGGTGGCGCTGGCGATCGGCATCTTCCTGGCGGCCTTGCCTGTTACCGGCCTGGCGCCGCTCTGGGCGACGGGCGGCACGACGCCGATCATGCTGGCCGGAGCGGTGCTGGCGCTGTTTCTCGCCAATGCGGTGGTGGGCGACACGGCACTTGAGGAAACCCGCTCGGTGTTGCTGGGCGCCAGCGCGGCGGCGCTCGGCCTGTTCCTGCTGCCGATGGTGGGTATAGCGGTCTTCTCCTCGGGCCTGCGCATCCATCAGCATGGCCTGACGCCGGAGCGGCTGTGGGCGCTGGCCTTTCTGGCCGTGGCGAGCATCACCGCCATTGCCTATGCCGTCGCCATCCTCGGTGCACGCGGCTGGTTTGCGCGGCTGCGGCGGACCAATCGCATGCTCGTATTCGTGATCGCCGGTATTGCGCTACTGCTCTCCACGCCGATCTTCGGCTTCGAGCGGATCGCGACTGCGCACCAGCTCCAGCGCCTCGCGGGCGGGCAGGTGGCGCCGGACAAGTTCGATTACCGTGCCTTGTGGTTCGATTTCGGGCCGGAGGGGCGTGCCGCGATTCGACGGCTGGCGAGTGGCTCGGCCGACGCGACGATCCGCCGTCATGCCGCCGAGACGATGAAGCTGACCGACCGCTGGGCTGTGCCGCCTATGGTCGTCGCCGCGCGCAGTGGCGAATTGCTGGACGAGCGGCTGACGATCCTGCCCATCCCGGTCGAATTGCCGCCAGCGCTGCGCAAGCGGCTGCTGCAATATGATGCCTGCGAGGAGGCCGGCCCGTGCCTGTTGCATTATGTACCGGGCGAGGATCTGGCGATCGTTGTGAAGCTGCCCGCTCCGGAATGCGGCGATTGTGCCCCAACCGTGCGCCTCATCCGGCAGGAGAATGGCGAATGGAGCAATGAGAGCCGCTATCTTGCCCAAGGCGATGCCGCTCGCCGGCTCGTCGCGCAGATCCGCGCCGGCGCCGTGGACCTCCGCCCCGTGATGGCGCGACAGCTCTACATCGGTGGCGAACCGGTCGGCGAACCGCTGTCGACGGCCGCCAATGGGGCCGAAACGGCGGAAGCGCCTTGATGACCGCCGGAGCCAGTGCTAGCGCGCGCTCCCATGAGCGTAGACCTGACAACCGTAAAAAAGATCGCCAGCCTCGCGCGCCTCGCTGTCAGCGAGGATGAAGCGCAGGCGTTGGTGCCCGAACTCAACGGCATTCTCCACTGGGTGGAGCAGCTGGGCGAAGTGGACGTGACCGGCGTCGAGCCGATGACCGCCGTCATCCCCAACACGCTGCGCCTGCGCGAGGACGCCGTGACCGACGGCAATGTCCGCGACAAGGTGCTGGCCAATGCGCCTCAGGCCGAACATGGCTTTTTCGCGGTGCCGAAGGTGATCGAATGATGACGGGACGGCATCATTCGATCATCCCGGACAGCCGCGTAGCGGCGACCGATCCGGGATCCAGAAACGAGAGACTCAACAAGCAGCCCTTCGACAAGCTCAGGGCGAACGGAGCGGGATCGTGACCGATCTGACCAACTTCACTGTCGCGCAGATCCGCGATGGCTTCCGTGCCGGCGAGTTCTCCGCGCGGGAAGTCGCCGAGGCGTTTAACGCCAACGTCGCCGCCGCCAAGGCGCTCAACGCCTTCATCGTCGAGACGCCCGAGCATGCGCTGGCTGCTGCCGATCAGGCGGACAAGGACCGCGCCGCCGGTACGCTCAAGCCGCTTTCCGGCGTGCCCATCGGCATGAAGGACCTGTTCTGCACCGAGGGCGTGCAGACGACCGCCGCCAGCCACATGCTGGAAGGCTTCACGCCGACCTACGAGTCCACCGTCTCGCGGAAGCTGTGGGATGCCGGCGCAGGCATGCTCGGCAAGCTCAATCTCGATCAGTTCGCCATGGGCTCTTCCAACGAGACGAGCTATTTCGGCAATGTGATCTCGCCCTGGCGGCGCAATGACGGCAGCAATGCCGCGCTGGCGCCGGGCGGTTCCTCGGGCGGCAGCTCGGCGGCGATTGCCGCGCGGCTCTGCCCGGCGGCGACGGGCACGGATACCGGCGGGTCGATCCGCCAGCCTGCGGCCTTCACCGGCATTTCCGGCATCAAGCCGACCTATGGCCGCTGCTCGCGCTGGGGCATCATCGCCTTTGCCAGCTCGCTCGATCAGGCCGGGCCGATGGCGCAGGACGTGCGCGACTGCGCGATCCTGCTCGAGAATATGGCCGGCTTTGACGCGAAGGACTCCACTTCGCTCGACCTGCCAGTGCCGCAGTGGGAAGCGGGATTGTCCAGCGATCTCAAGGGCAAGCGCATCGGTATTCCCAAGGAGTATCGCGTCGAGGGTCTCGATGCCGATGTGGCGCGGGTGTGGGATGATGGCATTGCCTGGCTGAAGGATGCCGGCGCCGAGATCGTCGAGGTCTCGCTCCCGCACAGCAAATATGCCCTGCCGGCTTATTACATCATCGCTCCGGCGGAAGCCTCGTCCAATCTCGCGCGCTATGATGGCGTGCGCTATGGCCTGCGCGATCTGCCCGATGGCGCAAACCTGCAGGACATGTATGCCGCGACCCGCGCCGCCGGTTTCGGCCCCGAGGTCAAGCGCCGCATCATCATCGGCACCTATGTGCTCTCGGCGGGCTTCTACGACGCTTATTACACGCAAGCGCAGAAGGTGCGGGCGCTGATCGCGCAGGATTTCGCCAAGGCTTTCGAGGCCTGCGACGTCATCCTTGCGCCCACCGCGCCCAGCGCGGCCTTCGGTCTCGGCGAGAATGTCGACGATCCGCTGAAAATGTATCTGAACGACGTGTTCGCGGTGCCGGCCTCGCTGGCGGGTCTCCCCGCCATGTCCGTGCCCGGCGGGCTCAGTAAGGACGGGCTGCCGCTCGGCCTGCAGATCATCGGCCCGGCCTTCAATGAGCAATCCGTGCTGAATGCCGGCTTTGCCATCGAGCAACGGGCGGGCTTCACCGCCCGGCCTGAGGCGTGGTGGTAAGTGTTTCGTGCTCCTGCGCAGGCAGGAGCCCAGGGCAGCCAAGGGCTGCACTCCCCTGGATTCCTGCCTTCGCGGGAATACTGTAAGGACTGAAGAATGACTGAGACGAGCTATCGCATTCGTGGCGCCACCGGGGACTGGGAGGTCGTCATCGGCCTTGAGGTTCACGCGCAGGTGGTGAGCCAGGCCAAGCTGTTCTCCGGTGCGGCGACGGCCTTCGGCGCGGAGCCGAACACGCAGGTGAGCCTTGTCGATGCCGCGATGCCCGGCATGCTGCCGGTGCCCAATCGCGAGTGCATCCGTCAGGCAGTGCGCACCGGCCTTGCGATCAATGCGCAGATCAACAAGTGGAGCCGGTTCGACCGGAAGAATTATTTCTATGCGGACTTGCCGCAGGGCTACCAGATTTCCCAGCTTTATCATCCGCTTGTCGGCGAAGGTTCGCTGACGATCGAAGCCGACGAGAAGGCCGGCATTCCCGCCGACAAGGCCATTGGCATCGAGCGCATCCATGTCGAGCAGGATGCCGGCAAGCTGATGCACGATCAGCACCCGACGCGCTCCTATGTCGATCTCAATCGTTCGGGTGTGGCGCTGATGGAAATCGTCAGCCGCCCGGACATGCGCTCGCCTGCCGAGGCCGGGGCCTATCTGCGCAAGCTGCGGGCGATCCTGCGCTATGTCGGCTCGTGCGATGGCAATATGGAGGAGGGCTCCATGCGCGCGGACGTGAACGTCTCCGTGCGCAAGTTCGGCGAGGAATTCGGCACGCGGACCGAGACGAAGAACGTCAATTCCGTGCGCTTCGTCATGCAGACCATCGAATATGAAGCCCAGCGGCAGGTCGACGTAATCGAAGGCGGCGGGCGGATCGTGCAGGAAACGCGCCTGTTCAATCCGGACACCGGCACGACGCGGTCGATGCGCTCCAAGGAAGACGCGCATGATTATCGCTACTTCCCTGACCCGGACCTGCTCCCGCTGGTGCTGGAGGACAGCTTCATCGAGGATTGCCGGCACTCGCTGCCCGAACTGCCGGATGCCAAGCGCACCCGCTATGTCGAGGTGCTGGGGCTCTCCGAGTACAACGCCCGCGTGCTGACCGCGGAGGCGGAAACGGCCCGCTGGTTCGAGGCTCTGCTCGCGGAAAGCGCGCGCATCCAGAAGAAGAGCGAGGGTGAGGTGGCCAAGGCCAGCGCCAACTGGCTGCTCTCCGAGCTTTACGGTGCGCTCAATCGCCTCGGCAAGACGCTGGAAGACAGCCCGGTCAACCCCGAGCGCGGCGCGGAATTGCTCGCCTTGGTGGCCGATGGCACGATTTCGGGTAGCATCGCCAAGCAGGTGTTCGAGATCATGCTCGAAACCGGCGAAGCGCCTGCCGAGATTGTCGAGACGCGCGGTCTCAAGCAGACCACGGATACTGGTGCGATCGAGGCGGTCGTCGCGAAGATTCTCGCGGACAATGCTGATAAGGTCGAACAGTATAAGGCCGGGAAGGAAGCGCTGTTCGGATTCTTCGTCGGTCAGACGATGAAGGCCATGCAGGGCAAGGCCAATCCGCAGATGGTCAACGAACTGATCAAGAAGGCACTGGGCTGATCGCATCCCGGCCGCGCCTCCATTAGGCGGGCCGGGATGCTGAGATCAGTAGCTCAGATCAGTCTGGCGGCGGCGCGATGGTCGGCAGTTCGTCGGGACCGCGGCCGGGCTCGTCAATATTGGGCGTTTCTGGCGCGATTTCCGGCGGTTCGCGAAACGGCGTCTCGTCCGGCGATTCCATGGGCGGAAGCTCGTCAGGTGACTGCGGGGTGATGGTATCGGGGGGCGGAATTTCCGGCTGGCTGGCCATGGCTTTGCGTCCTTTCGTTTGCTCTTTTCAACGGGCGGGGTGAGGGATCGTTCCGGATCGACACGGCAAGGCGCGCACAGCCTTGCCCTTTCCCAGGCTTTGCACTATGGCCCGCCGACCGGCGACCGATGCGGGCGTGGCGAAACTGGTAGACGCGCCAGATTTAGGTTCTGGTATCGCAAGATGTGGGGGTTCGAGTCCCTTCGCCCGCACCAGTTGCGCAGCCTAGCCCCGGTCGTTCCAAGAGATTTCATCCTAGCCTGGAAAGCGTCGAGTTAGAGATATGCAGATTGTCGAGACATTGAATGAGGGCCTCAAGCGCGCCTATACGCTGACCGTCACGGCCAAGGACATCGACGCCCGCGTCGAAGAGGAAGTGAAGTCGATTGCGCCGCAGGTGCGGATGCCCGGTTTCCGGCCCGGCAAGGTGCCTGCCAACCTCGTCCGCAAGATGCACGGCCCGGCCCTGCAGCGCGAGGCGCTGGACAAGTCCATCCGTGAGGGCGTCGAGAAGGTCATCGCCGAGAACAGGCTGCGTCCCGCGATGCAGCCGAGCGTCGAGCTGACGGCCGATTATGAGGACGGCAAGGATGCCGAGGTCAAGGTCGCTCTGGAAATCCTGCCGGAGGTTCCCGCGCCCAAGATCGAGGGCATCAAGCTGGAGCGGCTCGTCGTCGATGTGACCGACGAGCAGATCGACGAGGCGGTTGGCCGTCTCGCCGCGCAGAGCCAGCGTTATGAGGACGCCCCCAAGACCGCCAAGGCGAAGGAAGGCGATCAGGTCGTCATGGATTTCGTCGGCAAGGTCGACGGCGTGCCGTTCGAGGGCGGCACCGGTTCGGACATGGCGATCGCCATCGGCTCGGGCAATCTGATCCCCGGCTTCGAGGATCAGCTGGTTGGCGTGAAGACCGGCGACGAGAAGACCATCAACGTGACCTTCCCCGCCGAATATGGCTCCAAGGAGCTGGCCGGCAAGGATGCGACGTTCGATCTCGTCATCAAAGCGGTCAAGAACCCCGTCGAGAAGCCCGCTGACGACGAATTTGCCAAGCAGCTCGGTCTCGAGAGCCTCGAGAAGCTGCGCGAGCTGTTCAAGGCGCAGATCGAGCAGGAGCACGGCAATCTGACGCGCACCTACATGAAGCGCCAGTTGCTCGATCAGCTGGCTGCCGGCCATGATTTCGAGGTGCCCCCGGGCATGGTCGAGGCCGAGTTCGGCCAGATCTGGCAGCAGCTTGAGCATGAAGCCGGTCACGAGGAAGATCCCGAGGCGGCGCTCAAGGAAATGGAAGCCGACCGCGACGACTATCGCAAGATTGCCGAGCGTCGCGTCCGTCTGGGCCTGCTTCTCTCTGAGATCGGCCAGGCCAATGGCGTGGAGATCACCCAGGCGGAAATGAACCGCCTCGTGGCCCAGGCTGCCCAGCAATATGCCCCGCAGGACCGCGAGCGCTTTGTCGAATATGTCCGCAACGAGCCGATGGCCGCTGCGCAGCTTCGTGCCCCGCTCTATGAAGACAAGGTCGTCGACTATCTCTTCGAGAAGGCGGATGTGAGCGAGCGCACCGTTGCGCGCGCGGATCTGGAAGCAGCGATCGAGAGCGAAGAGGGCGGTCACGTCCACGGGCCGGATTGCGGCCACGATCACAGCCACGACGCCAAGCCGGCCAAGAAGGCTGCCGCCAAGAAGCCGGCTGCCAAGAAGGCTGATGCCGAGGCAGAAGCCGCTCCGGCTGAAGAGGCCAAGGCGCCTGCCAAGAAGGCTCCGGCCAAGAAAGCCGCTGCTGCCAAGGCGGACGAGGGCGACGCGGCTGAGAAGCCGGCCAAGAAGCCCGCTGCCAAGAAGGCCAAGGCTGCCGAGGCCTGAGACCTGACTGCAGATAGCATGAACTGATCAGAAGCGAGCCGGAGCGGGGTACCGTTCCGGCTCGCTTTTTCTTTGGATGCAACGCGCCGGACGAGTGCAGAAGGCGCCGCAGGGCGCTGGGGCCGCAAAAGACCATTGCAACCATGCGATCTGTTGCCATAAGCCCGCAGTCCCATGCATCCAGACCCGTCCAGCCCGATGACAGGCGTGCGCATCGCCGTCCTGCTGCCTTGTTATAACGAGGCGGTCGCCATCGGGCAGACCGTCACCGCGTTCGCGCAGGCCTTGCCGCAGGCGGCCATCTACGTGTTCGACAATAACAGCTCCGATGACAGCGTCGCCGTCGCGCGCGCCGCCGGGGCGATCGTCCACAGCGTGCGGCAGCAAGGGAAGGGCCATGTCGTGCGGCGGATGTTCGCGGACGTCGATGCGGACATCTACGTGCTCGCCGATGGCGATGCGACCTATGATGCGAGCGCGGCGCCGGCGCTGGTCAGCGCGATGCTGGACGGGCCGCTCGACATGGTCGTCGGCGCCCGCAAGTCTAAGGTAGAGGCGGCTTACCGTCCGGGGCACCGGCTCGGCAATCTGCTGCTCACCGGGCTGCTGAGGCAGCTTTTCGGGCGCAGTTTCACCGATATTCTCTCAGGCTATCGGGTGTTCTCCCGGCGGTTCGTCAAGAGCTTCCCGATCCTCTCGGAAGGCTTCGAGATCGAGACGGAGATGTCCGTTCATGCGCTCGAACTACGCATGCCGGTGGGCGAGGTGATGACGGCCTATGCGGCGCGGGCGGAAGGTTCGCTCTCCAAGCTCAACACCTTCCGCGACGGCTGGCGCATCCTGCGCACGATGATCCAGCTCTATCGCGTGGAGCGGCCCTTGTGGTTCTTCGGTTTCATTGCGCTGGTGATCGCGCTGGTTGCCGGGCTGATGGGCGTGCCGGTCATCCTGACCTATCTGGAGACGGGGCTTGTGCCCCGCTTCCCGACCCTCATCACCATCGTGGGGATGGGCGTTCTGTCCGCCCTGTGTCTGCTTACCGGCCTCATCCTCGATACGGTGACGCGCGGCCGGCAGGAAATGAAGCGCCTTGCCTATCTGGCGCATACCGCGCCGGGGATGTCAGCGCGCCGCTGAGAAGCAAAGGGCCGGTTGCGCTTCCGAAAATGAAGGTGAACGGGTTTGTCTAGCCGCCACGGCGCGCGCTAGGGAAGCCCAAAGGGGCAGCACTATATGGATTTGACGAAGGCCAAGCACCGCTATGTCGCGCTCGATAGCCTGCGGGGTGTGTGCGCCTGCATGGTGGTGATGCTCCACTTTCAGACGCAGGGGCGCATTTCCGCGTTACCTATAATCCAGCATGGCTTTCTGTTCGTCGATTTCTTCTTTGTCCTGTCCGGTTTTGTGATCGGCTCCAGCTATGGTGAGAGGCTGCGCGAAGGCTTTTCCGTGCCGCGGTTCATGGCGTTGCGGCTTGGGCGCATCTACCCGCTCCACATCGTCATGCTCATGGTCTTTCTGGCTTTTGAGATTGTGTTCGCTCTTTTTTGGCCGACGCTAGCAAACCGGGAGCCCTTTACCGGCACCCAGTCGGTCGCCGCATTTATCCAGTCGCTGTTCCTGGTTCAGATTTTCTTTGGACCTGATGCGACGCCGTGGAACGGCCCAAGCTGGTCGATTGCTGCGGAACTTTGGACGTACCTTATCTTCGCGCTCCTGCTTCGATATCGTGCGCGCTGGTTGCTGCCGGTCTGCGGGGTGATCGTCATCGGGGCACCGATCTTTCTTGCTCTCAACACCGATCGCTTTCTTAACGTCTTCCACGATGGAGCGCTGGTCCGCTGCCTGTTCGGATTTGCGCTAGGCATGGTGGGCTGGCGGTGCGCCGCTTCAGCTCACGCAATCAGGGTGGCAGGCTGGGTGGACCATCTGATCGAGCTTGTCGTGGTTGCAACTGTCATGATGTTCGTGAGCCTCGCCGGAGCAGGCCCGCTGTCCTTGGCGGCCCCACTGGTTTTCCTCATAAGCGTGCTGGTTTTCGCGCGAGAGAAGGGGATATGCAGCCGCGTCCTCAAACTCGCGCCTTTCGTGCTGCTCGGTACTTTGTCCTACTCGATCTACATGATCCATGGCTTTCTCTATTACCGCTTTTTAAACGGTCTTGCCGTTGCGCAGCGGTTCCTGGGGGTGGATTTGATCGTGCGTGTTGATGGTCACAGTCAGGTTGGAGGCACCGCTTTGTTTGGCGACGGCATGACGTTGCTTTTTGTTGGCATCGTCGTGCTCTGTTCTGTGGTCAGCTATCGGCTTGTAGAGATGCCAGGGCAGCGGTTGGCCCGTCGCTTGGTCAACGGGCGAGATCTGCGTGCGTCACATGGCCCCCCATCTTGAAGTCAGTGCCCAAACGTCCGATGTAGTGGCCGCAGACGGCCAGTAAGAAAGAGAATCATGACCGATAATTTTGATCCGCTCGGGGCACTTGTTCCTATCGTTATCGAACAGTCCAACCGGGGCGAGCGCAGCTTCGATATCTACTCGCGCCTGTTGCGGGAGCGGATCATTTTCGTGACCGGCCAGGTCGAGGATCACATGGCCTCGCTGATCGTTGCCCAGCTGCTGTTTCTGGAATCGGAGAACCCGAAGAAGGACATCTGGATGTACATCAACTCGCCGGGCGGCGTGGTGACCAGCGGCATGGCGATCCACGACACCATGCAATATATCCGCCCCAAGGTCGGGACGGTGTGCATCGGCCAGGCCGCATCGATGGGCAGCTTCCTGCTCGCCGCGGGCGAGCCGGGGATGCGCTTTGCGCTCAGCAACGCGCGGATCATGATCCACCAGCCGTCTGGCGGCGCGCAGGGCATGGCGTCTGATATCGAGATCCAGGCCAAGGAAATCCTTCGTATCCGCCGTCGCCTGAACGATCTGTACGTGAAGTACACCGGCCAGCCGCTGGAGAAGATCGAGGCCGCCATGGATCGCGACACCTTCCTGGAAGCGGAAGAAGCGCTCGCGTTCGGCCTTGTGGACAAGGTGTACGACAAGCGTCCCGGCACCAGCGAAGAAACGCCGGCTTGATAGGGTCGGGCCGGCCGCTCACGCGGTCGGCCTTTGCATCCCGACGGCGCCGTGCATCGTCGCCGGACTTTGGGCTGTGCCGTGGTCGAGTGAGCGGCCAGCTTGTGTCCGCCGTTAAAATCTCTCTGTTCGCAGCCTGACCGGGGCCGGCCAGCATCTCCCATTGCAAAGCCGGACCGGCCCTCCCATCTTCTTTCCATTATGGCTTTTGAGCCGGCAATGTCTGGTTTACGCTATTTGGCGACATTTTCGGCACTTGTGATGCTGCAAGAAGCCGGTCTAGGATGACCGACGGAAAGAGCATCTGGGCAATTGGCGCGAGACGGCGCCAGACCAAGGAAGAGATTGAATGACAAAGCTCACAGGATCGGATTCGAAGAGCACGCTCTACTGCTCGTTCTGCGGAAAGTCGCAGCACGAAGTGCGTAAGCTCATCGCCGGCCCAACCGTGTTCATCTGCGATGAATGCGTCGAATTGTGCAACGATATCATTCGTGAAGAGACCAAAGGTGGTCTGGTCGGCCGCAAGGAAGGCGGCGTGCCGACGCCTCAGCAGATTTGCGATGTGCTGAGTGATTATGTCATCGGCCAGCAGCGCGCCAAGCGCGTGCTCTCGGTGGCTGTGCACAATCACTACAAGCGGCTGGAGCATGGCGGCAAGGCGGGCGATGTCGAGCTGGCCAAGTCCAACATCCTGCTGATCGGCCCGACGGGTTGCGGTAAGACGCTGCTCGCGCAGACGCTGGCCAAGACGTTCGACGTGCCGTTCACCATGGCGGATGCGACGACGCTGACCGAAGCTGGCTATGTCGGCGAGGATGTCGAGAACATCATCCTCAAGCTGCTCCAGGCGTCTGACTATAATGTCGAGAAGGCCCAGCGCGGCATCGTGTATATCGACGAGATCGACAAGATCAGCCGCAAGGCGGAGAATCCCTCCATCACCCGCGACGTGTCGGGCGAGGGCGTGCAGCAGGCGTTGCTCAAGCTGATGGAAGGCACGACCGCCTCGGTGCCCCCGCAGGGTGGCCGCAAGCATCCGCAGCAGGAATTCCTGCAGGTCGACACGACCAACATCCTGTTCATCGCCGGCGGTGCCTTTGCGGGGCTGGAAAAGATCATCGGCGACCGGCTTGAGGGCAAATCGATCGGCTTTGGCGCGCATGTCGCAGCGCCCGACGAACGGCGTACGGGTCAGCTGCTCAAGCAGACCGAGCCGGAAGATCTGCTCAAATTCGGCCTGATCCCCGAGTTTGTCGGTCGTCTGCCGGTCATCGCGACGCTGGAAGACCTGGACATCGCTGCGCTGGTGCAGATCCTCACCGAGCCCAAGAACGCGCTGGTGAAGCAGTATCGCAAGCTCTTTGAGCTGGAAGATGTCGAGCTGACGTTCACCGACGAAGCGCTGACGGCGATTGCTCAGCGCGCCATCGAGCGCAAGACCGGCGCGCGTGGTCTGCGGTCGATCATCGAGGCGATCCTGCTCGACACCATGTTCGATCTGCCGACGATGGAAGGCGTGACCGAAGTCGTGGTGGACAAGGATGTGGTGGAGGGCCGTAAGGACCCCGTCCGCGTCTTCGGTGCGGAAAAGCGCCAGGCGGGTGACGCGGCCTGATCGGATAATCTGACCGGCATGAAAAACGCCGCCGCCGGGGCCCGAGGGCTCCAGCGGCGGCGTTTTCGCTTGTTCAGTCAAATGCTCAGTCGAGCGTCTGCTTCACCGCATAATAAGTGAAGATCGAGTGATCGGGGTTGGACCGGCGGCTGCCGGTGCCGATGATCAGCGTCTTGCCCATCCAGTCATGTGGCCCCTCGGGCACCACGAATGTGGGCGAGAAGCAGAAATAGGCCGGCTGCGGGGTGCCGTCATCCAGTCGCGCCTCGCCCGGCTTGGCCGGGATGAGATAGCCATTGTTGTTGATGTAGATCTTCGTGCCGTCATCGGCCTGCAGCATATAGTGCGACTTGATGACGATGGTGCCATCGCCCCGCACGTTGGCATAATCGGCGCCGCTGTCCGGAATGACGATGCCGGACAGGCGCGGGCCGTAGATCGTGCCGCTGGCGCAGGGCGTGTAACCCTGATAGCCGCCACCCGGCAGCGGGCCGACCGTGCAGCGTTCAGGGCGGAAATTTACCCGCATTTCGAACACATATTCGAGATGGGCGGGGACTTGCGGATCGTTCATCGCATGCTCTCCTCTTGGCTGGATAAGGCACTGCCGCCGCCCTGCGGAAAGTGCAAGGCGGCGGCAGCTGGATTTCTTTGGAAGGCGTCAGCCGTCAGAGCAGCATGAAATAGTGGATGCGGTTGGCCTTCGGGATCTTCTCGGCAACGCCGACGAAGATGTGCTTGCCCAGCCATTCGTGCGGGCCTTCGGGCACGTCGAACTTGGGGCTCACCCGCATATAATATTCGTCCGGCCCCACATCTTCGTTGCGGGCCATGCGCTCCATGGCGTCACCTTCGGCCCAGCGATAGCCGCGGCTCTGCAGATAGATCGGCGTGCCGTCATCGGCTTCCAGCATGTAGCGCGCGTCGAAATCGATCACGCCATTGGGGCGGGACAGCGGATAGTCGCCGCCGCTCATCGGGATGACCCGGCCGCGAATGCGGGGGCCTTCGAAGGTGCCTTGGGCTGCCCACACGGCAGCGCGGGTCGCGCCCATGCTGGTGGGGGAAATCCACACCGCCGGTGTCAGGTCGATCGACACCGTGAAGGCGAATTCGAACTTCGGCGCGAAGGGATGGGGGGCAATCTCGGGCGTTACCATGAAGTGCAATCTCCTTTTTCGATGACTATCAAACAGCAGCTGTGGCGGGCAGCGTCTTGTACCGCGCGCCGAGAATTTGCGCGAACTTGCCGTCGCGCAGATAATAGAAGCCAAGGCTCTCGATGTTGAGGGTTTGCCCCTTCATCAAGGGGCCGGCGATGAAGTCGGGCCAGTCTTCCAGGCCGTAGAATTCGGTGCGAACATGGCAGGCGAGGGTGCCCGGACCGGCCGCGACGGCGAGAATGTCGAGCGTTTCGCGGACCTTGGACTTCACGTCGCGGTAGAAATCCAGAATGGCGGAACGTCCTATGATCTGGCGCTTCTCGCCCAGGTTGAACACCACGTCATCGCAATAATAGCGGCCGAAACCTTCGAAATCGTTCGCATTGAAGCGGGCGATGTAGTCGGCATAGTCGTCCTCGGTCATCCTGCGCTCCAAGAAAATTCTTGTTGTTGATTCTTCAACAGCTAAGCGGGTGGCCGCTCAGGTTCAACTGAAAAACGTCGATCTGCTTAACCGACATGCTTGCCAAGCCCCGGAATCTGGCCGATTGTTGCGCATGATAACATTGCCCATCACGGGGTCCGCCTGTTTGTGACGATGCCTGCAAAACAAATTGCCATTGCTGCACCTGAGATTGATTGGGCCGTAGAAAGACCGCGTGTTCCGCTCGATCAGGTCATGCGGGTGTTCCTGCGCAAGCCGGGGTTTCTGCTCAATCGCATCGATCAGATCGCAAATGCCCTGTACGGATCGGTGGCCTGCGGGGGCGAGACCTTGTCGCAGGCGGAAATGATGCTGGCGATTGCCGAGCGTCCGGGGAGCGATCAGGTTCGCCTCGCGCGGGCCTGCGGCAGCGACACCTCGACCACGGCGATCGTGCTGCAGAATCTCGAACTGACCGGCCTTATCGCCCGCCAGCAAGATGATCGGGATCGGCGGCGCAGTCTGCCGGTGCTGACGGCGGCCGGGGAAGCCCGCATGGACGAAATCCGGTCGTCCTTCGCCCAGCTTCAGGCGTTGCTGCTCGACCCGCTGAGCGACGACGAGCGCGGGGTGGCCATGGCGCAGCTCTCCAGCCTGGTGGAGGCCGGCAATGACGGCGCGCCGCGGTGGGACAGGCAGGACTCCTATCTGGCCAATGTGCCCAGCATGCTGTTCCGTCGCGCGCTGCAGATTCTCCATGCGCATTTCAGTGAGCAGGTCGCGCCGATGGCGGTGACCCTGCGCCAGTTCTCCGCGATGGTGATACTCGATCTGCATGGCGGCCTGAGTCAGGTCGAGTTCGCGCGGGTCTACGGGCTTGATCCCTCCACCTGCGCGATCGTTCTCAAGAAGCTGGCCCAGCGGGGGTGGTTGCAGGCAGTGCCGTCTCCGCAGGATCGTCGCAAGACGCTCTATTTCGTCACCGATGAGGGCCGGCACCAGATCGACCGCCTCCAGGCCAGCGCGGATGCAACGGAAGATGCGGTGCGATCCAACATATCGGCGCGCGCCTTCGAAGCGCTGCTCCCGCCCTTGCAATCCGTGGTGCGCGCGCACTCGGCGATCCTGCGCTATCCGGGCTTTTTCCCTTGGGATCATGAACCGCCGCAATCCTGTTGATTGCGCGTTCAACATCGATATACAACGACGTCTGACTAATTGAGGCGAGTCTCTCGCCTTTGGGGAGGACGTTCATGGCGGATATCGAACGGCGCAGCGTGCCCGTGCACAACCCACGCAGCGGCGCGACCGACTTTATGATGGAAATTGCGACGGCGGAGGACGTGGCGGCGAAGGCTGACCGTCTCCGGCGCAACCAGCAGGCCTGGGGTGCCAAGCCGCTCGCAGAGCGCATCGACGTCATGCAGCGCTGGCTGGGCGAGGTCGCCAAGCGCGCCAGCGTCATCGCCGAGGCTGATGCGATCGATACGGGCGGGTGCCACACCTCCTATCTCCAGGGCTTCATCACCATGGGCAATATCGGCGGCTGGATCGAGGACGCGCAGGCCGCGCTCGATGCGGCAAGCTATACCGGCCCCTCCAAGGCCATGCCGCAGGTGGAGGTGCGCACGCAGTTCGTGCCCTATCCGCTGGTCGGCGTGATCGGCCCTTGGAACGCGCCGATGATGCTGGTGCTGCTCGATGCCATTCCGGCCCTGTTCGCCGGTTGCGCCGTGCTCATCAAGCCCTCGGAAGTGACGCCGCGCTGGGTGCAGCCGTTGTTCGAGGCCGTGGCGCAGGTGCCGGAACTGGCCGGCGTGTTCGATTATGTTCAGGGCGATGGCGAGACGGGGCGGGCGATCATCGACACGGTCGACCTCGTCTGCTTCACGGGCAGCGTACCCACCGGCCGCAAGATCGCCGTGCAGTGCGCCGAGCGCCTGATCCCCTGCTATCTGGAACTGGGCGGCAAGGACCCGGTGATCGTCACGGAAACCGCAGATCTGGAGCGGGCGACCACCGCAGTCCTGCGCGGCGCGGTTCACGCCAATGGCATGGTCTGCTTCTCGGTCGAGCGCATTTACGTCGCCGAGGCCATCCACGATGCCTTCGTCGCGCTCCTGGTCGAGAAGGCGAAGAAGGTGCGCCTCAACAGCGACGATCCGCGCGCCGGCCATCTCCATCCCTTCACCTTCGCACCGCAGGCAGAGATTGTGACGCGCCACATCGCCGACGCGGTCGGGAAGGGAGCCAAAGTCCTCACCGGCGGGGCCGTCGAGCAGATCGATGGCGGGCTCTACATGCGCCCGACGGTGCTGACCGGCGTGACCCACGACATGCTGGTCATGCGGGACGAAACCTTCGGGCCGATCCTGCCGGTCATGCCGTTCAAGACGGTTGAGGAGGCGATTGCCCTCGCCAACGACACCATTTTCGGCCTTACGGCGAACGTCGTTGCGGGCAGCGCGGAAGAAGCGATGGCGATCGGCCTGCAGATCAATGCCGGCTCCGTGTTCATGCAGGATACCTTCCTGACCTTCGCCAAGAACCGCACGGTTGGCAGCAATGCCTTTGGCGCGTCCGGCGTGGGCGGCGGCTCGCGCACCGGCCCGGAGGCGATCCTGCGCTATGTGCGCCGCAAGGCCCTGCTCACCAACCATGGCGAGCCGGCCGATATCCAGAACGATCACCATCTTGGAAAACCGGGAGGACACTGACATGGCATGGGAACTGAGCGCACTCGACCGGCTCGAAATTCAGGAGCTTTATTCGCGCTACGCCTGGGGGATCGACCTCGCCGATGAAGAGACGGCGATGTCCACCTTCGCGCAGGACGCCTGGTTCGATCACCTCTGGCAGGGCCGGGTGCAGGGCCACGAGGCGATCCTGGAGAATCTGCGCTCGCTGTGGAACGACCGGCAGAGCTGGTGGTATGGGCGCCAGCACATCATGAACACGCTGATCATGGACCCACGCCCGGAGCAGGGCGAGGTGGACGTGCGCTGCTTCTTCCAGATCCTACAGTTTCAGACCGATTACCACACCAACTTCGTGTTCGGCATCGGCACCCGGCAGGACCATGTGACCAAGAAGGAAGGCGTGTGGCGGTTCCAGTCACTGCACGTCAACGCCTGGACCGCCGCCGATCAGGTGCCGTGGAAAGGCGAGATCCTGCTCAAGAAAAAGCCGAGCCATCAGGCTCCGCCGGTTGCGGGGAAGAAGTGATGCAGATCACCGCTGCCGTCAGTCGCGGCAATCAGCCGGCGCCGGTGCTTGAAACGCTGGAGCTGGAAGCGCCGCGCGCGGGCGAGATGCTCGTGCGTATGGTCGCGGTCGGCATCTGCCACACCGATTTGCATGAGCATCCGGGGCGTCACGCGCCGCATCCTATCGTGCTGGGTCATGAGGGCGCGGGCGTGGTCGAGGCTCTGGGTGAGGGCGTGCGCGGGTTCGCGGTGGGCGACCATGTGCTCCTCTCGGGCAGCAGCTGCGGCGTGTGCCCCAGTTGCGTGGCCGGTCGGCCGACCTATTGCGATCTGGCGATGCCGATGAACTTCGGCGGCAAGCGCCTCGATGGCTCGACGGCGCTGGCGTGCAGGGATGAGCGCATCCACTCGCATTTCTTCGGCCAGTCTTCGTTCGCGACGCACAGCATCGTGCCGGAGCGCACGGCGGTGAAGGTGGACAAGGATATTCCGCTGGAACTGCTGGCCCCGCTCGGCTGCGGAGTCATCACTGGCGCCGGATCGGTGATCGAGGCGCTGAAGGTGGGGGCAGGGGATACCATCGCGATCTTCGGGGTCGGTGGAGTCGGCCTCTCTGCGGTGATGGCCGCCAAGCTGGTGGGCGCGAAGCGGATCGTCGCGGTGGACATCAACCCGGGCCGGCTGGAGCTTGCGCGCGAACTGGGCGCGACCGATGCGATCCGCTCCGACGGCGAGGACGTCGCCAAGCAGATTCGCGCGGTTACCGGTCGCGGCGTGGACTTCACCTTCAACACCACCACCGTGCCAGCCGTCCACACCATGGCGCTGGAATGCCTCGCAATGAACGGCACTGCCGGCTTCGTCGCGGCGCCTCGGGGGGAATGGGCGCCGGCCATGTTCCCCATGCTGGCCGGTGGCAAGCAGTTGCGCGGCATACTCGGCGGCGACGCCAATCCGCGCACCTTCCTGCCGATGCTGATCGATTACTGGCGGCAAGGGCGCTTCCCGTTCGATCGGCTGATCGAGACCTACGCCTTTGATGAGATCGGCAAGGCGTTTCATGATTGTGAGGCGGGCACGGTGATCAAGCCGGTGCTCAAGGTTGGAGATGCTGCATGACCCCCGAAATCCGCAAACAGCTTGAAGCGTTCGGCACGGAACTGACCCCGGACATGATGGGCGGCACGCAGGGAATCTACCGCGCCCTGCAGCCCGGCATTCCGGCGGGCGCCAGGGTGACGCGCGACCATCAATATGGTCCCGATGCACGCAATCGGCTGGATATCTTCACACGCGACGGGCTTTCCGGCGCGCCGGTGCTGGTCTTCGTCCATGGCGGCGGCTTCGTGATGGGCGACAAGACCACCGAAGGCTCGCCCTTTTACGACAATATCGGCAGCTTCGCCGTGGATGAGGGCTATGTCGGCGTCACCATGACCTACCGGCTCGCCCCTGCCGCCACCTGGCCGGCCGGCGGCGAGGACGTGGCCAATGCCGTCATCTGGCTACGCGAGAATGTGGCGCAATTCGGCGGCGATCCGGACCGCATCTTCGTGATGGGGCAGTCGGCGGGCGCGGTGCACGTGGCCGATTGCGTCGCGCGCTTCTCGCCGCAGATTGCCGGCGCGCTGATGTGCTCGGGGATTTACGACGTGGCCGCGGCCGAGCCGAACCAGTTCCAGAAATCCTATTATGGCGAGGACCCGGCCGGCTGGGCGCAGGCGTCCACCGTGGCCGGGCTGCTCACCAGCAAGATCCCGCTGTTCTTCTCGGTCTGCGAGTTCGATCCGGTGCCGTTCCAGCAGCAGGCCGCGAGCCTGGCTGCCCGCTACGCCATAACCAACAAGGCCTTTCCAAGGCTGCATTGGCTGGGAGGCCACAACCACCTGTCACCTGTGCTCGAGATCGGGACGCCAGACAGCGACCTTGAGCATCACATCATGAACTTCATCGCCACCGTCTGAGGCAGATTCTTCAGGAGGACCCCATGGTCGAACCCATTCAATTTCCCGATGTCGAGTTGTATCGCGGCTGGGGCGAGCCGATGCGCGCCAATATCGAGCTGCGTGGGCTGGAGCTGATTTCCGGCGCCATCCCCGATGGGCTGGAAGGCGGCCTGTATCGCGTCGGCGCCGACCGGCAATATCCCTCCGGCCGCACCGATGACATCTTCATTGATGGCGAAGGCCAGATGCACATGATCCGCTTCAAGGACAATCAGGCGGACTATGTCGTCAAATGGGTCGAGACGGATCGCTACAAGGCGCAGAAGGCCGCCCGTCGCGGGCTCTTCGGCAGCTACCGCAACCGCTATACGGTCGATGAAAGCGCCAAGGAAATCCATCTTGGTACGGCCAACACCACGGCGATGTTCCATGCCGGCCATCTCTATGCGTTGAAGGAAGATGACCTCCCTTACGAGATCGACCCCGACACGCTGGAAACCAAGGGCCGCGTCGACTTCGACGGACAGATATTGTCCGAGACGTTTACGGCGCATCCCAAGGTAGACCCGATCACCAACGAGCTGCTGGCGTTCGGCTATCAGGCCAAGGGCGATGCGACCAAGGATTTCGTGTTCTACGTCTTCGGGCCGGATCGCAAGATTAAGACCGAGATCTGGTTCGAGATGCCCTATGCAGCCTGCGTCCATGATTTCGCGATCACCGATGAATGGGTGGTCGTGCCGTTCTTCCCGCTCATCACCGATCTCGACGTGGTGAAGCAGGGCGGGCCTTATTATCAGTGGCACCCCGATCAGCCTGTGCATGTCGCGCTGGTGCCGCGTTATGGCAAAGCGGAGGATATTCGCTGGTTCAAGGGGCCAACCGGCAGCGCCGGTCACATGATGAATGCCTATCGCGAAGGCACGAAGGTCCATCTCGACCTGTGCTATTATGATGGCAATTGCTTCCCCTTCTTCACCACGCCGCAGGGCGAGGAGACAGCGCCGGTTCCGCCATTCCTGACGCGCATGACGTTCGATCTCGCCAGCAATGAGGACAGCTTCACCACCCAGCGCCTGCTGAACATTCCGGGCGAGATGCCGCGCACGGACGATCGCTATCAGGGGCGGCCCTATCGCTATGGCTTCCTGCTCGCACGCGCGCAGGATGGATCGAGCGGCACGGCGCGGTTCGACAACCAGACAGGCGAGTTCCAGATCTGGAAGCCTGGCCCGGGCGATAGCGTGCAGGAGGCGCAGTTCGTGCCGCGCACGCCGGACGCGCCGGAAGGCGATGGGTGGCTGCTCGTGCTGGTCGCACGCGGTGCTAAGAACCGCAGCGATCTGGCCATTCTGGACGCGCAAAACCTGGCGGCCGGGCCGGTTGCGCTGCTCAAGCTGCCCGTCCGCGTTCGCTCGACCTTCCACGGCACCTGGGTGCCGGAGGAGACGCTCAAGAGCGGCCAGTATAATATGAAGCTCAGCTCGGCGGCCTGATCGCTTACACCTATCGGCCGACCGGTTCCCTGTAGACCGGGCGGGCCTCAAACAGAAAGGGCGGCCCTCGCATCATCGCGAGGCCGCCCTTTTCCTTTTCACCCGACCACCGTCGAGCGCGCATATCAATGCGCGAGCGCGACGGGCTCTCTATCCTTCGCCTCTTCCTGGCGGCGGATATAGGCGAGGGCGAACATCAAGATCGCGGTGCCAAGCGGTAGCGCTGCCGTCAGCGCGAGGGTGAGTTGCAGCGAGTAGTGCTGGGCGAGCGCGAAGCCGCCCGCAATCGGCGCCACGATGCCGCCAATGCGCCCGGCGCCACCGGCCCAGCCCAATGCCGTGCTGCGCATCCGGGGCGGATAGACTTGGGCGATCATCGTGTTGAGGCCGGACTGTCCGCCGGTCTGGAAGAACTGCCAGGTGAGCAGCGCGACCACGAAGAAGGCGGAGTAGAAGGGCACCCAGCCCAGCAGGTTGATGGTCACGGCCAGCATGACATAGAAGCAGGCGATGAGCAGGGCAGGGCGCATCCGGTCCATCAGCCAGCCGATGGAGAGCGTGCCCGCGACCCCGCCGAGATAGCCGATCATGGCGACCTTCGCGAAATCCTGGATGGGGACGCCCGCCATTTCGAGGAAGAAGGTCGGCATCCAGGCGCTAAGCAGGGCCGTGTTGGTCATGCTGAGGGTGCAGGCAGCCCAGACCAGTGCCGTCATGGTCAGGCGACCCTCGGAGAACACGTCGGACAGCTTGGCCTTGCGCCCCTTGGCGCCACCGCTCTCGATCACGAACAGTTCGTCGCCCCGCAGGTCGACATTGCGGTCGATCTTGCGGATCGTGGTCGCGATCCGCTGGTCGGACGGGTTGCGCTCGGCCCGGAACTTGAGCGATTCCGGCACGATCAGGAAGAGCAGCACCGCGCAGGTAATCGGCACAAGGCCGCCGATCCAGAAGCCGCTTTCCCAGCCATAGCTGTCCAGCAGCCACGCCGCGACGACGCCGCTGGCGGCACTGCCGGTCGAGAAGCCGACAAGCGCCAGAGAGATCAGCGTCGAGCGTTTGCGCTTGGGGGTCAGCTCGGAGATCAGCGCCATGGCCATGGGCAGGCCCGCCGCCATGAACACGCCGGCAATGCCGCGCAGAACAGCCAGCTGCGTAAGCGTCTGGGCATGGATGCTGCCGATGGTGATCGTGCCGAAGATGAGGCAGGAGACCATGAGCATGAACCGCCGTCCGAACCGGTCCGCCAGCGGGGCGATGCTGAAGGCACCAATGGCGAGGCCGATCTGCTGATAAACGAACACCTTGGTCATGGCCTCGGAGGTCTCTCCGAAATCTGCAGCGATGGCCGGCGCGATCTTGCCGATCATGAAGATATCGAACCCGTCGATGAAGCAGACCAGAACGCAGACGAGCAGCGCCATGATCTGGGTGGCGCTGATCCGCGACCGATCGATGAAGTCTTCGACGTCAAACCTGTTCATATTCAGCCATCCCGCATCCATCCGGCCGACCAGCCGGGCTTTTTATCGGATTGCACCAAAACACGGTGTTGATGGGGAATCAACATCCTTATAGGGCAAAGTTGCAGATTAGCGGTTGTGACGGGCGGCGATGTCGCTCATGGGGCCCGCGCGAGAGCCGGTGCGACGCGGTTTCGACGGGATCGGAACAAGAGGCGCCACCGGCCCGCAGGCCAGGGTCCATCGTGGCATGGATGCGACACTTTCTGACAAAGTCATCAATATTTCCTGCTCGATGAGAAATTTTCTTGTTTTCTCATCGGTGCTCTTCCAATGGCGCAGGCTGGAGTATCGGGCAAAGTCAATATCTCGGAGTATTGGCGATGCTCGGCTGGTCTTATGCCAGCGGGAGAAGGATGCAGTACAGGCGAAGCCCGTGGCTTCGATCAGGCCCTCATCGTGCCTGATCGGCTCACAGGCAAAGGCGATCTCGTTCGTCTTGGCGCATAAGTCCTCTCTGCTGATCACTCCAATAACGCGGTGAAGCTGCGTGGTGTCCTGGCCCGTTTGCGGGCGGCGCTGTCTCCGGGCGGCGCGGGGATGCGGCGCGGCATTCACCCATCGATCAATGGGCCTGCGCCCGCGTTTTGGGAGATTTGGAATGTCGTTTTCGTTGAGGAACAAGCTTCTGGGCATGGCGGGTGCGTCCGTCTTTGCCATGAGCATCGCAGCGCCCGCACAGGCGCAGGACGATGCCGCTGCCCAGGCGCAGTCCCCGCGCGCCGGTGTCGAAGAGATCGTCGTGACCGCGACGCGCTCGGCCACCAACCTGCAGGAAACGCCGCTGGCCATCACCGCCGTGACCGCTAATGCGCTGACCGATCGGGCGATCAACAACATTCAGGACGTCGCGGCGATCGTGCCGAACGCCAGCTTCGCGGCTGCCAACGCATCGTTCGGGCGCGCCGTGCAGGCCTATATTCGCGGCATCGGCCAGTATGACTTCAACCTGGCGTTCGAGCCGGGCGTGGCCTTCTATGTCGACGACCAATATTATGCGCTGCTCGCCGGCTCGACCTTCGATCTGCTCGATCTTGAGCGCGTCGAAGTGCTGCGCGGTCCGCAGGGCACGGTGTTCGGCCGCAACGCCATTGGCGGCGCCGTCAACCTGATCTCCAAGGCACCTGACGCGACACCTTCGGCCTATGTCGAAGCGACCGTGGGCAGCTACAACCGCACCGACCTGCGCGCCGGATTTAACGTGCCGCTCTCGGAGAACCTCTTCTTCCGCGTCTCAGGCGTTTCGAAGAAGCGCAAGGGCTACCAGAAGCTGCTCGACTTCCGTTGTGACATGGTGCGTCAGGGCACGCCTGGCCTCGCCGGCAGGTTCCCCTCGCTCGATCCCTCGGACGGCTTCCTCTCCGGCGCCTCGCAGACCGATTGCGAACTGGGCCGCTATGGCGGTGAAAGCGTCGTCGCCTTGCGCGGTGCGCTGCGTTACGCCGGCACCGGCATCGACCTGACGCTCTCGGCTGACTACACCAACGATGATTCCCCGGCGGTGGCGAACAAGCAACTGCGCATCGTGCCGAGTGCAGCTACGCAGGCGCTTGATGCGGCCGTTTATCAGCCGCTGTGGGGGGTCAGCTATGACAGCCGCTTCCTCACCAACAGCCCCTACACCACCTACGCCACCTATTGCGATCCGATCCCGGCTGGGACCAACATCGCCGGCACCTATTATAACGGTGGGTCGGACCGTGGCGGCCAGTGCTTCGACCGCAAGGCTGTGATCGAGAATTACGGCTTCAGCGGCAAAGCCGTGGTCGATCTGACCCAGGACCTGACGCTCACCGTGCTGGGCAGCTACCGCAACGTCTTCACGACGGCGGTGAACGATACCGACGGGTCGCCGCTGAGCCTGCAGACCACCAAGTCCATCATTACGCATGAGCAGTGGACGGTCGAACCGCGCCTCAACTACACCAGCCCGCTGTTCGATGTGACCGCCGGTCTGTTCTACTACAAGGGCAAGGGCCTGACGACGTCCAACGTCTCGATCCCGTTCCTCAACTTCCAGCAGAACGCCCGCATTAGCGTGGATAGCGAAGCCAAGGCCGCTTATGCGCAGGCGCAGGTTCGTCCGCTCGATCGGCTGCAGCTCACCGCTGGCCTGCGCTACTCGGAGGATACTAAGGACACGCTGTTCAACAACGGCCAGGGCGGCATCATTCGCCCCGTGCTCGTCAAGGACGACCGCATCGATTACCGCTTCGGCGCGGACTACAAGCTGACCGATTCCGTGATGGTCTACGGCTCGATCGCGTCGGGCTATCGTCCCGGTGCGTTCAACCCGCGTCCGTTCCAGGCCTCGCAGCTCGTGCCCGTCGCGGCCGAGGAAATGGTCGCCTACGAACTCGGCTTCAAGGGTGACTTCTTCGACCGTCGCCTGCGCCTGAACGTGGCCGGCTTCTATTCGGACTACTCCTCGCGCATCGTCTCACAGAGCGGTTCGGAGTGCATCAACAATGGCACGACCGGTGTCTGCACGCTCGCCGGAACGCAGGTCGATCCGGCTGTGACCGGCGGCAACGAGCTGTGCCGCGCCTATAATCCGGCAACGGACGGCGCGGTCAACCTCGCGCAGGGCATTGGCGTGGCTTGCATCTCCAAGACCAACTACGTCAATTCGCCGGGCAAGGTGAAGGGCTTCGAGGTCGAGCTGGAGGCCCGTCCGGTCGATGGCCTGACGTTCAACCTCGCGGGCGGTTACACGCACTTCGATGCGCCGGAACTGCGGAACGATCCGCTCGTCGTGAACCAGACGCCGGTCTATGTGCCGCAGTGGACGGGTTCGGCTGGTATCCAGTACGAGATCCCGGTCGAGCAGCTGGGTGGCTCCATCACGCCGCGGATCGACGGCTTCTACCAGTCGAAGATCTCGTTTAACTCGCGCAGCCCGATCGCCCAGATCCCCGGCCGCGCCGTGTTCAACGGGCGGATCAGCTACCAGAACGATGCGGGCGACCTAACCGTGGCGGTCGGTGCGACCAACCTGTTCAACAAGCAATATTACTACAACATCTTCGATCTGGTGCCCTTCGGCCAGCCCACCACGGAAGCCCAGCCGGGCCGTCCCCGCGAGTGGTATCTCTCGGTGCGCAAGAGCTTCTGACCAGCGCCTGACAGCATCAGGCTGACATGAAGGAAGGCCGCCCCGGAGACATCCGGAGCGGCCTTTCTCTTTTAGTGCGTGTGGGGCAGGGTGGCAGGGTGGCAGGGTGGCAGGGCGGCCGCGCCGCCCCGTCCTTGTGCCTCAGCGGCTGGCGACGGGCGTGACGCCCATTTCCTTGAGCAGCCGCTGCGCGCCGTCGACCTTGTCCATCGTCCAGAGCATGAAGCGGCTGTCGACGTGGATCGTGCGGTTGCGCTCGGCCACGTAGGCCCAGTCGGAGATCACGCCTTCCAGCGTGCCGTCGAACGCCAGGCCAACGAATTCGCCGCGCGCATTCAGCGTCGAGGAGCCCGAGTTGCCGTTGGTGATGTCGACATTGGACATGAAGTCCACCGGCAGCGTGCCCAGCTCCGGCGCGGCATAGGGGCCGTAGTCCTTGGCCCTGATCGCATCGATTGCGCCCTGCGGGGCATTAAACTCGCCCTTGCCGGTCTGCTTGGCGAGAAGGCCCTCGGCGGTGGTGAAGGCGGTCCAGATCTGGCCGTCCTTCTCCTTGCCCATGACCTTGCCCCAGGTCAGGCGCAGCGAGCTGTTGGCATCGGGATAGAGGGGCAGGCCGGCCGCCTGCTTGTAGGCCATCAGACCCTTCATATAGCCCGCCCGCGCAGCCTGCGTGCGACCCGAGCGGGCCTTGGCGGCCTGCTCGCTTTCCATGTCGCCGGCATAGAGCGCGATGGCGAGCTTGATGAAGGGATCGTCCGAGGTCTCGAAGGCGGAGGCGGGCTTGTCCAGCCAGCCCAGCCGGGTTGGCGTGTCGCCCAGCTTGGTTTCGCCATAGAGCCGGTCGAAGCCGATCTGCGTCAGCGCGGCCTCGAACCTGGCATCGCGATCCGCCGCGTCGAGCTGGCGATATTCGGCAAGGGCAGCCTCGAACAATTGACGATCGATCTTGGGCAGGAAGCGGCGCTCAACCTGACGGAGCCGGTCGACAATGCTCTCGCGGTCGCGCTGCTGGAAGCCGCTCTCGCGCTGGGCGTCGGGCTTTTCCTGCTCCTTGGCCCAGCGATACAGGGTGCGGGCCGCGCCGAGCAGTTGCGCGCGGTTGAGCAGGGAGGTGCGCAGGCCGGTGAGGGAAGCCTTGTTATTCTCGATGACCACCGCATCCAGCGCCGCAATGTCCGCGCCATAGCGCGCCTGACGGGCCGCGTCGGCAGCGACCCAGTCGCGGAAGGCCTTTTCCTCGGCCGGCTTGCGCTCATCGAGGCGGATGGCGTCGGCACCGACGAGGTCGCCGGCGAGCTTCTTCTCGTAATTCTCGGCCCCCGCGAGGATCGAGGCGTAACGGATCTGGGCTTCGCGGTCGCCCGCCGTCACCTTGTCGATCTGCGTCGCGTAATCGCTCAGCAGGCGCTGCCAGAGCGGCTCATATTCCGCGAAGTTGAACAGCACTTCATCGCTGGTGCGCAGGCGGTTCGTGGTGCCGGGGAAGCCGGCGACCATCACGAAATCGCCTTCCTTCACACCCTGCGAGGCAATGCGCAGCCAGGACTTCGGGCGGTAGGGGACGTTCTCCTTCGCGAAAGGCTTTGAGCTGCCGTCCGGCCCGACATAGGCGCGATAGAAGCCGAAGTCGCCGGTGTGGCGCGGCCACATCCAGTTGTCTGTCTCGCCGCCGAAATTGCCGAGCCCTTCGGCCGGCGCATAGACGAGGCGGACGTCCTGAATCTCGAGTTGCTGCTGGAGATAATAGGCCGCGCCGCCATAATAAGGCCGCACGTCGCAGCGGCGGTTGGCCTGCTTCTCGCAGGCCGAGATCAGTGCCTTGCGATTGGCGTCCAGCTTCTCGTACCGGGCGAGGCCATCGAGGCGGGGCGTCACGCCGCGCATCATCGCGCTGGTCACGTCGCGCAGATCCTCGATCACATAGATGCGCGATCCGGGCGCGGCGGGCAGTTCCTCGCCCAGCTCCTTGGCGAGAAAGCCATTGGTCAGATAATCCCGGCCTTCGCCGCTGTTATACTGGATGGACCCTTGCACGCAGTGATGGTTGGTCGCGACCAGCCCTTCGGGGCTGAGGAATGCAGCCGAGCAGCCGCCGAGCGAAACGATGGCGTTCAGCGGCGCGGCATCCAGCCGTCCCAGCTGATCGGGTGAGAGCGCCAGACCGTCGGCCTTGAGCGCGGCGCCAATGTCCTTGATCTGGCCCGGCATCCACATGCCTTCATTGGCAGCGGCCGGAGCGGCAAGGGCGAGGAGGGCGGTGCAGCCCGCGAGAGAAACGATATGATGGACACGCCGAGGCATGAGGCAAGGCTCCTGCAAATTTTGAGGTTGCCCTGCCTATCGCGCCATGAATGGGTGAACGCAAGCCGGGGCAGCCCGTTCGACCGGACCACCCTGAGCTGACGCTACGTCACCGGCAAGCTCGCCTCAGGCCTGCAGGCCGTTGTCCGCCTTGATCATGTCGGCCGCCTTCTCGCCGATCATGATGCTTGCGGCATTGGTGTTGCCACCCACGATTCGCGGCATGATGGCGGCATCGGCCACGCGCAGGCCCTGGAGGCCGTGGACGCACAGGCGCGGATCGACCACCGCCATGTCATCCTGCCCCATGGCGCAGGTGCCGACGGGGTGGAGGGCGGTGTTGATCGCGCTGCGCACCCAGGCATCGATCTCCGCATCGCTCTTTACATTCGGGCCGGGCATTACCTCGCCGCGCAAGACGTCGCTCAGCGGTGCGGTGGAGAATATCTCGCGCAGTTGCGGCACGAGGCGGCGGAAGAAGGCGCGATCGTTCTCGGTGGAGAGCACGTTGGAGAGGATGCGCGGCTTGTCCGTCGGGTCTGCCGAGCGCAGCTTCACCCAGCCGCGACCCTCGGGCCGCAGCAGCACGCAGGCCATGGCCACCACGTCCGCCTTGGGCTTGCGCCAGCCGGGGAACCAGGTCTGCGCGCCGATCATGGTCGGCTGGAACAGGCACTGCGCATCCGGGCGCTCAAGCTCGGGCCGGGTCTTGATGAAGCCGTTGGCGGTCACCGGCATGTCGGCGATCATGCCGCCGCGCGTCAGCAGCCACTGCAGCGCGGCAAGCGCCGAGCGGTCGATGCGCAGGCTGTTGGTCAGCGTCACGCTGCGCGCCGCTGCATTGACCATCGCGACCGAAGGGTGGTCCTGCAGGTTCATGCCGACGCCGGGAAGGTGATGCACTACATCGATGCCCTGCTCGGCGAGATGCTCGGCCGGGCCGATGCCGGAGAGCAGCAGCACCTGGGGCGAATTATAGGCACCGCCCGAAAGGATGATTTCCTGCGCGGCGGCGACCCGCTTGTCCCGGCCTTCGCTGTCGCGATAGTGAACCGCGACCGCGCGGCCGTTGGCGACCTCGATGCGGGTGACCAGCGCGCCGGTTTCCACGGTCAGATTGGGCCGCGACATCGCCGGAATGAGGAAGCGCGCGGCGGTGCTGGCGCGCGTGCCCTCATGGATGTTGAGCGGCGGCGGTCCCCAGCCTTCCTGGTCGGCGCGGTGGAAGCTGTCGCGCTCGTCATAGCCGAGCGATTTTACGGTGCTGATGAACCGTTGGTAGAGATCGTTGGTCTTGGGCTGCTGCTTGACGCTCAGCGGGCCGCCCTTGCCATGCCAATGGTCCTCAGGGCCCCAATGATTTTCCGATTTCTTGAAGTAGGGCAGCACATCGTCATAGCTCCAGCCCTCGTTGCCGAGCTGGCGCCACTCGTCATAATCCCGCGCATGGCCGCGCGCGTAAAGCATGCCGTTGATCATCGACGAGCCGCCCAGCGCCTTGCCGCGCGGCTGGCGGATCTGGCGGTTGTCGGCGAACGGTTCCGGCTCGCCCATGTAGCTCCAGTTGAACTTGGGATCGGCCATCACGAACGGGAAGAGGATCGGCATGGTGAGGCGGATGTCGCGCTCGCGACGGCCGGCCTCCAGCACGAGGACCCTGGCATTGGGGTCTTCCGACAGGCGGGCGGCGATGACCGCGCCGGCCGAGCCGGATCCGATGACGATGAAGTCGGGCGTGGAGCTGTTGGCCAAGACTCAGAGTTCCTTGAAGCGGGCAGATTTGATGTGCGTGAACTTGCCGTTCGCGATGCGGTACAGGATGATGCTCTCGATCTCGCGCACATCGCCCTTCTTGGTCGGCCACATTTCGAATTCGGGCCAATCCTTGATCGTCTCGAAGCGGGTGTGAACCCGCAGCGCTGCGCCGTCATCGGCGAGAATGAGGTCGAGGATCGTCAGCGTTTCCTCGAAATGCGCCTTCACGCCGCGATAGAAGTCGCCGATCTTCTCCCGGCCGACGATGTGCATCCGGTCCCCCAGCTGAAAGTCCACGTCATCTGCGTAGAAGCTGGTGAAGCCATCGAAATCATTGGCGTTGAAGGCGCTGATATAGCGCTCGAAATCCTCGCGGGTCATGCGGCATACTCTCCTGTGTGAACCAGTTCGTCGGCGGGCAGAACCTTGCCCTTGAGGATGTCCGCCGCCCGCTCGGCGAGCATGATGGTGGGCGCATTGATGTTACCGCCAGTCTCGTCCGGCATCACCGAGGCATCGATGACCCGCAGGCCTTCCATGCCGATCACCCGCAACTGCGGATCGACCACCGCCATCGGACCGGTGCCCATCCGGCAGGTGCCGAGCGGATGCTGCGTGGTCGTCGTCGTGGCGCGGATATGCTCATCCAGCGCCTCATCGCTCACCACATCGGCGCCGGGCGAGATTTCCTTGCCGGTGATCTCGGCTTGCGGCGAAGTGGCATAGATCTTCCGCGCAATGCGGATGCCCGCCCGCGCCGTCGCGAAATCGGCCGGCGCGCTGAACAGGTTGAGGAAAATGCCGACATGATCGTCGGCCTTGGGTGATTTGAGGAACACCCGGCCACGGCTCTCCGGGTGGAGCAGGATGACGTCGGCGGTCAGCTTGTGCGGCGGACGCTTCTTGATGCCGGGGAACCACAGATGCGCGTCGAGCGTCACGGGGTTGCACCAGAGTTGAATGTCCGGCTGGGCGAGGCGCGGGTCGGTGCGCAGCACCGGGTTGGCGCTGTTCACCTGCCGCGCAAAGGGGCCGGTGCCCATGAAGTACCAGCGCAGCACGGAGAGCGTTGCCCTGTCGAAGCGCAACTCATTGACGAAGGTCACCGGCGCAGCCTCGAATAGCACGGGCGTACGGGGATGTTCCGAGAGGTTCTCGCCGACGCCGGGCAGGTCATGCACGACCGGGATATCCATCTCGCGCAGGTGCTGCGCCGGGCCGATGCCGGAGAGCATGAGCAACTGCGGCGAATTGTAGCTGCCGCCTGAGAGGATCACCTCGCGGCGGGCGAGGGCGGTCTTGAGGACGCCATCGTGGCGATACTCCACGCCGGTCGCCCGCTTGCCCTCAGTCAGCACGCGCTGGGTCATGGCGTTGGTCAGCACCGTCAGATTGGGCCGGGCCATGGCGGGCTTGAGATAGGCGGCGTAGGTCGATGCGCGGCGGCCATTCTTGTCGATGGTCAGCTCGACGCGGCCGACACCTTCTTCATCCCCATCGTGAATATCGTCGGTGATCGGGAAGCCGGCGTTGTTCGCGGCGGCCATGAGTTCATCGTGCAGTAGCCATTTGGTGGCGTTGGGCGTCACGCTCAGCGGGCCGTCGGCGCCGTGCAGATCGGACGCGCCGCGCCAGCTGCGCTCCATCTTGCGGAAATAGGGGAGCACATCGGCGTAGCTCCAGCCCTTGCAGCCCATCTGCGCCCAGCGATCGAAATCGGCGCTGTGACCACGCATGAACACCATGCCGTTGATCGAGCTGGAGCCGCCGAGCAGCCGGCCGCGCGGCAGGATCAGCTTGCGGTTGTTCATGTGCGGCTCCGGCTCCGTCCAATAGGGCCAGGTGTAGCCGGGCTTGAACAGCGCCTTGAGGAAGCCGAGCGGCATCCGAATCAGCCAGTCATCGCCACCGCCGCCTGCCTCCAGCAGCAGGACGCGCACATTCGGGTCCTCGGTGAGTCGCGCCGCGAGCACCGACCCGGCGGACCCCGCGCCGACGATCACATAATCAAAGGAATTTTCGGACAAAGTCACTCTCCATGGACTTCCGGCGCGCTAGAGTTGGCGTGGACGCATGTCTGCTGTTATTGAGGAGATCATGATGATTCAACATGATCTCTGCCGTCAGGGTGCCGACGGCTGCTGGAAAGGATGTCTGTTTCGATGAATGCGCCTTATAATCCCGGTCTGCTTGAGCAACTGCGTATGCGCTACGCTAACGGCCCGGTCAAAATGTTGATCGGCGGGCAGTGGGTCGAGGCCGCATCCGGCGAAACCTTCGAAACGCTCAATCCCTCGACCGGGGAACTCATCGCAAATGTCGCCAGCGCCGGCGAGGTCGATGTGGACCGGGCCGTCGCCGCCGCGCGCAAGGCGTTCGAGGGTGCCTGGTCGGGCGTGAAGCCGACCGAGCGGACCAATTTGCTGCTCAAGCTCGCCGATCTGCTCGAAGCCAATGCCGAGGAACTGGCGCTGCTGGAGACGCTGGACGTAGGGCGGCCCATCCAGTTCTCGCGGATGATCGACGTCGCGGGCGCCGTTGGCCAGCTGCGCTACAATGCCGGCTGGGCGACCAAGATTTTCGGCGAGACCGCAGAGATCAGCGCACCGGGCGAATGGCTCTCCTATGTGCTGCGCGAGCCGGTTGGTGTGTGCGCGCAGATCGTGCCGTGGAACTTCCCGCTGGTGATGGCGATGGGCAAGCTCGCCCCTGCGATCGCAGCGGGCTGCACCGTCGTGCTCAAGCCGGCCGAGCAGACCCCGCTCAGCACGCTGCGGCTGGGCGAGCTGGTGCTTGAGGCGGGCTTCCCGGAAGGCGTGATCAACATCGTCTCGGGCTTCGGGCGGACCGCCGGCGCGGCGCTGGCTGCGCACCGCGATGTCGACAAGGTCTCGTTCACCGGTTCGACGGTGACCGGCAAGGCGATCATCGAAGCCTCCAAGACGAACTTCAAGCGCGTACAGCTCGAACTGGGCGGCAAGTCGCCCACCTATATCTTTGCGGATGCGGACCTCTCCAAGGCCATTCCGGCAGCGGCGATGGGTATCTTCTTCAATGCCGGTCAGGTCTGCGCGGCGGGATCGCGCCTGTTCGTGCATGAGAAGGTGGCTGATGCCGTGCTGGAAGGCGTGGTGAACATGGCGCGGGGCATGAAGGTCGGCCAGACCCTCGATGCCTCGACCATGATCGGCCCGCTGGTCAGCGCGGCGCAGCTTGACCGCGTGACCGGTTATATCGAGTCCGGCCGCCAGGAAGGCGCCAGCGTGCTTGCCGGCGGCGATCGCCTCTCCGGTGAGGGCTATGAGGGCGGCTATTTCGTCCAGCCCACCGTGCTGGTGGATACCAAGCCCGACATGCGCGTGCGCGCCGAGGAAATCTTCGGCCCGGTGCTCTGCGCGATGCGTTTCAATGATGAGGACGATGTCGCGGCGCTGGCCGCGCGGGGCAATGAGACGGAGTTCGGCCTGTCCGCATCCATCTACACCCAGAATATCTCCACTGCACACAAGCTGGCCCGGCGCCTCAACTCCGGCACCATCCGCATCAACGGTTCGGGCGGCGTCGATCCCGCGCTTCCGCTCGGCGGCTACAAGGCCTCCGGCTGGGGCCGTGAGAATGGCAAGGCCGGCGTCGAGGCCTATACCGAGCTCAAGGCGGTCAGCGTCGCCCTCTAAGGGCGCGCTGCGAATTATAGTGCCGCCTCGGGTCTAACCGGGGCGGCCCGAGGAGAGGGGGGAGCGCAATTGAGCGCAAAGGATAACAATAACGGGGCGGCGGGCCCTCTCGAAGAAGCCTGGCGCATCTTCGATTCCCGCCACCTTCCTTATCGTCTGCTGATGCTCGGCAAGATGCTCGACCGGCTTTCGGTCCAGCACATCCGGGACAATGCGGGTGTCTCGCTGGCGGAGTGGCGGGTGCTGGCGCATTTGGCCGTAATGGGCACCAAAAGTGCCAGCGAAGTGTCGGCAGCCGCGCTGGTGGACCGGGCGGAAGTCAGCCGGGCGGTGCGGGTTCTGGAAGAAGAAGGCTTCCTGCGGCGCGAGGAAAACCCCCGAAACCGCAAGAGCAGCCTGCTGGTGCTGACCGAAAAGGGGCAGGACAGCTACAAGCGGGTCCATATGGACCGGCGCAAGTTCTTCAGCATGTTGACGGCCGATTTCATCGAGTCCGAACTGTCGGACCTGGATGGCATGTTGCTGCGCATGGCCAAGCGGGCCGATCAAATGGGGCGTGAAGGCGTTCCTTCAGCGAGGAAAAAGCCTTGAATTACGACGATTATGCCGCCGACTTCAACGAAGGTCAGGATGATCGCCTTGTCGAGCGGTGGTTCGCGCCGGATTGCGTGATGTACAGCAGCACCCGCGTCTGCCGTGGGCGCGATGGCCTGCTCGATTTCCTCGACTGGGCCCATGACGGCGTACGCGAGGTCATCCGCCCCCGACTGGTGCTGCAGGAGGGCAACCGGCTGTTCGTCGATGTGGACATGGATTTCATCTGCCACGCGCCGCGCCCCGATTTCCCCTTCGCGCCCTTGCTGCCGGGCGACATTCTGACGGTGCGGTTCTTCGTGACCTATCTGTTGAACGAGGCCGGGCAAATCCAGGAACTGTGCTCCATGACCTGGCCGGCGGAACAGGGCGTCACCAAGGCGCCGATGCTCTCATCCCATGCGGGCGGGCGGGCAGCCTATCATGCCTATGCGGCGGCGTTCAGTGCTGGCGATATGGAGCGGGCAGGGCGTTATTACACAGAGGACTGTGTGCTGCGGCTACCCTCAGTGCCTGTCATCAACGGACGCGATGGCATCTGCGACTTCTATCGCACCATGTTCCAGACGGTACGGGAAGATCTCACCATCCATGGGCTGGTGATCGACGACAATGGAATTGCGGTGGACTGTACCAGCACCTTCATAGCGCAGCAGGACGCGCCCGATTTCGTGGTCAAGCCGCTCAAGCAAGGCGAGAGCATTCAGGTGCGCGTGTTCGTGGTCTACGGATTGCGCAATGGGCAAATCGCGACGATCGACGTGGCGCGGGCAGGCGCCGTGGCACCGCCCGCGTCCGCTTGATCGTCAAGTTATCGACGGCTGAAATGCCGGCGGGTCGCTGGCGGGAAAGGATTCGTCCGAGGCTTCGTCAATCTCGTCCCATTTGCCCGGGGCGGGCTTGTGCTTCATCGCATCCGGCCCAGCATCGCGGACCTCGGGGTTTTCGTCCGTCTCGGTTTTCGTCTTGGGGTCTTCGGGCATCGACATCTCAAATCCTTTCGTGATTTCCTTGTCGTCTGATCGATCAACGCCTGCGTGCGCCAGCAGTTGCATGGCCCTGTCGGAAGCGGAACGCGTCCTGCCGCGTTAGGCAGCTATGAAGGCATCCGGTTTTTATCGCGCGATCCGCTGGCTCGTCTGGGCGGGCGCTCTGATTCTGGCAGCGTTGCTGGCGTTCGCACTGTTCCGCCCGGCCCCGCAGGATCTCCCCTGGACGCCGCTTTCGCTCGATCAGCCCATCGGCTTGTTCACGCGGCACAAGCTCTCGGGATTGCGGGACGATGCGCCACAATGTCGCGCCTTGCTGCATCGCGCCGGGTTGGAGACGACGGCGGTGCCGGCTTTCGGCAGCGACCAATGCCGAGTCACGACCGCCACCCGCCTTGCGGCTGGGCAGGACATGCTCGCCCTTTTGCCGACGGACGTGGCCCCGGCCTGTACCGTTATGGCCGCCACCGCGCTCTGGACCTGGCAGGTTGTCCAGCCTGCCGCGCAGCAAATTCTTGGCGCGTCGGTTGTCCGCATTGAGCATTTGGGCAGCTATAGTTGCCGGCGAATGTACGGGCGCGGCGAAGGCGCGTGGAGCGAACATGCCACCGCCAATGCACTCGACATCGCCGGCTTCGTGCTGAGCGACGGCCGCCGGATTTCGGTGCTGCGGGATTGGGATGGAGAGGGCGAAGAGGCCGCCTTCCTGCGGACCGTGCGCGATGGCGCGTGCCGCGTGTTTTCGACCGTGCTCTCGCCGGATTATAACCGCCAGCATGCCGATCACTTCCACTTCGATCAGGCGGATCGGGGCGGGGTCAGCTGGGGCGTTTGCCGCTGATCAGCCGGCCTCGACCTGCTGCTCTTCCAGCCAGGCGATCAGGCCGCGTTCTGGGCGGCTGAGCCATTTGGTCTGGCGCGGCAGGCGCGTCTGCTTGCGGAATTCGCTCGCCCCGTCGCGCGCAAGGGCGATGAGATTGGGGTGGATGTAGGATTTGCGGGCTATGGCCGGCGTATTGCCCAGATGTTCGGAGACATGGGTCAGCATCGCCGTGAGGGTGGAGACCTCCTGCTCGTGCAGCAGCCAGTCGAACGCGAGCACGCTCGCCCGCCATGTCCGGAAATGCTTGGCGGTGAAGTCCGCGCCCATCGTCTCGCGCAGATAGCCGTTCACATCCGATGAGGAGACCGGTGAGGCGGTGCCATCGTCGCGCAGATACTGGAAGAGGTGCTGGCCCGGCAGATCCTGCATCTGGCGAACGAAGCGAATGAGGCGGCGGTCCGTCATGCTGACTTCGCTCAGCTTGCCCGACTTGGCCTTGAACCGCAGGGTGAGGCGGCTGCCGCTGACCTTGGCATGGCGCCGGCGCAGGGTGGTGGCGCCAAAGCTGCGATTGCTCTTGGCATAGGCCTCGTTCCCCACGCGGATGCGGCCGCTGTCGAGCAGCTGCACGACCGAGGCGATGGCCCGCTCGGCCGTGAGGCCGCGCCCGGCCAGATCATCCTCCACCCGGCGGCGCAGCAGCGGCAGCAGGGCGCCGAACGCGGCGCAGCCCTCATATTTGCGCGCGTCCCGCTCGGCGGTAAAATCGGGGTGGTAGCGATATTGCTTGCGCCCGCGCGCATCGATGCCCGTTGCCAGAATATGGGCATGGGCATTGGGCGCGAACCAGGCATCGGTATATGCCGGCGGCAGGCCGATGCGGTTGAGCCGGTCGATCTCTGCCCGCTCGGTGATGCGCGCGCCTTCCGCATCGAAATAGGCCCAGCCGCGTTTTCCACTCGGTCGACGGCGAATGCCCGGCATGCTGTCGTCGACGAAAATCAGCGCGTGTGTCATGCTCGGGGCCGCTCCTTGCCTATCCACGGGGCCTATCCACGGGACTTGTCCATGGGCATGGACGAGCGCACAACGCGCAAGCTGTGGGTTTGGAGCCAGCCGGCGGCGCACGTAGACAGGCCCGGCAGATGATAGTGGAGAAACCGGTGACGAAGATGCGGGAAGAACGCGACAGCCTGGGACCCATCGACGTGCCTGACGCGGCCTATTGGGGCGCCCAGACCCAGCGCAGCATCGAGAATTTTCCGTTCGGCCCGTCCGAGCGAATGCCGATCGGCATCGTCCATGCGCTGGCCATCGTGAAAAGCGCCGCCGCGCATGTGAACCGCTCGCACGGACTGGCCCCGGACATCGCCGATGCCATCGAGACGGCAGCGGCGGAGATCGTGGCCGGCAAGCTGGACGATCAGTTTCCCCTGGTCATCTGGCAGACCGGCAGCGGCACCCAGACCAACATGAATGTGAACGAGGTGATCGCCGGCCGGGCCAACGAGGCGCTGACCGGTCAGCGCGGCGGCAAGGCACGGGTCCATCCCAACGATCATGTCAATATGAGCCAGTCTTCCAACGACAGCTTCCCGACGGCGCTGCACATTGCGGCGGCCCGCGCGCTGGTCGAACGGCTGATGCCCGCGCTCGATCATCTTGCCGATCTGCTCGGCGCGATGGCGCAGGCCTGGTCCGGCATCGTCAAGATCGGCCGGACGCATCTGCAGGACGCGACGCCGCTCACGCTGGGGCAGGAGTTCTCCGGCTATGCTCAGCAACTGCTCAACTGCCGCAACCGTCTCTCCCGCGCCCTGGAAGACGAGCTGATGCCGCTGGCGCAGGGCGGCACGGCGGTCGGCACAGGCCTGAATGCGCCGCAAGGGTTCGGCGAGGCGGTGGCCAAGCAGATTGCGGCGTTGACCGATCTTCCGTTCAAGACCGCGCCCAACAAGTTCGAGGCCTTGGCCTCCAACGATCCGCTGGTCCAGCTCTCCGGGTCGCTGGCGACACTCGCCGTCGCGCTGACCAAGATCGCCAATGATATCCGCCTGCTCGGCTCGGGGCCGCGTTCGGGGCTGGGCGAGCTGGAATTGCCGGCCAATGAGCCAGGCAGTTCGATCATGCCCGGCAAGGTCAACCCCACCCAGTGCGAGATGCTGACGATGGTTGCCGCGCAGGTGATCGGCAATCATCAGGCCGTGACGGTCGGCGGCTTGCAGGGGCATCTCGAACTTAACGTCTTCAAGCCGATGATCGGTGCGGCGATCCTGCGTTCCATCGATCTGCTGAGCACGGGAATGGAGAGCTTTGCCGAGCGCTGCGTGGAAGGCATCGTGCCCAATGAGGCGCGCATCGCGGACTTGGTCGAGCGCTCGCTGATGCTGGTCACCGCCCTGGCACCCGAGGTCGGCTATGACAACGCCGCCAAGATTGCCAAATATGCCCATGAGCAGGGCCTGAGCCTGCGCGAGGCGGCCTCTGCGCTCGGGCTTGTCGACGCGGCGACCTTCGATCGTCTCGTGCAGCCGCAGTCCATGATCTGACCGGACCGGCCTTCCGGACGCCGATGCGACACGGCGTGACTCGCTGTCGATCGGTTTGCCGCTTTACCCGGAACCCCTGCGCTATCTGGCCGTTGGTTTGGCAGGTGGCGTCGCGCTGACGCGCCGCCTCAAGACCCAGGGCCGGCATAGTCCGGCATTGGCACCTTGGTCCCGGTTGGATCGGCAAACCCCTTCCGTGGATCGAGGCCTACCTTCAACAGGAAGAGGACCAGGCTCATGGCTACCGAAATCGCAATTGACGAAACTCAGCGCCTCATCTCCTCGGACAAGGTCGAGGGAACGACGGTGTACAACCGGCAGGGCGAGAAGCTCGGGACGGTGCGCAACTTCATGGTCGATAAGAGGAGCGGCAAGGCTGAATATGCCGTAATGTCGTTCGGCGGGCTGTTCGGCCTCGGCAGCGATTATTATCCGCTGCCGTGGGACATGCTCGATTATGATACCGAATATGGCGGCTATGTCGTCGACATCGAGAAATCCCGTCTCGAAGGCGCGCCGCGATATGCGCAGGAAGACCCCGTCTACGACCATGGCTACGGGCGGCAGGTCTACGGATATTGGGGGATCCCTTATCCCTTCGTCTGATCGACAGGCACAGGCCGCCCGGCACGAACGGGCGGCCTTTTAATTTGGAGGCTTACTCATGCCAGCCAAATCCAAAGCGCAGCAGAAAGCCGCCGGGGCAGCCTTGTCTGCCAAACGCGGCGACAGCGCCAAATCCGACCTCAAGGGTGCCTCACGCGAGATGTATGACTCGATGAGCAAGAGCCAGCTTGAGGATTTTGCCTCCGGCAGCCGCAAGGGCAAGCCGGACCACGTCAAGTGACGTGCTGAACGGAAGAATGATCCATGACTGACACAATCGACATGATCCACGAAGACAATCTGCCCGGTGACGAGCATAAGCTCGATCCCCAGCCCGAATTCATGCCGCGTTACCCGGGATCGGGCCGATTGAAAGGCAAGGTCGCGGTCGTGACCGGTGCGGATAGCGGGATCGGCCGGGCGGTTGCGGTGCTGTTCGCGCGTGAAGGCGCGGACGTCGCCATCGCTTATCTGTGCGAGCATGAAGACGCCGCCAAGACGCAAAAGTTGGTCGAACAGGAAGGCGCTCGCGCGCTCGTGTTTGCGGGCGATCTGGGCGACAAGGCTGTCTGTCAGGACCTGATCGATCGCACAGTGGGCGCGTTCGGGCGTCTCGACATCATCGTCAACAATGCCGGCGAGCAGCACCCGGACAAGGCGATCGAGGACATCACCGAGGAACAGCTCAAGCGCACGTTCCAGACAAACATCTACTCGATGTTCTTCGTGGTGCAGGCGGCGATGCCGCATCTTCGCGAGGGCGCCGCGATCGTCAACTGCACCTCCGTCACGATGTATCAGGGCTCCAAGGAACTGCTCGATTATTCGAGCACCAAGGGCGCCATCACGGCGTTCACCCGCTCGCTCAGCGAAAACCTCATCGACAAGGGCATTCGCGTCAACGCCGTGGCGCCGGGGCCGATCTGGACGCCACTCAACCCGTTCGGCGGTGCCAGCAAGGAGAAACTCGCGCATTTCGGCGAGAGCACGCCGATGGGTCGCCCGGGCCAGCCGAACGAAGTCGCGCCGTGCTTCCTGTTCCTCGCCTGCGAGGATTCCAGCTATATGAGCGGGCAGGTGCTCCACCCCAATGGCGGGATGGTCGTCGGCTCCTGAGTTCAGCGCCTCTGCCTGTCCGTTCGCGCCGCTGTGAGCAAAGCGTTGTCCACAGCGTCGTGACGGCCGGCAGCGTCCTGCTCGAGCGCAGCGCAGATGGCGCTGCTCGCCATCGGCGCTGCTTCCATCAACTTGCCCATCCGGGCCGGCAATCTGGCCACGGTGATGCCGGCATACCAACAGGTCTGGGCAAGGCTGACGTGACCCATCAAATCCGGCTTGGCATCATAGAGCGCCATCTCATGAAAGCGAGGCGCGATATCCAGCGTGTCGGCATAGACCGCCATGGTCGCGGCGCTGGCGAGCGCGACCTGATCCCCGATCATGAGTGTGCCATATTGATGGCCCATCGCCGCATCGGCAAGCAGCGTGGGCGTCGCCCGGCAAGCGGCCAAGGCGTCGCTCCAGCGGAAGGCTTTCGCGCCGATGACCTTGTCCGGGCGGATGCGCAGGATGAGATCGAATTCGTCGCCTCGGGCGATCGCCATGTCCGACGCGGCCTTGAGCTTGTAGTGCATCTTGCGGGGGTTGGACCAACCCGTAAAATCCGGGTCGCTATCGTCCTCCAGCACCACATGCTCGGTGCTATAAAAGGCTTCGAGTTCAGCCTTGCTGACGACCCCGCCATCCGCCAGCGCGGCGAACAGCGCGGGGTAGCGCTCGGCCATGCCGGGCATGCCGATGCGCCCGGCGTGCAGGCGCCACGCTTCGCAAAAGGCTTCGCCGGCGAAGGGCAGATAAGCGCGGAACGGCTCTGCGCCCGAGCGCCCGATCTTGCTCCAGCTATGGATGAAGAATTGGCAGTCCGCGTCCCGCAGCAAGCTGGCCTGCCAGGTCGGGAAGGCCGCGCGGTAGCCACGCAGCTGGCCCGAAACGCACACGGCAATGCGCGGACGGCGCCGCCCGAGCTTGAGGAAAGGCGCCTTGCCCGTGACCTTGTCCTCCACGAAAGCGGCCGCCTGCCATGGCCTGGAGTCCAGCCGGGCAAGCGCTGCGTTCGACCTAGCGCGATCAGCAGTCGAGCGCAGCTTGAGGCCCGGCTGCGCCAGCGCGGCCAGGTCCGGACCGAGGGCCGTCGTGACTGCCGCTGCGCTCGCGGGACCATCCGGCGAAACCGCCCATCGCAGCGCCAGAGAGCGCGCCGCCGCGCCATCGTCCTCATCGGTTGCACCACCCGGATATGCGCTGCGATAGGCCGCCAGCCATGCTGCAAGTTGTGCGTCTGCACGGCGTGATCCCGTAATCCACAAGAAGAGCAGCAATTGCCAGGCGGGGAACCGATTTACCAGTGCATCGGGCGGCGTGTTCTCCGCGAGACCGGCCAGATCGGCGATGTTCGGCTGAAAATGCACCGCATCGAACATGCCATTATAGGGCAGGCTGAGTTCGTGTCGGTCCAGTTGCGGCAGCAGGTCGAGATGCCAGCGCGAGATCGCGGCTTCGTCCTGCCAGCCCTGCAGGGGGTGGCGCAGCAGCAGTACGGCGATCAAAAAGCCGCGGTCGCGCGCGCCCTCATCCCACAAAGCTGTCAGAACGGGCCGAAGAAGCTCGGCCGCCTTCTTAAGCACGCCCTGATTGCCGCCCGCGTGGGCTGCTGCGATCCGCGCGCAGAGGGCAGGGGGCGTGCCGTCGCGATCGCGCTCAAGGACGAGGATGCGGAGGAGATCGTCCAGCCGCTCCCGACCCCAGTCCGTCGGCAAAGCCTCGTCGATCAGCGCGCCGGTCAGCGCGCGCCCGGCGCCCTCAAAGGCGCGGTGGGCCGTTATGCCCTCCTTAAATATTGCCTCGTAAATCTCCAAGGCAGGGGTATAGTTTGAGGCCTCGGTCAATTCTTTGGCTGCGGCAAGCCGATCGTCGAGGAACTCGCTTGCAGGTTTTCCATTTACAGACTTCACGGGTTTTCCTCGATGGCCAATGGCGCGCGCGTTCAACCTAGCAAGATTTCGGATTAAGAATTCAACCCATTTCCACATTCTCACGACGGCCAGCTGAGAGAATGCTCGCCAGCGCGACAGATGTGCGTCGATTGCAGGGGGTTATTTGAGGGTCGATGGTCGTTTTAGTTAAATCGCGGGGCCGGAAATGACGCCGGACGTGTCCGTGAAGCCATGGCCGCTCGGCGTGGACCTCTCCGCCTATGACGCCCTGCTGTTCGATCTGGATGGCACGCTGGTCGATACCATGCCGCTCCACGGGCTCGCCTACGCAGCCGTGTTCGATGCGCGCGGCTATCGCTTCACCATGGATGATTATCTTGCAAATGTCGGTCCGCCCGCCCGGATCGCGATCCCGGCTTTTGCGGCAGTGGCGGGCATGGGTGAGATCGACGATGCGACGATCGCCGCCCTCCATGCCGAGAAGAAGGCGCATTTCAAGACCGTGCTGCGGCAGGAGAAGGCCCCGGCCCTGACCGCCTCACACTTGCTGGCGCGTCATGCCGGCACGATCCCCATGGCACTGGTGTCGTCGGGCAATCGGGATGGCGTCGAAGCGATCTTGGAAACGATGGCGTGGCGCCCCCATTTCGGCGCCGTGGTCAGCGGCGACGATGTGGCGCAAGGCAAGCCGCATGCCGAACCTTATCTCACCGGCGCGGCGTTGCTGGGGGTAGCGCCCGCACGCTGCCTCGTGTTCGAGGATACGCCGGTCGGGATCGCGTCCGGCCTTGCCGCTGGCATGACTGTCATCGACGTGACCCAAGCCGGCGTCATCCATCGGCCGGGCAAATCATGACAGGACCAGAGTTGACCCTCGACAGCCACCCGGCCTTGCGGATGTTCCGCGAGGTCATTCCGCTCTCCGGCTTTTCCGGCGCGACCGTCGCGCTGGTCCGTGATGGGGGGCAGCCCTTCGTGCGCAAGGCGGCCAATCTTGTCGATGCCAACGGGTCGTTGCGCGATCAGGCGGTGCGGCAGCAGGCGCTGGCTGGGCTGGTGGAAGGCTGTGCCGGGATGCCCGAGGTGCTCGACATGGGCGAGCAGGACGGGCTGTTCTATTTCGACATGGCGTTCATCCCGTCGCGCGATGCGGTCAATTTCCTCTCCAATGGCACCTTCGACAATGTCGCCGATTTCGCCGACCGCGTGGAGCGGCTGATGAGCCGCCTAGCGGTTTCGGTGCCGGTCAGCCAGCCGCCACTCGCCCCGCGCAAGAGCCTGCTGGTGGACAAGCTGCAGCAGATCGCCGACAAGACTGGCGCTATGCACGAACAAGCGCTCGCCCCTCTGGTGGAGGCGGCACAGCGCATGGATGTGCTGGTGGCGGACGAAAAGCCCACCGCAGCGCATGGCGATCTGACCTTCGAGAACATCCTCGTCGACCGGCGCGGCGCCTTGTGGCTGATCGATACGATCACATCGCCCTTCGATCATGTCTGGATCGACTGGTCCAAGCTGTTCCAGGAATGCGAAGGACTCTGGCACGCCCATCGTGGCCGGCCTCTGGCCCGGGGCGTGACATGGTGGCTGCGGCAGCGCTTCCATGCTGCCGCGACCGCGCTGGACCCGGCTTATCCGGCGCGCCATTACATCCTGCTCGGCCTCACCTTCGCGCGCATCCTGCCTTATGCGAAGACCAACGAGGACCGGGCCTTCGTTGCCCGGCGGGTGGCCGAATGCGGCCGCGCTGCCCTGGACAATCTTTGACGCGAGAGAGAAGACCTATGAAGATCATCGTACCCTGCGCCGGCCGCTCCTCCCGCTTCCCTAACATGGCGCCCAAGTGGATGCTGCCCGACAATGATGGCCTGCCGATGGTCTTCAAGGCGGTGCAGGGGCTCGGCGCCAATGTTGATGACTTCATCTTCACGATCCTGCGCGAGCATGAAGAGCGCTTCCAGGCCCAGGAAGGTCTGCGCGCCGCCTTTGGGCAGAAGGTCAATTGCGTTATTCTGGACGAGCCGACGCGCAGCCAGTCCGAGACGGTCGCCCAGACGCTGCTCAAGAGCGGCATCGACGAGCCCTTCATGGTGAAGGACAGCGACAATTATTTCGAGGTCCCGCACCTCTATCAAACGTACAATTATGTGTGCGTCGCTTCGCTCAGCAGCTTCAGCCAGGTCAACCCGCAGAACAAGAGCTATGTTCAGGTCGATCAGGAAGATGTGATCGTCAATTTCCGCGAAAAGCAGGTCATCTCCGATCTGTTCAGCGTCGGCGGCTATTATTTTTCCAGTCCGCGCGAGTTCCTGGCGGCTTATGACGAGCTGATGGGCCAGCCGCGCCTGTCCGCCGGCGAGCTCTATCTCTCCGAGATTATCGGCTATCTGGCGATGCAGGGCTCGGTGTTCCGGATACAGCGGATCAAGCAGTATCAGGACTGGGGGACGGTCCACGAGTGGCGCGAATATCTGCAGGGCCACCGGGTGTTCTTCATCAGCGTCGATGGCTTCCTGTTCGAGCAGGGGTCGCTGTTTTTCAAGCCCGGCTTCGAGGAAGTGAAGCCCAATCCGGTGGCGATCGAGACGGTGCAGAAACTGGCGGCGGAGGGACAGAAGATCTTCTATCTCTCCATCCGTCCGCATGAGCTGGAAGCGCTGACCAAGAGCCAGCTCGCCGCCGCTGGCCTGCCGGAGCGGCCGCTGCTGCTCGGCTGCGATCTCGCGCAGTGGACGCTGCTGACTGCGCCGCATTCCAATCAGCCGTTCCGCACCTCGCATGCTGTCGAGATCGCTGCGGATGACCCGAACATGGCGGAAAAGCTGGCCGTTGATCGCTGACGTCGGGAAACCCGGCGCTGGTCTCTTGCCTTTGTCCGGCTTGACCCTAAGAACGGGCCCTTAGAATAGGCAAAGTCAATTTGGGTGTCGCGGGCTTGGCGCGCGATGTGCGCGATAAGAGAGGAATGCAGGCATGAAGATCGCAATCATGGGTGCCACTGGCAATGCAGGCCAGCGTCTGGTCGATGAGGCCGTGAGTCGCGGGCACAGTGTCACCGGCATTTCGCGCAGCGCAGACACCGAAGCGCCGCGCGAGGGCGTGACGTGGGTGAAGGCCGACATCAATGATGTCGACGACATGGCGAGCAAGATCGCCGGCCACGATGCGGTCATTCTCTCCATGCCGTTCAAGTCGCTGGATGCGGACAATGTGTTCGCGGTGGCACGCAAAGCCGGGTGCTGGCTGCTGGTCGTCGGCGGCGCGGCGAGCCTGCAGACCGAGGATGGTGTGGTGCTGCTCGATACGCCGGGTTTCCCGGACTTCATCAAGGTCGAGGCCGCGCCGGCGCGCGATTTTCTTAACCAGTTGAAGGCCGGACCGGGCTTTGATTGGACGTTCCTGTCGCCGGCCATGATGTTCGGACCGGGCGAGCGCACCGGCACCTTTCGCCTCGGCACCGAGACGCTGCTGACGGCGCCGGATGGCAAAAGCTCGATCAGCTATGAGGATTTCGCCGTCGCGATGATCGACGAGATCGAGACGCCCAAGCACAAGAACATGCGGTTCACCGTTGGCTACTGACGGCGGTGTCTTCCATGAAGGGTGAGGGCCGGGGCGTTCAATATCTCTTTGGCATAGATGGACGCTTAGGCCGTTGGAAAGTCTCGACGACTGCTGTAAAGAGTCGCGGTGACTAGCTGCCAACAATGTGTCGTGCGGAACCGCGCGATCTGTTCATCTTTGGATACCTCCGAGCTGGAGGTGCTCAACAAGATCGGTCGTCGCGTGCCCGTGCATCGCGGGCAGACGCTGATGTGGGAAGGCGATGACAGCTTGCTGGTCGCCAATGTGATCGACGGGGTGCTCAAGCTGTCCACCTCGACAGCGGACGGCCGCGAACAGATCGTCGGCGTTGTCTATCCGTCCGATTTCATCGGGCGTCCGTTTGGCAGCACGACTCAGCACAGCGTCACTGCCCTGTGCGATGCGCAGGTGTGCCTGTTTACGCGCTCGTCCTTCGACGATTTCGCCCGCACGCATCCGGAGCTGGAGCACAAGCTGCTCCAACGGACCCTCACCGAATTGGATCGCGCGCGTCACTGGATGCTGCTGCTCGGGCGCAAGAGCGCCGGAGAGCGTGTCGCGACCTTCCTGCTCGAAATGGCGCAACGGCTTGCCGACGCGAGCTGTAGCGGCAGCGATCTTGTCGAGCGCTTCGAACTGCCGCTCACCCGCCAGCAGATGGCCGATCTGCTGGGCCTGACCATCGAGACTGTGAGTCGCCAGCTCACCCGGCTCCGCCAGGCCGGGATCATCGATCTGCCGGATCGGCGGACTGTCGTCATCCTCGATCATGACGCCATGGAGGCCGAAGCCGGCAACGGCTGAGGGCCACGTTCCTCGTCGGTGTGCATCATGGCGCGCCGGCCACCCCGCAGACCGCGTTCTTCCCGTTGACCCATGTCAATGATGCCTAGCCCCCGCTGATCCACAGCGACAGCACAGTCCCAGGACTGTGCTGCTCAAGGGGTTTCTATGACCGGTCTAACAATGAAGGCGGGAGGCTGGCTCCTGCTCGCCATTCTCGCGATGCTCGCCTCCGCGCTCGCCGTGGATTCCGGATTTGCCATCCACATGGTCATTGCGTCGCTCGCGGCGCTGCTCGCCATGATGGGGACGCTTCGCTCCGCCGATTGGGGCGGGATGGCGCGCGGCATTTTGCGCATGCCCGATCAGGGGCATTATGATGACGATCCGGTGCGCTGGGGCGTTATCGCCACGGTGTTCTGGGGCATGGCCGGTTTTCTCGCCGGGCTCTACATTGCCTTGCAGCTTGCCTTCCCGGCGCTCAACCTGGGGCTGGAATATACCAGCTTCGGGCGCTTGCGGCCGCTGCACACCTCGGCAGTGATCTTTGCCTTCGGTGGCAATGCCCTGATCGCGACCAGCTTTTATGTAGTGCAGCGCACCTGCCGCGCCCGGCTTGCCTTCCCCTCGCTCGCGCGCTTCGTCTTCTGGGGCTACCAGCTCTTCATCGTGCTCGCCGCGACCGGCTATCTCCTCGGCATCACCGAGGCGAAGGAATATGCCGAGCCCGAATGGTATGTCGACCTGTGGCTCACCATCGTTTGGGTCGCCTATCTCGCGGTCTTCGTCGGGACGATCGTCAAGCGCAGCGAGCCGCATATCTATGTGGCGAACTGGTTTTACCTGAGCTTCATCCTCACCATCGCGATGCTCCACATCGTCAACAACCTGTCGATGCCGGTCAGCCTGCTGGGCTCCAAGAGCTATAGCGCCTTTGCTGGCGTGCAGGATGCGCTGACCCAGTGGTGGTACGGCCATAACGCCGTGGGCTTCTTCCTCACCGCCGGCTTCCTGGCGATGATGTACTATTTCGTGCCCAAGCAGGCCGAGCGGCCGATCTACAGCTATCGCCTGTCGATCATCCACTTCTGGTCGCTGATCTTCCTCTACATCTGGGCCGGCCCACACCACCTCCACTACACCGCGCTGCCCGACTGGGCGCAGACGCTGGGCATGGTCTTCTCGGTCATGCTGTGGATGCCGAGCTGGGGCGGCATGATCAACGGCCTGATGACGCTGAACGGGGCATGGGACAAGGTCCGCACTGATCCGATCATCCGCATGATGGTGATGGCGCTCGCCTTCTACGGCATGAGCACCTTCGAGGGGCCGATGCTCTCGATCAAGAGCGTGAACAGCCTCTCGCACTATACGGACTGGACCATCGGCCACGTTCACTCGGGCGCGCTTGGCTGGAACGGCATGATCACCTTCGCGGCGATCTACTATCTTACGCCGCGGCTGTGGGGCCGCAACCGGCTCTACTCGCTGCGCATGGTCAACTGGCACTTCTGGCTCGCGACCGTCGGCATCGTCTTCTACGCCTCGGCGATGTGGGTCGCTGGCATCATGCAGGGCCTGATGTGGCGGGAATATGGCGCGGACGGTTACCTTGTCTACGCCTTCTCGGACACCGTCCGTGCGATGTTCCCGATGTACGTACTGCGCGCCTTTGGCGGACTGCTTTACCTCTCGGGCGCGGTGTGCATGACCATCAATGTGTGGCGCACCATCCTCGGCCACCAGCGCGTCGAAGCGCCGATGAGCGACGCTGCCTATGACGCCGCGAAGGACCGGCCGATCACTCACAAACCTGCTGCGGTTCCCGCGGAATAAGGACGGAAAACCATGTCGAGCTTTGCACAGAAGCACAAGAAGCTGGAGCGCAACGTCACGCTCCTTGCCGTCGCTGCCTTCGCCGCGGTTACCGTGGGCGGGATCGTGGAGATCGCACCGCTCTTCTGGATCGACAACACGATCGAGAAGGTGGAGGGAATGCGTCCCTACACGCCGCTGGAGCTGGCGGGCCGGAACATCTACATGCGGGAGGGCTGCTACAACTGCCACTCGCAGATGATCCGTCCGTTCCGCGACGAGGTGGAGCGCTACGGCCATTACAGCCTCGCCGCCGAGAGCATGTATGATCACCCATTCCAGTGGGGCTCCAAGCGGACCGGGCCGGACCTGGCGCGCGTCGGCAAGCGCTACTCGGATGAGTGGCACGTCCAGCACCTCATCGATCCGCGCAGCGTGGTGCCGGAATCGATCATGCCGACCTATGCCTTCCTCACCAAACGTGAGCTGAAAGCGGGCGACATGACGGCCCATCTCACGGCGCAGCGCCGGGTGGGCGTGCCCTATAGCGATGAGGACATCGAGAAGGCGAATGCCGATCTGCTGGCGCAGGCCGATCCCGAGGCCGACACCGCCGATCTCCTCAAGCGCTACCCCAAGGCGCAGGCCCGCGATTTCGACGGAAACCCGTCCAAGCTGACCGAGATGGACGCACTCGTCGCCTATCTCCAGATGCTCGGCACGCTGGTCGATCTGGACAGCGCCGCCCCGCAGGAGGTGGAGCGATGAGCTATAACGATCTGCGCCATTTCGCGGACAGCTACGGGCTTTCGGCAATGGTGGTGCTCTATTTCGGCCTGTGCGCATGGGCGTTCCGTCCCGGCTCGCGCCGGAGCAACCAGGACGCCGCGCACCTGATCTTCGCCGAAGATGGCGAGGCTGCAGCCCATGACAGGAAGAACAACCATGGCTGAGAAGAAACGCATCGACGCGCCGACCGGCACCCAGACCGTCGGCCATGAATGGGACGGGATCGAGGAGCTCGATACCCCCATGCCGCGCTGGTGGGTCTGGACTTTCTACGCAACGATGGTGTTCGCGATCGGCTATGTGGTGGTTTATCCCGCTATTCCCTTCGCGCATGAAGCCAGCAAGGGGCTGTTCGGCTGGTCCAGCCGCGGGCAGCTCCAGCAGGTGATGGATGCCGAGACCGCGCGCCGCACGCCGATCCTCTCGGCTATCGCTGCCACGCCCATCGAGAAGCTGGTCGCCCAGCCAAAGCTCATGGAAGCGGCGATGCAGGGTGGTGCAGCCGCGTTCAAGGTGCATTGCGTGCAGTGCCATGGTTCGGGCGCTGCCGGCGCCAAGGGTTACCCGAATCTGGTGGATGACGACTGGCTGTGGGGCGGCGACCTGCAATCGATCGAATATACGATCACTCATGGCGTGCGGAACCCGGATGAGCCGCAGACTCGCACGAGCCTGATGCCCGCCTTCGGCAAGGACGGCATTCTCACCGGCACGCAGGTTCAGGATGTAGTGAGCCATGTCCGCGTGATCAGCGGGCAGGAGAAGGCCAGCGCTTCCTCACGGCGTGGCGACGTGCTGTTCCAGCAGAATTGCGCGGTTTGCCACGGCCCGGCGGGCAAGGGACTGCGTGAATTCGGTGCGCCGAACCTGACCGACCCGATCTGGCTCTATGGCGGCGATCGAGACACGCTGACCCAGACCGTGACGAACAGCCGTCGGGGTGTGATGCCCGCCTGGGGCCATGCGCTCGACAAGGCGACGATCCGCATGCTGGCCGTCTACGTCCACGGCCTTGGCGGTGGCGAGGCGACGCCGGTCGCAGCGCAGATTGCCGCTGAGGCTGCCGGGGCACCGGAGGCGCAGGCCAACGCCGCAACACCATAAGGCGCAGCCGGCCCTTCCTCCGCGCGTCGGGGGAGGGGCCGGCTGCCGCTCATTTCGTTGATCCTGCTCAATGTCGTTTGAGCCGACTGCGCCTAAGCGAAGATCGATCGGAGGCAATCTGATGCCGAAGACGCCAACAACGGACGCTGCCATGTCCCCCGTGAATGATGTTACCGCGCCAGCGGAAAGCCTCTACGCCAAGCGCAAGTCGGTCTTCCCCAAGCAGGTCGATGGGCCGTTCCGCCGCTTCAAGTGGCTGGTGATGGCCGTCACCCTGACGATCTATTGGGCCACGCCCTGGATCCGCTGGGATCGCGGGCCGCACGCGCCCAATCAGGCGGTGCTGGTCGATCTCGCCAATCGCCGCTTCTTCATGTTCGGCATCGAGATCTGGCCGCACGAATTCTATTATGTCGCCGGCCTGCTCATCATGGCGGGCGTCGGTCTGTTTCTGGTGACCTCCGCCGTCGGCCGCGCCTGGTGCGGCTATGTCTGCCCGCAGACGGTCTGGACCGATCTGTTCCAGCATGTCGAGCGCTTCCTCGATGGGGATCGCAACGCGCAGATCAGGCTGGAGAAAGCGCCCTGGACCCCGACGAAGGTCTGGAAGCGGCTGCGCAAATGGGCGGTCTGGCTGGTCATCTCGTTCCTAACCGGCGGCGCGTGGATCTTCTACTTTGCCGATGCGCCGACGCTGCAACACCAGTTCTGGACCGGGCAGGCGCCGTTCGTCGCCTATGGCACCACCTTCGTGCTGACCATGACGACCTTCATCTTCGGCGGCTTCATGCGCGAGCAGGTGTGCATCTACATGTGCCCCTGGCCGCGCATCCAGACCGCGATGACAGATGAGAAATCGCTCATCGTCACCTACAAGCACTGGCGCGGCGAGCCCCGCACCAAGGGGCTGAAGAAGGCGCAGGATGAAGGGCTGCCGACCGGCGACTGCATCGACTGTCTGCAATGCGTGCAGGTCTGCCCGACCGGGATCGACATTCGCGAGGGACCGCAGATCGGGTGCATCACCTGCGCCTTGTGCATCGATGCCTGTGACAAGGTGATGGCGCAGATCGGCCGCCCGCGCGGCTTGATCGACTACGCCACGGAGATCGACTGCGAGGCCGAAATGAAGGGCGAGGCGCCGGCGCCCGTGCGCAAGCGCCTCTTCCGTCCGCGCACAATTGCCTATTTCGCGATCTGGGCGAGCATTGGCCTTGCCATGCTGTTCGCGCTGGGCGTGCGTTCGCGCATCGACATCGCGGCCAATGCGGAGCGCAATCCGGTCTATGTCCGTCTGTCCGACGGGTCGATCCGCAACAGCTATCTGATCAAGGTGCGCAACATGCAGAGCCGCGCGCGCCCGATGGCCATCGGCCTCGATGGGCTGGACGGCGCGCTGATGTGGCGCGAGGGCCAGACCCGCGATCAGGCGAGCCGGACCCTGCAAATCGACGTGCCGCCCGATCAGGTGCTCAAGGAACGTGTGCATGTGGTTGCGCCGGCGCAGGGCTTTGCCCGCCAGGACTTCGCCTTCACACTGCGCACGCTCGATGAACAGAAAGAGGCTGCGCAGGATGATGAGAGCTTTGTTCGCCCGGAGGAAGGCCAATGACCCGCAAGTTCACCGGACGGCACATTACCGTCATTCTCGTCAGCTTTTTCGGCGTGGTCATGGCGGTCAATTTCACCATGGCCTTCCTCGCCAGCTCCACCTTTGGCGGGCTGGTGGTGCAGAACAGCTATGTCGCCAGTCAGGAGTTCAACAAATGGCTGGCGCAGGCTCGCGCCGAAAACGCGCTGGGCTGGGCGCTCACGCTGAATCGGACTGCGGAGACACGGCTGAGCGCGACGCTGCGCAGTGCGAATACGCCGATGAACGATGTGGCGCTGACCGCCACCGCCCGTCACCCGCTTGGCCGCAAGCCGGATATCGCGCTGCAGTTCCGGGCGCTCGGCGATGGCGTGTATGAGAGCCTGCAGCCTTTGCCGCAAGGCCGCTGGATCGTCCATGTGCGGGCCCGCGCCCACGGGCGGGAGATCAACCGGGTGGTCGATCTGTCATGACCTATGTGGCGCCAAGGCCCGATTGGTCGGCGGATGCGGTGGAAACCCGCCTCGCCGTGCCGGACATGCATTGCGCCGGCTGCATTTCCAAGATCGAGCGGCTGTTGCCATTGCAGCCGGGAGTCCACGCCGCCCGCGTGAACTTCTCGGCCAAGACGGTAATCGTCGCACATGCCGCCGATCTGGCCGAGCCGGACCTGCTGCAAGCCTTCGATGCGATCGGCTTCGAGGCGCAGCCGCTGCACAGTGCGGCGGCACATGAGCGCAGCCAGACGCTGCGCAAGCTCATTCGCGCCCTTGCTGTTGCGGCCTTCGCAGCGATGAATGTCATGCTGCTCTCGGTCTCGGTCTGGTCCGGGGCGGATGGCAGCGCGCGCGCGCTGTTCCACTGGATTTCGGCGCTGATCGCCATCCCGGCGGTCAGCTATGCGGGGCAGCCCTTCTTCCGCTCGGCCTTCAGGGCGTTGCGAGCGGGAACCACCAACATGGACGTGCCGATCTCCATCGGCGTCATTCTCGCAACCTCGATGAGCCTTTACGAGACGATCATCGGTGGGCGCCACGCGTGGTTCGATGGCGCGTTGATGCTGCTCACCTTCCTGCTCGCGGGCCGCGTGCTGGACGAGATGATGCGCGCGCGCGCCGCGAGTGGTGCCGAAGCGCTCGTCCGCCGCACCGCGCCCGGTGCGATGAGGCTGGCGGAAGATGGTGCGAGCCAGTGGGTGGCCGCCGACGCGCTGGCCGTGGGCGACCGCGTTCTGGTGGCGGCCGGCGAGCGCCTCGCAGCAGATGGGGTGATCGAGCAGGGCACCAGCCGGTTCGATCTCTCCTTGCTGACCGGGGAAAGCGCGCCGGTGGCGCTGCGCGCAGGCGACATGGCGACCGCCGGCACGCTCAATCTCGACGGCCCGGTGACCCTGCGCGTGAGCGCGGTGGGTGAGGGCCGGGCGATTGCCGAAATCGCCCGGTTGATGGAAGGCGCCGGCCAGGCCAAGTCCCGCTATGTCCGCCTCGCCGACAAATGCTCGCGGCTTTATGCACCGGTGGTCCATCTGCTCGCCGCCATCACCTTCGCCGGCTGGATGATTGCCGGGGCGGGTTGGCACCAGTCGCTGCTGGTCGCCATCGCCGTGCTCATCATCACTTGCCCCTGCGCGCTGGGCCTCGCCGTGCCGGTGGCGCAGGTGGTGGTCTGCGGGGCGATGATGCGGGCGGGGCTGCTGGTGAAGGACGGCAGTGCGCTGGAGCGCCTCGCGCAGGCCGATCAGGCGCTGTTCGACAAGACCGGCACCCTCACGCTCGGCCGTCCGCGTGCCTTCGGCGTGGAAGTGCTGGATGAAGAGGAGCGCAGCATCGCTCGCGCTCTGGCCATGACCAGCCGCCATCCCCTCGCGGTGGCGCTTCGGCAGGCGCTGGGCGGTGAACATGTCGGCCCGGCGGCTCTCACTGACATCGAGGATATTCCGGGCGAGGGCGTGCGCGCGCTCTGGCAGGGGCAACCGGTCGCGATGGGCAAGCCGACGCCGCAGGAACTGAGCGATAAGACCGGCGCAAGTGATGATCCGACCATGGCTGTCGCGCTGGATCTTGGCCCCGGCCGCCGCCACGTCATCCGCTTCGCCGACGCGCTGCGCCCGGATGCGGCGCGGGCGCTGGCGGACCTGCGCAGCCTCGGACTGCCGCCGGCGATCATGTCGGGCGACCGGGAGGAGGCGGTCCAGTCGCTGGCCGATCAGCTCGGCGTGCCGGCACAAGGCGGGATGAGCCCGGCCGACAAGCTGGCGCGGCTGCAATCGCTGGCCGAGGCTGGGCACAAGCCGTTGATGGTCGGCGACGGACTGAACGACGGCCCGGCACTCGCTGCTGCTCATATCTCCATGGCGCCCGGCTCGGCGAGCGATGTCGGCCAGCAGGCGGCGGACATCGTGTTTCTGGGCGATAGCCTCTCCGGCATCCCCAGGTCGGTGCGGGCCTCGCGCGCTACCATGCGCATTGTCCGGCAGAATATCGGTCTGGCGATCGGCTATAATGCGCTCGCTGTTCCGCTGGCGATTGCCGGCTATGTCACCCCGCTGATCGCCGCCGTCGCGATGTCGAGCAGTTCACTCATCGTGGTGGCGAACTCCCTCCGGTTGCGTTGGGCCGTCAGATGAACGGATTGATCTTCCTCATCCCGGTCGCCCTGCTGCTTGGTCTGACTGGCCTCGTCGCCTTCATGTGGTCGTTGCGCAATGGCCAGTTCGACGATCCGGATGGCGCCGCCATGCGCATTCTGATCGAGGATCAGGATAAGCCGGCGTCTTCGCGACCCTGTGGCATTACGGACAGTGAACGCCGTTCGTCCTGAGTAGCTGCTGAGCTTGTCGAAGCGGCGTATAGAAGGATTGGCCCCTGCGCTGCGATGCTTCGATACGGCTCTTCGATATGCGCCTGCGGCGCACCTCAGACCCTACTCAGCACGAACGGTCGGGATTTAACCACAAAAAAACGGGCCTGCTCCGGGAGAGGGAGGAGCAGACCCGCCTTGCCGGCGCGTGCCGGTAACTGGGCTTAGAAGCGGTAGCTGACGCCGCCGCTGACGACCCAGGGATCGAGTTCGTGCCGCGTTGCCAGCACGGTGGCGCCGGAGGCATTGTAGAATTCGGCAGTCGGCCGGACGAAGTAGCGCTTGGCGTCGAAGGAGATGCCAAGGCCCGTATCATTGACCGGAATGTCGACGCCGGCCTGCAGCGCGAAGCCAACCTTGCTCTTGAGCTTGGCGCTCGCGGCGCCCAGCGCGGCGGTGCCGCCCGCGCCCACCTTGGAGTCCAACACCCAGAAGTAGCTCGGCCCGGCGCCGATATAGGGTTTGATGGGGCCGGCGTTGAGGTGATATTTGAGCGTCACCGTCGCCGGCACGATCTTGATGTCATCGAGCAGCCGGTTGACGCCCTTGATCGCGCCCGCGCCATCCACATGGTGCGCGGTCATGCAGCAGATCGTCTCTACCGAGACGGCATCGCTCAGGAAATATTCGATTGCGGCGGTCGGCACCCAATTGTCGCTGGCGGCGGTGTCCGTGCCGGCGGGCAGCGTCACCGTGGCGGATTTCACCGTGTCGATCTTGCCATTCGGCAGTACGCCGGTTGCCATCAGCTTGACCTGCACCTTGCCTTGCTGCGCCTGCGCGACCCCGGGGGCAGCGAGCATCGCAAGACCGGCGACACAGCTGAGTAAACGAGCATTCATGGGTTCTTTCCTTTCTTTCCCTGAACCTGCATCGCTCATTAGGATTGGGGTGGGCGCCGCTCATTGACCCAGCGCAAGACTTGGCTTGATCGAGGTCAAGGGCAGCCAACGCTCGACAAAGTAGAGCCATTTCCATGTGGTCCTATTATCCCGATCTGCTCGCCCGGCCGGTGCCGCGCTACACCAGCTATCCGACGGCGGCCGAATTCACGGACCGGGTGGGGGAGGCCTATCTCGGCCATGCGCTGGATGCGGTGCAGCCGGGGCAACCCGTCTCGCTTTATGTGCACATCCCCTTTTGCGAGGAGATCTGCTGGTATTGCGGGTGCAACACCGGGCGCTCCAACAAGGCGCAGCGGCTGACCAGCTATCTTGATGCGCTTCATGCCGAAATTCGCACTGTCGCACAGCGCCTCGGCGGACGCGCCCGCGTCGAGCGCATCGCCTTTGGTGGCGGCAGCCCCAATGCCATTCCGCCGCTGGAGTTTGCCCGGCTGGTCGATGAGATGATGCTGGCCTTCAACTGCGGCGCGCCGGTGCTCTCGGTCGAGATCGATCCGCGCGGGTTCGACCAGCGCTGGGCGATGACGCTGGGCGTCTCCGGCACCAAACGCGCCAGCCTTGGCGTGCAGACTTTCGATCCCGCCATCCAGGCCGCAATCGGGCGGGTCCAGCCGCGCGATCTCATCGTCAGCGCGGTTGATCGCCTGCGCAGCAACGGCGTGCGGTCCATCAATTTCGATCTGATGTACGGCCTGCCGGGGCAGGATCGCGCGTTGCTCGAGCAGACGCTGGACGAGGCCATCGCCATGCGTCCAGACCGGATCGCCCTGTTCGGCTATGCGCATGTGCCGCATATGCTGCCCCGCCAGAAGCGGATCGATGCCACCCATCTGCCTGATCAGGCCGAGCGTTTCGCCATGGCGGCGCTGGGGCATGATCAGCTCGTTGCGGCTGGCTATGTGCCGGTGGGCTTCGATCATTTCGCGCTGCCCCATGACGATCTCGCCAAGGCGCAGCTGCAGGGCACGCTGCGCCGCAATTTTCAGGGCTTCACCGAGGATCGGGCCGATGTGCTGATCGGCATCGGCGCGACGGCCATCGGCCAGTTTCCGCATCTCATCGTGCAGAATGACAAGAATAGCGGCCGCTACCGGATGCGCGCCGGCGCCGGCCGCCTGACCGGCGAGCGCGGCATCCTGCGCGACGCGGATGATCAGCGGCGCGGCGCGATCATCGAGGATCTGCTCTGTGGCCGGGCCGCTAACGTCGGCACCGATCTGCACCGGACGGACCTGCGTGCCGGACTTGCGCCTTTCCTGGAGCGCGGCCTCGCTACGCTGGAGGGCAATAGCCTGCGCATCACCGAAGAGGGGCGGCCTTATGGACGCGCCGTCGCGGTGCTCTTCGACCGCCATCGCGCCCTGTCCCAGCAGCGGTTCAGCAGCGCGATCTGAGCGATGGCCGATCCGTGGACCTTCGGCGGCGGATTTCTGCTCGGCTTTGCCTCCAGCCTGCATTGCGTGGGCATGTGCGGCGGCATCGCGCTGCTGCTTGGTCAGGCGCGGGCGGAGGGCGATCATCCTGCGGTCTTCGCAGCGCGGCTCCATGCCGGTCGCATCGGTGCCTATATGGTGATGGGCGGCGCGGCGGGCGCGCTTGGTGCACTGGCGCTGGGCGGGCTGGATGCGACACTCGGCCATCTGCTCCTGCGCTGGGCGGCGGCGATGAGCCTCGCTTGGGTCGGCTTCTCGATGCTGGGTCTCATGCCGAGCCCCGCTGTGGTCGGGCACGCGATCCGGGGACAGGTGCATGTGCCGGCTTCCGTCGCAGGCGCGGCGCGATCGATGCTGCCGCCGCGCCTGCGCATGATCGCCACCGGCTTTGGCTGGGGCATGATGCCGTGCGGAATGGTCTACGGTGCGTTGCTATATGCGGCCTTTGCCGGGTCGCTCACCGGCGGTCTGCTGGTCATGGCGGGCTTTGGCATCGGCACACTGCCGGCGCTGCTGGCGGTGCAGGGCGGCGCTACGATGCTGGCCGGGCTGGCCCGCAAGCCCGGCGTGCGGACGCTTGCCGCCCTCGCAATCCTGCTCTGCGCGCTGCTCAGCCTCGGCGCCGGGGAGGCCGGCCTGCTGGCCCTGTGCCGCGCGAAATAAGCGTTCGACCGGCTTGGGCGGGGTTGCAAGAATCAGTCTCAGGTTCCAACAAGCGGCAACTGGCGCGTGAGCGCCGTTCCTTGCTGGAGAGATGGGGCATGAAAACGCGGGCTGCGGTAGCATTTGAGGCAAAGAAGCCGCTGGAGATCGTCGAGCTGGATCTGGAAGGGCCCAAGGCGGGCGAAGTTCTAGTCGAGATCATGGCGACGGGCATCTGCCATACCGACGCGTACACGCTCGACGGCCTCGACAGCGAAGGCATCTTCCCCAGCGTGCTCGGCCATGAAGGCGCGGGCATCGTGCGCGAGGTCGGCGCGGGCGTCACTTCCGTGGTGCCGGGCGACCATGTCATCCCGCTCTACACGCCGGAATGCCGCCAGTGTAAGTCCTGCCTCTCGGGCAAGACCAACCTGTGCACCGCGATCCGCGCGACGCAGGGCAAGGGCCTGATGCCGGACGGCACGACGCGCTTTTCCTACAAGGGCCAGCCGATCTACCATTATATGGGCTGCTCGACCTTCTCGAACTTCACCGTTCTGCCCGAGATCGCGGTCGCCAAGATCCGCGAAGACGCGCCGTTCAAGACGAGCTGCTACATCGGCTGCGGGGTGACGACCGGCGTGGGCGCGGTCATCAATACCGCCAAGGTTCAGGTCGGCGACAATGTCGTGATCTTTGGCCTCGGCGGCATCGGCCTCAACGTCATCCAGGGCGCGCGCCTGGCTGGCGCCAACAAGATCATCGGCGTCGACATCAACCCGGATCGCGAGGAATGGGGCCGCAAGTTCGGCATGACCGACTTCCTCAATTCCAAGGGCATGAGCCGCGAGGATGTGGTAGCGAAGATCGTGGCGATGACCGACGGCGGCGCGGACTATACCTTCGACGCGACCGGTAACACCGAAGTGATGCGCACGGCGCTGGAAGCCTGCCATCGCGGCTGGGGCACCAGCATCATCATCGGCGTGGCGGAAGCGGGCAAGGAGATCGCCACGCGGCCATTCCAGCTCGTTACCGGCCGCAACTGGCGCGGCACCGCGTTCGGCGGCGCCAAGGGCCGCACGGACGTGCCCAAGATCGTCGACATGTACATGACCGGCAAGATCGAGATCGATCCGATGATCACCCACGTCATGGGCCTTGAAGAGATCAACACCGCCTTCGACCTGATGCATGCCGGCAAGAGCATCCGCTCCGTGGTGGTGTTCTAAGGTCCGCAGGGCGGCGGTTGCGCTCGGGAGCGGCACCCATGTTCAGGCATCTGGTTCTCGGCACCAACGACATCGAGCGGGCGCGCATCTTCTATGATGCGACGTTCGCGGCGATGGGCATCGCGCCGGCGCAGGCCGATGCGAAGAGGCGGCTTCTCTATCGGGATGGTGGCGGTCTGTTCATCGTTGGCCACCCCATCGATGGCCAACCGGCCTCCCATGCCAATGGCGGGACCGTCGGCTTTCTGGCGCCCACACCGGAGGCGGTGAAGGCCTGGCATGCAGCCGGCCTGGCGCATGGCGGCCAGGCGTGCGAGGGAGAGCCGGAGAACCGGATTTCGCCCGCCACCGGGGGAGGTATCTGGGTCGCATATCTGCGCGATCCGGATGGCAACAAGCTTTGCGCGGCTTGGGACGAACCCCAGTGATGCTCCGGTGCGCGCAGGATTTTGAGTAACCAAGAGGAGAGTTACAATGTTTACGCATATCATGGTTGGCGCGAAGGACCTCGCGCAGAGCGCGAAATTCTATGACGCCGTGCTCGGCGCACTGGGCGCTGGCGCCGGCCACAACATCGGCGATCGCGCTTTCTATTCGCACAATGGCGGCACCTTCGGCATCATTTCGCCGATCAACGGCGAGCCGGCGACCCATGCCAATGGCGGCACGATCGGCTTTGCCGCTGCCGACAAGGATCAGGTCGATGCGTTCCACGCGGCCGGTGTGGCCAATGGCGGCACCAGCGAAGGCGAGCCGGGCAAGCGCCCGCAGGCGCCGGGCAACGCCTATGGCGCCTATCTGCGCGACCCGACCGGCAACAAGATCTGCGTCTTCTGCCAGCTGCCTGAAGGCGCCTGATCGATGACGCTGGAGACGCTCTCGACGAACAAGGCCTATGGCGGCGTCCAGGGCGTCTACCGGCACACATCTTCGGCGACGGGGACGGCGATGACATTCGCCGTCTTCGTTCCCGAGCATGAGCCGGGCGAAACCTTGCCCGTGCTCTTCTACCTCTCCGGTCTCACCTGCACCCATGCGAACGTGATGGAAAAGGGCGAGTATCGCGCGGCCTGCGCAGCGGAGAAGATTATCTTCGTGGCGCCGGACACCAGTCCGCGGGGCGAAGATGTGCCCGACGATGCGGAGGGCAAATATGATTTCGGCCTGGGCGCCGGCTTCTATGTCGATGCAACCCAGGCACCGTTCGCGACCCATTATCGCATGAAGAGCTATATCGAGCAGGAACTGCCGGCGCTGATCGCGGCAAATTTCCCGGTCGATATGGCGCGGCAGGGTATCACCGGACACAGCATGGGCGGCCATGGCGCGCTGACCATCGCTTTGCGCAATCCCGAGCGCTTCCGGTCCGTCTCCGCCTTGGCGCCCATCGTTGCGCCGAGCCAGGTGCCCTGGGGCCAGAAGGCGCTCGGCGGCTATTTGGGTGACGATGCATCGGCCTGGGCGCAGCATGATGCTGTCGCGCTGATCGAAGGCGGTGCGCGACTGCCCGACCTGCTGGTCGACCAGGGCGGTGCGGACAATTTCCTCGAGCAGGAGCTGCGCACGCATCTGCTGGAAGCCGCCTGTGCCAAGGCCAGTCAGCCCGCGACAATCCGCATGCAGCCCGGCTATGACCACAGCTATTATTTCATCTCGACCTTCATGGCCGAGCATATCCGCTGGCACGCCGAGCGCCTCAAGGCCTGATCTTCGCGGCCTCTTCGGCGCGCAGACTTAGACGGAGCGTGCGCGTCCTTGGGTGAGGGCGGCCTCTTGCCGCTTGAGATAGGGATCGTTGAGAAAGGTGCCGAACGGGAAGAATGCCGCCAGCGTCGTCCGCAGCCAGCCCATGACACCAAAGCCCTTGCCCGGCAGCACGAACAGCATCGCGCCGATGTAGAGCAGGAAGGCGATGCCATGGGTCATCCCGACCGGACGGATCAGCGCGGGATTGTCGAAGCCATATTTGAGCGGCATCGCGATCAGGAACAGCGCGAGGGTCGTGATGCCTTCCACCAGGGCGATATAACGGAAAATCCTGAGCATGGTGTCTCCTGAGCGGTCGATGACCTGTCGCGTCGCGATCACAGCTCTGTCGCAAGACTCACACGATATCGTCGCGCCGGTTGCCTGATCGGGTTCGATGGGCTTTATCATGCAGATGACAGCATGCCAGGGGCGAGGAGCAAAAATATCGTGACGCAAGAGGCGGATATCGGTCCCCCCCAGCTCGATGCCGGGCTTCTGGGGATGCGCCTCATGCTGCTCATGCGCGCGATCCGCGAGGGCGGCCTGCCGCTGTTCGAGGCGGAGGTGGGTTACAAAGAAATCCATCGCCATTTGCTGCTGCTGCTCGGGCTTTCCGGCGGCATGACCTCTCAGGACATCGTCGGCTTTGCCGGCTACGAAAAGGCGCAGGTCAGTCGCGCGATCAAGCCCTTGGAGCGGGACGGGCTAATCGTGCGCGAGAAGCTGCGCGCCAAGCTCACCCTCTCCCCGGCGGGGCGGGTGCTCTTCGAAAAGATCCGCGCCATCGTCCGCGCCCGTGACGGCCAGCTGGTAGGCGGTCTGGGGCGCGACGAACTGGAGCGCTTCGGCCTGCTCACCGACCAGTTGGCGCAAAAGGCGGCCCGTATCTACAATCAGGAGCGCTGCCTGAGTGTCGAGGCGGGGATCATCGGCGCGGCACCGGGCGGGGCCGGCACACCCTCATGGCCTGTCGGGCCGGAGGGCAAGAAGATCGAGCCGCCGCCGGACCTCATCGCGCCCAAGCTGGTCGGACTGGTCGCCTATCTCAAGCGCAGCGCGATGCTCTCCTGCCAGCGGATGCACGGCCTGTCGAACTTTCAGGGTCAGGTTCTCGCGCTCATCGGCTTGTACGCGCCGCTGCCGATGGCGCAGCTGATCAAGGCGATGGGCCGGGACAAGAGCCAGATCGGGCGGACGGTCTCGGCACTGGAAGAGAGCGGGCTGATCGAGCGATTCAGGCCCACCCGTCGCCGCGATATCGTCCTGCAACCGACCGAGGCCGGTGCCGTGGTGTACAAGGCGCTCCATCGCGAGGCCTCGGTGCGGGATGCCAGCCTCTGGAGTGAGGCAAGCGCCGAGGATCGGGCATTCTATCAGGCCATTGTGAGCCGCCTCATGCTCCGCGCTCGGGCTTTGAGCGGCGAGAATTCGGCTGCGGCGTGAACGCCAGTCTCCTATCCCAGAATCTCGAGCGAGGCCTGTTCCTGATCGAGATATAATCCGAACGGGTCAAGGCACGGGACGCCGAGCGCGGCCTCAAACTCATCCTGCGATGAGGCGCCTGCGCGGGATCCAGTCTCTGCATCGGCGAGATTGGAGCGAAAGATGCCGGCGGCACTGACCGGCAGGAAGTCCTCATAGGTGATCGGGCTCGCTTCCAGCCAGCCATCTGCAACCAGCTCGTCCGGTGCGCCGGATGGCAGCTGGCGTCCCGCAGGAAGCATAGCGGCCTTGGGCGTCGGCGCATAAGTGAAATAGGCCAGCCCCTGTTCGCGGATCGCATCCAGATCGTCGGGAAAGCGCTGGAAGATCTCTGCCAGGCGCGCTTCATAGCCTTTGCCGCCCAGGCCGCGGGCCTGCTCGGCTTCCGCGAGGATCGCATCGTAAAGCGCGCGGCCATGTGGCGTCAGCGCAATCCCGCGCTGCTCGATCTCGCCGAACCGTGCGGTGTGGACGCCGGCCACGCTCTCATCGCCATCGCGGAACAGGATGGCCTCCTCCAGCGCCTGAAAACTCGTCTGGCGCAGCAGGATCGGGACAGACCGGCGGGGCGGGCCTTCGATCACGGCCTTGGCCTTGATGCCGCGCGCGATCATCTCGGCCTGAACCGCATCGATGTCGAGCGCGCGGGGCGTCAGGTGATTGATGTGCGGACCGCGGAAGCACACAATGTCGGCGATCAGCCGGTGCGCGCGACTGAAGGCTTCATAGGTTGCATGGTCCACCAGCGCTTCGCCATGCCAGCGGAAGGTTTCCAACGCCTCCAGCACGAAGGCTTCTGCCTCTTCGGTGCCCAGACCGCCCTCCCGCTCGAAGCGGTCGATCAGCGCCAGCGCGCCATCTGTGACGATGCTGCGTCGGGCGAGCAGCGCCTGGGCCTGTTCGCGCAACGCAACATCCTCGATCAGCTCGAGCCGCAGCAGCGAGCAGAAGATACGGAAGGCGCAGCGGTTCAGCGATGCCGTGTCAATCGGCCGAAACGCTGTCGAATGCACCGGCAGACCGGCCACGCCGAGATCATAATAGCCGACCGGCACCATGCCCATCACGGCGAACAGCCGCCGCATGAGGTGCAGTTCTTCTGGCGTGCCGACCCGGATGGCGCCGTGGCGCTCGGCACTGAGCCGGTCGAGTTCGCCCTGCGCTGCGAGCCGTTCGTTCAGAGCGGGATTGTTGTGCAGCAGGCGGGCATTGCTCGTGGCGACGATCTCCAGCAGCGTGCCGTAAAGCGGCACCTCGGCCCGGTACATCGCGGACATCGCCTCCGAAAAGGCGAGGCGAATGTCAGCAGGATCGACGAAGCGGGTCATGGCAGGGCTTGCTCCAATGCATGGCGCAAGGCCGTCCGCGCCGCCTGTGCCTGCGCCCAGAGGTCGGGCAGGCCGAGATCGGACGGGGCGAGGCGCTCGGGCCAGTGATTGCCGACGATCGTCTCCAGGCGGTCCAGTCCGCGCTCGTCGAGCAGATGGGCAGGGTGAACCGCCTGTTCCGCCTCACGTGAGAGCAGCACGCGCAGGCGCAGGCAGGCAGGGCCGCCGCCATTATGCATGGATTCGCGCACATCGACGAAATGGGAGGTGTGGATCGGGCCGTTGGCGCCGACATTGCTGTCCAGCCAGGCTTTGACGGCGGGGGTTTCCTGGCACTCCATCGGGAGAATCAGCGCTCGCTGCCCGTCCGGCAGTGTCACCAATTGGGAATTGAACAAATAGGAGGCGATGGCGGCTTCCAGCGAGACTTCGCTGGCCGGCACCTCTAGGATGATCAGGTCCGGGCAGCGCTGCGACAGCGCGGCATAAAAGGCCGCCTTGTCCGCAAAGGCTTGTTCATGCGCGAAGAGGATGTTTTCGTGCGCGACGGCCACGACATCATTGTGGAACGCGCCCGCTGCGATGGCGTCGGCGGATTGCTGTACGGTCAGGCCGTCCTCAATGCCGTGCCGACGGAAGATCGCGCGGCAGGCTTCGGCCGATTGGCGGGCAGGAAAGCGCCCGCCCGGTTCGCCATAGACCATGACCTCGACGCCGGGGCCGTTCACGGGGGAGGCCAGCCGCATGAAGTTCGCGGCGCCCTCATCGCCGAAGCGAGCGGGGACCGGATCATGGACCGCGAAATAGCGTTCGTCCGCGAAGATGTGCCGCAACTGCCGCAGCGTTTCGGGCCATTCATGGCTGCGGTGCGCCATGGTCGCGAGATTGGCGACGGTGAAGTGCGTCCGCCCGTCCGCCGTATCCGGGGCAGGGGAGACCGTCGCCGCATTGGCTGCCCACATCGCCGATGCGCTGGTGGCTTGAGCGAACAGCAGCGGTTCTTCCGCCCATGCGCGGGCATAGACCTGCGCATCCGAACCGTCGAAGCCGAATTGACGCAGCCAGCCCGCGTTCGGGCGATCGTGCGGCAGGAAGAAGCCCTGTCCCAGTCCCAGCCCGTGCAGCGTGCGCATCTTGGCGATGCCTTGCAGGGCTGCCTTGCGGGGCTGGGAGACCTCGCCGGCATGGAGCGTGGCGGCCAGATTGCCGAGGCTGAGGCCCGCATAATTGTGGGTCGGGCCGATCAGCCCATCGAAATTGACCTCGCGAAAGACGGGCGCGGTGCTCATGCGCGCAGTCCGGTGGAAAGCGCGCCCTCCAGCGCCGGGGCCTCCATGCCCGCGACGGGGAAGGCGCAATAATCCGCCGCATAATAAGCGCTGGGGCGCAGGTTGCCGCTGTCGCCGATGCCGCCAAAGGGCATGGCGGAACTGGCGCCGTTGGTGGGCCGGTTCCAGTTGACGACGCCGGCGCGCGTGGCTGCGCGAAACTGCTCGAACTGTGCCCGGCTCCCACCCAGCATAGCGGCGGACAGGCCAAAGCGCGTGGCGTTGGCGCGGGCGATGGCCCGGTCGAAATGCGTCTCGCGCCAGAGCTGGACCACCGGGCCGAAAATCTCCTCGTCAGGGGCAGTCTCGATGCCGGTCATGTCGATCAGCGCCGGTGAGAGGAAGGGCAGGCCGGAGTCCCTCCGGACCAGCGGACGGATCGGGCGCCCGCCCAACGCAAGCAGATCCGCGACGCGCGCCTCGACCAGATCGGCGGCGCGATTATCCACCACCGGCCCCATGAAGGGCTGCGGATCGTCGAAGGGCGCGCCGACGATCAGCCTGTCCAGTGTTGCCGTGACCCGCTCGATGAGCGCGTCGGCGATCTCGTCCTGCACGATCAGTCGGCGCGCGCAGGTGCAGCGTTGTCCGGCGGAAAGCCAGCCGGACTGGACGATGAGCGCAACGGCAGCGTCCATGTCGGCCTCGCCGATCTCCCAGGCGAGCAGCGGATTGTTGCCGCCCATCTCCAGCGCGAGAATGCGGCCCGGCGTGTCGGCGAATGCGCGGGCGAGGAGCTTCCCGGTGCTCGAACTGCCGGTGAACAGCAGGCCATCCGTACCGGGATGCGCGGCCACTGCCTTGCCGGTCTCACCGCCGCCCTGCACGATCTGCAGCACGCCGTCGGGCAGGCCAGCCTCCCGCCAAAGCTGGCCCATCAGTTCCGCCGTCGCAGGCGCCAGTTCGCTGGGCTTGAAGACCACGGCATTGCCCGCCAGCAGCGCCGGAACGATGTGCCCGTTGGGCAGATGCGCCGGGAAATTATAAGGCCCGAGCACCGCCAGCACGCCATGGGGCCGATGGCGCAACGCCAGAGCGAACCCGTCTCCATCCCGCAGCGTCTGGCCCGCCCGCTCGGCCTGCGCAGCGATGGAAATCTCCACCTTGGCAGCGACGCTGGCCGCTTCGGTCCCGGTCTCCCAGAAAGGCTTTCCCGTCTCGCGCGAGATCACCCGCGCGACGTCATCGGCATGGGCTTTCACCGCTGCGGCGTAAGCGCGCAGGATGGCGATGCGCTCAGTCAGCGGTGTGCGCTCCCAGCCCGGTTGGGCGGCGCGGGCCTGCGCGACGGCGGCATCGACGGCAGCGGCATCCGCAGCAACGCCCCGCCAGACGACGTCTCCCGTGCACGGGTCGGTGGAAATCAGGTCGGTCATGCTCTTCCGCTCGTTTCGTCTTTGGTCTGTTCGGTCAGTCGGTCGTCAGATAACGGGCCGTTGCGCCCTCGCTCAGGCGGCCGAGCGCGATCGCATCCGCTGGTAGGGTCAGGCGCTCTGCTTCAGCATCGATCTGTCCGGCGGCGCGCCAGGCGCGAAAATCGAGCAAATCTCCGGCGGCCAGCAACATCGGGCGGGCCTGGGTCTGAGATGGAGGTGCATCGCTGAAGGCAGCCGCCTCGCGGCTTTCTTTCACCGCCCGCAAATCATCGACATCGGCCTGCATGGTTGGCCCGGCGTCGAACAGGTCGACATAGCCATCATAGCGGAAGCCCTCGGCCGCGAGCAGCTTCATGGCTGCGGCGCCGCTCGCGTGCGGCTTGCCGATAGCTGCCTGCGCCTCGGGTGGCAGCAGCGTGGTGTAGATCGGGTGTTTGGGCATCAGGTCGGCGATGAACTGGTTGCCGTTGAGGGCGTGAAAGCGGTCGGCATCGGCAAACTCCAGGTCGAAGAAGCGCCGGGTCAGCCCTTCCCAAAATGGCGAGACGCCTTCGGGCTCCTGCCAGCCCCGCAATTCGGTGAGCACCTGCTGGCCGAAGCGGGTGCGGTGCATCGCCATGAACAGATAGCGGCTGCGCGCGAGCAGCACGCCAAGCCCGCTGCGCCGCAGTTCGGGCACCAGAAACAGGCCGCCGACCTCGCTCGCGCCGGCAAAGTCGTTGACCAGATTGAGCACGCTCGTCGTGACGATGCGGTCGAGCTGGCGCGAGTGCTGCGAGAGGCGGGTGAGCTTGTAGGAATAAAAGGGCTTCTTGGTGCCGACGCTGGAGAAGATGAGCGCCGTTCCGCCGATCCGCCCGGTGCCAGCTTCTTCCAGCGCGAACATGTAAAGCTCGTCATCTGGCTGGCTCAACTGCGCCTCAAAGCTGCGCTGGGATCGTTCGAGGCGTGCGAACAGGGCCTCGCGATCATGGGGCAGATTGGTGAAGCCCGGCCCGGTCTGGCCGGCGAGCGTGTAGATGGCGTCGATATCCGTCGTCGTCGCAGGGCGGACGAACCAGTCGTTGAAAGAGCCGTCAGTCATGGTCGGCCCCTGCCATATCCGGCGCGGAATTGAGGGCGTGGTCGAGCCGTCCTTGTGCGATCCGCAGCATGGTGATGGCAGCCAGCGCGGAGCGTTCGCTCAGTGAACTCAGAATCATGAACTCCTCATCGGTATGGATGGCACCCCCGCGCACGCCCATCGTGTCCACCACCGCAACGTTCTGGGCGGCGATGTTGTTGCCATCGCAAACGCCGCCGCTTGGCTGCCAGTCGATGGCGAGGCCCAGGTCCGCGCCGGTTTCCCGGACCAGCCCGAACAGCGCCTGATGCTTCGCGTCGAAGGGCTTGGGCGGTCGCGCAAAGCTGCCTGCGAGCGCGATCGTCACGCCATGATCCGCACTGACCTGCGCAATGATCAGGGCGATGGCCTGCTCGGCGGCCTGCTGGCCGGCCAGGTCCACGGGCCGCATGTTCCAGCTCAGCAGCGCCCGATCGGGCACAACATTGTTGGCGCCGCCGCCGGACAGGCGCGCGACATTGACGGAAAGCCCCTCGATCTCGTGCTTGAGCGAATCCAGTCGTACCGCGAGATCGGCCGCGGCCACCACGGCATTGCGGCCGTCCAATGGATTGCGGCCGGCATGGGCGGATCGGCCAGTCACAGCGACGGTGAAATTGCCGCTGCCCCGCCGGGCGCTCGCCAGCGTGCCATCCACCGTGACGGAAGGCTCGAAGGTCATGCCGGTCTGGCAGCGCCGCGCCGTCTCGCGCAGCAGCGCTGCAGACCCTAGCGAGGACACTTCCTCATCGGCATTGACCACCACGTCCCAGCCGAAATCGGGAATGGCATTCGCCGCCTCCAGCGCAGCCAGCGCCTCGATCATCACGAGGAGCCCGCCTTTCATATCGGCGGTGCCGGGGCCGTTGAGGCGGTCGTCATCGATCAGGCGGCAGGTCTGGAAGGGGTGATCGGGCGGGAAGACCGTATCCATATGCCCGGTGAGGATCATGCGGCGGGCGCAGGCGACACGCTTGCGGGCGAGTAGATTGGCGCCATGGGCGAGTGCAACGGTGCGGCCTGCCTCATCCAGCGTTTCAGCGGGCTCTGGCGCAACGGTTGCGACCGTATCGGCAATCTCCGTCAGTCGGGCCGCGATATGCTGGCGCATCTGCTCCAGCCCGGCGAGATTGCGGCTGCCTGAGTTGACCTGCGCCCAGTCGACGACTTGCGTCGCCATGTCCGCCTGTCGTCTCCTAAGATGCTCCACGATCCCGATTTCGGTCGGTGAGAGTCCTGTCATGGCCCGATGCTAAACCAACTGGCCGCCCGGGGCTAGGGGCGCGCCGGATCGATAGTCAAAGGACGTCGCCGAACATCAGCCACAGCATGACCAGCCAGGCGATCAGACCGCCCGTGCCGATGACGATATGCAGCCGCTCGCGCAGCCAATTGACAAGGCCGCCGGGATTCTCGTCGTCATCAGGATTCATGCCGCGAAACCCACAGTTTAGCGCCCCTCCGGCCGATCGACGCCGAATGTCGCCCATTCGGTATCGCCGCCCGGCTCAGGCAAGGCATCCCGTACACCGTCCATTGGCTCCACGTCGGTATTGGTCCGCTGCCGGTGCAGATGCGCCTTGGCAATGAGGTTGGCGGACACCGGCGCCGTGATGAACAGGAACAGAGTGATGAGCAGTTCGTGGGCGGACCAAGTGCCGTCCTGGAACGGAAAGTAGATCATGGATGCGACGAGGCAGCTTCCGACGCCGAGGGTGGTTGCCTTGGTCGGGCCGTGCAGCCGCGTCATCAGGCTGGGCAACCGGGCAAGGCCCCAGCTTCCGATCAGCGCGAAGGCGCCACCGAGGACGATGAGAGCGGCGATCAGGATTTCTGCGATCACTGCCATGGCTTACTCCACAATGTCGCCGCGCAGGAGGAACTTGCAGTAAGCCACCGTGCCGACGAAGCCGACCATTGCGAGGAGTAGCGCCGCCTCGAAATAGGTGGTGCTGGTTTCGTAGATGCCAAACAGCACGATCAGCGCGATGGCGTTAATCACCATGGTATCCAGCGCCAATATCCGGTCGCACCGCGTGGGGCCGCGCAGCAGCCGGTAGAGGTTGAGCAGCACGGCCAGCGCGATGCAGGCGAAGGCGAAGGTCAGCGCGAGCGCGATCATCGGAAAATCCTCTGCAGCCGGGCCTCATAGCGCGCCTTGATATGGGCAATCTCGTGCGCGACATTGCCCGTGTCGAGCGTGTGGACGAGCAGATAGCGCCCGTCCGCCGACACGTCTGCAGAGACGGTGCCGGGCGTGAGGCTGATGGTGCCGGCCAGCACGGTGATGGCTTCGGCCGAACGCAGGTCCAGCGGGATGGTCATCCAGCGGGAATTCAGATCGCGGTTGCGCCGGAACAGAATGAGCTTGGCGACATGGAAGTTCGCCACGACAATATCGTAGAGCACGATCCCGAGATAACCGAGCATCGCCCAGCCAAAGCGCAGGCGCGGGCGATCGGGCCAGAACGGTGCGGTAAACACCGGGATGACGGTCGCCAGCAAGAGGCCGAGAAGGAAGCCACCGGCCGTCAGGCTGTTCTGGATCAGGATCCAGACGATGAGCAGCATCACCGTTAGGCCGGGATGGGGGAAGAGTTTGGTCAGCATTGCTTCACCCTCCCGTCGCCGGGCCGAGCACGGCCTCGATCGTGTGCGTCGGCGCGAAAAGCTGCTGGGCCGTTGCGTCCATGTAGCGCGTGACCGGCCCCGCCGCGACGGTGAGCACGACCAGCGTCGCGAGCAAGGCGGTGGCGGGCAACATCTCCACCAGACGGGCATCGGGCTTTGCCGTCGCGGCATCTTCGTGTGGATTGTCGGGGTGCGCTGCGCTCTTCCAGAAGATGGCGCTGCCGGCGCGGGCGAGGCCGAGAATGGCGAGGAGCGTGGTGCCGAGAATGACCGCCCAGATCCACGCCGCCCAAGGGTCCGCCAATGTCGCCTGCAGGATCAGCAATTTGCCGATGAAGCCCGAAAGCGGCGGGAGGCCCGCGAGGGCCATGGCCGCCAGCAGGTAGAGCGCGGACAGTGGCTCGATGCCGGCAAAGCGTGGGGAGGGGACGATCGTGTCGCCGTAACGACCGCGCCGCAGCCGGATGAGATCGACGACGAGGAACAGCAAGGCCGCAGCCAATGTGGTGTGCGCCAGATAATAGAGTCCCGCCGTCAGCACCGTGCGGTCGAACGCCGCAATGGCGACCAGCAATGTGGCGGTGGAGCCGAGCAGCCCGAATGCGGCAAGATCGCGTAGGGAGCGCGCTGCCAGCAGGCCCGCAAAACCGATCACCATCGTCGCCAGTGCGGCCGGCATCATCCACACCTCCGGCGCCCATGCCGCCGCGCCGGCCTGATCGCCGAAGATCAGCGAGGATGTCCGGATGATCGCATAAGCGCCGACCTTGGTCATGACGGCGAACAAAGCCGCCACGGGCGCGGAGGTGCCGGCATAGGTGCGCGGCAGCCAGAGTTGCAGCGGCAGCAGGGCCGCCTTGAGTGCAAAGACCAGCGTCAGCAGATGCGCGCCGGCGCGCAGCAGGCCCTGATCTGCAGCCGGCAGGGCCGGGATGCGGGCGGCCATGTCCGCCATGTTGAGCGTGCCGGTGATGCCGTAGAGCAGCCCGATCGCGAAAAGGAACAGCGTCGAGCCGATGAGGTTGACGATTACATATTGCACGCCGGCTTTCAGCCGCTCCGGGCCCTGGCCGTGCAGCATCAGGCCGTAGGAGGCGATCAGCAAGACCTCGAAAAAGACGAAGAGGTTGAACAGGTCGCCTGTCAGGAACGCGCCGTTGATGCCGAGCAATTGGAACTGGAACAGAGGATGGAAATGCCAGCCCTTGCGGTCCAGCCCGGTCAGCACCGCGTGGCACAAGACGGGCAGGGCGAGTAGGGCGGTAATCAGCAGCATCATCGCCGAGAGCCGATCCAGCACCAGTACGATGCCGAAGGGCGCGGCCCAGTCACCCAGCGCGTAGACGGAGATCGTGCCGCTGCTGGCGACGCCCAGTAGATAGATGGCGAGGGCGAGGAGGCCGGTCGCGCCCACGATGGAAATGGCGGCGCCGATCCAGCGGTGGCGGCGCATGAAGATCAGCGTGGCTGCGGCCATGAGCGCGGGCAACAATAAGGGGGCGGCGATCAGCGCGGTCATGGCACGATGTCCTCCGGCTCGTCATCCGGTTTGCCGTCGACCTGGTCGGTGCCCGTCTCGAGGAAGCTGCGCAGGGAAAGGACCACCACCAGCGCCGTCATGCCAAAGGCGATAACGATGGCGGTGAGGACCAGCGCCTGCGGCAGCGGGTCCGTATAATCCGTAATGCCTTTCTCATAGATCGGCGGGCGGTCCACGACCAGCCGCCCCATCGCGAATAGAAACACGTTGATGGCGTAGGACAGCATGGCAAGGCCGAGCACCACCGGGAAGGTCCGCCCGCGCAGGCACAGATAGATGCCGGCCGCCGTGAGGATGCCGATGGCGCTGGCGACGAGCATTTCCATGCTGATCATGCCTTGGCCTCCCGGTTGCGCGCGGGGTCGACATCCATGGGCGCGTCGTCGCTATGGTCTTCCTTGTCGGCGCGCTGGGCGATGTGACTGAGTTCGGCCAGCGCGAGCATGACCGCGCCGATCACGGTCATCGCCACGCCGATGTCGAACAGCATGGCCGTCGCCAACTCGAACGTGCCGATGACGGGCAGGGTGACATAGCCAAAGGCGCTGGTGAACAACGGGGCGCCGAAGACGAGCGAGCCCATGCCCGTAAGCGCGGCGATGATGACCCCGAGGCCGATCATCAGATGCTCGTCGAACTTGCGGCGCTGTTCGGCCCATTCGAAGCCCGACGCCATATATTGCATCAGCACGGCAATGGAGATGATGAGCCCGGCGATGAAACCGCCGCCCGGCAGATTATGCCCGCGCAGGAAGATGTAGATGCCGACCATCATGGCAAGCGGCAGCAGCAGCCGCGTGGCGACGACGAACATCATCGGGTGCCGTTCGGGCGAGCGAATGAGGTCCGGGAGCCACGCCCGCAGCCGTGCGCCGGCCGCGCCGCGCGTCGCCGGCTGTAGCAGGGCGAAGATGGTCAGCGCGGCAATGCCCAGCACGATGATCTCGCCGAAGGTGTCGAAAGCGCGGAAATCCACCAGCGTCACGTTCACGACATTGGTGCCGCCACCGCCCGAATAGCTGTTCTCCCAATGGAAGGTCGAGATGGGCTGGTTAGGCGCGCGGGTGAGCACGGCCCACGCGCCTAACCCGGCCACGGTGCCGCCCACCAGGCCGAGCAAGCCATCCCGCAGCCGCAGGCCATCGCTGGAGAGGCGGGCAGGCTTTTTGGGCAGCAGGTTGAGCGCCAGCAACAGCAGCAGGATCGTGACCGTCTCGACCGAAATCTGCGTCAGGGCCAGATCGGGCGCGGAAAGATAGACGAAGCCGAGCGAGACGATGAGGCCGATAACGCTGATGAAGACGAGCGTGAGGTAACGCTCGCGCTGGGAGATGACGACCGCCAGCGTCGCGCCGACCAGCAACAGCCAGCCGATAATGGCGAGCGGCGAGGCCGGCAGCGTCGCGCGCGGCCCGGTGCCGCTGCCGCCCCCGACCAGCACGCCCTCGACCGCCAGCGCAATGGCAAGCACGAAGATCAGCGCAAGCTGCCGCTGCAGCGAACCGTTGTGCACGGCATGGATGAAGCCGCGGGCGGCGTCCACCAGCGTCGCAATCCCGCTGTCGAACAGGCGCTTGGCTTCCGGCAGCGGGAGCGCTTGCCAGATGCGCTCGGCGAGGCCGAACCGCCAGAGCATCAGCGCGCCCACCGCCACGGCAAACAGGCTCATCAGCAGAGCAGCATTCACGCCATGCCAGAGGGCCGGCGCGAATGTCCCGGCGCTGCCTGCGGTGACGGTATCGGCGACCGGTTGCACGAGCCATGTCGTCAGCGTGGCGGGGAACAGGCCGACGAGGATGACCAGAAGGACGAGCAGCCCAGAGGGCGCCCAAAGGCCGAAGGGCGGATCATGCGGCGCATGGGGATAGTCATCGCGCTGGCGGCCCAGATAGACCTGGAAAGCGTAGCGCAGCGCATAAGCGACCGAGAGCGTCGCGGCGACCACCGCGATGGCTGGCACCAGCCAGCCCATCCCCAGCCAGGCGGTATGCGCCGCCTCGTCGAGCATCATTTCCTTGGATAGGAAGCCGTTGAAGGGAGGCAGGCCGGCCATCGATCCCGCCGCGATCATGCCCAGCGTCGCGGTGATCGGCATCAGCGTGGCGAGACCGCCCAGCCGGCGGATATCCCGCGTGCCAGCCTCATGGTCGACAATGCCGGCATTCATGAACAGCGCCGCCTTGAAGATGGCGTGGTTCAGGATGTGGAAAACGCCGACCATCGCCGCCGTGCCGCTGCCAAAGCCGAAGAGCATGGTCAGCAGCCCGAGATGGCTGACGGTCGAATAAGCGAGGATGGCCTTGAGGTCGGTCTTGAACAGCGCGATGGCGGCGCCGATCAGCATGGTGACGAGGCCAGTTGTCGCGACGAGATAGAACCACAGATCCGTACCCGCCAGCGCCGGCCATAGGCGCGCGATCAGGAAGATGCCGGCCTTCACCATCGTCGCGGAATGGAGATAGGCGCTGACCGGTGTCGGTGCCGACATGGCGTGCGGCAGCCAGAAGTGGAAAGGGAATTGCGCCGACTTGGTGAAGCAACCGAGCAGGATGAGCACCAGCGCGACCGGATAGAGCGGCGAGGCCTGAATGAGGTCACTGCTGGCCATTATGGTGCGAATATCGGTGGAGCCGGCAATGCTGCCCAGCAGCAATAGCCCGGCGATGAGCGCGAGCCCGCCGCCGCCCGTCACCACCAGCGCCATGCGGGCGCCCTGCCGAGCCTCGGCTCTATCGCGCCAGAAGCCGATCAGCAGGAAGGAGGAAAGGCTGGTCATCTCCCAGAAGACGAGCAGCAGCAGCACATTGTCGGAGAGGGCGATCCCCAGCATGGCGCCCTGGAACAGTAGCAGAAAGGCCAGAAAGCGCCCCATTGGGTCTTCCGCTGCCAGATAGAAACGGGCGTAGACGATGATGAGCAGGCCGATGCCGAGGATCAGCCCCGCGAACATCGCGCCCAACGGATCGAGGAAGAACCCCAAGGACAGGCCGAGGGCCGGCACCCAGTCGATCTGCATCGCAGGGGTCTGCCCGGCGAGAGCGGCCGGCATGAGCGCGATGAGGATCGCGAGCGCCGCGCCGGTCGTGCCGGCGGCGATCCACGCCTGAAGATTTCGGCTGGTGCCGCTGAGTATCGCCAACAGCAACGCGCCAAGAAATGGCAGCAAGGCGAGTATCAGCAACAAAAGTCCGCAGCTCCCGTGATGCGTCGGCAGGTGATTGACGATCCGATGGCGATCAGGATCTGGCGATCCTCAAAAGGTCTGCCCACCTTATCCAGACAATGCGGCATGAGGACAACCCGAAAGCGCCGAATTTTCGGCCTTCACTGCCGATTTATAGCCATCGGGGCGTGGGGCTGACGGTCTGTCAGAGCAATCTTCAGTCAGGCGCCGTGGCCATCAATAAGGCGCCAGCCCGTGCGAGAGCTGGCGCCTGTGATAAGGGTCCGTGATGAGGATATGTCTGGCTTAGCGTTCGACGCACATGGCGATGCCCATGCCGCCACCGATGCAGAGCGTCGCCAGACCCTTCTTGCCGTCGCGGCGGGCGAGTTCGTAAAGCAGCGTGGTGAGCACGCGCGCGCCCGAGGCGCCGATGGGGTGACCAAGCGCGATGGCGCCGCCGTTCACGTTCACGATGTCCGGGTTCCATCCCAGTTCCTTGCCGACCGAAAGAGCCTGCGCAGCGAAGGCCTCGTTCGCCTCGATCAGGTCGAGGTCGGCGAGCGACCAGCCGGCCTTGTCCAGCGCGATGCGACTGGCCGGGGCCGGGCCGATGCCCATGATCGAGGGATCGACACCGCAGGTCGCCCAGCTTGCGATGCGCGCGAGCACCGGTGCGCCACGACGGGCGGCCTCCTCGGCCGTCATCAGCACCAGCGCCGCGGCGCCATCGTTCACGCCGCTGGCATTGCCGGCGGTGACCGTGCCGTCCTTCTTGAACGCAGCGCGCAGCCCTGCCATCGCCTCGATGGTGGCACCGGCGCGGATATACTCGTCGGCATCGACGATGGTGTCGCCCTTGCGGCCCTTGACGGTGACAGGCGCGATCTCATCGGCAAAGCGACCCGCGGCGCGGGCGGCTTCCGCCTTGTTCTGGCTGGCCGCTGCGAACGCGTCCTGCTCTTCGCGGGTGATGCCGTACTTTTCGGCAAGATTCTCCGCCGTGATGCCCATGTGGTAGCCATTGAAGGCATCGGTCAGGCCGTCATTCACCATGGTGTCGATCAGCGTAATCGGTCCCATCTTGGTGCCCGCGCGCATCATCTGGGCGTGGGGCGAGAGGGACATATTCTCCTGACCGCCGGCCACCATGATGCTGGCATCGCCGCAGCGGATCGCCTGCGCGGCGAGCGCGACGGCGCGCAGGCCCGAGCCGCAGACCTGATTGATGGTGATCGCCGTGCGGTCGATCGGGATGCCGGCGTTCACGGCCGCCTGCCGCGCGGGGTTCTGGCCCTGGGCGGTGGTGAGCACCTGGCCGAAGATCAGCTCGTTCACCTCATCGTGCGAGACGCCGGCCTGCTCTAGTGCTGCGACGATGGCGACGCGACCGAGTTCATGCGCGGGGGTGTTGGCGAAGCTGCCCAGAAAGCTGCCGACCGGCGTGCGCTTGGCGGCGGTGATGACGATATCGGTCATGGATTGGCAAGTCCCTCGATTGCGGCGCCAGGGGCGCAGGTTGCTCTCTCGTGCCGGGCCTCTAGCATCAGCCGCCACAGCGCGAAAGCCAGTCGCTCAATCCTCTCCACAGTTGCGCTTCCGCACGGCTGCCGATCATCATGCCGACGTGGCCGAGCGCAAGGTCGATCCGTTCCGCCGCAGGTGGCACGGCGGCGGCGGGCACGATCCGGTCCGTGGTCGAGGCGATTGCGAGCGTCGGGCAATCCAGCGCTTGCGGGTCCGCGACGGTGCCGTGGATGGACCATTGACCGCTCGCTGTCATATTGGCGCCATAGCACCGCTCGGCAAGGTCTCGTCCGCTCGCCAGTGTCAGCGGCGCGCCTTCATTGGCCCAGTCCTCCAGCGCGATGAAGGCCTCGAAGGACGGACTGTCAGCCTCCATTTCGGCGAAGGCGGCATATTTGCGAATGGTGCGATCGGGATCGAGCGACCAGAAGCCGGTCTGGAACACTTCCATGGGAACAAGGCCCAGCGCCTCGCAGCCGGGCTTGGCCTTGGCCCAGATTTCGGCAAGCTGGGACTGAAAGGGGGCGTCATAGGCAGAGAAGTCCCAGGGGGCCGCTATGGTCGCGACGCCGGCGACCGGCTTGCCCAGCGCCTGCAGTCGCGCCGCCGCGCCGATGGCGAGAGTCCCCCCCAGGCAATAGCCGACGAGCAGCGGCGGGCGATCCAGTTGCTGCACCAAGGGGAGCAGCATGCGCTCGACATGATCGGCCAGATCGACGTCGCGCTCGCCATCGTCCGGCGTGCCCCAGTCCAGCAGCAGCGGGTCATGGCCCTGCTGTCCAAGATAGCGCAGCAAGGAGCGTTGTTCGGAGAGGTCGAGGACATGGGGCGGGTTGATCAGCGACGGGATGAGGATGACCGGCGCCCGGTCTCCGTCGGTGCCCCTCATGCTGCGTTGTGCATTGCCGTTTCGCGTGAGCAAAGCCGCGCGGCCATTTTGCGCAGCAATTTCCGGCAGGTCACTCGGCGCAGGTCGCGACGCTGTCTGAAAACGGCGCAATCCTGCCAATGCCTTGCGCCGTAATTGGGCGTCCTGTGCCGTAACTTGCCACAATATGGAAAGAAACAGCGGCAGCGGACGCGGCCCATGTTGCGGTGCAGAAAGAAACGATGCTATGTTGCGCCCAACGGAGGGTGGAGCATCATCTATGGCACGATCGAAATCAGGTGGCGAATCAGGGACCATTGTCATCAAGAAGTACGCCAATCGGCGTCTCTATGACACGGAAACCTCCAGCTATATCACACTTGAATTGCTCTCGCAGATGACGCGCGAGGGGCGCGATTTCGTGGTAGTCGATGCCAAGTCCGGCGAAGACATCACGCACAATGTGCTCACCCAGATCATCATGGAAGAAGAGCAGCGCGGCGAGAACATGCTGCCGGTCAGCTTCCTGCGCCAGCTCATTTCGCTCTACGGCGACTCGATGCAGTCCATGGTGCCGCAATATCTTGAGGCGAGCATGGAAGCGTTCCGCAAGAACCAGCAGCAATTCCAGGAAGCCATGCAGGGCGCATTCGCCGGCGGACCCTTTGCCGAGATCGCCAAGCGCAACATGGAAATGCTCAACGCCGCAGCGAACGCCTTCAAGCCCGCTGCACCTGCCGCACCCGCGAAGGCTGGCGACTCTGCCGATGAAGTGTCCGAGCTCAAGGCACAACTCGCCGCGCTCAATGCCAAGATTGACAAATTGGGCGGGTGACCAACCCCGGCGCGGTCGGGATGGCCGCGCCTTAACGGCCCACGGTTCGAGCGATCAGCGCCGCGCAATTGGCATCCGGTGCGGTTTCCGCGCGACCACCGATCGCTCGACCGACGGCCTTCAGGATGTTGCCGACCGAGCGCGTATTTTTCGGCACGACCAGATCGGGATTGCGCAATGTGCCGCGCAGATGGGCATTGCCGGGAAGCTGCAGCGCATGTTCGTTCTTGGCGAGGCCCTTGAGGGTCAGTTCGAGACGTTCGGCGGGGAAGCTGACTGTGCCGGTGCCACGTGACTGGCTGACCGGCGTGTCGACGACCAAGGTGCGCACAACGCCGCGTCCGCCCCGTATATCGAGCTGGACCACACCGCAGCGCAGCGCTTCCCGTCCGTCTTCGTCCGCAAACAGGCCCTTGCCGATGTCAAAGCCCAGCAGGCCGGCCAACCGCGCCGGCATCGATCCGCCGCGGGTGACCGCGCCTACGGTTCCGTTCGATTGCCCTACGACCTCGCGGATCGTGTCGCCCACGCCGGTCAGGCGCGCGCGTGCGTCCACGCGGCCCTGCACGTCGCCCTCGCTATTGCCGTCCCCGCCCGCCAGCGCCGCGATGCTGCTGTTGCGCATGTCGAGCGCCAGCGTGACCGTCGGTTTGGGCTGGCCGTCCCGCTGATTGACCACGGCCCGCCCGGTCATCACGCCCTGCGTCAGGCCGATGCGCAGCGGATCGACGGTGAGGATGCGGTTGTCGAGATTCAGCACCGCGCTGGCATTGGTGAGGGAGGAGGGGCGCCGCCCGCCCAAAATCCGGTCGACGCGCACCGATATGCGCCCGTCCGTCTTGTCGATCTTGCGGATGTTGATCCGCGTGTTGGGCACTAGCCTCTGGCCCTGCGCTCGCTCCAGCGCGACCGCCTGCGCATTGCCCTTGTCGTCGGCCAGATCCTCGAAATCGAGTTGGCTGAAGCGCGCCTCGCCATCCAGCTTGGTGCGGCCATCCACCTTGCGAACCGTGAGCGCGCCCGTGAACCGGCTACGGCCGACGGTGCCGCCCAGATCGGCCACGCTCCACACGCCATCGCGCCGCTGGACATTGGCAGCGATATCGACCGGCTGCGTGCCGAACAGTCCCGCCTCGATGATCCGGTCCACCAGTTTGAGCGTGCTGGCGCGAGCGGAGACCTTGAACGTCATATCGTCCGTGCGCATCGGGCCGGCCATCGTGCCGCGCGCGTGCATGGTGAGGGCGTCACCCATGATGCGCGCATCGAATGGCCAGCTCTGGCCGGCGCGCATCGGTGCGCCGGTCAGGCGCAGCATGACCGGTTCCCCTTCGACGGTGCCGGCGCCGGTGCCGCGCAAGCCCTGCTGCGGATCGACGGACAGCTTGACCTTGAACTGACGCTTCTGGAAGGCATCGCGATAATCGATCACAGCGTCATCGACACGGACCAAAGGCGTTTCCGAGCTGCCCTGGTCGTCCTTATTCGATTTACTGCCGAGCGCGTCCCAGCTCTTGCGGCGATTCTCGTCGCGAACCAGCGTCAGTCGTACGCCCCGGGCGGAGAGCACCTGCGGCCCGCCGTGCCCGAGCAGCAGTCCGAGGACCGGAAGACGCAACCGCAACGCCTCGATCCGTGCCAGATCGCCTTCGCCGGCCCAGGCAGGCTGGGGCACACGGATATCCCGCACCTGAATCACGGGGCTGAACGAGAATGTGCTTTCACGCGTCATCGATCCGATGGTGGCTCTGGTGCCGGTCTGGTCGGACAGGCGCCGCTCGGCGGCCTCCTTGAACCAGGAAGCGGGAAAGGTGGCAGCCAGCACCAGCAGGGCCAGCAGCAGAACCAGCAGCGCGGCCGCCATCATCGCGATGATCCGAGTGCGGCGGGGCATAGTGCGAATCATCGACGAGAAGTGGGCCATTGGAGACGGGACGAGTGAGGTCAGGGAAAGTTCCCGTTCGTCTCCCAGCGTCAGCGCGCGAACGTCTTGGTATTTTTCCGCGCGGCCACTAAAGACCGCTGCAATCCCCAATCCAGATCCCGGAAGCCAGACATTGTCCAACATCAAGCACGCGTTGCCCGTCACCCGAGCCAAGGATTTCGCTGCCTGGTATCAGGCCGTGATCAGCGAGGCCGATCTGGCCGAGGAAAGCGGCGTGCGCGGGTGCATGGTCATCCGTCCGTGGGGCTATGGCATCTGGGAGCGCATCCAGAAGCTGATGGATGCGCGCATCAAGGCGGCGGGTGTTGAGAACTGCTATTTCCCGCTGTTCATCCCGCTCTCCTTTTTCGCCGAGGAAGCCGACCATGTCGAAGGGTTCGCCAAGGAAATGGCGGTGGTGACCCACCATCGCCTCAAGAACATCGACGGGAAGCTGCAGACCGATCCCGATTCCAAGCTGGAGGAGCCGCTGGTCGTGCGCCCCACGTCCGAGACGGTGATCGGCAAGGCAATGGCGCGCTGGGTGCAGAGCTGGCGCGATCTGCCGCTGCTCACCAACCAGTGGGCCAATGTCGTGCGCTGGGAGATGCGCACCCGCATGTTCCTGCGCACCAGCGAGTTCCTCTGGCAAGAAGGGCATACCGCCCATGCCGACGAAGCCGACGCGAGGACCGAGACGATGCGCGCGCTCGAAATGTACCGTGATTTTGCGGAAACCGAGCTGGCCATGCCGGTGGTCGCGGGGGAAAAGCCGGAGAATGAGCGTTTCCCCGGCGCGGTCGCCACCTATTCCATCGAGGCGATGATGCAGGATGGCAAGGCGCTGCAGGCCGGCACCTCGCATTATCTGGGCACGGGCTTCGCCAAGGCGGCGGGCATCCAGTACCAGAATCAGGATGGCCAGCAGGCCCTGTGCCACACCACGAGTTGGGGCGTTTCGACCCGCATGATCGGCGGCGTCATCATGGTCCATGGCGATGACGACGGGCTGCGTTGCCCGCCGATGATCGCCCCGCATCAGGTGGTGATCGTGCCGATGCTGCGCGATACGGACGAGGATGCGGCGGTCATCGAATATTGCGACGCGCTCGCCAAGGATCTGGGCGCGGTCGACGTGTTCCGCGAGCCGCTGCGGGTGTTGTTCGACAAGAAGCCGATCAAGGCCGCCCCCAAGCGCTGGGGCTGGGTGAAGAAGGGCGCGCCGATCATCGTCGAGGTCGGCGGGCGCGATGTGGCGGGCGGCAATGTTTCGGTCGTGCGGCGGGACCGGCTCTATAATGAGGCGGGCAAGCTGGCGAGCGAGGTCATGGCGCGGGATGCTTTCGTGGCGGCGGTCGCGGACATGCTGCGCGGCGTTCAGGACAGCCTGCACAGCGAGGCGCGCGCGCGGCTGGAGGCGAACATCCGCCGCGACGTGAGCGAGCTGACGGCGCTGGCGGGTGCGTTCGGCGGCGACAAGCCCGGCTGGGTCGAGGTCGAATGGAGCAAGCCCACCGGGGAAGCGTTGGACAAGGTGGTCACTTGGCTCAAGGGCGAAAAGCTGACGCTGCGCAACGTGCCGATGGATGCGACGCCGGCGAGCGGGACGTGCATCTTTACGGGCGAGAAGGCTGTCGAGCGGGTTCTGGTCGGCCGCGCGTATTGAGGTTTTAGGGGCGGAAAAATCAGGCCGCCCCCCACTCCGCGTTCGTGTCGAGCCCTGAGCGCGCGCCCTGCGGGCAGTCGAAGGGCTCGACACGAACGGTTCTGTGGATTTCCTGAGCCTACTTCTCCAGCAACCGCGGCATCAATTCCACGAAGTTGCACGGCCGAAAGCGGCTGTCGAGCTGATAGACCAAAATCTGATCCCACCCATCCTTCACCGCACCGGTCGAACCGGGCAGGGCGAAGATATAGGTGCCGCGCGCCACGCAGGCGCAGGCGCGGGACTGGATGGTCGAGGTGCCGATCGACTGGAAGCTGAGCCAGCGGAACAGTTCGCCAAAGCCTGGAATGGCCTTGTCCTGCACCTTTTCCAGCGCTTCGGGGGTCACGTCGCGCCCGGTCACGCCGGTGCCGCCGGTGGTGAGGATGACATCGATCTGGGGATCATCGATCCAGCGGTGGAGGTGCCCGAGGATCGTCTCGACCGAATCCTTGCTGATCTCGCGGGCCTTCAGCACATGGCCGGCAGCGGTAACCCGCTCGGCCAGTGTGTCGCCGGATCGATCGTCCGCCAGCGTCCGCGTGTCGGAGATGGTGAGCAGGGCGATCTGAACCGGGGTGAAGACGCGGCTCTCGTCAATAGGCACCGGCGGCAGTCCCATGCGGGGTGACGCGGACGGCGACATCCTTGCTGCCATCCGGGAAGCGGACCCACAGGCCCTGCGCCATGGCCGAGAGTGCCGGGGAGCGGCCGCCTTGCTCGTCCATCTGGTAGATCCAGTAATTGCGCAGCACGGCGTTCAGATAGGCGCGGGTCTCGTAATAAGGCACGGATTCGATGAAGAGCAGCGGATCGCCCTCATCGCGGATCTGCACGTTCCAGCGCTCGATCGGAGTGGGGCCGGCATTATAGGCCGCGACGACCTTGGGTAGCAGTCCGCCCGTGGCCGGCATCTGGCTGAGCTTGCGCAGATAGGCCTGGCCGAGCGCGAGGCTCACGGCCGGATCGTAAAGCTGATCGGGCGTCACTGCCATGCCGCTGGAGCGGGCAAGCTGCGCACCGGTGCCCGGGAGCACCTGCATCAGGCCGCGCGCATCGGCCGGGCTGCGGGCATCGGTCTGGAAGCGGGATTCCTGCAGGGCATGGGCGAAGACCAGCGCGCGCTCGACCTGCCAGCCATTGCTCGGTGACCATTCCGGGCGGGGATAGCGCGCATAGGCCGCCGACTTGCGCCCGCTTGGCGAGCGTTGCGCCAGCCAGAGCTGGGTGGTCGGCAACGAGAGGTCGCTGGCGAGATGCACGAGTGCGCTATAGCGCGTGTCGTCGCTCAGCGCAGCCTCATGGCGCAGCACGGCATCGGCCTGCGCGCTCCGGCCCAGCGTGGCGAGGATCACGGCGTTGCGGACATTGCCGCTGCCCGCGAGCAGTGACCAATCCTGCGACGACACATTCTCCCGCTTGAGCGCGGTGCTGAAGCCGAGGCCGAGCGTTTCGCGGGCCAGCAGGCCGTAGAAGCTCTCTTCATCGCGCGCCGCGCTGCGCAGCAGGGCATTGACCCGCTCGGGCTTGCGGTCGGCCATCATGGCGCGCGCCGCCCAGAAATAGCTGCGGCTGCGCAGGTCCGCGTCGGACGTGCTCATCGCGGCATGATAGAAAGAGTCGGCGGCGGCAGCCCATTGCTTCTCGCGCCAGGCGGCGAGGCCCATCACCCAGTAAGACGGTGCCACGAATTCGCCGGTGCCGCCATTGACGGCCAGCGCGCCCATGCGGCGGGCATTGGCGGTATCGCCGCAGATGAAATAGGACCAGGCGAGGCGCTGACGCAATTCGGTGCGGCCATCCATGCCGAGCCCGGCCTCGGCGGAGGCGAGCAGGGCCTCGCCCTGATTAGGCTGATCGTCCTTGATATACTGGAGCAGCGTGCCGCGCAGCTGATCAGCCGCGGCATCGCCCTTCACCGAGCGGAGCATCTGCCGCTGGGGCGACGTGCCGGTCCACATGAGCTGGCGCGTGGCCGGCCGGTCCGGCAGCGTCTGCGCGCCCCGCTTGCGGGCCAGCGAGGCGATGCGGTCGTTCTGCGGAAGGTTGGGCGTCTTGTGCAGCAGGTCGAGCAGGTCGAACAGCTCGACGCGGGGGCTATCCTTGGCGAGATACAGCTCGGCAAGCAGATGCGGGCGCATACTGTCCGCCTCGGAGAGGCCGAGAATGGCACTGCGCGCCTCGTCCCAGCGCTTGCCCTCCAGCATGGCGAGAATGGCGCCATATCGGCCTTGCTCATCCTGGCTCGGCGTCGGGATGGCGGAGGCTGCCGCCGCCGGCTGGGCTACCGCCAGTGGGCCAGCGAGCGCGCACAGCGACAGGGCCATGAGCAGCGACCGGCGCACACGGGATCGGGAAGGGGACCTGTTCATTGCGTCAACAATCCATGGAGCATACGCACGCTTTGCCAGCTTCTGGCCTTGGCAAGCGGCCGGTTCATCAGCAGATCAGGCCCCGCGAGGGCGACCGTATCCACGCTGCCATGCGGTAGGTCAATCTTTTCGAGCCCCACCAGGCCCGGCCGCCAGCGCTCGCCGAGCATGGCGCGGCCGATCCGGTCACCCAGCAGGATGATCGCGCCCGGCTGGACCAGATCGAGATAGCGGCTGATCCGCGCAGCGAGCTGGGGGAGCAAAGCGGCATCGAGATGACCGCCCGGCGGACGGCGCAGAGCCAGCGGCAGACAGGGCGCCTGTGCGGGCTCAAGGCCGAGCGTGCCGAGCATCGAGGCGATGAACCGCTGCTGTTGCGGCTCGAGAAGCTGGGCCAGATCGGTTGCACCGGCGGCCGGCATCTCGACGAGGAGAACGAGGCGCGGCGCGTGCAGGGCGGGGAGCGCGATCCGCTCGCCATGCCAGTCGGCTTCCGGCTGGCCTGCGTCCTGCGCAATCCAATCCAGGAAGCCCGGTATATCTCCCGGCATCCTCTTGGGCGCCTGATCCGGCGTGCGGGCCTGTACGGGGGCGGGCTGCGGCGCCGGCCCGGGGGCTTCAGCAGGCGCATCAACGGCCGGCCGCGCGGCAACGTCTGCTGCGCCACTGGCTGTGTTGGAAGAGCGTCGCCAGAATGGAACGGGTTCGCCATCTCGCCAGCGCCGGGGCGCCTCGTCGGTGGCGCAGTCCAGCCCCGCTTCCCGCCACCAATGCGCATAGGCATAGGCCGCCTGCTCCGGCGTCATCATGTCCTGCTCACCCATGGGTTTACAGAGACAGAGGTTGACGGCGCGGTCAACTCTGCCGCATCGCTGGCGACTGTAAAGCGTGAAAATATTGCGGCGACCGGACGGAACTCCAGAGCGTCCGCCGCATAGGGAGGTAGACATGTCCGAACGGGAATCCATGCCCTATGACGTGGTGATCGTAGGCGGAGGCCCTGCAGGATTGAGCGCGGCGATCCGCCTCAAGCAGCGCGCCAAGGCGGCGGGCAGCGAGATCAGCGTGTGCGTGCTGGAAAAAGGCTCGGAGATCGGGGCGCATATTCTCTCCGGCGCAGTGATTGATCCCCGGGCGCTCGATGAACTGCTGCCGGAGTGGCGGACCAGCGACTGCCCGCTGGCGCAGGTGCCGGTCACCGAGAACCATCACTGGATGCTCAGCCGCTCGGGCAAATTCGCAATGCCGCATCTCCTGACGCCGGGGTTCATGCACAATAAGGGCACATATACCGGCTCCCTCGGCTCGCTGTGTCGCTGGCTTGCCGAGCAAGCGGAGGGGCTGGGCGTGGAAATCTTCCCCGGCTTCCCCGCCGCGGAAATCCTGTACGATGAAAATGGCGCCGTGAAGGGCGTCGCGACCGGCGACATGGGAGTCGCCCGCGATGGCACTCGCAAGCCGGATTATCAGCCCGGGCTGGAGCTTCATGCCCGCTACACGCTGTTCGCAGAAGGCGCGCGCGGCCACCTCACCAAGCAGCTCAAGGCCCGCTTCGATCTGGAAGCGGAGAGCGATCCGCAGACCTATGGTTTGGGCTGCAAGGAATTGTGGGACATCGATCCGGCCAAGCATGTGCCTGGCCGGGTGATCCACACGCAAGGCTGGCCGCTGACCGATGCCTATGGCGGCGGCTTCCTGTATCATCAGGCGAATGGTCAGGTGGCGCTCGGCTTCGTGGTCGGGCTGGGCTACAAGAACCCCTATCTGAGCCCGTTCGAGGAATTCCAGCGCTGGAAGCAGCATCCGGATATCCGCGCGGTGCTGGAAGGCGGCAAGCGCGTCTCCTACGGCGCCCGCGTCATCAATGAGGGCGGCTGGCAATCCATCCCGAAGCTGGTGATGCCCGGCGCGGCGCTGATCGGCTGCTCGGCCGGCTTTGTGAATGTGCCGCGCATCAAGGGCACGCATACAGCGATGAAATCCGCGATGCTGGCGGCCGACGCCGTGGCGGATGCGGTCGCCGCGGATCGTTCCGGCGATGTACTGGATGCCTACCCCGCCGCGCTGGACGAAAGCTGGATCGCCAAGGAGCTGAAGCTGGTGCGCAATGCCGGCCCGGCGCTGGCCAGGTTCGGCAATGTCGCGGGGACGCTGTTTGCCGGCATCGATATGTGGATGCGCACGCTCGGCATCGGGCTGCCGTTTACGCTGCGCAACAAGGCCGACCATACCAAGCTCTGGCGCAAGGATGCCGTTCACAAGATCGCCTATCCCAAGCCGGACGGGGTGTTCAGTTTCGATCGCCTCTCGTCCGTCTTCCTCTCGGGCACCAATCATGAGGAGGACCAGCCGGTCCACCTGCAGCTCAAGGACCCCGACGTGCCGATCCGCTACAATCTGCCGCTCTATGACGAGCCGGCCCGGCTTTATTGCCCGGCGGGTGTCTATGAAGTGGTAGAGGATGGCGCCGGCAACCCGCGCTTCCAGATCAACGCGCAGAACTGCGTCCACTGCAAAACCTGCGACATCAAGGACCCGACCCAGAATATCAACTGGGTGGCGCCCGAGGGTGGCGGCGGGCCGACTTATCCGAACATGTAGCTGCGCCTACACCCTCGCTGACGCATAGAAAAACGGGGCCGATCAAGGCCCCGTTTGTTCATCGATCATCTGGCGCGATCAGAGAGATCGGCGACCGGTGATGAGCTGGAATACGAACACCACGCCCGCGATCAGTAGGAGGATGTGGATCAAGCCGCCGCCGACATGCAGGACGAACCCAAGCAGCCACAGAACGATCAGAATACCGATGATGGTCCAGAGCATGGAGGTCCCTTTCAACACAATGTTTTGACGATAGGGAGACGGTTTTCGGACGGAATGGTTCCCGTCGCCCTCGGAGTGCGCGGCGTGCTCTTATCACGCAGCCAGCATATGTAGGCGAGACAGCGGCGTTCAGAGCGGCTAAGAGCGCGGCCGTGCTCACAGAAACCGCCTACGCCAAACTCAACCTTGCCCTTCATGTCCGCGCGCGCCGCGCTGATGGCTATCATGAGCTGGAGAGCCTGTTCGCTTTTTGCGCGGATGGCGACGGGCTGAGCGGCACGCTCCGCGAGGACGGCGAGATCGCGCTGCGGGTCGAAGGGCCGTTCGCTGATGGCTTGCCGACCGATGAGCGCAATCTGGTGATGCGCGCAGCGCATGCCTTGCAAGCCGTGACTGGCGGCCATCTGGGCGCCGATCTGCTGCTCGAGAAGCACCTGCCGGTTGCTTCCGGCATCGGAGGCGGCTCGGCCGATGCCGCCGCTGCGCTTCGGCTGCTGGTGCGGCTGTGGGACGTGCGGCCGATGGAGATCGATTTCCCGGCCATCGCCTCGGCGTTGGGCGCCGATGTGCCCGCCTGCCTTGGCTCGGCCACCGTATTCGGGTCGGGCGTGGGCGTCCGGCTGGAGACGATCGATCTCGATCTTGCAGAGACGCCCGTGTTGTTGGTCAATCCGCTGATCGCCTGCCCGACCGGGCCTGTGTTCGGCGGATGGGACGGCATCGACCGGGGCGCGCTGGATCCGCTGGCATGGGCGCGGGGCCGCAACGATCTGACGGCGAGCGCTATGGCTCTGGTGCCGGAAATCGAGGACGTGCTGGCGGTGCTGCGCGCGCAGCTTCCCCAAGTTGCCCGCATGTCCGGCTCCGGTGCGACCTGCTTTGCCGTCTTCGCGAGCGAGGCCGAGCGGGATGCCGCCGCAGACCGCATCATCGCCGACCATCCCGACTGGTGGGTGATGACCAGCCTGCTGCGCTGAACACGTGGTCTTTTGGCAGGCCGCAAACTGCGCTAGGCCTTGGACATGACTGCTGCGTTTCAAATCCTGGGCGATCCGTCCGCACCGATTCTGATCATCGCCGATCATGCCTCCAACCATGTGCCGGAGGATATCGATCTCGGTCTACCCGCTGCCGTGCTGGAGGAGCATGTCGCGGTCGACATCGGCGTCGCGCAGGTCGCGCGGCTGCTGGTGGATCAAGGCGGGTGTTGCGCCATCCTGGGCGGCGTCTCGCGCCTCGTCATCGATTATAATCGCGAGGCGGATTCGGCCGGGCTGGTGCCGGTGCATAGCGATGGCCACCATATCGAGGGCAACAGCACCGCCGAGGTCGCCGACCGCCTCGCGCGCTTCTACGATCCCTATCATGCCGAGGTCGCCGCGCTGGCCGAACAGGGGCATCGGCCGTTTCTGCTCTCGCTGCACAGTTTTACGCCGCAATTGCGCAGCCGGCCCGAGGAGGCCCGCCCATGGGACATCGGCGTGCTCTACAATCAGGACGATCGCGGCGCGCGGATCGCCATCCCACTGCTGGCCGCCACCGGGCTGCTGGTCGGCGATCAGGAGCCCTATTCGGGCAAGCTGCTCAATGCGACGATGAACCGCCATGCCGAGGCCCATGGGCGGCCCTATCTTGGCATCGAGATGCGGCAGGATCTGGTGAGCGACGGCGCCGGTCAGGCGCGGCTGGCGGGCATCATCGGGCCGGTGCTGCGCGCCTGCCGTGCGGCCTTTTCCTGAGAGCGGCTCGCAACAGGCGTGTTTTGCGCCCTCCATGCTTGCAAGCCGCCCCGCAACGGGCCTAGAGCGCTGCCCGCAGGAAGGTGAATGAAATGACCCACAGCTTCGACAAATCCAAACTCCCCAGCCGCTACGTCTCCGTTGGCGTCGAGAGCGCCCCCCACCGCAGCTATTATTATGCGATGGGCTGGAAGGAAGAGGATATTGCCAAGCCGTTCGTAGGTCTCGCCTCCGCCGGCAATGACAGCGCGCCGTGCAACACCACGCTCGATACGCAGGCCAATTGGGCGCGCGAGGGCGTGATGGCGGCAGGCGGCACGCCGTTCCGGTTCAACACCATCACGGTGACCGATGGCATCGCCATGGGCCATCAGGGCATGAAGAGCAGCCTCGTCAGCCGCGAGGTCATTGCGGACTCGGTCGAGCTCTCCGTGCGCGGCCACTGCTATGACGCGCTGGTGACCTTCGCCGGTTGCGACAAGTCGCTCCCCGGCATGATGATGGCGATGCTGCGGCTCAACGTGCCCAGCATCTTCGTCTATGGCGGCTCCATCCTCCCCGGCCAGTATAAGGATCGCGAGGACCTGACCGTCATCGACGTGTTCGAGGCTGTCGGGCGGTTCGCTGCCGGCAATTGCCCGCTCTCGGAAGTGACGGCCATCGAGAAGGCGGCCTGTCCGGGCCATGGCGCATGCGGCGGGCAATATACTGCCAACACCATGGCCTGCGTCGGCGAGGCCATCGGCCTGTCGCTGCCGAACAGCAACATGGTGCCGGCGCCCTACAAGAGCCGTCAGGAAATCGCCGTCGCGGCGGGCAAGCAGATCATGGAACTGCTCAAGATCAACCTGCGCCCGCGGGACATCTGCACGCGCGAAGCCTTTGAGAATGCCGCCCGCATCGTCGCGGCGACCGGCGGTTCCACCAACGGCGCGCTGCACCTGCCGGCCATGGCGAATGAATGCGGCATCGACTTCTCGCTGTTCGACGTGGCCGAGATCTTCAAGACCACGCCGTACATGGCTGACCTCAAGCCGGGCGGCAAGTATGTGGCCAAGGACATGCATGCCGCCGGCGGCATCTACATGCTCATGAAGTCGCTGGCCCAGACCGGCCTGCTGCACCTCGATTGCATGACGGTGACCGGCAAGACGCTGGGCGAGAATATCGACGAAGTGACGTGGAACCCTGACCAGAAGGTCATCTACGACGCCAAGACGCCGATCACGCCGACCGGCGGTGTCGTCGGCCTCAAGGGCAGCCTTGCGCCGGAAGGAGCGATCGTGAAGGTCGCGGGCATGAAGCGCCTGCAGTTCACCGGCATCGCCAAGGTGTTCGAGCGCGAGGAAGAGGCCTTCGCCGCCGTCGAGGCGCAGCAGATCGTGGACGGCGATGTCGTCGTGATCCGCTATGAAGGCCCCAAAGGCGGCCCCGGCATGCGCGAGATGCTCTCGACCACCGCTGCGCTTTATGGGCAGGGTCTGGGCGAGAAGGTCGCGCTCATCACGGACGGGCGCTTCTCGGGCGGCACGCGCGGCTTCTGCATCGGCCATGTCGGCCCGGAAGCAGCGGACGGGGGCCCCATCGCGCTGGTCGAAAATGGCGATACGATCAGCATCGATGCCGAGGCGGGCACGATCGACCTGCTGGTCGACGAAGCCGTGCTCGCCGAGCGCCGGGCGAAGTGGCAACCGCGCCAGAATGATTATCAGGCGGGTGCCCTGTGGCGCTACGCGCAGAATGTCGGCCCGGCTTGGCAGGGCGCGGTGACGCATCCCGGGGCCAAAGCGGAGAAGCATGTCTTCGCTGATATCTGATCCCATGGCCCTTCTCCTCGGGAGAGGGGCCTGGGCTGATGCATCCCTGCGTCAGTTGCGGCGCCACCGACGCTTATTTGCTCAACGCCGTGTTCCTGCGAAGGCAGGAGCCCAGGGCGCAAGCAACCGTCCTGACCACCCTAGGCTCCTGCCTTCGCAGGAGCACAGTGGTGGATCAGGAAACCTACGCTCTCCGCGATGCAGCCGCCAATGACCGCCACGCCCATCCTTACCGTCGCCCAGATGCGCGCCGCCGAACAGGCGCTGTTCGACGCCGGGACGGACTCCTATGCTCTGATGCGCCGGGCCGGCGAGGGCGCTGCGGAGGTGATCTTCCGCGCTGGCGCGATGCGCGATGTGCTGGTGCTCTGCGGCCCCGGCAACAATGGCGGGGACGGCTTCGTCATCGCCCGTGCCCTGCGCGATCTGGGCGTGCCCGTCCGCGTGGCGGCGCTGGGCGAGAGCGGAACGGACAGCAGCCGCAAGGCGCGCACCGACTGGGGCGGCCCGGTCGAGGATATCATGCTTGCCGAACCGGCGACGCAGTTGGTGGATGCGCTGTTCGGCATCGGCCTCACGCGCGGCCTGTCGCCGGAGCTGGCGGCGCGGCTCGGCGCCTTGGTCGATGCCGCGCAACTGAGCTACGCCATCGACGTCCCGAGCGGCGTGGAGAGCGATGCCGCGCTCGCGCTCTCCCCAGTGCCGGTCTTCACCCATTGCCTCTCGCTGGGCGCTTGGAAGCCCGCCCATGTGCTGATGCCGGCGCTCGGCTTCGCGCAGCAGCGCTGGCTTGTCGACATCGGCATCGACGCGCCGGCGGATGCCGCGCGGGTTCTTCAACCGCCATCGATCCGGCCTCCGGCCCGTGATGCCCACAAATATCTGCGCGGTCTGGTCTGCGTTGTGGCCGGCGCGATGCCGGGCGCGGCCGCGCTGGCGGCGGAGGGGGCGGCGCACAGCGGTGCTGGCTATGTGCGGCTGATCGGGCAGACTGCGCCGGCCAGTCCCCAAAGCCACGCCATTGTGTGCAGCGAGCATTTCGAGGTGGATCGGGCCAAGGCGCTGCTTGTCGGCCCCGGCCTTGGGCGCAATGATGCCGCATGGCGCACGCTCCTCACGGCCTTGACCGCAGGGGTGCCGACCGTCGCCGATGCAGATGCCTTGTGGCTGATGGGCACGCGGGGTCCGGCGGAAGCACCATCCCCTGCTATCGTCACCCCGCATGAGGGCGAGTTTCGCCAGTTGTTCGGCGAACGCTCCGGCAACAAGATCGATCGCACTCGCGCGGCGGCGGCCGATATCGGGGCCGTCGTCGTCCACAAAGGCGCGGACAGCGTGATCGCCGCGCCCGATGGACGCTGCGTCGTCGCCCCGCCGGCTTCGTCATGGCTCTCCACCGCCGGCACGGGCGATGTGCTGGCCGGCTTGTGCGCGAGCCGTCTGGCGGTTACGGGCGATGCCTTCACCGCTGCCTGTGAGGCCGTCTGGCTGCATGGCGAGGCTGGCCGCCGTGCCGGCGCGGGTTTCATTGCCGACGATCTTGTCGGTTGCCTTCCTGCTGCCCTTGCGAGTGCCTCATGACCAGCCCCGATCCCGATCTTATCGTCCGCATTGCCGCGCGAGGCGATGGCGTGACGGCGGATGGCCGCCATGTGGCGCTGAGCGCGCCGGGCGACCGTCTGCGCACCGATGGCAGCATCGAGGCCGGGCCGCATCACGTCACGCCGCCATGCCGGCACTTCCCGCAATGCGGGGGCTGCCAGCTCCAGCACCTGTCGGGTGAGGCCTTCACCGACTATGTGCGCGATCGCGTGGCCGGCGCGCTGGCCGGGCAGGGACTGAGCGCGCAGGAGGTCGCGGCGCCGCACGTCTCGCCGCCACATAGCCGTCGTCGGGCCAGCCTGCGCGCGCTGCGGCTCGGCAAGCGCGTCCAGTTCGGCTTCTCGGAGCAGGGCAGTCACAAGCTTATCGATCTGCGCGAATGCCCGGTGCTGGACCCGCGCCTTTTCGCGCTGGTCGCCCCGCTGCGTGCGCTCTTTGCGACGATGCTGCCGGATCGCCAGCCCGGCGAGGCGGATCTGACGCTGGTCGATCAGGGCGTGGATGTCGTCCTTTCAGGCCTGCGGGTCGATGGCCTCGCGCATACCGAAGCGCTGCTCGAGTTCGCCCGGGAGAACCAGCTCGCCCGGCTCATCCTGATCGATGACGATGCCCCGATGACCATCTGGGAGCCGGAGCCGGCGACGGTGCGCTTCGGCGATGTCCTCACTGGCTACCCGCCACGCGCTTTCCTGCAGGCGACGCAGGACGGGGAGGCGGCTCTGGTCGCCGAGGTGCGTCAGGCATTGGGCGGCGCGGCGATGGTGGCCGATCTGTTCGCGGGGCTCGGCACCTTCGCCCTGTCCATCGCCAATGATGTGCCGGGGCGGAAGGTCTATGCGGCGGAGGCCGCCCGCGATCTCGTGATGGCCCTGCGCGGCGGCGGCAATCGCCTGCCCGGCCGCATCTTCCCGGAGCATCGCGACCTGTTCCGCCGTCCGCTCACCCCGGCGGAACTCAACCGCTTCGATGCCGTCGTGCTCGACCCGCCCCGCGCCGGCGCGCGCGACCAGGTGGCGCAGATCGCGGCCTCACAGGTGGCGCTGATCGTCTATGTCTCCTGCAATCCGGCCAGCTTCGCGCGGGATGCGGTGATGTTGGCCGAGGCAGGCTACCGCATCGAGCGGGTGAAGCCCGTCGGCCAGTTCCGCTGGTCGACCCATGTCGAGCTGGTCGCGACCTTCAGGCGCTGAGCCGTAGCGCGGCGAGCAGGCCGTTGACGGCCAGCACCGCCAGCAGGATCGACGAGAGGAAAAACAGGCTGGCGCGCACCGGAATGGTGTTCACCTTCGCTTGCCACACGCTGTGGACGATGCGGATGCCCACATAGGCCCAGGCGAGGGCGATGTTGGCCGTCGTGCCCTGGCCGAGTAGCGCCAAGCCGATCGCCGTCGCGTAGAAGATCGTCGGCTGTTCCATCAGATGCGCATAATTGTGCGCCGGCCAGTTGATCTCGCGCGGCAGCATCCGGTCGAGATCCTGCCCACGTCCGCCGCGTGCCTGCTCCGGCGAGATTTTGAGCTTGCTCAGCGCCGGGAGCCGCAGCGCGACCATCCAGATGAGCATCACGATGGACCAAAGCACCAGCGCAAACACCGGCACCAGCAGATTGACGGACATGAAAAAGCCTCCCCGAAACTTGTCCGGAGAGGCTGTCTCATTCTGCCAGGCTTGGCAATCCGCTTTAGCGGCGCAGTTGCACCACGTTGGACTGCTGCGGGACGGGCTCTTCCTCGCGGTAGAGGCTGGCCATCGGCTCGTCGGCGACCTGTGCGACGCTCTCCGCGCCGAAGCCGTTGAAGTCGGTGCGCATGGCATTGCCATAGGCGCCGAGCATCCCGATCTCGATATAGTCGCCCACACGCACGTCCGCAGGGAGCATGAACGGGCCGGCCATATGGTCCATGTCGTCGCAGGTCGGGCCGTAAAAGCTGAAAGCTTCCTGATCCGCCTCGTTGGCTTCCGCGCGCAGCAACTGCACGGGAAAGCGCCAGCCGAGATGCGCGGCATCGAACAGCGCGCCATAGGCGCCGTCGTTGATAAACAGCTCGTTACCGCGGCGCTTTTCCACGCGCACCAGCAGCGAGCTATATTCCGCGCACAGCGCCCGGCCCGGCTCGCACCACAGCTCTGCCGAATAGGAAATCGGCAGGCTCTCGAAGGCGCGGTGAATGGCCGAGAAATAATGGCCGAGCGGCGGCGGCTCCATGCCGGGATAGGTGGAGGGGAAACCGCCACCCACATCCACAATGTCCACCGTCACCGATGCATCGACGATCGCGGCGCGCACGCGCTCAATGGCCTGCACATAGGCGTGGGGCGACATCGCCTGGCTGCCGACGTGGAAGCAGATGCCGAGCGCATCGGCGGCCTGACGGGTGGCCTGCAGCAGCTCACGCGCATCGGCGAGATCGCAACCGAACTTGGAAGCAAGGCTCAGCTTGCTGTGCTCGGAGGAGACGCGCAGGCGCACGCACAGCTCAAGGTCCGGCGCGCCACGGGTGGCCCGCACGATCTTCTCCAGCTCCTCGAGCGAATCCAGCGAGAAGGTCCGCACGCCATGCTTGAAATAGGCCTCGCGAATGGCTTCCTCGGCCTTCACCGGATGCATGAAGCAGAGCTTGGCCTGCGGCAGCGTCCGCGCGACCAGCCGAACCTCGGCAATGGACGCGACATCGAAATGCGTGATTCCAGCCGCCCACAGCGTTTCGAGCAACGCGGGCGAGGGATTGGCCTTGACGGCATAGAGCGAGCGCCCCGGGAACTTCGTCGAGAAGTATCGAGCGGCGCGGGCAGCTGCCTGCGGGCGAATAAGCGTTACCGGTGCTGCCGGTTTGAGGGAGAGAGCTACCCCCAGCGCGCTATGATGCTTGTACAACTCAAGGGACCTCCAGTGGATTGCAGTCGAAAAGAGCTGCCTTGCGGTGGAAGTCCCATGGGGCAGCAGGGGTGCGCATATATGACCTGTGGCCCCCCCTGTAAAGATCGGGGGTCAAAATTGAGTCACGCGCTGCGGCGCGGGAAAGTCGCGGAAAGTCTAGCTTTTGGAATGGCGCCGTTGCGGCGGCTCACTTTCGGCACAGGATCGGGCGTGTCGCAGACAGGCCGGATCGGGGCAAGGCAGGTGCGACGAGTCGAGTCTGCGCCTGAATGCGCTTCAACCAGCGCCGCCCTCACGCATCACGATCTCGCTCAGGAACCGCTCCACCCGCCGCGAGAGGGTGCTGGACGAGTCGCTCAGATCATGAGCCGTCCGCGCCAGATCCTGCGCCCCTTCGGTCGCCGACCGCGCATTGCCGCTGATCCGCACGATATGCGCCTCAATATCCTTGCTTGCCGACGCTGCCTGTTCGGTGCCGGCCGCAAGGTGCAGGGAGAGCGCGCGCTGGGCGCTCACGGTTGCGGTCACGCCATCGGCAATCTGCTTGACGCTTGCGATCACGTCCTCGAGGCCCGCCTGTGCGTTGCGCACGGCAGCGACCGTGCCGCGCACCGTGACGGCATGGGTGCGGATGCTCTGCGCAGCCATACCGGTCTGCTGGGCCAGCGCGCGTACCTCATTGGCGACGACGGCAAAACCGCGCCCGGCTTGCCCAGCTCTCGCGGCCTCGATGGACGCGTTGAGCGCGAGGAGTTTGACCGAGCGTGCCAGCATTTCAATGGTGGCGGTGACGGTCTCGATGGATTGCGTCGCCTGATCGAGCGCCTGCGCCTGCGCGGCGCTGGCGTCCACGCGGGTCACCGCTTCGGCGGCCACGGTGCGCGCCTGCTCCGTCTCCCAGTCGAGCCTGCCCAGCGATCGCACAAGCGCGGCGCTGGACCGCGCCACCTCGTCCATCATCGCGCCGGTCTGGCTGGCGGCGGTGAGCACATGCAGAGCGTGGTCGGTATTGTCCTGGCTGCGACTGGCGGTGCCCGTGGCATTGCGCTGGAGCAGGGCCGCCATGTCGCCGAGGGTGTTCGAAAGGCCCTGAATGTCCTGCTCGAAGGAAGCGCTCACGCTCCGCAGTCGCGTCAGTTCCGCGTCGCGGGCACGGAGCTGACGTACCTCCTGCGCGTTCACTGCGGCAAAAATGGCGGCATTGGGAACGAAGCCAGCATAGCGGCCCCCGCGCGTCACGATGATCGCTTCCTTGCCACCGTCGCGCGCGTGGACGGCGAGCAAGCCGGCAAGGCCCCGGTCCATCTCGACCACCGGGCAGCGTTGCATCCGTTCGCCAAAGGCGATGGTGATGCCGGGATTGCTTAACAGGGCATAGCCATAGGGATTGAAGAGAATATTGCGGACATCCTCCTCATAAATGGCGCCCACCGGCCGATCCGCCTCATCGACCAGCGGGAGAAGCCGCAAGCCCATATGCTGGCGAAATACCGCCACGATCTCCATCGACGAGGCGCCCTGCCGCGCCTTGATCTGCGCGCTGCCCGGCATCCGCAGCCGGGCGACAGCGTCCTCGTCATCCTGTCGGTCGATCTGGAAAGAGGGCGCATGCATCATGCCACGCCTCTAGAAGCGGGACGGTAAAGTTTTGGTTATCCAGCTGGAACGAGACGAGGAAATTCAAGGGCTTATTGTGACAGTTTTATGTCATTTCCGTGTCAGCTCAGCCGACTCTTGAAGTCCTCATAGCTGAACTGGCGGATTTCCTGCAGTTCGTCCGTCTCGCTGTCCCACAACCAGATGGAAGGCAGCGGCACGCCGTTGAAGGTGTTGGTCTTCACCATCGAATAATGCGCTTGATCGAGGAAGGCGATGCGCCGGCCCGGCTCGGCGGGGACAGGCAGGGCATAGTCGCCGATGATGTCGCCGGCGAGGCAGGATGGGCCGCCCAGCCGCACCAGATCGCCGCCGGGTTGCTCGCCGAGCATGGCCGGACGATAGGGTGCCTCGATCACGTCCGGCATATGACAGGTCGCGGAAATATCCACGATGGCCACCGGCATGCCATTGTCGATCACATCGAGAATTTCGCCGACCAATATGCCCGCGTCCAACGCCACGGCCTCGCCCGGCTCCAGATACACGTCGAGCCCGGTCTCACGGCGGACCTGCTGGAGGAAGGCGACCAGCTCATCGCGCTGATAGTCGGCGCGGGTGATATGATGGCCACCGCCGAAGTTCAGCCATTTGAGTTGCGGAAAGAAGCGCTTGAGGCTCGGCTCAACGGAGGCCCATGTCCGGCCAAGCGGCACGAAATCCTGCTCGCACAGCGTATGGAAATGGATGCCGTCCACGCCCTCAAGATGCTCAGGGAGAAGCTGGTCGATGGGGAAGCCGAGCCGGCTGTTGGGCCGGCAAGGATCGTACTTCGCCACCTCGCCCTCGGCATGGAGGGGGTTGATCCGCAAGCCCACGTCGAAGCTCATGCCCTGCGCGCGCTGCGCATCGAGAATGGGCCGAAAGCGCGCATGCTGGCCGGGCGAATTGAAGATGATATGATCGGAGAGCACGCAGATCTCGGGCAGGTCGGCCGCCTTGTAGCCGGCGCAATAGGTCGCGACCTCGCCCTTCTCATCCAGCCCGGTATATTCCTCGCGGCCCAGTCGGGCCTCGTAGAGGCCGGAGGCGCAGACTCCGTCGAGATAGGCCGAGACAGTGGGCCCGAGCGACCACATGGAGAACGCCTTGAGCGCCGCCAGCATCTTGATGCCGCCCCGATCCCGTACGTCCTTGAGGATCGTCAGATTGCGGCGGATGGCGGCCGCATCGACCACGAAAGCGGGCGAGGGCACGCGATTGAGGTCGAAGCGCGCAAAGGCGCCGGGGTCGCCGGCTCGGGTTTCCATGGGGTCTGCTCCGCTCAAGTCATGTCATGGCGCGGCTGCGAGCGCCGCGCCTTCATCGATGCACCGATCAGTCGATGCACATAGACCGAACGACCTTGCCGCCGTCGAGTTCGGCAAAGCATCCGAATAATTTGTTGTCAGCCTGGCAATGGCCGGGCGCCTTCTGCTCGTCGAGCGGCAGGGTGCCGTTCTTGCCCGGCTGGGCGAGGCAGCGGCCCTGACAGTCCTTCTTCGAGGCGCAGCTCTTGCCTGCATCCGCATAAGGCACCACGCACATGACGGTCTGCGCGCGTCCCCGTGCCTGCAGCGAGCCGCCCTGGCGGGCGCAACTGTTCAGCTCGGAAGACGGCACGCCATCGACCAGGCCGATCTGCGGCGCGCAGCCTCCCAGAGCGAGCGCCAGGGCGGCGCTCGCCAGCCCGATGCGGATGCGCAGGGCGCCCATCAAAAGGGCAGCGGTCCGTCGAGTTCCTTCACCTGCCACGGCAGGCCATGCTTGTTGAGCATGTCCATGAACGGGTCGGGATCGAGCTGCTCGATGTTGAACACACCAGCGCCGGACCACAGGCCCTGCAGCATCAGCGCCGCGCCGATCATCGCCGGCACGCCGGTGGTGTAGCTCACCGCCTGATTGCCGGTCTCGGCATAGGCGTCCTCATGGTCGCAGATATTGTAGACGTAGAGCGTCTTGTCCTTGCCGTCCTTGCCAAGGCCGGTGGCAATATCGCCGATGTTGGTCTTGCCCTTAGTCGTCGGGCCAAGGCTGGCTGGCTCGGGCAGCACGGCCTTGAGGAACTGCAGCGGGATGATCTCAACGCCATTGTAGATCACCGGGTCAATCCGCGTCATGCCGACATTCTGCAGCACTTCGAGATGCTTGAGATAGGCATCGCCAAAGGTCATCCAGAAGCGGATGCGCTTGATCTCGGGCAGGTGCTTGGCGAGGCTCTCCAGCTCCTCATGGTACATGAGGTACATGTTCTTGGGGCCGACCTGCTCGAAGTCGAAGCTCTGCTTGTAGGAGAGGGCAGGCGTGGTCACCCACGCACCATTCTCCCAGTGCCGCGCGGGCGCAGTTACTTCGCGGATGTTGATCTCCGGATTGAAGTTGGTGGCGAAGTGCTGGCCATGGTCGCCGCCATTGCAGTCCAGAATGTCGAGCGTGTCGATCCGCTCGAAATGATGCTTCTTGAGCCAGCTCGCGAAGACGCTGGTGACGCCCGGGTCGAAGCCGGAGCCGAGCAGCGCCATGAGGCCGGCATCCTTGAACCGGTCCTGATAGGCCCACTGCCAGCTATATTCGAAATGCGCCTCGTCGCGCGGCTCGTAGTTCGCCGTGTCCATATAATTCACGCCGGCCGCGAGGCAGGCATCCATGATCGCGAGGTCCTGATAGGGCAGGGCCAGATTCACGACCAGCTTGGGGCCGATCTGCTTGATCAGCGCGGTCGTTGCGGTCACGTCGTCGGCATCCAGCGCATAGGTGCTGATGGCAACGCCCGTGCGCTCTTTCACGGAGGCGGCAATCGCATCGCATTTGGAGACCGTGCGGCTCGCGAGGTGAATGTCGCTGAAGATGTCCACATTCATCGCCATCTTGTGGACCGCGACCGATCCGACGCCACCTGCGCCGATGACCAGCACCTTGCTCATCTGTTAGTCTCCATGAAGTCGAATCGACAAGCGCCTGCATATAGGGGGGCTCTGTGACAGAACAAGAATTGCTCGATCCGCTTCGTGCGCCGAGCCGCGAAGGCGTGTTGCGCGCGGCGGACAAGATTGCGGCGCTGCTGCCGCCCACGCCGCTTTTGCCTCTGGAGGTCGAGGGGCGGACGATCTGGTGCAAGGCGGACATGCTCCAGCCCATCGGCGCCTTCAAGATCCGGGGTGCATGGCATCGGCTGAGCGATCTGACGGCGGAGCAGCGGGCGCGCGGGGTGGTCGGCGTTTCCAGCGGCAATCACGCGCAGGGCGTGGCTTGGGCCGCCCGGCGGCTTGGCATCGCCGCGACCATCGTGATGCCGAGCAATGCGCCCCGCGCCAAGCTGGCGGCGACCCGGGCGCTGGGCGCCAAGGTGTATCTGTATGATCGCGCGAGCGAGGATCGCGACAGCATCGCTGCCGATCTCGTCGCGAAGACCGGCGCGACCCTCGTTCATGCCTATGGCGATCCGTGGATCATCGAGGGGCAGGGCACGCTCGGGATTGAGGCAACGGCGCAAATGCAGGTGCAGCTCGGGCGCGGACCCGACCGCATCGTTGCCTGCTGCGGGGGCGGGGGCCTCTCTGCCGGTCTCGCGCTGGCCTGCCCGGATGCGGCGCTCTATCTGGCCGAGCCGGAAGGCTATGACGATCTGCTTCGCTCGCTCGCCGTCGGCAGCATCCAGTCGGTGGACGACCTGGCCTTCCCGACCGATTGCGACGCGCTCCAGACTCCACGCACCTTCCCGATTAATTTCGCGGTATTGCAGGGCCGGGCCAGCGGTGGCGCCGCCGTGACGCCGATGGAGGTCGCGCAGGCCATGCGGGTGGTTTTCGAGAAGCTCCATCTGGTCGTCGAGCCCGGCGGCGCTGCGGCGCTGGCTGCCGTGCTCGCGGGCAAGGTGCCGGTGACCGATGCGACGCTGGTCACCCTCTCGGGCGGCAATGTCGACCGGGAGACGTTCACCCGCCTGCTGGAGCTCGCCGACCGGGCGGGCTGAGGCTCACAGCAGCGAATCCACCAGCCGGGCGATGTTCTCGGCGAGCCGCCGGGTGCGCGAGCGGGCGCGCCATGCTGTCGGGGTCAGCGTGGTGGAGGCCGCCAGATAGCCTTCATGAATTGTCAGCACCTGCGCAATCGAGGCGGCGTCGTAGATCAGCAGGCTGGCCTCCTGATTGAGCTGGAACGAGCGCAGGTCGACATTGCTCGATCCCACCACGGCCAGCCGGTCATCGATGCTGAGCGTCTTGGCGTGGAGCAGTTCGTTGGGGAACAGGTGGATCGAGACGCCGGCGTCCAGCAGCTCCTGATAGAAGGAGCTTTGCGAGAGGCGAACGAGCGGCTGATCCGCCACGCGCGAGAGAATGAGGTCGACCTTGACCCCGCGCGCCACCGCTGCGCCCATGGCGCCGAGCACGTCCTCGCCCGGCACGAAATAAGGGCTGACCATGACGACGTGCTGGCACGCCTGATGCAATTGCCAGACCAACAGCGTCTCGAACCCGGCCAGCGGATAGTCCGCCCCGCTCGGGAGCAATTGCAGGCAAGCGGTCCCGGCGGTGTCCGTCGGGGCAGGGGAGGCGCCGGGGGGATCGCCAGACTCCAGCGACCAGTCGGCACGCACCAGCGCCGCCATGCTGGCGACCACCGGCCCCGTCACCCGCGCGACCAGTTCGCGATTGACCACGCCGGGCCGGAAATCGCGCGCGACGATGTTCTGGGAGCCGGCATAGCCGATCCTGTCGTCGATCACGAAGAGCTTGCGATGATTGCGCATGTCGCGCCGGGTTCGCGCCCGGATGAGGCGCAACGGCAGCGTTTCGCACACACGCACCCCCTTGGCGCGCAGCAGCGCCTGCGTCCCGCGCCGCCATGGGCGCGAACCGACCGGATCGAACAGCACCCGCACGTCCAGACCGCGCTGAACGGCCCGGCCAAGCGCGGCGGCCACGCGCTGGCCCACGGCATCGTCGGCGAAGATGTAGACGAGCAGGTGGACGGACTGTTCGGCGGCATCGATATCCGCGACGAGCCGGTCCACGACCGCATCATAGGCGTCGATCAGCGTGATGGCATTGCCGTCGGTGGCGGGCATATGCCCCAAAGTGTGCGCGAGCGCCGCGATGGGCTCCACATCGCCCAGCGCGGGATGATGCCGCTGCTGCGCCTGCGCGGTCGCAGCAAAGAAGGGCTGCAAGGCGCCGAACCGCTCGCGCCGCCACGCCGGGAAGCGCGGACTGCCGATGGCGAGAAACAAGAGCAGGCCAGGCACCGGCAGGAAGAAGATCAGCAGCAGCCACGCCCGCGCCGCCGCAGGTGTCCGCCGCAAGGGCACGACCGCGAGCGCGCCGAGGCGGATGAGCCATTCCAGCGCGTACCAGATCTGATCGAGATGGGGTGATGACCCTGCCATGCCCGATCCTAGCGTGAGCGCTCCGCCAGAGCCAAGACCATTGCACGCAGCCTCGTCACCAATCTGCCATCGCGCGGTCACGGGCCTGACATGCACGGCGCCTAGTGGGGCGTCAGTGGACCATCAGGGGAGCCGTTCATGCCGCATGTCATCGATCGCGCCGTTATCAACCATGAGGCGACCACGCGCGAGGGCCTTCTGGAACGCGCCTTCGCCTTCGCGTTTCGAGGCCTGGTCTATGCGCAGATCTGGGAAGACCCGGTGGTGGACATGGCGGCGCTGGCGATCAAGCCGGAGAGCCATGTCGTGACCATCGCCAGCGGCGGCTGCAATGTGCTCTCCTACCTGACCGCCGATCCGGCCCGCATCACGGCGGTCGATCTCAACACGGCGCATATTGCGCTCAATCGGCTGAAGCAGGTCGCGGCGCAGCAATTGCCCGATTATGCGAGCTTTCGCCGCTTCTTTGCCGAGGCCGACAGCGCGGAGAATCTTCGGGCCTATAAGGCCTATATCCGCCCGCATCTGGACGAGACGGCGCGCCGCTATTGGGAGGGGCGCGATCTGGTGGGGCGGCGCCGCATCGGCATGTTCCGCTCCGGCGCTTACAAGCGCGGGTTGCTCGGCGGCTTCATCGGCGCGGCGCATCTGGTGGCACGGCTGTACCGCATCGATCCGCGCGAATTGCTGGCCGCGCGCGACATGGAGGAGCAGCGCCGCATCTTCGAGGCGCGACTGGCGCCGATCTTCGAGCGCAAGTTCATTCGCTGGCTGACCGACCAGCCCGCCTCGCTCTTCGGCCTCGGCATTCCGCCCGCGCAATATGATGTGCTTGCCGGCGATGAGAAAATGGCTGCGGTGTTGCGCAAGCGGCTTGAGCGGCTCGCCTGCGACTATGATCTTAAAGCCAACTACTTCGCCTGGCAGGCATTTGGTCGTGGATATGGCCGTCATGAGGATGCGCCGCTGCCGCCTTATCTGGAGCGCGCCCATTATGAGGCGGTGAAGCACAGGGCCCGCCGCGTTGATGTGCAGCACGCCAACATGACCGACTGGCTCTCACGCCAGCCGGCTGCGAGCGTCGACCGCTATGTTCTGCTCGATGCGCAGGACTGGATGAGCGATGCGCAACTGACTGCGCTCTGGTACGAGATCAGCCGTACCGCGCGCCCCGATGCGCGGGTGCTCTTCCGCACGGCGGCCGAGCCGAGCCTGCTGCCGGGGCGTTTGCCCGATCCGCTTCTGGAGCGCTGGCATTATCATGGCGAGGACTCGCTGCGCTTCACCCGCGCCGACCGCTCGTCCATTTATGGTGGCGTGCATCTCTACGGTTTGAAGGGCTAGGCGGTGTCGCACATGGACCGCATCGGCGCCGCGAGCGACCGCCATGCGCGCGCGATGGACGCGCAATATGCGCTGCAGCGGCATGTCTACGACATCACCCGCAAATATTATCTGCTGGGGCGGGATCGGCTCATCCGCGATCTGGCCGTGCCGGTTGGCGGATCGGTGCTGGAGATCGGGGTCGGCACCGGGCGTAATCTCGCGCTGGTCGCCCGGCATTATCCGCAGGCGCGGCTCTTCGGTCTCGATATCTCGGCGGAAATGCTCAAATCGGCGCAGCGCAATATTGCGCATGCGGGGGCGCACTCGCGCACCCTGCTGGAGCGCGCCGATGCCGCCCGGTTCGATCCGCAGGCCTTGTTCGGCGAGCCGGGCTTTGACCGGGTCTATATCAGCTACAGCCTCTCGATGATCCCGCAATGGGAGGCGGCGCTCGCGCAGGCGCTCTCGGTCGTCGAACCGGGCGGGTCGCTCCATATCGTCGATTTCGGCCAGCAGGAGCGCTTGCCCGGCTGGTTCCGGGCGGCGTTGCGGGGCTGGCTCGAGCGCTTTCACGTCACGCCGCGCGAGCCGCTCTTTGCCGTGGCCCACGGCCTTGCCGCGAGCTATGGCGCCGACCTGTCCTGCCGCGCCCTGTATCGCGGCTACGCCTGGAGCGTGACGATCCGGCGGTAAACGCCGTCGATTTCGGCTGCGTCCGGGCTGTGCCTGCCTTATGCTGGCGGCCATGGATTTTCATGACCTGATGCTGCGCTATTTCGGCAAGACCGAACTGGAAGAGTTGCCACCCGAGGCGATGGGCGCCGGAATTGAGCGGATGCGCGTCGATTTCGGGCTGGAGAAGGACGCCGGCCGGCGCTTCGGCCTATGGGCGCTGTTGCACATGCTCGGTGGCGCGCCGGACCTGGACGTGGCCTTCAAGGACCCCGCCGAGCGCGAGGCCGCCCGCAATTTCATGGATATGGCCGCGCGGCTCACTGACGCCGACGAAACGGGCTGATGAATTAGCCGAAGCGACGAAGGGCGGTGAGGAAGGCTTCGCCATAGGCCTCCAGCTTGCGCTCGCCGACACCGCTGACCAGTGCCATGTCCCGCAGCGACTTGGGGCGGATCGCGGCCATGTCGCGCAAGGTGCTGTCATGGAAGATGACATAAGGCGGCACCCCGGCATCCTGCGCCAGCGTGCGGCGGCACTCGCGTAGCGCCTCGAAAACCGGGTCGTTGACGGGGTTCTCCCCCTTGTCGCGGCCACGCCGGCGCTCCTTCTTCGGCTGGATCACCAGCTCGACGCGCTCCTCGCCCTTGAGATAGCCGCGCGCCGCCGGGCCGAGCGCCAGCCCGCCATGGTCGGTGGTGGTCAGCGCATCATGCACCTGCAGAGCGCGGGCGACCGGCTTGATCAGCGCGGCCTCCTCGCCTTCGATAATGCCGAAGACCGACAGGCGATCATGCCCGCGCTGGGAAATCCGGTCATTACCCCGCCCGGTCAGCACGGCTTCGAGGTGACCGAGGCCAAAGCTCTGGCCGGTGCGGTGGACGGCCGAGAGCAGCTTCTGCGCCGTCAGCGTCGCATCGATGCTGGCGGGGGGCGAGAGGCAATTGTCGCAATTGCCGCAGGTGGGCGGCGGGTTCTCGCCGAAATGGCGCAGCAGTACCGCACGGCGGCACCGCGCGGTTTCCACCAGTGCACCCAGGGCGGCAATGCGCGCGCGCTCGCCGGCCTGACGCTCTGGCTCCACCTCGCTAATCCGCTGGCGCGCCCGCATGAAATCCTCTGCGCCCCACAGCAGCGTCGCCGTTGCGGGATCGCCATCGCGCCCTGCGCGCCCGCTCTCCTGATAATAGCTCTCGATCGACTTGGGCAGGCCGGCATGGACGACGAAGCGCACATCCGGTTTGTCGATGCCCATGCCGAAGGCCACGGTGGCGACCATCACCATCTCCTCGCTGGCGAGGAACGCGGCCTGATTGGCGGCGCGCAGCTCAGCGGGCAGCCCCGCATGATAGGCCAGCACCGGCCGCCCCTTGGCACCGAGCGCCTCGGCAAGCTGCTCGGTCGCGGCGCGGGTTGGCGCATAGATGATGCCCGGGCCGGAATTGGCCGCCAGAATATCGGTGAGCTGACGACGCAGGCCATCGCGCGGCTGCACGAGGTAACGGATATTGGGCCGGTCGAAGCCGGAGATGATTAGCCCCTCGGCCGGAATGCCGAGCTGGGTGAGAATATCCTCGCGGGTGTGGGCATCCGCCGTGGCGGTGAGCGCGAGCCGGGGGACATCGGGAAAGGCGTCCAGTAGTGGGCGCAGCAGGCGGTAATCGGGGCGAAAATCATGGCCCCATTCCGACACGCAATGCGCCTCATCGATCGCGAAGAGGCTGAGGCGCGACCGCTCCAGCAGCGCGCGGAACCCGTCTCCCGAGGCGCGCTCTGGCGCTACGTAGAGCAGGTCCAGCTCGCCGGCAACCAGCCTGTCCTGCGTCTCGCGCCAGTCAGCGTCCACCGACGTGAGGCTCGCCGCGCGGATGCCGAGCGCTCGCGCCGCCCGCAACTGGTCGTGCATCAGCGCGATCAGGGGCGAGACCACGACGCAGCAGCCCGGCAGAGCGAGCGCAGGCAATTGATAACAAAGCGATTTGCCGGCGCCGGTGGGCATGATCGCCAGCGTCGGGCGGCCCGCCAACACCCGGTCCACCACCTGCGCCTGCACGCCCCGAAAGGCCTCGAAGCCAAAGACGCTTCTGAGCAGGGCGGCGGGATCGGCAAGCATCGGGCGGCTATAGGGTGGCGAGGGGTGAGGGGGAAGGGCAGAATGGACCTGCCCGCCGCTCAAGATCTGTCAGCGCAGCAGAACAGGCCGTTGCCGCCAACGGAAAAGCCGCAAAACGGCCGCATCTCGCTCGCTTATGTTTCCTCTGCGCCCTTGCGGCTCAGCGCATATTCCACATGGCTCTCGGCCTCGTGAACGCCGACCGCCCAGCCATTGGAGTGCGCCAAGGCCGGCACATCGATTTTTGCCACCGGATCGTCGGCTAGAAGCAATACGCAATCATGATCGCGCATCGCGCGCGCGGCACGCAGGACGGGCCACGGACATTTCAGTCCGCGGGCGTCGACGCGCGCCGGATCACTTCTTTTTGTCAAATGGGTTCCGTGCGCTACGCAGGTTTAGCCGGATCGGCACGCCCGAAAAGTCGAGCGCCTTGCGGATGCCGTTCACGAGATAGCGACTGTAGCTTTCCGGCACCTCGTCGAGACGCGACCCGAACACCACGAAGGTGGGCGGCCGGCTGCGCGCCTGGGTGATGTAGCGCATCTTGATCCGCTTGCCGCCCGGTGCCGGCGGCGGATTGGCTTCCAGCGCCTCATCGAACCAGCGGTTAAGCAGGCTCGTTGGCACGCGCTGCGACCAGCGGCGGCGGGTATCGAATGCCGCTTGCAGCAGATCGTCAATGCCCTTTCCGGTGGCGCCGGATACAGTGAGCAGCGGCACGCCGCGCACCTGCGCAAGCCCGTCTTCCAGCGCCTTGCGGACGCCCTGATACAGCGACGAGCCATTCTCGGCCACGTCCCACTTGTTGAGCGCGATCACGAGCGCACGGCCCTCGCTCAGAACCTTGTCGGCAATGCGCAGATCCTGCGCCTCAAGCCCAAGCGTGGCGTCGAGCATCAGCACCACGACTTCCGCGAAATCCACGGCATGAAGCGCATCGGCGACAGAGAGCTTCTCCAGCTTCTCCTGCACTTTTGCGCGCTTGCGCATGCCGGCGGTGTCGATCAGCCGCACCGCGCGCGCCACGCCGTCGGGCGCGTGCCAGGTCCAGTCCACGGCGATGCTGTCGCGCGTGATGCCGGCTTCCGGCCCGGTGATCAGCCGCTCTTCGCCCAATATGCGGTTGATGAGCGTGGACTTGCCGGCATTGGGCCGCCCGACGATAGCGAGCTTGAGCGGCGCGCTGTCGTCCAGCTCGTCCTCGTCTCCCACATCATCCTCGTCGCCCTCGACGGGTAGGTCTGGCTCGTCCGCCTCGACATGCGAGCGGATCGCCTGGAACAGGTCGGCAAGACCTTGCCCATGCTCCGCGGAAAAGGCCACAGGCTCATCAAAGCCGAGCGAAAAGGCTTCCATGATGCCGGGATCGGCGGCGCGGCCCTCGGCCTTGTTGGCGAGCAGCACCACCGGCGTGTTCCCGGCGCGCAGCCAGCGGGCGATATGCTCGTCGAGCGGCGTGATGCCCGCGCGCGCGTCGATCATGAACAAGGCGACCGAGGCACCCTGAACCGCCATTTCGGTCTGCGCGCGCATTCGGCCCGGCAGGGTCTGCGCGTCGTCTTCCTCGAAACCGGCGGTATCCACGATGCGGAACTTGAGGCCAAGCAGTTCGGCATCGCCCTCGCGCCGGTCGCGGGTGACGCCGGGCTGGTCATCGACAAGCGCGAGCTTCTTGCCCACCAGCCGGTTGAACAGCGTGGACTTGCCCACATTCGGGCGGCCGACGATGGCGACGACCGGAAGGCTTCCGGCCGGCGTGTCGCGGTCTGGGCGTTGTCTTTTTGCCATCAGCGGAACGCGAGGATGCGTCCCTCGTCCGTCAGCACATAAAGCATGTTGTCCGCGACGATGGGCGGCAGGGTGAGGCCCTGCTTGAGGTCGCGCTCCTGCAGCACTTTGCCGCTCGTCGGATCGACAAATGCCATCGCGCCTTCGGTGGAGACGAGGATGAGCTTGCCGCCCGCGAGGATCGGGCCGCGCCAACGGATTGGGCCGGTCTTCTTCTTCGGCTTGCGCCATGCCGGCAGATCACTGATCCACCGGATCTTGCCAGTGGCACGCGTGATGGCGAGCAGCTGGGACTTGTCGGTCACCACGAACACCCAGTCGCTCACCACCAGCGGCGTCGCGATACCGCCGATGTTCAGCTCCCACAGGCGCTGCCCGCTCACCAGTTCATAGGCTGCCATGCGGCCGCCTTCGCCAATGGCAAACACCTGGCCCCGGTCGACCACCGGGTCGGCGTCAATATCGGTCAGCATGGCGACCGAAGTGGAGATGCTGGTGCGGCTGAGCGCATCGCCCCACAAGGCGCGGCCGTTCTCGTAGCGATAGGCCGTCAGTTCGCCCGAGCTATAGCCAGCGATCACCGAACCCTGCGCCGCCGCCGGAGCGCCGACGCCGAACACGCCCGTCGCTTCCAGCGTGCCGCTGTCCGTCCACACGACCGCGCCATCTGCCTGCGAGAGCGCGAAGAGCTGGTTGTCCTGGCTCATCACATAGGCATTGCCGTTGGAGAGCGTGGGTGCACCGCGCAGCGGGCCGCCAGGCTGCACCTTCCAGATCTCGGCGCCGTCCGCGACATTCAGCGCGGCAACGGACCCGGCGCCGGACGTGGCGAACAAACGGTCGCCCTCGACACTGACGCCGCCACCGAACTGCACCTGCGAAGGCTGATTGGGCGAGCGAATGCTCTTCGACCAGAGCCGCGCGCCTGTCTTGGCGTCGAAGGCGGAGACCGTCGCATCGGTGTCGATCACGAACAGCTTGCCGCCTGCGACGACCGGCGCTGCGGCCAGCCGGCTGCGCGAGCCGCCACCGGTCACCGATGCCGACCAGGCCTGCTGGATATTGTCGCCGAGCGCGACATGGCCGATGGCCTTGGCGGCATTGCCACCCGATTGCGCCCAAGCGGGGTTAACGACCGGGGGCGGCAGTGTGACCGGGAGCGACGCAACAGCATCGTCCACGGCCAGCACATTGTTGCTGCCGAGGATGGAGGTGCGGTCGCCATGCACGGGGGTCTTGGGGCCGCTCTTCCCGCCGCATCCGGTCAGGAGCAGCAGGGCCGCAGGAATGCCGATCCAGGCGGCGCGATATGATGTGGGATTACGCATCCTCGTGGGTTTCTCTTTCAATGGAATCAGGAGGCAGGCGTGTCAGCGGTCGGCCCGGCTTGCCGGGGCGTCGTCGCCGATCCAAGCATGCTGGCCATCTGTCCGGCGCGCAGCTTGATGGATTCAGGCACCAGTGGATCGTTGGCCATCTCGTTGAAGATCTTGCCGGCCTGATCGCGCTGGCCGGCCTTGAGATGGGCGATGGCGGTCAGTTCACCGGCGCTGCCGAACCAGCTATTGCCCGGCACCGCCAGCGGCTTGAGCGCGGCGATCACGTCCTGCGGCTTCATGCTGTCGAAGGCGAGGGCAGTCCGGCGCATCAGTGCGGCGTCCTTTGTCGCGGCCGGGGCCTGCGCGTCGGCCAGAATGGCATCATAGGCGGCAAGCGCGGTCTTGGGGTCATTGCGACCGCCCGCCAGTGCGGCCCGGAGCATTTCCGCCTGCGCGCGATAACCCGGGCCACCTTCGGTCATGATCTGCTTGTACACCCCGTCATCCAGCGTGGCCCGCTGGGCAGCGCTCATCAGCCGGGCGAACTGCTCGCCGTTGGCCTCGGCTTTCTGGGTCTGGTGGTGCTGCCAGTAGAGCCAGCCGCCAAAGGCAGCGAGGCCAAGCACGACGACGGCGATGACCAGACGGCCGTAATTTTTCCAGAAGGATAGCAGATCGTCCTGTCGCACGGCATCGTCGATCTCGCGGAGCAGGGCCTCGTTCTGATGTGGCGTCAGGGCCAAGTCTCTATCTCCAGTCGGCTGAAAAAGCGCAGGGGCGCATGAAGGGATTTTGTGGCCGCGGACCTTAGCGGCGGATGAACTCCGCGCAAATCACTTTTTGGCGCCATAAAGCTGGGCCTCGCCGGGGAAGCTGCGCGCGCGCACCTCCTGCGCATATTGGGCCGCGGCATCGCTGATCGTCCCGGCAAGATCGGCATAGCGCTTCACGAAGCGCGGCGTGCGCTCGAACATGCCGAGGAGGTCTTCGGTCACCAGCACCTGCCCGTCGCAGGCTGCCGAGGCGCCGATGCCGATGGTGGGGCAGGGCACGTCTCCCGTGATCTCGATAGCCAGTTCCTCGATGACGCCCTCGATCACCATCGCAAAGCAGCCGGCAGCGGCGACGGCGCGGGCATCGTTACGGATTTTGGCGGCCTCGGCGGCATCGCGGCCGCGCGGTCCATAGCCGCCGAGCGCGTTCACCGCCTGCGGCGTGAGCCCGACATGGGCGCAGACCGGGATGCCCCGCTCGCTCAGAAAGGCGATGGTCGGCGCCATAGCCTCGCCGCCTTCCAGCTTCACGCCGGCAGCGCCGGTTTCCTTCATCAGGTGGGCTGCGCTCGCGAAGGCCTGCTCAGGGGAGGCCTCATAGCTCCCGAACGGCATGTCGATGATGACGGCGCTGTGATAGCTGCCGCGCACGACCGCAGCGCCATGGGCGGCCATCATCTCGAGCGTGACGGGCACGGAGGACGGCAGGCCGTAGATCACCTGCCCGAGCGAGTCGCCCACCAGCAGCAGGTCGCAATGGGGATCGAGCAACTGCGCCTGCCGCGCCGTGTAGGCGGTCAGCATCACGATTGGCGAGTCGGTCACCCCATCGACTTTGCGCGCGCGGATGGCGGGAATGGTCAGCCGACGCATCGGCGCCGGCGTGGGGTTCGCCCGGCTGGTCGCCGTATCGAGGGTGTAAGTGGCGGACATGGCCGCGCTTTAGCGCAACCGCGGGGGTTCGCCTAGGCTGCGCGGGTCAAACCCACAAATATGCTCGCCTCAGAGGGGGGGCTGGGGGTGGTGGCGATGCGCCAGCATCGCAAACTTAGCAAGTGGCCGCGCGGGCGCAACCCCACCCCAACCCCTCCTCTGAAGAGGAGGGGCTAAATCTGCTCGATTTTGAATTGAGGCGGCGCGCTGTCCGCAAACGCTCACTTCTTATCGACAGCACCTTGGGCCGCATCGCCCACATCCTGCGCTGCATCGCCGACTTGCTGCGCCGCCGTGGACACAGCGTCGTTCTTGTTATCCTGGCTCTGCAGCAGGAAGTAGCCGCCCACCGCGAGGATCAGCAGTGCCACGATCGCAATGATCGCGGTTGCGCTGCCGCCGCTCGAGCGCTCGACGATTACCGTTTTGGGTTCTTCGGCCATGTCATCCTCCACCTGATTGATGGCGGAGAAACGATCATCCCGCGGCGCGGTTCCGGTCAGAGGAAGGCGCTGAGGCGTCCCCGCAGCTTGTCGAGCGCAGATTTCTTGATTTGGCACACCCGGGCCGCGCCGATATCGAGCGTCAGCCCGATTTCCTCAAGGTTCATCTCTTCGACGAAGTAGAGCTGCAGCACCATCGCCTCGCGCTCGGGCAATTCCTTGATGCAGGCGGAAACCGCGCGCTTGAGGGATTCCCGCTCCAGCACTTCCTCGGCGCCCTCGGTTGCATCGGCGAACCACATCGACTGGTCCGAATAGACCTCGTCCATGCTCTGATGCTGCGCCATGTCCGTCCCATCGGCAAGCTCGCGCCAGCCGGCAGCATCAAGACCGAGATGCGCGGCGACTTCGCTATCCGCGGGCGGCCGCCCGAAGCGTTGCTCCAGCGCGCGACGGGCATCCTGAATGGTCTTGCGGCGCGCCATCGCCGAGCGACACAGGGTCGCATGGCGGCGCAGATGGTCGATCATCGCGCCGCGCACGCGCATTTGCGCATAGGTCGCAAAGCCGAAGCCGCGATCCTCGAAGCTATTGGCCGCCTCGACCAGCGCGACCATGCCGATCTGCAGCAGATCCTCGATCTCGATCGCGCTGGAGACGCGGCCATGGACATGCCAGGCGATCTTGCGCACCAGCGGCATATATTGCTGCGCCAGCTGATCCGGTGAGACACCGGGCCGGCGACCATAAGTCAGGGCTGCAACCTCAAGCTGTGCGCTGTGCATGGGTCTCATCTATGCTGAAAGGTTTAACCGGGAATTTCCGAGCAGGGCGGAGGCGTGTGCGGATTATGCTGCGCAACATCGTCATGCCGCCTGCAGCCGCTCGACCTGGTGGATGCGTGTCTCGTTGCCGACCACCGCCACGACTTCCACGGCCTTGCCATCCGGGATTTCCAGGAAGGAGAGCACCGGAACGTCGGGCAGATGCGGGCGGAACAGGCGGGAGAGGGCGCGACGCGCCACCGGTGAGGTCACGATCGCAAAGTTGCGGGCCTGTGCCATCAGCGGACGGGCCGCCTCGCTCACCTGTTCGATGAGGCGCTGGGCCAGCGCCGGTTCGATGGGGTGATGGGCATCGGCGCCGACGCGCATGGCCTGCGCGAGCAGGCCTTCCAGCTCGCCATCCAGCGTGAGCACCGGGAGCGGCGCTTTCACTGGCACGATGCTCTGGATGATCAGCGAGCCGATGCGCTGGCGGACCGCCTCGATAAGCGCGTCGGTGGACATGTCCCCGCGCGCAACGATCACCATGGCTTCGGCGATACGACGGAAGTCCTTGAGCGGAATGCCCTCAATGAGCAGCCCGCGGCACAGCGCGGCGATCTGCGCGAGGCTCAACGGATTGGGCGTCAGGCCCTCGACAAGTTGCGGCGTCACTTCACGCAGTGTGTCGAGCAGCTTCTTGGCCTCGTCCATGCCGAACAGCTCAGCGGCGTTCTGCAGGATGAGATGATTGATATGCGTGGCGATCACCGTCGACGGGTCGACGACGGTATAGCCGGAGACGACCGCTTCGCTGCGCCGCTCCATCGGAATCCACACCGCGTCCAGCCCGAAGGTCGGGTCCTGCGCGGCGCGACCCTCGATCCGCTGGGTGATGTCGCCGCTGTCGAGCGCCAACAGGCTATCGGGGAAAATCTCGTCCTCGCCCACCACCACACCGGCGATGGTGATGCGATACTGGTTCGGGCCAAGCGCGAGATTGTCCTTCACCCGGATCATCGGCACCACAAAGCCCAGTTCGCGCGAGAGCTGGCGGCGAATGCCGGTGATCCGGCCGATCAGCGGCGCCTCCTTGCGCTCATCAACCAGCGAGATCAGGCCATAGCCGATCTCCAGGCCAAGCGCGGCGCCGTCGGAGACGTCGCTCCACTCGATGTGGGCAGGATTTTCGACCACCGCCGGTTCCGCCGGTGCCTCGCTGCGGGCCTTGGCGGCCTTGCGCAGTTTCCACGCGATGAACCAGGCGAGGCCGGCGGCGGGCAGGATGATGAGGTGCGGCATGCCCGGTACGATGCCGAGCACGGTGAGAATACCCGCAACCGGAACCCAGGCGCGGCTGTGGCCGAACTGGCTGGAGATCTGGCCGGAGAGATCATGCTCGGACGTGACACGGGTCACGATCGCGGCTGCGGCAATGGAGAGCAGCAGCGCCGGCACCTGCGCCACGAGCGCGTCGCCAATGGCCAGCAGGATGTAGGTCTGCGCGGCTTGCCCGATGGAGAGGTCATGGCTGACCAGACCCAGGGTGATGCCGCCAAGGATATTGATGACGAGGATCAGCACACCGGCGACGGCGTCGCCCTTCACGAACTTGGAGGCACCGTCCATCGAGCCGTAAAAGTCAGCTTCGGTCGCGACTTCCTGCCGGCGGACCTTGGCCTGCTCGGCGGTCAGCAGGCCGGCGTTGAGATCGGCATCGATGGCCATCTGCTTGCCGGGCAGGGCATCGAGGGTGAAGCGGGCAGACACTTCCGACACGCGGCCCGCGCCCTTGGTGATCACCACAAGGTTGATGATCATCAGGATCGCGAACACGAAGATGCCGACGACATAATCGCCGCCGATCATGAAATTGCCGAATGCCTCGATCACATGGCCGGCCGCATCCGATCCGTTGTGACCGTTAACCAGCACAATGCGCGTCGAGGCGACGTTGAGCGCCAGGCGAAGCAGCGTGGCCAGCAGCAGCACGGTCGGAAAGCTGGAGAAATCGAGCGGTTTGGCGGCGTTCAGCGCGATCATCAGCACCGCAAGGCTGATCATGATGTTGCCGACGAAGCCGATATCCAGCAGCAGCACCGGCACCGGCACCACCATGAACATGACGAGCAGCAGGATGGCGAAGGGCAGGGCTGCCCCGCGCGCCGAGTTCTTCCAGATGCTGCCGTTGATGTCGTTGCGCGTCATGGTTGGCGATTACCTTCCGAGGGTGGCGAGCATGAGGTAGGCAAGCCGCGCGGTTTCGGCGCGCGGTGCGAATTCGGGATAGGGCTGCTTTTCGCTCAGTGTCTGGTTCATCGTCAGCCGCTCCTGCGCGATGCGGACATAGTCGGCGGGCATCACGGTCTGCGTGCCGTCCATCGCCATATCGCTTGCCGCACTGCCGGCGGCCTGACCGCCCACCGCCAGCTTCTGCGCGAAGCTCGCGCGGATGTCCGTCAGGCTGCGGGCATTGCCCTGCCGGTCGAAGAACACCGAGGCATTGGCCCGCGCGGCGGCGGGAAACAGAGCCGCTCCGGAGGCGTCGGGCGCCTGCGCCATCGTCGTAAGGAATTTCGCTGCGCCACCTGCACCGAGGAAATGGGCGAGGTAGAGATCGACCGCCTCGGCCGGTCGGCCGATCCGCTCTTCAAGATAGGCGCGATTGTCGGTGGCGAGTTCCGCCGCCATGATCGAGGCCGTCTCGGGATGATTGCGCAGGTCGAGGATCTGCTGGCGCAGGGCCGGGTCCGAAACCACGTACCGCCCGTTCGCCGTGCGCTCGATGGCGTTGGACGCCCAGTCCATGCCGTATTTCGCGCCATGGTCGTTGACGATGGAAAGCCAGCTCTGGTCGATAAACTGGTAGAGGCCGGTCGCACTAGAGGTGCGCGCGCGCGCCGTCGGGTTCAGCGCGCTTTCCACATGCGCCTGGCTCATCAGATAATTGAAATCCACACCGGTGCGACTGCTGGCCTTGGCAATGGCCTGCGTCACCCTGGCGGCATTGCTGCCCTGGGCCGAGTTGGTGGTCAGTCCATTCACGGACATGGCGACTAATGATCTCCCGTTGGTACCGGGGATCAAAAAGCAAGATGCGTGCCAGAATTGGTTAACGGCGGATCGGGATTTTTGGGGCGATCACGACGCGCGGCGACAGGCCCACAGGGCGCACTGGGCTTGGTAGGAAAGTACGAATATCCGGGGGCGAGGCCGAAGCCTCAGCCGGCGCGCTGGTACAGCGGCTGCGGCACATCCAGATCGCGATCGGCGATCGCGCCGTGCATCTGCGTGGTCATATCGCCGAGCAGGCAGGCGAGCATCCGCGAAGAATCCAGCTCCTCGATCAGGTCGCTAAATCGCGCCTTGATCGCAGGATCACGCTCCCAGGTCTCGATGGATTTGATCGCATCGAGCGAGATGCGGAACAGGTCCATTGCCGTTTCGATGGCCTGCGGGTCGGCGCTTTGCATGGCGACCCGGAGCGAACCGGTCGCGGCCGCGAAATTCTCGATGATGGACAGGTTCATTTGGGGCACGTTCAGGCGCGCAGATGAGGAAGATCGAGGTCGATCATGCGATCGGCGATCTTGTCGGCATCGACCGGATATTGGCCCGAAGCAATGGCCTGCTTGACGCGGTTGATCCGGTCCATGTCCACCGGGGCGCCCTGCGCGGCCATGCGCGCGGCGGGGGTGGCTGCCGATTCCGCCGCTTTCGCGGGCGCGGGCTCGGCGCTGACTGGCGCAGCGGAGCGGGCTTGTGCAGCGTCGCGCAGCTTGGCTGCCTCTACTGCGGCGCTCGTCGCCTGGCCAACAGACTTGATCATTCCAACGTCCTTTCTGTCCAATCCGTACTATAAACGGATCAGTTCAGGAAAGTTTAAATGCCGGGGATACGAACAACACCCGTCCGCTCGACACGGGCCATGACAGGCGTGGCGCGCGGTTCTTCCCGCACGCGGATCAGCGCACCGGGCGCGCCGTCTTCATCCGCGATCATCATGCGGGAAATGCTGAAGCTCTCATTACCCGCGACCAGCTGAACTGGATCGCCCTTCTTGACGACCGGCGCGCCGCTCGCGGTCTCGGAAAAACGGCCGTTTTGCTGAGGATTGCCGGCCTGCCGGTTGACCAGCAGCGGCACGCGGATGCGCCAGCCGAGGCTGGGGCAGGCAACCGTCGCGGCGTTCATCTGCGGGGTTTCGACCGTCGGTGTCTGCGGGCAGGGTGCCAGTTTCAGGCGGCGATCGATGGGCGCCAGTGGGCCGCCCGGCTGGCCGAGATTGGCGCCGAGGCTGGCCGCAACCAGGCTGTCCAGCCGGTCCAGATTCTCGAAACTCTGCGCCTTCGCCGGCGCGTGGATGCTGGTAAGCGCGATCGCGCTGAGCAGCAGGGCTGCGATGAGGGCAGCGCGCTTTGGGAAGGTCAGGCGTTCAATCGTCACGTCACTTGCTCCGATGCATGGTCGGAACAAACACAGCAAGGTCCGTGCCAGACGCATGTTACGGGTCGGTTTCGGCCAGTTCGGTGATCCTGATAGTCTGCTTGCCGGGCGCGCTGGCGTCGGGACGTTCGGCGAGGCCCGCGATCCGCAGGCGCTTCTCCGGCACTCCGGCGGCGACCAGGGTGCGGGCGACGGCGCCGAGGCGCGCTGCCGCCAGATCCCAGGCGTCGAAGCGATGATCGCCGGAGTCGAGGCCAATGGACTGAATTCGCACGACCTTGTTCTCGTGCACGATGGGTTCTGTCGCTTTCAGCAGAGCGGCGCGACCGGCAGGGTTGAGCAGAGCCTCGCCCGGCTCGAACAGCTCTTGCGCGACCAAATTGGCCTGGCGCGGCGCCTCGAACGCGCCGAAATAGCTGCCAATCCCGGCCAGGGCCGTCTCACGCGTGGTCTGGTTGGATTGCAGCAGGGCGAAGAAGGCGAGCAGCAGCAGGCACAGGTCCGCGAAGCTCAGCGCCCAGCGCGCGCGGCTCTGGCGCGGCTGCGCCGACATCAGGCGACCTCGCGAATGCTGGCACGCTGGAACGGATTGGCTTCCCGGCGGGCGATGGCGATCATCCGGTCCGCCATGGCCTGCTGCCAGCCAATCTCCCGCTCGGAGAGTGCGGACAGGCGGTTGGCGATGGGCCCGGCGATGGCGTTGGCGAGGATCAGGCCGTGCAGCGTTGTCATCAGCGCCAGCGCCATGAACGGGCCGATAGCTGCGGGGTCGCTCATCTGCGCAAACATGCCGATCAGGCCGACGATCGTGCCGGCCATGCCGACGGCCGGCGCGGCATCGGCCAGCGCATTCCAGAAGGCGATGACCCGCCCGTGACGGGCACGGCGATCATGGATCGCCTGATGGACCCAGAGCGCGAAATGCTCGGCATCTGCGGCATTGGCGAGGGTGGTAAGGGTCTGGTTGACGAAGGGGTGGGTGCTTTCCAGTCGGTCGGCGCGGGCCAGGCCCTTGAGCTGCGCGACGGCCTCGACCTTGAACAGCAGCGCGCGGGCATTGTCGCGTTCATCATCCGGGCGCGCGGTCAGCAGCGGGCGTAGGGAAGCCAGGGCGCGAAAACCCGTGCCGAACCCGACCTGCGCCAGTGCGATCATGATCGCGCCGCCCAGCACCATCAATAGGGGCAGCGGCGCGAAGACGTGGCCGAGAATATCCAACCCCACAACATCCGACATGGTCCCGCTCATCCCCCCATGCTGCCGGGCGCACGTGCGCACCGGCAAAACTCTGCCGCCAACCGGCAAAACATTGCCACCCTTGCCGCCCGCCTGCGCAAAGGGCGCGGAAATCCTCATGTCCGCGCGGCCTCAGCCGGCGGCAATTTGGTTTGGCACGGCATTTGCAATCCATACCCGTGGGCATGGGTCGTGCCGGAACCGAACCAGTTTCAACCGGTCAGAACGGATGCGGCCCACGGACTTTTAGGGAAGGCACGAAAAAATGTCGTTCGACGACGCATTGTTCGGCATCCATGGCAAGGCACTGGCGCTGCGCTCGCAGCGGCTGGAGCTGCTTGCCTCCAATATCGCGAACGCCTCGACCCCCGGATACAAGGCGCGCGACATCGATTTCGAGAAGGCGCTCGCCAGCGCCACCAGCCAGCAGGGCTCGGTGACCGGCGCGCTCGAAACGGCAATGGGCTATCGCGTGCCACTGCAGGCGAGCAGCGATGGCAACACCGTCGAGATGTCGACCGAGCAGACGCTCTTTGCGGAGAATGCGGTGAAGTACCGCACCACGCTTTCCTTCCTTGAGGGCCGGCTCAACACCATCACGCGCGCGCTGCGAGGAGAATGAGCATGGACAAGCCCATGAACGTTTTCGACATCGCCGGGCGCGCCATGTCGGCGCAGCTCGTGCGCCTCAACGCCACCGCGTCCAACCTCGCCAATGCCGGCTCGGTCACGGGCAGCGAGGACAAGGCCTATCGCGCGATCCGCCCGGTCTTCTCCACCGTGGTCGAGAAGCCCGGCGTCGCCACGGTCAAGGTCGATAACGTCGTGACCTCCGACACGCCCGCCACCAAGCGGCACGAGCCCGGCCATCCGCTAGCCGATGCCAATGGCGATGTGTGGGAAGCCGGCGTCGATACCAGCGCCGAGCTCGTCGAAATGGTCGAGAGCGCGCGCATGTACCAGAACAATGTGCAGGTCCTCCAGACCGCCAAATCCCTCATCCTCGAAACAATCAGGCTCGGCAAATGACAGCAGTGACGACCAACACCAGCCCCTGGGCGGTGGACACCAACACGGCGTTCACCAACCGGAACCTTGCCGAGACGAGCGCGAAGTCAAACGCGTCGATCGACATGAACGGCTTCCTGCGCCTGCTCACCACGCAGATGCAGCATCAGGACCCGTTCCAGCCGATGGACAACAATCAGATGGTCACACAGATGGCGCAAATGTCGTCGCTGGCCTCGCAGTCGCAATCGACATCCCTGCTCAGCCAGATCGCGGACTCCGTGTCCGGCGCGCGCCTCTCCGATGCCGCAGGCTGGATCGGCAAGTCGATGCTGGTCGAGAGCAACATCGCCACGCCCGACCGCACCGGCGCTTATGCCGGCGAGATCGCGCTGGGCGCCGACGCCTCGAACGTATCGATCGATCTGGTCGATGCCAGCGGCAAGGTCGTCCAGAGCTTCGATCTCGGCGCCCAATCCAAGGGCAATGTGCCGTTCTTCTGGGACGGCCGGGACGATGCCGGCAATGTGATTGGCGGGCAGGCGCTGCAGGTCAAGGTGCGCGGCGCGACGCCGGCCGGCATCGCGACCTGGGCCAGCATCGCCGCCGTCCAGTCCCCCGCGAGCGGCGGAAACGCCCAGCTCATGACCGCCCTCGGCAATTTCTCGCCCGAAGACGCGCTGCGTCTCGGCTGATCCCTGAACTTCACAAGGAGCATCCACCATGTCCTTCTACATTTCGCTTTCCGGCCTCAAGGGCGCCCAGACCGACCTCGGGGTCGTCGCCAACAATGTCGCCAACGTGTCCTCGCTCGCCTTCAAGAAGAGCAAGGCAACCTTCGGCGACATTTATGCGAGTGGCGGCGTCGGCGCGGGCGGCAATGGCGTCCGTCTCGTCGATGTGAAGCAGCAGTTCACGCAGGGCACGCTGGAGACGACCGACAAGACGCTGGATCTGGCCGTCACCGGCGAAGGCTTCTTCACCGTCAAGAGCGCCTCGCCTGACCAGACGATCAGCTACACCCGCGCCGGTGCCTTCACGATGGACAAGAACCGCTTCATCGTCGATTCCACCGGTGCCCGCCTGCAGGTGCTGCCGACCAACGCGACCGGCGATGGCACGCCGACCAGCACGGCGGCCGGCGATCTCTCCGATCTGGAAATCCCCAGCGCCCATCCGGACGATGCCAGCATTCCGCTCACCGCCATCGCGATCTCGGCCACTGGCGTCGTCAGTGCGACCTTCGGCGATGGCTCGGTGCGTAACCTCGGCGTCGTGGCCATGGCCTCATTTCCCGCGCAGGAAGAGCTGCGGCAGATGGGGGATTCGCACTGGATTTCCTCCGGCGACAGCGGCGAGGCGAGCTACAGCGCCGGCAATAGCGGCATGGTCGGCGCGGTCCGCTCGGGCACGCTGGAGCGCTCGAACGTGGACATCACCGAGGAGTTGGTCGCGCTGATCTCCGCGCAGCGCAACTTCCAGGCGAATTCCAAGGCGATCGAGACCGCCACCGCCATGACCCAGACTATCATCAACATGCGGACCTGATCGCGAAGATCGACCGGACCCGGAGCTGAATCATGGATCGTCTCACCACCATTGCCCGCACCGCGATGCGCGGCACGATGGCTCGCCAGACGGCGGTCGCGAACAATCTCGCGAACGTCAACACCAGCGGCTTTCGCGCCGAGATCGCGAACGCCTCGACCCGCTGGGTCGGCGGCGGCGCGTTCCAGAGCCGCGCGGAGCAGGTGGGGCAGGTCATCGCGGCGGACATGAAGGCCGGCACGGCGGTGCAGACCGGCAATACGCTCGACATCGCGGTGGATGGTGACGCCCTCATCGCGGTGCAGGCCAATGACGGGTCGGAAGCCTATACAAGGCGCGGCGATCTCAAGCTGAACGAGAGCGGCCTGCTGACCACGGGCGATGGCTATCCGGTGCTGGGGGAGGGTGGCCCGATCACCCTGCCGCCCGCCGATAGCGTCAACATCGCCAAGGATGGCAGCATCTGGATCGTCCCGCAGGGCGGCCAGATCGATCAGCCGCAGCAGGTCGATGTCATCAAGCTGGTGAACGCCAAGGGGTCGACGATCGCCAAGTCCACGGACACGCTGTTCCGCGAAGTGAATGGCGGCGCCTTGCCGCAAGACCCGATGGCGACCGTGACCAGCGGCGCCCTTGAAGGCTCGAACGTGAATGCCACCACGGCGCTCGTCCAGATGATCGAGGCGAGCCGCGCGTGGGAAAATCAGATCAAGATGATCGACACCGCCAAGGAGATCGACTCCGGCGGCGCGAGCCTCATGCGGCTCGACTGACGGATAGATAGGGGACCAAACCAATGACCAGCAGCGCACTTCATGTCGCCCGCACCGGCCTTGACGCACAGGACGTCAAGATGCGCGTCATCGCCAACAACCTAGCGAACGTGAACACGGTCGGCTTCAAACGCGACCGCGCCAATTTCGAGACGCTGGCCTATCAGCAGGTCATTGCGGCGGGCACGCAGGCAGATAGCCAGAACCGGCTCGCCATCGGCCTCAACCTCGGCACCGGTGTGCAGCTCACCGGCACCGAGCGTATCGATACCCAAGGCACGATGAACACCACCGGCAACACCTATGATCTCGCGATCGAGGGGGCCGGCTTCTTCCAGCTCCAGCAGCCCGACGGCACGATCGCCTATACCCGGGCGGGCAATTTCAAGACCAATGCGGAAGGCCTGCTGGTCTCGCCGGATGGCCTGCCGCTGGTGCCGCAGATCCAGCTTCCCGAGGGCGTGAGTGCCGTCACCATCGGCAATGACGGGACCGTCTCGGCGACCGTCGCCGGTCAAAAGGAGCCGGTCGAGCTTGGCGCGATCGAAACCGCACGGTTCGTCAATCCCGCTGGCCTGCAGGCTGTCGGTGGAAACCTCCTACTGGAGACGGCGGCATCCGGCGCGCCGCAGGTGGGCGCTGCAGGCCTCGAAGGCCGCGGCACCATCCGCCAGGGCGCGCTCGAGCAGTCAAACGTCAACACCGTCGAGGAGCTGGTCACGATGATCGAGACCCAGCGCGCCTATGAGATCGCCTCCAAGATGATCAAGGCGACCGACGAAATGCTCCAATACGTCAATCAGCAGCTTTGAGCATGACTATGCAGTATCGCCGCGCTTCCATCCTGATCCTTGCGCTCACGGCGACCAGCTTTGCCGCACCGGCCTCTGCCGGTCTGTTCGGCAAGAAGCAGGAGCCGCTCGAAAACCCGGCCTATCAGGTCACCTATCCGGGCGACGCTGGCAGCGCCGCGCCGGTGCGGCCCAATGGCGGCATCTTTCAGGCCTCGGCCGGCTATTCCGCGCTGACCAATGGCGCGCGGGCAGCAAGCGTGGGCGATGTCATCACCATCCTCCTCGTCGAGCGGACGCAGGCCAGCAAGAGCACCAGCGCGAATACCAATCGCGCGGGCAGCATCGGCCTCACACCGCCCAGCACCGGGCCGTTCAGCAAGCTGTTCAGCGGTAGCGACATCGCTTCGGGCGGCACGCAGGGCTTCACCGGCAAGGGTGATGCTGCGCAGTCGAACGCGCTCTCCGGCGAGATCACCGTCACCATTGCGCGGGTCTATCCCAATGGCACGATGCTGGTGCGCGGGCAGAAGGCCCTCACGCTTAATCGCGGCGACGAATACGTCCAGATCTCCGGCCTTGTCCGGCAGGCGGACATCGGGCCCGATAACCGCATTCTCTCGACGCGCGTCGCCGATGCGCGGATCACCTACACCGGCAAGGGAGAAATCGCCCGCGCCAGCCGTCAGGGCTGGCTGCAGCGCTTCTTCTCCATGATCAGCCCGTTCTGATGGAGCTTTCAGCCATGATCAGGCCTTATCCCTCCTTGCTCCGTCGGCTGGTCGTCTCCCTCGCCCTGCTGGCGTTCGGGCTCTGCCTCATGATCGCCACCTCGGCCCATGCCCAGCGCATCAAGGACATCGGCACCTTCGAGGGGCTGCGGTCCAACCAGCTTGTCGGCTATGGCGTTGTGGTTGGCCTCGCCGGCACGGGCGATGACAGCCTCGATTATGCGACGCAGGGCGTGAAGGGCGTGATCTCGCGCTTCGGCCTCACTTTGCCGCCGGGCGTCAACCCCTCGCTGAAGAACGCCGCAGCCGTACTCGTGACGGCGGAATTGCCGGCCTTCGCCAAGCCGGGACAGCGGCTGGACGTGACCGTCTCCGCGCTCGGCAAGGCCAAGTCGCTGCGCGGCGGCACGCTGGTGCTGACCCCGATGCGTGGTGCTGATGGCGAGATCTACGCCATGGCGCAGGGCAATATGGCGGTGGGCGGCTTCGGCGTCTCCGGGGCCGATGGCTCGCAGCTTTCCGTGAACGTGCCCTCGGCCGGCCGCATCCCCTCGGGCGCCTCCGTCGAGCGCGCCGTAGCCACCGGGTTCGAGACCAGCCCGACGATCAATTTCAACCTCGCGGAGGCGGACGTGACGACCGCGCTGCGGGTGGCCGACGCGATCAACCTCGCGTTCGGCGATCAGCGCGCCCGTGCCGTGGATGGCGTCTCCATCGCCATCGATGCACCGCCGGGTGCCGAGAGCCGCGTCATGATGATGGGCCTCATCGAAAACATCCAGGTCAAACCCGCCGATCCGCCGGCCAAGGTGATCGTCAACGCGCGCAGCGGCACGGTGGTCATCAACGGCAATGTGCAGATCACCCCGGCCGCGGTGAGCCATGGCAAGCTGACCGTGACCGTGACCGAAGCGCCGCGCATCGTGCAGCCTGCGCCGCTCTCGCGGGGGGTGACGGCGGTGGAGGAATCCAGCCAGCTTTCCGCCCATGAAGAAAAGAATCCGATGTTCCTGTTTAAAGGTGGCGCGTCTCTGGCCGATATAGTCAAGGCGGTGAATGCCGTGGGCGCCTCCCCCTCGGACCTTCTCGAGATCCTGAGCGCGCTCAAGCAGGCCGGCGCCATGCGGGCGGAGCTGGAGGTGATATGACGCAGGTCTCAGGGATCGGCTCCGGTCAGGCGGCCTTTGCCGCCGCCATGCAGGGCGCGCAGGCGCAAGCCCCGACGTCGCCAAAGGCCAGCGACGATCACGCCGCATTGCAGAAGGCCGCCAAGGCATTCGAGGCCGTGTTCACCCGCCAGCTCCTGTCTTCCATGCGCCAGGCGAGCCTGGGCGAAGAGATTGGCGGCGGCAGCGGGCTAGACCAGTTCCGCGAGATGCAGGACGCGCATATGGCCGAAGGGCTCGCCACCAAGGGTGGCCTTGGCATTGCCGAACTGATCCTCCAGCAGCTTGACCATAAGCCGTGAGCAGCGATCTTCTTCAGATCGGCGCTTCCGGCACGCGCGCCTATCAGGCGGCGATGGGAGCAATTGCCGACAATATCGCCAACGCGGAGACGCCCGGCTACAGCCGCCGGACGATTGCGCTCAGCGAATCCGCGGCGGGCAATTCGCCGATGCTGCTCTATAAATCGAGCGCCTCCTTCTACGGCGTGCAGATCGGCGGCGTGGTGCGCGCATCCGACCAATATCTGGAAGCGGCAGCGCGTCAGACGACCAATGCGCTGGGCAGCGTCAATCAGCGTGCCCGCTGGATGTCGGACATCCAGAGCGCCCTCAACGATGGCGAACTGGGCGTCGGCCAGCGCTTCACCGGCATGTTCGCAGCGGTGGAGCGGCTCGCCTCCAACCCCACAGACACGACGCTGCAGGCGGACGTGCTGTTCTCGTTCGAGCAGATCAATGCAGCGTTTCAGCAGAGCCACAATGATCTGGTCTCGATCCGCAGCTCGATCGGCAACACGGCCACCAATGAGGTGGATTCGCTCAACGATGCGTTGCGCCAGCTCGGCAATGCCAATGAAGGCCTGCGCCGCGTGCCGGAGGGAACGGCGAGCCATGCGAGCCTGCTGGATTCACGCGATCAGGCCCTGAGCGAGATTGCCGAGCGGCTGAACGTGACGGTGACCTTCGGCGCCAATGGCGTCGCGAACATCAGTTACGGCAGCGACATGCTGGTCGAGAACAATCAGGTGAAGACCCTGACGGTCAGTCAGGCCGCCGACGGCATTTTAAGCTTCGGGCTGGCGGACGGCACGGCGATTGCCACCCCGACCGGTGGCGCGCTGGGCGGCATCGCCACCAGTGCCGGCGTCGTGCGGGACAGGATCGACGCGTTGGACGATCTCGCGAGCCGCTATGTGAGCGAAATGAATGATTGGCACACCAGCGGCTATTCATCCCCCGGTGTCGCGGGCCAGACACTGCTGAGCATGGGGGCGGATGCCAGCTCGCTCTCGGTGCTGATCAGCTCGCCTGCTCTCGTCGCGCGCTTCTCCGCCGATGGCACCGCGAACGGCAATCTGTTGGCCATGACCGCCCTGCGCGGCAGCGGGTCCATCGAGGATGAATGGACCGGCATCATTGCGACCCATGGCAGCATCGCCAACAGCACGACCAAAGAGCAGACCGCGGCCGAGAGCCGCAACACCATGGCGCAGCAGGCACGCGCCGATGTGGCCGGCATCAATCTCGACCGGGAAGCGGCCGAATTGATCCGGCTCCAGCAGGCCTACCAGGCATCGTCCCGCGTGATCCAGGTCGCGCGGGAAATGTTCCAGACACTGATTTCCGCATTCTGACGCAATAAGGGCAATCCATCATGGTTTTCATCACCACGCAGTCCATCACGGCTGAGATTACCCGCCAGCAGCGGCTCGCTGCGGATATTGCGGGCGAGCAGACCAAGATTTCGACGACCAAGAAGATCAACCAGCCCTCGGACAATCCGCATGACTGGGTGCAGATCTCGCAGGTCGGGCGGCGCCAGTCGATCAACGCGGCGTGGAAGGGCAATCTGACCTTCGCCGAATCCCGCGCGACGCAGGCCAGCACCAATCTCAATGAGGTCAACAATCTCATGACGCGCGTGACCGAGCTGATTGTCACGTCCACCTCGACCGCCGACGGATCGACCGGGCGCGAGGCGGTGGCCAAGGAACTGGAAGGCATTCGCGCCACGATCAACGATCTCCTCAATCAGACCGATTATCAGGGCACGCCGGTCTTCGATCATCCCAGCGCCGTGCTGATTCCTCTGGGCGCAGGGCTGAACGTGGAAGCCGTGCCGACCCGCGCGAGCATCATGGAGAATGCGGTGGGCAGCCGGTCGATCGATCAGGTGATCTCCGACATCATCAATGTGGTGCGCACCGGTACGGAGGCAGACCGCTCCGCTGCCCTGCAGGATGCCCGCACCGCGCTCGATCATGTCATTGTCGCCCAGTCCGTGCAGGGCGTTCGCTCGCAGCGGCTGGAAGACATTGGCGGGCGGCTCACCAATTCCGATCTGGCGCTGACTGAGCGTCGCTCGGCGCTGGAAGATACGGACATCACCGAGACCAGCGTGAAGCTGCAAAGCAAATTGCTGACGCTGGAAGCCGCGCAACTGGCCTTCGCGCGGATCAATCAAAAGTCGCTATTCGATCTTTTCTGATCCTGTTCGAAGAGAGGCAAATCTGGCGGTCCGCAGGCTTTTGGCTGCGGGCCGTTTTTCTTGTTCGCGCCGGCAGAAATTTCGAAAAATCGTAATCGTCATCTTTCGCTAACCCTGTCGCTAAACCCTGTTTCAGCAGAGCCGTTCTAGGAAGGGATGAAGGGACCAAAAGCAGCTGTGCGCGGTCCCGTTTTATGAACATGCGGGGATCAGAATGTTCGCTGGTATCGGTCTTGTCGTTCTGCTGGTCATGGTCTTCGGGGGCTTCATGCTCACCGGCGGCGCCATTGGTCCGGTGCTTCATGCGCTTCCGCACGAAATGCTCATCATCGGCGGCGCCGCGGCAGGCGCGCTGATCATCGGCAACAGCGGCGCGGATTTGAAGGCGCTGGCCGGCGGCGTGATGACCGTCTTCAAAGGCCCCAAGTTCAAGAAGCAGGATTATCTCGACTGCATCTTCCTCGTCAGCAAGCTGATGAAGACGCTGCGGGTCGAAGGTCCGGTCGCGCTCGAACCGCATATCGAAGACCCCAAATCCTCCGCGATCTTCGCCGAATATCCCCGGCTGATGGCGGACAGCGCGCTCATCCACCTCATCTGCGATACGTTGCGGCTGGTGGTCGTCTCATCCGGCACGCTCGATCCGCATGCGGTCGAGGACGTCATGGATAATGCGCTCAAGACCCACCACCATGAGGCGGTTCGTCCCGCCGACAATCTCCAGGGCCTGGCGGACGCGCTGCCGGCGCTCGGCATCGTCGCCGCCGTGCTCGGCGTAGTCAAGACCATGGGCTCTATCGACAAGCCGCCGGAAATTCTGGGCGGCATGATCGGCTCGGCGCTTGTCGGAACCTTCCTCGGCGTGTTGCTGGCCTATGGGATGGTCGGCCCGTTCGCCAGTCGCGCCAAGCAGGTGATCGAGGCGGATGGCGCCATGTATCATGTCGTCAAGCAGATCATCATCGCCTCGCTCCACGGCCACCCGCAGCCGCTGGTCATCGAGGCCGCGCGCTCCAACCTCATCCATGCGAACCAGCCGGCCTTTGCCGAAGTGTTCGACGGCATGCGCGTTCGCTGAGGGCTAAGCCATGGCATCGGCCGCAAAGAAACCGGTGAACGAGCCTGAACCAAGGCCAATCATCGTCAAGAAGATCATCGATGGCGGCCATGGCGGCCATCATGGCGGCGCCTGGAAGGTGGCCTATGCCGACTTCGTGACGGCGATGATGGCCTTCTTCCTGCTCATGTGGCTGCTCGGTGCGACCACCGAGAAGCAGCGCAAGGGACTGGCCGACTATTTCACGCCCACGCTGGTGCAGATGAAGATGGACAGCGCCGGCTCCAGTGGCCTGTTCGGTGGCGACAGTCTCGTCAGCAAGGAGAATTATCCGACGACGGGCGGGCAGGGCAATCTGGCCATCACCATCCCGCGCGACGCCACGGGCACCAAAGATGTCGGCGGCGAGGATCTCAAGAACCAGGATCGCCAGAAGTTCGAGAAGCTCAAGCAGGAGCTGGAGCAGAAGCTCGAGCGCACCGAAGCGCTCCGCAAGCTGCGCAAGCATGTGCGCTTTACCGAGACGCTGGAGGGCTTGCGCATCGATCTGGTGGATGAAGCCGATTTCGCGATGTTCGCCATCGGCACGGACAGGCTGGTGCCGGAAGCCCGCGCATTGCTCTCGCAGGTCGCCGAGGCGGTGTCAGAAGTGCCGAACGATGTGATCGTGCGCGGTCACACCGACGCGCTGCCCTATGCCGCCGGGCGCAACATGAACAACTGGCTGCTCTCGTCATCCCGCGCCGAAGCCACTCGCGCCGTGCTCGCACAGGGCGGCATCGGAGCGGATCGCTTCGCGCGCATCGAAGGCGTGGCGGATCGCGAGCCGTTCGTCGCGGACAACCGCTACGATCCGCGCAACCGGCGCATGTCGGTGATCCTCGCCTGGAGCAAGGACTCTCCCGCCGGGGGGCAGGCCGCCAATGCCGCAGGCGCTCAGCCCGCCGCCCCGGCTCCCAAAAGCCCCGAGCAGGCCAAGATCGACCGCCGCATCCTCGTGCGCGACCAGCGTGTCGCCATGGCGGAATCCGAAGTGCGCAAGCTGGACCTCGGCCGCACCGCGCTGCCCCAGGGCGCGACGGTGATCAATGCGGACTCTGTACCAAAACGCAGCTCCAATACGCCCCCGGGCAAGTCCGATCTGATGGCCCGTACGACGGGGCTGATGGATCAGCATTGATGAGGTGGGGGTGTACTCCACGCCACACGGCCGCGCCGGGCTTGCGATCACCGGTAGAGTGCGATGTAACCGGCCGCCACGTGAGATAAGCAAAAAGGGCGCCGTGGGAACGGCGCCCTTTAAAGCAGTCACCATTTATGCTGGGAAAACTGCTATGCAGTCTGCCCTGTGGGATTAGGCAAACTGGACCTTTGCACTCTTGCGGCGCATCGCTGCCCCTGCCAAGCCAAGACCTGCAATCATCATCGCCCAAGTCGCGGGCTCAGGCACCGGTGCCTGGCTGACGCCTTCCACGCGGAACTGACGCGCGCTCGTCACGCCAGGATCGAACGTGAAAGCAAGGCTGGTGATGCCCGTGCCGCTCAGCGTGAACTGATTGTTGCCATTGCCGATCGTGCAGATGCCGCACGCGGGGCTCGAGAACAGTGCCGAACCATTGACCAGCAGGTTGAACGTGCCCGGGTCGCCAGCGAAATTGAACGTCACATTGTCCCAGCCCTTGGCGAAGAGGACGCTCAGATCTTCAATGAGCGGATCGCCGTTGATGGTGGCCTGCCCGCTGCCGGTGATGCTCATCGTGCCGGTGCTGGTGCTGAACGTGACACTCGATCCGTCCTGATTCACATAACCGTTCAAGGTCGAGCCAGACTGCGAACTGGACGAATGAACGCCGGTCTGTGCGCCAAACGTGCCGGTGTCGAGCGTGTATCCGCTGATCACGACGGCTGCATTGGCGGGCAGGGCCGCAAATGAGGTTCCGCATGCCAGCAGCGCGACTGTCAAAAACTTACCCATGGAAGTGCCCTCTAATTCTCGCAAATCGACAATACCCCGAGCCGATTTGCCTCCCACGACTCAAATGTCGTTGATGCAGCATACCGCTTCTGGGACCCCGTTTCCATTTTGTTAACCTTGGTTCCCCTGTTGCATCCTGTTCTGGGACATGTTCCCAGCAGGCAGGAATCTGCGCCCAGAGCAGGGGCGTCAGGCAGTCGCCAACCACCATTTGTCGGTCACTCGTGTGTCCGAGGTCGACGCATAAGCAGCCGAGAGCCAGTCTTCACGCCAGCGGGAAACTCAGTTCCGCGACCAGCCCACCCTCAGGCCGATTTCGCAGTTCCAGTCGGCCCGATTCCGCCGAGGCAACCGCCCGGACGATGGCCAGACCAAGACCGGTGCCGCCGGTGTCGCGGCTGCGCGAGGCTTCCATGCGGGTGAAGGGCTGCAGCATGTCCTCGATGCGGTCCTCCGGGATGCCGGGGCCTTCGTCGGTGACGCAGAGCGTGGCGCGTTGGCCTTCGATCCGCAGCGAGACATGCGCCCGTGCGCCATATTTGACAGCGTTCTCGATCAGGTTGGTGAGCGCGCGGCGGACGGCGCGGGGATGGACGTTGACGATGGCGCGCGGCATGTCGCTTCGCTCCATCGGCACGCCCATATCCTCGAAATCGTCGATGGTCGCATCGGCCAGCGCCGCAAGGTCCATGCGCTGTGGTGGTTCGCGGTCCCGGCCGACACGCGCCAGCGAGAGGATGTCGTCGAGCATCTTCTGCATGTCTTCGATGGTCGCGACCATGCGCTCGCGATCCGCCCCCTCGGCGACCGATTCCACGCGCACCCGCAGCGCCGTGAGGGGTGTGCGCAGATCATGGCCGATGGCGCCGAGCATATGGTCCTTCTCCTCCAGCATGGAGCGGATGCGGTCCTGCATGGCGTTGAAGGACGCCGCGAGGCGCCGCAAATCCTCCGGCCCGGTTTCGATGACCGGGGAGGCGCCCTCCGGCGTGCCAACCCGGGCGGTGGCCTGGGTGAGCGCGTGGAGCGGCCGGGCTAGGCGTCGGGTGAACCAGACGAGCGGCATCAGCACGATGCCATAGAGGAACAGCGACTGCATCACGATCTGACGCAGGATTGGCTGGGCTACCGGTGCGGCGCGGGTGTAGACGGTGATCCAGCGGTCGGGTCGGAGTTGCACGCTCAATTGCACCTGCAGACGCGGTGCGCGGCGGTTGGGCGGCTGGAGAAGATCGCGCGCGCGCTCGCGCCCATCCGCGCCGGGCCGGGCTTCCGCAATGGCGACCCGGACCGCGAGCGGCACCAGCCCGGCCGAGCGAAACAGCTCGTTGGCACGCACGGCTACGCGCGGCGAGTCGGCGCCTTCGCGGCGGGGCGGCGCGTCGGTGACGACGATGCCGCGGGCCGCTCGCGCGCGATGCCAGGGGGAGGGTGCGTCTCGCTGATCGAGCGCCTCAAGGATGCGGATGACGCCCGGGGCTGCGGCAATCGTCACCCACTGATTGCGCTGCATCATATAGTAGAAGCTGAACCCGATGAGCTGCACGGCAAACAAGGAGGCAGCCACGACGAGGATTGTCTGCCCCGCCAGCGTTCTCGGCCGCAGCCAGCCGGTGAAGGTGCGCAGGCTGAGGGTCATTCGCGCGCCACATCGGCGGCGAACATGTAGCCGCCGCCCCACACGGTCTTGATGAGCGTCGGCGAGCGGGCGTCATCTTCCAGCTTGCGGCGCAGGCGGCTGATCTGATTGTCGATCGAGCGGTCGAAGGCGTGGGCTTCCCGGCCTTGCGTGAGATCGAGCAACTGATCGCGGCTGAGCACCTGGCGCGGATGCGTGACGAAGGCATGGAGCAGCCGGTAATCGGCCGTGCTGAGCGGGATGGCGACTTCGTCCGGGCCGGTCAGCGTCCAGTCGTCAGCGCTGAGCGTCCAGCCCTCGAAGCGGTAGAGGGATGCACTTGCCTGCGGTTCGCGGGCGGTGCCGTTGCCGGCGCGGCGCAGGATCGTCTTGATCCGCGCCACGAGCTCGCGTGGAGAGAAAGGCTTGAGCACATAATCGTCCGCGCCCATTTCCAGCCCGACGATGCGGTCGGTCTCTTCGGTGCGGGCGGTGAGCAGGATCACGGGCAGTTCGCCCTGCTCGCGGATCGAGCGGCACAGGCTGAGGCCATCTTCACCCGGCATCATGATATCCAGCACCACCAATTCGATGGCGCTGCCGGCGAGGATCTTGCGCGCGTCGGCCGCATTTCCTGCATCGGAAACGCGAAAGCCGGCGCGCTGGAGATATTGCCCCAGCGGCTCGCGAATGGCCGCTTCATCGTCGACGAGGAGGAGATGGGGCCGTGCGGACATCAAAGTGCTTTCGCAAAATCGGTGGGATGCAATTCTCTGCCCTGCTTGGGTCTTGAGGTCCATCCCTCAGCCGCCTGAAAGGGGCAGGCGACCGAGGGAAAGTGGGATGGCCGATCCGGCGGCATGGGGAGTTGTCTCCGCCGGATCGGCCGAGGGGGCTCAGCGCACCGGGGGCGTTTGCGCAGGCCGTTGGTCGGTATTGCGGCGCTCCATCATGGCTTTCCGGCCGGCCTGCCGTTCCTCGGGCGAAATCTTGCCGTCACGGTTGGTGTCCATTCGGTCAAAGCCGGCAAGGCCTGCCTGGATGAAGGTGGCGCGGGGGATCGGCTTGTCACGATAGGCAGCGAGTTCGCGTCCCATCATCATCATGCCGCCGCCCATGCCGGGGCCGCCATGGCCACGCCGTTTGCCTTCATGGCCGCGTCGCTGATGGCCGCCGGCCATCGCGCCGGCTTCCGTAAATTCGGCTTTCGAGATTGAGCCGTCCTTATTGGCGTCGAGGCGGGCGAACATCGCATCGCGCATTTTGTCGCGATTCTGCGCCTGATGGGCCTTGCGCTCCTCAACCGAGAGCACGCCGTCCCGATTGGTGTCGGCGGCATCGAACATGGTCGCGAGGCGCTTTTCGAGGGAGGCGCGATCCATCGGCGGACGGGCTTCGCCGCGCTGGGGCGGCTGCGGTGCCGATTGAGCGATTGCCATGGTCCCGATGGACAGCAGGCCGACGCTGGAGAGCGCGATTGCGGTGAGACGTTTCATAGACTTGAATTCCTGGTCTGCCGGCGCCGGGGGGTAGCGCCATGACCATGATATAGCGGGGACTTGTCGCGAGACTTTGTCGCGGGCAGACGCAAATGTCACAAAATGTCGCCAGTTCGCGGCCGACCTTGCGGATCAGGCAGCGACCACCCGATTGCGACCGCCGCGCTTGGCCTGGTAGAGCGCGATGTCCGCCTCATGGATGAAATCCTCGGCGCTTTGCCCCTGCCGGTAGCGCACGACGCCGCAACTGATCGCAGCCCGCAGGCTGTTACCCGAGGGCAGGGCAATGGGCTCGCTGCTGACCGCGGAGACGATCCGGCCGCAGATTTCCTGCACACGATCCCAATTCGAGGTGGCGAGGAGCACCACGAACTCGTCGCCACCCATGCGCCCGACCGCGTCGCTCGCCCGGACCTGGCTCGAGATGCGACATGCGATTTCCCGCAGCACGGTATCGCCCATCTGGTGGCCGCTATTGTCGTTGATCAGCTTGAACCGGTCGATGTCGATCACGGCCAGGCTGAGGGTGCCCGGTGTCGCCTTCACCAGCGCCTGCTCCAGCCGCTGATGGAAGCCGGCGCGGTTGAGCAGACCGGTCAGGCTGTCCGTCGTGGCGGTGCGGGAGAGCCACAGTTCCTGCTTCTTGCGCTGGGTGATGTCTTGCACCGTCGCGATTGTCCCGATGCACCGACCGCGCTCGTCGAAGTGCGCGCGGAATGTCGCCTCCATCCAGGCGTCACGCAGCTTGAGGGTGCGAAACTCGGCAATCTGGCTCGTGCTCACATCCTCAAGCGCCGCGCTATGCGCGCGGGTCAGATCATATTGGCCTTCCTCCGAAATGTCGGAGAGCTCTGCGCCGACGAGCGCGTCGAACGGGCGGTCGAGCAGCAGTTCGCGCGTGCCCACGACCCGCGTACAGACGCCTTCGAGGTTGAACGCCAGCAGCAGCACCGGAGACGCGGAGGCGAGCAGGTTCAGCGACTGCTCGTTCTGGCGCATCCGCTCGATCATCGCCTGCCGGCTGGCGAGCATGGCCGAGATCGGCACCTGCACCACGATGAGCAGGGCGATGAACATCTGGATGCCGTAGAGGTGATGGGCCGCATGATGGCTGTGCATCACCGGCGGGCCATAGCCGCCCATCATCGCTGCGCCGCCGATGACGGTGACGATGGCGAGGGCGATCTTCGTCGCCATCCACCCGCTGCGCAGTAGAACGAGCAGCATGGGCGGAACGACGAGCAGCAGATGCGATGATTCCGTCGAGAAGAAGGCGACGCCAGCCGCGCCGGCGGTGAGGGCGAGCAGCGCCGCGACTTCTAGCCTGCGTTGCCGGGTCTGGCTGGCGAGGCTGCGCTTCATCTCGCCGTTGAACATGGCAAGGAAGACCGGCGTGAAGATCAACAGGCCCAGAGCATCCGCCAGGAACCAGCGCGCATAGGCTTCGCTGAGCGGATGGGCATTGTTGGCCCAGGCACCGAGCCCGCCGAGAAAAGCGCCGCAAGCCGGGCCGACCAGCCCGGCCCAGATCAGCACATGAGGGAGAGCCTCCGGGTCCGAAAAGGCGTGGGCGCCATTCCTGTGCAGCTTGAGCCCGGCCACCGCGACGGCGATTTCCAGCCCATTGGCGAACCCGTAGACCAACGCCGTCTGGAGATTATTGCCAGCCGGCAGGCCAGACAGCACATTGGCGACCATGCCCGCCATGATGAGGGCAGGGGCCTGCCGCGCGGGCCGGGCGAGCACGAGCGCCAGCAGAAAGGCGTTGGCGATCCAGACGGGCGCGACCATGCCATTCGTGGTCTTGAGCGATATGGTCGCGTAGGAAATCACGAAATAGCCAAGGCCCACCAGTACCGGCAGGCCGGCGTGGCGGATGAAGGCATAAAGAATGTGGCGCTGGCTTTGCCCCATGGCCCATCATGGCCCGGCGCAGGTTGTTACCTGGTTAACGCAGCGGGAACAATCTGGCGGCGTTACCCTCGGGCACCTCAGGCGCCAGCGGCATCCGCTTCGTCGGCGCGCATCTGTTCGTGATGCCGGATCACTTCATCGATGATGAAACGCAGGAATTTCTCGGTGAAATCCGGGTCGAGATTGGCGTCGATAGCCAAAGTGCGCAGCCGTTCGATCTGCCGGGCCTCGCGATCCGGGTCGGCCGGGGGCAGGGCGGACTGGGCCTTGTGCTCCCCGACCGCCTTGGTGATCTTGAAGCGCTCCGCCAGCATGAAGACCAGCGCCGCGTCGATATTGTCGATGCTTTCGCGGTAGCGCCTGAGCGTTTCGTCCATTCCGGGTCGTCTCCCTGAGCCTCTGGGGCATTGTTCCTGTGGCCTGATCTCGCTGGGGCGAACCAGGCTGATGAGGGGCCGGGCAGCGCCCGCAACGGCGCATCACTTGCCGCTCCGGGCGCACAAGGCAAGCCAATTTGCTTGCCAAAGCGCGGTCATCTGGTCAGAGCACCGCGCATGAGCGCCACAATCCACCACCTGCCCCGCCAGGGCGCGCCATCCCTCCAGCCGATGCTGAGCCTCGTTGCGGAGGATATGAACCGCGTCAACGAAGTCATCCTCGCCCGAATGCAGTCGCGCATTCCGCTGATCCCGGAGCTGGCCGGGCACCTCATCGCCGGCGGTGGCAAGCGGCTGCGCCCCATGCTCACGCTCGCCTGCGCCCGGCTGCTCGATTATGCCGGCACTCGGCACCACAAGCTGGCGGCGACGGTGGAGTTTATCCATACCGCCACGCTGCTGCACGATGATGTGGTGGACGGCAGCGCCATGCGCCGCGGCAAGCAGACCGCCAACATGATCTGGGGCAACAATGCCTCGGTTCTGGTCGGCGATTTCCTGTTCAGCCGGTCCTTCGAGCTGATGGTCGAGGATGGCAGCCTCAAGGTTCTCAAGATCCTTTCCAACGCATCTGCGGTGATCGCCGAGGGGGAGGTCAATCAGCTGACCGCCCAGCGTCGTGTGGAGACCGACGAGGACCAGTATCTCGACATCATCGGTGCCAAGACCGCAGCCCTGTTCGCAGCAGCCTGCCGGATCGCCGCCGTGGTCGCGGAGCGCCCGGAGGCGGAGGAATTGGCCCTGGATGCCTATGGTCGCAATCTCGGGATTGCCTTCCAGCTCGTCGACGATGCGATCGACTATGTCTCGGACGGCGCGACGATGGGCAAGGATACCGGCGATGACTTCCGCGATGGCAAGATCACGCTGCCGGTAATCCTGGCTTATGCGCGCGGCGGCGAGGCGGATCGCAAATTCTGGAAAGAAGCGATGTCCGGCCTCCATGGCGACAATGCCGATCTCGCCCATGCCCAGCATTTGCTGCGCGAAACCGGCGCGATCGACGACACCATGGCGCGGGCGCGCCATTATGGCCAGCGCGCCATCGACGCCATCGGCATGTACGGCAAGGGTGCCGCCAAGTCTGCGCTGGTCGAAGCCGTCGAATTCGCGATCGCGCGGGCTTACTGATCCGGCTTTTCAGCGGGCGCCAGCGCCTTCCACGTTGCACCGACAACCATAGCGAGATGACGCGCCGCGCTGCCCGATTGGGCGGGGCGGCCGCCTCGCCTAGCCGGTCTCGAATCGGGGCTTGTCGGTGCGGCAGTCCGCCACTTCCCCTCTTCTCGCCAGTCCCTTCCCGTCCATTTTCGGGACACGGGGTATATCGGCCACGACCCAAATAATTTTGCACTGCACGGGAACGATGCTGCGTTGCGATGAAGCGACCGCACTGCCCGCCATAGCGTGGTAAATCTGCGGTTAACGGTTGGGAACTTTGGGAACCCGGCAAATTGGTTGGCCGGATTAAGTATCTGAAATACAGCAATAAAATATGAGGAATCCGTTGATAATCCGTTAACCGACCAGTATTTCTCTGCGCGAGCGGTCGCCTCATTATCTACTCGGAATGTTCGCCTTTCAGGCGGTGTGGGAGAAGCATGATGAGCCAGCTCAAAAACCGAACAAACAAAGGAGCTATCCATGAGGAAACTGGTATCTTTGGCCGCACTGGCCACTGCGGCAGCATTTGCGCCGGGTGCGGCCAACGCCGCCACCTGCGTTGCCATGAACTGCACGTTCACGCCTGGCGATGACGAGTTCACCACGTCTGGCGACACCATCCCCCCCATCACCGAAGCCGTTTCGGCCACCATTGGCCGCACCGACATCGGTTCGGGCATCTTCACCGACATTTACCGCTTCATCGTTGACGTTGATGGCGTCGGCAGCGGCGGCATCATCACGACGCTGTCGGGCCTGTCGACCAACATCGACCTGCTGACTGTCACGATCAACGGCAAGGACGTCCCGATCTTCGGCCAGGGCACCGACGTTGAATCGGCTGGAATTTCGGGCTTCCCGATCATGGCCGGCATGCTGAACGAGCTGGTGATCAGCGGCACGTCCGCCGGTCTGGGCTCCTACGGCGGCAACCTGACCTTCACGCCGTCGCCGGTGAGCGCGCCGGTTCCGGAGCCGGCCACCTGGGCACTGATGCTGCTCGGCTTCGGCAGCCTTGGCTACACGATGCGCCGCGCACGTCGCACTAGCGCACGGGTCCAGTTCGCCTGATCATCCTGGCCGTCTCCCACGGGACGGCCTCGATAAAGAATGGGGATCAACGGGTGCAGCCGTTGATCCCCATTTTTTATGCGATGAGAGCAAACGATCCTGTTCAGGCGGCGCTGCGCCAGAATGTGCCGCTCATGCCATTGCGGCTGCGGGGTTCTGCGCAACCCGCATCCCTGTCCCACAAGCGCGCGACGCGCCGTGCGACGTCCTGCTCCTCATCGCGCGAGAAGAAATAGGGGTAGAGCGAGCGGCCGATCTTGTCGGCGCGGCCGGCAAAGCGATTGATCTGGTCGGCGACATCGCAGACCTTGAGGCGCATGAGCTGTACCGGCGTATCCTTGGGCCACCAGGAGACGGACTCATCCATCTTCGGCGGGCCAAGCCGATCGAAACCGAGCATGGCCTCATAATAGCGCACATGGCGTGGATGCACCTCGATCACCAGATCCGTGCAATCGAAGCGCTGCATACCGTAAATGAAGATGACATGAAAAAGCCCCGCGAGGACGGAGGGGGACTTGGTCATGGGATCGACCGCGAACTTGGTGAGCTCGCACAGGCGGGCACCGGGCGCCTCGCGCAAGGCATCCAGTTCCATGCGGAACGTCTGATCGGTCGAAAGGCCGGCTGGTGAGTCCACCGTCAGGGTGAGCGTGGCGATTACGGCATCTTCCAGCGCTGCCGTGAAGACGGCCTGGTGATCGCCATTGTCGGGAAGCAGATGCGCCATTCCATAACCGCGCGATCCATACATGCGGTTCAGGAGATCATGCGCCTGCTCGCGCAGGTCGGGCCGATCAGCCAGCCGGACATCGATGGTGCGCAGCCGCTGGCCGCAGGCAGACGGTATACGGCGCACGGACAGCAGCCCGCCGTGCGGTTCCGCCAAAGAGGCGGACACAATATGATCATGCACTTGGACGACCCCCAAAAGGCCCCAACCGGGCCAGACGAGCTTTCTATTTTTACGAAGCCTTGCGCCTCAGCGAGACCATGGATGGGTTCGAACGGTTAACAGAGCAATACCTCTTCGCGGTAAAGAGGCGGAGCGTTCGGGCGTTGCGGCAAAAGGTAGAGAGTTCCATGACTTAAGTGAACAAGTGCACGGAACTCTTGCCGCACCGGTGCAATCGCAGGAGCAGATTGCTCCCATGGCGGTGGTTAAGCATTAACCATGTTCGCCATCCTCGGATGACGCTGCGGCGGTCAGGCTTTGCTCTTATCCCTTACGCCGCCAGCTTGGCTTTGCCGGCGTCGGCGCATAAGCGAATGACGTGACCGCTGCGCTCCCCATCCATGAGGTTCTGCCCGACCTGCTCGCCGCCTTGCGCGCGGGACCGAACGCCGTGCTCGTGGCGCCGCCCGGCGCGGGCAAGACGACCAGCGTTGCGCCCGCTTTGCTGGGCGAGCCGTGGGTGGCGGGCGGGCAGATCTGGCTGCTCTCGCCGCGCCGGCTTGCCGCGCGCGCTGCTGCCGAGCGCATGGCGGATCTGGCTGGTGAGAAGCCCGGCGACACCATCGGCTATGCCACCCGACTTGAGAGCCGCCAGTCCGCCCGCACCCGCATCCTCGTCGTGACCGAAGGGATCTTCCGGCGCCGCATTCAGGCCGATCCAGAGTTGACCGGCGTCGCCGCCGTGCTGTTCGATGAAGTTCATGAGCGCAGCCTGGAAGGCGATTTCGGGCTGGCCCTCGCGCTTGATGCGCAATCCGGCCTGCGCGAGGATTTGCGCCTGCTCGCCATGTCCGCCACGCTTGATGGTGCGCGCTTCGCCACGCTCATGGCGGTGGAGGACAAGCCGGCCCCCGTGATCGAGAGCGCGGGCCGATCTTTCCCCATCGATCTGCGGCATATTGGCCGCGCGGCAGAGCAGCGCATCGAGGATGGCATGGCGGCGGCGATCCGTCGCGCGCTGGCCGAAGAGTCGCAGGGCGATGTTCTGGCCTTCCTCCCCGGTGTCGGCGAGATCGAGCGCACGGCCGAGCGGCTGATGGGGCTGTCCGAGAGCATCGCCCTCCATCGCCTGCATGGCTCGCTCGACCCGGCAGCGCAGCGCGCGGCCCTGCGGCCGGCGGCGGCAGGCACGCGCAAGCTGATATTGGCGACCAGCATCGCCGAGACCAGCCTCACCATCGACGGCGTGCGCATCGTGGTCGATTCAGGGCTCGCCCGTCGGCCCCGGCACGATCTCGCCGCCGGCGTCACGCGCCTGGTGACGGAACGCGCCAGTCAGGCCGCAGTGACCCAGCGCGCCGGCCGCGCGGGTCGTCAGGCGCCGGGCGTGGCCTACCGCTTGTGGGAAGCAGCGGCGACCGCCGGGCTGCCGCCGTTCGATCCGCCCGAAATTCTGGAAAGCGACCTGACCGGCCTGCTGCTCGATTGCGCGGTGTGGGGCGTGACCGACCCGACCATGCTGCGCTGGCTCGATCCGCCACCGGCGGCGGCCGTAGCAGAGGCGCGGCGCCGGCTCGAGGCGCTGGGCGCGCTGGATGGGGAGGGGCGGGCGACGCCGCATGGCCGCGCGGTCGCCGATCTGCCGCTGGAGCCACGCCTCGCGCATATGCTCATCGCCTCGGCTGAGGCGGGGGAGGGCGCTGCGGCGGCTGACGTGGCGGTGCTGCTCACCGAGCGCGGGCTGGGCGGGCCATCGGCTGACCTCGCCCGGCGTCATGCGCTCTGGCAGCGCGAGCGGGGGCAGCGGGCCGAAGCGGCGCGTGGCCTTGCCCGCCGCTGGTTGGGGTTAGTCGCGTCCGGGTCGTCGCGAGGCATTATCGACGATGCCGCGCTTGCCCGCTGCATGATGCGGGCTTTCCCGGACCGCATCGCCCGGCGACGGGATGCCAGTGGCGAACATTGGATCAGCGCGGGCGGGCGCGGCTTCCGGCTCGATCCCGCCGATCCGCTGGCACGTGCAGACTGGCTGGCGGTGGGCGATATTCAGGGCAGCGCCGCCGGGGCACGCATCCTCTCCGCATTGGCCGTGCAGGAGGAGGATGTGATGATCGCTGCCGGGCATCGCGTCATGGACCGTCGCACGGTGCGCTGGCGCAAGGATCTGGCCGGCGTTGAGGCATTGCGCGAGCGGCATCTGGGCGCAATCCGTCTCACCAGCGGGCCGGATGACGCACCCGAACGGGCCGCCATCATTGCGGCGCTCGCACAGGCGCTGCGCAGCGAGGGGCTGGGGCTGCTGCCCTGGGGCAAGGCGGCGCAGGCGTTGCGGACACGGGCTGCCTTTGCGGGCGTGGGCGATGAGATCGGCGATGCGGCGCTGCTCGCTGATGCGGAGGACTGGCTGGAGATGCTGCTCCCCGCCAATGCCCGGCGCTTTTCCGCGATCGACGGTGGCGCGCTGCATGGCCTGCTAACCCAGCGCCTGGGATGGAATGCCACGCAGCGGATCGAGGCGCTGGCGCCGGCCGAGTTCCGTAGCCCGGCCGGCAGCACCCACGCCATCGACTATGAGGCGCCAGCCGGCCCGACCGTCGAATTGCGGGTGCAGGCGCTCTTTGGACTGTCGGAACATCCGGTCATCGGGCGCGAGCGCATCCCGCTGGTGCTGTCCCTGACCTCGCCCGCAGGCCGCCCTATCCAGACGACGCGGGATCTGCCGGCCTTCTGGAAAGGCAGCTGGGCGGACGTCGCCAAAGAGATGCGCGGGCGCTACCCGCGGCATCCGTGGCCGGATGATCCCGCCGCGGCCAGCGCTACGCTGCGGACCAAGAAGGCTGATGCCCGTCGGTGATCCTGTTCCGGATGACCTTCCGTTCGTGTCGAGCGAAGTCGAGACACGGCAGAGCGGTGCGCGCGTGTCTCGACTTCGCTCGACACGAACAGGTCGCCTCAGTCCTCCAATCATCTTGACAGGGCCACCCGCTTTGCGCGACGGCGAAAGCGCTCACATGTTGGGCATATGCACGATGGGGAAAGCACCGATGTCCGCCCGGATCTACCAGATACCCAAGAACGCCATGCAGTCCGGTCGGGCGCGCACCGGCACCTGGATGCTGGAGTTCGCCCCGGCAGAAGCCAAGAAGCCCGATCCGCTGATGGGCTGGGCCGGCTCTGGCGACACGCAGGAGCAGGTCAAGCTGAGCTTCCCCGACGAGGACGCCGCCCGTGCTTATGCCGAGCGCTATGGCATCGCCTATCACGTCGTGAGAACGCCACCCAAGACGTTGAAGATTCAGGCTTACGCCGACAATTTCCGCTAAGGTCTCGGGCCGTCCCGACCGAGGGGACGGCTAGCGCACTTCAATCGTGAGATGCGCGAGCGTGCAGCGTCCGGCCATGCGGCCGCGAATCGTGTCGCTGCTGACCTCCGGTTGCGCGATGACGCTGACGATCGCGGCATGTGCCTGCGGACCAACGCGCCAGACGTGAAGATCGTCCACGCGCGCATCGCCTTGCTCCTCGACCACCGCCCGCACCTTGCCGGCCAGCGCCTCGTCGCTGCGGTCGAGCAGCATGGTCGAAGTGTCGCGCATCAGGCTCCAGGCCCAGCGGGCGATGACCAGCGCGCCGACGATGCCCATCAGCGGGTCCATCCATACCCAATCGAGATAGCGCCCGGCCAGCAGGGCGCCGATGGCGAGGACAGAGGTCAGCGCATCCGCCAGCACGTGGAAATAGGCTGAGCGCAGATTATTGTCATGGCCGTGGCTATGCCCATGGTCATGCGCGCCATGGTCATGGGCGGCGTGATGATGATGCGCATGGGCATGATCATGTCCATGGCCATGATCATGCCCATGCGCACCGCCCATCAGCACCAGGGCGCTGGCGATGTTCACAAGCAGGCCGATCACCGCCACGAAGGTGGCCTCGCCGAAGGCGACTCTCGTCGGTTCGAACAGGCGCACCGCCGACTCGCTGGCAATCGCCAGCGCGACGAGACCCAGCGCCATGGCGGAAGCGAAGCCTGCCAGATCGCCGACCTTGCCGGTCCCGAAGCTGTAGGCGGGGTCCTGCGCATGTTTGCGCGCATAGCCATAAGCGAATGCGGCGATGGACAGCGCGCCGGCATGGGTCGCCATGTGGAAGCCATCCGCCAGCAGCGCCATCGATCCGGTCCAATAGCCAGCGATGATCTCGCCCACCATCGTCACGACGGTTAGCAGGATGACCCAATAGGTCCGCCGGGCATTTTGGTCATGCGAGGCGCCGAGGAAGTCGTGGCTCGGCGTCAGGCCGTCAATATCGAGTGTCCGCATCACCGTTCCCTACTTCGCGTAGCGGCGGATGACCGCCAGCAGTTCGTCCGCCCCTATCTGGCGTTCAGCATCGCTCAGCCCCGGCCGCGCGACATGCGCCTCCAGATGCTCGGCAATGATTTCATCGAGCAGCCCGTTCACCGCGCCCCGCACGGCCGCCACCAGATGCAGGATATCGGTACAGCTTTTGTCCGATTCGAGCGCGCGCTCGATGGCGTTGACCTGCCCCCCGATCCGCCGGACGCGGGCGAGCAACTGCGGATTGATTTCGAGGAGATGCGACATAGGGATACCCCCTATCCCTATTTGAGGCATCAATCAATTGGCGCGAGGATGTCTGGACTTCGGCTGCGGAGAGGAAACGTCGACGGTTATGCGAAGACCTCGATCCTTTTTCTCGGTCATTCCCGCGCACGCGGGAATCCATACTACCCCTGCGCGGTGACGCGAGGTTCAAGCTAGATTCCCGCGTGCGCGGGAATGACGGAAAGGAATGCTGGGACGTCGGGACCGCCAGCGCTCCCGCGCTAAAACTGGTCCGCAATCTCGAGCATTTTTGCCAGCCGCTTGGGCGCCACGGCCCGCCAGCTCTTTTCCAGCCAGCCGCGCACATGCTCCCAGTCGACGCCCGGGCGGTCGAGGCGGATCGCGATCCAGCCGCTCGCGCCGTAGTAAGCCGGGCGATAATAGATGTCGGGGTCGGCCTCGATCAGCGCGGCCATTTCGTCAGCGCCGGAGGTCTTGACCAGTAGCGCCACCGCATCCTCGCCATGGTGGCGCACCGAGACATAAGCGAAGAACTTGCCCGACGTTTCGCTGCCCACGCGCCAACCCGCCGCCCCATGCGAGTCGCGGGCATGTGTCTCCGGCAAGGCGAGGGCCAGTTGGCCGACGCGGTCGATGAGCCAGTCCGGGTCCATCTCGCGCCCCACATAGCTGGCGAGCATTCGGGGATAGAGCTGATATTCGGCATAAAGCACGCGCTGGGCGAGCGTGTCGGCAGTGTCCTCGGGCAGGATCGCGACCGGGATTTGCCCCAGCACCGGGCCGTCATCCAGCGCCGGTGTGACGAGGTGGACGGTACAGCCGCCATGGCTATCGCCGGCGTCGATGGCCCGCTGGTGCGTGTCGAGCCCCTTGAACTTGGGCAGCAGGGACGGATGGGTGTTGAGCATCCGCCCCGCCCATTGGCCCACGAAATCGGCGGTGAGGATGCGCATATAGCCGCACAGCGCGACATAATCCGCGCCCGATGCCCGCAGCGCGTCGAGCATGATCGCCTCATGGGCCTCGCGGCTCATGCCCTTGTGGCTGTGGGCAAAGGTGGCCACGCCCTCGGCCGCCGCGACAGTCAGCCCGCGCGCTTCCGGCTTGTTGGAGGCGACGAGCACGATCTCATAGGGGCAGTCCGGCAGGCGCGAGGCATAGAGGAGCGACGTCATCGTCGTCCCCGTGCCGGAGAGCATTACCGCGACTTTGGCCTTGGACACGTCAGTTCCCCCAATCCGTTCGGGCTTATTACCCTAGATGGACCGCGTTCCAGTCTGCCATGGCGCACCACGTCTCTTGCGATCCGCGCACGGTGCAGCCCTTCTCGCCATCGCGAATCTCGCCGATGCGGTGGACGGTCTCGCCCGCCTCACGCAACGCCGCACTCACCGCGTCCACATCGGCGGGCGCCACGACGACGGCCATGCCGATCCCGCAATTGAATGTGCGCGCCATCTCGCCCGGCTCGATATTGCCCTGTGCTTGCAGGAACGCCATCAGCCGCGACTGCGCCCAAAGGTCCGCATCGATATGCGCGTGCAGGCCAGCCGGCAGAATCCGCGGGATATTCTCCAGCAGGCCGCCACCGGTGATATGCGCCATCGCATGGACGAGGCCCTTGCGGACCAGCGGCAGCAGCGGCTTCACATAGATCCGGGTCGGGGCCATCAGCGCATCGATGAGCAGCACTTCCTGATCGAACAGGGCAGGGCGGTCCAGCTTCCAGCCCTTGTCCGCCGCCAGGCGTCGCACCAGCGAATAGCCGTTGGAGTGGACGCCCGAGGAGGCGAGGCCCAGAATCACGTCGCCCTCGGCTACCTTGTCGGCGGTCAGCACTTCGTTGCGCTCGACCGCGCCGACGCAGAAACCGGCGAGGTCATAATCGCCATCGGCATACATGCCAGGCATTTCCGCCGTCTCGCCGCCGATCAGCGCGCAGCCGGCCTGCTTGCAGCCCTCGGCGATGCCCGCGATCACCCGCTCGGCCACGCCATTGTCGAGGCGGCCGGTCGCGAAATAATCGAGGAAGAAGAGCGGCTCTGCGCCCTGCACGATGAGGTCGTTGGCGCACATGGCCACCAGATCGATGCCCACCGTGTCATGCTTGCCGCTATCGATGGCGAGCTTCAACTTGGTGCCGACGCCGTCATTCGCCGCAACGAGCAGCGGATCGGTAAAGCCCGCCGCCTTCAGGTCGAAGAAGCCGCCGAATCCGCCCAGATCGGCATCGGCCCCCGGTCGCCGCGTCGCGCGGGCGAGCGGAGCAATGGCGCGAACGAGCGCATTTCCGGCAGCGATATCCACGCCGGCCTGCGCATAGGTGTAGCCCTCGGGCTGGTTGTGCTTGGAGTCCATGGCCCGCCCTTACCAAATCGGGCTTGGTTTTCCAGAACAATGCCGCCAAAAGGGCGCCGTGACGCTCTCTCTGCCATCCTTGCGCCCCATTCACTTCGTGTTCGCGCTGGTTCTGGCGGCCTTTGCGGCTGTGCTGGTCGCGCAGATCGAGGGTGAGCGGGGCATTGCGCCGCTGGCCTCGCAGGGCGATTTCGAGGTGAAGGATATTCGCGTCGATGTCGCCGGGCCCAATGCCGATGCGGCGCGGGCGACCGGGTGGCGGTTGGCCCAGCGCCTCGCCTGGCAATCGCTGTGGAAGCGGACGCATGGCGGCAATGGCCCTGCGCTTGGGGACAGCGTGCTGGATGGGCTGGTGTCCGGCATTGAGGTGCAGCAGGAGCAAATCGGTCCCAATCGCTATATCGCTACGCTCTCGGTGATGTTCGATCGAGCTAGGGCCGGGCAGGCGCTTGGCGTTTCCGGGCAGATTCGCCGCTCGCCGCCGCTGCTGGTGATCCCGGTTCTCTGGGATTCGGGCACGCCGATGACGTTCGAGCGGGTGACGCCCTGGCAGAAGGCGTGGGCGGAATTCCGCATTTCCGACAGCCCGATCGATTATGTGCGCACCGCTGGCGATGGCCCGGATTCGCTGCTGCTCAATCCCGGTCAGACTGGCCGGCGCGGGCGCAACTGGTGGCGTATCCTTCTCGATCTTTATGGTGCGGCGGATGTGATCATGCCTATCGCGCGGATCGAGCGCAGCTTTCCCGGCGGGCCGATTACCGGCCATTTCAGCGCGCGCTATGGGCCGGACAATAATTTCATCGGGGATTTCACCCTGCGCGCTGCCACGCCCGCCGACCTGCCCAAGATGATGAGCGATGCCGTCGCCCGGATCGACCAGCTTTACGCCGGCGCGCTGGCGGACGGCACCTTGCGGCTCGACCCCTCGCTGGTCATCGAGGAGCCGGTCAACGCGGTCGAGATCGAGAATGCGGTTGGGCTGGAGGCGATCCTCGGTGTCCTGCCGGCCGATACGCCCGGTGCCGCCTCGTTCAGCGTTCAGATCGAGACGCCTACCACGGCCTCGGTCGGGGAAGCGCAGGCGATGCTGCGGGGTATTCCGGGGGTCAGCGCGGCCTCGACCTCAAGCCTGGCACTCGGCGGCACGTCTGTCATGCAGGTCGGCTTCAGCGGCACGATCGAGCAATTGCGCGCGCAGCTTGAAGGACGGGGATATTCGGTCGCCGTATCTGGCAACACGCTGCGGATCGCCCGTCGGAGCGCGAGTCCACCAGCCGGCGGAGGCGGGGGCGGGCAATGACCCAGTTGCCGCTGCCCATCGGCTGGTCGCGGCATGGCGGAGCGGAAAGTCTGCTGGTCCACGCTGCCAATACCGACGCGCTCGCGCTGATACGCGACTGGCAGCGCTGGCCCTCGCCCTGCACATTGCTCGTCGGCCCATCCCGGTCCGGTCGTTCGCTCATCGCGGAGGTGTTTCTGCGCGAAAGCGGCGGCGTGCTGGTCGATGATGCCGACCGCGCCGATGAGACCCACCTATTCCACCTCTGGAACGAGGCACGCGATTCGGGCCGGCCGCTGTTGATGGTCGCCAGCGAGGCGCCGCCGACATGGACGATTGCATTGCCCGATCTGCGCACGCGCCTCGCGACCGCCGCCGTCGCGCGTATTCTCCCGCCGGACGAAGCGGTTACCGCAGCGCTGATCGTCCATGGACTGGAGCGGGCAGGCTCGGCCTTCGCTCCGGACCTCCCGGATTTTCTCGCCCGCCGCACCGCGCGCTGTTATGCCGCGATCGACGGCGTCGTGGCCGAGCTGAACGCGCTGTCGCTGGCGCGGGGGCAGAAACTCTCGGTTGCGTTGGCGCGGCAAGCGCTCCGTAACAATGCGCTGCTAGACGGAGCGGATGAGACCGCACCGCATGAGGGGACCCATTGACCGTGTCTGAAGCCGATCCCACTTCTTCGATCACGGGCGCGGGCGCCGCAAACGGGGCGCGCTACTTCAACCGGGAGCTGTCCTGGCTCAATTTCAATCAGCGCGTACTGGAGGAAGCCTGCAATCCGGCGCATCCGCTGCTGGAGCGGCTGCGCTTTCTCTCCATCTCCGGCAGCAACCTCGATGAGTTTTTCATGGTCCGGGTGGCCGGTCTCAAGGGCCAGCAGCTCCAGGGCGTCGAAATGCGCTCGGTCGATGGGCTGACCCCGGCCCAGCAGTTGGAGGCGATCGGCGACCGGGCCGAGGCGCTCATGTCCGCCCAGCAGGTCGTCTGGCATGATCTTCATGCCGCGCTCCGCAGCGCGCATATCAGCGTGATCGGTCCCGAACCGGTGGATGCCCGCGCGGACAGCTGGATGCGCCAGCATTTCCTCGAGCAGATCTTCCCGATCCTCACGCCCCAGGCGCTCGATCCCGCCCACCCGTTTCCGTTCATTCCCAATAAGGGCCTCAGCCTGTTCTTCGACCTGTTGCGCGAATCGGACAAGGAGGTGGTACAGGAGCTGGTGATTCTGCCGGCCACGCTGCCGCGCTTCATCCGCGTGCCGGGCAAGAACGCGCGCTACATCGCCATTGAGGCGCTGGTACGGCGCTATTCGGCCTTGCTCTTCCCCGGCTTCATCGTGCGGGACAGCGGCCTGTTCCGCATCCTGCGCGATAGCGACATCGAGATCGAGGAAGAGGCCGAGGACCTCGTCCGCTATTATCGAAGCGCCATCAAGCAGCGCCGGCGCGGCCGGATCATCCGCGTGGAAATCGAGAGCGGCGTGGCCGAACCGGTCGAAACCAAGCTGCAGACGATGATGCAGGGCCATGAGGCCATGGTCGTGGATATCGATGGCTTCATGGGTATCGCCGATCTGGCCGAGGTGGTCGAGGAAGATCGGCCGGATCTCAAATTCCCGGCCTACGCCCCGCGCTTCCCCGAGCGCATCCGCGAATATGGCGGCGATTGCTTCGCCGCGATTCGCGCGAAGGACATCGTCGTCCACCACCCTTATGAGAGCTTTGATGTCGTCATCGCCTTCCTCAAGCAGGCGGCGGACGATCCCGATGTAGTGGCGATCAAGCAGACGCTCTACCGTGCCGGCAAGCAGAGCGCGATCATCCGTGCCCTCATTGATGCGGCCGAGGCAGGCAAGTCCGTCACCGCCGTCGTCGAGCTGAAGGCGCGGTTCGATGAGGAGCAGAACCTGCTCTGGGCCGCGCAACTGGAGCGCGCCGGCGTGCAGGTCGTCTATGGCTTTATTGACTGGAAGACCCACGCCAAAATTTCGATGGTCGTGCGGCGCGAGGGGAACGGCTTTCGCACCTACTGCCATTTCGGCACCGGCAATTACCACCCGATCACCGCGCGCATCTATACGGACCTATCCTTTTTCACCGCTGATCCCCGGGCCGGGCGCGATGCCGCCGCCGTGTTCAATTACATCACCGGCTATGTCGAGCCGCAGCATATGGAGATGATTACCCTCTCGCCGCTGCACATGCGCGACAAGCTCGCGGCGCTGATCGAAGCGGAAATCGAGCATGCCCGCGCTGGCCGCCCTGCGACGATCTGGGCTAAGATGAACAGCCTGGTAGACCCCGCGATCATCGAGCAGCTTTATGGCGCCAGTAATGCGGGCGTGAAGGTGGAACTGATCGTGCGCGGCATCTGCTGCCTGCGGCCCGGCGTGCCGGGCATGTCGGAGAATATCTCGGTCAAGTCGGTGATCGGGCGGTTCCTGGAACACAGTCGCATCTGGGCCTTCGGCAATGGCAAGTCCCTGCCCAACAATAGCGCCAGGCTGTTCATCAGTTCGGCGGACTGGATGCCACGCAATTTCGACCGGCGGGTTGAATATATGCTGCCGATTGAGAACCCGACCGTCCATGATCAGGTGCTCGATCAGGTGCTGGTGGCCAATCTGCTCGATGATGAGCAGAGCTGGGCACTGGGCAGCGATGGCAGCTACACACGCCTCAAGCCGGGGAAGAAGCCGTTCAACCTGCATCATTATTTCATGACCAATCCGTCCCTCTCCGGTCGCGGTGCCTCGCGGCGCTCCGCCCGCGCGGTGCCCAAGCTCTCGCTCTCCGAGCGTGGCTGAGGACAGAGGTGCGGCCATGACCCTGCTCGATCGCACGACGCGCCGCTCGATGAAGGCGACGCTCAACGGCCCGCATTTCCGCCGGACGGCGATCATTGACATTGGCTCCAACAGCGTCCGCCTCGTCGTTTATGACGGGCCACGGCGCATTCCCTTCGTGCTGTTCAACGAGAAGGTGCTGGCGGGCCTGGGCGCGGAGATCGGCACATCCGGGCGGATCGGCGCGGCGGCGATGGAGCGCGGGCTGATGGCGCTGGAGCGCTTTGCCCGGCTGTGCGTGGAGATGGAGGTGGACCAGATCACCTGCGTCGCCACCGCCGCCGTGCGCGATGCGTCCAACCGCGATACCTTCATCGACCGTGCGGCGGAGATCGGCCTTGAGGTGCGCGTGCTGAGCGGTCAGGAGGAGGGGCTGGCCTCTGCGCACGGGCTGCTCTCCGGCATGCCGCGTGCGGACGGGATCATGGGCGATCTGGGCGGCGGCAGTCTCGAACTGGTGCGCGTGCGGCCCGAGGGCGTGGAGATGCCCGTTTCCCTGCCGCTCGGCATTTTTCGGATCGGTGACGTCCGCGCGCGGGGACGCAAGGGGCTGGTCCAGCATCTCGATGGGCTGCTCAAAGCGCAGGGCCTTGGCGACATCGAGCAGGGCCTGCCCTTCTATCTGATCGGCGGCAGCTGGCGCGCGCTGGCGCGACTGGACATGCACCTCACCAATTATTCGCTGCCGATCCTGCATCATTACGGAATGACGCCGGATCGCCCGGCCGAGCTGCTCAAATGGCTGGAAAGCGCGCAGAAGGCGGATCTCAAGGCAGTCGGCGTCTCCAGCGCGCGCTTCCCGACCCTGCCGGATGCAGCGCATCTGTTGTGCGCGGTGGTGGAGCGGCTGCGCTCCGCCCATCTCACCGTTTCGGCCTTCGGGCTGCGGGAAGGGCTGCTCTACGGGAGCTTGCCGCGCGATATGGCGAATCAGGACCCGCTCCTGGTCGCCGCCCGCATCGAGGGTGAGGCGCAGGGGCGCTTTGTCGGCCATGGCGATACGATCAGTGGCTGGATCGCGCCGTTGTTCCACGATGATCCGCCGGAATGGGCGCGCATCCGCTTTGCGGCCTGTCTGCTGGCGGATGTCGGCTGGCGCGCCAATCCCGAGTTTCGCGCCGAGCGCGGCATGGAATTCGCCTTGCAGGGCAATTGGGTCGGCGTGGATGCCGCCGAGCGCGCCGCGCTGGGGCAGGCGCTGCACGCGAATTTTGGCGGCGGCACCAGCATACCCGCGCTGCTCGCAGGCCTTGCTCCCGAGCCGCTGCTGCGCCGCGCGATCCAGTGGGGCCTTGCCATCCGCCTGTGCCAGCGCCTCTCCGGCGGCGCGGAAGGCCCGCTGGACGGCTCCTCGCTCGACGTGCGCGACGGCACGGTCATCCTGCGCCTCGACCCGGAACATGCGGCACTTGCCGGCGAATCCATCGACCGCCGCCTGCGCCAGCTCGGCCAGGCCATGGGCATGGGCTATCTGCTCGATGCGTGACTTGGCTGCGGGCAAATTCCAGAGCCGACGGATCGGCCGCTCAGAGTATTTTTGAAGGATTTAATGGGTTGTCTTGGGGTGGTTAGCTGCCATTCATGCTAGTAATGTCTTAAGCGCTCAGAAGGACGCGCAGTTGATTGCTCTATTGATCATGGCCAATGTGAGCCGCTGCGCTGCGCCGACGCTCTGTCCGACCGATGAACAAATATTGGCCGCAGTTCGTAACCGTGACGGCGCGGTCGTCCAAGCCGCCTCCAACCAAGCGGCACAAGACGATCCGAGCGGCGTCGTTCTGATCCACTCGGAACGCATAAAGCGAATAGCCGACGTGTTGTGCGGTGACGCGTTACCTAACGATGTTCCGGGAAGTCCAACCACTATCAACTGCGCGTTCGTAGTTCGGTATTGGAGCAGAGACGCTCACACCGTGGCGCGGATGATCCGCCAAAGCGACGCTTGGGAGATAGACGACGCTCTAACGGTGACCCGCGATCGCCGGTAAGCCGAACGTCCGGAAAGTCGCCTATCGGGACGGCTGTACAGTGTCGTACCCCTGAATTGCCGGCGCAGCCCAGCCCCCCGTCACCCGCAATTCACCCGCTCGATCATCATCGCATTATCATAGCTGATGTTCAGCCGGTCCTCGCGATAGTCCATCGTCATGGCCGAGCGAGGCGGGCCCCAGCGTAGGGTGCGGGCGCCGGATTTGGCGAGGAGGTCGGCGCCCAGAGTCGCGGTTGCGCGCTGGCCGATGGCGCTTTGCAGGCCTTCCGCCGAACAGGCGCCGTTGCCGGCCAGTGGCGGTTCGCCCACGCTGGTCGTGGCGGTAGCGCAGGCCGTCAGCGGGGCAAGAGCGAGAAGGGGAGCGATCATGCGCATGGTGCCGGGCCTTTCCTCAAAAGGCCAGCCTAGCATGCGGGCGTCCACCGGTCATCCGGCAGGCGATCAGTCGTTGGGCTCGGCCAGCTTTTCCGTGCGGGTCATCAGCAGCTTGCCGTCGCGCACCGCGAAGGCCATGCGGCCTTCCACCAGATCCAGCGCGTCGCGGCCGAATTGCTCGAACCGCCAGCCTTCCAGAATCGGCAGGTTGGTCCGCACGCCGGCTGCCAGCATCTCCAGATCGTCGGCGCGGGCGAGCAGGCGCGAGGCAACGTTGATCTCGCGCGAGCGGATCTTGAGCAGCAGCTTGAGCAGATCGGCGACCAGCGCGCCTTCCTTGCCGAGGCCGGGCCGACCGGGATCGCGCTCGGGCATTTCGTCGCGGGGGAGGGGGCCGGCATCTTCTACTGCAGCCATCAGCCGCGCGCCGATGTCATTGCCCTTCCAGCTTGCCGAAAGCCCGCGCACCTTGCCCAGATCCTCCTGCTTGCGCGGCGGATGGGAGGCGATGTCGGCCAGCGTCTCGTCCTTGACGATGCGCCCGCGCGGCAGGTTCTTGTCCTTGGCCTCGGTCTCGCGCCATGCGGCGAGCGCCTTCAGGCGCCCGAGAACATCGGCCTTGCGGCTGGAAATGCGCACGCGCTTCCACGCCTCGGCCGGATTGACCTCATAATTACCGGGATCGGCGAGCCGCTCCATTTCCTGATTGAGCCACACGCCGCGCCCCGTCTTGCGCAGTTCCTCCAGCATCATCGGGAATATCGCGGCGAGATGGGTAACGTCGCCGATCGCATAATCGATCTGCCGTTTGTCCAGCGGACGGCGCGCCCAGTCGGTGAACCGCGCGCCCTTGTCGAGATGGATGCCCAGCCAGCTATCGACCAGATTGCTGTAGCCGATCTGCTCGCCCTGGCTCAGCGCCATGCTGGCGATCTGCGTGTCGAACAGCGGGTGCGGCGTCTTGCCGGTGAGGTTGAAGACGATCTCGATATCCTGCCCGCCGGCATGGAAGACCTTGAGCACATCCTCATTGGTCACCAGCAGGTCGAGCAGTGGCCCCATGTCCAGCCCGGGCGCCTTGGGGTCGATCGCCGCGGCTTCCTTCCCATCGGAGATCTGGAAAAGGCACAGCTCCGGCCAATAGGTGTTCTCGCGCATGAACTCGGTATCCACGGCGACAAAGTCGGCCTTGGACAACCGCTCGCACAGCGCGGCGAGGGAAGAGCTGTCAGTGATCAATGGATGGATTTGCATATGGCAGGTGATCTTATTATTGGCCGGTCCTCGGATTGGGGGCCGGCGGCACGCTTGAGCGTATCACCATATCCCCCACAAGTCGTCTTTGTCATCCAATTGGCGCCCTCGCAATGAGGCGCGTGAAAATAAAAGGCCGTTAGACCATGCACGCCTATCGCACGCACACCTGCGGGGAGCTCCGCGCCGCCAATGCCGGCGAGACTGTTCGGCTGTCCGGCTGGGTCCACCGCAAGCGCGATCATGGCGATCTGGTGTTCATCGATCTGCGCGACCATTATGGCATGGTGCAGATCGTCACTGAGGTCAGCGGCCCGGTGTTCGACGTGATCGAGAGCCTGAAGGCCGAGAGCGTCGTCACCATCACCGGCACGGTGGTGGCGCGCGCCAAGGAAGCCGTGAACCCGAACCTGCCGACCGGCGAGGTCGAGGTGCGGGCGGCAGAGGCCGTCGTACTCTCCGCCGCGCAGGAGCTTCCGCTCCCGGTCGCGGGTGAGCAGGAATATCCCGAGGATATCCGCCTGCGCTATCGCTTCCTCGATCTGCGCCGCGAGACGTTGCACGCCAACATCGTCAAGCGCACAAAGATCATCTCGGATATGCGCCGCCGCATGGAAGGTGCGGGCTTTACCGAATATTCGACCCCCATCCTCACGGCGTCTTCGCCGGAAGGCGCGCGCGACTTCCTCGTGCCCAGCCGCATTCATGCCGGCAAGTTCTACGCGCTGCCGCAGGCGCCGCAGCAGTATAAGCAGTTGCTGATGGTCGCCGGCTTCGATCGCTATTTCCAGATCGCCCCCTGCTTCCGCGATGAAGACCCGCGCGCCGACCGCCTGCCGGGCGAGTTCTACCAGCTCGATCTGGAAATGAGCTTCGTAACGCAGGAAGATGTGTGGAACACCATGGAGCCGGTGATCGCGCAGGTCTTCGAGACCTTTGCCGATGGCAAGCCGGTGACCCCGGCCGGCAGCTTCCCGCGCATCCCCTATGCCGAGGCCATGCTCAAATATGGCAGCGACAAGCCGGACCTGCGCAACCCGATCATCATCACCGATGTGACCGATCACTTCGTCGGCTCGGGCTTTGGCATCTTCGCGAGCATCGTCGAGAGCGGCGGCGTCATCCGCGCCATTCCGGCGCCGGGCGCTGGCGCGGGCAGCCGCAAGTTCTTCGATGAGATGAACAACTGGTCGCGCTCGGAAGGTTTCTCGGGCCTTGGCTATATCAACATCAAGGATGGCGAGCCGGGCGGCCCCATCGCCAAGAATCACGGGCCTGAGGCGACCGCCAAGCTGATCGAAGCGCTCGGCCTTGGTCCCAATGACGGCGTGTTCTTCGCTGCCGGCAAGGAGGCGCAAGCCGCCAAGCTCGCCGGTCTTGCCCGCATCCGCGTCGGCGAGCAGCTTGACCTGATCGACAAGGACCGCTTCGACCTGTGCTGGATCGTGGACTTTCCGTTCTACGAATATGACGAGGACTCCAAGAGCCTGGACTTCGCGCACAACCCCTTCTCCATGCCGCAGGGCGGGATGGAGGCGCTGGACGGGCCCGATCCGCTGTCGATCAAGGCTTTCCAGTATGACATGGTGTGCAACGGCTTCGAGATCGCGTCCGGCTCGATCCGCAACCAGTCGCCCGAGCTGATGGTCAAGGCCTTCGAGAAGGTTGGCCTGAGCAAGCAGGATGTGGAAGATCGCTTCGGCGGCCTCTACCGCGCTTTCCAATATGGCGCGCCGCCGCACGGTGGCATGGCCGCCGGCGTGGACCGCATCGTGATGCTGCTCTGTGGCGCTGTGAACCTGCGCGAGATCACGCTGTTCCCGATGAACCAGCGCGCCGAGGATCTGCTGATGGGCGCGCCCTCCAACGCGGAGCTCAAGCAGCTGCGCGAACTGCACATCCGCGTCGTCGAGCCGCAAAAGAGCTGAACTCTCGACAATGGCTGGCCGCACGATAGGGTGCGGCCATGACCATCAAGCTCTCCGATTACGAAAAAGGCGCCGATTTCGACGGCGACTTCGACAAGGCGCTGCTCAAGCTCCAGAAGCGGCTGGAGAAGATCCAGGTCGCCCACATCATCCACAAGCGCCGCAGCGTGGTGATGCTGGAAGGGTGGGACGCCGCCGGCAAGGGCGGCATCATCAAGCGAATGACGTCGCTGCTCGATCCGCGCTATTTCCACGTCTGGCCCATCGGGGCGCCGACGCCGGACGAACTTGGGCGCCATTTCCTATGGCGCTTCTGGACCAAGCTGCCCGCGGACAAGCACATCGCGATCTTCGACCGAAGCTGGTACGGGCGCGTGCTGGTCGAGCGGGTGGAGGGCTTCTGCACAAAAGCCGAGTGGAAGCGCGGCTATGACGAAATCAATGCGTTCGAGGCGCAGCAGATCGATAGCGGCACCGCGATCGTGAAGCTGTTCGTCCACATCACGCAGAAGGAGCAGGACAAGCAGCTTGCCCAGCGGCTGGACGATCCCTTCAAGCGCTGGAAGACGGGCACGGAGGATTATCGCAATCGCGACAAGCGGGCTGATTATCTCGATGCGATCAAGGACATGTTCGCCAAGACCGACACCAAGCAAGCGCCCTGGCAGGTGATCGATGGCAATGATCGCAAGGCTGCGCGGATCGCGGCGCTCACGTGCATCGCCGACCGGCTGGAAAAGCATGTCTCGATGGAGATGCCGGACGTCGATCCCGCCGTCGTGAAACTGGCGCATGAGGCGTTCGGCTATCAGCCGGAGGAGTGAGCGGCTCAGGCCTGATCCATGAGGCTGCGGTACATCACGAGCGCATCGACATAACCGTGAACCGGATGGTGGAACGCGCCGGGAAGCGCCCCGACCATGCTAAATCCCATATGCTGCCATAGGCGCACGGCGCGGATGTTCGTGGAAATCACCAGGTTAAACTGCATTGCGCGGAACCCCTGCGCGCGGGCCGTCTGCAGCGAGTGGCGGCACAGCGCCTGCGCGATGCCTTTCCCACGCTGGTCGGCCCGGACGATATATCCGGCATTGGCGACATGGGCAGCCGGGCCGGTCGAGTTTGCGCGCAAGGTGTAGCTGCCGACGATGCCGGTGTCGGATGTCGCGACGAACACCTGCTTGTCCGGCGCGGTCCAGTAGGCGTGGGCACCCGCCTCATCCAGATCGCGGGCGAGGGGAAAGGTCGCGCCCTCGCGGATGACCGGCTCGAATACGGTCCAGATGTCCGGCCAGTCGGCGGCCGAGGCGGGGCGGATGTCCATCATGGCGAGGCGCTCAGTCCTGCGCGGCCGGGGCGTAGCGCATCGTGCCGTCGCGCCAATGGAGAACCAGCTTGTCGTCCTCGCGAGTCACCAGCGTATCGCGGAAAGCGGCAACGCCCATGTCATTGGGGGTCAGGATGATGTGGACGCGAAGATGCTCCTGCGCGGGCAGCGGGATCACCTCGGATTTGGTGCCGAAAAATACTTCGGAGACTTGAATCGAGCGCGGACGGCGTTTGCCTAAATCGCCGGTCCAGCCGTCGCTCTGGGTATAGTCGGCGATGGTGTCGCCATCGTCGAGGGTGAGCTCAAAATCGACGGCGGGAACGCCCACTCCATTGGGCCAGGTGACCAGCAGGGTGAACGGCTCGTTCCCGTCGCTGGCTACATCGGCGAGCGAGAACGCTGCCGGCTTGGGGGTCGGCTCGGTGGTGAGGCGCAAGGTGCCGTCATCCCTGCATTCCCAGCGCCCCGCTGCCGATTCGTCCACAGCGCCGGCGGTGAACATGTAGCGGAAGCGACCATCCGGGTCGATTTCCAGTGCCGAGGCTGCATCCGGCCCGGCATCGGCCATGAAGAGCCCCGTCGGGCAATCTGCAGCCCATGCCCCCGACGCCGTGCCGGCCAGCAGCCCAATCCCCAGCAAGGCCGTCCGCGCGATCATTGCGGATAGCTGATGGCGAGGATTTCCCATTCCTTGCTGCCGCCCGGCAGGTCGACGCGGCGTAGGTCGCCCACGGCAGCTCCTCTCAGGGCGCGCGCCAGCGGCGTATCCCAGCCGATCCGAGCGGCGCCGGCATCCGCCTCGTCATTGCCGACGATGGTAACACTGCGCTGATTGTCCTCCTCATCGGCGAGCGTGACCGTCGCGCCGAAGAAGATGCGGCTCTTGTCCGGCTGCTGCGCGGGTTCGACGATCTTGGCGAGCTTCATCCGCTGCGCCAGCCATTTCAGGCGTCGGTCGATCTCCCGCATCCGCTTGCGGCCATAGAGATAGTCGCCATTCTCGCTGCGATCGCCATTGCCGGCGGCCCAGCTGACGATCTCCACGATCTTGGGCCGTTCTTCCCCGAGAAGCTGGTCATATTCGGCGCGCAGCGCGGCAAAACCGCCCGGCGTGATGTAGTTCGGCCGAGGCAGCGCGCTCATTTGCCCCGGCGTTTCGGCCGCTTGCTGGCATACATCAGGGCTGCAGCGAGCGCCGCCGATCCGATGCCGACGCCGGCCCAGAAGGCCTTGGTCCCGCGCTTCTCGTCGGTCTCGGCGGCGTCGGCAGGTCCGGAAATGGACGTCGATGCGGGCGCGGAACTCGTCTCACTTTCAGTCATGGTCTCTATTCTGTTCTGGGTCGAAAGGTCGGATTAGCTGGATGCGGGCGGGCCTCAGCCGGGCAAGGACTTGCCCAGGAACCGGCTGAGCGGCGCCAAGTCGGCGGTGCTCTGCACGGGGCTCAGCATGTCATAAATCACGGCATTCTCCAGCACGCGCTGCACATAATTGCGCGTTTCGAAAATGGGAATGTCCTCGATCCACTGGACCATGTCCACGCCGGGCAGGCGCGGGTCGCCGTTGGATTGCAGCCAGCGGTTCACTCGGCCCATGCCGCCATTATAGGCGGCGATGGCGAGCGGGTAGCTGCCGTTGTAGTAGCGCAGTAATTGCTGGAAATAGGCACTGCCGAGCTGCACGTTATAGTTCGGGTCGTAGAGCGAGCTTTGGTTGAAGCTCATGCCGATCTTGCCCGCGACTTCGCGCGCGGTGGAGGGGAGCAGCTGCATCAGGCCATGCGCATTAGCGTGGGAGACGATGGCCCGGTCGAACTGGCTTTCCTGCCGGGTGATTGCGTGGATCATCGTCCAGTTGGAGCGATCGCTCAGCGGCACGTTCATGCGGGGGAAGCTGTAGTCGGGCGCGGCGCTCAGGCCGTTGCGGCCGGCGCTGCGTGCGGCCATGACGCCGAGATCCGGGCGGCCCAGGACTTGCGCCAGTTCGCCGGCAAGCGCCAGTTCCGTGTCCGTCTGCGCATTGTCGGCAATGGCGCGGATGAACAGCGACTGGTCGCGGGTCTGCCCGTTGCGCCCGAGCAGGCTGGCGGCGCGCACCACCGGTCGCGCCATGAATGCGGCCCGCTCGCTGGCGCTGGGGCGCACGGCACTGGCGAGCGCATCGGGATTGACGCGGCGTTTGAGACGCTCGAGCGCGAGCTGGCCATAATATTGATCGGGATAGCTGCCGGCCTTCTCGAAATGCGCAGTCGCCTGCGCCTGCCGGCCAGCAGCCAGCGCTGCGCGTCCGGCCCAATAATGGCCCTTGGAGCTGGTCTGGCCCGATTTGGCGCCATTGGCATAGCGGTCGAACATCGCTTCGGCGTCGGCGGGGCGGTTCAGCTTGTTGAGCGCGATCATGCCCGCCAGCCATGTGAGGCTGGTATAATCATCGCGCACGCCCAGCGATTGCGCACTGATGTCTGTCCCACGGGGGAAGGCATCATCGACCTTGGAAGCAATGGCAAAGGCGGTGCTGAACTGATTGTCATTGTTCGCGGCGCGGGCCTGCGCCAGCAGCACCTCATACCATTTTTCCGGGTCGGTCGGGCGCTGCATCAGCGCCGTGCGGTTGCCGAGCAGGCTGCGCGCCGCAGCAAGGTCGCCATTGTCGGTCAGCCAGCGTGCCTTGTCGGCCAGATAGCCGGCGTCGAGCATCCCCACGGGATCGGCCGGACCCATGAGGGCCGCAGCATTGGGCGATTTGCGCTGGAAGGCGATCCGCGCGGCGACAACCGCCTGGCGGGTCACCGGCACCGAGGCGAGCAGGCGTTCGGCGATCTCGGGGCGACGTTGCCACAACGCTGAATCCGCGCGCTGCAAATGATCCTCTGGCGTGAGGGTGGATGCGAACTGCATCCGCAGCCGGTCCTCCCATTTGGCATCCATGGCGCCGGAGGCCCAGGCGTCACGCGCCATTTTTTGCGCTTCGCCCTGCTTGCCCATTCGCGCCAGCGTCAGCGCATGGATGGCCTTGGCCTGCGCAGAGCGTGCGGGATATTTTGCGAAGAAGGCGAGAATGACCGACGGCTCGTTGATGTCCGCATCCACGCGGCGCTCGGCATAGGAGCGCAGCTTGGATTCCTCGGGCCAGCCGGGGTTGGCGAGCAGGAAGTTGGCGTAGACCGAGAAATCGTGGCTGTCGCTGGAGGCAATGCGGCGCCAGTTTTCAATCGCATCGCGGGTGCGTGCTTCGTCATTGGCGCCAGCGGCAAGGCGCTCCTGAACGGCCTGCCAGGTGACGGTCGGCGTGCTTTGCTGAGACGATGCAGTGGTCGCTGCCAAGGCCATGGCCGCAACAAGAACGACAGCAGATAAGCGAAGGTCTTTTCCCATGGGAAGCATTATGGCAGAGCCTCGATGATCGAACGGTGAACGGGCGCGTGCATTTGCCCCACTATGCCTGTCCGAGCGCGCGCTTTGAAGGAGTTTTTTCATATGTTTTCCGGCTCGATTCCGGCACTGATCACCCCGTTCCGTAATGACAGGCTGGATGAGGACGCATTCCGCAGCTTCGTGGACTGGCAAATCGAGGAGGGATCGAGCGCCCTCGTGCCGTGCGGAACGACCGGCGAGAGCGCCACGATGACCATCGAGGAGCATAATCGCGTCGTACGGATCTGCGTCGAGCAGGCGGCTGGGCGCGTGCCGGTGATTGCCGGCGCTGGCTCCAACGATACCCGGATCGCGCTGGAACATATGTTCGCCGCGCAGGCCGCCGGTGCCGATGCCGCGCTTGTCGTCGCGCCCTATTACAACAAGCCGAGCCAGGAGGGGCTGTACCAGCATTTCGCCTATCTGGCCTCGCGCTGCGATCTGCCCATCGTGCTCTACAATATTCCGGGCCGCTCCATCGTGGATATCGGCGTGCCGGTGCTGCACCGGCTGGTCGAGGAATTTCCGAGCATCGTGGGCCTCAAGGATGCGACCGGGAATATCGGCCGCGTGACCGCCCAGCGCCTCGCCTGCGGGGCGGACTGGTGCCAGCTTTCCGGCAATGACGAGACGGCGCTGGCGTTCAACGCCATGGGCGGCCGGGGCTGCATTTCGGTGACGGCCAATGTCGCGCCGCGCCTGTGCGCCGATTTCCAGAATGCCTGCCTTGAGGATCGCTGGAAGGATGCGCTGGCGTTGCAGGACCGGCTCTATCCGCTTCACGATGCGCTCTTCACCGATTCTTCACCGGGCCCGATCAAATATGCGCTCTCGCGGGTGCGACCGGAGATGCCGTGCGAGCTGCGGCTGCCGATAACATGGCCATCAGGTGCCTCGCGTGCGACGGTAGACCGCGCTCTAGAGATCGCGGGGCTGGTTTAGGCTGGTCACATCGCCTAAATCTGGCGCTCATTACAGAAAGATTCCAATGGCTCGCCCGCGCCCTGCGACATTCAACAAGGTCAAGACCGTGGCCGAGAACCGGCGCGCCCGTTTCGATTACGCGATTGAGGACGTTTACGAAGCGGGCATCATGCTGCGCGGCACCGAGGTTAAATCGCTGCGCTTTGGCGATGGCTCCATCACCGAGAGCTATGCCGAGGTGAAGGATGACGAGATATGGCTGATCAACAGCAACATCCCCGAGTTCAGCCACGGCAACCGCTTCAATCATGAGCCCAAGCGCCCCCGCAAGCTCCTGCTGCGCGAGCGCGAGATCGCCAAGCTGCACGGCGCCGTCGCCCGGCAGGGCATGACGCTGGTGCCGTTGAGCGTCTATTTCAATGAGCGCGGCAAGGCGAAGGTCGAGCTGGCGCTGGCCAAGGGCAAGAACGTCCGCGACAAGCGCGAGACCGCCAAGGAGCGCGACTGGAAGCGCGAACAGGGCCGCATCATGCGGGAGCGGGGCTGATGCCCAAGCGCCGGCTGATCAAGGCGTTTCGCGCGTCCATGCCCAGCCGGGAGAGCCTGGCGGAAAACCGGTTCGTCAAGCCGGTGGCGCATCGCGTGCTGGCCCCCGAGCTGTGGCGCTTCACCCGCAGGTCCGTGCCGCGCGGCGTGGCGTTGGGCTTGCTCGTCGGCATCTTCCTGCTGATCCCCGGGCTGCAGATTGCCGGCGCGGCGCTGCTGGCGCTGCCATTCCGCGCGAATGTGCCGCTGGCCGCTGCGATGACCTTCCTGTCCAATCCCGCGACGACGCCCTTCATCCTCGCCGCATCCTATTATGTCGGCGCAACCATGTTGGGGCGCTCCGGCGATGTTAGCCAGGTGATGGCGCTTATTCATCAGGAGGCGGGGCTGGCGGAATGGACGGCTTGGCTGCTGTCCTCGACGGCGCCGGTGCTGCTGTTCGGCCTGTTCGTCGTGTCGGTCGTCTCGGCCGCAATCGGCTATTTCGTTTCCTCCTGGCTGTGGAAGAGCCGCATCGGACGGAAATGGCGCGGGCGTCAGGCGGGGCGCTCGGAAAGCGCTGAGACCGGAGGCGACGGGATTTTGCCGTTGGGAGGGCAGATTTCGTGAGCGATGGGGGAGCGAATGCGCGCAATGGCGATTTGCTCAATCTGACGGCAAATCAACCGCGCTTCCCCATGCTGCTGCTCGTCGCTCTGGTCGCGCTGCTGGCGGGCGCGCCGCTGTTATGGCTGTTCGGCGATCCCGCTGTGGGCGCCGTGTTCGGGGCGTCCGTGCTCGCGGTGTCCGCGCTGCTCTGGGTGACGCAGCGCAGCCTCGCGCCGGTCGTGCCGGCTACGCCTGCAGACCCGGACTGGACGCTGATCCGCGCGGCGGCAAATGCAGCCGGTTGCGCCATCGCCCTGACCGACCGGACGGGCCGCATGGTGTGCGCCAACGATCATTATGGCGACTGGTTCGGTGGCTATCCCGCGCCGGCCGAGATCGACATTTCCCCGAGCGATCTCAACCGCGTGGCGCAGGCCGGACAGGCGGCCTGGCGCGAGGGCGAAATCACCGTGCGTGGCATATTGCGCGGCAGCCTGCATCTCGATCTGCAGGTCACGCGCACCGGGCGGGCGGATGACTATCTGCTCTGGCGGTTCGAGAGTGTCCAGCAGGCCAGCATTGTCGATGATTTCGGCCGCATCATGGCTGGCGAGGCGGGCGAGCGCCTGTCCGATTCCGGCTTGATGTGCGTGATGATCGGTGGGGAAGGGCGCATCCGTGCGGCCAATCCCGCCTTCATCCTGCGCGCGACCGGCCGCGCGGACAGCATCATCGAGGGTCGCGACTTCGCCGGCTATATGCGCGTGGACGCCGAGGGCCGCATCTTCTTCGCGCAGGAAGAAAAACAGGCGGTGCCCATCCGCATGATCCAAGTGCCGCTGCGCCCGGATGATCCCTCCGGCCAGATCGTGCTGGTCATGGTGGATGAGAGCGTGTCTGCGGTGGAGGGCATTTCCAGCCTCGCTTATGTCGAAGCCCTGCTCTCGCTGCTGCCCTTCGGCCTTGGCATGGCCGACCGGGAAGGGCGGCTTTTGTTCTTCAACAAGGCCTTTGGTCGCGCTGCGGGCATCCCGCCGGGCGAGAAGCCGAGCTATCCGGGCGATATCGTGGTGGTGGAGGATCGCGCCGCCGTTGCCGACACTATCCGGCGCTTTGCCAATGGCCCGCAAATGTCCGGCGACATGCAGGTCGGCCTGCTCGGCGCGCCGGACGAGCCCGTGTCTCTGAGCCTCGCCGGGGTGAGGGGGCTGGGCGAGGCCGCGGTGCTGCTGAGCCTCAAGGACAATAGCGAGGAATCGCGCCTCAAGCGTCAGGTCGCCCAGCAGACCAAGATGCAGGCGGTCGGCCAGCTTGCCGGCGGCGTGGCGCACGACTTCAATAATATCCTGACTGCGATCATCGGCCATTGCGATCTGATGTTGATGCGCCACACGCCCGGCGATAGCGACTATGACGACATCCAGCAGGTCAAGGCCAACTCCAACCGCGCTGCCTCGCTGACGCGCCAGCTTCTCGCCTTCTCGCGCCAGCAGACGTTGCGCCCGCAAGTGCTGCAATTGCCCGATGTCGTGTCCGAGGTCTCCAGCCTGCTCAAGCGGCTGCTCGGCGAGAATATCCGGCTGGAGGTCTTCCACGGCCGCAATCTCGGCCATGTCCGCGCCGACCCTGGCCAGCTCGAGCAGGTCATCGTCAATCTGGTGGTGAACGCGCGCGATGCGATGCCGGAAGGCGGCACGGTGACGGTCCGCACTTTCCCGGTCTCCGCTGCCGATGTGCGCGAGATGAAGAACGAGATCATGCCCATCGGCGACTATACGGGCCTCAGCATCTCGGACACCGGCACCGGCATCCCGCCCGAGGTGCTGGGCAAGATTTTCGAGCCCTTCTTCACCACGAAGTCTGTCGGCAAGGGCACCGGGCTTGGGCTCTCCACCGTCTACGGCATCGTCAAGCAGTCCAACGGGTTCATCTTCTCCGATTCGACCGTGGGGCAGGGCACCACGTTCAACATCTATCTGCCGGTGCACGCGGTCGCTTCGGAAGGCATGTCTTCCCCCGTGGCCCCGCGCAAGGCGGCGGTCAGCGAGACATGGGGCACCGGCACCATCCTGCTGGTCGAGGATGAGGACATGGTGCGCAACGTGGCCGAGCGTGCGCTGGCCCGGCAGGGTTACACCGTCGTCACCGCCTCGGATGGCGAGCAGGGACTGGCGCGGCTTGCCGAAGCCGAGCGGATCGATCTGCTGATTTCCGACGTGGTGATGCCGGGGATGGATGGCCCGACGATGGTCCGCCATGTCCGGGAGAGCCATCCTGACATCCCGGTGCTTTTCATGTCCGGCTATGCCGAGGAGCAGCTTCGCAAGTCCATCGACATCGAGAATGTGGCTTTCCTGCCCAAGCCCTTCTCGGTCTCCCAACTCGCCGAGGCCGCGCGCGATGTGCTGGCGAGCGCCCGCCAGGGCGATCTGCAGGATGATGCGACCGCCCGCGCATAACACGGCCCAGCCGTGCTTCGGCTAACGATATCGTAACCACGCCACTGCTAGTCCCGCTCGGTGGGCGCCGGGCAGACGCCCGGTATCTTTCAGGGGTGGTGGTATTCATGAGTCGCGTTGAAACGATCCTGCGGGCGCGCAGCACGCGCATTGCGCTGGCGGTAGCCTTGCTGAGCACGGGCGCCATTGGCTTTGCGCCTTATGTGTTCAACGATGTGTCGACGCAGGCGGCGGTGAACGCGCCGATCATCCGCCTGACCGCTGCGGCGGACGGGACGGTGGCGGCGCTGCCCGCCGATGGCCAGTATTTCATGAAGCCGACGCCCGTGCATCTGCTCGATCTCTCGCAGGACACCGGCGAGGTCGCGGAACTCAAGGCCCGGGCCGAAATCGCCCTCGCGCAGATCGATCTCGCCAAGCGCCAGCTCGGCGAGCTGACCGCGCAGGAGGTCCGGCTCGGGCGCCGCGCCACGGTGTTCTCCAACGCCACGACGGCGCGCCTCTACGAGGATCAATCTGCCGCTGGCGCTGCCTTGTCCGGTTGCCAGGCCGAGCGGACAGAACTTCGCGCGAGCCTCGCCCGCGCCCGCCAGCTCTCCGAGCAGGGCTTCATGTCTGCCTCCGGCGTGGAAAAGGCCAGCGCCTTGCTCGCCGCGAAGGACAGCGAGTGCAGCGGCCTTGGGGCCAAGATCCAGTCCATCGGCATTGCCCGCAACGCCGCGCGCGCCGGGGTGTTTCTGGGCGACAGCTATAATGATGCGCCTTATGCCGTGCAGCAGGCCGATCGCGTGGTGCTCCAGCGCCAGACCATTGAAAAGATGCTCACCGACGCCAATGCCGAGTATACCCAAACGCAGCTCCGGTTGAAGGATGCGCAGGCTCGCGCCAATTATGTGGCGCCAGCCGGCACGCTGGTCTGGGCGACCACCGCCAGTTCCGGTACCTCCATTCGTGCCGGCGAGCCGGTTGTCGATCTGGTCGATTGCCGCCGTCGCTTCGTGCAGGTGGCCTTGCCCGAGCGCAAGGCGGAGGTGATCCACGCTGGCTCGCCCGCGAACATCCGGATGATCGGCGCGAGCGAGTGGATGAAGGGCCGGGTCATCGCGATCACCGGCGCTGCCGGTCGCCGACAGGAAGGCCTGCTCGCCGCCTCGACCTATTCCCTGCCGGAAGCGCGCGAGATCATCGTCGATGTTGCGCTGCCCGAGCAGGTGCCGGCCAAGGCCGACGCCGCGCGCAAATGCGATGTCGGGCGTCTGGCTGAGGTGCGGTTCAGCCGCAGTCTCTAAGGCGTATGACCGACGTCGCTTTCACGGCGCCCTGGGCCTCGCTGGCGCTGGTGCTGGGCGCCTTCGTCATATTCGGCGGGCTATGGCCGTCGCGTGTCGGCATCGTGGCGACGATTGCGGCTGCCATCGTCAATTATCTGCACTGGCGGATTGTCTATACGATTCCCTGGAGCGGCAGCTTCAGCGAGCTTTGGTGGCCGGTCTCCTGCCTGATCGTGGAGGTGCTGGCGCTGTTCGATGCCGGCATTCTTCTGGCGATTCTTTCGCGCCCGACGGACCGCTCGGCTGAAGCCGATGCGGGGGAAGCCCGGCTGAGAGCTTTATGGGCGGAGAATGCCGATCTTCTGCCGCCGGTGGACGTGTTCATCGCGACCTATAATGAGCCGCGCGAGGTGCTGGAGAAGACGATTCTCGGCTGTCTCGCGATGGATTGGCCGGAGGCGCGCGTTTGGGTACTGGATGACGGGCGGCGGCCCTGGGTACAGGACATGTGCCTCGCCAAGGGCGCCGGATATATCACCCGGCCGGACAACAAGGGCGCCAAGGCCGGCAATATCAACCATGGCCTCACCCAGACGAATGCGCCGTTCGTCGCCGTGTTCGACGCCGATTTTGTGCCCCAGCGCGATTTCCTCATCCGCACCATGGGCTTTTTCGAGAATGAGAAGATCGGGATCGTCCAGATCCCGCACAGCTTCTACAATCACGATCCCATGCAGACCAATCTTGGCCTGCAGCAGGCCATGCCGGACGATCAGCGCTTCTTCTTCGAGGCGATCATGCCGGGCCGGGATGGCTGGGATGCCTCCTTCTGCTGCGGCTCCAACTCGGTGACGCGCCGGGCGATCTTCGACGAGATCGGCGGCGGCCTGCCCGAGGGCTCGATCACCGAGGATATGCTGCTGACCCTGGCGAGCCTGCGCAAGGGGTACATCACGCGCTATCTCAACGAACCGCTGGCTTATGGCCTCGCGCCGGAAAGCACCGCTGCCTTCTTCGTCCAGCGTCAGCGCTGGGCGCAGGGCGCGATCCAGATTCTCTATCTCAACCATGGCCCGCTGGGGGGCACGCTGAAGCTGCGCTATCGGCTGCTGTTCCTTCCCTCTGCCTGGGTGACGCAGGGCCTGCAATCGGTCTTCACCATCCTCGCGCCGATCCTGTTCGCTCTGTTCAATCTGGCGCCGATGGTCGGGGTCGATCTGCCGGGCATTATCTTCTTCCTTCTGCCGATGATCGTCGCGCTGCTGGGTGGCATCAGCATGCTGGCGCCGGGCCGCTATTATCCGCTCGCGGCGCAGATCCTGTCCGTCTTCCAGACGTTCCGCATCCTGCCCGCTGCGCTCAAGACGCTGATCGCGCCGAAGGGACTGACCTTCAAGGTGACGCCCAAGGGCTCCGGCTCCAAGGGCGGCAAGCGCGGGCCGGGCGATTATGTGCTGTTCGCCTCGCTCACCCTCATGGCGGCGAGTCTGGCCAGCCTCGCCATCAACATGCTGCCCGATTATCGCATCGTCACGCAGGATGGCCTGCTGCCGGTCGTGGCCTTCTGGCTGGCGTTCAACATGGTGATGCTGCTGCTGGTGGCGATGATGTGCCTGGAGAAGCCGCGTGTGCGCGGCGAGGAGCGCTTCGACCTGCGCCAGACGGTGACGCTGATCGGCGATAACGGACAGATGCTCAGCGCCTCGAGGGGGGATATCTCCATCTCGGGCATCGGCCTGCATCTCGATGCGCCGAGCGGCTTCGCGGTGGGTGAAAGGGTGCAGATCGTGCTGCCCGACGTCGGCATATTGCGCGGCGAGGTGCGCTATTCTGCCCGCCGGATCGGTATCCTGTTCGACTTTCATTCCGAGGAAATTCGCGACCGGCTGATCGTGTCGCTGTTCACCAACGGTATGAACGTGAATGCGCTGCGTCCCTCAGCGCTCGCCGTCGCCGGTGCGATCGTCAGACGGCTCTGGTCGGCGGACCTCAGCATCCGCGCCCAGGCCGCATCCGCGCCGGAAGCTCCGGAGGTGCCGGTCGAGAAGCTCAGCGCCGCAACGCGCTGCATCGCGCCCCGCAAGCGGCCGGATTTGCGCGGTCCGGTACTGCTGACGGCGGAGGAGGGGGCTTCCCTCGCCGCTGCCAAGGTTGCGGTCGTGCCGGTCCCGGCGGAAGGTCCGCGCCGGGTCGCCTGACCTGCGCTCTTAAATTTCGTTCCCCTCTTGTTCCGCAAGAACAAATAGGATACATGGCTCTTGTGACTTTCGGTTCACGAGGATTTGACTTCCATGGGGAGCAGGCACATGACGGCGAGCTTGAAGCTTATCGACGGCGAGAAGAACGTGGGAACCATGGAACGGCAGAAAGCACTCGAAGCAGCACTGGCGCAGATCGATCGCGCCTTCGGCAAGGGCTCGGCGATGAAGCTGGGCTCCAAGGAGGCGATGCAGGTCGAGGCGATTTCCACAGGCAGTCTGGGCCTTGATATCGCGCTTGGCGTCGGCGGCCTGCCGCGCGGTCGCGTGATCGAGGTCTATGGCCCGGAAAGCTCGGGCAAGACCACGCTGGCGCTCCATGTGATCGCCGAGGCGCAGAAGATCGGCGGCACGGCAGCGTTTATCGACGCCGAACATGCGCTCGATCCAGTCTATGCCCGCAAGCTGGGCGTGAACATCGATGAGTTGATCGTCTCGCAGCCGGATACCGGCGAGCAGGCCCTGGAGATCACCGATACGCTGGTGCGCTCCAACGCCATCGACGTGCTGGTGGTCGATTCGGTCGCCGCGCTGGTGCCCCGCGCCGAGATCGAGGGTGAGATGGGCGATAGCCATGTCGGCCTGCAGGCGCGGCTCATGTCGCAATCGCTGCGCAAGCTGACCGGCTCGATCAGCCGCTCGCGCTGCATGGTGATCTTCATCAACCAGCTGCGCATGAAGATCGGCGTGATGTACGGCAATCCGGAGACGACCACGGGCGGCAATGCCCTGAAGTTCTACGCCTCTGTTCGTCTCGACATTCGCCGGACCGGCCAGATCAAGGATCGTGACGATATCGTCGGCAACGCCACGCGCGTGAAGGTGGTCAAGAACAAGGTCGCGCCGCCGTTCAAGCAGGTCGAGTTCGACATCATGTACGGTGAAGGCATTTCCAAGGTCGGCGAGATTCTGGACCTGGGCGTCAAGGCCGGCGTGGTCGAGAAGTCGGGTGCGTGGTTCTCCTATGATTCCGTCCGGATCGGGCAGGGGCGTGAGAACGCCAAGAACTTCCTGCGCGAAAATCCCGAAATGATGGACAAGCTGGAGCGCACCATCCGCGCGCGCACCGAGGCTGTGGCCGAGGGCATGATGACCGGGCCGGACAGTGACGAGGCAAGCGAGGATTGATTTTTCGGGCGGCCTGATCGTGCACAAGCACGGTCAGGTCGTCGTCTGCGGTGGCGTCGCATGAGTAGCGCGCTGTGCAGTTCGAGCGATCGTGAAGCTGCGCTTGCGACTGACGATTGGAGTTTGGTCGCGATTTTCCGTTCACTCACCGCTTGTCGGCGGCTGCGGCTTCCCCTAATCGCTCGTCCATGACGTCGACCAACGATATCCGCCGCGCGTTCCTCGATTATTTCGGGGCCAATGGTCATGAGATCGTGCCTTCCGCGCCGCTCGTGCCCAATAACGATCCCACGCTCATGTTCGTGAACGCGGGCATGGTGCCGTTCAAGAATGTGTTCACCGGACTTGAGAGTCGTCCCTACAAGACGGCCACCTCCTCGCAGAAGTGCGTGCGGGCGGGCGGCAAGCACAACGATCTCGATAATGTCGGCTACACCGCGCGGCACCTCACCTTCTTCGAGATGCTCGGCAATTTCTCGTTCGGCGATTATTTCAAGGAACGCGCCATCGAGCTGGCGTGGACGTTCGTCACGCGCGAACTCGGCCTGCCCAAGGACCGGCTGCTGGTCACGGTCTATCACACCGATGACGAGGCCTTCGGTTACTGGAAGAAGATCGGCCTTCCGGACGAGCGCATCATCCGCATCGCGACCAAAGACAATTTCTGGTCGATGGGCGATGATGGCCCATGCGGCCCCTGTTCCGAGATCTTCTACGATCATGGTCCGGATGTGCCCGGTGGGCCTCCGGGTTCGCCCGATGAAGATGGCGATCGGTTCGTCGAGATCTGGAATCTCGTCTTCATGCAGTTCGAGCAGCTGGGCGGCGAAATCGTCGGCGATTTGCCACGTCCCTCCATCGACACCGGCATGGGCCTCGAACGCGCGGCTACGGTCATTCAGGGCGTGCATAGCGTCTTCGATACCGACCAGTTCCGGGCTCTGATCGATCTGTCCGCCACGCTGACCAAGACGTCGGCAAAAGGCGAGCAGGCCGCCAGCCACCGCGTCATTGCCGACCATTTGCGTTCGGCGGGCTTCCTGATTGCCGATGGCGTGCTGCCGGCCAATGAGGGGCGCGGTTATGTGCTGCGGCGGATCATGCGCCGCGCCATGCGTCATGCGCATCTGCTGGGCGCCGCCGAGCCGCTGATGCACCGCCTGGTTGGCGGTCTCAGCGCGGAAATGGGCGCGGCCTTCCCGGAATTGATCCGCGCCCAGCCGCTGATTGAGGAAACGCTGCTGCGCGAGGAAACCCGCTTCCGGCAGACGCTCGACAAGGGGCTCAAGCTGCTGGATGAAGCCGTGGCCGGGCTGCCGACAGGCGCGACGCTGCCCGGTGACACCGCGTTCAAGCTCTATGACACCTACGGCTTCCCTTACGATCTGACCGAAGACGCGCTGCGCGCCCAGGGCCTCACCGTCGACCGCTCCGGCTTCGACGCGGCCATGGCTGCCCAAAAGGCCGCCGCGCGCGCCGCTTGGAAAGGCTCTGGCCAGAAGGCATCGGAAGACGTCTGGTTCGATATTGCCGAGAGCGAGGGCTCGACCGAGTTCACCGGCTATTTGAGCGAAGCCGGTGAGGGTCGCGTCGTCGCGCTGGTCAGGGATGGTGCTCGCGTCGAGCAGGCGCAGGCCGGCGAGAGCGTGACCATCGTCACCAATCAGACGCCCTTTTATGGTGAGAGCGGCGGCCAGGCAGGCGATACCGGTCGGATCAGCAAGTCAGATGGGCTGTCTGCGACCGTCTCGGACACCGCCAAGCCCCTGGGCCGTCTTCACGCCCATCAGGCGAGCATCGAGGCCGGGCGAATCGCCATTGGCGATATCGTCCACATGGAGGTCGATGCCGCCCGCCGCGCGCGCGTGCGCGCCAATCACAGCGCCACGCACCTGTTGCACGCCGCGCTCCGCAAGACGCTCGGCCCGCATGTGACCCAGAAGGGCAGCCTCGTCGCGGAAGACCGGCTGCGCTTCGACTTCTCGCATCCCGAGGCGCTCACCCCGGCGCAGATCGCGCGGGTCGAGGCCGATGTGAACGCGCAGATTCGCGGCAATGCCGAGGTCAGCACGCGCCTCATGTCGCCGGACGACGCAATTGCTGCCGGCGCCATGGCTCTGTTCGGTGAGAAATATGGCGACGAAGTGCGCGTGCTCTCCATGGGCACGGGCGACGAGGGCACCTATTCGGTCGAGCTGTGCGGCGGCACTCATGTGCGCGCGCTGGGCGACATCGCGCTCTTCAAGATCGTGGGCGAAAGCGCGGTTGCCAGCGGTGTCCGCCGGATCGAGGCGCTGACCGGGGAGGCCGCGCGCCTGTGGCTCACGCAGCGCGACGAGCAATTGCGCGCCATCGCCACGACCTTGCGGACGACGCCCGAGGACGCAACGGCCCGCGTGGCCGCGCTGGCCGAACAGAGCCGCAAGCTGGAGCGCGAGCTGGCCGAAGCCAAGAAGGCGCTCGCACTGGCCGGCGCATCGGGCGGCGGCGCTTCGGCTGAGGCTGCGCCCGAGATCGTCAATGGCTACAAGGTTCTCGCCCAGCAATTCGATGGGCTCGACCCCAAGGGGCTGCGCGGTCTGGTGGATGACGCCAAGGGCCGGCTTGCCAGCGGCATCGCCGTCGTCATCGCGGTGAATGACGGGCGCGCGAGCATCGCGGCCGGCGTGACCGACGATCTGACCGGCACGTTCAGCGCTGTCGATCTGGTTCGTCTCGGCGTGGCTGCGCTGGGCGGGCAGGGTGGCGGCGGTCGCCCGGATATGGCGCAGGGTGGCGGTCCGGACGGTTCGGCTGCACCGGCGGCGATCGAGGCGATCAAGGCGCGCATCGCGCAGGGCTAACGGGGCGCTGAACGGGGGAGGGCAGACCTCTCGGTCCGGCCGGCTCCTGTGTGGGAGACGATCCATGACGCCGAAGTCGCTCATTACCTATCCCATACACCTCGCGCGGGGCGGCAAGGCCGTGGCACAGCCGGCCATGACCTCCGATCCGGCATGGTATGCCTCCTATGATGCCCGCCATGGCGGCGATGGCGCAGATGGCCGCCTGGTCAGCGCCTATCGTTTCAGCAGCAATTGGTCGATGTGGGAGCGGCATCCGCTCGGCGAAGAAATCGTCTATTGCATCGCCGGCGCCGTGACGCTTCGGCAGCGCGCGGACGATGGCACGGAAACCCATGTTGCACTCTCCGCCGGCGACTATGCGATCAACCCCGCCAATGTCTGGCACACGGCGGATGCGGCCGGAGAGGTGGAACTGCTGTTCATCACCCCGGGCAGCGGAACCGAGCACGAGCCGCGCTAGCGGCGAGTAGGGCTCAGGCAGGACCGTTCGCTTCCCCCAGCCGCCGGCTCCGCAGCCGCGGCGCGACGTCGAGTTCCGCCGCCGCCTTGATCTCATTCTGCAGGTCTTCGCGCTTTTGGTGCACGGACGCGATTACCGGCCCCATGGGCAGGCCGAGGTCCACCAGCGCGGTCTCGGCCAGGTGCAGTGAGCTTTCCAGCGTCTCCGGCACCGCGTCGCTTGCGCCGGCCCGATAGAGTTGCGCGGCGTGGGTGGTGTCCCGCGCCCGCACGATGATTGGCAGATCGTCCAGCCAGCCCCGCACGCGATTAGTGACGCGCATCGCCAGCACCGGGTCGTCCATGGTGATGATGAGCGCCTGCGCGCGCCCGAGTCTCAGGCGATCGAGCGTGTCCGGGCGCGACACATCGCCGAACTGGACGGTGTAGCCCTCCGCCCGGGCCTGCGCGACGATATCGATATCGTTCTCCACCGCCACATAGGGCACCTCATGCACGCGCAGGAGATCCGCGACGGTGCGGCCAACGCGGCCGAAGCCGAGGATGATGGCGGCGCGCGCATTGTCGTCAGTGTCGGTGCTGTCCGGCTCCAGCGCATCCCGTTCGACCCGCCGGGCCATGCGATGCCCGAATTTGGCGAGGATGGGGGTGAGGGTGAGGCCGATGGCGGTGGCCATTTGCCAGAACGCCGCCGTGCCGGGGCTGATGAGATTGGCCGTCACGGCGCTCGCCAGCACGATGAGTGTCGTTTCCGAGGGGCTGCCCATCAGGATGCCGGTTTCCAGCGCCACCCCACGCCGCGCGCCCGCAAGCAGCAGCAGCAGGCTGGTCACCGCCACCTTCGCGAGAACCACGCCGGTGATCGCGAGCAGCAACCCATCCCATTGCGCGACCAGGGCGACCGGATCGATCGCCATGCCCACGGTGATCAGGAAGACGCCCAGTGCCAGGCCCTTGAACGGCTCGGTCATGCCCTCGACCTGGCCGTGATAGTCGGTTTCCGCGATCAGAATGCCCGCGACCAGCGCGCCGACGATGGGCGAGAGACCGGCAGCGGTGGTGAGCAGGCTGGAGACCATTACCACAAGCAGGCTTGCCGCCAGAAAGACTTCGGGTCGCTTGGCCCGCGCCGCCTGTGCGAAGAGGCGGGGGAGCATGAAGCGCCCGCCGATCAGCAAGGCGAGGACGGCGAGACCGCCGGTCAGCAGGACGGTAGCAAGATTTTCCCAGCCATCGTCCGCGACATTGGGCGCCATGGCACCAAGCGCGAAGACGATCGGCACAAGCGCCAAATCCTCAAAGAGCAACATGCCGAACGCGGATTTGCCGACCGCCGAATGGGTGCCGGCAATCGGCATGACCAGCGCCGTCGAGGAGAGGGAGAGAGCGAGGCCCAGGCCGATGGCGGCATACAGGCTGCTGCCCAGCAGCAGCATCCCGCCACCGATCAGCGTGGCGCTGCCGAGCAGTTCCGCCGCACCGATGCCGAAGACGAATTTGCGCATCGACCACAGGCGTTTGAACGACAGTTCCAGGCCGATGGAGAAGAGCAGCATGACGATGCCGAGTTCGGCAAAGGCGGTGATCGCCGATTCCCGCGAGATCGTCACATGGGCGAGCGCCGGATAAGCGCTGACGAACCGGCCGAGGCCGAAGGGGCCAACCAGCAGGCCGACGAGAATGAAGCCGATGATCGGGCTGATGCGGAAGCGCGCGAAGGCGGGGATCACGAGGCCTGCCGCGCCGAGAATGACCAGCGCCTCGTTGAAGGTCTGGCTGCCGAACGTGCCGTGGATCATCGGATCAGTCCGCTCGGGCGAGTGGGCGGGAGGCCAGGGTGCGGGCGTACCGCAGGGAGGGAGGAGGGCGCTTCGAGCGTGGTTGACCCCATCGAAGCGCCCCCTTCAGGTCCTTAGGACCAGTTGCTCATTTCAGCTTCGAGGTTCCGGCGGATCGCCTCGAAGAACTGCTCGGTGGTCATCCAGGCCTGATTCGGCCCGATGAGGATCGCGAGGTCCTTGGTCATTTCGCCATTTTCCACCGTCTGCACGCAGACGCGCTCCAGCGTCTCGGCAAAGCGGACGACGTCCGGCGTCTCGTCGAACTTGCCGCGGAACTTGAGGCCACCGGTCCACGCGAAGATCGAGGCGATCGGGTTGGTCGAGGTCGCCTTGCCCTGCTGGTGCTGACGATAGTGACGGGTCACGGTGCCATGCGCGGCTTCGGCCTCGACCGTCTTGCCGTCGGGCGACATGAGGACGGAGGTCATCAGGCCGAGCGAACCGAAGCCTTGCGCCACGGTGTCCGACTGGACGTCGCCGTCATAATTCTTGCACGCCCATACGAACTTGCCGCTCCACTTGAGTGCGGCCGCGACCATGTCGTCGATCAGGCGGTGCTGATATTCGATGCCAGCAGCCGCGTACTTGTCCTTGAATTCACGGTCGAAAACGTCCTGGAACAGATCCTTGAAACGGCCGTCATAGGCCTTGATGATCGTATTCTTGGTGGAGAGGTACAGCGGCCACTTGCGGTCGAGCGCATAGTTCATGGATGCGCGGGCGAAATCGATGATCGACTGGTCGAGATTGTACATCGACATGGCGACGCCCGAGCCGGGGAACTGGAAGACTTCACGGTCGATCACCTTGCCATCGTCGCCTTCGAACACCAGACGCAGCTTGCCGGGACCGGGCACGAGGAAGTCGGTGGCGCGATATTGATCGCCAAAGGCATGACGGCCGATCACGATCGGGTCGGTCCAACCGGGCACCAGGCGGGGCACGTTCTTGATGACGATCGGCTCGCGGAACACGACGCCGCCCAGAATGTTGCGGATCGTGCCGTTCGGCGACTTCCACATCTGTTTGAGTTTGAACTCCTCGACGCGCGCCTCGTCCGGCGTGATCGTGGCGCACTTCACGCCGACGCCGTACTTCTTGATTGCCTCGGCGGAATCGATGGTGATCTGGTCGTTGGTGCGGTCACGCTCTTCGACGCTGAGATCATAATAGTGAAGGTCGACGTCGACATAAGGCTTGATGAGCCGCTCGCGGATCCATTCCCAGATGATCCGGGTCATCTCATCGCCGTCGATCTCGACGATCGGATTTTTCACCTTGATCTTGCTCATGCGTGCCATGTTCCCTGTTCGATGTCGCTGGGGCCGCCGCGAACGCGCGCGGCAGGGCCTTTCAGCATGCCTCTAGGGAAGGTCGCGGCGATGATCAACTGCCCTAGCCACGCATGAGAGGCTGATGTCGGGCGATTTATGCCGCGTGGCAGGCCTGTTTGGGCCGGCGGGGATTGTGCCGGGCGGCGGCTCACCCTAAACAGAGCCCATGACAACAGAATTTTCGGGCACGCAGCCGGTCGCGCCTTCACGGACAAGCGTCAAGTGGAGTTTTCCATCGGTTCACCCGGAGGGGCGGCGCTTTGGGGCGATTGCCGCTGCGATTACCCTCATTTTTGCCTTGATGGGCTGGTCGATCCTGGCCTGGCTGATGGTCGGCGTGACGCTTTGGGTGTTCGCCTTCTTCCGTGATCCCATCCGCGCCGTGCCGCAGGATGAGCGCGCGATCATCGCGCCGGCGGATGGCCTGGTGACCCTGATTCAGGTCGTTCCGCCCCCGCCGGAGATGCTCGGACCAGACAAGCTTGGAACCGAACCCATGACACGGGTTTCTATCTTCATGAGCGTGTTCGACGTCCACATCAATCGCACCCCGATCAGCGGCACCATCAAGGATGTCGTCTATATCAGTGGCAAGTTCGTCAATGCGGACCTGGACAAGGCCAGCGAAGACAATGAGCGCCAGCACATTCTGGTCGAGCGCAGCGATGGCGTGCGGGTGGGCTTCACGCAGATCGCTGGGCTGGTCGCGCGGCGGATCGTTCCTTTCGTCAAGCGCGGCGATATCGTCGCGGCAGGCCAGCGCGTCGGGTTGATCCGCTTCGGCAGCCGCGTGGACGTCTATCTCCCTGCCGGCACGGCGCCGCAGGTCGCGCTTGGCACGCATACCGTCGCCGGCGAAACGATCCTGGCGCATCTGGGCGAGAACCAGTCCGCCACGGCTGTGCTGCAATGAGGCCTCGCTCGCTTGGCGCGCCCATTGGCGGCCCCGCGCCTGTTTCGGATTTGATATAATGGCGCGACCGCGTCCCATCGCCCGGATGAGCCGCGGCATCACGCTGCGTCAGGTTGCACCGAACGCCATTACGGCGATGGCGCTCTGCTTTGGTCTCACCGCCATTCGCTATGGCATTTCCGGTGAATGGCAGCTTGCCGTCGCGGCGATCATCTTTGCCGGCGTGCTCGATGGGGTCGACGGACGTGTCGCGCGCCTGCTGCGGGCGGACAGCCGCTTCGGCGCGGAACTCGATTCGCTCTCGGATGCGATTGCCTTCGGCGTCTCGCCAGCGCTTCTCGTCTATCTCTGGTCGCTGCAGTCCATGCCCCGCTTTGGCTGGATCGTCGCGCTGGTGCTGGCGCTCAGTTGCGCGCTGCGCCTCGCGCGCTTCAATGCCAGCCTCGATGTCATCGATCAGCCGCGCAAGGCTGCGGGATTTCTCACTGGCGTACCTGCCCCGGCGGGCGCCGGCATCGCCCTGCTGCCGCTCTATGCCTGGTTCATCACCGGATTGGACGTGTTCCGCGACTGGCGGCTTGTCGCCCCGTGGATCGTCATTTCGGCGTTCCTGATGATCTCCAGCCTGCCGACGCTGGGCTGGAAGGGGCTCCGCGTGCCGCCGGCCTGGCGCCTGTTCGCCATTCTGCTGGCCGGCATCTTCGCCGCGAGCTTGATGGTTGCCCCGTGGCACGCTTTGCTACTGCTGTCGCTGGCGTACATCGCGCTGCTGCCGGTCGGGCTGGTCAGCTACGCTCGGGTTAAGCGGCGGCTCGTGGCTGCATCGCTATCGCAAGGCTGAGGCCCGTCGCGGCGACGGGCTGTGCCGTCTGCCGCTGCCCGGCCCGCTCGGGCGTCCAACCTTCCAGATCCAGCGTCCGCAGAGCGCGCATCATCGCGCCATGGCGCAGCCGCAGTTCATGGACCATGATCGTCGCCGCCAAAGTCGCCGCAACCGCAAACAAGGCATATCCCAGAATATAGAACATCGTCGTCCCTTTCCTGTGTCCACAGCATCGCCATGGCTTGATGTTCTCTATTTGTTCTTGTTCTCGCCGCCTGTCAAGCGGGATGTGCAGGCTTGTGCTCCTGTCGGGCTTGGTCTAAGGGCGCGCGTCTAACCCACATGGGATTCGCCACATACCGGTGCCGCTTCGCGGTCACTGAATCCCAGAGGCTCAACCGGAAGGAGATATATTATGGCGGCACCCGTCGTCACCCTGCACCAATTGATCGAGGCCGGCGCGCACTTCGGCCACCAGACGCACCGCTGGAATCCCCGCATGAAGCCGTACATCTTCGGCGAGCGGAACGGCATCCACATTCTCGATCTCTCGCAGACCGTTCCCCTCTTCGCCCGCGCGTTGGACTTCGTGTCCGCGACGGTCGCCGCTGGCGGCAAGGTGCTGTTCGTCGGCACCAAGCGCCAGGCGCAGGAGCCGATTGCCGAGGCCGCCCGTCGTTCGGGTCAGCACTTCGTCAATCACCGCTGGCTGGGCGGCATGCTCACCAACTGGAAGACCATTTCCGGCTCGATCAAGCGCCTCAAGACGCTTGAGGAGAAGCTGTCGGGTGACACCCACGGCCTCACCAAGAAGGAAGTGCTCCAGATGACGCGCGAGCGCGACAAGCTCGAGTTGTCGCTCGGCGGCATCCGCGACATGGGCGGCATTCCGGACGTGATGTTCGTCATCGACGTCAACAAGGAAGAGCTGGCGATCAAGGAAGCCAACACGCTGGGTATTCCGGTGGTCGCGGTTCTCGACTCGAACGTCGATCCGTCGGGCATCGCCTTCCCGGTTCCGGCCAATGACGACGCCAGCCGCGCCATCCGCCTCTATTGCGAGGCTCTGGCCCAGGCTGCGACCCGCGGCAACCAGAACGCCGCCGCGGCATCTGGCATGGACCTTGGCGCCATGGACGAGCCGCCGGCTGAGGAAGCGCTCGCGCAGGTCTGATCGGCGCCGTCAAACGCACGCAAAAATGTGCGGGCAGGGCGCCGGATCGGGAACGATCCTGGCGCCCGCCTGACATCTGGCAATATTGAATTCGAGATTTGAGGAACAAGAGACATGGCAGAGATTACCGCAGCCGCCGTCAAGGAACTGCGCGAGCGCTCGGGCGCTGGCATGATGGACTGCAAGAAGGCGCTTGCCGAAACCAATGGTGACGTGGAAGCCGCAGTCGACTGGCTGCGCGCCAAGGGCCTTGCCGCCGCGCAGAAGAAGTCGAGCCGCACCGCAGCCGAGGGCCTGGTGGTCGTGGCTGTCGATGGCACGCGCGGCGTTGCCGTCGAAGTGAACAGCGAGACGGACTTCGTCGCCAAGAACGATCAGTTCCAGGGCTTTGTCCGCACGGCCGGCGACGTGGCGCTCAAGAACGCCATCGGCGATGCCGAGGCCCTGCTGGCCGCGCCGCACCCGGCCGGTGGCACGATCAACGATGCGCTGGTGACCAATGTCGCCACCATCGGCGAAAACCAGCAGCTGCGTCGCGTGAAGGCTGTGTCGGTCGATCAGGGGCTGGTCATCGATTACATGCACAACGCCGTGGCGCCCTCGCTCGGCAAGATCGGCGTGCTCGTCGCGCTGGAAAGCCCGGCCGGTGCCGACGTGCTCGCCCCGCTCGGCAAGCAGATCGCCATGCACATCGCGGCGGCTTTCCCGGTCGCGCTCAAGGCTGAGGACATTCCGTCCGAAATCCTCGACCGCGAGCGCAAGATCGCGGCGGAGAAGGCTGCCGAGTCGGGCAAGCCCGCCGACATCGTCGCCAAGATGGTCGACGGCGCCGTGGCGAAGTTCGCCAAGGAGCAGGCGCTGCTCTCGCAGATCTTCGTGATGGACAACAAGACGCCGATCGCGGACGTCGTGGCCAAGGCCGCGAAGGATGCCGGCACGACCATCGTCCTCAAGGACTATGTGCGCTTCCAGCTCGGCGAAGGCATCGAGAAAGAAGAGAAGGATTTTGCGGCAGAAGTCGCAGCCGCCGTCGGCGCCTGATCCTTTCCTTCATTTATTACGCACCGGGCGCGCTCGGTGCTTGGCATGGCGGCGCGGGCTTACTAAGGTCCGCGCCGCTCCCGTCTCTGGAATTTGTTAGGCATTCATGACCACGACCGCCCCCAAGCGCATTCTCATCAAGCTCTCGGGCGAGGCCGCGATGGGGGCTCAGAGCTTCGGCATCGATCCGGGCACTGTCGCGCGCGTGGCCGGGGAAGTGAAGGAAGCCAAGGAATTCGGCTTCGAGATCTGTCTGGTGATCGGGGGCGGCAACATCTTCCGCGGCATGGCTGGCGCAGCGCAGGGCATGGACCGCGCCAATGCCGATTATATGGGCATGCTGGCGACCGTGATGAACGCCCTCGCCATGCAGGATGCGCTGGAGCATCTGGGCGTCGCGACGCGCGTGCAGTCCGCTATCCCCATGGCCAGCGTTTGCGAACCCTATATCCGTCGCCGCGCTCAGCGGCATCTGGAGAAGGGCCGGGTGGTGATCTTCGCCGCCGGCACGGGCAATCCCTATTTCACGACGGATAGCGGCGCGGCGCTACGGGCGGCCGAAATGAGCTGCGACGCGCTCTACAAGGGCACGTCGGTCGATGGCGTTTATGATGCCGACCCCAAGCTCGTCGACTCCGCAAAGCGTTTCGATCGCGTGAGTTACGATCAGGTGCTCACACAAAATCTCAAGGTGATGGATGCCAGCGCCGTGGCGCTGTGCCGCGATAACGCCATTCCCATCATCGTGTTCAACATTCGCGAGCAGGGCAACCTTGCCCGCGTGCTGCGCGGCGAGGGTGTTTCGACCCTGGTCGACAGCGGTCGCTAGGTTCATCGGAGAGGCAAGATGGCAAAATATGACAAGGCTGATCTGGAGCGCCGCATGGCAGGCGCCGTCGACGCGCTCCAGCACGATCTGAACGGGCTGCGCACGGGCCGGGCCAATGTGGGCCTGCTCGATCCCATCACCGTAGAGGTGTACGGCGCCAAGATGCCGCTTAACCAGGTCGCGACCGTCTCCGCGCCGGAACCGCGCCTGCTCTCCGTGCAGGTGTGGGACAAGTCCAATGTCGGCCCGGTGGACAAGGCGATCCGCTCGGCGGGCCTTGGCCTCAACCCGATTGTCGACGGGCAGAATGTCCGCCTGCCGATTCCAGACCTGACCGAAGAGCGCCGCAAGGAACTCGCCAAGCTGGCCGGCCAATATGCCGAGAAGGCGCGCGTCGCCGCCCGCAACGTCCGCCGCGATGGCATGGACAATCTGAAGACTGACGAGAAGAAGGGCGAAATCAGCGAGGACGAGCGCAAGCGCGCCGAAGCCGACGTGCAGAAGCTCACCGATTCGACCATAGCGGATATCGATGCGGCAGCGCAGGCGAAGGAAAAGGAAATCCTTGGCAAATAATCCGTCCTTCGACTGCCGAGGGAGAGGCCAGGGCCATTTATGAGCCTTTTGAGGTCCAGGATGACGCGCAAGGCCGCGCCGACCCCCGCCCAGACCGGCGGGGAAAGGGCGGTGCCGCGCCATGTCGCGATCATCATGGATGGCAATGGCCGCTGGGCGAAGGCGCGCCGCTTGCCGCGCGTCGCGGGTCATCGCGCCGGCGCCGAGGCCGTGCGTCGTACCCTGCGGGCTGCATCCAAGCTCGGCATCGAATGCGTGACGCTCTACGCCTTCTCGTCTGAAAACTGGAAGCGGCCCGAGGATGAAATTGCCGACCTGACCGGCCTGATGAAGCAGTTTCTCCGCTCGGAAGTGGACGATCTGCACGAGGCTGGCATCCGGCTGAAGATCATCGGCAATCACCATGCCTTCGAGCCGGAAGCGGCGGCCATGGTCGATGCGGCCGTAGCGCGCACCGCCGGAAACACTGCGTCCACGCTGGTGGTGGCGCTCAATTATGGGTCGCAGGACGAACTGGCTCGCGCCATGCGCGCTCTTGCCCAGCAGGTGCAGGCCGGCACGCTGGCGCCAGAGGCGATCACGCCGGACCTGATCGCGGCACAGCTCGACACCGCCGATCTGCCGCCGCTCGATCTGTTGATCCGCACGTCTGGCGAAGTGCGCCTCTCCAACTTCCTGCTCTGGCAGGCGGCTTATGCCGAACTATATTTCACCGAGACGCTGTGGCCGGACTTCGACGAGGCGGCGCTGGCAGCGGCGGTGGAAAGCTACGCCTGCCGTGAACGCCGGTATGGAGGCCGATGATGGCGGAACGCGCGCCTCGTTCCGATCTGGCGGTTCGCACCGGCTCGGCGATCGTGCTGCTGGTCGGCGCCGGGCTCGCGCTATGGGCCGATGGCGCGGTGCTGATCCTGCTGGTGGCGCTGGTGAGCGCGCTCGTCTTCTGGGAATGGCGCGGCCTCGTTCGGCGCTTTCCCGATGGCACGCTCGCCCGGATACTCTGGCTGCTCTTCGGGTTGATCTATATTGGCGGCGCGGCGCTAGCGCTGCTGTCTCTCGGCGCGGCGACGCGCTGGCTGCTGATCGGCGTCGTCATCGCGACGGATGTGGGCGCCTATTTCGCCGGGCGGACCATCGGTGGACCGAAAATCGCGCCAGCCATCAGTCCGTCCAAGACCTGGGCTGGTCTGGGCGGCGGCATGGCGGCCTCCGCGCTGCTGGTGGCGATTGTCGCCAGTGTGAGCCTTCAACCCGGTTTCGTGCTGGTCAGCGCCCTGCTCGGCGCGGCCATCGCGGTGGTGGCCCAGGTCGGCGATTTTTTCGAGAGCTGGATGAAGCGCCGAGCGGGCGTAAAGGATAGCGGCAATCTCATTCCCGGCCATGGCGGCATGTTCGACCGGGTGGATGGCCTGCTGCTGGCCGCCATTCTGGCTTCTCTGGCCAGCGCAGGAGGAATGCTGGGATGATCGCGCCGCGCACCGTTTCCGTCTTCGGCGCGACCGGGTCGGTTGGCACCTCCACGCTCGATCTCATTGCGCGCGAGCCGGAGGCGTTCGAGGTTCTGGCCGTGACGGCCGGGGATGATGTCGACAAGCTCGCCGCGATCGCCGTCACGCACAGCGCCCGCCGCGCCGTCATCGCCAATGAGAGCCGCTATGGGGCGCTCAAGGCTGCGCTGGCCGGTAGCGGCATCGAGGTCGCCGCTGGCAGCGAGGCACTGATCGAGGCGGCGCAAATGGGCGCAGACTGGACGATGGCCGCCATCGTCGGCTGCGCGGGACTGGCTCCCACGCTCGCGGCGGTCGCCGGGGGCAAGACGGTGGCGCTGGCTAACAAGGAGGCGCTGGTTTCGGCCGGTGACGTCATGATGGCAGCGGTCGCCCGCAGTGGCGCCGCGCTGCTGCCGGTGGACAGCGAGCACAACGCGATCTTCCAGTGCCTCGCAAGCGGCGGCCTCGACGCCGTGCGCAAGATCACGCTCACCGCCAGCGGCGGGCCGTTCCGCACACTCGGCCGCGAGGCCATGCGCGCGGTGACGCCGGCGCAGGCCGTCAAGCATCCCAACTGGTCGATGGGCCGCAAGATCAGCATCGACAGCGCGACGATGATGAACAAGGGGCTGGAGCTGATCGAGGCCTACCACCTCTTCCCCATCGGGCTAGAGCGCTTCTCGATCCTCGTTCACCCGCAATCGGTCATCCATTCGATGGTCGAATATCGCGATCGCTCGACGATTGCGCAGCTCGGTTGCCCGGATATGCGCATCCCCATCGCCAGCGCGCTGGCCTGGCCGCAGCGCATGGAGACGCCCTGCGAACCGCTCGATCTGGCCACACTCGGCCGGCTCGATTTCGAGGCGCCCGATGAGGAGCGCTTCCCCGCGCTGCGCCTTGCGCGCGAGGCGATTCAGGCAGGCGGCGGCGCACCTGCCGTCCTCAATGCCGCGAATGAGATCGCCGTCGGGGCGTTCCTCGATGGGCGGATCGGCTTTCTTGATATTGGCCGGATCGTCGAAGACGTGCTAGCCCGCAGCGATGCAGGCCGCATCGCCACGCTCGAGGATGTTCAGGCCATCGACAGGTCGGCGCGTGCAATGGCCGAGCGGCTGACGGCGGAGCTCATCAATTGACCGATAACCCCGGTTTCTTCTTCACAATTCTTGCGTTCCTGCTGGTCATCGGCCCGCTCGTGTTCGTTCATGAGCTGGGACATTATCTCGTCGGCCGCTGGTTCGGCGTTCATGCCGAGACCTTTTCCATCGGCTTCGGCAAGGAAGTCTTCGCCTGGCATGACAAGCGCGGCACGCGCTGGCGCGTCGCTGCGCTGCCGCTCGGCGGCTACGTCAAGTTCGCCGGAGACATGAACGCGGCCAGCCAGTCCGACCCGAGCTGGCTGCAACTGCCGCCGGATGAGCGCAACCGCACCTTCCAGTCCAAGTCGGTCGGCAAGCGCGCGCTGATCGTGCTGGCCGGGCCGCTTATCAATCTGCTGTTCGCCGCGATCATTCTGGGCGGCTTTGCTTATGCCTATGGCGAGAATGTCACCCCGGCCGACGTGACGGCGGTGGAAGCCAATTCCGCGGCGGACCGCGCCGGCATCCTGTCCGGGGACAAGATTCGCGGCGTGGATGGCAAGCCGGTGGAGCTGTTTGGCGAGCTGCGCCAGATCATCGTGACCAAGCTGCCCGGCGAGGAGGTCACTCTCACCGTCGAGCGTGGCGGGGCAGCGCGCCAGATTCCGGTGAAGATCGGCGAGGTCGTTCAAGTCGATCGATTCGGCAACGAGTTCCGTTATGGCGCGCTCGGCGTGCGTAGCCTTGAATCGGTTTCGCGCCCTGTCGGGTTGCTCGAGGCGCCCTGGGTCGGCGTGCGCCGCACGGGCGAGCTGATCGGCATGATGGCGAGCGGCCTCGCCGACATCGTCACCGGGCGACGCTCAGTCGATGAACTGGGCGGGCCGCTTAAGATCGCGCAGATTTCCGGCGAGCAGGCGGCATTGGGGCCGGAGGCGCTGATTGCCTTCGTTGCGCTGGTCTCCATTAACTTGGGGTTCATCAATCTCTTGCCAATTCCCATGCTCGACGGGGGTCATTTGTTCTTCTACGGAATAGAAGCTATTCAGCGCAGGCCGGTCAGTCCACGCTTTCAGGAAATGGCGTTTCGGTCGGGCCTCGCGCTTTTGCTGGGACTGATGATCTTCGTGACTTTGAACGATCTGGCGTCGTTTGGCGTCTGGCGAGGGCTGAGCGGCTTGATTGGCTGATCGGGTTGGGGCAGGGGAGGCAGCGCGGATGCGGCTTCCCCGGATGAAGTGCATTCAGGACATGTCGAGGAATCTGAGTTTGAGCGAAGCAGCACGCATTTCATCGACACAGGGCCGCCTCGCGCCGTTGCTCCTGTGTGGCACCATCCTGGCGGGCTTCGGGTCCGTGCCGGCGATGGCACAGGCCACCGGAAGCGCCACAGCGCAGCCGGCCCCCGCGCTGCCCTCCGCGCCTGCGGTTCAGCCGGTGACCGCCGAAGAGCGCACCATCTCCGCCATCACGGTGGAAGGTGCCCAGCGCCTCGAGGGGGACACGGTCCTCTCCTATACCAAGCTGCGGATCGGCAACAAATACACCCGCGAGACGCTCGACGAGGCGCTGCGCGAGCTTTACGCCAGCGAACTGTTCTCGGATGTGCAGATCCGCGACAATCAGGGCGCGCTCACCATCCAGGTGACCGAGAACCCGGTCATCAATCGTATCGTGCTGGAGGGCAATAAGCGCCTCAAGGACGACAAGATCCTTCCCGAAATCCGCATGGCGCCCCGGCAGATCTACACGCGCTCCAAGGTGCGTGCGGACGTCGCCCGGATCATCGAGCTGTATCGTCGCCAGGGCCGGTTCGCGGCGGTCGTGGATCCCAAGCTGGTGCAGTTGGACCAGAACCGCGTCGACATCGTCTACGAGATCACGGAAGGGCCGAAATCCAAGGTCCGCCAGATCAACATCATCGGCAACGACAAATTCTCCGATGGGCAGCTGCGCAGCGAGATGGCGACCAAGCAGTCGCGCTGGTTCCGCGTCTTCTCGTCCGGCACTACCTACGATCCCGACCGTCTGGCCTATGACCAGCAGAAGGTCCGTCAGTTCTACCTGACGCAGGGCTATGCCGATTTCCGCGTCGTGTCGGCCGTTGCCGAGCTGACGTCGAACAAGCAGGACTTCATCATCACCTATGTGGTGGAGGAAGGCGACCGCTACAAGTTCGGCGACGTGACCGTGCAGAGCGATATTCGCGACCTCAGTTCCGAGGGCCTGTCCCGCTCGCTGCGGATGAAGAAGGGCGACTGGTACAACGCCAAGGCCGTGGAAGACACGGTCGAGCAGCTCAACCAGACCGCCGGTCTGTTCGGCTATGCTTTCGCCGACGTGCAGCCCGAGTTCAATCGCAGCCGCGAAGACCTCACCATGGGCATCACCTTCCGCATCGCCAACGCGCCGCGCGTCTATGTCGAGCGGATCGATATCAACGGCAACACGCTGACGCAGGACAAGGTGATCCGCCGCGAGTTCCGTCTGCACGAGGGTGATGCGTTCAACACGTTCCAGGTCCGCCGCTCGCAGGACCGGATCAACTCGCTGGGCTTCTTCCAGGAGCGTCTGGAGATTGACCAGAAGCCGGGTTCCGCGCCCGACCGCATCGTGCTGGAAACCAATGTCGAGGAAAAGGCGACCGGTGAGCTTCAGCTTTCCGCTGGTTTCTCGAGCCTTGAGCGCTTCATCCTCTCGGCATCGGTCACGCAGCGCAACTTCCGCGGCATGGGCCAGGAACTGCGCACTTCGGTCAATTATTCGAGCTACTCAAAGTCCGTGAACGTCGGCTTCACCGAGCCCTACTTCCTGGACAAGAACATCGCGCTGGGCGGCGATATCTTCCGGCAGGATACGAACTCGTTCAACTACCTGTCCGGTAATGACCGCAACACGCTGTACAGCCAGGTCCGCACCGGCTTCCAGCTGCGGGCCGGTCTGCCGATTACCGAATATCTCTCGCTGGCGCTGCGCTATGGCCTCTCGTTCGAGGACGTGACGCTGGACAAGGCCAACTATTACTCCGACCGTGAGCAGGCCGGCAACTTCCAGTGCGACCCTCTGCGCGCAAGCCAGTATCTGTGCGATGCCATCGGCAAGCGCACCACGTCGTCGATCGGCTATTCGTTGATCTACGACATGCGGGACAACCGCATCCGTCCGACGCGCGGGCACAGCATCACGTTCAGTCAGGACTTTGCCGGTCTGGGCGGTAACGTTCGTTACCTGCGCAACCGTCTCTCTGCCGATAAATACTGGCCGCTCGGCGGCGGCTTCATCTTCTCGGTGAAGGGCGAGGCTGGCTACATCCATTCGTTCGAAGATGGCGCGGGGCCGAATTCCGACCCCGTCCGCCTCGTCGATCGCTTCTTCCTGGGTGAGCCGCAGTTGCGCGGTTTCGATATTCGCGGCGTCGGGCCGCGCATCGTGCGCAAGCCTTATCTGTACGACGAGAATAATAACGTCATCGGACTGAGTGAAAATCGCGACCAGTGGTCCGACGACGCTCTGGGCGGCCGCGCTTACTACCTTACGCACTTTGAGATCGAGATCCCGCTTGGTGCCGGCGCGCGTGACATGGGCCTGCGTCCGTCAGTGTTCATCGATGCCGGTGCCGTCTTCGGCGTCCGTCGTCCGAACTTAATCGACCTGCCCCAAAACATCGATTTCCCCATCCGGGATGCCAGCGGCTTGAGGCAGTGCATCACGCCTGCGACCGACACGACCGCCAGTTCGCTCTCGTCCATTCCCGATGGCGCTAGCTGTCCTTCCGGTACGACGCCTTACGTAACGTCGATTGGCGGCTTCAAGGAAGTCTTCCTCGGCGACAGCCCCAAACCGCGCGTGTCGGTCGGTTTCGGCGTGAACTGGAATTCGCCCTTCGGTCCGTTCCGGATCGATATCGCCAAGGCCCTGGTGAAGGTCGACGGCGATGATACCAAGCTTGTAACCTTCAACATAGGGACACAATTCTGATGCGTAACTCCATCTTTTCCGCTGTTGCGCTCGCAACGGCATCGGTCGCGGCCCTCAGCGTTTCTGCGCCGGTTTCCGCACAGGTCAAGCAGGCGATTGCCGTCGTCAACATCGACGAGGCGATTGGCCAGTCGAGCGCGGCCACCACGGCCAGCCAGCAGATGCAGGTGACCTACAAGTCGAATATCGACCAGATCAACACGCGTCGCACTGCGCTGCAGACCGAGATTCAGCAGAAGCAGACTGCGCTGCAGACCGCAGCGCAGGCCGCTGGCCAGAACCCGCCCGCTGCCACGCAGACCACCCTGCAGACCCAGTATAACGAGTTGCAGCGTCGCGCGCAGGAAGCGCAGGCCGAACTGCAGCGTCTCGAGCAGCCGCTCCAGCTCGCCCGCGCCTATGTGCTCGAGCAGATCGGCGCCAAGCTGCCCGAGGCCATGCGCAACGTGATGACCAAGAACAAGATCGACCTGCTGGTGAAGGCGGAAGCCGCAGAAGCCTTCCAGCCCACGGCGGACGTCACCCGTCTGCTCGTGCAGGAGATCAACGCGCTGGTCCCGTCCGTCAGCATCACGCCGCCGCAGGGCTGGCAGCCCGGTGGTCAGCAGCAGCAGCAGCCTGCCGCTGCAGCGCCGGCTGCGCGCACGCCGACGGCTGGCGAAGGGCGCTAATCACCGATGAGCGAAGCGGAAAGCGCAGGGGCTGAACAGAGCGGCGGACTCGATATCCGTGGCGTGCTGGCAGCCTTGCCGCATCGTTACCCGTTGCTGCTGGTCGACCGTGTGGTCTCGATGGTTCCCAAGACCTCGATCCACGCGGTCAAGGCCGTGTCGATGAACGAGCAGTTCTTCCAGGGGCATTTCCCCGGGCGTCCGATCATGCCGGGCGTGCTCATCGTCGAGGCGATTGCCCAGGCTGCCGGTATCCTCGCCGTCGAGTCTCTCGGGCTCGCCGGCACGGGCAAGCTCGTTTATTTCATGACCATCGAGGGCGCGAAGTTCCGTGCGCCTGTCGAGCCGGGGCATCTGCTGGACCTCCATGTCGAGTTCACGCAGCTGCGCGGTTCGGTCTGCAAATTCTCCGGCAAGGCCAGCATCGACGGCAAATTGTGCGCAGAAACAAACTGCGTCGCGATGATCGCCGATCCGCCGAAGGACTGAGCGGGACACAAACCCCGGGGAGCCTTGCCAAGCCAGCCCTTTCCCGCTAAGGGCCGCGCTTCCCTAACGCCCCGGACCGGTCGGAAACCGGTCATTTCAGGAGCCGACACATGAAAAAAGACACGCATCCCGAGTATCATCTCATCACCGTGCAGATGACGGACGGGACCAGCTTCCAGACCCGCTCGACCTGGGGCAAGGAAGGCGACACGATGACGCTGGAAATCGATCCGACGTCGCACCCGGCATGGACCGGCGGTCAGCGCCAGCTCGATCAGGGCGGCCGCGTGGCCCAGTTCAACAAGCGCTTCGGTGGCCTCACGCTCAAGAAGAACTGAGCGGGCTCAACCCAAGGTTTCAGAGGAAGGCTCCGGTTTCCGGGGCCTTTTTCTTTGTAAGGAGCGCCGACGCAGGCTTGGCCGCGCGCCCATAATGCTGACCCTCAGCGCGCTGTATCCATCGGGACCGGCTCGGGCTGGAACGCTTCCCTTGGCGTCCCATCGACAGCGTACAGCCGCTCGGTCGGCAATTTGATGATCACGCCGGATTTGGGCAACGCATGATCGTAGATCGCGCCCAGGAGCCCTGCCATCCTGCTGCCTTGCACGCGCGTGCCTATGGCATGCAGGCCAATCGCCAGGCCTTCGCCCATGCTCCCGGTCCAGCGTGACACCCGCACACTGAGGGGGCCGGCATGGTGCTTCCCCGCCCGTGGCAGCACCTGCTCGATCCACTGCCGCGCAATGCCTGTCTCGCGCTGTTCGACGGGCAGGTTGTGAATTTGATAGGCGGTGGGCTGGGTGACGAACCAGCCCATGATCGCCCGCGCCACCGTGGTATTGCCGCCGCTGGCTGTGTCGGTCAGGTCGAGGATGATCGGCTTGCCCGGCGTCAGCGCTGCCATGGCCGTATCGAAGGCTGGGATCGTGTCATCGCGACCGAGGGAGTCGTGGAAACGGATGATCGCCGCGCCGCGGGCGTCCTCCGCGACCGAAAGCGGCGGCATGTCCTGAGGCTTGAGGGCGTACAGATTGGGCAGTTCGACCGTGCGCGGTGACCTGCCGCCCGCCTTCACGGTCAGCTGTCGCGGCCGGTCGCGACGGCCCGCCGCGAGCACGCGCGCGGCATAGCCGGCATCGCCTTCGCCCGGCGCGACGCCGAGGTCGGTCCAGAATGCGTCGACCGCTGCCTGTACAGGCGTTCCGGCAATGGCGATCAGTTCGTCGCCGGCTTGCACACCGGCCTGTTCCGCCGGGCTGCCGGTCCGGACCTGCTCGATACGATAGCCAGCGCCGCGCCGCTCGATCCACAGGTCGCCATAGCTTGGGAAAACCGCCCAGCTGTTGGAGAAGGAGGCTCCCGTGATTGCATGATGGTCGGCGAGAACCATGAGGGCGCGTTCTGCAAGGCGGATGAGGCCATCCTCATCGCGCACCGCCTCGGCTTCCGCCTGGAGCCGGGAGGGCAGGCGATATTCGCCACCCGCAAGGCGCTCGGGATAGGCATAGGTTTCCGCGATGATGCCCGGAAGTGCACGGGCATCCTCCTGATAGGGATTGGTCTGTCCCAGCGCGCCACTGGCAGAGAGGGCGAGGGCGCCCAAGGTTAGGGCAAGGCAGCAGAGCCTCAGTTTCAGCATCATGTGTCCTGCGGCCAAGGGAGTCGATGCCACAGGATATCGCGTCGGACATCCAAGCAAAAGGCCCGCCGGATCGCTCCGGCGGGCCTCTCTATTTTCTTCCTGAAAGGACCTGATGCTTAGTTCATGTCCTCGGTGGTGAAGTCCTCACCCTGCACCTTGCCGAGCGGATCGTCGCCGATGGCGGCTTCCACGGGCTGGCGCAGTTCGGCCTCATGCTCTTCTGCGGCGGTCTGCGGTGCCACGAGGTGAACCTCGTTGGCGGCCCGCATGGCGGCGCGGAGCGCAGCATCGCGGCTGTTCGCGGCGATCCGCATCCGGTTCATCGAGGAGCCGGTGCCGGCCGGGATCAGACGCCCGACGATCACATTCTCCTTGAGGCCGATCAGCGTGTCCTTCTTGCCCTGAACGGCCGCCTCGGTGAGGACGCGGGTCGTTTCCTGGAAGGAGGCTGCCGAGATGAAGCTGCGGGTCTGCAGCGACGCCTTGGTGATGCCGAGGAGCACGGGCTTGCCGAAGGCCGGCTGCTGGCCGGGCGCGAGGCGGGCGTTCACTTCGTCCATTTCCTCGCGATCGACCTGCTCGCCTGCCAGCAGCGTGGTGTCTCCGCCGTCGGTGATCTCAACCTTCTGCAGCATCTGGCGAACGATCACCTCGATGTGCTTGTCGTTGATCTTCACGCCCTGCAGTCGATAGACCTCCTGGATCTCCGCGACCATATATTCCGAAAGCGGCTCGATGCCGAGCACTTCGAGAATGTCGTGGGGATCGGGCGAACCGCCGATCAGGTTGTCGCCACGCTTCACGTAGTCGCCTTCCTGAACGTCGATCACCTTGCTCTTGGGGATCAGATACTCGACCGGCTCGCCGCCATCCTCGGGGAGGATCGCGATCTTGCGCTTGGCCTTATAGTCCTTGAGGAACTGAACGCGGCCCGAGACCCGTGCGATGATCGCATTGTCCTTGGGCTTGCGCGCCTCGAACAGCTCCGCCACGCGCGGCAGACCGCCCGTGATGTCGCGGGTCTTGGCAGCCTCGCGGGAGACACGGGCCAGCACGTCACCGGCCTGCACCTGCGCGCCATCCTCGACCGAGAGCGTCGCGCCCGGTGCCAGAAGGTAACGCGCTGCCTCGCCGGAGGCATCGTCCAGCAGGGTCAGGCGCGGACGCAGATCGTCCTTGGAGCGAGACGGGGCACGATATTCGGTCACCACGCGCTGCGTGATGCCGGTGGCCTCGTCCGCCTGTTCGGTCAGCGTCTTGCCGTCGATCAGGTCCTGATACTTCACGATACCCGGCTTCTCGGTGATCACCGGCTGCGTGAACGGATCCCACTCGGCGATGCGGTCGCCCTGCTTCACCTTGGCGCCATGCTTGAACAGGATGGCGGCACCATAAGGCAGGCGATGGACCGCACGCTCGCGGCCTTCATCGTCGATGATCGCCAGTTCGCCATTGCGGGCCAGCGACAGGTTACGGCCATGCTTGTCCGTGATGGTCGGCATGTCGCGCAACTCGATCGAACCGTCGGAAACGGCCTCAAGGTTGGACTGCTCGTTGAGCTGGGCGGCACCGCCGATGTGGAAGGTGCGCATCGTCAGCTGCGTGCCCGGCTCACCGATCGACTGGGCGGCGATCACGCCGACAGCCTCACCGATGTTCACCGGCGTACCGCGGGCGAGGTCACGCCCGTAGCACTTGGCGCACACGCCCATCTTGGATTCGCAGATCAGCGGCGAACGGATCTTGACCGCCTGAACGCCGATGGCCTCGATCTTCGCGACCATCGCCTCGTCCAGCAGCTCGCCCTCGGGAACGATGACCGAGCCATCCTTGCTGTCCACAATGTCCTCGGCCGTGGTGCGACCGAGCACGCGCTCGCCGAGCGATGCGATCACGCTGCCGCCCTGGATGATGGCCTTCATCTCCAGCGCCTTCTGCGTGCCGCAATCCACCTCGACGATGGTGCAGTCCTGGCTGACGTCGACCAGACGGCGGGTCAGGTAACCCGAGTTCGCCGTCTTGAGCGCCGTGTCGGCCAGACCCTTACGGGCGCCGTGCGTCGAGTTGAAATATTCAAGGACGGTCAGGCCTTCCTTGAAGTTCGAGATGATCGGCGTTTCGATGATCTCGCCCGACGGCTTGGCCATCAGGCCGCGCATACCGGCCAGCTGCTTCATCTGCGCCGGGGAACCACGGGCACCCGAGTGGCTCATCATGTAGATCGAGTTGATCGGCTTCAGGCGGCCCGTATCCGGGTCCTGCGGCATCGAGCGAATCTCGTCCATCATGGCGTTGGCCACACGGTCACCGCAGCCCGACCAGGCGTCGATCACCTTGTTGTACTTTTCCTGCTGGGTGATCAGGCCGTCCTGATACTGCTGCTCATAGTCGGCCACCAGCGCCTTGGTCTCATCGACCAGAGCCACCTTGCTGTCCGGAATGATCATGTCGTCCTTGCCGAACGAGATGCCCGCCTGGAACGCGTGGCGGAAGCCCAGCGCCATGATGGCGTCGGCAAACAGCACCGTGTCCTTCTGGCCGGTGTGACGATAGACCTCGTCGATCACGTCGCCCACGTCCTTCTTGGTGAGCAGGCGGTTGACGGCGTCGAACGGCACCTTGTGGCTCTTGGGGAGGCACTCGCCGATCAGCATACGGCCCGGCGTGGTTTCCACGCGGCGCATGTAGGTCTCGCCATTCTCGTCCGTCTGCGGCACGCGGCTGATGATCTTGCTGTGCAGCGTCACCGCCTTGGCGAAGAGGGCCTGGTGGACCTCCTGCATGTCGGCGAGGATCATGCCTTCGCCCGGCTCGCCGGCCAGCTCCATCGACAGATAATAGATACCCAGCACCATGTCCTGCGAGGGCACGATGATCGGCTTGCCGTTAGCGGGCGAGAGGATGTTGTTGGTGGACATCATCAGCACGCGCGCTTCCAGCTGGGCCTCAAGGCTCAGCGGAACGTGAACGGCCATCTGGTCACCGTCGAAGTCGGCGTTGAACGCGGCGCAGACCAGCGGGTGCAGCTGGATGGCCTTGCCCTCGATCAGCACGGGCTCGAACGCCTGAATGCCGAGGCGGTGGAGCGTCGGGGCGCGGTTCAGCAGCACAGGGTGCTCGCGGATCACCTCATCGAGGATGTCCCAGACTTCCTTGCGCTCCTTCTCGACCCATTTCTTCGCCTGCTTGAGGGTCATGGAGAGACCCTTGGCGTCGAGGCGGGCGTAGATGAACGGCTTGAACAACTCGAGCGCCATCTTCTTGGGCAGGCCGCACTGGTGCAGCTTGAGCTCCGGACCGGTCACGATGACCGAACGACCGGAATAGTCGACGCGCTTGCCGAGCAAGTTCTGGCGGAAGCGGCCCTGCTTACCCTTGAGCATGTCGGAGAGCGACTTGAGCGGACGCTTGTTGGCGCCGGTGATGACGCGGCCGCGACGGCCGTTGTCGAACAGGGCGTCAACGGCTTCCTGAAGCATGCGCTTTTCGTTGCGAACGATGATGTCCGGCGCACGCAGCTCCATCAGGCGCTTCAGGCGGTTGTTGCGGTTGATGACGCGACGGTAGAGATCGTTGAGGTCCGAGGTCGCGAAGCGGCCGCCGTCCAGCGGCACCAGCGGGCGCAGTTCCGGCGGAATGACCGGCACCACGTCGAGGATCATCCATTCCGGGCGGTTGCCGGAATCGATGAAGCTTTCCACGACCTTGAGGCGCTTGATGATCTTCTTGGGCTTGAGCTCCGACTTGGTTGTCGCCAGCTCTTCCATCAGCGCCTTCTGCTCGCCCTCGAGATCGAGGTCCATGAGCATCTGCTTGACCGCCTCGGCACCGATGCCGGCGGAGAAGGCGTCCTCGCCATATTCGTCCTGCGCCTCGACCAGCTCGTCCTCATTGAGAAGCTGATACTTCTCCAGCGGGGTGAGGCCCGGCTCGATGACGATGTAGCTCTCGAAGTAGAGGACGCGCTCAAGCTGCTTGAGCTGCATGTCGAGCAGCAGGCCGATGCGCGAAGGCAGCGACTTGAGGAACCAGATGTGGGCAACCGGCGCGGCCAGCTCGATATGGCCCATGCGCTCGCGGCGGACCTTGGAAACGGTCACTTCCACGCCGCACTTTTCGCAGACGATGCCCTTATACTTCATGCGCTTGTACTTGCCGCACAGGCACTCATAGTCCTTGATCGGGCCGAAGATGCGCGCGCAGAACAGGCCGTCACGCTCGGGCTTGAACGTGCGATAGTTGATCGTCTCCGGCTTCTTGATCTCGCCGAAGGACCAGCTGCGGATGCGCTCAGGCGACGCAATGCCGATCTGGATCTGGTCGAAGGTTTCCGGCTTGGCCATCGGATTGGCGAAGGTGGTCAGTTCGTTCATGGGTTGATACCCTTCCTCGTAAACTTGGTTCGCCCCTCCCTTTCAAGGGAGGGGAAGGGGGTGGGTGTCGCGCAGCAAACTGAGCGCCAGGCCCCACCCCAACCCCTCCCCTGAAGGGGAGGGGCTTCCATGATTTATTCCGCCGCCTCGGGCAGTTCGTCGTCGCCATCGCTGTCGGAGAGGTCTTCCAGCGCCGCCAGCTCAACATTGAGGCCGAGCGAGCGCATTTCCTTCACGAGCACGTTGAAGCTTTCCGGAATGCCGGCCTCGAAGGTGTCGTCACCCTTGACGATCGCCTCATAGACCTTGGTACGGCCGACCACGTCGTCGGACTTGACCGTGAGCATTTCCTGCAGCGTGTAGGCTGCACCATAAGCCTGCAGTGCCCAGACCTCCATCTCACCGAAGCGCTGACCACCGAACTGGGCCTTACCGCCCAGCGGCTGCTGGGTGACGAGGCTGTAGGGGCCGATGGAACGGGCGTGGATCTTGTCGTCCACAAGGTGGTGCAGCTTGAGCATGTAGATGATGCCCACCGTCACCTTGCGGTCGAACGCGTCACCGGTCCGGCCGTCATAGAGCGTGGACTGGCCCGACGTATCGAGCCCTGCCAGCTGCAGCATAGCGGAAACGTCGGCTTCACGCGCACCGTCGAACACCGGTGTTGCGATCGGAACGCCGGTCACGAGGTTGGAAGCAAGCTCGATGACCTGCTCAGCCGAGCGGGACTTGATCTCGTCCGCATAATCCTCGCCATAGACGGTCAGCAGACGCTCCTTCACCGCTTCCGGCATTTCACCGCCGGTCGCGTTCGGGTTGGCCTCGCGCCAGTCGCGCAGGGCATGCTTGATCTGCTGGCCAAGGCCGCGGGCGGCCCAACCAAGGTGCGTCTCGAAGATCTGCCCGACGTTCATGCGCGACGGCACGCCCAGCGGATTGAGCACGATGTCGACCGGGGTGCCATCCTCCAGGAACGGCATGTCCTCGACCGGCAGGATGCGCGAGATGACGCCCTTGTTGCCGTGACGGCCGGCCATCTTATCGCCCGGCTGCAGCTTGCGCTTCACCGCGACGAAGACCTTGACCATCTTGAGCACGCCCGGGGGCAGCTCGTCGCCGCGCTGCAGCTTCTCGACACGGTCCTCGAACTTCTCGACGATGACCTTCACGGCCTCGTCATACTGCGTCTTGACCGCTTCGAGCTGCGACTGGCGGGCATCGTCCGCAACCGCGAACTTCCACCACTCGTGACGCTCGACCTCGGAGAGCAGCTCCTCGGTGATGTCGACACCCTTCTTGACGCCCTTGGGTGCTGCCGTGGCCGTCTGGCCGACCAGCATCTCGCGCAGGCGGTTGAAGGTTGCGCGATTGAGGATTGCGCGCTCGTCCTCGCGGTCCTTGGCGAGACGGTCGATTTCCTCGCGCTCGATGGCCATCGCGCGCTCGTCCTTGTCGATGCCGTGACGGTTGAACACGCGCACCTCGACGATCGTGCCGGCAACGCCCGGCGGCAGGCGAAGCGAGGTGTCGCGCACGTCGCTGGCCTTCTCACCGAAGATGGCGCGGAGGAGCTTCTCTTCCGGCGTCATCGGGCTTTCACCCTTGGGCGTGATCTTGCCGACGAGAATATCGCCCGGCTCCACCTCGGCGCCGATGTAGACAATGCCCGCCTCGTCGAGGTTGCGCAGGGCTTCCTCGCCGACGTTCGGGATGTCGCGGGTGATGTCTTCCGGCCCGAGCTTGGTGTCGCGGGCCATCACCTCGAACTCCTCGATGTGGATCGAGGTGAAGACGTCGTCCTTAACGATCCGCTCGGAGATCAGGATGGAGTCTTCGTAGTTGTAGCCATTCCAGGGCATGAACGCGACGAGGCTGTTGCGGCCCAGGGCCAGTTCGCCCAGCTCGGTCGAGGGACCGTCGGCGATCACGTCGCCAGCCTTCACATGCTCGCCCACCTTCACCAGCGGACGCTGGTTGATGCAGGTGTCCTGGTTGGAGCGCTGGAACTTCATCAGCGTGTAGATGTCGACGCCGGACTTGCCGGCCTCGATCTCTTCGGTGGCGCGGATCACGATGCGGGTGGCGTCAACCTGATCGACGATGCCCGAGCGCTTGGCCGCGATGGCGGCGCCGGAGTCGCGCGCAACCGTCTCTTCCATGCCGGTGCCGACGAACGGCGCCTCGGCCTGCACGAGCGGCACGGCCTGACGCTGCATGTTCGATCCCATGAGCGCGCGGTTGGCGTCATCGTTTTCCAGGAAGGGAATGAGCGATGCGGCAACCGAAACGAGCTGCTTGGGGCTGACGTCCATCAGCGTGATGTGGTCGCGGGGCGCCATCAGGAACTCGCCTGCCTCACGGGCGGAGATGAGATCCTCGGCGAAGGTGCCGTCCGGGTTCACTTCGGCGTTGGCCTGCGCGATCGTGTGCTTGGCCTCTTCCATGGCGGAGAGGTACACGACCTCGTCCGTCACCTTGTTGTCGATGACCTTGCGATACGGTGTCTCGATGAAGCCGTACTTGTTGACGCGCGAGAAGCTCGCCAGCGAGTTGATCAGACCGATGTTCGGGCCTTCCGGCGTCTCAATCGGGCAGATACGGCCATAATGGGTCGGGTGAACGTCGCGAACCTCGAAGCCGGCGCGCTCACGGGTGAGACCACCCGGGCCCAAGGCCGAAACGCGGCGCTTGTGCGTGATTTCGGAGAGCGGGTTGGTCTGGTCCATGAACTGCGAGAGCTGCGAGGAGCCGAAGAACTCGCGCACTGCGGCCACGGCGGGCTTGGCGTTGATGAGGTCGTTCGGCATCACCGTCGAGACGTCGACGCTGGACATGCGCTCCTTCACGGCGCGCTCCATGCGGAGCAGGCCGACTCGATACTGGTTCTCCAGCAGCTCGCCCACCGAACGCACGCGGCGGTTGCCGAGATTGTCGATGTCGTCGATCTCGCCCTTGCCGTCCTTGAGGTTTACCAGCTCCTTGACCACGGCGAGGATGTCCTCGCGGCGCAGCGTCGTGATGGTGTCCTCGGCGTCGAGGCCAAGGCGCATGTTCAGCTTCACGCGGCCCACGGCCGAGAGGTCATAGCGCTCGCCGTCGAAGAACAGGCCTTCGAACAGGGCTTCGGCGGTCTCGCGCGTCGGCGGCTCGCCGGGGCGCATCACGCGGTAGATGTCCGAGAGCGCGTGGTCGCGGTCCTCGGCCTTGTCGACCTTGAGCGTGTTGCGGATCCACGGACCCGTATTCACATGGTCGATGTCGAGCAGTTCGAGGCGGTCGATGCCTGCCGCATCCAGCTTGGCGAGGTTCTCGGGCGAGACCTCGTCGCCGGCTTCGATGTAGATCTCGCCGGTGCTCTCGTTGATGAGGTCATAGGCGCTGTAGCGGCCATAGACTTCCTCGGTCGGGATCACGAGCGCTTCCAGGCCGTCCTTGGCAGCCTTCAGCGCCGCACGCGGGCTGATCTTCTGCCCGGCTGCGAACACCACTTCGCCGGTCTTGGCGTCGATGATGTCGAAGGTGGGCTTGAGGCCGCGCCAGGCGTCCGCCGTATAGGGGATCTGCCAGCCATTCTCGCCGCGCACGTAGGTGACCTTGTTGTAGAACTCGCCGAGGATTTCCTCGCTGTTCAGGCCAAGCGCGAAGAGCAGGGCAGTGACCGGTAGCTTGCGCTTGCGGTCGATACGCACGTTCACGATGTCCTTGGCGTCGAACTCGAAGTCGAGCCAGGAGCCGCGATACGGGATCACGCGAGCGGCGAAGAGATACTTGCCGGAAGAGTGGGTCTTGCCACGGTCATGGTCGAACAGGACGCCCGGCGAGCGGTGCATCTGGGACACGATGACGCGCTCGGTGCCATTGACGATGAAGGTGCCGTTGCCGGTCATGAGCGGCATGTCGCCCATGTAGACATCCTGCTCCTTGATATCGAGAACCGAGCGGGTCTCGGTGTCCTGATCGACTTCGAAGACAATCAGGCGGAGGGTGACGCGCATCGGCGCGGCGTAGGTGATGCCGCGCTGACGGCATTCCTCGGTGTCGTACTTGGGATCTTCCAGCTCATAGTGGACGAAGTCCAGCTCGGCCGTGCCGGCAAAGTCACGGATCGGGAAGACGCTGCGCAGCGTCTTCTCAAGGCCGGACACATAGCCGATTGCGGGATTGGACCGCAGGAACTGCTCATAGCTTTCGCGCTGAACCTCGATGAGGTTCGGCATTTCCACGACCTCGTGGATGTTGCCGAACACCTTGCGGATACGCTTGGTGGCGCTTTCGCCGGGCTTGATGGGGAGAGCCTTGGTTGCCATGCCAGAGATACCTGACCTTCCTGCGTGTTGTGGTCCCGATAATATTTTTCGCATTGCAGCGAAAATTCAGCCTTTTGCTGCGGCTGCGCACCTCGATTCGAGGGCTGCGAGCACGCAAAAAAGTGCGGGCCGGGGCTGTCCGATCCGCACTTGAGCGTCATATGAACCTCGCCGTCACCCCATATGTGATGCATGTCGTGCGCAACGCGTCATGCTTGCCCGGGTAGCGGAAGGCGACTGGCGGGCAGATGCCCGACCAATCCGAATGACCAGCGATATAAGGCCATCGCGCGGCATTGCAAGGGGCTTGCGGCCCGCTGCAATGCCTTTGCGGCGTTGGTGGTCGGCGACGAACCCGATCTGCGATCAGGATTCCTTGCGGTAGAACACGCCGCACATCACCCGGCCGCCGCTGTTGCCAGTGGGGTCGGTGCGCATGTCGTCGGCGTCCGCGTGGATCACCAGCGCCGCGCCATCGTCGTCCAGCAAGGTTGCCATGTTGGTGTGCGCCATGAACGTTACCCTGGCAGCGCCGCGTGCGTCAGCGGTGACCATCGGCAGGTCGCCGGCATGGGGGCCTTGCGGGTTCTCAGTGCCGTGCTGCTTGCTCTCGGGGTTGAGGTGGCCGCCGGCCGATACGAAATCGGGCAGGGTGCATTTGCCGATGGCGTGAATGTGCATCCCGTGCGCACCCGGCGTCAGCCCGCGCGTCACCTCGACGCTGCCGCGCATATGGCCGTCTTCCGGCACCAGCGTCGCGACACCGGTGCGGTTGCCCTGGCCATCATAGAGGATCGCCTCGGCGAAGGGCTCGGGCGTGGGCATCGGCCCCGCCGGGGCCTTGGCGCCGCAGCCCTGCAAGGCCAGGCAGAGGCCGGTGGCGGCGAGGAGGAGGGGGGAAGCAGCAAAATGAGCCATCATGTCTCTCTGTGTTGGGGCGATGCAGTCGGCGCAATCTAGCGTGTTGTCCGGCGAGGTCAAAGCAGGTCGAGCACCCGTTCCATGGCAAGCGCGGCCCGGCGAGAGGCGGCGCGGAGGTTGGCGTGGAAATCCCCGGCACTGTCGGGATTGGCATCGTCCGTCACCGCCTTGATGCCGCCCCAGGGGAGGCCGCACTGGGCGGCATATTGGGCGACGGCCGCGGTTTCCATGTCGACGATGTCGGCATCCAGCGCAGCGACGAGATGGGCCGCATAGGCGCCATCCTCGATGAATGCGTCACCGCTGGCGATGCAAGCATGGGGCAGGGCGCTGCCGGGATCGGGCATGGCCGCATAAGGCGTGACATTTGCCGGCCCCATTGGCCAGGCGCCAGCGGGGTAGTGCACGAAGGCATCCGGGCGACGCGCGCCATAATCATGCTGGACGGCGCGGGCGAGCCAGAAGCAATCGCCGGCGAGGGCGCTCAGCTTGCCGGCCGTCCCGAGGATCATCAGCATGTCCGCATCGTAGATCGCGTGCAGCCGCGCGGCGGCCGCGGCGATGTTGACCTTGCCGATCCCGGTCGTCGCGATGTGCACCAGATGGCGCCCGGTGTCGACGCGGCGCACCAGCGGCCAGTCGCCGTCCAGCCTGTCCCCCGCATCCGGCAGGAAGGCATCGGCCTCTTCCGGCAGGGCGGCGAGCATCAGGATGCGCATGCGTCTCAATGCCCCTCAAAGGTGATGAGGGAGAGGGGTGTGATGCCCACGTCCCTGAGGCGCGCCGCGCCGCCCAGCTCGGGCAGGTCGATGACGAACGCCGCCTGATCGACAATGGCACCTTCGCCCCGCAGCAAGGCGGCGCCGGCGAGCGCGGTCCCGCCGGTCGCCAGCAGGTCGTCCACCAGCAGCACCCGTTGCCCCGGCCGCACGGCGCCCTGATGCATCTCGATCCGGTCGGTGCCATATTCGAGCGCATAATCAATGCCGACCGTCGCGCCGGGCAGCTTGCCGGACTTGCGCAGCATCAGCTTGCCCTTGCCGAGCTTGTAGGAGAGTCCGGCTGCGACGATGAACCCGCGCGCCTCGATGCCGGCGATGAGGTCGACCTGCGCTGGATCGACCAATGCCGCGATCCGGTCGATCGTCGCCCGAAAGCCCTCGCCATCCAGCAACAGGGTCGAAACGTCGCGAAACTGGATGCCGGGAATCGGATAGTCCGGGACGGTCCGCACCAGCGCTTTGAGGTCGTCATTGTTCGTCGTGGTCAGAGAAGATGTCTCGGCCATGATGATGTGTCCCTTCGATAATCGGCTGGCGCAGGCCGCACGTGTCGGCGCAAGGATCGGGCGGCACAGGGCGCCTTTTGTCCCTCACGCTTTACATTGGCGCGACGATATGCTGATCGCAGTCTGTCCCGAAATGGGTCGGTGGGGTCATAATGAGATTGCCTGTTGTCTTTCCAGGGATGGCGTCGATCGCCTGCCTTCTCGCCGTGAGTCCGGCGGCAGGGCAAGCGGAAACTGCGTTTGTCCGGGCAAGCTCCAGCCTTCTCGATTTCCAGAAGCTCACCAGCCTGCTGCTCCCGCCTGCCTTCGGGCAGGATAATCAGGTGCGGGCACCGATGCTGATTGCCAATGAGGTGCGGCCCGAGAGCCGGGACCGTCTGGCGCAGCCCTCCGCGCGGCCGGAGTCGCGCGACCGCCTCGCGCGGCCGGTGAGCGAATTGCCGGCCTATCGCCCGGAGAGCCGCGATCCCTTGGCGCGCTCCTATGAGGATGTGCGCACGGCGCGCCCGGAGTTGCTGGACTCTGGTTCAAAGGCGGTGGCTATGGCGCAGGATGTCGCGCCGGCCAATGAGAGCGTGGCCGGGGCGCCTGCCATGAATAGCGCAGATGGGCCACCCGTACCGATCGCGCTGTCCGCAGTGCCGATGGGCGCCGGGCCGGCGGGCCCCACCTTGCAGCGCACGCAGGGCAAGGCGGAAGGCCTCGGTCTGGCGCAATATCTCTCCGCGCCGTGGCAGCAGATCGGCTTCATCGCCGGTCTGGTGCTGCTCGCCAGTCTGCTCTTCTGGCGGCTGGGAATGCGCGGGCGGCAGGGGCCGCTGGCCCTGACCGACTATGGACGGGCTGAGCGCTCCGCTGCCCGAGAGGGAGGCGACCGGGCGCGCTACCCGACGCTGCGCGAAGCCATCGAGGCGATGAAGGCCGAGGCTGCCACACGCCGTTGATCGGCCTCCGGGCGCCCATCGATCACGCCTGATCCACGCGACGATCCCTCAAACGCAAAAAGAAGCGCGCCCGGATCGCTCCGGACGCGCTTCTTTTGTCGGGCGGGAACGGCCGGGCCGCTCCCCTCCCATCAAGTTTACTTGATCTCGACGGTCGCGCCGGCTTCCTCGAGCTTCTTCTTCAGCTCTTCGGATTCCGCCTTGTTCACGCCTTCCTTCACAGCCTTCGGCGCGCCTTCGACGAGCGCCTTGGCTTCCGTCAGGCCGAGACCGGTGATGGCGCGGACTTCCTTGATGACGTTGATCTTCTTGCCACCGTCGTTGACGAGGATCACGTCGAACTCGGTCTTCTCTTCAGCAGCGGGGGCATCGCCACCGGCGCCACCGGCGGGCGCAGCAACCGCGACTGCGGCTGCAGCGGAAACGCCCCACTTCTCTTCGAGAGCCTTCGACAGCTCAGCAGCTTCGAGAACGGTCAGCGCGGAGAGCTGGTCGACGAGCGAGTTGATATCAGCCATGTAATTCACTCCATTTTCTAGCGGGGCCGGGTCTGGCCCAAGTCAATTGATTGCAACTGTCTGCCGGGGAGGCGGCCTGAAGATCAGGCAGCATCCTTGGTGGCATAAGCGTTGAAGACGCGCGCGAGCTGCGCGGCCGGTTCCTTGGTGACGACTGCGAGCTTGGTCGCCGGGGCCTGAATGAGGCCGATCAGCGTTGCGCGCATCTGGTCGAGCGACGGCATCGAAGCCAGCGCCTTGATGCCATTGGCGTCCAGGAGCGTAGTGCCCATGGCGCCGCCGACGATCTCCAGCTTGTCGTTCGTCTTGGCGAAATCGATCGCGACCTTTGCAGCCGCAACCGGATCGGAAGACGTCGCCAGGCCCACCGGTCCAACCAGCATCTCTTCGATGCTGGCATAATCGGTGTCCTTGATGGCGATCTTGGCAAGGCGGTTCTTCGTTACCTTGTAGGTCGCACCCGCATCGCGCATCTTCTGACGGAGCTGGGTCGACTGAGCCACGCTGAGGCCCAGATTGCGGGTCACGACGACCACGCCCATTTCCTTCAGAGATTCGTGAAGCGCGGAAACGACCTCGGTCTTTTCATTGCGATCCATGCCATTCTCCTCTGCGGCAAGGCCCGGAAGGCCCGGCCGCGTTCACACATGTGCCGCGCACGACCCGAGATGGGCCGCATGCGGCGAAGCAGTCCGAGGGGAAGGGTTGACTGGTCCAGCACGAGAGTGCGGACAGACCCGGATTGAGCTGCGCATCGAAGCGGAGCGCCGTCCGGCAAGAACTTTTCCCCGTCTCGGCTGGGCATTAAGATGGGCAGATCCCATCACCAGCTGTCTCGGACGGTGCACCGGGACGGGCCCGGTGAGCGAAGGCCCGATAGGCGCGACGGCGGTGAAAAGCAAGCCGTTTCCGATTCCGGCCACGGCGAGGGAGCCGGGGAGGGCGGTGGGCGCCTAATTTGTGACCCTTTGGCAACGTCTGTCGGCCATCTGCGCAAAGGTGGTTAAGACGTGGGAAAAGAAGGTTAAAGCGCTTTAATTCTTTCCACCGCAGGTTTAGCACGGGTTCATGGAAAGCTTATCGACAGACTCGCTCCGTTGGGCGCGCCGTGAAATTGAACGGCACCGAGCTTTGATCGGTCTGGCCGTGGTGGCCAGCGCCTTGATCGCAGCCGCGCCGCACAATGAGCGCCGGATGTTCACCATCCCTGAGTTCGCCTCGGCGTTCGTCGCCGTGCCCGCGCCGGAAGAGACGTCGCTGCGCTCCGCGATCATGGGCTATCTTCGCGATGGCTGCGCGCCCGAATTCGTCAATTCAAAGGGTGACCTGACCCAGCTGGTCAATCGCGCCGATTGCGGTCCTGGCCGTTCTCGCAACCAGGGCAGCAGCCCATTCGCGCAGAAGCCGACCGCGGCGCCGAACAAGTCGCCGGTCGCGCCGACCGCCTTCTTCGCCGAGCCGGAAGCTGCCGATTTCGTATCGAACCTCAACAGCCCGCTGATCGTGACGCAGCCGTCGCTGGAGCCCTCCATGGCCTCCTTCACGCCGCCCACTGGTGGTACGGGCGGTGGCGGCGGGTTCATCCCTGGCATTCCCATTCCCTTGCCCGATTTTGTGCCGCCGGTGTTCGGTTCGGTTCCCGAGCCGTCGACCTGGGCGCTGATGATCGCGGGCTTCGGTCTGGCCGGCACGATGATGCGTCGCCGCAATCCGGTGAAGGTTACCTTCGCCGCCAGCTGATGGCCGGCTTCACACGCGTTTCCCGCTGAAAAGGCCAGTCCGGGGGGGCTGGCCTTTTCTTTGCCGATTGCGCGGCGGGATCGGTCTGGCTGGGAAGCCCGGTTCAGTGGATCGTCAAGGTGTCGCCGCTCAGGGTGACGGTGCCGAGTTGCTGCAGCGCATTCTGGCCCATCAGCGAAACCGGCAGGGCGCCATCGACCACGGCGGCGCTGATCTGCTCGATGCGCTTGCCCGCCATTTCCATCCGCTCGATCTTCGCCCAGCGCATCGCGGACGATCCGTTGACGGTGCGCATCTGTGCGCGACCGGGCAGGCTCTCATAAGTCAGGCCGAGCTTGGCCGCGTCGGCCCGATTGAGCACGACGACCGTCGCGCCGGTATCCACCACGAAGCGGATCGAGTGGCCATTGGCCTTCGCCTCGACATAGAAGAGGCCGTCGGCATGGCGCTGCACGGTGTTGGCAGGTAGTTGGATGGCCGGGGCATCCAGAACTGCGGCCTCCGGCACAGCGATGTTTGCGGCGGCTTCCTTCTGGATGTTCTGGTGATCCGTGAACGGGTTGCTCAGCGCGACGGCAATGGATGCCATTGCCGCCATGATGCTACCGAATTCGAGATGGATGCCAATCATGCCGCATCATCACCCCGACTCACCCAAGAAGCGGTTTCGAGATTGAGTTAGCGCGGCATTAAGAAAGCGCGGTCAGGCGGGCGCCTGTGCCGTGCGGGAGGCCTCGATTTCGTCCTCCATCCGCTGCTTCACCCGGCGGCGGCGGCGGCCGAAGATGAAGGCGGCAAGGCCGGAAATGAGAGCCGAAATCCCGAATTCGGCGGCAAGGACGTTGTAGCGCCACGTCAGCTTGTCGAGCCCGCTGAACAGCACGAAATTATCGTCTTCGACGTCATAACCCGCATGCCGATACAGGTTGACGATCTCGCCCGGCAGGGCCTCGCGCCGCAGAACGCCGTCGAGATAGGGCGTGAAGACGAGGTGCGAGAGGCGGAACCGCCAGACGCGCACCAGGTCCTCATCCTTGGGGAAGGTGATGGGATGATAGCCTTCCGGCACATCGTTGCGCCGCACCTCGACAAAGTAGCGCAGCGGCGAGCGATCGTCCGGCCCGGAACGAACCGGCGCGAAATAGAGCGAGCGCTTGACCAGCAGCAGATCCTCATTGAACTGCGCCGTCTCGCGCAGATCGATGCTGCCCGTGATGACGGCGCGGCCTTCCACCGGCGCGATCGCATCGGGCGAGCCGACGACGATGCTGCGTGGGGTGCCCTCATCGGATGGCAATTGCAGCCGCAGGATCAGCACAATGACCGCTGCAAGCAGGCTGCCAACGCAAACGCCGGCGAAAAAGCCCTGGAGGCGAGCGAGGCGTCCCTTAACGATGCGCAGATCGTCCTGCCGGGCAGGGCCGAAGGATTCGGTGCGGCGCTGGCGCGTGCGCAGCAGCCACACCGCAGCGATGAGCGGCGCAGAGAACAATGCCGTCACCGCGACGAAGGTCAGGGTGGGCCAGTAACGATCGAAATGAAGAAACTGCCATTCGGCCAGTCGCGCGATCAACCCGCGATAATCGAGCGCCTGAAAGAGGAAGAACAGGCTGACAAGAGCGATCCAGAAGCCGAGAAGGCGAACCGCCAGATTGAGCTGTTTCGACACCCGGTCATAGGCATCCTGTCCAGCAGTTGGATGTCGCTTCTTCACCCCAATTTCCCTGTTTTTCATCTGAGTTCTATCGTCGCGTGCCTCGCCAAGCAATGCCATCGCAGGGTTAACAGGCGCTTTACGAACAAACGCCTAATCACACCGCCAATTCAGATCATAACATCGGGCAATAAAAAAGCCCCGCCGCGGTGGATACCGGGCGGGGCGTTTTTAGAATTGGGTGAGATCAGGCCGAGGCGACCTGAGCCACGTCCACCTTTACGCCCGGGCCCATCGAGGACGACAGAGCGATCTTGCGGACATACTTGCCCTTCGAGCCCGAGGGCTTGGCCTTCACAATGGCATCGACGAAGGCGTCGAAGTTCTTGCGCAGGTCGGCTTCGGTGAAGCTGGCCTTGCCGAGACCGGCGTGGATGATACCGGCCTTCTCGACGCGGAACTCGATCTGGCCGCCCTTGGCAGCCTTCACGGCTTCAGCGACGTTCGGCGTGACGGTGCCGAGCTTCGGGTTCGGCATCAGGCCCTTGGGACCCAGCACCTTACCGAGGCGACCGACCAGACCCATCATGTCGGGCGTCGCGATCACGCGGTCGAAGTCGAAATTGCCGTTCTGGATGTGCTCGAGCAGATCCTCGGCGCCCACGATCTCGGCGCCGGCTGCCTTGGCGGCATCCGCCTTGTCGGCGCGGGCGAAGACGGCAACGCGCACGTCCTTGCCGGTGCCGGCGGGCAGGGTGACGACGCCACGGACCATCTGGTCGGCGTGACGCGGATCGACGCCCAGGTTCATCGCGACTTCGACGGTCTCGTCGAACTTGGCGGTGGCGTTCTTCTTGATGAGCGCGATGGCTTCATCGACGCCGTGCAGCTTGTTCGCATCGACTGCGGCGGCCATTGCCTTGGCCTTCTTGGTCAGCTTTGCCATGTTCTTAGCCCTCCACCACGGTCAGGCCCATCGCGCGGGCGCTGCCTTCGATGATCTTCGTCGCGGCCTCGATGTCGTTGGCATTGAGGTCGACCATCTTCGCTTCGGCGATCTCGGCGAGCTGGGCACGCGTGATCTTGCCGGCGGAGACCTTGCCGGGCTCCTTGGAGCCGGACTTGAGGTTCACGGCCTGCTTGATGAGATAGGTTGCCGGCGGCTTCTTGGTGACGAAGGAGAAGCTGCGGTCAGCGTAGACGGTGATGATCGTGGGCAGGGGCGTACCCTTCTGCTCCTTCTCGGTCGCCGCGTTGAACGCCTTGCAGAATTCCATGATGTTCACGCCGCGCTGACCCAGGGCAGGGCCGATAGGCGGCGAGGGGTTGGCGGCTCCAGCGGGCACCTGGAGCTTGATATAGCCCGTAATTTTCTTGGCCATTACACTCACTCTGTAGAAGGCGGGGCCAATGGCGCCGCCCGGTTCAAGCTTAGCGGTCAAACGGCTGACCTTGAGGGGTCGTCCTCCCGCAATGGGCTTCCATCGGGCCTGCAAGACCGTCCGGAAGCCGGCGCCTATAGCGTTGACTGGTGCAAAAGGAAAGAGCGGTCTTCTCGATTCACTTTTGCCCGGCGGTACGCCGCGCCAGCGCATGAAGCTCCGCCTGGGAGAGCAGCAGGGCGAGATCGTCGCGGCTGATGTCGAAACTCTCGTCCATATCCTCCAGCGCCTTGTCGATATCCTCGCTGTGCAGCCCTGATGCCTCTCGCACCTGCGCGCTCTGGATTGCGGGCGCAGCCGGCTGATGCGGATAGCTGTGACCGGTCATGCGATGGAAGAACATGGCGAGCGACACCAGCGCGATGGAATTGAGCCCAACGGGCGCGAAGGCGAAGGCATAGCCGGCATCGTGAATGCCCTGGCTGCCAATCACGGCGGTCAGCGCCGCCGCCCCGCCGGGCGGGTGCAGGCAGCGGCAGAGCGACATCACGAGGATCGCGCCCCCGACAGCCACGCCGGCGGCCAGCGCCATTGGCGGAATCCAGCGGGCCGCCGCCACGCCCACCAGTGCCGAGAGGATGTTCCCGCCCACCACCGACCAGGGCTGGGCGAGCGGACTGGTCGGCACGGCAAAGACCAGCACTGCCGAAGCGCCAATGGGCGCGACGATGATCGGCAGATCGGCAGAGGCAATCGGGAATTGCAGGCAGAGCACGATTGTCAGCCCGATCCCCGCCGTCGCGCCGATCACCGCCAACAGGCGCGGCATCAGCCGGGCGCCTGCGAGGATCGGTTTGAAGAGGCGCTCTGTCGTCATGGTTTTCGTAGCACTGGCTCAGGAGAGAGGCGCGCTATTGGCGCGGCTTCACCCAGAAGACCAGCGAGCATTTCCCCTTGCCGATGAAGCCGGGCTTTTAGGTTGTCGCGCCGCCGCTCATTCCGCCGGCGCGGGCTGCGCCGTGTTGATCACGTCCGCCGGTGCTTTGCGGCGCTTCACGATCATGCCGATGCCGAGCGCGCACAGTGCCAGAACGGCAGGACACAGCGCCAGAATGGCAAAGCTGCGCACGATCGGCAGGCCGCTCGCCAGCACGAACGCGCCGATGATCGGCCCTGCAATGCCGCCGATCTTGGCTACGGATGTTGCCCAGCCGGCGCCGTTCGCCCGGATTGCGGAGGGATAGAAGACGCCGGCAATCGACAGGATACCGAAATGCGCGCCGCCCACGAAGCTGGTTGCGGCGACCGAGACGATCAGGAAGAGCGTCGGTTCCATCGGCACCAGGCCGACCAGCAGCAGGAGCGGGAAGGCGACGGCGGGATAGACCGCGACCGCGAGCGGCCCCTTGCCATCGGTAAAGCGCATCAGCAGCAGGCCCAGCACCGCCCCGGCGATGCCGCCGATTGACGAGACATAGGCCGCCGTCTCTCGCGAGAATTTGAGATCTTCATAGACGATCGGGCCCCAATTGGCCTTGAAATAGACCGCCAGCGTGCTGGCGATATAGGCCAGCCAGAGCAGCGGCGTCAGCCATTTGAGGTCGCCCTTGAACAGCTTGGCGGCGGTGAAGTTGCTGGTGTCCTGCTTCTCGTCGCTGAGCACGAAACGGTCCTGCGCGGTCGCGCCGAGCGTGGGATCGACCTTGTTCAACGTCTTGGCGATGAGGTCCGGCTTGAGGTTCTTGCTGGCGAGGAAGCGTACCGATTCCGGCAACCAGAACAGCAGGGCAAAGGCGCAGACGATCGTGCCGAGGCCGCCGAAGACGAACACGCCCTCCCAGCCATAGGTGGGTGCGAGCCACACGGTCACCGGCCCGGCCAGCGAGGAGCCGAGGCTGTAGCCGACCATGATCACCGTCACCACGGTCGAGCGGTACTTGGTGGGCACATATTCGATGTTGAGCGCCCAGGCGAGTGGCAGCATGCCACCAATGGCAAAGCCATCGAGGAAGCGCAGGATGAGAAGGGCTTCATAGCTCTGCGCCAGCGCGGTGGCGGTCGTCAAAATACCGAATGCGAACGCGGCGCCGATGATCGTCTGTCGCCGTCCGATCCTGTCGCCGATGTATGCGAAGGCAAAACCGCCGACCATCATGCCGAACAGACCGGCAGAAAACACATTGCCCAGCTGGTGGGTGGAAAGGCTCAACTCATCCCGCATCCAGGGCGCGGTGAAGCTGATCAGCATCATGTCGAACCCGTCGAACACCGTGATCAGCCAGGAGAGAACGATCAGCCGGAAATTGAACGGGCCGAGCTTCCGCTCATTGATGAACGTGGCGATATCGATCGAGCGGGGCGCGCTGGCCATGCTGGCTGTCCTCTCCGGCTGTGCCTCGAATCGTTCGTAAGGCAACTATTCTTTTAATGGTTAGCAATCTATCGGGCGGCGGCAAGCGATACCTGCTGCGCCGCCCGGTTCAGATATCTGTCGAGAGCACGAAGCCTCGCAAGGCGCGGGCGTCGTGAAGGGCATTATGCGGCACCTGGCTGTTGCGCGCGCTGCTGAACCCGGCGGCGTTGACCAGCTCGAAGCGGAGGCCGCGCACATCAATCATCTCGCCCGGGCCGGTCATCAGCAGCGTTGCGAAATGGGCGATGTCCTCCGGCCAGTCGGCGACGATCATCGGCTCGTTGTCCCCGGCGAGATAGGTGGCGACCAGCTCGGACGCATTGGCCCGCTCCACGGCATAATCCAGCCCGGTCGGCACATGGCGCAGATAAGGAATCACATTGTGCTCGACCCAGGGGTGGAGCGGTTCGGGAAGTGGCAGGAGCGAGAGATACAGCTCCTGATCGCCATATTCGGGCACCAGGGCCAGGCTGATCAGGGCGCCGCCAAAACCATTATATTCGGTATCGAGAAAGTAACGCATGAAGCTCCGGGGATTGGATTAGGGGGAGAGTCGCGCGGAGGCATACAGTGCCGGGACCGTTTGCGCGATGCCTCCGGGTCTGCCAGAGGGACGGCTCGGTTGAAAGGAACGATATGAAGCCCCGCGAACATCTCGGCACGGCGAAGGTGCCCGGCGGCGAGGATCTGCGCCTGTTCCGGCGCGGCGACGATTTCATGATCGTACTGGACCGCAACGAACTGATGAACAGCCGGATGAGCGGATCGGAAAAGGCGCTGGCGCTGATGACGCTGGAGCGGCTGCCGACCCGCGCGGGACGGCATCTGCTGATCGGCGGCTATGGCATGGGGTTCACGCTGCGCGCGGCGCTGGGCGCGCTCGATGCGCAGGCGAAGGTCACGGTGGCCGAGCTGGTGCCGGAGATTATCGAATGGGCGCGGGGGCCGATGGCCGAATTGGCGGCCGGCTGCCTGGATGATCCCCGCGTCGATCTCGTCCACAGCGACGTCGCCGAGCTGATCGAAGAGGGGCAGGGGCGCTATGATGCCATCTTGCTCGACGTCGATAACGGCCCCGACGGCCTCACCGTGCCGGCCAATGACCGGCTCTATGCCGCGCGCGGCCTCTCCCAGGCGATGCGGGCACTCAAGCCGGGCGGCATTCTCGCCGTCTGGTCCGCCGGCTCGGACGAAGCCTTCACCCGCCGGCTGAAAAGCGCCGGGTTCATCGTCGACGAGGTGGCGGTGAAGGCGCGAGAGAACGGCAAGGGGCCGCGCCACGTCATCTGGTTCGCCCAGCGGCGCGGCTAGGCCGCACGAACTAGTCCCTCACTTGCGCACGGCGTCGTCCTGCCAATCCTCATTGCCGCGCGCGATGAGGTAGGCGTGGATCGCCTCCGCCTGTGCCTTATCCAGCACGCCCTTGAAGCTGGCCATGCCCAGATCGGCCTTGGTGCCCTCCAGCACGATATCGAGGAAGTGCGCGCGGGTATCGGGCGTCATGTAGCGCAGATCCTTGAGTCCACCGCGCGCATTCTCGCCATGGCAGCGGGCGCAGGTCTCGCCATAAAGCTGGGCGCCCTGCCGCACCTGCGCTTCGGTGGCGCGGAGGAAGGGCGGGCGGGGCAGGGCCGTCGGCGGCGGCAGGGGCGGCAGCGTCACGCCTTTTGCATCCAGCCTGAACACCAGCAACCGCGCCGGTGACACCCGGAAGCCGCCGGGAATCTTGCTTAGCCCCGCGACGATCGATCCGCCCCAGCCGACATTCACCGCGACATATTGCACGCCGTCGATGGCGTAAGTGACTGGACCGCCGATGGCTACATTGTCGACATTCATGTCCCAGAGCTTCTGCCCGGTGTCGGCGCGATACGCTGCGAAGGTCTTCTCGATGGTGCCCTGAAAGACGAGATTGCCCGCCGTCGCCAACGTGCCACCCGAGCCGGGGAGTGAATAGGGCACGCGCCAGGCTTTCTTCTGTGTGACCGGATTCCAGGCGAGCAGATAGCCTTTCTCCATGGCATCCGCCTCTGCCTGCAAGGCCTTGCGCTGCGCGGCCCATTCCGGCGTGGCGCCGGCATAATCGAAGCCGGCATTGTTGCGGAACGGCACGAAGGCGAAATCCTCGTCCCGCTGCCGGGCATAGACGATGGATTGTTCCATGGCCGGGAAATAGACCAGCCCGGTCTTCGGGCTGAACGACATGGGGTGCCAGCTATGCGCTGCGAGCAGGCTCGGCGTGATGCGCTGGGGCGTCGTCGTCAGGTGCACGCCCGGATAGAGCACCGGCCGCCCGGTCTTCATGTCGATATGGCTGGCCCAGTTGCTCGGCACGAATTTCTCGGCCGAGAGCAATTCCCCGGTCTTGCGGTCGAGCACGTAGAAAAAGCCGTTCTTGGGCGCCTGCATGATGACCGGGCGGGTCTTGCCCTTGATCTTCAGGTCCGCGAGCATCATCGGCTGGGTGCAGGTAAAGTCCCAGTCTTCCTCCGGCACCGCCTGATAATGCCAGCGATAGGCGCCGGTATCGGCATCGACCGCAATGATGGAGCAGAGGAACAGATTGTCGCCCTTTCCCGCGCTGCGGAAATGCCAGCTGATCGGCGATCCATTGCCGGTTCCGATGTAGACGAGATTGAGCGCCGGATCGTAGACGAAGCTGTCCCACGCCGTGCCGCCGCCGCCATATTGCCACCATTTTCCGTGCCAGGTCGGCAGGGCGATCTTCATAGCCGCGTCCGAGGCTTCGCCGTCGGGGCCATTGGCCGGGTTTTCGGGTACGGTGTAGAACTTCCACAGCCGCTTACCCGTCTCCGCATCCCAGGCGCTGACGAAACCGCGCACGCCATAGTCCGCGCCGCCATGGCCGATCACCACCTTGCCATCGAACACGCGCGGCGCGCCGGTGATGGAATAGGGGTGCGCGCGGTCGAAGGTCTGAACGGTCCAGACTTCCTTGCCGGTCCGCGCATCCACGGCGATCAGCCGGCCGTCGAGCGCGGCGACGTAGATCTTGCCGTTCCACGCCGCAATGCCACGGGTCGAGGGACCGCAACAGGCCAGCCGCGCCCACTGTCGCTCGACCTGCGGATCATAGGTCCACAGCTTGCGGCCGGTCCGTCCATCATAGGCCGTCACGATGTTGAAGGCGGAGGCGTTGTAGATCACGCCATCGACCACCAGCGGCGTCGCCTGCACGCCGCGATAGGTGTTCAAATCATCGTACCAGGCCAGTCCCAGCCTTTGGACGGTCTTGTCGTTGATCTGGGTGAGCGGCGAATAACGCTGCTCGTCATAGCTGCGCCCATAGGCCATCCAACTGCCGGCGCTGGCGGTTGCGTCCGGCGCCCGCATCCGCTCGCTGGTGACATGGGCTGGCTGCATTCCGCCTGATGGGGCGTCCTGTCCCGCGAGGAGCAGCGGCGCCGTCATCAACGCCGTGCCTGCAATCCACGATCTCCTGCTCCCTGCCACGCCCAATCTCTCCCGATGCGGCACCGTTGCGGTGCTTGCGCAATCAAGGGATCATTCGCCGCGCCAACGCAATCGCCCTGCGCGATGGTCAGGTTGGATGAGGTGGAAAGGACTGCTGAAGACCGGCGCGGCGCGTCTGTGCCTGTTCGGCGTTTCCTTCCCGCTATTCCTGCGAACGCGGGAATAACGAGCGAGTTATCGGGACCGACACAAGAAAAGAGCCGCCGATCAGGGACCGGCGGCTCGAAAAATTGGCTGTCGAAAGCCTTATTTGGAAAGCTCGACTTCCTCGAAGTCCAGTTCCACCGGCGTCGCGCGGCCGAAGATCGAAACCGAGACCTTCACGCGGCTCTTCTCGAAGTCCAGTTCCTCGACGGTGCCGATGAAGCTGGCGAACGGGCCGCTCATCACCTTTACGCTGTCGCCGATCTCGTAATCGACATTGACCTTGTGACGTGGCTGGGCGGCGGCTTCCTCGCGCGCGCCGAAGAAGCGGGCGGCTTCCGCCTCGCTGATCGGCTGCGGCTTGCCGGAATTGCCGAGGAAGCCGGTGACCTTGGGCGTGTTCTTGATGAGGTGGTAGATATCATCGTTCATGCTGAGCTTGGCGAGCACATAGCCCGGCATGTTCTTGCGCTCGACCTGAACCTTCTTGCCGCGCTTCACTTCGGTCACGGTCTCGGTCGGCACCTCGACCTGCTCGATGAGCTGGGCCAGACCCATGCGCTCGGCTTCGGACAGGATGGACTCGCGGACCTTGTTCTCGAAGCCCGAATAAGCGTGGATGATGTACCAGCGCGCCATAATTTTATCGTTTCCTCAATTCGTCTTGGTCGGGAGAGCGGCGATCAGCTCTGGCCCGCGGCCAAACCCAGCAGCGTGCGAACGATCCAGCCAAAGAACGTGTCGATGCCAAAGAAGAAAAGTCCGAGCACCGTGGTCAGGATCACCACCATGATCGTGGTCATCACCGTCTCGCGCGAGGTCGGCCAGGTGACCTTGTTCCACTCGGCCTTGACCTGGTTCACGAATTCGATGGGGGAGGTTTTCGCCACGCTCAGCCTGCTCTTTCAGATGAAACCAGAACTCTTTGAAACACAAGAAAGCGGACCGCACCCGGAGCTCTCTCCGGCCGGCCCGCCGCCTGCATTTCGCAACCGTCCTTGCCTCTACGCGCTCGGGCGCCTCGGGGCAAGTTTTGGCAGGGGCGATAGGATTCGAACCTACGACATTCGGTTTTGGAGACCGACGCTCTACCAGCTGAGCTACACCCCTGTGCCGGTGAAGGCGCTGCCCTTAACGCGACCCGAAGGCGGGCGCAAGCGGTCAACGGCGCTTTCCGCAACTTGTCGTCATTCGTCCTTCGCTGCGTCATCGAGGAGGATGCGTGTAATGCCGGGGAGATCATCGTCCCACATCATGTGGCTGGTGGGGAGTTCGTGGACATCCCAGGCCGGGTCTGCGGTGCAGCGCGCGCGGAACTGCGCGAACGAGCCGAGCGGGCTGGCGGACGCAAAGACGTAGGTCCGCCGGGCGACCGCGTCCTCCTCGCCACCCAGTTTGACCGGTTCGAGCAGGGTGAGGAGCGGGTGGCCCGAGACGCGCCCGGCCCGGCCCGGCGGAACCGGGAAGATCGGCTGGACGAGGCCCGGCGACTGCCGCTGATTCTCGATATACATCGCCCGCGTCGCGTCATCGACGATGTCCCAGAGCATTTCGCCATCCTTCGGCAGGAAGGCGTCGAGATAGATGAGGCTGCGGATGCGGGTGCCGCGCAGGGCCGAGACACCGGTGATCACCATGCCGCCATAGCTGTGGCCGACGAGGATGATGTCGCGCAGGCCCTCGCAATCGATGAGGCCGACCACATCGGCGATATGATCGCTGAGCGTAAGGCCGCCATGAGCCAGATGAGCACGCTCGCCCAGCCCAGTGAGCGACGGGACGTGTACCTCATGGCCGGCCGACCGCAGTTCGCGGGCAAGGGGGCCATAACCCCAGCTGCCGCCCCAGGCGCCATGAACCAGCACGAAAATTGCCACAGGCTTGCTCCTCTCCAGACTGTGCCGGATCGCTATCGCCTCCCCGTGGCGCCTGCCAGCCCTTTTTGCCCCAAGGGACGGGCGCGACAAAGGCCGGTGGGGATGCTAAAGGCCGGGAATGGCGATCGATTTACCGATCCTGTTGCGCGCTTATGCGGTCGGGCTGTTCCCTATGGCCGACGACCGTGCCGCCAATTCTGTCTTCTGGGTGGAGCCTGAGCGGCGGGCGATACTGCCGCTCGATGGCTTTCATCTCTCCAAATCCCTGCGCAAGACCGTGCGCGCCGACCGGTTCGAGGTCACTGCGGATTCCGCGTTCGAGCAGGTCATCGCCCTGTGTGCGCAGAGCGCCACAGATCGCCCGACGACGTGGATCAATCGGGACATTGAGGAAGCCTTTGTGCGCCTGCACCACGGCAAGCTGGCGCACAGCGTGGAAGTGTGGAGCCACGAGGATGGCGAGCGCCATCTCGTCGGCGGGCTCTACGGTCTGGCGCTGGGGCGGGCCTTCTTTGGCGAGAGCATGTTCAGCCGCCGGCGTGATGCCTCAAAGGTGGCGATGGCCTGGCTGGTCGCCCGGTTGCGGGTCGGCGGATTCACATTGCTCGATTGCCAGTTCATGACCCCGCACCTTGCCTCCCTGGGCGCGGTGGAGATCGATGCGCAGACCTATTCGGGATTGCTCGGCGATGCGCTGTCGGCAGGCGCGGACGGCGCTGCGGGGGCTTCTGCCGCGTTCGATGCGCTCGATTCGTTGCCGGATGCGCCGGCCGAACGTGCGCTGCGATCCGCCACGCGCACCGTATCCGGCCCGGTCTCCGGCCAGCTCATCGCGCAGCTGATCACCCAGACGTCGTAGATCGGGTGCAGCACCACATTGCGGTCAGGCCGTTCCTTGAACAGCCAGCCGGAGAAGGTGCGGTGCCATTTATTGTCGCGGCTTTCCAGCACGTCGAGCTGCACGAATGCGCCGGTTTCCTTGTCCATTTCCCACGGCGCGGTGGTTTCGCAGGCGCGCAGGCGGATTATGGCATTGCCCGAGCGCAACGCCACGCCCGGCTTCATCGTGAATTTCTGGGTGATGCCGTTGCGCTTGTTGAGCAGGCCGATCTCCGCGACGCGCTCCGCCATCGGCGTTCCGGGCAAGCCGGTCTCGACCTTCACGGGGCGCTCGTCCTGCGTGCGCTCTTCCGGCACGACCGCGACATTGCGGGCTGCCTCGGGGTCCCCGCAGGCCGTCAGCGGTCCAATGATGCCGAGCGCGAGCAACCATCGGCCCGGCCGCGCGGACCGGAGAATCATCACGTATTCGGCGTCCAGGCTTCGTAGTCGCCCGTCGCCATCTGGCGGCGACCGCCGGCAGCGATGGCGCCGGAAGGCAGATGGGCCTGCGGCGTGCCCGTCTGGTTGGGCGTGAATTCGGTTTCCCAGATGCGGGGCGGCGGCAAATGGCTCTCGGGCGTGCCGTCGATGCTGTGGTGCAGCCAGCCATGCCATTCTGCAGGCACGCGGCTGGCATCATTGGCGCCCTTGTAAATCACCCAGCGGCGCGTGAGGCCGTTGGGGTCCGTGCCGCCTTCATAATAGACATTGCCCTGATGGTCCTCGCCCACTTTCGTGCCTTTGCGCGAAGTGAACAGCGAGGTGCCGATGGTGGCGCCGTCCCACCAGGTGAAGATCTTGCCGAGCAGTCCCATGGCCAGAGCGCTTAGCCGCACTCACGGGGGATTGGCAACGTGGAATCGAATGAAGTGCGCTCAGTGCTGCGACGAGGGGCAGAAGCGATCCGCTCGCCACACGGGCGCGCTACCAGCACCGGCGCCTGCATCCGTGGCGCAATCGCCCCATTCGATCCGGTCGCCCTTGGCGATGCCAAGCGCCTCCGCACGTCCCTGCCGGATTTCCAGCACCGCCGTCACCGCCTCATTGGCCGCGAGCGGGCGCAGGCTGTTCGGCTCACCCTGCAGGATGTCTGCAATCGTACCGTCGGTGCGGATGAACAACAGGTCCAGCGGAACGCGCGTGTCCTTCATCCAGAAGGATGCCATGTTAGGATAGGCGAACGGAAAGATCATGCCGGCATCGTCGGCCAGCGTCTCGCGGCCCATCAGGCCATGCTGCTGGGCCTCCTTGTCCACCGCCAGTTCCGCGATGAAGCGATGGGTCTGGCCGCTGGACGTGTGAATGCGAAGTTCGGTGCTGCCAGCGGGCAGGGCCGCGCTATTGGCAACCGCTGAGGTGTTAGCGCTGTCCTCCGGCGCCGCATGGCAGGCGGCCAGCGCGAGCGCTGTCGCCAGCGCGCCGATGTTCAGACCACGCCCGATCCGCCGCCTCTTCGTCATTCCCAATCCTCTGCTGACAGGGTCTCTGGTCGCTCGGGCAACTCGCCCGGCGCGCTTTCGATCCAGTCGCGGGCGGTCTGCATGCTGTGGCCGGCCCGCAAAAAGGTCGCGATCTGCTTTTCCCGCAACGGCCGGTCGGCCTGCTCGGCCGCGAAGGGCCCGATTCGCTTGCGGCGGGCGAGGCGCTCGGCCGCATCCCATTGCGCGGCAGCGTCGGGGGCGGCCTGCTCGGATGTCGTCTCGTCGATCCCGTCATGCCGCAGCGTCTGCGCGATGCGGCGTTGCCCGAGGCCCCGCCGCTGCATCGCCCCGGATTTCATCTCGGCATAGGCTCGGTCGTCCACATAGCCGAGATCGACCAGCTTTTGCGTGATCCGCTCGGTCGGGGGCGGGGAATCGCCGGCCCAGCCACGCTCGCGCAGCTTGCGCATAAGATAGGCGGCGAGTCGGCCCCGGCTGGTGGCGAAGCGCCCGACATAGTGGAGAGCCAGCGCCTCAAGGCTCGCTTCGACAAGCGGTTTTGGCGGCGATTTTTGCGGGCGCGGCGTCATGCGCCATTTTTGTGCCACACTCCCTGTCTTAAAGTAAACGCGCCTAACTCGCGCAAGAACGGGGTAGGGCTAGGCATAGAATGCGGCTTTTCGGTTCAGACAAGCGCAAGCCAGCCAGGCGTAGACGCAAGAGAACAGCCGCCATGCCTTGACTTAAGGGGATGATATCTGGCGGAAAAAGAAGGGTCATTTAAGATGCAGCCAACACCGACGGAAGATCGGCTTGAGCGGCGCTTTGCCGATTTCGATACTTTGGGTGCCGCGCTTGATTATGCTGCGCAGGGTGTTCGTGGAGTTAACTTTCACGATGCCCGCGGCAATCTTGCGCGTCCTTATACCTTTTCGGAGATGCGCGGCGATGCACTGGCCTGCGCCTATCGGTTGATTGCGCGGGGTGTCCAGCCCCAGCAGCGGATCGCCCTGATCGCCGAGACCGGCCCCGAGTTCGCCCAGTTGTTCTTCGGCATCGTCTATGCCGGTGCCTGGCCTGTGCCGCTGCCGTTGCCCACCAGCTTCGGCGGCAAGGAAAGCTATATCGACCAGCTTTGCGTCCAGCTCGACAGCTGCGACCCGATCATGCTGCTCTTCCCTGCCGAGCTGAGCGAGATGGCCGGTGAGGCCGCGCGCCGCAAGGGCGTGGAGCCGCTCAGCTTCGATGACTTCCTCGCGGCACCGGTGACAGCCTGTGCGCTGCCGCAGGCCGGTCCGGACGACATCTGCTATCTGCAATATTCCAGCGGATCGACGCGATTTCCGCATGGCGTGGCGGTGACCCACAAGGCACTGCTCAGCAATCTCGCCGCCCATAGCCACGGCATGGAGCTGATCGCGAGCGACCGCTGCATCAGCTGGCTGCCCTGGTATCATGACATGGGTTTGGTCGGCTGCTTCCTCTCGGTCGTCGCCAATCAGGTCTCGACCGATTACCTCAAGACCGAGGATTTCGCGCGCCGCCCGCTGGCGTGGCTGGATATGATCTCGCGCCATCAGGGCACAGCAATCAGCTATTCGCCTACTTTTGGTTACGATATCTGCGCCCGTCGCATGTCCAGCCAGACGCGGGCATCCGAACGCTTCGACCTGTCGCGCTGGCGCTTGGCCGGTAACGGCGCGGACATGATCCGCCCGGATGTGATGCAGCAGTTCGTTGATGCTTTTGCGGAAGCCGGCTTCTCGCCCAAGGCCTTCCTGCCGAGCTATGGCCTGGCTGAAGCGACGCTGGCCGTGACCATCATGCCGCCGGGTGAAGGCATCATGGTGGAGCTGGTCGAGGAAACCGAACTGTCCGGCGGCCATGCCGTCGAGGATCGCCCGCAGCGTTTCCGCGCGATTGTCAATTGCGGCAAGCCGGTGATGGGCATGACTGTCGAAATCCGCGACGAATTCGGCGGCCCGCTGCCCGAGCGGACCATCGGCAAGGTGTGGACGACCGGTCCCTCGCTCATGGTCGGCTATTTCCGCGATCAGGAGTCGACTGATGCCTGCATGGCCGACGGCTGGCTGGACACCGGCGACATGGGCTATCTTTCGGACGGCTATCTGTACATCGTCGGCCGCGCCAAGGACATGATCATCATCAACGGCAAGAATCACTGGCCGCAGGATATCGAGTGGGCGGTGGAGCAGCTTCCCGGCTTCAAGCAGGGGGACATTGCCGCCTTCGCCATCACCACCGCTGGTGGCGAGGAAGCACCCGCCGTCCTGGTGCATTGCCGCGTCTCTGACAATGTCGAGCGCGCACGGCTGCGGGAAGAGATTCGCGAGCGCGTCCGTTCGATCACCGGCATGAACTGCGTGGTTGAACTGGTGCCGCCGCGCTCGCTGCCGCGCACCAGCTCGGGCAAACTCAGCCGCTCGAAGGCGCGGACACTGTATCTGACCGGGGAAATCGTGCCCTATGACATCGCGGCCTGATCGGAGCGGTTGACGCGGCAAAAGACTGCAAGCGCTTGCTTACGGGTTGATAACCTGCGCGCGATATGACCGCGCCGTGACCAAGCGTTCAACCGTCCCAGACCAGCGCGCAGCGCCCGCCACAGAAGTCGTTTCGCTCGGCTTGTTGTGCGGATTCCGTCCGCTTCCCGGGGCGCAGGGGCGCCTTGTATGCGGGAGCCAGATGCGCTCCGCAGACCGGATGCTGGGGCTCTTCACCACGATCACGGCCATCTCTGCCATGCTCGTGGGCGCGCGGTTTTACAACCATATCAATATCTGGATGTTCGTTGTCTGGATGTTGGTGCTCGGTATTTCACAAGCGCAGTTGCTGCGGTTACGCCGGGTCAATGTGGCGTCGGATTATGCCGATGCGACGCGGGCCGCATTGTTGCGACATGGCGCGATCTGCTGGCTGCAGGGCGCCATATGGGTCGCCGCAATGGTGCTCTTCACCGGCGAAGCCAGGCCGGAAGAAGTGGTCACATTCTGGACCATCGCCTGCTGCCTGATGGCGTCGGTGGCCATTTCGTTCCAGTCCACCCCATTGTCCGCCAGTGGCTTCATCCTGTCGATCGGCACGGGCACCGTCTGGATGATGCTGCGACATGCCGATCCCTTTCTGGCGGGTGTCGTGGCGATCTATGCTCTGCTCGCTTTGGCGACAAGCCTCTGGCAGGCGCACCAGTTCGGCGTGCAGGTCTCGACCAGCAAGGCGCTGGCCGAAAAGCGCGAGGTCGTCAGTCTCCTGCTGCGCGAGCATGATCGCGACGGGGCCGATGTGCTGTGGCAGACCGACACCGCCCGGCGTCTGACCGGGGTTTCCCCGGCCTTTGCGCGGATGCTCGGCAAGACGGTGGAAGAGGTGGACGGCCAGTCCATCCTTCAGGTGCTGGCGGGATCGACCTGGACGAACGGGGACTTCGACCCGGCCCTTCATGTGCTGGCGGAGAAGCTCAAGGACCGTGTGTCCTTTTCCGACCTGTGCCTGTCCGGCACGGTCGATGGTGCGCGTCGCTGGTGGTCATTGTCCGCATCTCCCCGGCTGGATGAGGCCGGCAATTTCCTGGGCTTTCGCGGCGTCGGCTCCGACATCACGGTGCAGAAGGAGACGAATGAGCGCATTTCGCAACTCGCCCGGCTGGATACGCTCACCAATCTTCCCAACCGCCTCAATCTGGGCGAGGAACTGGCCAAATCCGTCGAAGACACGCAGACGTGGCAGACGCGGTGCGCCTTCATGATGATCGATCTCGATCGGTTCAAATCGGTGAACGATACGCTCGGTCATCATGTCGGCGACCAGCTTCTGGCCCAAGTTGCCGAACGTCTGCGCGGCGTCTGCTCGCTCAACGAAGTCTGCGGGCGGCTCGGCGGCGATGAGTTTGCCGTAGTCGTGCGCGAGGTGGCCGATCCCATCTATGTCGACCGGCTGGCGAGCGCGATCATCGAGGTCGTGTCCAGACCCTATGTGCTCGATGGGCAGACGCTGTTCATCGGCGCCAGCATCGGCTCGGCCATGGCACCGCAGGACGGCACGGATGCGGATATGCTGATGCGCAGCGCCGATCTGGCCATGTATCGCGCCAAGGAGGCCGGGCGCGGCAAGCATCTGCGCTTTACGGCATCGATGCACGCCGACGCGGAGGAGCGTCGCAATCTCGAACTGGCGTTGCGCAACGCAATCGAGGCCGGCGAATTTCACTTGGTCTACCAGCCCATCGTCAACGCGCGGTCCCGCCATGTCATCGGCTTCGAAGCGCTCTGCCGGTGGACGCACCCCCAGCTTGGTCCGATTCCGCCCAGCCGCTTCATTCCTATCGCCGAAGATACAAGGCTCATCTCCCGCCTCGGGACTTGGGTGCTGGAGACGGCGTGCAAGACAGCCTGTCACTGGCCCGACGCGGTGAGCCTCTCGGTCAATGTGTCGGCCCAGCAACTATGCGATCCCGAGATCGTCCCACAGATCAGCGCAGCTCTGGCGCAGTCCGGGCTTCCCGCCAGCCGGTTGGAGCTGGAGGTGACCGAGAGCGTATTCATGCAGGAGGAGACGGGCGCGTCGCAGGCGCTCGATCGGTTGGCGAAAATGGGCATCCGGCTTTCGCTGGACGATTTCGGGACGGGCTACTCGTCGCTCGGCTACCTTTCCCGTGCACGGTTCGACACCATCAAGGTCGATCAAAGCTTCATTCACGGCGCCGCTCGCGGCCAGCGTGAGAGCCTCGCCATCATCAACGCGGTGGTGGCCATGGCCACCAGCCTTGGGCTGGAGACCACCGCCGAGGGTGTAGAAACCGAAGGGGAATATGACATCATCCGGGCGCTGGGATGCTCGAAGATTCAGGGCTATTATTTCGGCCGGCCCATGTCGCGAGACGAGAGCATCGGCCTGTTCGGGCGCTCGGCGACGCAGGTCGCCTGATCCTTTCGCCTCACCCTTTGGCGAGACGGCGCTCGATGGCTTGCCAGATCATCGCGAACTGCTCGGCCGGCTGGCTCTGAGCTGCAAAGGTGGCCAATGGCGCGCGCCGGAAGCCCATCTGCTCGACAAGGCTGGAGTAGCTGACGATCGGCCAGTCTGGATGGGCTTCAAGCGCCTCGGCATGGAGCTTGCGCCGCCGGTCCACCATCGAGAACACCGGCAGGATCGGGGGATGCCATCCGCCGCGCCGGATCAGGATGCCGGCTAGGTCATCGAGCGATTTGCGCGCGAGCGGTGAAGGGATCACCGGGGCCACGACAAGATCCGCGCCCCGCAGCACCTGCTCGGCTGTCTCGGTGAGCCCGGGCGGGCAATCCAGGATAACACGGTCATAACGCTGCGCGAGGCCCGAGAGGAGCTTCGCCAACCGGCGCTTTTTACCCAGATCGAAGAGCAGCCGCTCCAGACCGTGAAGGGACATGTCTGCGGCCAAGAGATCGAGGCCGGGGATGGCGGTGGGCTGGCAGATGTCTTCCGGTTCCAGCTGCCGCGCGAAGACCGCGCGGGCGGCGTCGCGCGTTTCCGTTTGCGCGGCCAGGAGCCAGGTCGCGGCGCCTTGCGGGTCGAGGTCCCACAGCAATGTCCGCCGCGCAGAGAGGCTTGCCGAGGCCCATGCCAGATTAACGGCAAAGGTGGATTTGCCGACGCCTCCCTTGAGGCTGAACACCGCGATTGTCTTCATCTCGGGTTGCGCTGCCATCATCCTGTGATGGATCGATGACAGAAATGTTGCAAATTAAAGTCATGCGATGGGCCTGTCCGCGCCACCCGCCGGGCGCTCGCACGCGATCCCCGCTTGCAAGATCGCCCGCCGCTGCGCAAAGGTCACCGGCGAAACAGGAGCAGAATTCCCATGCAATGGCAGTTGCCGGCCCTTGTCGCGCTTGTCGGCTATCTTCTGGGGTCCATCCCCTTCGGCATCATCCTTACGCGGCTGGCTGGGGCAGGGGACCTGCGCGCGATCGGCTCCGGCAATATCGGCGCGACCAATGTGCTGCGCACCGGGCGCAAAGGCCTCGCGGCTGCGACGCTCCTGCTGGATGGGGCGAAGGGTGCCGTTGCGGCGATGGTCGGCGCATGGCTGATGCCGGTCGGGGATATGGCCCTCAGCGGCGCCACTATTGGCGGCGTCATGGCCTTTGTGGGGCATTGCTATCCGGTCTGGCTGAGTTTTCGCGGCGGCAAGGGCGTGGCGACGATGCTGGGCGTGTGTCTGGCGCTGTCCTGGATCGTCGGGCTGGTCTTTGCGGCGGTCTGGTTGGCCGCGCTGGCCCTGTTTCGGATCAGTTCGGTGGGCGGCATGAGCGCGGCCATCAGCGCGCCGGTGGCGGCGTTGCTGATTGGCCGGCCCGATCTTGCGGCGCCCATCGCCGGCATGGCGCTCGTGGTGTTGTGGCGGCATCGGTTGAACATCGCGCGCCTGCTGCGCGGGGAGGAACCGCGCGTGGGACGCTCCCGCGCCGCATGACGAGGCTCAACGCAGATCGGCACGATCGCCTGCGGCTCATCCGGACGCCGAATATCGGCCCGGTCGCCTATCGGCAGCTGCTGGCCCGCTTCGGCACGGCGGGCCGCGCTCTGGAGGCGCTCCCCGATCTCGCCTCGCGCGGGGGAAACCGCCGCTTCAAGCCCTGTGACCGCCACAGCGTCGATGCCGAGATCGCGCAGGTCGAGCGGCTGGGCGCGCATTATCTCTTTCTGGGCGAGGCGGATTACCCGGCTCTGCTCGGCCAGGCCGAAGGTGCCCCGCCGGTGCTCATCGCCCGGGGCAACGCGGGGCTGGGCGTTGAGCGCTGTGTCGCCATCGTCGGTGCGCGCAATGCCTCCGCCGCAGCCTGCCGATTTGCGCGAGAACTGGCCCATGCCCTGCAAGAGGCCGGCATCGTCGTGGTCTCCGGTCTCGCGCGCGGCATCGACACCGCCGCGCATCAGGGGGCCGGGATCGCGCGGACCGTTGCGGTGATCGGGTCCGGCATCGACGTCAATTTCCCGCCGGAAAATGCCGATCTGCAGGAGCGGGTTGCGCGCGAGGGCTTGCTGCTCACCGAACTGCCGCCCGGCGCTGAGCCGCTTGCCCGCCACTTTCCCGCCCGCAACCGGATCATCGCCTGGATGAGCCTGGGTACGGTGGTGGTGGAGGCTGCGCCGCGCTCGGGCTCGCTGCTGACTGCGCGGCTGGCGGGCGAGGAGGGGCGGGAGGTGATGGCCGTGCCCGGCTTTCCGGCCGATCCGCGCGCCCATGGCTGTAATGCCCTCATTCGCGACGGCGCCACGCTGGTGCAAAGCGCGCAGGATGTCGTGGAGGCGATCGCGTCGCTCGATCCGCGCGCGCTGCGCTCGGGGCAGCGCGACTTCCTGTCGCAGCCGCCATCTGACGATCTGGGGGAGGCGGAACGGCAGCGCGTGACGGGCTTGCTCAGCCTCAGCCCGGTGGCGGTTGACGAACTGATCCGGCAGAGCGGCTTAGCACCGGCGAGCGTGCAGACGGCGCTGCTGGAGCTTGAGATTGCCGGTCGTCTGCAGCGCCATGCCGGGGGACGGGTGAGCTTTGCCTGAGGTGGCATCGCCTGACACGCCGCCCGCCTGGCAGGGGCGAGGACTGCCCGGCGCGATGATGCGCCGGCTGCTATCCTTGTTGCTCCTTGCGCTCATCGCGGTGCAGGCATGGCCCGACGGTGCCGCGACATTCCAGCCGCGCAACGGCTCGGCTTTCAGCGCTTCGACGGTGGAAGTTGCGCTGGTCCCGCCGGGGCGGAGCGAGTTTACCAAGGCGGAGTTGCATCAGGCGCTGCCGCCGCTCCCCTATGCGCCCGATGTCGTGGCGGCAGGGCACACAGAGGCGGTCCCCCAATTCTTGCCGCGGCTGGACCGCACTGACCCAACCCACGATCAGGCGGCGCGCCGCAATCAAGGCCCACGCCCGCCTCCCTCTGTCTGAAGCTCGGTAATCGCGCCTTCTCGGCGCCCTATCTCACCCGAACTTCGGACAATTATCATGAAACAACTGACGACCCCCGACTCCGGGGCTGTCGCTGCGCAGGCGCGCATCGACGCCTTGATCGCCGCATATCCTGACCTGAACGAGGACGATTTGCGCCGCCTTCTCCACTGGTATCGCAAGGAGGCCTCCTCCTATGATGTCGCGATGCTGTCCGCTCGCGATGACCTGCGGCCCGGCTATGAGCGCTTCTACAAGGATCATATCGAGCGGATTTCGCCCTTCGGCTATACGGCGATATCGATAATTGTTCTGCTCTGCGCCATCGGCGTTTATGCGATCATCAACTATTTGCGCTGATGGGTGTTGAGGCAGGGCGGGTCTGCGTGTTGCAGATCCGCCCGTCTCCTAACGCTAACGCGCGCTGGACTGGAGTTTTCAATGCAGGATTGGGTGTTTGATATCGTGGAGAGCACCGGCCTGTTCGGCGTGTTCCTGCTCATGCTTCTGGAGACCGTGTTCCCCCCAATCCCATCGGAAGTGATCATGCCGGTCGCGGGCGTGCTCGCCGCGCGGGGTGGCATGGGGCTGGGCGGCGTGATCCTGGCCGGTACTGCGGGCGCGATGGCCGGCAATCTGTTCTGGTATGCGCTGGCGCGGATGATCGGCCTGCATCGATTCCGCCCCCTCATCGAGCGATACGGCCGCTGGCTGACGCTCGACTGGCCTGAAGTCGAGCGCGCGCAGGGCCTGTTTCGGCGCTTCGGCGGGCCGATCGTGATGATCGGCCGGGTCCTCCCGACCATTCGCTCGGTCATTTCCATTCCCGCCGGGGTTCTGCGGATGCGGCTGGTCCGCTTTTTCGTGTGGTCGACAGTCGGCACCGCGGCATGGAGCTCCGGCCTGGCGATTGCCGGTTGGGTGCTCGGGCGGCGGTTCAGCAACATCGAGAAGTTCCTCGGGCCGCTGTCGACGGGCATCATCCTGTTGATCGTGCTGATCTATATCTGGCGGCAGGCGACGTGGCACCGCCGGCATGTGGCAGCCGAGAAGCCCGATGTCGGCGAGTAAGCATTTCGCTTGACGTTGCGGCCGAGCCGTTTCCAGACTCGCGCGTACACGTAAGGATCGTTAGCGGAACCCTATGCAACTCGTTATCGTCGAATCACCGGCCAAGGCCAAGACCATCGAAAAATATCTGGGAGGCGACTTCCGGGTGTTGGCGTCCTACGGCCATGTTCGAGATCTCCCTGCCAAGGATGGCTCGGTCGATCCGGACGATGGCTTCTCGATGGCCTGGGAGAATTATGGCGACAAGGCGCGCCAGCTCAAGGCGATCACCGACGAGGCCAAGAAGGCCGACCGTCTGATCCTCGCGACTGACCCTGATCGCGAGGGCGAGGCGATCAGCTGGCACGTGCAGGAAGTGCTGCGCAACAAGAAGGCGCTCCCCAAGCTGGTCGATCGCGTGACATTCAATGCCATCACCAAGGCCGCCGTGACGGAGGCCATGAAGGCGCCGCGCGCGCTCGATGAAGATTTGATCGATGCCTATCGCGCCCGTCGCGCGCTGGATTATCTGGTCGGCTTCACCCTTTCGCCGGTGCTGTGGCGCAAGCTGCCCGGCGCCAAGTCCGCCGGGCGCGTTCAGTCAGTCGCATTGCGCATCATCGTCGAGCGCGAGCGCGAGATCGAGGCGTTCACGCCGCAGGAATATTGGTCCGTCACGGCCGATCTGGAGCAGGCCGGGCAGAGCTTCGAGGCGCGGCTGGTCCGCTGGCGTGGCGAGAAGATCGACCGGCTGACCATCGGCAAGGAAGGCGATGCCAAGGCTGCCAAGGCTGATGTGGAGGCCGGCCGCTTCACCGTCGCCTCGGTCGAGACCAAGCCGGCCACCCGCAATCCGCCGCCGCCCTTCACCACCTCGACGCTGCAGCAGGAGGCCGCGCGCAAGCTCGGTCTTTCAGCCAACGAAACCATGCGCGTCGCCCAACAGCTCTACGAAGACGGCGCGATCACCTATATGCGGACCGACGGCGTACAGATGGATGGCAGCGCCATCTCCGCCGCGCGCAAGGCCATCGCGGACCGCTATGACGGCGGCTATCTGCCGGACAAGCCGCGCATGTACCAGACCAAGGCCAAGAACGCGCAGGAAGCGCACGAGGCGATCCGCCCGACCGAGTTCACGCGCGAGAGCGTGGGTTCGGGCGTTCATGCCAAACTCTATGATCTGATCTTCAAGCGCGCGCTGGCGAGCCAGATGGCCTCGGCGCGGCTGGAGCGCACGGCGGTCGAGTTCACCGACGGCACCGGCCAGCACGCGCTGCGGGCGACGGGGCAGGTCGTGCTCTTCCCCGGCTTCTTAGCGCTGTATGAGGAAGGCCGCGACGATGTGGCGGATGAGGACAGCAAGCTGCTGCCCGCCATGTCCGCAGGTGACCAGCCGGCCAAGCGCGATGTGCGCGCGGAGCAGCACTTCACCCAGCCGCCGCCGCGCTACAGCGAGGCAAGCTTGGTCAAGCGCCTGGAGGAACTGGGCATCGGGCGCCCGTCCACCTACGCCTCGACGATCCAGACGCTCAAGGATCGCGATTATGTCCGTGTCGAGAAGAACCGGTTTTTTGCCGAGGAGAGCGGGCGGCTGCTGACGGCCTTCCTCGAGCGCTTCTTCGAGCGCTACGTGGCCTATGAGTTCACCGCCGGTCTTGAAGATGAGCTGGACGAGATTTCCGGCGGCCGGGCGCAGTGGCAGGCGGTGCTGGAAGCCTTCTGGCGCGACTTCAAGCCCAAGACGGTCGAGATCATGGATCGCAAGCCGTCCGAGATCACTGCCGAACTGGACGAATTTCTCGCGCCGATGCTCTTCCCGGAGCGGGCCGACGGCAGCGATCCGCGTGCCTGTCCGCTGTGCGCGGACGGGCGCCTGTCGCTACGCGGCGGGCGCTTCGGCGCATTCATCGCCTGCTCCAATTATCCCGAGTGCAAGTTCACCCGCAAATTCGGCCAGCCTGGGGGCAGCGGCGAGGCAGATACCGGGCCGGAAGAGCTTGGCAAGCATCCCGAGACCGGTGAGCCGATCCTGCGCAAGTCGGGGCGGTTCGGGCCTTATGTCGAGATGGGCAATGGCAAGGAGGCCAAGCGCGCCTCGATCCCCAAGGATCTGCCGGATGGCGAACTGACGCTCGACTGGGCGGTCAAGCTGCTCTCGCTGCCGCGCACGATTGGCGATCATCCCGAAACCGGCAAGCCGATCGTGGCCAGCCTCGGGCGCTATGGTCCCTATCTGGCGCATGAGGGCAAATATGCCCGGCTGGGCTCGACGGTCGAGATTTTCGAGACCGGCATGAATGCCGCCGTCGCCAAGCTGGCCGATGCCGCTAATCGCGGCGGCGCCCGCAAGGCCGCCGAGCCGCTCAAGGTGCTGGGCGCACATCCCCGCACAGAGGCCGAGATCAAGCTGATGGAAGGCCGTTATGGCCCCTATGTCACTGATGGCACGACCAATGCGACCCTGCCCAAGAGCGTTGCGCCGGATGCGCTGACGCTGGAGGAAGCGGCTCAGCTTATCGATGCGCGCGCGGCTGCCGCGCCGGCCAAGAAGAAAGGCAAGAAAGCACCGGCCAAGAAGAAGGCCGCGACCGCCAAGGCGCCAGCCAAAAAGGCCGCAGCCAAGAAGCCTGCCGCGAAGAAGGCACCGGCCAAGAAGAAGGCGGCAGAAGAGGCTTAAGGGCCCGCTTCCCACGGGGCAGTCGCAGACCCAGGCGCGACTGCCCAAGCCAAACTGTGGCGGATCGTAGGAAAAGCTTGCTGCACCACCTCTGCTGCTGGGCTAGCAGCGGGACCAGATTAATCGGCCAAGATTGATCGACAATGCCACCGGCCCATCCAGTCCAGGACTTTCCATGACCCGTACGCTCACGCATCTCGAACGCCTCGAAGCCGAGAGCATCCACATCATGCGTGAGGTGGCGGCCGAGGCGGAAAAGCCGGTGATGCTCTACTCGGTGGGCAAGGACAGCGCGGTGATGCTGCATCTGGCGCGCAAGGCCTTCTATCCCGCGCCGCCGCCCTTTCCGCTGCTCCATGTCGATACGACATGGAAGTTCAAGGCGATGTACGAGCTGCGCAACCGCATGGCGGAAGAAAGCGGCATGGAACTGCTCGTCTACCAGAATCCCGAGGCCAAGGAGCGGGGCATCAACCCGTTCGATCATGGCCCGCTGCACACGGACATGTGGAAGACCGAGGGCCTCAAGCAGGCGCTCAATCTCTACGGCTTCGACGTCGCCTTCGGCGGCGCGCGCCGCGATGAGGAGAAGAGCCGCGCCAAGGAGCGCATCTTCTCCTTCCGCACCGCGAGCCATGGCTGGGATCCCAAGAACCAGCGCCCGGAGCTGTGGAACCTCTACAATGCGAAGAAGGCCAAGGGCGAGAGCATCCGTGTCTTCCCGATCAGCAACTGGACCGAGCTGGACATCTGGCAATATATCCAGCTCAACCGCATCCCCATCGTGCCGCTCTACTTCGCACAGCCGCGCCCGACCGTGGAGCGGGACGGGATGCTGCTGATGGTCGATGACGAGCGCTTTCCGCTGCGCCCCGGCGAGGAGCCGGTGATGCGCTCGATCCGCTTCCGCACATTGGGCTGCTACCCGCTCACCGGCGCGGTCGAGAGCGAGGCGAGCACGCTGTCGGAGGTCATTCAGGAAATGCTGCTCACCACCACCAGCGAGCGGCAGGGCCGCATCATCGACAAGGATGGCGGTGCCGCGAGCATGGAGAAGAAAAAGCAGGAGGGCTATTTCTGATGGCCGACGCCACCCTCGAGACGCCGGTCTACCAGACCGATGCCCTCATCGCGCAGGATATCGATGCTTATCTGGAGCAGCATCAGCACAAGTCGCTGCTGCGCTTCATCACCTGCGGCAGCGTGGATGACGGCAAGTCGACCCTGATCGGGCGCCTGCTGTATGACAGCAAGATGATCTTCGAGGATCAGCTTGCCGCGCTGGAGGCGGACAGCAAGCGCGTCGGCACGCAGGGGCAGGAGATCGACTTCGCGCTGCTGGTCGATGGTCTCGCCGCCGAGCGCGAGCAGGGCATCACCATCGATGTCGCCTATCGCTTCTTCACGACGGAAAAGCGCAAGTTCATCGTCGCCGATACGCCGGGTCACGAGCAATATACCCGGAACATGGTGACGGGAGCCTCCACGGCGGATCTTGCCGTGATCCTCATCGACGCGCGCAAGGGCGTGCTGACCCAGACGCGGCGGCACAGCTATCTCGCCAAGCTGGTCGGCATCCGCCACATCGTGCTCGCGGTGAACAAGATGGATCTGGTCGGTTACGACCGCGCCGTGTTCGACAAGATCGTCGCGGATTATGCCGCTTTCGCCAAGGAAATCGGCATCGAGCAGTTCGTACCCATGCCGATCTCCGGTTTCAAGGGCGACAACATCACGACCCTCTCGGCCAACACACCCTGGTATCAGGGGCCGACGCTGGTCGATTATCTGGAGACGGTCGAGGTCGATAACAGCGCCGATCAGGCCCGCCCGTTCCGCATGCCGGTGCAATGGGTCAATCGGCCGAACCTGGATTTCCGCGGTTTCTCGGGCCTGGTCGCCAGCGGCGCGATCAAGCCGGGTGATGCCATCCGCGTGCTCCCCTCGGGCAAGACCAGCACGGTCACGCGCATCGTCACGCTGGATGGCGATCTGGACGAAGCCGTTGCCGGCCAGTCGGTGACGCTCTGCCTTGCCGACGAGGTCGACTGCTCCCGCGGCGACGTGATCGCGTCCGCCGAAAATCCTCCGCAGGCCGCCGATCAGTTCGAATCCACCGTTGTGTGGATGTCCGACGATGCCCTGATTCCGGGCCGGGCCTATTGGCTCAAGATCGGCACGCAGACTGTGTCCGCAACGGTCCAGCCGCCCAAATATGTCGTCAACGTCAACACCATGGAGCATCTCGCAGCCAAGACGCTGGAGCTGAATGCCATCGGCGTTGCCGAGCTAACGACCGACAAGGCCATCGTGTTCGAGCCTTATGCCGAGAACCGCACGCTGGGCGGCTTCATCCTCATCGACAAGATCACCAATTCCACCGTTGCGGCGGGAATGTTGAACTTCTCACTGCGGCGGGCGCAGAATGTCCACTGGCAGGCGATGGATGTCAGCCGTGAGGCCCATGCGGCGCAGAAGGGCCAGCAGCCTGCGGTGCTGTGGTTCACCGGCCTGTCCGGCTCGGGCAAGTCGACCATCGCCAACATCGTCGAGAAGAAGCTGTTCGCGCTGGGCCGCCACAGCTTCCTGCTCGATGGCGACAATGTCCGCCATGGCCTGAACAAGGATCTGGGCTTTACCGAGGCCGACCGGATCGAGAATATCCGCCGCGTCGGTGAGGTGACCAAGCTGATGGCCGATGCCGGGCTGATCGTGATCACCGCCTTCATCTCGCCCTTCCGCGCCGAGCGGGACATGGTCCGCGCGATGTTGCCGGCGGGCGAGTTCATCGAGGTGTTCGTCGACACTCCGCTGGCCGAGGCGGAGCGCCGGGACGTCAAGGGCCTCTACAAGAAGGCCCGTGCCGGCGAGCTCAAGAACTTCACCGGGATCGACAGTCCCTATGAAGCGCCCGAGAAGCCGGAAATCCGCATCGACACCCAGGCCCTCACGCCCGAGCAGGCGGCGGACCTCATCGTCGAGCGCATCGTGGGCGTGTGGAGCCCGGATCTGTGACGGACGCAGAGCTGGCCGCGCACCTCGCGGAGGAAGCGGGCCGGCGGCTGCTCGGCCTGCGGGATGAGGCGCGCTTCGATGGAAAGGCGCTGGGCAATGAGGGCGATGCCCTCGCCAATGCCTATCTATGCGAGGTGCTCGGACGCGAGAGACCCGACGACGGCCTGCTCTCCGAAGAGAGCCGCGACACAAAGGATCGGCTCGCCAAGTCCCGCGTCTGGATCGTCGATCCGGTCGATGGCACACGCGAATATGGCGAGGCGCGGGCGGACTGGGCGGTCCATGTCGCGCTCGCGGTGGATGGCGTGGCCGCCCTTGGTGCCGTCGCCTTGCCGGACATGGGGCTGGTGATGCGCTCGGACCGGCCCATCGCCGTGCCGCCGGCACCTGCGACGCCCCGCATGGTCGTCAGCCGTACTCGCCCGGCGCCGGAGGCGCTGTCGGTCGCACAGGCGCTGGGTGCCGAGCTAGTCCCGATGGGCTCGGCCGGCGCCAAGGCGATGGCGGTCGTTCGCGGCGCGGCGGATATCTACCTGCACAGCGGCGGCCAATATGAGTGGGACAGTTGCGCACCCGTCGCCGTCGCGCTGGCCCATGGTTTGCATTGCTCCCGCATCGACGGCACGCCGCTGCGCTACAACCAGGCCAATGTCTACATGCCCGATCTGCTGATCTGTCGCCCCGACTATGCCGACCGGGTGCTGGCCCTGGTCGGCGCGAAGGCGGGGTGACGGGCGGGTTACCGCTTGATGATGAGCGATTCCGGGCGCTTGCGCGGCACCCATTCGCCCTTGCCGGGGAAGTTCTTCAGCACTTCGCCATCCCAAAGGCGCACGGTGCGACGATGGAACAGCCAGGCGCCGTCCGCCCCTTTCACGGCATGGTCGTCATACCAGCCGGCAAAGCGCAGCAGATAGGGCGGCTCGCCCTCGCATTCGGTCACGAAGGCGAAGGAACGCATCTTTACCGATCCGTCCGGCTGCGGCAAGAACTGCGTCTGGGTGACATGATGCTGCCGGCCCGGAAAGCCCGGCGCATTGCGATAATGCTCGGCAATGCCGCGAATGCCCTCATGGCCTTCCCAGATGTCTGGATCCTCGAAGACCTCCTCCACCATGCGCGCATCGGGGGTGAAGCAGGCGACCAGGGCATCGACATCGCCGGTGTCCAGCGCCCAGCTATAATTGGCTATAAGATCCTGCAGGCCAAGTCTGTCTTCAATGGGCAAAGTCATTGCGCGCCTCTCCTCTTATATGTGCCATCCCTGCAGCGGGGCAGGGTGACATTTTAGTACAAATTGGAGGATTGAAGGCGGCGGCGGCATTTTGCAATGCGGTCTTGGCAGACAGGACAGAAATGAACCCGTTTCGCTGTTTGCCATCCTCATCCGGCCGAGCCTCGGCTCTCCCTCGTTCTGAAGGTTTCTATGCCCGCCAACCGACGCACTGCCGCCGCACTGTTCCTGGCGACCTCGTCCTTTGCCCTGATGCCCGCAGCGGGAGCGCAAGAAGCGGATACCCACCTCGATGAGGGCGTGGGGACGGATATCGAGGAGATCGTGGTCAGCGGTCAGCGCGAGCGGGGCGCGGTCATCGGCAATGCCACCCCTGAGTTGCAGTTGCGCCCTGCAGACATCCGGGCCCTGGGCGTCAGCACGATCAGCGACCTGCTGACCGAACTTGGTCCTGAGCTGCAGAGCGCGAGCGGGAAGCCGCCGGTGACGTTGCTCGAAGGGCACCGCATTTCCGGCTTCCGCGAGATCGCCCGCCTGCCGGCCGAAGCCATCGCGCGGATCGATATCCTGCCGGAAGAAGTTGGGCTTCGCTATGGTTACGGCGCCGACCAGAAGGTTATGAACATCGTCCTGCGCCAGCGCTTCCGCGCGGTCACGGCTGAGGTCGACGGCCGGGTGCCGACCGCGGGCGATGGCGCTTCGCTGGAGCTGGAGGGCGGCCTTTTCCTGATCCGCAACAGCCAGCGGGTGAACATCAGCGCCGAGCACGAGAGCATCGATCCGATTCTGGAGAGCGATCGCGGACTGGACCGCGCGGAGAGCCCGGCGCGCAGTCTCCAGGCCGCGCAGGAGACGCTGACGCTCAATGCCAGCTACAGCCGACCCCTGGGCGAACGCACCAAGGCGACACTGAGCGGCGAGCTGGTCACCAATCGGCGGGACAGCCTCGTTGGCCTTACCCTGCCGGGCGTGACGATTCCCGCCGGAACGCCTTATGCGCCGGGCGCGGACGATGTGCTGTTCTACCCACAACTGGAGGGCGCCGGCGCTCTGGGGCGCGCCTCCAGGAGCCAGACCGGCACGGTCGGCCTCACCGTCAATGCCGAGCGCAGCACGGGGCAATGGACGCTGACCGCCAATTATGCGCGTGCCGAGAGCCGCGTCATCACCGGCCGCCCGTTCGATCTGTCAGATTATGCCGACGCGCTGGCGGCAGGCGATCCGGCGGCCGACCCCAGCCTGCCGATCGATGCCGCCTTTCTCAACGCGCGCGCTGCGGACCTCACACGCAGCACCTCGGACACGGCGGACATCACCTTCATCCATAACCGGCCGCTATTCAGGCTGCCGGCCGGTGAGGTCATGGCCACGATGAAGCTGGGGGGCGCGCTCACGCGGATCGAGAATATGCGCGAGCGCGATCTGGTCCCTTCGGTTCGCGACCTTGGGCGGGACAGCGCGACCGGGTCGCTCACCGTGGACATCCCCCTCGTGCCCGCCTCCTCGGGCATCGGACGCATGTCCGCCAATGTCACGCTCGGGCTCGATCATTATTCGGATGCCGGCACGTTGCGGAACTTCGGGCTGGGTCTCAACTGGTCGCCGCTTGGCTTCCTGTCCCTCTCGGCCGGTTACAGCGATGAAGACTCCGCCGCGACGGTGGCCCAGATCGGCGATGCGCAGACCTTTACGCCCTTCGTACCGATCTTCGATTTCGCGCGCGGCGAATCCGTGCTGGTGACGACGATCACGGGCGGCAACCCCGATCTCGACAAGGCGCGGGTGAAGACGTTCCGGCTCGGAGCCGACATCTCGGTTCTGCGCGAGCCGCGCCTGCGGTTCGACATATCCTACAATCACCGCGCGACCGAGGGTGGGGTGTCGGCCTTTCCGGGCGTGACGGCGGACACCATCGGCGCTTTCCCGGAGCGGTTCGCGCGCGATGAAAGCGGCCGCCTCACGCAGGTAGACCTGCGCCCGATCAACATCGCCGAGCAGACGCGGGAAGTGCTCCGCTGGGGTTTCAGCTTCAGCAAACGCCTTGCCACCCCGCAGAGCCAGATCGATGCCATGCGGGCTGCGTTCCAACGGCGGCAGGCCGAGCGGACAGCGCGCGGGGAGACGGGCGGTGCGGATCGGCCGGGCAGGGGCGGGCAGCCCGGAGCAGACGCCCCGCCCGGCGCGGATGCACCCCCTCCGGGTGCTGGACCCGGTCCCCGGCCGGGCGGCTTTGGTCCTGGTGGCCCGGGTGGACGGGGCGGTGCAGGTGGCGGCGGCGGACGCGTCGATTTCTCGGTCCATCACGAGTGGGCGCTGACCAACACCACGCAATTGGCCCCGAGCCTGCCCGTGCTCGATCTGCTGGATGGCGATACGCTGGGCGACACCAGCGGGCCGTCGCGGCATCTGATCGAGCTGCGCACCGGCATTTCGCAGAGCGGCTACGGTCTGCGGCTGACCGGCAGCTGGCGCAGCCCCTCGCGCGTCAATGGCACGGCAGGGCTGCCGGCTAGCCAGCTGCGCTTTGGGGCGCTGGCCAAGGTGGACGTGCGGGCGTTCGTGAACTTCAATCAGATGCCCGGCCTGATCGAGAAAGCCTCGTTCCTGCGCGGCGCGCGGCTCCAGCTGGGGGTCGAGAATGTCTTCGATGCACGCCAGCGCGTCACGGATGGCAATGGCGCAGTGCCCTTCGCCTATCAGCCCGCCTTCATCGATCCGCTGGGCCGCACCGTCCGGTTGAGCTTCCGCAAGCTATTCTAAGCGCTACAGGTCGCGGGACCAGAACTGCATCGGGTGGCTGGTCTCGTCCGTCTGGTCGATGTCCTTCCAGCGATATTCTGCCATGACGCCCTCCAGCGGCTGATAGCCCCGCTTGCGCCAGAATGGGCCAAGGTCGCGGGCCTCAGCGGGGCGGAGCGGATGATCGGCAGGGCGAATGACGCCGCAAAAGCAGGTCGCCGTCGCGCCGGCCTCGCGTGCGGCGGCTTCGCGCGCATCGAAAAAGGCGTGGCCAAGCCCATGCCCACGATAGGCACCGAGCAGCACGGACTCGCCGAAGTAGAAGAGCCGGTCCACCTCGATGCCCCGCGCGCGGAATGGCGCCTGCAGCGGTTCGTCCTGCCCGATCATCGGCGAGGCGGTTGCTACGCCGACGATGGCGCGGACATCCCGGGCAATGACCAAAGCCGCATCGTCGCCGTCGAGAAACGCGCTCAGATAGCGCTGCTCGTAGTCGACCGAGCCGTCATAGAGATAGGGCCATTCGCGAAAGACGGTGATGCGCAGGCGGGCGAGATCGTCGATGGCGGCATGGCGCGCCTCGCGGTCCCGCAGCGTCTCGACGGTCAGGTTGCTCACGCTGGCGCGTCTTCCCGGCTGACCTGCGCGATCCAGTCGGCGAGATTATAATAGACGGTGACACGGCGGATCAGATTATCGCGCACCTCGAAGAAGGCCGCAGCCGGCAGCACATAGCTTTGGCCATGCGCGGGAGGCAGGCCGTCCTCGCCGACTAGATATTCGCCATAGACGATGAATTCCGCCGCGGCGCGACTGCCGTCCTCATTCACCATCAGCGCGATGTCGGCAAGGCGCTCGCGATAGGCGCGGTCCATGCAGCCCAGAAAGGCGCGGAAGGCGTCCTTGCCGGATTCCCGTTCGCCCTGATTGATATCATGCACCACATCGTCGGCGAGGCAGGCCAGCATGGTCTCGGCATCGCCGGCATTGAAGGCGTCATAATAGCGCGCGAGGAGGGCGCGGGTCTGGCTTGCTGAGGTCATCGCAGGTCTTTCGTGATCCATGGAAGGCGGATCGCTAACCTATTCCCGGTTCAACAATCGAGCGCAAGACATGGCCGAACTGGGTGCGCCTTGGCGTCAGTGGCAATAAGTCTGCTTGAGGGTCACCCCATCGATCATCAGGCCGCCCACGATCATCACCGCTCCGCAGCAGCTGGCGTAGAGCAGATAGCCCGCAAAGCCGGGATAGACCTCAAGATAATGGGCACCCCGCGCGGTCGCGCCCATGGCGACGCCGAAGATCGCGAGATAGGCCTCGAACTTGGTGCGAATGGTGAAGAGGCGGGCGATCTTGCGCATCTCTGGTCCTGTGCATCGCGAGTCCGAAGGGCGGACCGCAAAGGTAAGGATCGTGTTAACCATGCGCAATCGCAGGAGACGGTCGCGTTCGCCAGATGTGTCAGGATGGGACGGTGCCGGCGATCCCGCCGGCCCCGATTTTAGAGCAGGTGCGCAAATTCCTGCACGACGGCGCGATAAACCGGGCGCTTGAACGGCACGATCAGATCCACCAGCCGGTCGGACGTGACCCACTGCCACGCCATGAACTCCTGATGCTCGGTAGCAATGTCGATATCGCTGTCCTCGCCCTTGAAGCGCAGCAGAAACCAGCGTTGCGTCTGGCCGCGATATTTGCCACCCCACAGCCGGCCCATCAGCTCTTCGGGCAGATCGTAAAGATGCTCTTCGGTCGAGCGGGCGATGATGTCGACGAGATCGGCCGCAATGCCGGTTTCCTCGCCCAGTTCGCGCAGCAGTGCCTGCTCCGCCGTCTCGCCCTTGTCGATGCCGCCCTGCGGCATCTGCCAGGCATCGCCTTCCTTGGAATCGAGTCGCTGGCCTACGAACACCTCGCCCTGACGGTTCGCCAGCATGATGCCGACGCAGGGGCGGTAGGGGAGAGAGGCGGGGTCGATCTTGGTCATGACGAGGTCGCGATTTCATCCGTTAAAAGAAGTTCACGGCCGCGATGGCAAGCCGGAGAGAAAAAGGCAATGCTCTGTCGCGCGCAGCTTTTCTACTTTGCTCGGCTGGGCTCGACGGACTAGGGGCGATGCAACCACTGCATTACTAGAGTCTGAGCATGGCATCTGCCGCACCTACATCGACCATAACTCACAGCAGCGAAGAGGCTGCGCCCGAAGCCGTTGTCGTCCGTTTTGCCGGAGACAGTGGCGATGGCATGCAGCTCACTGGCGGGCAGTTCACCCTGTCCACCGCACTGGCAGGCAATGACCTTGCGACCTTCCCCGATTTTCCGGCGGAAATCCGGGCGCCGCAGGGCACGTTGTTCGGCGTTTCGGCGTTCCAGATCAATTTCGGCTCGTCCGAGATCACGACGGCCGGCGATGCGCCCGATATCCTGATCGCGATGAACCCGGCCGCGCTCAAGACCAATGTGGTGGATTTGAAGCCCGGCGGCCTCATCATCGCCGACACCGGCGAGTTCAACGAGCGCAATCTCGCCAAGGCGAAATATGAGAGCAATCCGCTGGAGGATGGCTCGCTGGCGCGCTGGCAGGTGCTGGCGTTCGATATTTCCGCGCTCACGTTGGAAAGCGTGAAGCCCTTCGGCCTTGGCAACAAGGAAGCGCTGCGCTCCAAGAACATGTGGACGCTCGGCCTGGCGCTGTGGATGTTCGATCGCAGCCGCCAGCCGATCATCGACTGGCTAAAGGCCAAGTTCGCAAAGGCGCCGGAGATCGCCGATGCCAACATCGCCGCGCTCAATGCCGGCCATGCCTATGGCGAGACCGCCGAGCTGGCCGCGCCGCTCAAGCAGCTCCATGTCGCCCCGGCGCCGGCCCCCGAGGGGCTGTATCGCACGGTGACGGGCGCCGAGGCGATCTCGCTCGGTCTCGTCGCGGGTGCGCAGCTGGCCAGCCTGCCGATGTTCTTCGGCGGTTACCCCATCACCCCGGCCAGCTCGATCCTGCATCATCTCTCGCGCCTCAAGGAATATGGCGTAACGACGTTCCAGGCCGAGGACGAGATTGCCGCCATCGCCAGCGCGATCGGCGCGAGCTATGCTGGGTCGCTGGGCGTCACCAGCTCGTCCGGCCCCGGCATCGCGCTGAAGGGCGAGGCGATGGGCCTCGCGATCATGACCGAGCTGCCGCTGGTGATCGTGAACTCACAGCGTGGCGGTCCGTCCACGGGCCTGCCGACCAAGACCGAGCAATCCGACCTCTATCAGGCCGTCTATGGCCGCAATGGCGATGCGCCGATGCCGGTCATTGCCGCCCGCTCGCCCGCCGATGCGTTCGATTGCGCCATCGAGGCCTGCCGGATCGCCATCGAATATATGACGCCGGTGATGCTGCTGACCGATGGCTATATAGCCAATGCCGCCGAGCCGTGGAAAGTGCCGGATATGAGCGGCTACACGCCGTTCGCCGTCAAGTTCCTCGATGCGGTGCCGGAAGGCGGTCTCAAGCCTTATGCCCGCAATGAGAAGCTGGCACGGCCGTGGATCAAGCCGGGCACGCCCGATCTCATGCACCGCATCGGCGGCATCGAGAAGGAAGTGAACACCGGTCACATCAACTACGCCCCGGCCAATCACCAGGCGATGACCGAACTGCGCCGCGACAAGGTGCTGGGCATCGCCAAGGGCGTGCGGCAGGAGGTGTCGCTGGGCGAGGAGAGCGGCAAGCTCGTCGTCGTCGGCTGGGGCTCGACCTACGGCCCGATCCATCAGGCGGTCCGGCGCGCCCGGCGCAAGGGGCTGGATGTATCGCACATCCACATCCGCCATATCTGGCCGCTGCCGGAAAATCTGGGCGAGCTGCTCGCTGGCTACGAGAAGATCCTCGTGCCGGAGATGAACACTGGCCAGCTCAAGACCGTGCTGCGCGACCAGTATCTGCTGGATGCCCGCCCGCTCAACAAGATCTCGGGCCAGCCTTTCCGCATCGCGGAGATCGAGGCGGCCATCGAGGGGATGCTCGCATGAACGACATGACCACATTGACCAAGCTGCGCGTCGAGACCAGCCTCAAGGACTGGGAGACCGATCAGGAGGTGCGCTGGTGCCCGGGTTGCGGTGACTACGCCATCCTGAAGGCCGTGCAGCGCACGCTGCCGCAGCTGGGCGCGGACCCCAAGAACACCGTGTTTGTCTCGGGCATCGGCTGCTCCTCGCGCTTTCCTTATTATGTCGAGAGCTACGGCTTCCACACCATCCACGGCCGCGCGCCGGCGGTGGCGACCGGCGTGAAGCTGGCCAATCCCGAGCTGGACGTATGGATCGTCACCGGCGACGGCGACGGGCTCTCGATCGGCGGCAATCACACGATGCACATTCTGCGTCGCAACCTCGATTGCCAGATCCTGCTGTTCAACAACGAGATCTACGGCCTCACCAAGGGGCAATATTCGCCGACCAGCCGGGAGGGGACCAAGAGCCCATCCACGCCCTTCGGTTCGGTCGACCATCCGGCGCGGCCCTGCGCCTTCGCGCTCGGCTCGGGTGCCCGGTTCATCGCGCGGGCCTATGACGTGTCCAAGCAGCTGCCGGACGTGCTCAAGGCCGCCTATGAGCACAAGGGTGCGGCGTTCGTGGAAATTTTCCAGAACTGCATCGTGTACAACAAGGATGTGTTCGCCGACTTCACCGAGAAGAAGAATGCCGATGTCGGCCAGCTCTGGGTGGAGCATGGCAAGCCGCTGCTCTTCGATAAGGGCGCTAAAGGCATCGCGCTCGACCGCGAGGCGCTGACGCTCAAGGTCGTGGACGTGGTCGATGGTGATTGGCAGGCAGCCGGCGTGATCGTCCATGATGTCACCAATCGCGCCGTTGCGCATATGCTGGTGGAAATGCCCTTCGGCCTGTTCCCGATGGCGCTGGGCGTGCTCTACGATGCCCCCAAGGCGAGCTTCGAGCAGGCGGTGGTGGAGCAGAACGCGCTACTGGCCAAGGGTAAGACGCCGGACCTGCAGAAGCTGGTGAGCCAGGGCCAGACCTGGACGGTGACGAAGGACGGCCCGGCGCTCTGAGGGCGCCGGTTCCTTTTCTTATCCGGCCAACGCCAAAGAAGGCGCAAGCCGGCCTTGTCTCAGGGTGGATTGGCCCGTAATCCACTCCCGTGATTGCCAATGTCCCGTTCTTTCCGCTGATCGTGGGGGCCGTGCTGGCCGTGTGGCTGGTGCTGGCGGTTTGGGCGCTGTTCACCGGCCTCTCGATGCGGCGCAAGGCGGCGCTGGCGCGCACGCACGCCGCGCAACTGGTCGATCTGCTGAATTCCGCGCCCGCGGTACCCTTGCTCATTCGCCCCGATGGCAAGCTGGACGCGCCGGACAGGCTCGCCGGATGGCTCGGCCGCGAGGCCGCGCCCACCGACCTCGATGGGCTGCTGGATGCAGATGGCGGCCTGGAGCCCGATCATGCCCGCGCGCTCGCGGCGGAGATCGCAGCGGCGCAGCAGGGCGGCCGACCCTTCACGCTGCCGGTGCGGGTCAACGGGTCGGACCGGATGCTGCTGGTGCGCGGCGGCCCTGTCGGCACGCGGCTCGGCAAGGCCGGCACGGTCGTGCTCTGGGTCTTCGACGCGACCGACAGCTTCGCGCAGATCCAGGAGCTGCGCGGGCAGGTCGGGCAGTATCGCCAGGCCCTCGATGCGCTCTCGGGTGTGATCGAGGCGGCACCCATGCCGGTCTGGCATCGCGGCGCCGATCATCAGATCAGCCTGGTCAACAGCGCCTATGTGAAGGCCGTGGACGGAAAGTCCGCGCAGGATGTCATCGAGCAGGGCATCGAGCTTGTCGAAGCAGTCGATGGCATTTCCCCGCGCGCATCCGCCGCCAATGCCGCCGCGCGCAAGGCCCCAACCGCTCGGATGCTGCCGGTCACCATCGATGGCAAGCGCCGGTTGATGAAGGTCGTCGATGTCCCGCTTGGCCCCTCGGGCGTTGCAGGTTACGCCATCGACATGCAGGAGCTGGAGGAGGTGCGGGCAGAGCTGCGCCACCTTTCGCAGGCGAACCGAGACATGCTGGACAGGCTGTCGGCAGGCGTCGTCCAGTTCGGTGCCAATCAACTGCTGCAGTTCTGCAATCAGCCCTTCCTCAGCCTGTTCGGCCTGACGCCGGAGACGGCGGCGTTTGACACCCATTTCGACCGGGTACTGGATGCCATGCGGGACAGCGGGCAGGTGCCCGACACGCCGGATTTCCGCGCATGGCGGCAGGAGCGCCGCAACTGGTTCCTCTCGCCCTCCGCGCATGAGGAGCAGTGGCGCCTGCGTGATGGCGTGCATCTGCGCGTCTACGCCCAGCCGCTGCCCGATGGCGGCCTGCTGGTCATCTTCGAGGACCGTACCGAGCATGTCCAGCTGGCCTCCGCGCGCGATACGCTGCTGCGGGTGCGCACCGCGACGCTCGACAATCTGTTCGAGGCGATTGCCGTGTTCGCCTCCGACGGTCGCCTGCATCTGTGGAACAGCCGCTTCACCAAGATCTGGTCCGTGCCCGACACGACCATGGCGGCGCATCCGCGCGTCGATGAACTCATGTCGGCGCTGGCGGATCGCCTGGCGCGACCCGAACAGGCAGGTCTTGTCCACCAGCTCATTCGGGCCGCGACGATGGAGCGCCGCCAGCGCGGCGGGCGCATCGCCTTTGCCGACGGGCGCTTCTTCGAATTTGCGGCCATCCCGCTGCCGGACGGCAACGCACTGTTCACCATGCTCGACACCACCGACAGCCGCCACATCGAGCAGGCCCTGCGGGATCGCAATGAGGCGCTGGAGGATGCAGACCGGGTGAAGACCGCGTTCGTCTCCAACATGAGCTACGAGTTGCGCACGCCGCTCACCTCCATCGTCGGCTTCGCCGAGATGATGGAAGCCGGCTATGCGGGCGAATTGAGCGCCCAGTCGCGTGATTATGTGAATGCCATCATGACGGCGACCACAAGGCTGACGCGGCTGATCGATAATGTGCTGGACCTGACTCAGGGTGCAGCGGGCGGCTTGCCTATCGAGAGGCGCGATATAGATGTGGCCGCGATGGTGCGGCAGGTTGTCGAGGGCCTGAGCGACAAGGCGGACTCGCGCGACGTGACGGTCGACATGTCGTTCGAGCAGGAGCCGGGCACCGTGTCGGGCGACGAGCGCCGGCTGCGGCAGGCTCTCGCCCATGTGGTGGATAATGGAGTGAGTTTCGTGAGCCGGGGCGGGCGGGTGCTTGTGCATGTGCAGCCCGCGCCGGACGTGGTGCGCATCATCGTGTCCGATGACGGCCCGGGCATCGATGCTAAGACACAGGCGCATCTGTTCGACGTTTTCGTGCGGTTCGGGCGTCACGGCGATGGGGCCAATCAGGGGCTGGGATTGCCGCTGGTGCGCCAGTTCGTGGAAGCGCATGGCGGCAGCGTCGATCTCGTCTCCGAGCCCGGGCAGGGGACCAGCGTTACCCTCACTCTGCCGCGCGGAGAATGATGGCGTGTCCGATCGTGCCCTTGCCTTCTCCTCAGCAGACGCGCTCGCCGATTTCGGGGCAGCTTTGGGCGCAAAGCTGCGGCCCGGCGATGTGATCACGCTCACCGGCGGGCTGGGCGCCGGCAAAACGACGCTCGCGCGCGGCCTGCTCAGGGGCCTTGGGCATGAAGGCGATGTGCCAAGCCCGACCTTCGCCATCCTGCAGGGCTATGAGCCGCCCGAGACCCGTCTGCCGGTCGGCCATGTCGATCTCTATCGTATCGAGGACACGGGCGATCTCGGCGAACTCGGGTTGGACGAATGGCTCGAAGATGGCGCGTTGGCGATCGAATGGCCCGATCGGCTGGCGGGGCGCTACGATGCCATTGCTCTCGCCCTGCAGATCGACATTTTGGCGGACGGCACGCGCCGCTTGACAGCGCGGGTGCCGCGCGTTTGGGAGAGCCGATGGCCAGTCACATGATCCCACCGCCAAGCGCGCGCCCGTTTCTCGATCGAGCCGGATGGGCAGGGGCGGAAATCCTGCCGCTTGCCGGTGACGCCTCCTTCCGGCGCTATTTTCGCGTGGTCGAGGGTGATCGTCGCGCCATTTTGATGGACGCCCCGCCGCCGCATGAAGATCCGCGCCCGTTCATCAGCGTGGGCGAGTGGCTGTGCGAAAGCGGATTCGCGGCGCCCGCCATATTGGCGCGGGATCTGACGCAGGGTCTCGTGCTGCTCGAGGATTTTGGCGACGCGCGGGTGCGCGAGCATCTGGATGCCGCGCCGGCCGAGGAAATGGCGATCTACACCCGCGCCGTGGACCTTCTCGTCGATCTTCATGAGCAGCCGGCCCAGAGTGGCCTCGCGCCTTATGACCGCGCCGTCTACCAGCGCGAGGCAGCGCTGTTGACCGAATGGTTCGCTCCGGCGGCAGGGCTTGCGGTCGATGCGGCGGGCTACACCGCAGCGTGGGACAAGGTGCTCCCGATCGCCGAGCAGGATGTCGCGCCAGTGGTGACAGTGCTGCGCGATTATCATGCCGAGAACATCATGCTGCTGCGGGACCATGCGCGCTCGCGCGGGCTTGGTCTGCTGGACTTTCAGGACGCGCTGGCCGGCCACCCGGCCTATGACCTCGTCTCGCTCCTGCAGGATGCCCGGCGCGATGTGAGCCCGGCCGTGGAGCAGGCGATGCTGGCGCATTATCAGGCGCGCGCGAAGGTTTCGCCGGAATTCGAGGCGGCTTATGCCGTGCTGGGTGCCCAGCGCAATGCCAAGATCATCGGCATTTTCACGCGCCTGTGGAAGCGCGATGGCAAGCCGCGCTATCTCGATTTCCTGCCGCGCATGTGGGGGCTGCTGGAGCGCGATCTTGCTCATCCCGCGCTCGCGCCGGTGGCCGACTGGTTCGCGGAGAATGTGCCGGCCTCGGCGCGGGGCCAACTGGCTGCGGGGCAATCCGCGCAATGAGCACCACGCTTGAGACGGCGATGCTGATGGCCGCTGGCCTCGGCAAGCGGATGCGTCCGCTCACGGCCACACGACCCAAGCCGCTGATCCGCGTCGCCGGCCAGCCGCTCATGGATCATGCGCTGGACCGCATCGAGGATGCCGGCATCCGTCGCACGGTGGTCAACGTCCATTATCTCGCCGCGCCCATCGAGGCGCATCTGGACTCGCGCGCCCGGCGGACGGGTGCGACCTATCCGGTCTCCGACGAGCGCGCCCGGTTGCTGGAAACCGGCGGCGGCCTCGTCAAGGCGCTGCCGCTGCTTGGCGACAAACCTTTCCTCTGCGCCAATAGCGACAATCTGTGGATCAACGGGCCATTCGACTCCATACGCGCGCTGGCCGACCGCTGGTACGATGACGCGATGGATGCGCTGCTGCTGCTCATCCCGCACGCCCGTGCCACCGGTCATCGTGGTCTTGGCGATTTCCACATGGAGGCCAATGGTCGCCTGAGCCGGCGCAAGCCCGGCCGCGTGGCGCCGTTCGTCTTCACCGGCGTGCAAATCCTCTCGCCGCGCCTGGTGCGCGATCCGCCGGGCGAGGTCTTCTCGACCAATATTTTCTGGGACCGCGCGATTGAACAGGGCCGCGCCTTTGGCCTGAGCCATGGCGGCCAATGGTTCGATGTCGGCACCCCGCAGGCGATTCCGCTGGTCGAGGCAGGATTGGCCGATGGCTGAGCGCCGCGCGCCGGCCCTCTTTACCATCCCCGCTCACCGGGCATTTTCGGATGCGCTCGCCGCCGGGCTTCTCGCCCAGCATGGCCGGCGCGATGGCGGGCTGGCCCTCGCACGCGGCATCATATTGCTGCCGAACAATCGTGCGGTGCGGGCGGTGCGCGATGCGTTCGTGCGCGCCTCCGGCAACGGGTTGCTGCTGCCGAGGCTGGTGCCCATCGGCGATATCGATCTCGATGAAGCGCTGGGCAGCGCGCTCAGCCCGATCGGGGCGGAAGCGGATATCCCGCAAGCCATCGCGCCGGCCGAGCGGCTGATGATCCTGACCCGGCTGGTGATCGACCAGCGCGCGCGGCGGGGCGAGCGGCTTGAGACGGGCGAGGGCTGGCGGCTGGCGACGGCACTGGCGGGCGCCTTCGACCAGTTGACCGTCGAGCGCAAGGCGCTTGCCGATCTCAAGGCGCTGCAGCCCGATGACCTCTCGCACCACTGGCAAGCCGCGTTCAGCGATTTCGATGCGCTGGCGGCCCAGTGGCACCAGGAGCTTAACGCGCGCGGGCTGATCGACATGGCCGAGCGGCGCAATCGCCTGCTCGATCATGTTGCGGCCCGCTGGCGCGAGGTGCCGCCGGAGCGCTTCGTGGTTGCCGCGGGTATCGTCACCAATGCGCCAGCCGTGGCGGGACTGCTCAAGACGGTCGCCGGCCTGCCGCGTGGTGCGGTGGTGCTGCCCGATCTCGACCAGAATCTCTCGGATGAGCAATGGGATGCGATCGGCCCCGTCGCGCGGCCCGAGCCGGGGCGCGATCTGCCGCCCCCCGCCAATGAATCGCACCCGCAATTCGCGCTCAAGCTGCTGCTGGAGCGGATGGATGCCCACCGGGCCGAGGTGGCGCTCTGGCGCTGGGGCAGCGAGCATGATGCCCGCGCCGCGCGCGGCAAGGCGATCAGCAACGCGCTGCTCCCGGCTTTGCTGACCGGCGGCTGGCCGGATGTGCCGACCGCGCAGCGCTCGCTCAAGGATGTCCGCGCCATCGAGGCGGCGAACCCGGCGGAGGAGGCGCAGGCCATCGCCATCGCCCTGCGCGAGGCGGTGGAGACGGAAGGGTGCACGGCCGCGCTCGTGACGCCGGATCGCGCGCTCGCGACGCGCGTGTCCGCGCATCTGCGCCGCTGGGGAATCGAGGCGGATGACAGCGCCGGCCGCCCGCTCTCCCAGCTTCCGCCCGGTACGCTGCTGCTGGCGCTCGTGCAGGCCGGCGCGGAACAGTTCGCGCCGGTGCCGCTGCTCGCCTTGCTCAAGCATCCGCTGGTGATGGCTGGTGACGAGCGGCTGACGTGGCTCGAATCCGTGCGCCGCCTCGATCTGGTGCTGCGCGGCCCCCGGCCCGCGGCAGGATTGGCCGGCGTCACGGCCTTGCTCGCGGAGAAGGGCAACCGGCAGCAGGCGATGAGGGAAACGCTGCGTCCCTGGTGGGCGCAGGTCGTGGCACTGCTGACGCCTCTGGAGGCCGCCTTTTCTGAAGTGCAGAGCCTGCCCGCCTTGTTCGCCGCCGTCCGCGAGACCGCCTCGGCCCTGACGGAGGAGCGCGTCTGGGCCGGCCATCAGGGCCACGCCGCCGCGCAATGCTTGGGCGATGCGGAAGCGGCCGCGCCGCAAGGGCCGGCGCGCGCGGATGGTGCCGGCTTCGTGGGGATGCTCGCGCAGATCCTCGGCGGGCAGGCCGTGCGCCCGCCGCAGGGCGGTCACCCGCGCCTGCAGATCCTGGGGTTGCTGGAAGCACGGCTGCAACAGGCCGATCTGATGATCCTCGCCGGACTCAATGAAGGCGTCTGGCCCGGCCTGCCATCGCCCGACCCTTGGCTCGCCCCGCGCATCCGCCGCGCGCTCGGCCTGCCGGGGCTAGATTATCGCATCGGCCTCGCCGCGCATGATTTCGCCAATGGGCTGGGCGCGCCGCAGGTGATCCTCTCCCGCGCCCGGCGGGATGCCTCCGCGCCCACCGTCGCCTCGCGCTTCTGGCTGAGGCTCAAGGCCATGACCGGCGCGCGCTGGGTAGAGGATGACAGGCTGATCGCGCTCGCACGGGTCATCGACCGGCCGGATGCCGCCGCGCCGGCCTATCGCGCGCCGGCACCTCGCCCACGCGCGGACCTGCGCCCGCGTGAGATCGCCGTCACCGATGTCGATCGCTTGCGGGCCGATCCCTACGCCTTCTACGCCGCACGCATTCTGCGCCTGGCGCCGCTGGACGTCGTGGATGCCGACCCCGGCCCGGCCTGGCGCGGCACCCGCGCGCATGATGTCCTCCAGCGCTGGATGGAAGAAGGCGGGCACGATCCCGCGCGGCTCTCCGCGCTGGCCCAAGAGATGATCGCGCAGGCGCAAGCCCATCCGCTGCTCAAAACGCTCTGGCAGCCGCGTTTACTGGCCGCGCTGGACTGGGTGGCGAGCGCCGTGCGCGATCAGGCCGGGCAGGGGCGCGACGTGATGTTCGGCGAGAAATGGGGCCGTATCGAGCGGGCAGGCGTGACCCTGCGCGGCAAGCCGGACCGGATCGACCGGTTCGCGGACGGCACACTGGCCATTGTCGATTACAAGAGCGGCGCGACCGCCTCGGTCAAGCAGGTCAAGGCCGGCTTCTCGCTCCAGCTCGGTTTGCTGGGGCTGATCGCGCAGGCCGGCGGCTTCGCCAAGGAAGCGGGCCTTGCCGCCGGATCGGATGTGAGCGCCTTTGAATATTGGAAGCTCGGCAAGGGCACGGATGGCAATTTCGGGTTCAAGCGTCCGTTGACCGACCCCAAAGGCAGCTACAAGCGGATCATGACGGCAGATTTCCTCGCAATGGTCGCCGGCTTCTTCGATGATGCCGTAGCGCGCTGGCTGACAGGCGACGAGCCATTCGCCGCCCGCCCGCACAGCGATGCGCCCGTGTTCACCGACTATGACCAGCTCATGCGGCTGGATGAGTGGTTCGCGCGGGATCGGCGCGCCGAGCCGCAGCCGGAGGTGAGCCATGTCTGAGGCGGGCGAACTCAACCGGCTGACGCAGGAGCAGGCCAGCGCCTCGGACCCCGCCGCCCATCGCTGGGTGCGCGCCTCGGCCGGCACCGGCAAGACCGCCGTGCTGTCGGCCCGCGTGCTGCGGCTGCTGCTGAGCGGCGTCGCGCCCGAGCGCATCTTGTGCCTGACCTTCACCAAGGCGGGCGCGGCGGAAATGGCCGAGCGCGTCCACAGCCGGCTTGCTCGCTGGGTGCAGGGGCAGTCCGTGGACGTCGCGCGCGATCTGGTGGCGCTCGGCGAGGATCCGGGGCCGGAGGCGATTGCCCGCGCCCGCCTGCTGTTTGCGCGCGTGCTGGATGCCACTGGCGGCGGGCTGCGCATCCAGACCATCCACAGCTTCTGTCAGGCGCTGCTGGCCGCCTTCCCGCTGGAGGCCGGACTGGTCCCCGGGTTCCGCCCGCTCGACGAGCGCGGGCAGGGCGAGCTGGCCCGGCGTGCGTTGATCGCGATGATCGAGGAGGCGGGGCAAGCGCAGGACGATCCGGTGCTAGCGGCGCTGGAGATGCTGGCCTTGCGGCTGGGCGAAGAAGGCACGCAGGCCTATCTCGCCCGCTGCGTGCCGGCGGCGCAACTGCTGGATGCGTTGCCGGAAGATCTGGAAGGCTTCCTCCTCGCCTTCCTCGACCTGCCGGATGGCGACATCGATGCCCATCTGGCGGATCGCTGCGCCGAGGGCGTGTTTCCGGTGGCCGCGTTGCAGGCCGTCGCGCGGGCCAATGGTGCATGGGGTGCCAAATCCGGCCTAGCGTGCGCTGATATGATCGCGGCTTGGCTAAGCGGCTCCGAGGTCCAGCGCGCCGAGGGACTGGCGGACCTGCTCGGCGTGCTGCTCACCAAGGAAGGCGAGGTCAAGAACCGCGCCAACAAGAACCTGCTGGAAGCCGAGCCGGATTATGTCGATCTCGCCAGCGCGTGCGGCGCGGCGATCAAGGCTCTGCTCGATCTGCGCAAGCAAGCCGCCTTCGCGCGCACGGCGGCGCAGGGCCTGACGGCGGGCCGTGCTTATGCCCGCGCTTATGCCAAGGCCAAGCGGCAGGCCGGCGCGGTCGATTTCGATGATCTGATCGGCCGCGCGAGTGCGCTGCTCACCCAGCCGGGCATGGCGGACTGGATCCGCTACAAGCTCGATCAGCAGGTCGACCATATCCTCGTGGACGAGGCGCAGGACACCAATGACGCGCAGTGGGACATCGTCTGGTCCATCGTCGAGGAGTTTCTTGAGGTCGAGCCCGACGAGCAGGCGCGACTGCGCACCCTGTTCGTGGTGGGGGACACCAAGCAGGCGATCTTCGGCTTTCAGGGCACCAGTCCCGAGGCCTTTTCCAGCGCCCTGCAGCGCTTCCGCGAGGCAACCGAGCGCGTCGGCCACCCGTTCGCCGAGTTGCCTTTGGCCCGCAGCTTCCGGTCCATGCCTGCGGTGCTCGATGTCGTCGACGCGGTGCTGGATGCGGTCGGGCATGATCGCCTCGGGCTGGAGACGCCCTCCGCGCCGCATCAGGCCGCCCGCCAGCACCCCGGTGAGGTGCTGCTGCTCCCGCCGACCTCATTGCTGCCGAGCGAGAGCGACGAGGACGGCGAGGCTGACGAGACTGCCAGCGAGGGGGAGGAAGACTGGCTGGCCGACCATCAGCGCCGCCATGCCGAGAAGATCGCGCGGCTGGTCAAAGGCATGATCGGCACGCCGCTGGCTACCCAAGGCCGCCCGGCGCGCGCCGGCGATGTGCTGATCCTGCTCCGCAGCCGCAGCGCGCTCTCCCGCCTCATCGTCGCGCGGCTGTATGAGGCGGGCGTACCGGTCGCCGGCGTGGACCGGTTGCGGCTCCAGGCGCCGCTCGCCGTGCGCGATCTGCTGGCGGCCCTGCGCTTTGCGGTGCAGCCCGAGGACGATCTCAACCTCGCCAATCTGCTGGTCTCGCCGCTCATCGGCTGGACGCAGGATGAATTGCTGGCGCGCGCCGTCCCGCGCGAGGGCTCGCTATGGAGCCACCTGCGCGCGACATTGGCGCCGGAGCTTCAGGCCCCGTTGCGCACACTGCTGGGGCAGGCCGATTTCACGACGCCCTATCGCTATCTCGAGGCTATCCTCTCCGGCGCCATGGACGGACGGCGCAAGCTGATCGCCCGGCTCGGGGAGGAGGCGCGCGATGCCATTGACGAACTGCTCAATGCCGCTCTGGGCTTTGAGGCGGACGATCATCCGTCGCTGCAGCGCTTCATCGACTGGTTCGATCGCGGCGATGCCGACATCAAGCGCGAACTGGGCGAGGGTGGTGACATGGTGCGGGTGATGACCGTACATGGCGCCAAGGGGCTGGAGGCGCCCATCGTCATTCTCGCCGATGCCGCCTTCGACCCCAGCCAGCGCCCGCGCGCCGACGCCGTGAGCCTGCCGGTGACCGAGGCCGCCCGCTTGCCGCTCATCCGCCCCGCCAAGGGCGAAGCCGCGCCGGCGATCGAACAAGCCATGCAGTCCGCCGAGCGGCTCGACATGGAGGAGCATTGGCGCTTGCTCTATGTCGGCCTCACGCGCGCAGAAGAGCGGCTGATCGTCACCGGATCGCTCGGTAGCCGCGCCAAGGGCGAGCCGCCCAAGGAAAGCTGGTATCAAGCCGTCGATCTGGCGATGCGGACACTCGGGGCTGCCGAGGCGGACGTGCCCGACTGGGGCAAGGCCCTGCGCTGGTCCGGCCCGGCAGGTCTCGCGCCGGCCAAGCCCAAGAAAGCGCGCGAGGCAGATGCCAGCGCCGCAGAACCCGCGCTGGCTGCCTGGCTGCGCGCGCCGGCGCCGCAAGAAGCGCGGCCGCCCCGCCCGTTATCTCCCTCCGCGTTGGTCGAGGATGACGTGCCCAATCCGCCGCCGGATGCCGCCATGCGTGCGGCTGCAGAGCGGGGGCGGCTGCTCCACGCGCTGTTCGAGCGTTTGCCGGATCTGCCCGCCACCGAGCGCTCTGCCGCCGCCTCGCGCTGGCTGGAGCGGGCCGGCGTGGCCGACGCCGGGATGCGCACCGACCTGCTCGCGCATGTCAGCGCCGTGCTGGACGATCCCGACCATGCTGCACTGTTCGGCCCGGATGCGCTGGCAGAAGCGCCCATCGCGGCCGTCGTAGCCGGGCAGGTGATCGCGGGAACGGTGGACCGGCTGCTGGTGACGGATGACCTCGTTCATATTGTTGATTTCAAGACCGGGCGGCATGTCCCTGACAATGCAGTGGATTTGCCCGTAACCCATGTCCGCCAGATGGCGGCCTATGCCGCTGCGCTGGCCGAGATTTTTCCGGGTCGTCCGCAACGGGTCAGCCTGCTTTACACGGCGGCCCCCCGCCTCATCGATCTGCCGCCGGCCTTGCTTGCTGCGCACAAGCCCGGCTTGCTGGCACAGGAGCACAAGTTGGGCAGCACCGACCTTGAGGCGGACGCCTCGGCAACCTAGATAGACGTTCGACAGAAGGAGTTTCGACGATGGCTACCAAGGCAATTTCCGACGCCAGCTTCCACGAGGACGTGATTGCGTCCGACAAGCCTGTTCTGGTCGATTTCTGGGCGGAATGGTGCGGCCCGTGCAAGATGATCGGACCCGCTCTGGAAGAAATCAGCGAGGAATTGGGCGAGAAGGTGACCATCGCCAAGCTCAATATCGACGATCATCCCGATGCGCCGACTCGCTATGGTGTGCGCGGCATCCCCACGATGATCCTGTTCAAGAATGGCGCGCCGGCCGCGACCAAGGTCGGTGCCGCCCCCAAGAGCGCGCTCAAGGGCTGGATCGAAGGCGAACTGTAAGGCAACCGACCACCATTGGCGGTGAGCCAAAGAAAGGGCGCCAAACGGCGCCCTTTTTGTTTTCAGTTATCGTTATAAAACAGCATTTTGTGCTGGGCATTGATTAACCGTAAAGAACCGCGGCCGCACGATCCCATAGAGCCGGAGACGCCGCCGCAAGCAGGCCGCGCCCCGGATCGGCTGCCAGCCGATAGGGCGAGCCATCCGGGCGCGCGACACGACCGCCCGCCTCGTTGACGAAGAGCGCTCCGGGGGCATGATCCCATGGCAAGGTGCGCTCGAACGCAGCGAGATCATGCACGCCCAGCACGATGCGGGGATATTGCTCCCCGGCACAGCGCGGAATGTCGGCAATGGCGAACTGGCCTTCGACGCGGTCGATCATCGCCCGCCGGTCGGCGGGGTTCAGGAACAGCACGGACAGTCCGGCAACCGGGATATCCGCGCCGCTCTCCTTGGCCTTTATCGGCTCGCCATCGATCCACGCCCCCTGTCCGAGCGAGGCCTCGCACAGGCGCCCGGTCAAGGGATCGAGAATCCAGCCCGCCTGGATCACGCCGGCATCGGCCAGCGCGACCATGATGGCAAAGGGCGGCTTTCCGGAAGCGAAATTCGCTGTCCCATCAATTGGATCGATCACCCAGTTGAGACCGGTTTCGAGCTTTGCGGTGAGGCCGGGATCGGCCGCGCAGGCTTCCTCGCCGACAAGGCCCGCTTCGGGCAGGATAAGACTCAGCCCTTCGTTCAAACGCAACTCGGCTTCGCGGTCGGCGATGGTCACCAGTTCACCGACCGTCTTTTCCTCCACCTCGTGATTGGCAAGGTTCTGGTAGCGCGGCAGGACGACATCGCGCGCGACATCACGCAGGAGCGCGCTCACGGCGCTGCTGAGGCTGTTCATGAGGCTTAGCTCCGGTAATCGGCGTTGATCGAGATGTAGCCATGGGTGAGATCGCAGGTCCACACGGTCGCGCGGCCTGTGCCCAGCCCAAGGTCGACACCGATGCGGACATCCTGCCCCTTGAGATGCGCTGCCACCGGGGCTTCGTCATAACTGTCCACGGCAAGCCCATCCTGCGCCACCCATTTGTCGGCGAAGCGGATGGCCAGCTTGTCGCGATCCGCCGGCTCGCCGGCCTTGCCGACTGCCATGACCACGCGGCCCCAATTGGCGTCTTCTCCGGCGATTGCCGTCTTCACCAGCGGGGAATTGGCGATGGAGAGTCCGATGCGCCGGGCGCTCTCGTCGCTGACGGCGCCGGTCACCTCGACCTCCATGAACTTTTGCGCCCCTTCGCCATCACGCACCACGAGCTGGGCGAGCTGGGTGCAAATGTCGTTGAGCGCTGCCTGAAACGCGTCGGCGCCGGCATCGTCCATGCTCGTGAGGGGGGCGTTGCCGGCCTTGCCGGTCGCGAAGAGCAGTACGGTGTCGCTGGTGGAGGTGTCGCCATCCACGGTGATGCACGAGAAGCTGCGCCGGTTGGCGGCGCTCAGCATCTGCTGGAGCAAATCGGGCGCGATGGCGGCATCGGTGAAGATATAGCCCAGCATCGTCGCCATATCCGGCGCGATCATGCCCGAACCCTTGATGATGCCGGAGAGGCGGACGGTCTTGTCGCCGATCAAGGCGCTGGTTGTGGCGCCTTTAGCGAAGGTGTCCGTGGTGCCGATGGTCTCGGCGGCCTGCTCCCAAGTGCAGGGCGTAGCGGCCAATGCCGCGTCGACGCCGGCGCGGGCCTTGTCGCGGGGCAGCGGCACGCCGATCACCCCGGTCGAGCTCACAAACACGTCGCTGGCGGCGCAGCCAAGGTGCCCGGCGACCTGATCGCGAATCTGGTCCACGGCTTCGCGCCCCCGAAAACCGGTGAAGGCGTTGCTGTTTCCGGCATTGACGATCAATGCGCGCGCCTTGCCCTGCGCGGCGCTTTCGCGGCCAAGCTCGACCTCGGTCGAGCAGCAGACGTTCCGGGTGAAGACGCCGGCCACAGCGGTGCCTTCCGCCAGTTCCACATAAGTGAGGTCGCAGCGATCCCATTGCTTGTATCGGGCGCGGGCTACGCGCGGGGTCACACCGGCAATGTCCGGGAGGGCGGGGAAGGGGCGAGCGAGAGGCGATCGATCAGTCATGCCGCGCGATTAGCGCAAGATGGGGCAGGGGCCAATGCTTCTGGTGCGGCTATCGATATGGTCAGGGGGACCGGTTGCGCCTTGGCGGGTTGCTCGGGCATGATGCGGGAACGGAGATGGGGGGCATGAACCGCAAATCACAGGATTTTATATTGGCGCTCGTCGGTGTGGCCTGGCTCGGGACCTTGCTGCTGTGGGCTGGGAAAGCCGTGCAGATCGACGTTGATTATGCAGGGCATTTCGAGCGAGCCGAGGCGGCATTCGGCGCCTTGGCGGAAGCGGTGGTCCTCGGCTTACCCGAAACCATTGAGGACGACTATGCGCATGTCGAGGTTCCGCCGCCTTATGATCCGGCAAAAGATGCCCTGAAAGCGCCGGCAATGCGGGCGAGGCTGCAGGGAGCCGTGCCAGCCGTCGACTATCCTCTGCTCGCCCGGCGTAACGGCTGGGAAGGCGCGACCATCATCCATTTCACCGTCGATGAGACCGGCCAGCCTTTCGATTGCAGGCTGGTGGAAAGCAGCGGCCATGATTTGCTGGACAAGGCCTCATGCGAGATGATTACGACGCGTGCCCGGTACACGCCGGCGCGCAATGCGCTGGGTCAGCCCGTGATGAGCGGCTTTAATCAGCGTATTCTCTGGCGGCTTGAGGAATGATGCGGCGCGAAGGTCCGCCATAAAAAAGCGCCCGGGTCTCCCCGGGCGCTCATCTCTCCGACTGGTGAGAGAGGGGTGGAACGGATCAGGCGGCGTTCTTGTCGCTTGCCAGGTCGATGACCTCGCCCTTGCCGTTAATGGCGATCTTGCGCGGCTTCATCGCATCCGGCACCTCACGGACCAGCTCTACGATGAGCAGGCCGTCGGCGAGGTCGGCGCGCTCGACGCGCACGAAGTCGGCCAGCTCGAACCGGCGCTCGAAGCTGCGGTTCGCGATGCCGAGGTGAAGATAATTGGCGCGCTCGCTCTCCGCGACCTCGGCTTTGCGGCCAGTGATCTGCAGCAGGTTCTGCTGCGCCGTGATGTCGATTTCTTCCGCCTTGAAACCGGCGACGGCGACCGTCACGCGATAGCGATCCTCATCAAGGCGCTCGATGTTATAGGGCGGATAATTGTCCGTCTGCTGCAGGCGCGCGCTGTTCTCGATAAGGTCGAACAGGCGATCAAAGCCGACAGTGGAGCGGCGATAGGGAGTCAAATCAAAGCCACGCATAATCAAATCCTCCATTGGAGCGTGTTTGAACTGCGATGCCAGGCCCGAAGTCGGCGCCCGGTGCATCAGCCGATCCCCATCATGGGCGACCGGACAGGGCAGAGATATGCGCGCGCCATGCCCTTTCAAGAGGGGCAGGTGAGGCAAGTGATCAAGACTTTTACACAGTCAAGCGGTGCCGCTCGCGCTGACATCATCCGGCAACAATCGGGTGCTAGGGGTGCGGGGAAGATCGCCATAAAGACTAAGCGCCCAGATCGTTGCCGATCCGGGCGCCCGTGGACGATTAATCGTCTCCCCCTTTGGCGTCGCTTCCGCTCACCTGTCCGGCCCCCTCAAGCGAGTCAGGCGGGATGCGACATCCCTGAACCACGGCCTGCTATGATTGCCTGTGTTTCGCCGCTAACGCTAGGATGACGCACGGCGGCTGTCATCAGGCAAGTTGCGACGCTACGAAATTGTTAAGCACCCTGTGCCATATCCGCAACAGGCGCGCCATGCCCCCGGTCAGGCCGCAGGGCCTTGCCACTCCCTCCCCCGCACCATAGAGGTGCGCAGACTGTTCCCCCGCGAGGCTTCTGCCCCTGCCATGATCCTCAATCGTTACGAACGCATGATCGCCCGGCGCTACCTGCTGCCTGGCAAGGGCGAGGGATTCATCTTCCTCGTCGCCTCCATCAGCCTCGTCGCGGTGATGCTGGGCGTGGGCGCGCTGATCGTGGTGATGAGCGTGATGAATGGCTTCCGTGCCGAGCTGTTCGACAAGATCGTGGGTTTGAATGGCCATGCGGTGGTGCAGGGCTATGGCGGGCGGCTGGACAATTGGGAGGAGATCGCGCGGCAGTCGCGAGCCACGCCTGGTGTGACCAGCGCGACGCCGCTGATTGAGCAGCCGCTGCTGGCGACGTTTAACGGCCGGGTTGAGGCGGCCCTGATTCGCGGCATGACGGAAGCCGATATTCACGACAATGCGTCGCTCTCCGGCAAGGTGCTGGCAGGCTCGCTCAAGGATGTGCGGGCCGGCAGTGGCAAGGTGGCGATCGGCTCCCGCCTGGCCGAGGCGCTTGGCGTGGGCGTTGGCCAGTCAATCAGCGTCATCAATCCGGCCGGGCGCTCGACGCCCTTCGGCACGGTGCCGCGCCAGCTCCCCTATGAGATCGGCGCCATCTTCGAAATCGGCATCTATGATTATGACAAGGCGTTCGTGATCATGCCGATGCAGGATGCGCAGACGCTGCTGCTGATGGGCGACAAGGTCGGCATGGTCGAGCTGCAGACGGAAGACCCCGACCGCGTCGGCGAGATCCTGGCGCCGCTGACCAAGCAGGTCGCAACCCAGGGCCAGGTGATCGACTGGCGACAGATGAATGCCAGCCTGTTCGAGGCACTGCAGGTGGACCGCGTGGTCTCCTTCGTCATCCTCTCGCTGATCATTCTGGTCGCGGTGTTCAACATTCTCTCCTCCCTGATCATGCTGGTCCGCGCCAAGACGCGGGACATCGCGATCCTGCGCACGATGGGCGCGACGCGCGCCAGCCTGTTGCGGATTTTCGTGACGGTGGGCGTGACCATCGGCACGCTTGGCACCGGCGCAGGCCTTGTGCTCGGCTCGGTGATCCTGTTCTTCCGCCAGGGCATTGTCGATGGCGTGCAGATGCTCACCGGCCAGCAGCTCTGGGACCCGTCGATCCGCTTCCTGACCTCGCTGCCGTCCAAGCCCGATCCGGTCGAGATCGGCGCCATCTGCATCATGGCGGTGGGCTTCAGCTTCCTCGCCACGCTTTATCCGGCCTTCAAGGCTGCCAATACCGACCCCGTACAGGTGCTGCGCTATGAGTGAGGTGCTCTCCGTTCACAGCCTGTCGCGCAGCTTCACGCAGGGCGGCGCCAAGATCGACGTGCTGCGCGGCGTGGACCTGAACGTCCAGGCCGGCGAGATCGTGGCGCTGCTCGGCCCGTCCGGCTCCGGCAAGTCGACCATGTTGCAGGCGATCGGCCTGCTGGAGGGCGGCTTCGGCGGATCGATCCGCCTCTGCGGCGTCGAGGTCGCAAGCGAGGGTAATGATGGCCGCACGACGCTGCGGCGCGAGAAGCTCGGCTTCGTCTATCAGTTCCATCATCTGCTGCCGGATTTCAGCGCGGTCGAGAATGTCATCCTCCCGCAATTGATCCTCGGCAAGAGCAAGGCTGAGGCGCGTGCGCGTGCGGAAAGCCTGCTCACCAGCCTCGGTCTCGGGCACCGGCTTGAGCATAAGCCCAGCCAGCTTTCCGGCGGCGAGCAGCAGCGCGTCGCGGTGGCCCGGGCCCTTGCCAATCGCCCGGCGTTGGTGCTGGCGGATGAGCCGACCGGCAATCTGGATGAGCGCACGGCCGATGTGGTGCTGGACGAATTCATCCGGCTCGTTCGCGAGCAGGGCTCAGCCGCCCTCATCGCAACGCATAATGAGCGGCTGGCGGCGCGGATGGACCGGATCGTTCGGCTGCATGACGGGTTTCTCGATTAGCGATTTGTGCCGGCGCGCCATGGTGGCCGACGGCACGCGACAGGAGACGACTCATGGCAACCATCGTGATCGCCGGCGCCAATCGGGGCATCGGCCTGAAACTGGCCCGGCAATATGCGCAGGACGGGCATGATGTGATCCGGGCCATGCGTGGTGAAGACAGAGCCGACCCCATCTTCGGCACCACCATGGCGCTGGATGTGGCGGATGCGCAATCGGTCAGCAAGTTTGCGGCGGCGCTGGACGGCAGGCCGGTCGACCTGCTGCTTGCCAATGCCGGAGTGATCGGCCCCGAGCGTCAGAGCAGCACGGACATGGACTTCGATGGCTTCCTGCGCACGCTCGATGTGAACGTGCTCGGCCCGCTGCGGGTGATCCAGGCACTGCTGCCCAATTTGCGCAGGGCGGCTCATCCCCGCGTGGCGGTGACCTCCAGCCGCATGGGGTCGATGGCCGCGCCGCAGTCGGGCCATCTCGCCTATCGTGCCTCCAAGGCGGCGGTCAACAAGGTCGTCCAGTGCCTCGCCGCCGATCTGGCAGGCGAGGGGATTGCGGTGGCCTCCCTCCACCCCGGCTGGGTGCGCACCGATATGGGTGGCCCCGGCGCGGACATCGACGTCGAGACCAGCGCGGCGGGGCTGCGGCAGGTGCTCGATGGCCTGAGCATGGCGAACACGGGCCGCTTCTGGGCCTATGATGGCGAAGTGCTGGACTGGTAATCGCCGACGCTTTCAGCCTCGCGCCTGAACCGCTCAGGCGCAGCCTATTTTTGAACGGATCGGCGCCTGATTAGCGCCCCAGGCCTTTCAGCTTGGCCATGTCGATGGCAGCGACGGCGGCCTTCAATTCGTCGATGCTGCCCGCGTCGCCCTCTGCCTCGACCATGAAGCGCTTGTCGACCGTGGTTGCGAACGATCCGTTGCCGGCGCCGCGGTCCCACCGCTCGATGACCATATTGTCGTCCACCGTCGTGGTGCGCTCGTAGCTGTCGCCATCCTCACGGTTGGATTCAACGCCCATGGCGCTCGCCATGCCGGCAATCGCACCCATCACAGCCATGTCGGAGACCTTGAGAGTGAAGCGCTTGCCACCTGCCTCATAGCTTGCCTCGGCCTGGCTGGTGGGGCCGGCCTTGACGCTGCTGATCGCCGTGCGCTGATAGGCGCCGATGCTGGCGGGCAGGAGCGCCTGCAATTGCGCTGGAGCGACGGCTTCACGGGTCTGCGCGGCTTCCATGTCGCGCGCTGCCTGCTCGATCTTGCCGGTATCGATGTTGCCGACGCCGGGCAGGACGATCGTCGCGTCATCCTCCGTCGTCACCGTGCCGCCGCCCAGGCTGCCCGAGGGCGAGAAGCCGAAGGTGCGGCCCACCGTGGCGGTGATCGCGCCGATGACGATATAGATCACCAGCACGCACAGCACCGTCACGATCGTGTAGGTCAGCGCCTTCTCGGGCGGCACTTTCATCAGCGGCGCCGCACCGACATAGAAGAGATAGAAAGAATAGAGGCCGAGAATTCCAAGGAAGCTGAGTGACGGCACGATACTGAAGATGCCGGCTAGCCAACTGGCCGTCATCGAATAGGCGACGAGCTTGAAGGCGTTGCGAGAACTGCCGACGCCGCCGAATTTGGGCGCGAGCTTGTTGGCGATGAAGCTGATGAGGAACAGGCTAACCAGCGCAAGAATGAAGCTCGTCACCGCCATGGAGAGGCCGCCCATCAGCGAGGGGCGATAGCTGAAGCCGAACGCGCCGAAGCCGAAGAGCTGGCCGCCGACGAAGGCCGCGATCGGGCTGATCGCCGCCAGTGGCAGGGCGTAGTTGGTGAAGATGTCACCGCTCGGCGTCGTCTCCGCCGCAATCACCGGCCATTCCGCCTTGGGCTTGAGGATGATCGCTTTCGCGCGTTCCATGAGTGATGGCGCCGTGCCACCCGTCGGTTCGATGTCCATAATCCCGTCCCCTGTGTCTGCGACTCATTGAACCATCTTGGGTCCGGGGCGCAAGTCCTTGCAAGATCCCGCGTTCATAGCGATTTCTGGGATGGGCACCCGATGGCGGCGCCAGTGGTGCAAAGCCTGTGGGTAACTTGCGCGCGGCCCTTTCCAGATGGACGCCAAAGCCCCATAACAGCGGTCATGCCGCACCAGCCCTATGTTCCGCTCCGTAACCTGTCGGCCTACACCCTGCTGGAAGGCGCGATTGCGCCCAAGCAGCTTGCCGCGCGGGCCAAGGAGATGGGCTTTCCTGCCGCGGCGCTGACCGATCGGAACGGCCTCTATGCGGCCATGGCCTTCTCGGATGCGGCGGCGAAGGCCGGCGTGCAGCCGATCATCGGCACCACGCTCGCGGTGGCGCGCCCGGGCCGGCCGGACAATGCGCCGGTGCAGATCGACTGGCTGGTCCTGCTGGCGCAGGATGACGTGGGCTATGGTAATCTCTGTGCGCTGGCGAGCCGCGCCCATGTCGAGCGGCCGGAAATGGAAGAGGCGCATGTCTCCTTCGAGGCGCTGGAGCGCCATGCCGATGGGCTCATCTGCCTGACGGCCAGCGGCGAAGGCGCACTCGCCCGGTTGCTGGCGGAAGGCCTGCCGGAGGAAGCCGGTCGCTATTTGGGCCGGCTTTCCGCCCTCTTCGGTGATCGCCTCTATATCGAGCTGTCCCGCACCGACGATGCGATCATGGCGGCGGCGGAAGACGCGCTGATCGACCTCGCATACGCGCGCAATCTGCCGCTCGTGGCCACCAATCCCGCCTGTTATGGCGATGCCGGCTTCCATCCGGCCCATGACGTGCTGCTCTGCATTGCCAACAGCAGCTATGTGGAGAGCGACGACCGCCCGAAAAGCTCGCCGCAAAGCTGGATGAAGCCTGCCGATGCGATGCAGCAATTGTTCGCTGATCTGCCGGAGGCCATCGCCAACACCCTCGTCGTGGCGCAGCGCTGTGCGGTGATGGCGCCCAAGCGCAAGCCAATCCTGCCCAGCCTTGCCGGCGACCGCGACGGTGAGGAGGCGCAGTTGCGCGTCGATGCGACGGCGGGTCTCGTCGGGCGCCTGCGCAAGATCCACCAGCACACGCATGGCGAAGCCGCGGCCGAGCTTGATGAAGCCGCGCTGCGGGAGAGCTATCCGGATTATTTCACCCGGCTCGATTTCGAGCTGGATATCATCATCCAGATGGGCTTTCCCGGCTACTTCCTGATCGTGGCCGACTTCATCAAATGGGCCAAGGCGCAGGATATTCCGGTGGGGCCGGGGCGTGGTTCGGGCGCTGGCTCGGTCGTCGCCTGGGCGCTGACGATCACCGATCTCGATCCGCTGGCCCTGGGCTTGCTGTTCGAGCGCTTCCTCAATCCCGAGCGCGTCTCGATGCCGGACTTCGACATCGACTTCTGCGAAACCCGGCGTGGTGAAGTCATTCGCTATGTGCAGGGCAAATATGGCCATGATCAGGTCGCGCAGATCATCACCTTCGGTACATTGAAGGCGCGCGCAGCGCTCAAGGATACCGGCCGCGTGCTGCAGATGGGCTATAATCAGGTCGATCGGCTGGCCAAGCTGGTTCCCAATCACCCCACCGACCCATGGACGCTAGAGCGAACGATGAACGGCTCCGCCGAGTTCGTCGCCGAATATAAGGCGGACGGGCAGATCAAGCGGCTGGTCGATCAGGCGATGATGCTGGAAGGCCTGCCGCGCAACAGCTCCACCCACGCCGCCGGCGTGGTGATCGGCGACCGTCCGTTGTCGGAGCTGATCCCGCTCTACCGTGATCCCAAGTCCGACATGCCGGTGACCCAATTCGACATGAAATATGTCGAGAGCGCCGGGCTGGTGAAGTTCGACTTTCTGGGCCTCAAGACCCTCTCGGTGCTGCAACGCGCGGTCAAGCTGCTCGCCAAGCGCGGTGTTAGCGTCGATCTGGAAGGGCTGAGCTGGGACGACGCGAAGGTCTACGATCTGCTCAAGCGGGGCGACACGGTCGGCGTGTTCCAGCTGGAATCCGAGGGCATGCGCAAGACGCTCGCCGCCGTGAAGCCGACCAATTTCGGCGACATCATCGCGCTCGTCTCGCTCTACCGGCCCGGCCCGATGGACAATATCCCGCTCTTCGGCCGCCGCAAGAATGGCGAGGAGGCGATTGAATATCCGCACGATTTGCTCGAGCCGATTCTGAACGAGACCTACGGCATTTTCGTCTATCAGGAGCAGGTGATGCAGGCCGCGCAGATCCTTGCCGGTTACTCGCTCGGCGGCGCCGACCTGCTGCGCCGCGCCATGGGCAAGAAGGTGAAGGCGGAGATGGACGCGCAACGCGCGACGTTCGTCGAAGGCTGCAAGGCGCACAACCAGATCGACAAGAAGAAGGCCAACGAGCTGTTCGACTTGATCGACAAGTTCGCCGGCTATGGCTTCAACAAGAGCCACGCGGCCGCCTACGCGTTGCTCGCCTATCAGACCGCGTGGCTCAAGGCGCATTATCCGGCCGAATTCTACGCCGCCTCCATGGCCTTCGATATCCACCAGACGGACAAGCTGACCGTGTTCGTGGATGATATGCGCCGCATGGGGCTGACTTGCCTGCCGCCGGACATCAACGTCAGCGAGGCCGATTTCTCGGTGGAACCGGACCCGGAGGACGCCAGCCGCCATGCGGTGCGCTATGCGCTGGGCGGCCTCAAGGGCGTGGGCGAGAAGGCGATGGAAACGCTGGTCGAGGAGCGGGTCCGAGGCGGCGCGTTTCGCGATCTCGATGATCTGGCCGGGCGGATCGAGCCGCGCCTGCTCAATCGCCGGCAGCTTGAGAGTCTCGCAGCGGCCGGCGCCTTCGACAGCCTGGGGCTGGACCGGGCAGTGGTCCATGCCGCGGCCGAGGCGCTGCTCGCAGTTGCCGCCAAAGCCGCCGAGCAGCGCGAGAGCGGGCAGGGCGGCTTGTTCGGTGGGGAGGATGTTTCCCATGCGGATGTGCCGCTGCCGGATGTGAAATGGGCCGCCGTCGAGCGCATGGCGCAGGAGAAGGAGGCTTTCGGCTTCTATTTCTCGGCGCACCCCGTGGACCGCTATCGCATCCTCGCGCGCGGCAAGGGCGTGCGCAGCTATGCGGAGCTGTGCGGCCAGTCGGATGGCATTGGCGGCGGCGACCGAACCGGCGCGATGATGGCGGGGCTGATCGAGGATATACGCTGGCGCGAGACCAAGCGCGGCGCCCGCTATGCTTCGGCGACCTTCTCGGATTCGAGCGGGCAGTTCCAGGCCAGTTGCTTCGATGAGGAAAGCTGCAAGCTGCTCGCAACCCTGCACGAGAGCAACGAGTGCGCCCTGCTGACCGTGGAGCTGGATCGCCAGCCCGGTGAGGAGACCCCGCGCGTCACCGTGCGCAACGTTCAGTCTTTCGCGCGCCTCGCGGGCACGGCGCGAATGCGGATGGTCATTTCCGTCGAGGAGCCCGGCGCTATTCCTTCGCTCCGGCAGATGCTTGGCGAACGGCGCGGGGCACGATCGACGGTGGAGCTGGACGCGGCGCTGCCCGATGGCGGGCGGGCGCGGGTCATCCTCGGCGAGGATTTCCAGCTCGATGCAGAGCTTGGCGAGCGGGTCGAAACGGTGCGCGGTGTGACCAAGGTGGTGCTCGCTCAGCACGGGCCACAGCTGGCGCTGGTCGCCTCCCGCTAAACCGTGCCTGACGCGCGATGTGTTGCACTGCACCGCGCCGGAGCGCGAGCCGAGGCGGCTTTCCTCGCCTCGTGAGCACAATTGAACGCAGCGCTATTGTGCGTTTGCGAAATGTTAACCATCGCAGCGGCGGGGGTGCCATCCCGTTCCATCGGGTGGCGCCGGGGGTGACTCTTAGGACTTGGGAGTTACCGATGAAAACTATGTACAAACTGCCGCTTGTCACAGCGGCGCTGATGGCCGGAGCCGCCTTGGCGGCACCATCACAGGCCGCAATCATCAGCTTCGATGGTCTCTCCGGATCGGGTGATCCATTCACCAGCTATACGCAGGACGGGTTTACCTTCGCCAATGTGCTGGGGTCTTCCGTGGTCGATACCGGCTCGGGCAATAGCGCGCCCAGCGTCGGCTTTGGCGGCGGGACGGCGCTCAGCCTGTTCGATCTGACGGCGGGCGGCGCGAGCTTCACGCTGGACAGCTTCGATCTGGCGACCGTGGACAGCAACCTGCTCTACAGCGTGACCGGCTTTTCGGGTCAGATGCCGGTATTCAGCCTGCTCTCGACCTTCTCCGGGGATTTCTCCACGATCGCCGGCGCCAGCAATCTGGTTGACCGGGTCGTCTTCGGCTTCGTTGTCGGTGGCGCTTCGGCGAACATCGACAATATTGCCGTAAACGGAACCAACGCTCCGCCGGTGCCCGAGCCTGCTGTCTGGGCCATGCTGGTCATCGGCTTCGGCGCGGTTGGCTACACGTTGCGGGGTCGCAAGGCGACGATGCGCGTGTCCTTCAACTGATCTGACATAGCCGAAGGGCGGTCTGTTCATCGCAGCATGCTGAACAGATCGCCCTGATCGGACGGCGGCACGAACAGATCGTGCCGCAGCGCAAGGCGGCCCTTGCCAAGGCCATGGCGTGCCTGAGCGACGCGGAAGCGCGTGCCGATCAACTCCGCATAAGCCCCGGACCCACGCATGCGCGTGCCGAAATTGGGATCATTGTCGCGCCCGCCCCGCATCGACTGAATGAGGCTCATCACCTTGGCGGCCCGGTCCGGATAATGTGCCTCGAGCCAGTCCCGGAATAACGGCGCGACCTCGGAGGGCAGTCGCACCGGAATGAACGAGACCGATTGCGCGCCCGCCTCTGCGGCCGCCGCGACAAGCGCCTCGATCTCATGATCGTTGATGGCCGGGATCATCGGTGACAGGCTGGCATGGGTCGGCACTCCCGCCTGGGAGAGCCCGCGGATCGCCGCGAGCCGACTGGCCGGCGAGGGCGCGCGCGGCTCCAGCTTGCGGTGCAGCCCGGCATCCAGCGTGGTGAGCGAAATCGCCACCGCGACCAGCCCCTGCGCTGCCATCGGCCCCAGCAGATCGAGATCCCGCAGCACCCGGTTGGATTTGGTAGTGATCATCAGCGGATGGCGGCAGTCCGCCAGCACCTCGATGCAGGCCCGCGTGATGCGATACCGCCCCTCGATGGGCTGATAGGGGTCGGTGTTCGTCCCCATCGCAATGGTCTTCACCACATATGCGCGCCTGGCGAGTTCCTGCCGCAGCAGCCTGGCCGCGTCCGGCTTGGCGAACAACCGGCTCTCGAAGTCCAGCCCCGGCGAGAGATCGAACCGGGCATGGCTCGGCCGCGCAAAGCAATAAATGCACCCATGCTCGCAGCCCCGATAGGCATTCACCGATTGCTCAAAGCCAATGTCAGGGGAATTGTTGCGGGTGATGATCGTGCGCGCCTGCTCCAGCGTCACGGTGGTGCGCAGGGGGGGCGGCTGATCCTCCTCGTCCGCCAGTCGCGCATCCAGCCAGTCGCCATCCACCTCGCGCGCGGGCAAATGAAAACGGCTCGATACCTCGTTGGCCGAGGCGCCGCGGCCCTTGATCGCAGTCATGCGTCAATAGAACATATAGAGAACGCAACCGCAATAGGCTTTGCGGTGTGGCGATGTCGGCTTCATCGCGATAAGGCCGTGGCAGTAACGGGAAAATGGGGACGACGATGAAGACGACCGCTTGGATTTCGGCTGCAGCATGTGCGCTTGTGATGATGGCGGCGACCGCTCATGCGGCCGATGAGGAACCGTGCGGCAAGGGGCTCGTCTGCGCGAATGCGCCCGAGACGGTGGTGAAGGCGATCCAGGACGCGGGTTACAAGGCCAGCCTGAGCAAGAGTGAGTCCACCGGCAACCCGATGATCACCAGCGCGGCAAGCGGCTACAACTTCAACATCTATTTCTACGAATGCGAGGATGGCAAGGACTGCGCCTCACTCCACTTCTCCACCAGCTTCGTGGACGACGGCAAGAACACGCCAGAGCTCGCCAATTTGTGGAACCGCAAGAACCGGTTCAGCCAGATGGCGGTGGACGAGGATGGCTCGCTTGACCTGACCTATGACGTGACGACCTATGGCGGCCTGACCCAGCGCAATTTCGCCGATGTCGTCGACTGGTGGCAGACGATGCTCGGCGCCCTCAACAGCTTCTTCCGCGAGCAGGGCCATATCGAGTGACGGGCTTGCGCTTGTGGGGCAGGGGCAACAGGTTCTCATTTCGTTCCACTGTTCCTGTGAACTTTTCTACGTGTGTCAAAAGGTCCGAGGTCCCCATTTAGGGTGGTCGAAAGCTTGAGATCGGGCTGCCCTCAATATCCGATTCGCAGTTGCAGATTGTCGCTCCAGATCCTCTTCAGTTGGCGAGGTTGCTGGTCTTGGGCCTCGATTTTGCATTTCTTTAGGCTCGACACCAATCGAATTTAGAAAAAATAGCGTCATCCGCCGACGAGTGTGGATTGATAGAACGCAAATGTAATACTTCTGCAATATCTGAAAACTTAGCTCGTCGGCGCAACAATTTCTTTAAGAGGATTCTTCGCCCAGTGGTTGCCGCCAGATCGCGCTATGTTGATAGCATATTAATCAGCTGAAGGATCAGTAAGAATGCATGCCGTCGTCATTACCGCCTATAAGGACTTTCCCACACTAGAGCGGATGGTGCGACGCCTTGATCGCGCATTTTTCCGGGTGATCATTCACGTCGACAAGAGAAGTCGGATCAGTAATGATCAATTGGAGAGGTTGACTGCGCTTGGATGTCATTGTCAGCGTACCTATCGGGTCCGCTGGGGATCAGTTACGCATCTCTATGCTATTTTGGATCTTCTTAAGATTGCGGTGAAGTATGACGATTGTGACTATGTCCACCTTGTAAGCGGGCAAGACTATCCGATTGCGACAGTTGAGGATTTTCAGACTAAATGTGACGGGCGCATTTTTATGAAATATGAGCCGCTGGAGATCTCACCTGATCATGTCGCAGAGAGATATCGGCACTACAATATTTTCTATTTTCTGCAGGGCGGCCCACCATTTTCAGGATCACTACATAAATATCTGGATCGCCTGTTCGCATGGGGTCAAAAAAGGCTTAAAATAAGCCGCAATAAAATTATGCCTTTTGAGAAGATATTCGTTGGGACGGTCTGGATGTCCTTACCGCATTCGGCAGCACGCAAAATTGTAGAAGATAGAAAGGCTCAGGTTTTTTTGAACGGGGCGAAGAGAACCTATTTGGCTGAGGAAATATATTTTCAAACTTACTTTCTAAACAGCAGTTTTAGAACGTCGACAGTGAATAATGATCTACGCTTTACAGATTGGTCATTTCGCAACGGCAGCGTGCCCGCCTATCTGGACGAAAACGACGTGCAGGCGGCGATCGCTTCCGGCGCATTGTTCGCGCGCAAAGTCAGTTCAGACACGTCCCTAAAGTTCATGCAGCGAATAGACGAAGTGGTTTTTGGCAAGCATTGACACCCGAACCCTTTCAGCTTGCCTTAGTGCTTGCAGACAGCTATGTTCTCATTTCGTTCTTGTTTGAGGGTGGGTGTGACGGAAACGTTTCTTTTGATCATGCTTCTGGCTGCGGGGGTAGGCCTGGCTATCGGCTGGCTGATGCGCGCCCGCATGGCTGCACCGGTCGAGGCGGAGCGCAAGGCCCTTGCCGACCGACTCGCCACCCTTGAGGACATGCGCAACGCCGCGCTGCGCGACCTCGCGGTGGCGGCGAGCCGGGCGGAAGAAACGGACCTCTTGCGCGCGAAACTGGACGAGACCGATCGCGCGCGGGACGAGGCCGAACGGATGCTCGCGGCTGTGCAGGCCGATCAGAAGGCGCGGATGGAGGGCTTCGAGGCCCAAATTCGCGCGCTGAGTGAGGCGCGCGAGCAATTGTCTGCTCAGTTCAGTGAAACCGCCGGCAAGTTGCTGAACGAGGCGCAGCGCATGCTCATCGAGCGCGCCGACCAGCGATTCCATCAGGCTCATGAGAAGAGCGAGGCGAGCCTCAAGGCGCTGCTGCAGCCGGTCGAGACGACGCTGAAGCGCTATGAGGAAGGCCTAGGCAAGGTCGAAAAGGAGCGGGTGGATAGCTACGCCGCGCTGCGCGAGGCCGTCGAGCAGGTGCGGTTGGGCAGTGCAGAGGCGCGGGTGGAGACGGCCCGGCTGGTGAACGCGCTGCGTTCTAGCCCCAAGGCGCGCGGGCGCTGGGGCGAGCAGCAATTGCGCAACGTGCTGGAAATGGCGGGGCTCAGCCAGTTCGCCGATTTCCGCTCGGAAGTTTCCGTGGATACTGCCGATGGCCGGCTGCGCCCGGACGTGATCGTGCGTCTGCCCGGGGGGCGGCAACTCATCATCGACGCCAAATGCTCGCTCAACGCCTATCTGGAAGCGGTCGACGCTGTGGACGAGGTGGTGCGGGCCGGGCATCTCAAGGCCCATGCCGGCGCGATCCGCAACCACGCGCAGCAGCTTGGCGCGAAGGATTACTGGACGCGCTTCGGTGATGCGGCGGACTATGTCGTCATGTTCATCCCCGGCGAGCACTTCCTCGCGGCCGCGCTGGAGCAGGATGACGGCCTGTGGGAATGGGCCTTCGAGAAGCGTGTGCTGCTCGCCACGCCGACCAATCTGGTCGCCATCGCGCGGACCGTCGCGAGCGTCTGGCGGCAGGAGAAAATGGCCGAACAGACCCAGCAGATCGCGGCGCTCGGCAAGGAGATGTATGAGCGGCTGGCGGTTGCCGCCGGGCATCTTTCTTCGCTCGGCCGCAGCCTCAATGGCTCGGTCTCCAGCTACAATAAGTTCGTCTCCAGCTTCGAGAACCGCGTGCTGGTGACCGGCCGTCGCTTCAAGGATCTGAGCGTCGAAACCGGATCGCGGGAGATCGACGCGATCGAACCGGTCGAGGCGCTTGGGCGGTTACCGGCACCGGGCGAGAGCGCCGCTCAAGAGGCCGATGCCATGGCCGACGAGCGAGTCACAGGGCGCGCGGACTAGCGTTGTTCGACCAGGTGGCCCTCCGAAAGCGACGCCAGCACGATGTCGCGCACGGCATGCAGATCCTCGACGATGTGAGCGCATAGGCCCTGCATTTCTGATGTGGGCGCCATCAGATCCGGCACCATCACCGTCATCATGCCTGCCGCGGCTGCCGAGCGCACGCCATTGAGCGAATCCTCAAGGGCAAGGCAATCCGCCGGCGAGACGCGCAGCCGCTCTGCGGCGAGGAGATAGGGATCGGGCGCCGGTTTTCCCGCCTGATAATCGCCAAACGCCACGACATGCATGAACCGACCCGCCAATCCATGATGTGCCAGATGATGCCGGACCTGCTCATGGCCGGAGGATGTCGCGATTGCGCGGGGTAATCCCGCCGCATCGAGCACATCGAGCAACGCTTCCACGCCGGGCTTGAGCGGCAAGTCCTGCGCGACGAAAAGATCGAAATGCGCCCGCACGCGATGCCGAAAATCATCGGCCGGAAAATCGCCGCCGAAATGGTCGAGCAATTGCTGGCGCGCCGTCGGCCATGGGCATCCCAATGTGGCATTGAACAGCGCTTCGGTGATCGCATGGCCGCCCTCATCGCCGGCGGCAAACATCGCCGCGCGATAGAGCGTCTCGGTGTCGAACAGCACGCCGTCCATATCGAACACCACGGCTTTTGGGGGGCGGTCCAGCTTCATGCCTGCCTCATAGGCAGAGAGCAGGCGGGTTGGAAGCGCTGCGGTCTCACCGCCCTTCCAAGGCGCGCAAAAGCGCCTATGATCGTGACCATCAAGGGCAAAAGGAACGTCCATGTCTTTCAACGAAGCGTCGAACGAAGCCATTGCGGCCTCCCATATAGACGCGACCATCGATGCGGCGCTGCCCGAACTGCTGGAGATCTACCGCGACCTGCACGCCAACCCGGAACTGAGCTTTCAGGAAGTACGCACCGCGGCGACGCTGGCGGCGCGGATGCGGGCGCTTGGCTTTGCCGTTACCGAGCAGGTCGGGCAGACGGGCGTCGTGGCTGTGCTGGAGAACGGCCCCGGCCCGGTGGTGATGATCCGCGCCGACATGGATGCGCTTCCGCTCGAGGAAAAGACCGGTCTGCCCTACGCCTCAAGGGTCCGGGCGACGACGCGCGACGGCATCGAGAGCCCGGTGATGCACGCCTGCGGCCACGATACGCACATGACGGCCTGGACCGGCGCGGCGCAGGCGCTGATTGGGCTGCGGGCGCGATGGTCGGGGACGCTGGTGATGATCCTGCAGCCGGCCGAGGAGATCGGTCTGGGCGCCAAGGCCATGCTGGACGATGGGCTGTTCACGCGCTTCCCTAAGCCAAGCCATGTCCTTGCCTTCCATGACAGCGCGGAGCTTGCGGCCGGCACCATCGGCTACACGCCGGGCTGGATACTGGCGAATGTGGACAGTGTGGACCTCACAGTGCGCGGTCAGGGCGGTCACGGTGCCTATCCGCACAAGACCATCGACCCGATCGTGATCGCCGCGCGCATCGTCACCAGCCTGCAGACGCTGGTCAGCCGCGAGTGCGATCCGCAGGAGGCGGCCGTGGTCACGGTCGGCAGCTTCGTCGCCGGCGCCAAGCACAATGTCATACCGGATGAGGCAAAGCTGCTGATCACCGTGCGCAGCTATTCCGATGAGACGCGCGGGCGCCTGCTGGGCGGCATCGAGCGGATCGCGCGGGGCGAGGCGATGGCGGCCGGTGTGCCGGAGGACCGGATGCCGATCATGGCGGTGGAGCAGGATTACACGCCCGCCACCTACAACACGCCGCAGTTCAGCGATCATGTCGCGGGCGTGCTGCGCGCCCATTTCGGCGCCGATCGGGTCCGACAGGTGCCCTCGGTGATGGGCGGCGAAGATTTCGGCCAATATCACCGCGCCGATAACAGCATCGAGAGCATGATCTTCTGGGTCGGCGGGGTGGACCCTGACAAGGTGGCCGCTGCGCAGCGCAGCGAGATCAGCCTGCCGTCGCTCCACAGCCCGCTCTGGGCACCCGATCCCCATGCGGTGATCGGCACGGCCGCAAAGGCGCTGACGGTGGCGGCGCTGGATATTTTTGGGAAATCGTAGGCTGACTTTGCTGGGGGCGGGACGTATGTTTTTCGGTTCGATATATGTTGGTCCGAAACAGCAAAATGCGGACCTTTAGGTCAGACATCGAAATGCTGGCCAGGAAGCTCCTCCTCCCCCTGCTGATCATGTTCACTGCGGCTTGCTCTAACGCGCCGCCAGATGACCAGTCCACGACCGATGCGCCGTGTCACGCCGCTCAAACGCAGGCGGAAGTCGCACCTATCGGCCGCGTCAATGACTTCGCCAACATCATTCCAGACAAGCAAGAAGCGGCACTTTCCAAGCGTCTGGCGCGGTTTGAGGAGACCACCCGTCATCAGATGGTTGTGGTGACCGTCAAATCTCTGGGCGGGCGGGATGTTTCAGATTTCACCCGTGACCTTGCCAACGCCTGGGGGATCGGCCGCAAGGATTATAATGACGGCGTGGTTCTTCTTGTCGCGCCTCACGAGCGGCAGGTGCGGATCGCGGTTGGCTATGGGTTGGAACAAGCGTTGCCCAACTCACTTTGCAAAAAGATCATCGCCGAACGGATATTGCCGCGCTTCCGAGCGGGGCAGATGAGCATCGGGATTGACGCCGGTGTGAGCGCCCTGATTGACATTTTGACAACGCCGCGCTGAGCGGCCGGCCTCCCGCCTCGTCCGTCAAGATCACGCGCGCCTCAATAATGCGGTTTGCCATCGTCGCCGCCAAAACCGGACTGCGGCGAGAAGTTTTCCGCGTGGGCCGGGGGCGCCGGTGCGGGGGCATCCTCGGCGACCGGCTCGGGAAGCGAGACGCGAGAGGACTCCGCGTCCAGCGTCGGATTGGCATCGAAGAGGGGATCGGTCGATCCGGGCGCCTGTTCTACCACCGGCGGGGGCGGTGCCTCCGCGACCGGTTCGAACTGCGCCTGCTCCACAGACGGTTCCGGGGCCTGCCCGCCGTTCGCCGCCATCTCTGCCGCCGGGTCCGAGGGCAGGACATTGCTGATGCCCATGACAAGCACAGGGCCACCGATGATGAAGGCGAGGGCGATCAGCAGATAGATGCGGTTGGGCATGAACGGCTCCGGCTCGTCCGGTCTTCGCGGACGCGGGCATGATAAGCAGACAGCCTTAGCATCCGGTAAAAAAAGGCATCGCGCACCGGCAGTCTGCGGCGTTCAGCATATTTTTGCTATTTGACCATAAGCCGGACGGGTGTCGGATCATCTTACAATGACCTGTAAAGCGGGATGGCGGCGCTGCGGCGTGGGCGGTGTGATCTTCACGGCCGCGCGGTCGCTTAGCCGGGGGAGATGCGCATGGCTGTCTGGCTGATTGCCGGCCATCTGGGTCACGCGCTCGCGGCGATCCTGTTCGCCACGCTCGCAATCCTGATTTCGCGACAGCCCCACCGCATCGCCGCGCCGCAGTTCGTCATCGTGGCGCTGGCGCTGACGGCGCTGTGGTCGCTGCGGCACGCCTTTGTCGGCTTCAGCCCGCTCGGCCAATTGAGCGATGGCGTCACCGAGACCATGCGCAATGCGGCCTGGCTGGCAGCACTGGCCAGCCTTTCGCGGGTCTGGCGACCGGGCGGGCGGGCCGGCCCCAAGGTCGTGGTGCTGGCTCTGGCGCTTGTGCTCGCGGTTCAGCTGATTTTCGATCTGCAGATGGGCGAGGGCATTCGGGTCGATCGCCGCATCCTCGTCTATTTCGAGATGACCTGGATGTTGCGCGCTGCCTTCGCTCTGGGCGCGCTGCTGCTGCTCTTCCGCTGGAACACGGGGCGCGGTGACCCGGAATCGGCCCGTCGTGAGGGCTGGCTGGCCGCCGCGCTGGCCTGCATGTGGGCCTATGATTTCAATCATTATCTGCTGGTCTGGTTCGCGGAAGGGAGCATGACCCCGCTTGCGCCGATGCGCGGGTTCGTGATGGCGGTACTGGCGATCATGCTCGCATTGGGCCTGCGCAGCGACGGCACGCGCGCCTTCGCGCTCTCGCGCACACTGAAGACCCGGCTCGTCTCTGCAGGCCTCGCGCTGTTCTATATCTGCGTCATCCTGCTGCTGGTCGGCTTGCTGAGCGGCATGAGCGCTCCCATGGCGCGCATCGTCCAGTTCGCGCTCCTGTTCACCCTTGCCGTCGCGGTCCTGGCCTTTCTGCCGTCTGCATCCATGCGCTCCTGGCTGCGGGGCGAAATCTCCAAGCATGTGTTCGCGCATCGATATGACTATCGTAGCCTCTGGCTCCGCTTCTCCGCCACGATGGATGGCGGAGACACGGATGGCACCAGCCTCGATTGCCGGATCGCGCGGGCGATTACCCAGGCGGTCGATGCGCCGGCCGGTGCGCTGTATCTGAGGCAGGATGAGCGTCTGGTCCGCGTCTGCGCCTATGCGTGGTCAGAGGCTAGCGCCCCGCCGCTGGCCCTGCCACTCGCCGTCACCGACCGGATGGTTCCGGCCGGAAAGATCCTCGACCTCGCACGCGAGGGACATGATCTGGGCGACCTCCTCCCGGCCTCGATGCTGGAGAGCCGTGTCGCTTGGGCACTTGCGCCGCTCATCTGCCGCGATGAGATCATCGGCGTGATGCTGCTCGCGGCACCGCCACGCTCTCGCGCGCTCGACTGGGAGGATTTTGACGTTCTGCGCGTCGTTTGCGGCGAAGCTGCCGCTCGCGTCGCGGAGGAGCGCCATCGCGAGGCTTTGGCTGAAGCGCAGCGGTTCGAAGAGTTCAACCGCCGCTTCGCCTTCATCCTGCACGATCTCAAGAATCTGGTCAGCCAGATGACGCTACTGGCCGGCAACGCCCGCCGCCACGCAGACAATCCGGCGTTCCGGGAGGATATGATCCTGACGCTGGAAGAAACTTCATCGCGGATGAACGACCTCATCCAGCGCCTTGGGCGTGGCGGGCAGGCACGCCCCTCCGAGCGCGAGGAACTGCTGCTGGGGCCATGGCTCGGCGATCTCGCCCGCGCCTGGGCCGGCGGCACGCGCAATGTCGTCGTGGAGGGCGCGCTCGAACAGCAGGTGATCGTCGACGCCGATAATCTGCAGCGCGCGCTCACCCATCTGGTGCGCAATGCCATCGAAGCCAGCCCGGATGGCGCCTTGGTGCGGATCGTCGTGGAACAGGGCGATGCCTGGCTCGATCTTCACGTTATCGATCGGGGCAAGGGGATGAGCGCCGCCTTCATGCGCGACCGTCTGTTCCGCCCCTTCAGCTCCACCAAAGCCAATGGATTTGGCCTTGGCGCGCATGAGACGCGCGCGCTGGTCGAGGCGATGGGCGGCCGCCTGCTCGTCCAGAGTGTCCAGGGAGAAGGCAGCCAGTTCACGATCCGGCTGCCAGTTACCAGCCCAAGTGAGAACGCAACAGACATGCCGATGCGGAGTGCGATGTGATGGGGGATAGTCGCCCGAAATTGCTGATCGTCGAAGATGATCCAGGTCTGCAGCGCCAGTTGCGCTGGTCCTATGACGGTTATCACATTCTGATCGCGGGGGACCGGGAGGAGGCGATGGACATCCTGCGCGCAGAAGCGCCGGCGGTGGTCACGCTCGATCTTGGGCTACCGCCCGACCCGGATGGAATCACCGAAGGCATGGCCGCGCTGGCGCAGATCCTCGCCGAAGCCCCGGCGACAAAGGTGATCGTAGCGTCCGGTCAGGGCGACCGCGCCAGTGCCCGGCGTGCGATCGGGCAGGGGGCGTGGGATTTCTACCAGAAGCCGCTCGACATCGATTCCCTGGGCCACATCGTCGCCCGCGCCTTCCACGTCCACACGCTTGAGCAGGAGAACCGGCGCCTTGCCGAGGCAGTGCCCGCCGATGCGCGGGTGCTCGGGCATATGATCACGGCATCGCCGGAAATGCTCAAGGTCGCGCGCATGATTGAGCGCGTGGCGAGCGCCAGCGTGTCCGTGATGCTGCTTGGCGCCAGCGGCACTGGCAAGGAGCTGCTCGCCCGCGGCCTGCACGAAAAGAGCGACCGCGCAGCCGGACCGTTCGTGGCGATCAACTGCGCGGCGATCCCCGAGACGCTGCTGGAGAGCGAGCTGTTCGGGCACGAGAAGGGCGCCTTTACAGGTGCGGTGAAGACGACGCCCGGCAAGATCGAGCAGGCGCAGGGCGGCACGCTGTTCCTCGATGAGGTCGGGGATATTCCGCTCGCCCTGCAGGTGAAGCTGCTGCGCTTCTTGCAGGAGCGGACCATCGAGCGGATCGGCGGGCGCCAGCAGATCGCCGTGGATTGCCGGATCGTCTGCGCGACCCACCAGAATCTGGAGGAGATGATCGCCCAAAGCCGCTTCCGCGAGGATCTCTATTACCGCCTGGCAGAGATCATCGTGCGCATCCCAGCTCTGGCGGAGCGAACCGGCGATGCCGTGCTGCTTGCGCGCCACTTCGTCGGCCGCTTCGCGCCGGAACTGAATGCGCAGGTGCGCGGCCTGTCCAGCGATGCCATTGCTGCCATCGATGCCTGGCATTGGCCGGGCAATGTGCGGGAGCTGGAAAACCGCGTCAAACGCGCGGTCATCCTGGCCGAGGGCAAGATGGTCACCGCAGGCGATCTTGATCTGGATGGAACAGCCGGCGAGGACGGCCCGGTGGTCAATTTGCGCGCGGTCCGGGAGGCGGCCGATCAGGCGGCGATCCGGCGGGCCATCGCCCGGTCCGAGGGCAATATCTCAGGCGCGGCACGGATGCTGGGGGTGAGCCGGCCGACGCTCTACGATCTCATGAAAAGCTATAATCTTCAGGGTTGAGCGGTCCGTGCCGGAGCGACCTCATGGCCACTCCGGCACGTCCAAACTCAAGCGGCGATCAGCGGCAGCGCGCGCCGCTGCGCTCGATTTCCCGACCGAGCAAGGCGCCACCAGCGGCACCGAGGACGGTGCCGAGCGTGCGGTCGCCCCGCGTATCGATGGTCCGGCCGAGCAATGCGCCACCGGCCGCGCCGATGATCAGGCCCGTCGTGCCGTTCGCGCGCTTGCAATAATAGCGGCCATCGTCGCCGCGCCATGTGCGCGTGTCGCGGGTGATCGGGCGGGGCTCGCGATAATAGCCGCGGTCGTCATACATGCGGCTGGCGCCGTGCCCGTGCCGATGCTTGCTCTTGTGGGCTTCCGCAGGGGCTGCGCTCATCATCACGCCGACGGCGGCGAGGGTAGCAAGGGCGGTCTTGATCATGTTTTGTCTCCGTTCAACCTGATGCGACAAGTCTGGCGAGGCCAACCGCAACGGCAGATGAACGAGAGATCAGACGCGATAGATCGATGGGCTGGAGCGATGGGCCGTGATCAGTCGGTGGTCATGCGATCTCGCTCGACAAGCTCTTCCAGCGTGATTCCAATGCGATGCATCTGCTCGGAGACGCCCGGCCAGACCGCACTGAAGAAGCGTTCGCGCTCCATCGCCCGCAGGCGACGCGATGCGCCCGGCGCGACAAACATGCCAACGCCACGGCGGACCTGCACCAGCCCTTCATCCTGAAAGCTCTGATAGGCTTTGGCGACGGTCAGGGGATTCGCGCCTTGCTGGGCCGCAAAGGCCCGCACCGATGGCAAGACATCGCCATCGGCAAAGCGTCCATCCAGAATGGCAGCGGCGATTTCGTCGCGCAGGCGCAGATAGACAGGCCGGCTCTCATCGATCATGCTGCATCAGTGACATAATACAGTGGATCGGTCAAGGCGCCGGCCAGGAAGCGTGCGGTCAGCCGCCCGACCAGATCGACAACACGTCGTCCAGCTCCGGCCGGGGGCGCTCGTCCAGATCCCGCGAGGGCGTGCCGATGAACACGAAGCCGGCGATCCGCTCCTGGCTGGTGCCGAACGCATCGCGCACGGCCTCGTTGTAGGACGGCCAGCCGGTCAGCCAACCTCCCGCAAAACCCATGGCATGGGCGGCATGCAGCAGGTTCATGGTTGCCGCACCGACTGAGAGCTCCTGTTCCCACACGGGAATCTTGGAAGGCTTGGGCGAGGACAGGACAACGATCAGCGCCGGCGCCTGATGCGCGAACTGATGCATTGCCTCGATTTCCAGCCGGCCAGCCTCGGGCTTCTCGGCGAGATAGGCACGCTCGAGCAGCGCGGCCAGCGCCGCGCGCTTGTCGTCGGGCACGATCAGGAACCGCCAGGGAGCGAGCTTGCCATGATCGGGGGTCCGCGTCGCGATCCGCACCATCTCGCGTTGCTCATCGAGCGAGGGGCCGGGCGCCGCGAGATCGCGCGCTTTGCCGGATCGGCGGGATGCGAGATAGGCGGGGAGGGAAGAGCGGTCGTTGAACATGCCGCATCGCTAGACAAATCCGGTCGATCCGCCAAGCGCGTTTGCCAATTGATCACAATGTTGCATCTACTGTGCCCGGTTTCGCTACGGCAACGGCGCTCGGGCAGCCCTTATCACGGATCGGCGGGCTGGTTGGTCGAGGCCGGCGGAAAAAAGCGCTTTTCTCAAATGTCAGACTCTCTAAGTCTCGTGGGCATATTGTCGCGGCCGGCGTCTCGCCGTTGCCCGGACCAGGAGACTTTATGGCGACCATTCCAGCCATCGCCCTCATCGCGCTCGTCGTGCTTCTTGCCGGCGGCGCGGTTGGGCTTGTGAGCAAGAAGCAGGAGTTTATCGGCCATCCCAAGGGCCTCTACATCCTGTTCTTTGCCGAGATGTGGGAGCGCTTTTCCTATTATGGCATGCGCGCCCTGCTGATTTTCTACCTCACCAAGCACTGGCTGTTCAGCGATGGACAGGCGAACCTCGTCTACGGGGCCTATACCAGCCTCGTCTACGTCACACCGGTGCTGGGCGGCTATCTCGCCGACCGCTATCTCGGCCAGCGCAAGGCCGTGCTGTTCGGCGCGCTGATCCTCACCGCTGGCCACTGCCTGATGGCATTTGAAGGCTCGGGCGGACAGGATGATCCCACGATCAACATCTTCTGGCTGGCGCTAAGCTGCATCGTTGTCGGCTCGGGCTTCCTCAAGGCCAATATCTCGGTGATCGTCGGCCAGCTTTACGGGCTTACCGATCCCCGCCGCGACGGCGCCTACACGATCTTCTATGTGGGCGTGAATGTGGGCGCGGCCATCGGTACCATCATGGCCGGCTGGCTCGGCGAGACCTACGGCTGGAAATACGGCTTCGGCGCGGCGGGCGTTGGCATGTTGCTGGGCGCGGCGGTGTTCGTCATCGGCAAGCCGTTCCTCATGGGCAAGGGGGAGCCGCCCAAGCCGCTCACCCTGCGCACCGAATGGCTGCTCTACGCGATCGGCGTCGCTTCCATCGGCGTGATCTGGTTCCTCGTCCAGTATCAGGATATCATCGAGACGCTGCTCATCGTCGCCGGCGTCGCCCTGCTCGGCTATGTGCTCTACGCCGCGATGAAGCTGCAACCGGATGCGCGCGACCGCATCTTTGCGATCGTTTTCCTCGTCGCGCTCAACCCGGTGTTCTGGGGCCTGTTCGAGCAGGCGGGCGGCAGCCTCAATCTGTATACGGACCGCTATGTCGACCGTGGCGGTTTCCAGACCACCTTCTTCCAGTCGCTCAACCCCATCTACATCGTGCTGCTCGGGCCGGTCTTCGCCTGGCTTTGGCTGTGGCTGGGCAAGCGGGGCTGGGAACCGTCCGCACCGGCCAAATTCGGTCTGGCGCTGGCGCAGGTCGGCTTTTCCTTCCTCATCTTCGTATGGGGCGCCCAGTCGGCCGGCATGGCGGCGCTGACGCCGGTGCTGTTCGTGTTCCTGGTGTATCTGTTCCAGACCACTGGTGAGCTGTGCCTCTCACCTGTCGGGCTTTCCGCGATGAACCGGCTGGCACCGAAGCATCTCGCCAGCCTCATCATGGGCGCCTGGTTCTACATGTCGGCGGTCGGCAATTTTGTTGCAGGCAAGATCGGCGAGGCGACCGGCGGTCATGATGGCGAGATGACCAAGGAAGCAACGCTCTCTGTTTACAACACCATTGGCTGGTGGACGATCGGCATCGCCGTCGCGGTGCTGGCGGTCTCCCCGCTGGTCAAGCGTCTGATGCATCTCGATACGCTGAAGGAAGAGGATGCCCCGGTCGATGATCGCCCGGAGGAAGGCCTGCGGGACCAGACGGCGCCTGTGCGGTGAGCCTTCAAGGGGGCTGGCGCTGCCGGCCCCCGATCCGCTAAGCACCGGCGATGACCAGACGCTTCTTCGGCACGGATGGCATCCGGGGCCGCACCAACCAGTCCACGATGACGGCCGAAATGGCCATGCGAGTGGGCATGGCCGCCGGCCGCCACTTCATGCGCGGCAGCCATCGCCACCGCGTGGTGATCGGCAAAGATACGCGCCTTTCCGGCTATATGATCGAGAATGCGCTGGTCGCGGGCTTTACCAGTGTCGGCATGGACGTGGTGCAATTCGGCCCGATCCCCACCCCCGCCGTGGCGATGCTGGCCGCATCGATGCGCGCCGATCTCGGCGTGATGATCTCCGCCAGCCACAATCCTTATTATGACAATGGCATCAAGCTGTTCGGGCCGGATGGCTACAAGCTCTCCGACGCCGACGAGCTGAAGATCGAGGCGCTGATCGAGGGCGGCGAGATACCGCTGGCCCCGTCCGAAGGGATCGGGCGCGCGCGGCGGGTCGAGGATGGGCGCGGGCGCTACATTCACTTCGTCAAATCGACCTTCCCGCAGCATCTGCGGCTCGATGGGCTCAAGGTGGCGCTCGATTGTGCCAATGGCGCCGCGTACAACACCGCCCCCTATACCTTCTGGGAGCTGGGCGCCGAGCTGGTCCAGATCGGTGTGACTCCCAACGGCACCAACATCAACGATGGCTGCGGCTCGACCGCGCCGCTGCTGCTGCAGGAGACGGTCGTGGCATCCGGCGCCGACATCGGCATTGCGCTCGATGGCGATGCTGACCGCCTGATCGTGGTGGATGAGACCGGCACCATCGTGGATGGCGACCAGATCATGGCGCTGATCGGCACGAGCTGGGCGCGGCAGGGCATGCTCAAGGGCGAGGGGGTCGTCGCCACAGTCATGTCCAACCTGGGGCTGGAGCGAAAGCTTGCCAGCGAGGGCATTCCCCTCATCCGCACCAAGGTTGGCGACCGTTATGTGCTGGAAGAAATGAAGGCGCGCGGCTGCAACGTCGGAGGCGAGCAGTCCGGCCACATGATCCTCTCCGATTATGCGACGACGGGCGACGGCACCATTGCCGCGCTCCAGGTGCTCGCCGCGCTGGTGCAGAGCGGCAAGCCGGCCAGCGCCCTGCTGCGCCAGTTCGAGCCGGTCCCGCAATTGCTCAAGAATGTCCGTTTCGCCGGCGGTAAGCCGCTTGAGGCGCAGAGCGTCCAGGCCGTGATCGCCCAGGCGGAAGCGGAGCTTGAAGGGGTGGGGCGCCTCGTCATTCGGCCGTCCGGCACCGAGCCGGTGATCCGCGTGATGGCCGAAGGGGACGATGGCGATCAGGTCGTCCGCGTGGTGGACCGCATCTGCGATGCCGTGGCAAGCGCGGCGGCCGCCCATGCTTGAGATGCGCCCGGATTGCGAGCGCTGCGGCGCCGATCTCCCCGCCGATGCGGGTGGTGCCTTCATCTGCTCGTTCGAATGCACCTTTTGCGCCGAATGCGCCGAGGATCTGGACGATCGCTGCCCCAATTGCGGGGGCGAGCTGCTGGACCGGCCGAGCCGGACTGGCGACGCGCTCAAGCGAAACCCTGCTTCGACGGAGCGCCGCTTCAAGGGCTGAGCGCCCGCGCGACCGGTTTGATCTGGCGCATGGATTGGCGCGCATCACCGCCTAGACTGGCATCAAGCAGTCGGACGGAGAGGGGGTGGCCATGGACATGATGGACGCAAAAGCACGGCTTCTGGCCATGCGCGATGATCTGAAAGCCCGGCAGAAGCGGCTTGCGGTCGATCTGGACGAACCGCTGAATGCCGATTCAGCTGAACAGGCAAGCGAAGTGCAGGATGATCGCGCACTGGAGCAGCAGTCCGCGCTGGTGGCGCGGGAGATCGGCTCGGTCAATCGTGCGCTCGCGCGGATCGAGGCGGGCGTTTACGGTGCCTGCGTGCTGTGCGGCGAGCCCATCGCGCCGGCGCGTCTGGCGGCCCGGCCCGAGGCATCGCTGTGCATCGCCTGCGCCCGCAAGGAACAGTGAGGCGCAGCGCCAGCGGCTCGACTTCCGCGCCGGCAGGGGGCAAAAGCGCCCCATGAGCTATCCTCGAATCCTGATCATCGCCGGCTCGGACTCCGGCGGCGGCGCCGGCATCCAGGCGGACGTCAAGACCGTCACCATGCTGGGTGGCCACGCCATGACCGCGATCACCGCGATCACCGCGCAAAATACGCTGGGCGTGCAGGCCGTGCATCCCGTGCCGACGGAGATGGTGCTGGCGCAGATCGACAGCGTGGTCAGCGACATCGGCGTGGACGCCGTGAAGATCGGCATGATCGGCTCCGCGGAGACGGCGCTGGCGGTCGCCGACCGGCTTGAGAGCATCGGCGCGCCGGTGGTGCTCGATCCGGTGATGGTCGCGACGAGCGGCGGCGTGCTGGCGGACGCCGCCACCATCGAGAGCTTGCACGAGCTGATGGGCTGGGCGTTCGTCACGACGCCGAATCTCCCCGAACTGGAGGCGCTTGGCGGCGAGGCGGACCTGACTGCGCGGGGCGAAATGCTGCTCATCAAGGGCGGCCACGCCCCCGGCGAGATCATCACCGACCGGCTTGTCGGTTCGGAGGGGGAAATTGCCCGGTGGGAAGGGGCACGCATCCATACCGAGGATACCCATGGCACCGGCTGCACCCTGGCCAGCGCCATCGCGGCCGGGCTGGGGCAGGGGCTCGATCTGCCGGAAGCCATTGCGCGCGCACGCCTGTTCGTGCGGCTGGCTCTGCGCACTGCGCCCGGCCTCGGCCGCGGGCATGGCCCGATGGCGCATGGCGCGGTGCGGCTCGACATGGGGCCGAGCGGCCGCCTCAACCAGATTTCCGTGCCGGTCAGTGATTATGCCGCCTCCCGCGATTTCTACGAGGATCTGGGCCTGACCCTGATCGTGGACAGCCCGGACCAGCCCTATGCCCGCTTCGAGGCGCCCGGCGGCGCGACGCTGTCTCTCCATGGCCAGCAGCATGGCGTCTATCTGGAATGCGATGATCTCGATGCCCGGGTGACCGCGTTGATCTCGGCCGGCCTCGTCTTCGATAATGAGCCGGTGGATCAGGCATGGGGCTGGCGCGAGGCCTGGCTGGTCGATCCGGCCGGCAACCGCGTCTGTCTCTATTCGGCGGGCGAAAACCGGCGCTATCCGCCCTGGCGGGTCGAGGGATGATCGCGGGGGTCGACGAGGCCGGGCGCGGGCCACTGGCCGGGCCGGTGGTCGCGGCGGCGGTGGTTCTCTGCAAGCCGCGCCCGTCCGGCTTGGATGACAGCAAGAAGCTGAGCGCCGCCAAGCGCGCGGGTCTGGAAGCGACGATCAAGCGCCGCTGCCACTGGGCGGTCGGCGTGGTCGATGTCGCGGAGATCGACCGGCTCAACATCTTCGGCGCGACGATGCTGGCGATGACGCTGGCGGTCGAGGGGCTGTGCGCCCGCTTGGGGTGCGATCCGCGCGAGGTGCTGGTCGACGGCAATCTCACACCTCACGGCCGGCGCCCTGAGTGGCGCTGGTCGGCGCGCGCAATCGTCGGAGGGGATGCATTGGAGCCCTGCATTTCCGCCGCGTCGATCATCGCCAAGGAACATCGCGACGCGCTGATGCGGGAAGCCGCGCGCGATCATCCGCATTATGGCTGGGAGCGGAACAAGGGGTACGGCACCGCCGATCATCTCGCCGCGCTGCGCCAGCATGGCCCAAGCCCGCTTCACCGCCGCAGCTTCGCGCCAGTCGCGCAGCTGGCCTTTCTGTAGGGCGCCCGTTGACGGGAGACGGCCGAAGGCCTAAGGCGCTGGGGTCATCTGGGGAGTAGCCAGCTGCCGGTTTCCGGCAGGCCTGCCCGTCAACATACTCGGTCGAGAGGCCGTGGCGGCAGGGAATCCAAGCATTCCGGCGAGACCAATGACATCGAGCTTCCGTCCAGGCCGGGCGGGAGGCGCGGTGTCATTGTTTGTCTTGTTGCCCGGCTGAGGATTTTTCATGGAAGCCCTGTTCACCTCCACCGCCGTCGTCGCGCTCGCCGAAATCGGCGACAAGACGCAGTTGCTGGCCATCCTGCTCGCCACCCGGTTCAAGAAGCCGGTGCCGATCATCCTCGGCATTCTCGCGGCGACGCTGGCCAACCACTTTCTGGCAGCCCTGCTCGGCGCAAGCGTGGCGTCCATCTTTCAGCAAAACTGGTTCCACTATCTGGTCGCGGCCGGCTTCCTCGCCATGGCGATCTGGACGCTGATCCCCGACAAGATCGATGATCTGGAGGACAAGCCGGCCCGCTTCGGCGCGTTCGTCACCACCACGATCGCCTTCTTCTTGGTGGAGATGGGCGACAAGACGCAGATCGCGACCGTCGCGCTTGGCGCCCAGTTCCATCAGGTCGGTCTGGTGACGATGGGCACAACCCTGGGCATGCTGATCGCCAATGTCCCGGCAGTGTTCCTCGGGCACGAACTGCTCCGCCGCGTGCCGCTCAAGGTGGTGCGCATCGTGGCGGCCAGCCTGTTCGCGGTCATCGGCCTGTGGTTGCTGATCCAGGGGCCGGGTAGCCTCTGAAAATCGATAGCGCCGGAGGCTCGGTTAAAATATTTTTCGGCCCATCGCGCCCCTGAGTCTTCGGCGCAACACCACAACATGTTGAGTCCTGCCTGAATCGCAGGACTCCATCCCTCGTGTGGGACTCGTTTCGTTCTCATTTCCGGCGCGGATTCTTCGCGTGACTCCAGTCCGTTACCGCTCTTGACGGTGGACTCGTCGTGACTCACACCGGGCGCACAAACGGGGGTGAGACGACATGAGCGTGATGGAAAAACTGACGAAGCGACCGGTGCGCGCAAAGGTCCTGCCGGCCAACACGCCGCCGATCCTGCCACTCGACACGCTGCTGCAGGGCGACTGCATCGCCATCATGCGCACGCTGCCGACGGCAAGCGTAGACATGATCTTCGCCGATCCGCCGTACAATCTCCAGCTCGGCGGCGATCTGTTCCGCCCCGAGGGCGGGCGCGTCGATGCGGTCGACGACGCCTGGGACCAGTTCGACAGCTACGCTGCCTATGACGCCTTTTGCCGCGAGTGGCTGGCCGAGGCGCGCCGCATCCTCAAGCCGGATGGCACGATCTGGGTGATCGGCAGCTATCACAATATCTTCCGCGTGGGCGCGCTGATGCAGGATCACGGCTTCTGGATCCTCAACGATATCGTCTGGCGCAAGGCCAACCCCATGCCCAACTTCAAGGGCACGCGTTTTACCAATGCGCATGAGACGATGATCTGGGCCAGCCAGGGAGAGAAGGCGAAATATACCTTCAATTATCGTGCGATGAAGACGCTGAACGACGAGTTGCAGATGCGCTCGGACTGGGTGCTGCCGATCTGCGCCGGGCAGGAGCGCCTCAAGCGCGGTGGCACCAAGGCCCATCCCACTCAGAAGCCGGAGGCGCTGCTGTACCGCGTGCTGCTCTCCTGCACCAACAAGGGCGATGTGGTGCTCGATCCCTTCTTCGGCACCGGCACAACCGGCGCCGTGGCCCGCCGCCTGGGGCGCCGCTGGATCGGCATCGAGCGGGAAGACAGTTATTGCGAGGTCGCGCGGGAGCGTATTGCTGCAGCGCTCCCGCTCGATGAGAGCGCGCTGACCATCATGCAATCCCCCAAGAGCCAGCCGCGCGTGGCGTTCGGCACGCTGGTCGAGACCGGCATGATCGCACCCGGCACTGTGCTCACCGCCAGCAAGGGGCGCTTCAAGGCGCATGTCCGCGCCGATGGCTCGCTGGAGTGCAAGGGCCAGACCGGCTCGATCCACAAGATGGGCGCCACGCTGCAGGGCGCGCCCAGCTGCAATGGCTGGACCTTCTGGCAAATCGAGCACGAAGGCGCCGTGAAGCCGCTCGATGCCATGCGCCAGCTTTACCTGCTCGCGACGGAGCCATAAGGCACCGTCGTTGGGGCCCGGACGGCGCGCTCCCACCGCGGGTCCGGGCTCCTGCTTCCGCTTTTCTGTCGGGCAAGCTAAGGCGCGCGGGATGCACAAGGATATCGCCCGATGATGATGGAAATCCCGCCGCCGGACGCCCGCCTCTATCTGCGCCCGATCTGGTTCATCGACACGCCTGTCGGGCTGGAGACGCATGAATTCCGCAGGCTTGCCGGGGGACTGATCTGGTTTCAGGGCCTCGAGGTCCGTTGGGCGGGCGCGGAAGGCACCGCCGGTAAGGCCATCGTCCCCGTTGCCATGTTTGATGACTGGCAAAGCCGCCTGAGCGACGCGCAGGCTGAGCGGATCGCAGCGCAAATGCAGGGGCTGACGGCGCCTCGCGCACCGTTGACGCTGGGCGAGCGCGTCATTCGCTTCGATACGCCGCAGGTCATGGGCATCCTCAACATGACGCCGGACAGTTTCTCGGATGGCGGCAAGCTCATCGGCGATGCCGAGCGCGCCGCCGATGCCGGCTTTGAGATGCAGCTGGCCGGCGCCTCGATCATCGATGTCGGCGGCGAGTCCACCCGGCCCGGCGCCGCCACCGTGTGGGAGGGCGACGAGATCGCCCGGACCGTGCCGGTGATCGAGCGACTGGCCGGGAACGGCATCGTGGTCTCCATCGATACGCGCAAGGCGGCGGTGATGGAGGCCGCGCTCGCGGCCGGCGCGGGCATCATCAATGATGTGACTGGCCTCACCCACGATCCGCGCGGGCTTGAGGTGGTGGCGAAAGCGGGGTGCCCCGTCATCCTGATGCACAGCCCGTCCGCCGGCGACGATCCGCACGGCGGCGCGGTCAAGTACAAGGCCGGCGCCGTTGCCGGCCCGACGGTAGCCATGGCCGTGTTTGACTGGCTGGAGGCGCGGGTCGCTGCCTGCCTCGATGCCGGCATTGCGCGGAGCAAGATCATCCTCGATCCCGGTGTCGGCTTCGGCAAGGCGTTGCAGGACGACACGCGCGTCATCAACAATCTGGCCATGTATCAGGCGCTGGGTGTGCCGCTGCTGTTCGGGGCCAGCCGCAAGCGCATTGTCGGCGCGCTGACCGATGGTGCGCCGGTCGAGGAGCGGCTCGGCGGCTCGGTCGCCTTGGCGCAGGTCGCGATCGGGCAGGGCGCGCAGATCGTGCGGGTGCATGATGTGCAGGAGAGCGTGCAGGCCGCCCGCGTGTGGCGCGGCTTGCGCGACGCCGCCTTGGTCGCTGCCTGATCGCTGGGGAAAGCGTTCCGATGCAGAAACGCCTGTCATGTTGAACATGGCCATGATTGGCGGAGGCGGGCTTCTGTCCATCGGCCAGACCCACCGCATCGCGGCGGAGGCGACCGGACAGATCAGGCTGGTTGCCGGCGTGTTTTCCTCCGACCCGGCGCGATCCCGGCAGGCGGGCCTTGCTTATGGCATCGATCCCGCCCGCGTCTATGCCGATGTCCCCGCCTTGCTGGCGGGCGAGCGGGACCGGGCGGATGGGGCCGATTTCGCGAGCATCGTCACGCCCAATCATCTCCATTATCCGGCGGCCGTGGCCGCCCTTGAGGCTGGCCTTGCCGTGATGAGCGACAAGCCCATGACCGCGTGGCTCGATGAAGCCCGCAGGCTCGCCGCGCTTGTGAACGAGACGGGCCGCCCCTTTGCGGTCAGCTATCCGTATGGTGGCTTTGCCGCTGTGCGCGCCGCCCGCGCGATGATCGCCGCAGGCGAGCTGGGCGCGGTCCGCAAGGTCAGCGCAACCTATGCGCAGGGCTGGCTGGCGAGCGCAGCCGGCCATGCGCAGGCCGCCTGGCGGGTAGACCCCGCGCGCTCCGGAGTAGGCGGCTGCATCGCGGACATCGGCGTCCACGCCTTCCATCTCGCCGAGTTCGTCTCCGGCCTGCACGTAAGCCGGATCATGGCCGACCTTGGCAGCGTCGTCCCGGGGCGCACGCTGGACGATGACTGCGCCGTGCTCCTGCGGTTCGACAATGGCGCGCGCGGGACCATAATGGCCTCGCAGATCGAGGCGGGGGAGGGCAACCGGCTGCGCCTGCGCTGTGACGGGGACGCTGCCAGTCTGGTCTGGACGCTCGATGATCCGCATGCCCTCGCGCTGCATCCGATCGACGGTGCCAGCCTTCGGCTCGCTTTCGGCGAGGACGAGCCTGCGATCGCCTGCCCGCCCGGCGTCCACCACGCTGACGGCTATATGGCGGCCTTTGCCACCCTCTATCGCGATTTCGCGGCGGTTCTTCAGGGCAATGCGGCGCCTTCGCTGCCCGGCGTGCAGGAGGGGTTGCGCGGCATGGCGTTTATCGAGACAGCCGTTGCCGCCTCTCGGGCCCAAGACGGCTGGGTCGATCTGGCGCTCTAGGCCCGCGCTATCGCCTCAGCTGCTGCAGGTCGAAGCGGTGACGCCTTCATTATTGTAGACGCCCGTCCCGCCATTGCCATTATAGTCGCGGTCGTCGCGCACGGTCATGGCGGCAGTATCGACGATGACGGTCGTCGGCACGATGCTCGCCGAAATGAGCGGCGTATAATCATAGGCCACTTCAACGAAAATGACCGCGCCGCCATCGGGCGCCGTCACCTGCTTGCCGGTTTCGCCCATCGCCGGCAGATCGGTGTCGCCCTGCACGCCATGGGTGGAGGCCCAGCTTTTGGCGCCGAAGCAACGCTGCCAGTGAATGTGGAATTTTTTGGGTTCGGGATTGGGATTGGCGACCGGCTCAAGGCTCGAAATGATGATCCGCCCATTCGTCGCGAGATCGAGCGCGCCGGACTGCATGTTGGCGCCGATCAGCAGATCGTTGATCTGCGCTTCGCTGATCTGCGGCGCGGTGAGCAGGCTGTTGGTGCCGATGCGGGAAGCGTTATCGGCAACGTGGAGGGCGATCTGGCTCACCTGCATCCGCGTGATCGCGAAATTGGTGAGTTCCGCGCCCGCGAGGAACATCCCAAGGATCAGCGGAGCCGTGAGTGCGAATTCCACGGCGGCCACACCACTCTGGGCGCGCGCGAGACGCGAGACGTTTCCAAGCCGCATACGGCAGAGTGCGCCTTTGCGCTTGAGGAGTCTCACCGCACTCATGAGCAATACCGCACGGTGGGCGTGCCATCGGTGCCCTGGTCGCCATAGGGCTGGTTGGAGAGGACCGTTCTGGCTACGACATGCGTGATACCATGCCCGCCGATCAGTCTGTCGATCGGAAACAGGCGCGGATAGGACACCGTCACGGTGAACACGACATTGTCGCGCGCGCCCGCGGCGTTGATGGCATTGCCACCGTCGGCATCCCAAACGCCGTTGTTATTGTTGTCTACAAACGGCTCGCCACCGTCACAAACGCCATTCTTGTTGGGTCCGCTCGCACTGTCCGTAAAGGGCTCGGCCTGAGCAGCAGCGGCTTGCGAGAAGCTGCGATAAAAGCGCCGCTGGACCGAAACCTCCGCGTCATTGTGCAATTGCTTGATCTGGCTTTCCACGACGGCGTCGATCGCATCGCGCGAGGTCGCGTTGGTGCCCGCGGATGTCTCCAGCGTGCCGTCCCGCGCGGCCTTCTGCACGGCGCCCTGCACCACGCTCTGCATGTAGAGCGTGTGCCCAACATCCAGCGCGCCCAGCAGCATGATGAGGAAGCCCGGCAGAATGAGCGCGAACTCGATGATCGTCACGCCGTCCTGCGCCCGCGCGAAACGGCGCAGGACAGGCAGGGCGCGTGCGCCGAACAGATGAGGCGCGCGCCTCATCTCAGTTGGTCAGCCTCAGATCGGCGATTTCAGATGCGATCTGCTTGAAATTGCTGATCAGCGTTGGCGTATCGTCCGCCTTGAAATATTTGCCGGGCGTCGCGCAATTCTCCAGGCGCGCTTCAGTCTCGGCGTCGACACCGCCGCCATAGGAGACCACCCACAATGTGATGTTGCGGTTGCGGATCGCGGTGCACAGTGCGACGAGCCTGCTGTTGAGGATGTTGGTGAGCTGCGTGTCGTTGGGCGCATAGGTGGTCTGGCGCCGGTCCCACCAGGGAATGCCATAGGCCGTATAATTTGTGTTGTCTGTCATCGTGGCGCCGTCGGTCATGAAGATAATGTGCCGCTGGATGGCGCCGCCAGTGGGGGTCTCCCTGTTTTCGTCAGCAAAGATACCGGTCGGCGAAATGAACCGGGCGCCCCAGATCATCCCTATGTCGTGGTACGTGTTGCCGATGGCGCGCAAGGAGTTGACATAGGTTTCAAATCCCCCTGGTGTGTACCAGGTCTGGAGCTTCTTCGCTTCGGTCGAGCAATAATAACTGAATCGGTCCTTGCGGGGATGATAAGGATTCGGATCCGAAGTCACTACAGGAGGATCTACGGTCCAATTGTAGTTGTAATTGGTACCCGTGTAGCGCGCCCAGACTACACCAGGCAGCATAGGTTTCCACTGCGTGTCCGGGTTGGAGGGATCGGGCACCGCATCGATGTTCATATCGCGCGCGCCAGTCGGAATGGAATTCCATTCATCGCTCGCATCGCCGTCGCTGTTTAGAACGGTCTTGCGCTCCTCAATACACCCATCCCAAGTGACCTCGGCATTCGCGGCAATATAGAGCGTCGTGTCCGCGTTGGAGCCGGATAGTTTGACCGCTGGAACGGTCGATGTCGCTACCGGCAGTGCGACGCTATTATTCCAGTTTGTACCACCAGCTTTCAAAGCGGAAACGTCGAACGACATTTGTTTATATGTCCAGCCGGTTACGCGTTGCCGGTGTGTAGTCCAAGTGATGGAGCGTGTGCCAGTCGCCGTCTTTGAGCGCGTGTATGTGCGCGCGTTGCTGCTCTGAAGACGGCAACTGCTGTTTGACCATGAGTATTTGTATGCGACGACGACATGGTTGTCGTCCTGCCGATGGGTCCGAACTTGTGGATCTTCCGGATACACCGGAGCTACGTCGGTGGGGTCCTGTAGGCTGCCAGTATCCGTGTAAGTAAGTACCGTCCCGTTCGAGTTGAGGTTGGAGCAGTTTGAAGAGTTCCTGTCGGTGCGCCGATTGCTGTATGATGTGCCGTTAATAGTAGTTGAACTGTTGTTGTTGCTGTTCGTAATATTAGACCAGCCGGAATAGGTGCTGGCATTATTTAGATTCGTCGGAGAACCTGACCAGTTTGTCCACGGGGTTATTGTTTCGGTGCCCGCTTGCCATGAGTAAACTGTTTCAGTTTTTGGCTCGCGCGACTGGTAGATCGCTGTGCTAGCCATCCAGTCATTGTTCAGAAGCTTGCCGACGTTCACGTTTACCGAATAGGGCATGAACCCCAAGCGGATTTGCGCCGTGCCGGCATAAGTGGTGGCTGCAGGGTCGTTGCCGCAGGTCTCCGTGGTGTTAACCCGCAGCAGAGCTTCATAAAAGCATTTGACGGCGCTCTTCAACCCAACAAGGCGGGCATTGCTTGCCGGGCTATTGTTATTGTTGCCGCCCGGGCACCAGCTTCCATCTGCTGGGCAATTCATCGATCCCGTCACGTCTAACACGAACATCACGTCGGTATTCGGAATTTCCATCTTGGCGGTGCAGGTTACGTGCATGGTCCGCTCGGTGATGCCGAAGATGCGCATGATGGTCATGGGCACGGAGACGTCCGCGAAGCCGGTGACCTCGCCGTCATCCTCCGAGAAATCGTGGTCGAGCAAGGTCGTGCCGTAGGCGCCGTCCGTGAAATTTGCGTTGAACAGCTCGAGCGCGCGGCTGCGGGTGCTGGTGCTGCCTTCTTCGGTCCAACTGCCCGATCCCATTGCGCGGCGGCCGGCCAGCACGCCGGCGTCACAAGCCTGTTGCAGTCGCGTCTTTGTGAGGTAGAGACGGCTCATGTCCACGCCGCCGCCAATCAGCCCCGCCAGCGGAATGAGCGCCGCTGCCGAAATGGCGATGACGTTGCCGCGCACGTCGCGGCCAAGCCTGGTCATGAAGCTTGCGCCTGCCCGGTTGCGCATTCCTGTCCTCACTGCCCTTAAAGCCACCCACCCGGCGAACGATTGCACCGCCACCGGCCCGATCCTCGCCTTATTCAGAAGTGGTGGACAAATGCCTAATTCGGTTGGTTGATCGTTGGTGAATGCGCCGCCTACCGCGCTCGGTGCCGATCACGAGCCCGCCCCGTTGCAGCGCCTGTTGCTCGCACACACGCCTGCGGCGGAACGCTCATGGCATGCGCTGTGCTGGCAATTGGACGCCCGGTTGGCCGAGCTGATCCGTCGGCGGGCCGATCCGACGATCGCCGCCATTCGCCTTGCCTGGTGGGATGCCGTGCTGGTGGAACGGGATGATGCCAAGGGGCGCGGCGAGCCTCTGGTCGAAGCCTGGCGCCAGCAAGCGGACGCCGGCGCCAGCGCGGCGGCAGAACGGCTGATCGACGGATGGCGCGTGCTTGCCTCGCCCGATCCGCTGAGCGACGAGGATTTGCGGGACTATGCGCTTGCTCGGGGTGGCGGGCTGTTTGCCCTGCTGGCTGGAGGAGAGAGCGAGGCGTCCGATCGGCTCGGCGCGCTCTGGGCCTTGTGGGATCTGGCCGGTCACGCCAGCGAGGAGGCTCTTGCGCTGCGGAGCATCGCGATCGCCTCGGATTTTCTGCCTCGGGATGCGCGATCGCCTCGTAGCCTGCCGCGCCCCCTGCGTCTGCTCGCCGCTGTTGCCATGCCGGACGTCCGCGCCGCCCGGCTGCCATCGCGCGGCTTCACGCCCCGCCAGTACAGCCGCTTGCTGATCGCCGCCCTGCGCGGTTAATCTCCCTTCGGGGGGCCTGCGATGGGGCGATTCTTTGCCGGTGTACTTTCCGCGCTGCTGTTCGTCGCGGCGGGGCTGTTCTGGTGGCAGTCCGCCGTGGATGCGGACATGCAGCCGCGCGTCGCCAATGGTGGCCTGCGCGCAGAAGCGCCGCCCTTGCCCGGGCCGGGCGATCCCAATGCACGCGGGGCGCCGCCGCCCGACGTCCCGGAAGCCACAGAGCGCACCCGCGAGCAGAAGCGCTTCGACCGCTATGATCGCAATCGCGATGGCGTGGTGACGCGACTGGAAATGATGGCAAGCCGAACGAGCGCGTTCCGAAAGCTGGATAAGGACGGCAACAACCTCCTCTCGTTCGAGGAGTGGGCCGTGGCGACATCGACCCGGTTTGCCGGAGCGGATGCAAACCGCGATGGCCGGCTGGTCCCAGTCGAGTTCGCGACGACCGCACCCCGGCCCAGCGCGACGCGCGCGGGGCCGGTCTGCAAGTGCGAAGAGGACTGAGCCTAGGCGGATTGGGCCGGAGGCGGGAAGGGGGCCGTAGCCCCCTTGGCCTTACTTGGCGGCGTCAGTCTGCTCGACCAGATCGAGCAGGCCGTTGACGATGCCACTTTCCGCGCAGCCGGGCTTCAGGCGCGAGGACACCACCTCGAAGGTATATTGGCCAAAAGCCGCATCGTTCGGGATGTAGCCCGATGGGCCAAAGCCGTTGGTCAGCGTCGCCATCATGGTGCGGCGCGAGGGCGCCTGTGCCTTGAAGCTGGTCGCGATGGGATTGAACACCTCGCCATTCACGCCGCCGATGAAAACATCGCCGATCTTCAGCATGCTGAGGTGAATGGGGATGTCTGCCGCGTCGACATAGGTGCCGGCATAGCCTGCGCGGCCCTTGTCGGTGCGCTCGCGACCGGGGCACACCAAGGTCTTGCTGGCGCCGGCGATGCCGTTCACCTTCTCGGGCCGTTCGAGGCGCAGGCGCATGGTCTGCAGCACTGCCTCACCGAGCATCTGGCCCATGGACTGGGCCATCTGCTTTTGCTGCTCCATGAGCTTGGCGACCTGGGGGTTCTTGCGATCCATGCCGACGCCGCCGGGCGGCATGGCATTGCTGATGTCCTCACCGCGCTTGGCATAATCGGCGATGCGGATGGCGCGCAGATCGTAGGTCTGCTGGAAGAAGATGGGGTTCTGGTCACCCGCGGCACCCTCGGACCACACCGCCACCACATCATCGCCCATCGCATTTTCGATATAGCGGGAGGCGGCGCCGGGCAGATCGCCGCTCACCAGATCGAGATTGCCGGTCAGCACGGCATGGACGGCGTAGTTATAATAAACGGCGATCGGCTTCCCGGCCGCATTCTCGAAGCGCAGCACGGCCACCGTCTTGTCGGACGGGCCATCGACATTGGGGCCTTCCCACCAACGGCGGTTGTCCGGGTCGATGATGTTGCGGTTCACGTTGATGTAGGACTTGCCTTCGCCGAAGGCGACCTTGCCCGGCTGCATCTTGCCGACCGCTTCGCGCACGGCCTGGACGATCTGGTCCTCCAGCTTGGGGTGCGGACCCCAGGGCACGCTGTGGGTGTGGGTCGCGGTGAGCATGACGCGCTCCGGCGCAATGCCGAGGTCGCTGCTCAGTCGAGCGGTGACGCCGCTCCACAGGTCCGTCGGGATCGCGCCCACATCCACCGTCACGAGCGCGGCGCGCTCGCCATTGCTCTCCAGCGCGATCGCGCGCACGTAAATGGGGTCGAGAACGCCGGTATAGGGTTCTTTCAGACTCTTGGCGGCCGGGGTCCAGTCGACCTTGGCGGCGCCGACTTTCAGTTCTGCCTGAGCGGGCGCAGCGAGCGCCGTGCCCATGGCCAGCATGGCGGCGCCGGCGATCAAAAATCTCTTCATTTCAAAGCCTCCTCATCCTCGTGCGGCTGCGGCGAGTCTCGCATCCAGCGGGTCGATGGGTGGGAGGGGTAGCGAAGCGAGGCTCGCAGGGCCAGTAAAAATGCAATCGATTGCCGTGGGAACGTCCTCCCTCAGCAGGACTGCGGCGGCGCGATGCCAAGGATCAGGTCAGCGGCCTTTTCCGCGATCATGATCACCGGCGCATTGGTATTGCCGCCCACAATGCGCGGCATGACAGAGGCGTCGGCCACGCGCAGACCCTCAATGCCACGGACCCGCAAGGCCGGGTCGACCACAGCCTGCTCATCGGCGCCCATGGCGCAAGTCGAGGAGGCATGATGGGCGAGCACGCTGCTGCGGCGATTATAGGCGTCGATCTCCGTATCGCTCTGCACGCCACTGCCCGGCATGATCTCGCCTGCGGCAAGGTCTCGCAGCGGCGCGGTGGCGAAGAACTCCCGCAACATGCGCACCGCCCGGCGCATCGTCAGCAGATCGCGTTCGTCCTCATACATGTTGATCCGGATCTCGGGCGCGTCCGCCGGGTTGCGCGAGCGCAGGCGCACGCTGCCTCGGCTTTCAGGCCTCAGCAGCACGGCGAATGCGCTCATGGCATGACCGGCGCCCTTGCGAATGCCGGGAAACCAGACGCGGGCATCGAGCCGGGTGGGGTATATATTGGCCTTGATATCCGGCCGCGCCAGCCCGGGCGTGGTCGGCATGAAGCCAAAGGCGGTGACCGGCAATTGCGTCGCCCGGTTCCCCAGGCCGAGGAAAAAGCGTCCCACGTTCAACAGCAGCCGGTCGAAGCGCAAATTGCTCTCGAAGCCGATGGGCTCGGTCAGCGTGTAGCCAATGCCGGTGAGGGGATGCTCCTGAAGATTGCGGCCAACCCCGGGCAAGTCGGCCACGACATCGATACCGAGCGCGCGCAAGTCGTCTGCCGGGCCGATCCCCGAGAGCATCAGCAATTGCGGCGAGTTGTAGGTGCCCGCGCACAATATGACCTCGCGGCGCGCGCTCAGCAAAGTCGGCCGGCCTTTGTCGATGATCTCGACGCCCACCGCGCGCCCGGCCTCGATGGCGATCCGGGTGACCGTGCAGCCGGTCCGAATGGCCAGATTGGGTCGATGCGCGACGGGATGCAGGAACTGCCGCGCACTGCTGGCGCGGCGGCCTTTGTCCACCGTCACTTCGGGCGGTGCAAAGCCGTGCCCGCTATTTGGCCCATGCTGATCGTCGAGAATTGGATGGCCAAGGGCGCGCGCGGTCTGCATCACCGCATCATGCAAAGGCCCAGTCGTCTCGACCGGGCTGACCGTCAGCGGCCCGTCGACGCCATGATCTGCGCTGTCGCCGCGCCAGCTCCGTTCGGAGCGGCGGAAATAGGGGAGCACCTCGTCCCAACTCCAGCCGGTGGCGCCGAGTGCCGACCATTCATCATAGTCTGCTGGATGGCCGCGCGCGTAGACCATGCCGTTGATCGAGGAGGTGCCGCCCAAAACCTTGCCCCGTGGCAGCCACAGGCGCCGGCCATCCAGCCCCGGCTCGGGCTCGCTCCAATAGGGCCAGGTCAGGAACGGCATGGTTTGCAGCTTCATGAAGGCAAAGGGCATGCGGATCAGCGGGTGGCGATCGTGCCCGCCTGCCTCCAGCAACAAGACCCGGTTTTCCGGCGCGGCCGACAGGCGGCTGGCGAGGACGCATCCCGCCGACCCCGCGCCGATGATGATATAATCTGCGCTTTCCGATTGCGGCACCGGCGCCTCTCTGAAATAGTATATTCTCGTGCTATACAATCCTCACGCCAAGGTGTCACGACTTTGAATGCTCCGCTGTATCAGGATCGTCTCTTCATCGGCGGCGCTTGGGTCAACCCGCACGGCCGGGACATCGTCGAGGTTCGGTCTCCGGCGGATGGAACGTTGCTCGGGCGCGCGGTCCTCGGCGATGCGATCGACGCAGATCGCGCCGTCGCTGCTGCCCGGCAGGCGTTCACCTCATGGTCGCAGAGCAGCATCGCGGAAAGGCTGGACGTGCTCGCCCGGATGCGCGCCGCCTTCGAGACGCTGGCACCCGCGCTGGAGGATCATCTCATGCGGGAGATCGGCCTGACGCGCATGGTCGCGCAGGGACAGAGCATGATGTGCCGAGCGCATTTCGACAGCATGGCCGAGATCCTCGCGCGCTATCCGTTCGCCCAGAAGATGCCCGGCGGGTTCGAGATCGTGCGGGAGCCGATTGGCGTGGTGGTGGCGATCACCAGCTGGAATGCCCCGGTCAATCAGATGCTGTGCAAGGCCGTGCCGGCGATCGCTGCGGGATGCACGGTGATTGTCAAGCCGAGCGAACATGCGCCATTGTGCGGCGGCCTGCTCGCGGAGGCGATGGCACAGGCGGACCTGCCGCCCGGCCTGTTCAATCTCGTCAATGGTCGCGGCGCGGATTGCGGGCAGCGCCTCGCCGCACACCCGGATGTAGACATGATCTCGATCACCGGATCGGTGGCGGGCGGCGCGGCGGTCGCGGCAGCGGCGGCACCGACCATCAAGCGCGTGCATCAGGAACTGGGCGGGAAGGGCGCCAATATCCTGCTGCCGGAAGCTGATTTTGCGGCGGTCGTCCCGCGCAGCGTGGTGGCATGCATGATGGTGGCAGGGCAAGTCTGCGCCGCGCCGACCCGGCTGATCGTCCCGGCCGACCGCTTCGAGGATGTTGCCGCGCTTGCCGTGGCCGCAGCGCAGGGCCTTGTGGTGGGGCCGCCTGATGATCCCGCGACGAGCTTCGGCCCACTGATGAACGCGGCGCAGTTCGATCGGGTGCAGGGCCTGATCCGGCAGGCGATCGATGGCGGGCAGCCGCTATTGACCGGCGGTCTCGGACGACCCGACAATCTGCCGACCGGCTATTATGCGAGGCCGACGATCTTCGGTCCGGTCGCGCCGGATGCCGCCATCGCCACGCAGGAGGTCTTCGGCCCGGTCCTGTGCATCCTCACCTATCGGAATGTTGACGAGGCGGTGGAAATCGCCAATGCCACCGACTTCGGCCTCGCCGCCTATGTGCAGTCGGCCGATCCCGCATCGGCGCGGGCCGTCGCTGCCCGCGTGCGGGCAGGCTATGTGTCAATCAACTTTCCGCCATGGACGGCGGCGGCGCCGTTCGGGGGATACAGAAGGTCCGGCAATGGCCGGCAATATGGTGTCTGGGGACTGGAAGAGTTTCTGGAGACCAAGACAATCATCGCAAGCTGAGAGGGCAAGAGCAATCATGGGTGTGGTCGTACAGAATATCGAGCGTGCTGATCCTGAGGTGATTGACGGTCTGGCGGCGTGCGGTGTTGCGACGGTTCATGAGGCGCAGGGACGCACGGGTTTGCTGGCGAGCTACATGCGGCCGATTTATGCCGGCGCGCGGATTGCCGGCAGTGCAGTGACGATCAGCGCGCCTCCGGGCGACAATTGGATGGTGCATGTCGCCATTGAGCAGTTGAAAGCGGGCGACATCCTGCTGCTGGCGCCGACCAGCCCGTGCGAAGACGGCTATTTCGGCGATCTGCTGGCCACCTCGGCGCAGGCGCGCGGCTGTCGCGGCCTGATCATCGATGCCGGCGTGCGCGATGTGCGCGACCTCACCGAGATGAACTTCCCGGTCTGGTCCAAGGCCATTTATGCGCAGGGCACGGTCAAGAACACGCTGGGCAGCGTGAACATCCCGGTGGTCTGCGCCAACGCGCTGGTCAATCCCGGGGATGTGATTGTCGCTGATGATGACGGCGTGTGCGTCGTCCCCCGCGCCAACGCCGCCAAGGTGCTGGAAGCATCGCGGGCCCGTGAGGCGAACGAGGCTGGGAAGCGCACGCGCCTTGCAGCCGGAGAGTTCAGTCTCGACGTGTTCGATCTGCGCCAGCGGATCATGGACGCCGGGTTGCGCTACGTCTGAGCCGAAGATTCGCTCGGATCGGGCTGCATCCAATATCGGCCTTGCGCGTTAGGCTATCGGGTTCCCGATCAAGCGTGGAGGCAATTGTGGCCGATCTCAGCAACGTCAAAGAGCATATGTCCATCATCGGCGCGGATGGCGCTCATATCGGGACAGTCGACCATGTCGAGGGCGACCGCATCAAGATGACGCGCGCGGACAGCGGTTCGCATGGCAAGCATCACCATTATCTGTCCGGCGGCCTCGTCGCAGAGGTGGAAGGGGACAAGGTGCGCTTGTCCGCAACTGGAGCAGCGGCCCTGCTGTTCGAAGAGGAGCAGGACGGGAAGCCGATCGCGGACATGAATCCCTGAGATGGCGAGCCGCGCGCAGGTCGCCGAGGCATGTTCTGCAGACCTGGCTGACCGCTTCCAATCCGTCCGCTCGCTTTCTGTCGATCTGGCGGCGCCGCTGAGCGACGCCGACGCGACGGTGCAGTCGATGCCCGATGCGTCGCCCGCCAAGTGGCACCTCGCTCATACGACCTGGTTTTTCGAAACCTTCCTGCTGCGCGACCATGTGCCGGGCTATGTCGCGCATGACGAGCGCTGGGCCTATCTCTTCAACAGCTATTACGAAGCGGAGGGGCCGCGACACCCGCGCCCGCATCGAGGCCTGCTCACGCGCCCCACGCTCGCGGAGGTCGGCGATTATCGTGCGCGGGTCGATGAGGCGGTCCTGAACGCGATGCCTCGGCTCGCGGAGGCGTGCCCGGACTTGCTCACCCTCGGCCTCCATCATGAGCAGCAGCATCAGGAACTGATGCTGACCGATCTCAAGCATCTGTTTTCGTGCAACCCGCTCGATGTCGCCCTGTGGCCTGCACAACCGCGAGGACATAGCGAGACCCCGGCCGTGCGCTGGATCGAGCGGCCCAACGGCCTTGCCGACATTGGCCACGCAGATGGCGATGTAGCCTTCGCCTTCGATAATGAGCAGCCGCGTCATCCCCATTATCTCGCGCCCCACGCGCTCGCCAATCGACCGATCAGCAATGGTGAGTGGCGCGCGTTCATCGAGGATGGCGGCTATCGCACGGCATCCCTGTGGCTGTCAGACGGATGGGATTGGTGCAATCGGGAAGGGATCGGCCACCCGCTTTACTGGCAGGAGTCGGATGGCGCCTGGGAGCAGTTCAGTCTTTCGGGCTGGCAGGCCGTGGATGATGCCGATCCTGTCACGCATATCAGCTTCTACGAGGCCGATGCCTTTGCGAGCTGGTCGGGCGCGCGCCTGCCCACCGAGCAGGAACTGGAAGCGGCGGCACAGGGTGCCGATCCTCACGGCGGCATCCAGCTTGACGGGCCGGGACCGGTCGCGCCGCTATGCCCGGAAGACGGGCCAGGCCTTCTCTCGCTGTTCGGCAATGTCTGGGAATGGACCGGTTCGGCCTATCGACCTTTTCCCGGCTTTCGTACCGCCGAGGGCGCGGTCGGCGAATATAATGGCAAGTTCATGAGCAGCCAGTTCGTGCTGAAGGGCGGGAGTTGCGCTACGCCGCGCGGCCATATGCGCGCCTCGTACCGGAATTTCTTTCACCCTCATCAGCGCTGGCAGTTCACCGGACTGCGGCTCGCAAAGGACTGCTAACCATGGCGACGATGCCCAAACTCGATCTGCTGGACCGCTCCGCACCGGATGAAGGCACCAGTGCATTTTGCGAGGACGTCCTGTCGGGCCTGTCGCAGCGGCAAAAGGCCATCCCGGCGCGCTGGTTTTACGATCTTGTCGGCTCGGAACTGTTCGAGGATATCACGCGGCTGCCCGAATATTACCCGACCCGCACGGAAGTCGGCTTGCTCAAGGCCCATTGCGGTGATGTCGCAGGCCTGATCGGGGAGGGGCGGGTCGTTGTGGAGTTCGGCTCCGGCAGTTCGCTCAAGACCCCCCATCTGCTGCGGCAGGTCAATCCTTCGGCTTATGTGCCGATCGATATTTCCGGGGAATTTCTTCTCCAGTCCAACGCCGATCTCGCGCAATTGCTGCCGGACCTGCCGATCTATCCGGTCGAAGCCGACTTCACCAAAACGGTCGCGCTGCCTTCGGCGCTGCGGGGCAGAGCGATGCTCGGCTTCTTTCCGGGCTCCACCATCGGCAATCTCGCGCCGTTCGCCGCGACGGACCTTCTGCGCTCGATGCGCGACACGCTCGGCCATGGCTCATGGCTGCTCATCGGCATCGACCAGGTGAAGCCAATCGATCGCCTGATCGCGGCTTATGACGACGTGCAAGGCGTGACTGCGCAATTCAACCTCAATCTCCTGCACCGGATCAATCGGGAGCTGGGCGCGGACATTCCCGCAGACGATTTCCGCCATGTCGCCCGATGGAATCCTGCGGCGAGCAGGATCGAAATGCATCTTGAGGCGCAGCGGGACGTCGCGTTTCAGGTCGAGGACCGCTTGTTCTTCATGCGCGATGGGGAAACCATCCATACAGAGAACAGCCACAAATATACCGAACAATCTGCCTGCGCCCTGCTTTCAGCCGGTGGCTGGACCCCCCAACAGGTTTGGACCGACGTCCGGGAGGACTTTCTCCTGATCCTCGCCGAGGCGGAGACGATTCCCCTCGCTCCCTGATCTCGCTGGGGGTTCTGGTGTTCAAAAACCCCTATTCGAGTGGACTTTTTCAACGCAAAGCCCCGGTTTTGTGACGGATATGTCACACCTCGCCAATGAGGCAGTTAACTCGCGCTAAAGGTGTTGAGGGATCAATTCTCCCTTGATAGTCCGTCATCGTTGTTTTTCCAGCATGTCGAACGGGGGCGGGCATTGTCTTTGCGCGCGCGTCGTTCGGCAAAGCTTGTGCCTAGTGCCTGATCAGGAGAGGAGATTGTCCATGTCCCCATTCATTACCCGTTCGCGCGTTTTGAGGGCCGGTGCCGGTGCCAGCCTGAGCGCTCTCGCGCTCGGCATGGCTTTTGTCGCCACGCCCGCTTTCGCCCAGGACGCCGCGCAGCCGCAGGATGATGAGGCTGGCGAGGCGATCATCGTCACCGGCTCGCGCATCGCCCGCACCGGCTTCGATCAGCCCACGCCCGTCTCCGTGGTTGGCGGTGAGCAGATCGCGCGCCAGGCTGCCGTCAACGTCGCGCAGGTGCTGAACGAGCTGCCGTCCTTCCGTCCGCAGGCGACGCCGAGCACCAACGCGATCTTCGCCAACAACATCGGCGCCTCCACCGCCGACTTGCGCGGCCTCGGCGCCAACCGCACGCTCGTGCTCATCAATGGCCGCCGCGTGGTGGCTTCGACCGTGCAGGGCAGCTCCTTCGCCAATGCCGGCGCGGTTGACCTTAACATCATCCCGACCTCGCTGGTCGAGCGCGTCGATGTGGTGACCGGCGGTGCCTCGGCCGCTTACGGCTCGGATGCCGTCGCCGGCGTCGTCAACGTCATTCTCGACACCAACCTGACCGGCCTCAAGGGCTCGGCGCAGTACGGCATCAACGATGCAGGCGATGGCAAGGAATATCAGTTCGCGCTCGCCGGCGGCATGAGCTTCGCCGGTGGTCGCGGCCACATCATCGCGGGCGTCGAGTATTCCGATAATAAGGGCACCGATGGCTGCTATTCGCGCGACTGGTGCTCGCTGGCTTACAACACAGTCGCCAATCCGCTCGTTAACCCCGCCAATCGGAGCCTCGGCCGCGTCGGCGCGGGGCTGCCCGCCACGCTGATCCTGCCGAACACGCGCACGGCGACGGCGTCCTATAATGGTCTCATCGTCTCCGGGCCGGCTGCGAACGCGGCAGCCTTCAATGCGTCGGGTCTGCGCGGCATGGAATTCCGCCCGGACGGAACGCTCGTGCCGCATGATTATGGCACCTATTACGGCGTGCCAATCTTCCAGAGCGGTGGTGGCGATGCGCGTCAGGCTTTCTACGAAAACTTCCCGATCGCCGCGCCCGTCGAGCGCCTCAATGGCTTCACCCATCTGAAGTTCGAAGTGGCTGACGGCGTCGAGTTGTTCGCCGAGGGCTCCTACAGCCGCGTCAATGGCTCCACCATCGGGGCGCAGCGTCGCGACCTGGGTTCGCTGGTGATCCGCGCCGACAACGCCTTCCTGCCGGATTCGGTCGCAGCCACCATGGCGAGCGTCGGCCTGCCGTCCTTCAACATGGGTCGCGTGTGGAACGACCTCGGGCCGCAGCGTTCGACCGTGAAGCGCGACACCTACCGCGCGGTCGTGGGTATCAATGCTGAAATGTGGGGCGACTGGAAATTCGATGCTTATTACCAGTTCGGCCGCACCGACTACTGGCAGCGCGGCTACAACACCTCGATCACGCCGCGCCTGCAGTTTGCCATCGACGCCGTCGATCAGGGCGAATTCAACGGCGGTCCTGCCAACGGCAACATCGTGTGCCGCGCAACCCTGCAGGGCAACCCGGCGGCTGCTGGCTGCGTTCCGCTGAACCCGTTCGGTGAGAACAACTTCTCGGCCGCCGCCAAGGCGTGGACGCATGGCACGGTGGAGCAGGACACGCGGATCACCCAGAACGTCGTTGCCGCATCGATGAACGGCACGCTGTTCCAGGGCTGGGCCGGTCCGATCAAGGCCGCAACGGGTGTCGAGCTGCGCCAGGATATCGCGCGGGGTAATGCCGATGCGATCTCGCGGGCGCTGCAGTTCTACACGGGCCCGGGCGCGCCGATCGACGGCAAGGTCGATGTCTTCGAGGCCTTCGGCGAACTCGACGTTCCCGTCGCGCCGGGCGTCTATCTGAACGGCGCTCTGCGTTACACGGACTACTCGACTAGCGGCGACGTCATGACCTGGAAGGTCGGTGTCGAGGCTTCGCCGCTGGACTGGCTGCGTGTGCGCGCGACGCGCTCGCGTGACATTCGTGCGCCCAACCTCTTCGAGCTTTTCGGGCCGCTGCAGACCAGCTTCCAGAACGTTCGCCCGAGTGAAGGCGGTCAGGTGCTCACCTCCGTGCTGCTCGGCGGCGATTCCACGCTGGTGCCGGAAGAAGCCGATACCTTCACGGTCGGCGTCGTCCTGCAGCCCGATCTGGGCAGTGCCGGTCGCCTGCGCTTCTCGGTCGATTACTTCGACATCAAGCTTGATAAGGCTGTGTCGCAGCTAGGTGCGCAGGTCATCGTCGATGGTTGCGAGCGCGATGGCATCCAGGAATATTGCAGCCTCATCACCCGCGGTCCGGTCGCTCCGGGGCGCCGTTTCGGTGATATCCAGTCGATCGTGAACACGAACGTGAACCTGGGTAGCTTGATCACGCGCGGTTGGGACATCGAGGCCGCTTACACGCTGCCGGTCAACCTGTTCGGGGGCAGCATCTCGCTGCGCGGCATGGCGACGATCATCGACGACCTGATCACCAACTCCGCCAGCGGTACGGTCGATCGTGCCGGCATGAACGGCTCGCCGGTTTCGCAGCCCTCGGGCATGCCGCGCTACATCATCAACGGCTATGTGACGTTCAATGCGGAGCCTGCCACGCTGCAGGTGCAGGTCCGTCACATCTCCAGCGGCACCTACAACAACTCGCTGATCGGGCCCGGCCAATATGGCTATGACCCGAACCTCGATAACAGCGTCAACGACAACTACATCGCGCCGTGGACCTATGTGAACCTGAACGGCAGCGTCGCGGTCTGGAACCGTGGCGACCAAAAGATGGAGATATTCGGCGCGATCAACAATCTGTTCGACAAGGATCCGCCGGTGGACGCACCGTCCAGCTTCGGTCCGACCAACAACGTGCTGTATGACGTGGTTGGCCGTTCCTACCGCATCGGTGCCCGGTTCAAGTTCTGATCCGTTAATGATGTGCCCGGCGGTCGAACTGACCGCCGGGCATTTTTAATTTCCAGACGAGAGGATTGTCGATGAGCGATACGGCCGGCTTCACGCTGATCATGCAGGACAGCATTGATCCCACGACAGCACCGGGCAAGCCGCCGCTGCCGCCGATTGCCCATGAGCAATGGGAAGAGGACGGCCTCCTCATCGACCGCAATATCCAGGTGACGCTGCGCGACGGCGTTCACATCTATGTCGATCTTTATCGTCCCGCCGATGCCGCCGCTGGCCCGCTGCCCGTGCTTCTGGGGTGGAGCCCTTATGGCAAGCATGGCCTGTCCGATAAGCTCTTCCCGCCCCATTCGGGCGTGGAGGCTGGTTGGATGTCCCGCTTCACCGCCTTCGAGGCGCCCGATCCGGCCTTTTGGTGTGCGCATGGCTATGCCGTGTGCAATGCGGACTCGCGCGGCATGTGGCAGTCCGAGGGCGAGGTGCGCCACAACGGCCTCGGCGAGGGCGAGGATTGCTATGACCTTATCGAATGGCTCGGCGTGCAGGATTGGAGCAATGGCAAGGTCGGCATGACCGGCGTCTCCTATCTCGCGGCGATCCAGTATCTCGTCGGTCAGCTCAAGCCGCCGCATTTGGCCGCCATCAATCCGTGGGAAGGCTTCTCGGACTGGTATCGCGAATTCGCCTATCATGGCGGCATTCGCGAGACGGGCTTCCTGCCGCGCGGCAGCAGCAATCTGCGCTTTGGCCATCAGCGCTACGAGGATACCAACGCCAATGTGCAGGCGCATCCGTTGTACGATGCCTATTGGGCGAGCAAGGAAGTCGACCTGTCGGCCATCGACATTCCGGCGCTGGTCGTGGGCAGTTGGGCGGATCAGGCACTGCATACCCGTGGCACCTTCGAGGCCTTCCGCCAGTTCTCCTCGCCGGACAAATGGCTGATTGGCCATGGCCGCAAGAAATGGGCACATTATTATATGCCCGAGAGCAAGGAGCTGGCCCGCGTCTTCTTCGATCGCTATCTCAAGGGCGTCGAGAGCGGCCTTGCCGACTGGCCCAAGGTGCTGCTCGAAGTCCGCGAAAGCGCGCAGACATGGACCATGCGCGGCGAGCAGGAATGGCCGCTGGCACGCACGGTCTACACGCCGCTCTATCTCGATGCCGCGACCGGCACGATGCAGGGCGAGCCCGTGGGCAATGCAGCCAGCGCCTCCTATGATCCGCTCGACGAAGCCGGCGAGGCCCGCTTCGATATCCGCTTCGACACGGATACCGAGCTGACCGGCTATATGAAGTTGCGCCTGTGGGTGGAAGCGCAGGGCGCGGACGACATGGATCTGTTCGTCGCGCTGCAGAAGCTCGATGCCGATGGCAATGCGGTGGGCATGACCTTCTACGCCTTTTTCGAAAATGGTCCGGTAGCATTGGGTTGGCTGCGCGCCAGCCATCGCGCGCTGGATGAAGCACGCTCGACGCCGTTCCAACCGGTCCACAGCCATCTCGTTGAGGAGCCGCTGGAGCCGGGCGTTCCGGTGCCGGTCGATATCGAGATCTGGCCGTCCTCCACGCTGTTCCGGGCGGGCGAGCAATTGCGCGTCGTCGTGAAGGGCATGGATATCTATCGCGAGGGCCTGCCGATGCTGCCCTTCGCGCGCCACGAAGAACTGCGCAACGCCGGCACGCATATCATCCACACCGGTGGTCAGTATGACAGCCACCTGCTGGTGCCGGTCATCCCCAAGGCGTGAATGCGAACGCCCGCGACGTGGAGTTTTCCATGTTGCGGGCGCGCTCGCGCACCTAAATGCTAGCGGAACTGAGAGGGTAGGCGGCTGCGCGTTGTTCAGGCTGCCGCGCCCTGATTGGCGGCGCGTAGCGTTTGAATAGCGGGCTGCTTCAGAGGTAGCGTTCCGACCAATTAAATGCTCCATGCCTTGAAAGACATGATATACCATATCATAATGGTGGCATGAAATTGAATCATGTAGCCGCCGCATCTCCCCTCACGCAAACCCGGAGCAGAAACGACTGGCTGGACGGCTTTGCCGTCTGCGCCTCCGTCGCCTGCATGATCCACTGTCTGGGACTGCCGCTGCTGCTGGCAGCCCTCCCGGCCTTCGCCGATCAGATCGATCCGGGCGAGAGCTTCCACGCGATCGTCCTCGCGCTCGCGGTGCCGACCAGCGCCTTCGCGCTGGTGAGCGGTTGGCGCAGGCACCGGGCGCCCGTGCCCTTGGCGATCGGCGCGGTCGGCCTGGCGCTGATGGCGGTCGGCATCCTGTTCGCCAGCCGGGAGATTCTGGAAACGGCGATCACGGTCTCGGGCAGCCTGCTGCTCGCGGGGGCGCACATCGCCAACTGGAGGCTACGGCGTGCGCGGAACCGGTGATGTCCTTCACGACACCGGCAGTGGCTCCCGCCCGACATGCGCAAGGTCGAACGCGGTGGTTTGATAGGCCTCGTTGATCCAGTTGGCGAACAGCAGATGGGCGTGGCTCCGCCAGCTGTTCAGCGGCGGACGCGCTGGGTCATTCTGCGGGAAATAGTCGACAGGCAAACAGGCCCCGCCATCGCGGGCATATTCCCGCGCGAGCGTCTCCGTATCATATTCCAGATGGTTGAACATGTGCAGCATGTGTCGGGGCTCGTCATAAACCAGACCCGCGCCTGTTCCGGGCGCATCGGCCAGGACCTGCAGATGCGGCGCCGTCTCCAGCTCCATCCGCGGCACCTCGGTCCAGCGCGACACCGGCACGTCGAACACGTCGGACATGCCCCGCAGATATGGCGAGGTCGGCAGGCGATTGCGATGCGGGAAGATCCCGAACGCCTTCTGCTCCAAGGTGCGCTTGCGTAGGCGATGGAAGTGATAAAGCGCCGCCTGCGCCGCCCAGCAGATTGTCAAGCTGCGGTGGACATGCGTCTGCGTCCAGTCGAAGATGTGGGTCAGCTCCGGCCAGTAGCGCACATCCTCATAATCGAGCCGCTCCACCGGCGCTCCGGTGATGATGAAGCCATCGAACCGCTCATGGCGTACCGCGCTCCAAGGCCGATAGAAGGCGGCCATATGATCGGCGGAGGTGTTGCGGGTGGCGTGATCCGTAATCCGCACCAGCGTCAGCTCGATCTGGAGCGGCGTGGCGCCGAGCAGCCGGGCGATCTGCGTCTCGGTGCTGATCTTGTCCGGCATCAGGTTCAGCAGGCCGATCCGCAATGGCCGGATGTCCTGCCGCGTTGCGGTGCCTTCGTCCATGACGAGGACGCCTTCCGCTTCCAGGGTACGGCGGGCGGGAAGGTGGTCTGGTATCTTGATCGGCACGGTGCGTCGGTCCTTGTCCGGGTCGACGCTGAGTGGCTTGATCCGCATAATTGCCGTTCGGCCACATCCTCCTTGCGGAGTGCCACCTTGCCCGGATTGGCAGGTTGGCGTTGGGCGTCGCCCCAACTCTTGATGTACGGAGCCTGCTAGACGCTCGCGCGGGCTTTGGCAACCGCGCCTGCTATCAGGCTGTGAGATCGATGCCGAAAAAGGCCTCGCCTTCCACCTGCTTGCCATCCACGAACCGCATCGTCTCCAGCGCGCGCCGGGATCGGCCATTGCGTTGCGCGAGATAATGGACGTCCAGCACCTGTGCCTCGATGTCGCACACCGCCGCGAGGAGGGTGAAGTGCATGTCCGTGGTGACCGCAAGCGCATCGGACCAATAAGCGCGCAACGCGGCCTTGCCCTCGATAATGGGCGAGCCGGCAATCTCCTTGGCCAAGGGACTGATGAAGCGCGCGTCCTCGGCGAAGTGCGCCAGCACGGCCTCCAGATCGCGCGCGTTCCAGTTGGCGATCCACTGGGTCGCAAAGCGCATCATTTCGTCGCGTGTCATGCGCCTATCTCCCTAGATCAGAAACAGCAGAGCGGTGAGCGCCGTCATGATGGCCATGGTCCGCACGAACATGGTCATGGCCTTGCGACTTTCGAGCAATTCGCGCGCGCCGGCGCCCATGGCCGCCCAGCCCGCGATGGAGGGCAGGCCGATCAGCGAGAAAGCCGCGACGATCACCGCAAGCTGCAGACCCAGCGGACGGTCCGGCACGGTAAAGGTGGCAATGGCCGGCACGGTGATGGCCCATGCCTTGGGATTGATGAACTGGAAGGCCGCCGCCTGCCAGAAGGTCATCGGATGCGCGCCTTCACGCCGGGCCATGCCTTCGGACTGCCAGAGTTTCACCGCAAGCCAGGCCAGATAGGCTGCGCCCCCGATGCGCAGCACCCAGCGCAGGATCGGCCAGGCTTCGAAGATCGCGCCAAGGCCCAGCCCGCTCAAGGCCAGCATCGCCGCACAACCGAAATTGATGCCGAAGATATGGGGCAGTGTCCGCTGGAATCCGAACACCAGCCCGGATGAGGCGAGCATGATGTTATTGGGGCCAGGCGTGGCCGTGCAGACGAAACTATAAAGCGCCAAAGGCGCGAGCAGGCTGGTATCCATGATGATCTCCCGCTTCCGGAAATGATCGCGATTGATCCATGTGTCAAATGTGATATTGCACCGGTTCAATCGAGCGAGGATGATGGATGAAGGACTGGCGGCCGGAGGTGTCGGGCGACGACGCGCCGATGTATGAGCGTCTGGTGGCAGCGCTGGAGCGCGATGTGCGCGAGGGGCGGCTCGTCCCGGGGGATCGCCTTCCGCCGCAGCGCGACCTTGCCCATCGCCTGGCGCTGAGTGTCGGGACGGTCAGCCGCGCTTATGTCGAGGCGGAACGGCGGGGCTTTATCTCCAGCCATGTCGGGCGCGGTTCCTTCGTCGCGGACCGAGCGCGGCCGCAATCGCCGGCCGAGGCGGGCGGGCCATTGGACATGGCGCGCAACATTCCGCCGCTCGCGCCTGCCGAGCGCTGGATCGGTGAAGGGTTGAGCCGTGTGCGACAGCGCGCGGATCTGGCGACAGCCGTCAATTATGCCCCGCCCGAGGGGCTAGAATCCATCCGGGAGGCCGGAGCCTCCTGGCTCCGCCGTCGCCATGGCGTTCAGCTCGCCACGCGGGATCGCGTGATCCAGTGCAATGGCGGCCAACACGGCCTTGCGCTGGCCTTCGCAGCGCTGGCGCGGCCCGGCGATACGATCTTGTGCGAGGCGGCTACCTATCCCGGCATCCGGACGCTGGCCGATCACGCTGGTTATCGCCTGCGCGGTGTCGCCATGGATCAACGCGGACTCGAACCTGAGGCACTGGCCCGCGCCGCCCGCGAGACCGGTGCGCGGGTGGTGGTGTTGATCCCGACCCTGCAGAACCCTACCACCATCACGCTCGATGCCGCGCGACGCGCAGAGATCATCGAGGTGGCGCGCGCGCGGGATCTGATGATCGTCGAGGACGATGCCTATCGTGTCTTCGCGGATCGGGACGCCCCGGAGAGTTTCGCCGATCTGGCGCCCGAGCGCACGCTGATGGTGGCCGCCGTGTCCAAGGCCGTCGCGCCCGGCCTTCGCCTCGGCTTTCTGCTGCCGCCGGCGGATGCCGGGGTTCGCGACCGATTGCTGCTCGGTGTCCGCGCCTTTGGTTATACGCCGCCGTCCTTGGGCGGTCTGGTGTTCAGCCAGTGGGAGCAGGATGGCACGGCCGATCGCATCGCCGACGAGCTGGTCGCAGAGACGGAGATGCGGACACAGCTTGCCCGCGACATTCTGGGCAAGGCCATGGCCGTGCCGGGCGCGGCGCGCAGCCTGCATGTGTGGATGCCGATGCCGATGCTCGATGCCGAGCGCCTGAGCGCCCGCGCCCTGCGTGCCGGCATTGCGCTCACCCCGCCCGATGCGCCGGCCGTCGATCCCTGTGCGCCCTCGGGCGTGCGGCTGTGCCTCGGCGCGATCCCGTCACGGGATCGTCTCGAGCAGGCGCTTCATGAGGTGGTGGAAATGCTGACGCCGGCCGGCGACAGCGCCGCGCGGGGGCTGGTGTAATGGGCGATCGTCGTCAGGCTGACGCGTTGGCGCTGATCCTGCGCAGCACGAAATCCCCGCGCTCGTCCGGAGTCGTAAGCGGTAGCGGCACGAGATTATATCCAAGGTCGGAATAAACCCGGGCCATGACCTCATGGGTCGCCACGGCTTCTGACCAGTCCTGTTTGCGCTCGGCATCCTGCGCATAAATCTCCGCCCAGGGCGGGGCGATGAAGACGTCGTTATTGTAGCGGTGCGCGCTGGCGGTTCGGTGCAAATTGTCGGGAATGGGAAGGCCGCACAGGGCGCGATAGCCGATCACGTCCGGGATGCCCCGGTCGAAGAGAATCGGGCCGGATTGTCCCTTTGCGGTCTCATAGGACGTCACGTCGAAGGCCAGCATCTTCTCCGCAAACGCCTCCCGGTCGGCCCAGGGCAGGGCGCTGCCGCCTGCGGCCATCTGTTGCTGGATGATCGCGCGCCCGGCCTCGGCCATGGTCGCGATACCGTGCCGGGCCAGCGCATCGAGCAGTGTGGTCTTGCCCGATCCGGGGCCGCCGGTGACGATGAAGAAGCGATCCACGCCGGCCGCTCAGCGCCGCGCGGCGTTCGCAAAGGTCAGGACCAGCGTATCCCGCCAGGCCGGCAGATCCCCGGCTTCCGACTGGATCGGCGTGGTTCCGTGGCGCACCTCTCCATCATCGAGGAGCAGCGCCTCGCCGGCGTGCGCGAGCCGGTGTTCGAGCAGGCACGCGCCCGAAACAGTTTCGACGCGGGTCTCGCCGCCGGAATAATTGCTGCCGCCGACCAGCAGGATTAACACCCAGTCGCGTCCATCCTGATGCATCCCCTCAGGGGTCGGTAGGCCGGGGAGGTCGGGCAGGGCCTCAATGCGAAACTGATGGGCCTCGACCATCCATGGGTGCTCTTCGCAACCGCTGGCCTGCGAAATGCGCGCCGCAGTATCCCGCATCAGATCTTGCAACAACGCGCTCTCGGCCTGTTCGTCCGCCATGGGGGCAAACCAGCGTTCGACGCCGCCATTCAAGCGATTGTGATCGCGATCCTGATAATGGGAGCGATGCGGCAGGCGCGCGCAGGCGTCGCCATCGATCTCAAAGGCAGCGTAGCGGCGGCGGCGGTAGGTTCCGCCATCGGCCATCCACATGTCGCGGGGCAGGTCATGCCAACTCTGCGCGAACGAGCGCCATTCGGGCCGGGCAGGGAGCGCCAAGTCGCCGGGCTGCAGCAGCAGGGCTGTGGGACGAGTTAGGGTCTCGTTGTGTGGCCTCATAGGGTGAGACCGGCGTGGTCGCGAATGCGCATGATTGAACCAATACATTAGTTCGTCTGATCAGCAGGCCTGCTGATACAATGACACCGGCCCGTGGGCAACCCTGCCGCGTTCGCTCAGCCGGAAAGATCGGCCGCGCGGTCAGCGGAGCCGGTCAAACGGCCTTGTCATCATCTTCCTGCTTGGCCGGCCCGTCCTCCTTCTTCGCGATGAAGCTCATTTTGCCATTGGGTTCGAGAATGGCCCAAGCGACCTCGGATATGTTTGCGATACCAGCCAGCCGCATCTCGATTTCAACCTCGGCCCGGGTTACGCGATCACGGCGCATGTTGGGGGTAATCAGTTCCCCATCCTTGATCAGCACGCGCGGTACGCCTTCCAGCAGCCGTTCGGCGCGTGGGGAAAGATAGGTGATCCAGCTCAGCGCCAGCGCCCAGAAGGCAATGGTGCCAATGGCGAGCGCGGCGCCGGTCATGCTGAGATCGTTGTGGGTGATGCCCTGCTGGACGAGATCGCCCATCACCACTAGCAGCACCAGTTCGAACGGCGTGACCTGACTGAGTTCGCGTTTGCCCAGCAGCCGGAGCAGCATGTACATGATGGAGAACATCACGCTGGCGCGCAGGATGATATCCATCAGGGCAAGACCTTGATGTGGACGGGCAGGGCAGCGAGTTCGCGGTCCCCGTCGAGGGCGGCGATCTTGCCGCGCGTGCCGGCGAACAGCGGCGGGTTGATCTGCCCGTCGATCTTGAAGCGGAAGGTCTCGCCGGGCTTTGCCTCGCCGAAGGAGAACTGACGAGAGCCGTCTTTGTAACGTTCTTCGCTTGCGGCCGGGATCATCGTGTTGATCGTCATCTCCCGCCAGAGGTCATCCGACACGGCAATCACCAGATCGCCGATCGGTTTGCGCGGCGTCACCTCGACGATGGTCTCGAAAACCATGCCGTTGCGCAGCGTTTCCGGCGTTTGCACGAGGAGGGTGATGCGGTCGTTCGAGCTTTTGCGCACGACAGGGGCCTGCCCCGCAAACAGGCCGGTCAGACCGGCGCCCAAGATCACTGTGAGCAGGACCAGCGGCCAGGGATTGGCCCGCCGGCTGTTGCTCTCATGCTCCTGCGTGATGCCATCGGGTGCCGGTGTCGCCATGGGTGGCCTCACGCGACCTGCTGAGGATCGGCGACCACCTCGGCGAACATCTCGCTCAACATGGCAAGCGCAACGCGCAGGCATTCGATCCTGGTCGCGCCGCGCCCGATGTCGCCGAAGTGATGGACGCTGTGGCGCGTATCCGCCCCATGCGCGGCGCAGGCGAAATGGACCAGCCCCGGCTCATCGTCGGAGGCACCGGGGCCGGCAAAGCCGGTGATCGCAATCGCCAGTCGCGCTTTGGATCGGCGCAAGGCCCCTTCAGCCATCGCGCGCGCGACGGGTTCGCTCACCGCGCTGTAATCCTCGACAAACTTATGGCTGAGCCCGAGCAGATCGCATTTGGCATCCTTGCTGTCGACGACGAAGCCCCGGTCAAAGGCATTACTGGTCCCCTCGATATCGGTCAGCAGCGATGCGAGCAGCCCCCCGGTGCAACTTTCTGCAGTGGCGATCCCAATCTCCGCCTGACTGGCGGTTTCGAGCACGGCCATGGCTGCCGCAATGATGTCATCGGGTAGTGCCGGGGATAGGGTCTCGGCATAAGCTTCTGAGGGTTTCTCCTGCGGAAACATCATCTCTCGACCTGTTGTCCTTATCGCTGGAGAGAAACTTCCATCCGGTCGACATCGTTCCCGGCGCCGGGGTCTCCGCGAGGAGTCGACCGGCGCTCGGCGCGGCCGGTGGCCGTCCCAGTCCAAGCTTGCGTGGCATCTGAGATCGCGCAGTTATTTGGTCTTCTGGTGCCTTTGCGCTTCCTCGCCGGCTTCGATCAGACTTTCGCCCGTGGCAACGGCTGCGTCCGCCGTCATGGTTACAGCGATCCCGCCCGGACCCTCGAGGATGACATGATCCTCCTCGGCCGTGGCGACGCCGGGTTCGGCATAGGGCTCGATTGGGGAGTGGACAGTCATGCTGGTCCTCCTTGCTGGATATCTGCGCAGGGGGCGAGATACAGATAATCTGATGAAAAATTGCCCCGGCGGGCCAGACCGGCATAATCGTTGATCTGGACCAGTGAGGCGTGCCTCTCGCACAGTCCGGCTTCTCTTAATTGGCGGAGCACCCGATTGGTGTGAACGGTGGTCAGGCCGCAAATCTCGGCAATGTCGCCCTGCGTCAGGGTCAGCACGAAGCGATGGCCGTCCGATAATCCCACCGCATACAGGCGGGCATTCATCTCGCACAGGAAATGGGCGACACGCCCCACCGCGTCGAGCCGGCCGACGCGGAACAACCAGGCGCGATGCAGCGCGGCATCGATGAGCGTCGAGAACCACAGCTTGCGCGCCAGATCGGGCCGGGGATCGAGAATTTCCTTCAGCGCCTTGTGCGGGACAATAGCGATGCTCGCGGTCGTGAGCGTGCCGATGGCATGGTCCAGCTCACGCATGGGGTAGGCATGGAGATCGACGAATTCGCCCGGCACATGGATGGCGACGAGTTGCCGCAAGCCTTTGCGATCATCGATATAGCGCGACATGATCCCTTCGACCAGGAAGCTGCTGACATCCACAATCTGACCCGCTTCGATAATCGTCGTGCGGGGCTCGAAGGTGCGAACCTCGAGAATCGTGTCTTCGAGCGCGGCTCGTTCTTCCGGCGTCAGGGCAACGCCGCGGCGGTTTGCAAGGAGGCGATCCATCAACATCGAGTGGCTAACGGATAAGCCGCGCTGGCGATCCAGCCCCGATCGGCTTTCACTATGATCAATGTTAATTCCTAGCCTTAACAGGCAACTGTCATCCGGACGGCGTGTTGGTGAAGCACGAGACGAACTCGTTCACATCCCAGCAATGACAAGGAACCGCGATGGCGAAACAGGCAACGCGTGCGGCGAAAGGCCGTGCGCCGATGAAATCCGATCAGCAGCGGTCATCGGCAAACAGCCCTTCTGCAGATGCCGCCTTTGAGGACATGCCTGTTTTTGAAGGACCGATGGGCGAGGGTGGCGAGACGCGGCAGACCGCTGGCGGTGATGTCGCGACGCTGACGACCGCGCAGGGCGTTCCCGTTTCCGATGACCAGAACAGCCTCAAGCAGGGCGCGCGCGGCCCCGCGCTGCTGGAAGACTTCCATTTTCGCGAGAAAATGTTCCACTTCGATCATGAGCGTATCCCGGAGCGCGTGGTTCATGCGCGCGGTTATGGCGCCCATGGCTTTTTCGAGCTGACAGACAGCCTGTCCGACATCACCCGTGCCGATCTCTTCCAGCGGGTAGGCGAGCGGACCGAGGCCTTCGTTCGCTTCTCGACCGTGGCCGGGTCCAAGGGCTCGTTCGATCTCGCGCGCGATGTGCGCGGCTTTGCGGTGAAGCTCTACACCAAGGAGGGCAATTGGGACCTCGTTGGCAACAATATCCCGGTCTTCTTCATCCAGGACGCGATGAAGTTTCCCGACCTGATCCATGCCGCCAAGCCCGAGCCGGATCGCGCCTTTCCGCAGGCCCAGACGGCGCATGACAACTTCTGGGACTTCATCAGCCTGACGCCGGAATCGATGCACATGGTCATGTGGATCATGTCCGACCGGACGATCCCGCGCTCCTTCCGCTTCATGGAAGGGTTTGGCGTCCATACCTTCCGGCTGGTCGATGCAGAAGGAAAGTCGACGTTCGTCAAGTTCCACTGGAAGCCCAAGCTGGGCCTTCAGTCGGTGGCCTGGAACGAAGCGGTCAAGATCAACGGCGCCGACCCCGACTTCCACCGGCGGGACCTCTGGGCCGCCATTGAAGCCGGCGATTTTCCCGAATGGGAACTGGGTCTCCAGCTCTTCGATCAGGAATTCGCCGACAGCTTCGATTTTGATGTGCTCGATGCCACCAAGATCATTCCCGAGGAACTGGTGCCGATCCGTGTCGTGGGTCGTCTGGTGCTCGATCGCCTGGTCGATAATTTCTTCGCCGAGACCGAGCAGGTCGCCTTCTGCACCCAGAATGTCGTGCCGGGCATCGACTTCAGCAACGATCCGCTGCTGCAGGGGCGCAATTTCTCCTATCTGGATACGCAGCTCAAGCGCCTCGGCTCGCCCAATTTCACGCATCTGCCGATCAACGCCCCGCGCTGCCCGTTCGCGCATTTCCAGCAGGATGGGCATATGGCGATGCGCAATCCCGTTGGTCGCGCCAATTACGAGCCCAATAGCTGGGGCGCGGAAATCGGCGGTCCGCGCGAGGATCCGCAGCGCGGCTTCAAGAGCTATGCGGAGCCGGCCGATGGCGACAAGCTGCGCATTCGCCCGGAAAGCTTTGCCGATCATTATAGCCAGGCCACGCAGTTCTATGCGAGCCAGACGTTGATCGAGCAAAAGCATATCGGCGATGCGCTGGTGTTCGAGCTCTCCCGCGTTGAGCGGCCGGACATCCGCTCCCGCATGGTTTCGCATCTGCTGAACATCGATGCGGACCTCGCGGCAACCGTCGCAGACGGGCTGGGGCTTCCCATGCCGCAGGCGGCGACCGCAGCGGTGCAGCCGCGGACGGATCTGGCGCCGTCCGATGCGCTGAGCATCATCAAGCGTGGGCCGCAGAGCTTTGCCGGCCGAAAGCTCGGCCTGCTGGTGACCGATGGCGCCGATGCGACGCTCGTCCAGGCGATCATCAATGCGGTCGATGAAGCCGGTGCGATGATCGAGTTCATTGCCCCCAAGATCGGCGGGGTCACCTTGTCGGACGGTAAGATCCTTGGCGCCCACTACAAGGTGGATGGCGGGCCTTCGGTCCTGTTCGATGCCGTCGCGGTCGTCGCCTCGGCCGAGGGCGGGCAGTTGCTCGCGCTCGATGCCACGGCGAAGGACTTCGTGACGGACGCTTTTGCCCACTGCAAGTTCATGGGCCTGAGCAAGGAAGCAGAGCCGCTGCTGACCAAGGCCGGTCTGATGCCCGACCTCGATGAAGGCTGCTTCGCCCTCAAGAGCAAATCCGATGCGACGGCATTCGTCGCGGCGCTGGCGCCGCTGCGGTTCTGGGCACGCGAGCCGCTCGTCGATCTCGATGCCGTTGCCTGAGTTCCTTCGAAAAGGAGATTAATCATGTCCATCATCGATAAGGTCATCGCCGCTGTCACCCCGCCCGAAAGCGAGGAGGCGCGGGCCGAGGCCCGGGCCAAGGCCGAGGAGCTTGCGACGCGCGGCAGCTGGCTTGCGCATATTCTCGATCATCATCGGCAGATCGAGGCTCTGTTCGCTGCGGTGAAGGCCGCAGCCACGGCCGAGACGCGTCGCGATGCGCAGGAGCGGCTGGCGCTGCTCCTCACGGGCCATTCCATCGCGGAGGAAGCGGCGATCTATCCCGCGCTGGCCGCGGACAAGCAGGTCGGCCATGCCGAGCTTGCCTATCAGGAACAATCCGCCGCCAAGATGGAGATGGGTCTGCTGGAACGGCTGGACCCGATGAGCCAGGATTATCTCGACAAGCTCGAGCATATCCGCGGCGCGGTCGCCCATCACATCTATTCCGAGGAGGGAACCTGGTTCCCCAAGCTGATGGAGGACGTCTCGTCCAGCGAGCAGGCGATGATCACCCGCCGCTATTCTGAGGAGTTCGTCCGATATGTGGGCAACGGTCCCAGCTGAGACGCGTTGACTAATCATACGCTCACTGAGCCAACCCGCGACAGGAGAAGTAGAATGCCCGATGCGCGCGACGACGCACCGCTGACGACCTCCAAAGATCGCCACGCGGTCGATGAGGCTGCGGCGACCCTGGTCGAACCCAAAGGCGACAGTCTAGTCGGCCGCTCCGTGACGATCAATCGCCCCCGTGCGGAGCTGTACGCTTACTGGCGTGACTTCACCCGGCTGCCGACCTTCATGGACAATGTCGTGCGGGTCGACATGATCGATGATGTTACCAGCCATTGGGTGGTGAAGGCGCCAGGCGGCCGGACCGTCGAGTGGGATGCCGTCATCACCGAAGAACAACCGGACGCGTTCATCGCATGGGCCTCGACCGAGGGCGCCGACGTGCCGAACAGCGGCCGCATCGATTTCCGCGATGCAGGCGCGCGCGGCACCGTGGTTACGGCGACGATCCTCTACGATCCCCCCGCAGGGTTCATCGGCAAGGTCATCGCCAAGATGTTCCAGCGCGAGCCGGCCATTCAGGCCCGGCGCGACCTGCGGCGCTTCAAACAACTCATGGAAACCGGCGAGATCGCCACGTCGGCGTGGACGCACAAGCAACTGGAAGAGGAGACGGCCTGATGCGCGCGCTCACCTGGCACGGCAAGCATGATGTCCGCGTGGACACCGTGGACGATCCTGAAATCATCAATCCGCGCGATGCGATCATCAAGGTCACATCCACCGCAATCTGCGGCTCGGACCTGCACCTCTACGATGGCTACATTCCCACGATGAAGTCCGGCGACATTCTCGGCCATGAGTTCATGGGCGAGGTGGTCGAGACCGGACCCGGCTCGACGCTCCAAAAAGGGCAGCGGGTGGTCGTGCCGTTCACCATCGCCTGCGGGAGCTGCTACCATTGCGGCAAGCACCAATATTCGGCCTGCGACAATTCCAACCCGGCCGATAATCAGGATATCGCCCAGACGCTCTACGGCCAGCCGATGAGCGCGCTGTTCGGCTATAGCCACATGACAGGCGGCTATGCCGGCGGGCAGGCGGAATATGTTCGCGTGCCGTTCAGCGACGTTGGCCCGATCGTCATTCCCGACGGGATCGACGACGACAAGGTGCTGTTCCTGTCCGACATTCTGCCGACAGGCTGGCAGGCCGCCGAGTTCGCGCAGATCGAGCCCGGCGATACGGTCGCTGTCTGGGGATGCGGGCCGGTCGGCCTGTTCTGCGTGCAGGCGGCCTTCCTGATGGGCGCCGAGCGGGTGATCGCAATCGATCATTTCCCCCGCCGCCTTGAGCTGGCGGCAAAGTTCGGCGCGGAAACCATCAACTTCGAGGAGAGCAAGACCTACGAGGCGCTGATGGAGATGACCGGCGGCATTGGCCCCGACGCCTGTATCGACGCGGTTGGGCTGGAGGCGCACGGCCTTTTCGCTGACAATGTCTGGGACCAGATCAAGGTCTCCACCTTTACAGGCACCGACCGCACCCATTCGATCCGCCAGGCGATCATTGCCTGCCGCAAGGGTGGCCGCGTGTCCATGCCGGCGGTCTATGGCGGCTTCGTCGACAAGTTTCCGCTCGGCGCCTTCATGGAGAAGGGTCTGACGCTCAAGACCGGCCAGACCCATGTGCAGCATTATCTGCCGGGCCTGTTGAATGCGATCATGGAGGGGAAGATCGATACCACCTTCCTCATCAGTCACCGCATGCCGCTGAGCGAAGCCGCGCAGGGCTACAAGATGTTCCATGATCACCAGAACGAAGTGACCAAGGTGGTGCTGAAACCGGGGCTCGACCGGGTCGCCGCATGACTCATGCAAGGAGACGGATGATGAAACTCTATTTTACGATACCGTTGGCGGCCTGTGTATTGGCTGGGTGCAGCCAGGGCAGCACACCGGCAAATGATACAGCCATGACCAACAACGACATGGCCATGACGGGCAATGCCACGAACATGTCCGTGGGCGCGCCGCCGCCGGGCGAGATGTCCGCCGCGCCAACCGACGCGACGGGCTATCTGGCCAAGGCAGGCGCGGGCGACCTGTTCGAAATCGAATCGTCCCGCGCCATCCTCGCGAAAAATCCGGACAAACCGGTTGCCGATTTCGCAAACATGATGGTCGATGCGCATGGGCAATCCACCGCCAAGCTCAAGGCAGCGGCTGAAAAGGCGGGCCTGACCGTCACGCCGCCGGCGCTCGACGCCAACCAGAAAGCCAAGCTGGACGCCATCAAGGCTGCAGAAGGCACTGCCGCCACCACGGCTTACCTGACGGCCCAACGCGAAGCCCATGCAGCGGCGCTTGCGCTCCATCAGGGTTACGCCGCCAACGGCGACACGCCGGCGCTCAAGGCTGCTGCGGGCGAGATCGCTCCGGTCGTCCAGAAGCATATCGACATGCTGGCAAAGATGCCGGGCGCATAAGGAGGCATGGGATGGGCGAGAAATTCGCAATCGTCACGGGCGCGTCTACCGGCATCGGTTTCGAACTCGCCCATCTCATCGGGCAGGATGGCTATGACCTGCTGGTCGTTGCTGACGAGCCGCTGATCGACGCGGCCGCGCAGGACTTCAGGCGCCATGGCGGCGACGTGCGGTCGCTGGAGGCCGATCTCTCCACGCTCGACGGCGTGGATCGGCTTCTGGCCGCAGCGGAAGGCCGGAGGATCGACGTGCTTTGCGCCAATGCCGGGGTCGGCACGGGCGGACCCTTTCTGGAGCATGATGTCGCCATGTGGCGACGGTCTGTCGACACCAATGTCACCGGCACCGTCTATCTTCTGCAGAAGGTGCTGGCCGACATGGTCGCGCGCAATGACGGCAAGATTCTCGTCACCGGCTCCATCGCGGGCTACATCCCGGGCACCTTCAATGCCGTGTACAACGCGACCAAGGCGTTCATCGACAATTTCACCGAAGCGCTGCGCAACGAGATCAAGGAGGCCGAGGGCGTTACCCTCACCACATTGATGCCCGGCCCCACGGACACCGAGTTCTTCGAGCGCGCCGGTCTGCTGGATACGCAGGTCGGCCAGCAGGACAAGGCCGATCCCGCCAAAGTCGCGCGCGATGGCTGGAAGGCGCTGCTGGATGGCAAGGGGCATATCGTCTCGGGCCTCTCCAACAAGCTGCAGGTCGCCGCCGCCGGCGTCGTGCCACAGGCGATGCTCGCCGAGCAGCACCGCAAGCTGGCCGAGCCCGGCAGCGGGAAGGACTGAGCCATGGCGGACAAGAAATGGTCTCAGGATGTGACCGAACATTCGGATGCGCTCGATCTGGACGACGGTGTCTTCAAGCATCACGACCCTGCAAAGATCGCAGCCTCGCTCAAGCGCTCGGCGGAGCATAGCAAGCGACGCAAGGGCACCCCGCTTCAGTCCGCGATGAGCATGCTCACCTTTTACATCAACCGCGCCGGCGACAATCTCGGCAAGGAGCAACGCCAAATCCTCGAGAAAGCCAAGGATGAGTTGCGCGAGGCTTTTGGCAAGGAGCCAAAGACCGCTGGAAAGGAGAAGGCCCATGGATAAGGATCGCGAAGCGGAGGCCGATCCTCCCAAGGACAAGGGCGAGAAGGGCAATCCAACCGAGATGCCGCGCGGGCCGATGGGCGATACGCGCCCGGACGCTGCCGAGAATGACAATCGCACCGGCGGTGGTCAGTCTCAGGAGAAGGTGGAAGACCGCCCGATGGTCGGCTCGGTCAAGCCAGAGGATTATCCCGAGCAGCAATAGCCTGTTGCGGGAGGGCGAGTACATCGCCTGACTTGGCATTCTGAAGCATTTGCGCCATCATCGCGGGATGAAGATAGCACCGTGTACCATCTGCATCGTGCTTCCGCGTCATTGACCTGAGAAGCTGAAGGCGGGCGATCCAGCGATCGCCCGCACGTTGTCTTGCGCCAGCGGCCGTCTCAGGCCCTCGAAGCTGGCGATCAAATCTTCAGGCCAGACCAACCATGCAAAATATATTTGAAAGCCTCTTCAAGGGCATCACGCTCGATCGTCTTGTTGCGCACCCGAACATCCGCGTGGGACGCTACAGCTATTATTCCGGCTATTATCATGGCCATGGTTTCGACGATTGCGCCCGCTACCTGTTGCCCGATGACGGCGCGGACAAGCTCATCATCGGCTCGTTCTGCTCCATCGGATCAGGCGCGTCCTTCATCATGGCGGGCAATCAGGGGCATCGCAGCGACTGGATCAGCACCTTCCCCTTCTTCTGGATGCCGGACGTGCCGGCATTTGCCGGTGCGGACAGTGGCTATCGGCCGGCAGGCGATACGGTCATCGGTCATGACGTGTGGATCGGGTCGGAAGCGGTGATCCTGCCCGGCATCACCATCGGGCATGGCGCGATCATCGGCACGCGCAGCGTCGTGACGAAGGACGTCGCCCCCTATGCGATCGTCGGCGGCAACCCCGCCAAGCTGATCCGGCAGCGCTTCGCAGAGGCGGACGTTGCCCGCCTGCTTGAGCTGTGCTGGTGGGACTGGAGCGATGACGACTTGCAACGCGCCATGCCCATCCTGACCAGCGGCGATATCCCGGCTCTCTACGAACATTGGCGCACGAACATCGCTGCCGACAGATAAGGGAGAAGCCTCGAGCCGGCGCTGGCGTCAGGGACGGCGGCAGGCTAGATCACAGCTTGCCGGTGCCTTGGCGCCGCGCTGTCCGCTCGGATGATGGGGAAGGAACATGGCGGGGCTTTTTGCGGCATCCGATGGCGTGGCCCGTTGCGGCTGGTGCGCCGCGTCGGAGGATTACATCGCCTATCATGACGATGAATGGGGCTATCCCGTGTCCGACGATCGGCGGCTGTTCGAGAAGCTGAGCCTCGAAGGCTTCCAGTCGGGCCTGAGCTGGCGCACGATCCTGACCAAGCGCGAGAATTTCCGGACCGCCTTTCACGGCTTCGATTTCCATCGCGTTGCAGCGTTCGATGAGAGGGATGTCGAGCGCCTGCTGCAGGATGCCGGCATCGTCCGCCACCGCGGCAAGATCGAGGCGGTCATCAACAACGCGCAGCGCGTGCAGGATCTCGTGCGCGAAAGCGGCTCCTTCGCAGCCTATGTCTGGAGCTTCGAACCCCGAGACGAGGTTCCGCATCTCGCCTCAACGTCCCCCGCATCCATCGCCATGTCCAAGGACCTCAAGAAGCGCGGCTGGAAGTTCGTTGGCCCGACCACGGTCCATGCCTTCATGCAGGCCATGGGGCTGCTCAACGACCATGCCGAAGGCTGCGCGATCCGGGCACGGGTTGCCAAAGCTCGTGCCGGGTTCCAACCCCCGCAGGGCTGAGCGGCCGTGCGGGGCCGGGGCGATCAATCCGGCGCGCGCCTGTTGGCCTCGATCGCCGAGACCTCCGGGCCATATTCGTTGATCGTTGCGCGGCGCATGTCGCGCTTGTAGCGATAGCGCTCGAAAGACGTCGCGCTGTGCATTGTGCAGCGATTGTCCCACACGACCATGTCGCCCGGCCGCCATTTATGCGCGTAGACATAGCGCTCCTGCGTGGCGAAGCGGTAGAGCTCGTCCAGGAAGGTGCGGGCCTCGTCTTCCGGCCACCCTTCGATGCCCACGCCGTGCCAGCCCATGTACAACGCCTCGCGCCCGCTGGCCGAGGTACAGACCAGCGGATGAGTCATGCGCGGATAATTTTTCCGCATCTCTTCGTCCTCGAACTTGACGCCGTTCAGCTGCAGCGCGCGGAAAAGGTCGTGGTCCACCTTGAGGTCGGCGACCTTTGCCTTCATGTCCGCCGGCAGATCGTCATAAACGGCGCGGGTATCGATGAACTCCGTATCGGCACCCTCCGGCGGCGTGACATAGGCCAGCAACATCGACCATTTCGTGGGCCAGGAATTGAACGGGCTGTCGGTATGGAATAGCTCGAAATCGGCCGGCTGCGCGCCATCCGGCTTGGGCTGGATGATCTCGCCCTCGGCGGTAAGATTGCTGATGTCGTAAAGCTCCGACGCAATCCGCTTGCGCCCGGGCGGTGCCAGTTCCAACGGGCCGAAGGCCCGGGCGAAGGCGATATGATCCTCGTCCGACAGGCTGGCGTTGCGGATCACGCAGACAGCATATTGCGCCATCGCCGCCTCGAAGAATTCGACGGTCTCGGGCGAGAGGGGGCGGGAGGTATCCAGATCGGTGATCTCGCCCACGAACCGGGGGTGCAGTTGGTTGATCTTCATCGCTCCGCTCATTCCTCATCCCACTCTTTTCTCAGCCCGGCGCGTGCAGGTGCTGCCTGCGCGCCATGCCATTCTCCCTCAGTCTGGCATGAGCGCCTGGCCTCAAAATAGTGTGTTCTTTTGCGGGTGCGGGTTCATGCCTTTCAGGAGGTTGCTTTCATGATGCTTTGGGACCGCAACCAATTCACAGCACTATTTTCGTCCCGCGTGCTTAGCCCAAAGGCAAGTGGACAAGAGAGGATGTCATCGACCGGACCTCGTCTGCGACACGCGAGCAATGCGGCGCAGTACCGGATCGTGCATCCCGAAACAGCCGCAAGGCCGGGAGGGTGAACATGACTGCAGGCTGCCATCGTCTTTCATTCAAGTCGCGCGCGCAATTCGCGCTTGTGCTGCTCGGCAGCGCCTCGATGCTGGTGCTGACCCAGCCGGCGCGCGCGCAAGCCGGTTCGGCGAGCGCGGATGTCGCGGCGCAGGATGAGAATGCGGATAATGAGCGCGCGATCATCATCACCGGCACCCGCATCGGCGGCGAGGCACCGGTGGGCACGGCCCTTGTGCAACTGGGCAAGGAGGAGATCAGGGCGACGGGTCTCTCCAGCACCGCCGACATTCTCGGCACGGTGCCCTCCATCCTGCGTCTTGGCGGTGGCGACAATTATGCGGGCGGGCAGGCGCAGCAGGCCAACACGATCAACTCCTTCAACTTCAACAAATCGCCCAACGTGCGCGGTCTGGGCGTGGGCGCGACGCTCAGCCTCGTGAATGGCCACCGTGTGCCGTATGAAGGCGGCAACATGAACTCGTTCGACGGGGATAATTACCCCGCGCAGATGATCCAGCGGATCGACGTGGTGCAGGACGGCGGCTCGGCCCTCTACGGCGCGGACGCGATCGCGGGGACGGTCAACTATATCCTGCGACGGCCGGAGGACACGCTTGAAGTCCACGGCGGCTATCGCAAGAATGACGGTCAGGATGGCTGGTATGTGACCGGCATCGGCGGGGTGCGCTGGGGCGAGGGCAGCGTGGGTGAGGGCGGCATCATCCTCTCCTACCAGCACTCCTATCAGACCGCCTTCGCGGCCTCGGCACGCCCGGATCTCTATAATGACGATCTCTCGCCTTATGGCGGGGCGCCCTCATCGCTTTACTCGGCGCCGGGCAATGTCGTCATCAACGGCATCTATTACGGCATCCCGGCTGGTCAGGACGGGTCGAAGCTGACTCTCGCAGATCTCAAATCCACGCCCAACTATTTCAATACCTGGAGTGGCATCGAGGTTATTCCGCAGGTTGAGGCCGATCGCTTTGCGATGAACTTCGAGCAGAATGTTACCGACTGGCTGCGTGTTTTCGCGGACGCGCTCTACGTGCGGCGCGACTTCACCATCAACGGGCCCAACTCATCGACCAGCAACCGCGTCACCAATCTCGGCCAGTTGCCGCGCATTCCCAACACGAACCCGTTCAGCCCCTGCAATCCCAGCCATTATGCAGGCGGCGTGGTCACCGGCCCGGCCAATCTTCTCGCCGCCTGCGGGACGGGCGCGCTCTCCGTGGCCTACAGCACCGTCTACGATATCGGGTCGCCGCGCCGCTTCGGCAAAACGGAAACCTGGACCTATGGCGGCGGTGTCGACGTCAAGCTGCCCTATGACTGGTCGGTCACCCTGTCTGCCTTCGCAGGCACGCATGATGCGCCCTCGACCACGACGCAGACCGGCGGCGCACCGGCACCGGTCTTCGCGACGTTCAACTTCTTCTGCGATCCCACCGCCTTCCAGTGCACCGATCAGGCGACGGCAGATTCCATCAATGCGCGCGGCACTTCGCTCATCAACCGCACCAAATATGACATGCAGGTCTATTCGGCGACCGCCGACGGGCCGCTCTTCTCCCTCCCGGCCGGGCAGGTGAAGCTGGCCGTGGGCGTGGAGCGCTATGAAGGCTCGCTGCTCAACGAGAATAATTTCGGCGGCAACAACTTCAATCCGCGCAGCGTATCTTCGGTGTTCGGCGAATTGTTCGTGCCGGTCGTCAGCCCGGATGCGGAAAGCGGCCTCATCTACAAGCTCGAGTTGAACGGCTCGGTCCGCTATGATGATTATAGCGACGCCGGCACCACGACCAACCCGCGCCTTGGCTTCAATTTCTGGCCGACGCGCGGCCTCAAGATTTTCGGCAGTTGGGGCACGTCGTTCCGCGCGCCGGGTCTTGCCGATAACGATCCCTTCTCGCAGACCGGCGTGATTCCCTTGGTGACGGCGGGCAATCAGCTTTCGCCGGCGATCTGCGCGGCGTGCCAGGGCGTCCCGATGGGCGCGATCTATCAGTCGATCGGCGGCGCCAATCGCGATCTCGCGCCTGAGACCTCCGAGACCTATGCCATCGGCGTGGACTGGACACCGCCGTCCCTTCCGGGCCTCACCATGTCCGCCAAATATTGGTGGCTGAGCTATGAAGGCCAGATCACGACGCCGGCCTTCAACGTGGGCAGTGTGCCGGCGATCAACCAGCAGATCTATAACTCGCAGATCATCTACAACCCGGCCTATTTCCCGACACTGGCCGCGAACAACCCAACTGCCTTCTTTGGCGATTTCCCGACGATCAATCAGGCAAATCCGTCCTGCGCCGCAGCCTTCGGGAAGAATGTGACCACGCAGGCGCTCTACGATGCGATGATCAGCTGCTACAACACCGGCGGGGAGCGGGGCGGTCTGTTCGGTCCGCCGACGGCGCCGGGCAATGTGTTCGCGCTGGTGAGCGGTCGCCGGATCAACGCGGGCAAGACGGTCGGCCGGGGCATCGATTTCAACATCGATTACGCCTTCGATAGCAGCATGGGCCGGTTCAACCTCGGTGCGGTGGCCTCCTACACGATGAGCTGGAAGGTCTCCCCGCTGCCCGGCGCGGACCTTGTGCAGGAAGTGAACCAGCTCGGCTTCCCTCTCACCTTCCAGGCGCGCGGCCAGCTGGGATGGCGGCGCGATATCGGCATGGGCGATCTGTTCGCCAGCACCTTCATCAACTTCCGCAATTCCTATGAGATCGATCAGGCACAACTACCGGTCGGCGTCGACCCGTCCTATGCCAAGATCGGCTCCTACACGACGTTCGACCTGACCATCGGCTTCGACACCGGGGACCGGGGCGGCTCATGGCTGACGGACAATTTCAGCATCGTCCTCAGCATGCAGAACGTCCTCGATAAGGACCCGCCACTGGTCGTCAATCAGGCGGGCCTCGCCGGCAGCGCGATCCGCTTCGACCCGACTTATGGCAGCGCGCTGGGCCGTGTGATGCAGATCCAGGTCGGCAAGCGCTTTTGACGCGGGGTTCGCTGGGCGGGGTGGCGGCCTGCATGCTGCTCGCGGCATGCACGGCCTCCTCGGGCGACGGATCGCCGTCGCTCGCACCGCCCGTGGCTGCCGCGAGGGAGGGAAGCGTCGTGGCGGTCATCGGTCACCCTGCGCCACTGTCTCTGCTGGAAGACAAGGACCCGCGTCTGGCCCGGAACAAGCGCCTGGCGTTCGACATGTGGCGCAGCATTGTCAATGCCGGCCATGTCGAGCGGGCTGACGATCTGCTGACGGAAGGCTATATCCAGCACAGCCCGGTGCTGCCGAGCGGGCGCGCGGCCTTCAAGCAGATCTTCTCGGCCGTGCCCCGCCGCGACATCCCGGCACTGGTTTCGCCGCCGCTCGTCACGATGGTTGCAGAAGGCGATCTGGTGGTGATGGCGTTGCGGGAGGAGCTGCGCGAACTGGTCGGGTCCGGGCGCTATACCAGCACGCACTTCAATCTGTTCCGGGTGGAAGGGGACCGTCTGGCCGAGCATTGGCACTCGGTCGAGGCTCCGCCCGGCCCAGATCTACCGTCTCCAGACAAGGGCGGGCCGCAACCGGTGACGGGGGCGACCGGGCCGGCCCAGCAAGCGCTGCTCCAATCGGACGATCCGGCGCTGGCAGCCAACAAGCGGCTCGTGTTCGACGCCTGGCGCCATCTGGTCGATGCGGGCGACGTGGCGACCGCCGCGCGCTATCTGGCCAAAGACTTCATCGAGCATGATCCACGCGCGACGGACGGCACACCGGCGATCCTCGCTGCAGCCAAGGGTCGCACTGCGGTACCGCTTGCTCAGGCTATGCAGGCTACACTCGTCGCCATGGTCGCGAAGGGCGATCTCGTGGTCGTGGTGTCCGGCCATGAGCATCCGCACCCAAGCCGGGCAGGGGCCAGTTACACGACAACCCGGTTCAACATGTTCCGGATCGAGATGGGGCGCCTCGCGGAGCATTGGACCGGCGCGATGAAGCCGGGGACCGTGCCCGGTCCCTATACCGATTGATGACACGCTGCGTGGAGAGACGATTTGACTGACACCACCGCCGCGCAGCCCGATCCGGATCGCGCCGCCAGTCCCGCTTATCGCCCCCATTATTCGGATGAAGCCTGGCCGGCCGCGCGCCAGGCCTATCATGTCGCCTGGGTGCTGGCCGCCGTGCAGATGTGCGCCCAGCTCAATAACGGCGTCATGACGCTGCTGGTGGAGCCCATCAAGCGCGACCTGCAATTGACCGATATGGAGATGAGCTATCTGCTCGGCTTCTCGGTCAGTCTCTTCTACGTGCTGATCGGCATTCCCGCCGCTCGACTGGTGGACCGGCATAATCGCAAACATCTGCTCGCCGCATCGGTCTTCCTGTGGAGCCTTGCCAGCGCGGCATGCGGCCTAGCCCAGAATTTCTGGCAGTTCTTCGCGGCACGCTTTGGCATCGGCGCTGGGGAATCGATCAGCGGGCCGCTCTCCTATTCACTGATGGCCGACTATTTTCCGCCGGAAAAGCTGCCCCGCGCCATCGCGATCTACAATGTCGGCTTTCAAGGCGGCACGGCGCTCTCGCTGCTGCTGGGCGCGGTGATGATCCACCTGCTCTCCGGGATGCCCGCCATTCACCTGCCCCTGCTCGGCGCCGTGCGCGAGTGGCAGGTCGTGTGGGTGGTGACCGGCCTGATGGGCATCCCGATCCTGCTGCTGGTCGCCACGATCGTGGAGCCCAAGCGCCGCGGGTTCAGCGCGGCCGCGGTCGTGGGGATGCAACCGCGCAAGGTCGGCCTGCGCGAGACCTTGCGCTATCTGCTCGCCCATTGGCGGCTTTACGGCCCGATGTTCCTCGGCCTGTGCTTCACCGCCATGCACATGTTCGGCACGGCGGCATGGAGCGCGGCCTTTTACGCGCGGACCTATGGATGGGCACCGGCGAGCACGGGCCTCTACACCGGGCTTCTCAGCCTCATCCTGGCGGTTCCGGCCCTGTTCGGTGCGGTCTGGCTCAACGATCATTTCCGCAACCGCGGCCATGCCGATGCGAACATGCGGGTGCTGGCCATCGGCTTTACTGCATCGGCGCCCTTCATGATCGCGGCGCCACTCATGCCCAGCCCGTGGCTGGCGCTCGGCATGGGCGGCATCGGCACGGCCTTGATGCTGATGGCGGCGCCATCGCTCAACTCGGCCTTGCAGGTGGTGACGCCCAACGAAATTCGGGGGCAGATCACCGCGCTCTATCTGTTCACCATGACGGCAGTGGGCGGCGGGCTCGGACCGACCTACTTCGCCTTCCTCACCCAATATGTGTGGGGGGACGAGGCGCTGTTGCGATATGCCATCGCCACCTCTGCGGCGATTTCCTTCCCGCTGGCGGCGATCACCTATTGGGCGGGGGTGAAGCCCTATCGGCGGCGCATCCTGGAGATGCGGGCCGATGGCGCGCCGCTCTGAACCGCCCACCGCATCTGCCTATTGTCGCCACTATTTTCGCGCCCGGCGCAGCGGCACTCGCTGGGGAAATCAACGGCATGCCTCTTGCGTGAGGCGACGCCGGCAAGCTGACACATATCGAGGGAGAGAATGATGGCGAACAAGCGTGGAACGATCGTGATCGTGCATGGCGCGTGGGTTGGCGGGTGGCGCTGGCGCAAGGTAGCCGATCTGCTGCGCGATCGCGGCCATTATGTGTTCACGCCCACGCTGACCGGGCTGGGCGAGCGCGCCCACCTCACCAGTCGCGACGTCAACCTGGCGATGCATGCGCAGGATATCGCCAACGTCATCCGCTATGAGGAACTGGAGAATGTGCTGCTGGTCGGCCACTCCTATGGCGGCATGCCGATCTCGCAGGCGACCGAACTGATCCCCGAGGGGGTGATCCAGTCGATCCTCTATATGGATGCTTTCATGCCCGAGAACGGCCAGTCGCTGAACGATCTGGTGCCCGGCGAACCGCACCTCCCGCCCGAGGAAGGGGATTATCTCGTGCCGCCGCCCCGGCTGCTGCTGCAGGGCTTCAATGCGCATATGGACCCCGCCTCGCGTGCGTCTTACGAGGATCGGCGCACAGCGCAGTCCGTCTACTGCTTCTCGCAGAAGGCCGAACTGACCGGTGCCCGCGACCGCATCCCGCAAAAGACCTATGTGATCGCTACCGGCTACAAGAACGATACGTTCGCCCCCGTGGCCGAACGGTTGCGCACCCAGCCGGACTGGCGCGTGGAAGAAATGCCCTTCACGCATGATCTCCAGCATGTCGCCGTGACCGAATCTGCCGACATGATCGAATCCGCGCTGCCCTGAGGCCACTCGGCTCGGCTCAGCCTTGCAATGTAGGCACTATTTTCAAGCCGCCCCGTCCGCACACTGGGCCGAATTGAACGAAAGGCGGCCGCAGCGGCATTGCCAGACCGGACGGATAGTCCGCCGACTGCGATGCCCTGGCCGCCATGAGGAGAGAGAATCGTGAACAATCAGGCTGCCGCCGTCGCCTCGCGCCCGACCTCGGTCGAGAGCTTCATTCGCTATTCGGAGCGCGCGGCCGATGGAGGCTGGATCGAGAAGAACGGCTCCTATTCCTTCTCGATGGAAGACCATGACGTGACCGTGCACAACGCCCGGCTCGCGGACATTTCATTCGATGCGCAGGGCTTCACCCTGGTGAAGCACGCCACAGATGTCGATTTCACCGACAAGGATGATTTCGAGCGCCGCTATTATCCCGAGGTGGCGCGTCTGGTGAAGGATCTGACCGGCGCCAGCGAAGTCTTCGCCTTCATGGGCATTTTGCGCGGTGGCGAGGATGCCAAGGGCGGCGGCCCGGCGCTGAGCGCCCATGTGGATTTCAACGGGCCCGCGCTGCAGCAGTGGATCGCGCGGCTCGTGCCCGATCGGGCCGAGGAGCTGGCGGCCAAGCGCCTCGTCAACATCAATGTCTGGCGCGGCACCAAGCCGGTCGAGAATTATCCGCTGGCGGTCTGCGACAGCCGCAGTGTCGAGAAGCGCGATTTCTTGAGCGTATCGCTGGGCAAGCCAGAAGGCGGCTTCCGCCAGGGCATGCCAGCCGGCCTCAACATGGCCTACAATCCCCGGCATCAATGGTATTATTATCCGGATATGCAGCCCGATGAGGCGCTGATCTTCCGCCTGTACGATACCGGCAATCCCGATTGGCAGATGACCGGCCATACCGCGTTCGAGGATCCGACCAGCGAACCGGATTCCCCGCGCCGGGAGAGCTTCGAGGTCAGGACCATCGCGGTGTTCGACGCATGATGGCGCAGCGCTCTCCTGTCCGCTCCGCCATCCTGCGCGCCGGATCAGCCCGAGGCTGCGCCGGCCGGCGCGCCGATGCGGAAATGGCCTTCCTCCAGCCGGGTCAGCTTCGCCTGTCCGCTCTGCTGCCAGGGGTCCTTCGCCAGTCGATCGAGCACTTCTTCGCGGCTGTCGGCCAGAAACACGAACAGCACATCCTCGGACTCGGCCAGCAGGCCCGCCATGGCGATGAAGCCCTCCTTTTCGAGCGCGCCCATATAGCCGGCGTGGTCCGCAAAGCCGGGCTGCTCATGCGCTTCCTTGCTGGGGTCCCAAAGGTCTGTTCGCTCGACCAGAGCAACGAAGGTCTTTTTCATAAGAACGCCTTTCAAGTTTTTCAGACTGCATCAATATAAGTTCAGTCTAACAATATATTCAAGCGTTACGTTGGAGAATAAATCATGAAGGTCTTCGTATTCGACTGGACCGCTTATCAAGAGAATGTTGATAAGTATCGCGAGGATGGTGTTCTTCCGCGCTTGGGTGCAAGTCATTTTGATCCGCAGGCCGCTGCAAAGACTTACGAGAACCATCTTGAAGCATGGGCAGAGATGGACAAGCAGGGTTTTGATGGCATTGCGATCAATGAACATCATGGCACGCCCTTCGGTCTGGGCAATTCGCCCAATCTGATGGCGGCAGCGCTGTCGCAGGTGACCCAGCGCCTGAAGATCCTGGTCTACGCCAATCTGCTGCCCATCCACGAGCCGCTGCGTCTGGCTGAAGAGATTGCCATGCTCGATTGCATGAGCAACGGACGGCTGATCTGTGGCGTGGGTCGCGGCGCGCCCCGCGAATACAAGATCTTTAACGTGCCCATGGGTGAATCGCGCGGTCGCTTCAATGAGGGCTTCGAGGTGATGCGGCGCGCCTGGACGCAGGACAGCTTCTCCTTTGACGGGGAGTTCTACAAGTTCGAGGACGTCTCCCTGTGGCCGCGTACCTTCCAGCAACCCCACCCGCCGATCTGGGTGCCACTCACCGGGTCGAAGGAGTCCATCGAATGGGCGGCCGAGCATGATGCGACCATCACGCCGGGTATCTTCCGTGGGTCCATGCGCGAGGATACCATCCGCTATTTCGCCGAATGCCAGGCCCGCCATGGACGCGAGGTCCAGTCGGACAAGATCAGCATCATGGTCGACTGCTATGTGGCTGATTCCAAGGAGCAGGCCATCGAGGAATATGGCAGCCACCTGATGTATCTGTTCAACACGCTGCTGCGCTACGATCAGGTCTGGCAGTCGGATGTGCGCAAGACGAAATATTATAGCTCCACGGCGTTCGAACATCTGCGCGAAGGCGCGAAAGGCACGCTGGCCGAGGATGACACGGTGTTCAACGAGTGGACGATGGACACGGTCCGGGGCGCAGCCCAGCACATGCCGATCGGCACCGCCGACGAGATCGTCGCGCGCATCATCGATGAGTGCAACGATGCCGGCGCCAACAATGTGCTGCTGGTATGCAACCGCGGCGACATGCCCCACGACATGTACATGAATCAGGTCCGCCGTATCGGCAAGGAGGTCCTGCCCCGCCTGCAGGCGCACAATGTCACCTTCGTTCCCCATGCCGAGCGGCAGCAGGCAGCGGAATAGCAGTCGGTCAAAAATACAGTAGAACCGACCGACGAAATGGGGGGTGACGATGGCGACGACGACACAGCATAATCCGGCAGAGCCGCTCGCAGACGAAACGCATCCGCTGCTGCGGCCCGGCTACAAGAAATGGGCCGTGTTCGTGCTGCTGCTCGTCAGCATTTTCAACTTCGCCGATCGCGCGATCCTCGCGGTGCTCGCCCAGCCGATCAAGGAAGACCTCGGGCTTACCGACACCGATCTCGGCATTTTGCAGGGGCTGGGCTTTGCGATCATGTATTCCGTGCTGGGCGTGCCGCTCGGCATGTTGGCCGAGCGCGTCAACCGGACGCGGCTGATCGCCATCTGCGTCGCCGCCTGGTCTGCGATGACCGCGGTCTGCGGCCTGGCAACGGGCTTTACGACCTTGCTGTTGGGGCGGATCGGCGTGGGTATCGGCGAGGCGGGGGTGCAACCGCCGACATCATCGCTCCTGTCCGATCATTACCGGGCCAATCGTCGCGCCTCGGTGCTGGCCGTCATCTCGCTCGGCTCACCGTTCGGCTTTCTGCTCGGCCAGTCGCTGGGCGGTTGGGTGGCGACGCAATGGGACTGGCGCACGGCCTTTTTCGTCATGGCCGCACCGGGCATCATGGTCTCCCTGCTGGTCTGGTTCACCCTGCGAGAGCCACCGCGCGGATTGGCGGATGGCCGCATCACACGCGCACCCGTGCCCTCGCTGGGGACGGTGCTGCGCTTCCTTTTGGCCAAGAAGACCTACATCCACTTGCTGGCGGGGGTGACCATTGCCGGTTTCACCCTCAACGCCATCGCCAACTTCGTGCTGCCCTTCTATCTGCGCAGCTTCGAGATCAACCTGGCGACGCTCGGGGTGATCTTCGGCATTGTCACCTTCACCTCCAACGGCATTGGCATGCTGCTGGGCGGGTTCGGCTTCGACTGGCTGTCGCGTCGAGACATGCGCTGGGTGCTCTGGGGGCCGGCGCTGTGTATGGCGCTGTGCGTGCCCATCTATTTCGGCGCCTTCATGAGCCGCGAACTGTACGTCTCGCTCGCCTGCATCTTCTTCGGCAATATGGCCCTCATCACCTTCATGGCCCCCACGATGGGCACGATGCAGAACCTTGCCGGGCCGCAGATGCGCGCCATGACCGCCGCGATCACCGCGCTGGTCGGCGGTCTGCTGGGTGCCGGCCTCGGACCGACTGTCACCGGGGTGCTCAGTGACTTCTACGCTAGGCGCGCTTATGGCGCGGCTGATTTCGCCACATCTTGTCCGGGGGGCAGGGGGCCAGATGGCATAGGCACGGCTCTCGATGCCGCCTGCCTCACGGCGTCATCGACCGGTTTGCGGTACGCACTGGTCACGGTGCTGGTGCTGTTTTTCTGGGCCGCCCTGCACTATGTTCTCGCCGCGCGCGATCTGCGCAAGGATGTCTACAGGCCCGAGGATGAGGCGGGGGCGGTGTAAGATCGCCGCCTCGCGCGCGATCAGATCGGGCGCGTCGAGCTCATGGAAAGCATGACCCGGGAGGCCTCTGCCTTGGCCCAGCCCAATTGCGCATCGCTCCCCATCGGCAACCGGTCGAGGAGCATGCGCAGCAGCGCGAAATATTCGGCCTGCTTGTGCGCCGGCAGGCGCTCCAGCAGGAAGGGATGGAACCGCGCCTCATAAGCCGCGAGGCAGCGCGAGAAGAGATCGATGATCGGGCTTCTGGCCAGCTTGGAGACATATTGGACCAGCGCCAGCAGATCATAGCGATCGATGGGGTCGCTGCTCTGTGCGCGGTCGAGAAGTTCCTGCAGCCGCGCTCGCTCCGCCGCACTGGCGCGGCTCACGGCCAGCGCCGGTACGAAGCGATTCAATTGGAACAGCGTTGTGCCAGCGGTCTGGGGATCGACCTGCCGGCTGATCAGGAAGGCAAGGACAAGCCGGATGCTGCCGGTGCCGCGCAGATCCCGCACGATCAGGCCATTGCCCCGACCCCGGCGGCACTCGACGAGCCCGCTATCCTGCAACTGCCGGATCGCCTGACGCAGCGTGACGCGGCTGACGCTGAAGCGCTCGCACAAGTCCCATTCGGAGCCCAGCCGCTGGCCGGCATTGCCGCTCGGCAGGATTTCGGCCGCCAGCCTGCGGGCGACGAGGAGGGCGAGCGTCCGGTCGGCATCCTGACGGGACGCCTCGATGGTCGGCGGCGAAAGCGGCGCATCGCGCGCGGCCAGCCAGTCGCCAAGGCGCCGGTGAAGCCTGTCGGCCTCTTGCTGTGCGGCCGTCACGTCGCGGTTGGCGACGGCCTGGTTGATCGCTTCGGCTTGCTGCTTGGCCTGCCCAAGCCAATCGCCGTCATGCGATTCAACCCCGGTAAACAGCATCGTCAGTTCGTTCAGGCACTGCACGAACAGCGGCAGGACAGGGTCTCCACTCATCGCCGCCAGATCGGACCGCACCCGCAAATGCCAGGCAAGGCCGCCCTCGCGTTCATTCGGCGCGTCCAGGCGCATCCCATGGTCTGACCGATCGGCTGTGGCCGCAAGCGTTGCGAGCAGCGGGTCGACAGCTTCGCGCGCATCCAGCACCTGCTCGCACGTAACGCCAGCCAGCTGGAAGTAATTAGCGAGCTCAAGCCCGATCCGGCCCACGTCGGGCTGCGCCACCATGAAGCCACCGCTCGGTCCGGGACGTAGCCGGCCCAATCCGCGGCGCTCGAGCAGGGCGACCGCTTCGCGCATAGCTGCGCGCCCCACGGCATAATGCTCGCACAGACCCCGCAGTGACCCCATCACGCCACCGACGGGCAAGGGGCTGGAGGCGATATCGTCCTCGATCCTGCGGGCCAGCCGCTCGGCCAGGCGGGCGGTGCCGGCATCCTCGCTGGTGGATGCGCTATATATCTTTTCCGCTGTGTTCATGCGATCCTCTACGGACCGATTGAAACTGTCTGATCCTTGTTATGCAAGCGAAATTCAGCCAGCGGCAACTATATTTTCGCTCGGAATTGTTGCCACTATTTTAGTCTGCCCAAGTCCGCCAAGCTCTGGCACACTCGTATCTGTCATACGCATGATGGAACTCAGGAAGATATCTTGAAAAGGCAGCTGCTCGGCGACCTAAGCGCCCAGGTCGTGATCTCTTCGTTACGTCGCAAGCTGCCCCCGCTGCCGGTGATGACGGTTCAAGGTCGCCTCGCGTGACCATTTCCATGCCGGCCCCGGACCCGGACATTCTGGGTCGTCGCGCGGAGATCGTGCGGGCGATGCAGGCCATCGTGCCGGGGGAGGGGGTCGTCTCCCATCCCGATGGCCTGCGCCCGTTCGAGACCGATGCGCTCACCGCCTACCGGCAGATGCCGCTGGCCGCGGTGCTGCCTGAGACGGTCGGGCAAGTCTCGCAGGTGCTGGCCTGGTGCCACGCCCATGACGTGAAGGTCGTGCCGCGCGGGGCAGGAACGTCGCTTTCGGGCGGCGCGCTGCCGCTGGCCGATGGCATCCTGCTCGGCCTCTCCCGCATGAACCGCATCATCGAGATTGATTATGCCAACCGGGTCGCCGTCGTGCAGCCTGGCGTCACCAACCTTGCGATCACCAAGGCGGTAGAAGCGCAGGGCTTCTATTATGCGCCGGACCCCTCCAGCCAGATCGCCTGCTCCATCGGCGGGAATGTCGCCGAGAATAGCGGCGGCGTGCATTGCCTCAAATATGGGCTGACGACCAACAACGTGCTCGGCGTGGAGATGGTGCTGATGACCGGCGAGATCATCCGCTTGGGCGGCCGCCATCTCGATGCGGCCGATCTCGATCTGCTGGGCGTCATGACCGGATCGGAAGGGCTGCTGGGTGTCGTGACGGAAGTCACCGTGCGCATTCTCCCCAAGCCGCTGCAGGCACGAGCAATGCTGATCGGCTTCCCGAGCATCGAGACGGCGGGGCGCTGCGTGGCGGATGTGATCGGCGCCGGCATTATTCCGGCAGGCATGGAGATGATGGACCGCGCCGCCGTCGGCGCTGCCGAAGCCTTCGTGAAGGTCGGCTATCCGCTCGACGTGGAGGCCTTGCTGATCGTCGAGATCGACGGTGTCGATGCCGAATGCGATCATCTCGCTGCAGAGATCAGCGCCATCGCGACGGCCAATGGCGCCGTCAGCCTGCAGGTCTCACAGGACGAAACGCAACGTCTTGCCTTCTGGGCTGGTCGCAAGGCCGCCTTTCCCGCCGTCGGTCGCCTTGCGCCGGACTATTATTGCATGGATGGCACCATTCCCCGCCGCCACCTGCCGCATGTGCTGCGGCGGATATCCGAGCTGGCCGCAGCACATGGCCTCGCCGTCGCCAATGTCTTCCATGCCGGCGATGGCAATCTCCATCCGTTGATCCTCTACGATGCCAACCAGCCCGGCGAGCTCGATCGCGCGGAAGACCTCGGCAATGCGATCCTTCGCCTGTGCGTCGAGGTGGGCGGCGTGCTCACCGGCGAACATGGCGTCGGAATCGAGAAACGCGATCTGATGCCGGAGATGTTCAGCGAGACCGATCTCGCGCATCAGCAGCGGGTGAAATGCGCGTTCGATCCGGCCTTGCGCCTCAACCCCGGAAAGGTCTTCCCCACCTTGCATCGCTGCGCCGAGCTCGGCCGCATGCATGTGCACAAGGGGCAGGTGCCTTTCCCCGACCTTCCGAGATTTTGATGACCACCAATATGGTCACGCCGACTGGCATCGCTGAGCTCTGCGCGGTCATCCGCGATGCGGGTCGCGAAGGCATGCCGGTGGAACTGCGCGGCGGCGGGACAAAGGCGGATATCGGCCAGCCGGACCGGCAGGGGCTGATGGTGAATATGTCGGCTTTTGCTGGGATCATCGATTATGATCCCGCCGAACTTGTGCTCACGGTGGGGGCGGGTACGCGCCTGTCCGAAATCGATCACATTCTGGCAGAGCAGGGCCAGATGCTGGCGTTTGACCCGTTCGATTATGGTCCTGTCTTTGCGCGCCCATCCGGCGCCTCGACCATCGGGGGTATCGTCGCAGCCGGCGTCTCCGGCTCGCGCCGCCTCTCGGCCGGGGCCGCGCGCGATCATATGCTGGGCTTCGAGGCCGTCTCGGGCCGTGGCGAGGCCTTTATCGGTGGCGGCAAGGTGATGAAGAATGTCACTGGCTACGACCTGCCCAAGCTGATGACAGGAAGCTGGGGCAGGCTGGCTGCGCTCACCAGCCTCACCCTAAAGGTCATGCCCCGCCCGCAGACACGCGCGACGCTGCTGTTGCGTGGACTGGACGACGAGGCGGCCGTCGCAGCAATGGCCCGCGCCATGGGTTCGCCAGCCGATGTCGCCTGCGCCGCCCATCTGCCCGAGGCGGGTCTCACGCTGCTGCGTATCGAAGGCTTCGCGCCATCGGTGACTGCGCGCGGCGACGTGCTGCGGGCGCTGCTGGGGCAGGCGGATTTGCTTGCAGACGGCGCCGACGAGCCTTTGTGGGCGGCGGTGAGGGGCGGCGGCACCCTGCAGGACGAGGCCATATTGTGGCGGATCAGCACTGCGCCGTCCCGTGGGCCTGAGGTCTTCCGGGCACTCCAGTATCTGGGCGCGCGACGCTGCTATGATTGGGCCGGCGGTCTCATCTGGCTGAGCTTGCCGGAAGATGCCGATCAGCATTGCGTGCGCCAGGTCGTCACACAGACGGGCGGGCACGCGACGCTGATCCGCGCGCCAGCCGCGGTGCGCACCAGCATGTCGGCCCTCCATGTCGAAGAGCCCGGCGTCGCCGCACTTTCCGCACGGGTGCGGGCGGCGTTTGATCCGCTGGGCATCCTGTCACCCGATCGCTTTGGAGCCGCCGATGCGCACTGATTTCACGGCCGAGCAGCTGGCCGATCCTGCGATGGCGAGCAGTGAGCGCGCGATCCGCAAATGCGTCCATTGCGGCTTCTGCACCGCGACATGCCCGACCTACGTGCTGCTCGGCGATGAGCGGGATTCGCCGCGCGGGCGCATCTACATGATGCAGGATATGCTCCAGAATGAGCGCATGCCCTCCAGCGAGACCGTGCGCCATATCGATCGCTGCCTGTCTTGCCTGTCCTGTATGACGACCTGCCCGTCGGGGGTGAACTACATGCACCTCGTCGACCATGCGCGCAGCTGGATCGCGACGCATTACAGGCGCCCCTGGCACGAGCGGCTGATGCGGCGGCTGCTGGGCGCGGTCTTGCCGCACCCGCGCCGCCTTGCCCTGGCCCTGCGCCTCGCACCGCTCGGTCGCCCCTTCGCACCGCTGCTGGCGCGATGGCCGGCCACGCGCCCTCTGGCAGCGATGCTGCGACTGGCGCCGTCCGAACGCCCAACGGCTGCTGGGGTGCCGCCAACCGCGACCGGCAATCTGGGCCGGGTCATTCTCCTGCATGGCTGTGCAGAGCCGGTCCTGAAGCCCAACATCCGCGCTGCCACGCACCGACTGCTTTCGCGCGCCGGCTATGAGGTCTTGTTCGCCAAAGGCGAGGTTTGCTGCGGCGCGCTGGTCCGGCACATGGGGCAGGACGCCGAGAGCCTGAACGCCGCGCGTCGGAATGTCGATGCCTGGACGCCTCATATAGACGCCGGCCTGAAAGCCATCATCATCACCGCCTCGGGCTGCGGCACGACGATCAAGGATTATGGTTCCATGCTGCGCGACGATCCGCTTTATGCGAAGAGGGCTGCCCGCCTATCGGCGCTGGCCTGCGATATCAGCGAGTTTCTCGCGAAAATCACGCTTCCGCGGGGACGTCCGCAGGGCATCCGCGTCGCCTATCAATCGGCCTGTTCGCTCCTGCACGGGCAATCGGTCGACCACGAACCGCGCGCGCTTCTGGAGCGTGCTGGTTATGAGGTCGCGACCCCCGCCGAGCCCCATTTGTGCTGCGGCTCGGCCGGCACCTACAATATCCTTCAGCCGGAAATCTCTGCACAGCTGCGCGATCGCAAGGTCGCCAATCTGCTAGCCTTGCAGCCCGATGTCATCGCCACGGGCAATATCGGCTGCGCGATGCAGATCGCCAGCGCCACGGACATTCCCGTACTGCACATCGTTGAACTGCTGGATCGGGCGTTGGGCGGGGCGGACGCCAGGTCTATCACCTGACGCCCAAGCCCTTCATTCGCCGCAACTTCGATCAGTGCGGCGCGAGCCCCATTTCTACGCCGGTTTTGTCGTGCAACGCGAAGCGGTCGACAATGTCGGCGCTGGCGCGGTTGTAGCCCACGACCTCGACCTCGCGCCCGTCGCGGCGGAGGCGCGCGACGATCTTGTCGAGCGCGCCGACGGCCGAGATGTCCCAGAAATGCGCGCCGGTCACGTCGATGACGACGCGGGTCGCCGTGCCTTCCGATTGGAACGCGCGGGTGAAGCGGTCGACCGACGCGAAGAAAATCTCCCCAGTCACGCGGTAGATGGCCTGCGCGCCGTCCGCAGTTTCATCACGCTCGACGGCGAACATGCGCTGGACCTTACCGGCGAAGAAGATGCCGGAGAGCAGCACCCCGGCCAGCACGCCAAGCGAGAGATCATGCGTGGCGACAACCACGATGACCGTGGTCAGCATCACCACTGACGAGGTTGCAGGATGGCGGCGCAGGTTGGGGATGGAGTTCCAACTGAACGTGCCAATCGAGACCATGATCATCACCGCGACCAGCGCTGGCATCGGTACCCGGCCCACGAATGGCCCGAGGACGGCCAGAAGGAAGAGGAGGAAGGCGCCCGCAACGAAGGTCTAGAGGCGTCCACGGCCGCCCGACGTGACGTTGATCACCGACTGGCCGATCATCGCGCACCCGCCCATGCCGCCAAACAGGGCGGCGACGATGTTGGAGCCGCCCTGGCCGGCGCATTCGACCCGCTTGTTGCTGTCGGTGTCGGTCATGTCGTCGACGATCTGCGCGGTGAGCAGGGATTCCAGCAGGCCGACCGCGGCCATCGTCAGGGAATAGGGCAGGATGATCCGCAGGGTATCGAGGGTCAAGGGCACGTTGGGCAGCGCCAGGCTCGGCAGTCCCTCGGGCAGCTTGCCCATGTCGCCAACTGTGTTGACGGGCAGGCCCATGCCGATGCTGATCGCGCTGAGCACGAGGATGGCGACGAGCGGCGAGGGGATGGCCCTCGTGATGCGCGGAAAGCCATAGATGATGACCAGGCCGCCCGCGGCCATGGCATATGTCTGCCACCCGACATTGGTCAGCTGGGGCAACTGAGCCAGGAAGATGAGGATCGCCAGCGCGTTGACGAAGCCCGTGATGACCGAGCGGGACACGAACTGCATCACCAGATCGAGGCGCAGCAGACCCGCGATCATCTGGATAAGACCCATCAGGATGGTGGCCGCAAAGAGATAGTCGACCCCATGCTCGCGGACGAGCGGCACGACGAGGACGGCGACAGCCGCCGTGGCCGCAGAGATCATGCCCGGGCGGCCGCCGATCAGCGCGATGGTCATGGCGATGGCGACAGAGGCATAAAGGCCAACGCGCGGATCGACGCCGGCGATGATCGAAAAGCCGATCGCCTCCGGAATGAGCGCGAGCGCGACGACGATACCCGCCAGGATGTCGCGACGAGCGGTCGGTCCGTCAGTAAACCACTGGCGGCGGTACGATGTCAGATGAGAGGTCATGCGGATTCCACAACAAGGCACATGGCGCACATTGGGCGCGGGGGAGGTTGCATGTGTGATGTTGTCCGGCGGATCGGCGGCCGGAATAGCCACCCGGGGTTTCACCGGGTCCTTGCGATTGCCCGCCTGTTACATGGCACAACGCGGTCGGGCAAGGGACAGAACCACCGCTCGGCATCGCCTTGAGATCGACCGAATAGTCCTGACCACCCTATGGGCGCTCATCGCCCATCGGTCAGCGTAGCCGCGGCGCGGTTAGCGGAAGGATCTACGCTGATTCCCCGCGCTCTCCGTTCGGAATAGCGATCGACCAGTTGCGCCGCATGCGGTCGCATGAGCACGGTGATCCGCACCAGTTCCTCCATCACATCGACGATCCGGTCATAATAGCTGGAGGGCTTCATACGGCCGGCCTCATCGAACTCCTTATAGGCCATGGCCACCGACGACTGGTTGGGGATGGTGAACATCCGCATCCAGCGGCCCAGCAGGCGGAGCGTGTTGACCGCGTTGAAGGACTGCGATCCGCCCGACACCTGCATGACCGCGAGCGTCCGGCCCTGTGTGGGGCGCAAGCCTTTCATCTCCAGCGGCAGATGATCGATCTGCGCTTTCATGATGCCGGTGATCTGCCCATGCCGCTCCGGGCTGCACCAGACCTGTCCCTCCGACCACAGCGACAGCGCGCGCAACTCGTGCACGGCCGGGTGATCGTCGCCGGGCACCTTATCGGGCAGCGGCAGGTCCGAGGGATCGAAGATGCGGGTTTCCGCGCCGAAGAACCGCAGCAGGCGCGCGGCTTCTTCGACCGCTAGGCGCGAAAAGGACCGCTCCCGGAGCGACCCATAAAGCAGCAGGATGCGCGGCGGCGGCTGATCCTCGCCAATCCCGAGGGCGGGCCTGGGTATCGCATAGGAACGGTCGAGCGCGGGAAGAAGATCAGGATCGGGCAGGATGCGCACACGGCTCACGAAACGAGGTTCCTTTCATACCAGGGCCGGCTGCGCTTCACGATGGCGACAGCGGAGAGCATCACCCGCACTTGGACCAGCACGATCATCAGCCAGATCAGCGCGGCGACGATGAGGTTTACTTGTGCCACTTCGGCCGCGGCGAAGACACCGGGCACGGCCTTGCCAAGCAGAATCCCGCTAACGATGCACAGGGCCACCCAGAGCGAGAGATAGCGCTCGAACGTGCCCATCAGCTCACCCGCTGCCCGGCGGCATCGACGACCGGCTCGCCATCCTCCTTGGTGAAGGCGCCGCGCTGCGCATCGGGCAGGATATCGAGAACAAGCTCGGACGGGCGACAAAGCCGCACGCCCAGCGGCGTCACCACGAGCGGGCGATTGATGAGGATCGGACGCGCCATCATGGCATCGAGCAGCGCGTCATCGCTCAGGCTCTCATCGCCCAGCCCGAGTTCGGCAAACGGCGTGCCCTTTTCCCGCAGCAGTGCGCGCGGCGTCAGCCCGGCCCGCGCGATCATCTGGGCGAGCAGCGCTCGCGTCGGCGGGCATTTCAGATATTCGATGACATGCGGCTCGACCCCGGAATTGCGGATGAGCGCCAGCGTGTTGCGCGAGGTTCCGCAATCGGGGTTATGATAGATGACGATGGTGGTCATGATCCCGTCCTTCAGCAGCAGGAGAGTTCGGCAAGCAGCGGTTCGCACAGATCTGCGCGGCCCTGGCAGCAATCCTTGGCAAGAAAGAGCATCAGATCGCGCAAAGCCGCGATATTGGCGCGCTGGATCTGCTGGCGTCCCCGCTTTTCCGAGATCACCAGTCCTGCCTTCGCCATGACGGCCAGATGGGTCGAGAAGGTGCTCTGCGTCAGCCCGCTCGCCTCGACAAGTTGCCCCGTCGAAAGGCCCTCCGGTTCGTGTCGCACGAGGAGATGGAAGGTCGACAGGCGGGTCGGGTGCGACAGGGCCGAGAGGATGGCGAGGGCGTTATCGGCGTCCATTCATCGGGAATAGCCGATAGGATTGGCTCGCGCAATATCGAACGGGAAAACCCGATGCTATTTTCGGACAACGAACGGCGGCTGCCGCTGGACGCCTGGAATCTAATGTGGAAGCAATGCCTCGCTTCGCTCTAGAGATTGAAATTTAGGAGAAAAGTGGTGGACGCACTTGGGCTCGAACCAAGGACCCGCTGATTAAGAGTCAGCTGCTCTACCAACTGAGCTATGCGTCCACTTCGGCGGCTCGTTGATCGTTTGATCAACATCCCGTCGGGAGGTGGGCCGTTAACATGGTGTTTTGAGGATGCCAACAAAAAATCCGAGGCGTGGCGAAAAAAGATGCTGCTTTGCGAGAAAACCGCGTGCGGCTCAGTCGGTCTCGCGGGTGCCGGGGCCGACGGGGGCATCGATGTCGCCATCCTCGCTCGCATTGGCGCCGTCTTCGCTCCCGGTCTGCGCCGGGGTGGCGGGAGTCGGGGCGGCCGGGGAGGCCGCATTGCCGGGCTCGGGCATGAGGGGCGCAGACTCAAGGCCGCGCGCAATGCGGAAGGCGTTGAGCTGGCGCTCCATGCGCATCTGCGGCGTGCCGCCCCAGGTCGCTTCGAAGCGCTGCAGCTTCTCCATCGCCTTGGCGGGATCGTAGAGATAGGTGATGCAATCGCCCGAGATCATCGGCGCGTCCTGCACCCGGTCCATGTGGCCGCCATGTTCGATGATCGTGGCGATGGCGTAGCGCGGATTGTCATGCGGCGCGAAGCCCTGGAACAGGGCGTGATCGCGCAGGCGGAAGGGCTGGCTTGCCGCGCGCTGGCCGCGGGTGCTGATCGCCCCGACCTGCGCCGTGCCGGTCTTGGCGGCGAGCATCACGCCGGGAACATCCAGCCGCGCTGCACGGCCGGTGCCGCCGCCGTTGACCACATCCTTCATGGCATTGCGGATGACCGTAAGATGCTCGAGCGACACGCCCAGCGGCTCGCCCTGATGGCGCTTGCCGTCGACGATGAAGTGCGGATCGAGATCGAGCCCGGTGGCGAGGCGCGCGGCCATCACGCACATCTGCGTCGGGTTCACCAGCATATAGCCCTGGCCGATGGTCGCGTTTACCGTGTCATAGGTCTGCCAGGGCTGGTTGTATTTCTTCATCTTCCAGGCTGGGTCCGGCACGGTGCCATAGCTCTGGTTGGGGAAGGGCAGGTCGAAGCGCTGGCCGAGGCCCAGCCGCCGCGCCATCATGGCGATGGCGTCCATCCCGATCTTCTGGGCGAAGTAATAGAAATAGATGTTGCAGCTCTGCTCGATGGCGCGGTGCATGTTCATCGTGCCGTGGCCCCGGCGCGCATGGCAGTGGAACAGGCGATTGCCCACCCGCAGCGCCCCGGTGCAGTTCACCGTCGCCTCGGCCGGCAGCCCGGCTTCGAGGAAGGAGAGGGCGATCATCGGCTTGACGGTCGATCCGGGCGGATACAGCCCGCCCAGCGTTTTGTTGCGCAGCGGCACATGGTCGTCTTGCGAGAGCATCTGCCATTCGTGATGCGAAATGCCCTCGGAGAAGCTGTTGGGGTCGAAGCTCGGCATTGAGGTCGAGCAGAGAATGTCCCCGGTGTGGCAATCCATGATCACCACGGCGCCGCTCTGCGTACCCAGCCGGCGGCCGGCGAACTCCTGCAGGCCGGCATCGATGGTCAGCTTGATGGAGCGGCCCGGCGTATCGGGCCGGGTTTCGAGGTCGCGCACCATCGCCCCGCGCGCCGTCACTTCCACGCGGCGAGCACCGGGCTTGCCGGTGAGAACCGAATTGAGCGACTTCTCCAGACCCTGCTTGCCGAGCTTGAAGCCCGGCGTGATCAGCAAGGGGTCGCGCGATGCATTATATTCCTCGGCTGACGGCGTGCCGACATAACCGAGTAGATGGCCGACTGGCGGCCCAGCAGGATAATAACGCGAAAAGCCTTGCGAGGGCACGACGCCGGGAAAATCGGGCAGCCGCACGGAGAGCGCCGCATATTGCTCGTAGCTCAAGTCATCGGCCACCTGCACGGGCTGATAGCCCGCCGCGCGGTCGAGATGCTCGTTGATGCGGTCCACATCATTGGGCGTCAGGGCCAGCAGCGTGGCCAGCTCGCGCACCACCCGCTCCCGGTCGCGCAGGCGATCCGGAATGATGTCGACACGGAAATTGGTGCGGTTCGAGGCCAGCGCCTGCCCGCGCCGATCCAGAATCCAGCCCCGCCGGGGCGGGGTGATGGTTAGGTTGATGCGGTTGCTGTCGGAGAGGAGCTGGTACTTCTCATTCTCCGCAATGGCGATCCACCCCATGCGTCCCACCAGCAGGCCGCCCACTGCCAACTGCGCCCCACCGAGCACGAAGGTGCGGCGGTTGAAGCTGTAGGCCTGGCTGGCGGGGGTGACGACTTTGTTGGGGAACAGGATCTTGCGGAAGGAAATCACGGAAGCCGCCATTTGTCCAGCGCGGCACAGATGCGCACGATGAAGGGGAACAAGGCGACACTATAGAGGAACTGCGGGAGGATTTGAATGATTTCCCCGCCATGGCCGGAGAGATGCACGGCAAGCCAGCCGCCGGCCAGCGCAAAGCCGATAGCGAGGGAGCCGAGCAGCCAGCCATGCCAGTAATCGCGCCACAGGTTCCGCTGCCCCTCAAAGTCGAAAGCGAGCAGCAGGATCGTCCACAGAAACACGGCGCTGCCGACCGGCTGCCCGTTCATAAGATCATCGGCCAGCCCCAGCGGCACGCCGATCCACAGCGGCCAGATGTCCGGACGCAGCACCCGCCAGGCGATCAGCATCATCAGGCCGAACGGCGGGAGCAGGGGGGTCTGCGCGATGACCGGCATGAGCGGCGCCAGCATCGAGCCGAGAATGACGGACGCGACCGGCACGCCGCGCAGGTGCAGCCAGGTCCGCTTGCGGCCGATCCGGTTGCTGTAGCGGCTGTTCATGGCGCGGCGGGCGGCTGCGCGGCATTGCCGGCACGCTCGGCTTCTTCCGGGCGGAAGGGGGCCTGCACGACGACCAACTCCACGCGCGAGGGGTTGGCGAGTGGAATGGCGATGGCCTTCTCGCCTTCGCGCCGCGCGACGATCGCTACAGGGATGTTGGAGCGATACAGACCGCCAATGCCGGACGTAACGAGCACGTCGCCGGGCTTGAAGGGATTGCGCTCGGCATTGAGGGCGCGGATCTCGACCGTGCCGTCGCCCCGGCCGGAGCTAATGCCCGGAATATTGTCGCTCGTGCGTCGTACCGGCACGATATTGCCTTCATCGATGAGCAGTAGGACGTCGGCGGTGTTCGGCCCGGCACGCAGCACGCGGCCAACCAGGCCCTCCGGCGCGCGCACCGGCATGCCCGCGCTCACGCCCTCGCTGCGGCCCATGTCGAGGCGCGCCAGGCGGGCGGCGCTGGCCGGTGTAGAGGAAATCAGATGGCCGGCAGCAACGACGCCCTGATCGGTTTCGGTCAGCTTGAGCAGGTCGCGCAGGCGGATATTCTCCTGGCGGATCGCTTCGGCCTCGATGAGGCGCGTGCGGTTCGCTTCCACCTGCCGGCGCAGGGCGGCGTTCTGCGAGCCTGCGTTGATATAGGCGGCAAACTCTTCCTCGATATTGCCGACGCCGACGACGACTGAGCGCAAGTTGCTGGAGATCGGGCGCGTGACTTCCGCCGCCGCCGAGCGCAGGCCAGCAAAGCCGGCGGGATCGGCAATGGAGACGATAAGCATCAGCAGGCCAGCGACCGCGCCGAGCAGCGCGATCACATAGCTGGCGAACAGTCCATATTGCGCTTTCCGGTTGAAGCCGGGGCGCCTGTTGCCGGGTGGCGCCATGCGAACAACCTCGGGCTCAGGCGGTCTGGAGCACGCCGCGGAAGACCGGGTCCTCCATCGCGCGCCCCGTGCCAATGGCGACGCAGGTCAGCGGGTCTTCCGCCACGGTCACGGGAAGCCCCGTCTCGTCGCGCAGTTCCTCGTCCAGCCCCTTGAGCAAGGCGCCGCCGCCGGTGAGGACGATGCCCTGATCGACGATGTCGGCGGCCAGCTCCGGCGCGGTGTTCTCGAGCGCGATGCGCACGCCTTCCACGATGGTGCCAATGGGCTCGGCCAGCGCATCGGCGATCTGGCCCTGATTGATCGCGATTTCCTTCGGCACGCCGTTCACGAGGTCGCGGCCCTTGATGTGGATCGTCGCGCCCACGCCGTCGGCCGGCTTCTGGGCGATGCCATATTCCTTCTTGATCCGCTCGGCCGTTGCCTCGCCGATCAGCAGATTGTGGTGGCGACGGACATAGGAGACGATGGCTTCGTCCATCTTGTCGCCGCCCACGCGCACGCTGGTGGTATAGGCAAGGCCGCGCAGCGAGAGCACGGCGACCTCGGTCGTGCCGCCGCCAATGTCAACGACCATTGAGCCGATGGGCTCGGTGACCGGCATGTCGGCACCGATCGCAGCGGCCATTGGCTCCTCGATCAGGAAGACCTGGCTCGCGCCGGCATTGCTGGCGGCATCACGGATCGCGCGGCGCTCGACGCTGGTCGAGCCGGACGGCACGCAGATCACGATCTCGGGAAAACGGGGGAAGCGGCGATGGCCATGGACCTTGCTGATGAACCATTTGATCATCTGCTCGGCAATGTCGATGTCGGCGATCACGCCGTCGCGCAGCGGGCGGATGGCCTCGATGGATTCCGGCGTCTTGCCCATCATCAGCTTGGCGTCTTCGCCGACGGCCTTGACGCGCTTCACGCCGTTGATCGTCTCCACCGCAACCACGGATGGTTCATTGAGGACAATGCCGTGACCGCGCACATAGACCACTGTGTTGGCCGTGCCGAGGTCGATCGCCATGTCCCTGGAAGTGAACTTGAACCAATTGGAGAAGAACGCCATTGACTGTCCTGTTCATGCCGGTCGCGCCGGTGAGGACGCGGCTTTCAGATGCTCCGGGGAATGCCCGCCCTGCCGACTCCAGCCACCGGAAAAACGGGTGGCTTTCGCTCGCGTAGGAGGCTCGCTTGGTCTAGTCGCAATCCAATGTCAATACGCCGCCTCCCCGAGTCCCTCGTTAATCGAATTGCCGCCGGAGAGGTGGTCGAGCGCCCTGCGAGCGCGCTCAAGGAGTTGCTGGAAAACGCGCTGGATGCGCAGGCCCGCTCCGTTGCGATCTCGCTGCAGCAGGGCGGCCTCGGTGGCCTGAGCGTCACCGATGATGGCCATGGCATGAGCCGCGACGATCTGCCGCTCGCGCTGGAGCGCCACGCCACATCCAAGCTGCCGGATGAGGCCATCGAGGCGGTCAGGACGCTCGGTTTTCGGGGTGAGGCGCTGCCCTCGATCGGCAGCGTCTCGCGCCTCAGCATCGCCAGCCGCCAGCGCGATGCGGATGGCTGGCGCCTGGTGTGCGACAATGGCGTGCTGGCCACCGCCGCCCCCTGCGCGATGGCGCCCGGCACGCGTGTGGAGATGGATGGGCTGTTCGAGCGCGTTCCGGCGCGCCGCAAGTTCCTGCGCTCGGCCCGGTCGGAATATGCCGCCTGCCTCGACATCGTCCGCCGCCTCGCCATGGCGCGCAACGATGTCGCCTTCGTGCTGGAGCATGACGGGCGCCGGGTGTTCTCGCTGCCCGGCGGTCAGACCCGGGAGGATCGCGTGGCCCAACTCATCGATCGCGAGTTGGCCGACAATCACGTCATCGTCTCGCTGGAGCGGGAGGCGGTGACGATCAGCGGCGTCGCCTCGCTGCCCACCTATCATCGTGGCTCGGCTGATCATCAATATCTCTTCGTCAACGGCCGCCCGGTGCGCGACCGCCTGCTGGTGGGCGCTGTGCGCGGCGCCTATGCCGATTTCATCGCGCGGGACCGGCATCCGGTGCTGGCCTTGTTCCTGAATGTGCCGATGCCGGACGTGGACGTGAACGTGCACCCCGCCAAGACAGAAGTACGCTTCCGCGATCCCGCCTTCATGCGCGGGATGATCGTCAGTGGCCTCCGCCGGGCGCTCGATGATGCCGGAATGCGGGTCGCCAATCGGCCCGAGGCAAGCGCCGCCGATCTGTGGCAGCGCGAAGAGGCGCCCGCACAATCGCCCGCGGCCGCGACACCTTGGCCAGCGACGCCATCCGGCGGCGCCTATGGCGGCGCGCCCCTGTTTGGAGACCGGCAGGCCCGTTTCACCGGTTTCGCACCGTCTGGCCGGGCGGAAGCGCCGGTCGCGCAGCCGCAGGCCGAGCATCGCGAGTTTCCGTTGGGTGTGGCGCGCGGGCAGGTGGCGCGGACTTACATCGTCGCCGAAGCCGAGGATGGGCTGGTGCTGGTCGATCAGCATGCCGCGCACGAACGCCTCGTGTTGGAGCGGATGCGGCGGGCTCTCGTAGACGGCGCGGTCGCGCGGCAGGCGCTGCTGTTGCCGGAAGTGGTCGAGCTGGATGAGCCGGCCTGCGACCGGATCGAGGCGCGCGCCGCCGAGTTGGCTGAACTCGGGCTGGAGGTCGAGCGCTTCGGCCCGGCGGCGATCCTCGTCCGCGCCGCACCGGCCCTGCTGGGCACCAGCGACGTGCCCGGCCTCGTTCGCGATCTCGCCGACGATCTGGCCGCGCTGGGCGATGCCGCCTCGCTCAAGGCCCGGCTCGATCTTGTTGCGGCGACCATGGCCTGCCACGGCTCGGTGCGGGCAGGGCGGGTGCTCTCCGTGGCGGAAATGAACGCGCTGCTTCGCGAGATGGAGGTCACGCCGCATAGCGGGCAATGCAACCATGGCCGGCCGACATGGATCAAGCTGGCGCATGGCGACATCGAGAAGCTGTTCGGCCGGCATTGAGCCGGCGCGGCTTGTTCGCTCTGCTTATTCGCTCTTGCCGGCCGGGATGAACTCCCGCCGGAACACCGCCGAGCGGATGTTGGTGAAGACGTCGCCCACATATTCATACAGCGCGAAGCTGTTGATGTGGATGCGGTCGCCTTTCTTGAGCGGGCCGGAGGTGAAATCGGGCGCATCGACCGTGGCCAGAAACTCCGATTCCAGCTCGGCGACCAGCCGCTTGCCATCGGTGAAGACATTGCGAACCTGAATGATGCGCCGCGTCTGCTGGTTCACCTTCTTGTAGAAGGCGACGATGGCATCGTGCCCGATCAGCTCGGTGCCATTGCCGATGACGAGATGCACATCAGGCGCGTAATTCTTCACCAGCGCAGGCCAATCCTGCGCGTTGAACGAGGCGATATAGGCCCGGAAGCGATCTTCCTGTGTCATGCGCTGCGCCCCTTCTGCGGACTGAACCGGGCCGAGCGGACCCGCGTGAACCGGCCCTCCTTGATGTCGTACATGACGAAGTTGACGCTCGAGCGCGTGTCGCCCGCCTTGAGCGCGCCAGTCGGCATGTCCGGCCAGTCGGTGTGCGCGACCAGCGTCGTGCGGAGCACCGCGAGGATATGCGCGCCGGACGGATCGCCCACATAGGTCAGCAGATCGACCTTCTCATGCAGATGCTTGCGCACGCCGCGATAGAAATCGATCACCGCCTGTCGGCCGGTTACCTGCGCGGCCTGGCCGAAGAACTGCACGTCATCGGCATAATAAGCGCTGAATACCGCTTCGTCGGCGCGATTGAACGCGGCCAGATACGCCTCGAACCAGGCCTGCGACGGCACGGTGCCCTCCTGCGTTGCGGCCCTTGCAAGCGCGCTGGTGCTGCCAATGCCGAGCGCAGCCGCCCCGGCGATGAACGTGCGCCGCGATGGTGCGAGCGCTACCGGCACAGCCTTGTCATCCTTCATGATCCTCTCCTTGCCGCCCCCATGGCCGACGCGCACAGGGTGCAGCAAGGATGTTGAGAGATCAATACATCTTGTGCTTCATTTGTCGCATCAGGCCTTCGGGCGGCGACGATGGAGCACGACGGAGACGAGGCTGAGCACTTCCTGATCGTCCTGATTGAGCAGGCGGGTGCGCCATTTGAGGATGCCCGTCTCCGGCCGGCTGCGCGATTCCAGCTTCTCGACCAGTTCGCTCGATCCGCGCAGCACGTCGCCGGGGAAGACCGGCCGGCGCCAGCGCAGTTCGTCCAGACCCATCGCGCCCAGGGCATTGGCCTGCCAACCGCCGCTATTCTGACGCGCCCGCACCATCGCGCCCATCATCATTGCGCAGGTCTGCCAGCCGCTCGCCGCGAGCCGGCCGAAATGGGTCTTTGCGGCGGCTTCTTCATCGAGGTGGAAGGGCTGCGGATCATAGCGCTCGGCAAAGGCGATCACTTCATCGCGATCCACTTCGAACGGGCCGAAATGCTCGGTGAGGCCAAGCTCCAGGTCTTCCCAATAATAGTCCATGTCTGTGCCTTCGGTTCAGGGATCGGATGGCCGTTTGCCTAAGCGGCGAGGGCAAGAAGGGCAAGCGGCGCTCATCCGGCTTGAACAGGGTGCGAATATGTAACATGATATGTTGCATGAGTCGCAACAGCAGCAAATTGTCCGGCGTCCTCCACGTCCTCCTCCACATGGCCGAGCAGCAGCGCCCGATCACGTCCGAGATGCTGGCCAGGATCATGCAGACCAATCCGGTAGTGATCCGCCGGGTCATGGCTGGCTTGCGGGACGCCGGTTATGTCCGCTCGGAAAAGGGCCATGGCGGGGGCTGGTCCATCGCCTGCGATCCGGCGGTGGTCACGCTGCTCGATATTTATCGGGCCATCGGGGCGCCGCCGCTCTTCGCCATCGGCAATCGCAGCGACAATCCAGGCTGCGCGGTCGAGCGGGCGGTCAACGCTGCGCTTGATGCACCGCTGCGGCAGGCCGAGACGCTGCTGCTCGACTCCTACGCCACCGTCACGCTCGCCAGCCTCAGCGCCGGCTTCCACCGTCTCTTGCCGCCCGATTATCCGGGCCAACATAGGATCGAACATCCATGACCACGCACGACACAGCACCGGACAAGACGGTGGACCCGGACATGTTCATCAAGGCGTTCGACGATCCGGCAGCGACGGCGCGCTATTGGGACGGCCCGCGCCGCTTCGTGCCGGGGCTGGATGCGCTGCACCGGATGACCGGACTGCTGCTCGCCGAGCGCGCCCCATCGGAGGCTAGAGTGCTCGTGCTCGGCGCGGGCGGCGGCATGGAATTGAAAGCGCTCGCGGAGGCACAACCAAACTGGCGCTTCGTGGGCGTGGACCCGGCCGGCGAAATGCTGAAACTGGCTGAACGGCAGCTCGGTCCGCTGATGGAGCGCGTCGAGCTGGTGCAGGGGCTGATCGATGACGCACCGGACGGGCCATTTGACGCGGCGGTCTGCCTCCTGACCCTGCACTTCCTCGACCCGAAAGAGCGGACGCGCACCGTGCAGCAAATCCACCGCCGCCTGCGCGCAGGCGCGCCCTTCGTCGCTGCCCATAGCAGCTTCCCGCAGGATGCCGAGACCCGCAATGTCTGGCTGGACCGCTATGCCGCTTACCCCAAGGCGATGGGCGCGGACCCGGCGGACACCGCCAAGGCCCGCGCCGCCGTCGCCGCCAGCCTCCACTGCCTCTCGCCTGAAGGAGACGAAGCAATCTTGAGAGCCGGCGGCTTTGCGGACGTGGCGCTGTTCTACGCCGCCTTCACATGGCGGGGCTGGATCGGCCACGCGTGAAGGGCTACTTTTAGCCCCTCCTGTTGAGCTTCGCTCGCCTGCGGCTCAGAGAAGGGGTTGGGGTGGCGCAGCAACCTCGCGGCTCATCACTGACTGTGCGATGCTCGGGCATCGCGACCACCCCCGCCTCCTCCTAGCAGGAGGAGGAGGGGAGGCTGATGTCAGCGCCCCAAGGAAAGCCGCGCGAACAGCGTGTAGCCCCAGGGATTATCCCCATAGACCGCATCCAGCGCCGCCGGCTTGGCGTAGAGATTGACGCTACCGCCAAGCGCAAGGTGGACCGGGCCGTCACCGATCGGGGTGTTCCACGCATAGCCGGCCTGCATCTTGGTGATGCGGAACGGCACGTCGTGGAGCGGATCGTCATGATCGGGGATCAGCTCATCATTGGCGACATTTTCCACCCGGCCGAACAGGCTATGGCGCGGCGTCAGGTCGTAAGTGATCTCGCCGAGCCAGGCGGTCAGCGTATCGCCGGGGTCGCGGTTCTTGGCGGAGAAGGCCGCGGTCGCCGAGAGGGCGCCGTCCGCATAATGGACGCTTGCCGTGGTACGATGCTCGTTCTGGTCGCCATGAAGCGTCTCGGGGTTTTTGAGGAAGCCATGGCTGACCTGCGCCGCCCAGTTGGGCGTCGGCGTCCAGCTCAGCCGCACCGACCAGCTATCGAGCTTGGGCGTCTCGATCCCCCAGCGCTCCTCATCCGGCTCACGCCCCCGAAAGGCCGAGCCCTCGAGCTGCCATTGTGGCAAGGCGACGCCCGCAGTCACCACGCCATAAGTGATATGGGTGGAATCGAACCAGTGGTGGGTGATCGGCGGCTCGGGATTATAGTGCGCGCTTGCCCGATGCATGAAGGCCGATGGCCCGAGCGCCGGCTCGCCGACCGGTCCGCCGTAGAGGAAGACGCTGGCGCCGGGCGCGATGTCCACGTCCAGACGCGCGGCCAGCTCCATGAAGAGATCGTGCGGATGCTGGCGGTCGACCAGCGCCGCGCCGCCCGCCGTCTCGCCCGTGGCAAAGAGATTGGGGTAGCCGCGCGCCGACATGGTGGGCTCAAGGCTGAGCATCGAGCGGAGCGCGAACCGCGCGCCGCCCAGATCCCGCTCCGCCGCCAGCATCAGCATGGAGGTGGCGTAGACCAGATCGTCGCCGCGCGGCCCCTTGTGGTCGGTGTAATTGAGCTGGACATTGCCGTGCGCCATCAACATCCAGTCGCCGCTCATCGCATGAAGGCCGCTCATCGGGCCTTGTGCTGCCGGGAGCCGCGCCGTGCCGGAGCCATCGACATAAGGGAGGGCGGTGTCGGTGGGGTGGACGTGGTTCGGCGCCAAGGCGGGTGTTTCGCCATTGTGCTGGGCGTGATCCATGCCAGAATCCATGCTGGCATGATCCATCGCGCCATGATCCATGGTCGAATGGTCCATCGTCTCGCCGGCATTTTCGGCAGGCGGTGTCTCCGGGCTGGCGCTCTGGTGTCCTGCATGGTCATGGCCGGCCATCGGCGCCTGCGCGAAGAGGGCAACGGGCGAGGCTGCCGCGAGCAGGCTCGCAGCCACATTCAATCGAAAACTCATGATAAAAAAGTCCTGTCTGAAGCTGTTTGGGAAAAGCGTTCAGAGGACCTGTCGGGGAGGGGGCGTATCGGGCGAGCCCAGCCAGTCGGTCAGGCGGGCAGGGTTGGGGGACCAGTTCGCCTTGCCCGGCAGCAAGGACAGTCGATCGACCGGCCGATAGGTCCGGCTGTCGATCGGCGCGACGCAGCCGATGCAATCATGATGCGCCACCACCGGCTTGGAGCCATCCGGGGCGGACGGCGCATGGCCGCTATGGGCAGCGTGGTCGCCATGCGGCGCGGCAGCCTCGGCGCTCGCATGGTGCGCTACCCCCGTCCCCTCGCTCCCCGGCGCGCATGCGCTGGCCTGCATGGCCGGCAGAGCCAGCAGCAGCGTCAGCAGCGCGCAGAGTAGTCGGCGGGGCAACGGCATGATGGCGAGGTTATCGCACCGATCTAGCTGTGAAGGAAGTGCATCACGTCGCCGTCCTGCACCACATAGGCTTTGCCTTCGGCGCGCAGCTTGCCGGCCTCGCGCGCCTTCGCCTCGCCGCCAAGCGAGATGAAATCGTCGAAGGCGACGGTTTCGGCGCGGATGAAGCCCTTCTGGAAATCGCTGTGGATTTCGCCCGCTGCTTCCGGCGCGCTGGCGCCGCGATGGACCGTCCAGGCACGCGCTTCCTTGGGGCCGACGGTGAAGAAGGTGATGAGGTGCAGCAGATCGTAGCCGGCGCGGATCACGCGGGCCAGCCCGGCTTCCTCCAGGCCCATGGCCTCCAGAAACTCGGCGCGATCCTCGATCGGCATCGTGACGAGATCGGCTTCGATCGCGGCGGAGACCACCACGGCCTGCGCGCCCTCGGCCTTGGCTTTCTCGAACACGCGGGCGCTGAAGGCATTGCCCTCGGCCGCGCTCTCTTCCTCGACATTGCACACATAGAGCACGGGCTTGGAGGTCAGCAGCTGCGCCTGCTGGAAGATGCGCGCTTCCTCCTCGTCATTGATATCGACGAGTCGCGCGGGCTTGCCCTCGCGCAGCAGATCGAGCGCGCGCCCGAGCACGGCGGCGGCAATCTTGGCTTCCTTGTCGCCGCCGGTCGCCTTCTTGGCAAAGGCGGGCACGCGCTTTTCCAAGCTTTCAAGGTCGGAGAGCATCAGCTCGGTCTCGACTGTCTCGGCATCGGCAATGGGATCGACGCGATTGTCGACATGCTGAATGTCGTCATTCTCGAAGCAGCGCAGCACATGCACGATGGCGTCCACTTCGCGGATGTTGCCGAGGAACTGGTTGCCCAAGCCCTCGCCCTTGGAGGCGCCGCGCACCAAGCCCGCGATATCCACAAAGGCCAGCTGGGTCGGGATGATCTTCTGGCTGCCGGCAATCGCCGCGAGCTTGTCGAGCCGCGCGTCCGGCACCGAGACCTGGCCGACATTCGGCTCGATGGTGCAGAAGGGATAATTGGCAGCCTGCGCGGCCTGCGTCTCGGTCAGCGCATTGAAGAGAGTCGACTTGCCGACATTGGGCAGGCCGACGATCCCGCATTTGAAACCCATGGAAATCTGTCCGTTCGATCTGGAAGCACGTGATCTGGCCCCTTAGCGCCCTGTCGCTGCCATGGCCAGCCGTCTCGACCGTAGCGCCCAACAAGAAAACCGCCGCGCCGGGGTGGGCGCGGCGGCGATGCATGGTCGGATCGTGAACCGGTCAGGCGCCGACGGGCTTGCCGTCCGTCCGGGTGATGACGACGGTCGAGGAGCGCGGCTGCTCGCCGGCGATCGGCCAGTTGCCGGTCGGGTGCTGGATGTTCACGAAGAAGGTCTTGAGATCCGGCGTATAGGCCAGGCCGGTAATCTCGCAGCCCGTCGGGCCGACGAGGAAGCGTTTGCTCTTCTTGCTGGTCTGGTCGATGTAGAACATCGCATTGTGGCCCACGACCTGCTCGATGGTGACGCCGCTCGCGCCCGATGTGCCCGGCACGCTATGGTCTGTCTGCACCCACAGGCGCCCCTGCGGATCGATGCGGATGCCATCGGGGCTGGAGAAGGTGTCGCCATTGATATTGCCGACCAGATTGGTTCCGCCGGCTGCATAACCGGGGTCGCCGGCCAGCAGGAAAAGCTCCCAGGTGAAGCCGGTCGCCAGCGGAGAATCGCCACTCTCGCGGAACTTGAGGATATGGCCGTGGCGGTTGGTGACGCGCGGGTTCGCCGCATCCGTCACCTTGCGGCCGCTGTTGTTGGTCAGCGTCACGAAGATCGCCTTGCCGTCCGGCGAAACCGTGATCCACTCCGGCCGATCCATCACGGTACCACCGGCAACCCGCGCGGCCGAGGCGCAATTGATCAGCACGTCGGCCTGGCTGTTGAAGCTCACCGGCGTCGGCGCAGGGGCCGTCGTGAACTGGCTGACATCGCCGGGATCGGACGCATTGGCGACAAGGCCGTTCTGGCCCTGCACCAGCGCTTTCCACTCGCCCGAGCCGTCCGCATTGAACTTGGCTACATAGAGTGTGCCATAGTCGAGCAGGTTGCTGTTCGCCGCCCGGTTGGTGGTGCTGTAGGCCTGATCCGGCACAAACTTGTAGATGCAGCCCGGCGTCGAATCATCGCCCATGTAGAAGGCCACGCGGCGATCGCTGTTGGTGAGGTGAGCGACATTCTCATGGCTGAACCGGCCCATGGCGGTCCGCTTGGTCGCCGGAGCCAGCTCCTGCAGCGGGTCGATCTCGACCACCCAGCCATAATCCCGCTCGGGGCGTATGGGATCGAGATAATTGTCCGTCGTTTCCTCGCAGGTGAGGTAGGTGCCCCAAGGCGTGCGGCCGCTCGAACAATTGTTGAGCATGCCCTTGATCGTGCCGGAGAGCAGCCCGGCGGCGGGGCCACCCGCGCGATAATTGGAGTTGCCGGTATAGCGCTTGTTATATTGCGAGCCGGCCTTCACCGCCCAGTTGCCATCGCTGCCTTTGGCGACTTCCACCACCCCGATGCCCACAGCCGAGAGGGCGAGCGCCTTCTGGTCGGCGGTGGCGGTGGCGGCATCGTAATTGCCGTTCATCAGAATGTTGAAATCGGGATATTCAAAGTTGATCGCCAGCAGGCCGCCCTTGTTGGGGTCGACGCCCGACAGCTCGAAATATTCCATGCCGTCATGATTGCCGCCGGCCCATTTCTCCGCCGTCGCAGGCGTCGGGAAGCTGCCGGCATAGCCGGTGACGCCGGTCTCGATGGCATCGCCCGCCTTCAGCAGGACCTTCACGTCATAGCCGGCCGGCACGGTGACCTTGTCATCCTGATTGGCGGCCACCGACGTGAACTCGATGGCGTAGCTGACCGCCGGCGTGGGCGTGGGAGTCGGCGTCGGACTGGGTGTCGGCGTGGGATTGGGAATGGTCACCATCCCGTCCTTGTCCTCCCCGCAGGCCGAGAGCATCGCCGCGACCGGGAAGATCGACAGGCCGAACAGCCCGTTCTTGATGATCGTGCGGCGCGAGGGATTGGCCTCGACAATGGCTTCCAGACTGTTGGGATTGGCCTCGTTAGACATCGCGGTCCGGTAGGGCGCGCGGGCTTCGTCGGTAAGATGTGACATGATTTCCCCTGATTTGGTTCCGCCACGGCTCGCGGAAGGTGCATTCGCCGCTCAGGCGGGGCCTGATCGCAGAGGTGCATGACATGATGATTGCGAGGCGATGGCACGGGGATGAAGATTGCAAGTCAGTTCTGTGACTTAAAGGATGTGAGGGGGGCGGGCTGAATGGGAAGTAGAAAGCTCAGAGCCCAAACTCCGTCGTTCGCGCGCACGCGGGTGACGAAGGGCTAAGCGGCGTGGGCAAATTCAGTGGGCAGGTGACGTCCGGTTTCGGAAAGAGTCCAGGGAGGTCTGTACATCTGATTTGGCGTGGTGAGCGGACGCAGCCCAACGCGCTTCGCTCCGTCCCCTTCGCGCCATTTTCAGACACGGCGACCAGAAATCCGTGAACCCGATACCAGACGCTTTCGTCCGATGGCAGAGATGATCCGCATAAGCTGATTTTGACAGCGTCGGCTGCTCGGCGAGCGTCGATAGTTTCTGCGATCCGGTCAGCGCTGGAGGCCCGCGACTCCGCCCACCACTCCGCCTAGGTCTGATTGGATCGCATAGAGAAATCCTATCTCAATTCCCCTAGGGCCGAAAAGCGATCCTTTGAGCGTGCCGCGAAAGCTGCTGTCACTGCTCGTTATGTTGCCCGTTATCTCATTGTTAGCTGGATCGAAGGTTCCGATGAAATTGAGGGTGGCAATGACGTTCGACACGCCATTTTCGTCATTGGGATAGTGGGCAACGAGCGAGCCGCGCAGCTGGTTCGTGTCGAAATTTAGCGTGACGCTGCTATCACCCCAGAAACCCTCTACTGTATTATAGGTGGGGGTTGAGCCAGTTATCTGCACTTTGTAGGTGAGGGTGCCTGACTTCGGGAGATCGTCGATCACCGTATGACTTCCGAACAGGAAATATTTCTGTGTCTGAGTGAAGGGCGTCCGGGTGGAGGAATTCGCGCCATTCGTCAGAAGCAAATGGGAAAAGCCAACATAGGATGTCTGGTTTATCGTGCTGTCAAACGCATTGAAGAGCGCAAAAAAGGCGCCAACGGAGGAGGGGCCTGAATTGTCGATATTCGAAACTGTCAGCTGGCTGTTCCGAAAGACGTTTATATTTTCAGAGAAGACGCGGTGATCGCTGCCGGAGATCAAATTGATTAGCAAGGGTGATGCCTGAAGATTTATCTGTGCCGCGCTTCTGGTCGGCCAAATCGATGCCGTGGCCGGAGTGGCAGTGTCGTAGATGAGCTTCAGACTGCTGTCGAAAGCCTTGCGATACGAACTTTCTGCCATGATCGAATTGATGATGAACCCGTTCGCAAAGTTGTACACTTTTGCATAGGTTGGGGACGGCGTCATGGTGGGCGGAGTGATTGTTGTAGGGGGCGTCCCAATCGTCGTTGGGGATGTTCCCGTACTTCCTGTGTCACTACCGCCGCAGGCCGACACCAACGACAATAACGGCAGTATCCAAGATTTCTTCACCAAATTTCCCCCGTCTGGCCTCAGGCCCCTAAATACCTAGGATAGGGGAATCAAGTGATCGCAAGTGCTGATGCTCCATTGTGGACCATGTGAATCAGATTGAAAGGATGCCGGTCACTCTGCGACGCGATCACTTGGAGCATCATGCTTTTGGGGAAGAAATATTGGGGATGAGGCACACTAAGATAGGGTTTCAGCTAGCGACCACTCGCGGTCAGCTATCATGATCGACTGCAGGTAGCTATCTCAGGTTACTCGCTGGTGAAGCGACATTCCGCTACCGGCCAAATTCTGCCGCCCGGTCGTACGCTATGGAACGTCCGCAATCTCATCGTGTACGGAAAGTCAGCTTTTATGGCAGAGGGGCGGACAACTGCCGTGAGGGCTATAGAGCGCCGAACGAGGATCGGCGAACCGCAAACTTGGCGTGGAAAGTAGCCTGGCAGCTTTCAAGTCGAGCGCGACTCATAGTCGCTCCGTCCAGACCGCCTGCGTTAGCTTTGCCGCAAAGTAGAGTGCGCCCCAGCCACCTACGAAGATCAACGACCAAGTCGCCTTTCCTAAGATCAGATAATTCGCCGTCAATATCATGCACCAGAGCAATTGTCTTCGCACCTAGTCGCTTAAAAGAGGTGTTTCCGGTCCCAAGCAACAGCCGTCCTTTCCGCCTCTGGCTTATTCTTCCACACCGTGAGAGTTTCCGCAATGTCGTCGTGTCCGGAATAGCTGCTTCGCGACGACCATGCCGGATGGCCGACATTGCGCGAAAGCAGCGAATTGGCTCACGCACCCTAGCAGGCGACTCATCTCTTCACCGTGGCGGCGCAGTGGGTTAGGAGGGAGGCGATGCTTGCGATCCGCCCTTCCATGCCGCGTGCCTTGCCGGGGCGCTCTGTCTGGCTCGCTCTCCTCGCGGTGCCGGCCCTCGCCGGATGCGCCAGCAGCACCAAATTCCGTCCGGTCAGTGATACGCCGGTGCGCATTGGCCCGCCTTATGTGGTGCGCGGCGTCACCTACACGCCGACCGATGATCGCACGCTGGACATGCTGGGTGATGCGAGCTGGTACGGCGGCGAGTCCGGCAACCAGACCGCCAATGGCGAGCGCTTTGTGAAGCACGGCATTTCCGCTGCGCACACCACCTTGCCGCTGCCTAGCTATGTCGAGGTAACGGCGCTGGACACGGGCCGGACGATCCTCGTGCGCGTCAACGATCGCGGGCCCTTTGCCAGGAACCGGATCATCGACCTGTCGCAAGGGGCAGCGGAATTGCTTGGGATCAGGCAGCAGGGCACGGTGCAGGTGCGGGTGCGCCGGGTCGATCCGCCCGAGGCCGATCGGGCGCGGTTGCGGGCGGGAAAACCGGCCATGGCCCGGCCGGACGTGCCGCAACAGACGCTGGCGCCTTGGCGTGCCCGCCTTGCGGCCTATCGCGCCGCGCAGGCGCAGGATGGCGGCAGCCGTTAACGGCGCTCGTGCCTGCTGTCACTCCTGCAGGCGGCGCGCAACCTCGTTCATGAAGCGCACATCGTCGCCCGCAGCCAGCCATTCCGCCTCGCGGGACATGGCGCCGAGCAGGTCGGCCAGCGGATCGATCTCGATCTTGGCATAATTGCCAAGCACATAGCCGGTCACGCGGTTCTTGTCGCCGGGATGGCCGATGCCGATGCGCACGCGGCGAAACTCCTTGCCCAGATGCGCGTCAGTGGAGCGCAGGCCGTTATGGCCGGCAGTGCCGCCGCCGCGCTTCACCTTCATCTTCATCGGCGCAAGATCGAGCTCGTCGTGGAAGACGGTCACGTCCTCGACACCGAGCTTATAGAAATCACAGGCGGCACGGATAGACTGGCCGCTTTTATTCATGAATGTCTGGGGCTTGAGCAGCAGCACCTTGTCCGGGCCGATGCGGCCTTCGGAAACGAGGCCCTGAAACTGCTTCTTCCACGGCGAAAAGCCGTAGTCTGCGGCGATGACGTCCAGCGCCATGAAGCCGACATTGTGGCGGTGGAGCGCATATTGCGATCCGGGATTGCCGAGGCCAACCCAGAGTTGCACAGATGCGCTCCCCCCGCGCGGAGAGGCTTACGCCTCGCCGGCCTCTTCGCCGTCCTTCGTCGTGTCGCCTTCGCTCGACTTGAGCGCGGACGGAGCAACGATGGTGGCAATGGTGAAATCGCGATCGGTGATCGCCGGCTCGGCGCCCTTGGGCAGCTTCACCGCGCTGATGTGGATCGAATCGCCCACATCGAAGCCAGTGAGGTCAACCGTGATGCTGTCCGGAATCTCGGCGGCATCCACGATCATTTCCAGCTCGTGACGGACGACGTTGAGCACGCCACCGCGCTTGAGACCGGGAGCGGCCTCTTCGTTCTCGAACACCACGGGCACATTCACATGCACCTGGGCGTGTTCGGAAACACGCAGGAAGTCGGCATGGAGCGGACGATCCGTCACCGGATGGAACGCCACGTCCTTGGGGAGCGTGCGGACCTTCTTGCCGCCCACTTCGACCATGACGACCGAATTGAAGAAATGGCCCGTGCCGAGCAGCTTGTTGAGGATCTTTTCCTCAACGTGAATCGACTGCGGCTCTTCATTATTGCCATAAATGACGGCGGGAACGCGGCCCTCACGGCGGAGAGCGCGGGAGGCTCCCTTGCCTGCCCGATCGCGTGCCTCGGCCGACAGCGTAAGCGTATCGCTCATGTGCGTGTCTCCAGAAGCTTAGTGCTAGAATCTCCGTCACGCCTCCAGGGATGACCATGACGGAAGCCGGGGCGCTTAGCGGCAAATTGCGGGGAAAGCAAGCGAAGCGACCGAACGCGCGTTCATTGCACGCGGCCGATCCGCCATCCGCGCGCGGCAAGGCGGGCCTGCAGGCTGGCATCGCCGACCAGATGCCCGGCGCCGACCGCGACGAAAGCGGTGCCGGGTTGGGCCGTCATGGCCGCATCGAGATGCCGCGCCCAGCGCTCATTGCGCCCGTCGATCAGCCTTGCGCGCAGAGCCGGCGCGCGCGCGAACGGGGCGATGAACTCGCGCTCCAGCCGGGCCACGTCGCCGCTCGCCCAGGCGGTGAACAGGCTGCGGTAGAGGGCAGGGGCCTGCGCCGCATCCGTGAGGGACTGGCTGAGCAGTAGCCGTTGCTCGCTCTCCGGCATCCTGTCGAACAGGCCCAACTGCTGGTCGATGGTCTCCAGCCCGAGAACCGGCCGCGAGGCCTTGTTGAAGCGTTGCTCCAGCACCGCTTCGCCCGCCTCTGCGGCGGTGAGCGAGAGTCCGGAGGCAGCCGCAGCGTTGAGGAGCAGGGCGGCGGCCCAGCTCTCATAGCCGTCCAGCTGATCGAGCGCGGCGCCATGGTTCGCCTGCAGCGCCCGATAGCGCTCGGCATCCTCCGGAGAGAGGCGCGCGGCGATAGGCGGCAGGCCAGAGCGCCGCCCCAGCCGCTCGAACACCGCCCGGCTTTTGCGCTCGCCTTCAAGCCCGGTGACCTCAAGATACAAGCGGTCGCTTTCGTCCGCCGCCTTGGCGATGGCCGGCGAGAGCCAGGCCTCGCCGCGCGGCACGGCGTGGATAGTCCCGAACAGCCAGAGCCGCGCCTCGCCTTTGCTGGCCTGCCACAGCGCCGGGCGGGCCGTGACCGTCGCAGGATCGGGCTGCGTCGGCGCGCCGATCCGCCAGCCCAGCCAAAGGAGGGCCGCCAGAGAGGCCAGCGCGAGCAGCAGCAGCGGCGCAAGGCGGCGCTTGTCTAAGGCTGGGTGCGGCCCACTCATCGATCAGCCTTTATGCTACCCCGTCCATCACCGCGGCCATTTCACTCGCTTGGCGGACAGACCGTGCTTTCCCAGCATCGCCTGCACGCTCTGGTCTCCCGACAGATGACCCGCGCCCACCGCCATGAAGACCGTGCCGGGCTGCTTCATCCGCGCGGCGATCCACTCGGCCCAGCGGGCATTGCGGTCGGTGAGCAGGATGCGCTCGATTTCTTCGCTGCTCTCAGTCGTCTCGTTCATCAGCGCCGCGAGCCGCTCTTCGTCGCCAGCGCTCCACGCGGCGACCATGCCGTCGATGGTTTCGGCCAGCGTCGGCAGCTCCGCCAGCGTCTCCTTGAGCAGCGTCAGTTGCACGCCCTCGGGCATCTGGTCGAAAAAGCCGATCTGCTCGCTGGAGGTCTCCAGCCCGACCAGGGACTTGCCCGCGTTGACCGCCGCAGCCTTCACCGCCTTGTCGACGCCGCTTTCGGGCGAATAGCCGAGGGCATCCAGCGGCAGCACGGTCAGGGTCGTGGCCGCGAACCAGGGCTTCACATGGTCGAACAGCAGGGTCGAGACGCCATATTTCTCCAGCGCGGCGAAATAAGCGGTGCGGGTCGCCTCATCGAGCTTGTTGGAGAGCGGCAGGCCCGGCGCCACCGCGCGCTGCATGATTGCCTCCCGCGTGGCGCCCTGATCCTGATCGATGACCTCGAGCACGACGGTATCCGCCTTGTCGAACGCCTTGCGCACCGGTCCCTCGAACCAGCTGATGCCCGGCTTGAGCAGATGAATGGTGCCGAACAGATAGATCGTCGTGTCCCTGTCCCGCACCACCCACAGGGCGGGGCGCGCGTGAACGGTGGACGCCTCCGCAGCGGGTGCCGGTGTGGCCGGCGCCTTGGGTTGCTGGGCGAGCGCGGGCCCGGTGAGGGCCGGGGGCAGCAGCAGCGCCCAACCGAGGATCAATGTTTTCCAGTTCATGCACGCGCTCCTCAAATCACCGCCTGCATTGGGCAAGTTGGCGCGCGGACGCAACCCCGCCCGGCCCGGCGCCACCGCGCGGCTTGACCGCGTTAGCCCCATGGGCCAAAGCGCGCCCGTTCCGACAGGCGGTGCACAGCCGCTCAAGCTTAGACGTGAAACGGTTGAACCATGCAGGATAAGGCCTCCAAACCGCTGAGCTTTCAGCAACTCATCCTGACGCTGCATGACTATTGGGCAGCGCAGGGGTGCGTGATCCTCCAGCCCTTCGACATGCGCGTCGGGGCGGGCACCTTCCACCCCGCGACCACGCTGCGCAGCCTGGGGCCGAACCCGTGGAACTGCGCCTATGTGCAGCCCTCGCGCCGGCCGACGGACGGGCGCTATGGCGAGAACCCCAACCGGCTGCAGCATTATTACCAATATCAGGTGATCATGAAGCCGAGCCCGACGGATCTGCAGGATCTGTATCTCGGCTCGCTCAAGGCGATCGGTATCGATCCGCTGCTGCACGACATCCGCTTCGTCGAGGATGATTGGGAAAGCCCGACGCTCGGCGCTTGGGGTCTGGGCTGGGAAGTGTGGTGCGATGGCATGGAGGTGACGCAGTTCACTTATTTCCAGCAGATGGGCGGCTTCGACTGCAAGCCGGTGGCGGGCGAGCTGACCTACGGGCTGGAGCGCCTCGCGATGTATATCCAGGGCGTCGACAGCGTGTACGACCTTGTGTTCAACGAGGCAGTGGGGGATCGGCCCGCCGTCACTTATGGCGACGTGTTCCTCGAAAATGAGCGCCAGCTCTCCAAGTGGAACTTCGAGGTGGCGGATACGGACAAGCTGTTCCGCTGGTTCAAGGATTGTGAGGAAGAGTGCAAGGCGAGCATCGCGGCCGGCGTGCCGCTCGCAGCCTATGAGCAGGCCATCGAGGCGAGCCATGTCTTCAACCTGCTGCAGGCGCGCGGCGTCATCAGCGTGCAGGAGCGCGCCAGCTACATGGGCCGCGTGCGCGATCTCGCCAAGGGAAGCTGCGAGGCCTGGATGACGCATAACGGATGGGCGGAATGATGAAGCAATCCACAACTCCGTTCGGTTCGAGCGAAGTCGAGAACCGTTTAGGGCTGCGCGAGCGTGTCTCGACTTCGCCCGTCACGAACGGAGAGCATCAATGAGCGCTGACTTCCTTCTCGAGCTGCGCTGCGAGGAAATCCCGGCGCGCATGCAGGCCAAGGCCAGCGAGGATTTCGCCCGGCTGTTCAGCGACGCGATGGCGCAGGCCGGCCTCAAGCCCGAGGGCCTGACCGTCCATGTGACCCCGCGCCGTCTCGCCCTGATCGCGCGCGCTCTGCCGCTCTCCACACAGGCCGTCAGCGAGGAATTCAAAGGCCCGCGCACCTCGGCCCCGCCGCAGGCGCTGGAGGGCTTCCTGCGCAAGACCGGCCTCACGCAGGAGCAGCTTGAGGATCGCGACGGTGTGTGGTTCGCCACGGTCGAGAAGCCTGGCCGCGCCACGGCCGATGTGCTGGCCGAGGCGATCCCGCAGGTGGTGCGCGCCTTCCCCTGGCCCAAGTCGATGCGCTGGGGCGATGCCAGCCTCTCCACTGAGAGCCTGCGCTGGGTGCGTCCGCTGCAGGGCATCATCGCGCTGCTCGGCAATGATGTGGTGCCCTTCGCCATCGAGGGGATTGAGACCGGGCGGACGACGCGCGGCCACCGCTTCCATTCCAGCGGCGCGATCACCATCGAGAGCGCCGCGACCTATGCCGAGCAATTGCGTGCGGCCTACGTCATCGTCGATCAGGATGAGCGCAAGGCGATCATCGACCGGCGCGCCAACGAGCTGGCGACGCAAGCCGGTCTGGAGCTGATCCCCGATGCCGGCCTCGTCGCCGAGAATGCCGGGCTGACCGAATGGCCGGTGCCGCTGCTCGGCCGCTTCGATGCCGCGTTTCTGGAGGTGCCGCCCGAGGTCATCCAGCTCACGCTGCGCATCAACCAGAAATATTTCGTGCTGCGGGACAGTGCTGGCAAGCTCGCCAACGCCTTCATCTGCACGGCGAACATCGAGGCCAGCGATGGTGGCAACGCGATTGTCGAGGGCAATGGCAAGGTGCTCGCCGCACGTCTCTCCGATGCCCGCTTCTTCTGGGAACAGGACAAGAAGACGAAGCTGGAAGACCATGCGCGCAAGCTCTCGCGCATCACCTTCCACGAGAAGCTGGGCACCGTCGCGGACAAGGTGGACCGCGTGGCGAAGCTCGCCCGCTGGCTGGTAGAAGAAGGCATTGTCGGCGCCGATAGCCAACCCGGTGTTCCTGCGCAGGCAGGAATCCAGGGCGATGTCACCCAGGCTGGCCCTGGGCTCCTGCCTTCGCAGGAGCACAGCAAAGCGCAACTGGCCGATCTCGCTGAACAGGCCGCCCGCCTGTGCAAGGCCGACCTCGTCACCGAAATGGTCGGCGAATTCCCCGAACTGCAGGGCCTGATGGGCGGCTATTACGCCCGCACCGAAGGTCTGCCGGATGCGGTGGCAGATGCCATCCGCGATCATTACAAGCCGGTCGGGCAGGGGGATGAGGTTCCGACTGCGCCGGTGACGGTGGCGGTGTCGCTCGCGGATAAGCTGGATACGATTGCAGGTTTCTTCTATGAAGAGATGCCTCCGACTGGCTCGCGCGATCCATTTGCGCTGAGACGCGCTGCTCTGTCAGTTATGGCAATTGTCCAGGCTTCTGACCTGAAATTGCCTCTTCGGAGAGCTACAACTTTGGCCATTGCATATCTTGGTCGGTTGCAAGGCGCACAAGCGGCAGCAGCAGTTAACCAGCTGATGCTTGCTCGTGGAGCGGCCGGGTTGTCAGCGAACGAAAATGATTGGTCGGACACCGCAAGCGCGGTGTTAAATACAGTTTTGTCCGACGAAGCGAAGGATCGCCTCGTTATTCAACGTGTTCGCCCTACGGTGAACGGAGTTCTCGACTTCTTCGCCGACCGCCTCAAGGTCCAGCAGCGGGAGGCCGGCGTCCGCCACGACCTCATCGACGCTGTGTTCGCGCTCGGCGGCGAGGACGATCTCGTTCGCCTGCTCGCCCGCGTCCATGCGCTGCAATCCTTCGTCAGCACCGAGGACGGCAAGAATCTCCTCGCCGGCTACAAGCGTGCGGCCAATATCCTCAAGAAGGAGCAGCCCGAGGGTGGCAAGCCACAGAGCCAGCTTGGCGAGGAAGACCCCGGCGAAGCGCTGACCGATCCGGAAATGGCCGACGCCATGCGCGCGCATGAGGCACAGTTCGCGGCTGAGCCCGGTTACGCGCTGGAGCCCGCCGAGGCGGCACTGGTGAGCGCGCTCGACGAGGCCGAGCCGCGCGCGCAGGCCGCGATCGAGGCGGAGGATTTCGAGAGCGCCATGGCCGCGCTGGCTACGCTTCGCGCGCCCATCGATGCGTTTTTCGAGACGGTGACGGTGAACGATGCCGATCCGGTCAAGCGCCAATCACGGTTAAGTCTGTTGACCCGTATTCGCGCTGCGGTGCACAAAGTCGCCGACTTCTCGAAAATCGAAGGTTAGGTTCGCGAGCAATAATCGCGCGTCGGCGGCGAGACCATAACGGCTGCTTGCGCGCGCATTCCAATGCAGGTGGAGTGTCTGAATGACGAAATATGTGTACCGTTTCGGTGGTGGCGTCGATGATGGCGGCAAGGGCGACAAGAACCTGCTTGGCGGCAAGGGCGCCAATCTGGATGGCATGGCCGCAATCGGCCTGCCGGTGCCGCCGGGCTTCACCATCACCACCGAGATGTGCACGCGCTATTATGAGGATGGCGAGACCTATCCCGAGAGCCTGAATGCGGAAGTCGCTGGAGGCATCGCGCATATCGAGGGCGTGACCGGCAAGCGCTTCGGCGACAAGGCCGATCCGCTGCTGGTCTCCGTCCGCTCCGGGGCCCGCGTCTCCATGCCGGGCATGATGGACACGGTGCTCAACCTCGGCCTCAACGATGAAACCGTGGAAGGCCTCGCCACCGTCTCCGGCGACGCGCGCTTCGCGTGGGACAGCTATCGCCGCTTCATCCAGATGTATTCGGACGTGGTGCTCGGCCTCGATCACGGCAAGTTCGAGGAAGCGCTGGAGATCGCCAAGGAAGACAAGGGCGCCTTCCTCGATACCGAGCTGAGCGCGGAGGACTGGCAGGCGCTGGTCGCCGAATATAAGGCGCTGGTGCAGCAACTCTGGGGCAAGCCGTTCCCGCAGGATGTGCATGAACAGCTCTGGGGTGCCGTGGGCGCCGTGTTCGGCAGTTGGCAGGCGGACCGCGCCAAGGTCTATCGTCGCCTCAACAATATTCCGGGCGACTGGGGCACGGCGGTCAACGTGCAGGCCATGGTGTTCGGCAATATGGGCGAAACGTCCGCCACCGGCGTCGCCTTCACGCGGGATCCCGCGACCGGCGAGAACGCTTATTATGGCGAATACCTCATCAATGCGCAGGGCGAGGATGTCGTCGCCGGCATCCGCACGCCGCAATATCTGACCAAGGCCGCGCGGGAGCGGGCCGGGGCCAAGCCGCTCAGCATGGAGGAATCCATGCCGGAGACCTATGCCGAGCTGGCCAAGGTCTTCCAAATCCTCGAGACGCATTATCGCGACATGCAGGATATCGAGTTCACCGTGCAGCAGGGCAAGCTGTGGATGCTGCAGACCCGATCGGGCAAGCGCACCGCCAAGGCCGCGCTCAAGATCGCGGTGGACATGGCCACGGAAGGGCTGATTACCAATGAGGAAGCCGTGGCGCGCGTCGATGCCGCCGCGCTCGACCAGCTGCTGCACCCGACGCTCGATCCGCAGGCGCCGCGCGATGTGTTGACCAAGGGCCTGCCGGCCTCGCCCGGGGCGGCCTCCGGTCAGGTGGTGTTCGATGCCGAGACCGCCGAGCGGCTGAATGAGCTGGGCGAGGCGGTCATCCTCGTGCGCATCGAGACCAGCCCGGAGGATATTCACGGGATGCACGCGGCCAAGGGCATTCTCACCGCGCGCGGTGGCATGACCAGCCACGCCGCCGTGGTGGCGCGTGGCATGGGCCGCCCCTGCGTGTCTGGCGCAGGCAGCATTTCCATCGATACCGCCGGCAAGCTGATGCGGATCGGCGACCGCCTGCTCAAGGAGCGGGAGATCATCACTATCGACGGCGCGACCGGCGAAGTGATGGCCGGTGAAGTGCCGACCGTGCAGCCCGAGCTGGCCGGCGATTTCGGCACGCTGATGGAGTGGGCCGATCAGGTACGCCGCCTCAAGGTGCGCGCCAATGCCGAGACGCCGCAAGATTGCCGCACCGCCCGCGAGTTCGGCGCGGAAGGCGTGGGCCTGTGCCGCACCGAGCATATGTTCTTCGATGCCGCGCGGATTACCGCCGTGCGCCAGATGATCCTGGCCGAGACAGAGGCAGGCCGACGCGAGGCGCTGGCCAAGCTGCTCCCCGAGCAGCGCGCCGACTTCACCGAGATTTTCACCGAGATGGCCGGTCTGCCGGTCACGATTCGCCTGCTCGATCCGCCGCTGCACGAGTTCCTGCCGCATGAGGATGTCGATTTTGCCGACGTGGCCGAGGCTGCCGGGGTGAGTGTCGATCTGCTCAAGCGTCGCGCGGCCGAACTGCACGAGTTCAACCCGATGCTCGGCCATCGCGGCTGTCGTCTGGGCGTCACCTATCCCGAGATCTACGAGATGCAGGCCCGCGCCATCTTCGAGGCAGCGCTGGATGTCGCCAAGGCCAGCGGTGACGCGCCGATCCCCGAGGTCATGATTCCCCTCGTCGCCACCAAGCGCGAGCTGGAGCTGATGAAGGACATCGTCGACAAGACCGCCAAGGCCGTGTTCGCAGAGCGCGGCGCCTCGGTCGAGTATCTCGTCGGCACCATGATCGAACTGCCGCGCGCCGCGCTCAAGGCCGGCGAGATTGCCGAGGCCGGCGAGTTCTTCTCCTTCGGCACCAACGATCTGACGCAGACGACCATCGGCATCAGCCGGGACGACGCCGGGCGGTTCCTTACCCAATATGTCGACAAGGGCATCTTCGCGCGCGACCCGTTCGTGAGCCTCGATGTCGAAGGCGTGGGTGAGCTGATCGAGATCGCCGTGGAGCGGGGCAGGGCGACGCGCCCGGCCATCAAGCTTGGCATTTGCGGCGAGCACGGCGGCGATCCGGCCTCCATCGCCTTCTGCGAAAAGGCGGGCCTCGATTATGTCAGCGCCTCGCCCTACCGCGTGCCGATCGCCCGTCTGGCGGCCGCACAGGCGGCACTCGCCGCGCGCGGTTGAAAGGACAAAAAGAATGCAAAAAAGGGGGTTGCCACGGACGGCGCCCCCGACTATCTGCGCCTCTCCCACGGCGGCCAACCGGCACCGTGAGATTGGCAAGCGCCCGTAGCTCAGCTGGATAGAGCATCAGACTACGAATCTGAGGGTCGGACGTTCGAATCGTTCCGGGCGCGCCATTTCTCCCCATCGCAAGCATGATGACCCGCACGGCCTAGCGCCGGCGGATGGGGCTAGAGGGCGGTCCAGACCACATAGCCGCCGACGCCGATCACCAGCATCGCAAAGCCCTGCTCGAGCAGCTTTTTGTGCGCAGCAAGCGCCGACCCCGCGCGCATCCCCAGCACCGAGCCCGCAGCACCGCCGGCGATCAGCAGCGCCGTCAGCGGCCAGTCGACATAGCCGGACAGCGCATAGGATGTCGCAGTGGTTAGTCCCAATGCCGTCACCACCACCAGCGAGGTACCGACGGCCGTGGCGAAGGGCATGGCCGTCGCCGCGATGAGCGCCGGGACGATCAGAAACCCGCCACCAATCCCGAAGAACCCCGCCGCCAGACCCACGCCGGCGCCCATGGGGATCAGCCGCGGCAGCAGCCGCCCGGCGGACTGGCGGGTGAGGCGCACGTCGGGATCGTCAACGCCCTTGCGCCTGCGCAGCATCGCGATACCGACGCCGATCATCAGCAGGCCGAACAGCGCGAGCAGCCGCCGGCCGTCCACCGCCTTCCCGATCTCCGCCCCCAGCGCTGCCGCCACGACGCCCGACGCCGCGAACACCAGCGCGCAGGGCCATTTGACCCGCCCGGCCCGCGCATGGCCCGCAAGCCCCGTTGCCGCATTGGCCGCGACCGCTACGGCTGCCGTTGCAATCGCGCCATGGGTCGATCCAATCCCGACGACATAGACGAGCAGCGGCACGGCAAGGATCGATCCGCCGCCGCCCACCATTCCGAGTACGATGCCGATAATGCCGCCCGAGAGGAGCGCGAGGAGGATCTGCGCGGTCGTCATGGCCTCAGGCCGCCTTGCGACGGTTCCAGGGCATGCGCTGGAGCAGCGTCGCCATGCCGCACCAACCGGTCGCCCCCGCGAACATCAAGCCCGCGCCGACAAAGGCGGAAAGGCCGAAGAACCCCGGCGCGACGAGGAAGCCGAGCAGCACACCGATGAGCACCAGCCCGCCGGCAGTCAGTTGCACCTGCCGCATGATCTCGAGCGGCTGCCCGCTGTCGATGTGCACATCCAGCCCGGCCTTGCGCCAGGCGTCGATGCCGCCTTCCAGAATGAAGCAGGGGGCATCACTGGCTGCGGCCAGCCGGTCGGCATTGGCCTGTGTCCGCATGCCGGAGCGGCAGTGAAACACGATGGCATTGTTGCCGGCGTCGACCGTGTCGATGCGCTCCAGCGGCACGTTGACGGCGCCCGGAATGCGCTCGCGGGCATGTTCGTCCGCCGCGCGGATATCGATGAGCTTGGCGCCACCCTCAATGAGGCGCTTGGCGTCGGCGGGGGAGAGTGTCTGGATCGTCATGGGGTCAGTCCCCTGTGCAATAGAGTTGATAGAGCGTGGCAAGCAGGGTCTCGATCCGGGGATCGGCGATCCTGTACCAGATGGTCTGGCTCTCGCGGCGGGAGGTCACGAGGCCTTCCTCGCGGAGCCGGGCGAGATGCTGCGACAGGGCCGATTGAGAGAGGCCGACATCGTCCGCCAGATCGCCCACCATGCGCTCGCCATGTTCGACGAGCTTGCACAGCAGCATCAGGCGACGCCCGTTGCTCAACTCCTTCAGCACCTGCGCAACCTCTCCGGCGCGCGCCTCGAGCATGTCAAGATCCATGGCAGCTTTTAACATCAGTATCCTCTAAATTAGATATTGCTAATGTAGAAGGCGCTTCTATATTGTCAAGCATCGAACGGAGGCCCTTATGACCCAACCCATCATTGAGGCATTTTTTGACGAGCCCACCAACACGGTGAGCTATCTGGTGGTCGATCCTCAGACGCACATCGCGGCGGTGGTCGATCCGGTGCTGGATTTCGATCCAGCCAGCGGCGAGGTCGACACAGGCTCAGCCGAGCGCATTCTTGCCCGCGCCAAGGCTCAGAACTGGTCGATTGCCATGGTGCTGGAAACCCATGCCCATGCCGATCACCTATCCGCCGCGCCCTTCTTCAAGGCGAAGACGGGCGCGAAGATCGGCATTGGCGAGCACATCCGGGACGTTCAAAAGATCTTCCGCCCGGTCTTCGCGCTGGACGATTTGCAGACCGACGGCTCGGATTTCGATTGCCTGTTCGCCAATGGCGAGCGGTTCTCGATCGGATCGCTGGAGGTCGAGGTGCTGCATCTTCCGGGTCACACCCCGGCGGACATCGCCTACCGGATCGGCGATGCGGTTTTCGTGGGTGATACGCTGTTCATGCCGGATTATGGGACCGCGCGGGCCGACTTCCCCGGCGGCGATGCCCGCACCCTCTACCGCTCGATCCGCCGCCTGCTGAGCCTGCCGGACGAGACCCGCCTGTTCATGTGCCATGATTATAAGGCGCCGGGGCGGGATGATTATCGCTGGGAGAGCACCGTCGGCCAGCAGCGGAAAAACAGCGTGCATGTGCGCGATGATGTCAGCGAGGAGGACTTTGTGGCGATGCGCACCAAGCGGGACGCCGGATTGTCCGCGCCGCGCCTGTTGCTGCCCTCGATCCAGGTCAACATCCGCGCTGGGCGCTTCCCGAAGGCGGAGGCCAATGGCGTGCGCTATCTGCGCATTCCGGTGACGGTGAAGGGCGAAGCCGCGATAGGTTGATGCCCGGGAGGGGAGGGGCCGTAGCCCCGCTCAGCCCAACGCTTCCAGCGCGGCGAGCAGCGCCTTTTCCTCGATGGTCAGGCGTTTTTGGAACTTGCGATTGCTCGCCTTCACCCGCTTCATCGCTTCGCGCTGCAGGGCTTCCCCCTGCGGCGTGAGCGTCAGGCTCAGGGATCGCCCGTCAATGGGCGCATCGCTGATGAGATCGCGAGCTTTGAGCCGGCCGATGAGTGGCGTCAGGTTGGCGCGCTTGATCGCCAGCGCCCGCCCGACATCGCTCTGCCGGCAACCCGGATTATGGCCGACGAGAATCAGCAAGGAGGCCTCGCCGACGCTTAGGTCAATGGCGCGCAGTGCGGCGATGACATCGCCCATCATCGCCATGGAAGCGCGGCGCAGCCGATAGCCGAGCGTCCCGTCGAGCGGGCTCGCGAGCATGGTCGCGACCGGGGGTTCAGCCGGTGAATCCAGCGCCTTGTCGCGTCCCTGCCTCTGGTCCCTTGCCATCATGCCCCCGGATGAAAACCAGTCGCCAGCCCCTTGTGAGCCATGGTCGATAATGCTATGGCGCATAGCATAAATTGCCTTGAAGGGAAATCAAATGGCTGAGGAAAATACGTCCGTCGAGCGGGAAGAGGATACCGTTCGGGTCGAGATCGAGAATAATATCGCATGGGTCTATTATAACCGTCCTGCCAAGCGGAACGCGCAGAGCCCCAAGTTGAACCGCCAGATGCTCAAGGTTCTGACGGATCTCGAATTCCGGGACGATGTCGGCGTTGTGGTTCTGGGTGGCGAAGGCCCCGCCTGGTGCGCCGGCATGGACCTCAAGGAATATTTCCGCGAGACCGAGGCGCAGGGCCTGGCCGGCACGCGCAAGGCACAGCGTGAAGCCTATACCTGGTGGGAGCGTCTGCGCTGGTTCCAGAAGCCGACCATCGCCATGGTGCATGGCTGGTGCTTCGGCGGCGCTTATGGCCCGCTGTTCGCCTGCGATCTCGCCTTTGCGGCTGACGAAGCGCAGTTCGGCCTGTCGGAAGTCAACTGGGGCATCCTCCCCGGCGGTGGCGCCACCAAGGTGGCCGTGGACCTGATGCCGATGCGCGTCGCCATGTATCACGCCATGATGGGGGAGAACCTCTCCGGTCAGGAAGCAGCCCTCTACAATCTCGTCAACGAGTCGATGCCGGTCGACCAACTCAAGGCCCGCGTGAAGCAGGTAGCCGAGACGCTGATCGCCAAGAACTGGGCGACGGTGAAGTACACCAAGGACGCCGTCCGCCGGGTCAAGGAAATGACCTACGACAATGCAGAGGATTATCTGATCCGCCTGCAGGAAGGTCTCAACTGGTTCGACAAGTCGGATGGCCGCCATGTCGCGATGAAGCAGTTCCTCGACGACAAGACCTTCAAGCCGGGCCTGGGTCACTACGACAAGACCAAGACCGACGTCTGAGTTGCCGGAAGGGTGGCCCAAGCAGGGCCGCCCTTTCCTGTGTGTTATCCTTCGCCCCGGCTGCATCCGCCTCCGGGGCGAAAGGTCTGATTGCCACGAGCTGGTTTCGCGAAGGAGAGTTGAGTTATGACGGTTGAGGCCGGAGAGCGCCCGCAGGCGGGAACGCGTGACATCAATCGGTTGCTGCGTCCGCGGTCCATTGCGATCGTCGGGGCATCCGAGACGCCGGGTTCGCTCGGTGCCAGCGTTCTGGCCAATCTCGTTCGGAACGACTTTTCCGGTGACATCCATCTCGTCAATCCCAAGCGTGAAACGATCAGCGGTCGCCCTGCGGTGCCCAGCGTCGAGGCGCTGCCCGAGGGCGTGGATTGCGCGATCCTCGCCATTCCCCGCGTCGCCGTGCTCGATACGATGCGCCAGCTTGCCGCGCGCAAGGCCGGCGCCGCCATCATCTTTGCGGCAGGCTTCGCCGAGGGCGGCGAGCAGGGCATGGCCGACCAGCAGGAAATCGGGCGCATTGCGCGCGAGGCCGGCCTCGTGGTCGAGGGGCCGAATTGCCTGGGTTCGGTGAACTATCTGGACCGCATTCCGCTCACCTTCATCGATACCGACATCAAGGCGCCCAGCCCGGGTGGCGTCGGAATCGTCTCGCAGAGCGGCGCCATGGCGGCCGTGCTCGCGGTGATGCTGGAGAGCCGCACGCTCGACCTCACTTACTCGGTCTCCACCGGCAATGAGGCCGGCAGCGGCGTCGAGGATTATGTCGAGTTCATGATCGCCGACGAGAAGACGCGCATCATCGCGATGATCGTCGAGCAGTTCCGCGATCCCGCCCGCTTCCTGGCACTGATGGACAAGGCCCGTGCCGCCGGCAAGCTCGTTGCCTTGCTGCACCCGGGCAAGAGCAGCGCGGCGCGCGAGTCCGCTGCCACGCACACCGGCGCGATGGCTGGCGACTACAAGCTCATGCGCGCCAAGGTGGAGCGGGCAGGGGTCGTCGTCGCCGAGACGCTGGAAGAGCTGGGCGACATCACCGAGATCGCGGCGCGTTGCCCGGCGCTGCCGAGTGGCGGTACCGCCGTGCTTGGCGAATCCGGTGCGCTCAAGGCGCTGACGCTGGACCTCGCCGAAGAGCTGGAGCTGGCGCTGCCGACCCTCGATGACAACAATGCGCCTGCTTTGCGCGCGGCGCTGCCCGAGTTCGTCCCGGTTAGCAATCCGCTCGATCTGACCGCACAGGGGCTTGTCGATCCCGACATGTATTACCGCACCCTCGCGGCGCTGTTCGAGGATGATCGCGTCGGCACCATCTTCGCCGGGATCATCCAGACCAATCCGGCGACGATCGGCATCAAGCTGCCGCCGTTCCTCAAGGCCGTCCGTGAGCTCAAGGCGACCAAGCCGGTGATCTTCGGCGGCGTGGATGAGGGCGCGCATGTGCCGGCCGACTGGATCGAGCAGCTTCGCGTCGAGGGCATCCCCTATTTCCCGACCACCGAGCGGGCATTGCGCGCCATCAAGCGGCTCTCGGCCGCTGGTCAGCGCGATGCGACCAAGACGGACGCAGCGCCGGCAAGCGTGCCTGCGCTGGCCAGCGAGAAGGGCGTCGTGCCGGAATATAAGGCCAAGGCTCTGCTTGCGCCGCTCGGCATTCCCTTCCCCAAGGGTCAGTTTGCCGCGACCGTAGACGAAGCGATTGCTGCGGCCGACGCCATTGGCGGGCCAGTGGTCATGAAGGCGCAGGCTGCCGCGCTCAGCCACAAGAGCGATGCCGGCGGCGTGGCGCTCAATCTGGTCGGCGCCGATGCGATCCGCGCGGCGTGGGACAAGATGTTCGCGGACGTGAAGCGCTATGACGCATCCATCATTCTCGATGGCGTGCTGATCGAGGCAATGGGCGCGCGCGGTATGGAACTGATCGTCGGCGCCAAGAATGATCCGCAATGGGGTCCGGTGATCCTCGCCGGTTTCGGCGGCGTGACGGCGGAAATCCTGCAGGATGTACGCCTGCTCTCGCCGGACATGACCAAGGCGGCCATCGTGGCGGAGCTGGGCAAGCTCAAGCAGGCTGCGTTGCTCAATGGCTATCGCGGTGCGCCCGCACTGGACGTTGACGCGGTGGCCGATCTGATCGGCGGTATTGGTCGCCTGCTGCGCGGCGAGCCGCGCATTCAGGAGCTCGATCTCAATCCGGTGGTCGTCTATCCCAAGGGTCAGGGCGTGGTCGCTCTCGACGCGCTGATGCTGGTTGACTGACACCAGCAGGTCCATTCGTCCCGCAAGGACACCATAGTAGACCCTCCCGCGCCCGGCGTGGGAGGGTTGCTCGCATTGGGTGCCTGTGCATTCCTGACGTGCAGCAAAATTGCAGTCTCAACTCCGAATTGGTCTGGCCTTGCGCCACGTTTTCGGGTAGATGAAGTTTTCGTATATACGAACGATTGGAAGCGATGAACGACTCGCCCTCTCTGGCAGTGCCGGTCTTATTGTTGCCGGGCCTCATTTGCGATGCGCGCATCTGGGCGCCGCAGGTCGCCGCCTTGGGGCAGATCATGCCGATCACAGCCGTGGATGGATATGGCGAGGCGGACAGCCTCACCGCCATGGCCGATCAGGTGATCAAGTCAGCCCCCTCGCGCTTTGCTGTTGTCGGCCATTCAATGGGCGGCCGGGTCGCGCTCGAAATCTTCCGCAAGGTGCCCGAGCGGCTTGCCGGCATCGGCCTCATCAGTACCGGCGTTCATTTGCCCAAGCCTAACGAGGCGGACGGTCGCTTCGCGCTGCTTAACCGCGGCGTGGAAGAGGGCATGGACGCCCTGATCGATTCTTGGCTCCCGCCGATGGTGTGGGAGCGCAACCGGCTCAAGCCGCAGTTGATGGACATGCTCTGGCAGATGTGCAGCGATGCCGGCATCGACATGTTCGAGCGGCAGATTCGCGCCCTGCTGGCACGCCCGGAAGTCGAGAGCCTGTTGCCGCAAATTCATTGCCCTGCCTTGGTCGCAACCGGCGCGCACGACGCCTGGGCGCCGCCGGTGCAGCATGAGCGAATTGCTGCAGCAATTGCGGGCGCGACTTATGCTGTGATCCCGGATTCAGGGCATATGCTCCCGGTCGAACAGCCCGATGCGATGTCCGCCCTGTTGCGCACCTGGCTCGACCGGGTCGCGCAGCAAGAGGCTGCGGCAACCGCGAACCCCTGACCAATTATAACTGCGTTTCCAACTTCAGTCCGAAGGAGAGTATCATGGCGAAGAATCTTCAAGACGTGCTGGATGGCGCCGGCAATGCCGTCGACTTCCTGCGCAACCAGCAGACCGGTCCCAACGTCTATCCGGGCGTGCCGGCGGAATATTCGAACTGGCGCAACGAGCAGCGCGCATGGGCCAAGACGGCCGTGCTGTTCAACCAGAGCTACCACATGGTCGAGCTGATGGTCGAAGGCCCCGACGCTTTCGAGTTCCTCAACTATCTCGGCATCAACAGCTTCAAGAACTTCAAGCCCGGCAAGGCCAAGCAGTGGGTCCCGGTGACGCCTGAGGGTTATGTCATTGGCGACGTGATCCTGTTCTACCTCGCCGAGAACCAGTTCAATCTCGTCGGCCGCGCGCCGGCCATCGAGTGGGCCGAGTTCCACGCCTCCACCGGCAAGTGGAACGTCACGCTGACCCGCGACGAGCGCACCGCGCTGCGCACGGACGGCAAGCGTCGCCACTATCGCTTCCAGCTGCAGGGCCCCAACGCCATGGCGATCCTGACGGACGCGATGGGCCAGGCTGCGCCGGACCTCAAGTTCTTCAACATGGCGGACGTCCAGATCGCCGGCAAGACTGTTGGCGCCCTGCGTCACGGCATGGCCGGTCAGCCGGGCTATGAGCTTTATGGTCCCTGGGCCGATTACGAAGCGGTGCACAGCGCGCTCGTCGCCGCCGGCAAGAAGCACGACCTCGCCCTTGTCGGCGGTCGCGCTTACTCGTCGAACACGCTGGAGTCGGGCTGGATCCCATCCCCGTTCCCGGGCTATCTGTTCGGCGAAGGCTCTGCGGACTTCCGCAAGTGGGCCGGCGAGAACAGCTATGGCGCCAAGTGCTCCGCGGGCGGTTCGTTCGTGCCCGAGACGCTTGAGGGCTACGGCCTGACGCCGTGGGATGTCGGCTATGGCATCATCGTCAAGTTCGACCATGACTTCATCGGCAAGGAAGCCCTTGAGAAGATGGCGAACGAGCCGCATCTGGAAAAGGTGACGCTGGCGCTCGACGACGAGGACATGCTGCGCGTGATGAGCAGCTACTTCGCCGAGTCCGGCCGCGCGAAGTATTTCGAGTTCCCGAGCGCAGTCTACTCGATGCACCCCTATGACTCGGTGATGGTCGACGGCAAGCACATCGGCGTCTCCACCTGGGTGGGTTACTCGTCGAACGAGGGCAAGATGCTCACGCTCGCCATGATCGACCCGAAGTACGCCAAGCCTGGCACGGAAGTCTCCCTGCTGTGGGGCGAGCCCAATGGCGGCACCTCCAAGCCGACCGTCGAGCCGCACGAGCAGACCGAGATCAAGGCGATCGTTGCGCCGGTGCCTTACTCGGCCGTCGCCCGCACCGGCTATGCTGACAGCTGGCGCACCAAGAAGGCCTGATCGGTCTCAAGAGCTTAAGGGCGGGGCTGCCGAAAGGCGGCCCCGTTTTTTATGGGCTGGACGACGGCTCAGTGAATAGCGATGAGTTTTGCGCGAGCGCCGGCCGTGGAATGACGCGGCGGGCAGGGCAGGCAGTGCGCGAAAGGGGCAAAGATGGTCGAAGACGAGAAACTCCCGCCATTCGAGCAATCGCTGGCTGCGATCCTGTTGAGCGCCAAGGAAGCGGTGATCGCCCCGATGCGCACCAAGTTGCGCGACTTCGACATCACCGAGCCGCAGTGGCGCGTGCTGCGGGTGATCAACGACCGGGGCACCACCGATGCAACCGACCTAGCCGAAGTCGCGCTGCTCCACGCGCCGAGCGTCACGCGCATCTTGCGCGAACTGGAAGCGCGTGCGCTGATCGTGCGCACAGCCGATCTCGATGATCGCAGGCGCTCCACCATCGCGCTCTCGCCGGCCGGCGCGCAGATCGTGACAGCGGTTTCCGCCCATGTCGCGGCGATGATGCGGGTCTATTCCACCCGGTTCGGCGCGACCCGCCTTGATGACCTCGCCGCTGAGTTGCGCGCATTGTGCGCAGCAATCGATGAGGAGTGAGCCCACACATCCCTCTTGCGGCAGTTGCGACGATATGCTTATCATGTTAAGTGATTTCGCATGATGCGCGCGATGGTGTTCCAGGATCTTGTCGCGCGACCAGCATGATCCTTGGGAGATGAGTGAACGATGACCGGCTTTGCGCTTCGCGACCTGATCGACGACCGCCCGGAAGACGGCGTGTTCCGCGTCAACCGCGCCCTGTTCCGCGACCCCGATCTGTTCGATCTGGAGATGAAGCACATCTTCGAAGGCGGGTGGGTGTTCATCGGGCTCGCCACGCAAGCCGAGAATCCCCATGATTATTTCACCGGCTTCATCGGACGAGTACCTATCATTGTCAGTCGTGATGGCGAAGGGGTGCTGCACTGTTTCGTCAATGCGTGTCCGCACAAGGGCGTGCGCCTCATCCAGAAGCTGTGTGGCAATGCGCGCCGGCACGTTTGCCCCTATCACAGCTGGACGTTCGACAGCGCCGGCGCGAACAAGAACATCAAGTGGCAGAAGAGCGGCTGCTATGGCGCCGGGTTCGACGATGAGAACCACGATCTGGCACCCGTTGCAAAGTTCGGCGAGTATCGCGGCTTCCTGTTCGCCAGCCTGAATGCCGAAGTGCCCAGCCTAGACGAGCATCTTGGCGAGGCCCGCAAGTTGCTGGATCTGGTGGTCGACAAGAGCCCGGAAGGCGTGGAGCTGGTCCCCGGCCGCGTCACCTTCACTTATGCTGCGAACTGGAAGATGCAGCTCGAAAACTGCTCGGACCAGTATCACTTCACCTCCACCCACCCGAGCTACATCCGCATTCTCGATCAGCGCGCCAAGGAGCAGGCCGAAGATGTCGTGCAGTCCTCGCTGGGGGCCTCCGATTTCTGGCAGGAGGAAGCCAGCGGCACCAGCGGCGGCACGATGAGCTTCGATCATGGCCATGTGCTCAACTGGGGCATCATGCCCGTCTCCTCGGCCATTCCAGAGTTTGAGCGAGCCGAACAGCTCGCCCGCGATCACGGCGAGGCCAAGCGCAACTGGATGTTCAACATGCGCAACCTGACCATTTTCCCCAACCTGCAGATCGCCGAAAATGCGTCGAGCCAGATGCGCGTCATCCGCCCATTGGCTGCCGGCCTCACCGAGATGCAGACCTGGTGCATCGCGCCGCGCGGGGAGAGTGCGCAGGCGCGGACATTCCGCATCCGGCAATATGAGGATTTCTTCAATCCGACCGGCATGGCAACACCGGACGACACCGTCTGCTATGAGGAGGCCCAGCTGGGCATGGCTGAGCAGGACCGTCCCTGGCTGCAAGGCCACGCGCGCGGTCTGACCGCCTCGAAAGAGGGCGGGAACATGTATGCCGACATGATCGACCTCAAGCCCGCGCGCAACGTCGTCGCGGATGCGCAGCTGTGCGACGAAAGCCTGTTCGCGAGCTACTATCGCGCCTGGGCGCAGCGCATGGCGGAGGTGATCGCATGAGCCAGCTGAGCCACGCCGACGCCGCGCAACTGCTTTATCGCGAGGCGCTGCTGCTCGACCGTCTCGATCTCGAGGCCTGGCTTGAGCTGTTCACCAAGGATTGCGTGTTCTGGATGCCCGCCTGGCGCGACGACGGCACGCAGACCGAAGACCCTGAGGCTGAACTCTCGCTGATCTACTATCGCGGTCGCCGCAACCTGGCGGACCGGATCCAGCGCATCCGCTCGGGCTTTTCGGTGGCGTCTGCTGTCATGCCGCGTGTGTCCCACATGATTGGCAATGTCATCGCCGAGCCGGCGGGCGAGGGGCTGGCGCGCGTCAATTCGACCTTCATCGTGAATGTGCACGACGTGCGCAGCAATCGCTCGCACGCCTATTTCGGCCGATACGAGCATGAGCTGCGACACGAGGACGGCGCGTGGAAAATCTCCCGCAAGGTCATCCGCCTGCTGAACGACCGGGTGCCGACCATGCTGGACATCTACGGCATCTGACCGCCCGGAAGGCGCCCGCTTACATCGCCCGGTAGAAGCGGATGCGGACGGCGCTCACCTTGCCGTCCGCCATCACCGGCTCCAGTGTGCCAAGAAACGCGCTCTGCCCCAGCCACTCATATTTGCCGAGCGGTGCCTCGAACACCGGGTGGGTGCGCCCCGGCCGAGGCCTGCCGTCCTTGTCCGGCCCGCACAGCGTGCCCTTGTTGACGACGTTGATGATCACGCCATCATCGGTGCGGATCATGTAATCGGCCTTGATGTCCGTGCAGCCATCGCTGCGCCGCAACTGCCAGTCCCATCCGCCAGGGATGATCGTACCCTTGATGCCCGGCCCCTCAAACGTCCCGCCGGTGATCGGAATGATCAGGCGCTCGCCATAGGGCGTCTTCCCGGCCGGCATGGCCGGCGAGAGCGTGACCACCTCTTCAAAGGCGAACTCCAGGCTGGGCTTGCTGGGGTCAGCGTCGGCGGCATGAGCCGGGAGCGCCAACGCGGATATCAGCGCGACTGCACCGAGGCCGCGGCTCATGGCTTTTCCTCCACGTCAGGTTGGGTGCAGGTGAAGCTGCTGGCCTTCGTGGCATCGCCGCCGGTATAGCGCGCATATCCCGGGAACGGGCAGAGCGGACGACTGGCCGATCCATCGCGCCGGCTCGCAGTCACGCCTTCTGGCGCCTTGCCTTGCTCGACCCAGTCCACCACGGCGCCGAGCAGATCGAACTGGTCGAAGGCATTGCCGCCGCCGCAATGGGCCATGCCCGGCACCATGTAGAAGCGGCTCGCCTTGTCCCAGGCTTCGTCATTCGTTTCGGACGCGCGCAGCCAGTAATCCCACGTATCCCAGGCCGAGAACCAGGGATCGCTCACGCCGTGGAAGAAGAGGATCTTGCTGCCCTTGTCGAGGAAGGTGTTGAGGTTGGTCCAATAGGATGTGTCGGTGAGCCGCTGCTGGGCGTTGTTGCGCACCTCGTTGATGCGGGCATCGAGATCGATCGTGAGGTCGCGCAGCGGCGGGCCGAACACGCCCGGCGCGCCGGTGGTGATGTAGCCGGACACCGGGCCGGACGTGTCGACGATGCCGGTATCAAAGGGCACCGGCGCATAAAGCGGGTAACCGGATTTGTCGCGCGGCCCGGCAAAGGCGCGCTCAAGGGCCTCGACCTGCGCCTTGCTCAGGCACGAATCCGCCTTCGCGCCGGTGCATTGCAGCCGGGCAGGCTGGAAGCGGCATTGGCCGACATTCTCGATCATCCCGTCCTTCAGGCCATCGAGACCGTCGCACTGGTTGAGCAGCCCCTTGAGGATGAGTTGGCGATCCGTCGGCGAGAAGGTCCGGTCGATCAGGGGCGTGCCCTTGTCATCCTTGGGCGCGGCCTGGTTGAACATCACCTGCGCATAGCTCATGCCGAGATTTGAGTTGCCGGTCCGCATGGCCGGCGCGCCGACCACAATTCCATCGAACAACTCGGGATAACGCTGTGCGGCGAGCATGCCCTCCCGACCGCCGGTCGAGCATCCGGTCATGTAGCTGCGCGTGGCCGATTTGCCGTAGAAGCCCTGTGCGATCGCCTTGCCGGCGAGCGTGACGGTGCGCACCGAACTCTCCGCAAAGTCGAGCGTGGCGCGCTGATCGATCATGAAAGCGTTGTCGAACACCGCGCCCTTGTGGCCGCTGTCATGGCTGAGCACCGCAAAGCCGCGGGAGAGGGCAGGGCGGTTGCCGGCCGCGACCGGACCGATCGGCTCGCGAATGCTGCCATTCAGTCCGCCGCCGCCCATCAGGAGGAAGCGACCGCTCCAATCCTTCGGCAGCGCAAGGGCGAAGCCGATGCCATAGGTCTTGCCACCGGCGCCCGTGCGCTGGTTGATGACGCCATCCACGCGGCAATGTTCAGGAAGCACTAGCGTCGCGGGCGGCTCGCCCGGGGGCGGCGGGGCCTTGGAGGGACCGGCCGGTACCAGCATGGCGCTGGTGATCTTCACCTCGGCCCCGAAATTCTGACTGGTGAGGGCCGCACAGCGCTGGGCCGCGTCCTGTGCGGCTGCAGGCGTCGGCGCAAGGGCGGCGCCGGCCAGCAAGGCGGCCAGAGAGGCGATGGATTTGCCGTTCATATATTCTCCCCTGTCTTTGCGTCTTATTGGATCGTCGCCGTCGCGTACGCAAGGCGCTCGGCAGGTTCCGGTCAGGTCAGGTCGCTCAAGCCGATCTTTGCGCCTTCCAGCGCGGCCTTGTTAGCGGCCCGGCGCATCCGCTCGACCTCAAGGCGCTCCGGCGGCGCGACTTCATCCGGCAGGGCGGCGAGGCTGGTTTCGTAGATGTCCTTGAAGTCTTCCGCAAATTCGGGGTGGGTGAAGATCAGGCCCCGGTTCTCGACCATGCCGGCAAAAATCTTCTCACCGGCCTCCAGCGGGTCCATGCCATTCTCGAAAGCGGTCGCGAACTGGCGGATTTCCGCCTCGTCCACCGGTGCGAAACCGCTGCCCCAAAATTCGGCCGGGCGCTTGAGCGCGGAGAGCGCCGCATCCGTCGCGACCAGCGCCGGGCAGACCAGCGAGACGCCAATGCCATAGGGCACCAGATTATAGCGCAGGCACTCCGTCAGGCCGCGCACGGCAAATTTGCTGGCGGTATAGATCCCGGCTTGCGGCCCGGAGAGATAGGCCGCCATGCTCGCGACGTTGACCACATGGCCGCCTTCGCCGCTCGCCTTGATCTTGGGCAGGAAGGACACGATGCCGTTCACCACTCCGCCAAAGTTGACGCCCATGATCCAGTCATAGTCGGCAAAGCTGGCTTCATCGGTGGGGCCGAAGACGGAGACGCCGGCATTGTTCACCAGCACATGGCAGGCGCCGAAATGCTCGACCACTTGGTCCGCAGCCTGTTGGAACGCTGCCCGGTCGGTCACGTCCAGCTTGATCCAGAGCGGCGCCTCCCGCCCGCGCTCCTCGAACCATTGGGTGCAGCGCGCCCGCTGCTCTTCATTGCGGTAGGAGAGGGCGAGGCGCATGCCGGCATTGCTGAAAGCCCGCGCAATCCCGAAGCCGATTCCGGTGCCCGCGCCCGTGATGAACGCGACTTTTCCGGACCAATCCGTGCTGCTCATGATGACTCTTTCCTCTCGCCGGCTATTTGTGCTTTGTTAGCAAAACATACAGTCAAAGTGAGAGGAGTCGATAATGTCTGAGGTGGAATCGCGCCTGGCCAAGCTGGAAAAGAAGGTTCAGGAACTCGAGGATATCAACGCGATCCGTCGGCTCCAATGGGCCTATGGCTATTATATTGACTATAACCGCCCCGAGGAGGTTGCGGGTCTCTTTGCCAAGGAGGGCGTGGTTGTCTTCCTCTCCGGCGAATATGTCGGATATGAGGGCGTGATGCGCCTTTATGGAACATGGTTCCAGAACCTCTTCACCGGCGGGCGGCGCGGCCCGGTCCATGGCCTGCTGCTCGACCATTTCCAGTTGCAGGATGTCATCACCATTGCCGAGGATGGCCAGACTGCCAAGGGGCGCTTCCGCGGCATTCTCGCGGGTGGCTGGCATGATGACGCGCTGCACGAAAAGCCTGAAGGGGTGCCGCAGCAATTCTGGGAGTCCGGCATCTACGAGAATGACTATGTCAAGGAAGACGGCGTCTGGAAGATCAAGCGCCTCGACTATATGATGCAGTGGCAGGGCGACTATGAGAAGGGCTGGGCGCACACCACCGCGCACCTGCAGCCGGCGCAAAAGCCTTATCCGGAAGATCTCAACGGCCCCGACCGCATCCTGCCCGAGAAGGAAGTGCGGCAGACCTGGCCGCACCGCTACGAAGTGCCGATGAGTTTTGCGCATCCGGTGCTCGGCCGCGCCTTCATCATCGAGAATTTCACGCCGATGATGACCAAGCAGCCGCGGGGTAACTGATCCCGCCCCGCTTCGCCCGGCGGTTCACTCTGCCGGGCGATCCTGCGCGAAATGCACCGCCAGCCAGACGGTCGGCGGTGCTGCCTGCGTCCAGACGACGCGATGACGGACGTGAGCAGGGATAAGCATCGCGTCGCCGGGCGAGAGCGCGCACTCGCCCCGATCCTCCAGCCAGAGCCGGGCGCCGCCGGCCAGCAGCAGCACCCACTCGTCATGCGGCTGATCGTATGGCGCGACCTTGGGTGTCACTTGCCCCTGCGACACGATCCGCTCGATCCGGGCGCCTGCCTTTTCGAGGATCAGGTCGAAGATTTCCTCGACGCTGGCATCGGGAAGTGGCGCGAGGAGGTTGATAACCCCCTGCGCTTTGCCTTCAGTCTCCGCCAAGCGCCTGGGCCGCCTGGGTGAGCAGGACGGCCGCGCGCTGCTCAAGCTCCGGCGTAGCCCGCGCGACCGGGATGGCGGCGCTGATCGCACCGACCAGGCTCCCGCCCACATGCACGGCATGGCCGATACCGATGATGCCGGGGGTAAACTCTTCGGCAGTGCGCGCAATACCGGTTTGCGCGATCTGTGCCAGTTCGCGGCGCAGCTCTGCCTCGGCAGTGCGTGTCTGCGGGGTGAACGCCGCGCGACTCGCCGCCGCGAAATAGGCGTCCAACTCCTGCGGATCGAGCGCGGCCAGAATGGCTTTGCCGGCGGCAAAGGCATGGAGCGGGACGAGGCGGCCAACCTCAATGGTATAGCGCAGCGCTTGCGGCGCCACTTCTCCTGCAATCGCCTCCATATTCTCGCCATGGCGGACGAAGAAGGAGACGGTCTCGTTGAGTTGCCGCGAGACCGATCGCAGCACCGGGTAGACCCGGTCCTTGAGCGGGATGGCTTCCGGTGCCGGGTTGAGACGGGCGAGCGCCGGCCCGGGCGAATGGAGCCGGCCGCTGCGCAGCAGATAGCCCCGTTCGACCAGCGTCCCGAGCAGATAGGAGAGGCTGCTGACGGGAATCGCCAAGGAGAGCGCAATCTCGGCAGCACTGACCGGCCGGCCACTGCTGACGACATATTCCAGAATGTCGAGCGTCCGCGTGGCCGATTTGACCGACGAGGACTCCGCCTTCGCTTCCATGCCGCGATCCCCCAATAGCCGTCGGCGGGCCTGCCCTATTGTGCCCGCCTCACTGCTTAAGCCCGAGCATCTGCCGGGTCTCACCCGGCGTGGCAAGCTCACCGCCGATCTTCTCGAGAATCTCGACGCCCTGCCGCACCAGATCGGCATTGCTCTGCGCCAGCACGCCCTTGCGCAGGTAGATCGTATCCTCGAAGCCAACGCGCATGTGCCCGCCGAGCAGCACAGACTGCGCCGCCATGGGGAAGCTGTGGCGGGAAATGCCAAAGCCGGTGAAGGGCGCGCCGCGCGGGATCTGGTTCTTGGAATACATCATCGCCTCCGGCGTCGCGGGCAGACCATATTTGGTGCCGAGTACGAAGGTGAAGGGTGCATTTTTGGGAATTAGGCCCTTGGCCATCAGATCGTCCGCGAAGACGAAATCGCCGGCCTCGAAGCATTCGATCTCGGTCAGCACGCCGGCATCCTGCAACATGGTACCCATCTTGCCGACGATCATCTCCAGATTCATGGCAATGCCGCCCCACAGGTTCATGGTGCAGATATCGAGCGTGCACATGTCGGGCTTGAGGTCGAGGATGTGCTCGATGCGCCGCTCCGCGGTGAACATCAGGGTCTTTTCGAGGTCCGGCATCGCCGGCTCGTCGGCGCTCTTGGGGAACCACATGCAGCCCGGGCCGGTCGTGACGTTGAGGATCACGTCCGTGTTCTTTTCCCGGATGAGGCTCACCACCTTGCGATAATCGTCCATCTCCTGGCTCGGCGTGCCATCCTCGCCATTGCGGACGTGAACATGGATGATCGACGCGCCGGCCTCTGCCGCGTCCAGCGCTTCCTGCGCCACATGCTCGGGACGGAAGGGAAAGTTGGGATGTTTGGGCATCGGCGATGCGCCGGTGATCGCGCAGGTAATGAATGTCTTGCTCATCTTTTTCTCCTATCGGACACCGGCGCTCGCTGCTCATGCTGCGCGCAGCATAAGCCTCAGCGCGCCCGTTCCACCATGACTTCCAGCAAGCGGGGGCCGCTGCCGGCAAACAGATCCCGGATCGCATCGTCCAGCGCTGCAGGGTCGGAAACGCGCGCGCCGGGCACGCCCATGCTCTCACCGAGCTTCACGAAATCGATGCCCGGAAGCTTGCTGCCCACCACCTCGATGTCGAACAGCGCACCGAACTGATCGAGCGCGGCATAACCGCCATTGTTGACGATGAGGAAGCGCACGTCGAGCTTGAGGTCGCCCGCCGTCCAGAGACCCTGGATCGAATACATGGACGACCCGTCGCCCAGCAGGCACAGCACCGTGCGGTTCGGCTGCGCAAGGGCCGCGCCGACTGCCGCAGGTAGCGCAAAGCCCAGCCCGCCGCTGGCGGTGGCCATGAACTCATCCTCGAGCCGGATCGGGAAATGATCGTGCAGCGGTCCGCGCGTGCTCGGCGCTTCCTCGCTGATAATGATGCCCTTGGGACGCAGGGCATCAAGGCGCTGCATCAGATAGGGCTCGAAAATGGCGGCGCCATCGGGGCTTTCGGCGGCATGGCTCGCGGGAGGTGCGGGCGCCTTCCGGGGTGCAGCATTGGATGCAGCATACAGGCGCGCAATCGCATCCGCGACATTGCCGACGATAGCGGTGCCGACCGGCGTGCGGGCTGCCGTGGCTGGATCATCGACAATCTGTATGATCTGCGCGCCCTTGGGCACATAGGGGCCGAAGCCCTCGACATGATAAGTAAAGACCGGCGCCCCCAGCACCAACACGAGATCATGGCCATCCAGTGCGTCCACAATGGCTTCACGCGAAGCTGGGAGGAAGCCTGCGAACAGGACATCGTCTTCCGGGAACACGGCGCGGGCAGCCATTGGCGCGACCCACACCGGCGCCTGATGCGCTGTCGCCAGGGCATGGAGCGCGGCGCGCGCATTCTCGCGGCCGACGCCAGCGCCGGCGACTATCACCGGCGATTTCGCGGCGTTCAGTGCGTCCGCGGCGGCACCGATGAGGGCAGGGGACGCCATCGATTCCTGAGAGACAGTCGAGGTGCTGATCGGCTGGCAGGCGCGATCCCAATCGTCGATGGGCACCGAGACGAACACCGGACCGCGCGGCGCCTGCATCGCCATATGATAAGCGCGCAGGATGGCCAACGGCACATCCTCGGCGCGCGCCGGCTCGCAGGTCCATTTGACGAAGGGTTGCGGAAACTCCGTGGCGCGCTCGGCATAGAGGAACGGGTCGTAGGGGAAGATGCTGCGGGCCTGCTGCCCTGCGGTGATCACCAGCGGCGTCTGGTTACGGAACGCGGTGAAGATGTTGCCAAGCGCATGGCCCGTGCCGGCAGAGGAATGCAGGTTAACAAACGCAGCATTGCCGCTCATTTGCGCGAAGCCGTCCGCCATACCGACGACGACGCTTTCCTGCAGGCCCAGGACATATTGGAAATCCTGTGGCATGTCGCGGAACAACGGCAGCTCAGTCGAGCCGGGATTGCCGAACAATGTCGTCATGCCAAGATCGCGCAGCAGGCTCATCACGGCATCACGCACCGTTGGCCCTTCGACTGCCTTGGGCTTCTCGACTGCCAGACCCCGCGCCGTCATGCCGCTGCTCCCATCATGTTTGTTGCTGCCGTCATTGTCATTCTCTCTATATATGAAATTATCACATACGCGAACGCATAATCGCGCCTGCGGCCGGGCCGTCAGCCCACGCAAAGTAATTAACATGTTCAGCAAAAGATGGAAGCGGCAAGGCTAGCTCGTCGCCGCGCAGGGCCGATCCAAGCCGCACCCGAAGGAGAACGGGCGCGGCTTGTCGAGGATCAGGCTACCGGTCAGGCGTCCATCACAAGGACGGGCTTCACCACCGCGCCGCTCTCGCCGGCATGGAAGGCTTCATCGATCTGCGCGAAGGGGAACGTCTTGATCAGCCGATCGTGCGGGAAACGACCCGCAAGATGATGGTCGATCAATTCGGGCAGAAAGCCGAACAGATCGGAATCGCCACCCAGGATGCCCATCAGCCGCTTGCCGCCACCCATGAAGGCTGACTCGTTGAGTGTCAGATTGGCGGCGGGGTCGGATGCACCGACGATGCCGACGATGCCAAGCGGCGCAATCAGTCCGGCGGCGCTCTCGATGATCGCCTTCAGACCCGTCGTATCGAACGCATAGCCCAGACCCTGCGGGCAGAGTTTGCGGATTTCCTCCTCCGCATTGCTGGTTTTGCCGTTGATCGTGTGCGTCGCGCCCAGTTCGCGGGCCAGTGCCAGGCGGTTGTCGTGGATGTCGACGGCAATAATCGGGTTCGCGCCCGCGATCTTGGCGGCCATGATCGCGCCGAGGCCGACAGCGCCCGTGCCGAAGACGGCGATGGGCATGCCGGCGCGCACCTTCATGCTGCGCAGCACGGCACCGGCGCCGGTCATGAAACCGCAGCCGAGCGGCGCGAGGGTCGAGAGCGGTACATGCGCGGCGCTTTCGGGCACCTTCACGACGTTGCGAGCATGGCCGATGGCGTGGGTGGCGAAAGATGATTGGCCGAAGAAATTCGCATTCACGCCCTCGCCATCGCGATGCAGCGTGTGGCTGCCGTCCGGCCTGGTGCCGATCCAGTTCTCGGGCACGAAATTGTAGCAATAAGTGGGCTTGTCGACTTCACAGCTCGGGCAGGTGCCGCAGCTGTTGAAGCTCATCAGCACCCGGTCGCCCGGCTTTACATGCGTCACCTCGGACCCGACCTTCTCGACCACGCCGGCCCCTTCATGGCCCAGCACCATGGGGAGCGGGGTCGGGAGCTGCCCATCGCGTGCGGCCATATCGGTGTGGCAGATGCCGCAGGCGTGGATGCGCACCAACACCTCGTCAGCGCGGGGCTCGTCCAGCGTCACGGCTTCGATAGCGAACGGCGCTTCGCCGCCCTTGCAGATGGCGGCCTGTGCGGATGTGGTCATGCGTGTCACTCCTGTTCTGGTCTTGGCTTGAGGCAGCGCGATATTGCTCAGCCGAGCCGGCCGAGCGACATGCCGCCATCGATCATCATCTGCGCTCCGGTTACATAGCTCGATGCGTCGGAGGCAAGGAACAATGCCAGCGGCTTGATCTGATAGGTCTCGGCGATCCGCCCCATCAAGGTCGCGTCGTCCCACGCCTTGCGGACCACGGGATCCTTGAGCGATCCATCCGCGATGTTGGTGACGAAAGGTCCGGGCAAGATGGCGTTGACGCGGATCTGATAGGCCCCCAGCTCCAGCGCGAGGTGGCGGACCATGTGGCTGACCCCGGCCTTGGACGGCATATAGGGCATCGGCACAATCGGCTCGCAGATCACGGCCGCATTGGACGAGGTGGCGATGATCGAGCCGCCATTGCCGCTCTTCTTCATCAGCCGCGCCGCATCGCGCATCGTGTTGTAGGCGCCGGTCAGGTTGATCGCGATGATCCGGTCCCAGATGGCCGGATCGTAGGTGTCGATCTGGCCCTGCGGGTCGCGGCCGCCTTCTGGCTTCCAGAAGCCGGGGCCGATCCCAAGCCCGGCATTGGCAAAGGCGATGTCCAGTCCGCCATAAGCAGCCTCATGTGCATCGAAGACCTGCGTGGTGCGGGCGCGGTCGGAGACATCGAGCTCGTCGGCGCGCACCTCATAGCCTTGCGCCCGCAGGCGGGCTGCTTCCCGCTCGGCGGAGGCGCCATCGACATCCGTCAGCGTGACCCGTGCGCCGGCTTCCGCCATCGCCTCGGCATAAGCGAGGCCGATGCCGGAGGCAGCGCCTGTCACGAGCGCGCTGCGCCCCGCGATGTCGAACTGCTCAAGTGCCTTGGGCGGCTGTCCCGTGCCAGCGTCGGTCATTCTGTGCGGTCCTCTCTGGTCAGGCGCGTTCAGGCCGGGTCTTCGTCGAACACGTTCAGTTCGATCTGCACGCCCGTGGGATCATGCAGGAAGACCTGTGTCATCTTGATCACCTCGACCCGATTCTCCCGCCAGGGCACGCCGTGGACCTCAAGCCGCTCGACCAGCGGGCCAAGGCCGACGCACTGGAACGCGACATGATCGAGGCCGCCCGTCGTCCCGGTGATATTGTCGTAAACCCCATGTTCGGACAGCGCGCCGGGCGTGCTGATATGAACGATCGGATCGTCCTTGTGATCGTACATCCATCGCACCATCGTCCGGTCCAGATTGGACGGTGGATCGCGCTCCTCAAGCAGCAGAATGTCGCGGTAGAACGCCACCACCGGCGGCAGGTCACGGGTGCGGATGTTGACGTGGTCGAGCCGTTTGATGAGCATGTATGAGTCCTGTTCGTGGGAAGGCAGGCGGTCGGCTTATTGATAGTGTCCAAAGTATCTGCGGCGCAACCGCTTCCGACCTTTTTGTGCGGCGATTGTGCGCACAATAAGATCGGGAGAGGCGACGGCGCGCCACTCCCGATACATTGGCTTGACGAGGCGGTCAGAAACTGCGGCGCACGGAGACCGCCCAGGTCCGCAATGGCGCAGGCACGCCCGTTACGACGCCAAGCGACGCGCTGACATCGCTCTTGGTCAGGAAGTAATATTTGTTGAACATGTTCTGCACTTCCAGCGAGATGCGCCAGTCCTTGTCCGTCGTGGTGAAAGACAGGCGGCCATTGGCGAGGAAGTTGCCCTCCACCCGGCTCCACTCAGAGTTGGATGTCTCGGTGAAGACATCGGACTGATAGGAGCCATCGAACCGCACGCTCACCGTGCCGGGCGTGATCTCATGATCATATTGCAGGCCGAAGCTGTAGGTCCATTCCGGCGTGTAAGGCGTCACCGCATCCAGTGAGATGCCGGACGTGCCGACTTCCTTATACTGGAAGTTGATGTAGCTAAGGCTCCCATCGACGGTGAAGCCCGCGAACGGATGAATGGTCGTTTCCAGCTCGAAGCCCTTGACGTCCGCCTTGCCGACGTTGGTGGGCTTGAGGCAGGGCACGGATGGGCACGCCGAGAGCGTGAGGATCATGTCATTATATTTGTTCAGGAACACCGCGCCGTTCAGCCGCACGCGCCGATCGAACAGGTCGGACTTGAATCCCAGCTCATAGGTGGTGAGCGTTTCCGGGTTGAAGCTGCCGAGCTGGTTGCAGGGTGCCGGAGCGACATAGCCCGGTGCTGTGCACGAACCCGCCGAGGGCCCGAAGAACGGTCGGGGATTGACCCCGCCGCCCTTGAAGCCTGTAGCAACCGAGCCATAAACAAGCAGTTCCGGCGAGAATCGGAAGTCGGTGGAAATCCGCCAATCCCAGCGATCGCCCTTGAAGCTGTCGCTGACGTTGTAGAGGCCAGAAAGCAGGCAGTTGGGCGTATTGCCAATGCCGGTCGGTCCTGCGGTCGGTGCGCCCTGGAAGAACTCGCAGATCGGGAGGGACGGCAATTGCGCCGGCGTCCAGTTACCGAACGGCACCGTGCCGTCCGGGTTGCGGCGGAAGTAGGTGTAGGTCTTTTCATCACGCGTGTAGCGCAGACCGCCCGAGATGCTCCATCCTTCCAACGGCCGGATCACGCCATTGGCGAAAAGCGCTTTGGAAGTGGACGGCGTGGTGTCGGGACCATGCAGGAAGTCGATGCCGGCATAGTTCAGGTCGACACGGGCGGAGTAGGTGCCCTTCTGATCGAAGTAGAAGCCGCCGAGGGTGAAGTCGGCGAACGTGCCGACCTTGCCGTTCAAGCGCAGTTCCTGGCTCCAGGCGTGATGGTCGAGCTGGTTATCCAGTTGCGCGACGGGAACAGGGGTCGCGTCCTGATCCTGCCCGAAGTTCGACTGATATTCGCGATAGGAGGAAATCCATACGACATTGAGGCTGTCGCTCAGCGTCCACGTCACATTCCCGTGAATGCCCCAGCCCTTGAAGTCCTGGTTCTGCAAGGCCGTGTAGGGCTTGTAGGGGGACTGGGACGTGGGCAGCATTCCATCCACGAAATTGGCGTAGCCGATGAAGCGGCGGTCACCGCCATATGCCGAGCTGGCCAATGAATCGCAGCCATAGGCCCCATAAGGCACGAAGGCGCAGCCTACCGGCACGGGGCTGCCATTCTTGCCCGGCAGCCAGGCACCGCCATTGGCATTCGTACCGGGGTTGGGGATGGCCGGGTTGAACGGATTGGGGTTGGTCGAGGTCGGCCCCGGCAGACCGGCCGCGATCAGCACGGTTGGCGCCGGCTCCGACTTATCCGACGTATAGTCCCCGGACAGGTTCACTTCGAGCGCATCGGACGGCAGCCAGCGCAGCGCGATGCGCCCGGCGACATAGGATTGGCCGCCCTGCGTCCCGACAACGGGGTCGGCGCCCCGGTTGTTGCTGGCCGGCACGTTCGAGCCGGGGTGGGTCGCGCCATAATCCAGAAGTTTGAGGTAGCCATCGCGGCTCTTCGCGGCGCCAGACAGGCGGACGAACAGATTGTCCGTCACAGCGAAGTCGGCCATGCCGCGCAGATCGAGGCGGTTGTAGGACCCGTAGGTGGCCTCAAGCGTGCCGCCGCCAGAGCCATCGGGCTTGGCACTGAACAGCTTGATGGCGCCGCCGATGGAGTTCTTGCCCGCCAGCGTCCCCTGCGGGCCGCGAAGGATCTCGACCCGGTCCAGATCCATGAGGTCCAGCAGCGAGCTGGAGAGGGTCGGAATGTAGACATCATCAATATAGACGCCCACGCCGGGGTCGAGGGCATAGTTGAAGTCGGTCTGCCCCACGCCGCGGATGAAGGCGATGAGGCCGGCGCCGCCATTTTGCGGTTGTGGCCGCAAGGTCACGTTGGGTGACTGGTTGGCGATGTCGGCAATGCTGGTCTGCCCGCGCTGTTCCAGCAGGGCGGCGTTGACCGCGGTGATGGCGATCGGCGTATCCTGAAGCCGTGTCTCACGGAACTGGGCAGTGACGATGATATCGCCGGTAACGTCCGTATTCTGGGCACTTTTGGGCTGTTCGCCGCTCTGGGCATAAACCGGGGCGGCTAGCGCACAGGCCAGGGCATAGGACGCAACGGATCGCGCGCAAAATCTGCGCATGGGCAATCTCCTCTCCATGTTGCCGTTGCTGATTTTCATGTCTCGTAGCGGACATGCAACGGCGTGGCGGCGGCATAACATGAGGGTTTGGGAGCAGCAATATGTGCAATAGTGTGAACAGCGGCGGGCCGGGCGGTTGCCCGGGTGATGCTGAGACATCATTGGATATTGTCAACAATGGCCGTCTCCGCAAATGGCGGTAAGCCTTGCGTTTTTGGCCCGACCTCTCTCGGGCTTGCCTGATTGCATCGGTCGTGCGAGGGGCGGCGGCATAGCGTTGAATTGAAGAAAGGGTTGAGTACTGTGATCGCAACGACACATGTCGGAAGTCTGCCGCGCGGGCCGGAGCTTGTTCCCTTGCTGCTCGCGAAGGATCATGGCGAGCCTTATGACGCCGCGCAGTTCGAGACGGTTGTGCAGCAGGCCATCGACGATGCCGTTGCCAAGCAGGTCGAGGCCGGAGTCAGCATCGTGTCCGATGGCGAACTCGGAAAGGTCGGTTACTCAACCTATATCATCGAGCGTCTGGAGGGCTTTGGCGGCCACACCGATCGCAAGCCGGCGCTCGACCTCGCGCCCTTGCCGGAGCTGCGCAAGAAGCTCGCCGCGATCATGGGCGATCAGGAATTCACCCGCGCCTCGTGCATCGCACCGGTGAAGCTCAAGAACCTGCAGCCCTGCCATGACGACATTCGTCGGTTCGATCAGGCGCTCAAGGCGCAGGGCAAGGGCGCACGCGGCTTCATGAATGCCGCGTCCCCCGGCCTGATCACGGCCTTCCAGCCCAATGCCTATTATCCCAGCCACGAGGCCTATCTCGCGGATCTGGTGACGGCCATGCGCCCTGAATATCAGGCGATCATCGATGCGGGCTTCGACCTGCAGCTCGATTGCCCCGACCTCGCCATGTCCCGCCACACCGGCTATCAGGACGTGAGCGACGCAGAGTTCGTGAAGATTGCCGAGGCCAATGTCGAGGCGCTGAATGCCGCCACCGAAGGACTCCCCCGCGACCGGCTGCGGATGCACATCTGCTGGGGCAATTATGAAGGCCCACATGATTGCGACATCGATCTCGCCAAGGTGCTGCCGACGATCCTGCGGGCCCGCCCCGGCGTCGTGCTGTTTGAATCGGCCAATCCGCGCCACGAGCATGAGTGGACCGTGTGGCGGGATGCGAAGCTGCCCGACGATCTCGTGCTGGCCCCGGGCCTGATCGATAGCTGCTCGAACTATGTCGAGCATCCGGAACTGGTCGCCCAGCGGATCGAGCGCTTTGCGGGCATTGTCGGCGCTGAGCGCGTGATCGGCAGCACGGATTGCGGCTTCGGCACCTTTGCCGGCTACGGCAAGATCGATCCCGCCGTCACGTGGAAGAAGCTGCAGGCCCTGCGGGAAGGCGCCGATATTGCAGCCAGGCGCCTCGCGAGCGTGCCGGCCTGATTTAAAAGCTCCATGCCGGACCGCGCTTTCCAGATGCGTGGCCCGGCATCGGATCCTGTCAGGACGCGGCCGCCATCCTGGCGCGTTGCGAGGGGGCGGTTTCGGTGAGGAAAATCGCCACGATCCCGCCGAGGATCGCCAGCACTACCATGATCCACAAGGGCGCGGCCAAGCTGGTCGCGTCCGCCGCTACACCGGTCAGCGAAGGCGCGAAGACCCCGCCGAGGATTTCCGCCGATCCCATGGTGAGACCCAGCGCCGTCGCGGCTTGGCGCGGATCGACGCTTTCCGACGGCACGGTGGCCATGAACAATGGGAAGATCCCGTTCAGGCCCCAGCCAAAGAAGAAGATCGGGACCAGCCCCCAGATCGACCCGCTCCAGTAGAGAGCGCCCAGCGGCAGGATGATGCCGAGCAGAGGCATGGCGATCATGACGGGCCGCCGCCCGATCCAGTCCGACAGGCCCGAGATCGCGAAGCTGCCGATAGTCGCGGAAATGCCCAGGGTTGCGATCAGCCAGCTCATTTCCGTCGGGGTGTAGCTTCTGACGCTGGTGAGGTAGATCGGCAGGAAGGTCAGGCAGATGACGAAATAGCTGACCATCAGCACGCCCAGCAGCACGCAGACCAGCACATTGCGGGTGCGCAACACACTGAGGACACCTTGGGCTTGGCCATCCTGTACCTGTGGCCGTGCCGGCGCTGCGGGCTCCTCCAGCGTGAACCAGATCAGCAGGGCACAGATGATGCCGGGAATGGACGCGAGGAAAAAGGCGTTGCGCCATCCGAATTCCAGGCCGAACCACACGAGCAAGACCGGCGCAAGAAACGATCCCAGCAGATTGGACCCGAAATTCTGGGCAATCCCCTGCGCAAGGCCGCGACGGCGCGGATCGACTTCGCTGGCGACCATGGCATGGCTGATCGGCATCACGCCGCCCTCCGCCGCGCCCATCAGCATCCGTGCGCACAGCATGAAGAGGAAGCTTGTCGCCATGCCGCTGAGAAAGCAGCAGAGCGAGAAGCCGAGCGTCGCGCCGACGAGCAGCAGCTTGCGATTGCCGATCGTGTCCGACAGGCGGCCGATGGCGAAGGCGGCAATGGCCCAAGTGAAGGAGAGGCCGCCCGCGAGCAGGCCGATCTGAGCGTTGGACAAGCCGAGCTCGGGCTGGACGAACGGCATCAGCACGTTGAGCGCCTGCCGATCGAAAAAGACGATGCCGAAATTCAGGCTGAGCAGTCCGACCAGCCATGCCTGATAGCCGCCGCTGCGCAGACGCGGCGTGCCCGCATCCCCCATCACCATAAGCCCCTCCATGAGTCCTCTTGTTATGAGGGTATCATGGCGCAGGCTTTGGCAAATGAATAGCCCTCTATCGAATGGCGGTGCGCCCTCGATAGTTGGGCAGCCTTACGCTCCGGGCAGAGCGAACCGGGCCCGAATGTCATCGGGCACGCGCTCCGCGCGCATCCCGCCCGGGCGCTCGCTGTCCCGCACGGTCCACACCCTCTTTTCCGTACCGCTCACGCAGACATGCCCGTCCTTGAGCAGGCGATGCCGAATGGTGAAGCTGGAATTGCCGAAATCGGGCGCTTCCACCTCCAGCACCACATCATCGCCATAGGCGGCGGGGCGCTGGAACTTGGCCGACACATCGACCATCGGAAAGCCGACTACGCCCTGGGTTTTCAGCATGTCCCGCTTGCGCACGCCAAGCGCCTTCTCGAACAGCATGATCGTGCTCTCGCCGAACATCTCGAGGAAGCGCGGCGCATAGACGATGCCCGCCGGGTCGCAATGGCCCCATTCGATGCGATAGGGTCGGGAGAGGAACGCCTGGAAGTCATCCGGCTGGGATGCAGGGACGCCGGTCATGCCGCGAAATCCAGACCGCCGCGCCGTTCTGCAAAGCGCCATCCCTCCGGTGTCTTGCGCAGGCGGTCCGCATAGGTACCGATCAGCGGCCCCTTGGGATCGCGCACGGGCAGCCCGCCGGTTTCGCTCGCGACGCCCTGATACAGCACGATGACCGACAGCGCCGTCGCTTCGGTCTCGCTTACGACGTCCACGACCACGTTGGAAACCACATGGCGCGCCGCACGGACCGGCCGGCTCTTGAAGGTCGCGAGAATAGCCTCACGTCCCTTTATCGGCTGATCCGGTGCGCTTGGCCGGGCCATCTGGCCATCCTCGGTGTAGAGGGCCGCGACGGCGTCCCAGTCAGCCGCATCGTTGAGCAGCGTGTAGCGATTGATGAGCGTGGTGCAGTCCCATTCGATCGCCCGCCGCATCGCGTCGTCCAGTGTCACGCTCATGCCGCGTCCGCCTCTTCGGGCAGCAATTCGGTATCGATCTGCTTCTGCACCGGTGCGGGATAACGCGCGCCGGCAACGGCGCCAGGCGCGAAGATCGCGTCCACGGCCGCGATGGATTCCGGTGCGAGGTTGATGGAGGCCGCTTTCACATTCTCCTCAAGATGCGCGATGGAGCGCGTGCCGGGGATCGCGATGATCTGCGGCGCCCGCGCCAGCACCCAGGCTAGGCTGAGCTGGGCAGGCGTGATGCCGAGATCGGCCGCAACCGCATTGAAGCGCTCGGCAAGCTTGAGATTGTGGCCGAAATTGGGTTCCTGAAAGCGCGGCATCGGGATGCGGATGTCGCCGGCCTTGAAATCGATGCTGCTGATGGCGCCGGCGAGCATGCCGCGCGCGACCGGCGAGAAGGCGACGAAGGCGATGCCGAGTTCCCGGCAGGCGTCCAGCACAGCGACTTCCGGATTGCGCACCCAGGGCGAATATTCGGACTGAATGGCAGCGACGGGATGCACGGCATGGGCGCGGCGGATGCTCGCTGCGGACATTTCGGACAGGCCAATGGCGCCGATCTTCCCGGCTTCCTTCGCCCGCACCAAAGCGCCCATCGAGTCTTCGATCGGAACGTTCCGGTCGAGCCGGTGCATGTAATAGAGATCGATAAAATCGGTATTGAGCCGCTGGAGCGAGCGTTCCAGCGATCCGGTGATCGTCTCCGGTCGCCCGTCGAGCACACGCTCGCCGTCGATCAGATCGAGCACGCACTTGCTCGACAGCACATAATCCTTGCGGCGATGGCCGACAGCGCGGGCGATCAGGCCCTCATTCTTGCCACCGCCATACAGCGCTGCGCTGTCGAGATGCGTCACGCCGATGTCGAGCGCATGATTGAGCAGGCGCGCGCCTTCCTCCTCGCTCGGCGGGGCGTCATAAGCGTGAGAGAGGTTCATGCAGCCCAGACTGATGGCGGAGACGGCCATGTCCGCGATGCGGCGGGTGGGGAGGGGTGTCGATGGCGAAGTCATGGCCCGGCTTGTGTCGCCCCGGGCATTAAAAATCAATCCTCGCGGCGCTTTTGGCGAGGATTGCGTGCCTATCGCCGAAAGTCGAGGGCGGTTTCGATCCAGTCCCAGAAGTCCCGGGACGCATCCTTCACATGCTGGGACGCATCGCGATAGGCGATGGGATCGTCCCGGACACGGATGACCGGCCAGTCCGCCTGATTGATGGCATTGCGTGAGCGGAAAGCCGCCAGCAGGCGCATGGCTTGCGTCATTAGAGCTGGCGAGGCGAGCAGGATGGGTTCGCTCTGGAGTGCGGCATTCATCAATCCGAATTGCTCGACGAACTTCCGGCGAAGCTGGAGTAGTTCATGCATCCGCGCTGCTTGCGCGATCGTGCCCAACTGCACGATTTCAGTCTCGGTGGCAGAAAACGCGCGCAGCATGTCCGCGAGATCTGAACTTAACCCGGTCGCCACTGACATGCACCTCTCCCGCCGCCTATGGTCTGACGGTAGAGCGGCGCCTTAAATGGCAAAGCTTGAGAAATGCCTACGGGCATGACGCCGATGATTGAGCGTCGCCGGAAATGAGGCGGTGTGCAGCCGCGAACAGGCTACACACCGCCAGTCTTTATCAGCCGGCCTTGTTGAGCTGGACTTCCAGCTCGCCGAGCACGCGATAGCAATCGAGCACCTGTGCGACCGAGCTGTTCGGCTCGCGGCCATCGCGGATCGCGGCGATGAACTCGCGGTCCTGCAGCTCGATGCCGTTGCTGGAGACGGCAACGCCGCTCAGGTCCACCGGCTCTTCCTTGCCGGTCACCAGATCGTCATAGCGCGCGATCCAGGTGCCATTGTCGCAGATGTAGCGGAAGAAGGTGCCGAGCGGCCCATCATTGTTGAACGAGAGGGAGAGGGTGCAGATCGCGCCGCTCTCGCTCTTGAGCTGGATGGACATGTCCATCGCGATGCCCAGCTCCGGGTGCATCGGGCCTTGCACGGCATTGGCCTGCACGATCTTGCCGGCCTGATAGGCGAACAGGTCGACCGTGTGCGCGGCGTGGTGCCACAGCAGATGGTCCGTCCAGGAGCGAGCCTCGCCCTTGGCATTCATGTTCTTGCGGCGGAAGAAATAGGTCTGCACGTCCATCTGCTGGATCGCGAGTTCGCCCGCCGTAATCTTGTTATGGATATACTGGTGGCTCGGGTTGAAGCGGCGGGTGTGGCCGACCATGCAGACGAGTCCGGTTTCCTTCTGCGTGTCGATGACCGCCTGGGCGTCGGCCCAGCTGTCCGACAGGGGGATTTCCACCTGCACATGCTTGCCGGCCTTCATGCAGGCAATGGCCTGCTGGGCGTGCATCTGCGTGGGCGTGCAGAGGATCACCGCGTCGACGTCATCGCGCGCGAGCGCCTCGTCCAGTTCCGTGCCGCTGTGCTTCGCGCCATATTTGGCGGCGACTTCGGCGGCCTGATCGGCACGACGGCTGATGATCGAGACGATCTCCACACCATCGATGTTCTTGAGGCCGTCGAGATGCTTTTCGCCGAATGCGCCGGCGCCTGCGAGTGCGATTCTCATGAGGGGGAGTCCTTTCTCCAGCTAACCCCTCCCTTTCAAGGGAGGGGCAAGGGGTGGGTGAGAGGCGAGGGGGCTCAATGCCCCCCAAGTCACTTCAAATGGGGTGATGGCCAGCACCACCCCAACCCCTCCTCTGAAGAGGAGGGGCCTTTGCGCGTGTTAGGCCTTCGCCATGCTGTGACCGCTCATCACCTTGCGCGGTTCCAGCGGCGCTCCGGCCGTTTCTTCCGGTTGCAGGATCATCGCGCCGAGCGCAGTGTTGGAGGCCGGGATGTGGTAGAAGGTGTAGAGGTCACGCACCTTCTCCGGCAGCGCGCCGCGCATGATGAGCCACATGACCAGCTCGATGCCTTCCGACCCGCTTTCGCGCAGATATTGGATGTGCGGCATCTTGCTGAGCTCTGCGGGATCGCTGATCAGCTTGTCGATGAAGTTCAGGTCGAACTCCTTGTTGATCAGGCCAGCGCGCGGCCCCTGAAGCTGGTGGCTCATGCCGCCGGTGCCCCAGACGTGGACGTTGAGGTCTTCCGGGAAGCTCTCGACCGCGGCGCGGATGCTATCGCCCAGGCTGAAGCAGCGCTTGCCCGACGGCGGCGGATAGGTGACCACGTTGACCGGGAAGGGAATGACCTTGCACGGCCACTCGTCCGGCTCGCCGAAGATCATCGAGAGCGGCACGGTGCAGCCATGGTCGACGTCCATCTGGTTCATGATGGTCATGTCGAACTCGTCCAGGATCAGGCTCTGGGCGATGTGCCAGGCGAGATCGGGATGGCCCTTCACGTCGGGCACGGGGCGCGGGCCCCAGCCTTCATCAGCCGGCTTGAAGCTTTCGGCGCATCCGATCGCAAAGGTCGGGATGATGTTCATGTCGAACGCCGAGGCGTGGTCGTTATAGACCAGGATCACAACGTCGGGGGTGTTGCCCGGCTGCTTGATCCACTCCCGGATCGGCTCATAGCCCTTGAAGACCGGACCCCAATAATCGTTGTCGCTGGTCTTGGTCTGCATCGCCGCGCCGAGCGCGGGAATGTGGCTGGACGTAATGCCTGTGGTAACGCGTGCCATGATCAAAATCCTCCCTTGATCGAGCGCACGCCCTCAGGCGAACGACCACCGTCGATCATCATCTGTGCATATTCTTCCTGCGTCATGCCGGTCATCGATCCGGCAGCGAATTGGAAGCTCTTGCCATCGGTCGAGAAGAGCTTGGAGAGGAAGTAAACATTCCCGCCCTCGTCGATCATGGCATTGTAGTCGCGGGCCAGCACGGCCGCCTTGGCGGCGGGTGTCAGGTTCCACTCGTCGAGATAGGCGCTCTCGTCCGCCTTGAACCGCTCGCGATTCTCGGCCTTCATCAGGCTCATCGCGAACTGATTGAGATTGTAGCCCCGGCGCGCGCGCTGGGCCGTGAACACGCGGGTGCCGGGAATGTCGTCAAACTCGGCAAGATAAGCGTGAACGTCGATTCTTTCTTTCTTCTCGGTCATGATATCCTCTCTTAGAGCCCGCGGGCGTTCAGCTTGGCGTCGAGACGCGGGAAGACGCGGCGGGTATTGCCCTCAAAAATCGCGTGACGCTCCTCGTCAGAAATGTCGAGCGCATCGATATAGCGCTTCGTATCGTCGAAATAATGACCTGTGGTCGGGTCGATCCCACGCACGGCACCGACCATCTCGCTGCCGAACAGGATGTTCTTGTTGTCGATCACGTCGGCCAGCAGGTTGATGCCGGGCTGGTGATACACGCAGGTGTCGAAGAACACGTTGTTCATGAGCAGCGTATCAAGGCTGGGTTGCTTGAGCATGTCCGCAAGTCCGCGGAACCGGCCCCAGTGATAAGGCACTGCGCCGCCGCCATGCGGGATGATGAAGCGCAGCGTCGGGAAGTCGGCGAACAGATTGCCCTGCAGAAGCTGCATGAAGGCGATCGTATCGGCCGCCAGATAATAGGCGCCCGTCGCGTGCATCGCGGGATTGCAGCTGCCCGAGACGTGGATCATCGCCGGGACGTCCAGTTCGACCATCTTCTCGTAGAAGGGATACCAGAATTTGTCAGTCAGCGGCGGCTGCTTGAAGTGGCCGCCGCTCGCATCCGGGTTCAGGTTGCAGCCGATGAAGCCCAGCTCATTGACGCAGCGGTCCAGCTCGGCGATCGAACTGGTCATGTCCGCCTCTGGCGACTGCGGCAACATGCACACGCCAGCGAATGTCTCGGGGTAGAGATCGACGACGCGCGCAATGAGGTTGTTGCATGCCTGCGCCCAAGGCACTGCCACCGACTGATCGCCGACATGCGGCGCCATGGCCGAGGCGCGCGGCGAGAAGATCGTCATGTCCGCGCCGCGCTCCTTGATGAGGCGCAACTGGTTCTGCTCGATGGTCTCGCGAATGTCGTCGTCAGAAATCTCGGGATAGGGCGGGCAGGGCGTGCCATTTTTGAAGGCCGCCTTCTGCTGCTCGCGCCACTCGTCATGCGCCTTGGGCAGCACGGTATAGTGGCCATGGCAGTCGATGATCATCGTCATTCCGTCACCTTCCAGACTTTTCTGTTTCTGTCATTTTGGGCTGCCCAGCGGACACGGGCTTCGCGATCATTTCGGGATGCATGGCATCCAGAAAGGCCAGCTTTGCCTCAAGCCCCTGCGGCATCTCGACCGAACCGAGCAAGGCGCCCATCGCCCGCTGGCGTGTCACTGTCCCGCGTGTCATGGCCGGTTCGATGCCCAGCTCGGTAAGCGTCACGACCACCTCGTCCATCTCGGCGGCGCGCCGTGTGCCGTGCGCCAGCATCCGGTCGAGATTATAATCGATCTTTTCGGGCCAGTCTCCGCCGAGTGAGGCCAGCACATTCTCGGTCACGCCCGCACGACGGGCCGCGAGGATCATCTCCGCCGTCAGCGCCTCGATGCCCTTGATCATGACAGAACGAACCATCTTCGTCGCGCTGGCGGCGCCGACCTGATCGCCCGCAATCGCAACCTTGCTGAAGCCGATCGCGCGCAGCGCCGCTTCGCCCTGCGCAGCGTGCGGGCCGCTGATCAGCAGCGGCACAGTCATCGCGGCGGGCTGCACGGGCGACATGACCGCTACATCAACATAATGGCCGCCAGCCTGCTCGATCGCCGCAGCATTGCGCTGCTTGGCGCCCGGCGACACGGAATTCATGTCGAAGAACAACGTGCCGGGGGACAGGTGCCGCGCGGCTGCGGACGCTGCCGCCTCGGTCTGATCGGCGGTGACGAGACTCAGGATCATTTCCGCGCCGGCTAGCGCGTCCGACAGGGACTCGCAGCCCGTGACGCCCGTTTCGGTGTAAGCGGCGCGGATCGGGCCGGCCGTCTGCGGTTCGATTGCCTTGAGGTCGAATGCGCGCGCGTCGCTGCGCCATCCGGCGGCACCGGCGAAGGTCCGGCCCGCTTCCCCAAAGCCGATAAGGGCAATTCTCCCGCTCATGATCGACGCTGTGCCGCCTATCGAGCGGAATCGCAAATTTGTTCCCGCTCCGTGCCATAAGCAGAAGCGAATGGTTCCGTCGCGGCCCGGTCCAGCTCGGCAATGAAGGCAGCTTGTGCCGGGGCCGGTCGCCACTGCGCCCGGGTGGTGAGCGCGACCGCGCGAGAGAAGCCCCCGGGCGGGGCGCCAAGCGAGACGAGCCAGCCCGCCTCCTGCTCGACCGAGACCTGATCGGGCGAGAGCAGGGTCAGAAAGTCGGTTTGCATCAGGATTTCGCGGATCATCATCACCGACCCGCATTCGATCGGAACGGGCGGTGGGGCAAGTCCGGCCGTGCGGAACATCTCGTCGAAGCGCGCCCGCAGGGGCGCGCCGGGCGACGGCAAGATCCAGGCATAGCGCGCGAGATCGCTCAACGGGCGATCCCGTGCCGAACCGGCCTCGGGATGACCGGCCCGCGCGATGATAATCACCTCATCCTCGAACAGGGGGCGCTGCGTGAGGTCCGGGCCGGGCGGCGGATCGCGCATGGCGCCGACCATCATGTCTATGCTGCCGTCGCGCAGGGATTCCGCCAGTTCGCCATGCGATCCTTCGACGATCACGATCTCTATGGCCGGAAATGCGGTGTTGAACCTTGCCAGCGCGCGCGGTAGCACCCGAGCGCGGGAGAGCGGCATCGCCCCGATGGTGATCCGCGCGGGCACGCCGCCGGATTGGCCCAAGGCTTCGTCGAGGCCTGCTTCCAGCTCTGTCCGGGCGAGGCGGAAATTGCGGGCGGTGCGCCGGCCCGCGTCGGTCAGCGCGATCCCCCGTCCGCGCCGCTCGACGAGCGACCGCCGGAGGATCAGCGACAGATCGCCAATGGCGCGATGCAGGGTCGGCTGCGAGAGGCCGCTCTGCGCCGCTGCAGCCGCATAGCTTCCGCTATCCGCGACGGCGAGGAAAGCCCGCAATTGCGCCATGGTCACCCGCCGCGAGCCGATCATTTCGGCCGCTTGCTCAACGCGCTCAGCCAGCGCCATCGCAGGAGGGAGGGGCGTCATGCCGTCCGTGCGCCGCTCGAATAGCTGCACGTCCATGATGCTTTCCACGCGAGCAATGGCTTGGGTCACAGCAGGCTGGGTCAGATGGAGCGTGCTCGCGGCGGCGGACACGCTTCCCTTGTGCGTTACTGCCGCAACGGCGGCGAGGTGGCGCAGATTGAACGAAAAGGGTGAGAGGCCCGATGCCATGAGGGCCAGACTTAGCAGATGCTTATGATCTGCGCAAAGTTCGGGGTGGATTGACCGGACGCCGTTCCCCTATTCTATACGGGAGCAAGGCTGTTGCCAGTTAATGTTGATCGAGAGGAGCAATCATGGGTGTGGTCGTACAGAATATCGAGCGTGCTGATCCTGAGGTGATTGACGGTCTGGCGGCGTGCGGTGTTGCGACGGTTCATGAGGCGCAGGGACGCACGGGTTTGCTGGCGAGCTACATGCGGCCGATTTACGCCGGTGCGCGGATCGCGGGCAGTGCAGTGACGATCAGCGCGCCTCCGGGCGACAACTGGATGGTGCATGTCGCCATCGAGCAGTTGAAGGCCGGCGACGTGCTGCTGCTGGCGCCGACCAGCCCCTGCGAGGATGGCTATTTCGGCGATCTGTTGGCGACCTCGGCGCAGGCGCGCGGCTGTCGCGGCCTGATCATCGATGCCGGCGTTCGCGATGTGCGCGATCTTACCGAGATGAACTTCCCGGTCTGGTCCAAGGCGGTCTACGCGCAGGGCACGGTCAAGAACACGCTGGGCAGCGTCAACATCCCAGTCGTCTGCGCCAATGCGCTGGTCAATCCCGGCGATGTGATTGTCGCTGATGATGACGGCGTGTGCGTCGTCCCCCGCGCCAACGCCGCCAAGGTGCTGGAAGCGGCCCGCGCGCGGGAAGCCAATGAAGGCGAGAAGCGCGAGAAGCTGGCCTCCGGCGTGCTGGGCCTCGACATGTACAAGATGCGTGAGCGTCTGGAGAAGGAAGGCCTGAAATATGTGTGAGGCACGTCCGCCTCGGAACGCATCTCCGTTCGCTTCGAGCAGGAGGCTGTGATGGACGGCATTACCTGCATGTGGATGCGTGGCGGCACCTCTAAGGGCGGCTATTTCCTGGCGGACGATCTGCCCACGGATACCGCCGCCCGCGATGCCTTCCTGCTGCGCGTCATGGGCTCGCCAGACCCGCGCCAGATCGACGGCATGGGTGGCGCCGATCCGCTGACCAGCAAGGTTGGCGTTGTCAGGAAATCGAGCCGCGAAGGCGTCGATGTCGATTATCTCTTCCTGCAGGTGTTCGTCGATCAGGCGATTGTCACCGACGCGCAGAATTGCGGCAATATCCTCGCGGGCATCGGTCCGTTCGCCATTGAGCGCGGTCTCGTGCAGCCAACCGGCGATGAAACCCGCGTCGCCATCTTCATGGAGAATACCGGCCAGGTCGCCGTCGCCACGGTGCAGACGCCCGGCGGCCAGGTTCGCTATGATGGTAACGCCTCGATCAGTGGCGTGCCGGGTACATCGGCGCCCATTCCGCTGTTGTTCCGCGATACCGCTGGCTCATCCTGCGGCGCCCTGCTGCCGACGGGCAATGGCGTCGACGAGATCAATGGCATCAAGGTGACGATGATCGACAATGGGATGCCCTGCGTCGTCATGCTTGCCAGCGACGTCGGCGTGACCGGCTATGAGGATCGCGACACGCTTGACGCCAATGCGGAAATGAAGGCGAAGGTCGAGGCTATCCGCCTCAAGGTCGGTGAGATGATGAACCTCGGCGACGTAACCGAAAAGTCCGTCCCCAAGATGATGCTGGTGGCGCCGCCGCGCGAGGGTGGGGCCGTTACCGTGCGTTCGCTCATCCCGCATCGTGTCCATGCCTCCATCGGCGTGCTGGGCGCGGTGAGCGTGGCGACGGCATGCCTTATCGAAGGCTCTCCCGCCGCCTCCGTCGCCAAGGTGCCCGAGGGCGCGACAAAGACGCTAGGGGTCGAGCATCCGACCGGCGTCACCGAATGCGTCGTGACCGTGGACGCTGACGGACAGCCGGTGGAAGCCGGCATGTTGCGCACCGCCCGCAAGCTGATGGACGGGGTGGTGTTCGGCTGAACATCCCCTGCGTCCATGGCAGGCTCCCTGCACCTCAGAACAAGTCCGTTCGCCCTGAACTTGTCAAAGGGCTGTTTCATCTGGAACAATCGAACGGAAAGTGAGAACCGGGCTTCGACAGGCCCAGCCCGAACGGAACCAACGAGATGACCGACCGCATCCTTTCCTGGCATAGCAACCCGAGCAAGCCCGCCTACACGCCGCCGCTGGGCGCCGTGGATGCGCATTGCCATGTGTTCGGGCCGATGGCGCAGTTCCCGTTCAGCGCGAAGGCTAAATATCTGCCGCAGGATGCAGGCCCGGACATGCTCTTTGCCCTGCGCGATCATCTGGGCTTTTCCCGCAACGTCATCGTCCAGGCGAGCTGCCACGGCACCGACAATGCTGCGACCTTGAACGGCATTGCCGTTTCTGACGGGAAGGCGCGCGGTGTCGCCGTGGTCGATCCCGCGATCAGCGAGGCCGAGCTTGAGGCGCTGCACGCCGGCGGCATGCGCGGCATCCGCTTCAACTTCCTCAAGCGCCTCGTGGACGATGCCCCCAAGGACAAGTTTCTCGAGGTCGCGAGCCGACTGCCGGAGGGCTGGCATGTGGTCATCTATTTCGAGGCGGACATTCTCGAAGAACTGCGCCCGTTCATGGATGCGATCCCGGTGCCGCTGGTCATCGACCATATGGGCCGGCCCGATGTGCGCCAGGGACCGGACGGTGCTGACATGAAGGCCTTCCGCAACCTGCTCGATAGTCGCGATGACATCTGGTTCAAGGCGACCTGCCCGGACCGGCTCGATCCCGCCGGTGCGCCTTGGGATGACTTTGCCAATGCCGTCGCGCCGCTGGTCGCCGATTATCAGGATCGGGTCATATGGGGCACCGATTGGCCGCACCCCAACATGCAGGATGCCATCCCTGACGACGGCCTGCTTGTGGACATGATTCCGCGCATCGCGCCAACGGAAGCGTTGCAGCGCAAGATGCTGGTGACCAACCCGATGCGTCTATACTGGCCTGAAGAACTTCGCGCTGGGTCATAGCCAGTTCGACAACGAGAGACCAAACAGGCCCGAAACCGCAAGCTGACTGGAGAGAAGAATGCCGTTTCCCGCAACGCCGGACTATATGGGCCTCAACACGCCAGTCCGTCAGGAAGTTTCGCTCAAGGGCCTCACGGCATCAGAGGGCATCATTCCGGCGGATGTGCGCGGCGCTTTCTTCCGGGCGGTGCCCGATCCGCAGTTCGAGCCTTTCTTCCAGCCCGATACGGCGCTCTCGGATGATGGCATGATCAGCCGCATCCTCTTCAATGAGGACGGGACGGTCGATTATGACATCAAATATGTCCAGACCCCGCGCTGGAAGGCCGAGAACGCGGCCGGCAAGCGTCTGTTCGGCCGCTATCGCAATCCCTTCACCAATGACGCGTCGGCTGAGGGCGTGGAGGGGACTGTCTCCAACACCACGCCGGTCTGGCATGCGGGCAAGCTCATCATGACCAAGGAGGATGGGCCGGGTCATCAAGTCGATCCGCACACGCTGGAGACCATCGGCGCCTATGATTTCGGGGGCGCGCTCAAGTCGCAGACGATGACGGCCCATGTCCGCATCGATCCCGAGACCAAGGAGATGTTCGTCTACGGCTATGAGGCGGATGGCCTCTGCTCAAAGACCATCGCTTATTGGTGGACCGACAAGGACGGCAAGCTCATCAGGGAACAGTCGTTCGAGGCGCCGTTCTGCAGCCTTGTCCATGACTTCGTGATCACCGAGAACTACGCCATCTTCCCGCTGCAGCCCACCACCGCCGACCTGGAGCGCGTGAAAGCCAAGGGTGCGCACTGGGTTCACCAGCAAGATCTGGAATATCACATCGGGGTGATGCCGCGTTATGGCGATGTGTCCGAGATCCGCTGGTTCAAGGGACCGAAGGGCGCCTCCAGCTTCCACATGATGAACGCCTTTGAGACGCCGGACGGCAAGGTCCATATCGATCACCACATCACCGATACGATCGCCTTCCCGCATATCCGCGCGGACAGCGGTATCGATGTACAGCCTTGGGAGCTGGGCGGCGGCTTTCAGCGCTGGACGGTCGATATGAAAGGCGACGGCGATGGCGTGGAGGTCACGCCGCTCGGGCCTCCGGGAGACATGCCGCGCATTGCCGATGCCGATCAGGGGCGCCCGTACAAGCGGGGCTGGTATTGCAGCATGAACCCGCAGCCCATGGGGCCGCCGCTGATGGGCGGCGTCGTCGGCGCCATGTTCACCGCGCTCCTCCGGAAGGATTTCGAAACCGGCGCAATCGTCGGCTATAATCTGCCGCCGGCGCATGGAATGAGCGAGACCGTGCATGTGCCATCGAGCGAGCCCGGTCATGAAGGCTGGCTGGTCGGCGTCGTCGATCATGAGACCGCGCCGGACCAGTTCGAGCACGCGGTGTGGATCTGGAACGCGGGGGATCTTCCGGCCGGGCCAGTCGCCAAGGTGCCCGTGCCCACCCGGATGCGGCCGCAGGTCCATGGCTGGTGGGTGCCGATGGCGGCCTATCAGGCGGCGAAAGCGGCCTGATCCTTTCGCACGCCCAAGGGCGCAGGTGTTAGAGCCTGCCCCCTTGGACGGCGGTGATGTTTCGTCATACCACCTTGGCGATCAAAGCGTGCTGATCATCCGCACAGTCTCGGCAAACCGTCCCTCGCGCTCCGCCGAGCGAAGGAAGCGGACATTCTCGACGAGAATTTCCTCGGGCGTGGGCACTTGCTGAAAGAGCGCCATCACTTCCGCAGCATAATCATTGAGCGGCATATAGTTTTCCCGCGTGGATTGTCCCGGGGTTAGCTCGGTGCGCACGGCTGGTGGGGCCAGCTCGATCACCTCGACCTTGCCGCGCAGCTGTTCCCGCAGGGAGACCGTCCAGCTGTGCAAGGCCGCCTTGCTCGCGCTGTAGCTCGGCGTGCCGATCAGCGGCACGAAGGCGAGGCCGGAGGTCGTGTTGATGATCGCGGCGTCTTCCTGCGCCATCAGATGCTCAATCAAGGCATTGGTCAGGCGGATCGGCCCCAGCACATTGGTGATGAAGGTCTGCTCCGCCACAGTCGTGTCGCCGCGGCGCGCGAGATCCTCGCGCTGCATAATGCCGGCATTGTTGAACAGGATGTTGATCGCCGGAAAGCGGGCGATCGCTTCGGCCGCGAATGCTTCGATGCTTGCCGGATCGCTCGCATCAACTGTGAGCATGTGCATGCCCGCGCGACCCTCGATGGTTTCAGCTAATGTCGCTGCTGTCCGCCCCGCGACGATCACCGTGTTGCCGAGCTCGTGGAAATGGCGCGCCAACGCGCGGCCAATACCGGAGCCGCCGCCGGTGATGAGAATGGTGTTGCCCGTGGTCTTCATGCCGTTTGCTCCAATTCTGCTGGTGGACGGCTGCTCATTTAAGTCCTAGCTTTCAGAACGAAAGAAGGCACCGGAAAGATTGATACTCACCGGAAAGAGAGTGTGAATGACAACTCAAGCAAAGCGCCCAAGTGTGCCAGCTAGCCCGGATCGCTACGACCAGATCGATCCCCGCGTGGAAGCGCTGGTCAATGACCTTATCGGCCAGGTCGCGGACAAATGGACCATGCTGCTGATTGAAGTGCTGCACGATCATGGCGAACAGCGCTTCACACGGATCTTCGAAAAAATGCCCGGCATCAGCCAGAAGATGCTTACGCAGACCCTGCGGCAGATGGAGCGCAACGGTCTGGTCCACCGCACGGTGCATCCGGTCGTGCCGCCCCATGTGGATTACCGGCTGTCGGAGCTGGGGGCCAGTCTGGGCGAAGCATTTTGTGGCGTGTGGACCTGGGCGGAAGATCATCTGCAGGCCATCGACGCCGCTCGCCTGAGATTTGATGAGGCACGCACTCGTTAAGTGAGCCGGGCAGGGCGACCGCTAACTCGCCGCATTCTGTTTTCACGAACGAAGCGGCAACGAATCACGCATTCAAGTTGGGGTCTTAGCCGGCCTCCGCCTCCATCGCGGCGTGAGATCGCCTTCTCCGTGCTTCAAAGATGCACAACCAGACATGTTCCTGCGCTCTTGAACAAGCGCGCTGATGCATAAGTCCCACGCCGGGACCAAAAGTTCGGCCGTCGCGCCGCCGCCGTCTCCTTTAAGTTGATCCTGTCCGGAATTCCTGCCTATATCAACGAGCCTAAAAAACGGCTCCTGTATGCTCTGCGAGAGGTCGCAAAGACCCGCGCAATGTGAGGCTGCATCGAGCCGCACAGGTGAGGAGAAGATGTGATGAACAGGAAGTCCAGAATCCGCCCATTGCTGTGCGCCGGTTCGGTTATGGTGATGGCCATCGCGGCGACGACGCCCGCTATCGCGCAGCAAGATGCCGCCCCGCAGGCCGACAGCACCCCCGATATCATTGTTACTGCACAATTTCGGTCTCAGCGCCTGCAGGATACGCCACTGGCGATCACAGCGGTGGATGCGGCGCTACTTGAAGCGCGCAATCAGGATGACATCGCCGCGGTCGCCCGGCAGGCGCCTAGCGTGACCCTCACCCCCATGGGTGGCGCGTTTGGCGATTCCATGGGCGCCTCCATCCGCGGCATCGGGCAGTTCGATTTCAACCCGGCCTATGAGCCGGGCGTGGGGCTTTATGTTGATGATGTCTATTATCCCACCCTTACCGGTGCCAATTTCGACCTGCTCGATCTGGAGCGCGTGGAAGTGCTGCGCGGGCCGCAGGGAACGCTCACGGGTCGCAATTCGATTGGCGGCGCGATCAAACTGTTCTCGAAGAAACCGGAAGCCGATCCGAGCGGTTTTGCCGAAGTGAGCTACGGCTCGCGCAACCGCGTGGAAGTACGGGCCGGGGCGAATTTCCCGATTACGGATATGCTCTTCGCCCGCGTTTCCGGCGTCCATAAGAGCCAGCGCGGTTATGTCCAGCAGATCGATTATGGCTGCGCCAATCCCGGCAATCCCGAGGGCATCCTGCCGGCCGTGCCGACCAACACCGACTGCGTGGTCGAGGATCTGGGCGGCATTAACTATTCCGGCGTGCGCGGCGCGTTGCGTTATGCAGGCGAGAAGCTCGATATCCAGATTATCGGCGACTATCAGTATTCCGATCGCCCCAGCGCTGCCGAAGTGCCGATCGTGGCGCAGGGCGACGCCTCGAACTTCCTGTGCGGGCCCTGGTGCACCTATGCAAGCTGGGGGCTGCCGGCGGGCGGTCAAGCCGGCAACTGGAATACGGGCAATCGGAACAAGTTCCGTGGCTGGGGCGTGTCCGGCCATATCGATTGGGATGTGACCGACAATCTTCAGGTCCAGTCGATCACGGCCTATCGCTCCTACAATAACCGCTGGGGCACGGACGATGATTTCACGCCGACGCTGACGCGGGCCGCTGGCGGCTTCAACGATCTCGATTTCTGGTTCGTGAGCCAGGAGCTGCGCGTCAACGCCAAGCTTGGCGACATGGCCGATCTGACCGTTGGCGGCTATTACTCCGACCAGCGCAGCACCTACTTCACCATTCAGGATATCCGCTACATCATCCCCGGCGTGCCGCTCCAGTTCCTCGGCAACGATCCGATCAATGCGGACAGCAAGGCCGTATTCGGCACCGCGATCGTTCGCCCGGTTGATGGCATGACGATCACGGGCGGTATCCGCTACACTGAGGAGCACAAGGACTATACGTTCATCCGGCGGAACCTTGACAATACCGCGCCGCTCTTCCCCGATCCGTTCGGTCTCTCGGCTCTCAATAACCTGAAGGCCGTGTATGACGGGAGCCGCGTCGACTGGCGCCTGTCCGTGGATTACCGCTTCTCGCCGGAAGTGTTGCTCTATGGAACCGTGGGCACGGGCTTCAAGGGTGGCGGCGTCACCGCGCGCCCGTTCCTGCCGACGCACGCGACCCAAGGCACGTTCGGGCCGGAGACCGTCACAGCCTACGAAATCGGCCTGAAGACGGACTTACTCGACCGTCGTCTGCGCGTGAACCTCGCGGGCTTCTACAACGACTATAAGGCGATCCAGCTGCCGCTTTCCGACTGTTCGGCTTATGGCGGCGGGCCCTGCGCAGTCATCGCCAATGCCGGCGACGGCAAGATGTGGGGCTTTGAAGCCGAGGTTTCGGCAACCCCGGTCGACAATCTGATGATCGACGCGTCGCTGAGCCTCATCGGCTCGGAGTACAAGTCGATCTCGCCCGCCGTCGGCAGCACGATCACCGCCGGCAGCCCCATCGTTTCGCCCGAAACACAGTGGAGCGCAGGCATTCAGTATGAGATCGACATGGGCGGGGCAGGCTCGATTACGCCGCGGCTGGACGTTGCCTATCGCGGCCGGCAGTTGGCCAGCAGAACGCTGAATGCGGTCAATCCGGACTTCGAATATTTTCCCTCCTACGTCCTTGGCAGCACCCGGCTGACCTGGCGTAATCGGGATCGCGACCTCGCCGTGTCGTTCGAAGTCACCAATCTCTTCGACGAATATTACTACACGTCGCGGTTTGACGCGGTCTACGGCTTCGCGGGCACGGCCTATGCCAATGTCGGCGCGCCGCGCGAATGGCGCGTGTCGATCAAGAAGGATTTCTGAGGCCCTAGGGCGAGATAAACTTGAGGAGGGCGGCCGCGTGGTCGCCCTCATTTCCTTTGACCGCCCCATGATCCCACAATAGCAATAGTCGAAAGAGCGAGAGGCCGCACAGGCCCGCAAGGAGAGGTGAGCGCATGAAGCTAGTTTTGCCGCCCGGAATGTCACCGCAACGCTTCGATGCCGCCGTCAAGGCGTTGCAGGCTGCGGTCGGTGCGGGCTGGGTGATGACCAGCGATGAAGATCGCGACGCCTATGCGGATATTTACGCGCCGGGGCCCGAGACGCTCTGGACCGCATCGGGCGCGGTAGCCCCGAGCACGGTCGAGGAAGTGCAGGCGGTCGTGCGCATCGCCAATGAGCACAAGCTCCCCCTGTGGACTGTCGCGCGCGGCAAGAACCTTGGTTATGGCACGGCAGCGCCGCGGATGCCGGGCTGTATGGTGCTGGATCTCGGGCGAATGAACCGCATTCTCGAGGTCGATCCGGAGCTGGGCTATTGCGTCATCGAGCCGGGCGTCGGCTTCATCGATCTCTATGAGCATATCCAGCGCGAGAAGCTGCCGCTGATGATGTCCGTTCCCGGCAATGGCTGGGGCTCGGTGCTTGGCAACGCGCTTGATCATGGCATCGGCTACACGCCTTATGGCGTCCACGCGAGCAACCTGTGCGGTATGGAAGTCGTGCTCGCCAGTGGCGATGTGGTGCGCACGGGCCTTGGCGCGATGGAGAACAACAAGGCCGCGCATCTTTTCCCGTTTAGCTACGGCCCGAGCTGGGACCAGATGTTCACCCAGTCCAATCTGGGGGTCGTGACCAAGGCCGGCATGTGGCTGATGCCCGAGCCGGAAACCTCCGTAGAGCTGAACCTTGAAATCCCGCAGGCGGAAGACATCGGCTGGGTGATCGATACGCTCACGCCCCTGCGGCTGAACCGGATCATCGATCAGTCGATCTTCATTCCGAGTTGGCTCGGCAAGATGACGATCCTGGGGCAACGCAAGGACTTCTGGGACAAGCCCGGCGCCATTCCTGACTGGCGCGTGCAGGAGCTGCTCAAGGAGCACAAGCTGAGCTACTGGAACATGCAGTTGCGCCTCTATGGCGAGGAATCGGTGACGAAGGCCAAGGCGGCTGTCGTGAAGGCGGCTTTCGCGCCGCACCTAAAGACGCCGATCGGCGAGCGCTGGTGGCGCAAGGGCGATCCGACCAATGTGATGGACCTGACGCTCGGCGTACCTTCGGCCGTTCCGCTGCAGATGGGCGATTGGGTCGGCGGGCGCAGTGCCCATATGGGCTTCTCGCCGGTTGTCCCGGCCACCGGCAAGCATGTGCTCGACCAGATGCGCCGCAGCCGCAAGATCATCAACGATCATGATGTGGATTTCTACGCCAGCTTCACCATTGGCGGGCGGTTCTGCAACAATGTGAACATGCTCATGTACGACCGCGACAACGACAAGCAGGTCGAGACGATCAAGACGCTGTTCAACGCCCTGATCGCCGACGCTGCCGCCCATGGCTATGCCGAATATCGCACCCATCTCGGCTGGATGGACGCGATCTCCGATACCTTCGGGTTCAACAACCACGCCATGCGGCGGATGACCGAGCAGGTGAAAAACACGCTCGACCCGAACGGCATTCTCTCCCCCGGCAAGAACGGCATCTGGCCCAGCGCCTATGCCGACCAGCGTGGAAAGGCACTGGCATGAGGATAGGGCAGGTAACGAGCCTCATGACGCTGATGGCGGTCGGCGTGCTGATGACGACCTATGATCTGGGGACAAGGGATGCGCGGGCTGCCCAGCCCGGCGGTGCTCCGGCAGGCGGCCCGCCGCCACCCTCCGCTTACGGCATGCGGGCGCAGATGGCGCCAGGGGACCGGCAGCATAATGCCAATAGCGGTGAAGCCCTGTTCTCCAATCGGTGCGGCGCCTGCCATTTCGATTGGGGGATGGGCACAAATCTGATCACCAAGCAGCAGGTGATGATGGGCAACCCGCCCGCCATGGGCCTGATCGCCAACCGGGACGATCTGACCGCCGATTATGTGAAGGCGGTTGTGCGCATGGGCAAGGGCGCGATGCCCCGCCAGACGCGCGTGGACATCACCGATTCCGAGCTGGAAGCCGTGGCGGCCTATCTGGGGAAGGGCAAATGAGCGGCGTCTCGCGGCGGCAATTGCTGGGCGGCGCGGCGGTGGCAGGGGCTGTCGGCTTATTCGGCGCCCGGGCCGTCGCTGGCCCGGAGAAGGCAGCCCGCATTGTCGTCTATGACAGCCGCAGAGCCGCAAGTCGGTCTTTCGCCGGGCAGTTCTTCGGCGTGCAGCAGATCGATCTTGCCGGAGAGCATAGCCGTAACTGGGCCGGCGTCCGCGCGATCCGTCGCAGCGGTGCGATGTCTGGTCCGGTAGCGGGTCTGACCGGCTGGAATGACTATGTCGCCGCCCGGACCTGGCTTGAGGATCGCGGGCTGCGTCTGCGCTCTGAACGGCGCGACGCGACCCATGAACTCATCGCCTGGACGATGGCCTGAAATTGATCGAGAGGAGAGGGCAGCGGCCCGCGTTACGATGAGCAGCAGCAACGACGTCACTTTGTACCATTGGGAGCCCAACGCCAATTCGGGCAAACCCATGCTCACCCTCATCGAGAAAGGTGTGGCGTTCAATAGCCATTATCTCGACCTGCTCTCGTTCGATCAGCACAAGCCGGACTATCTGGCGATCAACCCGATGGGGACGATCCCGGCGATGACCCATGGCGGCCGGCTGCTCAATGAATCGACAGCCATGATGGAATATGTGGAGGAGGCCTTTCCCGGCCCCTCGATGATGCCTGAAGACCCGGTCGATCGCTGGCGTGTGCGCTGGTGGATGAAATATCTCGACCAGTGGCTTTGCCCGTCGTTCAGCATGATCGGCTGGAGCATCTTCATCGGCCCGCAAGTCCGGGCGCGCGACCCGGAAGAACTCAAGGCAGCGATCGACCGCATTCCCTTGCCGGAGCGCCGCACTGCCTGGCGCAAGGCGATCTACGGCTTGTTCAGCGAGGCGGAACTGGCAGAGTCGACGCGGCGGGTGAAGCTGGGCATCACCAAGCTGGAGGAGGCGCTGGGGCAGCGCGAGCATCTCGGCTCGGATCAATACTCGCTGGCGGATATCAATTGCTTCAATTCGGCTTACGGGCTCCCCTCCATGCAGCCCGATGACGTGAACGACGCAAAAACCCCCAACATCATGCGCTGGCTGCGCGCCATTGCGCGGCGCCCTGCGGTGCGGGAGACCTGGGCCTATAGCCGCGTGCCCCGTTTTGCCGAGCGCATCATTCCCTTGATCGAGGAGGCAGCGTGATGGCGATGACCCTGTATCATGGCGAGCCGACCGGCCCCTCGCTCACGGTGCTCGCCGCGCTGTTCGAGAGCGGTCTGAACGCGGAGCTTCGCCCTATCGACCTCGGCATGGCCGAGCGCCATGGCGGGACTGTGCCGCGCGCTTTCGAGGTGGATTACAGCGTCGAAGGGGAAGGTCCCGTGCTCGTCGTCGACGGGCACGCGCTGTGCGATAGCGTGTTCATCGCCTGCTATCTGGATGACGCCGCGCCCGGTTGTGGCCTGCGCCCCACTGATCCCTATGCCCGGTGGGAAATGATGGCCTGGTGTCGCTGGATGATCGAGCGCGTCGCGCCCGGCGCGGCGGCCCTGGCCAACTTGGCGTGGACGACACCGCGCTTGGCTGCGCTCGATGACGCGCGCTTCGATGCGCTGATCGCCCCCATTGCCTCGCAGGATCTGGCCGAGCGTTGGCGCGAGACGCGCAGCGGCCAGCTCTCGGCCGAGCATCGTGCTGCCAGCGAGGCGCGGGTCCGGGAGGCCACGCAGAAGATCGAGGGTCGCCTTGAGGCGCGCGACTGGCTCATGGGCAGCTTCTCCATCGCCGATCTGGAAAGCTACGCCTGGGTGGCGCCGATGCGTGATCTGCTTTCCGATGCCTTCACCGACAAGCCGCGCCTTGCGGCGTGGCTTGCGCGCGTAGAGGCGCGGCCCAGCGTGCAGCGGGCGCTCGCGCAGGCACGCAGCCCGCAGCCGGCTCACGCCTTTGCGCCCGGCCCGGAAATCAATCGCTGGGGCTAGGGCGGAACGTCCACCGCGCTCTCTCGTTGGATGATCGGCGGCGCCTGTCGCGCCGCTGTATCATCGGAGAGGAGCAGCATGAGCACCCAAGCTCGCGACCTGACCAGCTTGCTGACCGTCTGTCTGGAAGACCTGTATGCGGGACGGGTTCTCGCCGCCGAGGCTTTGCCCTCAATCGCTGCTGCCGTCGGCCTGCCGGTTTCCCAGCTTGTCGATGCCTTGGCGCGCAGCTGGGGGGATCAGGCGCGTGCGATCAACGCGCTCGAGCCGATCGACGATCCCGCTGAGAACCTCTGGATGGGCGGCATCGTCAAGGATGCCCACCGCGATACCGAGACGATCCCGCAGGGGGCGTTACGCGACATCGCCATTATTGGCGCCGTGCGAAAAGCCGTGGCGGCCGATGCCGTCTCCCTGGAGACCGCCATCGCCGTTGCGAACAGGCTATCCCATGATCGTGCGCAGGAGGCTCTGACCGCGATGCGCACGCATGCCCACGCTAGCGATGAGCAATTCCGCACGCTGCTGCTCGATGTGACGCGAGCCGCCGGCTGACCGTTCCTTTCATCTGACCAGCTAGCAGAGGCTAAAGACGCCGATGGCGCGGGCCTAGGCGGGAGGCGATTTGCCGGTCTTGCCATCGATGAGCACCGCCTGCTGCCATCGCCCGGGGGCCTTGTCCGTCCGGTGAATGCACCCGGCCCAACAGCAGGGCCGCTTCTTGCCCTCGCGCAGTTCCTCGCAGGTTCGCTGGATCCGTCTTTCGCGGGTCTTCGCCTGTTTAGCGTCCTCCACCCAGCAGATGAATTCGTTCCGGCCGAGCGGAGTCAGCTTCTCCCAGAGAGCGAGCAGGTCGGCATCTGCGGTCAGCGCGTGCCGAAGATCGTCTGCGGCCCGATGGACGGTGCCATGCGGAAATGCGTCTGCCGTCTTGCCTACCAAATTACCCATGGACGCATGGTGCCCGCGATGACCGGACAATTCAATGGGAAGGACGGGAAGCGCTGGCTGCGTGGGGCGGACGCGCATTTGCGCTAGCCCGGCGCGACCTCGCAATGCGTAGTTTGACGTATTCCCTCCGAGCCCCTCGCAGCGCTCAATCATGGCACTTTCCGGCCGGTTTCGGAGTGCCTTATGACCCAGACTTCCCCCTCACGCCGCCAGTTTCTCGCTGCCGTCGGCAATCTGGCCAGCGCGGCCTGGGTGACCTTGAACTGGCCACAGATCGCATCCGCCGCAGAGCATGTCGGGCATGGTCATGGCAGCGCAGGAGCGGGCGAGGGGCATACGAGCTTTACGACGCTGAGCCCTGCGGAAGCGGCCAATGTTGATGCGATCGCCAACCAGATCGTGCCGGGCGGCGCCATGCCGGGCGCGCGCGATGCGCATATCGTCTACTTCATCGACAATGCGATGGGCAGTTTCTTTGCTGAGCAATGGCCGTCCTTCAAGGCCGGTCTGACCGAGTTCAACGCTGGCTATGCCGCGAAATATGGAACGCAGGCGCCGTTCTCTGCCGCGCCGGACGCCCAGCAGATCGCCTGGCTCAAAGAGGTTGATAAGACGCCCTTCTTCCTGGCGGTGCGGCGGCTCACGGTCCTGGGCCTCATCGCCATGCCCAAATATGGCGGCAATTTCGAGGGGGTTGGTACCAAGCTGATCGGCGTGATCGACAGCCATTATTGGGAGCCGCCCTTCGGCTATTACGACAAGGATTATCCGGGGTTCGAGCCTTATCCCGGCACCAAGCCCTACATGGCCTGACGGAGGCGCCCCATGGATCGCAAGACATACAAGACCAGCGAAACAGTCGATTTCATCGTTGTCGGCTCGGGCGCTTCGGGCGGCATCATGGCGCGGGAACTGGCGCGCGCCGGCAACAGCGTCGTGGTGATGGAGCAGGGGCCGCGCCTGGAAGCCTATGAGTTCGAGCATGACGAGCTGAAATATCGGCACATGTCCGGCATCACCAACAGCCCGACAGCCAATCCGCAAACCTTCCGCAGCGACCCGAGCAAGCCGGCGCAGCGCATGGATCGTAATGCGCTGACCTATGCGCGCGTGGTCGGCGGCAGCAGCGCGCATTTCAACGCCAATTTCTGGCGACTGCACGAGATCGATTTTATCGAAGGCAGCCGGTGGGGCTCCATTCCCGGCGCCGATCTGGTCGACTGGCCGATCACCTATGCCGAACTCGAACCTTATTATACGATGGTGGAATGGGAGGTCGGCGTGTCCGGCCTCGCGGGAGCTAGCCCGTTCGATCCACCGCGCAGCAAGCCTTATCCCATGCCGCCGCTGCCGGTGAAATCCTCCGGCGTGCTGTTCGAGCGCGGGGCGCGCAAGCTCGGCCTGCATCCGTTCCCGGCGCCGCTGGCGATCAATTCCGTGATCTACAAGGATCGGCCGCCTTGCGCGCAATGCGGTCTGTGCGGCGGCTTTGGCTGCGAGGTGATGGCCAAGTCCTCGTCGGTCTGGACGGTGATCCCCGAGGCCGAGGCGACAGGCAATTGCGAGATCCGCTCGGAGAGCTACGTGTTCCGCATCGGCATGAACGATGCCGGGCGCGCCACCGGCGTCCATTATTTCGACAAGGATCGCAAGGAGCAGTTCCAGAATGCCCGCGCCGTGGTCGTGTGCGCCAATGGTGCGGAGACGCCGCGGCTGCTGCTCAACTCCGCGACCAATGCCTTCCCGGATGGGCTGGCCAATTCCAGCGGCAAGGTCGGTCGCTATCTGATGTGCAACAAGGGCGGCGGGGCGATGGCCCGGTTCGAGCAGCCGCTCAACGAATATAAGGGTGCGAACGTCACCCGCATCTTGCACGATTTCTATGACGCCGACGAGAAGCGCGGTTTCTACGGTGGCGGCGGGTTCGACGCGCGCTCGGGCGGCCCTCTCACCTGGGGGCAGAGCGTCCCCAAGGGCACGCCGACATGGGGGCCGGGATTCAAGGAATATCTCGAATCCTACACCTATTGGATGAATTGCTCGGGCCACGGCACGTCGCTGGCGCAGGAGACCAACCGCGTCGACATCGATCCCGAACTCAAGGACGAGTGGGGCATTCCGGCGATCCGGGTGACGTACAAGGATCACCCTGACGACACCAAGCATGCGAACTGGCAGGCCGATCGGGCGGTGGAGATCATGGATGCCGCCGGCGCGACGCAGGTCGTCCGCAGTGAAGTGGGCGAAGGGCGCGGCGGCGTCCACCTGCTCGGCACCTGCCGCATGGGGAACAACCCGGAGACGTCGGTCATCGACAAATATCACCGGACCCATGACGTGCGGAACCTGTTCCTGTGCGATGGGTCGAGCATGGTGACGTCCGGGCGCGGTCAGCCCACGCAGACGATCGAGGCCCTGGCCTTCCGCGCGGCTGAACATATCGCCCGGTTCGCGCGGACCAATCAGATCTGATCGCAGCCACAGGGGCCGTCTGACACCAATCAGACGGCCCTGAGTTGACCTATTAGATGCGTTCGCCCGGCATGAATGGCGGCGATTACGGTTATCGCCAGCCTCCCGCAATCACCCCATCGACTCTCATCATGACTTTGTCCTAAACCTGTCGTCGAGATCGATGATTTGGGTCATGCGCGTTCCTTCGCCGCCAAGAAGCGTCGGAGCGCTCTGGGCAGATGATATGCCCGGCACGCTGAGCCGGGTTCACAGAGGAGCTGGATGAATGAACCAGATGAGCAACGTGAAGCTCGAGCAATTCCCCTATTCGGAAGCGGCCAAGAAGGCGCTCGCCCGCAAGCCGCAGCTGTTCATTGACGGGCAGTGGGTGGATTCCACCGGCGGTGAGACGCTGGGCGTGATCGATCCCAGCTCCGGCAAGGAAATCAGCCGCTTTGTCGATGCGAGCGATGCCGACGTCGATCGGGCCGTGGCAGCCGCCCGCCGCGCGTTCGACGATGGCCGCTGGTCCGACCTGCCGCCCATCGTCCGCGAGACGATGATGCGCAAGCTCGCCGATATTCTCGGCGCCCATGCGGATGAACTGGCCGAGCTGGAAGCCATCGACAATGGCAAGCCCAAGGGCATGGCCGGTGCCATCGACGTGCCCGGTGCCATCGGCATGATGCATTATATGGCGGGCTGGGCAACCAAGCTGGGTGGCGAGATGATCGAGCCCATGTCCGCGCCGCGCGGTGCCTTCCACAGCTATGTCCGCCGTGAGCCGATCGGCGTCGCTGCGCAGATCGTGCCGTGGAACTTCCCGCTGCTGATGGCGGTGCTGAAGATCAGCCCGGCCCTGGCCGCCGGTTGCACGGTGGTGCTCAAGCCGGCCGAGCAGACCTCGCTTACCGCGCTGCGCCTTGCGGACTTCATCGCCGAGGCCGGCATCCCGGCCGGCGTGGTGAACATCATCACCGGTAATGGCCACACCGCCGGCGACCGCCTCGTGCGGCACCCCGATGTCGACAAGGTCGCGTTCACCGGGTCGACGGAAGTCGGCAAGATCATCAACCGCACCGCGACCGACAGCCTCAAGCGCGTGACGCTGGAACTGGGCGGCAAGTCCCCGGTCATCGTGCTGCCCGATGTCGACCCCAAGGTGGTCGGCCCCGGCACGGCGCAGGCGATCTTCTTCAATTCCGGCCAGGTCTGCGTCGCCGGCTCGCGGCTGTACGCGCACAAGAGCGTGTTCGACAGCGTGCTGGAGAGTTTCGTCGAAGCCTCCGCATTCTGGCAGCCGCGCGCCAGCCTCGACCCCGATGCGCATATGGGGCCGCTGGTCAGCGACGAGCAGATGCAGCGGGTGATGGGCTATATCGAGGACGGCAAGAAGGCGGGCGCGTCGGTGGCCGTCGGTGGTGACACGCCGGCCAGCGAGGGCGGCTATTACGTCAATCCGACCGTGCTCGTGGATGTGAAGCCCGACATGCGGGTGGTGCGCGAGGAGATCTTCGGCCCGGTCGTGGTGGCCCAACGCTTCGACGATCTGGACGAAGTCGCGCGGCAGGCCAACGATACGAGCTTTGGCCTTGCGGCGGGCATCTGGACCAAGGATCTCTCGGCCATGCACAAGCTGGCCGCGAAGCTGAAGGCCGGTACGATCTGGGGCAATTGCCACTCGATGATCGATCCCGCGCTGCCGTTCGGCGGCTTCAAGGAGAGCGGCCTTGGTCGCGAGCAGGGTCGGCAGGGCGTCGAGGCCTATACCGAGCTGAAATCGGTGATCATCGCCCTTTGATCCACAAATGAGCGCCCCCTCCTCAGCCGGGGAGGGGGCGAGATCGGTCGAGGGATATGGCGGACCCGGACGATATCCGGAACTTTCTGCGCGTGGATACGCGGATCACCACATCCGGCCGCCTTCAACCGGGCGATCCGGCGCGCCTCGCCACGATCGGCGTGGGCCATGTCATCAATCTGGCGCTGGGCAGTCACCCGGATGCGTTGCCGAATGCGGCTGCAGAGATTGCCGAGGCAGGGCTGCGTTACACGCATATCCCCATCCCGTTCGAGGCGCCGACCGAGGCGCATTATCGGGCCTTCGTCGCAGCGCTGGAAGCCGATGACGCGCCGGTGCACATCCACTGCATCATGAACTGGCGGGTCTCGGCGTTCGTGTATCGCTACCGCCGGGATGCGCTCGGCATCGCCGAGGAACAAGCGCGGGCACTGATGACGCAGATATGGGATCCTGCCGACATGGCGACGTCCGGGAGCAGCCCGGACCTTGGGCCGTGGATCGAGATCATCGCGCCGCGCTAGACGGTGCGCAGGGAGAGGAGAGAGGCCATGACAGACTTTGCGGGGCGGCATGTGATCGTCACGGGCGCATCCAGCGGTATAGGACTGGCGACGGCGCGGATGCTCGCCGCCCGTGGCGCGAGGGTCTCCATGCTCGCGCGGCGCAAGGACGCGCTCGCCGATCAGGCACGGGCCATTGGCGATCATGCCGCTGCCTTTGCCGCCGATGTTGGTGACAAAGCCGCGCTCGAAGGCGCGCTGGCGGACGCCGTGGCGCATTTCGGGCCGGCTTATGGGTTGTTCGCCAATGCCGGGCTCGCGGGCAACTTCGCGCCGGCGCTGGCCTATTCGCCCGAGCTGTTCGACGAGGTGATCCGTGTCAACCTCACCAGCGTCTTCTGGGCGATCCAGGCGCTCGCGCCGGGAATGGTGGAAGCGGGCGAGGGCAGCATCCTCGTCACCGGATCGATGGCCAGCAAGCGCGGCATGGCGATGAACCCGGCCTATGTCGCATCCAAACATGGCGTGCTTGGGCTCTCGCGCGCCATCGCCGTCGAACTGGCGCCGCGGGGTGTGCGGTGCAACTGCATCGTCCCCGGCTTCATCGAAACGCCGGCCTTTGACCTGATCCCGCCCGAGCAAGCCGCGCGCATCAATCAGCGCGTGCCCCAGCGCCGGATGGGCAGCGCCGATGAACTGGCGGAGGTCGCCTGCTTCCTCCTTTCACCGGCTGCCAGTCATGTGACGGCGCAGAACTGGGCAGTCGATGGCGGCGTGCTCGATACGCTCGAAGTTTAAGGAACCCTCAGGATGACGCTCAAATATTACCACGCCGAGCCACTGGCCAATTCCCTCAAGTCGATGATCCCCTTGAAGGAGAAGGGGCTGGCTTATGAGTCGATCTACGTCGATCTCCACAAGTTCGAGCAGCATTCGGACTGGTTCAAGGCGATCAACCCGGAAGGGCAGGTGCCGGTGCTGGTCCATAATGGCGCCGTGATCACCCACACGACCGTCATCAACGAGTATCTGGAAGACGTCTTTCCCGAAGTCCCGCTGATGCCCTACGATCCGCTCGGCAAGACCAAGGTGCGCTACTGGAACAAGTTTGTGGACGAGCATGTCATGAACTATGTCTCCATGCATGGCTGGCACCGGCTCGTCGGCGTGATCGCGCGCAACATCGAGAATGGCGAGTTCGAGAAGCTGCTCGAGCATATTCCGCTCCCCGATCAGCGCAAGAAATGGGCGACCGCGCGCTCTGGCTTTTCCGAGACGGACCTCGCCAACGCGAGCGATAAGATCATCTATGCACTGCGCAAGATCGAGGCCCAGCTTGGTAAGACGCCCTGGCTGGCCGGCGAGATGTACACGACGGCGGACATCAATTTCTTCAGCCATTGCGGCGCGATGGTAGAGCGGATGTTCCCGGAGCTGGATGTTACGACCAACTATCCGCGGATCGTCGATTGGCGCGAGCGGGTGAAGGCGCGCCCGGCCGTCGCCGAGGCGCTGGCCAGCGAAGACCGCACCGCGCCGGGCCTGCGGACATGGTCTGGCGACCGCTAGGCGCTGTAGCCGGCGACACAGTGAATTGAGATGAGTGAAGGAGTTTGACTATGCGTGCATGGCAACTGGCGGCGGGGGCCACCTCGATCGACGATCTTCATCTGGTCGAGCGCGATCAGCCCGCGCCCGGCCCCGGCCAGGTGGCGATCCGGGTTCATGCCTGTTCGCTCAACTATCGCGATCAGGCGGTGGTGCTCGGGCGCTATCTCGGCGGTCCGGTGCCCAACCCCACCATTCCCTTGTCTGATGGGGCGGGCGAAGTCATTGCCGTGGGTGCGGGCGTGACGCAGTTCAAGCCTGGCGACCGGGTAGCCGGCACCTTCTTCCAGAGCTGGGACGATGGCCCGCCCAATCCGGCGGCTGGCCTCGCGCTCGGCGCGGCCGGCGCTGACGGGATGCTCGCCGAAGTGGTCGTTCTGCCGGAGCAGGGCGTGGTTCCCGTTGCCAAGTCGCTCAGCTACGCCGAGGCTGCCTGCCTGCCCTGCGCCGGTGTGACGGCCTGGAACGCCCTGTTTGAAGGTCCACGGCCGGTCAAACCCGGCGAGCGTGTGTTGCTGCTGGGCACCGGCGGGGTTTCGATCCTCGCCTTGCAACTCGCCAAGGCAGCGGGCTGCGAGGTCATCATTACCTCCTCCAGCGACGCCAAGCTGCAGCGCGCTAAGGCGCTGGGTGCCGATCATCTCATCAACTATAGCGAGATCGAGGACTGGGGTCAGCATGTCTCCACCACGATGGGCGGCGTCGACAAGGTGGTGGAGGTGGGCGGTGCTGGCACGGTGCAGCAAAGCATGGCCGCACTGCGCCACAATGGTGAGGTTGCGCTCATCGGCGTGCTCAATCCCATTGGCGGGCCTAACCCGTCGGGCCTGATGTTCGTCGGCGGCACGCTGCGGGGCATTTTCGTCGGCTCGCGCGGCATGGCACGGCGACTGGCTGCGGCAATTGACGTCAACGGGATTAAGCCGGTCATCGGCGCCCGTTATGCGTTCGAGGATGCCAAGGCGGCCTTTGCGCATGGCAGCGGTTCGGAACATTTCAGCAAGGTGGTGATCGACGTTCGTTGAGATCGCGTGGCGCGCTTCATGTTCATACCCGGGGCCTGGCATAGCGGGTCGTGCTTCGAGCGTCTGCGCGCGCCGCTGGAGCGGGCCGGACACAGCATGCTTGCGCCCGACTTGCCGGGTGCCGGTGGCGATGCGCGCGCCATGGCGCAGGTCTCGTTGGAGGGCTGGGCGCAGTTTATCATCGGGGAGGCCCGCCGCCAGGCTGAGCCGGTGATCCTGTGCGCCCATAGCCGCGGCGGCGTCATCGCCAGCCAGGCCGCCGAGCTGGCGCCGGAGGCGTTCGCGGCGCTGGTCTATATCAGCGGCGCGCTCATCCCCGATGGGCAAAGCCTGTATGACGTGATCGGGCGCTCGATGGAGACGGGCCGTTTCGGCGCCGCGCTCAGCCCCGTCCATGCAGGCCTTGGCTTGCGGTTCGATCCATCGGCAGCGGCGGAATTCTTCTACCAGCTGTGCAGTCCTGAGGACCAGCGGCAGTCGGTCGTGCAGCTCATTGACGAACCGGTGAGGCCATTCGGGACCGCGCTGCGCCTCACTGCGGCTCGCTTTGGCCGCGTACCGCGCCATTACATCGAATGCGCTCAGGACCGGACCTTTTCATTGGACGTGCAACGCGCGATGCAGGCGGTGCTGCCTTCCCGCAGCGTGACCACGCTCCAGAGCGACCACAGCCCGTTCATTTCCATGCCGGAAACCCTCGCGGGTGCTTTGGCGACCATCGCAGAACAAGAATGAAGAGGAGAGACGGATGACCAAGAAATTTGGCTTCGGCGGCGACATCGGCACCATCTGCCAGATGGCCTATGTGGTCCGCGACATCCATCAGGCGATCGACTGGTGGATCGAGCGCACGGGCGTCGGGCCCTGGTTCGTCCTGCCGAGCTTCGGGGGGCCGGATCATGTCTATCGCGGCGAGACCTGCAAGAGCAGCAGCGCCATTGCGATGAGCTTTGCCGGCTCGACCAATATCGAGCTGATCCAGCCTTTGGACGACCATCCATCGGTCTACAAGGAGACCATCGATCGAGTGGGCTATGGCTTCCATCACTTTGGCGTCGCGCGCGAGGACATCGAGGACGAGGTGGCGCGCCGGGTTGCCCGTGGGGAAACATTGGTCCAGCGGGCGCCCGTTCCGACCGGTGGCTCTGTCGCGTTCTTCGAGGGCGGGCCGGGCGCGCCGGGCTTTGTCGAGCTGATTCCTGCGACGGCTGGCATGGATGCAGGCTTCACCGCCTTCTGGGAGCAGACGCAGGATTGGGACGGCCGCGACCCCATCCGGCCCTTCCTGTGAGCCGGTTTAGGCCCCGTGCGGCCTCAATCATATTGCGCAGCAACATCGCTGCGCCTGATACCGCCCGCCGTGGAAACGGCATGAACCCGCGATCTGCTGGAACGGCCTCAGACGGGGCCCGAAACTGGTTCGCTGGTGCAGCATGAACGTGCAATTTTTTGACGCCGTTGCGAGGTGATAAATCCCTATCAATTCGCTAATTTCTGCGCCCGAGGGTCTGGGCGGCCTTCCAATTTTTCGTTTGTGTAACATACAAAATTTCGTATGTTCCGCCCGTCCATCGATTCGACTTTCTCGTCGAACGCAGACCCTTGTTTCTCGCGATCCAAATGGAGAGGCTCTCTGATGTCCAACCCTACCAATCTTGAGCAAGTGCTCAACGCCGCCGGCAATCCGGTGGAAATGCTGCGCAATAGCCAGATCGGCGCCTATGTGTATCCGGTCGTTGCTCCGGAATTCTCCAACTGGCGCTCCGAGCAGTGGGCTTGGCGCAACGCTGCCGTGCTGTTCGATCAGTCGCACCACATGGTCAACCTGTTCATCAAGGGCAAGGACGCGCTCAAACTCCTGACCGACACGATGATCAACTCGCCCAAGGGCTGGGAAGTCAACAAGGCCAAGCAGTATGTGCCCGTGACGCCTTATGGCCACGTCATCGGCGACGGCATCATCTTCTGGGAAGAGCCCGAAGTGTTCTGCTATGTCGGCCGTGCGCCGGCTGCCAACTGGCTGCAGTACCACGCCGAGACCGGCGGCTACGACGTCGAGATCGTCTATGACGACCGCTCGCCTTCGCGTCCGATGGGCAAGCCCGTCAACCGCAGCTACTGGCGCTTCCAGATCCAGGGGCCGAACGCCTGGGACGTGATCGAGAAGCTGCATGGCGGCAAGCTCGAGCAGCTCCGCTTCTTCAACATGTCCACCATGAACATCGCTGGCCGCTCGGTGCGCACGCTCCGTCACGGCATGGCCGGCGCGCCGGGTCTCGAAATCTGGGGTCCGTACGAAGAGATGGAAGACATCCGCGGCGCCATCGTCGAGGCTGGCAAGGATCTTGGCCTGGTGCAGGTCGGTTCGCGCGCTTATCCCTCGAACACGCTGGAATCCGGCTGGATCCCGAGCCCGCTGCCGGCCATCTACACCGGCGAGAAGCTGAAGGCCTATCGTGAGTGGCTGCCGGCCAAGAGCTACGAAGCCACCGGCGCGATCGGCGGTTCGTTCGTCTCGAACAACATCGAGGATTACTACACCAATCCTTATGAGATCGGTTACGGTCCGTTCGTGAAGTTCGACCACGACTTCATCGGCCGCGAAGCGCTCGAAGCCCTCGACGCTTCGACGCAGCGCAAGAAGGTCACGCTGGCCTGGAACGGCGACGACATGGCGAAGATCTATGGTTCGCTGTTCGATGCCGACGCCGACTCGCACTACAAGTTCTTCGACCTGCCGCTGGCCAACTATGCCAACACCAATGCCGACGCCGTCCTCGACGCCGCTGGCAACACGGTCGGCATCTCGATGTTCACCGGCTACTCGTACAACGAGAAGCGCGCGCTTTCGCTCGCGACGATCGACCACGAGATCCCCGTCGGCACCGAGCTGACGGTCCTGTGGGGCGAGGAAAATGGCGGCACGCGCAAGTCCACCGTCGAGCCGCACAAGCAGATCGCTGTTCGTGCCGTCGTGAGCCCGGTTCCCTATTCGGTGACCGCGCGCGAGACGTACGAAGGCGGCTGGCGCAGCGCTCGCGTCGACGCCTGATCCTGACCCGTTGCGGGCGGCCATCCTCGGGGGTGGCCGCCCCGACGACCTTCCGAAGACACTATAAGCCCCAATCGAGGCGAGGACTTTTCATGGCTACGGCAACCCTGGACAAGACCGCACTGGCGCGGCTGTTTGAAGACTACTCGCTCGAAATCACGCCCAAGGACGTGGAAGCGCTGCAGAATGCCGCGCACATGATCCCGCAGGGTACGCTCATTTCCTGCACCTTTTTGCCGGGTGCCGAGTTCGAGGATCGCGTCCGCGCGGCTCGGGCCATTCAGGACCTCGGTTTCAAGCCGGTTCCGCACATTTCCGCACGGCGCCTGCTGGTGAAGGAAGACCTCAACCGCTTCCTCGACATGCTCGCCGCACAGATCGACCTCAAGCATGTGTTCGTGATCGCCGGCGATCCTTCCGAACCGCTCGGCCCCTATGACGACGCGCTGGCCGTGATCTCCTCGGGCACGCTCAAGGAATATGGCATCCAGCATGTCGGCATTTCCGGCTATCCCGAAGGTCACCCGGACATCACCAACGAAAAGCTCGTCAAGGCGATGCATGACAAGGTCGCCTCGCTCAAGGAGCAGGGGATCGACTATTCGATCATGACCCAGTTCGGTTTCGATGCCGATCCGGTGCTCGATTGGCTCAAGCAGATCCGCGCCGAGGGCATTGACGGCCCCGTGCGCATCGGCCTTGCCGGCCCGGCCTCGATCAAGACGCTGCTCCGCTTCGCCGCGCGCTGCGGCGTCGGCACCTCCGCCAAGGTCGTCAAGAAGTACGGCCTCTCGATAACCAGCCTGATCGGCAGCGCCGGTCCCGATCCGGTGATCGCCGATCTCGTCCCCGCGCTGGGCGAGGAACATGGCAAGTTCCACCTCCATTTCTATCCGTTCGGCGGTCTGGTGAAGACCAACGAGTGGATCGTGAACTTCAAGGGCAAGCAGGGTATCTGACGCGCTCGCGTCCGTTGCCGCTCAATTAATTCCGGACAAAGACGGTCGGCCCGTTCCGGGCCGTATCATGGAAAGGCTAGGAGAATCATGGCTCAAGGCTCCGACATCGAAATCGCACGCGAAGCGAAGATGCAGAACATCGCCGAGGTCGGCGCAAAGGTCGGCATCCCGCAGGACGCGCTGCTGAACTACGGCCCGTATAAGGCTAAGCTGTCCTGGGACTTCATCAACAGCGTGCAGGGCAATCAGGATGGCAAGCTCATCCTCGTCACCGCGATCAACCCGACGCCGGCCGGCGAGGGCAAGACCACGACGACGGTCGGCCTTGCTGACGGCCTGAACGCCATCGGCAAGAAGACGGTCGCGGCGCTGCGTGAGCCGTCGCTCGGCCCGTGCTTCGGCGTCAAGGGCGGTGCTGCCGGCGGTGGTTATGCGCAGGTCGTGCCGATGGAGGACATCAACCTCCACTTCACCGGCGACTTCCATGCCATCACCTCTGCGAACAACCTGCTCGCAGCGCTGATCGACAACCACATCTACTGGGGCAACAAGCTCGGCCTCGACCCCCGTCGTATCGCGTGGCGTCGCGTGCTCGACATGAACGACCGCGCTCTGCGTTCGATCGTGAACTCGCTCGGTGGCGTGTCCAACGGCTACCCCCGCGAGGATGGCTTCGACATCACCGTGGCGTCAGAAGTCATGGCGATCCTCTGCCTCGCTTCGGACCTCAAGGATCTGGAGCGTCGCCTCGGCAACATCCACGCCGGCTACACGCGCGACCGCAAGGCCGTGCTGGCCCGCGAGCTGAACGCCTCGGGCGCGATGACCGTCCTGCTCAAGGACGCGCTGCAGCCCAACATCGTGCAGACGCTCGAGAACAACCCCGTGCTGATCCACGGCGGTCCGTTCGCGAACATCGCGCATGGCTGCAACTCGGTGCTCGCCACCAAGACGGCGCTCAAGATCGCCGACTATGTGGTGACCGAAGCCGGCTTTGGTGCTGACCTTGGCGCCGAGAAATTCTTCGACATCAAGTGCCGCAAGGCCGGCCTGAAGCCCTCCGCGGCCGTCATCGTGGCCACTATCCGCGCGCTCAAGATGCACGGCGGCGTCGACAAGGCCGATCTTGGCACGGCGAACCCGGACGCGGTGCGCAAGGGCGGCGTCAATCTTGCCCGTCACATCGAGAACGTCCGTCAGTTCGGCGTGCCCGTGGTCGTGGCGATCAACCAGTTCGTCACCGACACGGCCGAGGAAATGGCTGTCGTTCAGGAGATCGCGGAAGCCGCTGGCGCCGAGGCGGTGGAGTGCAGCCACTGGGCCAATGGCTCCAAGGGCACCGAAGAGTTGGCCCGCAAGGTTGTCGCCTTGGCCGAGGGCGGTTCGTCCAACTTCGCACCGATCTACGAGGACGGCCTCTCGCTGTTCGACAAGATCGACACGATCGCTAAGCGCATCTACCGCGCCAGCGAAGTGACGGCCGACAGCAGCGTGCGCAACAAGCTCAAGGGCTGGGAAGCCGATGGCTATGGCCATCTGCCGGTCTGCATGGCCAAGACGCAGTACAGCTTCTCGACCGACCCGAGCCTGCGTGGTGCGCCGACCAACCATGTCGTGCCGGTGCGCGACGTGATCCTGTCGGCAGGCGCCGAGTTCATCGTCGCGGTGTGCGGCGACATCATGCGCATGCCCGGCCTGCCCAAGACACCGTCGGCGGACTTCATCCGTCTGGACGACAAGGGTCAGATCGAAGGTCTGTTCTGATCAATTAAGACAGAGGGGAGGCGCACGGCCTCCTATTTTGAGAGATTGGCCCGTCGGCGTTGCTGGCGGGCCATTTTCTTTTCCGGTTAACAAATGTTTGCCACGCATTAACCATCGGTTAAATGAGACTTGTCTGTGGGGGGCAAGCGAACGATGGTGCGCTATAAAGTGATGCTGGTTTTCGGCACGAGGCCCGAAGCCATCAAGATGTTTCCTGTCTATGATGCGCTGAAATCTCTACCGCAGATCGAGACGAAGGTCTGCGTTTCCGCACAGCATCGGGCCTTGCTCGACCAGGTTCTCGACCTCGCCGGGATTGTGCCGGACTTCGATCTCGACATCATGGCGCCGGATCAGACGCTCGATACGTTGACGGCGCGGCTCATCCTCGCCTTGGGCGCCGTGTTCGACGCCGAACGGCCCGACAGGGTGCTGGTCCACGGCGATACCAAGACCGCAATGATGGCCGCCCTCGCGGCTTATTACCGCCGCATTCCGGTCGGGCATGTCGAGGCGGGCTTGCGCAGTGGCGATATCTATAACCCATGGCCCGAAGAGGTGAATCGCCGCATCATCGCCTGCGCGGCCAATCTGCATTTCGCCCCGACGCCGGGGGCAGCGGCAGCGCTGGAAGCCGAGCATACGCAAGGGCGGATTATCGTTACGGGCAACACGGTGGTGGATGCCTTGCTCGCGACTCAGGGCAGGCTGCGGGAGCAGCCTTTTTTGGCGGGCTCGATCGCCCCCGTGCTGCGGCACTTTTCAGGGCGCCGGATCGTTATCGTCACCAGCCACAGGCGGGAGAATCTGGGGCAGGGGCTCTCGAACATTGCCGCCGCCATCCGCACCCTCGCCCAGCGCGACGATGTGGCCATCATCTGGCCGGTCCACCCCAATCCACAGGTCCGCGCAACGCTGGAGCCCGCGCTTTCCGGCCTGGAGAATGTCGCGCTGATTGAGCCGCTGGATTATCCAGGATTTGTAGGCCTGTTGGATGCAGCCTCCCTGGTGTTGACGGATAGTGGCGGCATCCAGGAAGAAGCGCCCAGCTTCGGCAAACCGGTGCTGGTCATGCGCGAGACGACCGAACGGCCAGAGGGCATCGAGGCAGGCACCGCCCGTCTCATCGGCACCGTCCCTGATCGCATAGTCGCTGAAGTCGCGCGGTTGCTGGACGACCCGCAGGCCTATGCCGCCATGGCCCATGCCCATAGTCCTTTCGGGGATGGCCAAGCCGCCGCACGCATCGCGGCAGTGCTGGCAGAGGAAGCCGCAACGCGATGGATGGTGGCGCCCAGTCTCGCAAACTTGCAATCGGTTTCCCACGTGCCCAGCGCGCCATAGAGCGCGGCTTGGCATCATGATCTTGCCTGCGATCGGGCGGATAACCTGGCGGGGTCGATGGCATGGGAGTGATCGTGGAAGTCGGGCGAATGCTGAATCTCGCTTATCTGCGATTTCTACGGGCTCGCCAATGCTGGGTCAATGAGGATCACCGGCATCTCCCTTCGACGCAACGCGATTCGCTCACCTTAGCTCAGCCAGCGGGAAGAAGCGGGTCACCCAACGACCGACCAGCAGAATCCCACACAATCTAAAGCAGTTGTATTTGTCGGAGCAATCGATTGCAAAAATGTTTAGACAAAGTGTATTCATTTTCGTAAGTCGATATCGACGATCGACAGTAGGGCCGATCGCGCTGTCATATTGGGGAGGATCATGGCCAAAAATGGCTTCCGGCGCGCATCTGCGCTTGGCTTCGTGTCGTTCGCTGCACTTGTTGCGTCGCAGAGTGTCAGCGCTCAGACGGGCACCACGCAGACCAGTCAGTCCGACGATGATGCCGCGAACACCGCCGACATCGTGGTGACCGGCACCCAGCTGCGCGGCGTTGCGCCGGTAGGTTCATCGGTGATTGCAGTCGGTCAGCAGGAAATCCGCGACACGGGGCTGGCCACTACATCGGATATCCTCAAGACCATTCCGCAGGTGTCCGCCTTGGGGCCGGGCGAAGCCACGCTGGGCACCAACGTCAACAGCGCGACGCTCAACAGCACCCGCGCCAATGGCGTCAACCTGCGCGGCCTCGGCACGCAGGCGACGCTGACCCTGCTCGATGGACGCCGCGCGCCTCCGGGTGGCGTCGCCGGTCAGCTCTTCGATGCCTCGGTGATCCCGGCCATTGCGCTCGAACGGATCGACATCGTGGCGGATGGCGCTTCGGCCACTTACGGCTCGGATGCTGTCGCGGGCGTCGCTAACCTGATCCTGCGCCGCAACTTCGACGGACTGGAGGCCAGCGCGCGTTATGGCTTCGCTGATGGTTACGACGAGTGGCAGGGCAATGCCATCCTCGGCAAGAAGTGGAACACCGGCTCGGTGATGATTGCCGGCGACTATTATTACCACAGCCGCCTGCGCCAGGAAGATCGCGCCGATCTGTTCCAGTGCGATCAGCGTGCCTTTGGCGGATTGAACAACTGCGCCTTCACCAGCTCGCCGGGCAATGTGATCGATCCGGCGACCTTTACCCGTTATGGTCTCCCGGGCAGCAGCGGTGAAAATCTGACGCCCGCCGACCTCTCGACCACGCCCAACTTCCAGCAAAGCTATGTGAACAATGATCTTCTGCCGCAGCTCAAACGCTGGAGCGTCATTGGCCGTCTCGATCAGGAACTGACGCCTGCGCTCAAAATGTGGGCCAGCGGATTCTATTCCAAACGGACCCTGAACCAGCGCGCGGGGTCTCTGACGCTGGGCGCCGCGACGCCTGTTCCGAGCAGCAATCCCTATTTCATCGAGTTCGCGCCCGGGCAGACCTCGCAGATCGTCGAATATGCCTTTAACGAATATGGGCCGATCCAGGGCAACATCTACGAAAGCTCCTACCAGCTGGCGACCGGGTTCGACTATTCGCTGGATGGCAATTGGCAGCTTTCCATCTACGGCTCCCATGGCGCCACGGAAGGCGGCGCCAAGACGGACGGTTTCCTGAACACCGCTTTGCTCTCCGCCGCGCTGGCTGATTCCAACCCCGCGACGGCCCTGAACGTCTACGGGACCGGGCAGAACAGCCGCGACCAGATCGAGAAGCTCGTCGCCTTCTTCGATGTGACCGGCCTCTACACGGTCGATCTCGTCAACGTGAAGACGGACGGTGCGCTGTTCAACATCGGCGGCGGCGCGGTGCGCATGGCGGTGGGCGGCGAGTTCCACCATGATTATTACCGCAACACCGCTGCCGAGAATATCAACGGGCCATCGCTCTCGCAGATCAACCTCTTTGGCGATACGGCCAGCTCTCGCGACGTCTGGTCGGCCTTTGCGGAGGTGAACGTGCCGCTGGTCGGTGCGGCCAATGCCATGCCGGGCATTGATCGGCTCGAACTCAACATTGCCGGCCGCTATGATCACTATAGCGACGTCGGCGGCACGACCAATCCGAAGTTCGGCATCCGCTACGATCCGGTGCCGGGCGTCTCGGCTCATGCCAGCTACGGCACCTCGTTCCGGGCGCCCACCCTGTCCGATACTAATCCCGCCAGCACGGCGACGGTGTTTTCGATCCCCAATTTCGGCCCGTTCGGCAATGTGATCGAATATGTCGGCGGCAATGCCGATCTCAAGCCGGAGAAGGCCACGACCTGGTCGGTTGGCGTGAAGTTCACCCCGCCGAACAGCGGCTTCACCGCGTCACTGGACTACTTCAACATCGATTATAAGGACGTCATCGAGACCGCGCCGGTCTTCAGCGTGCAGGTCTTCACCGACCCGGCCTACGCGCCGTTCGTGACCTTCAACCCGACCGTCGCGCAGGTGAACGCGATCTACAATCTGCCCTGGGCGCCGCCGGCGATCATTGCAGCCTCGGATGTCGATGCCATTGTCGATGCCCGCCGCAACAATGTTGGCCGCATCAAGATGGACGGGCTGGATTTCATGGCCAACTATGCATTCGATCTGGGCGGCGGATCGGCCAATATCGGCGTCTCCGGCACTTATCTGCTCGGCTATGGACGGGCGACCGGCCCGACCTCACCGACAGTGGACCGGCTGAACCTCGCCAACTTCCCGCTGCGGTTCCGGGGCCGCGCCAATCTCGGGTGGCGGGGCGACAATTTCGGCGCCACGATGTTCGTGAACTATACCAATGCCTACACCAACACGGTGGGCACCATCGCGCCATCGCAGTCCGTCGACTCCTACACGACGGTCGATCTGACGCTGACCTACGACGTGCCCAAGGCGGATGGCGTGCTGAGCGGCCTGTCCTTCTCGCTGAGTGCGCTCAATCTGTTCGACGCCGCGCCACCCTTCGCGGCGATCGCCAACAATCAGGTCTATGACTCGACTGTGGCGAACCCACTCGGCCGGTTTGTCTCGCTGACGGTCCGCAAGGCATTCTGACCCGATGTCACCCGCGCCCTCCAGTAGGGCGCGGGTGGCCGGATTGCTCTCGACGGGCAGGGGCGAGCGCGCTACCCCGCCGACATGATCGACTGTCCCTCATCGCCGCTGGCCCTGCATCTGGATCGTGACGCGCTGATCGCCAATTGGCGCTGGCTGGCAGGGCAGAGTGGGGCGGCAGCCTGCGGGGCAGCCCTTAAGGCCAATGGCTACGGCCTGGGCGCGACCGAGGTTCTTCAGCATCTGCTGGCCGCCGGGTGCCGGGATTTTTTCGTCGCGACATGGCAGGAAGCTGCGGCTGTGCTACCATTGCTGGAAGGCGCATCGCTCAGTGTGTTGCACGGGGTGCGCGCGGAAGATTTGGCTTTTGCGCTGACAGCACCGGCAAGACCGGTGCTAAACAGCGCCGCGCAAGTCGCCCGATGGAAAGCTGCAGGCGGCGGCCCGTGCGATGTCATGATCGATACCGGCATGAACAGGCTGGGCCTACGCCCCGATGAACTTGGCGCTGGCGTGCTGGACGGGCTGGAGATCGAGACACTCTGCAGCCACCTTGCCTGCGCCGATGAAATGTCCGATCTGAACGCGGTGCAGCGCGCGCGCTTCGAGGCCGTGCGGCAGCAGGTGCCGGCGCGGCGCTACAGCCTGGCCAACAGCGCAGGCATTTTGCTTGGGAGCGATTACGCTTTCGATCTGACCAGGCCCGGGCTCGCGCTCTATGGCGGCCTGCCGACGCCAACTGCGGCCGGCCATATCCGCCCGGTCGTGCGTCCTCATGCGCAGATCCTCCAGCGGCGCCGGGTCGAAGCTGGCGAAACAGTGGGCTATGGCGCGACCTTCACCGCGAAGGCGCCCGTCGAGACGGCGATCGTCAATCTTGGCTACGCAGACGGCTATCTGCGCGCTTTTGCCGGGGGAGGGGCGATGCTCCATGGCGGAGAGCGGCTGCCGCTGCTGGGGCGCGTCTCCATGGATCTGATCGCCGTCGATGTCAGCGCGGCACCGGATCTGGAGGAAGGGGCCTGGCTGGAGGTGGACTATGATCTGCCCACCGCCTCAGCGCACACCGGTCTGTCTCAATATGAGTTGTTGACCGGACTGGGCCAGCGGTTCGAGCGGCGCTGGGTCTGATCATGAACCGCCCGCCAGCGCGCTCAAGGCAACGCTGACGGGCCTGTTCTTCACTCTGCGGTGTCGGATGCCTCGCCCTCGGTCGCCGGCATGTCCGCCTCGACCTCGTCCGTGCTTTCCTCAATCCGCGCGGCACTCACGACATGCTCGTTCTGCGCCACGTCGAACAGGCGCACGCCCGCAGAACCACGGCCGATCACGCGCAGGCTGCTGAGCCCCATGCGAATGAGCTTGGCCTGATCGGTCACCAGCATGAGCTGATGCTCGCGGGTCGCCGGGAAGCTCGCCACAACCGGACCGTTGCGCTCGATATTGTCGATGTTGGTGATGCCCTGGCCACCACGTCCGGTGCGGCGATACTCGAAGGCCGAGGAGAGCTTGCCATAGCCATTGGCGCAGACGGTTAGGATGAACTGCTCGCGGGCGCGCAGGGCCTCGAAACGGTCGGCGGCCATCTTCGGCTCGCCCTCCTTCTCGCCCTTCCATGGAGCGAAGCGCAGATATTCCTCGCGCTCTTCCATGTCCTGGATGCCGGCGCGCTGGAGCACGGAGAGCGAGATGACCTCGTCGCCTTCCTTCAGCGTCATGCCGCGCACACCGGTGGAGTTGCGGCTCTGGAACTCGCGCACATCATCGCCGCGGAAGCGGATCGCCTTCCCCTGGCGGGAGGCCAGCAGCACGTCATCCTCCTCGGTGAGCAGCGCGACGCCGATCAGGCGGTCGTCGGCGTCCTCACCCTCGAACTTCATGGCGATCTTGCCGTTCGAGGGGATGTTGGTGAAGGCATCCATGCCGTTGCGGCGTACGCTGCCCTTGGCGGTGGCGAACATGACATGGAGCTGCGCCCATTCATTCTCGTCTTCCGGCAGCGGCAGCACCGTCTGGATGGTCTCGCCCTCCGCCAGAGGCAGCAGGTTGACCATCGGACGTCCGCGTGTGGCCGGCCCGCCTTCCGGCAAGCGCCAGACCTTGAGGCGGTAGACCTTGCCCAGCGTCGAGAAGAACAGCACCGGCGTGTGCGTGGAGGTCACGAACAGCTCGGTGACGACATCCTCTTCCTTCGTCGCCATGCCGGCGCGGCCCTTGCCGCCGCGGTTCTGGGCGCGGAAGGTATCGAGCGGCGTGCGCTTGATGTAACCGGACATGGTCACGGTCACGACCATGTCTTCGCGCTCGATCAAATCCTCATCCTCGATGCCGTCGGCAGCGGGGGCGAGGGTGGAGCGGCGCGGCGTGGCGAATTCAGCTTCGATCGCGTCGAACTCTGCGCGCATCACCTCGAACAGGCGAACGCGGCTGGCGAGGATCTCGAGATAGCCAGCAATCGCATCGGCCAGCCCCTTGAGCTCATTGCCGATCTCGTCGCGGCCAAGCGCCGTCAGCCGGTGCAGGCGCAGATCGAGAATAGCGCGAACCTGCGCGTCCGACAGATGATAGACGCTGCCCGAGGGCTCATCATCCGCGGCCTCGACCAGCTTGAGATAGGGCGCGATGTCCCCGATCGGCCAAGCGCGCGCCAGCAGCGCCTCGCGGGCCGCCGCCGGGCTGCTGGCCCCGCGGATCATGCGCACGACTTCATCGAGATTGCTGACCGCGATGACGAGGCCGAGCAAGATGTGGGCGCGATCCCGCGCCTTGGCCAGCTCGAACTTGGTCCGGCGGGTGATCACTTCCTCACGGAAGCGCACGAACGCCTCGATGATGTCGCGTAGCGTCAGCAGTTCGGGCCGCCCACCACGGATGGCGAGCATATTGGCCGGGAAGCTCGACTGGGCGGGCGTGTGCCGCCACAGCTGATTGAGCACCACATCCGCCGTGGCATCGCGCTTCAGCTCGATGACGACGCGAACGCCCTCGCGATTGGATTCATCGCGAATGTCCGAGATGCCCTCGATCCGCTTGTCCTTGGCGGCCTCGGCGATCTTTTCGACGAGGCCGGCCTTGCCGACCTGGAACGGAATTTCGGTGAGGACGATCTGCTGACGATCCCCGCGCAGGGTCTCGATCACATGGCGCGAGCGCATGATGATCGATCCGCGCCCGGTCGTGTAGGCCGAGCGGGCACCGGACTGGCCGAGGATGAGCGCGCCGGTCGGGAAGTCCGGGCCCGGCACGATTTCCATCAGCTCCTCGGCAGAGATCGCCCCGTTATCCATGTACGCCTTGCAGGCGCGCAGCACTTCGCCGAGATTGTGCGGCGGAATATTGGTGGCCATGCCGACCGCGATGCCGCCGGCACCGTTGACCAGCAGGTTGGGGAAGCGGGCAGGAAGCACCTGCGGCTCGCTCTCGCTGCCATCATAGTTCGGCAGGAAATCGACCGTGTTCTTGTCGAGATCGTCGAGCAGCGCATTGGCGACCTTGGCGAGGCGCGCCTCGGTGTAGCGCATGGCCGCCGGCGAATCCGGGTCCATCGAGCCGAAGTTGCCCTGGCCGTCGATGAGCGGCACGCGCATCGACCAGTCCTGCGTCATGCGCGCCAATGCGTCGTAGATCGAGCTGTCACCGTGCGGGTGATATTTACCCATCACGTCGCCGACGATACGGGCCGATTTGCGGTAGGGCTTGTTATAAGTGAAGCCCATTTCGTGGGCGCCGAACAGGATGCGGCGATGCACGGGCTTCAGCCCGTCGCGCACATCCGGCAGCGCGCGGGACACGATCACCGACATGGCGTAGTCGAGATAGCTCGACTTCATCTCATCGACGATGTTGATCGGGCTGATATCCGAGGGTTCGGCGAGGATTGTCTCGTCGCTCAAGCGTTTTCTCTTATGATTACGTGGTGGGAACTCGAAGCGGTGTGACTAGCCCGCGACTGCAGAAAAGGCCAGAGAAAAGGGCAAAATTGCACGCTGTCTCGAACCGGTCGAAGCCGAATGGGGGCGGGAGCGCGACGGCTTGCGGATTTCCCGTGCCAACCGGCGTCGCGCCCTCATGACAAGCTCCGGAACCGCGGTTATAGCGACATTCAATTCCCGTTCACGCGTGATCCTGCAGTGCAGGGCCATGAAGTCAGCGGGATCCGCGACTTGGGGGCCGAGATCTTAGTTCTGGAGGAATATTTGATGCGTCTGTTCAATACCACTGCTCTTACGATCACCCTGGCCGCGTTTGCGGCGGGCGCCTTCGCAACGGCTCCCGCATCGGCGCAGAGCCGGGATGGCAAGCAGGCCGAACAGAGTTCGGCACCCAAGATTTCGCTGAGCCGCGGCTTCCAGAAGGGAGCGGTCGAAGCCCAGGAGCTGGTGAAGAAGCAGGATTTTGCGGGCGCCAAGGCGAAACTGGACGAGATCCAGTCCACGGCGACGAAGCCCGACGATCGCTACTTCTTCGGCAGCCTGCTGCTGCAGGTCGGCATCAACCAGAAGGATGAGGCCATCCAGCGCCAGGCTCTGGAAGCGATGATCGACTCCGGCATGACGCCGGCGACCGAAGTGGCGAAGTTCCACTATTTCGTCGGCCAGTTCGCCTTCAACGCCAAGCAATATGATCAGGCCCGCACCCACTTCCAGTCGGCCATCGACGGCGGTTACGGCGGCCCCACGCCCGACGTGCTGATCGCCAACACCTATTTCAACGAGGCGCAGGACCAGATCGTCAACAACCAGTTCACCGATGCCGGCAAGGCGAAGGTGGAGCAGGGCCTGCCGCACCTCAAGCGCGCGATCGAACTGCAGAAGGCATCGGGCCAGCCTGTCGATGCGAGCTGGTACAACAAGGGCCTGAGCATGGCGGTGTTCGCCAAGTCGCCCACGCTCTCCGACTGGACCAAGCTGGCACTGCCGGTCAGCGGCACGCCGGACAACTGGGCGCTGGTTCTGCGGATGTTGCAGGACGAATATCCCAATGCGACCCGCGACGAGAGCATCGACATCATGCGTCTGATGGCGGCCACCAAGTCGCTCAAGAGCGCCTATAACTACAATGAATATGCAGAGGCGGCCAATCGCCTCGGCCTGCCCGGCGAGGTCAAGGCAGTGATCGATCAGGGTCGCTCCAGCGGCGTTCTGAGCGGCACCACGCTGTCCGACCTCTATCAGGTCGCGACCAGCGGGATCACGCAGGATCGCGCATCGCTTGCAACCTCGGAGAAGAGCGCCGCGTCTGCCGCCACCGGCAAGCCCGCCGCCAACACCGCCAGCGCCTTCATGAGCTATGGCGACAATGCCAAGGCCGTCACCCTGTATCGCCTCGCGCTGCAGAAGGGTGGCGTGGACGCGGACGAGGTGAACACACGCCTCGGCATCGCGCTCGCTCGGTCGGGCGACAAGGCCGGTGCTCTGGAGGCATTCGGCAAGGTCAGCGGCACCGGCGTGCGCAAGCGGACGGCCGACCTCTGGACGGTGTGGCTGAACAGCCCCAACGCCTGAACCTCTGCGGGTGGATCGAAAAAGTTAAAATGCCGGCGGCTCTGTCGCCGGCATTTTTGCTGGGCGTTGGACGGACTGCCTCAGCCCTCAGCCACGCCCGGGCTCAGCGGCCGACCGGAACGCCTGGCAGGTTCTTGGACGTGCGGATCGTCAGCGACGTCTTCACGCTGGCGACATTGGGCGCTTGGGTGAGCTGCGAGGTGAGGAACTGTTGGAAGCTGCGCAGATCCTGCGCCACCACCTTGAGGATGAAATCGATCTCGCCGTTCAGCATGTGGCATTCGCGGACTTCCGGCAGCGCCGCGACATGGGCCTCGAACGCCTGCAAATCCTCTTCCGCCTGACTTTTCAAGCTGACCATGGCGAACACCGTCGTCGTGTAGCCCAAGGCGACCGGATCGAGATGGGCGTGATAGGAGGCGATGAAGCCGCGATCCTCCAGGCTTTTCACCCGGCGCAGGCAGGGCGGGGCGGTCAGGCCGACGCGCCGTGCCAGCTCGACATTGGTCAGGCGGCCATCCTCCTGAAGCAGGTCGAGCAATTTGACGTCGGTCTCATCCAGCGAACTACCGGGCATAGGGGACATTTCCTTTCACGGTAGATGTTCTTGCAGACATATAATGTCGCTGCAACGTAATTGTCCCACAATGCAACGTCCCATTTTTTAACGCTAGGCGGGTCGGTTTACCATCAGTACACGCGGTTCCGTTACAGGGGCCAACTGAATGCGTTTCAACGATCTTCTGCGGACGGTGCTGGCCAATGGCGGCGAGGGCACAGGTGCCGCCGTGACGCGCTGGCGCCAGTGCATGGATCTGCTTGCCCAATATGATGTCTCCGGCGCGAAAACCCAGAAGCTTTCGCCGGACGAGGCCCACACCATCCTGACCATCCTGACCATCCTGCAGGAAGCCCGGCCGAAGGTGAGCTTGGAAGGCCGCATCGCATCCGTCGTGGAACTTGGGTCCAGACTCCGCTCCCCCACGCTGGTGCAGTGGCTGGCGGGCGATCATCCTTCGGTTGTCGTGGCGATGATGAAATCTGTCCGCCTGACCGGCGAAGACTGGGCCGCGATGATACCCCATCTGGGCCCGCTGGCCCGCAGTGTTCTGCGTCGCCGTCCGGATCTGCCGGAAGCCGCAATGGCTGCGTTGCGGCGCTTCGGCGAAGTCGATCTGTCGCTGCCGGCCGCCGAGATTCGGGAGGCGGAAGCAGAGACGTTGAGTGCGGACCGGGTCGCTGGGACCGACGAGCTTGATCGATCGGGCAGCACAGACGAGGCAAGCCAGATCGGCCGTCTCGTTGCGCAGATCGAGCGGTTCAAGAAGGCGAACCCGTTCAAGGCGGCCGGCGCCGCTGACCCTCTGCCGGATGCAGTCCAGCCAGAGTCTCGGGTCCAGGACACGCCGGAGCCCGATGTGGACAGCTTTCAGTTCGAGACCGATGCCTCGGGCCTCGTCCGCCTGACCGACGGCGCATTTCCCGAGGCGATCATTGGCCTCAGCATTGCGACGCCGGGCGTGGATGTCAGCCATGGGGTGGATGGCGCCACGCTTGGGGCATTTCGGCACCGCGCCGCGTTCGAGAATAGCCGCCTGACCTTGCAGGACGGTGCGCTGGCGGGCGAATGGCGCATCTCCGGCGAACCGCATTTTGACCGGCAGAGCGGTCGCTTCCGGGGCTATACCGGCATTGCCAGGCGCGAGCGGCGGTTCGAGGCGCCGGTTCGCCCCATTGAAATGCAGGCGAGCGACGAGGGCGCCACGCTCTCTGCCACCAGCACGCGGCAACTGATCCATGAGCTGCGCACGCCGTTGAACGCCGTTCAGGGCTATGGCGAAATGATAGAAGCGCAGATCCTGGGCCCGGTCCCTGAGGTCTATCGCGACATCGCCCGGGCCATCCTGGCGGATGCACGGGCATTGCTGACGACCTTCGACGATCTCGACGCGGCAAGCCGACTGGAGCGGGGAGACCTCTCGGCCCAGCAGGATGATGTCGATCTGACCGCTGCCCTGCATAGGGTGGTGGACGCCGCCGGCTTTGGCCAGGCCGTCAATCTCTCGGTCGAGAGCGGCTCCAGCCTTGTGCATGGCGATCGCAACCAGATCGAACGCATGTTGAATCACCTGATCCGCATCGGCCATGCCGGCTTGGCTGCGGGGGAACAGCTTGTCCTGTGCGTCTGTCCGGCGCCGGAGCGCGCCTCCGTGAGCTTGACGATGAGTCGCCCGACGGCCTTGCGCGGCATCGAGGCGCGCGCCTTTCTCGAACAGGGTTATGTGGTCGAGCAGCGCCTCTATGGCGACACGCCGCCGCTCGGCCTTGCGTTCACCCTCAAACTGGTGCGCGGAATCGTCCGCCATCTCGGTGGGGAGTTCGCTATCACGGCACAGGCCTTCGGCATCGTGCTGCCGACCGCGCCCGAGGCCTATCGCGAGCAGGGCCATAACGGCTGATCCGACGCCTGTTCGCTCCGCTCGCCACCATGCATCAAGACTTGCCAAGCAGGATCGCCGCAAGCTAACGCGCCCAGAGCCGGCGCCATGCGCTGCGGTGGAGAATGGGGCCTGTAGCTCAATGGTTAGAGCTGGCCGCTCATAACGGCTAGGTTGCGGGTTCGAGTCCTGCCGGGCCCACCATCCATCGAAGAGCCGACGTTGCTGCGCCTTGCGCTCCTCGCCAGAGACGGAGCGACCGCCCGGCCCAATCATGGCCGCGCGGGTTATGACATTCGGAAAATAAGGAAAAAATGGTCGGGGAGACAGGATTCGAACCTGCGACCCTCTGCTCCCAAAGCAGATGCGCTACCAGGCTGCGCTACTCCCCGATCCAGGGCGGGCCTTAGCTTTCGCTTTGCCCTTGATGCAAGCACAAAGGCCGCGCCGATCCCGGATGTGTCCGGTGGCGAGGCGGCGATGATCGCAAAAGGATCACCGGTGCCTGTAACTGGCGGGCACGATCCAAACGGCATTGCCGGTGACCGTACCACCAAATGTAAAGGCGGCGCCGATGATCGACGCCGCCCTTGAACAATGCGCAGAAGCGCAGTCGCAGATTACTCTGCTGCGTTCGCCGCGTTGTTCGAGACGTTGGCGAGGTTGTCCATCGCGTTCGCAGCATTGTCAGCAGCGTTGGCAGCGGCGTCCAGCTCGTTCACAACCAGCTCGTTGGAGACGTTGTTGGTCTCAGCAGCCGGCTTCTCGCCGCACGCTGCAAGGCTCATGAGCGCGATCGCGGCGCCGGCCACAGCAAACTTCTTCATATTATTAGGCTCCCATAGCAAAGGTCGTGCACAGCAAAGGGCACGAGCGGCCCAATTAACGCATGCCGCAGGGAAATCAATAGCCTTATCAACCAAAGTGCTTGGCAATAAGGAACGGTTTTTCGCGTGGGACAGCACTTTTACAGCGGGGAGGCGGAGAGTGCGGGAGCGGCACAAGCCGGGATTTGCCAATGGACCCGCCGTAAGCTAACCGGGCGCCAATTCAAAGACACTCCATTCCGCTCAAGAGGACCGTTTCCCAATGGCCGTCCAGTACAGCTTTGTCATGAAGGGTCTCACCAAGACCTTCCCCGGCGCAAACAAGCCGCTTTTCAATAACATCCACCTTCAGTTCCTGCCGGGAACGAAGATCGCGATCATCGGCGTAAACGGCGCCGGTAAATCGACGCTGATGAAGGTGATGGCCGGCATCGACAATGATTATACCGGCGAGGCTTGGGCCGCCGAGGGGATTCGCGTCGGCTATCTGCCGCAGGAGCCGCAGCTCGATCCCGACAAGACGGTGATCGAAAATGTGAAGGACGGCGTGCGGCCTGTCGCCGATCTGGTCGACCGGTTCAACGAGATCAGCGCGATCATGGGCGATCCGCCGGAAGATTGCGATTTCGATGCGCTGATGACGGAGATGGGCGAGCTTCAGGAGAAGATCGACGCGGTCGACGGCTGGACGCTCGACAACCAGCTTGAGATCGCCATGGAGGCGCTGCGCTGCCCGCCGGGCGACTGGAGCGTCGACAATCTCTCGGGCGGTGAGAAGCGCCGTATCGCCCTGTGCCGCCTGCTTCTGGAAAAGCCGGACATCCTGCTGCTCGACGAGCCGACCAACCACCTCGATGCCGAGAGCGTCCAGTGGCTGGAGCAACACCTGATCAACTACACCGGCAACGTGATTCTCGTCACCCACGACCGCTACTTCCTGGACAATGTCGTCGGCTGGGTTCTGGAGCTGGATCGCGGCCGGGGCATCCCGTTCGAGGGCAATTATTCGAGCTGGCTGGACGCCAAGGCTAAGCGCATGGCGCAGGAAGAGCGCGAGGATGCCGGTCGGCAGAAGGCGATCAAAGAAGAGCTGGAGTGGATCCGGCAGTCGCCCAAGGCGCGCCAGACCAAGAGCAAGGCGCGTATCCGGGCGTTCGATGAGTTGATCGAGAAGCAGGAGAATCGCGCGCCGGGCAAGGCCCAGATCGTCATCCAGACACCCGAGCGCCTTGGCGGCAAGGTGATCGAGGCCAAGAACCTCACCAAATCCTATGGCGACAAGCTGCTGTTCGATGATCTCTCCTTCACGCTGCCGCCGGGCGGCATTGTCGGCGTGATCGGCCCGAACGGCGCGGGTAAATCTACGCTGTTCCGGCTCATCACCGGGCAGGAACAGCCCGATTCGGGCAGCATCGAGGTCGGGCCGACCGTGCGCCTGGGCTATGTCGACCAGAGCCGCGATGCGCTCGATCCGAATCATAACGTCTGGGAAGAAATCTCCGGCGGCCATGATCTGATGACCATCGGCAAGCATGAGTTGCAGACGCGCGCCTATGTCGGCGCCTTCAACTTCAAGGGGCCGGACCAGCAGAAGAAAGTTGGTCAGCTCTCGGGCGGTGAGCGCAACCGCGTCCACATGGCCAAGATGCTCAAGGAGGGTGGCAACGTCCTCCTGCTCGACGAACCGACCAACGATCTCGACGTCGAGACGCTGCGCGCGCTGGAAGACGCGCTCGAGAACTTCGCCGGCTGCGCTGTGGTCATCAGCCACGATCGCTTCTTCCTCGACCGCCTGGCGACTCACATCCTCGCTTTCGAGGGGAACAGCCATGTCGAATGGTTCGAAGGCAATTTCGAGGCCTATGAGGAAGACAAGCGCCGCCGCATGGGCGACGCGGCGGATCGGCCGACGCGACTCGCTTACAAGAAGCTGACCCGCTAGCGGAGGCTTGCAGGGAGGGGCAGGGAGCTCGGTGGGTCAGAGACTCATCGCCGCTCCCGTCAGGCCGCTCGGCTGCCCCTCACTGCAGAATCGGACCCGGTCTGGTGCTCCGGCGGATTGCTTTTGACGGACAAGGGGTCGCCACGGTGCTGGCGATTTGGACCGGCCGCTTCACGAGCGTTCGCCGACTGGGCGCGGATCGACCCAATTTGGCGAGAGCGCTGGATGTCGGCGTGACGCCAGACTACGCGTTGCGCCACTGGCCGGTGGCGATCACCGGCAAACCCTCGACGCTGCGATTATACTCATAGGTCCAGACCCGGCGCCCACTATCCAGCAGGTCAACCTCGATGCGGCGATACTCTGACGCGCCGGGCTTATCGGGATCGTACAACTCGTAGACATCCATCTTCTCGAGCAGCAGTGGATCGCGGATGCCGATCAGTTCGCCATGCACCACGCCGGACTCGCCCGTTACCAGGCCGGGATAATCACCCAGATGATAGAGCCGGCCGACCACCCGGTCCGGCCCGAGCCGGCGCACGCCGCCCTCCATGCCGAGCGCAGCGAAGCCCGGTCCGCCTGTCATCAATAGTCCGTAGACGAAGAAAGCGACTTCTGTGTCCATCGCCTATTCGAACGGAGCGAAGTCGCCGCTCTGCTCATCGAGCACGTGCAGGACGCCATCCGATATGGCGAAGAATGCGCCTCGGAGCGCCAGCGCGCCGCTGGCTTCCTTTTCCGCGATCCACGGGAAGGTGCGCAGATTGGCGAGGCTGACCTTGACGGCGGCCAGTTCCATCGCCCGGCCTGCCGCGCCGCCATGGTCGCTGCCATGCGTCGCGACGACCTCGGCCCGCGCGTCATCGAGCAGGGATATCCAGTTCGCGATGAACCCGCCCTCGCCGGGCGCCGCATCGTGCATGGCACGGGTGAGCGCCGCGTTGCAGCCGCCGCACATGCCATGGCCCATCACAAGAATTTCCCCCACGCCGAGGAACTGCACGGCGAACTCGACGGCAGCAGACACGCCGTGCCGCCCGGGATTGGTTTCGAACGGCGGCACCAGCGCCGCCACGTTGCGGACGACGAAGATTTCCCCGGGACTGGTGTCGAAAATCTGGGTCGGATCGACGCGGCTATCCGAACAGGCGATCACCATCACGCGCGGGCTCTGGCCCTCGCTCAGTTCCGCCCAGCGCGTGCGCTGTTCAGACCAGTCCTGACCGCGAAACCGGCGATATCCTTCGAGCATGTCTGAAAACTGTACCATGGCAATTTCTTTGCCGATGATCGTGGGGGCTGGCAAGCGGGCTTTGCGGTCGCTATCTGGGCGGCATGAACGATCTCTCGTCCGATCCCGCAGGCTTCCGCCCGCGCAAGCCCGACTGGATCCGCGTCAAGGCGCCGGTCAGCGCCGGTTACGAAGCCACACGCAAGCTGATGCGGGACAAGGGGCTGGCGACGGTCTGCGAAGAGGCGGCCTGCCCGAATATCGGCGAGTGCTGGACCAAGAAGCACGCCACGGTGATGATCCTGGGCGACACCTGCACCCGGGCGTGCGCTTTCTGCAATGTGAAGACAGGGATGCCCCGGCCCGTCGATCCGCGGGAGCCGCAGAATCTGGCCGATGCCTGCGCCGAAATGGGTCTTGAGCACATCGTCGTGACGTCGGTGGACCGCGATGATCTGGCCGATGGCGGGGCGGGCCAGTTCGTGAAGGTGATAGAGGCGTTGCGCCGCACGACGCCGGAAACGACGATCGAAATTCTGACGCCGGATTTCCGCAACAAGCATGAGGCCGCCGTGGAGGCCATCGTCGCGGCGCGGCCGGATGTCTATAATCACAATCTGGAGACCGTGCCCCGGCTGTATCCCACGATCCGCCCGGGCGCGCGCTACTATGCCTCGCTGCGGCTGCTGGAGACGGTGAAGCGGCTCGATCCCTCCATTTTCACCAAGTCCGGCATCATGCTGGGCCTCGGCGAACAGCGCCTCGAGGTCCATCAGGTGATGGACGACATGCGCTCGGCGGATATCGATTTCCTGACCATGGGCCAGTATCTGCGCCCGACGCCCAAGCACGCCGCCGTGGCGGAGTTCGTGACCCCGCAGGCGTTCAAGGCTTATGCCGCTATCGCGCGGGCTAAGGGCTTCCTGCAGGTCGCTTCCAGCCCGCTCACCCGCTCAAGCTATCATGCCGGCGATGACTTCGCCCAGATGCGGGCCGCGCGCGAAACTGCGCTCGCCAAAGCCGCGATGAAAAGCAGCCTCTGAACGCCCATGCCCAAGCATAACGAAACCCGCCATCTGCCTTACTCGCCGGAACAGATGTTCGATCTGGTGGCTGACGTCGCGTCCTATCCGGAGTTCCTGCCGTGGGTCAGCGCCATGCGGGTCCGCTCGAACAGCGACACGGAGATGCTGGCGGACATGGTGGTCGGCTTCAAGGGGCTGCGCGAGACCTTCACCTCGCGCGTCGTGAAGGAGCGGCCGCATCATGTGCATGTGGATTATGTCGACGGGCCGTTGCGCCATCTCTCCAACGACTGGCGTTTCCGGCCGGATGGGGAGGGCGGGGTGCTGATCGACTTCGAAGTCGATTTCGCGTTCAAGAGCCGCATGTTCGAGATGTTGGCCGGCCAGGTGTTCGACCGGGCGCTGCGCAAGATGATCGGCGCTTTTGAAGAGCGGGCGGCGGCCCTTTACGGCGCCGATGCCTCGGGCAGCAGCAGTTCGAGCGCACATAGCGCCGCCTGAAGCCGCACTTTCGCGCGGCCTTCATCCTCGAATTTCCGCAAGTCGGCGACGGCATCGGCATCCTGCATGCCTTTTTCCGCGCGGGCGAACACGACCGTCCCGACCGGCTTCAACTCCGTTCCCCCATCGGGACCGGCCACGCCGGTGATCGAGACGGCGACATCGGCGCCCGTCCGGTTGAGGGCGCCATGCGCCATCGCCCAGGCGGTGGCGATCGAGACCGCCCCGAAGGCATCGATCACATCTTCGCTGACGCCGAGCAATTTGACCTTCTGCGCGTTCGAATAGGTGACGAAGCCTGCCTCGAACACGGCGGACGATCCGGGAATTTCGGTCAATGCGGCAGCAACCAGCCCCCCGGTGCAGCTCTCCGCGACCGCAACGGTGCGGCCAATGGCGCGATTTTCCGCGATAACGCGACGGGCCAGCACGACAAGTTCGGCAGGCAGCACGCCATCGGCATTGTTCAGGGTCGACTCACTCATGATCGTCCACGCATGATCGCATCGGGTTGAAAAGCCAACGGCATTAACGATGACCTCGACGAACGGGAACGGCGGCGACTGGCATTTGGTTGCCTTGAGGCCGCGTCACGATGCGGGTTCAACGTCATCATCCGGCACGCGCAGAGTCACCACGGCCTGCGCCGCGATGCCCTCGCCGCGGCCGGTCAGCCCGAGCCGCTCGGTGGTGGTCGCCTTCACGCTGATCCTGCCTTCCGGCAGCGCCATGATCGCCGCGAGACGGGCGAGCATGGCTCCGCGATGCGGCCCGATCTTGGGTGCCTCGCAGATGATCGTCACGTCAACATGATCGATCCGCCCCCCGCGCGCCGACACGCGATCGCAGGCGAAGGCCAGGAACCGATCCGAAGCCGCGCCCTTCCATTGCGGGTCGCTGGGTGGGAAATGGCTCCCGATATCCCCCTCGGCCAACGCGCCGAGCATCGCATCGACCAGCGCGTGGATCGCCACGTCGGCATCGCTATGGCCGGAGAGGCCATGACTGTGGGGAATCTGCACGCCGCACAGCCAAAGATCTTCGCCTTCCACGAGGCGATGCACATCGAAACCCATACCCACGCGCGTGCTCATGCCGACCGTCAATAGTCGCTCCATCCGTTCATGATCGCCCGGTCCCGTGATCTTCTCAAGCGCGCTGTCGCCCGGCACCAATGCCACGTCGATGCCGACGCGCCGCAGCATCTGCGCGTCGTCGGTCGGTTCTTCGGGGCCCGTCCACTGCTGATGGGCGGCCATGAGCGCGGCAAAATCGAAGCCCTGCGGGGTCTGCACGCGCGCGAGGACCGACCGGTCGACCACCTGGCCGGCCTCGTCGCCACCGGAGCGCACCAGCGTGTCGACCACGGGGAGTACCGGAACCACGCATCGCGCGCCATCGGCGAGTGCGCCGAGCACTCGGTCGATGACGGCAACCGGAAGCAGCGGTCGGGCGCTGTCATGAACGAGCACATGGGCTGCACCGGGCTCGCTGCCGGCCAACGCCTCAAGACCGGCGAGAACGGAGAGGCGCCGGCTGCTGCCACCTGCAACGATCATCAGACCTTCCGCGCGGGGGCCGAGCAGGCTGCGCATCGCATCCTCGCTGCCTGGCGGCACGACGAGCGCCACAGGGCCAACGCCGGGATGGGCGCGCAACGCATCCAGCGCATGGGCCACAACCGGCTTGCCGGCGAGCGTTCGCAACTGTTTGGGTGTCTCGTGACCGGTGCGCAAGCCGGCACCGGCAGCGAGCAAAATCGCGGCTGACAGGCCTGCGCGAGGGGCTTGATCGGGCATGGGGCGCGCTTAGCGCACGGCTTGCTTGCCCGCCAGCGTCATTCGCGGTAAGGGCTGCCTGTTTTTTAGGCAACATTCCGGTCATGACGCTGCTCAAACCCATCCAGATCGGTCCCGTGCGGATCGAGACACCGGTCGTTCTTGCGCCCATGACGGGCGTGACTGACATGCCGTTCCGCACGCTCGTGCGGCGCTATGGATCGGGCCTCAACGTCACAGAAATGATCGCCTCACCGGCGATGATCCGCGAGACGCGGCAATCGCTGCAGAAGGCCGCCTGGCACCCGGTCGAGGAACCGGTGTCGCTTCAGCTCGCCGGCTGCCAGCCCGCTGAAATGGCTGAGGCAGCCAAGCTCAATGCCGATCGAGGCGCGGCCATCATCGACATCAACATGGGTTGCCCGGTCAAGAAGGTGGTGAATGGCGATGCCGGCTCGGCGCTGATGCGCGACCTGCCGCTCGCTGCCCGACTGATCGAGGCGACCGTGAAGGCGGTCGATGTGCCTGTGACCGTGAAGATGCGAATGGGCTGGTGCCATGACAGCCTGAACGCACCCGAGCTGGCACGCATCGCCGAGGATTTGGGCGCCAAGCTGATTACGGTTCACGGGCGGACCCGCAACCAGATGTACAAGGGCAGCGCGGACTGGGCGTTCGTGCGCCGCGTCAAGGATGCGGTGAGGTTACCCGTGATCGTGAATGGCGACATCTGCTCGCTCGACGACGCGCGCACAGCGCTGGCGCAAAGCGGCGCCGATGGCGTGATGATCGGGCGCGGCGCCTATGGCAGGCCGTGGCTTCTCGGGCAGGTCATGCAGGGTCTGGTGAGCGGCCGGACCGTTGAGAACCCTGACATTGCCGAGCAATATGCCGTGATCGTCGAGCATTATCACGCGATGCTGGATCACTATGGTGAGACGACCGGCGTCAATATGGCCCGCAAGCATCTCGGCTGGTACACCAAGGGCCTGCCCGGCTCGGCCGAGTTCCGCAACATGGTCAATCAGGTGCCGGATGCGGCGACCGTGCTCGATATGCTGGAGCGCTTCTACACGCCGTTCGTGACGCACCCTGAACGGCTCGATCAGGAACCGGAACAGGCCAGGAATGCAGCCTGAGGCCGATTTCAGGGCTGGGGCGGATGCGAATGCACCGACCCGATCCCTGCCTGCCGCTGCCGAAATCGTCTCCGCGCATCCCGTCGCGACATTGATGATCGATCCGGACGGTCGGATCGTCACGGCCAATGCGCGCGCGGAAACGCTGCTCAACATGGCACGCTCGGCGCTGGTCGGCAGCGCCATCGGGCGGGTGCTGCGCATCGCCGATCCACGCGTCGATGCGGCGATCTGGATGACGGACAAGCCGCTGTCTGCCTATGATATTCAGGTCCATGCCGGGCGGAATGAAGCGCTGGAGATGGATATTCTCATTCATCCGCTACTGGAGGACGATCGCTGGCGGATCGTCGCCCTGCATGTCCATGGCCAGTCGCAGGCACTCGGCACGCGGCGCACATCCATGGGCGTGCGCTCGGCGACCGGCGCGGCAGCGATGCTCGCCCATGAGATCAAGAACCCGCTTTCGGGCATTCGCGGCGCGGCGCAATTGCTGGAGGGCGATGCCGGGGAGGCAACCCGGCCGCTCACCAAGCTGATCTGCGACGAGGTGGACAGGATCGCCGCCCTGATCGACCGGATGCAGCATTTCACCAGCAATCAGCCGCTCGAATGCCGACCGGAGAATATCTATCCGCTGCTTGACCGGGCGGTGGAGTTGGCGTGCGCCGGGTTCGCCCGCAATTGCACGATCACCCGCACCTATGACCCGTCCCTCCCGTTCGCACAGGTGAATGGCGACGCGCTGGTCCAGATCATGCTCAACCTGGTCAAGAATGCGGTAGAGGCCGTGGACGGCATGGCGGATGGCGCGGTTCAGGTTGCGACGGCCTATCGCCATGGCCTGTCGGTGATGGGCGCGCGCGGTAAGGGCGCCGCACCGCTGCAGATCGAGATTCAGGTGATCGACAATGGCCCCGGCGTGCCGGACAATATCCGTGACGTACTGTTCAACCCCTTCATTTCCAACAAGCGAAGCGGGCAAGGCCTCGGTCTCGCGCTGGTCGACAAGCTGGTGCGCGATATGAACGGCCTTGTGCAATATGAGCGCGACAAGGTTGCCGGGCGGTCGATCTTCCGAGTTCTGCTGCCGATGGGAGGGAGCCTATGACGCGCCTGACTGGCAAGGTTCTGGTGGTCGATGACGATCCGGCGATCTGCATGGTCGTCAGCGAGGCGCTCAAGCGGCAAGGCCACATCATCCGCACCGCTGGCTCGATAGCCGACCGCCATGAGGCGCTGGCGAGCTTCACGCCCGATGTGCTGATTACCGACGTGATCCTGCCGGACGGCGATGGTCTCGATGATGTCGGCAATATTCTGGCTTCCGAGCCTGACCTCAAGGTCATCATTCTCTCGGCGCAGAACACGCTCAACACGGCCGTACGCGCCACAGGGCAGGGTGCATTTGAATATCTGCCAAAGCCGTTCGATCTGAATGAGCTTAGCCGCGCGGTGGCGGAAGCACTCAGCGTTCGGGCCAAGGGCAAGCTGGCGGAACCGTCGGCTGGTGAGGGCACGGACGACGGCCTGCCCCTTATCGGGCGCTCGCCGCAGATGCAGGAGGTCTATCGCACGATCGCGCGGGTGGTGGGCAATGATCTCAACATTCTGGTTCTGGGCGAATCCGGGACCGGCAAGGAACTGGTGGCCGAGGCGATCCACAGCCTGGGGCCGCGCCGCAATGAACCGTTCGTGGCGATCAACATGGCCGCTATTCCCCGCGAGCTGATCGAGGCCGAGCTGTTCGGATACGAAAAGGGCGCGTTTACGGGCGCCTTCGCGCGAACGGCGGGCCGGTTCGAGCAGGCCGAGCGCGGCACGCTGTTTCTGGACGAAATCGGCGACATGCCGATGGACGCGCAGACGCGGCTGCTGCGGGTGCTCCAGTCCGGCGAAATCACGACGGTGGGCGGGACAAGGCCGGTGCGGGTCAACGTGCGCATCATCGCCGCGACCAATCAGGATCTGCCAACCCTGATTAGCGAAGGCCGGTTTCGCGAAGACCTGTTCTATCGCCTCAACGTCGTGCCGATTCGCCTGCCGGCGCTGCGTGAGCGGACAGGTGATGTCGCGATCCTCGCGCGGCATTTTCTTGATCAAGCTGTCTTCGAGGGGTTGCCGAGCAAGCTGCTCTCCGAGCAGGCCGCCGCGCTGCTCGAGCGCTATGACTGGCCTGGCAATGTGCGCGAACTCCAGAACCTGATGAAGCGCCTGACCGTGCTCACGCGCGATCAGGAAATTCAGGTCCAGCATGTCCGGCAGGTGCTGCGCGTGCAGGACAGCGTGGGCGACCCGGCCGACAGCAGCGCCGCCGATCTGGCGGAAGCGGCGCGGCGCTGGGCGCGGGATCACCTCGCGGTCGGCGGCAATGCCAGCCCCTGCGAGCTTTACGACCGGCTGCTCGACGTCATCGAACCTGTGCTCTTGAGCGAAGTGCTTGCCGCAATGGATGGCAATCAAATCCGGGCAGCGGCCACACTGGGGCTCAATCGCAACACCTTGCGAAAGAAGCTCAATCACTATGATATCGACCCCACCATGCCGCTGCGCCATCGCTGATTGCGGTGCGATAGACCGGGGCCGGCCAGCGCCGTAACTTCCACCGTCGCGTGTTAAGCGTGTTTGCTCCGCCACGCCGATGTTGTATCGGTGCCACGATGGATCAAAGATCGACCGTGCTGGACAATGTGAGCGATCCGTCGCGGCCGTTGCGCATCTGGCAGCGGCTCAGTCGTCTGGCTGTTCCGCTCACAGCGGGGGTCTTTGTCGCCACGGCGGGGTTCACCTGGTGGTTGCTCACGCGTCCCCAGGATGATGACACATTGCTCAGCGCCGCCGTGGTGGCGCTGCTGCTGGTCCTCAATCTTCTGCCGGCCATTCTGCTGCTCGTTCTGCTCGGCCAGAGGATCGCCCGGCGGCGCGCCAATCGCAGCCTCGTGGGCGGCAATGGGCGTCTGCACGTCCGCCTCGTCGCCCTGTTCTCGGTGATCGCGAGTCTGCCGCTGCTGCTGGTGGTGATCTTTGCCTCGCTGCTCTTCCAATATGGCGTGCAGTTCTGGTTCTCAGCTGATGCGCGCGGCATGCTCCAGAACGCCTCCGATCTTGCTCGCGGCTATTATCAGTCCAACCTCAAGGAGTTGAGCGACGAGACCGTGACGATGGCGGGAGACCTGCGCAATTATCTCTCCCAATCAAGCATTTCCAGCCCGTCCTTCGCGGAGGGTTATATCTATCAGGTGGTCACGCGGAAACTGAACCGCTCGGCGATCATCGAGATCGGCAAGGACGGCGTCGCGCGGACGGCAGCCACGGTCGATCCGGAACGGCAGACGGCCACGGATATGCTGACGCCGGAGATCATCCGCGATTTGCGCAATGGCCAGCCCGTCGTGGTGCAGGCCAAGCCCAACCAGATCGAAGCCTTTGTGCTGCTCTATCCCGAGTCCAACACATTCCTCTACGCCACCCGCGATTCGGCCGTCTCCGCTTTCAGCGAGATGGAGCGCGCCCAGGCCGTGCTCGCCGATTATGACGAGTTTGCCGCGCGCTCGCGGCAGCTACAGCTGCGCTTCAACATCGCTTTGTTCATCGGCACATTGATGCTGGTCGGCACGGCAGTGTGGATCGCGCTGGCCGTAGCGGATCGACTCGTCCGACCGGTGGGAGAGTTGGTGGATGCCGCGCGGCGTGTGACGGCAGGCGATCTGTCGGCGCGGGTCACTGACTCTCATTCTCGCGACGAACTGGGCACACTGGCAAGCGCGTTCAACCGAATGACCCAGCGGTTGGAGGCGCAGACCGGCGCGCTCGTCTCGGCCAATAATCAGCTAGCAGATCGGCGGGCGCTCATCGAGGCCGTGCTGTCGGGTGTCAGCGCGGGCGTGGTCTCCGTCGACCGCGATGGCACCATCCAGATCCTGAACAGCTCGGCAGCGGGTCTGCTCGTGCGCCCTGGCGAACAGGCGGTCGGCCAACGGCTTGCCGATGTGTCCGAGGAGCTGGCAGCGCTGATGGAGGCCGGCACCGGCGCCGACATCATCCAGATCCGTGCGCGGGGCGAGGTGCGCACGCTCGCGGTTCGGGTGGTCGTCGAGGACGGCAATCAGGTGCTGACCTTCGATGATATAACCGAGCAACTGCTCGACCAGCGCCGCGCCGCCTGGTCGGATGTCGCCCGCCGGATCGCCCATGAAATCAAGAATCCGCTGACCCCGATCCAGCTCGCCGCAGAGCGGCTGCAGCGTCGCTACGGCAAGGAGATCGAGTCCGATCCCAGCACCTTCCGCCGCCTGACCGAAACGATCGTGCGGCAGGTCGGCGATCTGCGCCGTATCGTCGATGAGTTCACCTCCTTCGCGCGCATGCCCAAGCCCGTCTTCCGGGAGGAAGCGGTGATCGACATCGCCCGCCATGCGATGTTCCTGCATGAGGTCGCGCACCCCGAGATTACTTTCACCTTCGATAGCGAGGAAGCCGATCCGGCCTTGGTCTGCGACCGCCGGCAGATCGGCCAGGCGCTGACCAATATCGTCAAGAACGCGGTCGAGGCCATCGAGCAGCGGCATCTTGCCGACACGCCGAAGGGGGAAGGCGATCAACCGCCCGCCAATGCCCCGCATGGCCATGTGACGATGCTCGTGCTGCGTGAGGAAGGGCAGCTCGCCATCTCCGTGACCGACGACGGCATCGGCCTGCCCGAGCAGCGCGAGCGGATCATCGAACCCTATATGACGACGCGCGCCAAGGGCACCGGCCTCGGGCTCGCGATCGTGAAGAAGATCGTCGAGGAACATTTCGGCTCCATCACCTTCGGCGATGCCGAAAGCGGAGGCACAGTCGTGACTCTCCGCTTCGACGTGGAACGGCTGTCGCGCCTCGCCGAGGGCGACGAGAGGGCCGAGACAATATGAAAGAGACGTTGAATGGCGCTTGATGTTCTGATCGTCGATGACGAAGCCGATATCCGGGAACTGGTCGCGGGTGTCCTCGAGGATGAGGGGTTCGAGACGCGCCTGGCGGCCAATAGTGACGAGACGTTGGAAGCGCTTGCCGCGCGGCGCCCATCGCTGGTGTTGCTGGACGTGTGGCTGCAGGGGTCAAAACTGGATGGCCTCGAACTGCTCGACATCATCAAGGAGCGAGACCCCAGCATTCCGGTGCTGATGATCTCGGGCCATGGCAATATCGATACGGCCGTCGCGGCGATCCGGCGCGGGGCGGTCGATTTCATCGAGAAGCCGTTTGAATCCGACCAGCTTCTTCACATCGTCAACCGGGCGACGGAAACCGAGCGCCTGCGCCGGGAAAATCAGGTGCTGCGCGCGCGCTTCGGACAGGAAGAGGAACTGACCGGCACCAGCAATGCCATCAACACGGTGCGTGCGACGATCAAGAAGGTCGCCGGCACCGGCAGCCGGGTGCTGATTACCGGACCGGCCGGCGTCGGCAAGGAAGTGGCGGCGCGGATGCTCCACAACTGGTCGACGCGGGCGAGCGGTCCGTTCGTGATCGTCACGGCGGCGCGGATCGAGCCGGAGCGCGCCGAAGAAGCGCTGTTCGGCGTGGAGGGTTCAGACGGGGTGATCCGGCCCGGCCTGCTGGAGCAGGCCCATGGCGGCACATTGTTCCTCGACGAAATCGCGGACATGCCCCTCACCACGCAGGGCAAGATCCTGCGGGTGCTGACCGACCAAAGCTTTACGCGCATCGGCGGCCAGCGGCAGGTGAAAGTCGACATCCGGGTCATCTCGTCCACGGCGCGCGACCTCAAGGAAGAGATTGCCGCGCGGCGGTTCCGTGAAGATCTCTATTACCGGCTCAATGTCGTGCCGCTTACCCTGCCACCTCTGGCAGAACGGCGGGACGACATTCCCGGGCTGGTCGAGCATTATCTAGCACGCTTTGCCGCTGAGCGCGGCATGGCCTCTCCCAACATGGCGCCCAATGCGATGGCCGCCCTGCAATCGGCTGATTGGCCGGGCAATGTCCGCCAGCTCCGCAATGTCGTGGAGCGCACCGTCATTCTGGCGCCGATGAATTCGGGCGGCGTCATCGAGCTGGAGATGCTGCCGGCGGAGGCCACTGGCGGCGGCGACGACAGCGCCATGTCCACCGCGATCATGGGGGCGCCGCTGCGGGAAGCGCGCGAGAATTTCGAGCGGGAGTATCTGCGCATCCAGATCAAGCGCTTCTCCGGCAACATTTCGCGGACCGCTGCGTTTATTGGCATGGAGCGCTCGGCCCTGCACCGCAAGCTGAAGTCGCTTGGCTTGGGAGATGAACGCGATAGTTGAGCACTAAGAACCTTTGTGCAGCGCAACAAGCCGGGGCTGGATTTCTCCCTGGGAATCACATAGCTTGCACCAGTCACCCCACTCATGGGGCATATCGACGCTTTGACAGAGCGCGACGCGGACAGCGAGCCGCCAATAATGGAGTAGAAAATGGCCGAAAAACTCAATAACTTACAGGACATATTTCTCAACAGTCTTCGCAAGAGCAAGACCCCGGTGACCATGTTTCTGGTCAAGGGCGTCAAGCTTCAGGGCATCGTCACCTGGTTTGATAATTTCTCGGTCCTGCTTCGGCGCGACGGTCAAACCCAACTGGTCTACAAGCACGCCATTTCCACGGTCATGCCTGCGCATCCGATGGATCTCGCCAAGATTGAATCCGCCTTCTCATCAAATGAGCGCAAGCCGAAGCTTTTGCAGGAAATTTTCCTGTCGGCGGTCCATAAGTCCGGTGACCCGGTAACCATGTTTCTGGTCAACGGCGTGATGCTTCAGGGCGAGATCGCGGCTTACGACCTGTTCTGCATGTTGCTCCAGCGCGATGGTCTCGTGCAGCTCGTCTACAAGCATGCCATCTCGACCGTTCAGCCCACCCATCCGCTCGATCTCTCGGGCGAAAATGATGAAGATGAGGACTGAACAGATGGGGATGACCCATTAGTTTTCATCTCGATCAGGAAGAAGTGACGCGTGGGACGCGGGCCATCGTGGTCCACGCCGATCTCGGGCGACGCCAGCGGCGGGACGTCTCGGCCCGGCTGGAGGAAGCCAAAGGACTCGCGCTCGCCATCGGACTGGACGTGTGCGGGACCGCGGCGTTCCGCGTGCGGCAGTCCCGCCCGGCCACGCTGTTCGGCTCCGGGCAGGTGGAAGAGATCGCCGCGCTGGCCGCGCGTGAGCAGGCCGAGCTCATCGTCGTCGATAATAATCTGACACCCGTGCAGCAGAGCAATCTTGAGAAGAATTGCGCCGCCAAGGTCATCGACCGCACCGGCCTTATCTTGGAGATTTTCGGCGAGCGCGCCGCCACGGCCGAGGGGCGCCTGCAGGTCGAGCTGGCCCATCTCGATTATCAGGCCGGCCGGCTTGTGCGCAGCTGGACCCACCTGGAGCGGCAGCGCGGCGGCTTTGGCTTTCTTGGCGGCCCCGGCGAAACGCAGATCGAAGCCGACAGGCGGATGATCCGCGATCGCATGGCCCGCATCCGGCGCGAGCTTGAGCAGGTTACGCGGACCCGCGGGCTTCATCGCGCCCGGCGCCAGCGCGCGCCCTGGCCGGTGATCGCGCTCGCCGGCTATACCAATGCTGGCAAATCGACCCTGTTCAATCGCCTGACCGGATCGGCTGTGGTCGCGCAGGACATGCTGTTCGCCACGCTCGATCCCACGATGCGGCAAATCAGCCTCCCGGGCATCGACAAGGCCATTCTCTCGGATACGGTGGGCTTCGTGTCGGACCTGCCGCACCAACTGGTCGCGGCCTTTCGCGCAACGCTCGAAGAGGTACTATCCGCCGATCTCATCCTCCATGTGCGTGATATCGCGCATCCCGACAGCGACGCGCAGAAAGCCGATGTGCTGGACGTGCTGGCCGATCTGGGGGCCGTCGCCGGGGAGGATGACGAGGCGCCTGCGGACAGCGCCGTGCCGGTGCTGGAAGTCTGGAACAAGGTCGATCTTATCGACGATCCCGACCATCAGGCCGCGATCCGCAACCGGGCCGAGCATGAGCCCGATGTCGCCCTTGTTTCCGCGCTGACGGGCGAGGGGATCGAGGCGCTACGTCGGCGCCTTTCCGATATCCTCGGCAAGAGCCACCGGCGCTACGAGTTCGATCTGAGCGGACGTGAAGGCGCGGCGCTTGCCTGGCTTCATGCCCATGGCGAAGTGCTGTCCGAAACGGCAGAGGCCGATGGGGGCGAAGTCACCATCCACGTCTCTGTGCGGATGGAGCCGGCCGATTATGATCGCTTCGTGCGCCTGCACGGCGACCAGGCCGGACTGATCGCCTGAGGCTCGCCCTCAACGCTCGGCGCGCTTGACCTTCTGCCAGAGCGCTTCCTTCTCATCCAGAGACAAACCGGGAAATGCCTCGCCCGCATCGGCTTCCATGGCGCGGAACCGCCGCTCGAACTTCCCGCTCGCCCGGCGGAGCGCCGTCTCGGGATCGACATGATGATGCCGCGCGAGATTGACAACCGCAAACAACAGGTCGCCGATCTCGTCCTCTAACTCTGCCTGATCGGTAGCCTGTTCGACCTCCTCCAGCTCTTCCCGCACCTTGGCGCGCACATCTGCGATGTCATCCCAATCAAACCCGACGCGCGCGGCACGGTTCTGAATTTTCTCCGCCCGCGAGAGCGCGGGCAGGGAGAGGGCAACCCCTGACAAGGCCGAGCGATCATCCGAGGGCTTGCCGGCGCGCTCTGCGGCCTTGATCTCGTCCCAACCGGGCGAGACCGACCCGGGCGCTGCAAAAACATGCGGATGGCGCCGCAACATCTTCTCGCAAATCGCGGAGATCACATCGGAAAGATCGAAGGCCTGTTGCTCCGAAGCCATCTGGCTGTGAAACACGACTTGGAACAGCAGATCGCCCAGCTCATCCTTGAGCGCCGCCATATCGCCGGACTCGATGGCGTCGGCGACCTCATAGGCCTCCTCGATCGTGTAAGGCGCGATGGTGGCGAAGGTCTGGGCGACATCCCACGGGCAGCCATCATCCGGATTGCGAAGCCGCGCCATGATGTCCTGAAGCGGTGCGATGTCTGCGGGTGTGTTGCTCAATGAAGGTTCCGTCACGATAGGAAAGCTCGCAAGACGGTAGACAGGTCGATGTCCAAACTCCAGCACCGACCGGACTAAGCTCCCCATCGGGCTCGGAGTCACCCAAAAAGAGAAACTGAATTTTCTTTTTTTATGAATGCGCTGAGGAATTCCGGGTAACGACGCTCATAGAAAACAGAACAAACGGACCTCTCACGGAGATGGCATAGGTGCAGGATAAATCCGTGCCTGTTTTGGATGACGAACGCGTGTCGCTGCACCGGCGCGCTTTGCATCGCTATTTCAGCAAACGGGTGCCCATCGGCGAGGTCGAGGATCTCGTGCAGGAAGTCCTGGCCAATCTGCACAGCCGCCAGAAAAGCGCGGAAATCGAGAATGTGCAGGGCTATCTCTTCACCATCGCCTCCCATGTGCTGGCGCGGCGGCACCACAAAAATGCCCAGTTGCGCTATGCTGACGAAGAGGTGCCGGATCAGATCGATCCCTTCTCGCCAGAACGCATCCTGATCGGGCAGCAAAGCCTCACCGCTGCTCTGGAGGTGATCCGCACGCTGCCTCCGCGCACTCAGCAGGTGTTCGTTCTTCATCGCTTCGAGGAGATGACCTACGCCCGGATCGCGGCGCATCTGGGCATCTCGGCAAGCGCCGTCGAAAAGCACATCATGCAGGCTTTGAAAGCATTGCACGACAATGCCAGGGGGACGGAATGAAGTTTCTGCCTCGCCTCGTGCGACCCGCCGACCGGCCGACGCCCGTGGATGCCCCCGGATGGGTCGCCCGTGTGCGCTCAGGCACATTGCCTCCGCAAGAGGTTCGCCAGTTCGAGCGCTGGCTTGCCGAACGTGACGAGAACCGGCGCGACTATGACGCGTTGGTTGCCCAGTTTCTCGAACTAGACCGCCTCCGCTCCCATCCCGAAATCATGGCTTTGCGCGAGGAGGCGCGCCAGGCGCCGCGGGGCAAACGCCGGCTCGCCATCGCGGCGGCTCTCGGCCTGCTGCTCACTGGTGCCGTGACGGCCGTCGTTGCGCTCGATCTGCTGCCCACCAGCAGCGAGCAGCGAGCGTCCGTCGTCACAGCCTATTACGAAACGCCGGAGGGCAAGACGTCGGCGATCGTCCTGCCCGATGGCAGCAAGGTCTTCCTCGATGCGAGCAGCGCGCTCAAGGCGAGCATGGGCGAGACGACCCGGCGCATCGAGTTGCTGAGCGGCCGCGCCAACTTTGCGGTGGCGAAAGATCGCGAGCGGCCCTTCGTCGTGATGGCCGGTGGTCAGCGGATCAAGGCGCTCGGCACCCAGTTCGACGTCAATCTCGTCGAGCGGACCGTCGAGCTGACGCTCATGGAGGGCCATGTCGTCGTGCAGGGCCTCAAGACAAAGTCGGACACGGCGTCGACCGTCTTCATGCGCCCCGGCTACCGCCTCGTCGCAGGGGACGGCAATTGGACACTCGCCCCGGTCGATCTGCGCAATGTTTCGCGCTGGCGGGAGGGTGTCCTGATTTTCGACGAAGCCCGGCTCGGCGACATCGTGGCCGAGATGAATCGCTATCTCCCGGCCAAAATCCTCATCGGCACGCCCGCCATTGCCGAGCGGCGGATGAGCGCCGTGCTCCGCGCCGGAGACGTATCGACATTTCTTTCTGCCATCGATGCCATGGGCGTGGCCCGATGGACGCGGGTTTCCGACGGGGAATATCGGTTGCTGGACATCGCCCGTGAAAGAAATCTGAACGCACGACTGAGGTAAATCGCGCGAACCGCCTCATCAGGTAGAGAAGTCTAAAAACAGGTGAGGGGATTTTCATGTTCATGTCTGGTTTCAACACGCGCGGCGCCTTGATGCTCGGCGCGGCGGCGACCGCGCTGGTCGCTTCGGCGGCGCAGGCCAAGCCGGTCGATTTCGATATTCCATCGCAGCCTCTGCCATCAGCCCTGCGGACGTTCGGGCTGCAAAGCGGCACGTCGATCGTCTTCTCGGCCTCGTCCACAGGCTATGGCCCGTCGGTCCCCATCAAGGGGCAGTATGAACCCAAGGAAGCGCTCGCCCGGCTGTTGGGAAGCGCACCGCTGCAGCCGCTGGAGCGCGGCAGCGGCTTCACCGTCGTGCGCATGGAGCCGCGACCTGCCGCCGCTATGGCCGCACCAGCGCCCGCCGCGCCTGCGCCGCAAGCCATGGCTCAGGCTGAGCCGGCGCCGGAGGCCGAAGAGGGCGATGCGATTGTGGTCACCGGCTCACGGATCGCCCGATCCGGCTTCACCGCGCCGACGCCTGTCACGCAGCTCGGTAGCGAGCGTCTGGCGAATACCTCGGCGGCCAGCGTTGGCGAGGCGCTTGCCCAGCTTCCCGCCTTTCGCGCCACCACTTCGCCAACCACGTCCGGCGTGACCATTGGCGCCGGTGGCGCCCGCACAGTCGATCTTCGCGGCTTGGGCGCGCAGCGCTCGCTGGTTCTGGTCGACGGGCGCCGGTTCGTGCCCAGCACGATTGCCGGCGCTGTCGACACCAATCTAATTCCCGGCATCCTCATCAATCGCGTCGAGCTGGTGACGGGCGGCGCCTCGGCGGCCTATGGCTCGGATGCCGTCGCCGGCGTCGTGAACTTCATTCTCGACAAGAAGATGCAGGGCTTCCGGGTCAATGTGCAGGCTGGCATCTCCGAGCGAGGCGAGGATAGCGATCAGCTGATCGCCGCCGCAGCAGGCACCAGCTTTGCCGGTGGACGCGGCCACGTCATCATCGGCGGCGAGTACAACAATAATCGCGGCATGGGCGGCTGCTACAGCTACGATCTGTGTGCGCAGGAATGGCAGGTTCTGACCAACACCGCCTACCGGACCAACGGTCAAGCAGCGCGGATCATCAGCCCGAACGTCCATACGGCGACGCAGACCTATGCGGGCAAGATCAACGCCCCGACCGCGCTCGCGACGATCCAGTTCGACGATGCAGGCAACCCCGTTCCATTCGTGCGCGGCCAGTATGCGACGCTGTTCATGCAGGGCGGGAGCGGGGAAGGGCAGAACGCCTTCCGGTCCGCTGGCGTTCTGAAAGTGCCTGTGGAGCGCTATGCCCTCTACGGACGCACCGAATATGAGCTGGGCGCGGTGACGCCGTTCATCGATGTGTCCTATGGCCGGGTGCGCGTCATCACGCCGGGCGCGCAGACCCGCGACACCAATCTGACCATCAATCGCGACAACCCCTATCTGCCGCGCTCGATCGTCAACCAGATGACCACGCTTGGCGCGCAGACGCTCACCTTCGGGCGCGTCGGGCAGGATCTTGGCGTGGCCGTTGGCGACAATGTCACCAAGACCTTTCGCATCGTCGGCGGTTTCGATGCCGATCTTGGCAATGGGTGGAAGGCGGACGCCTATTATCAATTCGGCCAGACTGACGCGAGCCAGATCGTCGAGAACAACCGCATCACCGCCAACTTCACGCGGGCGCTGGATGCCGTGGACGAAGGCCGGTTCCGCACCGGGGTGGACAATGGCAATATCGTATGCCGTGCGACCCTCAGCCCCAATGCTGCGGTCCGCGCCGCCGCGACGGGCTGTCAGCCGCTCAATCTGTTCGGGCAGTATCGCTTCTCGGAGGCGGCGCGCGCCTACAGCTTCGGCACCTCCGAGCAGCGCACGCGCTTTCAGCAACATGTGGTCGCCGCCAACCTGCGGGGCGATCTGTTCGACTTCGGCTCCGGCCCCGTCTCCATCGCGGTGGGCGGCGAGTATCGCAGCGAGCGTGTGAGCGGCACGGCAGACCCGATCTCGCTGACTAACGGCTTTTACATCGCAAACGCCTCGTCCTTCGGGCCGGAAACGATCAACATCGTGGAAGGCTATGCGGAAACCGTCGTTCCGCTGCTCCGCGACATGCCCGGCATAGAACTGCTCGAGTTCAACGGGGCGATCCGCCGCACGAATTACAGCACCAGCGGCTCTGTGACGACGTGGAAGCTCGGTGGCATATATGAGCCGGTCGAGGGCGTGCGCTTCCGTGGCACACGGTCGCGCGACATCCGCGCGCCCAATGCCGCCGAACTCTATACGCCGCTGGTGGCCTCGCAGGGCTCCATCTTCGACATCTCGAACAGCAGTCAGGTGCTTGCACGCGTGTTCCGCGGCGGCAACCAGTCGCTGCGGCCGGAAATTGCGGATACCACCACCGCCGGCGTCGTGCTTCAGCCGCGGATGATCCCGGGGCTGCGCTTCTCCGCGGATTATTACGATATCAAGATCCGCGACGCGATCGACCTCGTCGGCGCGCAGGTGATCACGGATCGCTGTAACGCGGGCGGGGCCAGCTACTGCGCGCTGATCACGCGCGACACCGGCCCCAGCGGCCTGATCACGGACGTGGTGGACCAGTATCTCAACGTCAACCAGATCAAGACGCGCGGCATCGACTTCGAGCTGGATTTCTCGAAGCGCTTCGGGGCCGATAACCGCATCGCCATCAACCTGCTGGCGACCCGCGTGTTCGATCTGATCCAGGTGGATGCGACGGGCTCTCTGGACCGCGCCGGGCAGACCGGGCGTCAGGTCGGCGGCCCGATCGGCGTGCCTAAATATACGCTGGATGGGACCTTCACCTTCGAGAAGGGACCGTTCGGTGCCACGGTGCAGGGGCACTACATTCCCAAGGGCAGCTATGATGCCAGCCTGATCGGGCCGGATGATCCCAATTACAGCAACACCTTGGCCAACAGCATCGACAATAATGTCGTGGACGACATGCTGACCTTCAATCTCTCGCTGCGCTACACCATCGGTGGGGCAGGGGATTCCACGATGCAGATCTATGCCGCGATCAATAATCTGTTTGATACGGACCCGCCCATCGCGCCGGGCAACTCGGTGACCAACCCTGTTTTCTTTGACCAGACCGGCCGCAGCTACCGCGCCGGCGTGCGTCTGAAATTTTAAGAGGAGAGAAAGAGATGACCCTGGAACGCAGAGATATTCTGACCGGCGCGGCGGGCCTCGGCCTTGCTGCTATGGCCAGCAGCGCCGGCGCACAGCGACGCGGCGGCGCGAAAGTGCCTGTCATCGACGTTCACACCCACAATTTCACCCCGCGCTGGGTGGAAATGCTGCGCAAGCACCCGGATGAAGACACTCGTCTCCTCGCCACGACGCCGGACGAAACAATCTCCTATCGTGGCGCGCCGATCGTGCGGCTGGCGCCGGATATGACCGACCTCGACATGCGCATCGCCGCCATGGACAAGGCCGGGGTCGATATCGCGATCATCAGCCTTACGGCGCCGAATGTGTTCTGGAGCACGCGCGAGGTTGCGATCCAGACCGCGCGCGAGGTGAATGACGACTTCGCGGCGGCGGAGAAGAAATATCCCGGCCGCATCAAATGGATGGCCTCGCTACCCTGGCAATATCCCGATGCCGCCATCGAGGAACTCGCGCGCGTGCGCGGCATGGGAGCCGCTGGCCTCTGCCTGATCACCAACATGGTCGGCATGCTGCCGGACAATGAGCATTTCCATCCGGTCTGGAAGGCGGTGGAGGAATCCGGCCTGCCGGCGTTCATTCACCCGACGGTGCCGATGGTCGACATCAAGAAGTGGGGCGTGGAATCTTTCGGCCTCGCCAACACCATCGGCTTCACCAGCGACACTGCGCTGGTGTATGCGCGCTTCATCCTCACAGGCTTCATGGACAAGTTCGAAGGGTTGAAGCTGATCGCCTGCCACGGCGGCGGCACGCTGCCCTACCTCATCGCACGGATGGACAAGATGTGGGAGAACACCACCAGCCGCCGGCTCGTCAACAAGCCGCCGAGCGCCTACTTCCGCAAATTCTGGTATGACGCGATCGTCTACGACCAGCCCACGCTCGAATTTCTTGTGAAGCAAGTCGGCGAGGACCGGGTGCTCTACGGCTCGGACTATCCCTTCTCCATCCAGGACATGGTCGGCGTGAAGGCAAGGGTCAGCGCGCTGCCGCCCGTGCAGCGGGACAAGATCCTGGGCACCAACGCGCAGCAGCTTTTCAAGATCTGAGCCACCGCGGCGAAAGCAAAACAGCGCAGGCCGCACCATTGGGTTGGTGCGGCCTGTTTCTTTTGGGTTGAGGCGGGCCGGCCTGGCGGCGCCATATCGGCAACCTTGCTGAGCTTGTTCGTTCTGTCGACATTATACGCGCGCTACGGCGCACGGATGGCGTAGGCAGAGAATGCCTACAAGCTGGCGATGGAAGGAGTCCCACATGGCGCATGATCATCACGGTGGTGGGCACGCCCATGATCATACCGCCGGGGCCAGCGCCCGGATGCTGGTCCTGGCTCTCATCCTCACCTCGATCTATCTCGTCGCGGAGGTGGTGGGCGCGTTTGTCTTCAACAGCCTCGCCCTGCTGTCCGACGCAGCGCACATGTTGACGGACGTGGCAGCGCTGGCGATCGCGCTGCTAGCCATCCGCATCGGTCGCAGGCCCGCCGATGACAAGCGGACGTTCGGCTATCGAAGGTTCGAGATTCTGGCGGCCGCGTTCAACGCGGTTCTGCTCTTCATGATCGCGATCTACGTCTTCACCGAAGCGATCTCGCGCTTCAACGCGCCGCAGGAGACGCAGTCCCTGGGCATGATGATCGTGGCGGCGATCGGGCTGGTCGTGAACCTTGTCTCGATGCGACTCCTCTCGGCCGGCAAGGACAAGAGCCTCAACGTGAAAGGGGCTTATCTGGAGGTATGGGCCGACATGATCGGCTCAATCGGGGTGATCGCGGGTGCCATTGCCATTCGCCTCACCGGGGCGACATGGATTGACCCGGCCGTGGCGATCGCGATCGGCCTGTGGGTCCTGCCGCGGACCTGGGTCCTCCTGCGCGATACCACCAACATCCTACTGGAAGGCACGCCCCAGGGGCTCGATCTGGGCGAGGTCCGCCGCGTTATCGCTGCCGTGCCGGGTGTCGCCGATGTCCACGATCTCCATGTCTGGTCGATGTCGAACGACGATATCAGCTGTACCTGTCATGTCACCCTGAGCGGGGAGGGGCGCGCGGATGCCATCCGCATGGCCGTGACCAAGGCCATCGCATCGCGCTTCGCCATTCACCATGTGACGGTGCAGACCGAAGCGCCCGATCTCGCCTGCGCGGAAGAGCATCGGCACGGATGAGAACGCGAGGCCCCCGACCGACTTAGAACATCTCCTGATCAAAGACTTTCCTGATCGAGCTCAAAACTCTCTTTTGAATATCATCTGAGCTTTTCTTGCTGCAGACGAACGTAATCCAGAACGTCGTTTGGTCACGAGATAATTTCACGATGTCACCACTCTCAACGGCAGAGCGGGCGTGATGATCGAGCAGGAACGTCTTGGCGCCCCTCTCAATGGCTTCCGCAATAATCTGGTCTGAAAAAACCTGAGACTGGATTATGTTGTGATTAAATTCGCGGGATTGAATTTCCTTGATGCAAATCTCGTTAACTCCGTGATTGGAGCTCGGAGTGACATAAGGCAAATCTTCGATGTTTATTTTTCCATCCACGCACATTTTATAAATGTTCGTAGGAACATAGACCGAGGCTAGAGATTTTTTGAGATAATGAAAATTCACCTGATCATTCTGCTGCACATATAATCTCGCGATGCAGAATGCACTGTGATTGGTGGAGATACGATTAACGATCTCCGTTGTCGATTCCAGAATCGTCAACCGCAATTTGCTCGGATAAACGGCTTCATTGATAATTTTTATTTTAGGCTTCACGAATGTTTCGAAGAAATAAGGCCTCGTTATAAATTCCAGATCCTCTTCGATACCTGCGTTCAATTTCGGCGACTGGATTTGCTTTTTAAGCTGAAGGGTTTCGTTCGCGAGTTTCAGCGTGCGCTGACCGCCGCTGGTTAGCTCCGGCGATTTTCCAGCCGCGCGGTCGAAGAGGGCCGCCCCGCACGCGCGTTCCAGAGCTTTTATCTGCTTGCTGACGGAGGCTTCGCTGATGTCGAGCTTATCCGCAGCCCGGCGGAATCCGCCGGCCTCCACCACCGCCAGAAAAATCTCGAGCTGTCTCGTCGTCGCCATACCCACACCACACCGATAACCAATTGGTTATCACGGTGATAGCCCGCCGGTACATTGCTTCTCAAGCGCTTTCCTCCGAACTGACGATCAACCGGCCCGCGAGAGGGGACGGATCAATGTTTATAAGGGGGAGGAATCGTGTCCAAGATTCGCACTTTACTCGTACGGGCCAGCGTCGTGGCTGTCGCATTATCTGCCGTCACGCCTGTTATGGCACAGGGACAAGCCACAATCGACAATAGCGCGCAGGAGGCCGATGGGGGCGTCGGCGATATTGTGGTGACCGCCCAGTTCCGCTCGCAGCGTCTTCAGGACACGCCGATCGCCATTACCGCGATGGATAGCGCGATGATGGAGTCGCGCAGCTATAACACCGTCACTGATCTTACGAACAGCGCGCCCAACGTCGTCTTGAAGCCGACGACCTCGGCCTTCGGCCCTGGCGCGGCGATCTATGTGCGCGGTGTCGGACAGGCGGATACCAACTTCGCTTATGAGCCGGGCGTGGGCCTGTATGTCGACGATGTCTATCATGGCACGGTCTTCGGTTCTCAACTGGACCTGCTCGATCTCGAGCGGGTGGAGATCCTGCGCGGGCCACAGGGAACGCTGGCGGGCAAGAACTCCATCGGCGGGGCAGTCAAGCTCTTCACCAAGAAACCCTCGGGCGAAGGCGGCTTCATCGAGGCCACGACGGGGAGCTTCGACCGCCTCGACTTGCGCGGTGCAGGCGATTTCGCGCTCGTGCCGGATCGGCTCTTCGTGCGTGTATCGGGCGCCACGCGCAGCAAGAAGGGGTATCTCGACCGGCTGGATTTCGGATGCGTCTACCCGAATAACGGGGTATTCACGGCCTCTGCCGCGGTGGGCAAAGATTGCGTGATCGGACAGGAAGGCGGCACGAAGTACACCGCCGGGCGTGTTGCTTTGCGCTGGGTCGCCAGTGACGACATCGAGGTCAATGTGGCGGCCAGCCGTTTGGTGGACGACTCAGAACCGAGCGCAACCAAGCTGCTCGCGATTACGGTTGCGCCGACGCTGACGCCCGGCATCACCAACCGCAACGTCTTCATCACCGGACCGGAATCGTACACAAACTACGCGAATTACACGACGCCCGCATTCACCGATGCCGGCGGCAGCCACAATACGGTCGTGTGGCAGCCTAATACGCGTCTTCGCACTTGGGAAGTCTCTGGCTCGATCGACTGGAAGCTCGGCCCTGATCTGGCTCTGAAGTCGATCACCTCGTATCAAAGCATATCCGGCCGTTATGGCACGGATTTTGACACGACGCCCTATGGCATCAACACCAACAACATCACCAATACCCATCACCAGTTCACCCAGGAACTGCGCCTCAATGGCACGAGCATTTCGGGGCTGCTGGATTGGACGCTGGGCGGCTATTATTATAAGGCCACCAGCTATATTGAGGGCGGCAGCATCATTGCGCCCGGGGCGGCAACCTCTTCCGTTTTCTATTCGGATGACACCATTCCGGCACGCAGCGTTTCCGGCTTTGCCCATGTCACGGCGCATCTCACGGATCGCCTCAACCTGACCGGCGGTATTCGCTACACCGACGACAAGAAGGACTATAACTTCCGTCGCTTCAACCCGTTCAACACGAGCCAGGTGAGCTATACCGCACAGCGCCTGATCGACGGTGCGGTGGGCAGTTACAGCGGCAAACGCTGGGATTATCGCGCCAATATCGATTATCGCCTGACCGACGATCTGATGGTGTTCGCGCAATATTCCACGGGCTTCCGCGGTGGTGGCGTCAATCCGCGGCCGTTCGTCATCCAGCAGGTGGTGCCGTTCAATCCTGAATCGCTGGAAGCCTATGAAATCGGCTTCAAGAGCGATATGCTGAATCGCGCTGTCCGGTTGAATGCGTCTGCCTTCATCAACAATTACAAGGACATCATCTTCTCGAACACGGCGCCAACCGTTGTGAACGGGGTTGTCCTGACACCGCAAAACGCGACCCCCACCAATGCCGGCGACGCCCGGTTCAAGGGGTTCGAGGCGGAACTGACCGTCAATCCGCTCCGTGGCCTGTCGTTCGACGGCAGTGTCAGCTACCTCGATTTCCAGCTCACGAAGCTGGGCGCGGCGGGCGCCACGATTGCCGGAATCACGCTCAATTCGATCGCGCCTTTCGTGACCGAGTGGAAGGTCAGCGCTGGTGCGCAATATGAGATCCTCGTCGGGAACGCGGGCACGCTGACCCCGCGCCTCGATCTCGCCTATCAGTCGTCCTTCTACACCAATTCGGACAATAACCCGGCCTCCCTGGTGCCGGCCTATACGATGCTGAATGGTCGACTGACCTGGCAGTCCGCCGATGAGGATTGGAAGGTCTCGCTCGCCGTGACCAACCTCACCGACAAGTTCTACTACCAGAACAAGACACGCCTGCCGATCGGCCTCGTCATCGGGACGCCCGGCGCGCCGCGTGAATGGTCGCTCACCGTCAGGCGGGCGTTCTGATCCGTTCCTGCCGCCCGGACACGCGCCGGGCGGCAGGGAATATGAGGGTTTTCCTGATGCAACTGATCGGCGGAACAACATTCACGATGGGGTCTGACGATCACGATCCGGAAGAAGCGCCGGCCCGGAAAGTGAGCGTTCGCTGCGCGCGGAATGCGTGAGCCAGAATAAGAGGACTACCCCAATGTCGCCCCGCTCTGCCAAGCTCCGCCTCTCTCTCCTTGTCGCCTCATTGCCGGTCCTGACCATGCAACCGGTGCCGGCCGTCGCGGCCGATGAGCCGGCGCAAACATGGCAGGCCTATCCCAAGGAGCCGGTCGCTCCCAAGGACGCACCCAATGTGCTGCTAATCATGACCGACGATGTCGGCTTCGGCGCAGCCTCGACCTTTGGCGGACCTGTCCCCACGCCGGCCTTCGATGCCCTGGCGCAGAGCGGACTGCGCTACAATGCCTTCCACACGACGGCGATGTGTTCCCCGACCCGCGCCGCACTGCTGACCGGGCGCAATCATCATGCGGTGGGGAGCGGATCGATTGCCGATGTGTCGCTCGATGCGCCCGGTTATACGTCCGTCATTCCGAAGAGCGCGGCGACCATCGCCCAGGTGCTCAAGATGAACGGGTATGACACCAGCTTCGTGGGCAAAAATCACAATACTCCCGTGTGGGAGAACACCCCGGTCGGGCCGTTCGACAATTGGCCCAACGGCATGGGCTTCGATTATTTCTACGGGTTCAACGCGCCCTATGCCGATCAATTCAATCCCGCCTTGATCGAGAACCGCAACACGGTGCGGGCGCCAGAGGACCCCGATTACATTCTGGATCGGGATCTTGCCGACAAGCTGATCCACTGGATTGACGTGCAGCATAACCTGCGGCCGGAGCATCCCTTCTTCGCCTATTTCGCCTCTGGCTCGACGCATGCGCCGCATCAGGCACCGCCCGAGTGGATCGCGCGCTTCAGAGGCCAGTTCGATCAGGGATGGGACGTGCTGCGCCAGCAGACCTTCGAGCGGCAGAAACGGCAGGGCATCATTCCGGCCAACGCTCAGCTCTCTCCGCGCCCGGAGCAGATTCCGGCGTGGGATCAGGTCAGCCCCGAAGTTCAGCGCGCTTACGCGAAGCAGATGGAAGTGGCCGCAGCGCAGCTCGCTTTCTTCGATTTCCAGATCGGGCGCGTGCTCGATACGCTGCGGCAGAACGGCCAGCTCGACAATACCATGGTCGTCTACATCCAGGGCGACAATGGCGCGAGCGAGGAAGACCTGCGCGGCAGTGCGGACCTGCTCCGGGTCATTGCGGGAAATCCGACGACCGACCAAGACCTGATTGCCGCGATGGGCGACTATGGTGGCCCCAAATCCTTCGGCACTTATCCGGCCGGCTGGGCCTGGGCGACCAACGCGCCGTTCCAGTGGGGCAAGCGCGTCGCGTCGCATCTGGGCGGCCTGCGCGATGGGATGGTGGTGAGCTGGCCGGCGGGGATCAAGAAGGGCGGGGCGATCCGCCAGCAATTCACCCACGTCATCGACGTCGCGCCGACCATTTTCGAGGCCGCAGGCGTTTCCGCGCCCGACGTCGTGAACGGCGTCCAGCAGCAGCCGATCGATGGGACGAGCTTTCTCTACACGTTCAAGGATGCGGCGGCGCCAGAGCGGCATCGCGAACAATATTTCGAGATGCTGGGCAACCGGGCCTATTACAAGGATGGCTGGATGGCATCGACCCTGCCGGGACGGGCCCCCTGGGATGGGGCAGCCAAGACGCAGCCGGCCGATTTCAAATGGGCGCTCTACAACCTTCGGAGCGACTGGTCTCAGACGGAGGATGTCTCCTCCCAACATCCCGCGAAACTGGAAGAGCTCAAAGCGGATTTCGACGCCGCCGCGCGTCGATACGCCGTCTACCCCCTGAATGCCGACCTTCATACGCGGATGGCGCCGCAGTTCCGGCCGTCTTTGCTCGGGCAGAGGACCAGCTTCACTTACTACCCCGGCGATACGCGGTATACGAACTACGCTTTCCCAATGGTCGCCGCCGGCTGGACCGTGACCGCCGACGTATCGACTGCGGGCCCAAGCTCCAGTGGGCCGATCTACGTGCAGGGGGACCATTTTGGCGGCATGGCGCTGGTGCTGAACGCAGGACGCCCCACCTTCATCGTGAATCCCGGGAGTGCCGGGACGCCGGTGGAGATTTCTCTCCAAGATGCGCTGCCAGCGGGGCGTTACAAGATTGCGGTAGATTTCGAACCCGTCCCTGCAGGCGGTACTACCGTACGCCTCAGGGTCGACGGCGCCGAGGTCGCGTCCACGGCGGTAAGCCAGGCTCTCCGCGGCCGTGGCGATGCCTATATCGGGCGCGCCGGGACGGCGCCGCTCTCCTACACCCCGTCCGTGGCGCCAGTCGCAAGCCGCTGCACCTGCGACATCGCATCCGTCACGATCAGCAAGAACGCCCGGTAACCAGGAAAGACCGATCATGCCCATGAAATCCCGTATCGCCCGCATCGCAGGATCGACGGCGCTCTCGCTCCTGGTCCTGGCCCACGCCGGCACAGCGATGGCGAAAGAGCCCGCAGATCGCACGCAAGCGCCGGAATGGCGCTATTATCCCAAGGCACCGAGCGCCCCCAAGGGCGCGCCGAATGTGCTGCTGATCATGACCGACGATGTAGGCTTCGGGTCGGCAAGCACCTTCGGCGGCCTGATCCCGACGCCGACCTTCGACGCCCTTGCCAAGCGGGGCCTGCGGTACAATGAGTTCCATACGACCGCGATGTGCTCGCCCACCCGCGCGGCTCTCCTCACCGGCCGGAATGCCCATGCCGTCGCGTCGGGCTCGATCACCAATGTCGCCATCGATGAGCCGGGCTATACCTCTGTCATGCCCAAAAGCGCGGCGACCATCGCGCGCGTGCTGCGCGACAATGGCTATGACACGGCGTTCTTCGGCAAGAACCACAACACGCCGGTCTGGGAAACCGGGCCGATGGGCCCCTTCGATCGCTGGCCCAGCGGGATGGGCTTCGACTATTTCTACGGCTTCAACGCTGCCGCCAGCGACCAGTTTCGCCCCGAGCTGATCGAGAACCGCAACGCCATCGAGCCTCCCAAGGATGGCGATTACATTTTCGACAAGGACATGACCAACCATCTGGTGGACTGGTTGCGGGTGAAGTGGAGCCAGAAGCCCGACAATCCCTTCTTTGTCTATCTCTCCCCCGGCACCATGCACTCGCCGCATCAGGCGCCGGCAGAATGGATCGCGCGTTTCAAGGGGCGTTTCGACATGGGCTGGGATGTCATGCGCCAGCAGATCTTCGACCGGCAGAAGCAGTCAGGCACGATCCCGGCCAATGCGGTTCTGACGCCCCGGCCCGATGCGGTGCCGGCCTGGGACAGCCTCAGTCCGGAGGCCAAGCGGACCTATGCCCATCAGATGGAGGTGGCGGCCGCGCAGCTTGCCTATTTCGATGACCAGCTGGGCCGGGTGATCCGCGAGATCGAGGCCAATGGCCAGCTCGACAACACCATGATCATTTATCTGCAGGGCGACAATGGCGCCAGCATGGATAGCCGGCGCGGCGCGGTGCAGGAGTTGCAGAGCCTGATCGGGATTGAGCCCACCGAAGCGGAACTGATCGAAACATCGGACCAGAACGGAACCCCGCATAGCTACTCGAACTACAATGCCGGCTGGGCATGGGCGCAGAACGCACCCTTTCCCTGGGGCAAGCAGATCGCCTCGCATCTCGGCGGGCTACGCGATGGGCTGGTCATCAGCTGGCCTCAGCGCATCAAGGCGACCGGGCAGGTCCGTAGCCAGTTCCACCATGTGATCGATATCGCGCCGACGATCTATGAGGCAGCCGGCGTCGTGCCGCCGACGAAGGTCGATGGCGTCGCGCAGCAGCCGATCGACGGCGTCAGCATGGTCTATAGCTTTGGCAATGCGGCCGCGCCCTCCACACGCCGCGCGCAATATTTCGAGATGCTGGGCAACCGCTCCTATTACAAGGATGGCTGGCTGGCCTCGACTACGCCGCCCCGCGCGCCCTTCGACCGCTCGACCACCCCGCTGGACCCGTCGACGTTCAAGTGGGAGCTCTACAACCTCACGCAGGACTATTCGCAGTCGCGCGATCTGGCCGCTCAGCATCCCCAGAAACTGGCCGAATTGCAGAAGGATTTTGAGGAGGCAGCACGGCGCTATCAGGTCAATCCGATCCAGGCTGACCTGATCGGGCGTGTGGGGGCGGGGAAGCGGCCCTCGCTCGTCGATGGTCGCAACCAGTTCACTTATTATCCGGGGCCAACCCGTTATCCGCAGGGGACGTTCCCGGCCCTCGGCATGGACTGGACCATGCGCGCCGCGATCACCACCGCGAGCCGGAACGCGAAAGGGCCGATCGTGATCATCGGCGATGAGGCCGGGGGCGGGGGCCTGATCATGCAGGATGGTCGCCCCACCTATCTCTACAACCCGAGCGGGCGGGAAGCCGAACGCGTGCGGCTGGAAGGCGAGCCAGTCTCCGTCGGGCGGCATGATGTCAGCATCTCGGTCACGGCGGCACCCAAGGTCGGCCCGCGCGCCGCGACGATCGCCATGATCGTGGATGGCAAGGTGGTGCAGTCGCAGGCCGTCGCAGTCTATTACCCGCTGCGGGGCAGCGGTGTGATCGGCCGGTACAATGTCCGCACCCTGCTGGAGAACATGGCCGAGCCGGCCATGTCCGAACTCGCGATCGACCGCGTCACCTTCGAGAAATCAGCCAAGTGAACTGAGAGGGAGGAGACGGCAGCCAGCTGCGGCCTCCCTTGTCCTGGCAGAAGTTAGGGTAACAAGTGCGTGAAAAAATTCATCAAAGCTTCCGCCGCCGCCTTCAAGGCCACCACAAGCGTGCTGGGCCTCTCGCTGATGCTGTGGGCACAACCGGGCGTCGCGCGAACCTATGATGCACCCAAGGCTCCGCCGAACATCGTCCTCGTCATACTGGACGATGTGGGCGTTGACGCAGTGTCCGACATGTATCCTGGCATGATCGATCGTCTCGTGGAGCAGTACGGACCCTCGGGGCTCAATCATCCGAATTACCGCGCGATCAAGGGGCGTCCGGCCTCCACCCCCGTGCTGGATCGTCTGGCGGGGGAGGGGCGCACTTTCACCAACGCCTGGGCGCAGCCTTTCTGCTCACCGACCCGCGCATCCATGCTCACGGGCCTCTATGCCCACAATACGGGACTGCGCGATTATGAGGATTGGCTGTCGCAAACGCAGCATTCCTTCGTGGAGGATCTGCAGGCCGCCGGCTACACATCCGCGGTGTTCGGCAAATGGCACATGGCTGGCCTTAACCAATATCCCGGCATGAAGCCCAAGGAAGCCGGTTTCGCGCTGTTCGAAGGGAATCTGAACGGAGCGATCACCGATTACTGGCATCATGATTATCAAGTGCAGGATTCTACCAGCCCTGACTCGGAATGGCGAACCGAGCCGGCGCCGGTCCGCTCGCTGCCGGGCATCGCTCCGACCAGTTTCGAGCCGGTCGTGCGGGCCGCCGATACGCTTAACTGGATCAGGCGCAACCAGGCTGAAACGCCGGACAAGCCGTGGTTCGCCTGGCTCGCGTTCAACATGGTCCATATCACGGCAGGGCCGCAGCCGTCGTTCGTACCGAATGCGGATACGCTCGATGCCAAGTCCCGCGCCGAGATCGAGGCTTGTGGCGGAAAGTTCGGCACCACGGAGCTCGGCAACTGCTCCCCGCCGGCCCTGAACCGGTCCTGGGTCAATTCGACCGATACGGTCCTCGGGATATTCCTCAAAGAGCTCAAGAAGCTCAGCCCGGACACCTATGTGATCATTCTGGGCGATAATGGCACGCCTATGTATGGCCGCCCGGCGGTCGATTTCATCGACAATATGTACCTGACGGCGAAGGGCAGGGCCAAGGGCACCGGTTATGAAAGTGGCATGCGGGTGCCACTGGTGATGCTGGGGCCGGACATCAAGCCGGGCTACAGCGATGCGCTGTCACACGTCGTCGATATCTACTCGACCGTCCTCGATCTGGCGCATGTGGCCCAGCCGGAGCAGGTTCCCAATCGCGCCGGGGACATGATTCCGCTGGACTCGGTGTCTCTCGCGCCTGTCCTCTTCGACGGAAAGGACAGCGTCCGTGACGAGGAGAAAGACTTCATCATATCCGAAACCGCAATCCCTTTGAAAGACAGGGAGCGGCAGGTCGCCATCCGCAACAAGCGCTATAAGCTGCTGTATATCAAGTCAGAAACGGGCAATCCCTCCTGCGCTTATTACGACCTCGCGAACGACCCGCTGGAAGAGTTTCCGATATCCAAAGCCGAGGTCGGCAGCCTGTTCGACGGGAGCATGAAGGGACTGAACATATCCTGTCAGGGCGGATCCTGATAATTTTGGCAGGCGTGCAGGATGACAGAATTTCGTCCTGCACGTTACCGCACTTGTCCGAAACCGCTTGGAGCGAGCGGACGCCCGACACGCGGGCATGACGGAATGGAACGGATCGGTTCAGATCGTCCCGGCGCGCGTGGGGGCAGAGCGTACCGACTCGTGAAGCGAACCCCACTGCCTTGGCACAAGTTCGATAATATATATTATGTTAAATCCATGCCGTCAGCCAGCAGTGGGTTGATCATTACGACCACCGATACCCGCCCCGTTATATCGCCCTAACCTGTCCCTCGTGATCAGCCAGAAAAATTCCAGATTGCGGGCGTAGCGCATGGCGTAGCGTCGTGGGTCGGATACGACGCGGTGAAACCATTCGAGACCGAGCTTGCGCATCCATACCGGCGCGCGCTTCACGACTTGCGCTTCGTAGTCAATTGTGGCGCCTACGCCCATGAAAAGCTTGACACCTGGCATGCGGTGCTTGTGGCGACTGATCCAGATTTCCTGCTTCGGGGCCCCCAAGCCCACCACCAGGCATGTCGCGCCTGAGCGGTTGATCATGTCGATCGCTGCGTCGCACTCGGCTGGGTCGTCGACGAAATTCATGGACGGACCATGCGCGCCCACGACGATTTGGCGCCCGGCCAAGCGATTGATCCGCTCCTGGGCCGCCTGAGCGACGCCCGGCTTCGCGCCGAGCAGGAACATCGTGACCTCGGGATTGTCGGCATGGTGGCGCCAGTATGCCGGCACGATGTCCGAGCCGCATGCTTTCTTCATCGGGCCTCGACCAGTGAAGACCACGCCAGCCTTCACATATTTGCTGTCGCAAGAGATGACGGTCGCGGCCGAATAGGCTTCGCGGAAGGCGGCATTGCGCTGGAGCTGATACAGGTGATCGACATTGGCGGTGAAGAGAACATCGTCATCCAGATTGGCGACAATTTCTTCGACTGACAGGTCATCGAGCCAGATGTTCAGCAGCCTGACTTTGCGCCACGTTTGGCCATTGGAGCGCTGGATTGTCCGGATATCCGTCATTCTGTTCCGCATTCGGGGATCTGAGGGAGTTTCCTCTTATAGATGGATATTGGGTTTGAAATGGTTAATCGCAGAGCATAACGGTTTTGCGAGGGCCGCCTTCGTTGGGCGCTCATGCGCGGTCCTGACAGCTTCCCGCATTGACGGGCGCGCTTCACGGTCATACTCGGGCAGTGGGCGCCCGTAGCTCAGCAGGATAGAGCATCAGATTCCTAATCTGGGGGCCACAGGTTCGAATCCTGTCGGGCGCACCACCCTCCAGCGCCGATCAGTTGACCTGATCGGGCGGGGCGATGGGGATCAGCAAGGGGGCGACGGGCAGCCCCTCTTCCAGCATCTCGCGGGTTTCCCTGGCGTTGGCCGTCCCATGGATCAACCGGCTCTCCGTTTCGCCATAATGCATCGCGCGGGCCTTGTCCGCAAAACGTTCGCCAACCCATTCAGATTGCCCGATCATTTCTGATTGAGCTTGGGCCAGCGCTGTCATCAACGCACCGATCCGCTCGGCATCCGCCTCGGACATGACTGGAATGGCACCCGCGCCCTCCGGCATGGCGAGATCGGTGCCAGGCGATGCTTTCTGGTTGCCCTTGGCCGCCACGGCGGGGGCCATCACCGCTTTCTCGATCCTGTCATCCCCGCAGGTGGGGCACTGCAACAGCCCCCCTCCCCGCTGGGTTTCATAGTCTGCGGATGACCGGAACCACACTTCGAAGACATGATCGTGGCCGCATTTAAGATCGAAGGAAATCACGAGAAAACAACGTCCTGAATAGACTTTCTATGAGCCAGTACCGGGATTTTCGAGCGGACCTCGGTAATGCGATCAAGGTCAAGATCCGCGAAATACAGTCCCGGCGCCTCCCCCGCATCGAGCAGTACTGTGCCCCAAGGGTCGATGACCAGACTGTGCCCGTAGGTCCGCCGACCATCCTCATGCAGCCCGCATTGGGCGCTCGCAATGACGAAGGCGGCGGATTCTATGGCGCGGGCACGCAGCAGCACATGCCAGTGCGCCTCGCCCGTCGGCACGGTGAAGGCGGCGGGCACCGAGATGATGTCCGCCCCGGCATTGCTCAGCGCACGGAAAAGGTCAGGAAAGCGCAGGTCGTAACAGATCGTGAGGCCGATCCCGCCCCACGGCGTTTGCACCAGAACCGCCTCGTGGCCGCTCTGGTACACGCTGGACTCGCGCCAGCGCTCGCCGCTCGGCAGATCAACGTCGAACAGGTGGATCTTGTCATAGCGCGCGCGGATCTCGCCGGCGGCGTCGATGACAAAGCCGCGGTTGAAACGTTTGCCGGTTTCCGGATCGCGCAGAGCCAGCGATCCGAGATGCACCCACAAGCCCGAAGCCTGCGCGGCCTCACGGACGGCGCGGAGCGTCTCATCCTCATCCTCGGTCGCAAGCGCGGCTTCTGATCGGGTGCGATCCTGATCGAGCAGGCCGCTCATTTCCGGCGTGAACAGCATGGCTGCGCCGCCGGCCGCTGCATCGTGCACCGCCGTGACCAGTGTCTCGCGATTGCGGGCCGGATCGATGCCGGCATTCATCTGCAAAATGGCGACGCGCACGGCGTTGGCCCCGGTCAGGCGTTCAGCAACGGGTCGAGCTTGCCGCTCCGTTCGAGCGCCATAAGATCGTCGCTGCCGCCAATATGCTGGCCATCAATGAAGATTTGCGGGAACGTGGCGCGGCCATTGGCGCGCTCGATCATCTCGGCGCGCTTCTCGCCGCCCATGGTCAGATCATATTCCTCAAAGTCGACGCCCTTCTCTCGCAGCAGCGCCGTTGCCCGCGCGCAATATCCGCAAAAGGCTCGCGTGTAGATTTCGACATGCGCCATGCGTGGGTGTTTCCCTTGTGATAAGTCTCAAGACCGGATGTCGTGCGCATGGAAACGAATGTCAATGTTCGCCCATGCCCACCCGCGTCCAGCACAGCACCTCAATCCGCCGCGCGCCCGCAGCCCGCAGCACGCGCGCGCAGGCGCTCGCGGTGGCGCCGGTCGTCCAGATATCGTCGATCAGGATCACATGGCGGTGTGCCAGACGCGCGGCTGCTCCGGGGGCAAGCGCGAAGGCGCCCTTCACGATCTTCCGCCGCTCCCGCCGGCTCAGCATATGCAGCGGCGGCGTCGCCTTCACGCGACGCAGAAGCTCCGGCTCCAGCACGCCGCCGGTCCGGCGGGCGATATGGCGGCCAATCAGCGCGGACTGATTGAACCCCCGAGACCAGAGTCGCCAGCGATGCAGCGGGACTGGCAGGAAGAGGGGTGGATCGGCTGATCCTGCGGCTTGGTCCAGCGCAACCAGTCGCGTCATATGCTCGGCCATGACCCGCGCGAGGCTGAGCCGCCGCCCGTATTTCAGGCGATGGGCCACGGTCCGTGCGATCTCGCCATAGGTCATGACGGCGCGCGCGCGATCATAGGGCGGTGGCTCGGAGAGGCAGGCCCCGCACGTCATGTCCCCGCCGAGCGGACCCGGCAGGTCGACCCCGCATGTCGCGCAGATCGGCTCGCCGATAAAATCGATGGACAGCCAACAGTCCGCGCAGAACGTCCCCACCGCGCCGACCACGACACCGCAGCCGGGGCATCGCGGCGGCAGCGCATAATCGAGCAGGGGCGCGAGTGCGGCCTGCAAAATCGTCCGAACGGCCATAAGCAGCTTGTTCCATGCATCGGGAGTCGGCACAAGCCCGGCATGACTGTCCCGGTGATCTTCAACGAGGCTTTGCGGGCCCAGCGCCGCGACCGCGCCGCTGGCAATTTCGCAGCGCATGACTTTTTGTACGCCGCGATGGCCGACGCCATGCTGGAACGACTGGATGACGTGACGCGTGCCTTCGAGTACGCACTCGTCATCGGCTGCCCGGACCGCCGCCTGATCGATGCCCTCGCCGCCCGGGGTTGCTCGGTAACGGCGGCCGATCCGGGCGCGCGGTTCGCGCAGGCCTGCGGCGGCGACATTATTCGAGAGGATGCCCTCCCCTACCCGTCGGAACGCTTCGACCTCATCCTGTGCTGCGGCACGCTCGATACGATCAACGACCTGCCGGGCGCCCTGATTGCCCTGCGCCGCGCGTTGCGGCCCGACGGTTTGCTCCTCCTGACGATGATCGGCGCGGGGTCGCTGGCGCGGCTCAAGGCGTCCCTGCTGGCGGCCGACGGGGAGCGGCCCGCCCAGCGCATTCATCCGCAGATCGACGTCCGCGCGCTCGGCGATCTGCTCGCCCGTGCCGGCTTCACCATGCCGGTGGCAGATAGCGACAGTCTGGACGTGCGCTATGGCTCGATCTTCAGCCTGATGGCAGATCTCCGCGGCATGGGCGCGGCGCAGTGCCTCGCCTCGCCGCCGCCGCCGCTGACGCGCGCAGGGCTGTTGCAAGCGGCTGCGCACTTCGCGCAGGCCGCTGACCCGGATGGGCGGACGCGGGAACGCTTCGTGGTCCTGCATGGCAGCGGTTGGGCGCCCGATCCGGATCAGCCCCCCCCTGCAAGGCGCGGCAGCGCGACGGTGTCGCTGGCGGAGGCTCTGCGCCCCTCCCGCGCCACCGAGACCTAGTCGCTAGAGCAGCGCGTCCAGCATTGCCGCGAGCGGTGCGTCGGCGGGGGGCATGTCGAGCGCGAACAGCTGGTGGGTGTGTAGCCAGCGGCTGTCCGGCGCTTCTGTCGGCTGAACGATGCCCTGCCATTTGCGGCAGACGTACAGCAAGAGGAGTAGTGGTCGCTCGCCGATCATGCCGGTCGCAAAGCTCGCTGGCGCGAGGCAGGCGGTTTCGGTCTCGATCGTGAGTTCTTCGCGCAGCTCGCGGATCAGCGCTGCTTCGGGGGTTTCATCGGGCTCGACCTTGCCGCCGGGAAACTCCCACAAGCCGCCCATCGCCTTTTCATGCGGGCGCTGCTGCACGAACACCCGGCCTTGCGCATCCACCAGCGCCGCGGCGACGACGACCAGTGGCGGTTTGCTTTGGTTCATTCCGGTCATGCTCGGGCGATCATCCTACAAATTGTTAACGGCTTGCGCTTTACACCGCGTTGGACCGACATCTGCTTTCAGGAAAACCCTCGTGCGGGCCTTCATCCACAGCCTTCTCGTATCCCAAAAAGGCGCCACCGCCGTCGAATATGGGTTGATCCTCTCGCTGATCGTGCTGGCGCTCGTCACAGGCGCATCGCACCTGGGTTCATCGACGACCCGTACCTGGAATGAAGTATCGAACGAAGTGACCAGCCATTAACCACCATTTTTTTACAACTGGGCCCTAGGTTAGGAATTTGGAAATCAATCGGCCGTATCGATAGCCTGCTTGCTGACCCCATTCAGTAGCCGGGTGTGATTGATACCAAGGATTTGAGGAGACCTCCTATGAAGACCCTTCGCAAGTTGTTCAAGAACGACAAGGGCGCGACCGCCATCGAATATGGCCTGATCGCAGCCCTGATCGCCGTCGCCGCCATCGCCGGCATGAGCGCCATTGGCGGAAGCCTCGGCAACACGTTCAACAACGTGTCGGACGAGCTTGAGACGCCAGCCGCATCCTGACGAGTTATCAGTTTACTGAGGCTGTTTCGACGACTCCCTCATAAGAACGGGTGGCGACCTCGCGGTTGCCACCCGTTTTTGTTTATTCAAACGAGCGCTCAGTAGGTCACGATCTTGACCCGACTGCCTGCGGCCAAAGCGGTGTTGGACGACAATCCGTTCAGCACCAGGAACCGCTCGACCCTGTAATCGTCGAACTCCATGCGGCTGGAGAGTGCCTGGACGGTATCGCCCTGACGCACCGTCACCAGTTGCAAGCGACGCGGTTTGATCGCCGCCGCCTCCTTGTCCGTCATGCGCGTCACGGAGTTGATCAGCGTGGAGAGCGATCCAAGGCCGCGGCCGGCCGGCGTGACCGTGATGAAATGATAGGCCGTGGACGGGCCGAACTGATAGGCAACCACCGTCACGTCGAGCCGTGTCCCCTGGCTGTTGGCCATGCTGGCCGAGCCCGACGCGACCGGCAGGCCGTTGATGGTGGTGCGCTGGACGCGAATGTCCGGCGCCTGCCCTTGCCCAGCCAGCTGATTGAAGACTGACTGAACGTAGCCGTCGAGATTGCCATTGAACTGCGCCATCGAGAATTGCGCCTGGCCGGATTGGCCGACCACGGCCACGGCGCTGGCGCCGTTCTGGATCGAGAAGCCCTGGGGTGCCGTGAACTTGAGCTTCATCACCGGATGCAGGAACTGGTTGCCCTGCACGATCCCGTCCTTGGGATCGTCGCCGTAGATCATGCCGCCCAGCTGATTGAGGAACACGTCGCGGTTGCGCAGCGTGTTCGTCGAGCGTGTCGCCTGCGCATTGGTGAGCGCGCGGCGGACGCGGGAGGCGGGATCGGGGTGTGTGCTGGCCCATTCGGGCACCGCCGTACCCTGACCGCGCACCTGCCCGTCCAGCGTGTTCTGTGCCGCCAGCGAGGCGAGCATGGATGACAGCGCCCTGGGATCGTAGCCCGCGCTCGCGAGATAGCGGATGCCAAGATCGTCCGCCTCATATTCCTGCGACCGGGAGAATTTGAGGGTCAGCAATTGCGTGCCCGTGCCGATGCCGCGTTGCAGGAGCTGGCCCAGCCCTGAATCGCCCGCGACAGCGCCAACCAGCACCTGCCCCAGCACGCCGAGGATCGAGTTGCGCGTGGCTGCGCTCTGGCGGCGCTGGCCGTGCTGGGCTGCCACGTGGCCGACTTCATGGCCAAGGACGCCCGCCAGCTCGGCTTCGTCATTCATGAGTGCCAGCAACTGGCGAGTCACATAGACATAGCCGCCGGGGATCGCGAACGCGTTGTTCACCGATGAATTGAGCAGGCTGATCGTGAAATCATTCTGCTGGTTCGACAGGCTCGATTGGACGGCGATGCGCTTGCCGACGCTGGTCACATAGGTGGCCTGCGGACCGTTATAAATGCCGCCGAATTCCGCCAGAAGCTCCGGATGTGCCTTGGCGCCTTGCTGGCGCTCGGACTGGCTCATCGAGGTCGCCGTGCGGATACCGCCCTGCTGTGCCTCACTCGATTGCGTGGTTGCGCAGCCTGCCACGAGGGCGCCGCTCAACCACAGCATCAGATATTTGCGGCCCATGGCCTCCCCTTCTCATTCAGGTCTATTTTGCGACGAACCGAAAATAGACAGACGTTGAGGGAATGCAAATCGCCTTGGGCTGTTCCCGTTGTCAGGCGCCCATGGCCAGAAACTTCTGCGCTCGCTGCGTGCGCAGCGCATTCGAATCTTCGCTGGCGAGGGCACCAAGCTCTTCCAGAATTGCGCCCTTGAGGCTTCCGATGGCCGAGTCGGGTGCGCGATGAGCACCGCCCATCGGCTCCGGAACGATCCGGTCGATCACCCCCAGGCTGGCGAGCTGCTGCGCGGTGACCTGCATCGCCTGCGCCGCGTCCGCCGCCTTGTCGGCAGTCCGCCAGAGGATGGAGGCACAACCCTCAGGCGAGATCACAGAATAGATCGCATGTTCGAACATCAGCACGCGATTGGCAGACGCCAGCGCCACGGCGCCGCCCGATCCGCCCTCGCCCACCACGGCCGCGACCAGCGGCACGCCGAGGGTGAGGCAAGCCTCGGTCGCACGCGCGATCGCCTCCGCCTGGCCCCGCTCTTCGGCCTGCACGCCGGGGAAGGCGCCTGAGGTGTCGACCAGCGTTACCACGGGCAGGCCAAAACGATCGGCCAGCTGCATCAGCCGGATCGCCTTGCGATAACCATCCGGCATGCCCATGCCGAAATTATGCTTCACCCGGCTGGCGGTATCATTGCCCTTCTCATGGCCGATCAGCATCACCTTGCGGCCCTCGATGGTCGCAAAGCCGCCCTGGATCGCCTGATCGTCAGCAAAGGCGCGGTCGCCGGCGAGCGGCATAAAGTCGCTGCACATGCCCTCGACGAAATCGCGGAAGTGCGGCCGCTGCGCATGGCGCGCGACCTGCGTCTTCTGCCAGGGCGTCAACCGCGCGTAGAGATCCCCGAGCATCGCCGTCGAGCGCTGCTGCAGCTTTTCGACCTCCGCATCGATATCGATGGAATCATTGTCCGCCGTCTCGCGCAATTCGTCGATCCGGGCCTGGAGTGCCGCTACCGGCTTCTCAAAGTCGAGATAACTGATCATGCTCGCGCGCTATACGCCGCGTCGCTTGAGGTCAACGAGCGGATGGCGTGCATTAACGAGCGCAACCAGTCGCGCGGCGTCGACATGGGTATAAATCTGGGTGGTCGCGATGTCGGCATGGCCCAGCATCGCCTGCAGTGCGCGCAGGTCTGCGCCCCCTTCCAACAGATGGGTCGCGAAGGCGTGACGCAGGACATGCGGGCTGACCCGCGCCGGATCGATCCCGGCCTCGGCGGCCAAAGCGCGCACCAGCTGGAAGAGGCGCACGCGGCTCAAATAGGATTTGCCTGACGGGAAGAGCCAGGCACTGTCCTCCGGCACATGCGCTCGCCACGCGGCCACGGCCGCGCGCGCACGGTCGGAGATCGGCACAAGCCGCTCGCGCCCGCCCTTACCCCGCAGGATGAGAAAGGGGCGATCGGTCGCCATGGCCTTGGCGGGCAACGAGACCAGTTCGGTCGCGCGCAGTCCCGATCCGTAGAGCAACTCGATCAGCGCCGCGAGCCGCAGGTCGAGCGGATTGACCGGCACGCGCGCCACCCGTTCGGCGATCACCGCAAAAATCGCATCGACATCCTGATGAGACAGTATTTTGGGGAGCGGACGCTGCAGGCTCGGCCTTGCCAGAGTCGCGGTGGGATTGTCAGCCCGGACCGCCTCCGCCTCCAGAAAAGCGAAGAAACCTCGTAGCGCCGAAAGTTTGCGCGCGACCGTCGATGTCGCGAGGTCCCGCCACGATGCAGCCAGCGTAGCGAGCCGGGCCGCGTCCGCATCTGCCAGCCCCTGGCAGAGCGCCGCAGCGTCTTCGAGATCGGTTCGATAGGCAAGCAATGTGTTGCGCGAGGCACCGCGCTCGGCCGCCATCATGGTGAGATAGCGGCTGATCAGCGTGGCATCGCGCGAACCGACGATCGACTCGCGCTCGTCCGCACCGGCCATCAGAGCCGGGCCATCGCCTCGGCGCCGATCATCCGCGCATAGGCCTCAAGACCGACAGCGTTCAGGCTCGATATGATGTAATAGAGCTGCTCGGGCGTCATGTTGCGCCAGTTGAGGCTCTGCATCCCGACGCCCGCCAGTAGCGCTACTGTGCCCTGTTCCCGGCGTGCCGCCGCCGCAACGATTGCCCGGACCCATGGACGCCGCGAAGACAGGTTGATCCCGGCATCCTGCAAAAGCTGCGACCGCTCGCCAGCAGGCAGGCGATTGAGCCCACCCAGCACGGCGACAAGGCTATGCCCAAGCAACTTGTCTTCTGCCTCATCGGCGTCGACAAACGCGGCGATACGATTTGCCGAGAGGTCCACCGCCGCATCGGGCAGGCCGGTCGCCAGTAGGGCCCAGCTGCGCTGCTGTGCGTCACCGTCCAGTCCCTCGAGCACGCTGCGCCAGCGCGCGGCGCTCCGATCATAGCCGCCCGCAAGCATGGCAGCGATCAGCCAGGGCGTATCCTCGCCTGCTTCGGCGTAGACCGGCAGCGCCGCAGCCGCGCGCGCGACAGCGGGCAAAGCGCCATAGTAAACGCCGCCCGGCCCCGCACTCCAGCCACCTGCCGGCTGGGCCTGCCAGAAATCGCGCATCGCGGAAATTCGCGCGCCGGTATCGCCCGAGCCATAGGCCGTCCGCAACCAGTCGACGCGATCATTCGCGGCAGCCTCGGCGGACTCGTCCTCGGCCAAGGCAGCAAAGAAGCCCAATGTTGCGGCGCCCGAGAAAACGCCCAGCTGTGAGGCGACTCCGACACCCGCCAGACGATCCATCGGCGACAGATTGGCCGCGCGAGCCTGCCAGGCGAGCACCTGCGGCCCGGCCGTCTGGAACAGCGCGGGCGGAATGGCGACATTGGTCGCGGTCGCCAGGCCATAACGCCATGTCGTAAGTTGGCTCACGCCATCCCACTCAATCTTTACCGAGCGGCGGCTGTTCGGCCCGGCGCCGACCACCTTTTCGGCAAGCCGGTAATCGATGCCGCGGGCGATGCCGCGCCGCTGCGCCTGGCTGAGCAATGCGCTCGCCGTGCCCTGATCTGCCGAGAACGACGCGCAGATGGCCTGTGCCATGAACCAGCCCGGCTCGTCGCTCATATCCCGCGCGCGCGGTAGCAGCGGGCAGAAGCCGGCGGGATCAGCGGTAGCAAGTTGCACCTGCATCGCCACGGAATAGAGCCGGCGGCTATACTGATCGGCATCGACCTGCTGGATCAGCAGGCGCGCATTATCCGCCTCGCCCATGCGCAGCAGCAGCCATGCGCGCTCGGCGGCCCAGTCCGCACCACCGATGTCCGACGGCGTGGAGACCTGAGAAAGCAACGCCCGGCGCATCAAAATGCTCGCCCAGCGAGACATGACCGGCGCGCGCATCGTGCGCATAACGCCTGCAAGGGCCTGCCCATTGCGTTGCCCGAAAGCGCTCTCGCCAAGGCCGCCCTGCGCCCTCTTGAGTGGGCCGATCCGGTCCAGAGACCGGCGTGCGGACGGGGGCAGATCGTATTTCTCGGCGATTTCGTCGGCAGCCGTCTCGTTCACCGCCTCGTCGGCTGCCATGGCATTGGCGGCGCGGTCGATCACCGCGCCGGGTGGCAGTAGCGGCGTTGGCGCCGGCGAGGCCGGCCGCGCGGGCTGCGGTGTCGCCGGCTGCGGCCCGCTGGGCGACGGCGTCGGCGCGGCATCGCCAAATCCGGGCGGCAGCAGCGATTCAGGGCCGCTCTGCGCCAGCACGGGAATGCTGAGCGCCAGCGCGCTCATCCCCGCCAGCAAGCCAATCTGTCTGCCTCGCACTGCCCTGCCCTAACCGGCAAGTTGCTCGGCGGAAACCGGCAGCTCGATCTCGGTGACGGGTCGTTCAGCGCCATTCCACCAGGACAGCACGAGGAGCAGCACGATGACGACCAACAGAATGACGCCGATCAGCGACAGCGGATTGCGCGGACGGCGTGAGCGATAGGACTGTTGATAAGGGTCGCGGCGGCTGAGTTTCATGATGGGGGATCGGGCCTTACCGTTGCAGTGACATATGCCTGATGGCGTTCGAACGCCGTTGCCTCAGACGTTGGCGGCTGTATAGCCCCGCAGATCATGGGGCGAAACGATAAATATCGCGAAGAGGCCATCGCAGGGGCATCCGCAGGACCATCCATCGTCCTGGTGGGCCTGATGGGCGTGGGAAAGTCCACCATCGGCCGCCGCCTCGCAGCCCGGCTTAACCTGCCCTTTGTCGATGCCGACGACGAGATCGAGCGGGCGGCCGGGATGACCATTCAGGAAATCTTCGACACCTATGGCGAGCCGGCCTTTCGCGATGGCGAACGGCGCGTGATCGCTCGGCTGATCGACGGCGTGCCCAAGATTGTCGCCACCGGTGGTGGCGCTTTCGTCAATGACGAGACGCGGGCGCTGATCCTCGCGCACGCCACGGCCGTCTGGTTGGATGCGGATATCGACATTCTCGTCGACCGCGTTTCCCGGCGCGATGGCCGCCCCCTGCTCAAGGGCCGTGAGCCGCGCGAAGTGCTCAAGAGCCTCGCTGCGGCGCGCACGCCCTTTTACCAGCAAGCCCCCATCCACATCAAAAGCTCGGACTCGCCGCATGAGGCGACCATCGACAAGATCGTGAAAGCGCTCAACCCATGACCACCGTCCCCGTTTCCCTTGGCGAGCGCAGCTATGATGTCCGCATCGAAGCCGGGCTGATGGAGCGCGCGGGCGAGGCGCTGGCGCCCTTTGCCAGCAGCCGACCCTTTCTGGTCGTGACGGATGCGCATGTCGCTTCGGCTCAATGGCCGCGCCTGGCGGCCGCGCTGGAGCGGGCCGGGCTGGCGGCCGAGCTGGTGACGCTGCCCGCTGGCGAATCCACCAAGAGCTGGCAGCATCTCGAAGCCCTGACCGACCGGATGATCGCCCACGGCATCGAACGGCGGGACCATGTGATTGCACTGGGTGGCGGGGTGATCGGCGATCTGGTCGGTTTCGCGGCATCCATCGTCAAGCGCGGCTGCAACTTCGTGCAGATCCCGACGACATTGCTCTCCCAAGTGGATAGCTCGGTCGGCGGCAAGACCGCGATCAACAGCCGGGCAGGCAAGAACCTGCTCGGGGCCTTCCATCAGCCGTCGCTCGTGCTGATCGACCCCGATACCCTCGATACGTTGGGTCCACGCGAAGTGCGCGCTGGCTATGCCGAGGTGGTGAAGTACGGCCTGATCGACGATGCCGAGTTCTTCGCCTGGTGCGAGGCGAACGGCACGGCGCTGATGGCTGGTGACCCCGAGGCCCGCGCCCACGCCATTGCCCGCAGCGTCGCCGCCAAGGCCACCATCGTCGCCGAGGATGAGCGCGAGACCAGCGGCCGCCGGGCGCTGCTCAACCTTGGCCACACCTTCGGCCATGCGCTGGAGGCGGAAACTGGCTTTTCGGATCGACTGCTGCATGGCGAGGGTGTCGCTGCGGGTATGGCACTGGCCTTTGGATACTCCGTGCGGCGCGGCGAATGCCCGCTCGAGGATGCAGAGCGGGTCGTCGCGCATCTGCGCGCGGTCGGCCTGCCCGCCTCGCTGGCGGATGCGGGTGTCTCCGCTTCTGGTGCGCGGCTCGTCGAGCATATGCTGCATGACAAGAAGATGAGCAGCGGCACCCTGCCCTTCCTGCTGGCCCGTGGTATCGGCAAGACCTATCTCGCCAAGGATGTCGATCTGGCGGACGTTGCCGCCTATCTCGACGGCGCCTGAAACAGGCAGATCGCCTCAGTCAGCGCGCGCGAGTTGCCAGGCCAACCAGAGCCATCCCAGGATCATCACCACGCCGCCAATCGGCGTGATTGCGCCGAGCCAGCGCGGGGCACCCAGTGCTATGGCGTAGAGCGTCGCCGCGAACAGCGCGCTGCCGCTCAGCAATGCCCATGAAGGACCATTGCTAACCGGCAGGCGCAAAATGGCGAGCACTGCCACGGCATGGACAAGCTGATAGACGCCCCCGGTCCGTAACCACTCCGCCGCCTGCGGGCTGCTGGCAGCATGAGCGCCGAACGCCGACGCGCCGATGGACAAGGCGGCGCTCAGCGCGGCCAGCATGCCGATCATGACGACGCCTCCCCGTGCGCATCCCCTTGCGCGCGAGCGAGGGCGGCGGCCGTGGCCTCGAATGCCAGTCGCATTGAGGGGTGCCGGGCGGGATAATCGCGACCGGCTGCGAGCAAGGCGAGATCCGGCCAGTCCGGCAGGGCATCCTGCTCCCCGGCCAGATAGCCCCGCCATGCCTCGCTCACCGAGTCGATGGTTGCGTGGTCTGCACCGACAGCTTGCGCGGCGAGAATCGCCGAGGCGGCCTGCCCCAGCGCGCAAGCCTTGGCATCCACCCCGAAGGCGGTGATGCGGCCGGCCTCATCCACCCGCAGGCTGACCGAGACACGACTGCCGCAGGTCGGCGAGCGCCGCTCCTCGACGAAATCAGCCTGCTCGAGCGGCGGATAGGCGGAAATGCCGGCAGCGCGGCGCAGCACGTCCATGCTGTAGAGCGCGCTGCTCATGCGCCGGTGCCTTCACTGCGCGGCATTGCTGTCCTCGCCACTCGCGTTGCTACTCTCAGCGCCATCATCCTCAAGAATACCGAGCAGGCCACCGCGGCGGCTGTTCTCCGCCATCCAACCGCTCATCGCCGCGCCGCTCGCGCTCAGGAGCGGATAGGAACGGGACAGCCGCATCCAGTCCGGCCGATTGGTCTGCACGCCGTAGATGGCATCATAGCCGATCGTGAACAGCACGAAGGCGATGGTCGCCACCAGCAGGCCCTTGATGGCGCCGAAGCCAAGGCCCAGCGTCCGGTCGAAAAGGCCGAGCAGCGACGTCTTGGTCTTGTCGCCGATCCAGCGCGCCAGCAGCGTGCCCAGCATGAAGACGACGCCGAACACCGCGACGAATGCCAGCAGCGCCGCCACATATTCCGCCCCCACGATGGTATCGAGCAGAGCGGTAAACGGCGCGTGGAACAGCCGCACCGCGACGATGGCGCCGATCAGCGCCGCAAGCGATAGCGATTCGGTCACGAAACCGCGCAGGAAGCCCCGCACGGCCAGGCCACCGATGAGCAGAAGAACGGCAAAATCCAGCACGGTCATGCCGGCTGGCTAGTCCCGCCCAAGCAGATGGTCAACAAGATCGCCGAGCCGGCGGAATCCGGTCGTCGAAATGCCACTGGCCTGCGCCGCGCTGGATGCCGGCAACAAGGCACGCCCGAAGCCGAGCTTGGCAGCTTCCCGCAGGCGCAGCGCACTATGGGCGACCGGGCGCAACTCGCCGGACAGTGCAATTTCCCCGAGCATCACAGCATCATGCGGCACGGGTTTTTCGGAAAGCGCCGAGATCAGGGCAGCAGCGACGGCAAGGTCGGCGGCAGGGTCCTGCAAGCGGTAACCGCCAGCGACATTGAGATAGACCTCGCAAGTCGCAAAGCTCAAGCCGCAGCGGGCTTCGAGCACGGCCAGCACCATGGCCAGCCGGCCGCTATCCCAACCCACGACGGCCCGGCGCGGGGTCGCGCCACTGGCCAGCCGCACCGTCAGCGCCTGCACTTCCACCAGAACCGGCCGCGTACCTTCAAGCGCGGGGAAGACGGCCGTGCCCGCCACGCGCTCTTCACGGTCCGTGAGGAACAGCGCCGAGGGGTTGCCGACTTCCTGCAGTCCCTCCTCAACCATTGCGAACACGCCGATCTCGTCCGTGCCGCCAAAGCGATTCTTGATCGCGCGCAGGATACGATACTGGTGGCTGCGCTCGCCCTCGAAGCTGAGGACGGTGTCCACCATATGCTCCAGCACGCGCGGACCGGCGATGGTCCCATCTTTGGTGACATGGCCGACGAGAATGAGCGCGGTCCCGCCCCGCTTGGCAAAGCGAATCAGCTCTTGCGCGCTCGCCCGCACCTGGCTGACCGTGCCCGGCGCACCTTCGATCAGGTCGCTGTGCATGGTCTGGATCGAATCGATGATGAGCAGATCGGGTTCTTCCCGCTGCCCCAAGGTCGTCAGAATATCCCGCACCGACGTAGCGCTGGCGAGATGCACCGGCGCATCGCCCAGCCCCAGCCGCCGCGCGCGCAGCCTGACCTGATCGGCAGCTTCCTCGCCGCTCACATAAACGACGTGACGCCCGGCCTTGGCCATCCGCGCCGCAGCTTGAAGCAGCAAAGTGGACTTGCCGATGCCCGGATCGCCGCCAATCAGACTGGCGGACCCGGCCACCAGTCCCCCGCCGACCGCGCGATCGAACTCCGGCAGGCCGGTGCTCATCCGCTCGGGCAGAGCGATATCCGCGTCCAGTCCAATCAGATTGATCGCCTGCCCGCCCGCTTGTAGATCGTGCTTGGCCGAGAACGCCGTGGGCGGCGCTTCCTCGATCAGACTGTTCCATTCTCCGCAGTCATCGCACTGCCCTTGCCAGCGGGACGCCACCGCCCCGCAGGCCTGGCACACATATCGACGTTTCACTTTCGCCATGCCCCCTCTTAGCAGAACGAAGCGGGAACGCCAGAGGCGAGATCAGCTCTTCATGAGTATCTGTTCGATCTCGTCGACCGGATGGCTAGTGAGCGTCTTGCCGATTTCGCCCGCGAGCCGATCCTTGAGCGTCTTGTGATAATGGCGGCGCATCTCGCCCAGGGTGATCGGTGCCGCGACGATGACGAGGTGGTCGAACGATCCCTCCATGGCGCGCTTGTTGAGCAGCGCAACCGCATCCGCCGCAAACCGATCCTCCGCCTGCTGCTTGAAGTCGGTTTCTTCCATCGCGCTGCGATCCTGGCTGTTGGGTGCCGAGGCGAAGCTGCGCCCGGGACGATCGGTCGAAAGATCCTGATCCTGCTCGGATTTCTGCTCCACCGCCTCTTCGACCTGAAGGTTAAGAAACTCCTCGTCGCCAGCATTACGGAACAGCAGCATCTTGCTGCCATCGACCACCATCACGAGCGCGTCATGAGCAACTTTCATCATCATCCTCCAAGATTGCGATATAAGTTGAATGGCTGAGCTGGCGCGGAGTTGCCTTTTTCTTGGCCATGGGGTTGCCTTGCGGCCGATAAGGCCAAATCTACGGCGCAATGATCAAGGTCGCTTCTTACAACATCCGCAAAGCCGTCGGTACCGATCGGCGCCGCATGCCAGAGCGCATCATTGATGTGCTGAACGAACTGGATGCCGATGTGATTGCCCTGCAGGAAGCCGACCGCCGCTTCGGCATCCGTCATGCGGTGCTGCCGGATCGCCTGCTGGAGATGCATTCGGATTATCGCGCCATCGAGTTGCCGACGCGAGTCGAGAGCATGGGCTGGCACGGCAACGCGCTTCTCGTCCGGCGCGACCAGAGCCATGCCGATGCCAGCGTGATCCATCTCCCCTGCCTCGAGCCGCGCGGCGCTGTGATGGCCTGTATCGAGATCAAGGGCATTCGCCTGCGGACGGTGGGGATGCACCTCGACCTCTCCGGCCTCTGGCGGCGGCGGCAGGCTGCGGCGGTTCAGCATCATGTCGATATGGTAGATGTCCAGCATCCCGCCGATGCGACCATCCTGATGGGCGACACGAACGAGTGGACCGCCAATCGCGGGTGCCTGCAGGATTTCTCGCGCCACTATGACATCGCGCCATGCGGCCGCAGTTTCCACGCCCGCCGCCAGATTGCCGAACTCGACCGGATCATGTGGCGGGGCGGCCTGACGCTGACCGACAGCGGCGTCCATTCCTCCGTTCTGGCCCGGCGCGCGTCCGATCATCTGCCGGTCTGGGCCACGTTCGACCTTCGCTGATTTGCGGATAATCCGTGCAACGGCTCGACAAGCCGGCCGTAGCGCGCCAATCTGCGCTCATGCGGGAGAAGGAACTGAGGCTGGCGCTGGTCTGCTATGGTGGAGTCAGCCTCGCGGTCTACATGCACGGGGTCACCAAGGAAATCTGGCATCTGGCGCAGGCCAGCCGGGATTTCCGCAGCGGTCGGCCGGGCAATCTCGTTTATCAGCGCATTCTGGAGACCTGCCTTGCGGAGACCGGCCTGCGGGTGCGGATTCTGCCGGACATCATCGCCGGGGCCAGCGCGGGCGGCATCAACGGCGTGTATCTGGCGCAGGCCATAGAGAGCGGTCAGTCGCTCGACCCGCTGACCGAACTGTGGCTGCGCTGCGCCGATGTCGACATCCTGCTCGATCCGGACGCGCGCCCGCTCTCGCGCTTCACCAAATTCTGGGCCGCGCCGCTGCTCTGGCTGCTGCTGCGCCGCCGCAATGACACGGTGTCCCGCACCGTGGCGCCGGAAACGCGCTCGGAGGTGCGACGCAAGCTGTCCAACTTCATTCGGGCGCGCTGGTTCGCGCCTCCCTTCGGCGGCAAGGGGTTTACCGAGCTGTTGCTCAATGCCTTCGATGCGATGGAAAAGGCGCGCGAGACGGAGCCGGAGAAGAGCGGAGGATCGCTGCTGCCGCGTGGGCATCCGCTGGACCTGTTCGTCACCGCCACGGATTTCACCGGCCATGAGGAACGGCTGCGCCTCAATAGCCCGCCGGAGATCAGCGAGACGGAGCACCGGCTCACGATAAGCTTCCATGCCCGGGGCGGGCAACCGCGCACACTCGCCGACCCTGCCGAACTCGCCTTCGCGGCGCGTGCGACGGCCAGTTTTCCGGGCGCCTTTCCGCCGTTCACGGCTCGGGAAATGGACAAGGTGCTTGCCGACCGCGACCGCGCCTGGCCCGGTCGCGATGCGTTTTTGCGCCGTGTGCTCCCCGGTCACAGCGCCACCGGCGATGCGGAGGATGCCGTGCTGATCGACGGATCGGTGCTGGCCAATGCGCCCTTCGCCCAAGCAATCGATGCGCTCAAGAACCGCCCGGCGCGGCGGACGGTCGACCGGCGCTTTGTGTTCATCGAGCCGACGCCCAGTGCGCCGGGCTTTCGCCTCACCTCCCCTTCCCACCATGCGCAGAATGGTGAGCGCCCGGTCCCGGGCTTCTTCCGCACGATCTTCGGCGCGGTCAGCGATATTCCGCGCGAACAGCCGATCCGGGACAATCTGGAGGCGATTGGCGCCCGCTCCAGCCGCATTCACCGGATGCTGGAAATCACTGAGCGCTTGCGGCCGGACATCGAGCGGACCGTGGACCAGACCGTCGGCCTCAGCCTACTGCTCAGCCGGCCCTCGCCGCGCCGTCTGGCGCATCTGCGCGCGAAGCTGCAGCAAAAGGCTTCGCGGGCGGCGGGCTTTGCCTATCCCGCTTATGGCTATCTCAAATATGCCGGCATCATCGATGAACTGGCCGATCTGCTCAGCCAACTCCGCGATGGCCCACGCACGGCCACACGCGAAAGCCTGCGGGAGCGCCTGCGAGCGCAGCTACATGCGGCGGGCGTGGACCAGATGGATCCCGGGTCGGGCGATGGCGCAAGCGCGGCGCTCATTCTGTTCTATCGCAATCACGACATTGCGTTCCGCATCCGCCGGCTGCGCTTCCTCGCCCGGCGCCTCGTCCAGCTCCGTGAGCAGACTGTGGAAGGCGCCAGCGAGGAGGATGAGGGGAACGGCGCCGCGCTCTCCGCCATGCAGGATATGCTCTACGAGGCCATCGGCCTTTATGCCGAACGTCAGACGCCCGCATGGTTTGGCGCGGGCACACGCGAAGCCCTGCGGCCGCATGGCGATGACCTGATGGCGTCCCTTGCGATCATCGCGGAAGCGCGGGGCTTGCGGGATCTGGACCAGCAGATCGACGCGCGTTTTGCGGCCGCTTGTGTGGCGCTCCCGGCCGAGGACCGGCGGACCTTGCTCAAGGCCTATCTCGGCTTCCCTTATTACGACATTGCGACCTTTCCGCTCCTGCAGGGAGAAGGTCTGGATGAGTACGACCCCATCAAGGTGGATCGGATATCTCCCGAAGATGCCGTGGCGATCCGCAAGGGCGGCGCACCAGCGACGCTGCGTGGCATCGAATTCAACTGCTTCGGGGCGTTCTTCAGCCGTGCCTATCGCGAGAACGACTATCTCTGGGGTCGGCTCCATGGGGCTGATCGGCTGATCGACATCCTGCTCTCCACCATGCCGCCGGAAATCGCCGCCGATGACGCCCGCAAGGCGGCCTGGAAGCGCGCGGCCTTCGAAGCGATTTTGGATGAGGAAGAGCCCCGACTGACCCTGATCCCGGGCCAGATCGCGACGATCCGCGCCGAGATCGCTCAGATCGGCGCCTAGCGCTTGATCAGCGTCACCTGCGAGACATCGATGCTGCTTCCGGCAAAACCGCCTTCGCAATACATGAGATAGTAGCGCCACATGTCCACGAACCGCGCATCGAACCGGGCGGGCAGACGACCTGCATCCACCACTGCGTCAAAGCGCGCGCGCCACTGTCGGAGTGTCCACGCATAATCGAGGCCGAAGCGAGTCTGGTCTGCCCATTCCAGCCCTTCGTGCTGGGCAAGGTCACGAAAGCGCCGCTCGGCGATCAGGCAACCGCCCGGGAAGATGTAGCGCTGGATGAAGTCGGCCCGTGCGGCATAGGCCGGGAAAATCTCGTCATCGATGCTGATATACTGGATGGCGGCGCGCCCGCCGGGTTTCAGCAGCCGGGCAAGGCAGGCAAGGTAAGTCGGCCAATAGCTTTCGCCGACGGCCTCCACCATTTCCACGCTGGCAATGGCATCGAACTGGCCCTCGCAATCGCGATAATCCTGCAGCAGCACATGGGCACGGTCCTGCGCGCCCAACCCCTCGATCCGCCCCTGCACGATCTGCTGCTGCTCGGTGGAGAGTGTAAGGCCGGTATAGTCGACATCGCACCGATCCAGCACGCGCTCGGCCAATCCTCCCCATCCGCAGCCAATTTCAAGCAGTTGCTGGCCATCGTTGAGATCGAGTCGCGCCAAAAGCTCATCGATCTTGCGAATCTGCGCGGCTTCTAACGCTTCCTGGGGATGCGCGGGTCGGGCGCTGGAATAAGTCAGCGTCTCGTCCAGCCACAGCCGATAGAAATCATTGCCCAGATCATAATGCTCGGCGATGTTCCGCCGCGCGCCCCGCCGGCTGTTATGCCGCCGCGCGAGTTTCCAGCGGCCCATCAGGCGCGGCAGGCCAGTCGAGCGCGCGGACTTCCCCAGCGAACGGGCATTAGCGCCGAACAGGGCGAACAGCGCAACCGGATCGGGGCTCGACCAGTCCCCATCCGCCCAGGCGCGATACCAGCCGGTCGAGCCGGAGGCCGCCAGCCGGATCAAGGCCCGCCAATTGGCAAGGTGGACGATCGCGGCAAAGCCCTGCTTGCGCCCGCCGAGTAAGCGCACCGATCCATCCGGCAGATGCAGTTCGAGTGATCCACGCATCAGACCCCGGTCGACCCTCACGAGCATCGGCTCGAACAGCCGGGTCGGCAAAGCCCGCCAGAAACGCCCACCCACCTGCGCGCCGGCCCGGCGCATCATGGCGCGCTGGCGGCTGGCTTTGGGATTGTGAATGGTCATGCGCCCATATGAACGCATTCCTCCCGCAAAGACAACCGGGGCCCGCTCAGCCTTTCACGCGGGCATAGGCGGCGAGCGCCCGCTCTCGCGCGGCGCGATGCTCGATTAACTTGGCCGGATATTGCGCTGGCCTAACACCCGCGGACTCGGGATCGTGGATTGCGGCGTCCTTCACATGCGCCAGCTCCGGCACCCAGCGCCGGATATAGGCAGCCGCGTCGAACTTCTCGGACTGGGAGAGCGGCGCCATGATCCGCACGAACATGTTGGAATCGATCCCGGTGCCCGCGACCCACTGCCAGTTGACGGCGTTATTGCCATAATCGGCATCAATGAGCGTATCCCAAAACCAGCGCTCCCCTGCCCGCCAGTCGATGAGCAGATGCTTGATAAGGAAGCTCGCCGCGATCATCCGCACCCGGTTGTGCATCCATCCGGTCTGCCAGAGCTGGCGCATCCCCGCATCGACGATCGGGTAGCCGGTGCGACCCTCTTGCCAGGCCTTGAGGTCGTCGCGCGCCTCATGGCCCGAGCGCCAGGGAAAGGCATAGAACTGCGCCCGACCGTTCCGACTCCCATAATCGCTTATCTGCGTGATCACATTCTGAGCATAATCGCGCCAGCCCAGTTCGCGCAGATAGACCTCACTGGCGCCATCCTCACGGTCGAGCGCGTGCCACAGCGTCGCCGGTGAAATCTCGCCGAAATGCAGATGCGGCGACAGGCGCGAGGAGCCCTCTACGGAGGGCAGATTGCGGCCTTCGTCATAGTCACCGACATGGTCCATAAAGGCATCGAGCCGATCGTGGGCGCCCGCCTCGCCAGGCGACCAATCATGCGCGAAACCGCCCGCCCAGTTGGGTGAGGTCGGCAGCAAGGCCCAGTTTTCGAGTTGATCGCTCACCGGCCATTTTGGGGGAGCAGGAACGGTATCAGGCGCCGGCACGGGCCGACCCGGCGGCATCACCTCCCGCAGCGCGCGCCAGAAGGGCGTGAAGATCTTGTAGGGGCCGCCGCTGCCCGTGGTCAGGGCGCCCGGCGGCATGAGGTAATTGCCATCGTGCAATATCAGCTCGTGGGAGCGCGCAACCGTCTTCTCTGCCTGGCGCCACCATGGCTCATAATGGTGCAAGGCATGGATGCGGGTCGCGCCGGTCTCTCCGGCCAGCACGGCGAGAACCGCCTCGGCCTTACCCTGGCGCAGGATCAGTCGCGATCCGCGCGCGCGCAGGGCAGCATCAAGGCTCTCGATACTATGATGCAACCACCAGCGCGAGGCGCCGCCCATGGCCCGGTGCCGCGCCGTCTCATCATCGAGAATATAGACCGGGATCACCGGCCCGTCCGCGCACGCCTGTATGAGCGCGGCCTGATCGGTCAGGCGAAGATCCCGCCGGAACCATAAGATGCTCGCTGCCGACATCGCCCTACCGCAATGCTTGCGCCGGCACCTGCACGGAAAAGCTCGCGCTGGCGCCGCGCCCCTCAAAGCGCTGGTCGGAGATCAGCAGGTCGCCATTCTCCGCCCGCTGCGCGACCGGCATCCGCGACCAGAACAGGAAAGCCCGCGCATCCGCATCGCGCTGCCGCGCCCGCTCGACGCCGGGATCGTCCATGCCGGTCGGCATCCCTTCCGCTGCGCCTGCATCGGCTTCTAGCCCGGTGGCGAGGTTGTAGGGAAAGCCGCCGAAGCGCCCGTCCCCACGCCAGAGCATTTCGCGCGACCAGGGTGCGAACGGACGCGCATTGGCAACCACCAGGTCCGGATCGCGGCCTTGGGCGCGCAGCCATGCGGCGGCTTTCGCCTCCGCCGATCCGGTGATCAGTCCGTTGACGAAGATGTAGGCGCAGGCGGCCGTCGCGATAATCCGCGCGCGCTGCATCATCGGCGCGGGCCCGGTGCGCTCGCCGCACCGTGCCCAGAGATAGCCGCCGATCAGCAGCGCCCAGAGCCAGATATCGATGATGAACAGCGTATCGCCATGGAACCACTGGTCGCTGAACGGCGAGAGCAATCGGATGCCATAGCTGTTGAGCCAGTCGAAGGCGGGGTGGCTGAGCGTCCCGATCTGCGCGCCGACCCACAGCCAGACTATGTTCACCGGCGGCCGCGTCTTTGGCCGTGTCCCACGCTTCGCCTGCCAGCGGTCGAACGCGACCATGATCGCGGTGAGGATCAATGGCAGCACGATCATCGCGATGGGGCCGTGCGTCAACCCGCGCCGCAGCGCCAGCGCCTGTGTCCCCATCAACGTGCAAGTGGCGTCGATATCCGGGATGTTGGCCGCGATGATAATCGTCGGCATGGCAAGGCCGGACGTGCGCTTGAGCCCGATCTGGCCCAGCACGGCGCCCACCATGCTGTGTGTGAGATTATCCATGCCCTGTCTTCGCGACCCCACTGCCGCAGGTCAAGTTGCCCGAGAGGGCGGGAACGGATCAGGGGCGCGGCCCGGATCACGAAAAAAGGCGCGGACTTAGCCCGCGCCTTCTCACGTCTTCTCAGCCTTATGCGGCTTAGTAGCGGTAGTGATCCGGCTTGAACGGACCCTCGGGAGTCACGCCGATATAAGCCGCCTGCTTGTCGGTCAGCTTGGAGAGCTTCACGCCCAGCTTCTCGAGGTGGAGCGCTGCGACCTTTTCATCGAGATGCTTGGGCAGAACATAGACCTCGTTCTTATAGGCATCGCTCTTGGTCCACAGCTCGATCTGCGCCAGCACCTGGTTGGTGAAGCTGGAGGACATGACGAAGCTCGGGTGGCCGGTCGCGCAGCCCAGGTTCACCAGACGGCCCTTGGCGAGCATGATGATCTTCTTGCCATCGGGGAACTCGACCTCGTCGACCTGCGGCTTGATCTCGGTCCACTTCATGTTGCTGAGCGCCGCGATCTGGATTTCGCTGTCGAAGTGGCCGATGTTGCAGACGATGGCCATGTTCTTCATCGCGCGCATGTGGTCGAGCGTGATGATGTCTTCATTGCCGGTCGCGGTCACAAAGATGTCGGCGCGGGTCGCCGCCTCTTCCATGGTCACGACCTCATAGCCTTCCATCGCCGCCTGCAGGGCGCAGATCGGGTCGATCTCGGTCACCAGCACGCGGGCGCCGCCATTGCGGAGCGAGGCCGCCGAGCCCTTGCCGACATCGCCGAAGCCGGCGACGCAGGCGACCTTGCCAGCCAGCATCACGTCCGTGGCGCGGCGGATGGCATCGACCAGCGACTCCTTGCAGCCATAAAGATTGTCGAACTTGGACTTGGTGACGCTATCGTTCACGTTGATCGCCGGGAAGGGCAGCTTGCCCTTCTTGGCGAGCTCATAGAGCCGGTGAACGCCGGTGGTCGTCTCTTCGGATACGCCCTTGATCGCCGCGACGGTCTTGGTGAGATAGCCGGGACGCTCGGCGAGGAAGCGCTTGAGGGTCGCGACGAAGATCGTCTCTTCCTCGTTGGACGGCGCGAACAGCTCTTCACCGGCCTCGACACGGGCGCCCCACAGCGCGAACATTGTCGCGTCGCCGCCATCATCGAGGATCATGTTGCAGGTCGTGTCCTGACCCCAATCGAAGATCTTGATGACATAGTCCCAATATTCCTCGAGCGTCTCGCCCTTGATGGCGAACACGGGGATGCCCCGCTCGGCGATCGCGGCGGCGGCATGGTCCTGGGTCGAGAAGATGTTGCAGGTGGCCCAGCGCAGCTCTGCGCCCAGCTCAGCCAGCGTCTCGATGAGCACAGCGGTCTGGATCGTCATGTGCAGCGAGCCGGTGATCCGCGCGCCCTTGAGCGGCTTGGATGCACCGAATTCCTCGCGCAGCGCCATCAGGCCCGGCATTTCGGTCTCGGCGATCTCGATCTCCTTGCGGCCGAAGCCAGCGAGGGAGATGTCCTTTACGATATAGTCCTGGGCCACGGTCGCCACTGATCATTCTCCTGATTGCCTGAGCCGGGGCCGCTACGCACGCCACCGGTAACACCGCGGCGCCTTACCAAGGCTATCGCTCCCTCGCAAATATAAAGATATCTTTATGTGATTGGGGTCGGGCGGAAGGGATAAAGGAAGCCAGCCCTGCCGTGTCAGGCGTGTCCCATATTGCCGGTCAGCATCGCGGGATCGATGCCTTCGAGCGAAAACGCCCCGGCCCAGCGGTTCTCCGGCGCCATCGAGAACAGCCGATAAGGCTGCGCCTTGCTGAGATACCAGCCCGGCGCGGCCAGCTCCGTTTCCAGCTGTCCCGCGCTCCACCCGGCATAGCCCAAGGCGACCAACCAGCGGGCCGGCCCGCCTCCCGAAGCAACGGCGTGCAGCACCTCCATCGACCCGGTGAGCGCAATCTCGTCATCAATGGGGTGGCTGTCCGCCGTCATCCAGTCCCGACTGTGCAGCACAAAGCCACGGCGCGGTTCGACGGGCCCGCCTTGCAGCACCGGCTCATCGCCCACCGACTGCGCGTCGATGCTTAACGAGCCAAGCAGAGCGTGCAGTCCCATGCCCTCCATCGGCTCGTGCAGCGCGATGCCCAGGGCGCCGCCCTCGTCATGCACACACAGGAGAATGACTGCGCGCTCGAACCGCGCGTCCGGCATATCCGGCATGGCCAGCAACAATTTGCCGGCGAGGGAGAGTCTCGGTTGCGCGGGCGCGCTCATGCGATGGGCCTCCTGAGCGCGACCATGCCTTGTTGGGGACAATGCGTCCACCCCGCAGGCGCTTGGCCCGTCCGGCCCAGCGGCCATCGTACCGCAGAGCCGCCCGGTCCTGCACAGCATCAACCTTGACAGGCGCAGGCCGAACACCGACTTGCTCGCTGCGCGCTGGTTCACCAGCCGAGCCCTTTCCCCCAAGAACAGGAGACACCGATGACGATCAAAGTTGGCGACACGCTGCCCGAAACGACCTTCGTCAAGATGACCGAAAACGGCCCCGAACCGGTTGACAGCAAGAATTATTTTGCTGGCCGCAAGGTCGCGCTCTTCTCCGTTCCGGGCGCCTTCACGCCCACCTGCTCGGCCAAGCACCTACCGGGCTTTATCGAGAAGGAAAGCGATCTGAAGGCGAAGGGCGTCGATGAGATCGCCTGCACCGCCGTCAACGATCCGTTCGTGATGGGCGCGTGGGGCAAGGCCTCGTCGGCTGACGGCAAGGTGACGATGCTGGCGGACGGCAATGGCAGCTTCGCCGAGGCTGTCGGCCTCACCATGGATGGCAGCAAGTTCGGCCTCGGCACGCGCGGCCAGCGCTTCTCGATGCTGGTCAATGATGGCGTGGTCGAGCAGCTCCATGTCGAAGCGCCGGGCGAATTCCGCGTCTCCAGCGCAGATTTCATGCTCGAGCAGCTCTAAGACCATTGCGAGCGGGGCGGCGGCACAAGTCGCTGCTGCCCCGCCCCGCGCCCCTCTTCCGCCTGTCATACAGGCCAGCTATGAAGGGGCATGAACCAAGCTTCCAGCACCCACATCGTCGAAGCGCTGATCGCGGGCTATGAAACCGCGACCGCCAATTTGCGCGAGGCCATTTTCGCTTATGCCAAGGATGGCACCGTGCCTTCCGCCCGCTCGGTGGCGGACCGGGATTTCTGCTATCCCTCGCTGATCATCGATTATCATCAGACCAATGACGGCGTGCCGAGCCGCCGCTCCTTCGCGCGCCTCTCTCGCCCCGGCCATTATGTGACGACGATCACCCGGCCGCAGATGTTCGCGCGCTATCTGACCGAACAGCTCGATCTGCTGATGGCCGACTATGAGGTGGAAGTCAGCGTCGGCCGGAGCGATCAGGCGATCCCGTTCCCCTATGTGCTGGATTCGCTGCCCGCCGGCACACTTGCCGCAATTCCGCCGAGCGAGTTGGCGCGCCATTTCCCCTCGACGGAGCTCGCGCAGATCGGTGATGAGGTGGCGGACGGGCTGCTGCTGCCCGGCCCATCAGGCGAGCGACCGCTGGCGCTGTTCGATGCGCTGCGCACGGATTTCAGTCTAGCGCGTCTGCGGCATTACACCGGCACGCCGCCTGAGCACGTCCAGCGCTACATTCTGTTCACCAACTATCACCGCTATGTCGATGAATTCGTGCGCTGGGGCTGCACCGAACTCAAGCGACCGGGCACGCGTTTCACGGCGCTTTCCGGTGCCGGGGGCGTCGAGGTCACCGCCGACACCGCCAATCCGGAAAGCGCGATCGCTGACAGCGCCTGGCGGCGTCACCAGATGCCGGCCTACCACTTGATCGCCCCGGACGGCACCGGCATCACGCTGGTCAACATCGGCGTCGGCCCCGCCAACGCGAAAACCATCTGCGATCATCTCGCGGTTTTGCGCCCCGAGGCTTGGCTTATGATCGGTCACTGCGGCGGCCTGCGCCCGAGCCAGCGGATCGGTGATTATGTGCTGGCCCATGCCTATCTGCGCGACGACCATGTGCTCGATGAAATGTTGCCGCCGGAAATTCCGGTGCCCGCCATTGCCGAGGTGCAGGTGGCGATGGCCGAGGCGTGCGAGCATATTCTGGGCGCCAGCGGCGACATGAAGCGCCGCCTGCGCACCGGCACCATCGTGACGACGGACGACCGCAACTGGGAACTGCGCTACTCCCGCTCGGCCCTGCGCTTCTCCCTCTCGCGCGCGGTGGGCGTGGATATGGAGAGCGCGACCATCGCTGCCCAGGGATATCGCTTCCGGGTGCCCTATGGCACGTTGCTGTGCGTCTCCGACAAGCCGATCCATGGCGAACTCAAGCTGCCGGGCCAGGCCAATCGCTTCTACGAGGAAGCCATAGCGGGCCACCTCGCCATCGGCATCGAGACCTGCGAACGCCTGCGCCAGCAGGGCGACCGCCTGCACAGCCGCAAGCTGCGCGCGTTCAACGAGCCGCCGTTTCGCTGACGGCGCGAAGGGACGTCAGGCCGGGCTCTCCTCCGCCAGCCGGCCGGCGACGCAAAGCCGATCGCGGCCCCCGCGCTTGGCCTCATACAGCGCATCATCCGCCCGGCGCAGGAATGTCGTGCGCCCCTCCGCCTCCGCAAGCGTGGCTGCGCCGATGCTGGCGGTGACCGCCAGCGTGTCGCCATTGGGCAAATCGATGCTGTGGTCGCGCAACTGTCGCAGCAGCCGGTGCCCCAGCCGCGCCGCATCTTCCAGGCTGCTGTCCGGCGTGATTACAACGAACTCTTCGCCGCCATAGCGCACCACGATGTCATTCAGACGCACCTGGCTCTGGATCAGCGAACTCACGTGACGCAACACCTGATCCCCGACCAGATGCCCATAGAAATCATTGACGCCTTTGAAATGGTCCAGATCGATCATCAGCGTCGATAGGGGCAGTCCCGAGCGGCGGGAGCGGCTGATCTCTTCGTCCAGCCTTGTGTCGAGATAGCGTCGGTTGAACGTGCCGGTGAGCGGATCGCGCACCACGTCGCGCTCCAGTATGGCGATGCGCACGAGATCCTGCGTGGTCAGCGCGGAGAGCCGGGCCACGGCGAGCACGAAGAACCCGCCCGCCAGCAGAATCAAACTGCCAAGCAAATCCGTTGGCTCCGACACCGTGGCAAAGCGAGTGCTGCCGTACACGGCATAGGCCATGATGAAGCCGACGACCAACCAGCGAAGGCGATTCCAGCGGCGGTACAAATCGCCACCTTTGAGGGCCTTGAGGATCGAATGGATCGAGGGAAGGGACGATGCGAGCAAGCCAATGCCGGCCGAGACGATTAACAGGAGAAGCCAGACCATATGCCCACCAGACCATCTAACATGCTGTCAAATAGCATGTTTATCTAAGCATTGCGCGCATTCCCTGCTGCGTTAACCATCATTCGCACGTCCACTCGCCTCGCCCGCGCCTAACGCATCAGCGGACGATCAAGGCTTCGGTGTAAGGACGGGGCAGAGCGGCTCGCCCTGCCCCGCTGGCGGCTCACCAGCCGCAGCTCTTTCCCTTGTTCTGCCGGTCCAGCCAAGTCTTCAGCGGCGAGAAATAGGCGGCCAGTGCCTTGCCGCTCATCTCGCGCGAGCCGGTGAAGGCCTGCAGCGCATCCGGCCACGGGCGGGAGGCGCCCATTTCCAGCATGGCGTTCAGCTTTTCACCGACGGCCTTGTTGCCGTAGAAGGAACAGCGGTGGAGCGGCCCCTTCCAGCCCGATTGCTTGCAGGCAGCCTCATAAAATTGGAACTGCAGCAGCCGCGCCAGGAAGTAACGGGTATAGGGCACACTCGCCGGAATGTGATATTTCGCGCCGGCGTCGAAGGCGTCATCCGGACGGTCCGTCGGCGGAACGATGCCCTGATATTGCAGCCGCATGGCATTCCACGCCTTGTTGTAGTCCGCGGGCTGGATCGAGCCGTCGAACACGCCCCAGCGCCAGCGATCGATCAGCAGGCCGAAGGGCAGGAAGGCGATCTTGTCCATCGCCTGCCGCAGCAGCAGGCCGATGTCCTTGTCCGTGCCTGGCACCTTGGACGGATCGAGCAGGCCGATGTCGACCAGATATTGCGGCGTGATCGACAGCGCGATGGTGTCGCCAATGGCCTCATGGAAGCCGTCATTGGCGCCGTTCAGATAGAGGAAGCTCTTGTCCTTATAGGCGCGCTGATAGTAATTGTGCCCCAGCTCATGATGGATGGTGACGAAGTCGCCGCTGTCTACCTTGGTGCACATCTTGATGCGGATATCGTCCTTGTTGTCGATATCCCAGGCCGAAGCGTGGCAGACCACTTCCCGGTCGAGCGGCTTGATGAACTGGGTGCGCGTCCAGAAGGTTTCCGGCAGCGGGTCGAAGCCGAGCGAGGAGAAGAAGCCCTCGCCGAACTTGAACATCTGCGTTTCCCACTTGCCACGCTTGGCGGGGTCCGCCTCGGTCGGGCTGGTTTCCACATAGCCCTTGGCCTTGAGCAGGGCACCGATGTCATAGCCCAGATCCCCAGCCCCGGCCGGCGCGACCAGCGGGTAGATATTGCCCCACTCCTGCGCCCACATATTGCCGAGAAGATCGGCGCGGATCGGCCCGGTCTTGGGCTGGACCGCATCGCCATATTTGGCGTTCAGCTTGTCCCGCACATAGCAGTGCAGCGAATCGTAGAGCGGCTTCACATCCTGCCAGAGCTTCTCGGTCAGCTTGGCGAAGTCGTCCGGCGGCATATCGTAATTGGAGCGCCACATCGCGCCTGCATCCGCAAAGCCCAGCTCCTTGGCGCCTTCATTGGCGATGGTCACCAGCCGCTCGAACTCGCCGCGCATCGGTTTGCCCACATTGTCGTGCCAGCTCGTCCACATCTCCCGATACTCGTTCGGCGTGTGGTCGAGATTGCCCATTTCCGCTTCGATATCGCTGCCGTTGATCGGCTTGCCGTCCAACGTGCCGCGGCCCTTGCCATAATCGGACTGCAGCTTGGTCGCGATGGCGTTCAGCTCGGCGGCAGCGCCGGGCGTGGTCGGCGCCGGCAGCACGATGCCTGCCCGCAAGATGTCGAGCTTGCGCTTGGTGTCGTAGGAGAGGCCCGGCACCTTCTCGAACTTGGCGGCCTCCAGCGCATAGCGGACCGACATCTCGGTGCCCTTGGCGCCGACGCGGGCGGCAAGCGCATCGGTATCCTCGGTCAGATAGGTCGCGTTGACCCAATAGACCTGATTGGCCTCCAGCGAATAATCGAAGAATTCCTTCTCGGCCTGCGCCACGAGGGCATCGGCCTGCGCCGCCGTGGGCATTGCCTGTGTCGGAGCCGAATCGGCCTGGGCAAAAGCCGGCGCGCCGCAAACGGCCAATGAGAGCGCTGCCGCTACGGCAAGGCGCGAAACGGGATTGAACATGATTGGTGTCCCTGAACCTGTGGCCTGAGCCTGTGGATTACGGCCAAGCTGGCCTGTCAGGGCTAGGTTCGTCAACCCGCGAGATAATCGGCGATGACCTGTCCGAATTCCGGTTTGGTGATCGCTGTCATATGGGTGCCTGGGCATGTGCCGCGTTGCGCATTGGGCAGCGCCGCGACCAGCGCATCGGCCGACCCGTTATCGTCATCATCCTCGCCGCACAGCACCAGGGTCGGCATCGTCACCTTGGTCAGCACCGCGCGATCCATATCGCTCATGCTCATCAGCAGCAGGCGCAAGGCGACCGGATCGATCTTCATTGTCTTCATGAACTGGATCGCCATATAGTCGCGGTCGCCCGGCCGCACTGTCTCGAAATGATCGAGCGCGTTGAGGAAGAACTGCCGGCGGCGCGTCCACTCCAGCAGGCCTTCCAGCCCCATGCCGCCGAGCACCAGCCTGCGAGGCGTCATGCCCCGGTCGATCAGTCCCAGGCACAGCCGCGCGCCCATGGAATAGCCGACAAGATCGAACTGGTTGACGCCCAGCGTCCCGATCACCGCTTCCAGGTCGAGCAGCATCACGTCCTGCGGATAGGCATCGGCATCCGTCGGCGCATCGCTGCTGCCATGCACGCGCTGATCGATCATGATCGCCTCGAAACCGGCATCGGCGATTTTCTGGGCCGTGCCATAACGCTGCCAGTTGATTTGCGCGCTTGAACTGAGGCCATGCAGCATAATGACCGCCGGCCCATCGCCGAGCCGATGGACGGCGATGCGCGTGCCGCCATGGCCTTGAAGATGGTCGATGCGGATCGTCGATGTATCTGTCATCGCCTGATTGTGGGCGAGATCGCCCACCGAAGGCAAGGCGAATACGCGGGAAATGAGCGCGCCGTCCCGTGCGCGGGGTACAGAGTCTGGACTTGCTTTTAATAAGCCGGCTTACTAAATGCGCCGGCATCATGGACGGCAATCATCTCGCCTTTGCAATCGGCGACCTCGGGCGCCTGTATCGTCGCAGGTTTGACGAGCGCACCCGCAGCCTTGGCATTACCGGGCCGCAGATGCGCGCGCTCGCGCAGATCATGCGCTTTCCCGGCATCAACCAAGGCGCGCTTGCCGAGCGGCTGGATGTCGAGCCGATCACGACCTGCCGCATGGTGGACCGTCTCGAGCAGGCCGACATGGTCGAGCGCCGCCGCGATCCGCAGGACCGCCGCGCCTGGCAGCTGTTCCTGACCGAGGCGGCCAAGCCGCTCGCCGCCGAATTGCAGCAGATCGGCCAGCGGGTGCTCAATGAATCGCTCGCCGGCATTTCAGCGGAGGAGCAGGAAACCGTGCTTTCCGTGCTCTGCCGCATCCGTGACAATCTTTCCGGCGATAGCCAGCCTGCCACTGACGCGGCCGCAAAGGAGGCGGCAGTCCATGTCTGAAGCCGATCCTGCCCTGCGTCCGACCGCTCAGTCGCCTGCGCCTGCCGAGACCGTGGCTACCCCCGATGAATCTGCCGCAGCGGAGCCGCGCGGCAAGCGCTTGCGCAACCGCCTGCTCATGATTTCGGTGCCGCTGATCATTCTGGCGGTGGGTGCGTGGTTCTGGGCGACGAGCGGGCGCACCGTCTCCACCGACAATGCCTATGTAAAGCAGGACATCGTGGCAGTCGGCAGCGATGTCGCTGGGCGGATCATCGAGGTGAAGGTTCGCGAGAACCAGATGGTGAAGGCCGGAGACGTGCTGTTCGTCGTCGACCAGCAGCCCTACAAGGTCGCCCTCCAGCAGGCCAACGCCCAGATCGCCAATGCGCAGGTCGCGGTCGGGCGCCTCCGCACGGATTTTCAGGCTACGAACGTCGACATCACCGGTGCGCGTGAGGATGTCTATTACGCCCAGCAGGATCTCGACCGGCAGCAGGCGCTGATGAAGGACGGGTTCACTACCCGCGCCCGTCTCCAGCAATCCCAGCAGGCGCTCGACAATGCCCGCACGCGGCTGCGCACGGCGGAAGCCGATGCCGCCAAGGCCAAGGCGGCGCTCGCCAACGGCGCGCAGGTGCCGGGCGTGAATCCTGAAATCGCCGCGGCGCAAGCCCAGCGCGATCAGGCCGCTCTCAACCTCGATCGCACCGTGGTCCATGCCCCGGTCTCCGGCCGGATCAGCCAGGCCAGTCGCCTGCAAGTCGGTCAGATGGCGGTGCAAGGTCTGCCACTGGTCAGCATCGTCGCTAGCGACCGGATCTGGGTGACCGCGAATTTCAAGGAAACCGATCTCGACAGGATGCGCCCGGGCCAGAGCGCCGATATCAAGATCGATGCCTATCCCGGATCGCATATCCGTGGCCATGTCGACAGCATCGGCGCAGGTACGGGCTCTGAGTTTTCAGTACTCCCGGCCCAGAATGCCAATGGCAACTGGGTGAAGGTGACGCAGCGCGTGCCGGTGCGCATCGCTATCGACGGCCATCCGGAGCGGCCGATGATCGCTGGCCTGAGCGCGAAGGTGACGGTGGACATTCACGCGACCAAAGCTGGCGCCGCAGTCGCCTCCGCCCGCTGACGCAAACCGGCATCATGGCCCCTACGTCGGATCTTCCGCAACTGCAGGTGCGCCACAAGGCGCTGCTGACCATGGCGATCATGTCGGCCATGATCATGCAGGTGCTCGATACGACGATCACCAACGTGGCGCTGCCGCACATGCGCGCCTCACTCGGTGCCAGTGACGAGACAATCAGCTGGGTACTCACCAGCTACATCCTCGCCGCCGCCATCGCCATTCCCATCACCGGCTGGCTTGCGGACCGGATCGGGACGCGGCGACTGCTGCTGATTTCCGTCTTCGTCTTCGTGGTGGCCTCCGTGCTCTGCGGCATTGCGCAGAGCCTGACGGAGATGGTGCTGTTCCGCGCGCTGCAGGGTGTTGGCGGCGCCTTTGTCGGCCCGCTGGCGCAGAGCTTGATGCTCGACATCAATCGCCCGTCCCAGCACGCCAAGGCGATGTCCGTCTATGGCATGGGCGTCATGATCGGCCCGATCATGGGGCCGGTGGTCGGCGGGTGGCTGACCGAGTGGATCGACTGGCGCTGGTGCTTCTTCGTCAACGTCCCCTTCGGCATCGTCTGCCTGGTCGGGCTTTACGCCCTTCTCCCCGAGAAGCCGCTGCAGCGGCGGAATTTCGACCTGTTCGGCTTCGCGCTGATCGCCTTGGGTCTGGCGAGCCTCCAGCTCATGCTTGACCGCGGGCAACATGCCGACTGGTTCTCCTCGACGGAAATCTGGGTCGAGGCCGCTCTGGCCGTTAGCGGCCTGTGGATGTTCGCGGTCCACACGCTCACCGCCCGCAAGCCGCTCTTCGCCCCTGCCCTCTTCGCAGATCGCAATTTCCTGAGCGCCGCTGCGTTCATGTTCATCATCGGTCTGGTGATGTTCGCCGCCATGGCGCTGCTCCCGCCGCTGCTCCAGGGCCTCTATGGCTATTCAGTGGTCGACACCGGCTGGATCCTGGCGACACGCGGCGCGGGCCTGCTGGTCGCCATGGCCCTTTCCAGCCGCCTGACCAGCCTCATCGATCCGCGCGTGCTGATTGCCGGCGGCTTCTCGGTCACGGCCAGTTCTTTGTGGATGATGACCGGCTGGTCACTGGAGCAGAACTGGGTGCCGTTCGTGGTCACCGGCGTAGTTCAGGGGGCCGGTATCGGCATCGTATTCGTGCCCCTGCAGATGCTCGCCTTCGGCACCCTGCCACCCGGCGCCCGCACCGAGGGCGCCGCCGTGCTCAACCTTACCCGGAACATCGGCTCGTCCATCGGCATCGCGGTGGTGATGGCGCTGCTGGCGCGCAACAGCCAGGTCAGCCATGCCGATCTCACGCAGCATATCTCGTCGGCCAATCTGCCGGTGGACCCGAGCGAGTTGCAGCGCTTCGGCAGCTTCGGCACGACCGTACTCGCGACGATCGACGGGATCGTGAACCAGCAGGCGACGATGATCGCCTTCCTCGACGATTTCTACGCCATGGCCATCGTCAGCACGCTGATCATTCCGGCCGCCTTCTTCCTGCGCAAGCCCAAGCGAGGGCCAGGATCGCCCCCGCCACCCCCGATCAGCGAGTGAGGGGGCGCCAAGCCCGGCGGACGGTCGCCGCCGGGCGTTGACAGGTATAAGGCTCAGCCCTTCTGCAGGTGCTCGCGGCCGAGCAGTTCGGCGATCTGCACCGCATTCAGCGCCGCGCCCTTGCGCAGATTATCCGAGACGCACCAGAGCGACAGGCCGTTCTCGACGGTCGAATCCTCGCGTACGCGGCTGACGAAGGTCGCATAATCGCCCACGCACTCGACCGGGGTGACGTATCCGCCGTCTTCATGCTTGTCGACGAGCATCACACCCGGCGCCTCACGCAGGATTTTCTTCGCTTCCTTCGCGCTGATCTCATCCTCGAACTCGATGTTTACGGCCTCGCTGTGGCCGACGAACACCGGCACCCGCACGCAGGTCGCGGTGACCTTGATCTTGGGATCGAGGATCTTCTTGGTCTCGACCACCATCTTCCACTCTTCCTTGGTGGAGCCATCGTCGAGGAACACGTCGATGTGGGGAATGACGTTGAAGGCGATCTGCTTGGTGAACTTCTTGGGTTCAGCGGAATCGCCGACGAAGATGTTACGGCTCTGCTCGAACAGCTCGTCCATCCCCTCCTTGCCGGCCCCGGACACGGACTGATAGGTCGCCACGACCACCCGCTTGATCTTGGCGGCATCGTGCAGTGGCTTGAGCGCCACGACGAGCTGCGCGGTCGAGCAATTAGGGTTCGCGATGATGTTCTTGCGTCGGTAGCCCTCGATGGCCTCGGGATTCACCTCCGGCACGATGAGCGGCACATCGGGGTCCATGCGGTAGAGCGAGCTGTTGTCGATCACCACGCAGCCAGCGGCGGCGGCCTTGGGCGCATATTCCTTGGTCGGTCCGGAGCCGGCGGCGAACAGGGCCATATCCCAGCCCGTGAAATCGAAATGCTCGATATTCTTGACCTTGAGCATCTTGCCGGTCTCACCGAACTCGATCTCGTCGCCCGTCGACCGCGCACTGGCAACGGCCGCGATCTCGTCGATGGGGAACTCCCGCTCGGCAAGGATGTTGAGCATTTCGCGACCGACGTTGCCGGTGGCGCCTACGACGACGACACGATATCCCACAGGGGCTTCTCCAGCGGTTGAATGAGGGAAACAGCGGGCCGGATACCGCAAAAGGGCCGCAGAGGCAAAAGCGCAATCTTGTGGCGGGTACTTGTGCCCCGCCGGTGAAGGGTCAGGGCTTTTCTGGTGGCGGCGCGCCGGTCAGCGCGCGCATATCCTCGTCTTTCCACGGTGCCGGCAGGCTGCTCTGCGGGCAGTAACGCGCCTTGTTGGCCCAGCCGCTGTCCGATTGGGCAGCGTAATTTTCCGCATCGGTCACGTCATAGGTCCGGGTGCTGGTGCGCACCTCCTGCCGGCTTGCGAGGGCATCGCCTTCCCGGCATGTCTCGGTCACGCGATAGGTGGTGGCGCCGGTCTTCTCGATGGTGCCGAAGGTGCAACTGTAGCGCGCGCCGCTATAGCCATTCCGGCCGATCAGCGTGACCGTGGCTTTGGAGGCTGACTCACAGGCCGTTTCGTTGGAAACATAATAGCCCAGCCGCAAGGGCAGGCCGCCGACGAGCACTTTGCCCGGCTCTGTGCTATTCGCCGCGCTGTTGCCGGCGCTGTTCATCGCATTGGCTGCCTTGGCTTGCGATCCGACATCGCCTTCCAGCACGTTGAGGCTGTTCGAGACGTCCTCCGAGAGATTTGACCCGGATTGGCCGCAGGCAGAAAGAAGCGCCAGTGCCGCCACCAGGGTCAATCGTCTCATCATGCCTCCTCCATCTCATCAGCTTCGATAGAGAATGGGCGTTGGGGGCCGCAGTGACAACCCCGAGCAGCTGCATTTTTCCGCGAAACATGGACTTCGCCGCCTCGCGCGCCTAAATGCGCCGCATGTCTGCCAACCCCGCCCTTCTCTCCTTCGCCAAGATGCACGGCCTCGGAAATGACTTCGTGGTCATCGATGCCCGCGAGCGACCTGTCGTCATGACCGAGCAGCTGGCACGGGCCATTGCCGACCGTCGGACCGGGGTGGGATGCGATCAGTTGATCGTCGTCGGCGCCTCCGAGCGCGCCGATGTCTCCATGCGCATCTTCAACCAGGATGGCAGCGAGGTCGATGCGTGCGGCAATGCCACCCGCTGCGTGCCGCTGTTCGTGGGGCGGGACGTCACCATCGAGACCAATGCCGGACTGCTGGAGGCGCATCGCCAGGGTAATTTGGTCAGCGTCGACATGGGCGAGGCGCGGACGGATTGGGAGCAGGTGCCGTTGGCTTATGCCATGGACACGCTCACCATGCCGGTGAGCTGGGACGATCTGCCGGCGCCGTCCGCGGTGAGCATTGGCAACCCGCATGTGGTGTTCTTCGTCGATGCGCTGGATGATGTGGACATGGCGCGCCTCGGGCCGCTGATCGAGCATGATCCGCTGTTCCCAACCCGCGTGAACGTGAATTTCGCGCAGATGCTCGCGCCCGACCATATTCGGTTGGTGGTCTGGGAACGCGGAGCTGGCTTCACCCAGGCCTGCGGGACCGGCGCCTGCGCGACGGCAGTCAGCGCGCTTCGCCGGGGGATCGCTCAAGGTCCGGTGCGCGTCAGTCTGCCGGGCGGTGATCTTCTCATCGATTGGGCGCCGGGTGGCCATATCAGCATGACCGGCCCGGCTGCCCATGTGTTCGATGGCACGCTCGATCCGGCTGAGTTCGCACCCGCCGCATGACCGGCCCCGAGGTCATCACGCTCGGCTGCCGGCTCAACATTGCCGAGAGTGAGGCCATTCGCCAGCAATTGGGCGGGCAGGATGATCTTGTCGTGGTGAACAGCTGCGCGGTCACCGGCGAGGCCGTCCGCCAGACCCGCCAAGCCATTCGCCGCGCTCATCGTGCCCGGCCGGAGGCGCGCATCGTGGTCACAGGCTGCGCGGCGCAGACCGACCCCGGAATGTTCGCTGCTATGCCGGAGGTTGCCGCCGTGATCGGGAATGGCGAGAAGGCGGACTTTGCAGAGCATCTCCGGACCTCTCCGTTCGTATCGAGCGAAGTCGAGATACGGCCAGGCTCGTCCTCTGGTGTCTCGACTTCGCTCGACACGAACGGAGGAGAGATTCCATCGCCCGAGCGGGTCCGTGTCGCCGATATCATGACCCTCGAACATCAGGCGCCGCACCTGCTGGCCGCCTTTGCCGAGCGGGTTCGCGCCTTCGTCGTGGTGCAGAATGGCTGCGATCATCGCTGCACCTTCTGCATCATCCCCTTCGGCCGTGGACCGAGCCGATCGGTACCGGCCGGCGCCGTGGTGGATCAGATCCGCGCACTGGTCGATGAGGGCGTGCAGGAAATCGTGCTCACCGGCGTCGACGTGACGAGCTATGGGCCGGACCTGCCCGGCACGCCCAGTCTCGGGCTGCTGGTCGAGCGCATCCTGCGCCATGTGCCTGACCTGCCCCGCCTGCGCCTCTCCTCACTCGACGGCATCGAGATCGACGACCGGCTGTTCGAGCTCATCGCCGGCGAACCGCGGCTCATGCCGCATGTCCATCTCTCGCTGCAGGCGGGCGATGACATGATTCTCAAGCGGATGAAGCGTCGGCACAGCCGTGCTCAGGCCGTCGATCTGGTCGAGCGCTTGCACGCGAGGCGCCCGGAGATCGCCATCGGCGCGGACATCATTGCCGGCTTCCCGACCGAGGACGATGGGATGTTCGAGAACAGTCTCGCGCTGGTTCGTGATTGCCGCATCGTTCACGGCCATATTTTCCCTTACTCGCCGCGTGACACCACCCCGGCAGCGCGGATGCCCCAGGTCGACCGGGCCGTAATCCGCGAGCGCGCCGCGCGGCTTCGGGCCGCCTGTGACGCCGAACGGACGGTATGGCTTCGCGCCCTCGTCGGCTCCACCCAGAGCGTGCTGATCGAGACCAGCGGACTCATGGGCTATGGCGAGAGCTTCGCGCCGGTCCGCTTTGCTACCCCACAAAAGCCCGGCGAGATTGTCCGCGCCCGCATCACGGGGCTTGAGGGAAACACGCTCATCGCGCATGGAGCCGAGCATGGCTGAACTTTCCTGGCGCGATCGCCTTTTCGGCGGCTTCAAACGCACTTCCGACCGGCTCGGTGAGAGCATTTCCGGCGTCTTTGCCAAGGCGGCGCTGGATGAGCAGACGCTCGATGAGCTGGAGGAAGCGCTCTACACGACCGATCTTGGCCCGGCGATGGCCGCGCGCATCCGTGACCGGCTAGCCGAGGGGCGCTTCAACAAGGAACTGACCGAGGAATATCTGCGCGAGATCCTCGCCGAGGAAATCGAGAAGGTGCTGACCCCGGTAGCCAAGCCCATCGAGATCGAGGCTTTCCCGCGCCCGCAGGTCATCCTAGTCATCGGCGTCAACGGCTCGGGCAAGACGACGACCATCGCCAAGCTCGCGCATCTGTTCCAGGAGCAGGACTACAGCGTGATGCTGGCGGCCGGCGACACCTTCCGCGCCGCGGCCATCGGCCAGTTGCGCATCTGGGCCGAGCGGTTGGGCGTGCCCATCGTCACCGGACCGGAAGGCGGCGATGCGGCAGGCGTGGTGTTCGACGCGGTCAAGCAGGCGACCGCGCAGGGCACGGACATCCTTATCGTCGATACCGCCGGGCGGTTGCAGAACCGCACGGAGTTGATGGACGAGCTGGCCAAGATCCGCCGCGTGCTGGGGCGCCTCAATCCCGCCGCGCCGCACGATGTCGTGCTCGTGCTCGACGCGACGACCGGCCAGAATGCGCTGTCGCAGATCGAGATTTTCCAGAATGTCGCCAATGTCACCGGGCTGGTGATGACCAAGCTGGATGGCACGGCGCGGGGCGGCGTTCTGGTCGCGGCGGCCGAGAAATTCGGCCTGCCCATTCACGCCATCGGCGTAGGCGAGAAGATCGACGATCTGCGCCCCTTCGACCCCGGCGAACTCGCCCACGCCATTGCAGGAGCGGCTTATGCACGCTGACGACAAAGCCCGGCCCCGCGTCGATGCGACCATCGATTCCGCGCCGATCGCACCCGGCCCGAAGGGCGAAAGCTGGCTGCCGATGGCACTTGATTTCGGGCCGTTGCTCGTCTTCTTCCTTGCCACCAAGTTCATCGGCATGTTTGCCGGCACTGCCGCCTTCATGGCCGCGATTGCGGTGGCCGTGGTGGTCAGCAAATGGCGGCTGGGCAAGGTGTCGCCGATGCTCTGGCTCTCGGCGATCCTGGTTCTCTTCTTCGGCGCCCTGACGCTGTATTTCCATGATCCGGCCTTTATCCAGCTCAAGCCGACGATCATTTACGGCTTCTTCGCGCTGATGCTGATCGGGGGCTGGATGGGCGGCCGCCCGTTGCTGCGCTACCTGCTGCAGTCGGCCTATAGCGGGCTGGATGAAACGGGCTGGCTCAAGCTCTCGCGCAACTGGGGCTTCTTCTTCGCGGCGCTCGGCGTGGCGAATGAACTGATGCGGATGTCGCTCGATTTCGATACGTGGCTGCTGGTCAAGGTCTGGGGCGTCACCGCTGCCTCGATGCTGTTCGCCATGGCCAATGTCCCCATGCTCATGAAGCACGGTCTGGAGCTGGGCGACAAGCAGAGCGGCCCAACGGCCTAAGACAAGCGCGCGACAAACGCTGATGTTGGCCGAAGAATTTTAGCAATATTCTTCAAGGCTTAAGAAACGACCTTGCGCGTCGCGCGTTAATTTGTCACGTCAAAGAGAGGGAAGCCCGGAAAGTGACCGCAACGACGTTGGCAATGTCTCCCAAATTTTTGTTCCTTCAACAGTTTATCCGCCATCCGCGGATGGTGGGATCGGTGATCCCCACGTCCGACATCGCCATTCACGCCCTGCTCGATCCGGTCGATTGGCAGGATGTGCGTTGCGTCGTCGAATATGGGCCGGGCACGGGCGTGTTCACCCGGCGCATTCTTGAGCGGCTTGGGCCGGACGCGCGGCTGATCGCCATCGATACCAATCCCATGTTCGTAACCCACCTGCGCCAGCACATGGCGGACCCAAGGCTGATCTGCGTGGAAGGATCGGCCGCCGATGTGGAAGCCATTCTCGCACGTGAGGGTTTCGAGGCCGCGGATTACATCATCTCCGGCCTGCCCTTTTCCACTCTGCCCCCCGCTGTCGCCGACGACATCGCTGCCGCAACGGCGCGCGCCATCCGTCCGGGCGGGCAGTTTCTCGTCTATCAATATTCGCGCTTCGTGCTCTCACGCCTTGAAGCCAATTTCGCGAATGTCGCGCAAGGCATGGTGTGGCGATGCATTCCCCCTGCCCGCCTGTTCTGGGCGCGCAAGGGTGACGACGTGGGCGCCGCGCTCAGCGACGCCGAAAGTTTAGCCGTCGCGTGACGGTATAGTCGGCCACGCCGACCAGAAGATAATCGATCCACCATCGAAACCGACTGAACGGACTGGCGAGTGCCGCATAAGTGCGGCCGTCGATGACCGTGCTGTCCTTCGCCATCGTGTCGACCAGCGCGCGCGCGGCGCGGGCAAATTCGGCATCCTCGATGCGCAGCATCAGCTCCAGATTGAGGAACAGGCTGCGCATGTCAAAATTGGCGGAACCGACGTAGACGATGTCATCAATGACGATCAGCTTCATGTGCAGCTTCTGCGGCTGATATTCCAGGATTCGCACCCCGGCCCGCAGCAGCCGCCGATACAAGTGCCGGGCAGCCCCGACCGTGGTGGTGTTATCGGATCGCTCCGGCGTGATGAGCCGGGCGCTCCCACGCTGGGCGATGCCGGCTATGCGGCGCATGATGCCGGGGCTCGGGGAAAAATAGGCCGCGACCAGATCGAGCGTGCGGCCATGGTGCAAATCTGTCTTCACGCACTTGGCCCAGCTGTTAAGAAAGCGCGTCGGTCCCCCGATCAGCCAGCGCGCCTTTCCTTCGCCGGGCTGCCAGGTGCGGACCAGCCGGCGCAGATGGCTGAACCGCTGCCGGCTTTCCAGGCTCCACTTCGCCAATCCCTGATACCATCGGCCGAGATCTTCGACGAGCGGCCCTTCAAGCGCGAGGCCGAGGTCGCACCAGGCGTTCGCGTCCTCGGGGCCTGCGAAGTAGCTGTTCTCGCAATTGAACCCGCCGATCATCGCCCGCCGGCCATCGCAGATCACCATCTTCTGATGATTGCGGATCAGGTAGCGCATGGATCGACGCGCACCGAACCGCGCGAAACGCCCACCAGCACAGATGAAGGCATCGAAGAACCCATCGGGCGTCCGCGCCGATCCGAACGCGTCGATCATCAGTGTGACAGCGACGCCGCGCTTGCAGGCCTCGACCAGAGCGTCACGGATCAGCGTGCTGCAGTCGTCCGCCGCGAAAATATAAAAATAGAGGTCGAGTGTCTCGCGCGCGTTGCCAATCAGATCGAGCAGCGTATCGAGCCGATCCTGCCCGCCGGGCAGCAACCTGAGCTTGTTACCGGCCACCTCGTGCAGGCGATCATCCTGCACGCGCGGTGCCAGCGTAGAGACGTTGCCTGTCATGCCCCCCCTCATGCGTCAACCACCCTGCCTTGCCAACCATCACGCGCGCATCCCACCCTTTCAATGCCGGATGGACGCTATTGTTTCCACGATCGCAGCGCCGCGAGCCTCCCATCGCCCCTGCGATTTTCTTGACTTTCGCTCCCTCGACTGTTAGCTGACAGCCTTTCCCGCATTCTCCTTAATCTGTTCAGGAGCCAAGCATGGCGCGCGTTACTGTCGAAGATTGCATCGACAAGGTTCCCAACCGGTTCGACCTCGTTCTCCTCGCGGCCCAGCGCGCCCGGACCATCTCCGGTGGCGCCGAGCTGACCGTGGATCGGGATCGCGACAAGAACCCGGTCGTCGCTCTGCGCGAGATCGCTGAAGAGACGATCATGCCGGACGACCTCAAGCATGATCTCGTCGGCTCGATGCAGAAGATGCAGATCGACGACGACGATACGCCGGACGAAATCGGCTCGATCGCACGCTCTGCCGAGGCGCTGCGCCTCACGGCTGCGACGCCGCCGCGCTCGCACAGCCTGGGTGCCGATTACGACGGCTAAGCCCCCAGAACATCAGATTGAAAGGCGGTTTCGGCACAGTCGAAGCCGCCTTTTTTTATGCGGCTAGGGCCTGAATTCGACGTCAATCGTGCCTTGCCGCTACCGGATGCGGCGCGCGCGGTGCCGGCCTGTGGCGCAAATCGCTGGTTTGCAGCACGCCGCCTGCAAGAAAGGGCTCGACGATGGTCTCGATCCGTGCGGAGCGGCCAGACCGGATCGCGATGTTGTAGAAGCTGTTGGCGACGACATCGGCGATCTGCACCCCCGCCGAGCGCCTGCTGTCGATCATCTGCGCGCTGCCGCATCGCGCGAGCCTTTTGGCAATGTCGTGCCGCACGGATTCCAGCACTAGCGTGTCATAGCGACCCGCATCGATGAAGACCTGCAGACAATCCTCCTCCGCATCCGGTCGCCACTCATCTACCAGTTGGGTGAGTAGAGCGACATAGACGTCGAGGTCTTCGGGACGGCGTCCGGCGTCTTGCGGGTCGGCGCGGATGATGCAGATCTTGGCCCGGGCACCGAACCGGTCGAGCAGTTCGAAGAAGAAGGCGCGTTCGACCAGACCGATCCGGCTGCCCTTGAGCTCACCGCGCAAACCCACAACCGCACGAAACCGAGCCAGCAGCCGGTCTGCTGCATCCGCCTCGATCTCGACGCCAGCCATGATCATGGCGCCCGCGGGAAGACTGCCGCTTTCGTCAATATAGATGGGCATCCGTCCTCCTGCGCCGCTTCTTGAAATGGCCGCCTGTTGAAATGAATGTCGCCGCAAAGCCCGTGGGCTCGCGGCGACAATCAGTCTTTCGTGTCCACCCTCATGAGGGTCAGACGTTTTGCGGCGTCGGATCGCTGATCGGGCCTTTGCGCTTGCCCGTCTTGGGGATCGACGTGCCCGTCACCGGGACCGGAGAGGGCCGGATCTTCTCACCACTCGGACGCACGAGTTCGCCCTTGTCGATCAAAGTCTTGATCTCGTCGCCCGAGAGCGTTTCGAACTCCAGCAGCGCATTGGCCAGCAGGTGAAGCTGGTCGAGATGATCGCTCAGCACCGTCTTGGCCCGATCATAACCGGATTCGACAACCTTGCGGATCTCCGCGTCGATCTTCTGCGCGGTTTCATTGGACATGTGCACGCGCTGGCTTTGCGAGTAACCGAGGAAGGTCTCGCCCTGCGGCTCCTCATATTGCAGCGGCCCCAGCTCGTCGGACATGCCCCACTGGGTGACCATGTCGCGCGCGAGCCGCGTGGCGTACTGGATATCGCCGGAAGCACCGGACGACACCTTTTCGTGACCGAAGATCACTTCCTCAGCCACGCGCCCGCCCATGGCGACCGCCAGATTGGCGTGCATCTTGTCGCGGTGATAGCTGTAGCTGTCCCGCTCGGGCAGACGCATCACCATGCCCAGTGCGCGACCGCGCGGGATGATTGTCGCCTTGTGGATCGGATCGGACGCCGGCTCGTGAATCGCGACGATGGCGTGACCAGCCTCATGATAGGCCGTCATCTTCTTCTCGTCCTCGGTCATGACCATGGAGCGCCGTTCGGAGCCCATCATCACCTTGTCCTTGGCCGCCTCGAACTCGGCGCTGGCCACGAGACGCTTGCCGCGCCGCGCCGCCATCAGCGCCGCCTCGTTGACGAGATTGGCAAGGTCGGCACCGGAGAAGCCGGGCGTACCACGTGCAATCGTGCGGGCATCGACGTCGGGCGCCAGCGGCACCTTCGCCATATGGACTTCGAGGATCTTGATGCGCCCCTCGATATCCGGCCGCGGCACGACGACCTGACGGTCGAAACGACCCGGACGCAGCAGCGCCGGATCGAGCACGTCAGGCCGGTTGGTCGCGGCGATGATGATGATGCCTTCGTTCGATTCAAAGCCATCCATCTCGACCAGCAGCTGGTTCAGCGTCTGCTCGCGCTCGTCATTGCCATTGCCCAGGCCCGCGCCACGATGGCGACCGACCGCGTCGATCTCGTCGATGAAGACGATGCAGGGTGCGTTCTTCTTGGCCTGCTCGAACATGTCGCGCACGCGGCTTGCGCCGACGCCCACAAACATTTCGACGAAGTCAGAGCCCGAAATGGTGAAGAACGGCACGCCCGCCTCGCCCGCGATCGCGCGCGCCAGCAGCGTCTTGCCGGTGCCCGGCGAGCCGACCAGCAGCGCGCCCTTGGGGATCTTGCCGCCCAGTCGCGCAAACTTGCTCGGGTCCTTGAGGAACTCGACGATCTCCTGAAGCTCCTCACGGGCTTCATCGATGCCGGCCACGTCGTCGAACGTCACCCGCCCCTGCTTCTCGGTGAGCAGCTTGGCCTTGGACTTGCCAAAGCCCATCGCGCCACCGGCGCCGCCACCCTTCTGCATCTGGCGCAGAACGAAAAAGGCGATGCCGAGGATCAGGATGAACGGCAGCGACTGGTAGAGCAGGATCATCCAGAAGTTCGGCTGTTCTTCGGGCTGGCCGCTATATTTGACCTTATGCTCGTCCAGCAGCGCCGTGAGCTGCGGGTCCGGCACGGCGTAGGTGACGAAACGCTGATCGTTCTTGAGCACGCCACTGATCCGGTCCGGACCGATCGCCACTTCCTTCACCGCGTCAGCCGAAACCCGGTCGCGGAAATCGGAATAGGCAATCGCGGTGCCGTTGTTGCTCATGCCCTTGCTGTCGAACACCGTCACGAACATTAGCAGCGCAAGAAACACGCCCGCCAATATGAGGGCGCTCTTGATCCATGGATTGCCTTGCGGCTCTTTGTTATCGTTCATCAACCACTCGCTTTCGCGGTCCAAAATAGGACTTCCTGCCCGGAACACAATGCCCGGAACGGCTTTGGGCTCAGCACGACTTGCGCGGTGGTGCCCGCCGCATCGTCCATCGCGCCCCTCCGGTGACAAGGCAGTCTGCCAAGGTGACGGTCTTACCATCGAAAAGTTGAACAAGCGCTTGATCCAGCGATGGCCCGCGCGGTTTTTCTGCCTGCGGATTGAGATGGGCAACCATGCGCAAGATCAGGCGGCGAAGCAGCTCGGGCGGCAGGTCCGTTCGCGTGAGGTCGGCGCGATCCTCGGCCAGCACAAGGTGCTCGGCGGCGAGCCGGTCCAGCATCCACGCGATGGCGTCCTCCGCTTCGCCCAGCGCTTCCAGCGCGCGGTTCATGCCACCGGGGTCAATCAGATCGCAGCCAGTCAGTGCCTGCCGAACCCTTACGCGGTCGAACCGCTGGTTCTCGTTGCTCGGATCGTCGATGAACGGGACGTTTTCGCTCTGGCACCACGCGCGCAGATCAGCGCGGCGCTCATTGAGCAGCGGCCGCAGCAATGTCCCGCGCCGGGCCCGGATGGCTGACAGTCCCGCCACCCCCGCCCCGCGATTGAGCCGCAGGACCAGCGTTTCGAGCTGATCGTCCGCCTGATGCGCCGTCATCAGCCAGTCGAGGCCCCGCGCCTGCTGCCAGTCCTCCAACAGGGCATAGCGCGCTGCACGTGCCGCCGCCTGAAGATTGCCGTCAAGGGACCGCGCGACGGTCAAAGTCGCGTGGGGTACGCCCTCGCTTTGGCACCAATGGGCCACCATGGCTGCTTCCGCGGCGGAATCGGCTCGCAATCGGTGATCGACCGTCGCCGCCTCAACCTGCCCGGGCCAGCAACGCGCAGCCAGCGAGAGCAGCGCCATGCTGTCCGCTCCGCCCGAGACTGCGATGCCAACGCGCTCGGACGCTTGCAAGGCGCGCCCAAGCAGGTGCTGAACTGCCTCGGGAAATCGCTGCGCGAGCGTGTCAGCCACTACATTTGGCGCGGGTCCGGCCCTTGGTCATCATGTCGCGCACGCTGGCCGGCATGTTGGCGCCGAACACCTCGTTCAACTCATCATAGGCGAGGCACGCGTCCTTCAGCCGGTTGAGCTGGATGAGCGACTCACCCACCCAGGCAAGGCTCTCCGCCGCGCGGTCGCCAGCCGGGCGCTGCCGGTAATTTTCGTAGAAAATCTTGGCTGCAGCCGCCGGCTTCTTGTCATCGAGAAACGCACGGCCGAGCAGATTATGGGCACGGCTGGCGATCGGGTCCTTGCCATATTTGTCGACGGTCTGCTGCAGCTGCACCTGCGCCTCGGGATAGAATTTCGCGGTCCAGAGGCGGAAGCCATAGGTGTAGCTATCCAGCGCGGCATTGCCGGTGCTGGGGCGCTCGACCGCCGCCACCGCTTCGGTGCGGGCCACGAGGGACGGCTGCGCTGCTGGGCGTGGGGTCGCCGCCGGCGCAGCCTGGGCCGCGCGGTCGGGGAGCGGCGCGCTGGGCGGGCCAAAGGGACTGGCCGGATCGACGGCCGGAGCAGCCTGCGCGGCGCTCATCGCCTTGAAATTCTCTTCCAGCTGACGGAGCCGGTGCTCATTCTCCTCGACCTGACCGGTGAGGCGAGCGAGCTGCGCCTCCACGGCGTTGATTCGCGCCGTCAGATCCGCAATCGGCGTCGTCGCGGGCGCACCGGCTGCGACACCGGGCGTCGGCGCAGGCGGCGTGACTTCCGGCGCCATGATCTGGCCCGCCCCGCCGGGAAACACCTTGCGCTGCACGGCCCGCATTTCCTGCTCGAGCCGATCGACGCGGCCTTCCACCGTGCGCTGGGCGCTTGCCGGGGCACTGAAGAGCAGCGGCAGGCCGGCGCCGGCAAGGAGCAGCGCGCGGACAATCCCGCCGCCGGTCCGTTTACTGGTCATCTCGTGGGGGGAAAGCTCTGCTGCCATGGTGAAATTCCTGATATGTTCAAATCATGTTGGCCGGTGGCGGAGGCGCAATGAGCGCAACCCCATCCGTTGGCGAGGCCGTGCCTGCTAGCATCAACCCGCCGGCGGTGCATCACCATTGCTGGTTTGCGATGCCGCCGGATCGGTGTCTGTGGGCTGAACGCGGCGTTCAAGCAAAGCCGCAGCCGTCAGCGGAACATCCGATATCGTCCGCTCGGCAGTCCCGAGTGGCGGGATAGCCTGCCCGCCAACGGTCACCGCCAGCGCATCCGGACGCCCGGTGAGGATCATCGGGTCCTGTGCCTCGGCCGGGACGGTGAAGCTCTTGTCCTTCTCCAGCGTCCCTTCGAAGAGACGCTTTCCGTCCGGCTGATAGATGCGCAGCCAAACCTCGTTCACCGCAGTCAGGACCACCGGGCCATTGGGACGCGCCTGCGCCGGGTTCTGCGCGGGCGCCGCCGATTTGTTGCGCGGGTCGGCGATGCGCGGCTCGGTTCGCTGCTCGATCGCAAGCTGGTCGTCGGTCGGCGGCGTGATGTACTGGGTCCGCCAGATCGCGTAACCGCCCGCAAACAGCAGCGCGATGACGGCGGCGGCGATCACCAGATAGCGCGGCGGAACGCTGCTGGGATCGACTGGCTCCTCGATCTCATAAGGGTCCTGCTCGACGCCCATTTCAGCGATTTCTTCACGCACCTTGCTGACAAGGGCGTGTTCGTCGATGCCGACCGCGCGGGCATAAGCGCGCGAGAAACCTGCGCAATAGGTCGTTCCGGGAAGGGCCTGATAGTCACCGGCTTCCAGCGCGGTGAGATGGCGCAAGGTAATCCGCGTGCGGTTCGCTACATCATCGAGCGACATGCCTGCGGCCTCACGCGCCTGCCGCATCTTTGCCGATGCACTCAGTCCGCTGCGCGCGACCGTCTCATTTTCGTTCGCATCTTCGCGCATTGAGGCCTTTTTCCGTCTATTTTCGGTCTTTTTGCCAATTCCTTTGTTCCATCAGTCGCTATGCGGTGTCAACGCGCGAATTCGCTGGCGCGGCACCGCACAGGCTCTCAACCGAGATCGACGCCGTTATCGTCGGCCCACTGCGAGAGTGGCTCGCGAAGGTTGGCAACCCCGCCCTTCAGCAAATCGACCGTGACCTGCGACAAGGCCGTGAGATCCACCGAGCGTACCATCGCCTTGACCGGGCCGATCGAGGCCGGCGTGATGGAAAGGCGCCGAATGCCAAGGCCGAGCAGGGCCATGGCTTCCAGCGTCCGCCCGCCCATTTCGCCGCAGACTCCCACCGGCACCCCATGCTCGGAGCAGGTCCGCGTCACGCGGGCGAGGAAGCGGAGGATCGCGACGCTCAGCCAATCGTAACGCTCAGCCAGCTTGGGGTTCGCGCGGTCGGCAGCAAACAGGAACTGGGTGAGATCGTTGGTGCCGATGGAGAGAAAGTCCAGTTCCGGCAGCACGAAGTCGAGCGCCTCGGCGAGCGCGGGCACTTCCAGCATCGCGCCATATTTGACGCTCTTGGGCAACTTGCGGCCACGCTTGGTGAGCCAGTCCTTCTGCTCGCGAAACAGGGTCATCGCCTGGGTGAGTTCCCATGGCTCGGAGATCATCGGGAACATGACATGCAAGGTCCGCCCGGCCGCGGCCTCCAGCAATGCCCGCGCCTGCGCCTTCATCAGGCCATCGCGCTCTAGAGCGAGGCGAACCGCCCGCCAGCCCATGGCGGGATTTTCCTCATCGTCGGAATCGCTCTTGCGCAGATAAGGCAGGGCCTTGTCCCCGCCGATATCGACCGTGCGGAAAATGACCGGGCGGCTGCCCGCCGCGTCGAGCACTTCCTTGTAGAGCCGCTGCTGGCGCTCGCGCTGCGGCAGGGTGGCCGAGACGAGAAACTGGAACTCGGTGCGGAACAGGCCGATGCCATCGGCGCCCGTCACGTCCAGCGCGGCGACATCGTCGCGCAGGCCGGCATTCACCATCAGCTCGATGCGCTGGCCGTCCTTCGTCTCCGCCGGCAGATCGCGCTGCCCGGCATAGGCCGCGCGCCGCTTCTGCGTGAGCGCCAGGCCGCTCTCGAACGCCTCGTCCATCGGCTCGGAGGGGCGGATGTAGAGGCGGTTCTGATTCACATCGAGCAGCAGCAGATCGCCCTCGTTGATTAGCGCCCGGGTATTTTTGACGCGGCCCAACACCGGCACGCCCATGGCCCGCGCGACGATCGTGACGTGCGCGGTCAGCGAGCCTTCTTCCAGCACGACGCCCTTGAGGCGCCGCCGGTCATATTCCAACAACTCCGCCGGCCCCAGGTTGCGCGCGATCAGAATTGTGTCCTGCCGCAGCCCCAGTTGCGCAGCCGTGCCAAGCTGTCCCGCCACGATGCGCAGCAGGCGGTTGGAGAGATCCTCCAGATCATGCATCCGGTCCTGCAGAAGCGGATCGTCGATCTGCCGCATCCGCATCCGGGTGCGTTGCTGCACCCGCTCGATTGCCGCCTCGGCCGTGAGGCCGGAGTCGATCGCTTCGTTGATCCGCCGCGACCAGCCTTCATCATAGGCGAACATCTTGTAGGTCTCGAGCACCTCCTTGTGCTCGCCGTCCATGCCGAACTCGGCCTGCCCGGCCATCCGCTCGATCTGCTCGCGCATCTTGGCGAATGCCGAATACACGCGCTGCCGCTCGACCTCAACATCCTCGGCGACGGTATGCTCGATGGTCACGCGCGGCTGATGGAACACCGCGTGACCGCGGGCCATGCCCATCACGAGCTGCAGGCCAGAGAGGATGCTCGCACCGGTTTCGAGCGGGCGATCTTCGCCGGGATTTTCATCGACCAGATTGGCGTTGTTGATCAACTCGGCGAGCACCATCGCCACCGTCTGCAGCGCCTCGATCTCGACTTCCTCATAGCCGCGCGGGTCGAGATGCTGGACGCACAGCGCACCAATTGCATTCTCACGACGCACGATCGGCACGCCGGCGAAGCTGTGGAAGCGCTCCTCGCCCGTTTCCGGCCGATAGGCGAAGTCGGGATGGCCCGACGCTTCCTCGAGGTTGAGCGTTTCGACATTCTGGGCAATCGTGCCGACAAGCCCCTCGCCCGGCGCCAGGCGCGTGACGTGAACGGCCTCCTGCTTGAGGCCGCGCGTCGCGAACAGCTCCAGCATGCCATCGCGCAGCAAGTAAATCGAGCAGACCTCGCTCGAAAGCTCCTGTCCGACAATCTCGACGACCTTGTTGAGTTTCACCTGCGTCTGCGTACGCGCCGCCATCACCTCATGGAGGCGAGAGAGAATTCTGCGCGCGGCCGTGGCCGCACTGCTCGATGGGGATTCCGGGCGCCGCGTTTGATCCATGCGTTCCTGCTATCAGAAACTGCCGCCGGGAACCAACCTCGTCTCGATCTTTCCGGGCGAGAAACCCGGCAAAGACGATGACGGAATGGCGAGCAGCAGAGGAAGAAAGCCAGTCGGAAAAGAAGGAGACGCGGCAGACACGCAAGCAGGCGTTGAAACGCGCAACAACGCGCCCCTCATGCACCTGTCGTTGGACCGGCCCTTCAGCACGGCACCTCTCCCGATGTCTTGTTCTTTTCGACGGTCGCACCAGTCGGCGCGTTCGCACCGCTGTAAACGGAACGCCGTGATATCGCTACCCGTTAACCAATGACCGACAGGCTGTCTGCGAGAGCCGTGCCGCGATCAGCCGACCCGGCGCGTCAACGCGGCCCGCGCCTCGGCCATCAGGGTCGTGATGATCTCGGCGACGGGTTCTTCCTTCGTCACCATGCCCACGGACTGGCCGGCCATCAGCGAGCCATTTTCGATGTCGCCATCGATCACCGCCCGCCGCAGGGCACCGGCCCAATAATGCTCGATCTGCAGCTGCGCCTCGCCCATATCGACCTTGCCGTCGTCGAGCAGTTGCGCGACTTCGCGCTGCTTGGCGGTGAAGGCGTCGGTTCCGGCGTTGCGCAGGGCGCGCACGGGGATCACCGGCAACCGCGAATCGATCTGAACGCTGGCAATCGCGTCGCGCGCCGACGCCCGGAAGAACGCCTTCTTGAAATTGGCGTGAGCGATGCTCTCGCTGGCGCAGGCAAAGCGGGTGCCCAGCTGCACACCGGCCGCGCCCATGTCGAGATAAGCAGCGATCGCCTCGCCATGGCCGATGCCGCCGGCCACGAAGACCGGCAGCTCGCTTGCCATGACCGGCAGAATTTCCTGCGCCAGCACGCTGGTCGCCACCGGGCCGATATGGCCGCCCGCTTCCATGCCCTCGATCACCAGCGCATCGACGCCCGAGCGGTGCAATTTCTTGGCCAGCGACAGGGCCGGCGCAAAGCAGATCACCTTGGCGCCGCTCGCCTTGATCGCCTCGATGCTGCCCTTGGGCGGGAGGCCGCCAGCCAGCACGATATGCGTCACCGAATGGCGCGCGCAGACCGCGATCAGATCGAACAGCTGCGGGTGCATAGTGATGAGGTTCACGCCGAAGGGCTTGTCCGTCATCGCCTTGGTCGCCGCGATCTCGGTATCGAGCAGCTCGGGGGTCATGGCGCCGCAAGCGATCAGGCCGAAGCCGCCGGCGTTGCTGACAGCGGACACCAGATGCCGCTCGGAGACCCAGCTCATCGCGCCACAGATGATCGCGGTCTCGCTGCCGAGAAAGGCGGTGCCGCGGGCCATGAGGGAAGAAAGACGGTCGGTCATTGCGATACCCAATCTGACCCTTCCCACCGGGAAGCGACGGCAAAGAGGAGATCAGCGGCCGACCGGATGCCGGCACGCTGCCTCGGAGCCTCTCCCGAACGGAAGCGGCTCCAAATAGATCAAGCGGGCGCCTGCTCCGCGTCGAGACCGTAGGCGGTGTGGAGCACGCGAACGGCCAGTTCGGTCTCGTCCTCGTCGATCAGCACCGAGACCTTGATCTCGCTGGTGGAGATCGCCTCGATATTGATGCCGCGCTCGGCCAGCGTCTTGAACATGGTCGCCGCGACGCCGGCATGGCTGCGCATGCCAACACCCACGACGCTGATCTTGGCGACCTGATCGTCGGTGATGATGCGGCGGAAACCGATCTCGTCCTGCAGCTTCTCCAGAATGTCGACGCTGCGCGCGAGGTCGGTGCGGGGGACCGTGAAAGTCACGTCCGTCTCCGCATTATCCTTGCTGTCATTCTGGATGATCATGTCGACATTGATGCTCGCATCGGCCAGCGGACCGAAGATGCTGGCAACCGCCCCGGGCTTGTCCGGCACGCGCGTGACGATGATCTTGGCTTCGTTCTTGTCATGAGCGATGCCGGTGATGAGCTGCCGTTCCATGTCGCTTTCCTCAATTTCTGCTTCGCTGACGATCATCGTGCCGGGTTCGGGATCGTCCCCTGGCGCGTCGAAGGAGGAGAGCACCTGCACGCGCACCTTCTCCTTCATCGCCAGCGCGACGGACCGCGTCTGCAGCACTTTCGAGCCGACACTGGCCAGCTCCAGCATTTCCTCATAGGTGACCTTGTCGAGCTTGCGGGCCCGGCTGACGATGCGCGGATCGGTCGTGTAGACGCCATCGACATCGGTATAGATATCGCACCGATCGGCCTGCACGGCGGCCGCGACCGCCACGGCGGAGGTATCAGACCCGCCACGACCCAGGGTCGAGACCCGGCCGCTCTCCATCTGCCCCTGAAAGCCCGGAATGACCGCGACCTGCCCGGAGGTCATCGCCGCCAGCAGGCCTTCGGTCTCGACCGTGTCGATCCGCGCCTTGCTATGTGCCTCGCTCGTGCGGATCGGCAACTGCCAGCCCAGCCAGCTGCGCGCATCGACGCCCAGCGCCTTGAGCGTCATCGCCAGCAACCCGGACGTCACCTGCTCGCCGGCCGCGACGACCACGTCATATTCCGCAGGGTCGTAAAGCGGGCTGGCTTCCTTGCAGAAATTGACCAGGCGATCGGTCTCGCCGGCCATCGCAGAGACGACGACGGCGACCTCGTTGCCCAGGCCAACCTCATGCTTCACCCGAAGCGCGACGTTGCGGATTCGCTCCATGCCGGCCATCGACGTGCCGCCAAATTTCATCACAATACGCGCCATGGACTTGCCGCGGACCTTTCTTGGACTATCAAGGGGGCATGAAATGCCGACGGATCGGTATTCACCGGCCTTCGAGCCGGCGCCCTATTAGTCAGCAGGATCGGCAATGGCAAGCGAACCGCACAGCAGCACCATCGACCCCAAAGAAGCCGCGCATTTCGGCGCGCACGCGGCCGATTGGTGGGACCCCAATGGCTCCAGCGCCATGCTCCACAAGCTCGGGCCGGTGCGCCTTGGTTTCATCCGCGCCGCTATCGACGCGCACTGGGGTGGATCGCCCCAGGATCTGCGCCCGCTGGCCGGCAAGCGCGTCCTCGATGTCGGCTGCGGGGCCGGGCTGGTAGCCGAGCCGCTCGCCCGCATGGGCGGCGCCGTGACGGCTGTAGATGCGGCGCCAGAGAATATCGCCGTCGCCCGTGACCATGCCGCCGCAATGGGCCTGCCCATCGATTATCGCAATTGCGGGGTGGAGACGCTGAGCGATCCGCAGTTCGACCTGATCACGGCGCTGGAAGTCATCGAGCATGTCACCGATCCGGCGATGTTCCTCTCCGCCATCGCGCGGCTGCTCAAGCCCGATGGGCTACTGATTATCTCGACGCCAAACCGGACGCCGCTCTCCAAGCTGATGGTGGTGACGCTGGCAGAGGGCTTCGGCCGCATCGCCAAGGGCACGCATGACGCAGCCCGCTTCATCACCCCGGAGGAAATGGAAGCGCTGCTGACCGACCGTGGCCTGCACCTCACGGCGACCAAGGGACTGATGGCCGATCCGCGATATGGCTTCGTGCTCAGTGACAATCTGTCCGTGAACTACATCCTCTCTGCGGCGTTCTCATCGCACGACATCCCCCAATCTGCGAGCACGCCAGCCTGATGACTGCTGCCCCGACGACAACTTCATCCCACGCCAATCCCCTCCGCAGCCTCGAACATGCCATGACATGGCTTGGCGAGAACTGGATCGAGGTGGCGATCGCCATCGCGATCGGCATCGCCATCTATTTTGCGCTGGGGCTACTCAAGCGGATCGTGCAGCGGCTGCTCCTCAAGGCCGCGCACAGCGCCCCGATCATGGGCGTCGCGGCCAGCACCGTCGGGAAAACCGGGCATCTGTTCATGATGCTCATCGCGGCGCGCCTCGTCGTCAATTATTTCCCGGTGCCGCCGGCATTGTTCAATGCGATCAACTTCCTGTTCATCGTGGTGACGGCCTGGCAGATCGCGGTCTGGGTGCGCCACATGGCGCTCGGCTTCATCCAGATGCGCTCGGACCCGGAGCTGGGCGGCAGCGAGGCCTTGGCCAATGCCAGCGGCCTTATCAAGGTTCTGCTCTCCATTGCGATTTTCGCCGTTGCGGCCATCGTCGTGCTGGACAATCTCGGCGTCAACGTCACCGGTCTGGTCGCCGGTCTCGGGATCGGCGGCATTGCCATTGGTCTAGCGGCGCAGGGAATTTTTTCGGACCTGTTCGCGTCCCTCTCGATCATCTTCGACAAGCCCTTCAAGGTCGGCGATGCGATCAATTTCGGTACGCAGACGGGCGTTGTGGAGCGCATCGGCCTCAAATCCACGCGCCTGCGCGTGGTGACAGGCGAACGCATGATCGTCTCCAATGCGCAATTGCTGAACAAGGAGATCACGAGCTACACCGGCCTCGATCGCCGCCGGATCAAGTTCGCTATCGGCGTGATCTATCAGACCCCGCCGGCCGAAGCGGCGAAAATACCCGATCTGCTACGAGAGATCGTCAACGCGCATGGCGGTGACTTCGTGCGCTCGGGCTTCATTGGGTTCGGGGCCAGCTCACTGGATTTTGAGCTGGAGTTCGACGTGCACTCGGCCGATTGGGATAAAATCTATATGATCCGCCATGCGATCGGCCTCGATATTCTCGACCGTTTCAACGATCTCGGGCTGGAATTTGCCTATCCCACGCAGACCACATTTACCGCCGATCCGGCCGGCAAGATGATCATGCCCTACCCGGTCCTCCACGAACTTCCGGGCGCTCTGGCCCCGCGCAGCATCGGGAGCGCCGATCAGGCCACGTCGGAATAATAGCCGGCCCACACATGGTTCTGTTTGCGCTCGATCCGCATGAGCGCAAGCACGGCGACCATCATCGCGAGCAGCGCCAGCGCGGTGAACACCGGCCAGACCGATTCCGGCGAAACCATCAGGCTGAGCACGGCGCTCGCCATCAGCAGCGGCACGAACAGAACCGTCGCGAGCGCGGCGCGCTTGCGAGCTTTCTTGCGCTTGGGTGCCGTGCGCCAGAACCAGAGGCACAGGCCGACGCCAATCGCCGCAGGGACGATCTGCAGCCAGGCGAAGGGCATGCGATAGAGGAAATAGGCCGACACGCCGACAGTCGCGAGTACCACCAATAATGCGAGAATTCGTGCTAGGCGCACGTACAGCCTCCTCCAATCGCGACCCGGCAACTGCCGGTCCTCGGCCTTTACGACCGCTTCAAAACCCTATTGTCGTTCAACTTCGTTGAGCATCCGTTATAATCGCCTCGCCCCATAAAGTTCCGGGCGAAAGATATCCGTTGGCGACTTTCATGGCGCCCTCGCGATCATGAGCTAGCAGCAAGGCGCCATCGAGGTCCACCCAATCGGCGAACTGTGCAAGCAGAAAGGCAGGCGCAATGCCGAGCGAGCTTGCGAGCATGCAGCCGACCATGATGCGCTTGCCCGCTGCCCGCGCCGCATGCGCCATGGCGAGCGCCTCGGTCAGTCCGCCGGCCTTGTCGAGCTTGATGTTGATTGCCTGATAGGCCCCGAGCCGCGCGAGATCCTCCAGCGACTGGCAGCTCTCGTCCGCGCAGATCGGCACCGGCAGAGCCAGCCCGGCGAGCGCTGCGTCAGCCTGCGCCGGCAAGGGCTGCTCGATCAATGCGACGCCCAGATCAGCCAATGCACGGGCTTGCGCCTGCACGTCCAGATCGGCCCAGCTCTCATTGGCATCCACGATCAGGTCGACATCCGGCGCACCTTGGCGCACCGCTTCGATGCGGGCCTGATCGCCGTCGCCGGTGAGCTTGCACTTGAGCAGCGTGAACCCCCGCGCCCGCGCGTCTGCGGCCGCCTGCGCCATCTTCTCCGGCGTATCGAGGCTGATCGTATAGGCCGTCCGGACCGGCTGGGGCGCCTTCAGTCCGGCCAGCGCCCAAACCGGCTTGCCGGTCCGCGCTGCCTCCAGATCCCACAGTGCGCAATCCAGCGCATTGCGTGCGGCGCCCGGTGGCATCAGGGTGCGCAACGCCTCGCGGTCGGGCACGCCGCCCTGAGCCTGCACGAGCGCCTCGATCGCCGCCGCACATCCTTCGGCCGTCTCACCATGATAATAGATCGGCGTGCCCTCGCCTCGGCCGATGAACATTCCGTCCGTGACCACGCACATGACCACATCCACAAACGTCTTGGCGCCACGGCTGATGGTGAAAGCGTCGCGCACGGCGAAGCGCTCGACCGCGACTTGCTGCAGGCCAATGTCGATCATTGCGAATCCGACCTCATGAGAACGGGCGATCAGCCGCGCGGTAGATCATCGTGGCTGGAGATCCATGCCTCGACCACTGGCGCAATGCGGTTGCGCCATTTCGAACCATTGAAGATGCCGTAATGGCCGACCGTCTCGGCGAGATAATATTGCTTCATCTCGTCCGGCAGGTTCGGGGAAATCTTGAGCGCCGCCCTCGTCTGGCCGATCCCCGAAATATCGTCATTCTCGCCTTCGACGGCGAGCAGCGCGACATCCGTGATCGCCGCCGTGTCGATGCGGACGCCGCGATGCATGAACTCGCCCTTGGGCAGGCTGTGCTTCTTGAAGACCTCATTGACGGTCTGCAGGTAGAATTCGGCGGTCATGTCGCAGACCGAGCGATATTCCTCGTAGAACTTCTTGGTCGCGTCCGCGCTCTCGTCATCGCCCTGAACGAGGTGGCGGAACATCTGCCAGTGGCTCATCAGGTGGTTGCCGAGGTTCATGGTCATGAAACCGGCCAATTGCATGAAGCCGGGATAGACCTTCCGCCCGGCGCCGGGATAATTGAATGGAACCGAGGTCACGACGTTCTGGCTGAACCAGCTCAGCGGCCGCTCCTGCGCCAGCTGATTGACGGCCGTCGGCCCCTCGCGCGTGTCGATGGGGCCGCCCATCATCGTCAAGGTACGCGGACGGCAAGGATGCTTCGAGGCCGACATGAGGCTCGCGGCAGCAAGGCAGGGCACGGACGGCTGGCAGACCGCCAGCATATGTGCGCCCGGTCCGATATGCTCGAGCCACCCGACGAGATAATCGACATAATCATCCAGATCGAACGACCCATCGGAAAGCGGCACATCGCGCGCATCGCGCCAGTCGGTAATGTAGACGTCATGCCCCGGCAGCATCCGGGCGACGGTGCCGCGCAGGAGCGTCGCGAAATGGCCGGACATCGGCGCGACGATCAGCAGCTTGGGGTGCCGGCCCTCCTGCCCTTCCCGCACGAAATGACGCAGCTGGCCGAAGACCTGGCGCGCCTCGATGACTTCGTTCACCGCTACGGTCTGCCCGTCCACCTCGGTGGTCGGTAGATCGAAGGCGGGCTTGCCGCGCGGCGCCGCGGCATGTGCGAACACATCCAGCGCGGAGGCGAGCATCGGACCGCCACCGAAATAAGCAAAGGGATTTGCGGGATTTTGGAGCAGTTCTACGCTCGCGGTCGCCATGGCACTGGCGCTTGCCAGGAAGCTGCGCTGAATTTCATAGGCACTATAGAGCATGTGTTTCCTTACTCGGGGCCATCTGTCTAAACCAGCACATCCAACGCCCTGATGCCAGCGCCGATGCCGGGCTTAGAAGCATTAAATAGTGCCGACGCGTCTCCTTTGCCACACCCGAAGGCACAGCGCAGGTGCAAAAGCCCTCCCCTTGGTTGCAAAGTTGGTCTAGGGCGCGGCCATGGCTACCTCGGCGTCCACCCCAGACAATGACGATCGGCGCAAAGCGGGCGATCTTGGCAATCTTCGACTGATCTGGCACGCCGCGCTCCGCTACCCCGGCCGCATAGCCGGCGCCGGCTTCGCACTGGTTCTCGCCTCTGCAGCAACGCTTGCCATCCCCAGTGGTTTCAAGCTGGTCATCGATCGCGGTTTCGCCTCTGGTCTGGATGGGGACATCAGCCGCTGGTTCCAGTATCTGCTGCTGATCGTGGTCATCCTCGCCTTTGCGACGGCCATGCGCTTCTACTTCGTCGCCTGGCTGGGCGAGCGCGTGGTGGCCGATCTGCGGATCGCCGCGCAGGCCAATCTGCTGCGGCAAGAGCCGGCTTTCTTCGAGCATAACCGGCCCTCCGAGATCGCCTCTCGCATGACGGCGGATACGGCGATCATCGAGCAGGTCGTCGGCTCGACGGTCTCGGTGGCGATGCGCAATCTGCTCACCGGTTTTGGCGGCATCGTCTATCTGTTCATGCTCGCGCCGCGCCTTACGGCGATGCTGCTGTTCGGCATTCCCATCGTGCTCGGGCCGATCATTCTGGTCGGTCGGCGCCTGCGCGCGCTCTCGCGCAACAGTCAGGATCGGCTGGCTGCGGTCGGCAGCATCACCAACGAAGTGCTGAGCGCCATGAAGATCGTCCAGGCCTTCGGTCAGGAGGAGCGCGAAGCCGGCCGGTTCCGGCGCGCCGTCGAGGACAGTTTCCGCACGGCCCGCCAGCGCATCACCCTGCGGTCGGCTATGACCGCAACGATCATCCTGGTTATCTTCGGCTCCATCACGCTCATCATGTGGCAGGGCGCGCTTGACGTCGCGGCGGGCCGGATGTCCGGCGGCAGCATCGCAGCCTTCGTCATGACGGGCGGCCTTGTCGCGGGTGCCTTCGGGGCCCTCACCGAGGTCTATGGCGATCTGCTGCGCGGGGCCGGGGCCGCCACCCGGCTGAGCGAACTGACCAGCGCCGTCTCCGAAATCCGCCAACCGGCGCGGCCGGTCGCCATCCCGCAGCCCGGTCAGGCGCGGCTGACATTCGAAAATGTGGCCTTTCGCTATCCGACGCGGCCCGATTTGCCCGCCCTTATGGATTTCTCGCTGGACGTCGCGCCGGGCGAGACCGTGGCGATCGTCGGCCCATCCGGCGCGGGCAAATCCACGCTCCTTCAGCTTGCAGAGCGGTTTTACGATCCGTCCCACGGGAGGGTCCTCCTCAACGGCGTCGACCTGCGCGAGGCAGACCTGCTGAGCCTGCGCGGCATGATCGCGCTGGTGCCGCAGGAAACCGTGATCTTTGCGGCCAGTGCGCGCGACAATCTGCGTTACGGACGCTGGGATGCCACCGACGAGCAGTTGATGGAGGCCGCGCGCGCAGCCAATGCCGACGGCTTTCTCAAGGCGCTGCCGCAGGGCTTGGACACAGAACTTGGCGAGAGCGGCGCCCGCCTCTCCGGCGGCCAGCGCCAGCGCGTTGCGATCGCCCGCGCGCTTCTCAAGGACGCGCCGCTGCTGCTGCTCGATGAAGCGACCTCGGCGCTGGACGCGGAATCCGAGAGCCTGGTGCAGGATGCCCTCGCCCGGCTGATGAAGGATCGCACGACCATCGTCATCGCCCATCGCCTGGCGACCGTCCGCGCCGCCGACCGCATCGTCGTCCTCGATCAGGGCCGGATCGCCGACATCGGCACCCACGCGGACCTGATTGCCCGCGGTGGCCTCTATGCGCGGCTCGCATCGCTGCAGTTCGACGAACCGGCCTGATCGGAGCTTACCGGACGTTGGCGCGGCGGTCAGCTGTTGCTGATGCGGCGCTGGCTCTCAGCTGCTTGCGCTCGCGAAGGGAGGGCGTGACTGGCCCGGCAGCCGCGTGGCCAAGTGAGCGACGATCAAACATAAGTCGGCTGCGTAGGGTTCAGGGTCTCACGTGGGAGCACTGAGACCGGCAGCCCGCCCACGCGCAGCCCGAGCAGTTCCAAGCCCTAAAGAACGGGTGCAGAATGGCATCGAAGCATCAACCAAGTCCTTACCACGCCCCTTCGATGTCGAAAGCGAGGTCCCTTTCGGTGCTGCCTGTCGTGTGCAGTAAACCGGCAATGGGTCTGCAGCGCGGCACGGAGCTGACCGAGCGTGTCCCACGATCAGGGCAAGCAAGCCTCAGCGCACCCTCCAGCCCTTTGCCCATTTGCCTAGCCCGCGCCCTTGATTGGCCCGATGTCGTCAGTCCGCCTCAGCGCCCCGAACGATGTGATCGAAAATCGCCGGATGCATCGGTGTCTCGAACTCGCACCCCGCTTCATGGTCGCACACCCACGTGACGAACGCCTTGCGTCCTTCAAAGCCGGCAAACATCACCCACACTTCCATACCGACCTGAAGCTTCACATAGCTCATCAGGCGGAAGCCGGTGAGCGACATGTCCGAAATCCGGCTCTTGAACCAGCTCTCGCCCTTGCGGCGCACGCGGACGCCAATCAAGACCGACTGCCGTGCTGACGAACGAGCGGACGGCTCATTCATTCTGTCTGGAACTGCGCCCATATCGACCTGCCTGCCTGGAACATCGCACGATACGACAGGGAAGCTTACCATCGTCCTAATCATACGAGGTCCCTCCGGCGCAGCATATGAGACTCTAAAACCTAGGACTACCTCGACCGGCGGCCACTTCTCCATCCCGATCGCTTGAAATCAGCAGCGCCGCCTCAGCGCCCGAGCAGAGGGCTAATGGCATCACCGGCGCCGTTGAAAGGTCCAGAACCGTCAACTGGCTTGCGTGTTTGTCCGCCAGTCACGTGCTGGCGTCCCAGCGCAATACCACTGTGCTCGCACGCGCGGCCAGGATCGAGGTCATGAGGGCCGCTAATCCGCGCCGACGCTTGAGGCGAAGCCTGCCGCCCAGACGCCTTCTTAACCCCAGACGCCTCGCTCTGAAGCCCAATAAAAAAAGGGGGCCGAAGCCCCCTTTTCCAAATGCATCCAGATCCGCGACGAAGCGCGTTTCCGCTATGATCAGAACACGCCGCCGTAACGGTCATTGCCGACGAAGCCCAGCTTGGTCACGCCAGCGCGCTTGATGATGGCGAGCACCTCATCAACCACCACATAACGAGCCGACTGGTCAGGCTCGAACTGCAGCTCAGGCTCCGGGGCCATACGGCTGGTCTGATCGAGATACTGGCGCAGCGTCACCCGGTCGACCGGGGCGCCATTCCAGTAGATCGTGCCTGCCGGATCGATGGTCAGACGATTCTTGACCGGGTCGATCGTGTTCTGCGGCGCGTCCGCATTCTGCGGAAGGTCGATCTTCACCGCGTGGGTCTGGATCGGGATCGTGATAATGAACATGATGAGGAGCACGAGCATGACGTCGATCAACGGCGTCGTGTTCATTTCCATCATCGGCTCGCCGTCGTCGCGGCCACCACTCATTGCCATGGGACTGGTCTCCTAAACTTGGGCGTCAGAGGCGACGGACGGAAATCGAAGCCGGGTCGGGCTCGGAAATGAAGCCAACCTTCGGATAACCAGCGCGCTGCATCGTGAAGATCGTGCCGCCGATGCACCGGTACGGCGTATCGATGTCTGCACGGATGTGCGCTTCGGGCAGATCGTCGGGGTTCATGTTCTCCACGCCGCCGGCCTTCTCGATATCCGCTTCCAGCTTCTTGACAGCGCGGTTGAGAAGGTCACCGGCCGTGACCTTGGTCACGTTCCAGTACACTTCGCACTGGCCATCCACTGCGCGAACCGTAAGGCTCACATTTTCCGGCTTCGTGGTCGTTGGCTCGAAGGCGATCTTCGGCAGCTTCACGTCCACTGTCTGGATCACCACCGGAATTGCGATGAGGAAGATGATGAGAAGCACCAGCATGACGTCCACGAGAGGCGTCGTGTTGATGTCCGACATCGGGGTGTCATCACCACCACCCCCAGAGCTAATTGCCATCGATCAAAATCCTAACTCTTGGCTTTGGAAGCACGCACGTCCTTGCGGAGGCTTGATGTGGCGACCGCTCGAGGGTCGCCACACCTGCTTCATTTGATAGCTCAGGCCTTGGCGGCAGCCGGCTTGGCAGCGGGCGCGGCCGGGGCAGCAACCACGGTCGGACGGACCGCACCGTTGGACACCATGTAGCCGAGCAGGTCGTTGTTGAAGCCGCTCAGGTCTTCAGCAATCGACTTGTTACGACGCTGCAGCCAGTTGTAGGCAAGCACAGCCGGAACGGCCACGGCCAGACCCAGCGCGGTCATGATCAGAGCTTCACCGACCGGGCCGGCAACGGCGTCGATCGAGGCCTGACCGGACGCACCGATCTTGATGAGCGCGCGGTAAATACCGATAACCGTACCGAACAGACCGATGAACGGCGCGGTCGCACCGACGGTCGCGAGGAACGCGAGGCCACCGCCGAGCTTGGAGTTGATGGCAGCTTCCGAACGCGCGAGCGAAGCGTGCATCCAGTCATGCGCCTCGACCGGATCGGTCAGCTTGGCATGCTGTTCCTGCGCCATGATGCCGTCGTCGACCAGCTGCTTGTAGGCGCTGTTCTTCTCGAGCTTGGCCGAACCCTCCTTGAGGGTCGCCGAACGCCAGAACGTCGTACGGACCTTCTTGGCCTGGCCGATCACCTTCTGCTGCTCGATGAGCTTCGAGAACAGAATGAAGAACGAGAACACGGACATGCCGCAAAGAATGATGAAAACGGTCCAGGCGATCACGCCGCCCTGCTCGAGGGCTTCCATGAGACCGTAAGGGTTATCGGCCGGCGCAGCGGCTGCGGACAAATAAATCAACATTCGTGTATTCCTCTCAAACCAGTCGGTGAATGGGCCGTCCCTCGCCCCGGTTCGGGACGGCCGAAATCAGGATTAACGTTCAAGCTTCCAGACGACGCGACGCGAGCTGCTAGACTTGATCGGGTTGCCGGCTTGATCGAGCGCAGGAGAATAACGTCCCCGGCGAACGATCAGACTGCAAGCGGTTTCGTCGAGATCCCGACGGCCGCTCGATGCGGTCACTCGGCAATTCTCCACCCGACCCTGCTCATTGATCTCCCATGCGATCGTCACCGAACCCTCGGCTTCGTCACGACGGGCGCCTGCAGGATAGTCGTCAGACGTAATCCAGCTCGCAGGGTTACCCCTGGCACCAGCAGCCTTGCTGACAACCGGCGCAGGCGGCGGCGGCGGCGCGGGCGGAGCCGGCGGAGGCGGCGTGGGAGGCGGCGGCGGCGCCAGAACCGGAGCCGTGCTCGGCAGCGAAATCATCGGCGGCGGCGCTGTGGGCGGCGGCGGCGGTGGTGGCGGCATGTCTGGCGGAGGCGGAGGCGGTGGCGGCGGCTCCTCCTCTGGCGGCGGCGGCTCCTCTGCCACGTCGATGACGTTCAGCTGTTCTGCAGCCTGCTTGACATACTTGATGCCAAGCCCCGTCACAAACGCATAACCGAGGATCGCGTGAATGATTGCCACGATGATAAGAGAAACCGTCCTACCGGACGATTGTGACTGGTCAGCATAGGCCATTCAGCAATGACACTCCCTAGCTCGATACAGCGCTGACAATCAGACCACGAATCGACGAAATGCCGTAAAGCACGACGTCTTCCGTGCGATACTGATCGCTCGGGCTCCTAAATTCCGAGGCATGTCCTATCGTGGCAAAACGTGTGAAGCAAACGCTTTGTTGACGGTGGTCACCTCTGCTTAACCCCCTATGTTAGAGGCTGAGGAAGGCCTATCAGGAGAATTGCGTATGACCGACACAATCCGACGCCAAAAGGCCCCGTTCAAACTGGCGGCAATCGGTTGCAGCGTCCTGTTGACGGCCGCTTTCCCCTTTATTTCCACTTCCGCTACGGCACAGGTGGCAGAATCGCCAGAGCCGGCAAGCTTGAGTTACGCGCGGATGGCCGAACTGGTATCGTCATCCCCCACGGTGGCGCGCATTACCGTGCGCTCTATCGTCGCCCTCAAGCGCGAGCGCGCGCCCGATCTGCCGGAAACGCGGAGCCGTTTTTACGTTCAGGCTGAAACGCTGGGCTTGATTCGCAGCGATGGTGTGATGTCCAAGCGAATCTCTTTCCTCGTGGACGGGTCCGCGGAAAATGCCCGACGCCCCAACCTCAAGAACAAGATTTTTCTCGCTTTCGGCAAAGTCGGCCAGCAGGTGAGCGAGTTCCAGTTGAGCGCGAGCACGGCGCTCGTGCCCTGGACCCCCGCCAACGAGGCGCTGGCACGAAAGGTCATCGAAGATCTTTACGCGCCGGGCGCACCCGGTCCGATCACCGCCATCACCTCCGCCTTCCATGTGCCAGGCGCGATTGTGGGCGAAGGGGAGACCCAGATCTTTCTTGGCACAGCGGACGGCTCGCCGATTTCACTGTCGGTGATCCGCAGACCGCAGGAGCAACCGCATTTCAGCGTGTCGCTGGGCGAGGTTGTGGATGATTCGGCGAAGCTCCCCGAGCGGGACACCTTGCTGTGGTATCGCCTCGCGTGCAGCTTGCCCGACCAGCTCCCGCCCTTGTCCCTCACCGAACTGGCGCGCAACGATGCGGAGGCCGCCAGTCGCGATTACAGCGCATTCCGGGCCGCGCTCGGACCATGTGACCGCACCCAAACGCCAGTCATTTAGGCAGAGGGCTCTTTCCTGAACAGGATTACCCGCTATGAGCGGCGGCGGACCTCCGCGCGACCGCCGCTCACACCTTTTTGCAGGACATGATCATGACCGACGCCTCTTCCCGCCCCCTTCGCCTCGCCATCGTCGGCTTGGGAACCGTGGGCGCCGGTGTCATTCGCCTGCTGGAGACCAATCGGGATCTGATTGCCCGGCGTGCAGGCCGCCCGATCGAGGTGGTCGCCATTTCCGCGCGGGACCGCAGCAAGGATCGCGGCCTCGATCTCTCCGCCTATGAATGGGTCGACGACATGGCGACCCTCGCCCAGCGCGAGGACATCGACACGGTCGTTGAACTGATCGGCGGCGCGGATGGCCCGGCCTTGACGCTGGCCCGCCAATGCCTGAGCCAGGGCAAGCCTTTCGTTACCGCCAACAAGGCGATGATCGCTCATCATGGTCTCGATTTGGCACATGAAGCCGAGCGGAGCGGCGTTGCGCTGAAATATGAAGCGGCCGTCGCGGGCGGTGTGCCGGTCATCAAGGGCCTGCGGGAGGGCGCCGCTGCCAATCGCATCATGCGGGTCTATGGCATCCTCAACGGCACCTGCAATTACATCCTCTCCACCATGGAACAGCACGGCAGCCCGTTCGACCAGGTGCTGGAGGAAGCGCAGGCCAAAGGCTATGCCGAAGCCGATCCAACCTTCGACATCGACGGTATCGACGCCGCGCACAAGCTCTCGATTCTCGCCAGCCTCGCCTTCGGTACGGAGATCGATTTCGGCTCGGTAGATATCACCGGCATCCGCAACGTCATGGCTGCCGACATCCGCGAGGCGGCATCGCTCGGCTTCAAGATCAGGCTGGTCGGCATGGCGGAGTGCGAGGCGGACGGCAGCGAGAATGTCGGCCTTTTCCAGCGCGTCCACCCCATGCTGGTGCCGCTCGATCACCCGCTTTCTCACGTCGATGGCGCGCTGAACGCCGTCGTGGCGGAGGGCAATTTCGTCGGCCGTCTGTTCTTCCAGGGCGCCGGCGCTGGTGAAGGCCCGACTGCTTCGGCGGTGGTCGCCGATGTCATCGACGTGGCACGCGATGAATATGGCCCTGCCTTCGCCATGCCGGCCGAATGGCTGCAGCGCCAGGTCAAGGCCGATGCCGGCCAGCGCACCGGCCGTGCGTATTTGCGCTTCCAGGTCCAGGATCGCCCCGGCGTTCTGGCGGAAATCACGGCGGCGATGCGGGATTCGGGCGTGTCGATCGAAAGCGTGATCCAGCGGGCCGCCACCGCGGACGAGGGCGTTCTCGTCGCCATCGTCACGCACCCGGGCGCCCTCTCCGCCATCGACGATCTGCTGCGCAGGCTCGGCGGATCGGACAGTCTACTGGGCGCACCGATGCTGATGCACATCCTCGACTGACAGGCGCGACCCCGCGCTTAGAGGCCGGGATGCGATATGCGCCCGGCCGCACCGGTAAGACGCTGGCTCATTATCGACATTGCAACAATCCTCGCCTATCGCGTCCCATCAATTCAGCAAAGGATGCCGCAGGATGGGGAAGTCGAATACCGTCGAAGCCAGTTCCGTACTCGATCGGGTACTTGTTCTTGAGATGGTGCGCGTCACCGAGGCCGCCGCGATCGCCGCGTCCAAGCTGGTGGGGCGCGGCGACGAGAAGGCCGCTGACGCTGCAGCCGTCGAAGCGATGCGCAAGGCCTTCGATGGCCTGTACATGGATGGCACGGTGGTGATCGGCGAAGGTGAGCGCGACGAAGCCCCCATGCTGTACATCGGCGAGAAGGTCGGCGGCGCGCCGGGCCGTGGCCCCAAGATCGACATCGCGCTCGATCCGCTGGAAGGCACGACCATCACCGCCAAGGCCGGCCCCAATGCGCTTGCGGTTCTGGCTGCGGCCGAGGAAGGCAATCTGCTCAACGCGCCGGACGTTTACATGGAGAAGCTGGCGGTTGGCCCCGGCTATCCGCCGGACATCATCGACATGCGCAAGAGCGCCACGGAGAATGTCGAGGCGGTGGCCAAGGCCAAGGGCGTGAAGCCCTCCGAGATCATCGTGTGCGTGCTGGATCGCCCCCGCCATGAGAAGCTGATTGCCGAGCTGCGCGGCATCGGCTGCGGGGTGGTGCTGATCGGCGACGGCGACGTGGCCGGCGTGATCGCGACGACGGACCCGGACACCACCATCGACATGTACATGGGCTCTGGCGGTGCGCCCGAGGGCGTGCTAGCCTGTGCGGCCCTGCGCTGCGTCGGTGGCCAGTTCAACGGCAAGCTCTTGTTCCGCAACGAGGACGAGAAGGCTCGCGCCCGCAAATGGGGCATCACCGACCTCGACCGCATCTACAAGCTGGAGGACCTCGCCAAGGGGGACTGCATCTTCGCTGCAACCGGCGTCACCGATGGCTCGCTGCTCGAGGGTGTCAAGCTCCTCCGCGGCGGCAAGATGACCACGAACAGCGTCGTGATGCGGGCCTCGTCCGGCACGGTCCGCTGGGTCAAGGGTGAGCATCGCGCCCGCGACTGACGCACCGAGTATTCAGAGACTGAACCGCCCGCCTGCGTTCGCGCAGGGCGGGCGTTTTGGTATTTAACGCCAGTTCGCTCTACTTCTTGAGACGATATCCGGTCTTGAACATCCAGGCGATTACCGCGAGGCAGATGACCAGCATCGCGCTGACGAATGCCACGGAGACGCCCATCGCGACATCGCCCTTCCCGAAGAAGGTCCAGCGGAACCCGCTGATCAGATAGACCACCGGATTGAACATGGTGATCGTCCGCCAGGGCTCGGGCAGCATATGGATCGAGTAGAACGCGCCGCCGAGAAAGGTCATCGGCATGACGACGATGAGCGGAATAACCTGCAACTGCTCGAAACTCTGCGCCCAGATACCCAGGATGAACCCGAACAGGCAAAAGCTGATCGCGATCACCATCATGAACAGGAGCATCGCGGCAGGGTGCGCGATGGGCAGATCGACGAACAGATGCGCCGTCGCGAGAATCACCAGCCCGATGATCATCGACTTGGTCGCCGCCGCGCCCACATAGGCGATGATCGTCTCCAGCGCGGAAATGGGCGCGGAGAGCAGCTCGTAGATCGTGCCGCTATATTTGGGCATGTAGATGCCGAAGCTGGCATTGAAGATGCTCTCCGTGAACATCGACAGCATGATGAGGCCCGGCACAATGAACGCGCCATAGGGAATCCCGTCGACCTCAGTCATCCGCGAGCCGATGGCGCTGCCGAACACCACGAAATAGAGCGTGGTGGTCAACGCCGGCACGACCAGCCCCGTCATCAGCGTGCGCTGAAAGCGGTGCAGCTCGAACAGATAGATCGCGCGGATCGCGTGGATATTGATGCCGCTCATGCCGCCTGCTCCGACCGGGCCGTGGGCTTGTGGACAAGATCCACGAAAATGTCCTCCAACGAGCTTTCCTTGGTATTGAGGTCCTTGTAGCCGATGCCGAGGGCGCTCAGCTGGCCGAGCAGCGCCGAGATCCCGGTGCGCTCGGCCTGGCTGTCGAACACATATTCAAGCTCGGCGCCGTCGCTCTCCAGAGTCACGCGCCAGTCAGACAGGGCAGCAGGCACAGCCGACATCGGCTCATTGAGCGTGATCCGCAGCGTCTTCTTGCCCAGCTTCTTCATCAGCCGCGCCTTGTCTTCCACGAGGATCAGCTCGCCGCCGGTGATGACCCCCACGCGATCGGCCATGTCCTCGGCTTCCTCGATATAATGGGTCGTGAGGATGATCGTCGCGCCATTGTCCCGCAGCTGGCGGACCAGCGCCCACATGTCGCGGCGCAGTTCCACGTCGACGCCGGCAGTCGGCTCATCCAGAAACAGCAGGCGCGGCTCATGGGCGAGTGCCTTGGCGATCATGACCCGCCGCTTCATGCCGCCGGAAAGCTCCTGCAGCTTGGCGTGGCGCTTGTCCCAAAGCGTCAGGTCGCGCAGCACCTTCTCGATATAGGCATCGTCGCGCGGCTTGCCGAACAGGCCACGGCTGAAGCGCACCGTATCGATCACGCGCTCGAACTGATCGGTCGAGAGTTCCTGCGGCACCAGACCGATGGTGGCGCGCGTCTGGCGATAATCCCGCACGATATCGTGCCCGCCGACATGCACAGTCCCGCCACTGGCGCGCACAATGCCGCAGATGATGGATATGAGCGTGGTCTTGCCAGCGCCATTCGGCCCGAGAAGCGCGAAGATCTCGCCCTCCTCCACATCGAGATCGACGCTGCCGAGCGCCTTGTGACCGCTGGCATATTGCTTGGTAACGCCGCGGAGCGAGAGGATTGCCGTCATGATAGCGCAGCTACTCCATCGGCCGGGTCTTGCAAAGAGCGGCGTGCGGATAAACGCCGTTCCGCCCGAAGGACGCCGTGCGCAAAATGACGACATCTCGGATGATATCTCCGTTCGTCCTGAGTAGCTGCTGCGCCTGTAGAAGCGGCGTATCGAAGGCTTCGATGCTTCGATACGGCTCCTCGCTACGCGCCTGCGGCGCACCTAGACCCTGCCCAGCACGAGCGGCGAAGACTAACCCGCCCCTATCACGACGCTCCTATCCTTTCCCCCACAAGCTCGGCTATGGTGCCGCCATGCGCTTTGCTCTGGATATCGATCGATCGCTCACCGGCCGTGCATGGCGTTGGCGCGGACCTGAGCCCTGCGGCAGCGGCAGCAATCTCGTGGACGATCTGCTGCGCGCGCGGGGGTGCCCGCATGACAGCCTGGAGCGCGAGCGGGCGCCGACCATCCGCAGCTTCCTCCCCGATCCGTCAATCTTCCAGGATATGGATCGCGCCGCCGAGCGGCTCGCCGCGGCCGTCATCGACCGGGAATCGGTCACCATCTTCGGCGATTATGACGTGGACGGCGCGACGAGCGCAGCACTGCTCGTCCGGCTGCTGCGCGAACTCGGGCTCGATGCCGGCGTTTACATCCCCGACCGACTGATGGAGGGCTATGGCCCATCCGGTGAGGCGCTGGTAGCGCTGGCACGCAGCGGTGCCAGCCTTGTCGTCACGGTCGATTGCGGCGCGCAGGCCTTTGCCGCGTTGGAGGCTGCACGCTCCGTGGGGCTGGATGTCATCGTCGTCGATCATCACAAATGCGCCGCCTCGCTCCCCCCTGCCCTTGCGCTGGTCAACCCCAATCGGCTCGATGAGGCCGATGAGGCCGCCAGCCACGGCCATCTCGCCGCGGTCGGCGTTGCCTTCCTGCTCGGTGCCGCGCTGGTCCGCACCTTGCGCGCGCGAGGGTGGTTCGCCGCCCGTCCGGAACCGCGCTTGCTGGACCTGCTCGATCTGGTCGCGCTGGGGACTGTCGCAGATGTGGCGCCCATTCGGGGCCTCAACCGCGCCTTTGTCGCCCAGGGGCTCAAGACGATGGCACGGCGCGGCAATATCGGCCTCAACGCATTGCTTTCCGCAAGCCGGCTGGAGCGTGCCCCGCAATGCTCGGACCTCGGCTTTGCCCTGGGACCCCGCATCAATGCCGGCGGACGCGTGGGCCGCTCGGATCTGGGCGTGCGCCTGCTCACCACCGCCGACCCCGACGAAGCCGCCATGCTCGCCGCGGAGCTCGATCAGCTCAATCAGGAGCGACGCGCGATCGAGGCGACCGTGCAAGAGGAAGCCGAAGCCCTTCTCGCAGAGCTGGGCGAGCGCTCCGTCGCCGTGATCGCCGGCGATCTGTGGCATCCCGGCGTCATCGGCATCGTGGCCGGGCGCCTGAAGGAAAAGATCACCCGCCCGGCCATCGTCATCGCCATTGACGAGGACGGCCTCGGCAAGGGCTCGGGACGCTCCATTACCGGTGTCGATCTGGGCGCTGCCATTCTGGCCGCCAAGGACCACGGCCTGCTCGTGGCAGGCGGCGGGCATGCCATGGCGGCCGGGCTGACCGTTCGCCGGGAGCAGGTGACCGCATTGGCGGAGTTTCTGGAGGAGCGGCTGCGCGAGGATGTCGTCCGCGCCGCCACCGCCCGCGCCCTCCTCATCGACCTGCTGGTGGCGCCGGCAGGACTGACACCGGAGCTGATCCAGTCGATGGAGCAGGCCGGCCCCTTCGGCAATGGCTGGCCCGCCCCCCGTGTCGCCCTGGGGCCGGTGCGCGTCGTGCGCGCCGATATCGTCGGGACGAGCCATGTCCGCGCCATCGTGGCGGGCGAGGATGGCCGCTCGCTCAAGGCCATGGCCTTCCGTCAGGCCGAGACCGAGCTTGGGCAGATGCTGCTCTCCTCCCGCGCCGGCACGCGCTTCTGGCTCGCCGGTCGCGCAAAGATCGACGACTGGGGGCCCCGTCCCGCCGCGGAGCTGCATATCGAGGATCTTGCCATCGCCTGAGCAAATGGCCTTGACCGCGCCAGACCATGCCCGTAAAGGCGCCCTCTCACGGCAGCGACACACATCGCTCGCTCAGTGGCCCCTTCGTCTAGCGGTCAGGACGCGGCCCTCTCACGGCTGAAACACGGGTTCGATTCCCGTAGGGGTCACCAGCATTCGTAAGAATGCTTTAACTCTGCGAGCTTAGCACGAAATCAAGAGCTTTGACACCGCCCGGTAGTACATATCGGTGGTACATAATGAGATTTCGCGTGTCGCATATCCAGAGGATCAAAAAGAGCCGATTCCCCCGCTTTCGCATGCCCGTTCCGAAGGATCTTCAGGACCGGATAGGGAAAACCGAAATCGTCGGCTCACTCGGGACCACCGATCCTGACGAAGCGATCGCGAAGGCGACCCAGCTAAAGCTCGAATGGAAACAGCGCTTCCGCGACATGCGCGACGAGATCGCAGGCGAACGCCTCGCGGCAGCGCCCCAAATCGTCGACCGCTTCATTCGGACGATCGCGGACAAGCAATATGGCGATATCGATGGCGCGATCCACGCACTTAAACGTGCAATCGCATACCGCCTCATGGTGTCGTGGGGGCCGCACGCTTATCTCGAGTACGAGCTCAGCCAGATCTTCGGCGGCGTGCCCGACGATGATAACTGGTTCGAAGACGCTTTCGATGAGGATGGGGATATTGTCCCCGAGGAAGCGCGGCCTGCCCTGGTCAGGGAGATGCTCCTCCTGCACTGGAACCCACATACTTTCGGTGCGGGCTACAACGCCGCGATTCGGTTTCTGCAGCAAAGCCGGCGCTGGGGCGTCCTGAGGCTAGAAGTGCTGATGGCCGAGGAATTCACCGGCACGACCATCGGCCATCAGGGTGCGCTGTACGAAGCGGTCGCCGAGAGTCTGGTTGAGCGGATCATGACTTTCCGGTCGAGCCAGTGGGATGAGTGATTGCTCGAGGAGCCGGCCGCCCCAAGCGAGCGGCCGACCGCAACCACCAGCGCACCGGTCATCGCCTCCGTCCCGTCGGAGGTGGTGGCCTCGGCTAGTGACTGGCACAACGTCGGGCGCCGCTACCAGTCGACCCACACCCTGACAGCGGCCCTCCAGAGGTGGAAGGAAAGCATGGCGCCCGGCGAAAGCGCCGTTACCGAGACGACCCGCTCAGTCGAGCGGTTCGTCGATCTCTTTGGCGACAAGCACGTTGCGCAGATCACGCCCGATGACCTCTTCGACTATCGCGACTTCCTGACGACAATGCCCGCCGGCATCAGCCTGCCGGCCGTTAGGGCGAGCGGCACGACCCTGCGCGACCATGTGGAGCGGCTTCACGCTGAGGAGCTCAAGCGTGAAGCTGAGGCCGAGAAGAAGGGCGTCGAGCTGCCTACCCCGCGCCGCCTTTCGCCCCAGTCCGTCAAGAAGGACATCGGTGGTCTCAGCGCGATTTTCAGCGCGGTCTTATCCGAACGATGGATCGTGACTAACCCCGCTGACAAGATCCCCGTTGACGGATATTCCAAAAAACGGAAGGTCTTCCCGCTCAAGCCCAGCATGATGAAGGAGCTTTTCGAAAGCCCCCTATTTACGGGCTGTGAAGGCAGGGCCGGCCTCAAGCGAACGCGCGTCGGACCTTATGTGTTCCAGGACGCGCTGTATTGGAGCTTTCTGTTCGGGGCGACTTCCGGCCACCGTCTGTCCGAGGTGGCGGAGGCCCTGGTGACCGACGTGGAGGAAGGCCTGGGGCCAGATGGCGAGACGATCGTCGGTATCTTCGTCCTGGACGCAAAGAATGAGGATTCCAGGCGAGTCATCCTCGTGCATCCGAAGCTCCTTGAACTGGGCTTCCTTGACTACGTCCGCGCCCGTGAGAAGAATAATGCGACGCATCTATTCGATCTTCCCAAGGGCGGCAGCAAGAAGCTGAGCGAGCACGTCAACGGCTACCTCGATAAAATGGTGGTCGATGACCGGCGATACGTCTTCCATTCGCTGCGCCACGAGTTCGCCGACCGGTCCGAAGTCAACATCTCCGTAGAGGTCTCTAAGAAGATCATGGGCCATGCCCGTGGTCGGCTGTACGGACTGGGCGCGCCTCTCCATCACGCAGCGAAGGAACTGGAGAAGCTGGACCTGGAATTCATCGACTGGGATCGGCTGATGGCGGCGGTCGAACGGGCGAAGGCCAAGTGACCGGCAACATCGCTGCCACTGCACTTCTTTCCTCATATAGCGGCGACCCGCTGCCATTTCTTCCTGAACCTTCGCGCCGGCGTCCCCGGCGCGCCCGTGGCAGTCACGGGATGGTGGCCGGCGGAAACGCCGGCAAGCGTCATGCATCGCGCCCCTTGGCGGGATGCGCAGCCGGCCCTTGCCGGGTGCCTGCGGGGTCCAGGGGTGCAGCGCCCTTGCCCGGGGTTTATTTCGCGAACGCGAAAAAACCTTTCCCGGGTGAAATGTTTTTACGCTTCGCTGTAATAAACATTTCACCCGTCCCCTTTCGGGGCGGGTGGCTCGCCTGATACCATATACCCGCAAAGGGCATGAGCATGGATTTTGATCAGGGGATAAATGGCGATGGAGTGCATGCGACCAGCGCCGGTCGGCGTGAGCCAGTGATGCGGGATCGGATGGGTAGACTCCCTGCAGGCACGGATGGTCGCCCGCTGCTCGGATTCGCCACGCTCAGCCACAGCAATCTGAAAAGCTGGGCAAGGGTTGAGGCCGCGCAGGGCCACAATACCCGGACCAAGAACACGCCTAACGCCCGTAAGGACGCACCACAGCCAGTCGAGCTGCTCGACGAGCGGAGCGGATCCTATGTCGACCGAGTCAAGGATGTTCTCCGTGAGCACGCCGTGCCGGTGAAAATTCGCAAGGGCGGGACCATTGCCTGTGAGGATGTCTACGGCGCCTCCCCAGAATACTGGAATCGCAACGGCGACTGGAAGCTGAAACCGGTAGACGACGTCATGAACGATCCAGTCGTTCAGGCTGCACTTGCACTTGCCCGGCGTAAACACGGCTCCCTCCTCGTGTCGTGTTCGCTGCATCTGGATGAAGAATCTCCGCACGTCCACGTCATCTCCGTGCCGCTCGTGCATCGCGCTCACGCCAAGCGGGGACGGAAGCCAAAAGCCACGCCCCGGGACGAGCAAGGCAAGCCGTTGGAGGACGCCCGTCCTCTGGTGCTGAAGTGGAGCCTGGATGTCTCGAGCATCCGAGGGCTCTCTAGCAAATTGGAAAAGAACCACGACCAATGGGCTGAAGTCTGCAAACCTTACGGTCTGGTCCGGGGCGCGAGAGGCAGTGACATGACGGAGGCGGAGCGCCGCGCCCGTCGCAATCGTCAGACGGGCCGTGCGAGCCTTGCGGAAAAGGACGCGCGCGAGCAACGACAGCATCTGCACGAGGAAGCGGAACGTTCGCGAAATCGCGCTGCAGATCACGAGAGGCGCACCGCCGATCTGAAAAAAGATGCCGCGGCGAAGGCCGAAGAGGCGGAAGCCGACCGATTGGCCGCAAAGCTTGAACGCGATATCGCTGAGGCAGCCGTCGCTCGTTCTCGCAGTTTGGAGGAAGAGAACGAGCGCATCCGTAGCGTGTTGGCGAAAGATGAGGAGAAACTGGCCGCGGAAAAGAAGGCGCTAGAGGGGCGAGCGAATGCCCTCGCTCGCGAAAGCGACACGCACCGTGATCAAATGCGGTTCATCGCGAGAGCGCTTGAGCCGACAAGTCCGGTCGAACTCTTTCATCAAGACGGCAAGCCACAGGTACGGGGTCTTGATGCCTCGGACTGGAATGGCGTGCGAGGTAACTGGGCCTGGCTACCCGGCGGGATTGAAGCTCTTGCCAAGCGGATTACGCGGCTTGCCGTCCGCGAGGCTGATGCGGAAAAAGTTCAGAATGACCGTGAAGCTTTGAATTTGGAACAAGATCGGCACCGCGTGCAACTCAGCGTTCTGGAAAAGGCCTTGGATCCCAGCGGCGGGCTTTCCATCGAAAAGGCGGGGTCAGATATTCGCCTCATCGGAGTGACTGAACAAGAGACGGTAGCCCTTAAAGAGGCCCCGAGCTGGTTGAAGAGTGGCATAGAGAGGATCATCGCAGGAGTACGGTCCGTCGCTGATCGCGCCGCGCTGCTCGATCAACGAATAAAGAACGTCGAAGAACGCGATGCAATTCTACGCGGAAACGAAGACCTCTTCGACGAAAAGGCATCGCTGCTTCAGCGCACTCTCGCGCATGCAATGCAATTCCGCAAATTGTGGGATCACATTCCCTCGAGCGAACGATCCCCTGCAGTTAACTCAGCCATAAGCGTCGCTGAAGGCCTTACCACCGATGACCTGCCGCCCGGCTTTACGCTGCCGGGGCGCGGAGGCGCGTCCCGGTAAACTATCCGATTCAGGCCAGATATTCAGGAATAGGCCTTTTTCTTCAGGCATAGTTGGCATGGACCTGCACCAGGACGCTGAACGCTGCTGGCCGGTCCTCTCCTTCCTCAATGCGAACGAGCCTTTCCCGGATAGCCGGCGCCAGGAGCGAGGACGCCCCAGGCGCGATCTCATCAAGGGCACCTTCGCCTTGCGCCACGACCGCATAGTGGGCGACATTACGATTAAACTGCCAGGAGAGCTGCCGCCTGAAGTCGGCTTCACTGTGCGCCCGGGCGACATAGATCTGACTGGTGAGGCCTGCGCCGGTGGCATAATCGGATATGTAGGTCACCCAGATCTGCACCGAGTGGTCGGACGCAATGGCTCTGTCGAGCTCCCACCAGTAAGTGGTGATGTCCGCGTCGGAGAGTTCTCCATTCTCAAGCAACGCGCGAGCTCGATGGATGAGATCCTGCATCCGGTCGATCTCGGCGTTACCTCGGCCCGCGAGATGGCGGACGACGTGTTCGGAGATAGGCCGGCTGGTGTCGTCAGTCATGAACGCCCTTCCTGTTCTTCAGCGAGAACATGCTGAAGGATGGCGGCCACCAGCGGCCAGACACCGCTCTCACGGCGATGACCGGTCAGCGTGAACTCCTTTCGCCACGGTGCAACGCCAATTGCGGTGGCAGCATCCTGGACGACTGCGCCAGAATAGGCGCTCACGGAAGCAAGGTCGCTCTCATTGGCCGCCACAATTTCGCCGATGGGATAGCACAAGCGACCATCGCCGCCGGGCCAGATTTCGGCGCGAACGATAAGCATATTTGTATTCCTTAATGAGTGGCCGGACGGACCCGGCCCAATTTATGTGTTAGTCAGCGGAGAAGCCGGGCAGCCATTCGGCTAGCTCGTCGGTCAAAATCTGCTTGCCCCGATCGGTCGCGAGGGGACGCACCAGTTCGCCGAACCCGAAGCTGTGAAGCTCCCTCGCCGGGATCATCAGGTGCATATGCGGCGGATTGGTCGACCCTACCAATACCGGCAGATGCATGACGGCCACGACTGCAAGATGGCGCTCATTGCAGAGACGCTCATGAGCAAAGGCGCGAACTGCCTCCCATTCGTGGGCCAGACGATCGGGTGAGTAGAATCGGAGGGTCGCCATCACCACCAAATCCTTGATCTTGCCGAAGGATTGCTTCTCATAAAGGTCGCAGAGAACCTTGGGATTGAAGCATTCGTCGGGTGCCTTTGGCGGCAGGAGCACGTCATGGCGGTAGCAGCTGGGGCGCCATGGCTCAGCAGGCTTGGCACGGCCGCCCGGGCACAGCCGGCGCAGGATCGCCTCGTGGGTGGTATGAATGGGGCCATTACCGATCTGGCGGCGAACAACCCCAAACGTCAGACAATCCGGTCCCCCTTCGACAGGTACGAAATCGAGGCCGGCAGGCGCCGGGCGCTTCGGGTGAATATCAGTCCGCGCCATGGTCAGATGCTCCTGCGTGCGAGGCCGGCTAGGGCCCGAAATGCCCGCTCAATGCCATGCGACCGACCAGCAGCACTCGAGAACGGCACGAGAGAGCGCTCGAACAGTCCGCCCGCTACCTCGAACAGCGGATAGTCTGGCTGGCAAGGAATGAACCACAGACTTTCCTCGCAAGACCAGGGCAGGTAGCCAGCCAACCAGCTTTCCTGATGAGCAAGCTTGATCTCAAGCGTACCGCCCTGTTCTGCGCCACAACGGAGCAAGATCATGTCGCACAGGAGCATTCGACCGATCCGATCTGCTTCCGTCCGAACCAGCGGTGGCGCGCAGTTTGTAGCGGTAACCGCAAGGCCAGCGAGCGGCAGATACAAGCAACCGGCATGCGCGAGCATCCTGCCTTGAGCAGAGTTATCAATTGGGCTGTCGATCCATTTCGCCAACGCAACGATCTGCGTTTTGGCAACATTGCCCACCTGCGGCAGCAGCTGCTTGGTGGTTCCGAAGTAATCAATTTGGGACTGGTACATGCTTGATCCTTGAGCGGTTCGCGCCGGTCGAGCGGAGCGCGTTCCACAGGATATTTTCATTTCACTGCTCAACCTGACTGAGCACTTCCTTTCTCTTGATCCTTCCTTCACCTGCACGAGGCGCGGCGCGCCGCGGCTTCTGCGCTCTCGGCTGCGGATGATCAGGTCAGGAAGCCACTGTGCCGGCCCGTTAGCGCCAGTTGGCATCATTCGAGGCGCGGCACCCGATCCAGTGCCGCAAAGACTGCGGCCGGAAGCTGTGAATGACTGGTCAGTCGGACAATCCGGCTATTCCGCTTCAGGATTGAAAATCGCCTGAAACCGACGTTCCTTCAGCTTGGGAGTACTGACTACAGTCCTTAACTTACAGGATGAGCGTATCAGCACTTGTGAGTCAGAAGCGAGTTGGGGCAGGTCTGAGGGATGCTAGCACCGCTTCTTCGCCGTCAACTATGGTATCAAGGTCGGCGTGATATCGTCATGGTCGGGCAGGAAATTCTGCGAGACGATCCGCGCTCGCTCATCGTTCTGGGTGAGGCCGGCATGGGCAAGTCGACGCTCTTGCAGCAGCTCGATGGCGTCGATGGTTTCAAGGTCTGCACGGCGCGCAAGTTGATCAATGCTCCGGCCCCCCTCGCGCTCATGGGCAAGGCGACGACCCTCGTCATAGACGCGCTGGATGAGGTATCGGCCCGCCTTGACGGGGATGCCGTTGATCTGGTGCTGCGTCGCCTTGCCGAACTGGCGCTCCCGCGTTTCATCCTGTCATGCCGCGTGGCCGACTGGCGGAAGGCAACCGCGCTTCAGGGCATCACTGATTTCTACGAAACGGCGCCGCTCGAACTGCACCTGGACCCGCTGACACGCGAGGACGCGACCAGCTATTTGACCGCGATTGTAGGCGCGGACGCTGCAAATAGCGCGATAGACAATCTGGAGGATCGGGGCCTTGGCGGGCTCTGGCGCAATCCGCAAACGCTCAACCTGGTCGCTGACGTCGTGGCGACGGGGAGGTTACCCACGTCCAAGGGCGCGCTCTTTGCCGCGGCGACCAAGTTGATGCGATCCGAGCATCGCGAGGAGAAGGCCAACACGCCCTTCGCACTGCTTTCCGAATCCGAGGTGCTTGACGCCGCGGGTGCCGCGTTCGCCGCGAGGATCCTGACCGGAAAGGAGGCGATCTCGCGCCGGGTTCAGGTCGCCGATGGCGACATACCGCTGGCAGAAGCCGCGGGCCTGCCCGGCGCCGGCGCGCTCCCCGACATTCTCGGATCACGCTTGTTCGCGGGCCTGCCCGACGATCGGTTCAGCTATGATCACCGCGCTATCGGTGAGTTTCTGGGCGCTCGCTGGCTTGCCCGGCAAGCGGACACACCCCGCAAGCAGCGCCGCCTCCTCGAACTGTTCAACGGCCAGTCGCTCGTGCCTGCGAGTCTGCGCGGTCTTCACGCCTGGCTCGCCTGGCATTCGGCGACGCTCGCTGAACAGGTCATCGCCGTCGATCCGATGGGCGTCATCGAGTATGGGGACGCCGATACGCTGACGCCCCCGCAAGGCCGGGCCCTGTTCGCCGCCTTGCGTCGCCTCTCCGAAACCAATCCCCGCTTTCGCGACTGGTCAGACTATCGCACCGGTGGGCTCGTCCAACCGGAACTTCTTCCCGAAATCCGCGACGCCATCGCTGGCCCGCGCATCGAGTTCGGTCTACGCCTGCTCGTGCTGCAGGCGCTAAAGCGGTCGCCGCTAGTCGACCAGCTGCAAACCGAACTGGTGAGCCTGCTGTTGTCGCCTGACAGTTTCTTCGCCGCACGAAGCGAAGCGTGCGATCGCCTGGTCGAGGCGGATATCGCGGTTGATTGGCCCAGGATCTTCGAACAGCTCTTGGAGCAGCGCACCGACGACAGCGTCCGGCTGGTTAGCGAGCTTATGCACGAGATCGGCTACGATCGCTTCGGCGATAGGTTGTTGCTCGACACGGTGCGCGCGCAGTTCGACCGGACCGAGCGCACGGTCGGCGTGTTCTTGTCGCTCGAACGCGATTTGCCGAACGACCGCCTGGATGTGCTCATCACGGAGATTGCCAAGATGGCGCGCGCCATGGGGCGACCGCACGAGCGTCCCGACGATGGTGCGATTTCGGACCTGATGTACGCCTTGCTGGCACGGCGTCTTACCCTGCCTTTATCGGACATTTCAGAACTGTGGTCGTGGCTCGAACCTTTTGAAGAGAGCTCCGGCTATCAACGCGAAACGCGGCAGGTAGTCGCGGCCATTTTCGAGGGCAACGAGCAGCTGCGCCGCGGTTTGCAGCGTCACGTGCTGCTCGATCTTCCCGGCGACAAGACCCCCTGGCACCGATCTTGGCGGCTGAGCGAACGCTCTGCCGGACTCCATCCGGGCGAGGCGGATGTCTGCGCGCTTCTCAACCTCTTAGACGATGACGATGACCGCTGGCGCGATATCGTCACTATCGCGCGGCAAGGTCCCGAGCACGGCGCAGCGGTTCGCGCTGCCGCTGCGCGCTTCGCCGCTGGCGACACCGAAGCGGCGCTGTGGCTTGCAGGGCTCGCCAAGCATGTCGTGCCGGAATGGCAAATCAAGCAGGAGGAGCGCGCACGTGTCCGCCAAGCCGAGCGCGACGCCGCCTGGGAAGAGCATCGAGTTAACTTTGCCGCGCACATCGAAGAGATGCGGCGTGGCGACTATGGGTATGTGATCAACCCCGCCAAAGCCTACCTTAAGCTGTTTCAGGACATGGGTGACCAGGCGGCGGATGGCCCCACTCGCTTGCTCGGATGGCTCGGCCCCGATCTTCGCGACGCGGCGCTCGACGGGTTCGACGCCTTCCTGAAGCTCGATCCGCCGCAGCCGAGCGCTAGCGATATCGTGGAGAGTCACGCGGAGGGTCGGCGCTGGGGAGCTGGCGACATCATTATCGCTGCGCTTGCTGAGCGGCAGCGCACCGAGCGCGGGTTCGACGACTTGCCCGACGAACGTCTGATGGCCGGCCTGTTCGAGGTACGGCATACCCGGCTGGACGATCATGCCGGCTTGACCGGTCTCGACGCTTGTCTCGCCGATGAACTGCGCAAGCGTGGCGCATATGAAGCCGCGCTGCGGCAGTTCTTGGAGCCCCAGCTCGCCGCGCGTCTCCAGCATGTTGATGGTCTTTATGAGCTCATGCGAGGCGAGGAGAATAGCTCGTTTGCGGACGCGTTTGCCAGCGACCGGATCGTGCGCTTCCCACAAATGTCCGCCGAGGCCGAGGCCGAGCTACTCGATCGATTGCTCGGCACCGATGAGGGCCGAGCAGTGCTCCGCGCGATTGTCCGCGAGCGCCGAGCCGCGGATCCCAGCGACGAACGCCGAAGAACCTGGGACGCGGTCGGGATCATTGTTGATTTCGCCGAGACCTTGCGGTCGCTCGCTGCCGGCCTCGGCATCGAACCCGCGCTCTTTTGGCACTTGCGGGCCCGGCTCGGCGATCGCCGTCACGGTGCGCCGCATGCCCGACTTGACGTCGAGCAGCTGGCTTGGGCGATCGCCACGTTCCGGTCGATGTATCCTGTGGTGCGGCGGCCGAACTCGGTCACGACAGGTGACACCAACGCATGGGATGCCACTGACTATTTGACGGCTCTTATCAATCGCCTCGGCGATATTCCCTCCCCGGCGGCGACCGCGGCCTTGGTCGAACTGCGCGATGCGCCGGTCGACGGCTACACGGATGTGCTGCGCATTGCGGTCGCCGAGCAGAAGCGGAAGCGCGTGGAAGCCGAATGGCGGTCACCGACTCTCGAGACGGTGGTGTCGGTCATCGCCGACCGGACCCCGACGACTGCCGCCCAATTCCTCGCCGTGTTGGTCGACGAGCTTGCCCACGTGCAAGCCAAGATCACGGGCAGCGATATCAATTGGTATCGCGACTTCTTCGACGACGGTGCGCCCGCGGTCGAGGAGCATTGCCGTGACACCATCATCAAAATGCTTGGCAGGCTCCCGTTCGGCATCAAGGCACTCCCCGAAGGGCATCTGGCCGACGCCAAACGATGCGATGTTCTTTGCCTGCTTGGCGACATGATGATCCCGATTGAGATCAAGGGCCAATGGCATCGTGACCTCTGGACGGCCGCCGATCGGCAGCTCGACTTGCTTTACACCACCGACCACCGCGCCGAACGGGGCATCTACCTTGTCCTGTGGTTCGGTCCCAACACCTCGAAACCACCCAAGGCACCGCCGGTCGGCATGGCCGCGCCCCATAGTGCCCAAGCCTTACGCGACGCCTTAGTCGGGCTGAGTGCCAGTACTGGCGACGGGCGGACCGAGATCATCGTTCTCGACATGACCCGACCGGCATGACCGGGCGCCTTGCTCTGCAAGCACAGCTCGACGCCGCCGTCGAGCAACGGACCATGACCTTGGTGCAAGGGTTGCCGCGCGTCGGACGGAGCCAGCTGATCGCGGACTGGATGCAACGGCGCACCGATGCCGTTATGTGCAGCGATTCGGCTGTTGCACTGGGAACTGACGGCGTGCTCGTCCTCGATCACTTGGATCTGGCTGGCGTCCGCGCCCTCGTTGTATCAGTGCGGGCGGCGGGGCTTGCCGGCGCACGGACGCGCTATGTGGCCGCCCCCGCCGATCTTGCGACTAGTTTCGCGCTGCGTGACACACTTGCCGGCGGTTTCGACACAATCGATGTCATGCCGCTGCGCCCTGATGAAATCGAGGATGGCTTCGCCTCCTTATCGGCTGCGATGGGACCGCTCGTTGCCGCTGCCGCCCCAGCAATGCCCGGGCCGCAATTGGTTTTGGATCGCCATCGCCACTGGTTACGCGGCGGTTTTCCGGAGAGTCTCAATGCGCCCAGCGATCAGGCCAGTCTGGCTTGGCGCCGCCAGTTGCTGGGGCCCTTGCTCGAACGCGACTATGGCCGCTGCGGTCTCCCGCCGGCCTATCCATTACAGGACGTTCTACGGTGGCTCGCGCAGCGCAACAGTGCTGAAGTCGATGAGGCCATCAACAAATTCGGCAAGCGCTCGGAGCTCAAATCGGCCATCTTCACGCTCGACAAGCTCGGGCTGATCCGCCGCCTCCCAAATGTCGCGGCGGTCGAGCACCCTGATGAGTTGGTCGACAAGGTGTTCGTGCGCGACACCGGGATACTTCATGCGCTGCTCGGTATCATCACAGTCGATCAGCTCGAGGCCTCCAAGGCCATTGGGGCGAGCTTCGAAAGCTATGCGATCGAAGCACTGATCGCCGCCGCTGGCAGAGAGAGCGGCGCGCATTTCTATCGGTTCGACAATGGGCAAGGCTTCGATGAGATCGATCTAATCCTCGATTTTCCCGCGCAGGCCGGTCGGCGGATCGCGATCGAATTCAAGGTCGGGCCGACGAAACGGGCTGAGCCGGGCTTCTTTCGGGCGTGCGCCCTGTTGGGTATCGACGAGCAGTTCGTGGTCCATTCCGGCCCGGAATCGTATTGTGAGGAGCGCGTTCACCGGCTCGATCTGCGGTCTGCCATGAGACGCGTAGCGGCCGTCGGGGCGAAAAGGTAGTTGCCAAGATGCTTGGGCTAAACCGCTTTTTGCCATCAATCGCCCAATCCCGTCAGTCCGCAACGGCCCCGATACCGCCCCCGCGAACACCTGTGCACCTCTGGACCCCGCAGGTTCCCGGAGATTTAACTTATAATCCATCCCGGTCCAACGGCTGAACGAACGGCAGCTCATCGGCGGCCGTAAGAAGCGATCGCACGTTTGAAGTCAGCGCAAAGCTAACCTTTCGTCGCGGCCGACGATCCGAGCTTTCCACGCGGGATCCACGCTCGATTGCTCGATCTCAGCTAAGTTTCCGCATATATCCTCACCGAGCATGGGCTATATTCGGCAGCATGATCGATAAACCTAAGAAGCCTTTCACATGGGAGCGCGCCCCCTTTTCGAAGTGTCCGAAATGCCAAGAGGCGGAAGGCTTGGGCATACTTTCAGCAGGCGGCGATACCTTGCGCTGGCGATGCACGAAGTGCCGGTATAGCTACAGCGAGATTTTGCCAGAACTGGAAAAGAAGGTCATCTATCTCGATCAATTCGGCTTCAGCGAACTCCACAAACTTCGTGCCCGAACCCGGCGTGAGGACAAACACACAGCATTTTGGTCAAAAGTCTCGGACCTGATCAACGAGGCGGTCCTTCTCCAACAAGTCATTCTTCCACACTCAAACGTCCACCACGACGAAACGATCGTTAGCCCCTTTGCCGAGGCGTTACGGGACACCCAAGAGCATATCGGAGGGGATATCAGTTTCATCAGCACGAACGAAATCCAGCTCGATCAGATGGAGGTATTTGCCGAGGCGTTTGCGAGTGGCGCAGGACCAAGCTTGGAGTTCGACGTCGATGACATCCTCGATGATGAGCGCAACGAATGGCTCAACGACATTAGGATCAGCGTTCCCTTCGACTGGAGCGGGTTCGCGCCTGAAACGAGAGAGCAACGCGATAAGACGGGCTTCGCGATGTCCGAACTCATAGACCGCTGGATAGCCAAGGGAATGGGTTTTGATGACGTCCTGAAGCAAGAGTTGAACGCCTATCACGAAAGTCGGTTGGAAGGACTTAGAGAGGCCCAACGCAGATTTGAAAAAGGCCTCGAAAATCACGATTTAATGGCGATGGCGGAACTCTTCTACGGCTCCGCGTTCCGGGAGCTTCAATACGTCCGAGAGCTGTTTAAGGGGGCCGGTGTGCCCGACGGCGAACTGACAGCGCGCGTGCGAGCATTTTGGGATTGGGATGGCAACAAGGAGCAGCCTAACGGAAAAATTCTGGCCTACATGCTGGCGGCGCTCGCAGACCAATTTGCTCATGGGCGTAAAAAGAAGCCGTCCGCAGGCTTCTTGAATGACGTTTCCGCGATTGCCTCCTACGCACCGTACGTTGATGCAATGTTTGTCGACATCGAGTGCGCCCAACTGCTTCAAGACAAGCGATGTCTGGGGGCGCTCAAATATCGGGCAAAGATCTTTAGCCTGAATTCCCGGGAAGAATTTATAGCCTACCTTCAGGCGATCATCGACGCGACGCCCGACGATGTGCGCCGCTATGCATCGATTATCTACGGAATTTAGGATCGAAAGTGGATCCCAGGTGGGCCTGAGCCATCTCGAAAATCGCTAACTCACTGAGGTGGGCCTGGTCAGCTATCTTAATCCTTCACGTCAAAGCCTAGAAAGCGCAGAGACTTGATTGTGCGGCCATTAATTGGCGGTCGTTCCGTATCCATCCAACCAATTAACTCCATGATGCAGGCTTCACCGAAGCCGCTCAAGGATCTGTTTTCGTCGAATAGGCAGTCATAGGCGCGCTCGAGTTGAGTGCCGTTGCCATGCAAAAGGTAGGTCAGTGTTTCCTTGATGCTGAGAAGTCCATTTTGGGCAAGAAATTCCGGCCGTAGGCCTCGTAAGCCGCCTGCAACGAACCGTAGGCGTTCGTTGAACGCGTGCACGCCGCTCAGCGCGTCAAAAATCTCATCATATTCCGCGGCCTCAATTGAAGCAGGAGACCTCAATGTTGCCCGTAGGCGCTGAATGTTGCCGACCTCGCTATCGGCCCGAACCATGTCGCCAGCATCCGTTTCCGCCTGGGCAAACCAAATATCCAGCCAATGGCGGATACGTTGCCCCCGTTCTTCGCGATCTGTCAGGGGCGTCGAGTGCCATGTGTCGGCAGGCGCATGGGTCACACGCAGCCAGCCGAGAAAGCGGCCAATCTCAATGTCTGGATCTCCCTCGCGGAACTCTGATCGCCGCCGGCCATCCGCCGCGAAGATATCTCGCACTTCCTGAAAGGCTGGAATCAATTCCTCCTCATACTTGCGGCGCAATGCCTGAAGGAAAGACCGCTTCTTCGAAACCAAGTCACTGCCGACTTTCGCACTTGGCGGCGAAGCAGGAGGGACAAAGCGTTCAATGTGCTTCTGAAAATCGGAGTCTTCGACGGGATTTCCAACAGTACGAAACGCTAGTTCGTATTGCGTGCAGAGTTCTTCGGTGAAGACGTCCGCGCGATCCCAGAATAGATTAAAAAGACCAGGCAGTTCATCGAAACCGGTGTCTCTTCCCTTATGAAGCACCACGGATACCTCTCGGTTTCGCATCAAGCCGGCGTCGGTGAGATTTGCGGAACCGACCATCGCGACGTTCCCGACGATATACAGCTTTGCGTGAAATTCTCGGCTAGTATAGTATCGAACACTCACCAACGGATCTTTGAGCATCTGGCGTAGCGCTGCCGGCGTCGTGATGGAGCATAGTCGAACGAGCAAGTTGACCTTACAGTTCTGTACAGTGAGGAGCCTGACGGGTTCATATGTAGATACGAAGGGGCTAGCCAGAAAAGCTTCTGATCCCTGCACTCCCGCATGTCTGAAGAAGTCAATTGAATAGCCCGAGGGCGCGGAGTTGCCGTAGGCGTCGCGAATTTTCGTTTTACTCAAGCTCATCTCTCCTACCGTCATTCCGCTGTATATCGAGAATATCGGTAAATCTCTGGTGAACCTTTTAGGAAGCTTGCCCTTTCGAATCGAAATGCCTCCGATTACCAGAAGCGGGCCAGCTGTTTTCTATTCCCCCCTGATCGTGATCATTTGGTCGTTAGACTGTATCCAGACGATCAGACGCCGCATCACTTCCCCAAAATCACTTCTCGTCCGGCCTTTGAGCGCACATTCCCACACCGTCGCTACACGCCAGCCAGCGTCTAGCAGCGCGCCGGTGACCCGCTCGTCGTTGGCGACATTGCGGCCGATCTTCTCACGCCAGAAATCCACCCGCGTGGCTGGCCATTTGAACAAATGGCAGTCATGCTGATGCCAGAAGCAGCCATGCACGAACACGGCCGCTTTATGGCGGGGGAAGACGAGGTCAGGTTTGCCCGGCAGTTGTTTCGCGTGAAGACGGTAACGCAGACCGGCCGCATGCAATGCTTTGCGGATCAGCAGTTCCGGCTTTGTATGACTGCTTTTGATGGCAGACATATTCCGGCTGCGGGTCGCTGCATCGTGAACGTCAGCCACACCTCAGGCAGCTTCGCGCGGCAATGCCGGTTCGACCAGCGCCTGGATATGGGGCTGCATAATCCGCGCGACGGCCTCGAAAACGGGCACCGCCACGGAATTGCCGAACTGCTTGTAAGCTTGGGTATCTGACACGGGGATACGGAAGTCATCGCCATAGCCCATCAAGCGGGCGCATTCCCGCGGCGTAAGGCGGCGCGGATTACGCTTTTTGCCCTGACTAACGAGGATTTCGGATCCGTCCTTATAGTAGCGGGCGGAAAGCGTGCGAGCGACATCGTCCGGCGTCACGAGACCGAAGCCAAAGCCATTTCCCGCCGCTTTGTGCTTATCGGCATACCCCTGAAGATACTGCCAGAGCTTGTCAGTCAGCGTATATTTGCCGTTCACAATGGCATCGGGGCCCAAGGTATAAGGTGCTTCTGCCTTCTCTGATCCATCCTGCGGATGCAGAATGCTCTTCAGGCGCACGCTACCCCGGACAGGAAGCTTCAGGTCATCCCATCCGAATGCAACATTCTCCCGGAAGCCAACGATGACAATGCGTTCGCGGTGCTGCGGAACGAAGTGCTGTGCGTCGATGACCCTGTGCCAGACCTTGTAGCCGAGCTCTTCGGTCAGGGTCTTGAGGATCACCTCAAAGGTACGCCCCTTGTCATGACTGGTCAGGTTCTTGACGTTCTCAAGCAGAAACGCCGCCGGTCGCTTTGCTTTCAGAATGCGCGCGACATCGAAAAACAGCGTGCCCTGAGTCTCATCCAGAAATCCATGCTTGCGGCCCAGGGAGTTCTTCTTGGATACGCCTGCGATCGAAAAAGGCTGGCACGGGAAGCCTGCAAGCAGAACGTCGTGGTCTGGGATCTCATCGATGCCAATGGTCGTGATATCGCCATGCGGCGGATGATTGTCCCGGAAATTGGCGGCGTAAGTCTGCTGGGCATATTTGTTCCACTCGGAGGTGAACACGCAATGTCCTCCTATTGCGTCAAAGCCTTTGCGAATCCCTCCAATCCCGGCAAACAGGTCAATGAAGTTGAACCGGGTGGCAGGCTGATTAATGGTCTCGCGAGCCATGGAACGAAGTAGCCCGATTGCGGCCTCGCGCGGCTTACCCTCACCTGCTTCCCAGCGCTGTACCTGACGCCCGCTGTAACCGGTCATGAGGGCGAGTTCATCGACCGACAGGCCGGCGCGGACGCGAAGAGCAGCAAATTCGTTAAGCATATTTTCCTCTGGGACAATTTACGACACAGTGTCGTCCTTCATCCCAGATAACAAGTCCTGTTTCAAAAATAGTTCACTTTTTGTTCTTGGCTGGATTTCGATCTGATTTCAGGGGTGGCAGCGGTTACCTGTCATGCGAAGCGCCCAAGCGCCCGGGCTGCGGCAGCAAGCCCAACCGGGCGATCAGGGATCAATTCAGTGTGCATCAAGGGAAATTGTGCGCACATCCCGGTACAAATCCTTTGCGGCCTCGGCGATGTCGTTGACGCGCCATTGTGAACGCCGTTTGTTGAGCCGGGGATTGCCGGGACAGTACTTAGGTGCCGGATCGAGAAACAGCGTGCCGTTGTACAGCGCCTCGAACAGTCGCTCGGCCGAGGTCTCCCGGCACCACATCACCTGCCGGGAAAACTGGATGATGTGCTGGTGCCCCATTTTCAGCAACTCCGGATCGCTGGACTTCACTTTCGTGGCGGGGATGTAGACAGCCTCGTTGTGCTTGGATGTCCAGGAGTTGAGCATCCGCTCCAACGACCATCCCGCCGCCAAACAATCCTCGTCATCGAACAGGCCAAGATGCACGTCATCGTCGGCGCTGGCTGCAAGCGAGACGCCTCGGACATGGTTCATGATTCGGAGAGTCAGGCCGCTCTTGTCGCATCGCACCCCTACGCGATGGACGCCGGTAACCCGCAGATTGCCGTTTTCATCAGGGTAGCCCCAAGTTTGCATGAACTTCGCAAAATCTTGCGCATAAACCCCCATATCGGGCTCCGGCGTGAACAGGGTCACCTTCTTCTGAGTGTGGGTCTTGAGCTCAATTCCCTCGAAATCGCCATTCTTGTCACTGTTCGGAATGATCCCGAGCGCATGCTCCAGGGTGTAGCCGCACACCTGAGTTCCGTTGAAAGCAAGAGTGCCTCCCGACGTATCCAGCCGACTGCCGGGCAGCGGTCGCCCGGCGGCTACCGCAAGCATAGCAGTGAGGCGCTCAGGCGCGGTCGACCGTAGCCGCAGATGCCGCCACACTCGCGAACCCTGTGCTGAAGGCAGGGCGGCGACATCGCTGATGAACTGCGGCTTGGGATCGGCAACCAGGACCGCAATGACCTCGCCCAAGCCCCGGCGTCCCAGAACCAGATACCGGGGTATGTGCGGATGCGCCTTCGTAAACGCCACCGACATGGCTTCCGGCATGGTGTTCTCGACTGTCTTGAATCCACTCAGCCGCGTCTCCGGATACTGAGGGTAGATGATCATCCGCACGTCTCGGGCGGCGACCTCCCGGCCAGTTGTATCGATCCAGGCAAAGTGACTGAAAATCGCCTCTGGAATCGCCGCCCCCTTCGTGTTGGCTCCCTTCCTGCGGCTTGCAGACGATCCCCGGAGTGAGAATGTCACGTCGAACATGGGATAGACGGGTGCGAAATCAGCACCGGAGTAGATCTGGTTCTTGTCGTTGTGGTTCTTGCTCAGCGGCTTGATCAGCGCCTCTGTCGCGCCATGGCGGCCGAGCAGGTCGCGAATTTCGGAGAGATCTGCGGGAGAATATTCGAACGGCACCGGCACCTCCAGGATTTCTGATGGAGGCGAAGTAGGCACTTGGAAATAGGCGCGCAAGGGGTATTTACACGGCTAAAACCCGGCTAGAATATTATGAATAGCTCATTTCGGCCATTTGTAGACAACATATAGCGAATTTTCTGCGAATAAATTCTCCACGCAGCTCCCGTTCAGCGACTTGGCGCGCGCCGTTAATGCGAGTCTTGGAGATCGGTCGGCGCGACCGCCATGGAGGCGATGGAAATGTCAGGCGCACAGCGGACAGGCTGGCTTGCTGACTGGCACCGGCCTTCTCGTGGTCGGGGGAGTCGCCGATTGCTATTTGGGGTTGCATGATCACGATCTATGGTTGGCATTGATCGGTCGCATGTAGGACATACCCGGAACACCTCACCACTCAGCGGTGAGAACCGCCACGCAGGTCGAGACGGTTTTCGCCTTTACAGGTCCGGGCAGCGCTGGCACCGTGCCCATGCCCGGTACTCCAAATGGGTAGTACACGGACGTAGTTTTGGGCTTATCCGGCGGTCAATAAGTTGTTGATTTTTCTATCGGAAGATTGTTGGGGACCCCTCCCGTAGGGGTCACCAGCCTTCCCGGCTGGGCAGGCTTGGAAAAGCCCTTGATCTCCCAACATAGATTATCGACCTGCGATGATCGCATGTGCGCATGTATGGCTCGCGACCGCAAAATTCGTGTGGTGTCAGGGAGCCGGCTACAAGGGGAAAAGACGCAGCCACCAAACCCCTTCCCGAGCGCGGGAAGAGCGAAATCATCGCTATTTGGGGGTGTCAGAAAAATGGTGCCCAGAAGAGCTTTCTCGGACGCCGCCTAAACGGTTGATTTCTCATTCAAATCAAAGACTTGAGAAGTCGCCAAGGACATCATTAGCACGATCTGAATTCGTGGAAAAGGCTGGATGTAGCTGGACGCTTGGTTCGAGTTCCCATGCGTCCGCAAGAAAGCCGAGTTGGTAGCCGGGCTCATGAGGTGCGAAGCAGCTCGCTTGCGGTCATTCGCCCAATTGTGCATCGGTCGGGTGCGTCCGCAGCTATGTCATCCGCTTCGCGTGAGAATTGCCTAACTGCTCGGTTAAGTCGGCGCGATTGCGCGTCCTTGCTTTGTCGTCGCAAGCCCTTCTGCTAACCAGCACGGGTTGTTGGGGAACCGTAGGGGGAAGCGTGCCAGGTAAGCACCACGATCTGGTCAATCAGACGAAGAAGTATAAGGCCGAGCTTTATGAATTTTTCCTCGACCTGAAGAAGTGGCGATCCTTCCGTAGCCGATACCGACTCGATTGGCAGAAAATCCGATTCGACGAGGCCGGCCAGGCCGAGGTTCCTAAGCAACGCGGTATCTATGCGTTCACGACGGAGCTATCCGCTGCAAAACTCCCGGCTCATGGCTACATAATGTACGTCGGTATCACCGGTGATGAGTCCGAGGCGGCGAACCTGTACAAACGATACGGCCAATATCTGGCCCATCAGCGCAAGGAAGACGGCCGCCCTGCAGTGTCCTTCATGCTTCAGAACTGGGCCGGCGATCTCTTTTTCAACTTCGTGCCGCTGCCAAACAAGGCAGTAAACCTAGCGCGGATCGAATCGTCCTTCATCAACGCCTTGGTACCACCTATCAACAAACGTGACATCGAGGGCGTCCTTCGAGCAGCAAAGGCAGCAACATTCTGATGGCGAACACACCCCTTGTTCTTCCATCGCTGCGTGGCTCGTTCGGCAGTTGGATCTTCTATTCCTGCCTGATGCCGATCGACGAGCTGTCGACGCGAGTACGCTTCGCTGAGGAAATTCATCCCGACAAGGCCCTCTCGGAGCTGATCCAGCGGCGCCTGACCGGCGCCCGCGCAAAGCAGATCGCCTCCTATCTCGCTTCGGCGCCCGACCGTTTCTTCAACTCACTCGTGTTGGCAACCTATGCCGGCGCTCCGGAGTGGCTTGAGGTCGGCAATTTGCGATCGTCCTCGCAGCCAAATATCCTCAAGGAAATTTCGGAGCGCGCGCGCGATAGCATCGGTTTCCTACGCCTAAGCGGTGCCGAGAAAATCTTCGCGCTCGACGGTCAGCACAGGCTGGCCGGCATCCGGCAAGCGCTGGCCGACGGCACGAAGCTCGAGGATGACCTGGTCCCCGTCCTGATTGTAGGACACAAGAAGGACAAGGCCGGCAAACAGCGTACCCGCCGTCTGTTCACCACCCTCAACAAGACCGCTATTCCTGTCCAGAAGGCCGATATTATCGCACTGGATGAAGACGATGCGATGGCGATCATCGCCAGGCGGCTTGTAGAGGAGAATGCGAGCTTCAAGCATCCAAAGGTGGCTGTGATTTCAAGCACCAACATGCCCGTCACCAACCACGAATCGATGATGACTATCTCCTCGCTCTACGACGTGCTCAAGATGCTGTTCCTACACGATCTCGGCAAAGCGTCGGATCGCACTTTGAAGACCCGTCGCCCGACGGATGACAAGCTGGACCATTATTACGCGGTCGCGACGGCTTATTTTTCAGCGTTGGGCAAGGCTTTCAAGCCTGTTCGGGATGTTTTTGCGGCAGCCGATCCATCAGCGATCACCGCCGCGCAGCGCCATGATTCCGGCGGCCATCTTCTGTTCCGTTCTATCGGACTGGAGATCTTCACGCGGACGAGCGTTGCACTGGCGAAAGCGAATGGGATTAGCGTGGCCGACGCCGTTCATCAGCTCCGACTCATGCCGATAGACATCTCGAAGCCACCGTTCCGGAATGTTCTCTGGGACCCTGCTAAGAAGAAGATGATCGTTGCCGAGAAAACGCTAGCGCGAGATCTTGCATTCCACATGGCAGGCGTGCCGGTGACGACGGCGGCTGTGCGGACCAGCTATCGCCGGGCGGTCGGCAACCCACAGGCCGCATTACCAGCTCAACTTTGAGCCGGCATCAGAAGTGCATTCTAACGGGGCGCCTAAGCGGATTTATTTCTCGGGAAAAGATAGACTTGCGAAGTTGCCGCGACCATTTTTCATCACGATCTGAATTTGTGGAAAAGGCTGGACATTGTTTGGACGGAGGAGGTCCGAAGTCTGTCGGTACAGGTCTGCAGCCTTAATTCCTCTTGGTGGGCCAAATCCGGTTGCTGCAGACGGTTGCGAGTGCTTCTCTCAGCTCGACTTTTTAAGGTGTTTGAGGCACCTAGATGTCGAGGGGGCGAGCGATGCCGATATCTGAAAAAGTCATACACGACGCTGTCGCTCGCTACGATCGCGAACGAGACCGTTACCTGAAGCTCGCTGCGCGCGTCTCCGACATCTGTCGCTCCAGCATTGTGGAGGACAATGCGATCCGCGCGCAGGTCACGTTTCGCACGAAAACTGTCCGCAGCTTCGAGGGCAAGCTAAAGCGGTTTGCCCGTCGTGCCGACAAGAATTACGCCAGCGTCGACGAGGTGTTCGCTGGCGTCGGCGACTTTGCCGGCGTGCGTATCGCGACCTATCGACCCGAGGATGAGCGCCGCGTTACCGACGAGATCAAGAAGCTGTTCGAAGGAGAAAGTAGCAGCGACGTGTTCGTCGACAAGAAGGACAAGCTCGCCGTCAACAGCTATCAATTCTACCGGGCCACCCACTGCCAAGTGTTCCTGCGGGAGGAGGACCTGGTCGGGCATTATGAGAATCTGCGCGGCACGAGCTGCGAAATCCAGGTGTGCTCGATGATGGCACACGTCTGGAACGAGATTGAGCACGACATCGGCTACAAGCCCGAAGGCGGCGGCCCCGGTGATGCCGAAAAAGGTCTGCTAGAGGCGCTCGGACATCTCACCCGGTCAGGGGATGCGGCGATCACGCGGTTGCTGGCAGCCAATGCAGCCAGGATGCAGGAAAATGTCGGCGACTTCGTTGATGTCCACGATTTCGTAGCCCGGCTCCGTCCGTTCTTCCCTGATGCCGATCTGTCGGTGAACGCCGGCCAAGCCTTTGACGCCGTCACTGAGCAGGGGCTCAATTCTGTCGTCGCGCTAAAGGCCGAGCTCGGCGATGAGGCGCTCAGCCCCGCTGTCGCCGCGAAACTCATCGACGCGTTCAATCGCTATCTCACGACTGTCGACGGTGCCGAATATAGCTTGAATCCGGCTTCCGCCGATGTGCTGACTGTGGCCGTGCTGCATAAGTTCGCCGGGGCCATCTTCGACAGCCATCCATCTGATAGGAGCAAGGGGCGGCCGGCGAGGATCTTCTACATCGCCCGCCTATACGACCGCTTCGCGGAGAGCCTGAAGAGCAGCGAGCGCAGCGCCGCATGAGCTCCAGAGCCGCGCGATGACTAGCACCTTGCCTCGCACATGGTTCGCCAGGATCGGAGCAGTGTTCAGGCCAGCTGCCGACAACGTCGAACCTTTGCCGCTCGCGGTCAAGGATCCGGTCGAGACCGCGCCGGTCGATGAGTCGCCGCGTCTTACCGAATTCGTGCTCACCGAGGGCACCACGGTACGCTTGCGCAACTCGATCACGGCGGCCGCCCAAGCCGGCGTTCTTCCGTACCTCACGGCGGCGGATTATCTCGCGGCGGGTGCGATGGCTATCCCGACCATGATGCGTGAGGTCCCGAACTTTGGGACCAAAACTGCCCGCGAGCTCGATGCCATGATCACGGCAAACTGCGAGACATGGACCCGACCAGTCGTGACAGCCGAGCTTATTGACGACGGGCCCACCCCAGAGGAGGTCCTCGACGCCATCGGGCACCTTTCTCTGCGTCAAGCGACCGAGGGAGAAATCCTTTCGGTTCGGCTCGAAAATGGCCTGGCTGCGCCTGAGCTCCGAACGATACGCTTCGCTGCTGTTGCGCTCAACCTGCAGCCGTTCCTGGCCGAGTTCATGCGGCGGCCGAACGTCGGACGCACCTCGGCGCGCGAGTTGACCCAACTGGTTCACCGGCTTGTCCCAAGGTTGCTCGCACAAAATGGCGTGGCGCCAGAGCAGATAGCACGCACCTTTTCCACATTGTTCGGCCACAGGGATGGAGCGGCGGCTCTGCCGACAGATGATGTGCCGACGCATGAGACGCTGGCGGACTGTCTCGATTGGCTGCTCAGCCAGTGCCAGGACCGCGACCGCGAAGTCGTCGAACGAAGATTCGGTATCGGCCGGGCGGACACCGAAACCCTCGAGGAGATCGGCGCCGACTTCCGCGTCACGCGCGAACGGATCCGCCAGATCGAGAAACGCGCGCTTGGCCGGATGCGGGTGCGAATGCGCCGCGTACCGCTCGCGGATCATGTAAATGCCGCGTCTGAGCGCGCATGGCTTGAGATCAGCGAAGGCCGCGGATGGATCACGGACCCGCAGTCGGACGCTGCCCTGCGCAAGCTTGGCGGCGAACTCCAGCTTGCGCTTGAACTGCTCGGAAGAACGCCGCGCGCATTGCTGACTGATGTAGCCGAACGATCGGCGCATGGCTGGTTCGGGTCGCCAATCGATTCTGCCTTGGTCAAAACCGCCGCAGCCGAAATTCGTCCGATTCTCAAGCTGCCACTGCCCCGCTCGCTCCGTGACGCAGCCCATACTGACGATCGGGCGGAGATCGAAGCCGCGCTCAGGGTCGAGCTCGGTCTGGAGCTGGAGCAAGGTTATGTGGTTCAATCCAGGCCAGGGCGCCGGATGCGCCGGGCGCTCGGTCTGCATCGGCTTCTCGCATCGGCATCTGGCCCGCTGCCGGCAGATCGCTTGATCCCACAATATCATCGTCTCTGCCCGTCTGATCCATGTTCGGCACGCGACGCAGAGATCGTCATGCTGGCCGCGCCGCACCTCTTCGTCGAAACCTACGACCAGGTCTGGTCTGGAATTGGCGCCTGCGGGTCGCCTCCGGTTCCGGACGCCGCCGGTTCCGCTGAGGGCGATTGCCCGGCACCGGTCGCACAAAGTGATAGCGAGAGCGACGAAGAGACCTGCGCGGCATCGCTGATCGCCGCGCTGGAACGCCGCGGACCCGAGCGCCTGCTCACCCTCTATCAGAATGCGAAGGACATCCTTCCAGCAGGCCGTTCGCCGAACAGTGTCGGTCCAACCCTGCTGACCAATTCTCACATCTTCAGCCGGCTCCTGCCCGGGGTTTATGGGCTGCCTCATCAGGTGCCCTCAGCCGCCGACCTGCTTTCCGATCCACCACCCTATCTGCTCGACAATATGCAGCTGCGGATGATGGCGCTTGCGCGGCGCGCGGGCGAACGCCGGGACGTGTTTCCGCTCTGGTCGCTCGAAGGCGAGTTCGCGCTGGCCCGGTGGGGTTATCATCACGGCGCTCCCGAGAGCCTTCGTTCGCTGCTGGCCGTCGCCGATATCGATGCCTGGCCGATCTCCGCGTCGGAGCAAAGCCATTGGCTAGAGGTGGCTCGACGCGACGGACGCTTCGAGCTTGCCGAGCCATTGCGTCCCGAAGCCTATGCTCGCCCTGACCTGGACCGCCTCCTTGCGGCCTGCATCGAGCTGGTCAGCTCGGGCGAGCTCAACTGGATGTCCTGCAACCGGATGGCTGGGCGACGCATCGACAGTCAGGTCGGTGCCTCGATCATCGCGATCTTGCTGGCACTGGGCGCTGTTAGCGTCGCAGACGCCGACCCGGCCGCCTGGCAGCAATCTCATCAGGCGACGGAACGTGCGACCGCGCTGCGCGACGAGTTGGTCGACACGCTGTCATCGACTGGTGTCTTGTCGTGGGAGCGAGGGATCGGCCTTCGCCTGGCGCAGGAGGTCGTCGCTGCTGCACCGGAGATCGAACGCTGGCCCGACGCCGCCCGTTTGGCGGCAATGTTTGACGCGGCAGCCGCCGGCTCAGCGTCCGCCGACGACCTGATCGTCGATCCGCTTGATGCGATCATGGCCGAGAGCCGCCAATCGGCGGACCGGCAGAAGCGGGAAGACCTGTTACGATGGTTGCTCGAGGAATGATGCTGCATTGGGGCATGAATGGCTAAGCCGGCTGGACATTCGGGGTTTCATCCCAAAAGCCATTACCGGAGCGGCCGCGACAGCTTGGCCGATGACTTTTTCGCGCCCTGCATTCGCGAGGCGACGCTCTATCGCCGCGCCGCCGGCTATTTCTCCAGCACGGCGCTCCTCGCCTGGATCGACGGCCTGCCGCGGGCGGCCCTGAAGGTGCTATCGATCCGCCTCATCTCTTCGCCGATGATCTCGGAAGCGGATCGCCAGACGCTCACCGCGATGGAGGATGACCAAGCCCGCGCCGCCTACCGATCGATGGTTGTCGACCGCATCATCGAGGAGATCGCTGAACTCGCGCTTGCCCCCAACGACACCGCCGTTCGCGCGCGCATCTTTGCCTGGCTGATCGCCAATGACCGTCTGCAACTGAAGTTCGCTTTCCCCGAGCATCTCGACGAGCCGGGCATTTTCCATGAAAAGTTCGGGATCTTCGACCTCGAGGGCGGCGGCAGGGTCGCCTTCACCGGCTCGGCCAACGAAACCAGCGGAGGCCACACCAGGAATTACGAGAGTGTCGATGTGTATTGCGACTGGCTGCCGGGCGAGATGGACCGGGTTGCGACCAAGGCCGAGCAGTTCGACGAGACTTGGGCAGGAAAGGCCTCGGGCCTTGCCGTGGTCGAGCCCTCGATCAAGATCCTGAACAGGCTTCGCCAGAATGCGGACTGGCCCTTCGTGCAGCCCGGTCCTGAACAAGAGACCGATGCTCCCCCGGAGACCGACCCGCGCTGGCGCCACCAGGATGAAGCGGTCGCGGCTTTTCTGGAAAGTCCTGCTGGCATCCTCGAAATGGCGACCGGCACCGGCAAGACGCGGACCGCGATCAAGATACTGACTCGTCTTGTCTTCGACGGGGCGATCAGCTGCGCGATCGTCACGATGGAGGGCACCGACCTTCTCGAGCAATGGGCAGGCGAGCTCGACGCCTGGAATCTGGACGATGGACCAAAATGGCTGATCTACCGCCATTTCGGCCGCCATCACGAAATGGGAGACTTTCTCGTCGACCCTGAGCGCGCGCTGATCGTCGTCTCGCGCGGCCAGCTATCGCGACTGCTCCCCCGGCTGCCCGATCGGGTCAAGAGCAAGGCGCTTATCATCCATGATGAGGTGCACGGCCTTGGCACGCCCAGTCTGGTCGAGAGTCTGGCCGGACAACACGGAGCGTTTGGCTGGCGGGTTGGGCTCAGCGCCACCCCCGACCGCGCCTATGACGCCCTAGGCAATGACTTCATCACCAGCGAGCTGGGTCCTACGCTCTATCGCTTCCCGCTCGAGAAGGCGATTGCGCGGGGTGTCCTCAGCGAGTTCGATTACCGGCCGCTCGCTTATGATCTCACTGACGGCGATCGCGAGCGGCTTCGCCTGGTCTATGCCAAGAAGGCGGCCCGGCTGCGCGAGGGCCGGCCGATGGGCAATGAGGAACTCTGGACCGAGATCGCCAAGGTCTACAAGACGGCCGAGGCGAAGCCCGAGATCTTCGAAGAGCATCTTCGCATCGCGCCCGAAATCCTGAACCGTAGCATCGTGTTCGTGGAGACGATCGAATATGGTGAGCGGATCCTCGCATCGATCCACCGGCGTACGCACCGCTACCGCACCTATTATGCCGATGACGATCGTGATCATCTAATTGCGTTCGCGCGCGGCGATATCGACTGCCTCATCACGTGCCACCGCATCTCGCAAGGGATCGACATCCGTTCGCTCAACACGGTGGTCCTGTTCGCATCGGCGCGGGCTAAGCTCGAGACGATCCAGCGCATCGGACGCTGCCTGCGGATCGACCCGACCAACCCGGGAAAGCGCGCGCTGGTGGTGGACTTCGTACGGCCGGGAGGTGAAGCTGGCCCGATTCCGAATGCGGACCAAGGACGGCAAGTTTGGCTGGCCAACCTGGCGACGGTAAGAAAGGGGAATGACGATGGCGCTTGATACTGCGCTGGCAGCGGCGCTGCGCGAGGCTGTCGAGGAAAGCGGGCAGCCGCGGGCGCTGTCGCTTCGGCTCGAGGCCTGGCTTCAGGCAATGACCGAAGGCGACGACGCCCAGGAGGATCAGGCCCAGCGGTACGAGGATGTCCGGGAAGCCGTGCAGGTGGAGGGACAGTCGAGTGCGAATTGATATTGCGGGCTGGTCGACCGCTGGATTGCGCTGCCCCGACGTCATCATCGACCTGGTCGGTTCGTCGCCGACGCCGCCCAAGGTCACCCTGCTCCAGATGCCCAACGGCACCGGCAAGACGACCACGCTCGAAATGCTGATCGCCACTTTGAGCGGGGTTGCGACGTCCTGGGACGACAAGACGGTCCGCAGCTATCGCCGCAAGGGCGACGACCGCGACATCGGGACCTTCGTCGTGTCGCTGCTGGTCGATGGCCGGCCGCTGTCGATCGAGCTGGTTCTCGACTTCGAGATGGGGACGGCCCGCTATCGCACAACGAACCCTGGAAGTGGCGGCGTGGTCCAGTCCTGGTCGCCGCCGCCGCTCGTGCGTCGCTTCCTCGCAAAGGAGTTTCTCGGGCTTTTCGTGTTCAACGGCGAATTTGCCGCGCGTTTGCTCGACGCTCGCGAGACCGCGGCCGACGATGCGATCGACGCGCTGTGTCAGCTGTATCTCCTCGATGAGGTCGAGGACTTCGTCGAGCAGGAATGGTCGCGGCGGACGAAGCAGGCGGGTGCCAAGAGCGACAGCGCCCTGACGCGTCTGCGCTCGCAGCTCGCCAGCATGACCGCCCGCCGTGCAGTCATCGTCCAGGCACGGGCCAAGGCTGAAGGTCAGGTCCGCGACACCGCCGCCGAAATCGAGGACCTCAAGAACAAGATCGAGGAACGGCTGGGCACCGGACGGTCGACCCGCGAACAGTTTAACGAAGCCAAGATCGAGATGACGCGGACCGAAGGGGCGCTAGTCGTTGCAGCCGGCAACGCGATGCAGGCGCTGCGCCAGCCGCTGGCGATCCATCCATCCTTTGCCGACTCGCTGATCGCACTGAAGGACAATCTCGACAATCTGCGTCTCCCCGAAAACACCTCCGCGCAATTCTTCAACGAGCTGCTCGAGGAGGATGAGTGCATCTGCGGGCGGGAGATGACCGCCGGCGCCAAGCATGAGATCGGCATTCGGTCGCTGCGCTACCTCGACGCCTCGGAGTCGGGCGTGGTCAACGCGATCAAGCAGGACATTGGTGATTTCACCGCCGCATCAGAGACCCAGTCACCGTCCGAAAGCCTGGCAGAGGCAATGGCCGAGCTCGGGGCCGCTCGCCGCGACCAGAAGATGGCGCGGCAGACCGTGCTCGCGCTTCAGCAGAAGCTGATCGATGAAGGCGATGAGGAACTTCGCGCTTGGCAGCAGCAGCTGGAGAAACAATCGCAGCTCAATGCCGAGTGTGCCCGCCTGCTCCACGAGATCGACGCCGACGACGAGAAGGACGGCGCGTCCGACCCTTGCTCGCTCAAGCTGATCGACAAGAAGATCAAGGATTTCGGCTCGCGGATCTCCGAGATCACCGAGACTGTGACGCTCCGTAAGCAGACCGATGTGGTCAAGGGCATCATGGCGCGGACCAAGGAGCTCGCCCGCCAGAAGATCAAAACCGAGCTCATTGCGCTGAGCAACGACCGGCTCGCGAAAGTCCTCGCCAATGATCCGCTAACTATTGCCCGGATCGACCGTTCGATCCGGCTCGAAGGCCAAGGGACCGGCAGCACGGCGCAGGTGCTGGCCGCCGGCTATGTCTTCCTGATGAGTGCGCTTCGACGCGGCAACAACGACTTTCCCCTGGTGGTCGACAGTCCGGCAAACCCTATGGACATGGGCCGGCGGCGGCGGGTGGGTGGCCTGATCCCGGAACTGTGCAGCCAGTTCGTCGCGTTTACCATCAACACCGAGCTGCCGGGCTTCGTGCCCGCGCTCGCTGGAGCAACCGACGAAATCCGCTATTTGACGATGTTCCGCAAAACGCCAGGGACGGCGCGCCTGCTTCCGGCACTGCCCGCGACCGGCGTCACCCAGAACGATCACTCGGTCGTGGTCGAAGGGAATGAGTATTTCATGACGTTCGACATCACCGAAGACGAGGAGGACGAATAACATGGCCTATTTTCGCCTCCGCACCGACGCGCAGAGCTGGTTCTCCGAGATTGCCGATGCGCCGCCGTTCAAGACCAAGTTCGATGTCTATTATCTTTGCCTGCTGGCCGGCCTTGCGAGCGGCCGCGCGGCGGAGCTGTCCGGTGCCGCTAATCCGGCGACCGACCTCGTCGAGAAGTTCGTCGAGGACTATCGGCCGGCGAGCCGCCTGATCATCGGCTTGCTGGTGACAGCGGAGCTCAAGAAGAGCGGCATCGATGTCAGCGAGAAGGCGCAGGTTCGTGCGCTCTTTAAGCGCCTGGTCGACTCCGAAAGCCCCAACAGTCTGACCGAGATGGGTATGCGCCGGCTCAATGCCTATGCGAGCGGCGGGTATGAATATCTCGCCGAGCAGCGCGACATGAAGCCCTATACGGCTGAGGAGTTTATTCAGGGTTACACCGCTCTGATCGAGGAAGCGGTTGAGAAGGCGGGCGCCGCCTAGGCGATCGCCTGCATCGGAACGGGCGGCGAGCGTCGCAGCAGCGCGCACTGGTCGATGATGAGCGATGCTGCAGCCCTCATCTGCGCCTCGGTCGTAAACCGGCCGGGAGCGATCCGGAATGCGCCGCGCGCCCGCTCGGTATCGCCGAACATGGCCAATAGGACGTGCGACGTCTCGATCTTGTCCGTCGCGCAGGCGCTCGATGCCGAAAAGCTCAGGTGATCGCGGAGGCTGCGCATCAGCGCGAGCGGCTCCAGGCCTGGAATCGAAAAGGACAGGTTGTTCGGCAGCCGCTCGGTCGGATGCCCGTTGAGCACCGCGCCGGCGACGTGCGCGAGCAACAGGTCCCGGAACTCACTGCACAGGTCCGACAGCCGCGCCGATTCGGCCTTGGCTGACTTTCTGGCGATCGCCATTGCCGCGCCCATGCCGACGATACCGGCGGTATTGAGGGTCCCAGGCCGAAGGCCTCGCTCCTGGCCGCCGCCGAAGAGCATTGGGGCAAGCTTTACTCGCGGCCGCCGCGACCGGACGTACAATGCGCCGATTCCCTTGGGCCCATAGGCCTTGTGGGCGGACAGGCTGGCAAGATGGATATTGTCGCGCTCGACGTCAATGTCGCCGCAGGCCGCGACCTGCGCCAAATCGGTATGGAATATGATGTCGCGCGCGGCGCAGAGAGCGCCGATCTCGCCGATCGGCTGAAGCGAGCCGACCTCGTTATTAGCCGCCATGACCGACACCAAAGCAGTGTCATCGCACAGGCTCTGGGCAACCACTTCTACCGAGACCCGCCCGTCGGCATCGACCGGCAAAAAGGTGATGCGCCAGCCTTCGCGCTCGAGCGCGCGCGCCGGCTCCAGGATCGCCGGATGCTCGATGACGGTCGTGACAAGATGCTTCTTCTCGGGGTTGGCGCGCGCAACCCCGAAGATCGCCAGATTGTCCGCTTCGGTACAGCTGCCGGTGAAGATGATCTCATTCTCGCGGGCGCCGATCGCCTCGGCGACCTGGACGCGAGCGGTAGCAACCGCACGAGCGGCGACATGACCATCCTCATGCTCCACACTCGACGGGTTGCCGAATATCTCTCGCAGATACGGCTCCATCGCCTGCACGACTGCGGGGTCGACGGGCGTGGTCGCATTATGGTCGAGATAGATGCGGTCCATCGAGGCGTCAGGCCGCCACTGGCACGAGCCGGAGCAGGTCTGCGGGCGACTTGGCACGCACCGCGAGCGTACCGACGCCGCGATGGATATGGCCCCGCAGGCGGTCGAGTAGCGTCCCATCGTCGAGCTGGTCGTCTCCCGATTGCCCTTCCTCCACCCAGCGCAGCAAGGCCGCGATCAGCGCGCCATATTCGCCAGTGAGTGTATAGGCGTTGAACTCGGACCCATCCTCGTCCGGGATGGCCGCGCCACCGAGCGGGCCTTCCTCGAGCGAGATCATGATGGCCATCCGACAGAGCAGATTTGGCGTGATCCCGGTTCGCTGGCGCAGCGAACGAAGCTTGCTGGTCGCGTCGCTGGAGATCTTAAGCTTGCTGTAGTGCATGGATCCTCCCAGCAGTCTCGGCCGCGAAATAGCCGTTCGACACCACAGTTCGGCCGGCCTCATGATCATAATCGAGCCTGAAGGCGTGCGAGACGCTCGGCGCCAGATCGTGCATCAAAGCTTCATCGATCTCGGTATCGGTCGACAACAAGATCACCTGATGCGACGCGGCCGGGAAATACCGCCCGGTGAGTTTGGCGCGGTGTTCCGAGTCCAGGCGGGCAAGCGGCGTGTCGATGATCATTGGGAGCGGCCGGCCGCTGGTGCGCGCGAGGGCCCAGAGCATGGCGATGGCGTAGATCTGCTTCTCGCCTGCGGACAAAGCTGACTTAGGGATTTCCCGTCGCTGCCGGTCGATGAGGGTGGTCGCGAAAGTCTCCGGATCGATGCGAACGTCCGCGATCAGATCGGCCTTGCGTGCCAACCGATTGAAGCAGCTGACGAACTCGGTGCGAAGCTGGCCCAACTTATGTTCAAGCAACCGCCGCTCATAATCGCCGAGCGCCTGCGCGGTCCGCGCGGCGAGCTCCGCACGTTCCATGGCCTTGGCCGAACCGGCTTGTTCATCCTCGAGACGACGCCGCTCCCGGTCCAACGTGACCATCTGGCCGCGAAGCAGTTTGAGCTCTTCCTGCCGGCCGTTCAGCGTCGCTTCGGTGGCGCCGACCCTCTGTTCGGCCATTCGAAGCTCGTCGAGCAGGACGCCCGCCGCAGCATTGTCCGCGCGAGCAAGCGCGGTGTCCAAAGCCCGCACCTTCGCGGTGAGGGCATCTAGCTCCTTCAGCAAGGCGCGGGCGCGCGGACGGACGTCCACTTCCAATTCTGCCAGCCGGCCCAGCGTCGCCGCGCCGTCGCCAACTTCCTGGAACGCGGCATGATTGAGGGATTCAGAATGCGGTCGGGTCTGCTCTTCGAAGAAGTGCTGCAGATCGGCCCAATGCCTCGTGTCCCATTTGGCTTGCCGCTTCGCAGCCTTGTCGCCACGCCATTCCACCAGCAGACTGCGGACCAGCGTCAGCGAGCCCTGATGACGCTCAGGCCCATCGGCTTGTGCCAGCGCCGTCCGAAAGCTGCCGACCAGCTTGGGCGCCAAGGCAAACGGCAGGAGCTTGTTGGCCAGGTCCCGCATCTCATGCTCGCAGCGCGCGATGCTCCGCTTGGCTTCGTCCCGCTCCGCTTCCGTGCGCGCGCGGTGCAAGGCGACATCGCCGCCTTCCGCCACGAACTGCCGCCGGACCCGTTCGGCCTGGCGAGCTTGAGAGTCCCTCGCTGCCACGAGCTCCGCCACGGCGTCGCCCATCTCCTCGGCGCGGCGCGCTGCAGTGGCGATATCGCGGTTTACCGCCTCCAGCTTCGCGGTTGAGGCGCCATCATCGTCGCGCAGGTGGCGCGCAAGATAGAGGCCGAGGTCGGCGCGCAGTCGCCCGACGAGCTCGATCCCGAGCAATCCACGCACGGCTTCGGCGAGATGTTCGTTCTCGGCTTCGCCGTCCGCGATTTCGCTGATCTTCTCACCATCGAAGAAGAAGAGCTGTGATACGCCGGGCGGTATCAGCTCCTGAAGGAAATGATGCCACTCCTCGCGCGGGACCGACGTGACGATCGCGCCGTCCTTCTCGAGCAGGAGGGCTTCGACCAAGGCCTTGCCCCGTACGGCCCATTCCCGGCGCACGCGGTAGCGATGGACGACGCCGGCTTCCGCATAATCGAACTCAAGGCCGACCGCCGCAGCCATGGCGGTCGCCGACCGATTGATGCGGCCGCGAAGATACGCTTCGTAATCGGACTGGGCGACGCGCGCGCCCAAGGCGCGGCGGCCGTAGAGTGCCAGCCGAACGGCTTCGAGCAGGGTCGTTTTGCCTGCCCCATTTTTCCCGCCGACCAGAATGATCGGGCAGGCCTCGCCACGCCGGGTACGGGGCACGAGATCGATCTCCGTCTTTCCGGCGTAAAGGCCAAAATCCTCGAGGATGACGTTGCGCAAGATCATTCGGCGGCACCTTCGCCGCTGACCGCCGAGGCCAGGGCTCCTTTGTCATCGTCGAGTTCGGCACTCTCCACTTCGAGGGCCGGGCGGCCGGACAGCCGCTCGGCCAGCACCACATCGAGGCCGCGCCATTCCTGCCGGAACAGATCCTCTATCTTGGTATGAACGGCGTGCCGCCGCTTGAGCCCGTGCGCAGCGCGCTCGACATCGAGAAGCTTGATGACGAGTTCGGTCGGCACTTCATAATCGGTGCAAATCGTATCGAGCAGCCGACCGTCATCCGCCGTGAACGTGACGGCGTCCTCGGCGATCCAGTTAAGGTCGCGGCCGAGAACCTCGCGAACGATCTGCGGCACCGAGTCCGGCCAATCGCCACGCTCGGCGCGCCAGATCCGCCTGATCTCGTGCAGTTCGGCATCGTGGACGAGCAGGGTCTCATCGCCGGGCGGGGCTTCACGCTGGACCCGGATCTGCGTCTCGAGCAGCCGGCGAAGCAGCGTCTTGCAGAAGTCAAGCGTATAGGGTCCGGGAACCGGCGTATCGGTTCCTTTGATGAAGGCGACCTGGCCGCTGCGCCGCCTAAAGTCGCGATAGAGCTTCTTCTTGTCCGGCGCCTGCGTCTCGGCCAGCAGATCGCGGAACTCGAGCAGCGGCTCGAGCCAATCTTCGCCCGAATCGATCATCGCTTCCATCGAGCGATCGCGCTCGACGACCGTGCAGACCCAGCAGCCGAAGCGCGAATTGCCGCAGCTGGGCGTGGTCGTGTCGACCACCAGCGGACATTCGCCGGCCTGGGCATTGCGGTACATCGCGACAAGGTCGCGATTATCATTTCCCCATGGCGAGGGGTTCTGGAGCAGGTAAGTCCAGACGTCGTCGGTGGTGAGCGCCTCGATCGGGCCATAGACGAAGGCGTTCAGCAGCGACGAATGGCGGGAAAGCGGCGAACCCTTGATCCGGTGGAACGACATGACCTGGGCTCGGGTCGCGCTCTCGGACGAGCGGACCCCCAGGATCATCACCACTTCGCCAAAGTCGGCGACCTTGGACTTGATGAAGTCGTTGGCCGGCTCGATCTTAAGGCGCTCGGTACACCAGCGAAAGCGCCGCGACGGCGCCGGATAGCCCCGGCCGATCATGTTGACCCAGAAGCTGCGATCGACCGTCGGCATGACCTTCTCGGTCTTGATTGGCAGCCCCTGCTCGACGGCGGCCTTTTCGATCCGTTCGAGCGTCACGTCGATGTAGCGGACGATCACCGGCGTCTCGACCAGCGTGTCCGAGCTGATCACATAGACCGGCTTCTGACGCTGCTCGGGCGGCAGGCCAAGCAATGCCTTCCAGACCATCTGCAAGGCGCAGGTCGAGTCTTTCCCGCCCGAATAGCCGACCACCCAGGGACGGCTGTCCGAGAGATAGACCTGCTGGATTTCGCGATAGCGCGCCTCCAGGCCGTCGCCATCGAGCATCGACGTGCGCGCCATCAGCCGACCACCTTCAACTGAACATTCTCCGTCGGTGCGTAGAGATCCTCAACGCGCTTCCCTTCCTCGTCGAGCGGCAGACCGAGCGCGCGCACGATCACATTGGTCACCAAGGTGACATTGTTCTTGGACTTGTTGACCTTGCCGGCGACCAGGGCGCGATTGTCCCACAGGGCCCGGTTTGCCCGCGCCCAGTCGATCGTCCGCAACTTTGCGAGCCGTTTCGTCCAATCTTTGGGATGCGCCTTGATGAGCTGCGCGCCAGCCTTGGCAATCGCGAGCACCGCCACGCCATGCGCATGGATATAGTCGCGGCGCAGCTCGAAGGAGGACACCTCGCGGGTCCCGACGCGCTGCCAATCGGGCATCTGCTCGATCACAGCCTTCCAGAAATCGATCGCCAGAGCCTTGTCGCTTGCGTCGATCGTCCCGGACTTCGGCTTGCCGATCAGTTCGCCGATCGCCTGATGCAGGCTGCTCAGCGTGAAAAACTTGATCGAGCGGTTGGAGATGCTGGTGCCGTCATAGCAGGTGAAGTCGCGCAGCAGCGGGACCGCCTTCACCACATCGCGCGACAGCCCGGACAGCGCGTCGCGGTGATTGTAGAGGATCTTGATCGATTTGGTGGGCCGGACCGCGTGGATGTTCAGGTCGGCAAACATCTGCTGCGACCGGTGCAGACCCTTGTCGACAAACACCACCACCGAGATCGTCTCGTCCCCAAGGGTCGGCCGCTCACGAATGGCTTCCTCAATCGCCGCACGGCGATGCTGGCCATCGTTGATCAGGATCGTCGCCCCCATGTCGATTCGAAGCTGCCCGACCTTTCGCAAGGGACCATCGGCCGCTGCGGGCTCAAACTCGATCTCCCCGTCGATCGAGGCGCACAGCGAGGACAGGATATACTCGCTCGCATTGCCGGTGATGTAGTTGGCGATCGCCGGCACGCGCGCCTTGTTCAGCACGCGCTGGGCGCGAAGTTCGGCGGGCATGGCCTCGTCATCGAACTTGAAGAGGCGAGGCACCACCTTCAGCGGCACCATGATGACGTAATATGCGCTGCCCGCCTGCACGCCGCGGATGGCGGTAAATTCTAGGCTGTTGCCGTCCATGGATATGCACCCCGAGTGAGGGTGAATCCTACCCGGTCGAAGTGTTGGAAGTCAATTATTGATGAATGGAAGTCTGATTTTTTTGAAAGAGTTCACTTCCACGATTCAGGCGCCATCAGGCTATAGCGACAGGAACATCCTCAGGCGACCCGGTTCTATCGTCGCCGACGTGGCGCCGGGCCAAGGCGTGACTTCAACGACCGGCAACGGACCGTGGCGCAGACAAACGATGGCTGCGAGCGACACGCTGTGCCAGACTACTCTCAAGAAGGGGGATCCATGAAGGAGCCACAGCATTCGAAAGGCTATCAGCGCCTGCTGGCATTTCTCGATCAGCAAATGTCGATGAGCCACATCTACCAGCCGGTGATGCTGAAGACGCTCCTCGCTGGAAATGGCGTTGCTTCGCGCCGCGAGATCTCCGCGGCGTTCCTCGCCGAGGATCAAAGCCAGCTCGAATATTATGATGAGATCGTCAAGCGCTACCCGACGCAGACACTGAAACGCCACGGCATCATCGACCATCAGCGGGGCCGCTATCAGCTTTGTGACTCGTATAATATCGTCGATGCCGAGGAGCGCGCGGCGCTGATCGCCATCTGCGATGCGAAGCTCACCGAGTTCATCGAACGCCGCCAGCAGATGGTCTGGAAGCATCGATCGCAGAATTTCGATCCGGTGCCGGGTTCGATCCGCTGGCGCATCCTGCGTCGCGCGATGGGGCGGTGTGAAGCCTGCGGAATCAGCGCGGCCGAGCGCGCGCTCCATGTCGACCATATCATTCCGCGCTCCTGGGGCGGTTCGAACGACGTCTCGAACTTCCAGGCGCTGTGCAGCACCTGCAACGTCCAGAAGCTCAACGGTGACGCGACCGACTTCCGTGCCGCCGCCGAAGCCCTCACCCACCGGTCTGCTCAATGCCCGTTATGCGATCCGCTTGCTTCCGAGCTGGTTGCCGAGAATGCGCTGGCAGTGGCGAGAGCCGTTCCCGGCCGGGTAGGTCACTTCCAGATCGCCCCACGGCGCCATGGCACCGGCTATTTCGGTCTTTTCCAGCCAGAGCTTAATGCCATCCGTGCGCTTGAACTCGCGCTTGGGGAACGTGCATCTTCAATGGGGCTGGACGGCCGAACCGCGTCGATTGTGATCGCGTCACAAGGTGTTGGAGAACATTGTCTTGTGGGCTGCCAGTTCGAACGCGCGGCTAAAGAGGGGACGACGAATGGCTAACCCATTGAGCGACGAGCAGGCGAAGGCGATGCAGATCGCGGCCTATAACCAGAATTGGGAGACCTTCCGCTCGCTCAACAGCCTGATGTGGCAAATCCCACTGATCGCCATGACCCTGACGGGCGGTCTTTGGTTCGGCGTCTCGACTGTCAAGGACATGCCCTATTTCGCGGCGGGCTTGCTGTTGCTGGCCGGGTGCGGGAATGTCGGCCTGATGCTCACGCTGCGCCGCCTGCGATACATCATGGCGCAATATCTCGACTGGTCGAAGACGACTTATCGTGACGGTCACGTCTCAGCGCCGGGTGGGCCCTGGTTCACCGGCAACGAGACGGTGCGCTTCATCTTCCAGGTGCTGCTCGCGATGGCGGCGATCATCAGCTTCGTGCTACTCGCGATGACGATGTACGCGAACAACACCAGCCAAGCCGGATCAGACGGCAACAAGGCAATCGCCTATTATGATCGCCACGCGGTCGAGCTCGCCGACAGCTATGAGGGCATCTCGTTCGACAATACCCATCCGGCATTGGCCAAGATGCTGTCGGGCAACCCGCCGCTTCGCGTGCTCGACGTCGGTGCCGGCACCGGCCGCGACGCCGCGGCGATCGCCCAGCTCGGCCATCAGGTCGTGGCAGTCGACCCATCGGCCAAGATGCTGAAGCTCGCGCAGTCGCTGCACCGGAACCCGCAGATCGCGTGGGTGGACGACGGACTTCCCAGCCTCGGCAAAGTTCGGGGCGCGCCGTTCGACGTGGTTTTGCTGAGCGCAGTCTGGATGCACATCCCACCGGCAGAACGTGCTGCGGCGTTTCGCCGGCTCGCGGCGCTGACTGCCCCGGCGGGCAGCCTCTATATCAGCTTGCGCATGGGGCCTGGCGATGCGGCGCGCGGGATTTGGCCAGTCAATGCCGAGGAAGTCGGCCGGCTCGCGACGGCGCAAGGTTTCAAGGTAACAAACCTGGGTGCCCAGCCGGATCTGCTCGGGCGTGCCGAGGTCAGCTGGCAGACCCTTCTCGTGCATCGGCCATGATGCCTGTCCACAGTCGGAACCGCCATCGAAGGTATGCGCAGCCGGCTGCTTAACGGCTCAAGAGCAGGCGTGAGGTGTGTTTCGTTAAATTTCCGGACTCGCGCGACCACGACCGAACTGCCAGCTGATCCCGGCCACCCGCATGATCCCAGAGGCGACCTTTCCGATGTTGTGTTCAAGCACATCGCGCCACGGCACCAGCGTGAAATCCCGCGATCGTTCGAGCAGGGCGTAGCTGCCGCTTTCCAGATCGACACGACGCGCGATCACGCCCTCGACGCGCTCGCCTATTCGGGCCGGCTCGAACGGCTTGCCGAAACGGTCTGCGAGGCCTGCTGCGGCGCCCCGCAATTCGCGTTCACGCAGCGCCTCGACCGCACCGTCGCGCAGTCGAAAATTGCCGCGCTCCCCAACGGCGAGCTGCTGCGCGACCAGCCATTTCCGCCGGGCGGCAAGTGCCATCCTGACCTCACGACCGAAGCCGACGTCGCGCGGGGCGTGCGCGGCGCCCTCGATCTCGCGATCGAGCCAGGTCGGGGCATCCCTCGCCGCAAGGTCGGCGACGGGTGTCCGGGACAGAACCGACAGTGTCACTGGCCGATCACGCTGCTGACGCCGGGCGAACGCCTCCGCCTTCGCCAGATGATCATCTGCAATCGCCCAGCTTCCGTCCGGCAACCGCTGGGGACCGGCACCTGCACGCCGCATCGCCTCCAGCCGGCGGACATGGCTGGTCGCGAAGGCCTCGCTGGCATTGGGATCGTGCGCCAGGTGCAGATCGACCGAATAGCGGCCGCCATTGGCGCGGGAGATGGCAGCGACGGAGCGATCCGCCTGGGTCACCGACAGCCGCGTCGGTTCGATCCTGACCGTCGCGCCTTCGGGCACGCCGGGCGTTCCATCGCTCCGTCCGACATCGACATAATGGACGCGGCCATCGGTGCCATCGATCATCAGGTAATGGCGGTCGCGATGCTCGTCGGAGAATCCACGATGGATCACGCGGCCAACGATCGGCTCGTCTAGCTCCGTCGTTACCACCTGCTCGACCCCTGAGCGATCCAGGCTGCGCGCGGTCAGCTCGCGCTGCATCAAGCGGACGATGTCGCCGCGCTCGCCCATGCCGCGCAGCGTATCCTCCAGCCCGTCCGCAAGCCGATAGCGGCCACCGCCCAGATCTTCAGCAAGCTCCATCGCCTTGAGCTTGCGCAACCGACCCGCCGCGACCGATTGGTGGAGCGGGTCATTGTCGGCTGGCGACACCTCGCGCTCGCCGTCCATGCGGCGCAGCAGGCGGCGGTCGATCGCGGTCAGCCGTTCCTGGTCGACATCGTGGCGCAGGCGCGCCTCGATCTCCTGGTCGGTACGCGGGCCGAGATCGAGCGTAACCAGTTCGGACGCGCGCTCGCGCAGCCCGTGCGCAATATATTCGCGCGCGATGATGAGATTGCCGCCGCGATCGTCGACGCCGCGCAAAACGATATGGGTGTGCGGGCGCTCGGTATTGAAGTGATCGACCGCTACCCAGTCGAGCTTCGTTCCCAAGTCCTGTTCGACCTGTGTCATCAGCCGTCGGACATAGGGCTTGAGGTCGGGATATTCGGCGCCGTCCTCGGCCGAGACGATGAAGCGGAACTGGTGGCGGTCGTCGGCCGTCCGCTTGAGGAAATCGTCGCCGTCGACGCGGTCGGTTTCCGGGCCGTAGAGCTCGCCCGGCAGCCCCTCGCGCGTGACCCCGTCGCGCTGGATATAACGCATGTGCGCCCGGGCGACCTGGCCGGCCTTGCCCTGGAGACGGATCAGGCTCGCCTTGACCACCGCGCGCCGTCCGCGGAACCCGGCAAGCCGGTCGCGGCTGGACAGGAGCCGTCCCAGGCTCGCGCCGCGCCCGATCCGGCTGCCGTCGAACCGACGGGACCGCACCCCGGTCTTGGTGCCCGCAAGCCGCGCGGCGGCGAGGATGCGCCCGCCATATTTGACGACCTGCTTGCCGTCCTTGCCGCGATTCCTGCCGAGCCTGGGCTTGAAGTCGTCGTCAGGCATGGCAACGCCCCAGAATCTCGCGATTTCGCAGCATAAATGGCGGATTTCCGCTATTTCCCATCCCCATGTCTCGCGAAGGTCGCGCGCTGTCTCGTGAAAAAAGGATGTGCAGACAATCACTTAAGCAGGGTCGCGAGGCACTGCCTTTATCTTGTTTCCTCTCTTTTCCCTCTTCCTCCCCATTTCGGCTCAAAAAAGGGGGAGAGACGAACGCCTTCCGACGCCGCCTCTCCCCGCAGACCTTGCTGCAATCAGTGCGCATGGAGCATTGCATCCCGCGCCCTGACCAACGACCTGAACAGACGGCATCCCAGAATCCCATGGGCCTCGCCATCGCCATCCACGAGCATGGTGGCGCAGAACCAGTTGCCGTCCAGTCGCCCATAAATCGCGATCCGATCCAGTTCGAATTCCTCGTCGTCAGGGTTTTCGTAAGCGCCGATCCAGCGCTCCTCGACCCGTGCATCCCAGTGAAAATCCGCTTCTTCGGCCGCCAGAAACTGGTGGGCCAGATCCTCCCCGGCACCCCGCCCGAACTCCAGTTCGAGACCAGATACCAGCGCTGCCATCACGCGATCCACGACATTGGCCGACGCCGTTCCGATGCTTTGATCCATGTTCATTATGACCTCCAACGCTACCGTCCTCACCATCGAGAACGGCGTCCGAGGGACGGGGGGCGGAGCGGCTGTCAGGGCCGCTGTGCGAAGCGCAGCGCCGCGAAGCGGACGTGGGGGGAGACGATTTTCGAAGAAAATCGGGGGGTGCCCACGGGCCTTGAGAGCCGCTCCGCCACCCGTCATGCTGGGTCTATCGAGACGAGCTTCCTCCCTCACGGTCACGCACGACATCACCGTTCATCCGCATTCGACAGCGCGACGAACAGCGTCGTTGACGGTGTGTCAGAAGAAGTATCGGGCACGTTGCGCCGTACCGCGAAGATCGACTGCGACGGGGCGGGCCTGGAAGTCACGATCATATTTTTCGCTGGCAAAGGAGCCACCGTAGCGAGGTAGCCCACCGTCTCGGACGGCAGTGCGCGACGCCCCGACAGATGCTCGGCATAGCGCCCGGGACCGGCATTATAGGCCGCGAACATGCCCGGATAGCCAAAGCGATCGTACATCAGTCGTAGGTAGAACGTGCCGGCCAGAATATTGTCGCGCGGATCATCCGGGTTGTTCCCGAGGCCTAGCCGCATGCGCATGTCGGCCCAGGTCGCTGGCATGAGTTGCATGAGCCCCATGGCGCCCGCAGACGAACGGATCGGACGGCCTTTCCATTGGGTTTGGCCGCCGCTCTCGGCGCGCATGACGCGCTCGATCCATTCGCTGGGGATACCGAAGCGCAGCGATGCCTCGCGGATAAATGGCTGCCAGGTTGCCACCGATTCGGCGTGTGCAGGCGTCGCACAGGCGATTGCCAGTGCGATGACGGAGCGCTTCACCGGCGCCACAGCAGCTTTGCCTTTCCGATGATGTCGGCGCCTTCGGTGGGGCCGAAGTAGCGACCGTCGAATGAGGATGGATTGTCCATGAGCAGGAAAAGCTGGCGCCCTCGCAGGACAAGGCAGCCCGTCCACGATGGCATGGACCGTCCCGCTGCATCGGCTGCCCGGCGCTCGGCAGCCCATCGTCCGTTGATGAAGACTTGGCTCCCGAGTGCGCAGATCTTGTCGCCGGCATAGGCTGCGACACGCTTCACGAGCGGTACGTTCAACGGCAGGTAGCGGCGAGAAGCAGCGAGATGCCGATAGCGCTGCGGGACGCGTGCAATTGCCATGTCGCCAGGCTCGAGCATGGCTTCGGGCTCCACCGAATAGAGGCCGACCGGCGCGCTGGCGCTAGCATTCCAGACGAGGCGCGGTGCCGGTGGAAGCACAGCCGAGAGGAGTGCCATTCCGATCCCCACACTCCCCGCGAGGACATGGTGTCGAAGCCGAATGCGCTGCGCTTTTCGAGTGCGCAAAGCGTCGCCCCACGCCAGGAGCGGTGCATCCGACAAGTTGCGGTGCCCACTCACCGGTCGATTTCCCGCGCGCTATGCTCGCTCGACCACGTGTCGAGGTCATCGATATGATACTGCACGAAGCGGCTATGGCGGCGGAAAACGGGCCCCTTTCCCGCGCGACGCAGGCGCTTCAGGAGTCGGCTCGACATCTTGAGATAGGCAGCCGCCTGGTCGGTATTGAGGAAGGGCGAGCCGCGCTTTGCGCGGTTCGCCCGCGTGATTTCGTCGTCGGTATCCATGGGGAATCGATATCCTTGCAGCCGCGGCCGCCCCGTGCGGTCGCGGCACCCGGCTTGCCGGGCAGGACACCGCGTGATCAGTGTCGAATTCGGGGGTGCCGTCATCGACACCGGTGAAGGGAGCCCCGCGCCTGGCCAGCGCGGGGCCGAGGATTACCGTGACCAGATAAGCTTGTGCTCGCCGTTTTCGCCCAGGGTCAGCGTCGCGTAGATTGGTGCGGGGAAGGACGGATCGTCGAGCTTGAGGCTGAGGTATTCCGCTCCGGTCTCGCGAGCAGCCTTGGTCCAACCCGCGCCGAACTCGACGCCGCCAGCGTTGACGCGGTGGTCCGGGGCCTTGTCGTGCTCGCGTTCGACGGGCCGGATCGTGGCCTTGACGCGGAGTGTCAGGGTTCGGATTTCGCCGTTGTAGACGCCGTCTTCGTTGCGAGTGAAAGTCCCGATCTGTGCCATTGTGCTTCTCCTTGTCGGATGCGAAGTCGCCCGATGCGGCCTCGACAGGCGGTCATCGGCGGGCCAAGCATGACCATGCACCCGAAGGGCCGACGCGGAGCAAAGAACGGCAAAGGCCGGGCTTCTTGGCCCGCGAGGAGGCGTGGAACACGCCGGGGAAGAAGATCGGGCGGAGCCGTTGCATGGTCAGGCGACCCCGTCAGACCCGCCGTGAAGAGAGGTCCGCTCGGCGCGCTTGATGCGACAGGAAGTCAGTGTCGGAAAACCGGGGGCGAGCTATCGGTGTCGCGCGTCCAAGACCGAGATTGCAGCTACAAGCCACTCGTCGAAGGGTCTTGGCTTGTCGTGTCAGGGCAACTATTGCGGTCCTATGACCAACCGGCCTTCGATCATTGCACGTCGCTGGTGGCCCGCTTTGTAAGCGCGGCCCGTCATACCCCTTTGATCCTGGCCGCTGCTCGCGGCGGCCGGATTCCAGGATAATCTTACCGACAACAGCAGCGGCGACTTTATGGAGAGTTGCTGATGTCCCCCGATTCCACGCCTCACGTGATCCTTACTGGCGACCGCACAACCGGGCCGTTGCACCTCGGTCATTATGTCGGCTCACTGCGCAGCAGGGTAGAACTGCAACACGCACACACGCAGTATCTGCTCCTCGCGGACAGCCAGGCTCTAACCGATAATGCTCATGCCCCCGACAAGGTGAGGCACAATGTCCTGGAGGTGGCCCTCGACTACCTGGCGGTCGGTATCGACCCGAACCTTTCGACCATTTGTGTTCAATCGGCCTTGCCGGCGCTGTCCGAACTGACGCTTCTCTACCTTAATTTCGTGTCGGTCGCGCGGCTTGAACGCAATCCAACGATCAAGGACGAGATCCAGGCGCGCGGCTTCGGACGTGACATTCCTGCCGGATTTCTTTGCTATCCGGCAGCACAGGCAGCAGACATCACGGCTTTCAAGGCAACGCTCGTCCCCATCGGCGATGATCAGACGCCCATTATCGAGCAGACCAACGAGATCGTCCGGCGTCTCAACCGGCAGGCAGCTCGACCGCTGTTGGCTGAGGCAAGGGCGCTTGTCCCTCGGATAGGAAGGCTGCCCGGGGTCGATGGGAAGGCGAAGATGAGCAAGTCTCAGGGCAACGCTTTGCCCTTGTCGGCCAGTGACGACGAGATCGCTGCGGCGGTGAAGAGCATGTATACCGATCCCCGCCACCTGCGAGCCTCTGATCCGGGGCAGATCGAAGGAAATGTTGTCTTCACCTATCTCGATGCTTTCGATCCAGATGCCGAGATGGTTGCTGATTTGAAGGCGCAATACCAGCGTGGCGGCCTTGGCGATATGACGTTGAAGCGGCGTCTGACCGAGATTCTCCAGGCGATAATTGCTCCGATCAGGGAACGACGGGCGCGATATAGCGGCGATCTTGGATACGTCTGGGACGTCCTGCGGGCGGGCACGGAACGTGGCCGGACAGTCACCGAGACGACCAGGAAGGTAGTTATCGAAGGCTTGGGGTTGTTCCGTTTGTAGAGTTCTTCCAGGGCACAATGCGGCGCGGCCGAGCCCAACGGGCGAGGCCGCGCCGCGATTTTTTGGCATCACGAGGGGCGGGAGCGATCCCGCCCCTCGATCCTTTACGCCGCTCGTGCGAACGGTTCTTCGCCTTCGTTTGTCTTCTCTGCGAAGATCAATTCACGCGCCGCCATCACCTTGTCGTGGGCCGCGACGGTGCCGACGCCACCTCGCTCCGTGTAGGCGCTTGGCGGGAACTGCATCCATCGCGGCACCCACCGCTCGACCTTGGCGCGTCCGTCATTGCCCGCCAGATGGTCGGCAATGATGCGCTTCAAGGTCTTTGCCTTCTCGCCAGAATTGGCGCTGGCGACCGTCTCACCGGCCACTTCGCTGACCATTCGTCCCAGCACCTCGCGGTCGCGCAGCAATGAGAACATGGCGTCATCGGTTTGCCACCAGTCGGCCATGGCGATCCCGATTTCGCTGCCAACCGCCTCGACTGCGGCGCTTCCGGCAGCGAGTGTCTCACCGATGACAACGGCGATGATGCGGGTCACATCCTCATCGGATAGTGCGGTCAGGCGGAGGAATACCCCCACGACGCCATAGTCGTCGCCATTGCCACCGGTGACGCTCGGCTCCTCGGACGAAAAGCCGAGCAGGTCGAGCGCGGCGCGCCGATGCTGGTCGAAGACGGCCTCGCCGCGGCAGGTCTCGATGCTTTCGCGCACCTCGTCATTGCGCGTCGATTGCGGCTCGGGGCGCACAGTCCATAGTTGCGATCCGACGATTGCATGGGCCACCATGAGCCGCAAAGCGATGCCGGGATGGTTGAGCATGGCGGCGCGCACGGCGGCATGGCGGTGCAGGTCGACATAGGTCTGGAGTGTCGAGGTCAGTTCAGGTCGCTGCGGCTTTTGCCCTTCGGGCGCTTCCCCACAGGCCGCGCGCCGGGCCTCCTTGCGGGTGATGTAACCTTCATGGAACGTCACTTCCCCGGTGCTGCGCACATCGGCATAGACGCGCCCGCCCTTGCGCTTGGGAGCCTTTTCATATTCCCAGGAATGGAAGTGTTCTGACGGTGGAACGATGACGACATCGCTCCAGCCTTGCTCCAGATAGGCAGAGCGCGTGGCTTCGATAGCCGCATTCTGCGCGGTCCAGAATGCGTCGGGATCGGCAAAATAGCGGTCCTCGCCGAACAGGTCGGCGATGGTCGCTCCGGCAAAATCGTCAAGGTTGAACAGCGCGAACCGGGCGGAGATCGACTGCCCCCCGAACAGCCATGCCTTCAACTGGTGCCCGGTCGGCACATAGCTGTCGGGATCGTCGTAGAGCGCCAGCCATGCCTTTTGCTGGCTCTTGCTGGCTAGGGTCAGGTGGCGGACGGTGGCGCGATCGATCTTTTCCGAGCGGTAGAGGTCGCGGATGCGCGGCAACAGGTTGCCCAGTGCAAGGACACGGCGGATGGTCAGGTCGGGCAGGCCGAAGGTCGCCGCGATGTCGTCCACCTCGCGGCCTTCCTTGACCAGCCGGGTAAAGCTTTCCCACTGGCGAACCTCGTCGGCATCGAGCCGCGCCATGTTTTCGATCATCGATGCCTCGATGGCGGCGGCATCGTCGCCCGCCTCGAGGATGCCGCAAGGCAGCAGCAGGCCTTCAGGATCGACGTCGCCCGACGCGCGGCGCTCATCCGCGACAACAAGGCTGGCATGAAATCGGCGGCTTCCGGCGACGATGCCGAAGCAGCCATCGGCATTGGCAGGGCGAACCAGCAGGGTCTGGATGACGCCGCGCGCCCGGATGGTCGGCAGGATGTCCGACACGTCGGGGGCCTTCTGGCGCGCACGCATGTTCGTCCGGTCCACGAAGAGCTTGTCGAGGGGGATATATTCGAGTTTCATGGCAATCACCTTTCAAAGGTGCCGGTCCCGTCGTTCGTGCAAGTTTGGCGGGATCGGCTTTTGATGGCGGCGAGACGCGCCGCCTCGCATCATTCCGCCGTCAGGTCGGCGGAATCTCGGGAGCCGTGCCGCTCGAGGCGATACGGCGGAACAGGGCCTCGGCGTGGATGATCGAACCGGCGCGGCGCGACCAATCGGCCCAGGCCGAAAGCGGGTGCGATGTCTTGAAACCGAGGTCGCGCTCGATGGCGAGGCCGAACGGCAGCCGGACGGAGGCAATCTCCGACAGGCTGAACCAGCCGAGCTCGGGGCATCCAAAGCCGAGGTCGGCAAGGCCAAACAGCGCGTCGCCGTCCTCGGCAAGCTCGGTCGCGAGCCAGGTCGCCGCACCCACGGGATTGAACAGCTTGATCACGGGCAACGGATCGAACCGTTCGCCGCGCGCTTCGCAGCCATGGCGATTGGCGTAGTTGTCGCGCAGGGCCTGTTGCAGCTGCGGGGTGAGGAGGATCATGCCGCGATCCTCCCTTCGGTTTGCGTGGCACCTGCCTCGCGATGGCGAGCGAGTAGCCAATCGGCGGCCTTGCTCGCGGCACTTGCCGCCCGGAAGATCGCGCGATTGTCTTCACGCAGGACTTCAAGCCATGCGCCGATATAGTCGGCATGGCGTACAGTGGGGGAGATGCCGAGCGCCGCGCAGAGGAAGGCCGATCCCATTTCCGCGACCAGTTCCTCGCGGGCGTAGTCCTTCGATCCGAAGGCGTTGACGAGATTGCGCCCCAGCCGGTTGGCGTGCCCGGTGGCGTGGGTCAATTCGTGAAGGCAGGTCCGGTAGTAATTGACCTGCTTGAAGAAAGCGGGCTGCGGCGGGACCTGCACATAGTCGAGCGAGGGCACATAGAAAGCCTTGTCCCCGCCGATGCGGAAATCGGCGCCCGAGGCTGCGATCACCTCCTCGGCCAGCGGCACGACCTCACGTTCGGGCAGCGGTGCCGGGTCCGAGGCGAGGCCTTCGCGCAAGCCTTCGCACTGCGCGACGTTGAAGACAGTGAACCGCTTGAGAAACGGCACCGCCTTGGCCTCGCCGCCATCGCGGTCGGCCCGCTGTTTTTCGGCCTCGGGGGTGAAGCGGTCGGCATAGACGACGCACTGCCCCCGCTCGCCCTTGCGGACGCAGCCGCCTGCTTCCTGAGCTTGCCGGAAGGTCAGCCACGATTGCGACGGCCAGCCGTGCTCGATGACCGCGCCCCACAGGATCAGGATGTTCACGCCCGAATAGGGACGCGCGGTCAGTGCATTGCGCGGCAGGCCGGGACCGATCCCGCCGGTCATGCCCCACGGCTGGACCCATGGCAGGCGTCCGGCCTCAAGCTCGGACACGATCCGTTGCGTCACCTCGTCATAGAGATTGACGCGGCTCCCCTCCCTTTCCTTCGCAACATCCCGGCTGGCGCTACGCTTGATATTCCTCGGCATGGCTTGTCCTCCACGCCGCCCTAAAAAAGCCCCATGGCTTTCCCGCAGAGGCGGGGGTGGGCGGCAAGCCGCGACCAAGAGGCCCGGCTCCAGCGGCCGGGGCACCGCAGGGCGAAAGGAACTGGAGCACCCCGAGCACAAGCGAAGGGGTTGCGCCGGCCGCGACGGGCCTAGCCGGAAGCGCCGCCCGCACCCGCCGATACGGGAAGGCCACCAGCAACGCCGCCGCGCCAAGCGGCGACCATCAGCCGGTCACTTGACCGGCCTACGCCAGGGATCGAAGCCGAATGGACGAGACGCCAAGGCGGCTCGGCGGCGCAGCCGCGAGAGCGCGGTCGTGCGCGTAGCGCTCGAGGCGCAGATTACCTTGGCTTATGCGAACCGTGTCAGCTGCTTGGGTTTCCGAAGGCCTCACTTGCCTGAGCGAGGCCCTCACCGATGATCCACCGTGCTCGCGCGATATGCGACGCCCAACAACGCTCGGCTCCCTCCTGGCCTGGATCAATCAGCATCACCGTTGCCGCGGCATCCTGCCAACCCATTCCAGCAGCTTCCGCATCGAGCAAGGCTGCGTAGAGTGCCAACTGACGGCGATCGTACTCGGTCACGTGATTTTGGGGTGCTAGTGGGACGAGGTTCGGCATGTTCCGCGACGTCGGCTGAGTGAGAATTATTCATTATAGTGAATATCTCGCCGCGTCCATTTCTTCGACTTCAGATGGATGGACGTGCGCAAAACAATCGGTAAAAATTTTGCGCGCCTGCGGAAGGAAAAGGGCCTCACTCAGCATCAGGTCGCAGAAGCTTCTGGTTTCACACAGGCTTACATCGGTTGGCTGGAACAGGGACGCCGAAACCCGACCGCGATTTCGCTCTGGCATCTCGCACAAGCAGTTGATGCAATGCCCGCAGATCTCTTGGCGCCGCTGCCGGAAGAATGATTCCGGGAATTCCAAATTTCGTCAGATGCGGGGCTTACCTCAGCAATTCCCGATAACCTCCCTCCGCCATATCGCGGGCCATTGCGATCAGTCGCCTGCACTGGGACTTGAGGGCCTCTCCCGCCCATTCGTCCCGGACGCGCCCGAGGCCGAAGAGCATCACGCCGACGTCGCGAATGCTCGCGCCCGCGACGAGCGCGTCATGAACGCGCAAGGCCAGAACCTGCCGCCGCAGGCGCTGGCTGGCAGGCGGGACTACCGTGAGATGCCCCGTGCGCCGAAATTCCAGGAACCGGCGAAGCGCGGCCAGCGCAGGCTCAAGGTCCACGACCCCAGACAGGTCATGCATCAAGGCAACAGGCCCCGCCAGCAACGAACCGCCCGCTACGTCGAGGCGAATGGTGCCAGCGCCAACGCCCAGCAGGACGTGCTCGCGGTTCTCCCCGCGGATAACCGTAGCCTTGGCCGCACTGCCGATGAGATCAAACGGCTCCGTCTGCCGGTCCATAACGGGCAAGGCCACGACCTGGAGGACGGAGGCATCCACCGCGGCGCTCCAGAGAACTGGCGCCTCCGTCCACCCCAGGCTGGCATCGGGCATGGCCAGGCAGCCCCAGCGGCCCGTGCAGTCAGCGGGCGCGGGCTCAACAAGCGTCACGTCACCGTGGGCAACGGCAGAAGTGCCGGCAATCGCCTGATAGGCAGGATCCCGCCGCAGCCATTCCCAGGCAAGACCCGCTGGACCGGCATGGTCGAGATTGCGATAGGATGCGGCGGCCGGCCAGGCATCTGGCAAGGCCGCCGGCATCGCGCGTCACCCAAGCCAGCCCGGCTTCAGCCCATCTCGCCCAGTTGGCCGCGAACGAAGGCGGCGACGGCGTCCTCCTGGTCAGGCCGCAAGGCATCGACCGCCGGCAGGCAGTCCGGGACGTCGCCGCGCAACAATATCGAAGGACATTGCCCCTCGACGTTGCCGAGGTTCGGTCGGTGCTGGGCGTAGCCAGCCAGTGCCGCCAGTCCGGGCGAAAATTCGCGCGCAATGGCTGGCGGATAGACGAGCCACTGCAACTCGAAGGGCTTCAGCCAGCCAAGGCAGTAACTGACGATAATGCCCCGCCGCGGCGCTAGGCTGGTATTCCCGCCACCGCCATGCAGGGTCGAGCCCAGGAAGACCAACGCATCGCCCGGTGACAGGCGGGGTACGATCGCTTCCGCCTCGTCCAGTTCTACGACCTCCGCGTCGATGTGGCTGCCCGGCCAGAGCCGAGTCCCGCCATTTTCCCGGGTGAAGGGATCGAGCGGCCACATCACGTTGACGAGATATTCGAGCGTGCCCTTGGGCCCGGCCCACATGTCCTGGTCGCGATGCGGCACTTGCGGCAGCGCGCCTGGATGGATCTCTATCGCCTGGGTCAGGTTCAAGGCGATCCGATCGCACCAGGGCAGGAGTGTCGATTCCGCGATGGCAAGAACGCGCTCGTGCATGACGAGCCGGGCCATGTCGGGCGAGCGGCGCAGCAAGGCCCCGAACCGCTTGGTACGGGCGCCGTAGAAGCCGCCCTGGCACAGCGGCGTCGCCATAAAGCGCGATTCCAAGCCGGCGTTGATGCCCGCGACCAGCGCCGGATCGACAGCACGCTCGAGGATGCAATAGCCATCGCGCGCCAATGCAGCGCTCTCCCGGTCGACGCGCGCGCTCATGCCGCCACCGCCTGGGTCGTGCCCACGTAGGTGCCCGACCAACGCAGCCGATCAGGCGTATCCTGCCCGATATGAGCGGCGAAGGCGCCGACCAGGCCGCTGTCGACGCGCACCGCCGGGCCGAGGGACTCGGCGGCCCAGCCCATGGCGAGGACTTCCTTGCGGAAGGCCTCGGGCAGGACGCCGGTGAGGCAGGTGATCCCGCGCTCCAGCGCGAAGTCGACCATGGTGGAGATCAGACTGTTGCGAAGCTCGCGTCGCCGCAAGGCACCGTGGCGCTGGGGCAAGCACAGCCGCGTGCTTTCCCAGATCGTCGGCCCTACCGGGACGCCGAGCGGGCAAAGGTGTGCGAACAGTTCTCCGAGCATGTGCGGGCGCGTCGATGGCATCAGCCGGATCGAGGCCTCGTGTTCGCCGTTCGCATCTGCACAGATGATGTAGACCGTACCGGCAGTATCGAACTGGTCGATTTCGAACTGGCCATCGACGACGGGCACGTCCCATCCGAAAAGGTCGACGAACAGGCGCTTGCGATCGGCGAACATGGTCTCCAGGAGCTGGCGGCTCCCCGGCGCGAGGTGGTTTTCAACGATGTGGATCATGAAGTGCTCCCGGTTTGCGGACAGCCGCAAGGGAAGCACCGGGGCGGCCTCGAAACAGGCCGAGTGATTACTCGGGTTGACGAGCTACGAGTTCGTCGAGGCCGATTTCGCCAGCGAAGATCGCGCTCACGACGAGTTCGGTGCGATCATGGGCGCCGAAGAGCTCACGCGCCTCGGTCATGTAGCCATCGACGGTGCGCGGGGTGAGCGAGAGGGTTCGCGCGATTTCCTTGTTGGACATGCCGCGTCCGGCAAGGATCACGCAGTCGCGCGGACGGGGATGGAGGCGCGGCGTCGGGCGTGGCTGGCGCTGCCCGATGACCAGACGGCGTGCTGCCTGGAAAGCAAAAATACCGATCATCTGGACGGGGCCGAGCAGGCGAACTGCGCGCTTCGGCGATTTGATCCCGGCGAAGGTGCACGAGCCCATGCAGTCCCCGAGCAGCACGGACGGCACGGTGATGCCCTCGTTCAGCCCTTCGGCCTGGCCTGCCTCGAGGCAGCGGCGGTCATGGCGATCAAGATGGATGATCCGGTCGAGCTCTGACCAGAGAAATGCGCCGTCGGCGAAGGCACAGGCCCGGATGACTGGATCGCGGCGATACCGGCCCTCGTCGATGATCCGGGCAGCAACTGCCTCGGGATAGTGGCGGACATCGACCCGGCCTGGGGGCGATCCGCGCAGGTCGGCGTGATGGATGAGCGCGTAGTAACGAAAGCCCAGGTCGGCGGTGACCGCCTCCATCAGCAGGGCAAGCTCGCCGGGCGACGCTGCCGCCCGGGCGGAGCGAATGAAGGCGTCCGCCAGGGCTACGCTTGGCGCCAGCCGCGACCGCCATCGGTCGGCAGGCATTCTCGGTTTTTCCTCTCCCGCCGGGCCAACCCGGTAACCAGACCCTTTCCTTTGAAAGCTCGCATATGACCATGGTTTGCCATGGCCATGAGTCACTGGTTGGTGGGGCCCCTATCCAGCCACCTACTTAATTGGCGATCGACCGCTGCTGGTGCGTATCAACGGGATGCCGGGGTACCCTGGCCACGAACATGCTGGATGAATTGCCATGCCGTCCGCCCCGATCGCGATCCCCTGGCAAGGGCCCATTCCCTAGCCGCCTGGGCGAGATCCGCGCGGTCGATGCCGATACCCAGCCGATCCGCATAGGATGCCACGATGTCGAGATATTCGGTCTCCACCATCGCGTGGAAACCCAGCCAAAGGCCGAAGCGGTCCGACAGCGAGACTTTCTCCTCGATCGCCTCCCCCGGATGGATAGCCGTCGCGCGTTCGTTTTCGACGATGTCACGGGCGAGAAGGTGCCGGCGATTGGACGTCGCATATATGATCACGTTTGATGGGCGCCCCGCTATGCCGCCGTCGAGAAGAGCTTTCAGCGACTTATAGTCTCCTTCCCCATGGTCGAACGAGAGATCGTCGCAGAAGAGGATGAAGCGCCTGCCATGCTCGCCAGCCAGGATCGCCAGCAGCTTGCCCAGGCTGCCAATGTCTTCCCGCTGCACTTCGACCAGCGCGACAGGCGCCGTTTGGCCATCCAGCGCGCGATTGACTTCGGCATGGACCGCCTTGACCAACGAACTCTTTCCGGTGCCGCGAGCCCCCCATAGCAAGGCATTGTTGGCCGGCTGCCCCTCGGCGAAAGCCAGCGTATTGGCGAGCAGCGCGTCACGCTGGCGCTCAATGCCTCTCAAAAGGTCGAGGTCAACGCGCGCGATGGTGGCGACAGGATCCAGCGCGAGGGCGTCCGCGCGCCATACATAGCCTTCAGCCTCGGGCGCGATTGCGACACTGCGCGGAGGTGGCGCAAGCCGCTCGAGAGCCTCGACCAGACGGACGAGGAGATCCTGATTGGCAACACTGTTCATCGGGCTTCTCCCCGGCTTCCAGCCGCCTCCCTTGCGAGAGGGCGAGAAAAGACTTGTGCGCAGGCCACGCCGGCGAGGATCGTTACTCCACCGAGAAGATGGTAGAGCCGTATTGGTTCGCCTAGCAGCAGGAAGGCAATCGCCGCGGTAAAGACCGGCAATAGATTCATGAAGATCGAGCACCGGCTGGGGCCAAGCTTCTCCACGCCCCTGATCCAGAGAAAGGGCAGCAGAACGGAAGCGAAGGCACCAGCATAGCCGATGAGCGGCAAGGTGCGCGCATCCAACTGGCGAAGCTCGGGTGGCGTTGCGAGGAATGCGGGAAACATGATCGCGAGAGCGCACAGGGCCTGGCCATAGGTCGATTGCCAGCCCGGCAGGCCGACGTTCCACCTTTTGAGAAGGATGCCGTAAAGCGCATAGATCGTCGCCGCGATCAGCATCATGAGATCGCCTGCATGAATGCCGTTCCTGAAAATCTGGCCGGGCTCCCCGCCACTGACGAGGTACAGGATGCCCCCGAGCGACAGCATGCCTCCAAAGACAAGACCAGTGGTCGGCGCCTCTCCCAGGATTGGGATGCTGAGCGCCACCGTAAGCAGAGGTACGAGAGCCGTGAAAACGGCCATGTTGGTGGCACTGGTCGTTTCGGCTGCGAGGTAGGAGAGACTCTGGAACAGGCACATCGCCAGGAACCCGAGAACAGCGAGTTTCCCGAAATGGCGCCAGAAGATGGCTCGGTTGCGCCATGCGGGGGCAGCAACAAAGGGACTGAGAAGTATTACGGCCAGTGCCAGCCGGTAGAAGGTTATCGCCTGGGGGCCAATGACATGGGCCGACAGCCGCGAGACCACGACATTCCCGGCCCACAGCAGGATGGCCAGCGTCGGGTAGATAAAAGAAAGATACCGCATGGAGGCTCCAAGTTTTGGTCCTCCGACTTTGTAGGTGCTTCCAGGGTCGGCAGTATCACGATATAGCGACATCATGTATAGCGAAAGCGACAACATCCATTGCTTGCTGGAGCAGCATGAGCAAAGCGAGCGAACGGTATCCGCGCTTGTGGCTGACTACCCAGACGGAGCCAGTACCGGCGAGCACGCGCATGCGCGCGCCCAGCTGCTCTATGCCATCTCCGGCGTCATGGTCGTGCGATCGGTTACAGGGCATTGGGTTGTCCCGCCGACACGCGCCGTCTGGCTGCAGCCCAACGTGGTCCACGAAGTGCGGATGTGCGGACCGGTGCAGATGCGCACCGTCTTCGTCGCCAGCGATGCGCATGACGAGCTGCCGCGCTCGAGCTGCGTCGTTTCGGTGGGGCCGTTGTTACGGGAATTGATCGTTGCAGCCTGCAAGGTACCGCTGAATTACCCGGAAAATTCCCGGGACGACCGGCTGATGTTGCTCCTGCTTGATGAACTCCGGACCACCTCGACCTTGCCGCTTCACCTGCCGCTTCCCATCCACCCAGGCATCGGCAAGGTCTGCCAGCTCCTGATGGAGGACCCCGGCGACGGTCAGGCGACCGAACAATGGGCGCGACTGGCGGGCATGACGACCCGCACGTTCCAGCGAACGTTCACGCGGGAGACGGGTCTCACTTTCGGACAATGGCGGCAGCAGGTGCGCCTGCTGGCCGCCCTTGAGCGTCTGGCACGGGGAGAGCGGATCATCGACGTCGCTTTCGACAGCGGATATGCAAGCCAGAGCGCCTTTACCGCCATGTTTCGGCGGCAATTCGGAATGCCGCCCAGCGCGTTCTACCAGTAGCCTGCCTGTGGGCAGGTCCCTTCCGTCGGCGATCGCTAGGCACGCTCCTGCGTTGGGAGAGCGGATGCCGACCAACGAAGTCAGGCTGGCGCGGTCCTGGATCGCAGCGCGCCTTCCACTGCCGGCGAATTTCAGGTCGATAGATTTTTGTGACACCAGGAAGGTCCTTCGCGGCACCTGCCGGTGACTGATGCCAGGAGGCGGTTGGCCCGATGCTTGGGGCTGCCCGCCATCGAATGAGTCGGCGGTGGGCGGAGGCCCGCATGACCCCGACCAAGCTGCTCATAGGACAGATCCTTGTCGTGCTCGCGATCATCGTCGCGGGCATCTGGTCTGCCACCCAATGGGCGGCGGCGGCCCTCGCGTACCAGCCGCAGCTTGGCGCGCCCTGGCTACTTTTCCTCGGAATGCCGGTCTATCGGCCCTGGTCGATCTTCGTCTGGTGGTTCCAGTTCGACGCCTATGCGCCGGTTGTCTTCGACGAGGCCGGTGCAATTGCCGCGGCAGGTGGCCTGGCCGGTTGCGGTGCTGCCATCTTTGGGTCGGTCTGGCGCGCGCGCCAATCGAGCAATGTGACGACCTACGGCTCGGCGCGCTGGGCAGACCTGCGGGATATCGCTGCCGCAGGCCTGCTGGATGAGCGCGGCGTAATCCTTGGCCGCCTCGGCGCGCGCTACCTGCGCCACGACGGTCCCGAGCACATCATGGCATTCGCGCCGACCCGCTCGGGCAAGGGCGTGGGCCTCGTCGTACCCACGCTGCTCGGCTGGACGGGTTCGGCCGTGATCCACGACATCAAGGGCGAGAATTGGCAGCTGACCGCCGGCTGGCGCCAGCGCTTCTCCCACTGCCTCCTGTTCAACCCGACCGACGCCCGTTCGGCCCGATACAATCCGCTGCTGGAGGTCCGCCGCGGCATCGACGAGGTTCGCGACGTCCAGAACATCGCCGATATCCTGGTCGATCCCGAAGGCGCGCTTGAGCGGCGCAACCACTGGGAAAAGACGAGCCATTCGCTGCTCGTGGGCGCGATCCTCCATGTCCTCTATGCGGAGGAGGAGAAGACGCTCGCCCGGGTCGCCACCTTCCTTTCGGACCCCCAGCGCCCGTTCACCGCGACCTTGCGGGGCATGATGGCTACCAACCACCTTGGCAGCGAAGCGGCACCGCGCGTGCACCCGGTCGTCGCCTCGGCCGCGCGCGAGCTCCTCAACAAAAGCGAGAACGAGCGCTCGGGCGTCCTCTCGACAGCCATGTCCTTTCTCGGGCTTTACCGCGACCCAACCGTCGCTGCCGTGACGAGCGCCTCGGACTGGCGGATCGCCGACCTCGTCGAGGCCAGGAATCCGGTCTCATTGTACCTTGTCGTGCCACCATCGGACATCAGCCGCACCAAGCCGCTGGTTCGGCTCATCCTCAACCAGATCGGTCGCCGGCTGACCGAGGAGCTGCAGGCGGAGGGCTCCGTGGGCCAGGCCACCATGCGCGGCAACCGTCATCGGCTTCTCATGATGCTCGACGAATTCCCCGCGCTGGGCCGCCTCGATTTCTTTGAGACGAGCCTCGCCTTTCTCGCCGGCTACGGGGTGCGCGCATTCCTCATCGCGCAGAGCCTCAACCAGATCGAGAAGGCTTATGGCGAGCACAACGCCATCCTCGACAACTGCCATGTCCGCATTGCCTTCGCCAGCAATGACGAGCGCACGGCGAAGCGCATCTCGGATGCCCTTGGCACTGCCACCGAACAGCGGGCCATGCGCAACTATGCCGGTCACCGGCTCGCGCCCTGGCTCGCCCACGTCATGGTCAGCCGCCAGGAGACCGCCCGCGCACTGCTGACGCCTGGCGAGGTCATGCAGCTCAGCCACAAGGATGAGCTCGTGCTGGTCTCGGGCCATCCGCCAGTGCGCGCCAGCAAGCTGCGCTACTATGAGGACCGTCGCCTTGCCGCCCGCGTGCTGCCTGCACCCGCGCTGACTCCTGGCGCGTACCAGGACCTCCCGCCGCAGCGCGCTGACGACTGGGCTGGCCAGGTCCGCAGCGCTGACGAACGGCTCGGCGGCCGCCTCGACCTTGATGACGGCGCCGATTCCGGCGGGCTCGAGCAGGCTCGCCACCCCGCGCACGAGATCGAGGTCGTCGCATTACCAGACGCAGAGATCGCCGATCCCCTCGGCCTGGCCGACGACGATGGTGACCAGGCTGCCGAGCGCCGAGCCATGGACCGGGTCCAGGCGCTCGGAGCGGCGCGGGCCGTCTACGCACTCGATGCCGGGACGCCGCGTCCCGACGACCTCCAGCTGGATTTTTGATCATGGAGAAGGTTCGCCACCAACTCTTCCTGCCGCAGCCGCTCAGCGACAGGCTAGAGGCGCTGGCCGCTAGGCCCGGCGCGACAAAGTCGGCGATCCTGGTCGATGCCCTGACGGCGTGGCTCAATCGCCGCGGCGCGTCCGAGCTCGAGGACCGCTTCTCGATCCGGCTGGACCGCCTGACCAAGGCGATCGGCCGGGTCGACCGGGATACCTACGTAATCCTCGAGACGCTGGCCCTTTTCATCCGGTTCGAACTCGCGATCCAGACCCCGCTTGCCGAGAATGACCAGGCTGGTCGCGCGCTCGGCGCCAAGCGCTTCGAGGCCTTCGTCAATCAGGTCGGCCGCCAGGTCGCGACCGGTCGGCGCACGCTGGGATCGGAGGCGGGCGAGTGAGCGCGCAGCATGATCCGGCTGTCCTTTCGAGCGCGCGACGCCGCGCGATGCTGAGAACCGCGATGGGTCCGGAGATCGCTTCGGCGCTCGCCGATTCCCGGACCCAGGAGATCATGGTCAACCCGGACGGCGCCCTGCGGCTCGACCGCCTTGGCGAAGGCCGCATCGACACCGGCGTGCGGATCCCGCCCGCACAAGTCGAGCGCATCATCCGCCTCGTGGCCAGCCATGCCCGCGCCGAGATCCATGGAGACAGGCCGGTAATCTCGGCGGAGCTGCCGCCCCATGCCGAAAGGCGTGCGGGCGAACGCTTCGAAGGCGTGCTTCCGCCTGTATCCGAAGCTCCCTGCTTCTCCATTCGCAAGCCTGCCGAGCGGCTGCACCTGCTCGAGGACTATGTCGCTGAGGGCATCATGCCGGTTGAAGCGGCACGGCTGCTGCGCAGGGCGGTGGCCGACCGGCTCAACATCCTCGTCGCCGGCGGCACCAGTTCGGGCAAGACGACGCTCGCCAATGCGCTTCTTGCCGAGATGGCCAGTGTCGATGCCCGCGTCATCCTCATCGAGGACACCCGGGAACTGCAATGCCCCCTGCCTGACACGGTCGCGCTGCGAACCAGGGCGGGCGCGGCTTCGATGACCGACCTCGTGCGCTCGACGATGCGCCTGAGGCCCGACCGTATCGTGGTTGGCGAGGTGCGCGGTCCAGAAGCGCTCGACATGTTGAAGGCGTGGAACACCGGGCACCCTGGCGGCATCGCCACGGTCCACGCCAACTCGGCCCGCGCTGCGCTCACCCGGATCGAGCAGCTCGTCCAGGAGGCCGTGGTGACCGTGCCGCGGCAGCTCATCGCCGAGGCCATCGACATCATCGTCTTCATCGCTGGTCGCGGCGCTGGCCGCCGGGTGGCCGCGGTCGCGCGGGTCACTGGGTTCGACACTCGCGCCGGTGCCTACGACCTTGCCGATCTTCTCAATCCCCAACCCGAAGGAGATGCCTCATGACCAAGCCCACCCGTTTTCCGATGCCGTCCGCGCTGGTTGCGGTCGCTGCCCTTGCCGCTTCCCTCATGGTCTCGGCGCAGGCGCATGCGGCGGGTTCCGGCATGCCATGGGAGGAACCGTTGCAGCAGGTGCTGGAATCGGTGCAGGGCCCCGTTGCGAAGATCGTCGCGGTGATCATCATCATCGTCACCGGTCTTACGCTCGCGTTCGGCGAGACGGCCGGTGGCTTCCGCCGCCTGATCCAGATCGTCTTCGGGCTGTCGATCGCCTTTGCCGCGTCGAGCTTCTTCCTCTCCTTCTTCAGCTTCGGCGGCGGGGCCCTCATCGCATGAGCGGCAGCGTCCACCATTCTGCCGGCGGCCACATCGAGGGCTTCGAGGCGCCGATTCATTGCTCGCTCGGCAGTCCGATCCTGCTTGGCGGTGCCCCGCGCGGCATTGCCATCGTCAACGGGACGCTCGCTGCCGGCGTCGGGCTGGGCCTCCAGCAATGGCTGGCCGGGATGGTGCTCTGGGCGGCGGGGCACAGCCTCGCCGTCCTCGCCGCCCGGCGTGATCCCGACTTCGCCCCGGTGCTCGTCCGGCACCTGCGGCAGAAAGGCTACCTCGCATGCTGAACCTTGCCGAATATCGGTCGCGCGCCGACCGGCTTGCCGATCACTTGCCGTGGGCGGCCCTGGTCGGGCCAGGCATCGTGCTCAACAAGGACGGAAGCTTCCAGCGCACGCTCGCCTTTCGCGGGCCAGACCTTGAGTCCGCGACCGAGGCCGAACTGATCGGTGCCTGCGCGCGAGCGAACAATGTCCTCAAGCGCCTTGGCAGTGGCTGGGCAATGTTCTTCGATGCCGAGCGGGTGGCCGCCCCCGGCTATCCCGCAAGCCGGTTCCCGGATCCGGCCAGCGCCCTTGTCGATCGTGAGCGCCGCGCGGCGTTCGAGGCAGAGGGCGTGCATTTCGAAAGCCGCTACCACCTGACCCTGCAATGGCTACCTGCCGCCGATGCCGTGGACAGCGCCGGGCGCAGGCTCGTCGACCGGCCGGATGCCGACGGAGCAAGGGACTGGCGAGGGGCGCTGTCGGGCTTCGTGGCCGAGACAGACCGCGTGGCAGACCTCCTGTCAGGTTTCATGCCGGAAGTTCGTGCACTGGACGACGGCGAGACGCTGACCTTCCTCCACGGGTGCATTTCGGAAAAGCGACATCCAGTCTCCGTGCCGGAAACGCCGGTCTATCTCGATGCGCTACTGGTCGATACCCCGCTGACGGGTGGGCTCGAGCCGATCCTCGGGGCGAGCCACATGCGAGCGCTGAGCGTGCTGGGCTTCCCGAACATGAGCCGGCCGGGCATCCTTGATGCGCTCAATCACCTCGGCCTGCCTTATCGCTGGGTCACGCGCTTCATCGCGCTCGACAAGGCAGAGGCAACCAGGACGCTGACCGGACTTCGCCGGCAGTGGTTCAACAAGCGCAAGTCGGTCAGCGCGCTGCTGCGCGAGGTCCTCTACAACCAGCCAACGCAGTTGCTCGACAGCGATGCAGACAACAAGGTCGTCGATGCAGATGAAGCCCTTCAGGTGCTTGGGCAGGACCATGTCGCATTCGGCTACCTGACCACGACGATCACAGTGAGCGACCGGGACCGGGGCGCCGTCGAGGAGAAGCTCCGCGCCGTCGAGCGCATCGTCAATGGCCTTGGCTTCACGACCATCCGCGAGGGCGTGAATGCCGTCGAGGCTTGGCTCTCCTCGCTTCCCGGCCAGTCCTACGCCAACGTCCGGCAGCCGCTCGTCCATACGCTCAACCTTGCGCACCTCATGCCGCTTTCGAGCACATGGGCGGGTCCTCGCCGCAACGAGCATCTCGATGGGCCGCCGCTGCTCCTCGCCAGCACGGCGGGCTCGACGCCGTTCCGCCTGTCGACGCACGTCGGGGATGTCGGCCACATGCTGGTCGTTGGCCCCACGGGAGCGGGCAAGTCCGTGCTCCTCGCTACCCTCGCCTTCCAGTTCCGGCGCTACGAGGGTGCGCAGGTCTATATCTTCGACAAGGGTTTTTCCGCGCGCGCTGCCGTTCTCGCCTGCGGCGGCATCCACCATGCCCTTGGCAGCGACGAGGGCAAGGCGCTCGCCTTCCAGCCCTTGGCCGGGATCGACCGGCCTCTCGAGCGCAGCTGGGCAGCAGAATGGATCGCGGCCCTGCTCGAGCACGAGAAGGTCGCGGTCACGCCGGACGTAAAGGACATGCTCTGGTCGGCGCTGGGCAGTCTCGCCACCGCACCAGCGGAGCAACGGACGATGACTGGCCTCGCGCTGCTGCTCCAGTCCAACGCCCTGCGCACGGCCTTGCAACCCTATACGCTGGACGGCCCCTATGGGCGCCTGCTCGATGCCGCCGAGCAGGGCCTCGAGCTTGCCGACATGCAATGCTTCGAGACGGAGGCCTTGATGGGCCAGGCCGGCGTGGTCGCCCCGGTGCTGTCCTATCTCTTCCACCGCCTCGAGGAGCGGTTCGACGGCCGCCCGACGCTGCTCATCCTCGACGAAGCCTGGATATTCCTCGACCATCCGCTGTTCGCAGCCCGGATCCGGGAATGGCTCAAGGTCCTGCGCAAGAAGAACGTCTCGGTGGTCTTCGCCACGCAGAGCCTCGCCGACATATCTCAATCGTCAATCGCGCCCGCCATCATCGAAAGCTGCCCGCAACGTATCCTGCTCCCCAACGACCGGGCGATCGAACCGCAATCCCGCAGCATCTACGAGCAGTTCGGCCTCAATGACCGACAGGTCGAGCTGGTCGCGAGGGCAACGCCCAAGCGCCAGTACTACCTCCAGTCTGCCCGTGGGAACCGCCTGTTCGAACTGGGTCTCGGCCCTGTCGCGCTTGCGTTCTGCGCTGCCTCCGATCCCGCGACCCAAGCCCGCATCGACGCGCTGCTCGAGGCGGGCGGCACCCACGAGTTCGCAGCCCGCTTCCTGCGCACCGCTGGCCTCGACTGGGCGGCTGACCTCCTGGCGAAGGCCCCCGAACCCCTATCCCCCGAAGAAGGAGAATCCTGATGCGAATTTCTGCCCCCGCCCATGCCGTCGCATGCAGCTTGGCCCTGGCATCGATCTGCGTCACGGGCGCCATACTCGGCCTGCCCGCAGCGCCCGCCCAGGCACAGATCTCGGTCTTCGACCCGAGCAACTACGCCCAGAACATCCTGACCGCCGCACGCACGCTCCAGCAGGTCAACCAGCAGATCAGGCAACTCCAGAACGAGGCGCAGATGCTGGTTAACATGGGCAAGAACCTCTCCCGGATCGATTTTCCCCAGCTCGATGCCCTTCGGCAGAAGCTCGCCCAGATCGACCGCCTCATGGGCCAGGCCCAGGGTATCGATTTTCGGGTCGACCAGCTCGACGCCCGGTTCCGATCGATGTTTCCGCAAGACTTTGCAACAGCCCTTCGAACCGACCAGCGCGTGCAGGGCGCCCGCGGCCGGCTCGATGCCAGCATGGATGCCTTTCGCCAGACGATGACGGTTCAGTCGCAGGTCGTCGAGAACGTGCGGGACGACACCCAGGCGCTCGCCGACATCGTGTCGCGAAGTCAGGGTGCCGAGGGATCGCTTGCAGCGCAGCAGGCGACGAACCAACTGCTGGCCCTGACGGCAAAGCAGCAGTTCCAGATCCAGCAGATGATGGCCGCCCAGTTCCGGGCCGAGGCCCAGGAACAGGCCCGACGGGCGACACAAGGGGTCGAGGCGCGGGCCGCGACGAAGAAGTTCCTCGGCTCCGGGTCGGCCTACACGCCGCAATAGCCCCCACGCGGCTCAAAGCCGACCCGGCCATGGCAGCAAGGCGAGCCTCCCGCGCCTGCCGCCGCCCGCGGGGCGTGGCCAACCCCCAGTCACGCCCCGCGGCATCCAATCCATCCAGGAAGACCACGCCCGTGAACGACCTCAATGTCATCGACCGCTTCATGCAGTCGTTCATCACCTACATCGACAGCGGGTTCGGGCTGCTCGGCCCGGACGTGGGCTTCCTGACGTCCGTGCTCATCGGCATCGACATCACGCTTGCCGGCCTGTTCTGGGCGATGGGCGGCGAGGACAATGTCATCGGCCGCTTCCTCCGCAAGATCCTCTACATCGGCACGTTCGCATTCATCCTGAACAGCTTCTCCACGCTCGCGGACATCATCTTCCGGTCTTTCGCGCAGGCAGGGCTCACCGCTGGCGGGGGCACGCTCGGTGCCGATGACCTGCTCAAGCCGGGGCGGCTTGCAGGGACCGGGTTCGAGGCAGCCTGGCCGCTGCTCAACCAGGCAAGCGAGATGGTTGGTTTCACGACCTTCTTCGACAACTTCCTGACGATCATGGTGCTGCTGTTCGCATGGGCCCTGGTGATCATCGCCTTCTTCATCCTCGCGGTGCAGATGTTCGTGACGATCATCGAGTTCAAGCTGACGAGCCTTGCCGGCTTCATCCTCGTGCCGTTCGCTCTCTGGAACCGGACCAGCTTCCTCGCCGAGCGCGTTCTCGGCAACGTGGTTTCCTCGGGCATCAAGGTCATGGTGCTCGCCGTGATCGTCGGCATCGGATCCAACTTCTTCGCCGAATTCACAGCTGCCCTCCAGGGCCAGGAGCCAGACATCGGCCAGGCCATGAGCCTCGTGCTGGCGAGCCTGTCCCTGTTCGGCCTTGGAATCTTCGGGCCCTCGATTGCAAGCGGCCTTGTCTCGGGCGCTCCCCAGTTTGGTGCTGGTGCAGCCTTCGGCACCGCGGCCGGAGCGGCTGGCATCACTATGGTTGCAGGCGGCGCGGCCATGGGCGGTGCGCGCGCTCTCGGTGGGGCAGCCCTGGGGGCGGTCCGTTCCGGCACGGCCATGGGTTCGGCAGCGAGCACGGCCTATGGCCTTGGCCAGGAGGCGGCGGGCAATTCCTCAGTCGGCGCTGGCCTTTCTGGTGTGACGAAAGCCGCGGGCAACGCGGTCCGAGCCAAGGCATCGGAAGCACTGGGCCTCAGCGAAGCTGCGTCGAGCGGACGCCAGGCCGCCTGGAACGCACTTAACGACACGAAGACAAGCCCGGGACAGGCCCAGGCAGGCGGAGGCAATGATGCTGCGCCCGCCTGGGCGCGCGCCATGCGCGCGGAGCAGTCCACGCGGCATCGCCGGCAGCTTGCCCTCCATGCGCTTCAACAGGGCGACCGGGGCGGTGGTGCCGCCACTCCCGACATCAAGGAAAGGAACGACTAGGCCATGATCTTCAAGCGCAGCGTCCAGCGCTATGGACGCACCCCAATTCCAGAGACGCCATACCAGCGTGCGGGCCAGGTCTGGGACGACCGGATCGGCTCGGCCCGGGTGCAGGCACGCAATTGGCGTCTTGCGGCCTTCGTGAGCCTCGGCCTCGCGGCAAGTCTGTCCGGTGGACTTGTCTGGCAGTCCCTGCAGAGCCGGGTGGTACCCTATGTGGTCGAAGTCGATCGACTGGGCGAAGCCCGCGCCGTCAGCGAAGCGGCCGCCGGCTACCGGCCAACGGACCCGCAGATCGCCTGGCACCTTGGCCGCTTCATCACGAACGTACGCTCGGCGTCGCTCGACCCTGTCCTGATGAAGCGTGGCTGGCTCGAGGCCTATGATTTCGCAACACGGCGCGGTGCCCAGTTCCTTGGCGACTATGCCCGCAGCAACGACCCATTCGCCCGCATTGGCGAGCGAACGGTATCGGTCCAGGTGACGAGCGTCGTGCGGGCTTCCGACACCTCGTTCCAGGTGAAGTGGACCGAGACTGTGTTCGAGCGCGGTGCACGGGCCGGGAGTAGCCGCTGGACGGCCATCCTGACCATTGTGACCAAGCCTCCCGTCGATGCCGACACGCTGCGTCGCAATCCACTCGGAATCTACGTCGACGCGATCGACTGGAGTCGCGAGCTCGATGGCGAGCCACAATCCCCTTCACCTTCGAGGCCAGTTCCAATGGCCTCGCCCGCCTCGAACCTGCCACTCGGTTCGCCGCTCGATCCCGGCCTGGCGGCGCCCGTCACCCAGAACGCCAAGGAGGTCCAGCCATGATCATCCGCTCCATGCTTTTCCCCATTGCCGCGCTTGCCTGTGTCCCGGCCCAGGCCCACGACGGTGCGTCGCCCGTGCGCCGTGTGGCCGCCGCCAACCGCAGTTCGACCGAGCAACCGGCCGCGCAGGGGTTTATCAACGCAACGCAGGTCTATGCCTTTTCCGAGGGGATGATCTTCCAAGCCTATACCGCGCCAGGAGCGGTGACCGACATCGCATTGCAGCCGGGCGAAGCGCTCGTGGCCGTCGCGAGCGGCGATACGGCGCGCTGGGTTATAGGCGATACGACCAGCGGAAACGGCGATACCCGGCGAACGCACATTCTCGTAAAGCCGTTCAACGCGGGGCTCGTAACGAACCTTGTCATCACCACCGACCGGCGAACCTACCACCTGCGCCTCGCCAGCACGGCCCGAACGCCCATGGCGGCGGTAAGCTGGACCTATCCCCAGGACGAATTGCTTGCGCTCAAACGGCAGGCCGAAGTTGTCCGGTCCGCCGCACCGATCGCAGCAGGCCTCGACGTGGGCCAGTTGCGCTTCGACTATGCCTTGTCGGGGGATCGGCCGGCATGGCGGCCACTGCGCGCGTTCGACGACGGACAGAAGACCTATATCGAATTTCCTGTAGGCCTGTCGCAGGGCGAGGCACCGCCATTGTTCGTGCTTGGGCCCGACGGAACGGCCGAACTCGCCAACTACCGGGTGCGTGAGCGCTACTACATCATCGACCGCCTGTTCGATGTGGCCGAGCTGCGGCTCGGTCTCAAGAAGCAGCAGGTCGTCCGCATCACCCGCGGGGGCGGGGCAAAGCATCGGAGGGGCGCATGACGGCCGAAATAGCCGGGCAGCCGGCCACACCCGCGCCGAAGGTCGATCCCGAGACGCTGGTCCTGCGCGCAAGTCCCGCACGGGCCATCCGGTTTCGGCGGGGTGCGATCATCGGCATTGCCGCGCTGGGCTCAGCCAGCCTGATAGGCATTGCCTGGATGGCGCTAAAGCCCCGGATCTTCCACCGGCCACCCCAGGAAAGCGAGCTGGCGCAGCCGATGGGCAAGACCTCGACCGATGCTCTTTCGGCCTTGCCGTCAAGCTACGGCGATGCGCCAAGACTGGGGCCGCCACTGCCGGGCGACCTTGGCCGACCGATCCTGCGCGCCCAGCAGCAACAGTTCGCACCGATAGATGGCAGTGCTGCCGCCCGGACTGGCACTGACACCGCCGAGGTGGAGAGGATGGCGCGCCTCGCAGAGCTCAAGGCGGCGCGCCAGTCGGGGCTCATGGCCCAGACGAAGCCTGGCGATTCCACGCCATCGGCAACTGAAGCCATCTCGGCAGGCCAACAGTTCGTCCCGACAGCTGCGCCGGCCTCGGAGGATCGCAAGACGGCATTCGCCGAGCGGATCGACTTGGGCGGCGATGCCAATCCGCACGCGCTGCTGGCCCCGGCCTCTCCCTACATGCTGTCTGCGGGCAGCGTCATCGCGGCCAGCCTTATCACTGGCCTCAATTCGGACCTGCCGGGACTTGTCACGGCCCAGGTCACGCAGAACGTATTCGACAGTGCAACCGGTCGCTTCCTGCTGGTGCCGCAGGGCGCCCGGCTGGTCGGCAAGTATGACAGCGTCGTCGCCTTCGGCCAGCGCCGTGCATTGGTGATCTGGCAAAGGATCATCCTGCCCGACGGCAGCTCGCTGCGCCTCGACAATATGCCTGCAACGGATCCTTCGGGCTATGCGGGTCTCGCGGACAAGATCGATTTCCATAGCTGGGCACTGCTCAAGGGCGTCGCCTTGGCGACCTTGCTTGGAGTGGGTTCGGAACTGTCGATCAAAGGCGAGAGCGACCTCGTCCAGGCTATCCGCGAGTCCACGCAGCAGAACGTATCGCGCGCTGGCGATCAACTGACGTCCCGAAACCTTGACGTCCAGCCGACCATCACGATCCGCCCCGGCGCACCAGTACGGCTGCTGGTGAGCCGGGAACTCATCCTCGCGCCCTGGCGCGGCAATATTGGAGGATAGCCCTATGGCCGACCTGAAGCTTGCCAAGCTGCCGGACCGGACGCCGGTCAAGCTTGCGATTACGATCACCCCCGACCTGCAAGGCGCCTTGCGTGAATATGCTGCCATCTACGCGGCGGCCTATGGCAGCGAAGAGCCGATCGCCGAACTGATCCCGGCAATGCTGGCGGCCTTCCTTGAGAGCGACCGGGCTTTTGTCCGGGCTCGCGAGGCAGCGCAGAGGGGGCGTACATGATCGACCACATGGCCGAGCAGGCATTGCAGCCGCTGACGGTCCGTGTCGCGACCGCCGTGCGCATCACGGGTCTCAGTCGCTCGCGGATCTACGAATTGATCCAGTCCGGGGACCTTGAAACCATCAAGGTCGGGCGAGCGACGCTGATCCAGTTCCGGAGCCTCAGGAACCTGACCCAGACCTAGCCGACCTAGGCGTGATGATCAGATGTCGGGCTGATCGAAATTTTGTATCTGCCGGATTTAGCCTATCCTAGATGTACCAAATCCTGGCTTGTCGAAATAAGATTTGGAGGAATTTTGAAAATTTGCTATTTAGGCCATTATGGCCGAACCAAATCGAAATCGACTAAAATATGTCCTTGATCGGGTTCCGGCTGGCTTCCTGGTCGACTCGCGATGGTTGATTGCCAATGACGTCGCCAAGAGTTCCGCAGCGAGCTATGATCGAGAAGGATGGCTCGAGCGTGTCGCACGCGGCGTCTATCGCCGACCCTACCCGGGCAAACCAGCGGGACATGTTGTCGAATGGAAGATGGCGGTGCTCTCGGCCCAGTGGATAATGGGTTATGATTTCCACGTCGGCGGCATGAGTGCGCTGAGCCTCGAAGGGCACAGCCACTATCTCGCCCTTGGCCGCAGCGCGAATGTCTACCTCTACGGCAACGTACCGTCCTGGCTGTCCAGGCTAACTCTCGACGCCCACGTCTTGATGCGGCGACGGCAGTTGTTCGGTTCGGACTCTCTTGGAATCGAGGACAATGACTTCGACCCCGCGGCAGGCACTGGACCGAATCCCTGGGATTGGCCAATGCGGCGTTCAACCCCCGAGCGCGCGGTGCTCGAAGCCCTGAACGAACTTCCCGACCAGGAGAGCTTCCACAAGGTCGACATGCTATTCCAAGGCCTAGCGACGCTGCGTCCAGGCCGGTTGAGTGCCTTGCTGGGCGCCTGCAAGAGCATAAAGGTGAGGCGGCTGTTCTTTCTTTTCGCCGACCGCCATCGGCATCGGTGGCTGCCGCACATCGATCGTGCTGGTATCGATATGGGCAAGGGCCCGCGCATGCTGGTCGAAGGCGGTCGCTATGCGGCAGCCTATCAACTCGTCGTGCCGGAAGAATTTGCGGCCCCCGAGCCAGCCAATGAGGCCGGCGATGGCGCGTGAACGCTATGCAGCCCAAGTCAGCCTCCTGGTGAGCGCAATCCCCATCGTGGCCGACGAGCCGGATTTCGCACTCAAGGGCGGCACGGCGATCAATCTCTTTTACCGAGACATGCCGCGGCTCTCAGTCGACATCGACCTGACCTACGTGCCGCTCCACGATCGCGAAACCGCCCTCGCCAATATCGATGCCGCTTTCGACCGCATCGTCGAGCGCGCACGGAAGAGCCTTCCTGGCGTCAATGCGCAAAGGATCAGCGGCGGGGGCGATGGCGATACCCGGGTGCTCCTCCGTTCCGCCGATGCCGAAGTTAAGATAGAGGTCTCGCCCGTCCTTCGAGGCACCGTGAAGGCGCCGCACGCCATGCGGGTTACGGATGCGGTGGAGGAAGCATTCGGCTTTGCTGAGATGTCCGTGCTTGCCTTCGAGGACATCTATGCCGGCAAGATTTGCGCGGCACTCGATCGCCAGCATCCACGGGACCTCTACGACATCCATCTGCTCTACCAACACGAAGGCATCAGTGACGACCTGTTCCGCACTTTTCTGGTCTATGCCGCATGCTCGGGCCGCCCGGCCCACGAACTGATCGATCCCAACCGCATCGATATTGACCGCGCCTTCGCCCAGGAATTCGACGGCATGGCGATCGAGCATGTGCCGCTCGAAACGCTTCTCGCCGCCCGCGAGCGCCTGATCGAGGATATCCGGGCACGGACCAATGGCCCCGCGGCCGAATTTCTCCTGTCCCTCCATGATGCGCAGCCCGACTTCAGCCTGATCGGTTTACCAGAAGCGGCGAACCTCCCCGCAGTTCGGTGGAAACTGATCAATCTGAGGAAGCTCATGGCGCAGAATTCTGGAAAACATGCCGATCTGCGTGGCAGGTTGAATGCTGCAATCGGCAGATAATGCGGGCATCGTAGGACTAGCAGCTATCGACCACATCGAGACGTTCGCGTCTCAATCGCCAACGGCAGCGTTTGTCGAGGGCGGTCGGTTAGAGATACTCTGGCGATCTGTCCTTGGACCCATTACGCCTAGCTGCAAAATACTGTGCGGGCGTGCTGCCGAGGGCCTTCTTGAACATGGTGATGAAGGCATTGACCGACTCATAGCCGAGTTCGCTAGCGACATTCTGGACGGCGGTTCCACTCGCCAGTTCGCGCAGGGCGACGATGAGGTGCAACTGCTGGCGCCAGCGACCAAAACTCAGCCCTGTCTCGCGCAGCATCAGCCGGGCGAGCGAGCTCTCGCTCATGGCGACATGGCGCGCCCATTCGCCCAGGGTGCGGCGATCGGACGGATCAAGCGTCAGCGCATCGGCGATCAGGCGGATTTTCGGATCGCCGGAAATCGGCAGGTTAAACTGTTCGCGCGGCATCTCAGCCAGTTCATCGAGCAGGACGCGCGCCATTCGTGCGGCGTGCCCCTCGGGCGGATAGTCGCCCCCCTCACGCGCGAGCCGTTCGACCATCGCGCGAATCATGGGCGAAATTGAGAGCGTGCAGCATTCTTGCGGCAACGGTGCAGCGCCGGGCTCGACGAACAGATAGTTTAGCCGGGCATTGTCGGTTGTGCGGGCGCTGTGGGCCACGCCGCCCGGAATCCAGATGCCGCAGTCGGGCGGGCCGATCCAGATCTCATCCCTGGCGCGGCACGTCACTGCTCCATGCAAGGCCAGGATCAGTTGCCCCTTGCGATGTACATGCTGGGGCACCTCGGCGGCATGCTGCGAGAAATCGAGATGATAGGCCACCGCAGGCAGGGCGGCGAGATCGGGATCGAACCCGGAAATTGCAGATGCTGTGGTCATGGGATTGAATGGATATAGTGATTTTCTGACAGGATATCGAATTTATAATTTCTAGATAGGGCGCGATGGTTGCCAGCATGACAACCGCCAGCCTTTCCATTCCAAACCTTGCGCAGCTTTTCGGCACGGCCCGGTCCAAGGCCGCAAGGCTGTTATCATCGCCAGCGATCAAGGCAGACCGCGACGCGCTGCTCTTTTCGGCCAAGACCTTCGCGGCGGCGATGCTGGCCTATTATGTGGCGCTGCGCATCGGCCTCCCCAAACCCTATTGGGCCATCCTGACCGTCTACATCGTCTCCCAAACATCGGCGGGCGCCTCGCTCGGACGCGGCATCTATCGGCTCGCCGGAACGATCTTGGGCGCTGTCGCGAATGTGGCCATCGTTCCGAACTTCGCTAACGAGCCCGTCCTGTGCAGCCTGATCCTTGCTTGCTGGATAGGGCTGTGCCTCTATTTCTCGCTGCTGGATCGGACACCGCGCGCCTATGGCTTCGTGCTGGCAGGGTACACGGCCAGCCTGATCGGCTTTCCTGGCGTCGCCGATCCGGGCGCGATGTTCGACACGGCAGCGGTGCGCGTGCAGGAGATCGGGCTAGGCATCGCCTGCGCCGTGCTGATCCATCGCTTCATCGCGCCCCGGCGCATGACAGGCCAATTCAATGCCAAACTCGCCTCCACCCTTGCCGATGCGCGCAGCCTTGGGCGGCAGGCACTGCTGGGCGAGCCGGTTGCCGACCGGCGCGGCAGGCGGGCGATGCTGGCATGCGACCTGCTCGCCCTCAACGGACTGGCCGCGCATCTGCCCTATGACGATCCGCGATCCGCTCCGCCGCGCGAGACGCTGCACCGGCTTCACGATGGGCTCGCCCGGCTGATCCCTCTGGCCAGCGAGATCGAGGTGCGGGTTCACAGGCTCTCGGCTCTCAGCCTGGCCGAGAGCGATTTGCGCCAACTGATCGAGGATTGCCGCCATTGGCTCGCCAGTGCGGAATCCGACAGGCAAGAAACGCCCAGACAACTGTCAGAACAGGCACGGTTCATCCGCACGCAACTGCTGGCCGACCCGCTACACCATGACAATGCCTTAGGCGCCAATCTCTGCGGTCATCTGGTCGAACTCATCGCCCTGTTCGACGACTGCGACCGGTTGGGCGCATTCGCCCAGCAAGGCGGTCGACCGCAAAGGAGCGTCGGCGGCACAGGCAATGTCACCGGCTATGTCCATCATCGCGACCACCGCGTGGCCGCGCGCGCAGCCCTGGGCGCGGTCGTCGGCGTCTTCAGCGCATGCCTGCTGTGGATCTGGTCCGCCTGGTCGGATGGCGCATTGGCGCTGTCCATCGTCGGAGTCGCCTGCGCCTTGTTCGGCAATATCGACACACCCAAGCCTGCCGTCATCAAGTATCTGATCGGCTCGCTCTATGCCGTGGTGCTGGGCCTTGCCTACAGTTTCATCATCCTACCGCGCGTCAGCGACTTTCCGGTGCTGGTCGCGGTGCTCGCCCCTGTTCTTTTGTGGGCGGGGTCGCTGCAAGCGCGGCCGCCGACTATGTTGATGGCGCTGGGCATCACGCTCAGCTTTCCGATCCTGACCGGCCTTGGCTCCAGATACACCGGCGATTTCGCAACCTATCTCAACAGCACCGTGGCGCTCGTCGTCGGCACTGGCTTTGCCGCTGTCAGCATGAGCCTGTTCCAGACGGTGCCTGCAAGGCAGGCCATCACCCGCCTGCTGCGCCTGAGCCGCCGCGACGTTGCCCGCCGGGCGCAGGGCCGTGCGATTGATGAGGCACGGTGGACCGGGCTCATGATCGACCGCACCGCCTTGCTCCTCCCACGCGCCAGACAGGCCAAGGCGGGCGAGACGGACCCGGTCGGCGAAGTTCTGCTCTATCTTCGTGTCGGTCATGTGGTGGGCCTGCTACGCCAGAAGACTGCGGACGGGCACGCTGACGCCGGCGATGTATCCGCCTTGCTTGGCGCAGTGGCCCGAGCCTTCAGCGGCGAGCAAAAGCCCGGGGATGATGCCCTGAACCGGCTCGCCATGCAGGCCGACATAGAACGGGCCAAACTGCCGGGCGGTGGAGGGGCGAATGGTGCGGACTTGCGCGACCTCCTCATTGACCTGAGCTTCGCGCTGAACGCCCACAATGCTACCGGCAAAGGGCATCCCGCATGATCGCCGACATCGCCATCGGCGGCGTCCTGCTGCCCGGCCTGCTGGTGATCGCGCTTGTCGCGCTGATCGGCGCGGCGATCGTTCTGCGCCTCCTCACGCTGACCGGGGCAGACCGCGCCTTTGCCCGCAGGCCGTTCGTCGAACTGGCCGTCTTCATCGTCCTCTTCGGTCTGCTCGCGCAGTACCTGCCATCTTCCGGACTTATGCCATGAAGCCAATCCTGTCCCTGCTGGGCCGCTATGCCCTGACCATTGGCGCCGTGGCCTTGGCCGCCGTCCTCGCACTGCAACTCTGGCACCGCTACGAGCGCACGCCCTGGACGCGCGACGGCCATGTCCGCGCCGATATCATCCGCGTTTCCACCGATGTCGGCGGACTGGTCACGCAGGTCATGGTGCAGGACAACCAGACCGTCACGCCTGGCCAGTTGCTGATCGTGCTCGACCGCCCCCGCATCGACGCCACGATCGAGCGAGCGGATGCCGCCATCGCGCAGGCCCGCGCCGAACTGGAGCAGGCTCGCCGCGAATCCCGGCGTGACCGCGCCTTGGGCGATCTGGTGGCCGCAGAGGCACGCGAGCAGAACGCCGCGAAAGTCAGCACGCTGGAGGCGGCGCTCAAAAGCGCACTGGCAGCCCGCAACGTCGCCGATGTCGACCGGCATCGCACCGAGATCCGCGCCACCGTGGGCGGGACCATCACCAACCTCGACATTCATCCCGGCGACTATCTGGCGGCGGGCGCGCAGGCCATGGCGCTCGTCGATACCGCATCGCTGCGTATTGAGGGCTATTTCGAGGAGACGAAGCTGCACCGGGTCGCGGTGGGCGATCGGGCGCGGGTGCGCCTGATGGGCGATGACAAGGATATCACCGGCAGGGTCGAAAGCATCGCCGCCGCCATCGCCGACGACCAGCGCGGCGAGGCGCAGAACCTGCTGCCCAAGGTGACGCCGACCTTCTCATGGGTGCGCCTTGCCCAACGTATCCCGGTGCGCATCCGCATCGACCGTGTCCCGCCGGGAACCCGGCTGATCGCAGGCCGGACCGCGACCGTCGAAATCGTCCCTGCCGATGCCCAGCCAGTCATGGCGCAGGCCCCCGTTACGGCGCAGGCAAGGGTGCGGTCATGAAGGCGGCGCTGACACTGTCGGCTGCCCTGCTGGTTGCCGGATGCGTGGCCGGGCCGGATTACCATGGCCCGCAAGCGACCATCGCGCAAACCCTTCCGGCGCAAGGGGCCTTCGTGGCGGGCGACGACAGCGCTTTCGCGCAGGAACCGCTGCCCGACCGCTGGTGGAGCCTTTACGCCGATCCCCGCCTCGATGCGCTGGTCGAACAGGCGCTCGCCGTCAATGCCGACCTGCGCGCCGCCGACGCCAATCTGCGCAAGGCCGAGGCAGTGCTGCGCCAGACCGCCGGAGCCCGCGCGATCTCGACAGGCGTCAGCGTGCAGGCGGCGCAGGAGCGGGATTACAGCACCACTTCAGCGGGCGCGAGCATGCCGGGCGTCGCCACCTATGGCTTGGGGCTGTCCGCCAGCTATCCGCTCGACCTCGCCGGCAAGCTCAGGCGTGCCATCGAGGCCGGTGAGGCTGATCGCGATGCGGTCGCGGCGGCGCGCGACACTGTTCGCATCGGCGTGGCGGCGACGGTGGCCAGGGCCTATGCCGGGGTTTGCGCGGCCAACTTCCAGATGGCTACCGCGCAACGGGTGGCTGGCCTGCAAAGACGCACATTGGACGCCACGATCCGCCTCGCGCGCGGTGGGCGCGGCACCGCTTTCGACGTAACCCGTGCCCGAACGGCGGTGGAGACCAGCGAGGCGGCTCTCCCGGCCTTTGTCGCGAAGCGGCAGGCATCGCTGTTCCTCCTGGCGACATTGCTCGGCAAGGCCCCGGCGGATTATCCTCGCGAGATAGAGGCTTGTGCCACTTTACCAGTGCTTGCGCGGCCCCTGCCGGTGGGCGACGGCGCCGCGCTTCTGCGCCGACGCCCCGATATCCGGCAGGCCGAGCGGAGCATTGCCGGAGATACCGCGCGCATCGGTGTCGCCATTGCCGATCTTTATCCCAGCGTGAGCGTGGGCGGTGGCATTCTGGCTGGCGGCAAGGTCGAGAACGTCGGCAGCAGTCACAGTTTTGGGTTCGGCTTCGGGCCATTGGTCAGCTGGAATTTTCCCAGTCGACCGATCGTGAAGGCCCGGATCGCGGCTGCGCAGGAGCGAGTCGCGGAGGATCTCGCCCGGTTCGACGCGGTCGTGCTCGAAGCGCTGCGCGGCACGGAGACGGCGCTCGCCACCTACGCCCGCAACCGCGACAGGGCCGCCGCGCTGGACCGCGCCGCACGAAGTGCCGAAGCGTCCGCCGCGCAAGCCGACAAGCTGTTCCGTTTTGGACGCAGCGATTTCCTGCCAGTCCTCTCCGCGCAGGCCACTCTTGCCGTCGCGCAGGTTCAGCGGGCTGCAGCGCAATCGGAACTGGTCGACGATCAGATCGCGATCTTTCTCGCGCTCGGTGGTGGCTGGCAGTAGAGGGCCTTCATATGCAGCGGAATTGAGACATCTGCCGACCAGATTTCACCGATCCTCCGGGGTGAAGTGAACTCCAAGATCTGACAAGAGCCGCCGGTCGAGCATGAACGATCGATCGGCAGCCGCCAAATATTGCCGTTCAATCGAAGACCCAGGCTTCCCGAAACAGACGGTTTTGGAAATGTCCGACCGTCCCGTTTTTCCATCTGCAATCTGCCATTTGGGGATCGGGAACAGGATTTGGGAAAGCCAAGCCTGCCGTCCGGGTGTCTGCGAGCTCCCGCAACGCTCGTCTCGCAACAGTTCCAATGCGGAAAGGTCGTATCCGCCGGAATGGTAGGCTAGGCAGGAATGATGCCCATGCCCGATGCCGCCAGCCGTGAACCGCCATCGATGCTGAGCTGCCAAGGGCGCTATTCTCCGGAGGACATATGTTCACGCACATCATGATCGGCAGCAACGACTTGGAGCGGTCCAAAGTTTTCTACGACGCGACGTTCACGGCGCTTGGCGGCAAGCTTGGCAAGCGGGACGGGAGGGGGCGGCTGATCTACGAGCACGAAGGCGGACGGCTGATGATTACCGAGCCAATCGACGGCAACCCAGCGACCGCCGCCAACGGCGGTACCATCGGCATCGCCGCGACCAGCCAGGACAAGGTCCGCGCATGGCACGAGGCCGGCACTACGCACGGCGGCACCTCGATCGAAACCCCGCCCTGCGAGCGCCCGAACGGCGTCTTCGTCGCCTACCTGCGTGATCCGGACGGCAACAAGCTCACGGCGCGAACCAAGGCGACTCGATAGCCTCATGTCCATTGGGACCAGCCTAATCGTCTTGTTCGCGGCGATCCTCCATGCGAGCTGGAACGCCTTACTTCGCGGCGGCGACGATCGGCTTTGGTCGATGACGATCATGTGCATCGCCATCGCGCTCGCCTGCACGGTGATGGTGCCCCTCGTGCCCGTTCCCGCAGTAGCGAGTTGGGGCTGCGTCGCCTTGTCGGCGTCGCTTCACACCGGCTATAATCTCTTCCTCGTGCGTACCTACCGGCAAGGCGATCTCGGGCAGACCTACCCGATCGCCCGCGGGGCCTCGCCGCTGCTGGTCTCGCTCGGCGCCTCGATCTTCGCGCGCGAGCTACCCGACGCGCTCAATCTGATAGGTGTGTTGCTGGTGTCGGGCGGCATCATCGCGCTGGCCTTCCAGGGGCGCACCATCGGCCGGCAGACCCTGCTCTTCGCGCTCGGTACCGGCTGTTTCATCGGCGCCTACAGCGTGACCGACGGCATCGGCGCCCGGCTGTCGGGCTCCTCGGTCGGCTACACAGTCTGGATGTGCCTGTTATGGGGCTTGCTCGCGCCGACGACTTACGTCCTGCTGCGCGATGCTCGCTCTTTGTTGCGCGGGCGACGGGAGACGCTGGTGGCGGCGAGTGGAGGGCTCGCCTCGTTGCTGGCCTATGGCATCGTCATCGTCGCGATGACGCGCGGTGCGATGGGGCCGGTGTCGGCGCTGCGAGAGACGAGCGTCGTATTCGCCGCCCTCATCGGACGCTTTTTCCTCCGCGAAAATCTCAGCGGTTACCGGATCATGGCCTGCCTGGTAGTGGCGGTGGGAGCGGTACTGATCGGGCATGCGGGATGACAACCCATCCGGCAGAATTGCAACGATCATCCATCAATCAGGTCGCGCGCCCTTTCACGAAAATACTATCGCTTTTGGAACAGCACGAACCGACCAAAACACGCCATACCGAACAGGACGCGAGAATGGCTTTTTCCGCCTGAACCGGCCGTCTCACACGCCTATCGGCGCGCTTTCGGCGTTTCGCCAGAATCGCGCCGATAGCGAGGCTATGCGTTCGATCTTGCCCGCGCCCAATCACACGCGTCGCTCACGCCGAAAAACTGGTCGACCGAGACAGCGCGTTCCACGCCGTCATCTCGGCCCGCATTGCGTCGAGCTTGTGATCAACTAGCCCAAGCGCATCCTCGCCAAGGAACAGGCGTACCGGCGGGGTATCGGCCTCGACCAGCCGCAGCACGGCTTGCGCCGCCTTCGCCGGATCGCCTGGTTGATTGCCGCTCTTGGCCTGACGCGCCGAGCGGATCGGGTCCATCACCGCATCATAATCGCCGATGCTGCGCGGCGTGCGATCCATCGACCGGCCCGCCCAATCCGTGCGGAACTGGCCGGGAGCGAGCGCCGTAACACGGATGCCTAGGCCGGCAACCTCTTTGCCCAGCGCCTCCGAAATGCCCTCTAGTGCAAACTTGCTGCCGCAGTAGAAGGTGATGCCGGGCATGGTGATGAAGCCCCCCATTGAGGTGACGTTGATGATGTGCCCGGCACGGCGCGCACGCATGCCCGGCAGCACCGCCTGCATCATCGCGACAGGACCGAAGACGTTAGCGGCGAACTGGCGCTGGAGATCGTCCATCGAGGATTCTTCCAGGACGCCCTCATGGCCATAGCCGGCATTGTTGACGAGCACGTCAATCGGCCCGGTCGCCGTCTCGGCACCGCGTACGGCGTCTGGGATTGCCGCAAAGTCGGTAACGTCGAGCAACAGCGGATGTGCGCGATCGGGCTTAAGGGCTGCAAAGGGGTCGGCATCTTCGGCGCGGCGCACCGTTCCAATCACCTTGTGGCCCGCAGCGAGCGCGCCTTCGGCGAACGCGCGGCCGAGGCCTGAGCTGACGCCGGTGATGAGGAAGGTCTTGGGGGCGATGGTCATGGGCGACTCCTGGTTGCATACAAACTATATCATGATATAGATATGAGAATGACCCAGAACAAGAGCAACCCACCCACTGGCCTCCAACGCGGCGCACCCGTCCGCGCCCGCATCCTCGATGCAGCCGAACATCTGATGCGACAGGGCAAGGCTGACTTCTCGATGCGCGACCTCGCTTCTGAGGCTGGGGTCAGCTTCGCAACGCCGTTCAATCACTTCGGCAGCAAGGCCGGAATCATGCAGGCCCTGTCAGGCCGACGGATCGATGCGATGGAGGCGCGCTACCGGGCCGCCTCGCCCCCCGGCGACGCGGCGGCGCGTGTCGGCGCGGCGGTGGACATTGCCGCCGCCGTGATGCTTGAAGAACCGCTGGTCAGTCGCGGCGTCATGGGCTGGCTGGGCACCCCGGCGCCCGATCCCGGCTTGGTCGCGGCGCGGTCGGCCGCCTTGTGGGCTCTCGCCCTGGATGACGGCGACGGCCTCAACGCAGCGCGGCGTTCGGAAGCCCTCACCGAATTGCCGCAGCAGCTCGCCTTCGCTTTTCGCGGAGTCCTGTCCTTTTGGACCGCTGGCGAGCTGGCCGACGCCGCGCTCGCGCCGCAGGCGCGCGCGTTGGCGACGACGCTACTATGCAGCTATGGTGGATGAGCGGCAGACCGGCTCTTTCAGGAACGCGAAGGGCTACCCCAGCGAATGTCGTGTTTCGGGAGGACCCGACGTTCGGGCGGCCCAGGCAGATCGGCCGCTTTGTCCCACGACCCGGCGTTCGGCTTCCGGCAGCACGCGACCACATCAAGACGTTCGGCCGAGCCGGCCGGACGACCGATTTCGGCGTGAGCAGCTATTCGAGGGTAACGACTCTGCCGGACGGGAGGCGACCACTTAAGGCCGTTCCATCGATCTGCGTGTCCCCCCGAAACTGGCCGTTCGGCGGTACGTTGGGTTGCGCTGTCGAGGGCTCCTGATCGGAGAGCTCCACCGGGTACTCGCTATATGCGGATGCCGTTCAATTTCTCGACCCAATGCGCATGCAGGCTTTTGAGCGCGGTGGTGCGGGTGTAGCCAGGATAATCCCCGTCGACCAGTCTCGCGACAACCTCGAAGGTGAAAGCCTCGCCCCCATAAGATGCCCACGCCTCTTGAAGAGAACGATGCGAATTGCTCCCCTGCCGTAGCGTGAACCACAGGCGGTTCTGGATAGTGGATAGATCGGGAGCACTGCCGACCCACATCCGATCTGATGGCCCGCATCGAACAGCGTAGATGCCCGATTCGACTTTTCTCTCCTTATAGGCCGCAACAGCCGCCCTTCGATCTTCCCCGTGCATGCGCCATCCTCCTGCTGCTGCGTCAGCCCTACAACGATGGAGCAGATCGCGCAATATTGTCCGGATGAATTGACGCACGATTATACCCGGCTATAAAGGCGCATGTCCGAGTATCTGTCCGCTCCCTGTACCGCCTTCGCCGGCACCAAGCGCATCGCGAGCGGGGCGCTGATTGACGTGGCGTTGGCGATCAAAGCGTGGGAAGGCCAATCGCAAGGTTCGATCCTCACCTTCGATGATGCTTCTGGTGCCGTGATCGACCTCGATCTTCGAGGCACCACAGCAGAGATCGTCACGCGATTGACCGAGCATGGCGAGCTTGAGGCCTTGGCGGCTAAGTCAAACCGATCGAGAGGCCGGCCGAAGCTGGGCGTGGTTGCGCGTGAAGTGACCCTGCTACCGCGACATTGGGAATGGCTTGGAAGGCAAACGGGGGGAGCCTCGCAGACATTGCGTCGTCTCGTCGACGAAGCGCGCCGCGCCGATGGTGGTCAGGCCGACCGTAAGGCAGCACACGAGCGTACCTATCGCTTCCTGTCGGCGCTGGCCGGCGATTTGCCAGGTTACGAAGAAGCGATCCGCGCCCTGTTCGCTGGTGAGGATGGGACTTTCGCCGAGCGAATGGCGACGTGGCCGCAGGACATTCAGGACCATGCGCTGGCACTCGCCCAGCCGAACCCGAGCAAGGCGCAATCATGATCACCGTGGATGAGCGTAAGCAGCGGCTTGCCGCTTTCATACGACAGGTTTGGGATGGCGGCGATGCAGACGCGGCTGATGGCTATGTCGCGGAGACATACACCATCCATCACGATCCCGGCGATCCCTGGGAGGGCAGAACGCTTGATCGCGCCGGTTTCAAAGATCGGGTTCGAAAGTCGAGAGCTGCTTTCCCCGACCAACGGTTCGACACTCAGGGATTGTTCGCCGAGGGTGATAATGTCGTGATGACCTGGCTTTGGAACGGTACGCATCGAGGTGACTTGGCGGGGTTCCCGGCAACCGGCCGGGTGATCCGTATGTCGGGCGCGACGGTCTACACGTTCGACAGCGAAGATCGGCTGACAGGCCATTGGCAGATCACGGATCGGCTTGGCGTGTTCCAGCAGCTACAGCGCTCAGGCTAAGAGATTTTGGGGAGGCTGACGCTTTCCCAGTTCCGATCTGCGGTCAGTCAGATTGGCAGCTATCTTTGCGAATTCCCCGAAACCCACCTGGCGGCTTCCCACCAGACTTTCGCGTAGGCGGTCCAAGGAGCGGTCTGCCGAACGGCCGAATCTGGTGGATAGCTGTCGTTCAGCGGACCTTGCGGGAATAACGGGTTTGTCCCACGATGCGGCTTTCGCTGTCGGGGGCACCCACCAGATCATGCCGTTCAGCAGGGGGCGCTGAATGTCCGGACACGGCGCAGTCTGACATTGGCAAATCACGCGGCCCTTGCCAGGCGGCGGAGTGCCTGAGGGGGCTGGCCGTACTGGCGCATGAAGGCCTCGCGCATACGGCGCATATCGACGAAGCCGCTTTCCCGCGCGATCTGGTCCATCGGGTGGCGGGTTTCCTCCAGCATCAGCCGTGCTGCCTCCAGCCGCATCTGCTCCACCGCCTTGGCCGGGGTCTGCCCGGTTTCTGCCCGGAACGCGCGGGCGAACTGGCGGGGGGATAGGGCGGCCACCTCGGCCAGTTCGTCCACGGTCAGCGGGTTGGCAAGGTTGGCCTTGGCAAAGATCAACGCCTTCTGGATCCGGTCGCTGCTCGGCGCCAGTTCCAGCAGTTCGGAATGTTGCGACTGACCGCCCGCGCGTCGATGATGCATGACCAGCCGCCGGGCGATCGCGCCCGCCAAGTCGCGGCCAAGGTCTTTCTCGATCAAGGCGACCGCCAGATCGAGCCCGGCAGTAAGCCCGGCCGAGGTCCAGACCGGTCCTTCGTTGATGAAGATCCGATCGTCTTCCACCCGCACATCGGGAAACGTTTCGCGCATCTGGCGGGCATAGGCCCAGTGCGTGGTTGCCCGCCGCCCATCCAGCAGGCCCATCTGGCCGAGGAGGAAGGCGCCGGTGCAAAGCCCCGCCACCCGCCGCGATTCCCGCGCCATGGTCCGCAGGGTATCAAGCGTTGACTCTTCCTGAGGCGGCGGGGGGACCAGCCCGGCCAGCAACAGCAACGTATCGACCGTGCCGACCTCTGCCAGCGGCGTGGTCGGCACGGCAAATCCGCTCGATGACATGACCGGTCCACCATCCACCGAGGCGATGGACAGGGTATAGAACGGCTCTCCCTTAACGGCATTGGCCAGTTCGAAAGCGGCCTGCACCCCCAGTGCAAGGAACTGGAAACCGGGCGTCAGAACCATTGCAACGTGGGGCATTTGGGACTCCAGACGGCGCGTGGCAGGAAACAGTACTTTCTACGTCATATCAGACACTCGCGGTTCCGTCCATAAGGTCCTTGTCGAGAGCGAAGGCGCTCTCACCGCCACGAAAGGACCTGACCCATGACCGCCACCGCATCCAAACTCGGCACAGCTCTCATCACCGGCGCATCGACCGGGATCGGCGCCATCTACGCCGATCGCCTCGCCGTCCGCGGCTACGATCTGATCCTCGTCGCCCGCAACAAGGACAAGCTTCAGACGCTTGCCGCGCAGATTTCCGACAAGACCGGCCGCTCGGTCGAGGTGCTTGCCGCCGACCTTGCCGACAGCGCCAATGTGGCCCGGGTTGAACGGGTCCTGCGCGAAGATGCCTCGATCACCGCGCTGGTCAACAATGCCGGGGTGGGCACGCACACCACGCTGCTGGAAAGCGATGTCGAGCGGATGGAAGCGATGGTCCAGCTCAACGTCACCGCGCTGATGCGCCTTACCTATGCGGCGGTGCCTGGATTTGTCGCCCGCGGCGGCGGCACGGTGATCAACATCGCCTCGATCGTGGCGGTCGCTCCCGAACTGCTCAACGGCGTCTATGGCGGGACCAAGGCCTTCGTCCAAGCCTTCACCATCTCGCTCAACCACGAACTAGCCGACAAGGGCGTGCGGGCCCAGGCCGTGCTGCCCGGCGCCACCCGGACCGACTTCTGGGCCAACGGCGGCCTGCCGGTCGAACACCTTCCGGAAGAGATCGTGATGGATGCTGCCGACATGGTCGACGCCGCGCTGGCCGGGCTGAATCAGGGCGAAATCAACACGATCCCGGCCCTGCGCGATGCGCATCTCTGGACGGAATTCGAGGCCGCCCGCGCCGCCCTTGGCCCCCAGCTGTCCGCCACCCGCTCTGCCCCGCGCTTCCACGTCGCGGCCTGAACCATTCGCCTGCCTTTCTCTCTCAATCCTCTCCAAGCAAAAGGATATTTCCCCATGAAACTCACCGGCAACACCGTGTTCATCACCGGCGGCACCAGCGGAATCGGCCGGGGCCTGGCCGAAGCGCTCCACCGCCTTGGCAACAAGGTGATCATCTCGGGCCGCCGCACGGCGCTGCTCAAGGAAGTCACCGCTGCCAACCCCGGCATGTCGGCCATCGAACTCGACGTGAACAGCGTGGACAGCATCCAGGCCGCCGCCCGCGAACTGATCGCCAGCTATCCCGACCTCAACGTGGTCTTCAACAATGCGGGCTTCATGCCTTTCGATGACGTGTCCGGCGTGATTGACGATGCCTTGGCGCAAGAGCTGATCGCGACCAACCTGCTCGGTCCGATCCGCGTGACCTCGGCCCTGATCGAGCACCTGAAGCAGCAGCCCGAAGCGACCGTGCTCTACACCAGCAGCGTTCTCGCCTATGTTCCGATCGCCGCCAACGCGATCTATTCGGCCACCAAGGCGGCACTCCACTCCTTTGCCCTGTCGCAGCGGTTCCAACTGCGCGACACCAGCGTCCTGGTGCAGGAAATCGCCCCGCCGTGGGTGGACACCGACCTCATCTACAAGAGCGGCGACCCGCGCGCCATGCCGCTGGCCGACTTCATCGAACAGACGCTGGTTGCCCTTGCCACCGACGCGCCCGAAGTGATCGTCGATGCTATCCGCCCGATGCGCGATAACCCCGGCGCGAACGAACACGCCCTGTTCGAAGCCTTCAACCAGAGTCTGGTCGAAAACCCGATCCCGGTCGGCGCCTGAGCCGGTCCCGCTCCTTCCAGACACCTCAAGATCCCGAAAGGAACCCATCATGTCCCGCATCAACACGCTCGCCCCGGAAGCTGCGCCTGAAGCTTCGCAGGCCACCTTGTCCGCCATCGCCGCAAAGCTTGGCCGCGTGCCAAACTTCTTCCGCGTCCTGTCCAACAGCCCGGCTGCGCTGGGTGCCCACGGCGCGCTCAGCCAGGCACTCGGCAAGGCGCTCGACGTGAAGACGCGGGAACGGATCGCGCTGACGGTGGCGGCGGTGAACGGCTGCGAATATTGCGATGCCGCTCACACCTTCACCGGCTTCAACCTTGCCAAGCTCAGCCGCGAAGAGATCGACCTCGCCAGGCAAGGCACTTCGGCGGAGCCGCGTGCCGCAGCTGCAGCCGCCTTTGCCCGCCGGGTGGCCGAAGCCCGCGGCAAGGTCTCGCAGCGTGATGTGGACGCGGTCCGTGCCGCCGGGTTCAGCGAGGCCCAGATCGTCGAGATCGTGGCCGTGGTGGCGGAGAACTTCTTCACCAACCTGATCAACAACGTGGCTGCAACGGAGGTGGACTTCCCGGCGATCTGAATCGGCGCGCCGAAACGGCAAAGGGCACTCGCCTGTGCGTCAAGGAGCGCGCAGGCGAGTGATCCGTTGAATGGCAGCTACCGGCATTGCCGGACGTTCGTAGCAGCAGCGCTGTATGGCAAAAATGTCCCACAATCAGCCGTAAGCCTTAATGCTGGCCAAAGACCCCGCTGACGGTCACCAACCGCCAGCGGGAGGGTGGGTGTGATCAAGATGCGCGGCGTGCCGCCGGGAAGTTGGGCCGGAGAATTTTGCCGCCGTCGCGCAGTTCGTCGAGATAGTCGGACCAGCGCTGCATCATCTGCACACGCTCGTCCCAATATTCGCCGCGGGCGTAGGCCCGCCGAACTTGGTTCGTATCGACATGCGCGAGTTGCCGCTCGATCGCGTCGGGGTTCCATTCGCCCATCTCGTTGAGAAGCGTGGCTGCCATTGCCCGGAATCCATGCGCAGTCATCTGGTCAGTGGTATAACCGAGCTTGCGCAGGCCTTGGTTTACGGCATTCTCCGACATCGGCTTGCGCGGCTTGCCGAGGCAGGGAAACAGATATTTCCACCAATGCGTGTGCTCGTGCAGTTCCTTCAGCATCTCGATCACCTGCTGCGACAGCGGCACGCGATGAGGCCTACGCATCTTCATCCGTTCGGCGGGGATAAACCAGATGGCTTCATCGAAATCGATGTCGGACCATTCGGCCTGCCTGAGCTCGCCAGGGCGCAGTAGAACGTGCGGAGACAGGCGCATAGCCATTACCGTCACCTTGTGTCCCGTATACCCATCGATGGCCCGCAGTAGCGCGCCCACTTCGGAGGGCTTGGTGATGGCGGCGAAGTGCTTGACCTTCGGCGCGGCGATTGCCCCGCGCAGATCTGCCGCGACGTCCTTGTCGCATCGGACAGTCGCGACGCCATAGCGGAAGACACGGCTCAGGACGCTCCTCATTCGCCGCGCGCTTTCATAGGCACCTGTCGCCTCGACCTTTCGGAGGACGGCGAGTGCTTCATGGGGTGTGATTTGCGCGATGGGGATGGTGCCGATCACTGGGTACGCCTTGGCGAGCAGCCAGCGGATCTTGTCGACGGTCACCGGCGCGAGGCCATCCCGCTCGCATTTGACGAGCCACTCCTGCGCGACCGCCTCGAAAGTGTTTGCGGCGGCATATTTATCAGCGATCCGCGCGCGCTTCTTCTCAAGCGCAGGATCAATCCCCTCAGCAATCTTCTTCCTGGCTTCATCGCGCCGGACACGGGCCTCTGCGAGGCTTATGGTTGGCCACCCTCCGAGGTGAAGCTTTTTCTGTTTATCCAGGAAACGGTAGTTGAAGCGCCACAGCTTTGAGCCATTGGGCTGGATGACGAGATAGAGGCCTTGGGAATCTGAAAGGTTCCAAGCCTTCTCTCTCGGCTTGGCGGCATTGATCTGGATGTAGGTCAGCATGGTCGTTTTCCCAGCAATGCCGGGTCGATCCGAGGGCAACAAAAACGGCAACATTTTGTGGTCGCTGCTGTTGCCCTTAGCCGGATTTCGCCGGACGGTGTCTGGCGATTTTCGGTCAAGAAATGCTGTGAAACCAGCCGCTTACTGGACTTACCTGGACGTCGCCAGAGCCAGTTGTGGTGCCCAGAAGAGGACTCGAACCTCCACGACCTTGCGATCGCCAGCACCTGAAGCTGGTGCGTCTACCAATTCCGCCATCTGGGCACGGGGTAGGACCGGCGCTTTAGGGGGGCTGTTCGGGGGTGTCAACAGCCTCGAACAGATAAGATGGGATTGATGCAAAATATTGTGTCGGGGTCAGCCAGAGAGGCCGCGGAAGGCCAGAACGACGATCCAGACAGCGGCGAAAATGGCGATCCAGATGAGGATCATCTTCACCAGATGGTGGAGCGGGAGGCGGCGCAGGGCCAGGCTGCTGCCGACAAGGACGAAGGCCAGGACGAACCAGAGGCTTTGGGCAATCATATCGGCCATGGCCAACTCTCCTGCTGGAACGGACGCCCGCGAAGGGAGATCAGATCAGGGCGGTCAGACCATCGTAGCCGGGCTCGACGCCTTCGGGAAGCATGGCGCGCAGACGGGCATAGTCCATGCTGTTATCCATGTGGGTGAGGATGGCGCGGCCTGGGCGTATCCGCGCGATCGCCTCCAGCGTCAGAGCCAGATGGGCGTGGGTCGGGTGCGGCCGCTCGCGCAGCGCATCGATGACGAGACAATCCACGCCCGCATAGAGCGAGACCATCGCATCGGTCATCTCGTGAAAATCCGTGGCGTAGGCCAGCGACCGGCCGCCGCAGGAGAATCGGAAGCCGCTCGAGGAGATGAAGCCATGGGGCTGATCGACATGGGTGACCGCGATGTCGCCCACCGTCACCCCCTCGTCGGGCAGGTCATGGCCCGCGATGGTCGCGCGATACCCCTCGCGCCCATCGAACGCATAGTCGAAGCGGCTGCGCAACGCCGCCATGGTCGCCTTGTGACCATAGCCGGGTACAGGGGTGCCACGATGATGCATGATCTGCCGCAGATCATCGATGCCGTGGCAGTGATCGGCATGGTCGTGGGTCCAGAAGACGGCATCCAGATGCACGACATCGGCCGCCAGCATCTGCGCGCGGAAATCCGGGGAGGTGTCGACCAGCAACCGCGTGGTCGCACTCTCGACAAGGATCGAGACGCGGGTGCGGCGATTGCGCGGCTCGGCGGGATCGCACTGCCCCCAATCATTGCCGATACGCGGAACGCCCGAGGAAGTGCCGCTCCCCAACATGACCAGCTTGAGCGTCATGGCGTCACGCGACCGGCGCGGCGCGGGAGAACAGGGCGAAGAAGTTGTGCGTCGTTGCCTGCGTCAGCGCCTCCAGAGGCTCGCCACGAAGATTGGCCAGGAAGCGCGCGGTATCGGCGACGAACGCCGGTTCGCAGGGCCGTCCGCGGTGCGGCACCGGCGCGAGGAAGGGCGAGTCCGTCTCGACCAGCAAACGGTCGGCCGGAATGCGCGCCGCCGTCTGCTGCAAAGCCTTGGCGTTCTTGAAGGTCACGATCCCGGAAATACTGATGAACAGGCCGAGGTCCAGTGCGATGTCGGCAAAGGCATCGCTGGCGGTGAAGCAGTGGATCACTCCGGTGAATGTCCCCTGCCCCATCTCGTCCCGCAGAATGGCCGCGGTGTCCGCCTCGGCATCGCGGGTATGGATGATGATCGGCAGACCGGTCTCGCGCGCGGCGGCGATATGGGCGCGAAAGCTCGTCTGCTGCTGGACGCGATCGCTATGGTCGTAATAATAATCCAGCCCGGTCTCGCCGATACCGACGACACGGGGATTGGCCGCAGCGGCCACAAGCTTGGCGGTATCGACATGGGCATGGCTGTCCGCCTCATGCGGATGAATGCCGACGCTCGCCCAGACGTCCGCCTCGCGCTCGGCCAGTCCGATAATCGCGGCCCACTCCCGCTCGCGGGTGGAGATGTTGAGCATCGTGCCCACCCCCGCCGCACGCGCACGGGCGAGGACAGCGGGCTGATCCTCGACCAGCCCCTCATAATTGAGGTGACAATGGCTATCGACGAGCATCAGGCTTCCGCTGCGGGGGGTTCAAGGCGGGGGAAGAGCGGCTGCTGCGGGCCGACGACATGGCCGCTCGCGCGCAGCGGCGTGTACCAGTCCGTGCCGATGGCGCTGAACGTGCGCGCATCCTGAGGCAGCCCCATGCGGTCGAGCAGTTCCTCTGCGCTGCGCGGGATGACCGGCAGTGCGGAGACAGCCAGCGTCGCAATGCAGACATAGAGCGTCGCCAGCACGGCCTCCATACGGGCCGGATCGGTCTTGCGGAGCGCCCAAGGGGCCTGCGCATCGACATAGGCATTGCAGGCATAGGCCGCGCGCAGCCAGGCCTGGATCGCCTCGTGCGGGGCGAAGCGCTCGAATGCGCCGGGAACATCCTGCATGGCAATCTGCCGCACCTGCGGAAGCAAGGCCTCATCATCGGCATTGGGTGCCGGTGTGGGCACACGGCCTTCCAGGTTCTTGGCAATGAAGCTCAGCACGCGCTGGGCGAGATTGCCGAAGGCGTTGCCAAGCTCGGTATTCGATTTATGAACAATGGCTTCCGCGCTATAGCTGCCATCATTGCCGAAGCCGACCTCGGCCAGCAGGAAGTAGCGCAGCGGATCGACGCCGAAGGCCTCGGCCAGCTCGACCGGATCGGCAACATTCCCCAGTGACTTGGACATCTTCTCGCCGCGGTTGAGCAGGAAGCCGTGGCCGAACACCGTTTTCGGCAAAGGCAGTTTCGCGCTCATCAGGAAAGCCGGCCAGTAGACCGTGTGGAAGCGTACGATATCCTTGCCGATGATGTGGACGATGTCGCCCCCTTCCGCCCAGTAGCGCGCCATGCGTTCTGGATCAGAGGGATAGCCGCAACCTGTGAGATAGTTTGTGAGCGCATCCACCCACACATACATGACGTGATCCGGCGAGCCGGGGACCTTCACGCCCCAATCGAAGCTGGTGCGCGAGACAGACAAATCGCGCAGCCCGCCCTCGACGAAACGGAGGATCTCGTTGCGGCGGCTTTCGGGCTGAATGAAGTCCGGCTGATCGCGGTAGAGCGCCAACAGACGGTCCTGATAGGCCGAGAGGCGGAAGAACCAGCTCTCCTCCACGGTCCATTCCACCGGCGTGCCCTGCGGGGAGAGCTTTTCCCCGCCATCGCTGAGGCTTAGCTCGCTTTCATCATAATAGGCCTCATCGCGGACCGAGTACCAGCCTTCATAGCGATCGAGATACAGGTCGCCATTGTCGACCATCGCCTGCCAAATGGCCTGGCTTGCGACATGATGGGCCGGCTCGCTGGTGCGGATAAAGCGATCATAGCTGATGTTCAAAAGATCATCCATCTCCCTGAAATAGCCTGACATCTCATCGGCCAGCGCGACAGGCTCAACGCCGCGCGCACGGGCGGCCTGCGCCATTTTGAGGCCATGCTCGTCGGTGCCTGTCTGGAAGAACACGTCCCGCCCCATCATCCGGGCCGCGCGGGCGAAGGCGTCCGTCGCGATTGCTTCATAGGCATGGCCGATATGAGGGCGGCCATTGGGGTAACTGATCGCCGTGGTAATGGTTAAGGGTTTGGGCATGATGTCCTGCTGGATAAGGGCCGTCTGAGGCGCGGCTTTCGCTTGCGGCTTCTCTAGCGGGGTACAGGGAGGATGCCTAGACTCCTCTCCGACCTCGCAGCGCGGCGCCCCGCGGAAAGGGTGACTTACAACAGCGAGCGGATCTGATCCACGCACAGCACCGCAAAGAGCAGCGAGGCCAGGCCGAGCATCAGGTTAGACCACCAGCCCGAGCGCCATTGCGCGGGCACTGCCTTCGAATTGAGCAGCCACATGAGCGTGACGGCGAGGAAGGGCATGAAGAAGGCACCGAACGCGCCATAAGCAATGATGAGCGCAAAAGGCTGGCCCAGAAACAGCAGGAGCATGGGCGGGAAGGTGAGCCAGAGGACGTAGAAGCGGAAGGCCGGCGTCCGGTCCAGCGTGGCCGCTATGGCCGGATCATGCACCGCAATCTCCCGTGCCCGTTCCGCCCGGATACTGCGGACGAAATCCGCAAACAGCAGCGATACGCCTTGCCAGACGCCGAGCACCGACGAAAAGGTCGTCGCCGCGAACCCGATGAGGAACAAGGTCGCCACGGTACGCCCGAAGCGCGCCTCCAGCACCGCGCCCAGATCGAGCAGGCCCCGGTCGCCACCGGAAAGCGCGATCTGCGCGGTGTAGAGCAGTTCGGCACCGACGATGAGCATCGCGATGACGAAGATGCCGGTCGCGATATAGGCCACGCGATTGTCGAACCGCATCATCGGGATCCAGGCTGGGGAGCGCCAACCCTTGGCGTTGACCCAATAGCCATAGGCCGCGAGCGTGATCGTGCCGCCGACGCCGCCGATGAGGCCCAGCGTATAGATGGCCGAGCCCTCCGGCAGCGTGGGCGCGAGGCCGATCAGTGCTGCGTCGAGATCGGGCATGACGAGGATCGCAAGCCCGACAACGACGACGAACATGACGCCGATCAGCAGCTTCATCACGGCCTCGAACACCGCATAGCGATTGAACAGGACGAACAGCGCGCCGGCAAGGCCAGACAGCATCCCCCAAGCCCAGAACGGTAGCAGGCCGGGGAACATCGCGGCGAGCGGCAGCGCGGTCGCGCTCATCGCCGTGCCGCCATACACGAAGCCCCAGATCAGGATGTAGATGCCGAAGTACCAGCTCGTCCAATGGCCGAGCGACCGCCAGCCTTGCAGCATCGTCGATCCGGTGGCGAGATGATAGCGCCCGGTCGCCTCGGCCAGCGCGATCTTAATGATGCAGCCGATGACGGCGGCCCAGAGCAACGCATAGCCAAAGCGCGCGCCGGCAACGAGCGTGGCGACGAGATCGCCCGCGCCGACGCCGGTCGCGGCCACGACGATGCCGGGGCCGAGCCGTTTCCAGCGCTCCAGTCCGACGGGCGGGGTTTCGTCTATCGGTGTGGAAGGCAAGTCGGGCGCATCTCGGGTTTGCCTGTGCTCGCTCGCCATCCTGTCAGTCCCCCACTTGCCGTTCGCGAGGGGTATAGCGCGATTTTGGCAATGTGGTGATTTTCCTGCTGGGCAGCCGATGATGTACGCTTGGATGCGCTCCTGCGAAGGCAGGAGCCTGGGGCGGCTAGGTTCGTCAGTTGTGCCCTGGGCTCCTGTCTTCGCAGGAGCACCTATTCAGAAAGGCCAGCGAACACCTCTATCGCCCGACGCGCGCCACGGTCTCGCACAGGGTGTAGACCAGCGCGCCGGGCTCGAGCTGCAGCGGGGTGACAGCGCCGGCGCCGAGGCGCTGGGCTTCTTCATAGGCGGCGATGCCAGGACCGAGCCTGGACGCGGGCGCACCCCGCAGACGGCGGGCGATGTAGCGCGGCACAAGATCGACAAAGGCTTCGAGGCGGGGGCGAGCCGCCACCCCCGAGAGCGCGCTCATCAGGCCGGCGCGGGCGCCCTCCCCACCGCGTCCACCCTGCGCGATGGCATCGAGTGCGTGCTCCAGCCCGGGCAGATCCAGATCGCGATTGGCGATCGCTTGCCCCGGTGCCCCCTCGGCACTCGCCGCCAGCGCGGCGCGCTCAGGCTCTGGCACCTCCGGCAGCGCGGTCGCCAGCGCCTGTGCCATGCTCGCATCATCCAGCGGCGCAAAGCGGAGCACCCGGCAGCGGGAGCGGATAGTGGGCAGCAAGCGACCGGGCCGATGCGCCACGAGCACGAAGATCGCACCCGTCGGCGGCTCTTCCAGGCTCTTGAGGAGGGCGTTGGCAGCGCCCGCCTCCAGATCATCCGCGCTGTCGATCAGCACAACACGCCGGCTGCCCATGGAGGGCGCGCTATGCAGCAGACGCGAGAGGCTGCGCACCTGATCGACGGTGATGTTGCGGGCGAGTGCGCCGCTGTCAGTCTTGCTGTCGCGCTCAAGTCGTTCGAGCCGCATGAAATCGGGATGGGCGCCGCCATCGAACAGGCGCATCGCCGGGTCTGTGGGGTCCGGTGCGAGCCGATCCGACGGGACGGGACGTCCCGCGCCGCTGACCAGCAGCCGCCGGGCGAAATCATAGGCGATCCCGGCCTTGCCCAGCCCCCGCGGCCCGGCGAAGATCCAGCCATGATGGAGCCGGGTCGTCGCGCTGGCCTCGATCAGCGTCGCGATCTGCTCGTCATGGCCGAGCCAGCGCGTCATCGCAGCCAGTCGGCGAGCGCGGCCAGCAGCCGGTCGCGCACCGTCTCCATCGATCCGCTGGCATCAATTTCCCGGAAACGCGCGGGTTCAGCGGCTGCGAACCGGCGAAATGACTCGGCGACATCGCGATGAAACCCAGCATCGCGCCCGCCGATCCGATCCACCGCCCCGGCATCCCGCGCGCCGGCCCGTTCGCTGCTCTCATCGAGCGGCAGGGCGAGCAGCAGGGTGCGATCCGGCAACAGCCCGCCCGAGCCGATGCGGTGGAGCGTCAGAATGTCCTCGTCGCTCAGCACGCCGCCCACGCCCTGATAGGCACGGCTGCTGTCCAGAAAACGGTCACAGATCACCCATTTGCCGGCCTCCACGGCCGGCAGAATGGTGCGCTCGGCATGATCGGCCCGGGCCGCAGCGAACAGCAGCGCCTCGGCGCGCACGCTCCAGCGATCCGCCGCACCGGAGAGCAGGAGGCCGCGAATGGCCTCGGCCCCCTCGCTGCCACCGGGCTCGCGGGTCAGCACTGTCTGGATGCCGCGCGCCTCAAGCGCCTCCGCGAGCAGACGGGCCTGCGTGGACTTGCCGACGCCCTCGCCGCCTTCCAGCGTGATGAAGCGGCCGCGCGTCATGTCGGTACTCAGCTAAAGAAGGAGAGGAAGCCGTTCCACAGGCGCGCGAAGAAGCCGCCTTCTGCGACAGCTTCCTTGGCTACAAGCGGCAGGGTCTGCGTAGTGCCGTCCCCGGCATCCACCACCAGATGAGCAATCTCCTGCCCCTGCGCGATCGGCGCCTTGATTGGGCCGCGATAGACGACCCGCGCCTTGATCTCGCCATTCGCCGCCGCAATCGGCACGGTCGCGACGAGATCGCGCGGCGTCACCAGATCGACCGAGCGTGCCCAGCCGCCCTGGACCTGCGCCTGCCCCAGCGTAACGCCCTTCTTGGCCAGCGGCTTGGACCGCCAGGCCTTGAAGCCCCAGTCCATGAAGCGCACGGATTCCTCCACGCGGCCATTGAAGCTAGTGAGGCCCGCGACGACCATCACAAGACGGCGACCATTCTGCTGGGCCGAGCCGGTGAAGCCGTAGCCCGCCTCCTCGGTATGGCCGGTCTTGAGGCCATCCGCGCCATCCACACGCCCGAGAATCGGGTTGCGATTGGCCTGGCTGATCTCCGATCCGCCCATGGTCTGGCCCCAAGTGAAGGATTTGACCGTGTAGAACTGCTTGTAGAGGTCCGGCGTCTCTTCCAGCGTGTTGCGGGCGAGCGTCGCAAGATCGCGCGCGGTGGTGTAGGTGCGGCCTTCGTCGGGCCAACCGGTGGTGTTCGCAAAATGGCTGTTGGTCATGCCCAGCCGCTTGGCTTCGGCATTCATGAGGTCGGTGAAGGCCTCTTCCGATCCGGCGATGCCCTCGGCCAGCACCACGCAGGCATCATTGCCCGAGAGCGTGACGATGCCGTGCAACAGGTTCTCGACCGAGACCTCCTCATTGACGGAGAGGAACATGGTCGAGCCCTGGCTATGCCACTTACGCCAGGTTTCCGGACGGACGGTGAACTTCTGGTCGAGCCGCAGCTTGCCCTGCTTGATGAGATTGAACGCCACATGCGCGGTCATCATCTTGGCCATGGATGCCGGCGGCATCCGCCGGTCCGCATCCTTATCGAACAGCACCCGGCCGGACGACAGATCGACCATATAGGCGACGGAGGCCTCGGAGGTGTAGCTTGGCGTGTTCGCCTGCGCGGCGGACAGGAAGAGCGGCAGGACGAGGGCAATCGGCAGAAGTGCGCGCATGGGAAAATCCGGTCGTTGACAGGTCATCGCGCGCCCTGCGGGCATCGCGGCTTCGCTTCGTCCTTAGCCATCCGCCATGGCTCTGCCTAGCCCCGGATCAAGGCCGCACCGCATCGGCCAGCAGGCCGACGGACAGCGCGTAGAAGTTCGAGCAGTTGTAGTCGAGGATTACGCGGTAATTGCCGGTGAGCAGATAGGCCGTCTTGCCCGGGCCATCCGGCTCGATCAGCGTCGCCTGAATACTGCCATCCGGCCAGGAGCCGCCCTCCGGCATGATTCCGAGCGCCTGCCACTCGCGCATCGAGAGCCAGCGACTGTGACGACCGAACACGCGCGGGCAGCGAGTGGGATTGAGCGTGCTGGTGATCCGCCGACGGTCGAATCCGGTCGGCAGCCGCACCGCGACGCCCCAGGGCTCGCCTTTGCGCCAGCCGGCGCGCTGGAAATAATTGGCGATGGAGGCCAGCGCATCGGGCTCGCTCGACCAGATATTGGGCGTCCCGTCACCATCGGCATCCACCGCATCGCGCAGATAGACGCTAGGCAGGAACTGCGGATAGCCAAACGCGCCGGCATAGCTGCCGACCAGCCGCTCACGCGGAACGCCGCGTTGCATCATAGACATCACGGCCAGCAGTTCCGGCTCGAACAGCGCGCGCCGGCGCCCTTCATAAGCGAGCGTCGCCAGCGAGCGCAGCAGGTCGAAATCGCCGCTGATCGTGCCGTAATTCGTCTCATGGCCGTAAATCGCGACCATGATCTCCTCCGGCACGCCCGTATCACGCTCGATCGCCACCAGCAGCGCGCGATTGGCATTGTAGACCGCGCGGCCGCGGGCAATCTTCCGCGCATCGATGTGGCGCTGGCGATAGGGCTCGAAATCGGGAATCTGGGCATTGTCGGCTGTCGGCAGATTGCCGCGATCCAGCGCCGCGACGCGCGGGTTGAAGCTCAGCCCGGCAATCGCCCGGTCGAAAGTCGCATCGCTCACGCCTTGCGTCCGCGCCTTGCCACGCAGACTTTGCAGATAACCCGTGAACCCGGCCGCCGTCTGCGCATCGACCGGATCGTTCGACGAGGGCAGTGCCTGCGCCACGGCGGGGGCCTGCGCGGCGAGGGAAAGACCGAGAGCGAAACCGCAAAGCGGCAACAGCCGGCGGCGAAGCGAATGCATTGTCATCCGCGCATATTGGCAGAGTTGACGCAGGACGCGCAAGGCAAGCCTCCGCAATTGGGCGCATCGCCCCTGCGACGAACCGCCCGCGCAACAATGCCTCGCTCGCGCGGGCTTCCTTTGCCGAACAGTTTCGACTAGGGCGCGGAGCAACGGACAGGTGGCCGAGTGGTTTAAGGCAGCGGTCTTGAAAACCGCCGTGGGTGGAAGCTCACCGTGGGTTCGAATCCCACCCTGTCCGCCAAATCTTCTCACGCGGGCTTCCTCTTCCGGTCGCTAGTCTTTGGCGGCAATGGATCGTGCGCCACCCCGATTCCCCACATGTCCAAAAGTTCATGCAGGCGCCATGCTCCGGTTCGGTGCTGGGGGCCATAAGGGGCTTGCGATCCACGAAGGGTCGCTTGTTGAAGGAGATACCCTCATGAACCGTCGCCTGATCATTGCCGGCCTGGCATCCCTCGCAGCCATCGCCACGCCGGTTGTCGCTTCGGCCAAGACGGCACCGGCGAAGGAAAGCCATCACAAGGTGGCCAAGCCCGCCAAGCCGGCCAAGAGCACGACGACTGCATCGCTCGCCGCTCCGGCCAAGAGCACGACCGTCAAGAAGTGATCCCCCGTCACCGGAGCCATGCCGTCCCTCCCCCTTGCCCGCATGGCTCCGGTCGACCGCTTCATGGAGACAGGCTTGATCCTGTCGGCAGCGGAAGCAGACCGAAGGCCGCTCAGCCTCCCACGCCGATGAGAATTTCAACCGCGAACAGACCATGGCGGCGGGTGAAACGGACCTGACCGCCATGCATGCGCGCCACGGCCGCGACGAGCGATAATCCAAGGCCTGCCCCAGCCTGCCCGCGCGCGGCATCCAGCCGACCGAAGCGCCGCAAGGCTTCTGCTTCCCGATCCGGCGCGATGCCCGCCCCTTCATCGGCAAGACCGATGATCACGTCTGCAACCTCGCGATCCAGATACAGCGTCATCGCACCCGCGCCATATTTGAGCGCATTGTCGAGGAGGTTGGCGAGCGCCTGACCCAGCAATTCGCGATGGACGCTGACCTCGACCGGCCGCTCGATTGCGATGGAAAGGCTGCGGCCTTGCTCCTCAACCAGCGGCGCGTACAAGTCTTCCAGATCGGCGAGCATCTCGCCCAGCAGTGTGGGCCGGAAGCGCTCGCGCCCGATGCCCGCTTCCGCGCGGCTGATCTCCAGCGCGGTGGTAAGCATGGCGAGCAGCTGGTCCGCCTCGCGGCTGATGCCCTCGATGGCCGTGCGCATTGCCGCCGGATCGTCCGTCTCCAGCGCCCGGTCGATTCGTGCGCGCAGGCGGGTCAATGGCGAGCGCAGATCGTGCGCCATGCTGTCGGTGACGGTGCGCAGTTCGCCGATCAGGCTGCCGATCCTGTCCAGCATCCCATTGATCGCCTCCCCCAGCCGGTCGAAGCTGTCCCCGGAACCGTGCAGCGGCACGCGCTGCTCGATATCGCCTGCGCCTACGCCCTCTGCCGTCGCGGCGATGTGCCCAATCCGGCGATCGATGATCTGCACTACGAACCATGCGCCGGCGAGCGCGAGCGGCAGGGCAAGCGCCAGCGCGGTCAGCAGGGCCTCGTGAACAGTCTGGCGGATTTGATCGCTGGCCTCGGCGCGGCGGCCGACGAGCAAGCGGCGCCCATCGCCCAGCCGCGCGGCGGTGATGCCGAACGGGGCCGGCTCTGCATCTCCCAGCCGGTAAAGCTCGGCGCGCGTCCAGCCCGCCTCGGCCGTGACATCGGGCGGCCAATCCGAGAGGTTTCCAGCCACTTTGCGCCCGTTACGATCCACGAGCAGAATGAGGGCATCGTTATCGTCCGCAGTTCGCTCGGCGATTGCCCGGTTCAGCGCCTGCACGCCTTCATCCCGGCCGATCATCAGCAGGCTGTCGCGATCCTCAACGGCGATGCTGCGGTCGGCCGCCGCGAGGTCGGCGCGCACGAATTGCGTGACCGAGGCGAGTAACGCCGCGCCGAACACCAGTTCCAGCAGCAAGATCCAGCCCATGAAGCGGACATGCGACGAGCGCAGCCAGCGCAGGCCCGCCCCGGATGCGGCACCCGGTCGACTCATTCGCCCAGCCGGTAGCCCGCGCCGCGCACGGTGTGGATCAGGGGGACATCGCCCTCAATATCGATTTTCCGGCGCAAGCGGCTGACATGCACGTCGATGACGTTGGTGCCAGGGTCGAAATGATAATCCCACACGCCTTCGAGCAGCATCGTGCGCGTGACGACCTGCCCTGCGTAGCGCATCAGATATTCGAGCAGCCGGAACTCGCGCGGCTGAAGCTCGACGCGTCGACCGCCGCGCTGCACCGTGCGCTTGAGCAGATCCATGTGGAGATCGCTGCAGGCAAGCGTCGTCTCCACCGATGTACCATGGCCGCCCTTGCGCATCAGCAGTTCCAGCCGGGCGAGCAGTTCGGCAAAGGCGAAGGGTTTGACCAGATAATCGTCGGCACCCGCCGTCAACCCCGTCACGCGGTCATCTACGGAGCCGAGCGCAGTCAGCAGGATCACCGGCGTTTCGATGCCGGCAGCACGCAGGGCGCCCAGCACGGCCATACCGTCCATGCCCGGCAGCATCCGGTCGAGAATGATCGCGTCATAGCCGCCATCGGTCGCCATGAAGAGGCCGTCGCGCCCATCCGCGCTATGATCGCCGACATGGCCATGTTCGGCCAGCCCCTTCAAGATGAACTCGGCCGTCGCACGATCATCTTCGACCAGGAGTATTTTTCTGCCCATTCCACCGTCCCTGGCGCCATTATTTGCCGCATCGTCGAGCGCGGGCCTCATATCGCACGGCGCCGTGCGCCAGCGATAGCGGAATGTCGCAATGGGCGGGATCGTCGATCATGTGCCGCGCCACGCCGAGCCTTCGCACTGCATGCCCATCCACAGCGCGCAATTGATCGCCCACCGCAATCGGCCCGCCCCCTGCCTGCCCATCCCGCAGGCTGGTCACGACGATCCGGCCCGCCTTGTCCTCGCCCAGCGTGAACCCGGCATGCGTAGCATGGCGAGGCGCGGCGGCTGACGGTGGCACGAGATGGGAGGACAGCAAGGGCGGCGCGCCCGCCAGCGGAACGAGAAAGAAATAGAGGAGGCGGTTCGAGAGGCCCATGACATCCCGCCTAGACCATCGGGAATGGCGGGCGGCTGACCGCCACATGACATGAAGTTCATGAAGCGGCCACCGCGTTGACCGGCTGTCACTGCCAGAGGATACCCTCGGACGATCATGGACATGAGAGCAGCATGACGAGGCGCGGAGGATGGATGCGGAAGACGGCAATCACGCTCGTTGCCCTTATGGCGCTGGTGCTCATGGCGTTCGGCTGGTTGGGCTATTTCGGCAGCGACCCGTTCACGATTTTGCGCCCCGCCGGCTACCATCCGCGCGCCGGTGCGCCCGTGGCGGTCATCTTTTCCGGCGACATGGGCTTTCGGGTCGGCATGGGGCCAAGGATTGCGCAGCGCCTTGAAGCAGCCGGCATCCCGGTGGTTGGCGTCAACAGCCTGACCTATTATCGCAAGACCCGCACCCCGTCCGAGGCTGCTGCGCTCATCACCCAGGCGCTGGCGCAGGCGCGCGCCGTGAACCCGCAAGGGCGCGTGGTGCTGATCGGCCAGTCCTTTGGCGCGGATATGCTCCATGTCGGCCTCGCCAACCTGCCGGAGGCGCAGCGTCGGGATATCGCGCTGGCCGCGCTCTTCGTGCCCGGCGCGACGGTCGAGTATCGTGCATCGCCAAGCGAAGTGCTGAGCTTCTGGGAGACCGAGCATGATGCCCTGCCTACCGCGCGCACGCTCAGCTGGCTCCCCTTGCTCTGCGTCTACGGCAAGGAAGAACCGCAAAGCCTCTGCCCCCGATTCCACCTGCCTAATCTGCGCAGTCATGGCCTTCCCGGCGGTCATCAGCTGAACTGGGATGTCGCGGCGGTCACGGGACTATTGTTCGACGCGATGACCTCGGCCGGGGTCAATCCTCATGGCTAAGCTGCTCGCGATAGCCGTTGCCGCCATGATCGGCGCCTTCACGCCGGCTCATGCCGAGAACGCCATTGCCGGGCATTGGATCAATCCGCGCGGCACGGTGGTCGTTACCACGGGCGATTGCGACGGCGGCCTGTGCGGCTGGGTGAGCTGGGCGAACGCGACCGCCCTTGCCGATGCCGCCGACGCTGGGGTCTCCAGGCTGATCGGGACCAAACTCCTGCAGGATTATCATGCCAAGTCACCGGGGCATTGGGCGGGCCGCGTCTATGTGCCGGACCTTGGCCGCACCTTCTCGTCCACCATCGAGCAGCTCGACCGGGATCGGGTGAAGATTTCCGGTTGCCTGATCGGTGGCTGGCTGTGCAAAAGCCAGATCTGGGTCCGCCAGGTTCAGGCCGATTAGCGCCCGATGGCCTCCGGGGGGCAGATGAAGACCATGACTCAGCGCCATCGCACAATCCTGACCATTGGCGTTGCTTTGCTGTTGGCCGTGCTCGGCTTCGTGGCGCTCAGCCACTTGCTGCGCGAGGTCCATCTGCGCGACGTGAGGGCAGCATTCCACGCCTTGCCTCCTCTCGCCTTTCTGGCTGCCGCGCTCCTCACCGCATGCAGCTACGCCGCGCTGACGCTGTATGATGTGATGGCCCTGCGCACCATTGGGCGCCCCCTGCCTTACCGCACCGCCGCGATCGCCTCGTTCACCAGCTACACTCTGAGCCATAATCTCGGCCTCTCGCTGCTGACCGGCGGGTCGGCGCGATATCGGGTGTACAGCGCCTCCGGTTTGGGCGCCGGGGATATTGCCCGCGTGATCCTGATCGCCAGCCTGACCTTCTGGAGCGGTGTGTTCGTGCTCTCAGGCGCCATGCTCGCCTGGCGGCCCGAAGCGCTGGCTTTTGACGGGATGGTCGTCCCGCCTGGTGTGCTGCGTGCGATTGGGCTCGCCTTGCTGCTCGCCACCGCTGCAGGCCTCCTCTGGTCCGGACGACGAGGGCGGACGTTGCATGTCCGTCGCTGGTCGCTCCCTTTGCCGCCGGCCAAGCAGATCATCGCGCTCATCGGGATCAGCGCGCTCGATCTTGGAGCGGCCAGCGCGGCGTTGTTCGTGCTCATTCCTGGCATCGAGATCAGCGCCTGGCCGGCCTTCTTCATCGGCTATACCCTGGCAATCGTCGCCGTGCTCATCACCCATGTGCCGGGCGGCATCGGCGTGTTCGAGGCGATCATGCTGATTGCCTTGCCCAATGTGGACCGGCCGGAGCTGGTCGCCGCCCTGCTGGCCTATCGCCTCATCTATTATATCGCCCCGCTGATTGTGGCGGCCGTGCTGATCGTGGTGCAGGAGGGCGCGCGGTGGCATAAGCCCATCGGACGAACGCTGCGCGGCGCTCAGGTCGTCGCCTCCGGCATGGCGCCACTGATGATCTCTGCGCTGGTCTTTTTCGGCGGCACGGTGCTGCTGATCTCCGGATCGCTGCCGACCATCCCCTGGCGCGCCAACACCGTGTCCGACATCGTGCCGCTGCCGTTCGTGGAGCTGTCCCACATGGCCGGGAGCCTGATCGGCGCGGCTCTACTGGTGCTCTCCGCCGGGCTTTACCGTCGCCTTGACGGTGCTTTCTGGCTCACGCGCCTGCTGCTTCTCGCCGGCGCGGTCTTCTCGATCGTGAAGGGGCTGGATTATGAGGAAGCAGGCGTCATGCTGCTCATCGCGGCCGCGCTGCAATGGTCCAAGCCCGCGTTCTACCGGCGCACACGCCTGCTGGCGGAGGCCTTCTCGCCCGGCTGGCTGGCGACGATTGCGGTGGTGGTCGGCCTGTCGATCTGGATCGGTCTATTCGCTTACCGACATGTGGATTATCAGAACGATCTGTGGTGGCGCTTTGCCGAGCGCGCCGATGCCGCGCGATTCCTGCGCGCCAGTCTTGCCGTCGCGGTGCTGCTCGTTGGCGTCGGCCTTGCCCGCCTGTTCGAGCCCGGCCGGGCCGAACGCGCCGTAGAAGCTGGGGGCGATGAGCCGTCCCCCGCCGCTATCGCGCTGGCCGACCGGACTGACGCAAATCTTGCCTTCACCGGAGACAAGCGCTTCCTCCACTCGCAAAGCGGCCGCGCCTTCCTGATGTATCAGATCAAGGGCGCCAGTTGGATCGTGATGGGCGATCCTGTCGGCGCCGAGGACGAATGGTCGGACCTGCTCTGGGACCTGCGCGAAAAGGCGGACGCGGCGCAGGGACGCCTGCTGCTCTACCAGATCAGCCCGGTCGCCCTGCCGATGGCCATCGAACTGGGCCTGCGCATCACCAAATACGGCGAGGAAGCCCATGTGGACCTCGCGACATTCTCGCTCGATGGCCCCAGCGCCAAGTCGCTGCGCCATGCAGAGCGCCGGGCGACGCGCGAGGGCGCGACGTTCGAGGTGATCCCTGCGACCGACGTACCCACCCATATGGGCGAACTCGAGCGCGTCTCCGATTTCTGGCTCAAGGCCAAGGGCCAGCGCGAGAAAGGCTTTAGCGTCGGCCGCTTCGACCCGGCCTATCTGGCAAGATTCGATTGCGCCGTCGTGCGCAGTCAGGGGCAGATCGTCGCCTTCGCCAACATCTGGCAGACACAGACCCGCTCGGAACTCTCCATCGACCTCATGCGCCATGACGACGCCGCGCCTTATGGCACCATGGACTTTCTGTTCATCCGCCTGATGCAATGGGGGCAGCAACAGGGCTATCGCTGGTTCAACATCGGCATGGCGCCACTCTCCGGGCTGGAAGCGCGCCGCCTCGCGCCTTTGTGGTCAAAGCTCGGGGCGTTTCTCTATCAGCACGGCAATGCCTTTTACGGCTTTGAGGGGCTGCGCGCCTATAAGGAGAAATTCTCGCCCGAATGGGAGCCGCGCTACATCGCCGGGCCTCAGGGCATCTCGCTCGCCCGCGCGCTCATCGACCTGCAGAGCCTCATCGGCGGCAGCCCCCAGACCTGATCCATCGTCAGCGCTTCAGGGGCGCTTGCGAGCGAGGATGATCTGCGCCAGCAACGCCGCGTTGCTATCGAAATGATGACCGCCCGGCACGACATATTGCTGGGCCAGCCCCTGCGGGATCTTGCCGCAGGCGCTCTCCTCTTCATCCTGCCCCCGCACGCACTGGACCGCCAGGCCTCGCAGCCGGGTAATCGCCGGAATGGTCGGCAGCCCGCCGCTATCGCCCACGTCCAGCCAGCTACTGAGGTGAAACTGGAAATCCGCCGTGCTGCTCAAGCCCAGCAGGGACACGCGCTCGATCTTGCTGCGGATGGCCGGCGGTAGAGCATCGACCATGAATGGGAGGGCATCCGCGCCGAAGCTGTAACCGATGAGCAGAACCCGCGGACGCGCCCATCGCTCGCTGAATGTCTCGATGAGCGCTCCGAGATCGCGCCCGGTCCCGGCAGGGGTGCGCGCAGTCCAGAAATATTCGAGGCTGTCCACGCCGACCACCGGTATCCCTGCCGCAGCGAGTTGGCTCGCCACGTCGCGGTCGATGCTCGCCCAGCCGCCGTCGCCCGAATAGATGATCGCCATCAGATCGCGGTTCATCGGCGTCGGCGCCGCCTGCACCAACGTGAGCGGCATGGTGAGGTGCGGGAGCGCGCCGGCGGGAGGGCGCGGCTGGTCGCGCGGCAGCAGTGCCATCGTCGCATCCGCGATGGCTTTCGGCCATGCCTGCGCGGCTGAGGGCAGCGTTCTCTGGTTGGCGCCCGGCACCGCGCGCACGAAGGATTGCGTCCGGCCGACTTGCGCCGCCGTGCCCATGACGAGCCAAGGCACGCCAATCTGCCTGTTCGGTTTCAACGACCACCGAGCGGTCTGCCCGACGCGCGCAAAGGACGCCCCTCCGGTCGCGCACCACGGGCTGGCACTAATCACCTGCGGCGTGAAGCCGATCGAGATCACCCCACGGTAGGGCGCGTTGGGCCATTGCGACAGCGCGGCATAGGTCAGAGCCGCTCCCATGCCTTGGCCGATCAGCACGGGCTTGAGATAGGCCTCAATTCCCGCACGATGCTGGAGATCCTTGGAGAGATCGTTGATCGGCGCATTCAGGTTGAGGCAGCGTTGATGCCAAGCCTGAACGGTCTTGAGCAATGTAGCGGCCGAAACCGTCGCAACGAGGAGCCCGCGCTGGCTCAAACCGCGCGCGATGGGAGCGGCAGTCGGCGAATCCGAAAGGAAGATCACGACACCCTGCGGCGCACCGGCCGGCCGGTCGACATGCACGGCGCCAAAGGGCGCCAGCCGATAGGATGCGCTCGGCGCGGCGACGGATGTCCGCCCCTGCGCAGTCGCGCTGACCGCACCCAGCAATCCCAACGCCAGAAAGCCGAGCAGTTTCTTGCGCATGTTCTACCTCGTGTTCGATCCGACCGTCGGCGACCGCGTCGCCCGATGCCTCTAGCGGGCCGGAATACTACAGCGCCCGCTGCTCGGCGAGATGCAAGGTGGGCTCGTCGCAAAAGCGATCACTCACCCCTCTTGACGTGCTCCCTGCCCCGGCCGACTAGAGCGCGGCGAGGATGGAGCAGAGCATGACCGGCAGAGCACTTCAGATGGCGGGATGGCAGACCGAGCATGTCATCGGATTTCGCCCGACCATGTCGGCCTTCCTGCTCAAATCCTTCAAGGGCTGGCTGACCTTGGCCGGATCGATCCTGCTGCTCGGGATTCCCTTTATTGCCGTGGGCGTGGTCGCGCTGCGCTATCGCATGACATGGTACGAGCTGAGCGGCGAGCGCCTGTTCATTCGGCAGGGCATCCTCGCCCGGACGGAAGAGGAGATCGAACTCTACCGCATCAAGGATGTGCGCGCGGATTTCTCCATCATCCAGCAATTGTTTGACGTCGGCAATCTGCAGATCATTTCCTCGGACCTGACCGGCGAAGGCGTCGATCGGCGCACCGTGCTGCGCATCAGCAACCTGGAGAATGCGCGCCATATCCGCACGGAACTGCGCAACCGCGTGGAGCGCGCTCGCAGGCTCAAGGGCGTGCGCGAAATCGACATGTAAGCGCACCGGGCGCGTTGCCGGACCGGCTAGATTGGCACGCAAAAAAGCCCGGCCGTTTCCAGCCGGGCTTCCTTGAAATCGAGCGCTCGACTCAGGCGAAGCTGACAGTCGTGCGACGACGACGCATCATCGTACCAGCAATCGCAAACCCGCCGATCAGCATCATCCACGTTGCCGGCTCAGGCACGGGCGCCGCAACCGGCGAAACGCTGCCGGACAGGGCGAAGCGCGTGCCGCCATTCCACTTCACGACGGTCTCGTTCGAGAGCGCGAGCGACGTGCCATCAGCCGTCAGCGGGCTTGCAAAGACCAGCGAGATGCTCGAAATCGGCGAGAGGAACGATGCGCTCAGACCGAGGGTCGAAGACCAGGTGAAGCCAAGGGCATCCGCCAGCGTGTAGGTGTCGCCCGGGAAGTTGCCGAAGAAGCCGTAATTGTTCTTCGTGGTGCTGATCGAGAAATCGAGCAGCGTCGACAGATCGTTGCTGGTGGTGAACGATCCCGTCAGCGCACCGCCGCCGACGAAGTTCACATCATCCAGCGTGAACGTGACTGCTGCAGAGGCAGGCGCTGCCGCCAGCAGCATCGCACCGAGCGACGCTGCCGCCAAAAGTGATTTACGCATGATAATCTCCCACATGTGCCGCTGCGAGTCTGCAGCTGACTGGAGGCGCATAGCAGACCTTAGAATATGATTAACAATAATATTAACCATTGCTGTTCTAAAATGGGCCACTCTTATCGTTCCGACCGCCCCCAGCCCAGCAGGCTCACGCCGGGTCGATCAGGCATTCCTGCGAAAGCCCCAGCCTCGTTTGACTTGAATTATCCCGCCACTTATGGACGGCGCCAAAGATCAATTGCTTGGCTGCACTTGCTGCGTCGCGGCCCTTAAAGAGCAGAAGGCTCTATGAGGGCATTCCACCTGGGAGAGATCAAGCGTGACGCGCGCGACCGCCGGGCATGGGATCGGGACGAACAGCAAATGGGCCGACATCACAGGCCGCATCAGAAAGGCAGGATCGCGTGAACGCTCTCGCAACGGACAATCGGCCAGTGGGCGGCGCCAAGCTGATCGACGGCAAGACCGTCGCCCTCAAGATGCGCGACGAGCAGCGCGCACGGGTCGAGGCACTTCAGGCGCGCGGCGTGACGCCCGGTCTGGCGGTTGTGCTGGTTGGTGAGGACCCCGCATCCGCCATCTATGTCAGCCGCAAGGTGAAGGCCTGCGAGGCGGTCGGCATCAAGTCGATCAGCCATCGTCACCCGGCCACCATCACCAATGAGGAATTGCTGGTGCTGATCGGCAAGTTGAATGCCGATCCCAATGTCCACGGCATTCTCGTCCAGCTGCCCCTGCCCAAGCATATCGACATGGAGAAGGTGCTGGAGACCATCGCGCCCGAGAAGGACGTCGATGGCTTCCACCTTTACAATGTCGGCGCGCTGGTGGTGGGGCGCCAGGTCTTCCCGCCCTGCACGCCTTATGGCGTGATGAACCTGCTCAAGCATGAGGGCATCCCCATCGAAGGGCGCAATGTCGTCGTAGTCGGCGCATCCAACATCGTCGGCAAGCCGATGGCGCTGATGCTCATGGCCAATGATGCGACAGTCGCGATCTGCCATGCCAAGACGCGGGATCTCGGCCAGTGGACCATCCTCGCCGATATTCTCGTCGTCGCTGCGGGCGTGCCGAACCTGATCGTGCCGCAGATGGTGAAGACCGGTGTGGTGGTGATCGACGTGGGCATCAATCGCCTGCCCGATGGCCGCGTGGTCGGCGATGTGGATTTCGAGGGCGTTTCCAAAAAGGCGAGCCACATCACGCCCGTGCCGGGCGGCGTCGGCCCGATGACCATCGCGATGCTGCTGGAGAACACCATCCAGTCAGCCGAGCGCATCGCGGCCAATAAGGACGGCTGATCAGCCTTTCAGCGCGCTGGCGGATCGCCCGCCGGTGCGCTCCGCATTCATCAATTAGCCGACGCGCCGCGCTTCAATGGCCGCATAACGGTCATCGATCGGGGTGATGCCGGTCATTTCGAGCCCGGTCGCGCTCAACAAGGCGCGATATTCGGCCTCCGTTCGCTCCTTGCCGCCAACGCTGAGCATGATCAGGTCGCCCCGGATCACGTCTTCGTCGCCCGGGCCGACACGGTCGGGCACGATCCGCTCGATGATCAGGATGCGCCCGTCCCCAATCGCATCCCGGCAGTTGGACAGGATTGTCCGACACCGCGCGTCGTTCCAGTCATGCAGAATGAATTTGAGGAGAAGGAGGTCCGCGCCGGGCGGAACGGCATCGAAAAAGCTGCCGCCGAGATAGGCAATGCGATCTCGAACGGGCTGCCCGTCCTGCCAATTGAGCGCAGCGTCGCCGAGCGTGGCCAGATCAAAAATTTCGCCGCGCAGATGGGGATGGGCTTCGAGCAAGCCGACAAGCAGTGCGCCATAGCCGCCGCCGACGTCCCGCACCGTCTTCACGTCGGAAAAGTCATAAGCCCGCGCGAGAGCCCGCCCGACACGCAGGCTCCCTTCTGCCATGGCGCGGTTGAAGACATCCGCCCGCGCCGGATCAGCCTGCTGCTGGACGAAATGATCAGGGCCGGACGGCACGGAGGGCTCCCCGCTCTTCACGCTGACACCCAGATTGGCGAAGCTGTTCCACATCCGCTCATTCCAATGTCCGCTCATGCCATATAGCGAATCTGGCGCGTCCTTGCGCAGGCAATCCCCGAGCGGCGTAGGCGAGAAGCGATCCGAGCCCTCATGCGTGACAAGGCCAAGCACCGCCAGTGCGCGCAACAGGCGCATGACCCCGTCCTCACTGGCACCCAGTGACTGAGCGATAGCCGCGCTATCGTGGCGTCCGGCAGCGAGTTCCTCGATGAGGCCCAACCCAACCGCCTCGCCAATCACCTTGGTCTTCCAGGCCGCCGTGATCATGTCGATAAGCCGATGCCGCTCTTCACGGTCGATTGTGCCGTCCATCCTCTTCCTCCGTTATCGGATGCCATGATGGCAGAGCCGCCATCAGCGCTCAACCGCGCCCATCATCGACGATTGACTTGTGCGGACACGCAGCGTCAAGAGAAGCGCCATGGCTGAACCGACCCGCCCGCCTGAAGCGGCTCCCGTCCTGTTCTTCGATTCCGGCGTGGGGGGGCTGTCCATCCTGCGCCCCGCCATGGCCCTGCTGCCGACGATGCCCATCGTCTATGCCGCCGACAATGCCGGCTTTCCCTATGGCATCAAGAGCGAGGCGGAGATCGCGGCGCGCGTCCCGGCGCTGCTGGGCCGGCTGGTGGAGCGCTATCGCCCCCGCATGGCCGTGATCGCCTGCAACACCGCTTCGACCATCGCCCTCGCCTCGGTGCGCGCGGCGCTCGATATTCCCGTTGTCGGCACGGTGCCTGCGATCAAGCCGGCCGCTCTAGCCTCGAAGACTCGGGTCATCGGCGTGCTGGGCACGGATGCGACGGTGCGACAACCCTATGTCGATCGGCTCGCCCGCGAGCATGGCGCGGACTGTACGGTCTTGCGCCATGGCAGCGCCGCTTTGGTCGCTTATGCCGAGGCGCGGCTGCGCGGTGCACCGGCCGACCCGGAAATTCCGGCCACCGCCCTCGCCGGCCTGCTCGAGCAGCCGGGCGGAGACCGGATGGACATGGTGGTGCTCGCCTGCACGCACTTTCCGTTGGTGGAAGCCGAACTGGCCGAGGCCGCGCCGCGCCCCATCACCTTCCTCCACGGCGGCGACGGAATCGCGCGGCGGATCGCCTGGCTGAATGGCGAGGCGCCTTGGCCGGCCGAGCCGGCGCCGGGCAAAGCCGTCTTCACCGGCCCCTCACCGGACATCGACGCACTCAGCCCCGCGCTGCAGACTTACGGCATCACCAAAACCGAACTGCTTTGAGGCAAATCAAAGCGTAGCGGCGCTACATCATTAGACGCCAATATCGACTTGCAAGCCATTATCAGTGGAATTGCGAGCCATAGACCGCTAGAGGCGCGGTATCGAGACGGGACAAGCTGCCGACCATGAATTATCAGCATGTTTTCACGCAGGCGATCGAGCGCCTGCATGGCGAGGGCCGCTACCGGGTCTTCATCGACATTCTGCGGAACAAGGGCGCCTTCCCCAATGCGCGCTGCTTTGCCGGGCATAACGGTCCGAAGCCGATCACCGTCTGGTGCTCCAACGATTATCTCGCCATGGGCCAGCATCCCAAGGTGATCGCGGCCATGGAAGAGGCGCTGCACGATGTCGGCGCCGGCTCCGGCGGCACCCGCAATATCGGCGGCAACACCCATTATCATATCGATCTGGAAGCCGAGCTGGCTGACCTGCACGGCAAGGAGAGCGCGCTGCTCTTCACATCCGGCTATGTCTCCAACGAGGCGACACTCGCCACGCTGGGCAAGCTGCTGCCCGGCTGCATCATCTTTTCTGATGCGCTCAACCACGCCTCGATGATTGCGGGCATCCGCAATTCGGGCTGCGAGAAGCGCGTGTTCCGTCATAATGACGTGGCCCATCTGCGCGAACTGCTGGCCGAGGCCGATCCGGATGCGCCCAAGCTGATCGCCTTCGAGAGCGTTTATTCGATGGACGGCGACGTGGCGCCCATCCACGACATCTGCGACCTTGCCGATGAGTTCAACGCGCTCACCTACTGCGATGAAGTGCATGCCGTAGGAATGTACGGCCAGCGCGGCGGTGGCATCACCGAGCGGGACGAGGCGGCGCACCGCATCACGATCCTCGAGGGCACGTTGGGCAAAGCCTTTGGCGTGATGGGCGGCTATATCGCTGCCGACAAGGTGATCATCGATGTGATCCGCAGCTATGCGCCGGGTTTTATCTTCACTACCTCCCTCTCGCCGGTGCTCGTTGCCGGCGTGCTGGCGGCCGTGCGTCACCTCAAGCAGAGCCAGGTCGAGCGCGACGCGCAACAGGCCGCAGCGGCGTTCCTCAAGGCCGAAATGGCCAATGCCAATCTGCCGGTCATGCCGTCGGTCACCCATATCGTGCCGCTGATGGTCGGCGATCCGGTGAAGGCCAAGCGGATCAGCGACATTCTGCTCGCCGAATATGGCGTGTATGTGCAGCCCATCAACTTCCCCACCGTGCCGCGCGGTACGGAGCGGCTGCGGTTCACGCCCGGCCCGTCCCACAGCGAAGAGATGATGCGTGAGCTTGTCTCCGCGCTGGTCGAGATTTGGGATCGGCTGGACCTGGAGTTCCGCAAGGCGGCCTGACCGGCGGCACGGGAAATCGGGCGAGCGGTTCGGATTTCCCACCCATTTTTTGCCAGCTGTGTTACACTTCTCGCGTTGAGGCGGGGAGTTTCGCTGTTTATCATCGAGTCGGCTGTACATTGCAGCTGACAGTGCGCGGAATTCCGCTTTGCCCCTCGATAGGAGGGACATCCGATGAGAAAATTAACCGACGAATGCACGGACATGGCGAGAGCCATGCTGGATGCCGAATTATACGCAATCGCCCGTCGTGCGGCTGCGCGCGAGTCGAATACGCCGCTGCAACAGGCGGTGAACACCGAAATTGCTCGTCGTAATCTGCCCTTCCGGGGTGAACTGCGTTACGGTTGAGCGCGCCGCGCTAGGTGGCGCTACGCTGACTCGCGCGAACGAGATCGGCGAGCTTGTCGCTGGCAATGGCCGGCGAACGCAGAAAACCCTGATAACATGTGCAGCCCGCCCGCGCGAGAAGCGCGAGTTGCTGCTCGGTTTCCACACCCTCGGCGATCACGCCCAGCCCTAGCGAGCGCCCCATATCGATGATCGCGCGGACGATCACACGATCACGCGCCGTGCCCTCGATATCGCGCGCGATGCTCCGGTCGATCTTGAGATAATCGAGCGGCAGCGCCTTGAGATAGGCAAGGCTGGAATAGCCGGTTCCAAAATCGTCAACCGCGACCTTGAGCCCCGCCTCACGCAATTGCGTGAGCAGCAGCGAGGCGCCGGCGAGATGCTCGACCAGGCCGCTTTCAGTCAGTTCGACGGTCAAACGCTCGCGCGCGAAGCCCGATGCATCAACGGTCTGCAGGAAGTTCTGCAGGAAATCCGGCTCGGAAATGTCGGCCGCCGTCACGTTGATCGCTAACCGCAGATCGCGCAGCTCCTCGGGCCATGCCGCCGCCTCCGCCAATGCCCGCGCATGAATATGATCGGAGAGCGGCAGCATGAAATCGGATCGCTCGGCGATGGCAAACAGCGCGCCGGCGCCGATCTCGCCATAATGTGGGTGCTGCCAGCGCGCGAGCGCCTCGACCCCGACAATGCTGTCATCCTCCATGGCATATTGCGGCTGGAACAGGAGCTGGATCTGCCCGGAATCGAGGGCGTGGCGCAGGTCGTTCTGCAAGCGATCATCATCCACGATGCGGCTGGCTTCGTCCGCCACCCGGATGCGGATGCCGCCCTGCGCACTGCCGCGCCGGGCGTCCGCGAGCGCATTGCTTGCGCGGCGCAGGATCGTCTCGGCCGCATCGCCGGATTGACCGGGCGCAAGGCCGCAGCGCGCCGTCAGGCGAATGAGATAGTCGCCCGCGTTGAAGGGCCGACTGATTTCCGCGACGATTTGCTGCGCAAGCAGCGTTGCCCTCTCGACGGATGGCAGCGCGGTTTCAGGCCCGCCCAGCACGGCGATGACAAACTCTGTGCCGGTGATCCGCGCCACCAGCGAGTCGCGCGGCGCCATGGCATCGACAAGGCGCTGAAGGCGGATCGCCACCCGAGAGAGCATCGCATCGCCGACCAACCGCCCATAAGCGCTGTTCACCCGGTCGAAATCGCCAAGCCCGATCAGCAGAACCGCCGGCAGCCGCCCTTGCGCCAAATGATGGTCGAGCCAGCGGATCGCGCCTTGACGGCTGGCAAGGCCCGTCATCGGGTCCCGATCCCGCCGGTTGGCGCGATGATGCACATCGAGTTCCTCGACCTCACCGCTAAAGCCCTGCGCGTCCGGATAGAGATGCTGGACCAGCCGTCGATCCGGCTGGGACGGGACGGCATGGGCAAAGGCGGAGGGCATCAGGTCGTCAACGGCGCGACGGATCGCGGCCACGGCTCCTGCCCGATCCGCCCGATCCAGCGCACGGACCAGATCGGCAATGCCAAGCCGGGCATGGTCGGCATCCGGCACCATGATCCGCAGCAGATCGCCCAGCGCCGGGCTGATCGCGAGCGTCCGCTCCGCTCCATTCCAGCGCCAGAACAGGCCATCGCTGCGTGCGACGGCATGGCGGTTGCCCGCTGCGGCAAGACTGCCGATCAAGCGCTCGGCCAGCTTGTCGGCGGTGCGCAGCGCGATGGTGAAGCGGGTCTCGTCGATCTCGCCATCAAGCAGATGGGTGGCGCCGGCGGCGATCAACCCGGGGACGTGCGGCGCGCCGACGTCTTCAACGAGCAGCAGCAAGGCGCCCCCGGAGGCTTCGACGGCGGCCGCAAGGGCCTTCACCATCTCGAGCGCATCATCCGGCGCCACACCCCGCAGATCGATGACCGCGATGCGTGCCAGGCTCCCGAGATAGCGGCTCTCGGCCCGGTCCAGCCGCCGCGCCGCGATCGGCTTCCACCCGGCCCGCGCAGCGCAGGCGGAAAGCGCGTCACGGTGCGCGGCCGAGAGAATGAACAGCGGCAGCCCGCCCATGTCCCCGGACGGGCCGGAGGACTGGTCGCCCTCTTCATGGGGCCGGGTTGCGGCAGGCTCTCTCACAATGGTCGCGATCCGTTCAGGCTTGTGGATTAGCGGACGGGATCGAGCGCAACCGACGCGCGATGGTTGCGCCTTCCCCCCGCATCGCCTAGCTAATGCGTATGGCGAACGCAATCGACAGCCTCCCCGACGCAGCTCCGGCCATGCGCGACAGTCACGGTCGCCGCATCGACTATCTGCGGATTTCGGTGACGGATCGCTGCGATCTGCGCTGCCGCTACTGCATGAGCGAGACGATGCAGTTCCTCCCCCGGCGGGAAATCCTGACGCTTGAAGAAATTGCGGTCATCGCCGAGCGCTTCATTGCCCGGGGCGTCCGCAGGATTCGCCTGTCAGGCGGCGAGCCGCTGGTGCGCCGCGACTTCGGCGATCTCGCTCGTGCGCTGGGGCGCCATGTGAAGGCCGGCCGGCTGGACGAACTGACGCTGACGACCAACGGCACGCAACTCGCGACCTATGCCGATATGCTGTTCGATGCCGGCATCCGGCGCATCAACGTCAGCCTCGATGCGCTCGATCCGGACATTTTCGCGCATGTGACGCGCGGCGGCGATATCGCCAAGGTGCTCGGCGGTCTTGAGGCCGCGCGGCAGGCGGGCCTCAAGGTCAAGCTCAACACTGTGGCGCTGCGGGATACCAACGAAGGCCAGATGCTGCCGCTGCTCGATTATTGCGCGCAGCAGGGCTTCGACCTCACCCTGATCGAGACGATGCCGCTCGGCGAAGTGGCAGAGGATCGCTCGGATCGCTTCCTGCCGCTGATCGAGGCAATCGCTCCGATTCGCGAGCGGCACGCTCTCATCCCGCTGGATGACCGCACCGGCGGGCCGGCGCGCTATTTTGCCCTCTCCGGCCTCAAGACCCGGCTGGGCCTCATCACGCCGCTCTCCCAGAATTTCTGCGCCGATTGCAACCGGATGCGCCTCACCTGCCAGGGACGCATCTACATGTGCCTGGGGCATGAAGATCATATCGATCTCAAGGCCGCATTCCGCGAACAGGGTGTCGCGGGCATCGATGCCCTGCTCGACCGGGCATTGGCTGCCAAGCCGCTGGCGCACGACTTCAGCGTCGCCGCAGGGGCGCAGCCCGCAACGCGCCGCCACATGAGCGTGACGGGCGGATAACGCCACCTCATGGCCGATCGCAAACTTGCCCTGCTGGCCTCGCCCACGGACGCTGCGCAGGAAGCCGCGCGGCGGCTGCAGGCCGTCATTCCGTTCGTCAGCCTCAACGAGGCCGATATCATCATTGCGCTGGGCGGCGACGGCTTCATGCTGCAGACACTCCATGCGCTGCTGGAGAGCCATCGCCGGGTGCCCGTGTTCGGCATGAACCTGGGCACCGTGGGCTTCCTGATGAACGAATGGCGGCAGGACGGGCTGGACCAGCGGCTCGACAAGGCCAAGGCCTTCAAGGTGAACCCCTTGCGGATGCACGCCGTGACAGTGAGCGGTGAAACCTTCGCGATGCCCGCGATCAACGAAATCTCCCTGCTGCGCGAAACACGCCAGACCGCCTGGCTCGAAGTTTCCGTCAATGGGCGAGTCGTGATCCAGGAACTGGTCTGCGACGGCGCGCTTGTGGCCACGCCGGCCGGCTCCACGGCCTATAATCTCTCCGCACACGGGCCCATTCTGCCGCTCGACTGCGGCCTCGTCGCGCTCACGCCGATCAGCCCCTTCCGTCCGCGCCGTTGGCGGGGCGCGATTCTGCCGGAGCGCAGCAAGATTCGGCTGCGCGTGGTCGACCCCGTCAAGCGCCCCGTCTCCGCCGTGGCGGACCAGCGCGAAGTGCGCGATGTCTCGCAGGTCGAGATCGCCGTGGATTTCGCCATGCCGCTCACGCTTTTGTTCGATCCTGAGCACACGCTGGATGATCGGATCGCGGCTGAACAATTTATCTCATGAGTGCTCTTGCGTTTCTTTCAAACCCGCTGCTATAGGCGCGGCCTCGCCGGACGAAAGCCCGGCTGCTCCCCGATAGCTCAGCGGTAGAGCATTCGACTGTTAATCGAATGGCCGTAGGTTCGAATCCTACTCGGGGAGCCACTACACCGCAAAGTTCCGGTGAAATTCAACATATTACCCCCATCATCGTTATTTGAGGCCCCCGGCGTGGCCCCCGTTTCAGTTCGAAGCGCTGTCTTTCGATTCACGCGACACGATCCAGGCCTCGACCTCCGAACGGCGCCAGCCGACGCGATTCCCTCCGAGATCTCTGCGTTGCGGAAATGTGCCGGCAATCATGCGGCGATAAATTGTCGCGCGGCCGAGGCCGGTCATCTCGCGGACGCGCGGGAGGCGCCAGAGCGCCTCGCCGCTGTGGCTGTAAGTCGTCATGATGCTCCTCCCTCTTTTGCCGGCGGTGGAAGCAAGGCCGGCATGTCTCCCGTTTCGTAAGCCTGCGCGATTCGCGGCCGCACCAACTCGCCAACGAGATGGCCGTCGGGCATCACGATGTTCGCCAGGAACTCGCTCTCGAATGTGCTGATGCCGACCTCGACCGCTTCGAGCTTGGCCTTGATGACGAGCAGCAACGCGCGCCATCGGGAGCGGCACGCCTGCTCCCATTGCTTATGCGCCGCATCGGCCGTGCGAAGGCGCTCGTAGCCATGGCCATCGCGATAGGTCGTGAAGGCCTTCTCGGCCGCGTCAGGCAGCTGCAGGTGAAAGCGCACCTGCCGATCCGCCATCGTGAACCCGATGAACGCCCGCGTAGCGTCGTAGCCGCTCATATACTGAGCCGCGCCGTGGCGCTCGACCAGCTCCTCGATCTCCACGCGCGTCTTGGAGATCGGCACTTCGGTTCGCGCTGCATATCTAGCGGACATGGCGCGGCGCCTCCTCGGCGAATGGCGCCTGATGTGCGCAGCCGACATCGCCGCGCACCGCGCAACGCGGGCAAGGTTCGCGGCTCCATGCCGCGCGCCGGGGCGGCGCGGGTCGGCATGCAGCCGGACGCGCGCCCGCCATATGAAGGGCAACCATCATCTTCTCCTCAAATCGTCGAGCAGCACCGCATCAGCGGCAGCAGCAGCAGGCGGGCAGCGACGGCCGCAGTCGCGGTCGCCGCTGCGCGATCTCCGATCACGGGCGTGTCCTCACGGGTAAGTCCGGAAGCTGACGCAGGACTCGCAATCGTCGTTCTCGCCGATCTCCTCGCCGCATTCATCGCAGACGGGCGGCGGAATGCGGCTGAGCCAGGCGATGCCGGCGGCGGTGACCGCCACGGCAATGACGAACCAGATCATGCCCGGTTGTCCTCTCTGGAAAGACCGGGCTTAGGCGGCTGGCGCCCTCGCCTCGGCCTGGTGGTCGTAGGCAGCAGCAGTTGCTGCCCCTGCCCTGGGAAAGCACGATCAAGCGCCAGGCACTCTGCGCAGCGGCACAGGTGCGAGCGGCCGCTCACAGCTGCTCCAGCTGGTCAGCGATGGACTGCAGGTCCGCGATCAGGCCCGAGAGCCCGTCGCGGGAGATGCTGAACACGACAGTCTCGTCGGTCGGCTGCGCGGGATTGCCGCCATAGACCGCGATGATGGCGCCACCGATCTCAGACAGCGGCCACCAGGCGATGCCCATGCCGCGCGTGATCAGCGTGTAGGAGCAGAAGCCGGGCCGGAAGGCGTGCGGCACCCAACCGAAACCGCGATCATCGATGACGAGCGGATCGGCCGCCTGCGGAAACGGTCCCGCGCCCTCGGGCGGCAGGACTTCGGCGATGATGTCCCCCCGGATCATCATTCCATCCCCAGCGCGGCGAGATAGGTCTGGAGGATCGCCTCCATCTCCTGGCGATCTCGCGGGGGCAGCTTCCGCAGGCGGATAAGCTGACGCATGATTTTGACATCGTAGCCGGTCGCCTTGGCCTCGCCATAAGCATCCTTGATGTCGTCCCCGATGCCCTTCTTTTCTTCCTCGAGACGCTCGATGCGCTCGATGAGCAGGCGCAGCTGATCGGCGGCAATATTGTCGCTCATGATGGAACTCCAAAGATCGAGAGGACGCCCGGGCCGCCGATTGCGAGATCGAGCAGCCAGGCTGCGCCGAGGCCGAGGCTCAGGCCGATGAGGGTGAGGCGCGCCCAGTGGTTGAGGGCGCGGATGGCCTCGGCCGTGCGATGCGGTTCGCAACGTGGGCAGTGGCACGCGATGGGGTGGACGCGCGCGGGGCGCGGGCGCGGCGCTTGCGCGCGCAACGAGAGCGCGCGCCTCATGCTGCGGCCGTCCCGGCCGCATCGGCCGGCGCGCACTGATGCGCGGTGGCGAAGCGCGGCTCGTCCGCGCAGCTGGTGCAGAGATCGTCCTCCGCCCACCCGCATGTCATGTCGCCGTCGCGGCAAGCATCGTGCTGGGTGCAGGCGCAGACCCGGCAGATAGCGGGCGGCGGCTTCGCCGGATTGTCCGCGCACACGCAGAGCTGGACCAGCACTTCCCCATCAAACGGGAAGAGCTGCTGCAGCGCGACGGCCGTGCTGATGGTCAGCGGTGAAACATCCTGCTCGATATTGCGCAGCCAGGCCACGCGATCGTGCAGGTTCATCGGATAGGGCGTCGTCTCGATGCGAAGCGCGACGTCCTCGACTTCGAGGCCGGCAGCGGCGCGGCGGCGGGCGAGATATGTGCCGGGGCTCATGGTCATGTGCAGGCTCCAGACAGCAGAAAGCCGCTCCCGGAAGCGATGCTGCGGGACGGACGGTGAACAGGGATGCAGTGGACGGTGGGCGGCGCTTAGGGCGGTGCGCGCGACTGGACGGCGCCGATGGCGTCCGGCGCCTGCTTGGCCCTCTCGACGTGCTCGAGCAGCGGGAGAATGTTCTTCAGCTCATCAAGAGCCTCGATCACTTCCCGCTGCGCGGCACGCCGATCGGCTTCAGTCGCACCGGGGAGAGACAGGCGCACCAACGCAGCCTTCGCCTCCCCTGTCTCCTTCACCACGTTGATGACGCGGCGGAGGATCTCGAATTGGTCGGTGTAGGCCTCCGCGACAGCGGCGCCGAGCATCAGACCGTAAACGTCGTAGATCGGGCGGCCCTCGCCGCCGTGTTTCTGGTACAGCAGATCGAGCTTGATGGCAGCGGGCACATTGACCTCGCCATCCTGATCCTCATCGCCCCATTTGCGGACGGTGCGCTCCTCATAGCCCACGGCCTCGCCCATGGCCTTCCAGCCACCGGGCACCTGGCCGGCGATGCGCGCCAAGGCGGCATCGATGCTGAGCGGGCGACGGACCTTCGTCATGCCGGCGCCTGCAGTGCGCAAGCCGGCGCCAGTCCCTTTGGTGTGGGAGCCGGGGCACAAGGGCGCCCCGTGGCGGACTGGCGCCGGTCGCGCGACGGACGGCCGGGAGAGCGACCGTGCGCAATCAGCCCTCCGCAGGGACGGCTTGAGGCCGCCCCTGCATCGGCTACAGTCGGATTTCCAGGAACGACCGTAGAGGCAAAATCATGTCCAGTGTGCGGGGCAAGCAGGTCATCGATACCGGCGTCGCATGGTACAAGCGCGCGGATTATCCCCGAATTCTCGAGATCGTCGCTGATCCGGAGCTCCTTCCCGCCACGTTCGACCAGTGGCAGGAACTTGCAGAACAGCTCGAGCGCCAAGTCGCGCGTAGCGGCGGTCGACTGATCCGCGTTGATCTCAACCCGAAGAAGTTCATCGCCTGGTGTGCCGCGAACGGCCATAACCTCGATGCCCGCGGTCGTATGGCCTTCGCGGCTGATCCCCGGAACTGGCCAATGGAAAAGGCCAACTGACAGGGCGGTGCGCTTCTGGTCGTGATGGTCAGCAGCCATGGCGACCAACCTCCAGCGCCCTAGAATGGGACATGGCAAAAGCCGCGGCGGTCTGCCCGATACGGGCACGCGCGAATGGCGTAGCTTTGCCTCCGGAGGTCGGGACGGAAACGTCCCGACCTCGTTCGGCCATCGCGGCTTCGCTGGGGGGGATGCCGCGAAAGATCATCCCCGGACGCCTTCAATCCGCTCAGGCGCAGCACGCAGCGGCTCGCCGGGCGGAGGAACGTCCTCTTTTACTCCGAGGGCCACCGCAATGCGATGGGATTCACCACGAACGCAGCGCCGCTTGCCAGACAGGACATTGTGGACCTGGGTAGGGTTAAACCCGCGGTCCATGGCCCATTTGGTCACGGAGATACCCGACGCCGCAAACTGCTTTCGCACCGCATAAATGCGCTGTGTGAAGCTTTCAGAACGCGAGACTCCGGGGCCTGACATGTGCCATGTCACCTTTGTTGAAGTTTGTGAGTGTTGAATGCACCAATTATGGTGATTGGTCAAGATATGAACACCAATACTGGTGATATTTCGCTGCGGCTTCGCCAAGCCCGCAGCGACCTTGGCCTTACGCAAAGCGATTTGGCCAAAATCGGCGGCGTGAGCCTCAATACCCAGAACCGCTACGAAGGTGGAACATCACCGCCAGTCGAGTATCTTTTGCGTATCGGGGCAGCGGGCGCCGACTGGTTTTGGATCATCACTGGCCAGCGCATAGAAACCGATCCACTCGATTCGCAGACCGCCCAGCTCGTCCAGCTCTTCAAAACGCTACCAGACTTCCTCAAATCGATCGCCCTCGCCCAGGTGCGCGTGTTGGCCGATCAATTCCCACCCGAAAATCTGGACACGCCGCCTCCGCCTGAGAGCGACCAGCAGCAGGCGACCATGCACGATCAGCGGCAGGATTACCGACACCAGTAATCATCCTGCACCATGAATCGGCGGTGTGCCGGGGGGCCAAATCGCATGAATGATCAAATCAGCAGACTGAGGGCGAACATCGCGCGCGCTGTCGCCTTCATGTCGCTTGCCATTTATTCCAATGATAGCCGACGGGTCAGTTGCGCGAACACAATCTGCGATTAGACGGCGCGGGCGAAAGCCGCCACCGCAGCAGCGGCGCAACCTTTGTCGCTAAATCGGATCCGACTTCCCATTCGCCAGTCCGTCCGTCAGACTGGCAACTCAGACAAACATGAGAGGGGGCTCATGACCGTTCGAAAAGCGCTGAGTAAGTCTCGGCCAATGCGGGTGGCATTTCTAGTTGAGGACGGTGAGCACGCGCATCTCGCGCTCGACGGCATATTTGCAGACAGTTATCGACGTTGGGGTGGCCGGTTCAGCCTTATCGTTCCCTGTGAGCAGGGCAAAGTTCGCGCTGATTTCTGGCCTTGGCTAGAGGCCTACGACCCAGACGTGGTATATTCTTATGTCGCATTGGCAGAAACTGGCATTCTGGAGATTCACGAACGGATCAATCCGTCAGTATACAAACAGCATCAACATCACGGAAATGAGCCTAGGCTCGATGTGTTCGGCTTTAAGCCTAGCTACGGCGCCAAGGCCCTATCGTCCCTGTCAACGATATTCCAGATGGCTCGGTATCGCCGTTCCACGCCTACAGGACCGGTGTCGATAGTCGACGACTGGGGTAATTCCTCTCGGTTTTTGACCGACAACTTCGGGACCTATCACGCCTCCTACTCGACAGGAATTTTCCCGCCGGATGCGCTAGGCGCAGCCAATCTGCTGACAATCGTTCCACGCGAGCGGGCCGGAGTACCGAAGGATCTCATCACCATCGCGAATGAGCTGGAAGCCTTTGCGGCTGTCGCGGAGAAAAGAGCCGACAGCCTCGCAATTGCCTCTATCCTGTACTCATCCAAGCTAGAATTTCCCAGGCATCGCTGGGGAGGATCGTTCAACCTTGTCATTGGGGACAGCTATCAGGACCGGATACTCTTTTGGAACGTTCGAAACCTGATCCCTAACTGGCTTGATCACGATTTATGCTGCCTACGCGTTGACCCTGAGTTGCTCAATGATCAGGCCTTTTTTGAGGTCCTCGTCAAATTCCTGAATAACAACAATCATGTGAATAACGGCTCGGGCGGTCAAACCAGCCTCACCCTGCGGTCGTGCTCACTGGATCAGACGGCCCTAGAGCAGGTCCAAAAGCGACTGCGCGATGCCCGATGTTGGAACATTGCTCAGGCTGAGCAGATTGCAGATTTGGGCGCCATGTTGCCGACCGCGCGTGACCTAAAACATGCCTCGTCCGGTCATCGCCTCGGTAGCGGCTTCGCCCTCGGCCCTGACTGGACAGAGATCCAGTGGCAGTTGCCAACCCTCCGGCCACCCGCCAGCACGCCCGCGCATCTGGCCGACGCCCCGCCGCGACAACAATTCACTACCGGCGTCTGGGCTACCGATTATCTGATCGAAAGCGACACTTTCAAACCACGCTTCACGAATACAAACTACTGGGCGTTACCGAAGAGCTGGCGAACAGCGGGGGCATTCTCGACCAAGTTCTCGAGGAGCGCCCGTGACTTGTGGTATCCAGCGCGAACCGCGAAAGGAGGTCACCTAACCCAGTTCGAAAGTGTCGAGCGGTCGGTTGTCGCGTTAGACATACCGTCCAGCTACGATGTGATCCAGTATGCATTATGCGGCGATGGTCGATGGGTCGGGACGCCGGGCCAAACGGGCGAGATTGCACCCCGAAGCCGGTCGTTGCTCATGGAGCCATCTAATGAAGCCCGCTATCTCGATGGATTGTTGGGGATGGCGAGCGATCTCGGCCACGCGCGGAGATTCCTGCTTCATCCGTTCATGCGGAAGGTTCTTTCCAGTTTCGGAGGAACGCCAAGTCTCCCCGTCGATAAAGTAGCCCCGACCGTCGCTCGCCTTCGAAAACTCCAGCCGAAGGTCCCCTTTTTCGATCTAGCCGATGAGAATGAGAGGCAGGCGTTGGGCACTCTTATCGTCAAGGCTGCGCAAGGGCTGAGAAACCCCCAACTGTACATTAAATACGCTGATCTTGTGTCGCAGTGGGATGCCTATTTGGAAGCCTACTGGGAGACGCATCGAAAGCCGAAAGCCAGCGATCCTCGCGTCGACTGGGACGAGGCAGAGCGGGATTCTCTCGATGACTGCCTGATCGAGATGCGGCGACGCCAAATGATTTTCCAAGGGCATCAATGGACTTGCACGCAATGCCACAACAGGACTTGGATTGACCTTTCCAGCCTTGGGGCATTGCTCTCTTGCCCCGTATGCCATCATGAAAGTGACGCTCCGATCCAGATAGACTGGCATTTCCGGCCGAATGATTTCATGATCGAAGCGCTTCGCGATCACAGCGCGTTATCGCTGATCTGGCTCATTGGTGCTCTGTGTGACAGGGCAAGGTCGGGCTTCAGCTATGCGGGACCAAGCTGGTTTTGGTTCAACGATCCAGACGGCCCGCCCGAGGCCGAAGTAGATTTGCTTGCCATCGTAGATGGCAAATCCATGGTTTGCGAAGTGAAGTCTTCGTGGGCCGGCCTGCGACCGAAAGATATCGACGATCTCGTGACCATCTCTCAGAAGCTCAACACGGATATAGCCGTAATCGCGATCATGGAAACGGGCGAAGGCCAAAACGCTAAGATACGGGCCGCAATCGAAACACTTAAGCAGAGCGGGATTGAGCTACGCGTGATGACGCTAACAACGCATCCCTTGCGCGACGATAGTTATCTGTGATTTCTCCCGACCTTAGGGCTCCCTCGGTGGCGCTGCGCAGCTTCTGTTTGCTCAGCCTGTTCGCGCTGGCGTCTTGCAGTTCAAAGCAAGCTCAAAACTGCGCAGCTCCCTGGCCTGGGTTCTACTCATGGCACGACCAGAGCATCAGAGACAGCGAGGGCTTTTCTGTCGAGCCATTGCCTGCGAATATCATCAAAGTCACCCGCTCCGGACGCGTTCTCTGGAACGGCATCGATGTCACTGACCGGGGCTACGAGGCGGTCACTGATGACTATCTCGGCCAGCTGACCGGGTACGCGCCGCAGACGAAAGTCAGCCTCGATTTCGACGCTGGAGCGCCATGCTCGAAGATCATCAGAATAAGGCAGATGATGATGCAGCACCTGCGCTGTGACGAGCAGCAGATCTGTCTGCAGGGGCACCGCATTTGACCTAGGTGCCTGCGCCGAGCCGGCTTAGACCATCACTGCGCTAGACACCGATAGATGCGCCAATGATCGCGCCGTCGTTTTCACCCTTGCCACTTCTCCACACTCGGTGAACATTGCGTAAACCTTGTGGGGGGTCATCGTGGGAAAGAAGAATCGTGTTCGCGCACCTATAGTTGCTGCTGCGCTCATCATTTTGGCTGGATGCTCAGAGCAGAGAGCGCCCGACAGTAACGCTGCGGGCAATTCCGCGGGAAGCAGCCAGGAAGCTGCAGCCGCGACGCCGGCCACAACGCCGGATGGCAGGCTGTATGTCTCGGCCCAAACGATGTTCGACAAATTCAAGAATGGCGTTGTGTACTGCTATCGTCCTGGCGACGGGGACAGCTGCGACAACGTGCAATATGCCGAAACTGTCGTCAGCCCTACCCAAGTGAACACGATCGCCGTCTATAAATGGGACAGCGCCGAGAAGCATGTCATGAGGGATCGGCAGATACTCAAAGGCGACGCCATTTGCGTGACCTCGGATGAGTGGTCCGTCGAGCGGGCCAATTACTACATTACGGTCGACAATGTGGCGAAGATTCAATCGACCGATATCAGCGCCGAGCCTGAGGGCCTCGAAAGCTGGCGCAAGGACCTCCGCGAGCGTTGGGCCGGCGTAATGGGGCACGAATTCTGCTATCGCTATGCACTCCGCCGTGATGAAAAAGGCGAGACGCATGGCGGCCAGTTTGAGGAATTCAAGTTTTCCGGCGGCGTGCTGCAGCCCGCTGAAAAGCCGGTCTATCTCAACACCTATGAGCGCAAGGATCTGGACGCACTGACACTGCGGCCGCGAAACTAGGCAGGCGCTTGATTGGCAAAATGTGGGGGAATCATGACGACAGCTGTATCTTGCATGCTTTGTAGCGGCAACGGATCCAGATCATTTGGGGCCATTTGCGAGGGCTGCGGCGGTGCTGGGTCCGTGCACATCCTCGAACCCGTCACCTTTTGCAGACTCTGCAACGGTAACGGCTCGAGATCCTTCGGCGCAGTTTGCGAAGGATGCGGCGGTTGCGGTTATGCCGGCCGCGTCACTGGCCTAGCTGGAGTTCCAGCGCAGGGGCAGATGCACGGCAGCATGGGGAATTCCGAGATTCTGACGGAGCTGCGTGCGATCAAAAGCGCAACCGCCAACTCTGCACAGCAGATCGCGGAGATGAGCTCGATTGCCTATTTCGTTGGCGTCTTCATATCGATGGGCATGAACTTCGCCGTCGGCCATGGGTTGGGCGCGCTTCTGGTGTGCTGGCTGTCATGGCTGAACGTCGGCTATGTTATCGTCGGCCTGGCCACGGGAACGTACGTCACGCCTCCCACTGGCAGTTAGGCTGCCGACCCGCATCGAGCAGAAAGCGACGAGTTGCACGTTTGGGATGTTCCCAATCTGTTCTCTTTGGCGTTATGTGAGCTGACGAGCCAGGGAATCTGATCATGCTGCTGCCAATCGCGCAGCCGGTCCCGCTCGCCGATATGGCGCCGGGCATCCGGTTTAAGCCGATCGGCGTGGCGGGAGCCGGCTTTCCAAGCCCCGCCCAGGATTGGGAGGAGGACGCTATCAATCTGGCCGAGCTGCTGCGGCTCAATCGGGCCGGGAGCTTCGTCTTTCGCATCGACGGCTCCAGCATGATCGACGCCGGCATCTCCGACCGCGACGTTGTCGTGGTGGATCGCGACGTGACGCCGCGCAACGGCCACATCGTCATCGCGATCGTTGCCGGCGGCTTCGTGTGCCGCCAGCTCGTCTATCGCGGCGGCGTGCCCTATCTGGAAGCGCGGAACAGCCGGCAGAGCTATGCCAATCACCTCGCCGATGAATCGACGGAGATATGGGGCGTCGTGCGCGCCGGCGTGCGCGATTATCAGCGGTGAGCTGGGCGATCGTCGATGTGGAGAATATGTATGTCTCCAGCGAGCGCGTGTTCGACCCGCGCCTGCACCGGGTGCCGGTGATCGTCCTCTCCAACAATGATGGCTGCGCGATTGCCCGCAGTGCCGAGGCCAAGGCGCTGCACATCAAGATGGGCGATCCGGTGTTCAAGATCCGCGACGTGATCAAGCGGCACGGCATCGAGCTGAGATCCTCCAATTATGAGCTCTACGCCGACATGAACCGCCGGTTCAACGCGGTGATCGGCGAGCATAGCGATCTGGTGGAGATCTATTCGATCGACGAAAGCTTCTACCGGCTGCCAACGCTGGCGGACGGCCGCGGCGATGTGGCGGCCGCGCACGCGCTGCGCGCCGCGATCCTCCGGACGGTAGGCCTGCCGACGCGGATCGGCCTGGGGCCGACGCGCACGCTCTCCAAGGTGGCCAATGCACTCGCCAAGGCCACGGAGAAGGTATGGGGCGGCGTCATCGATCTGCACGATACCGAGCTGCGCGCGCGGCTGTTTGCGCAATGGCCGGTGACGGAGGTGTGGGGCATTGCGCGGGCGCTGGCGGCGCGGCTGCAGCCGTTGGGCGTGCGCACCGTGGCCGATCTGGTCGCCCTGCCCCCGGCGGTGGCGCGCTCGATCGGCACGGTTGTGCTCGAGCGCCTGGTGCTGGAGCTGAACGGCATCGCCTGCGACGACTTCAAGCCCGAGCCGGAGGCGCGCAAGGCGACCGCCGTGACGCGCCAGTTCGGCGCGCCGGTCACTGATCTGAGCGAGCTGCGCGAGGCCATGGTGCGGCGCGCGGTGCGCGCGGCGGAAAAGCTGCGGGAGCAGAGCCTGATGGCGACGCGGCTGATCGCCTTTGCGCATGGATCTCGGTTCCGCGCCAATGCGCCCTCGGCGAGCCGGCAGACGCGCCTTTCGCCACCGAGCAACGATCCACGCATCATCGCCGCCCTCGCCGGCAAGATGGTGGAGGCGATGCATCAGCCGGGCGCGGTCTATACCAAGTGCGGGGTGCTGCTGGAGGAGCTGGTGCCGGAAGGGACAGGCCAGGGCGATCTGTTCGTCCAGGCCGACCCGCGCGCGCGCGGCCTGCTGGCGGCCATGGACGGGCTCAACGACCGTTTCGGCCGGGGGACGATCCGGCTGGCGGCGCAGGGTTTTGGTGGGCGGAGCTTCGATACAAAGCGGGGGCAGAAGAGCCCATCATGGACGACGGATATTCGGCAGATCCCGGTGGCGAGGTAGGTGGACATGTGAGCTGAAGCGCGAGGCATAATTAGGGCGTATCAACTTTAGGAACGTTAGACCGCGATCGGCGCTTTTGCGCTGCCTCAAATGACCTCCGCTCAATACTCCTGACCAGACGATCCATTCGCTTTGCCATCCGGAGGAGCGTGTCAGCCAGCGCGAGGCTATCTACATTTGGCTTCAGCAAGAGCAGATAGGTTGTCACCTCCACCAAAGAAAATGAGGTCAGAATAAGTGGATCGACCATGCCAGAATTGCTTGGCCCAACAAGCAGGACCGGACCTTGGGCTTCGGACATACCCAAGAGTTCGCTGATCGCCCGATGATTGGCATGAATATGCGCAGACGCGTAGCGGTACATCGAACGGTCTTCTCCTGCCGCAGCTTGGGCAGCTATCTGAGCGAACGTGGGTTGTTTGCTCCTAGTGATCTCGCATGCCCAACCGTTCATCCGCTGTATCTCGCTGCCATACTCTTGGATCGCATGTTCGGCTTGCGCTTTGAGGGTTCGCCACTCCTCATTGTCATGGGGGTTATCCTTAGCGAGGTTCCAGGCCTGCACGCGCTCATGCGCCAGATACCTCAGCGCCAAACCAGCACCATGCTGCCGTAGTAATGACGCGATTACGTTGGCCTCATAGAGCGTCCGCCATCTGGCAAGCGCACCGTCTGGAAAACCTGCTTTCAATAGCGCGATAATTTCCGCGCCCACGAGCAGCGACTTCGCATGAAGGTGAACGATCGCCTCGAAAAGAAAGTCCTGCTCCGATGCAGCAATCGGACGATAGTGATCATTAATATTCCTGCCTAACTCTTCGCAGGACACCCAGATCGTCTCAATCAAATCGAACGCTTTGCGCCAGCGGCGAAAATTGCCCACCTCGAAGGCCGCAATATGTGCCCGCCGCTCTTTGAGCATATTCGGCGCCGTCTCCATTAGCGTACGATACATCAGCCGACCGGCGCTCCTTGACGACTTCTCGATTGCGCGAGTTAGGGAAACTTCCGATACCGAGTAGCCAGCATCGCGAATCTCGCGAAATGCGCGCACGAACTCACGATGCATATCATCCATTGCGCCGGGTAAGATGTCAGAGGAAGAACTGTTCTGGCTCATAGCGGCCACGTCAGCTGACCGAAAATCGCGGATCCGATCATAAATAGGCGCACGTTGATGGCTCCAGTTCCAAGAAGATGTGAAAAGCATAGTGGTGCCTCAGGCGAACGGCGATAATCGAATTTAATTCGCGACGCTTCAAACCTTAACTTGCTCGCCATTCGGGTGCGCTTCTCTTATGCCTCTTGGTGGAGGTGAGGTTCCACGATGCACGAGATTCCCCGGCTCTCACCGCTCATGGCGAGCCGCAAGCTTCAGGCGCTCGATTTCATCGAGCAGTTCTTTGCCGCGCGCGGGATCGGCCCCAGTCTGTCTGAGCTGGCGGCTGCGCTCAACTCGAACCGATCGCGGGCTCAAGGGCATGTGCGCCAGCTCGCGCGTGAAGGGCGCATCCGGTACTTTCCGGGCGTACCGCGCGGCATCCGCCCCCTCTCCGGCGAGGAAGAGGCGCTGCGCCGGCTGCTCGCGGCCGGCTATATCGTGACAAATGCGGGCCTGCTCCCGCCTGCCGTGCTGGACCATGTTCCGGCCCGCCATGGCAAAACGCAAAATCAGGAATCGGGCGGCACTGCGCCTCACGCCCAGCACTGAGCGAAAGACGCTCAGCAAGCTGGAAAAATCGCTCGACGCGCGCGCGGCGGCAATCAAAGTGGCTTGGGCCGCGCGGCATCCGGAACGCGCTGCTGAGGAGCGCCGGCTGCGCAAAGCCAATATCGCGGCGCAGGCGCGCTGGGCGCACAAGCGCAACGGCACGCCGGAAACCCATGAACATGCCAGCCGCGTGCGCCAGGGCGCGCTTGCGCGGCTGTACATGAGCGGCGCCATCGATGCCGAGCTGCTCGCGGCCGGCGCCGAGATCGCGGCGGCCTCCGCGCTGATCATGTGCGATGTCGCGGTGCGGACCGCCAGCCTCGAGACCCGGATCGACAGCAGCCCACATGGCGAGGTGTTTCATGAGGCGCTCGGGCGCGTCTGGATGGAGGCTGCCTATAGCCAGTGGCGCGCCGATCCGCGCGTGCATGGGCCACTGATGCTCAGCGTGGTGCATGAGGACCTCGGCATCGCGGCTGCGGCCGCCCGGCACCATATGGCGGCGCGGCGTGCGCGGGCGCTGGTCGTGACAGGCTTGCAGATCTGGATCGACATGTTTCGGCAGACCCGGCGAGAGATCAACGAGGAAGCGTTGATGCGTGTGCAGGCGGCGATCCTGTGACCGAGCGACGCGGGCACCTCGGCCCGGATCTCGATCTGGGCGAGCCGCAATGGGCGGTGTGCTTCGGCGATGGGGAGGCGCACTGGTATGTGGTCCACAGGGACAATGCCCATCGCGTGGTGACGACGTGCGGCCGGGCGATCATCAAGCCCCTGCTCTATCACCCGGGCAGCTTCCCGCTATGCCGGCATTGCGCCTCGCGCCACCCTGCGCCCAGTCGCAGCTTCCTGAGCAATTCGGTGATCGATTGGCTCAATCGGCCGCCAGCGCCACCCTATGCGGACAGGGCGTGCCCGCACGCGCTGCGGCAATGACCTGCTGAGCGCTTAGGACGGGTCTGCCAGCTCGAACTTGACCTGGGCCCGCTTCCGTTCTGCAGCCGTTTCTCCCATTTTTCGGCTGAAAATGAGGCGTCCGTTCGTGAAGCACCATTCCTGAACCGCGAAATCAAACAGTGCAGGATCCTCATACGGGAGGACCTTGCATGGCGCACCGTACAAATCCTTGAGCCGTAAGCTCACGCTGTCCGCATCGACCGAGAAGAAATCAGTGGATATCCCGCTGAACTTTCCATTGGAGAAGGCGGCATTGATCTCAGTTCGGACGAGCGGGCTAATATCCGTGCTGAACTGGTTAGGAGGCGCTGCAGTGATCTTGCAGATGGTCGAGGTATCGCCGCCGTTCGGCGATAGCACGCAGTTTTCAACCAGATTGTCTCTGCGCGCCTCGTCCAGAGTTGTGTCGCCAGCAGTCAGGTTCAGAAACGTGAAGGTTGTGCCTTCTGAGGAACGCGGCTCGAGATCCTCCGCAGCTGGTTGTTTGCCGCAGGACGTGAGCAAGCATGCACCTAGAACCAAACTGGCCAATGAACCGAACCCAGTCATGCCAGTGCCGCTAAGCCCAATTGCCATATTACGTTGCCACCATTTGATGCATTGTGAATGCTGATCCGACGCTCACCGTTGGTCAAGACCAAAGGATGAGTCTCGCATTGCACTCAAGCGCTTACGCAGTTCGCGGTGCATCGGAATCCGCCTCGATGCGGATCCGCAGGCCCAATGCTGGTAGCACCCTCAGCATCGTTTCCAGCGTCGGGTTACCCTCGGCACTGAAGGTGCGATAGAGCTGCTGGCGCTTGATGCCGGTTTCGTTCGCCAGCTCGGTCATGCCGCGCGCACGGGCAATGATGCCGATGGCGCCGGCGATGACCTTGGCGTCGCCAGTGGCAAGCGCGTCGGCTATGAGCTCGGCCTGGTCCTCGGCCTCGGTGAGATGCTCGGCCGCGTCGAAGCGGCAGCGTCTTCGTCCTCCACCCATGACTATTACCCGTTTAAGCCGTTAGCACGTCTCATAGCCGTGCGTCGGGTCAGGCGACATCGCACCAAAACCCGTATATTCTGCGATTCTTTTGGCAATCGAGTTAGCGCGGGCTTCATTGGCAGCAAATTCTGGACTCTGCGGATATGACGCCACAAGCTGCTCCTGAGTTTGGCCTGGGTTCTGCGCCACATATTGCTGCCAGAGCTGGTTATTATATTGCTGCATACTGTTCAAAGAATGAGCAACTTCGTGTGCGACAAGATAAAGCGCGCCGTTTGGCAAATCGGTGTACAGCTTCGCCATTTGCGCGTTGATTAGTACGGGCACATTATTGCCGTCTGATCCCACATGGTTCTCGCCAGCTCGGCCCGGCCCGAAATTCGATGAGACCATTCTAAAATTAAGATTTTTGACATTTGCCATGATCTCGTTGAATGAGTAATTTCCTGAGCATGGTACATCTAGACTAGTATTGGAATAAGCATTTACGCCAGACGCGCCGCCAATGCCGATAAGCGCATTCTTTATTTTTTGCGCAGTAACGACAATTTCAGGTGTGTTCACGTCATCATCTATTCGGACGTTGTCTTTCATCATGATGTCATTCATGACCAATTCAGCCCACACGAGCCCCGGACCAGCAGGAGACCCGCCACCCTGAAAATCATAGAAGTCGGTCTGCAGGAAAACAGCAAACGGTCGGGCCGTTACGACGATTTCGCTTGGCATAACACTCTCCTTGTTGAAGTCGGCACGAGACAAGCCTAAGGTCAATATCCAAATACTTCAATATCTTAGTTGGATCAGAGTGGGTTGGGTTAACGACATTCCTGTGGTACGATCACGTGAAATGGAGAAATTGTGTGAGGCTTAAAATGTCGCTTGGACGAGCCGTTGCCGTTGCCACCCTACTGCTCTCGGCAACACCAGTCCTCTCGCAGCTGCCGCCGCCACCTGCACTCCCCCAACAAGCGGCGCTAGCAGGTCAGCTTGTCTCAGCGATCGAGAGCAAAGATTTGGCTAAGTACGGCGCCTTGCTTGACGACAATTTGCAGGTGTTTGAGGATGGCAAACAGATTGCCAGAAGCAAAAAAGACTGGATCGACCTTTTCGGTCGCAAGCTGACCGCCGAGGGCGTGATCTTTAGGATGACGCCAGGGTTTGCGTCCAACGGTAGACTGCTTTTCATCGAGTACTTCAATTCGATGGCAAGTTGGGGAAAAGCCACCCCATCTCATTGTTGCTGGTCCTATGACGCCGTTAGCTATGACATCGCCAGCAACGGTCAGATCGTCACCATCAGGCGCTTGCGTGGAGGCGACCAGAAGATTCCCGACGTTGATCGCCAGGCCAAGTGACCTGCAGCCAAACTCTCCAGAACTGAAAGCGCTCTCCGGATCTGATTAGGCGCCTCACTCACGAAGTGTTCGAGCCGTTACAAAAGCGGGCCTGCCAAACGGTCATGAAAGCGAGCAAAACGACCCCGCCACAATTGTGTCCGGAGCTCATGGCCGTACGTCCCCCCGGCCATGGGCTCCAACGGGGAACACCCATGTGATCAACCGCCGAGACGTCCAGATCGCCGCCGATATCCGGTTGATGGCGCTCTCGCTGCGCAAGCTGTGCAGCGCCAGTCGCGACAAAGCGCCGGTCATTACGGGCATGACCCGCGTGATCCATGAATGCGACCGCATCATTGCGGCCGGGCCGAGCGAGTTCCACCACATCACCGCCGAAGCGGCCAGTCCTGAAGTCATCGCGCTGGATCTGCGCCAAATGGCTTACGGGCGCCGCCGGGGCTGACCTGAGGGCATACCGGGAGGCAGACCGTGATCGACATCGATAAGTTGCGCAAAGAAGCGCGCGACAGCCATGAACAGGTTGGTGTGACGCGACGCTGGCTCAAGGCTGTGCTGGTCGAGCTGGAGCAAGCACGCAGCCGCGTGGCTGCTGGTCTGCTCGACCACGATCCGTCTGGCGGTATTACGCGATGAGCGAGCTGGCCGATCCCGTCCGCGTCATCGATGGCGCGCGCTACATGGTCAACGCCGAGGGCGGGCTGATCCCCGAGAGCGTGGTCAAGCCGGTAGACAAGCTGCAGGACGAGCTGGTCCGCAAGATCATCGGCTTCGCCCTGCCCCTTTCGGCCCAAGTGACGCGCTTCCGCCAGCACAGCTTCGATGATGTCGATGACTTCGTGGCCCTGCTCGAGCAGGAATATGGCGCACGCCGTGGCGGCTCGAAGGGCAACCTGACATTCACCAGCTATGACGGGCTGCTCAAGATCGTCGTTCAGGTATCAGAGCACATCGTGTTCGGGCCAGAGCTGCAGGTGGCCAAGGGCATCATCGATGAGTGCCTGGTGGAATGGTCCGCCACCAGCGGGCCGGAGATCCGCGCGATCATCAACCGAGCGTTCGACGTGGACAATCAGGGGCGCGTCAATCGCAACGACCTGCTCTCGCTGCTGCGTCTCGAGTTCGCCGATGAGCGCTGGAAGAAGGCCATGCAGGCGATCCGCGACAGCTTCCGCGTGGTCGGCTCGAAGCGGTACATCCGCTTGTATCGGCGCGAGACGGGCGATGGCCAGTGGCAGTCGATATCGATCGACGTGGCGGCGGGCTGAGCCGTCGAGGCTGCGCGACCCTCCCCCACCCCCCTCGCGGGTCCTTCCGGCCCCACTGGCTATACGGGGGGCGAAGGCGCGGGAGTTTTCTAGATACAGGGATTTTCCCTACTTCATCATCCTAGGGCGCTAAACTCATGATTTTGGCTGAATATCGGCCAACTTTGAATGAAGTTGCCAAATTGGTGGGAAAATCCTCCCGATGGATCGCCAACCTCCGCGCTGAAGGCGAATTGCCCGGCGATGGCGCCACGCTGACCGAATGGGTCCAGGCCTGGACAAGTTATCAGGTCGGCGCCGGCAAGCCGAAGGAGAAGGAGGTCAACGAAGCGCGCATCCTCCGCGCCCAGGCCGACATTGCCGAGGCCAAGGCGCAGGAAATGAGGAAGCAGCTGCTGCGGCGCCATGAAGTCTCGAGCGCTGTTCAATCCGCCTTTGCCCGCGTGCGGGCGAAACTGCTCAGCCTGCCCGCCAAGTGCGCCCCTCTCGTCCATGCCAAGCCGACGATCGCAGCCGTGCAGGACAAGCTGACGGAGCTGGTGCATGAAGCGCTCCTCGAGCTCGCGTCGACGAAAATCGCCACCGCTGATCCCGACCATCACGTCGATGGTGGTGGCGAGCGCGGCGATGGCGGCCACGGTGGCGACCTGGTGGCCGGTCCTGACGCCGCCGCCGAAACTGACGGTCAGCCAGTGGGCGGACACAAACCGGCAACTCAGCGCCGAAGCAAGCGCCGAGCCGGGTAAATGGGACACGTCCCGCGCGGAGTTCCAGCGCGGGATCATGGATGCGGTCAGCGATCCGCTGATCCAGGACATCGTCGTGATGAAGTCCGCCCAGGTTGGGTGGACCGAAATCATCGGAAACGTGGTCGGCTATTTCGTCGACCAGGATCCGGCGCCGATGCTGGTCATGCAGCCGACGCTGGAAATGGGCGAGGCATGGTCGAAAGACCGGCTCGCACCGATGATCCGGGACACGCCGTGCCTGACGGCAAAGATTTCGGACAGCAAGGCGCGGGATAGTGGCAACACCATCCTGCACAAGAAGTTCGCCGGCGGTCATTGCACGATCGCCGGTGCCAACAGCCCGGCTTCGCTCGCTTCGCGTCCGATCCGGGTGGTGCTGGCGGATGAGGTTGACCGTTACCCGGCATCGGCCGGCGCCGAAGGCGACCCACTCAGCCTCGCCTTCAAGCGCACCACGACGTTCTGGAATCGCAAGCGCCTCGCTGGATCGACCCCGACCGTCGCCGGCGCCAGTCGGATCGAGGCAGCCTTCGAGCTGTCCGACAAGCGCTATTACTTCATCCCGTGCCCCAAATGCGGCACGAAACAGCGGCTCAGCTGGTCGCAGGTCAAATGGGAGAAGGACGAGGCAGGCAAACACCTGCACGAGACCGCCTATTACGAATGCGCGGCTGCAGATCCTGAGACGGGCGAGCTCTGCCAGCACCACTGGACCGACGCCGAACGTTGGGAATCGGTCCGCAGGGGCGAATGGCGGGCAACGGCACCGTTCAACGGCATCGCAGGCTTCCATATTTGGGAGGCTTACTCCTCTTGGGTGAAGCTGGCCGACACGGTGAAGGCCTTTCTGGATGCCAAGGGCAACCCGGAAACGCTGAAGACGTGGACCAACACCGCGCTCGGCGAGACATGGCAGGAAAAGGGCGAGGCCCCGGACTGGCAAAGGCTCTACGACCGTCGATCGAGGGAGCTGGTGTTGGAACAGGTCCCGGAATGGGCCGGCGCCATTACCGCCGGCATCGACATTCAGCGCAATCGCATCGAGTGCGATATCTGGGCCTGGGGGCCTGGCCTCGAAAGCGCCCTGGTCGACCACATCGTCATCGATGGCGATCCGGCGAAGGCCGAGATCTGGGAGGAAATGAACGCGCTGCTCGGGCGCGAGTGGGAAACCGCCTCCGGACGCCGCTTGCGGCCGCTGCGCTGGGCGATCGACACTGGCGACGGTTATTCGACCACCACCGTCTATGCCTGGGCACGAAAATATCCGCGCCTCGTCATGGCGATCAAGGGCACCGGCAAGTTCGACAGTTCATCGCCAGTCACCGGCCCGACCTGGGTGGATGCCACGGTCAACGGCCGGAAGCTACGCCGCGGCGTGCAGCTCTGGACGATCGCAGTCTCGGTGTTCAAGTCCGAGACCTATGCCTGGCTGAACCTTGATGCTCCGGTGGACGGACAACCGCACCCGTCTGGTTACATCCACCTGCCGCAGGGCACGAACGAGACCTGGATCAAGCAGCTGGTCGCCGAGCAGCTGGTCAGGGTGAAGAGCAGATCCGGTTTCGGCCGGCTCGAGTGGCAAATCACCAGCGGCACCCGCAACGAGGCGATCGACATGCGGGTCTATGCCCGCGCAGCGGCCTATGCGGTCGGTATCGATCGATGGACAGCCCGACACTGGGCAAGGGTTCGCGGCCAGATCAGCGAGCCGGGCGCAGTCCCGCAAGCAAAGCCGGCCGAACAGCCGGCCCAACCGACTGAAAACCCTCCAGCGCAGGCCCAACAAGGCAGCGACTGGATCAACGGCGGCCGCTCTGACGGCGGCAGCTGGCTTTAGGATTTGAGCATGGCCTTGCAGCAGAGCGATATCGACGCCCTCAAATCAGCGATCGCGACCGGCGCCACGCGCGTGCGCTATCCTGACGGCCGCGAGATCCAGTACCGGACGCTCGACGAAATGCAGCGGATTCTCCGCATGGCGCAGGAGGACATCGCCGCTTCATCGTCCGCTGGCCGCCCGGCGAGCCGCACCAGCGTGGCAGGGTTCTGACGTGAACTGGCTCGATCGCTCAATTGGGTGGATTTCACCCACCTCGGCGTTGCGGCGTGTCCGCGCGCGCGCAGCGCTGCAGCTCGCCACCCGGGCTTATGATGCTGCACGGCGCGATCATCGCACCATGAGCTGGAAGGCGGGTGGGACCGACGCCAACACCGAGATCGGCGCGGCCGAGGAGACTGTGCGCAACCGTTGCCGGGAGCTCGCGCGCAATAGCGGCTATGCGGTGCAGATCCTCGACACGTTCGCGGACAATGTTGTCGGGACCGGTATCGTTGGCGCACCGACCGGGCTGTCCAAGCGCAACCAGAAGATCGTCGCGGGCCTCTGGACCGCCTTCAAGGACGAGTGCGACTTTGACAGTGATCACGATCTCGACGGGCTGCTCTGGCTGGCCTGCAAAGCCATGGCGGAATCGGGCGCAGCGATCATTCGGTTCCGCCGGCAGCGTTTCGACGCCAGCACGACCCGCACGCCGCTCAAGCTCCAGCTGCTCGAGCCCGATCTGATCGACGTCACGAAAACGACCATGCTGGCGGACGGCTATATCGACCGCGGTATCGAATACGACAGTGAGGGGCGCGTTCGTGCATGGTGGCTCTACCCGGGCCACCCGGGGAACATGGCGAGCTGGCGCAGCCGCGCCATGACCAGCGAGCGGATTCCGGCGAGCGAGATCGTGTATCTCTATGACAAGCTGCGGCCGGGGCAGGATCGCGGAATGCCGTTGCTGGCGCCGGCGGTTATGCCGCTGCACGATCTGCGCGGCTATTTCGATGCGGAACTGGTCCGCAAGCGGATCGAGAGTTGCCTGGCGGCCTTCATCAAGCCGGGCCTCGATGGCGCGGACGGGCCGATCGGCACACAGACCGAAGGTGTGCGACCTGGCAAGCTCGCCGAGAAGTTCGAGCCTGGGATGCTCTATCGCCTGCGCGATGGCGAAGAAGTCACTGTCAGCACGCCAGGCAGTTCGCAGGGGGTGGAGGAGTTCGCGACGCTCTATCTGCGCGAAATCGCCGCTGGCGCCGGCGTGATGTATGAGCATGTGACGGGCGACTTCAGCCGCGTGAATTATTCGAGCTGGCGCGCCGGCGGCCATGGCTTCCGTCGCCGCATGGAGCGCAAACAGTGGCACATCATGATTCATCGTGCCTGCAAGCCGATCGGCGTGCGGTTCCGGGAGGCGAGCATGGCAGCCGGGCTTTTGCCCGCGCAGGATTTCAGCATGCGCTGGACGCCGCCCGGGTTCGTCTCGGTCGATAAGTACAAGGACGCTCAGGGCGACCTTCTCGACCTTCGCCTGGGTAAGACCACGCCCAGTCAGTTGGTCGAGGCCAATGGCTACGACTACCTCGAATTCCTGGAACAGCTCTCCCAGGATCTGGCGGCAGCCGACAACGCGCTCGGTCCCGGCGTCCATTTCGACGGCGACCCCCGGAAGGCCGCACCCAACCAGGCCAGCGCCAACAGCGAGAACAATCAGGACAGCGGCAAAAAGGCCGCCTGACCCCCGGAAAGGACCGACATGTCCCAACGCAATACTGGCGCGGATCCCGTGCCGGCGCAGGAGACGCGCACCCACGATATCCCGATGGTCACTCGGGAGCTTCAGCTCCGGACCGACACCTGGAACGAGGCCGAGCGGACGATCGAGGTGGTCTTCACCACCGGGGCGCGGGGCGCGCGGTTCGACTGGAATCGCTGGGAGTTTATCGACGAGGAGCTCGCGACCGAGCCGGCCAATGTTCGCCTCGAGCGGCTCAACAACGGCGCCCCTGTGCTCAACACGCACGCCCGTTACCAGCTCAGCGACCAGATCGGCGTGGTGGTTCCGGGCAGTGCCCGCATGGAGAACGGCTTAGGCATCGCCACGCTGCGGCTGTCCGATCGGCAGGAAGTTGCCGGGATCGTCGCCGATATTGCCGCCGGCATCATCCGCAACGTCTCGGTCGGCTACATCGTTCACACCTACGAGATCACCGAGCGCGACGGCCAGCGCGCGCTCTACCGGGCGATCGACTGGGAACCCTCCGAGATCAGCTTCGTGCCGGTGCCGTTCGATCACGGCGCCCAGTCGCGAAGCCAGACAACCGCGCAGGGCGGCTCCCCCTGCACCTTCCGCCGCATTTCGCCGGCACCCACCGTGGAGAACGAATCCATGCCTGCACGCAACTCGCAGGCCGGTAACGAGCCGGCCAATCAGAACGACCAGACCCGCAACGCGCCGGAGGGCGGCGACCAGGGCAATCAGAGCAACACCAACCAGGAGCGCAGCAACGAGGATGACGCCGGCGCACCGGCTCCCGAATTGCAGCGCTCGGCCGTCCTTACCTCGGCGACCGTCCTGACGCTGTGCCGCAATGCCGGCCTCGATGCCGACGCACAGACCGCCCTGGTCGATGCGCATGTCGCGACGCCGTTCACTCGCGCGGCTCTCATGGCCGAGCTTGGCGAGCGCTTCGTGGCGCGCGACGCCGGCGCACAGACCAACGGCCGCGTGCCTGCCCGCGCGGGCAGCGGCGTAACGATGGTGCGTGCGATGACCGACAGCCTCGTCCATCAGATGGCGCCCAACGCGCAACTGAGTGAGGCCGGCCGCGAGTTCCGTGGTCTGTCCATGTATCGCATGGCGGAGGAGATCCTCGCACAGTCCGGCGTGAACACGCGCGGGCTCTCCCGCCTCGAGATTGTCGAGCGCTCGCTTCACACCACCAGCGATTTCTCGGCACTGATGGGCGAGACGCTCCGTCGCCGGCTGCGCATGGCCTATGAGGAGAATCAGCCGACCTATCGCATCTGGGCGCGCCGGGCGCCGAATGCGCCTGACTTCCGCAAGGTCGACGTCGTGCAAATGTCGGCCATGCCCGAACTGCTGCGGACCAACGAAGCGGGCGAGTTCAAGTACGGCACCGCCTCGGATGGCAAGACCAGCTATGGCCTGCTGACCTACGGTCGCATTATCGGCGTGTCGCGTCAGCTGCTCGTGAACGACGATCTGCGCGCGCTCGAGCGGATCACCGTCGGTTACGCTGCAGCGGCCGCGCGGCTCGAGAACCGCACTGTCTACGCGCAGCTGACGGCCAATCCGGTCATGAACGACGGAACCCCACTGTTCCATGCCGACCATGGCAATCTCGCCGCCGCTGGCGCCGCGATCTCGGAGACGACGCTCGGTGCCGGCCGCACCCGTATGCGTCTGCAGAAGGGTATGCAGAAGGAGGAGCTCAATCTGGCGCCTGCCTATCTCATCGCGCCGGCGACGCAGGAGCAGAAGGCCTATCAGTACACCAGCGCGCAATATGTCCCGGCGAAGGCAGCGGACACGAATGAATTCCGTGCCGGTGGCCGCACGTCGGTGGAACCCGTCATCGACGCGGTTCTCGATGGGGTCAGCACCACGGCCTGGTATCTCGCTGCGAGCAACACCGCGGTCGACACGATCGAGTACACGTATCTCGACGGCGCCGAGGGCGTGCAGCTGAGCTCCCGGCCGGGCTTCACCGTCGATGGCATGGAGTTCAAGGCCAGCCTCGACTTCGCGGCCTCCACCATCGACTGGCGCGGCCTCGACAAGAACCCGGGCGCCTGATCGGACGGCTCGATTGATCAGCGACCAGCTTCACTGGCCGCTGATTTCATTCCCCTCATATTGATGGAGACACCGTCATGAAGAATTTCGTGCAGGATGCCGAGACGATCGAAGTCCCGGCGCCTTATGACGTCGCGTCCGGCGGGGCCTTCCTCGTCGGCGCGCTTTTTGCCGTTGCCCTCGCCACTGCAAAGTCTGGTGACCTCGTTCAAGGCAAGCGCCGCGGCGCAATCACGCTCCCCAAGGCTACCGGCGCGGCCTGGGCAATTGGTGACAAGCTGTATTGGGACAGCACCAACAAGGTGCTGACCAAGACGGCCTCGGGCAATACACTCGTCGGCGCCGCGCTGGCGGTGGCGGCCTCCGGCGACACCAACGGCTTCGCGCTGCTCACCGGCCAGATCGCCTGACGCCATTACGACTAGGCGGCGGCGCATCGTCCGATCGGCGCCGTTCGTCTTCCGCCAGCGAGGAGATCGCCATGGGCCTGCCAACCGCCGGTCTGGCGACCATTCATCGCACGATGGCCGATCCCATCATCTACACCGGCGCGGGCGTCGCGGAGAAGCCGATCACCGGCATCCATAGCGACGTGCCGGCCGACACGTTCACGGGCGCCGGCGCCACGGCCCGACATGTCTCTTTCGAGATCCAGTTTGTCGATCTGCCCGGCACCCCGGCCAAGGGCGACCTGATTGTCCACTCCACGGGACGCTGGGCCGTGATCGATCGCGGCAAGGACGACAGCGTCGGCGCGTGGGTCCTATCGGTGGCGGCCGCATGATCGCCATTCGCGACCAGATCATGACCGCTGCGGAGGCGTGCCTGCAAGGCAAGGCCGCCGAGATCGAAGTCATGCCGAGCGGCGATCCGATGCAGTTCGATGCGCTCCACATTTACGATGACGGGCAGCGGCCTGACCAGCGCACCGAAACCGGGACGCAACGCCAAGGCATGACGCTCAGCATCGAAGGCTTTGTCGAGGACGCCGGCGGCCGCGCCGCGCTCACCCGCCTCAATGCTCTCTATGCCGCAACCGTGACAGCGATCTTTGCGATGGCCGACGCCTCGCTGCTGATCGAGGACATCGAGGAAGGCGACATGCGGATCAATCGCGTGCCGCTCGGCAGCACCCACCGCCTCGCCTTCTCGATCGACTTCCTCATCACATTCCCGACCCGCCGCGGCGACCCGACCGCAACCTGACCCTCCGACCAGAAGCGAGACACCGACATGGACCAGACGATCCGTCCGGCCAACAGCGTGATGCTGTTCAAGCTGGAAGCCACCGAGGGCGTTGACGCAGGCCCGACCGCCGCGAACGCCTTTCCCTTCGAGGCCGATGGCTTCAGCTACAACACGCCGTTTACCGAGGAGCAGAGCAACGAAGCCACCGGCAGTCTGGTCAGTGGCGCGCCGTTGATCGTCGGGCAGCCGGCCGAGGTAACGATCCGCTTCCGGATGAAGGGCGCAGCAGCTGCATACACGGCGAGCGTAAAGCCGCCGCACCATGATCTGCTGGCCTCGTGTGGCCTGCGCGGCGTGTTCCAGGCCGCGATCGCGGCGGCAGCCTTGATCGCCGGCAGCGCGACCAGTGCCACACTGGGCACGGGCTATACCGGCACCGCGCAGCTCTATCGCGGCATGCCGCTGGTCCTCTCCGGCGGACCCGGTGACGGCCGCACGACCCTGATCGCCGATTACACGAGTGGCAAAGTCGCGACGTTGGTCGACACGTTCGACACGCCGCTGACCACAACCACGCAGGCCGCGATCCCGCCGAACTGGACCTACGCCGGCACCTCTCCGGCTGACGCGGCCGCACGGCTTACGGACCATCCCTCCGGCACTCTCTATCTTTACGAGGACGGCGTGCTGCTCAAGTTCGTCGGGTGCCGCGGCATTGTCCAGGAATGGGGTGGCGACACCGCCAAGCCGGGCTTCATGACCGTCAAGCTCATGGGCGTGTTCGCCGGGCGCACGGATGCCGCGGTGCCGGTTGTTTCGGTGGCCGCACATGCCGCGCCCATGCTTGTGCAGGGGGTCAACCAGCCTAATCCGGCCTTCCTCATGAACCGCAAGGGCTTGCCGATCGACCGCTGGTCGATCAACCTGCAGGCCGAACAGGAATCGCCCGGCGACCCGAACTCCAATTATGGCTTTGGCCCGTCGATCCTGGGCAAGCGCACCGGTCGCCTCGAGTGCGATCCGAAAGCGACGCTGGTCGCAACGCGCGACATCCTGTCCGAAATCCAGAGCTCGGCCGTCTACAATGGCGTTATCCGCGCCATGGGCAGCGCTAACAATCGGTGGGCCGTAACGCTTCCCCAGCTCACGCCAGTGGGCGCGCAGCCCGGGACCAGCGGATCCCTGCGCACCTTCCAAGAGCGTCGCGCAATGACGACGCCGGGCAAGGATAGCAACGGCCGCGACGGCGACTTTATCCTCTGTTTCTGGTGATCTCATGACGATTGTGACATCGACTGCGGCCTCTGCCGCCCTGCGCTACACCCCCGAGTGGCTCAAGCAGGAGGAGAAGCCGCCCGTCTTTCTGCTGCGCGCCGGCAACGTCCTCGAGCGCGAGCTCATGGAAGCCGAGCTGGCGAGCGAACACCTGGCCGGCACGGTCTGGCCGTGGGAGCTCGAGGACGCCTGTGTCACGGGTCTGCGCGAGCTGGGCGGCGAAGGCAGCGAGGAGCTCATCCTGCTCGCCCAGACCGCCCATAGTGGCGAAACGATCAGTGACCGCGACCAGGCAGTCCTGTCCGAGGCCCTGGCGCTGCTCGCGCTCCACTGGCCGCCATACAAGCTGTTGCTCGCCCAGCAGCAGCGCCGCAGCCAGATGATCCCGATTGTCGCCTTCCGGCGCTTCTGCATCGGGTGGGAGAATATCGCGACGCCCTTCAAGCGCGGCATCGACAGACTGGTCGAGCTCGATTCGCTCGCCGGCATCCCGTCCACCACCCTGCGGGCCGCCGGCGCACAGGCCTGGCGCCTACAGCATGGAGCGGTCGAACGAAAAAACTCCGATGCGCCCTCGAAATCCGCCGACGACCCGGCGACTTCGAATTCGGGCGCAGATACCCCGGCGGATGGGTCATCGACGGACAGCATTACGCCGAAAACCCCCGACTGACGGTCCCGCGCTGGGCGCTGTTCGTAGTGGACCTGTGGCTTCGTGCCCGCATGCAGACCGCCTTCGGGCCGTTCGGCATGCGCGGCGCGGCACCCCTCCCCTGCGCCGGCGGATGGCAGGAACAGCCAGCGGCCCTGATGGACTGTTTCGCGGCTCTCGATGACATGACCGCGACGAAGGATTGAGCCCATGCCCTCGATCGAACTCAGGCTAGATCAGCGTGAGATCGACCGTTCGGCTGACCTGGTCGTGCGTGCAATCCTTACTCAGGCAACAGCCGCGGTCCGCGGCGAGACGCGGGGCCTCGAACGGGACCTGGAGGGCCTTACACGCGAAGCTGCCGGCGGCAATCTCTGGCGGGCATGGAAGAGCGCCATCTTCCCGCGCGGATCCCGCCTCGCTGCCTCGCCGGCGGGCGAGGTGTTCGTCAACGGCGGGTCCCGCACCAGGGGGGCGATGACCTTCTGGTCGCAGGCTGGCGTCAACAGGTCCAAGGGCGGATTCTATCTCGCGATCCCCACCGAGCATGCCGGCGTCAATACTCGCTCCCGGGATCTCTCGCCGGGCGAATGGGAGCGGCGCAATGGCCAACGGCTCGTCTTTGTCTACCGCGGCGGGGGCAAGCCCTCGCTTCTTGTGGCCGAACACCGCTATCGCGCCCGCAACGGGCGGGGATCCCGCGCTGCTACATCACGCCGACAGGGCGGAGCCTACAGTGGGGCCGCAACCGAAACCCTGCCGATATTCATCCTCATCCCAGCCCATCGCTTTGCCAACAAATTCTCGATCGAACCGGCCGTCGAGCGACGCGGCCGCATGCTCCGCGACAATTTCACGCGGCGCATGAACCGCCTGCGCACCGCCATCGATGGCACGCGCGAGAGCTGATCCGGAGGCCCCATGCAGTTCGACATTAATGGGCGCCTGCAGCTGAATGGCGAGGCGCTGTCCTCCAGCGTCAAGAAGCTGACTGCCGGGCTCGGCCCAGCAATGGAGGCCGCCGGCGCCGAAGCAGGCGCCAAGCTCGATCGCGCGCTCGATCCCGGCCTGCGCGCCGTCGAGCGGAAGATCGAGAACACCTTCAAGCGCGCACTGAAGGTCACGCCCGACGCCGGAATCCTCGACCTCGATCTGCCCGGCCTTCGCGCAGGGGCCGTAGCCATGGAGCAGCAGGCCGCCCAGGCGCGCGCCTTAGCGGCCGCGAAGGAAACCCTCAACCGGGCCAGCGGCGTGGTGACGCGAGCCCAGCAGCTGGAGATCGCCGCCGCGCAAAATGTCGCGAGCAAATATGAGCGACAAGCGCGTGCCGCCCGCGAGGAAGTCCAGGCTCTGGAGCTGCTGCAGGCAGAGCTGGGCCAGACTGCGGACGCGCAGCGCGATATGGCGCAAGCCTCCGGTGCGCAGCGCAATGGCCTTCAGCAGGTCGGCTTCCAATTGCAGGATTTTTGGGTGCAGGTTGCCGGCGGGACGAGCGCGATCCGCGCGGCCTCCCAGCAGTTGCCGCAGCTGATCGGCGCGCTGCAGATGATGGGGAATGGCGCGGAGAGCGCCAATACGAAGTTTGGCAAGTTCACCCGATTCTTGGGTGGCGGCTTTGGCGTCGCTCTTGGCGTTGCCATTCCCATGGTGGGGATGTTGGTCGAAGGGCTGTTGAGCTCGGGCGACGCAGCGGAGGAAGCGCGCAAAGGCGCTCTCGATCTGACCCAGGCTATCGACTTCCAGAGCATGAGCGTGCGCGACCTCGTCGCCGCGATCGATGAGCTCGAGGCAGCCCAGCGTAAGCAGCTGGTGAGTGCGAGAGCGATGGAGGAACAGGCCGTTCGCAATGCCGCTCGGGCAGTCGAAGCGGCGAAGGCACAGCGCGAGCAGGCAATCGCAACCCTCGAATCGCTGAAGGCAACAGAACAGTCCAACTTCGCTGCCTTGACCGGCGGCATCGGTGCCGACTCTGCTCAGTTCGCCCTTCGCCAGTCGATGGGCAATGTCGATAAGCAGATCAAGGACCTAGCGAGCGCACAGACGAAGGCAGAAAAGCTGCTCCGTCAAACCGAGATCCCTGTGCTTCGGCGACAGATCGACGCGCAAACAGATCCTCGAAAGGCGGCGGATGAACGCCGGCAGGCTGCGCAGGACATGCTGGATCAGCAGTACCAGCTGGGCATCATCCGGCAGGAGCACTACGCTGCGGCAAGTACGGCCGTGGCCAAAGCGCACGACCGTGAGATCGAGGCACTCAACAAGAAGACGCCGGCGGTGCGAAACGCGGCAGCTGCAACGCAGCGCCTGGCCGAACGCGGCGAGGACGCAGCGAAGCGGATCGCCAACATCACCGACCGTTTCACCGACATGCCGAGCGAGCTGCAGCAGACCCAGCGCGCGCTGCGTGAGCTCGATGACTTGGCCAACGATTTCGCGCTCAAGAAGCCACCGAATTTCGAGCAGCTACTGGACCAGATCGAGAAGGCCCGCGATCTCATCACCAATGCGCCAGGCCGCCGGCTGCAGAAGGAGCTGGACGAAGAGCTCAAGCACATGGAGGAATCCGCGCGCCTGGAGGAGATCCGCGCGCGGCATGGCGAACATGCTGCCGAGGCAGCAGCCGAGTATCTGCGCATCGTCCGCCAGTTTCCGACAGCCACGCCGCAGCAGCTCGCGCCATTGCAGCAGGCGATCGACAAGCGCCGCCTCCAGGCAGAACTCAAGGATCTGGCCAACGAAATCTCGGTCGATGTCGGCATCCGCGTCGACAAGGCCAATGAGGAGCTTGGTCGGCTCGCAACCGAGTTCGAGGATCTGTTCAATAACGGCGTGGACTCAATCTGGGAACGGTTTGAGCGGATCGGCATGGGGTCGATTGCCAAGACAGCTGCAGAGCTGGCGATGGGCAAATGGGATAGCCTTTCCGACAAGAGCAAGGCGACGCTTCGCGAGATCAGCGGCAATGCCAGCGTGGGTGCGGCGACCGCGCGCATGGCCGGCGGCAACAGCCTTGGCGGTGCATTCGGTGGAGCGATCGGCGGGGAGATTGGCAAGCGCCTTGAGAAGCCGCTGACAGACGTGCTCGGAAAGACCCTCGGCTCGATAGCAGGGCCGCTGGGATCGATCGCCGGCGGGCTGCTTGGCGGCGTGATCGGCGGGCTGTTCAAGAAGACGCCGATGGGCTCGACCATCGTGACCGCCAACACAACGAACCCCGTCATCTCCGGGACCAAGGACGCCGGCGTCATCGATTCCCTCACGGGCATGTCCAAGGGTCTGCAGCAGAACATCCAGCGCATCGCCGACCAGTTGGGTGCGGAAGTGGGCCAGTATGCGGTGAGCTTCGGTCAGCGGGGGAGCTATTACCGCGTCGCCGGCACCGCGACCAATGCGGTCGGGAACAAGCACCCGTCACGCACACCGGGAATCGAGCTGCTTTACGATGGCGAGGATCCGGAGACGGCCATGCGGCTAGCGGTGCTCAACGCCCTGCAGGACGGCGCGATCAAGGGCGTCCGCGAAGGCACCCAGAAGCTGCTGAGAGAGGCTGGAGATATCGAGACCGGCCTGAGTAAGGCGCTGAGCTTCGAACAGGCGTTCAAGGATCTGAAGCGCTACACCGACCCGGTCGGCGCCGCGCTGGACGAGGTAAACCTCAAGTTCAAGCAGCTGGTGAAGATCGCCAAGGAAGCCGGCGCAACCGACGAGGAAATGCGGCAGCTCGAGCAGCTTTACAAACTGCAGCGCGACGAGGCGGTCAAGGCGGCCGGCGTCGCCACCGATGCGCTGAAGGACTTCCTGCAGTCGCTGAAGGCAGGCAGCAATTCGCCCCTGTCGCTGCGCGAGCAGCAGGCCAATGCGCGGGCCGCGCTGGATCCGTTCATCACTGACATCAACGCCGGCAAGAACGTCGACACCGCCAAGTTCCAGGAGGCCGCCCAGACCTTCCTGCAGATCGAGCGGGACATCAACGGCTCGACCAAAGAGTATTTCGCCCAGTACGACATGATCACCAAGCTCACCGAGCAGGCGATCAGCGCGATCGACAAGCAGAACGCCAACACCGGTACCGGCACCGAAAACCCGTTCGAGAAGGCGATCGCGAAAAACAGCGAAGCGACCGCCAACATCCTCGAGCAGCAGAGCTCCATGCTGGCCGAACAGACCCAGCTGCTGAAGCAAATCGCCGGCGGCGGCGGCAACCTCGATGCCTGGTGGCAAGCCCAGCGCGGATATTGACGAGGATCCATGGCAGCACTTCCTGAAGACGTCGCCGCTTCATCACGGGCGGCGGCGATCGTCATCGTGTCCGACACCGCGCTGCTGGACCGTTTTCCCACGGCTCGAGACGGCCAGAAGGCGCCGGCCGAGGGCTATTGCGACAGCGCCGCTGACACTGAGGCCATCGTCAATGCCCGCGCCGCGCTGATCGGACAGCAGGGGCGCCGGAGGTTCGCCGTCAAGATCGCCGCGGTCCTGGACGTCAGCCTCGATGGCGGCGTGCCCTGCTTCCGCCTTACCGATGACGAGCAGCTGGTCGACACCACGATGATGGTCGGCCGCATCGAGATCGATCTCGAGGAAGAGATGAGCACCGTGGAGCTGTTCGGATGAAGGCTACTGTCTGCAGGATCGATGCCTGGTCGGGCGCGACGCCAACCACTCTGCGGCTATCCAATGTCGACGACGAACGCGTCTGCCAACTGGATGGTGCCAGCTGGCGGCCGGCGATCGCGCGTCTCCCCAAGCTGCGCTACGATATCTTCGACGGATCATTCGGTAGCAAGCTCACCGCACCAACCGGCGAACTCGTCGTTCAGCTTGCCGCTTTACCGGGCCTGCCGGCGCTGGATCTCTACGATGGGCGCGTGCGCCTGTGGCAGGGCGAGATCGGCGCGTCCTGGAGCAGTTACACGCTGATCTTTGACGGCCGCGTGCGCGAACAGCCTCCCAGCGGCGAAGGTGCCGTGCCCTTGTCGATCGGGTGCGATGACGCATGGCTGGATGAGCCCCTGCTCGATACCTACGCCGGCACCGGCGGCGTCCAGGGCAGCATCGAGCTCAAGGGTAATGTCATCCCCTGGCTGATCGGATCGCCGCGCTTCGTCGAGGGCGTCCTGATCGACGCGGTCGACAATATCTACCAGCTCAGCGGCGGCAGCATGGCGGGCGGCCAGATGGCGTTCGACCGGCTCAGCCGTCTCGGACCGCCGGCGGCCAACTATGCCAGCTTTGCCGCACTGAAGGCGGCGACGATCGCCAATGGCGACTGGGCCACGTGCGCGACGCTCGGCCTGGTCCGGCTCGGCGCACCGCCGGCCGGCCTGCTCACCTTCCATGCGCTGGGCGATAATGGCGGCGCGCGCGCCTGGGTGCGCCGGTCCGGGTCGATCATCTATCGCATTGCTGAGCGCCTCGGGAAGCTGGACCGCGTCGTGGTTGCGGATCTCGACGCCCTCGATTCCGCCTGCCCTTACAACCTGTCTCTGGCCCTCACCTCACAGACCACCGCCCGCGATGTCATCCTGAGCATCGCGCAGAGCGTCAACGCCACGGCTCTAATCGACTGGCTCGGCCGCCTGCGCGTAAAGGCGGTGCAGATCGGGACGCCGATCGGCACGCTCGCCTCCGATGGCAGCAGCTGGCCGCCGGTCGCAACGGTGGAGCAGATGTCGGTCAGCACGCCCTATTGGCGCCTGGCGCAGAAGGCCGCGGTGACCAATCGCGTTCACACCCTCGGCGAAATGGCACTGAACGACCCGGCACTGGCCGCCGCGATTGCTGCCCAGGAAGCAGCGGACGCAGCGAGCGTGCGTATCGGCCGCATCACCTCGGACGGATGGCTGACCGCCGGCGCCGACAAGCAAGGCCTCGTGCGCGAGCATGACTCGCTCACCACCCGGTTCACCGCCGCCTATGACAAGGCTGCGGACCTCGGCGTGGCCGCATCCGAACGCGCTACCGCACAGGCCGACATGGAGGCATTGCTCGACTTCCTCGAGGCAATCACGCCCGACTGGGATAATGCCGGCGTCGACAGCCCGGTGAACGGGCCGGAACTCGATGCGCTGTTCTACGCTGCGAGCGTGACTGTCGCGATTCTGGAGAGTGCGGTACGTGGCCTTCCGGGCGATCCCGGGCCAGAGGGGCCGCCGGGCGTCGACGGTTACAATACAGCGGTCGTGTTCCTCTTCAGGCGAGCCTCCAGCACTCCTCCTCCCCCGTCTACGGTCGCTACCTACACGTTCGCGACCGGTGTTCTCACAGGTCATAATAACGGCTGGTCACAAGAGCCGCCGCCAGGCGGCGAGCCGCTGTACATGATATCGGCGACCGCACGCTCGAAGCTCGCGACCGATACGGTCGAGGCCTCTGACTGGAGCACGCCGCGCATTCTCGCCCAAAATGGGGCGCCCGGCGCCGCTGGACCTGCCGGCGCTTCGGCGATCGGCTTCGTGCAGGATGACCATCCAGGCTCTGGCCAGTTCGTCTCACAGACCTGGTACCGCCCAACGTCGAAACAATGGTTCCGGTGGACGGGCGGCGACTGGGAGCGGATCCTCGGCGCCATTTCAGCGCTCGACGTCGTCGCTGACAGCGCATTTCTCGGCAACGCCGTCGTCGTGAACGCGAAAATCGGCAATCTCGAAGTCAACACCATCAAAATTGCCGGGAATTCGGTGACCGACAAAGGCTCGGTCCAGATGGTGTCGGGCGTGACGGTGGCTCGCTTTGCTACGCAAACCTTGATGACGCTCACCAAGACGAAGATCGAATCCGCATCTGACCTCGACTTTGATGTCACGTTGTTCGTTCAGACCAATGACGATCTAAACGGCACTGTTGTTCTGCGCACCGCAGCAGAAACCTTCGACCCGTATTTCGGCTATAATGTCCCACTCTTTCAATATGTCGTGCCGATGCGAGCTGGCGGAACGGGCCCCGGATTTGGGATGCCGTTCAGCTGGGGCATCAGCCTGGGCGGGTTCGCTGCCGGCACCCACACGTGGCAGCTCCTCTACACGAACAATGGCGGCGACTTCGTCAACGCGCTCACCGTTCTGGGCGGATCCAATCTTCGTTATGGAGAGGTGAAAAGATGACACCGGAGCGAGAGTTCTGGCTCGTGTGGTCCGATGCTTCCGGCAGTGTCGTGAGCAAGGGACACGGCATATCAGGCGACTTTGAAAGCCAGCAGTTCACGGATGGATTGAGAGGGGTTCCGGTCGATCAGTCTGCCTGGATCAAAAACGCAAACTGGACGGCTGAGGACGTTCGCGATGCCTTGCTTGCGCAGCTGTCGAGGCAATTTGCGCTGGAGGTAGAGGCCGGCTGTCCATCGCCGCTCGGCCGCATTTGCTGCGATGATCAGGCGCAGTCTCGCGTCGACAGCACCCTGCGATATCTGAACGGCGCGATCAGGCGGGGCGAACCGGCATCTTCCGTCAACTGGACGATGTGGGACCGATCGCAAGTGCCGCACAGTCTCACAGAATTGGAAGACATGGGCTACGCAATGGACAGGGGCTTCCAAGCCAAAATGGCCGTCCGACAAGCTAAGGAAGCTGCCCTGCGTGACCCCGGCGCGAGTTTCACAGCCTTGATGGCAATCGACATTTTCGCCGGTTGGCCGCCGAGCGAATAAGCCTCCGAAAACGCACCTCTGGCGGCAGCGATCCGCAACGCCGGGATCGCAGCGACCTGCCCTGCCGCCTCCCTAAGCAAACATCGCGAGAACCGACCGATGAGCAACGCAATGATCATGCGGCCGCTGCCGGTCGCCGTCCTGAGCGGGACGAACAGCCTACCCGGGTATCAGCCATCCAATATCGCCAACGACTGGCTCGGCATGGTGTGGAAGGGGCAGGCGGCCGGGGCCGCCAGTCAGTCCTTCATCGTCGACCTGCGGGAAGATCTACCGGCTGACACTATTGCCCTGCTGGGCCTCTCCGGCGCGGCAAGCAGCTGGCTGCTGCAGGTAAGTGCCGCGACCGACGCACAAGGTGCGTTTACCGGCGCCAGCCACGCTTGGCCGGCGGTTCCCCTCCTCGCCGGCAGCGTCATGTTCCCGAGCGGACGTGGCCGCGCCTATTGGGAAAAGCCCGCGACCGGACCTAGCGCAGCTCGCTACTGGCGCGTCACGATCACGACGCCGGCGAACAACACGCCGGTTACGGTTGCACGCGTGGTGATCGGGCAGCGGCTGCAGCCCGAGCGCAATTTTTCCTTCGGCGCCGCGTTCGGCATCCGCGATCACGGCAAGGCCGAATGGTCGACCAGGGCGGTTCTTCTTCGTCGCCGTGGTCTGAAGCTGCGCAGTACAGGCCTGTCCTTCGCCTCACTGTATCGCGACGAAATCGAGAATCTCATCGACCCGATCCTTGCGGCGGTCGGCGCGACCGATCCGATCCTGCTTGTGACCGATCCGGATCCGCATGCGCAACGGCAGAACAGGATCTACTTCGGGCCGCTGATCGGCGACATCGGGACCATATGGGCGCGTGCCAATGCCGGCTTCCAGTGGCAGGCGAATGTCGTCGACCTGGAGCCGATCGGCGACGTCGGCGCCAGCTTCATCCCGCCCACCCCGACGCCGGCGCCGAGCTGGACAAGTCCGCCCTCCGTGAGCGGCGCTGGATCCCCGCCGCGCGTCGGCGATGTGCTGACCGCCACCGGCGGAACAATCTTCAATGGTGATCATGCCGGATGGCGCTGGCTCAGAGACGGGGCCCTGATTTCCGGCGCAACAGGAGTGACGTATGTGCTGACGATCGACGATCTCGGGGCGCTGGTCGGACCGCGTCAGTTGGCGTCTGGACCGGGCGGCAGCGGCTCCAACGACGGCGACCCTGTCGGGCCGGTCAACCCCACGGTGCCGGCGGCGATCTCGGGCCTCACGGTCGTGCCGGGCAATGGGCTGGCCGTTCTTTCCTTCGACGCGCCTTCAAATGGCGGCTCGCCGATCACGGACTATGTTTACCAGTACAAGCTAGCCGCCTCTTCGACCTGGACGACATTCGCGGATGGCACTTCTGGCGTCACAGGAGCCACCATCACGGGACTAACGAACGGGCAAGCCTATAATTTCCGCGCGGCGCCGGTGAACAGCGTCGGGCAGCAGCCGACGTGGTCGAATGTTGCGACCGGCACGCCCGTTGCGCCCGCCGCGAGCTATACGGCCGGGTTCACACTCTCGCAGTTTCCTGCCTATGACGAAAAGCGGATTTACCAGCGCACCACAACCAATGGCGGTGGCCAGGGCAAGGGCACCGGCACGATCCGCGTACCGCTGTCCGGCACCGTCACCACCGGCACGGTCGGGGTGCGTATCCGCTCCGCCGAGGATGGCACCACGATCCTGCAGGGGCCGTGGACCGCCGGCACGATCGCAAACGGCGCCACCTATGTCGACGTTACCGGCGTGGACGCCCGGCTTGGCTGGTTCTTCATCGATCTGAAGGGCGCGGATGGCGCCTGGCAGCTCGGCACCGTCAAGGTCGGCATGGGCATGTTGACCGGCTTTGCGGGTCAATCGCTCACCGTGCGGATGCTGGGGCGCCAGGCCACCGATTCGACGGCGACCTTCGCTTCGCTTGGGATCGCGCCGGATGCCAACAGCGCGGTGCTGGCGCGATATGTGGACGGAAACACCTACAATCCCGCCTCCGCCACCATGCCCTGGCAGACGCCGGGCGACATGAGCAATAGCACCGGCCCCAATTCCGTCGGCGTCGGTGAATATCTCAACCGCATGATTGCGCTGACCGGCGTCAACTGTGGCGTTGTCGGCCATGCCGTCGGCGGTACCACCATCGCCAGCTTCTATAGCGGGCAGAGCAACTGGACGGCGCTCACCGAGGTGATGAACCGGGCCGGCAATGGCTTCGAGGCCTTTGTCTGGGGCCAGGGCCACACCGAGGCCCTCTATGGCATCCCGCCCAAGGCTTATGGCCAGGCCCTGAGCACCCTCTTCAGCCAGCTGACCGCGCTTAACAACCTGCCGTCCTTCGCCCGCCTCGTCTGGACCATCCCCTCCATGGGGCTGGTGCGCAGCTGGGGCACGCCGTGGCAAGTGAGCCGCATCCGCAAGGGCGCACAGGACTGGTGCGCGGCCAATGGCGGCACCTATGTCCACATGGACGATACGCTGATGAGCGGCGACGGCATCCACCAGACGCAGGCCGGCTCGCTGACCATGGCGCGGCATCTCTATCGCGCGCTGCGCAGTTCTTATGGCGCCAGTGCCGGCCTTGGCCCCGCGCCCCTCTCCGCCACCCGCTCCGGCACCACGATCACGCTTACGCTGAGCAATGTCGGCCAGAGCGCTCTCGTGCTAAGCGGCACGCCGGGGAACCGCTTGTGGGTGTTCCCACGCGGCCGGGTGAACCCGCTGGCCAACAACGCGACCGATAACCGCTTCCCGGTCGCCTCGGTCAGCGCAGTGAACGCCACGACGCTCGCAATCACGCTCGCCAACGATCCCGGCCCCGGGCATGAGCTCGATCTCTGGGTCTACTTCCCGAGCGGCCCGGCCAATGCGGCGGCAGACACGATCCGCGATGACCGGACCGATGGAGACGGCATCACCACCGGCCGCATCGTGCAGGGCAGCACCCTCCCCATCGCCATCGCGGCGCCGACGCCGGGTGGCGCGATCAATGCCCCGCCGAGCGGCTTCATCGCGCCGATCAGCCCGCTCAGCATGGCCGAGACGAGCACGACCTACGCCGCCAGCACCGGCGGTGCCGCGTTCGGCCAGCAGATGACCGGCGGCTCCGCGCGAGGCAGTTACAGCCCGGTCTTCGCGCCGATTACCGTGGAGGGCTTCTTCACCTGCCCGGACCCGCTCCCGGGCGCGATCCAGGTGCTGTTCGGCGGGTTCGGAAGCAACGGCTCCCGCTTTGTCGCCATCGATGGCGCCGGCAAGCTGCGGGTCTGGAGCGGTCTCACCGGCACCACCGTGCTGGCGCCCGGCAAGCGCTACCATGTCGCCTGCCAGGCCGGGCCGGGAGGGCTGGCGCTCTATGTGACCAACGTCACCGATGGCCTTCCCGGCACCCGCGAGAATTATGCCGCGTTCGGCGAGACGATCGTGCCGGCCACCTCGGGCTATTCGCTCCGCAACCACAACGGCGAATACGGGCTCACCGGCGGGGCGCTGGATGAATGGGCGGTGTTCAACAGCGAGCGCTACAGCGGCACGAGCTACGCCTGCCCGAACGGCCCGTTCACCGGCGATGAAGCGGATATCGTCGCGCTCTATCGCTGCGATGGCGATGCAAAAGATGCGGTGACACGATGAACATGATCGACCGCCACGACCTCATCAAGCGCAGCTTCGACGCCGGCGCGATCGCCACCGCCTTTGGAGGCCTTATCGAGATGCTGCCAGCCATCGCCACCAGTCTCTCGATCATCTGGATGGCGCTGCGGATCTACGAGATGGACACCACCCAGCGCCAGCTCGGCCGCGCCCGCGCCACGATCGCGCGGCTCAATGCCTGGCTGAGGAAAGGACGATAGATGGCAGACGCAAAGATGCTCGCGACTGGCGTGGCCAGCGCCATGCTGGCGATCGCCGTGCCCTTCGGGATCAGCTGGGAGGGCATGAAGCTCAACCCCTATAAAGATCTCGTCGGGGTCTGGACAGTCTGCGGCGGCGCCACGCACGTTCCCATGCGCCCCTACACCGAGGCCGAGTGCCGCGAGATTACCCTCGCCCAGTACCGGGACTTTGGTGAGGGGGTGCGCGCCAGCGCGGCCGGGATCGATCGCGAGCCTTGGCAGTGGGCTTCGCACACCACATTCGCGTCCAACATAGGGATCTCGGCCTATGCGCGCTCGAGCGTGCGGCGGCTGTTTGTCGAAGGGCGCTATGTGGAAGCATGCCGGGCGATGCGGCTCTACAAATATGCCGGCGGCAAGATCGTCGCCGGTTTGGTCTATCGCCGCGAGGGCAAGGACCGCCGCATCGGCGAGTATGAGCTTTGCATGGTCGGTGCGGTACCAGCCGAGCTGGGAGGCGCTTGACCATGTCTTTCCTCATCCGCGCGCTGCCGCATGTCCTGGGCGTCAGTGCGATCCTGGGCGCGCTCTGGTGGCTCGATAACCGCGGATATGTCCGCGGCCAGACCGACGCCGAACGCGAGCGCATGATCACGGCCCTCATGCTGACGCGCAGCGCGCGCGAAACAGAGCAGGCGATCGGCGAGCTGATCAATGCCGCAAGCGTGCGATACGAGCAGGGACGCTCCGCCCTGCAGGCGACCAGAACCATCATCCAGCCCACCGTCACGAAGGAGATCATCCGTGAGCCGCGTCTTTCCGATCCTGCTGCTGGCCTCACTGACGGCCTGTACCGCGAAGTCAATCGGGCCCGGGGAGCGGTTGGCGCCTGTGCCTCCACCCCTGCCGGCGGCATTGTCTGCCCCCTGCCCGGCGCCGGCGCAGCTGACGGACAAGAGCATCGGTGAACTGGCGCAGGGCGATATCAACGCGATCCTGGAATCACATGACTGCCGCCTGCGCCATGCCGCGACAGTCAACGCCTATGTGGCGGCCCGGCAGGCCTCGATCGATTGGAACCAGGCGGAGCAGCTGAACGGCAAACCGCTCAAGGCGCCGGCGGCGCATAACGGCCGATCGACATCAACTGGCTCGGATAAGGGGCCGCGAGACTGAGTGCATCGTCAAGATCGGTGCGAAGCCACCGGTCATAGTCCTCGGGGTGGAGGATGACAGGGCAGGCCTTCGGATGGATGGTGCCCACAACATGCGTCGCCGGGTCGCCCTCATAGCCGCAGGTGAGAAAGGAATAGACCGGATCGGCTTCGGTCGGCCGCCAGATGCCCGCAAAGGCAAATGTGGGTTGCGAGGGCACCGTGAACCAATAGGGGCGCTTCTTGCCCGTCTCCGGGTCCGCCTGAACGCTCCACTCCTGGAATTCATTGACCGGGACAAGGCAGCGCCGCGCGGGATTGGCCAGCGCCGACTTCCAGAATGGTGAGGTGTAGTTGCGCACGTTGGTGACCGGCTTTCCCTGGAAAGGGAAGCCCCAGTTCATCACCGATAGAAGGCGCTCGCCATCTTGCTCTCGCACGACGTAACCCGGCTTGCCCGGGGCCACATAATCCTTCTCGACAACGAGGCGATCCGCAGGATCCGGCAGGGCGTCAAACCGCGCGAGATAGTCCTTCAGCCCGACTTTGACGCTGTACAGATTGCACATGGTGCCCTCCTACCCCCTGAACCGATTTGCGGCGCGTCGCCATTCGCTTTTCGGAGGAAGCGGTGGCTGTTCGCCAGTCGGGTCCTCGCGCGTTAATCTGACCTGTATCTGCTTAGAGCGGCATTGGGTGCAGCGAAAATGTCGCCCGAGCTGCTTTAGATGATCGTTCCAACCCCTGCGCTGAAACAGCCACCAGAGAGCGTGGGGATCGTAGATCTTCAAATGACCGCAATGCCGACAACGGATCGTGACGGTGTACTGGAACGCAGCTGCCTCGAAAATGCAATCAGGGCCGGTGTGCAAGGGCATGAACGAATGGAGAACATCTCGACCCCGAGTCGGTCAATAGTTGGGGTACCGATTGGGGTATCGGCTCGTCGCAAAGCGCCGAAATGAGCGGCCGGGGCGGAGGGAATATCCGCCCGGACTAATTTGTATCGAGGATGAGAGCGACCTCTTCGACTGCTAGCAGGATAGCGTTTGAGGAGGTCTCGAGCTGCTTCCACGTTACTGTGACTTCGTAGCGCAGATCCTTGTCGAGATTTTGGCCGCGAACCAAAAATCCGTCTGCTTCAAAGAAAATACTGATCCGTTGCGGCCCGTCTGAGTAGCTCTCGGCCGCGTGAGCTGCCTTGCGAAGTTGATCAACCAGCATTCTCACCCCTCCAACCACCCGAGGATCTATGCTTACCAACGCTGCGGTCAAGGCCGCGCGAATCCAGCCGCGCGCCTATAAAATGTTCGATGAGCGCGGGCTACTTCTGTTTGTGGCGCCGAGTGGCCTGAAGTCATGGCGGCTTAAGTACCGCGCCGGCGGGAAGGAGCAGCTGCTCTCGCTGGGGCGCTGGCCGGACGTGTCGCTGGTCGAGGCCCGCGACCGCGCCGATCGCGCACGAACACTGATCGCGGCCGGGCTTAATCCTCGCGATCGCGATGCCGCGGCGCATTCCGACCAGTTCGAGACCGTCGCCCGCGCATGGTTCGAGGACCGGCGCGGCCGCTGGTCGGCGGAACATGCCCGCGATGTGATCTTGAGCCTGGAGCGCGACGTTTTTCCGCTTCTGGCGAGAAACCTCGTCGGCGGAATCGAGGCGGTGCAGCTGCTCGAGCTCGTGCAGTCTATCGAGGCGCGCGGCGCGATCGAAACCGCGCGTCGGATCCGGCAACGCCTGGACGCGATCTTCTCCTACGCGATTGTCCGCGAGCTCTGCACAACGAACCCGGCCGCAGCGCTGCGCGCGGAGCTGGCGCCGCCGCCGAGCGTGCAGCGGCATCCGGCGTTGGTCGATATCGAGGAGCTGAAGGCGCTGCAGGTCGCCGTCGACGCGCTGGACGCGGCGCCCCGCGTCAAGCTGGCCTCGCGGTTCCTTGCCCTCACAGCCGTTCGCATCGGCGCGCTTCGCCTCGCGCGCTGGTCCGAGATCGAGGATCTGGACCGCCCTGCCCCGCTCTGGCGGATCCCGGCCGCGCACATGAAGCTGACCCGCGTGCGCAAGGCGGACGCGGCCAATGATCATCTGATTCCGCTAAGCCCGCCGGCGGCCGAGCTGCTGCGCTCTGCCGCCGAGAACGGGTACGATACCCATTCTCTGATCTTCCCGATCGGCGCCGGCGCGGTCGGCGATCTCTACAATCGAGCCGGCTATGCCGGTCGGCATGTCCCGCACGGTTGGCGCGCGAGCTTCTCGACCATTCTCAACGAGCAGTGCCCCACCGAAAAGGACGTCATCGACCAGGCCCTCGCGCATGTGCCAACCAACAAGGTCGAGGCCGCCTACAACCGCGCCGAGCATCTGGCGCGCCGGCGCGATCTGTTTTGCCGGTGGGCAAAGCTGTTGATGCTCTGACTGCCAATTGAGAATTCGTCGCCTGGGCTTAGGCCAACCGGGGATCCCAGGAGGCAACACGGAGAGCCGACGAGTAGCAACTCGCAAACATCTAGCAGGCCAACTTGGCGGTCCCGCCACCCGCGCAACCGACTGAACCGTTTGGAACATCGAGACGCATGACCTTGGAAGGCGACTTTTCGTGGACGATCAACTTACTTCGCGAAAAATCAACAGCGGTGTAATGGCATGCGCTGCACGTGGACGACCGAGCGCCAGACGAACTATTGGCGCAATAGTCTTGGAGGCCTTCCCGACTACGCTTTGCATCATGCCCGGCAAATCGTCATCGAACTGAAGATTGTCAGTATCTATTGTCGTGTACTCCGGTCGTGCGCTCAAGACACCAACCATCGCCCATTCACCGGGCAACGTATCCCCATGTGCCAACGTCAAATCACTAGCGGGAGTTACCAGGTAATCTTCCTTCAACGTGCACCAAACCATCGCTGTCCTATCCTCTCCAGATGTTAGTAGGGAGGCGTGGACGGAATGAGGCATGATTTGCATCATTTCGAGCATCAGGTTCGCATTATCTTTTTGTTCCTTTACTGCCTCTCTCTGCGCCGCGGTCATCGAGCCTTTCGTCTTCGGCGCCGCCCCTTCCCTGATTTTTCTCTGAAGCGAAGGCAGTTTCCAAGCCTCTTTGAACATCGCCAGGTCAAGAACAGTGAGCCATCCTTTGACGAGCACAAATTGGCCAATTTCGGCAGTCGCAAGTCCGCGCTGGATCATGTTACGCTCTACGAGGACATCGAGGAAGAACCTCGCGTTCGCCCAAAAGGGGTCGTAAACCCGCTCAAGTGTCTGAGTTCCGACCTCACCAGGTCCAACTTCAAACTCAAGTTTGCCCCCACCAAGCAGAGCCACGTCACCGCCCAAGCCGACCCTCTTGCTCCGCTTGGCACCCTTAGAGACCGTATCGCCTTGGGTAAGGCCTGTAAGCAGACCGTTGTCGTCGAACTGAGATAGAAACGAGGCGATACGGCGGCTGTCATGGTAGAGAAAGTCAAAGACGGAATCTGGCTCTACTCCTCCTTGCTCCTCGCTTGATACTATCTTTTCTTTCCTCGACATATCGGCGAACCCCCTCATCGTCCTGGCTTATCGAATCAGCGCTGCCTTGCGCATCTTCCTGAACAGCCTCGATAAAACGAGTGACGCTTTCGTCAAACCCGAGGTCTGGCCTATTAGTGTCTGACTTTGGTTTTTTTCGGGCCGGCATGGGTCAATTCGCAATATTTGAGCGGGTGAAGGGACATGCGACGTTCAACACATCCAGTATCCTATCACTCTCCCACTCACCAAGCGAGGTGTTGTACAATTTGGTCGGCGGCAGTCGTCAATGGAGAGGTGAGCTTCAAGAATATTTTCGTGGGCTGGAGCCTTAGAATGATGACTTATCGAAATTTTCGAATTTTCGGCCTCGTTCCCTTCCCACACTCCGCCCCCGACCTGGCACAGTTCTTGCCCCGCTATCCCCCTGGATAGCCCCCGGGCAGGCCAAAGCCTGCCCGGCCCCTCCGGTGCGCCGGAGAGCTGACTGTGCCTATGGGCGGGATCTGGCGTCGGATTCCCCTCATCGGGGCCCCGCGAAGCGGGGTCGGAGCATCGAGCGTAGCTCGATTCCTTATCCCTTGTTCTTACACGGCCTGATTCTGACCGTCTGGAGGACTCGCACCCTCCAAAAGACGACGCATGCGGCGGAACGTCGAACGAAGCCCTTCGTCTGCGATCGTGGCCAGCTGCTCGTCAGGCGTCATAGCGTTGAACTGGTCAAGGAACTGGCGCTGCTGCTCGGCGCGGCGGCCTTCCTCGGTCGGCCGGCGCATGATACGACGCACGAGCTCGGCCGCCTTGCGGGGCAGCGTCAGGAAATAGGCGTTGGAGATCTGCTGGACATATTGCCCGCCCGGCTCGGGATCCTCGACAGGGGCCGTACGCCGGCGCCAGTCCAGGAACCCCAGCTCCTTCAGCCGCGCCAGGGCATTGATGACGGCCGATCGAGCGCGCTTGATCTGAGCTGCGATTGTGTTGATCGCATAGTCGAGCCGCCCGTTCTTGTGGCTCCGGCGGGCAAGCAGGAACCGATAAACGTCCTTCTCAATATCGCCGACGATGCCGCGTCGCCGGCCGGGCAGCTTGGTCGACCGCATCAGCTGCTCTAGCTGCTTCATGCGGGCATTGTTCTCGGACCGGGGGAACATGTTCTCCCGCTTCCAACGTTCGATCTCGTACTCGCCCGCATAGGGGCTGTTGCGGCGCACCGGCTGGAGCGTGCGGCGGCCGAGGCGGCGAACGCCGGCGATGCTAGCGGCGAGATCGCCGATTGCGCGGGCGCTCATGCCCGCGCTCCGGCGAGCTTATTCAGTCGAGCGGCAGTAGCGATCCTGCGGGCGGCGCGTCCTTCAGGAGCATGTCCGCCCAGATCTGCGCCAGTTCGCGGCGACGGGGCATATAGGCGGCCCGATTGTAAGCGGCTTCGACGTCGCCACGCATGTGGGCCAGCATCAGGTCGATGATCGCGCGGTCGAGGACGTTGTCGTTCTGCGCGGCCATTTCGTTCATGATCGTTGAGAAGGTCGCGCGCCATCCATGCGGGACGTGTCGCCCCTGATAGCCTGCATCCCGATAGATTTTGCTCAGCGTACTGTCTGAAATCGGCTTGGTCGCCTTCACGGTGTTCGGGAATAGATAGGGCCGGCCGTCCGAGACGACAGCAGCCGCCTTGACCACATCCACCGCCTGCCTCGCGAGCGGCACCACGAACTGATACGCCGCGTCTGCCTTGCTCTCGCGGGACAGCTTCATTTTCCCGGCCGGAATGCGCCAAAGTGGCGCGGGTCCGTCGAGATCTTCGAATTCGCTCTGCTCGGCGAGCCGCAACACACCGGGCCGCACCGCTGTCAGCGCCAGGAGTCGCGACGCGAGCTTGGTCCCCACATAAGCGTCGGTTGTCGCCTCCACCGCATTGATCAGGGCGCGTGCGTCCTCGATCCTGAGCACGGCAGGCCGCAACGCCCGCGTGCGCGGCTTCAGCGCTGGCTGGATGACATTTGCAGGATCCGTCTCGGCCAAGCCGGCACCAATCGCGAAGACGAAGATCGACGAGATATGTTGCCGGACGCGCTGGGCCATCACCAGCGCATCGCGCGCTTCGATCGACCGGATGACTTTTAGAACCGTCGCTGCAGTGATGTCGGCCAGCGGCATGGCGCCGATCGATGGGAAGACGTCCGTCTCGAGCCGGTCGAGGATCTGGCCAGCATAACGAGGCGCCCGGACGAGAGACTGATGCTTGTGCCAATCCCGGGCAACCTGCTCGAAGGTCGGCAGTGCTTCCGGCGGCGCCGTCCTTGCGCCTGGATCCCCACCGGCGCGCAAGGTCCTGCGCGCTTCGTCGCGCAGCTCGCGAGCCTTCGCCAGCGACACCTCGGGGAATTGGCCAAACGAGAGTTTCTTCTCGACGCCGCCAATGCGGTACTTCCAACGCCAGCTGCGCGTACCGGACGGCAGGACGTGCAAATATAGCCCATTTGCGTCCGAAAGCTTGTATGGCTTCTCCCGCGGCACGGCATTCCGGCACGCCAAAACTGTCAGCAAACAGGCCCCCACTGGCCCCCAGCGAGGCCCCCAAATCGGCAGTGCTGCACCGGGACAACCCGAGACAGCAGGAGAGAGGGAATTGCCCAATTACATGGATTTGGCAAGAGTTGTGAGAAACTGTGGGAAAGCGAGAGCAGGACCCGATGCTGCTACTCGGGGAGCCACTTTCCACAGATCGCCGGCCTGCTCGGCCGGACCTGCCGGCCCGCACTGCCGCAAAAAGGGTTAGCCGCGTTGACAGGCTCGCCTCTCCGCTCCCATGAGCGGTCGGCCATGAAACTTGCTTATCTTCTCAACATGTATCCGCTGATCAGCACGACGTTCATCCGTCGCGAGATCGGGGCGATCGAGGCGCTTGGTCAGCCGGTCGAGCGCTTTGCCCTGCGGCACTGGGATGGCGAGCTGGTCGACCCTGAGGATATCGCCGAGCAGGCGCGCACGCACTATATCATCACCGGCAGCAAGGCGGCGCTGCTGTGGGACGTGCTGCTCACCTGCCTGCTGCATCCGGTCAGAACGCTGCGGGTGCTGCCGCTCTGGTGGCGGGTGTGGCGCAACGCGGGGCGAAACCTTGTCGCCCATGTCGCCTATCTGCTGGAGGCCATGGCTTTCGCCCGCCGCGCCAATGCGCAAGGGGTCGATCACGTCCACACCCACTTCTCGACCAACGCGACCACCGTGGCGATGCTGGCGCGGCGGCTAGGCGGGCCATCCTACAGCTTCACGGTCCATGGTCCCGATGAGTTGGCGCCCGGCGAGCCGGCCCGCCTCTCCATCCGCGAGAAGGCACGCGATGCGGTTTTCATCGTCGCCATCACCCGTTACTGCCACGATCGCATCGTAGCGGAGGCCCCAGAGGCGGCCCAGAAGGTCCGCATCGTCCATTGCGGCATCAACCTCTCCGACTTCCCCTATCAGCCTGCCCCGCCCGAGAGCAGCCGGGTGATCTGCATCGGCCGCCTGTGCGCCAACAAGGGCCAGATCCATATTCCACCCGCCGTCGCTGCTGTGATTGGGGAATTTCCCGATCTTGTGGTCGAGCTGATCGGCGGCGGGGACGACGAGCACGCGCTACGGGAGGCGATCCGGGCACATGGCGTCGAGGATCATGTCGTCCTGCACGGCTGGGGCACCGGTGCCTATGTGCGAGAGCAATTGCTGGCCGGTCGCGCCATGCTGCTGCCGAGCTATGCCGAGGGCCTGCCTATCGGGATCATGGAAGCCTTCGCCATCGGCCGACCGGTGCTGAGCACGACGATCGCGGGCATCCCCGAGTTGCTAGACGAGCGCTGTGGCTGGATTTTCGCGCCTGGCGATGAGGACGCCATTGCCGAGGCGTTACGCGGGATCATGCGCGCCACGCCCGAGCAGCGGGCTGCGCTGGGCGCCGAGGCACGGCGCCGCGTGGAAGAGCGGCACGACCTGTTCAAATCCGCCCAGACCCTGCTCGATTATTTCAAGGCGGAAGCAGCCTCCGGCCGGCAGCGTTAAACCAAATAAAAAGGCGCCGGACCCGATGGTCTGGCGCCCTTTTTTAGAAGGCCGACGGTTAGACGGCCATCCGATTAGCCGACGATTTCTTCCGGCTTGAAGAAGTAGGCGATCTCGATCGCGGCATTCTCTTCACTGTCCGACCCGTGAACGCTGTTGGCTTCGATCGACTCGGCCAGCTCCTTGCGGATGGTGCCGGGCTCGGCATTGGCGGGGTTGGTGGCGCCCATGATGTCGCGATTCCGCTTCACGGCGTCCTCGCCTTCCAGAACCTGCACGACGACCGGGCCGGAAATCATGAACTCGACCAGCTCACCGAAGAACGGACGCTCCTTATGGACCGCGTAGAAACCCTCGGCCTGCTCACGGCTCATGTGGATGCGCTTGGATGCCACGACGCGCAGGCCGGCTTCCTCCAGCATCTTGGTGACAGCACCGGTCAGGTTGCGACGGGTCGCATCGGGCTTGATGATCGAGAAGGTGCGGGTCGCCGCCATGAGAAATGCTCCGGTAAAGAAAACGAAAGAGTTGAGGTCGCGCGCGCTCTACCCGCGAAGCGACGGCCGATCAAGAGCAGCAGGCGTCCACGGGTTACGATCAATTAAGCGCTTTGAGTTCACATTGTTACGGTTTGCCATGGTTGGGTGCGCAAAGGGGGAATGGGAACATGCAGGGCGCGGAGCCGAAGGAATCCATTTATCGGATCGACAGGCATGATGACGGGTCGCTGCGCTTTCACAGCATCGCACCGGGACAGCACCGCTCCTTTCCTGATGCGGCGACGGTGACGACGCCCTGCCTGACCTTACCAGCAGAGGCGGCGGAGCCGGCACTGGCTCGAGCCGCTGCGCGTAAAAGCTCAACCTGCAACCGGGCTTCCCAATATCCTGCCATTTGCTGGCCCGACCTCGGACCGGGCGAGAGCCTGAATGCCTTTGGCATGTTCTGGAAACGCGAACTGGTGCCCTGGTCTGGACCGCCCCTCCTCCTCGGCCGGCGCACCAAAGGGGCGCCATTGTTCAACTTTGCCCGTCAGGTGGGTCTTTATCTGCTGCAGGATGGCGCGCGGACCGTCTATGTCGGGCGTGCGAGCAACGATCTCTATGCGCGACTCAAGACGCATACGACCGACCGACTTGCCGGCCGGTGGAATCGCTTTTCCTGGTTCGGCCTGCGAGACGCCAGTCAGCATCTGCCTTTCGCGCAAAGCGCGTGCTGGAGCGAAGCCAATATGCTCAGAATCATGGAAGCGCTGTTGATCGAAACCCTCGAACCGCCGCTCAACCGACGCGGCGGAGACGGGCTGAGCGGCCGTGAATTTCTTCAGGCCAGCGCACCGACGTCCCTCAAGAGCCGTCACGCAGAAGCGCGCGCCGATACCACCAAGAAGCCGCGTCATATGCGGTGAGCGAATCCGGCGCGCCGGCGGTGCCTCAAGGGCCTTGGCGCCACCGCCCGCCATCCTGCTTCCAGAAGCGCGTCGTGACGTCGTCCGATCGGCTCAGCGCCTTCCAGGCGAGCCGCGCCCCGCCCACCGTGGCATCGTCGAAAAAGTAGAAGACCCGATCGAAGCCCAGCGCTTCATCCCGCCACAAGCCATCGGCCAGCGCGACATGGCGCGCGCCATTGGCTGCATCGCAACTCGGCGCAAGGAGGATCGGCTGGACCTGCGGCATGGGTGCATCCGCATGATCGTTGGCCAGATAGCTCTCCGGCCCTGCACTCCACAGACCCTCGGAGATACGGTCGAGCTGGTCTCGCTCGGCGGAAACGACCAGCAGCCGCCCGCCGCCATCAAGCACCCTGCGCGCGATGGCGGGTACCGTCGCCTCGACGGGATCCCGGCTGAGCTGATAGAAATCCACCTGCATGTTGCGGCTCTAGCGCGATTGGGCCCGGCTGCGAAGGCCGGGCCGAAATATGCGCAAGACCTCAACCGGCCTGATAGTGATCGCGGATCAACTGATCGAGCAGGCGCACGCCATAGCCGGTAGCGCCCTTCTCCCATGTCGCGCCGGGCTTGTCGGCCCAGACCATGCCGGCAATGTCCAGATGCGCCCATTTGACGCCATCCTGCACATAGCGCTTGATGAACTGCGCCGCAGTGATCGAGCCGGCATAACGCGGCCCGATGTTCTTCATGTCGGCAATGGGGCTGTCGATCAGCTTGTCATAAGCGGGCGACAGCGGGAAGCGCCACAATTTGTCACCGCTCTCGCGACCGGCCGCGAGGAGCTCTTCGGCAAGACCATCGTCATTACTGAACAAGCCGCCATGCTCGCTGCCGAGCGAGATCAGCATCGCCCCGGTGAGGGTTGCAAGATCGATCACCGTCTCGGGCTTGTAGGTCTGCTGGGTCCACCAGATCGCATCGCACAGCACCAGACGCCCCTCGGCGTCCGTGTTCAGCACTTCCACGGTCTGGCCGGACATGGTCTTGACGATATCGCCGGGACGCTGCGCGCCGCCGTCCGGCATATTCTCGACCAGCCCGCAGATGCCGACGACATGCGTGGGCGCTTTGCGGAGGGCCAGCGCCTTCATCGCGCCGGCAACGGCGCCCGCGCCGCCCATGTCCCACTTCATGTCTTCCATGCCCGCACCGGGCTTGAGCGAAATGCCGCCGGTATCGAAGGTGACGCCCTTGCCGACCAGCGCCAGCGGCTTGGCCTGCGCGCCATTGGTGCCGTCCCAACGCATCGCAAGAATGCGCGGCTTGCGCACCGAGCCCTGCGCAACGCCGAGCAAAGCACCCATGCCGAGATTGGCCATATCCGTCTCATCCAGCACGCTGATTTCAATGCCGAGATCGACCAGATGCCGACAGCGCTCTACGAAGCTCTCGGGATAGATGATATTGCCTGGCTCGGCGACCAGTTCGCGCGTGAATGCAACACCTTGTGCGACGGCTTTGGCATCATCTACGAGCGCCGCCAGATCGCCGGACTCATGAACCAGCGTTACGGTTTCGAGCGTCGGCTTGGCCTTCTCCGCCAGCTTCGTGCGATAGGTGTCGATGCGCCATGCGCGCAATTCCGCGCCCAGCGCGATCCGGGCAAGCGCGTCGGCAGTAAGCCCCGCGCCGTCGATTGCGACATGCTTGACGCCGGAGGTCTGCAGCCGTGCCGTCACCGCGCCGCCTGCCTTCTCCAGATCGGCCGGCGTGCCCTCGCCCGTCCCGACGAGCAGGACGCGGAGAGTCTTGCCCGCCTCGGCCACGAACAGTTCCACCACGGCGCCTGCCTCGCCGCTAAAGCGCGATGCCGCCGCCGCCTGCGCCGCCAGAGCCTGCGCCTCGATGCCCGGCGACACGGCGGCGCCCTTTGCGACCGGGAAAACGAGGCAGTCCATGTCGGCAGGGCGACTGGCGGAAATGGCGATGTGCATGGATACAAGCTCCTGGAAAGGAATTATGTGGCCAGATGACCTGGTGTGAATATGGAAGCGGAATAGCGCCTTGCCAGGGGGTATGCCACGGCAAAGGGACCGTTAAGCGCGATTTCACGCTTGGGAAGGCAATTGCGGAGCGGGCGCTGCAGTGCAATAGGGCAGCGTTGCACACGGCGCGCGCAGACCGCGAGCCGCGCTGGGAGAATGACGATTGGTTGCCACGATGAGCCGTGACACGCGCGAGCGGACCATGATGCGCGTGCACCTGTGCATCAGCGCGCCAGCTCTGATTCTGGCGATGGTCATGGCCGCGCCGGCCTACGCCCAGACGCAGGCCGAGCCGCCGACGCAGGGCGAACCGCCGCTCACCATCGACAATGTGGCGCCGCAGGATATTCCCGCCGGCGCCGAACCGGATTTTCAGGACCGCCCTGCCAAGGAAGAGGCCGAGGCCGTCCCCATGCCGGCAGCGCCGGTCTCCAAGAACGAGATCAATTTCCAGGCCGACCGGATCGATTACGACAGCAATGCCGATATCGTGCGCGCCTCCGGCAACGTCCGCGTCGCCCGGCAGGATGCCAATCTGTCCGCCGATCAGGTGGAGTGGGATCGCAAGGCCGGCACCGTCATCGCGCGCGGCGACGTGCTGCTCGTCAATGAGCGTGGCGACCGCGCTTATGCCGACGAGATGGACGTCACCGAAAGCCTGCGGGACGGCGTCATCGAAAATCTGCTGATCGTCACCAACAGCGAGAATCGGCTGGCGGCGGTGAAGGCCCAGCGCACCGACAACATCTACGTGCTGGACAAGGCGGCATTCACGCCCTGCAAGGTCGAGACGGTCAAGGGCTGCCCCAAGGAGCCAACCTGGCAGATTCAGGCCGATCGCGTCATTCTGGACGAGGCTCGCCAGCGGGTGCGCTATGAGAATGCGCGCGTCAGCATGTTCGGCCTGCCCCTGCTTCCCCTGCCGGGCCTGCGCCACAGCATTGGCGATGAAGGCAGCAGCGGCTTGCTGGTGCCGGATATCGGCTATGATCGGCGCAACGGGGTGCAATATGTGCAGCCTTATTACTGGCGGCTTGCGCCAAATCGCGATCTGACGCTCACGCCCTATGTCTACAGCGCGGTGCTGCCGATGCTCGGCGCCAGCTATCGCGCCCTGCTGTCTAAGGGTGCCTATCAGATCACCGGCTATGGCACGGTCAGCGCCGTTACGCCGGTCACGGGCGAAACCGATGTCACCAGCGATGAGCGTCTGCGCGGCTACATCGCTGCCAGCGGCAAGTTTCAGTTCGACCCGCTCTGGTCGTTGACCGGATCGCTGCGTTACGCGTCCGACCGTACCTTCCTCAATCGCTATGACCTGAGCCACGAGGATCGTCTGCGCTCCACGCTCAATCTTGAGCGGATCGGCACGCGCAGTTATCTCTCGATTGCCGGTTGGGCCTTCCAGTCGTTGCGCTCGGGGGACCGCGCCGGTCAGGTCCCCATCGCCATTCCCGCAATCGACTACCGTTTGCGCACCACCGATCCGCTGTTCGGCGGACGGGTGGAACTGCAGGCCAACAGCCTGTCGATCCTCCGCACAGACGGGCAGGATACCCAGCGCGCGTTCGTCGGCTTCACCTGGAAGCAGAGCCGCCTGACCGGCATGGGGCAGGAAGTCTCGCTGACCGCCTATGCGCGGGGCGATGTCTACAACAGCGCGCAGAATGATCTCTCGCCAACGGTGGTCTATCGCGGTGAGGAAGGCTGGCAGACGCGAGGAATCGCCGCGTTGGCGCTGGATGTGCGCTGGCCATTCATCGGGCAGGCTTTTGGCGGCACCCAGCGCCTGACACCACGCATCCAGCTGGTTGCCGCGCCGCGCCTCGCCAACCTGAATGTACCCAACGAAGATGCCCGCGCGATTGACCTGGAGGATTCCAACCTCTTCGCGCTCAATCGCTTTCCTGGCTATGATCGCTTCGAGGATTCGACCCGCATCACCTATGGGTTCGACTACCGCTTCGACGTGCCGAATTTCTCGTTCGATACCACCGTCGGCCAGAGCTACCGCATCGATGACCGCCCGTCCCTGCTGCCCAATGGCACCGGCCTGTCCGATCGGCTGTCGGACATCGTTGGTCGGTCGGAAATCCGCTACAAGGATTTCCTGTCCTTCACCCACCGCTTCCGGCTCGACAAGGATGGCTTCGCCGTCCGACGCAACGAGATCGAGGCGACGGTCGGAACGCGCCGCACTTATGCCGAGGTCGGCTATCTGCGGCTGGACCGGAACATTACGTCCGGCGTCGAGGATCTGCGCGATGTCGAGGAAATCCGCCTTGCAGCGCGCGTCGCCTTTGCGCGCTTCTGGTCGGTCTTCGGCTCGACGAACATCGATCTGACCGGCCAGCGGGACGATCCGACGAGCACCCTGTCCGGCTTCGAGCCGGTGCGTCACCGCCTCGGCATCGCCTATGAGGATGACTGCCTGGAACTCGGCTTCACCTGGCGGCGCGATTACCAGACGGTCGGCGATGCCCGTCGCGGCAATTCGTTTCAACTGCGGCTGGTATTTAAGAATCTCGGCCTGTAAAGACTCCAGCTTCGCAAAGGGTGTGAAGGCCGGGCGTCATCCTCGCTCAGGCCCGGTTCAGCCGCCGCGCATTAATCCGCCGGGCAGGTCCGCGGCCTCTTGAGGCCGCCTGCTTCTGAATGGAGAGCAAGTTTGACTGACGTGAACAGCGTGAAAAGGATTTCCTCCCGTTTCACCGCCCGGATTCTTGCAGGCGCCGCGACGGGCCTTTTGGCGTGCTCAGCAATTGCTCAAGCGCCGGAAGGCCAGGCTGAGGATGCCGCCGGTGCGACCGCGTCCGCGCTCGATATTCCCGCCTCGGTGGTGCTCTTCGGCAAGCGCGACCCCAATGTCCGCACCGCGACGGCGCTGGTGAACGGCGAGGTCATTACCCAGACGGATGTGGAGCAGCGGCTCGCGCTGGTGGTCCTCGCCAATGGCGGCAATGTCAGTGCCGAGGAAAAGGACCGTCTGCGTCTGCAGGTGCTGCGCAACCTCATCGACGAGACGCTGCAGATTCAGGAGGCAGCGGCCAAGGATATTCGCGTCCCCGCCGCCGAGCTTGACGAGAACTTCGCCCGCGTCGCCGCGAACTTCCGCTACACGCCGGACAATTTCGCAAAATATCTTGCCGCGCAGGGCTCATCCGCGCGCAGCATCCGGCGCCAGATCGAAGGCGAGGTCGCGTGGAGCCGCCTGCTGCGGCGTCAGGTCCAGCCTTTCGTGAACGTCTCCGAGGACGAGGTCCGCTCGACCTATGAGCGTCTCCAGGCAGCCAAGGGCAAGGAAGAGTTCCACATCGGCGAGATCTATCTCTCCGCCAACCCGTCGAACAGCCAGCAGGTGGCCGAGAACGCCCAGAAGATCATGGCGCAGATTCGCCAGGGCGGCTCGTTCCAGGCCTATGCGCGGCAATATTCGGAAGCATCGACCGCTGCAGTCGGCGGTGATCTGGGCTGGGTGCGCGCCGCGCAGCTGCCCGAGCCGCTGGCCGAAGCCGCCCAGCAGCTCCAGGTCGGCCAGATCGCCGGCCCGATTGCCATTCCGGGCGGATTTTCGCTCGTCTATCTGATCGACAAGCGCCAGGTGCTGATGGCCGACGCGCGCGACGCCGTGCTCAGCCTCAAGCAGGTCGCCATCGACTTCCCCGCCGGCACAACGGCTGCTGAGGCCCAGCGGCGCGCCAACGCCTTCGGGGAAGCGCTCAAGAAGCTTCAGGGCTGCGGATCGGTCGAGGCGATGGCCAAGGGCGTCGGCGCGACGGTCATCGAAAACGATATTCAGGCGCGCAACCTGCCCCCGCAGCTCCAGTCCATTCTGCTCTCGATGCAGGTCGGCGAATCCACGCCGCCCTTCGGCTCGGCAACGGAAGGCGTCCGCGCGCTCGTTTTGTGCGGTCGGGACGATCCGCCGGACGCCAGCGCACCGTCGGTGGAGTCGATCATGGCGCAGATGGAGGAAGATCGCGTGAACAAGCGTGCACGCACATATCTGCGCGACCTCCGTCGCGATGCGGTGATCGACTATAACTGACGTCTTCCGCACGATGTATTCCGCGTCCGCGCTGCCGCGGCCGATCGCGATATCGCTGGGCGATCCCGCAGGGATCGGTCCGGAGGTCACCGCGAAAGCCTGGGAAGCGCGGGACGCGCACAATCTCCCTCCTTTCTTTGCGGTCGGTGATAGCGCCGCCATCGCTGCGGTCTGGCAAGGGCCGGTGGCGATGATCGGCGACCCGATCGAGGCCGATGCGGTGTTCGGCAAGGCGCTGCCCTGCCTGCAGGTCGCCGATGCCGGTGAGATCATCCCCGGCCAGCCCTCGATCGATGGCGCGCGCTGCGCCTTCCAGGCGCTGGAAGCGGCGACGGGGCTGGTGCGGGCGGAAAGCGCCAGCGCCCTGGTGACCGCGCCCGTTTCCAAATCCCAGCTGTCGCAAGTCGGCTTCACGCACCCCGGCCAGACCGAGTTCGTGGCCGAGCGCTGCGGCGTCTCGCGCGGCAATGTGGTGATGATGCTGGCCGGCCCGTCGCTGCGTGTGGTGCCGCTCACCATCCATATTCCCTATACAGAGGTGCCGGAGTCGCTCACCGCCGCACTGATCCGCTCCCGCGCACTGGCCACCGCGCGCGGCCTCAAGCGGCTGTTCGGCATCGAGAACCCGCGCCTCGCCATGGCCGGCCTCAATCCTCATGCGGGTGAGAACGGGATGCTCGGCACGGAAGAAACAACGCTGATTGCGCCGGTGCTCGAGCAATTGCGCGAAGACGGGCTCGACATTTCCGGGCCGCATTCGCCGGATGCCTTGTTCACGCCCCGCGCCCGTGCGCTCTACGATGCGGCCTTGTGCTGCTATCACGATCAGGCGCTGATCCCCATCAAGGCGCTGGACTTCGATGAGGGCGTCAACATCACGCTGGGCCTGCCGATCGTGCGCACATCGCCCGACCATGGCACGGCGTTCGATCTGGCGGGCAAGGATCGGGCGCATCCTGGCGCGATGATCGCCGCCATTCGCATGGCGCAGCAGGCCGAGCTCAATCGCCGCGCCTGGGTCGATCCCTGCCAGCCCTCATGACCCCGCTTCCACCGTTGCGCGAGGTCATTGCCACGCATGGCCTGCGGGCCAGCAGGGCGCTGGGCCAGAACTTCCTGCTGGACGAGCAGTTGCTGGATCGCATCGCCGCGATTCCGGGGGATCTGACCGGCGCGCGCGTGTTCGAGGTCGGCCCCGGTCCGGGCGGGCTGACCCGTGCGCTGCTCCGCGCCGGCGCGCAGGTCACGGCCGTCGAACGTGATGCCCGCTGCATTCCGGCGTTGGCCGAAGTCGCGGCGGCCTTTCCGGGTCAGTTGCGCGTCATCGAGGATGATGCGTTGCGGGTCGACCCCGTGGAGGCCTGCGGCGGACCGGCGCATATCGTCGCGAACCTGCCTTATAATATCGGCACAGCCCTGCTCGTCGGCTGGCTGGAGAGCGGCGTTTGGCCGCCCTGGTGGCTCTCCGCCTCGCTCATGTTCCAGGCTGAGGTGGCCGAGCGGATCGTCGCGCAGCCCGGCAGCGATGCCTATGGGCGGCTGGCGGTGCTGGCCCAGTGGCGCAGCCGTGCGCGCATCGCGATGAAAGTCCATCGGTCGGCCTTCACGCCGCCGCCCAAGGTCATGTCCGCTGTGGTCCATCTCGTCCCGGCCGACGCGCCCGGCGGGGTCGAGGTCGCAACGCTCAGCCGGTTGACGGCCGCCGCCTTTGGTCAGCGGCGCAAGATGCTGCGGCAGAGCCTCAAGGGGCTGCCGGGCGCGCTCGATGCTTTGGCGGAAGCCGGGATCGACCCCAGCCGCCGCGCCGAGACACTCAGCGTGGACGATTTCGTGATGCTCGCGCGCCTGATGGGGCGCTGAGCAAGTTCACAGCGCGAAATTTACTGCTGCTCGACCTTCGGTGCGTTGGTCACCGCCTCAGCCGTGGTCACCGGCGGCTTGGTCGTGGCGATCGCGGAGGCCAGCTGATCCGCACTGGCACATTGCGTCTTGCAGAGCAGGCGCAGCTTGGCGAGCGTCTCGCGAGCGCTTTCCACCGCGCCCTTGTCCAGCATCGCGAGCCCTTCGCCTTGCAGGGCCGCCTGATTGCCGGGCTCCAGATCTAGCGCGCGACCATAATAGCGGATGGCCTTGCCGGGGAGCTTCTGGGCGCGGGCGATCTTGGCCAGCGACATGAAGATGCCGGGCTGATCGGGCGCCAGAAGAAGCGCGGTTTCGTAGGCATCGCGGGCCTTGGTGAGATCGCCAGCATCTGCGGCGGCCTTGCCTTTTGCCATCCATTCGGCTGCGCGCGGGCTGGGCGCGGGCGTCGCGCTCTGCTGGGAAAATCCACTGCTCGCCGACAGGGCAAGCGCACTCGCAAGTAATATGGAGGCGGGGGTAAACCGCATGATTGTCTCCCAGATCGAGCCCTGCGCAACAGACGCCATGGTCGACGACGCTAGCATGGTTTTTCAAGCACCGCGAAGAAAAAGCCGTCGGTTCCGTCATGTGCAGGCGTGAGTAAGGTGCCCTCGCCCCATGAACGCCCCGGCGCCTGTTCCGACCCGGTAAAGTGTACCGGCTGCCATAGGGGATCGGTCCTGACGATTTGCTGAATTTGATCGCGCCCTTCCCGGTCGATCAGCGAGCAGACCGCATAGACCAGGCGCCCGCCCGGCTTCACCAGCGGCAGCGCCAGCCGCAACAGCCGCGCCTGCAGCGCAACGACCCGATCCAGCCGTGCGGGCGTCAGGCGCCAGCGCGCCTCGGGATTGCGTCGCCACGTGCCCGATCCGCTGCAGGGCGCATCGATCAAGACGACGTCGCACTGCCCGGCGAGCGGCTTGAGCGCTGCTTCCTCCCGACCAGAGTCGAGCAGCAGCGTTTCGATCTGCCCGCCATAGCCGGCGCGCTCGGCACGCGGCGTCAACCGCGCGAGACGGTCTCGCACAGCATCGGCCGCGATCAGGCGGCCAACAAGAGCGCCGTTCTTGATCATGTCCGCAGCCAGAGCGAGCGTCTTGCCCCCTGCCCCGGCGCATAGATCGAGCACGGTCAGGCCCGGTATGGCGTGACAGGCCTGCGCGATCAGCTGACTCCCGGCATCCTGCACCTCGGCAATACCATCATCCGGAACGTCCGTGCCGGCCGGCAGCGCATAGCCATATGTCGTTGCCCTGATCGGCTGGGCCTCAGGCCAACGCGCCAAAATATCCGCATCGCTCGCCCTCAGCGGGTTGCGCCGAACGTGGAGAGGGGCGCGATCGAGCAGCGCCGCCTGCTCGGCCTCATCGACCAGCCCGGCAAAGGCCGCGGCGACCCAGCCCGGCAGGCGCGAGCCATCCGGCCCGCGTTCCGCCTCGCCCAAGGGCGTCGGCGCATGGGCCGAGCCATCAAACAGCGCCGCCAGCGCCGCGTCCTCGCGCGCCAGACCCGCCATGGCCGCACGGCCGGAGGATGGCGGATCGCCATAGGCTCGCACAGCGCGATAGACGAGGTCGCGCACCGCGCGGCGATCCTTCGATCCGGCATAGCGGCGCTCGCGAAAATAGCGGGCGATCAGCGTATCGGCGGCGGCGCCATCATCGCGCGCACTGGCGATGATGACATCGAGCAGATCGATGGCGGCCTGCACTCGCGCGGCGGGCGTCATACCGCTGCCCCCAATGCAGGGCTGATATCTTTATCGTGTCGGATAATTCGGCGCTTCACGCGTGATCGTCACGTCATGCACATGGCTCTCGGAGAGGCCGGCATTGGTGATCTGCACGAAGCGGGCGCGCTCCTGCAGCTCGCGGATCGTCTTGCTGCCGGTATAGCCCATGGCAGCCTTCACACCGCCGACGAGCTGATGGATGACATCGCGCGCCGGCCCCTTATAGGGCACCTGGCCTTCGATCCCCTCCGGCACCAGCTTCATCTGATCCTTGATGTCCTGCTGGAAGTAGCGATCCGCGCTGCCGCGCGCCATCGCACCGACGGAGCCCATGCCGCGATAGCTCTTATAGGCCCGGCCCTGATAAAGGAACGTCTCGCCCGGTGCTTCCTGCGTGCCGGCCAGCATCGATCCGATCATCACCGCAGCGCCGCCCGCAGCCAGCGCCTTGGCAACGTCGCCCGAGGTGCGCAGGCCGCCATCGGCGATCACCGGAATACCGCTCTTGAGCGCTTCCTGCGCCGCGTCCATGATCGCGGTGAGCTGCGGAACGCCGACACCGGCAACCACGCGCGTGGTGCAGATCGAACCGGGACCAATGCCGACCTTCACGCCGTCCGCGCCGGCGTCGATCAGCGCGCGCGTGGCCTCGGCGGTCGCGACATTACCCGCAACCAGCTGGATTTCATTGGAAAGCTTGCGAATACGCGCGACGCTCTCGGCCACCATCTTGGAGTGGCCATGGGCGGTATCGACCACGATCAGGTCGCATTCGGCGTCGATCAGCGCTTCGGTGCGCTCGATACCTTTGTCGCCGACCGTCGTTGCCGCGGCGACGCGCAGGCGGCCGGAAGCGTCCTTGGTGGCCTGCGGATAGGTGACGGCCTTCTCGATGTCCTTGACGGTGATGAGGCCCACGCAGCGGAAGGCATCATCGACCACCAGCAGCTTCTCGATCCGGCGCTGATGCAGCAGGCGGCGGGCCTCATCCTGCGAAACGCCAGTGCGCACGGTCGCGAGATTCTCATGCGTCATCAGCTCGCGCACCGGCTGTGCCGGGTTTTCGGCAAAGCGCACGTCGCGGTTCGTCAGGATGCCGACCAGCTTGCCGGTCGACTCCACAACCGGAATGCCGCTGATCTTGTGCCGCGCCATCAGCGCCTGCGCCTCGGACAAAGGCTGATCCGGCCCGATGGTGATCGGGTTGACGACCATGCCGCTCTCGAACCGCTTGACCGCGCGCACCGCCGCGCACTGCTCCTCGATGGAGAGATTGCGGTGCAACACGCCGATGCCGCCAAGCTGCGCCATCACGATGGCCATGTCTTCCTCAGTCACGGTATCCATGGCCGAGGAAAGAATGGGGATATTCAGCGAAATGTTGCGGCTGACCCGCGTGGACACATCGGCCTGACTCGGCAGCACATCGGACTCGCCCGGCTGAAGAAGCACGTCGTCGAAAGTGAGGCCGAGCCGAATGTCCATATATGTCGCCACCTGATCTGGAGAGACCCCTTGGGGGAATCAGTGGCGGCCCATGTAACCATTTCCCCCGTGCAGGGCTAGGGGGTCGTCAAAGAGAAGGGCGCGAAGGCTGGTTTGCGCCTATCCGAGGGCGGGACGGACCACCCCGCGCTCCGCACGATCGCTAGCGATCATCTGCGTCAACGCGAGCAGGAGGGCTGGCACGGCAAGCGTCCAGACCAGATCGGACAGTGTATCGTCGAGGCGCAGCGACCGGTAATAGGCCGCTTGCAGGCTCTCGTTGACGAGCTCGGCCAGCGCCACCACAGCAAATGGCAAGGCCGGATGGCGGCGCGTGAGCGGCCAGGCAGCGACCATAGCATAGAGCAGCAAGCCGCCGATCAGGTGCGCGCGCTCGTGCGAAATGGCGAGAAAGCGCAGGCTCCCCTCCGTCAGGGCGACATAAGCGGCGGGAATATCCATGTAGCGCTTCGTAAAGAAAGCAGGTTAGCGATCCGTTACGACGCGATCCAAAGCCTAGCTGCGCAGATGCTCGGCCCGGTCGATGATCGCCTTGGCTTCCTCGACATGCATCGCCTCGATCATGCGCCCGTCATAGCGCTGGGCGCCACCGGTGAAGGCCTCGACCAATGCGCGGGCCTGTTCCACTGCCGGGCCGCTGGGGGAGAAGGCATCATTGGCGATATCGATATGGCTGGGGTGGATGATGGTCTTGCCATCGAACCCCATCTGCCGCCCCTCGTCGCACTCGGCGGCCAGACCGGCCGGATCTTCCAGATTGTTGTAGACGCCATCGAACGCGGCGACACCGGCGGCGCGCGCTGCCAGCACGATGGACTGGAGCGAGTAGGAAATCGCGCTGCGCGGTGCATCAGGCGGCACGGCCAGGCCTCGCCGCAGATCGTTGGTGCCGGCGACCAGCGCCGAGACGCCCGGCTCGCGCGCGATGGACAGGGCGTTGATGATCCCCGCCGGGCTCTCAATCATCGCGATGACCGGCCGTTGCGTCACGCGATTGACGTCGTGAACCTGCCGCGCCTCGATCACCTTGGGCACGATGACATAGGGCACCCCGGCACTGCGGGCCGCGACCATGTCCAGCCCGTGCTCGGGCCGCCCCTCGGCATTGATGCGGATGGCGCAGGGGCGTCCGTCGAACCCGGCTTGCACAGCCTCCACGGCGCGCTGCCGGGCCGCGTCGCGGTCTTCGGCGATCACCGAATCCTCGAGGTCGAGAATGATGAAGTCGCAGTCGAGCTGGCGCGCTTTCTCGATCGCGCGCGGGCGCGAGGCTGGTACGAACAGCAGCGTCCGAACGAGGCGCAACGGCAAATCAATTCTTTCGACCGGACGACGCTTCTGCATGCCTTTTCAATCCTCTTATCCTGCCGATTCCGCTTTCCGGCACTGTTCTGAAGGGCCATAGTAGCGACCGCAAGCGCAGGAGGCTATCGACCATGGATCTGGTCACGTTCGCAATGTTCATCGCCATTCTGGTGATCTTCTATCTGTTTGCCAGCGTGAAGATCGTCCGGCAGGGCCATCGCTACACCATTGAGCGGTTCGGCCGGTTCACCGAAGTCGCGTCTCCCGGTTTCAACATTTATCCCGCCTTCTTCTACCGGGTCGGCCGCAAGATCAATATGATGGAGCAGGTGATTGATGTCCCGTCTCAGGAAATCATCACCCGCGACAATGCCATGGTGGCCGTGGATGCCGTGGTGTTCTTCCAGGTGCTGGATGCCGCCAAGGCCGCTTATGAGGTGAGCCACCTCAATACGGCACTGCTCCAGCTCTCGACCACCAATCTGCGCACGGTGATGGGGTCGATGGATCTGGACGAGACCCTCTCCAAGCGGGATGAGATCAACGCCCGGCTACTGAGCGTGGTCGATCACGCTACCAATGCCTGGGGCGTCAAGATCACCCGCGTCGAGATCAAGGATATCCGCCCGCCGCAGGACATCGTGAACGCGATGGCCCGGCAGATGAAGGCCGAGCGTGAGAAGCGCGCCAATATCCTCGATGCCGAAGGGTTCAAGAGCGCCGAGATCCTGCGGGCCGAAGGCGCCAAGCAGGCGCAGATCCTCGAAGCCGAGGGCCGGCGTGAGGCAGCGTTCCGTGACGCCGAGGCCCGCGAGCGCGAGGCGGAGGCCGAGGCGCGAGCGACGCAAGTGGTGAGCGAGGCCATCGCGGGCGGCAATGCCCAGGCGATCAACTATTTCGTGGCGCAGAAATATGTCGAGGCGGTGGAGAAGTTCGCGACCTCCAGCAACGCCAAGACCATCCTCTTCCCGGTGGAAGCCACCCAGCTCATCGGCACGCTCGGCGGCATCGGCCAGCTCGCCAAGGAAGCGCTGGGAGATCATGGTGCAACGCCGCCTGCACGGCCCGTGTCCGGCACCGGCGTGCCTCACACGCGGACGCCGTGACGCCGATGCTCGACGGCATGCATCCTTCCATCCTCTGGGGTGTGTTCGCGGTGATCCTCGCCGGGGCGGAGATCATCGTGCCCGGCGTTTTTCTGATCTGGCTGGGCGTAGCTGCGGCGCTGACGGCCGGGCTCAGCCTGGTCCTGCCGATCAACCCGGCCTTCCAGCTGCTCGCCTTTGCCATCTTCACCGCGATTTCGGTGAGCGGCGGACGGCTCTGGTATCTCGCCCGCCCTGTCGCATCCCAAGACCCGATGCTCAATGACCGGGCCGCGCGCCTTGTTGGCCGCGAATTGCTGGTGGTCGAACCGATCAATCATGGGGTCGGCCGGGTGAAGGTGGATGACGGAAGCTGGACGGCGACCGGACCGGATGCAGATGCCGGCAGCTATGTGCGGGTGACGGGGACCAAGGGCGCGGCGCTGATTGTCGAACCCCTGCCCACTCCCCTCGCCCCGCCCGGCTTGGCCCGTGACGGCAAGGACGTGCCGGAGCCGGAATGACAGCCTTTGCCTTTATCGGCGCGGCGCTGGCAGAGATCGCCGGTTGCTTTGCATTCTGGGCATGGTTGCGGCTCGACAAATCACCGCTCTGGCTGCTCCCGGGCCTTGCCTCACTGGCGGTTTTTGCCTGGCTTCTCACGCTGGTGGAAGCCGATTATGCGGGGCGGACTTACGCCGCTTATGGGGGTGTTTATATTGCCAGCGCGCTTGCCTGGCTCTGGCTTGCAGAGGGCACCAGGCCGGATCGCTGGGATCTGCTGGGCGGCGCAGTCTGTTTGTGCGGCGCCGCGATCATCGTCTTCGGGCCACGCACAGCCTAGCGATCACCCGGCATGCGCCCGTTCAGTGACATCCCGCGCCAGCAGGCCGCGGTGGCGGGGCAGCGCCTGAGGCATCTCATCGCGGATGAAGGCCAGCACCTTCTCACGAATCTCACAGCGCAGGTCGAAGGCCTCGCCCGCATTGCGCGCGCTGGCGAGGCCGCGCACCTCGATAGCGTCCGGGCGCACCTCCGTCACCTGAAGCACCTTCACCCGCCCATCCCAGAGCGGCGAGGCAGCCACGATCGCTTCATAGCGGACCCGCAGCTGATCGATATCGGCCGTTGGGTCGAGATGGAAGAAAACCGAGCCAAGTAATTGACTTGTTGAGCGAGTCCAGTTCTGGAAACTGTCTTCGAGAAAGCGGGAGATGGGCACGACCAGCCGTCGCTCGTCCCACACCGCCACGACCACATAGGTCATGTAGATCGCCTCGATCTTGCCCCATTCGCCTTCGATGATGACAACGTCATCGATGCGGATTGGCTCGGTGAAGGCAAGCTGGATGCCCGCGATTACGTTTTTGAGCAAGGGCTGCGCAGCCGCGCCGACCGCCAAGGCCGCAAGGCCGGCCGAGGCCATCAGCGTCACACCCACCGCCCGCACCGAGGGGATGCTGAACAGCATGAGGCACAGGGTGATGAAGATCACCAGCACCACGGCGATCCTGCCGAGAATTCCCGTCCGCGTGCGCTTTCGCCGGGCGCGGAGATTGTCGGCTACGCTGATATCCGTCCGCTGCTCCACCACATCCTGCGTGCCGCGAATGAGGGCAACCGCCAGCCAGCCGATCAATCCCGGTACGATCATGGCCGCCGCCTGGCTCCAGATCAGGTGACCGCGCTCTCCCAACGTTAGCGACGGACGGAGGAACGCCAGCGCGAAGGCGACCAGCAGCCAGCGCGACGGCCATTGCGCCCGGCGGAGCAAGGCGAGGCCACCTTCAGAATGCGCATGGGTCAGCAGACGGCGCAGCACCCGCACGCTGATCCAGTGCAGAGCCAGGGCCGCCAGGACGGCGAGAACGCCCAGCATCAGCGATTCCAGTAATGGCGGCAGGGTCCAATGCTCGGGAAACATGTCCCTTTTACTGCTCAGGCGCGATCCGGTTCCCGCGGCAGGTAGGGAAGCAAGTCCGCCAGCGCAGGCTTTTCCAGGTCCGGCGGCGTGTAGGACAGCCGCGCTTCGACCGAGAAGAGACGCTCGCGCGACCAGAAATTGAGCGGCCAGTCCCGTGCGCTCTGTGCTGAGGTCAGCAGGCCATTGACCTGATCCAGCAGGGCACCGCCTACATGCTCGGCCCGATAAAGCCGCACTCCCCCGAGAAACGCGCGCGTGATCGTTTCATGATAGCCGTGGCGATCATCGTTCGGCACGCCCACGCTGGCATTGTAGCGACGGATGATCGGCGCGATCTCATGATCCAGATCGATGTCCGGTCGCTCGACCATCAGCCAGAAACAGGCAGCGAGGTGCGCCTCATGCGTCCAGCGCTCGCGCGGCAAGGTGCAATCCAGAAGCCCCGCTCCAATTGCGTGGATGGGGGCGGCATCGCCGAACAAGCGATGATTGTTATCTGTCGTCACGACGGCGCCCTAAGCTTGCGCGGCATCATTTGCGACCGACAGGCCATTCCATATGCTCATGCGTACCCCCCGCAGATATGAGAACGGCGGCCACCCTAGCATGGGCAGCCGCCGCTCATAAGCCTCGAAAGGCGTCAATCGGCGCGCGTCAGGCCGCGACGGGAGCCTTCAGCACGTCGCGGACGGACGCGTCCACGTCGGCCTCGAACTGCGCGAAGTTGGCGACAAACTTGCCGACCAGCTCGGCGGCCGTCTCGTCATAGCGCGCCTTGTCGCTCCACGCGGCGCGCGGATCGAGCATATTGGGGTCGATATCACCAACCGCCACCGGCACCTCGAACCCGAAATTGGGATCGATGCGGAATTCGGCGTTGTTCAGGCTGCCGTCGAGCGCTGCGTTGAGCAGCGCACGCGTCACCTTGATCGGCATACGGCTGATGCCCGGATCGGTTGCCTTGCCGCCGGTCCAGCCGGTGTTGACCAGCCAGCACTTCACGCCACCCTTGGCGATCCGCTCCTTGAGCAGATTGCCGTAGACGCTCGGGCGACGCGGCATGAACGGCGCGCCGAAGCAGGTCGAGAAGGTCGCCTGCGGCTCGGTCACGCCGATTTCCGTACCCGCGACGCGCGCGGTATAGCCCGAGAGGAAGTGATACATCGCCTGATCGGGCGTGAGACGCGCGATCGGCGGCAGCACGCCATAGGCATCGGCGGTGAGGAAGATGATGTTCTTCGGCACCGGGCCGAGATTGTCGGCCGAGGCATTGGGGATGAAGTCGATCGGGTAGGAGCCGCGGCTGTTCTCCGCCAGCGTCGCATCGTCCAGATCGATCTCGCGCGTGTCGGGATCGATCACGACGTTTTCCAGCACCGTGCCAAAGCGCTTCGTAACCGCGTAGATTTCCGGCTCGGCCTCGGCCGAGAGGCGGATCATCTTGGCGTAGCAGCCGCCCTCGAAGTTGAAGACGGCGGTATCCGACCAGCCATGCTCGTCGTCACCGATCAGCGTGCGGCTGGCGTCGGCGCTGAGAGTCGTCTTGCCGGTGCCGGACAGGCCGAAAAACACCGCAGTGTCGCCATTCGGGCCGATATTGGCCGAGCAGTGCATCGGCATGATGCCCTTGGCCGGCAGCAGATAGTTGAGGATAGAGAAGACCGACTTCTTCATCTCGCCGGCATAGGCCGTGCCGCCGATCAAGATCAGCTTCTCGGTGAAGTTGACCGCGATGATCGTCTCGCTGCGGCAGCCATATTTGGCGGGGTCCGCGCGGAAGGTCGGCAGATCGATGATCGTATATTCGGGCTTGAAGCCGGCCAGCTCATCGCGCTCGGGGCGCACGAGCAGCGTGCGGATGAACAGATTGTGCCAGGCAAACTCGTTGATCACGCGCACGTTGACGCGATGCTCGGGCTGCGACCCGCCGAACAGGTCGGCGACGTAAAGCTGCTTCTTCTCGCCCAGCGCGGCGAAGAAATCCGCCTTGAGCGTGGCGAACTGCGCCGGCGTCATCGGCACGTTCACGTCGCCCCAGGCGACCGTGTCCTCGGTCGTACCATCGCGCACAATGAACTTGTCTTTCGCGCTGCGGCCGGTGTGCTTGCCGGTCTCGACAACCAGCGGCCCATCCTTGGCCAGCACGCCCTCGCCGTTGCGAACCGCTTCTTCCACCAAAGGCGCGGTCAGAAGATTCCATTTGACGTCAGCCGACGTCGATATGCCTTGGTCGCCAAGACCAAAGGAAGAGATAACCTGCACACCTGTCTCCTAAGCAAAAACGCAGGGCGGGCTCCTACGGCCGTCCTCCGCGAGAAAACTTCAAATTCAGCCCCGTCCCCGGCGCATAAGGGTTTGATGGCCCAGCGTCAAACGCCACCCGTTGTGCAGTGCCGCGCATCTGTCGCTTTCGTCCGGTGGCGGGACAAAACAGCGGATTCCCTATCGTCCGCCCGGCCCAGGTTGCGCCCGGTCCCGCGTTCGTCTAGGCCGAATGACCAGCAATAGTCAGAGGATCGGCGCAAAGCTCGATGAGCGCTACCATCGCCCTGGTCGACGACGATCGGAACATCCTGTCCTCGCTCAGCATCGCCCTGATCGCGGAAGGGTTCATGACGCGACTCTATCCGGACGGTCAGGCCGCGCTCAAGGCGCTGATCGAGAACCCGCCGGATATCGTGGTGTGCGACATCAAGATGCCCAATCTGGACGGCATCGAGCTGCTCCGCCGGCTGCGGGAGAAGAGCGATCTGCCCTTCATCTTCCTGACCTCCAAGACCGACGAGCTGGACGAGGCACTTGGCTTTGCGATGGGCGCGGACGATTATATCGCCAAGCCCTTCTCGCAGCGGCTGCTGATTGCGCGGGTGCGGGCGCTGCTCCGCCGCACGGCACTCAGCCAGCCGCGCGATGATAATGGCGGCGAAGGCGAGACCGAAACCATCGCACGCGGCCGGCTGAGCATGGACCCCGCCCGCCACCGGGTGCAATGGGATGGCCGGGACGTCGCGCTGACCGTCACCGAGTTCCTGATTCTCGAAGCGCTCGCCCAGCGGCCAGGCATTGTGAAAACCCGTAATCAACTGATGGATGCCGCCTATCAGGACGACATCTATGTGGACGACCGCACCATCGACAGCCACATCAAGCGCCTGCGCCGGAAATTCCGCGAAGTTGCTCCCGAGTTCAACGCAATCGATACGCTCTATGGCGCCGGATATCGCTTCAACGAGGAATGAGGAGCGCCTGGCGAGCGGCGAATGGACCACGCGCATCTCGCTCACCCGGCGGATCCTCGCGGTCAACATCTTCGCGCTTGCCATTCTGGCTGGCGGCTTCTTCTATCTCGATAGCTATCGGGCGCGGCTGATCGACGGCCGGCTGGTGTCGATCAGCCGGGAAACCGCGCTGATCGCCGCTGCGATGGAGACTGCCCCGGCCAGCGATCGCGCCCGGTTACTGCTGCGCACAGCGCAGACCACGGGTTTGCGGCTGCGCATCTATGATGCGGACGGCACGAAATTGGCCGACAGCTTTCGCCTCATCCCACCCAGCTACACGCTGCGTGATCCGATGCGCGATCCGCTCCACATCAAGCTGGCGCGCGTGCTGGACCGCATTGTCGAGACCATCGCGCTGGCGGACCGCCCAGCCTATGTGAAGGAGCCGGCGCAGGATCGCCGCGATGCCTGGCCGGAAGCCCGCGAGGCCGCCCGCACCCGCGCGCCAGCTTCGGCCTATCGGTTCGCGCCGGACCGCACGCCTTTCCTCAGCGTCGCCCGCCCGCTCGACGAAGCCGGGCGCGGCGACGTACTGCTCGCCACCGCAAACACGCGGGACATCACGGATATCGTCCGGGCGGAGCGCCTGCGCATTGCGCTCGTCTTTGCGGCGGCAATTCTCGTGTCCGTGCTGCTCTCGCTCTTTCTTGCGCGGACCATCGTGCTCCCGCTCCGTCGCCTCGCCCGCGCTGCGGTGCGCGTGCGCCTGGGGCGCGCGCGGGAAGTCATCGTGCCGCGCCTGCCGGATCGGCGCGACGAAATCGGGATGCTGGCCCGCGCCGTCTCCGACATGAGCCAGGCATTGCGCCAGCGCATCGATGCGACCGATGCCTTCGCGGCAGATGTGAGCCATGAGCTCAAGAACCCCATCGCGTCGCTGCGTTCGGCGCTCGAGGGGCTGGCCCAGATCAAGGACCCGGCCCTGCAGGCCAAGTTGCTCGCCATCGCACAGGACGATGTGCGCCGGCTCGACCGGCTGGTCAGCGACATTGCCGAGGCAACCCGCATCGACGCCCAGCTCTCGCGCACGCCGTTCGAGACCATCGATCTCGGGCGGATGATCGGACGGATGGTGCGCAACCATGGCCCGCGGGAGGATGGTCCCGCCGTTCGGCTGAGCTATGCAGGGCCGGGCCGTGGCGCCGTGTTCGTCTCCGGTGACCCGCAGAAACTGGTCCGCGTGGTGGATAATCTCATCGACAATGCCCGCTCCTTCTCACCCGATGGCGGGCGGATTCGCCTGACGCTGTCAGCCGAAGACAGCAAGGCTATCGTGGCGGTGGAAGACGAAGGCCCAGGCGTGCCGGAGAGTGAGCGGGAAGCGATCTTCCGGCGGTTCCACAGCGTGCGCCCGGAGCGGGACGGCTTTGGCAATCACAGCGGCCTGGGACTTGCCATCGCCCGCACGATTCTGGAGGGCCACCACGGCTCCATCTATGTCGAGGCGCGCCTCGATGGTAAGACCGGTGCGCGATTTGTCGTGACCCTGCCCCTGGCCGAGCAGGATGTGCCCCCGCCAAACAGCGCGAAGGCGCGCAGCGGCACATGAGCGACGATCCCGCCCATTGCCAAACCATCCACGCTACCAGCGTCGCCATCGGAGGCAAGGGCGTGCTGCTGATCGGCGGCAGCGGGTCCGGCAAGTCAGACCTTGCCCTGCGCCTCATCGATCGCGGCGCGATGCTGATCAGCGACGATTACACCCGCGCCTCAAAGCGGGACGGCAAGCTGATCCTTGACGCGCCGGAAACCATTGCGGGCAAGCTGGAAATTCGCCACCTTGGCATTGTCGAAACGCCCCATGTCGGTGGCGTGATTGCGTGTCTTGCGATCAGACTGGATGAAGCGCCCGTGCGCATGCCTGACATCGGGTCCACATTTTCCCTTCTGGGTGTCGAACTGCCGCTGGTCGTGCTGGCCGGTCTGGAGCCTTCCGCCCCGATCAAGGCCGAATGGGCATTGCTTCGTCTCGACGGGCAGGCGAAGGGGTAGGCATGGACCAGCCCCCTGCCCTGTCACCTGTCCCCCATGCTCCCGGCGCCAAGCGCATCCTGGTGGTCACCGGCCTTTCGGGCGCCGGCAAATCGACCAGCCTGCGCACGCTGGAGGATGCCGGCTGGGAAACGGTCGACAATCTGCCGCTGGTGCTGCTCGACCGGCTGCTCGCCGCGCCGCTGCCGGCCGGTCATGAGCAACAGGCGGGCCGCCCGGTCGCCATCGGCATCGACAGCCGCACGCGCGGTTTCGCGGCGGATACGATCCTCTCGGCCATCGCCGCCCTGCGCCAAGGGGATGGGCGCGAGCGCACCGGCTATGAGGTCGAGATGCTGTTCCTCGATTGCTCGGGCACGGTGCTTGAGCAGCGTTATGCCGAGACGCGGCGGCGCCACCCTCTGGCGTTGGACCGCCCGGCGGCGGACGGGATTGCCCGGGAGCGCGAGCTGCTGGAACCGCTGCGCCGCGCGGCCGAGCATGTCGTCGATAGCTCGGACCTCACCAGTAACGGCCTGCAGCAGGCGATCCGCCAGCGCTTTGCGGGCAGTTTCGAATCGACCCTGACCTTGCTGTCCTTCGGCTTTGCGCGCGGCGTTCCGCGCAATGCCGACCTGATGTTCGACATGCGGTTCCTGCGCAATCCCTATTGGGACGAGACGCTGCGCCCGTTGACCGGCCTCGATCCGGACGTCCGCGATTATGTGATGGCGGACACGCTGTTCGAGGCGGCCGTGGGCCAGATCGAGAAGCTGCTGGTCACCATCCTTCCTCGCTACAGCGAGGAAGGGAAAGCCTATGTCACCATCGCCTTTGGCTGCACCGGCGGTCGCCACCGCTCGGTGTGCGTGACGGAAGAGATCGCAGAACGCTTGCGCCGGGCGGGCTTTTCGCCCACCATTGCGCACCGCAATCTGGATTCAGTCCAGTTGGACGCCTATGAGAACCGGCGCCAAGGCAAAAAAGAAATCGTACCAACGGAAATCGAAGGGCGGGGCGCACACTCACCATGATTGGACTCGTGCTCGTAACCCATGGCGGGCTCGCGACGGAATTTCGCGTCGCCATGGAACATGTCGTAGGGCCGCAACAGGCCATAGAAACCGTCTGCATCGGCCCCGATGACGATATGGAGGTGCGGCGCGCCGACATCGCCGCCGCCGTGCAGCGCGTCGATGATGGCTCAGGCGTGATCCTGCTGACCGACCTGTTCGGCGGCACCCCCTCCAACCTCGCCATTTCCCTGCTCGACGCCGGGCGCGTGGAAGTGATTGCCGGCGTCAATCTTCCCATGCTGATCCGTCTCGAAAGCGCCCGCCGCAACATGAGCGTCACGCAAGCGGTCGCCGCCGCGCGGGAAGCGGGCCGCAAATATATCAGCGTCGCCTCCGAGCTGCTGGGAGACGCCACTTGAGCGGCGAGACAGCCAGCGCAACCGTGCGCATCGCCAACCGGCGTGGCCTGCACGCGCGGGCCAGCGCCAAGTTCGTCACGCTGGCGAGCAGCCTGCCGGCGACCATCATGGTACGCAAGGATGGGCAAGAAGTGGTCGGCACCTCGATCATGGGCCTGATGATGCTGGGCGCCGCCATGGGCGATGATATCACCGTCTCGGTGAGCGGTGACGATGCCCCAGCGGCGCTGGCTGCCGTCATCGAGCTGGTCGAAAATCGCTTCGGCGAAGACTGATCCTGTGCGGCCCTGCTGACCATGCCCCGCGAAATCACCGGCTTTTCCAACCCGCTCGTCAAGCGCGTGCGCGGCTTGCGGGAAAAGAAGCTGCGCAAGCGCGAAGGCCTGTTTCTGGCCGAGGGCCTGCGTATCCTCACTGAAGCGCGCGAGCGCGGCATTCTGCCCGAGATGCTGTTCATGGCGAGCGATGCCCGCCCGCATCCGCTGGCCGACGAGCTGATCGTGGCGGTCGAGGCGAAAGGCGGCGATGTCATCCTCACCAGCGCGGATATTCTCGGCAAGATCTCCGGCAAGGACAATGCGCAGACGCTCGTCGGCGTCTATCCCGACCGGCTGACCCCCCTCCCCGCGCTCGATCGCAGCGCGGCGCCGATCTGGTTCGTCGCACAGGCCATGCGCGATCCCGGCAATCTGGGGACGCTGCTGCGCATCGGCGACGCGGTCGGTGCCGGCGGCGTGATTCTTGTGGATGACTGTGTCGATCCGTTTTCCGTCGAGACGGTGCGGGCCTCGATGGGCGCCCTCTTCACCCAATCCATCGCGCAGGCGAGTTGGGCTGACTTCCTCACTTGGCTCCGCACGGGGCCGGGCCAGCTTGTCGGCACCAGTCTCAACACTGAGCACGATTATCAGGCGCCGCGCTACGAGGCCCCGACCTTTCTCGTAATCGGCAATGAGGCGCGCGGCCTCCCCGCCGATTATGAGGCCGCCTGCGACCTGCTGGTCAAAATCCCGATGATGGGCCGTGCGGACAGCCTCAATGCTTCCGTCGCCGGGGCCGTGATGGCCTATGAAGTGCTGAACCAGCAGCGCCGGCGCTGATCCCTCTCCTGTCACCCCCCATTCGCGCCATCTAGCGCTGCTGCCCGGAATTGAGCTAGGGCATCGCCGTCATATGTGAGGGGGGCCGACTTTGAACGACGCAGCAACCGCCGGAACGCCGGCGCCCAGCGGCCTGTCCGCCATGGTGAAGCACCGCCGCGTGCTCGTCGCGAGTCTGGCCGGCACCACGGTCGAGTTCTACGATTTCTATATCTATGCGACGGCGGCGAGCCTCGTCTTCGGCCCGCTCTTCTTCCCCGCCACGTCGCCCACCGCGCAGCTGATGGCAGCTTATGCCAGCTTCGCCCTCGCCTTTCTGGCGCGCCCGCTCGGCGCCGCCGTGTTCGGCCATTATGGCGATCGGATCGGCCGCAAATCGACGCTCGTCGCCTCGCTCATGCTGATGGGCGGCTCGACCTTCCTCATCGCCTTCCTGCCGACTTATGCGATGATCGGCTGGGTCGCGCCGCTGCTGCTCTGTATCCTGCGCTTTGGCCAGGGCTTCGGCCTGGGCGGCGAATGGGGTGGTGCTGCGCTGCTGGCGGTGGAGAATGCCCCGCCGGGCTGGCGCGCGCGCTTCGGCATGATGCCGCAGCTTGGCGCACCGCTGGGCTTTGTCGCCGCGAATGGCCTGTTCCTGCTGCTCGGCCTTTGGCTCAGCGATGCGCAATTCATGGCGTGGGGCTGGCGCCTTCCCTTCCTTGCCAGCGCGCTGCTGGTCATCATCGGCCTGTGGGTGCGCTTGAAGATGGGCGAGACGCCCGAGTTCAAGGCGGCGCTGGAGGCCGAGCCGCCGGCAGCCATTCCGTTGGCGGAACTGCTCACCCGCCATGTGCGCGCGACCATGGCCGGCACGCTCGCCGTCGTCTGCTGCTTCGCGCTGTTCTACATCTCCACGGCCTTCGCGCTGGGCTACGCCACGGTGAACATCGGCATGGCGCGCAGCGAGGTGCTGACCATCCAGCTTGCGGCGATCCTGATGCTCGCGCTGGGGATCATCGTGGCCGGCTGGTGGTCGGACATGCGCTCGGCGAGCCGTGTGCTGATCGCCGGATGCGCCGCGACGGTGCCGCTCGGCATCGTCTTCGGCGCCGGGTTCGATGCCGCCAATCCGCTGGCGCTCTTCCTCATCCTCGCCATGTCGCTGCTGCTGATGGGCTTTACCTACGGCCCGCTCGGCGAATGGCTGACCGCCCTCTTCCCGCCGCGCGTGCGCTATTCCGGCTCATCCTTCGCCTTCAACGTGGGCGGGATCATCGGCGGGGCCATGGCACCCATTGCCGCGCAATATCTGGTGAGCACGCACGGGGTGAGCGCTGTGGGCCTCTACCTCTCCGGCGCGGCGGTGATCAGCCTCATCGGACTGGTGTGGCTGGCGCCGAGGGCCTCGCAGCCCGGCTGAAGGCCGCCGGGCCGGACGTGACCGGGCTTTCGCCCGGCCATCAGATCCTCGTCAGGGTCGTTGTCAGGCCAAGGCGCCGTGACAATGCTTGTACTTCTCGCCGGAACCACAGGGGCACGGCGCGTTGCGGCTGATTTCCTCACCCGCATAGGGATTGCCCTCACCCACCGCCGCAGCCGTCGCGGCGCGCGGAATGGTGGTGGTGATGAACCCGCGCGTGCCGGCATCGATGTCCGCGCTGTTATCCTCGCCCGTGAACGGGTCGATATGACTGGTGAGGAAGTCCGGCAGTTCCGGCAGCGGCGGCGGCGCCGGGTCCTGCATCTGGAACTGGACATGGCTGACCGTGCGGCTTACATCCTCGCGGATGTTCTCGAGCATCCGCTCGAAGAGCGCGAACGCCTCCTGCTTATACTCGTTGATCGGCGTCTTCTGCGCATAAGCGCGCAGGTGGACGACCTGACGGAGGGCATCGAGCGTCGCCAGATGCTCTTTCCAGTGATGGTCGAGATTCTGCAGCAGGATGCTCTTCTCGATCTGCGCCCAGGTCTCGGGCTTGAGATCATTGACCTTCTCCGCCAGCGCGGCATCGGACAGCACGGTGAGGCGCTCGACGAACAGCTCCGGATCGACCACGTCCTCGGTCAGCCAGCCATCGATGTCCGGCGTCAGACTCATCACCGCCTCAAGGCGCTCCTTGAGCTGCGGAATGTTCCACTGCTCGGGGTAGGTGCCCGGAGGACAGGCGGCGCCGACGATGTCGTTGATCGTCTCATGGCGCATCTCGGTGACGACGTCGCCGACCGTCTCGGCATCCATGATCTCGCTGCGCTGCTCGTAGATCACCTTGCGCTGGTCGTTCATCACGTCGTCATACTCGACGACCTGCTTGCGGATTTCGTAGTTGCGCTGTTCGACCTTCTTCTGCGCGGTCTCGATCGCCTTGCTCATCCACTTGGAGGGCGGAAGCGCCTCGCCATCCTCCAGGCTGGAGCGCATCATGCGCGCGAACAGCGTGTCCGGGCCGAAGATGCGCAGCAGATCGTCATCGAGGCTGAGGTAGAAGCGGGACAGGCCCGGATCGCCCTGACGGCCCGAGCGGCCACGCAGCTGGTTGTCGATACGGCGGCTCTCATGCCGCTCCGTGCCGAGCACGAACAGGCCGCCGGCGGCGAGCACCTGCTGGCGCTCGGCCTCGATTTCCGCTTCGATCCGCGCAATCGCGGCATCGCGCTCCGGGCCTTCCGGCATGTCCTTGAGCTCATCCTCAACCCGGAATTCCAGGTTGCCGCCCAGCTTGATATCGGTGCCACGGCCGGCCATGTTCGTCGCGATGGTCACCGCGCCGAGCCGCCCGGCCTGAGCCACGATGCCGGCTTCCTGCTCGTGGAAGCGCGCATTCAACACCGAGTGCTTGACGCCCTCTTCCTTGAGGAAGCTGGAGAGCAGTTCAGACTTTTCGATGGAGACGGTACCCACCAGCACCGGCTGGCCCTTGGCGGCATGTTCGCCGATGGTCTTGGCGATGCCTTTGAACTTGTCCTCAAGGCTCTTGTAGAAGAGATCCTGATCGTCCTGACGCTGCACCGGCAGGTTGGTCGGGATGGTCACCACGTTCATCTTGTAGATGTCGTAGAATTCCGCCGCCTCGGTCGCCGCCGTACCAGTCATGCCCGAGAGCTTGGGATACATGCGGAAATAATTCTGGAAGGTGATCGAAGCCAGCGTCTGGTTCTCCGGCTCGATGTTCACGCCTTCCTTGGCTTCCACGGCCTGGTGCAGACCGTCAGACCAGCGGCGCCCGTCCATCATGCGGCCGGTGAACTCATCGATGATGACGACCTTGCCGTCCTTCACGATATAATCGATGTCGCGCCGGAACATGAAGTTGGCGCGCAGAGCCTGGTTCACATGGTGGACGACCTGTGTGTTCTCGAAATCGTAGAGATTGGCGCCCTGGAGCAGCCCTGCGTCCTCCAGCATCCGCTCCACCTTCTCGGTGCCGTCCTCGGTCAGCACGATGGAGCGCTGCTTCTCGTCCTTTTCGTAATCCTCATCCGCGAGGTTCTTCACCAGCGCGTTGACGGACATATACATCTCGGACTTGTCGTCCGTCGGGCCGGAAATGATCAGCGGCGTGCGCGCCTCGTCGATCAGAATCGAGTCCACCTCGTCGACGATCGCGTAATTGAACGGGCGCTGGACCATCTGGTCACGCTCATATTTCATGTTGTCGCGCAGATAATCGAAGCCAAGCTCGTTGTTGGTGGCGTAGGTGATGTCCGCATCATAAGCCGCGCGGCGCTCCGGCTCGGAGAGGTTGGGCACGATCACGCCCGTGGTCAGTCCCAGGAAGTTGTAGAGCTGGCTCATCCATTCGCAGTCGCGCCGGGCGAGATAGTCGTTGACGGTGACGACATGGACGCCCTTGCCGGGCAGCGCGTTGAGATAGGTCGCGAGCGTCGCGACCAGCGTCTTGCCTTCACCGGTACGCATCTCGGCGATCTCGCCGCGGTGGAGCACGATGCCGCCGACCATCTGAACGTCATAATGGCGCTGGCCCAGCGCGCGCTTCGCGCCCTCACGCACCGTCGCGAACGCCTCGGGCAGGATCTGGTCGAGCGTCGCGCCGTCAGCGAGCTGGCTGCGGAACTTGGCCGTCTGCGCCTTCAGCTCATCATCGCTCATGGCGACCATCGTCGGCTCGAATGCGGCAATCTGATTGACCGTCTTGCTGAGAGACTTGACGTAACGCTCATTTGAAGAGCCGAAGAAGAATTTGGCAACGCCGCCGAGCATATCGGAAATTCCTGTCTGAAAACGGAAAGGTCGGGCGCCGGTTCACACACCGGCAAGCGAACGCGCCGGGAGCCAGCGCGCGAACAGCAGAATGGCAGACCGGCAACATGGCGGCCTGCGGCGGGCTTAGATCAGCCAGCTCTGCTTCAGGGAAAGGTGGGTGCGGCCACTGCGGGCCGGCAGCGCCAGCGCCGTAGCCTGATCGGCCCGTACAAGGACGGCCTCGGCCCGCGTGTCAGCGCTGATCAAGACCCGCGCGACTGCAATCGCCTGCTCACTGGAGGGAGCCTGCTGCGATTCTGCACTGAGTTCCACCTGTGCAGGCGCCACGCGGCTCTCGCCGACCATCAGGCCGGAGAGCGACGCAAGAAGCGCGGACAGAAGGATCATCAATTGCAAGTCGCAGGCATCCCGGCCGGTAAGACGCACCCCACATAGGATGCGGCAAGCGGTTCGTCTACGCCCTTCACCATGAACGATCCGGAAACGGGCCGTCCATGGCTGGTGCAGGATCAGACGAGCCGGCTCTGCTTGAGCGCCGCCGCAATGAAGCTGGCGAACAGCGGGTGCGGATCGAACGGCTTGGACTTGAGCTCCGGGTGGAACTGCACGCCGATGAACCATGGGTGATCCGGCCGCTCGACGATTTCCGGCAGCGTGCCATCCGGTGACATGCCCGAGAAGATGAGGCCGCCCTGCTCGAGCGGTTGGCGATAGGCCGCGTTCACTTCGTAGCGGTGGCGATGGCGCTCGCTGATATCCTCGGCACCGTAGATGCTGGAAACGACGCTGTTGCCGCTCAGCTTGGCCGGATAGGCGCCCAGGCGCATGGTGCCGCCAAGGTCGGTATCGACATTGCGGGTCTGCAGCCCCTCGGCGCTCATCCACTCCGTGATGAGGCCCACGACCGGCTCGCTGGTCTCGCCGAACTCGGTGGTCGAGGCGCGCTCGATCCCGGCGGTGTTCCGCGCACCCTCGATGCAGGCCATCTGCATTCCGAGGCAGATGCCGAAAAAGGGCACGCCCCGCTCGCGCGCGAACCGCACGGAGGCAATCTTTCCTTCCGAGCCGCGCACGCCAAAGCCGCCAGGCACAAGAATGCCATGCATCGGCTCGAGCTGGGCCGCGATGTCGCTGTCTTCGGCCTCGAACAGCTCGGCATCGAGCCACTGGACCTTCACCTTCACCCGATTGGCCAACCCGCCATGCACGAGCGCCTCGTGCAGCGACTTGTAGGCATCCGGCAAGCCGACATATTTGCCGACGACGCCGATGGTCACTTCCCCTTCGGGGTGGACCTGCCGGTCCATGATGTCGAACCAGCGTGTCAGGTCCGGCTCGCGCGAACCTTCGATGCCGAAGGCGCTCAGCACGGCCCGGTCCAGCCCTTCACGGTGATACTGCACCGGCACGGCATAGATGCTGCTGGCATCCAGCGCGGGAATCACGGCTTCCGTGCGCACATTACAGAACAAGGCGATTTTCGCCCGCTCGCTGTCCGGCAGCGGATGCTCGGTGCGGCAGAGCAGAATGTCGGGCTGAATGCCGAGCGAGGTCAACTCGCGCACACTGTGCTGGGTCGGCTTGGTCTTCAGTTCGCCCGCCGCCGCAATATAGGGCACCAGCGTCACATGCACGAGCACGGTCTGGCCGTGGCCCAGCTCATTGCGGAGCTGGCGGATGGCCTCCATGAACGGCAGGCTCTCGATGTCGCCCACCGTGCCTCCGATCTCGCACAGCACGAAATCGACATCGTCCGTCTCGGCCAGAGCGAAGCGCTTGATCTCGTCCGTCACGTGCGGGATCACCTGCACAGTGGCACCGAGATAATCGCCGCGCCGTTCGCGCTGGATGATCGTCTGGTAGATGCGTCCCTGCGTGACGTTGTCGGCCTGCCGGCTCGCAACGCCCGTGAAGCGCTCATAATGGCCAAGATCGAGATCGGTCTCCGCCCCGTCATCCGTCACATAGACTTCGCCATGTTGATAAGGCGACATCGTGCCGGGATCGACATTGAGGTAGGGATCGAACTTACGGGTGCGGACCTTGTAGCCACGCGCTTGGAGGAGCGCCGCAAGCGACGCAGCCATAAGGCCTTTTCCAAGCGAGGAGACCACGCCGCCGGTGATGAATATGAACCGCGCCATGGGAGAGGAGGCTTACGCTGAACTCGAACGGAAGGGCAAGCGGACGAATCCGCCACCGGTGAAAAAAACTGGTGGATCGTTACTGCGCGAGCGGGGCGCCGGCCGCACCATTGGCAGGCGCCGAAGCCGGACCGGCCGGTGCCGCCGCGCTGTTGGCCGCGCCGGAAATGCCATCGCCATCCGCAATCGGCGCCGACATGTCGCTGGTGCCGGACTGGCCGACCAGCGAGGTATCGATCGTCGCGGCCCGGTGCTGCGTGGCGGCAATCACAGCCAGCACAATGCTCATGCCCACGAACAACGTCGCGAGAATCTTGGTCGCCCGGCTGAGGAAATCCGCCGCGCCGCGCGCCGACATCAGACCAGACGGGCTGCCACCGCCACCCATGCCGAGCCCGCCACCCTCGGACCGCTGCATCAGAATGACAGTGACGAGCGCGAAGGCGATGATCGCCTGGACGACAAGGAGAAAGGTGAACAGCATGAGCGGTTAGGACATCCCGACGGGTGTTGAAGCAGCGCCCTTAGCGCGCATTGCGCCGGGCATCAACCTTTGCGGCAGGCCGGAGCAAATCCGCTCAGCCATGGAAATAATCATAGACTGTCTGCGCGACCGCCGATGAAACGCCGGGCGCGCGCTGGAGGTCATCAAGGCTCGCGTTGCGCACGGCGCGGGCGGTGCCGAAATGCATGAGCAGCGCTTTCTTGCGGGCGGGCCCGATGCCGGGCACTTCGTCCAGCGAACTGACAGTGATCGCCTTGGCTCGCTTCTGCCGGTGTGCGCCGATCGCAAAGCGATGGGCCTCGTCGCGCAGGCGCTGCAGGTAGAACAGCACCGGGTGATTGACCGGTAGCTGGAAATCCCGCCCGTCGAGCAGGTGGAAGACCTCCCGCCCCTCGCGACCATGATGCGGTCCTTTGGCGACGCCGACCATCGGCACATCCTCGATGCCCATCTCTTCCAGCGCCTTGCGCGCCGCGTTGAGCTGGCCCCGGCCGCCGTCGATCAGCACCAGATCCGGCCATTCCCCGGATTCGCGATCGGGATCTTCCTCGGCGGCGCGGCCGAAGCGGCGGCCGAGCACTTCGCGCATCATGCCATAATCGTCGCCGGCGACCGTTTCCGGCCGCTTGATGTTGAACTTGCGATAGCCGCTCTTGCGGAACCCCTCCGGCCCCGCCACCACCATGGCACCCAGCGCACTGGTGCCCTGGATATGGCTGTTATCGTAAACCTCGATGCGATTGGGCGGACCTTCCAGACCCAAAAGCTCGGCCATGTCGGCGAGAATCTTGCCTTGCGCACTGCTCTCGGCCTGACGGCGCTCCAGCGCTTCCTCGGCATTGCGCTGGGCCTGTTTGATGAGCTTCACACGGCTCCCACGCTGCGGCACCTCGATGCGCACCTTGCGCTCCAGCTTCTGGCTCAGCGCCTCGGCGAGCAGCAGCGTCTCGGAGGGCTCGCGGTCACAGAGCACCAGCGGCGCGGGCGGCACATCCTCATAGAATTGCGCCATGAACTGCATCAGCACCTCATCCTCCCCCACCTCGGCGGTGTGGACCGGGAAGAAGCTGCGATGACCCCAATTCTGGCCGCCGCGAATGAAGAAGGCCTGGATGCACATGCCGCCATTGCGGCTGGCGAGCGCGAAGATATCGGCATCGCCCAGCCCCTCGGCGTGGATAGCCTGGCTGCCCTGGATGAAGGTCAGGGCCTTGAGCCGGTCCCGGTAGACGGCAGCCATCTCGTAATCGAGCGACTCCGCCGCCGCATTCATCGCCTCACCGAGCCGCGCCTGCACCGCCGTGGACTTGCCGCCGAGAAAGTCCTGCGCGTCCTGGGTCAGGGCCGCATAATCCGCCTCGTTGATCCGCCCGACGCAGGGCGCGGAGCAGCGGCGAATTTGATACAGCAGGCAGGGCCGCGAGCGATTGGCGAAGAAGCTGTCCGTGCAACTGCGCAGCAAGAACAGCTTCTGCAGCGCGTTGAGCGTCTTGCGCACCTGCCCTGCCCCGGCGAACGGCCCGTAATATTGCCCCTTGTAGCGCCGCGCGCCGCGGTGAAGCTGCACGCGCGGAAAGGCGTGATCCTCGCGCAGCAGGATGAATGGGAAGCTTTTGTCATCGCGCAGGAGCACATTATACGGCGGCCGAAAGCGCTTGATGAGTTGCGCTTCCAGCAGCAGCGCCTCGGCCTCGCTCTGGGTGGTGACGATCGTCATCGAGCGGGTCTGCGAGACCATGCGCTGCAACCGGCGCGGCAGGCGATCGACCTGCGTGTAGTTGGAGACCCGATTCTTGAGCGCCCGCGCCTTGCCGACATACAGCACGTCGCCGCGCGCATCCTGCATCCGATAGACGCCCGGCCGCGTGCCCAAGGTCTTGAGCGTTTCGCGAATCGCCGCGACGCCAGCGTCCACGTCCGGCAATTCACTGCCACGGATTGTGGAGGTCGCCTTTTCTTCGTTGAAGCGATTGGGGGACGATGGCCGCTCGGTCATCCGCGCCATTTAGGGGCGAGAGGCGGACAGGACAACGGCCTCCTGCCTCAACCGGCCGAAGCATGGCCCTTCAAATGCAGAAAGGCCGGACCGATCGCTCGGCCCGGCCTTTCTAAAGCCATCAATCTGCAGGTCGTTCAGTGCGCGAGCTTGCCGATCACGTCGTCGACGAGGCCCTTGTCGGCCGCGGCACTGTGGGTCTCGCGGATCAGCACGCCGGCTGCTGCCGTCGCCGCTGCAGCCGCCTTGGCGCGCACATCGGCAATGGCCGCGCGCTCGGCAGCAGCGATCTTGTCTTCCGCCATCTTCTGGCGACGGACGACCAGCGCTTCGGCTTCCGCCTGCGCTGCAGTGATGAGATCGGCAGCTTCCTGCTCGGCCGCCGAGCGCATCGCATCGGCTTCCTTGGCGACGGAGGCGATCCGGCCTTCATACTCGGCCTTGAGCGCTTCGGCTTCCTTCCGGAGCCGCGCGGCTTCGTCGAGCTGATTGCGGATCGTCGCGATCTTGGCGTCCAGCGACCGGGCGATGAGCGCCGGCACCTTCTTCCAGATCAGCACCGCAACGAACACGAGCATCGAGAGGCTGACCCAGCCCGTCGCGTCCATCCCCAAAGCGGTCGCGTCCGGTACATGGTGCTCCGGACCGCCCACGGCTTCCGTGGCCGCGTGGATGTCGCCGTCCAGATTCTGGACCTTGTCGGCGTTTTCGAGATTGAACTGCACGGCGCCGGAGCCGTTGTCGCTTGCCGGGGCTGTCTCGGCAACCTGTGTCATGGTCTGGTTTGCCATATCAGAGTACCGCCTTCACTGCCTTGAGCGCCGCATCCGGCGACACCTGCGTGCCGGCGACCTTCTGCACGATGTCCGCCGCTGCATCTGCCGCCACGGTTTCGATCTGCTCCAGCGCTTTCACGCGGCCGGCCTCGATCTCGCCTTCCGCTGCGGCCAGCTTTTCGCTGAGCGCTGCGTCGGTCTTGGCCAGCGCAGCCTCGCGATTGCGAGCAGCTTCGGCCTTTGCCTGGGCCAGACGGCCCTGCGCAGCGGCACGCGCTTCATTTTCCTTCGCCCGCCAGTCGGCTTCGAGCGCATCGGCCTTGGCCGAATTCGCACGGGCCGCTTCGAGATCGTCGGCGATCTTCTTGTCGCGCGCATCCACCGTGGACTGAATCTTCGGCACCATGCCGCGACCGATCACGAAAAACACGAACCCGAATGTCAGCAGAACCCAGAAGATCTGCGACGAGTAGGTTGCGGCGAGCTGGGCTATCTGAGGCATATCACCTGTCCGTTTGCGCGGTCCGGCGGCAGCCCGTCATTGGGCAGCCGCCGGCTCCACATCATCGTCTGTCGTCTTGCGGGCGATCAGGCGACGAAGATCAGGATCATCGCGACGACGAACGCCAGCAGGCCGAGAAGCTCTGCGGCGGCGAAGCCGATGAACAGACGGCCCTGCTGGCCGTCGGCAGCGCCCGGATTGCGCAGCGCGCTCTCAAGGAACGAGCCGAAGACGTTACCCACGCCGAGCGCGGCCACGCCGGCACCGATAGCAGCCAGACCGGCACCGATCAGCTTTGCGGCTTCTGCGTCCATGTTACTTAACTCCTTTTCTGAAACTCGATTTGGTCGTTGGTTGAAACTCAGTGCAGATGCTCGGCGTCGTGAATGTACAGCGACGTGAGCAGTGCGAAAACATAGGCCTGGATGCCAGCGACCAGGATCTCCAGCGCAGAGATGCCGACCATCAGGGCAAAGCTGGGGATGCCGACGCCAAGGCCGGGCGCCACGCCAGCAGCCGAAGCGTTGATCACGAAGCCGGCAAGCACCTTGAGCAGAATGTGACCGGCGATCATCGCGACGAACAGTCGCAGGCCCAGCGAGAAGGGGCGCACCATGAACGAGACGAACTCGATGATGGGGATCAGCCAGATCAGCCACAGCGGGGTACCGTGCGGCACGAACAACGAGAAGAACTTGAGGCCATGCTTCCAGAAGCCGACGATCAGCACGATCGAGAAGCTCAGGATCGCCAGAACACCAGTGACCGTGAAGTGGCTGGTGAAGGTGAAGGGATGCAGGCCGAAAATGCCGATGGGCAGCAGGCCAAGCAGGTTGGCGAAGAGGATGAACATAAACAGCGAGAAGATATAGGGCACATATTTGCGCCCGCCCTTGCCGATATTGTCATCGGTCAGCTTCGCGATGAAGCCGGTCATCGACTCTACAGCCGCCTGCCAGCGCCCCGGCACCAGATCGCGCTTCATGCCGAGCAGCATGAAGCCCCACAGAACGACGACCGTGATCACCATCCACAGCGCGCTGTTGGTGAACGCAATGTTGTAACCACCGAGGCTCCACTGTTCGGTACCGAACAGCGGCTCGATGGCGAACTGGTGCATAGGATCGATCTTGCCGGGTTCTGCCACGTCTGATTCCCAAAAAGCCGTCTGCGATTATGACGAAAGCGCCCTTACTTCTCAGGACGCTTCATCGAAATCTTCCAAATATTCCTGAAGGCTACGATGATCCCCAGAAAGAGGAAAACCAGCAGGAGCCAGGGCGATGTGCCGATGAACCGGTCCAGGACCCATCCAATCAGCGCGCCGCCGACAAGACCGCCGATCAGCTCCGCAAGAACCCGGTTGCCGAGGCGATAGTTCTTATCGCCGCCAACTTCCCGGTCCGCTCCGGTCCTGACCTTTTCGACTGCCTCGGCACGTTCCAACCGCTCGCTGAGCGACTTGATGCGTTCATCTTCGGCAATCGGGTCTCGCCCAGGTTCGGTCTCTGTCATCATGCCAACTCCCGTTCACGCCAAGAGACGTAAAAACCAGCGCTGCATGACGTGCCTGAGCCGCCCCCGTCAAGGCGCGGCCCGTGTAGAAAGCGTTGGCGTGCAAGTCAACACTGGTGACCGCGCCGGAGGGATCAGGCGGATTTTCGAGGAAAATTAGGCCCTCAGTGGCGCGAATCGCTCAGCGTGTGGCGGTGGCGCAATAATCCGGCAGCGCAATCGGCCCGGCGCCTTTGGTCTGCCACGGACCATTGCCGATCCGATAGATCTGCCCTTCCGAAACGCGCCCGGCCAGCGTCTGACAACCGGTCACGGCCGCCATGTCCTGTACGGTCACGCCACGCTTGGCCGCCAGATCGGTATAGGCCGCGCGGCGCTTGATGTTGAGCGCATCCACGGCGGCGCGCACATCGCTGCTGACCGAGCCGTTGACGCCCAGATAGCCGTCCGACTGCTCGCCGACCGTACCGGCCGACTTGGCGGCGCTCACCACCGCGTCCTGCGCGATGGCCGGAGCCGCTCCGACGACGCCGAGACCGAAAACTGCCGCAAGCGCTGCGGCGCGAATGCTGTGCATATATGTCATTTCGGGAAAAGCTCCGGATTGTTCTCGATGAGGTCCTTGGCGTCCTGCTGAAGGCGCACGACCACTTCCTGCTGAATCTTCACGTTGAGATTGATCTCAATCGGCTTTTCGGGCGCGCGCACCTGAATGCAGCCGCCTGCCGCTCCGGCAAGCGCCAGCCCCAAGCCCAGTCGCGTTGCGCGCGATATCCATCGTCGGTGCCTCATTTCCTGTCCCCTTCTATCCTCTTGTCGCTGTCCGCCGGCTGAACGACCACCCCGGAACCCCGCGTGAATGCTCCGCTGCCGACGGGCACAAACTGGTCGCCCAGACTGCCATTGATGAGCTTGGTCGGATCGGCAAGCCCGGTCGCAGTGTTGAGCAGCCCCCGGAAGGGCGCCTGGATCCGCACATTGAACAGGAAGGGCAGGCCAAGGAACGGTCGCGCCAGGAAGCTGCGGCGCGTTTCTTCCGTGCCCTGATTGACCCCGTTGATGCTGACCTGCGTGACAAACTCGCCATCGATGGCGCCGTCCAGCCGGATTGCGAGGCAGCGATAGCCCAAATTCTTGAGCGCATCGAAGGCCAGCCGCGCCATCGCGTTGAGCTGCGCGTTGGACACCTCACCCACGTAAGAAAGGCGTCCGGCCCGGCGCTCTGGATCGCACGGGATCGTCAGGCCCTGCGTGCTGGTGAGGTAGCGTGGCTCGTCTCCCTCTTGCCGCGCAACCAGCAGGCCGCCAACGATCCGCCCGCCATCCTTGTCGAACACCATGGGCAGCAGACCATCGAAGGTGCCCGTCGCGGAGATGTTCTCCAGCTCCAGCGTGTTGATAAAGGCGCCCGCATCCAGCCCGACGACGCGGAAGGTGAGATTGCGCGGCTGGCGTGAATCCAGCGCGAGGGGCGCGGGCATCAGCTCCAGCATACCGCCAGAGAACGGCCAGCGCCCGCCCTCGATCTCCGCCACCTCGCTGGAGAGCAATTGATAGCGTATGGTGCCGTCGCGCACCTCGATGCCCGGGTTGACGCTCTCCACCGTCACCACCTGGCCGGGTTCGGTGCGCAGGCCAAGCAGGTCCGTGAAGCGGATCGTCGTCGACAGGCCGGCGACCGGGCCGAAGGCGGCCGCGAAAGCCATGTTCTCCGTCGAGAAGGTCCCGTCGCTGGTCACCTTGTCGCCGGTCCAGCGGATCTGGCCGGCGCCGTTCACCATCCCGACCACGTTAGCGACCACGCCCAGCGAGAGCGGCGTGAGATCGTCCGGCTGAAGCGCATTGCCGAAGCGCAGGCCGTTCACGGTCAGATCGGCGCGGCCTGCGCCACGGCTGAGGTCGTGCCGGATCACCACATCGGCGACCTTGGCCTTTCGTTCCGAATGCACCAGCACACCAGTCGCCTCGATGCGATTGTCGGCCAGGGTCAGATGTACCTGCTCGCCGGCCAGCGGATTGAACCGCCGATCGGCCTGCGTGTCCGCGACGCGCAGATTGCCATCGACGGCCAGACGTCCGTCGGCGAACTGCCATTGCCCTTCCATGGCGGTGAGATCGAGCGGCACAGAGCCGATCCGGCCCCGGCCTGCCGAAATCGTCCCGGCGAGGCCACCCGCCGACCCACGTCCGCCCGTCAGGCGATCGGCAGCGAGCCGGACCGGGGCTTCGGCCGCGCCAATGCGCACGTCCGGTTGCTGGATTTCGAAGCGGCCGGTGGTGAGGCCGTAACGCGCTGCGCTTGCATCAAATGCGAAGGGATTGTCGCCCAGCCGGCCGCGCAATGCCACGTCGCGGATCGCGGCCGTGCCCTCGCCCAGCCCGCAAACCTGTAACGCCGCAGGATCGAGCACGAGGCCGGACATGCTGAGCGAAGCCCAGCGCAACGGCACGCAAGTCCCTGATAGACTAATCGCCCCGCCTGCCCCTACGCGGGCGTCGAGCGGCATCTGCAGGCCCTTGACCGCGCCGCCCGGCAAGGGGCCGTCCAGCGTCACCTGCGTCTGGACGCTGCCGCGCCCCGCGCCATCCACGGCAAAGCGCAGCGGGGTGAGCGCAAGCCGCGCCCCGCCGGCATCATAAGGCCTCAATGTGGCGGTGCCGCGCACACCGCCTTGCTCCTGCGTGGCGAACTCGATGCGGCCCTCCGGCAGATCGCCACCGGCGATGTCCAACCGTCCCGACGCGCGCAGGCCGCCGGGCCAGTCGATGCGCACCGCGCTGCCTTCCCAATTCTCGATCCGCGCGCCGCTCGCCGAGCGCAGCGCGAAGCGGTCAAGCCGAGCGTTACCTTGCGCGCCGAGCATATTGACCTGGCCCGCCAGTTCTATGTGATTGCGCCGGCCGATCGCCTCGACTGCGCGCGCAAGCTTGTTCGCGATCGGTTCCAGCGGACTGCCATCGGCCGCCGAAGCGAGGCGCGAAAGATTGATCCCGCGAGCCGGCCGGGCATTCTCGATGGTCCCGGTGCCTTGCCACGCCAGAGCGCGATTGCGGGAATCGAGCTGCACCGCGAAATTGCCGCCCAGCTTTGCCGCGTCACTTTCAAGGCCGTCGACAAGCGCGCTAACGGCGGCAAGCGAAGCGCTCCCCCGCAGGGTATCGCCTTCGCCTTTAAAGGTGATGAGCCCGGACAGTTCCTTGAACTCGCGCTTGCCCCGCCCGTCCCCCTGCTCGGCCAATGGCGCGGCAAGGCTCACCGCACCGCCCAAGGGTTCAAGGGCGAGGTTTGTGCGGATGTTGAGATCGAGCGTGGGCGCCGTCAGCCTGAGCTTCGCCGCCTCGCATCCAACACCGCTGACATGGGCAGGGCCCTTGAGGTGAATTTCGCCATTCTCGGTCGCTACGTCCACCGGTGCCCGCAGCGCCCGCAGCCTGCAATCGCCAAAGGCTAGCGCCGGGCTCGCGAGATTAAGCTGACCATTGAACCCCGACGATAACGGCCCGCTGCCATCCAGCCCCAGCTCGACCGTGTCGTTGTCGGTAACGATCCGCGCCTGTGCATCCTCGATCACCGCCGTCCAGTCGGGCAGCTTGGGATCGCCTGTGCCACCTTCCAGCAGGCGACTGACCTGACCCAAGTCCAGCGCCCCATCGGCAATCCGCCCGCGCAGCCGAACGCCGCTGGCCTCGAGCCGATCGATATAAGGCCCGGTCAGGCCCCAGGCGAGTTCGAGCTCGATGAAGCGGACCGTGAGATCGGGCGATTTCGGGTCGCCAATGACGAGATTGTCCAGCCGCTGGTGCTGCGGACCGATCCGCGTGATCTCATATCGGCCCTGTACGCCCCGCTTGGCCAGTTCCCGCGCGATGAAGCTGTCGGCAATCGGCTCGCGCGCCAGCCAGAGGCCGCCAGCGACCAGCAGCAGCGCCATTGCACTCCCGCCGGCGATCCTGCGCACGCGCTGACGGCGCCGGTGCAGCCGATCTGCCGCACCTGCCTCCAGCTCGTCATCCTCTTCGACCCAATCGGTCAGACGATCATCCCCGTCATTCCCGCTTGCCGCTCTGCCGGCTCGCGCTTAGCTACAATGTTCATGGGCGAAGGGCGATCCCGGGGCAAGAGCGAGACGAGTCATGATGGCCCCGGCCATGATGGTGCCAGTCCTGATGGTGCCAGCCATGATGGGGTGGGCCACCGTGCCCGCCTGCGCCAGCGACTCGCAACCGGACCGGATGCGCTGCTGGACCATGAACTGATCGAATATCTGCTCGCGCTCGCCCTGCCGCGCCGGGATACCAAGCCGCTGGCAAAGGCCCTGATCGCCCGCTTCGGCTCGTTGGGCGCCGTGCTCAGCGCCGATTGGGCCACGCTGATGCAGGTCGACGGCATGGGCGAGACCACGACCGCCGCGCTCAAGGCGACACAGGCCGCCGCCCTGCGGATGCTGCGCAACGAGGTGGCGGAGCGGCCGGTGCTGGCATCATGGCAGGCCCTGCTCGATTATTTGCGCGCCGACATGGCCCATCTCTCGATCGAGCGCGTGCGCGTGCTTCATCTCAACGCCCGCAACATCCTGCTGCGTGACGATCATATGGGGGACGGCTCGGTGGATGAAGCGGCCATCTATGCCCGACAGGTTGCTCGTCGCGCACTGGAGTTCGGCTCTGCGGGCGTCATCCTCGTGCACAATCATCCCAGCGGCCTGCCCGAGCCGAGCCGGCAGGACATCCTCATGACTCGCGACGTCATCGCCGCGCTTAAGCCCCTCGGCGTGACCGTCCACGATCATGTCATTGTCGCGACCGAAGGTCACCGTTCGATGCGGGCCATGGGACTGATCTGAGGTTGCGGCACGCGGACGAGGCTCTGATCAATCGGTCGACGCGCACCCATCTGCGAACGATTCGCTTCATGTCGCCGCGACCACCCACCACGAACAGCATTGATTTTTATCGCTATATCTCAGTAGCTTGAGTCATAGCCACCGCCCTCACCCGCGCGATTTGCCCGTTTCGCCGCAGCCTGCTAGGGGCAGCCCGTCTCCAATCTGTCTCATCAGGAACCCGCCCCATGGTGCCTCGTTACGCCCGCCCGCAAATGACCGCGATCTGGGAGCCGGAAGCGCGCTTCCGCATCTGGTTCGAGATCGAGGCTCATGCGACCGAAGCGTTGGCCGAACTGGGCGTGGTGCCCAAGAGCGCCGCCAAGGCGCTGTGGGACTGGTGGGCGACCAATCCCTCCATCGACGTGCCCGCCATCGATGCCATTGAGGCCGTGACCAAGCATGACGTGATCGCCTTCCTGACGTGGGTCGCCGAGCAGGTCGGCGATGAAGCCCGCTTCATGCACCAAGGCATGACCAGCTCGGACGTGCTGGACACCTGCCTCAACGTGCAACTTGCCCGCGCGGCCGATCTGCTGATCGCCGATCTCGATGCGCTGCTGGAGGCGATCAAGCGCCGCGCGTTCGAGCACAAGCTGACGCCGACCATCGGCCGCAGCCACGGCATCCACGCCGAGCCGGTGACCTTCGGTCTCAAGATGGCGGAAGCCTATGCCGAGTTCTCCCGTTGCAAGGCGCGCCTGATCGCGGCCCGTGAAGACGTCGCCACCTGCGCGATCTCCGGCGCGGTCGGCACCTTCGCCAATATCGATCCCAAGGTAGAAGAGCATGTCGCGGCCAAGCTCGGCCTCACGGTCGAGCCGGTCAGCACGCAGGTCATCCCGCGCGATCGCCACGCCATGTTCTTCTCGACGCTGGCCGTGATCGCGGGCTCCATTGAGCGGCTCTCCGTCGAAGTGCGCCATTTGCAGCGCACCGAGGTGCTGGAAGCCGAGGAATATTTCTCGCCGGGCCAGAAGGGCTCGTCGGCGATGCCGCACAAGCGCAACCCGGTGCTCACCGAGAATCTGACCGGCCTGGCCCGCATGGTGCGCGCTTATGCCCTGCCCGCGCTCGAGAATGTCGCGCTGTGGCATGAGCGGGACATCTCCCACTCCTCGGTCGAGCGCTTCATCGGCCCGGACGCCACGATCACGCTCGACTTCGCCCTCGGTCGACTCACCGGCGTGATCGACAAGCTGCTCGTCTACCCCGAGCGGATGATGAAGAACATGAACCGGATGGGCGGCCTCATCCACTCGCAGCGCGTGCTGCTCGCCCTCACCCAGGCGGGTGTGAGCCGCGAGGACAGCTATGCGATGGTCCAGCGCAACGCCATGCAGGTGTGGCAGTCGGACGGCGCGCAATCGCTACTCGATCTGCTCAAGGCCGACCCGGCCGTTTCCGCGCATCTCTCCGGTCCGCAGCTCGAGGCACTGTTCGACCTCGACTATCATCTGAAGCATGTCGACACGATCTTCACGCGGGTGTTCGGAACCGCTGGCTGACACGCCCGTTCCGGAAGCTCCCATGTCCGCAGGGAGGCGTTGAACTGCGCCCCTAGGCAAGCCGTCGCGGGGCGCTTATGGTCAGGCTCTACGGACCAAGCAGAGGAAGAGAAGCCATGCAGTTCCTCCGGACAGCCTTCTGGGTCGTACTGGCGATCATCATCGTCATTTTCAGCTTCGCCAACTGGACCCCCGTGATGATCAATCTGTGGGGCGGTCTCCAGCTTGAAACCAAGCTGCCGGTTCTCGTGATCGTCGCATTTCTCGCCGGTTCGCTGCCCTTCTGGGCGCTGCATAAGGCCACCAAATATCGGATGCGCCGGCGGCTCGATAGCGCCGAGCGTGCCCTCGCGGCTTCTGCGCCGGCGGCGACGGCGCCAGTGGTTCACACCCAGGACCACCCCGCGCCAACCGCCACGCCCGATCACATCACCCCAGCGGGATTCGACCCCGCACCGCCCGTTCGCACGATCGATGTGCGGGTGGACGACGATCTCAAACCGGCAGGCAGAACCGACACTCCATGACCAGCATCATCTATATCGCCATCGACACGCCGTCCCTGCCCCATGCGCAGGAGTTGGTTCAGAAGGTCCGCAACCATGTCGGCGGCATCAAGCTGGGGCTGGAATTCTTCTGCGCCAATGGCCACCATGGCGTGCATGAGATGCGCAAGTTCGGCCTGCCGATCTTTCTCGACCTGAAGCTGCACGACATTCCGAACACGGTCGCCAAGGCGGTTCAGGCCCTGCACGCGCTCGAACCGTCGATCCTCACCGTCCATGCCTCTGGCGGACGGGCGATGCTGGAAGACGCCAAGGCTGCGGCCGGGGTCCACACCAAGGTCGTCGCCGTGACGACGCTCACGAGCCTTGACCAGACCGATCTGGAGGAAACCGGCGTCCACGGCGGTACGCAGGAACAGGTCGAGCGGCTGACGCTGCTCGCCAAGGAGGCCGGTCTCGACGGCATCGTCTGCTCCGGCAATGAGGTCGCCCGCGCGCGCAAGCTGTGGCCGGCCGGCTTCTTTGTCGTGCCCGGCGTGCGCCCGAGCGGCGCCAGCAAGGGCGACCAGAAGCGCGCGGTCACGCCGCGTGAAGCGGTGGATGCCGGCGCCTCGCTGCTGGTCATTGGCCGCCCGATCACTCAGGCGCCCGAGCCTGATATGGCGGCGCGCGAAATCGAGGCGACGCTTTAGGCGACAGACGACATACTCCCCTCCTCTTCAGAGGAGGGGCCAAGGGGTGGTGGCGATGCGCAGCATCGCTCTACCGGTGAACAACCGCGAGGTTGCTGCACCACCCAACCCCTCCTCTGAAGAGGAGGGGCTAAATCCGGCCCTGAATACTTCGCGTAATTCAACAGCGGGATGTGCTTGGGCAGCACGGCCATCGTCGCCCACGACTCCGGCGTAGATTTGGCCCTTTGCCCGAGCCGCGTTCCACGGCAAATACGCAAAACCTCGTATCAACAGCAGCGAGCCGCAGGCCGATCACTGGCTTCGCGACGAGGTGCTGCACAGGTTGGTGCGAGTCGGGTCAATGCCCGGTTCGCCCACCATGGCTCCCCTCACGCAAAGGGGTGACATGGGATATAACCACATATGACAGACACTAACGCGCTGCGCATGAGCAAGCGTGATCTGCTGGCGCTCATTGGAACCACGGCAGGCGCATCGGCGATGTACATGGCGATGTCGAGCCTCGGCCAGGCTCAGGCCTCGACGTTCAAGGGACCGATCAAGCTGGAGGGCGGCGCGAAGGGCGCGAGCGTGCTCATTCTGGGCGCCGGCGTCGCGGGGATGACCGCCGCGCTGGAGCTGAGCCGCGCCGGCTACAAGGTTCAGGTGCTGGAGTATAACGACCGCGTGGGCGGCCGCTCCTGGACGCTCAAGGGCGGCGATACCTACACTGAACTCGGCGGCGCGACGCAGAAGTGCGACTTCGCGCCCGGCAACTACATCAATCCCGGCCCGTGGCGCATTCCATGGCACCACCATGGCATCATGCATTATTGCCGCGAACTGGGCGTGGCCCTCGAGCCGTTCATGCAGGTCAACTATAACGCCTATGTCCACTCGACCAAGGCGTTCGGCGGCGCCCCGCAGCGCTACCGGCATGTGCAGGCGGACTTCTACGGCCATGTCAGCGAATTGCTCGCCAAGGCCGTCAACAAGAATGCCCTGGCGGATACGCTCAGCAAGGAGGATGGCGACATCCTGCTGGAATCCCTGCGAAGCTGGGGCGCGCTCGACAAGGATATGCGCTATGTGAAGGGCCGCGAGTCCAGCAACCGCCGTGGCTGGGAGAAGCAGCCAGGCGGCGGCCTGACTGCCGAGCCCATCCCCTCCGAGCCGATGACCGCCGAAACGGTGCTCCGCTCACGCCTGTGGCGCTCGATTGGGGGCAACCTCACCTGGGATCATGAGTTCGCCATCTTCCAGCCGGTTGGCGGCATGGAAATGGTCGCCAAGGGCTTTGAGCGGGCGGTCGGCCATCTGGTTCGCCTCAACAGCAAGGTCACGGCGATCAAGCAGGGCGCGAAAGGCGTCACGGTCGATTATGTCGACACCAAATCCGGTGCCACTGCGCAGGCCAAGGCTGACTGGTGCATCTGCACGATCCCGCTGCCCATCCTCGCGCAGATCGACATGAATGTCGGCCCCAAGCTGGCTGGGGCGATCCGTGCCGTGCCCTACTCGACCAGCGTCAAGGTCGGGCTGGAATTCAAGCGGCGCTTCTGGGAGCAGGACGACCAGATCTATGGCGGCATCACCACCACGGATCTGCCGATCTCGCAGATCAGCTACCCCAGCAGCAATTATGGCGCCAGCGGCCCGGGCGTGCTTCTGGGCGCTTATACCGGCGGCTCGACAGGGTTCGAACTGACCGCGCTGCCGCCGGAAGAGCGGGTCAAGCGCGCGCTTGAATGGGGCGCGCAGATCCATCCGCAATATAAGGCCGAGTTCATGAACGGCGTGGCCGTCGGCTGGCACCGGGTGCCCTGGGTGCTCGGCTGCTTCGGGCAGTGGACGGAGGAAGCGCGCGCCGAGCACTACCGGAATATGTGCGAATTCGACGGGCGGATCGTCCTGGCGGGCGAGCATACCTCCTATATCGGCGGATGGCAGGAAGGCGGCATCACCTCCGCCATCGATGCGATCACGCGGCTCCATCAACGTGTCACCGCGAGCTAATATCATGAAGATCAGCACATTGGCCTTTGGCCTCGCCGCCGGCATTCTCACCGGCTCGGTTTCCGTCGCACTCGCGCAGGATGCTGCCCAGCCACGCCAGGGCGATCCCGCCGCTCTGGTCGCCCAGCAAGGGGATGCCGACGGAGCGTTCGTGATGCCGGGGCGGTTCAGCGAACCCGACGGCGAAAAATTGTACCGGAGGGTCTGTGCCGCCTGCCACATGCCGGACGCAGCCGGCGCAACGGGCGCTGGCAAATATCCCGCGCTCGCCAACAACCCCAATCTCGCCGCCAGTGGCTATCCTATGCTGGTGACGCTCAAGGGCCTGAACGGCATGCCGCCGGTGGGGGAGATGATGACGGACCAACAGGTCGCCAATGTGGTGAACTATGTCCGCACGCATTTCGGCAATCATTATGAGGATGCGATCACCGCCGATGACGTCAAGGCGATGCGCTGAGCCGGTGCAGGCCTCGCCCCTTAACGGCGGGGCTTGCGCGTCGGCGCGTGGAAGTCCGCCGGCTTGCCGGCGACCCAGCGCAGAAACGCGGCGAGCGCGGGATCGCCGCGCAACGCCGCCTGATCGCGCCCCATGCGCGCCAGCTGGCCATTGCTGAAATGCGCGTGGATCGCGCGATGGCAGATCGGGTGCAGCGGCACCGTCTCTCGGCCGCCCTTGGCCTTGGGCACGGGATGATGCCATTCGATGCATGCGCCCAATGGCCGCTCGCACAGCCAGCATGAATCAGGCGTGCGCTCCAACGCGTCGCTCAGCGCGCCAGCTTTTCCGCCCGCACCCGCCACGCGTCGGCGAGGACGCGGGTCTCGGCCAATTGTGCGACGCCTGCCGGATCGGCCTTATGTCCGCCTGCGATCAGCAGGTTGAACACCCGCGCAATCGGCCAGTCTTCCAAGGGGCGCTCCAGCAGGATCATCGCATCGCCCGCCTTGGCCTCACCCTGCTCGATCACGCGCAGATAGAGTCCGCAATGGCCGCTCGCGATGGCCTGACCCAGCACGTCTTTGCGGCCGAAGCGCGCGTTGAGCTTGGCGCAGGGCTGGCGGCCGTGGCTGATCTCCAGCACAGCGCTGCCCAGCGCGAACCGGTCTCCCAAGCACAGATTGGCTTCGGTGGCCCCGCGCGTCGCGAGATTTTCGCCGAACGCACCCGGTGCGTCGAGCAGCGGATGATCGTCCAGCACGCCGCGCCACCAGGCATAATGCTCGTGCGGCACGAGATGGACGGCCTTGTCATGCCCGCCATGACGAAGGGGGTCGGCGACGCTATCGCCCTCCAGCCCCAGCCAGCCGATCCGGACAGGCCCGCGCACCGCGCGTTTGCCCATGGCGCTCATCACGCCCGGCGCCAGCAAGGCGGGCGCGCCGACCAGCAGCGCATCGACGGAAAGGGAAAGCAAGGGTTCGTCCATGTCCTGTCATGGCACGACACCGATGAGTCGCGCCAGTGCAACAACGGACGGACAAGTTCCTGCCGATCGTGCGGCGGCACTTTGACCGCGCGGCCCGCCTCGCTATAGGGCCTCGATGCTCCCCAGCGACCTCCGCATTGCCCTGTTCAGCGGCAACTATAATTACGTCCGCGATGGCGCCAATCAGGCTCTCAACAATCTGATGGCCTCTGCGCTCGCGAGCGGCGCCAGCGTGCGTGTCTATTCGCCCACCATCGATCCGCCGGCGTTCGAGCCGGCTGGCGAGCTGGTGTCGGTGCCGAGCTGGTCCATGCCGGGCGGCCGGGGCGAATATCGGCTCGCCAAGGGGCTTTCAGCGCAGACTCGGGCGGACCTTGCGGCTTACGCCCCCAATATCGTCCACGTCTCAGCGCCGGACATTCTGGGGCATCGCGCATCGAGTTGGGCGCGGCGGGAGGGCATTCCCTGTGTCGCCTCCCTGCACACCCGCTTTGAAACCTATCCGCGCTATTATGGCCTTGGCTTCATCGAGCCGTTGCTGGTGCGCCTGCAGACCCGCTTCTACAATCGCGTCGATCAGGTGATGGTGCCGAGCGGCAGCATGGCGACGCTGCTGCGCGAATGGGGCGTGACGACGCCGATCGGCATCTGGTCGCGCGGCATCGATCATGCCCGGTTCAACCCGCAGCGGCGGGACAATGGCTGGAGGCGCTCGCTCGGCATCGCCGATGACGAGATCGCCATCGGGTTCTTGGGGCGGCTTGTTCTGGAAAAGGGCCTGGGCGTCTTTGCCGATGTGATCGCGGCGCTCAAGGCGCGCGGCGTTCGCCACCGGGTGCTGGTGATCGGTGAAGGACCCGCGCGCCAGTGGTTTGCCGAGCGGGTGCCGGAGGCGGTGTTTGCGGGTTTTCAGGGCGGCGACGATCTCGGTCGGGCGGCCGCCTGCATGGATATCTTCTTCATGCCCTCGGTCACCGAGACTTTTGGCAATGTGACGACCGAAGCCATGGCGGCGGGCGTGCCGGTGGTCGCTGCCCGCGCCACAGGCGCGATTGATCTGGTCGCGGACGGTGAGACCGGCTTCCTCGTTCCGCCGCGCGACGTGCAGGCTTATGCCGACGCCATCCAGCGTCTCATCGAAGATCCTGCCTTGCGCGCAACGGCGGGGCAAGCCGGGCATCTGCGGGTGCAGGATTACAAATGGGATCAGGTGAACGCCGCGATGATCGAAACATATTGCGGCTTGGCGAAACGCCGGGCCGGCTGAGCACACGGCGACGAAGACCGAGTGTGACGGCCTGCAACCGTTCATCTCTCGGCGCGTTATGTGTCCGATGAGACAAAGGCCGCCCCTGCCCCGAATTGCGCCATTCCTTTCGCCGCGGCTCGCAAGATCACGCGTTGTATATTGCCGGCACGCGCTGTAAATTCACGGCAATGTCTTTCGATACTGATCCCGGCGTGGCGGAAATCCCGACAACAGCCGCGGCTCAGCCAGTGGCCTTCCATCAAGTCCTGAAGAAAGAGACGCGTGCTGACCACGACGAAGTCGACAGCCTGTTCAGCCAGTTCGATCTGACGAGCCGTGCGAGTTACGGCCGTTTTCTGTCAGCCCATGCAGCGGCGCTGGTGCCGCTCGAGCGCTGGCTGCGCTCAGCCTCGCCGAGTATCGACACGGCCGCGCGCGTACAGGCCCTTACAACCGACTTGAACGCCTTGGGCCAGGCCGTTCCCGAGGCCGAGCCGCTGACATGGGCCCCGAGCACGGCGGCTCATTGGGGTGCCGCCTATGTGACGGAAGGCTCCCGCCTTGGCGGCGCGATGCTCGCACGCCGCGTGCCTGACGATCTTCCGCGTGAATATCTGAGCGCCGTGCATCCCCAAGGCGCGTGGCGCGCCTTCATCGCCGCTCTGGAAGATCAGGCCCTGACTCACGGCCCCGTCTGGCAGCGGGAAACCCGCGCAGCAGCGACCCGGACCTTCGCCCTTTACCGAAATTGCGCCATCGCGATGGGAGCCAGACTTGGCCAATGATCCTGCCGGCTTTCGGGTCGATCTCACCAACTGCGACCGCGAACCGATCCATATTCTCGGGACGATCCAGCCATTCGGTTTCCTGCTCGCGGTGAGCGCCGATTGGATGATCGGTCGCGTCTCGGACAATATCGCCGCGTTCACGGGCAAATCGGCGGATGCGCTGCTGGGTTCCAAGCTCACCGATCTCATTACGCCCGCTGCTCAGCATGACATCCGCAACCGGATCTCGATGCTGCGCGGCAATGATTCCGTGGAGCGCCTATTCTCGCAGCCGCTGTTCGATGATGGCAAGCTCTACGATGTCGCCGTGCATTTCTCGGGCAACAGCATCGTCATCGAATGCGAGCCCGCGCTCGAAGATCCAGGCGAAGCGGCGACGCTGGTCCGCACGCTCATGTCGCGCCTCGCCCAGGCCGATACGCTCACCTCCTTCATTCGCGAGAGCGCCCGGCAGGTGAAGGCGATCACCGGTTTCGACCGCGTTATGGTCTATCGTTTCGATGCCGAAGGCTCGGGCGAGGTCGTTGCCGAGGCGCTGAGCGCTGGCGTCGACAGCTTCCTTGGCCTGCATTACCCCGCGTCGGATATTCCGGCACAAGCGCGCCAGCTCTATGTGCGCAATCCGTTCCGCATCATCGCTGATGTGAATGCAGAGCCGGTGCCGATCGTGCCGCAGACCGATCCCAGCGGCGCGGTCCTCGACCAGTCGCTCTGCCTGCTCCGCGCGGTTTCGCCCATCCATGTCGAGTATCTGCGCAACATGGGCGTCAGCGCGTCGCTATCGATCTCGATCATCGTCGAAGGCAAGCTCTGGGGGCTCTTCGCCTGCCACCATTATCAGCCGCGCCTGCCTGGCCTCGCCATGCGTACGGCCGCCGAACTGTTCGGCCAGATCTTCTCGCTGATGCTCGAGAGCCGGGAACGCAGCGAGAATGCCGGCTATGAGTCGCGCGCACGCGGCGCCACCGATCGCTTGATGGCCTCCATCGCGCAGGATGGCGACCTGCTGCGGGACGCGGACTGGCTCGGCGAGGTTGTGTTCGATACCATTCCCGCCGATGGCGTCGGGGCTTATGTTGACGGCTCTGTCTCGCTGAGTGGCCTGACGCCCTCGCGCGAGCAGTTCATAAGCCTCGTCTCCATCCTCAATCAGCTTTCGCACGGCGAGGTCTTCGCGACGGACTGCATTTCATCCGTCCTGCCCGAGGCGACTGCCTATGCGGATGTCGCCGCCGGCCTCATCGCCATCCCGCTGTCACGCAAGCCGCGTGACTATGTGGTCTTCTTCCGCAGCGAACAGATGCGCTCGGTGCGCTGGGGCGGCAACCCGGAGAAGCCGGTCGAACTCGGACCCAATGGCGACCGGCTCACCCCGCGCAAAAGCTTCGAAAGCTGGTCGCAACTGGTGAAGGGCCGCAGCCTGCCATTCACCACGGTCGAGCGCCGCGTTGCCGAAGCGCTGCGGGTCGGGATGCTGGAAGTGCTCATCCGCCTGTCCGAGAGCGCAGGCGAGGAGCGGCAGCGTGCGCAGGAGCGGCAGGAGCTGCTGATCGCCGAGCTCAATCACCGCGTGCGCAATATCCTCTCGCTCATTCGCGGCCTCGTGTCGCAGACCCGCGACGGGGCGGCCAGCGTTGAGGATTTCACGCGCAATCTGGACGATCGCCTGCAGGCGCTCGCCCGTGCGCACGATCAGGTGACGCGCGATCGCTGGTGTCCGGCGCGGTTGCGGGATCTTATCGACATCGAGGCCAATGCCTTCCTGCGCGACAAGCGGACCAATGTGGAGACCAAAGGCTCCAACATCCTGCTGCAGCCGGTTGCCTTCACCGTACTGTCGCTGGTCTTCCACGAGCTCATGACCAATGCCGCCAAATATGGCGCGCTCTCCGATAGCGGCACGGTGCTGATCAGCTGGCAGCAGGACGAGGATGGCAGCCTGTTGATCGACTGGTCCGAACTCGGCGGGCCGGCGGTCACCCCGCCCTCGCGCCGCGGCTTTGGATCGACGGTGATCGAAAAGACCGTCCCTCACGATCTCGGGGGCGATGCCAAGATTCACTACCGACTGAGCGGTGTGAAGGCGCATTTCTGCATTCCCTCCCGTTTCGTGGCCGGCGTCGCGCCTGAGGACCGGACCGATGCGACGGACGGCGCGTCTGCCGATCTGCGCGAGCCGGCGAAGCTGCCGCTGGCCGGACAGCGCGTGCTGCTGGTGGAAGACAGCCTCATCATCGCGCTCGACGGGCAGGACGCGTTGATGGAACTCGGCGCCGAGAAGGTCGAGGTCGCCTCCAGCGTCACCGCTGCCCTGCGCGCCTGTGCGACCGTCCCGCTCGACGTCGCCATGCTCGATTATAATTTGGGCGGGGAGACCAGCGAGCCGGTCGCCAGGGCTCTCGCCGAGCGCGGCATCCCGTTCGTCTTTGCAACAGGCTATGGCAGCGGCTTGGATTCCTCGCGCTTCCACGCCGTGCCGATCGTCACCAAGCCTTATGGCACGGCGCAGATCGCAGCCGCTCTTGCAGAACTGAAGACCGAACCGGCGGACTGATCGCGCCGGTTCGAACTCTCAAGACCAGGGGAAGCTGAGCGGCGCCTCACGGAACGCGAAGCGATCGAGATGGCGGGCGACCGTGTTTTTGAGGCCTTCGAGATGCTCCGGGCTGCTGGCGTCGATGGTCACGTCGAGCGTGTCGGGTTGCGCGACCATCGTCACCAGAGCGTCGGCAGGCCAATCGGCGCCGCGCGCGTCGCGCGGAAACACGATCGTGCCGCGCTCGGGTGTGAACTCCACCTTGAGGTTGTGCGACCAGTGCTTGCACAGTTGCTGGAGGTAGCGGCTGCCGCTCTGCGTGGGCACCTTGGCTGTTGCGCTGTTCATGACATTGTCTTTCTGTTGGTGGCTCCACCGTCCGGCGGTGGGGCGATTGGAATTATGCTGTGCAGTCTTACAACCGCTCGATCTTCCGCGCTGCCTCATCGAGAATCGCGGCGATCTCATGCGGCAGATCGTCTGTGGTCTCGCCTTCGCGCAGCCGGCCCATCAGAGCCGTCTTGAGATTGCCCATGGCGCGGCGGACCGGGCCGCTGTTCGATCGATGCTGCTCGGCGCCGAGGCCGGCCAACCGGTCCATCAGGCCGCCGATCTCGTCAGCCTTCTCGGCAAGATGGGCCTCTCCTGCGGGGGTAATCGCGTACAGCTTCCGCGCCCCTTCGCTCTCGCTGTCGGCGATGAGGTCCATTTCCGCCAGCAGGGTGAGCGTGGGATAAACGACGCCGGGGCTGGGCGCATAAGCGCCGCCGGTCAGCTCCTCGATCGCACGGATGAGGTCATAGCCGTGGCGCGGCCCCTCGCCGATCAACTTGAGCAACACGAGTCGTAACTCGCCGCCATCAAACAGGCGTCCGCGTCCGCGACGGCCGCCGCGCGGACCGCCATGGCCGCCCTGCCCGTCCCACTCTGCGCCGCCCCAGCCGCCGCCGAAACGACCGCCCCGGCCCATCATGGCCTTGAGCGCGTGACGGTGCCCATTCGGGCCGCACCGTCCATGTGTACTTGTGTCAAACATCAAAGATTCAATCCTTCTAAATTTCAGATTGATCTAAGATATATCTTAGACTGATTTCCACAAGGCCCCGTTTTCATTTTTTTTGAGCGTGCCTGCGAATGGCCTGCAGTCCGATGCACGCTGGCCCGTGCAACCGGTGAGGGGCCGACCTATATGAGTCCGCATGTCTGATCTCTTCGGCGGCCTTGCCGCCGCCTCCAGCCCTGCCGAGCCTCGTGCGGATGCGCCGCTGGCCGACCGTCTGCGCCCGCGCACGCTCGATGACGTGGTCGGGCAAGACCATCTCACCGGTACTGACGGTGCCATCGGGCGGATGGTCGCGGCGGGACGGCTCTCCTCAATGATCCTGTGGGGGCCGCCGGGTACCGGCAAGACCACGCTTTCGCGACTGCTGGCCGAAGCGGTGGACATGCGCTTTGCGCCGATCTCCGCGGTCTTTTCCGGCGTGGCGGACCTCAAGGCTGCCTTTGCCGCCGCGCGCGACGCCGCCCGCGCCGGGCAGCGCACGCTTCTGTTCGTGGATGAAATCCACCGCTTCAATCGCGCTCAGCAGGATGGCTTCCTGCCTTATGTCGAGGATGGCACCGTCACGCTGGTCGGCGCCACCACCGAAAATCCGAGCTTCGCCCTCAACGCGGCGCTGCTCAGCCGCGCGCAGGTGCTCATCCTGCGCCGGCTGGACGAGACCGCGCTCGATACGTTGATCTCCCGCGCGGAAGCCCTGACCGGCGCACCGCTGCCGCTGACCGACGATGCGCGCGCGGCGCTTGTCGCCTCGGCTGATGGCGATGGCCGCTTCCTGCTCAATCAGGTGGAGACGCTGCAGGGCATCGGCCTGACCGAGCCGCTCGATCCGGCGGGTCTCGCCGCCCTGCTCCACCGCCGGATGCCGGTCTATGACAAGGATCGCGACGGGCATTACAATCTGATTTCCGCGCTCCACAAGGCGCTGCGCGGGTCCGATCCGCAGGCCGCGCTCTATTATCTCGCGCGGATGCTGGTCGCGGGCGAAGAACCGCTTTACGTCCTGCGGCGGCTGGTGCGCTTCGCCAGCGAAGATGTCGGCCTGGCCGATCCGCAGGCGCTCACCCAATGCCTCGCCGCGAAGGACGCCTATGAATTCCTCGGCTCGCCTGAGGGCGAACTGGCGATCGTGCAGGCCTGCCTGTATCTCGCGACCGCGCCCAAATCCAACGCCGCCTACAAGGCGCAGAAGGCGGCCTTTGCCAGCGCCAAACAAACCGGATCGCTGATGCCGCCCGCGAACATCCTCAATGCGCCGACCAAGCTCATGAAGGAGATCGGCTATGGCAAGGGCTATAGCTACGATCATGATGTGGAAGGCGGCTTCTCCGGCGACAATTACTGGCCCGAGGAGATGGCGCCGCAGACCTTCTACGCCCCCACCGAGCGTGGATTCGAGAAGCGGATCGCCGAGCGCATCGCTTGGTGGGATGAGCGTCGGCGCGACTTGCGCGGTGACTGATCCCGCCAGCCACCCGTGAGCCGCTTTCGCCATTTCGCCGCAATCGACTGGTCGGGCGCACAGGGGCCGCGACAGCCGGGCATCGCCGTCGCCATCTGCGACGCGGATAGCAATGCCGGCCCGGCGCTGGTCCGCCCCGGCCACATCTGGTCACGTCAAGATGTGCTCGACTGGATGCGCCGCGACATGCCACGCGACACGCTCGTCGGCCTCGACCTCGGCCCGTCCCTGCCCTTCGCAGACAAGGGTGCCTTCTTCCCCGGCTGGGATCGTTCTCCACACGATGCCCGCCAGCTCTGGGCCTTGGTCGAGGACATCTGTGCCGAAGAGCCCCATCTGGAGGCCGGCGCCTTTGTCGATCACGCGGAGGCCGCGCGACATTTCCGGCGCCATGGGGGCCGGGAAGGCGATCTGTTCGGCGGCGGACGCGGGCGGCTGCGCCAGACGGAGCTGGCCCAGCAGGCACAGGGCCTCAATCCCTGCAGCAACCTCAACCTCGTCGGTGCCGCGCAGGTCGGCAAATCCAGCCTGACCGGGATGCGGGTGCTGCACCGTATCCAGACGGACATGCCGATCTGGCCGTTCGACGCCGACCCCGGCTCAGGCAGTCTGATCGTGGAAATTTACACCAGCCTTGCCGCGCTCGCCGCCGGCAAGCGCAAGGGCCAAACCAAGGTTCGCGAGGCCGAACTGGATGCCTGCCTTGCGCGTCTCGCCAGCGGGCCGCATGTACCGTTCGCAGGCCGGTACAGCGACCATGCGACTGATGCGCTGCTCAGCGCGGCCTGGCTGCGGCTGGTGCATCGCGAGCCGGCCCTGTGGGCACCACAGGCGCTGACGCCGGAACTGGCGCGGACGGAAGGCTGGACCTTCGGCGTGCTTTGACGCGCAGACGACCGCGCGGCCTGCCGAGCTAAACTATCACCCCTGCAAAGATCGCTTGATTGCCGGTGCCGCACCTCCCGGCTTAAACCCCTTTTGTCCGGAATGACGGGCGGCGCTGCCGCCTCCAGCCCGGAACGCGGCTTTTGATGTTTGTCAGCTTGCTCCGCGTCACCAACCGCTAAAGCGCACGAATCCCACGCGACAACGCCGGCTTCGTGCTCCGTACTGGAGAAACGATATGGCTATCCGTTCCATCCCGCGCCGTAACCGTAATCATGCCCAGCGAGCCGGCCGCGCGCTGACGCCCCTTCCGCATCCAAGCTGGCGACTGGCGCCTGCGGCCCCGCACGACTCGCCGCCCCTCGCCAGTGCCAGTGACTTCTGGTCGCGCCTCGGCCTCTGACGCTCATTTCGAGAGGCCAATGACGATGAAGCGCGCGCTTGTGATTCGGCACGTCCCCCATGAGGGCATGGCGGGATATCGGGAGCCGGTGGAAACGGCCGGCTATGCGATCCATCGGATCGATGTGACCGACCCCGCCTTCGCCACGCTCGACCTGCGAGCACCCGATCTGCTCATCATGATGGGCGGGCCGATGGGGGTGTATGAGCAGGATCGCTATCCGTGGATCGCCTGCCAGCTGCGCCGCCTGGCGCTGCGGCTGGCGGCCGACCGCCCCACGCTCGGCGTGTGCTTCGGCGCGCAGATGATCGCGGCGGCGCTCGGCGCGAAGGTTTATCCCGGTCCGGTCAAGGAGGTCGGCTTCCATTCGGTCAAGGTCAACGATGCTGGCCGCACCGGCCCGCTCTCTCATCTTGTCGACGTGCAGGTTCTGCATTGGCATGGCGACACGTTCACCCTGCCGGAAGGCACCCAACTGCTTGCGTCCAGCGACCGCTACACGCATCAGGCCTTCCGGCGCGGACAACATGTACTTGCCCTACAATTCCATGCCGAAATGGGCGAGGATGCGCGCTTCTATCAATGGATGGAGGAATGGCCGGAAGCTGCGATGGAATCCGGCGGCTGCAACGTGAGCCTGCGCGCCGCCCATGATCGGCTCGGACCTCGGGCCGTCTCCGCCGGGCGCGCCATGCTCGGCGACTGGCTGGCGGGACTGAAAGCGGCCGCGTGATTACACCGGCATGATCGTCACATCACCAGTCTGACCAGCGCGCGGGCCATGCGCGCCCGCCGCCTTTTGCAAGCCTCTCGCAACAACGCGATCCAGCGGTTTGCGCTTGCCAGCCGCGCAAAAAATAGGCAGTAACACAAACGAATTTCAGCAACGAAAGAAGACTTGGGAGACCCGCGCGCATGAGAGACGCCAAAGCCGATCGGCTGGACGAGATCATCGCGAGCCATAGCCGCCGCGAAGGGCCTCTTCTCCCCATCCTCCATGACGTGCAGGCCGAGTTCGGCTGCGTGGACGAGGCGTCCAAGCGCCAGATCGCCCTCGCGCTCAACCTGAGCCGCGCCGAAGTGCATGGCGTGGTGAGCTTCTATCATGATTTCACCGCCGAGCCCAAGGCAGCGCCGGTGCTCAAGCTGTGCCGTGCGGAATCCTGCAAGGCACGCGGCGTCGAAGCTCTGGTCGATGGCGCGGTTGCCGCGGCCGGCGAGCGCGTCAAGATCGAAACCATTTATTGCCTCGGCCTGTGCAGCGTCGGCCCCAATGCGATGATCGGCAATGCCGTTCACGCCCGGCTGGACGCGCCCAAGCTCGACGAGCTGATCCGGGAGATTGCCTGACATGGTCATGGTGCGCATTTCTGACGACGCGCTGGCCATCGCCTGCGGTGCCGACGCGGTTGCCGATGCCTTCGCAAGGGCCGGCGCCACCGTCGAGCGGGTTTCGAGCTGGGGCATGCAGTGGCTGGAGCCGCTGGTGGAGATCGACGGCAAGGGCTTCGGCCCGGCGACGGCCGATGATGTTGCGGCGATTCTGGACGGCTCCTCGCCGCTCGGCATCGGCGTGATTGCCGAGCATCCGTTCATTGCCAAGCAGCAGCGGCTGACGTTCGCCCGCGCCGGCAAGACGCGCCCGACCGAGCTTGCGGACTATGAAGCGACCGGCGGCTGGAAAGGCCTCGCCCGCGCCCGCGAGATCGGCGCCGAGGCGACGGTCGAGGAAGTCGTGGCCTCGGGACTGCGCGGTCGCGGCGGCGCCGGCTTCCCCACCGGCATCAAGTGGCGCACCGTCGCGGCTGCGGTAGCGGACCAGAAGTACATTGTCTGCAATGCCGACGAAGGCGATAGCGCGACCTTCGCCGACCGTATGCTGATGGAGGGCGACCCCTATTGCCTGATCGAAGGCATGGCGATTGCCGGCCTCGCGACCGGCGCGACCAAGGGTTATATCTACGTCCGCTCGGAATATCCCCACGCCATCGCCAAGCTGGAAGAAGCGATCCGCCGCAGCGCGCATCTCGTTGCGCCGTTCGTGCTGGAAGTTCGCGTCGGCGCCGGCGCCTATGTGTGCGGTGAGGAAACCTCGCTGCTCAACAGCCTGGAAGGCAAGCGCGGCGAAGTGCGCGCCAAGCCGCCGATCCCGGCGCTGGTCGGCCTGTTTGGCAAGCCCACCATTGTCAACAACGTGCTCAGCCTTGCGGCTGTGCCTTACATTCTGGCCGAGGGCGCCAAGGCCTATGCCGATTATGGCATGGGTCGCTCGCGGGGCACGATGCCGATCCAGCTTGCCGGCAACATCAAGCATGGCGGCCTTTACGAAACGGCGTTCGGCATCACGCTCGGCCAGCTCGTCAACGAGATTGGCGGCGGCACGGACGACGGCTCGCCGGTGAAGGCCGCGCAGGTCGGCGGCCCGCTCGGCGCCTATCTGCACCCGGACCAGTTCGACATTCCGTTCGACTATGAGGCTTATGCCGCCGTCGATGCGCTGATCGGCCATGGTGGTATCACCGTGTTCGGCGAGGGCGCCGACATGGCCGGCATGGCGCGCTTCGCCATGGAATTCTGCGCGGCGGAAAGCTGCGGCAAGTGCACGCCCTGCCGCATCGGCTCGGTACGCGGCAAGGAACTGATCGACCGGATCATGGCGCGCGTGCCGCGCCAGCGCGATACGCTCGAGGGTCTGCCGCAGATGCACAACGCCCCCACCGCGCCGCGCAGCCTGGAGGATGAGATCGTCCTGCTGGAAGATCTGTGCGAGACGATGAAGTTCGGTTCGCTCTGCGCTCTAGGCGGCTTCACGCCCTATCCGGTGATGAGCGCGCTCAAGCACTGGCCCGAGGATTTCGGCGCCCGCCAGAGCCTCCCCGAGGCGGCTGAATGAGCTGCTGCGTCGGCCTGCTTCCCATCGATCGCGCGGCCGTTCTCGGCGCAGTGATCGCTGGCGGCAAGTCGACGCGCTTTGGCAGCGACAAGGCTGTGGCGACCTTCCATGGTCGCGCTTTGATCGACCATGCCATCGACGCCGTGGCCGTTCACAGCGCGCAGACCATCGTGGTGGGGCGTGAGCATGACGGTGTGGCCAGCATTGCCGACCAGCCCGCACCGCATATGGGGCCGCTTGCCGGACTCGCTGCGGCCTTGCTCGAAGCGCAGGCGCGCGGGCTCCCCGCCGTGCTGAGCGTGCCGTGCGATGCCATCGATCTGCCGCAAGACCTCTTGCAGCGCCTGTCGCCATACCCAGCTTATGTCGAGAGCCTGCCGGTGATCGGCCTGTGGCCCGCCTCGGCGGCCGGCGACGCGCTGGACATCCTCAAGAGCGAGGGCGTGCATTCGATGAAGGCCTTCGCCAACCGTATTTCCGCGCGCGCCGTGCAATTGCCGCGCGAACCTGTTAATATCAACACTGCTGCTGACCTGGAGAGAGTTGAACGTCATGGGCTATGAACCTCAGGCCGATTTCGGCACGCCCGCTTCCACATCGGAGAAGATGGTCACGCTGACCATCGACGGTCGCTCCGTCACCGTCCCGGAAGGCACGAGCGTGATGCGCGCGGCTGCCGAATGCGGCGGCGACATTCCCAAACTCTGCGCCACGGACAGCGTGAAGAGCTTCGGCTCCTGCCGCCTCTGCCTGGTCGAAGTCGACGGGATGCGCGGCACCCCCGCCTCCTGCACCACGCCGGCGATGGACGGCATGACCGTTCACACCCAGACTCCGCGTCTGCAGAAGTTGCGCAAGGGCGTGATGGAGCTCTACATCTCCGATCACCCGCTGGACTGCCTGACCTGCTCGGACAATGGCGACTGCGAACTGCAGGACAATGCGGCCGCCGTCGGTCTGCGCGATGTACGTTATGGCTACACGGGCGATAATCATCTGGGTCTCCAGAAGGACACGTCCAACCCCTATTTCGATTTCGACCCCAGCAAGTGCATCGTCTGCTCGCGCTGCGTGCGCGCCTGTGACGAGGTGCAGGGCACCTTCGCGCTCACGATCGATGGCCGCGGCTTCGGCTCCATGGTGTCTGCGGGTGTCGCGTCCGACGATTTCCTCTCTTCCGAATGCGTGTCGTGCGGCGCCTGTGTGCAGGCCTGCCCCACCGCCACGCTTCAGGAAAAGGCGATGGTCGAGATCGGCAAGCCCGAGCGGGCCGTCGTCACCACCTGCGCCTATTGCGGCGTCGGCTGCACCTTCCGCGCGGAAATGCGCGGTGAGCAGTTGGTGCGCATGGTGCCGTGGAAGGACGGCAAGGCCAATCGCGGCCATAGCTGCGTCAAGGGCCGCTTCGCTTGGGGCTATGCCAACCATCAGGACCGCATTACCCAGCCGATGATCCGCAAGAGCGTGGACGATCCCTGGCAGGTGGTGAGCTGGGACGAGGCGATTTCCTATGCCGCATCTGAACTCAAGCGCATCAAGGCCGCCCACGGTGCGCGCGCATTGGGCGGCATCACGTCGTCGCGTTGCACCAATGAGGAAACCTTCCTCGTCCAGAAGCTGATCCGCGCCGGCTTTGGCTCCAACAATACCGACACCTGCGCCCGTGTCTGCCACTCGCCGACCGGCTATGGCCTCAAGACCACCTTTGGCACGTCCGCCGGCACGCAGGATTTCGACAGCGTGATGGACAGCGACGTGATCCTGATCATCGGCGCCAACCCGACGGACGGCCACCCGGTGTTCGCAAGCCGGATGAAGCGCCGCCTGCGTCAGGGTGCCAAGCTGATCGTCATCGACCCGCGCCGGACGGACATGGTCAAGTCGCCGCACATCGCCGCGCAGCACCATCTCGCGCTGCAGCCCGGCACCAACGTTGCCGTGCTCACCGCCCTGGCGCATGTGATCGTGACCGAAGGCCTGGCCGACGAAGCGTTCATCCGTGAACGCTGCGACTGGGACGAGTATCAGGACTGGGCCGCCTTCGTTTCGCAGGAGCGCAACAGCCCTGAGACGTTGGAGCCCGTCACCCGCGTGCCCGCCGAGGAATTGCGCGGCGCGGCCCGCCTGTTCGCGACTGGCGGTAATGGCGCCATCTATTATGGCCTTGGCGTCACCGAGCATAGCCAGGGCAGCTCGACGGTGATGGCCATCGCCAACCTTGCGATGGTAACCGGCAATATCGGGCGCCGCGGCGTAGGCGTGAACCCGCTGCGTGGTCAGAACAACGTGCAGGGCGCTTGCGACATGGGCAGCTTCCCGCACGAATTGCCCGGCTATCGCCACATCAGCGACGATGAAACGCGCGAGCTGTTCGAGGCGGACTGGGGCGTGACCCTGGATGCCGAGCCGGGCCTGCGCATCCCCAATATGCTGGACGCCGCGATCGACGGTACGTTCCGCGCGATCTATATCCAAGGCGAGGACATCCTTCAGTCCGACCCCAATACCGCGCATGTCGCGGCGGGCCTTAAGGCGATGGAGTGCGTCATCGTGCAGGACCTGTTCCTGAACGAAACGGCGAACTACGCGCATATCTTCCTGCCCGGTTCGACATTCCTTGAAAAGGACGGCACCTTCACCAATGCAGAGCGGCGCATCCAGCCGGTCCGCAAGGTCATGGAGCCCGCCAATGGCTATGCCGACTGGGAGATCACGCAGCTTCTCGCCAATGCCATGGAGCTTGGCTGGAACTACGAGCATCCCAGCGAAATCCTGGCCGAGATCGCCCGTCTCACCCCGTCCTTCGCAGGCGTATCCTGGGCGCGTCTGGAGCGCGAGGGATCGTTGCAGTGGCCGGTCAAGGACGAGACCCACGAGGGTTCGCCGATCATGCATGTGGACGGTTTCGTGCGCGGCAAGGGCAAGTTCGTCGTCACCGATTATGTACCGACGGACGAGAAGACCGGCCCGCGCTTCCCGCTGCTGCTGACCACCGGCCGCATTCTCAGCCAGTATAATGTCGGCGCCCAGACACGGCGCACCGGCAACACCGCCTGGCACCCTGAGGATCTGCTGGAAATCCATCCGACGGATGCCGAGAATCGCGGCCTCAAGGATGGCGACTGGGTAAAGCTCTCCAGCCGCACCGGCGAGACGACGCTGCGGGCGACGATCACCGAACGGGTTGCCCCGGGCGTGGTCTACACCACCTTCCACCACCCCGCCACGCAGGCCAATGTCGTGACCACCGAATATTCGGACTGGGCCACCAACTGCCCCGAGTACAAGGTGACGGCTGTCCAGATCACGCCCTCCAACGGCCCGACCGATTGGCAGGAGGATTATAACAGCTGGTCCGAGCGCTCGCGGCGGATCGTGGCCAGCCTCACGGCTGAAGCGGCGGAGTAAGCATCATGGAAGCCAGCCGCCTCATCTACATGGCGAACCAGATCGCGCGGAATTTTGAAGCGTTGGGCCACGACCAGGCGGCCCTCGCCACCGCCGACCATATCAAGATGTATTGGGATCCGCGGATGCTCGCGGGCATCAAGGCCGTCGACCCCGCCGACATGTCGCCGCTCGCCGCGCGCGCCATCGCCATGGTGGATGGGCCGGTGCCGCACATGACGCGGGCCACCGAATTCGCGAGCGCGGATGAAAACGATCCTGGCTACAACGACGCCGGCTGACCTCGTCGCCCTTCGACCGGATGGCTCCAGCCGTCCGGTCGCGCGCCCCTTTGCGCCGGAAGTGCCGGTCGCGCTGGAATATAACGGCCTTTCCTATGCCGTGATGATGGCCAGTCCGTTTGATCTGGACGACTTCATCACCGGCTTCGCGCTGACCGAGGGCCTGGCCGCGCAACCGGGCGATGTCACCGGCATCGATATCGTGGAGACCGATCTCGGTTGGATTGCGCGTGCGACCATCACCTCCCTGGCGCTCGAAAAGCTTGAAGAGCGCGTGCGCACGCGCGTGGCCGAGTCGAGTTGCGGCCTGTGCGGCATCGATAATCTGGAAGCCGTTTCGCGCGCCCTCCCCCGGGTCGCCGCGCATGAGGCGCTCGCACCAGCGGCGATCTTCGCCGCGCTGGAGGGCCTGCGTGCGCATCAGCCGGGCAATCGTGTCACAGGCGGGATGCACGCCGCTGCCTTCGTGGCACCGGATGGGGCGATCCTGATGGCCCGCGAGGATGTCGGTCGGCACAATGCGCTGGACAAGCTCGTCGGCGCCATGGCCCGCGCAGGGCGGACGATGGACGCCGGCTTCGTGCTTTCCACGGCGCGCTGCAGCTATGAGATCGTGGAGAAAACGGTCCGGGCCGGCGCGCACACCCTTGTAACCATCTCGGTTCCGACCAGCATGGCGGCAGCCCGGGCTGAGGCTGCGGGCCTCTCGCTCTATGCGCTGGCCCGGCCGGATGAAGTGCTCCGCGTCACGGCGGACTGACCGTCTCGACCGCCTGCTCTCGCCACATCATCAGTATCTGACGATCCGCCGCCCCGCATAGACGGGGGCGGCGGACCCATATCTCAGGCCTTGGCTTCGGCTTGCGCAATCGCATCGCCATCACGCATCGGCAGCAGCAGGAGCATGAAGATGGCGCACACCGAGCCAAGGCTCATGATGAGCGATACGGTGAGCAACTCGCCCTTGCCAAGCACGTCGAAGAGCAGGCCAGCCACGATGGGCGAGCCAGCCGCGCCAGCGCGCCCCACGCCGAGGACAAAGCCCGTACCCGTGGCCCGGGCATAAGCCGGGAAGCCCCGCGCGAAGGCGGCATAGAAGCCCACAATGGCCGCGTTGAGGAAGAACATCGACAGGAATGCCGCCACGCGCCATTCGCCCAGCTCGCCATGCCCCATGCCGAACCATGCCACCGCAACCACGCCGGCAATCATCATGGCAATCGTCGGCCCCTTGATGTCCCACTTCTTGAGCAGGAAGCCAAACAGACCGCCACCAATCGCACCGCCGATATTGGCCCAGGTGAGCGTGCTGGCGGCATCGGCCTGCGAGAAGCCGGAATCCGCGACGATCTGCACTGCGAACTTGAGGATATAATAGAAGGTGAGCGTGTGGAACATGTAGCCGAAGGCCAGCAACCAGGTGACCTTGCGCAGGCCCGGCTTGGACAGGATGTCGGTCACCTTGGGCTGCGGGCCCTCCGTGCGCAATGGCGGCAGCGCCTCGATGGTCCGCTTGCGCAGCGCGCGAAGCGAGCGGTTGACCTTCTCGATCGCGTTTGCGGGCCGGCGCGCAGCGTAGAATGCGGGCGTCTCCGGCACGAGGAAGAAGACCAGCGGGATCATGATCGCGGTCACCACGGCGCCGAACATGAACACCGCGCGCCAGTCATATTCCACCAGCAGCCAGCTTTGCGCGGCAAAGCCGCCCACCACGCCGCCAATCGGGTAGCCGATGACGTAAAGCGCCATGGCGAGGCTGCGCGAGGATTTGCTGGTGGATTCCGCCGTCACGGCGTTGGTCGCTGCCAGCATCCCGCCGATGCCGAGGCCGGTGACGAAGCGCCACACTGTCAGGAGTGTCACGCCGGTCGCGGCATGGGCCAGATACATGCCGATCGCCATGACGACGAGGCAGATCAGCATCGTGTCCTTGCGGCCGATGCGGTCTGCGACACCACCGAGGATGACCGAGCCGAAGCCCATGCCGACCAGCTCGGCCGAGAGGACGATGCCCAGCGCCGAGCGCGGGATGCCCCATTCCGCCGAAATGCCCGGCGCCGCAAAGGCGCTCGACAGCACGTCGAAACCGTCCAGCGCGTTCAGCAGGATCATCAAGACCACGACAATCCACTGCCGAACGGACATCGGCGACTCATTAATGATCTCAACAGGATCAGACGATGACATGGTTGGGCTTTCCTCTCCAGGCAGTGGACCGCATCGGCGATCTCAAAGGCCGAATCTACTCGTGAATACGGCGCAATAACTCGATGAGCAACGTGGCTTCTTTCTTGGTGAAACGGGACTTGAGCCATTGCTCATGCTCGTCGATGCAGCGCCGCGCCTCGCTAAGGGCCGCCTGCCCGTCCGCAGTCAGCGTGAGCGTCTGCCGGCGCCGGTCCAGCGTGGACGCGCCGCGCACCAGCAGGCCGCGCGCTTCCAACCGGTTGATGATCGCCATCGTCGTCGCCCGGTCCATTTGCAGACGGCGGCCGATATCGGCCTGCGCGATGTGCGGATGATCGCTGATCAGCCAGAGGACGGAGACCATCTTCTGCGTCAGGCCAAGCTCGGAAAAAGTCTCGGTGAAATGGCGGTAGGCCGCGCCATGGGCAAGGCGGATGTGGAACCCGATAATGTCGTCGATCGCGCCGATATCGTCGTCGATCTGCGCGGGCGCAGGCGATGGCGTCGCACTTCCACCACCCTTGGCGGCCACAAGAGGACGTTGACGTGCGCGTGCTTCCAAGATCTTTACCCCCGAGAACCGGAACGGTTCGGCCATTGATTAAGCAATGGGAATTGCCCAATTGGTATGCATAGCATACAAACCTGCGCAAGAGGAGCAAGCTATGGCGCAATTCCCCAATACCCCCGCTTTCACAGGTTTCAACAGCCCGTCGCGCATCGAATGCGACATTCCGAATCTCGTGCATGAGGGCACGATTCCGCCCGAGCTGAATGGCGCCTTCTTCCGCGTGCAGCCGGACCCGCAATTCCCGCCCCGCCTGGGCGATGACATCAGCTTCAACGGCGATGGCATGATCACGCGCTTCCACATTCATGATGGCCAGTGCGACATCAAGCAGCGCTGGGCCAAGACCGCCAAGTGGAAGCTGGAGAACGAAGCCGGCAAGGCGCTCTTCGGTGCCTATCGCAATCCGCTGACGGACGATGAGTCCGTCAAGGGCGAGTATCGCTCGACCGCGAACACCAACGCCTTCGTGTTCGCCGGCAAGCTCTGGGCCATGAAGGAGGACAGCCCGTCCCTCGTCATGGAGCCGGACACGATGGAGACCATCGGGTTCGAGAAGTTCGGCGGCAAGATGACCGGACAGACCTTCACCGCGCACCCCAAGATCGACCCGCACACGGGCAACATGGTCGCCATCGGCTATGCCGCAAGCGGCCTGTGCTCCGACGATGTGTGCCTGTATGAGGTCAGCCCTGAGGGCGAACTGGTCCGCGAACTGTGGTTCAAGGCGCCCTATTATTGCATGATGCACGACTTCGGCGTGACCAAGGATTATCTGGTCCTTCACATCGTGCCCTCAATCGGCAGCTGGGAGCGCCTGGAGAAGGGCCTTCCACACTTCGGCTTCGACACCACCCTGCCCGTCTACCTCGGCATCATCCCGCGCCGTGATGATGTGAAGCAGGAAGACATCCGCTGGTTCAAGCGCGACAATTGCTTCGCGTCGCATGTGATGAACGCCTATCAGGACGGCACCAAGGTCCACATCGACGTGCCGGAAGCGGCAAACAACATGTTCCCCTTCTTCCCGGATGTGCATGGTGCGCCCTTCAACCCGCAGCAGGCGGCGAGCTACCTCACCCGCTGGACGGTCGACATGGCGTCCAATAGCGACGAGTTCGACAGCGTCACTCGCCTCACGGAAACGTCGGGCGAATTCCCCCGCATTGACGACCGCGTCACCGGCCTGCCCTATCGCTATGGCTGGATGCTGGAGATGGACATGAAGCGTCCGGTCGAGCTCAAGGGCGGCAGCGCCGGCGGATTCCTGATGAATTGCCTGTTCCTGATCGACCACCAGACCGGCAAGGAGCAGCACTGGTGGTGCGGCCCCACCTCTTCGCTGCAGGAGCCTGCCTTCGTGCCGCGCTCCAAGGACGCGCCGGAAGGCGACGGCTGGATCGTGCAGGTCTGCAATCGCCTGGCCGACCACAAGAGCGACCTGCTGATCTTCGAAGCGCTGGACATAGAGAAGGGACCGGTCGCCACGATCCATATCCCCTTCGCGCTGCGCTTTGGCCTGCACGGCAACTGGGCCAGCGCGGACCAGATCGGTCTGGAACGCGAAGCCGCCTGACCCTAGCGATCATCCAGCCACAGCCCCGGCGCGCATTTAGGCGCCGGGGCTGCCGCCTCACACTTCAAGTCTCAAGGAAGCACGTTCATGATTCAGCCCGGCCTGGAATTCGTCTATGAAGCCGGCGGCGATCTCGGCGCGCCGGTGCCGCTCGGCAACACCGTCGACGGCACCCGCCGCATCATCCCGATCTTCGAGGGCGGCCGTGTCGAAGGGCCATTAATCAAGGGCAAGCTGCTCGGCAACGCCGCCGACTTCCAGCTCACCCGGCCGGACGGCGTCACCGTCGCCGATGCCCTTTACGCGCTGCAAACCGATGACGGCGTGGTCATCCAGATCCGCAATCGTGGCCTGCGCCACGGCCCGCCCGACGTGATGGCGCGGCTGGCGGCGGGCGATGAGGTCGATCCGGCGGACTATTATTTCCGCACCGTGCCGGAATTCATCGCGCCGGAAGGCAAATATGACTGGATGAACCGCAGCATCTTCGTCTGCTCGGGCGCGCGCTACAAGGCGGGCATCAAATTGTGGGTCTGGCGCGTCACCTGACTCCCACACGCCCCGCCTGCCACCGGTTGCGTAGCGGGGATGCCGATCCCATCTTGGATCGATGACCAAACTCAGCTTCCTCGACCTCGTCAACGTTGTCGAAGGCGAAAGCGCCGGCGATGCGATCAAGCGCGTCGGCCCGCTCGCCGCCCATGCCGAAGCGCTCGGCTATCATCGCTACTGGATCGCCGAACATCACGGCATGGCCGGCGTGGCGGCAGCGGCCACCGCGCTCATCATCGCCGAGGCCGGGCGAGCGACCAAGACCATCCGCGTCGGCTCGGGCGGCATCATGCTGCCAAACCACTCGCCCTATATCATCGCCGAGCAGTTCGGCACGCTGGACGCGCTCTTCCCCGGCCGTGTCGATCTCGGCCTCGGGCGTGCGCCAGGCGCCGACGGGCGACTGGCCCGCGCCATCCGCCATGACACCCGGCAGGAGGCCGAGGAGTTTCCCCGCAGCGTGGTGGAATTGCGCGCTCACTTTACCGGCCAGCCGGACCTCGGCCTGCTCGCCGTGCCCGGGCGCGGCGCGCAGATCGATATGTGGATTCTGGGCTCCAGCCTGTTCGGGGCGCAACTCGCGGCGGCCTTGGGGATGCCCTACGCCTTCGCCTCGCATTTCGCGCCCGATCTGCTGGATGAAGCGCTGACCATCTATCGCCGCGATTTCCGCCCTTCCGCCTCTCTGCGCGAACCCTATGCGGCGGCGGCGATGAGCGTCGTTGCTGCCGACACGGTGGCGGAGGCGGAATATGTCGCCAGCTCCATGATGCAGAACTTTGTCGCTCTGCGCACCGGCCGCCCCGGCAAGCTACCCCCGCCGGTGGAGAATTATGTCGCGAGCCTCGATCCATCGCTCAGCGCGATGCTGGGGCATGTCATGCAATGCAGCGCCTTTGGCACCGCCGATGATGTCGCGCGTGGCCTGCGCCAGTTCGTCCAGCGGACGCGGGTGGATGAGGTGATCGTCCACAGCCCCGCATTCGATCCGCAGGCCCGCACCAAGTCGCTCACGCTGATCGCGCAAGCCTTCCATGAAATGACCGAAGCCGCCTGACGCGCAGGCGGCTTCGTTTTTCGTTCAGCATTGAAGCCGCACGCTGGCCCGTTCAGGCTGGTGCGAGTTCCTTCGCGTCTTCCAGAATCATTTCCGATCCTTTCTCGCCGATCATGATCGTCGCGGCATTGGTGTTGCCGGAGACGATCTTGGGCATGATCGAGGCATCGACCACGCGCAGGCCCTGAACGCCGTGGACGCGCAGGCGCGCATCGACCACCGCCTTGGGGTCGCTGCCCATGCGCGCCGTGCCGACCGCGTGATACAGCGTGCCGCCGGCGACCTGCGCATAGAAGAACATCTGATCGTCCGTCTCGCCGAAGGGGTCGGGGCCGGCCAGATATTTCGCGATCGCCGGCTGCTGCCAGATTTCGCGAATGATCTTGAGCTGCGTGACGGCCATCTGCTGGTCGATCGGGTCCTGCAGATAATTGGGCGTGATCTTGGGGGCCTGCGTGCCATCGGGTGAGCGGGCGTGGATGTGCCCGCGCGATTCCGGGCGAAGCTGGCAGGGGTTGGAGGCCATGCCCGGCTCCTTCTCCAACGCCAGCTGCTGCTTGGCGTTCAGCACTTCCAGATCCATGGACGCCGCCATGGTGTGGATCTGGATGTCCGGCGTCTCCAGCCCTTCGCGCGAGCGCAGGAAGGTGCAGCCATGCGCCACCGCGTAGGAGAGCAGGCCCTTGCGGGTCATGCCATATTTGAGCACCTGGCCGATCAGCGGCAGGCCGCTGGCCATGGAATTGACCGACGGCGTGCCCGGCTTCAGCCGCGCCTGGCAGCCGATCATATAGTGGTCCTGCAGGTTCTCGCCGACGCCGGGCAGCTCGTGCACCAGCTTCACGCCCAGCTCCCGGACGACCCCGCCCTGCCCGATGCCGGAGATTTCCAGCAGCTTGGGGCTCTCGACCGCACCGGCGGCAAGGATCACTTCCTTGCGCACCTTCACGCGGCGGAGGCGACCATGCTGGACGAACTCAACCCCCACCGCGCGCTTGCCCTCGAAGAGGATGCGCGTCGTCATGGCGCGCAGTTCGACCGTGAGATTGACCCGGTCCATGACCGGATGGAGGAAGCCCACCGCCGTCGAGCAACGCTTGCCGTTGCGCGCGGTCATCTGGAACCAGCTGGTCCCCTCCTGATCGCCGTCGTTCAGATCATCCTTATAGGCATAGCCGGCCTCGACGCAGGCATCGATGACCGCCTTGCTGATCGGGTGATGCTCGGGGAAGTCGGAGACAGCCAGCTCACCGCCCTGCGCATGACCTTCCATGGCGCCACGGGTCTGGTCTTCGCTCTTCTTGAAATAGGGCAGCACGTCGTCCCACGCCCAGCCCTCATTGCCCATCTGGCGCCAGCCATCATAGTCAGCCGACTGGCCGCGCACATAGAGCATGCCGTTAAGCGAAGACGAGCCGCCGAGCACCTTGCCCTTGGGCCATTTGTGGGGGCGACCGCCTGAGCCCTCGTCGACCTCGGTCTCATACAGCCAGTTGACCTTGGGATCGTTCAGCGTCTTGCCGAAACCGATCGGGATATGGATCATCATGTTGGAGCGGAACTGGCTCAATTCCCGCGTCGGGCGGTCATCGCCGCCAGCCTCGAGCAGGACGACTTCCGTGCCCCGATCCGCCGAGAGCCGGTTGGCGAGAACGCATCCCGCGCTGCCCGCTCCGACGATCACGTAATCGACAGTTCTCTCGTCCGTCATGCTCTTGTCATCCTCTCATTGCACCGCGCACGTCCCCCGCGCGGCTCGACTCAGTTCTTATGACACAAAGCGCCATTTCGAACAAAGTCAACAATGAGAGGATGGTGAGCAGGCCAAAGCATCAGACAGGCTCCCCTGCATCCCGGGCGCGGACCAGAATGAGGCTCTCGTCCTTGCGGATGCGGGTGAGGAGAATGACGAGCAGGATGATGATGGGAATCGCCATCCAGTTGACGCTGAGGATCGCGGTGCGCAGATCACCCGTGGCATCCGAGATCATCCCGACCAGATAAGGCCCCATGCCGAGGCCGAAAATGGTGGAGATGATGAGATAGGTGCTCGCGGTGATGCCGCGCATGCGAGGCAGCACAAGTCCGTAGATCAGCGAGTAGAGCGGCGGCATCCAGCAGGTGAGGATGACGCTGTAGAGCACGAAGCGGCTGTAGAAGCCGAACGCGTCCGGCGCATGATAGGTCCAGACCCCGATGAGTGGCGAGACGCCGAGCGCGAACAGCGTGAGATACACGCGCCCGGTCGCCGGCATGGACTTGTCGAACCAGTCAGCCAGAGGCCCCGAAATCATCGGGCCGATCACACCGATCACCAGCGAGAGCAGGCCGAAGGTGACGCCTGTTTCTGCGGGCGATGTGCCATAGGTCTGCATGATGAAGGCGGGCGTGAAGCCCATGATGCCGTAATTGATCACCGTCTGCAGCGCACCGACCGCGATGGCGATCATCAGCGCCGGCGAGCGCACCGTCACCTGATAGGTCGGCGGATCGGCAAGCGCCAGCCGCTGCAACAGGTTGAAGATCACGATGATGCCAAAGCCCATCACACCCCATTGCAGGATGTGGGGATTGAGCGGCACGCCACCGAAACTGAGCGCCGGGCGCGGCGAGAAGGCCGAAGCCAGATGCACGAACAGCGTCATCAGGCCGACCACGAGCACCATGACGCCGATATTGGCGGTCCAGTGGCGGGCACTGGCCTTGCTGGCGGCAAGGCTCAGCAAATTGGTGCCGGGCGTCACCGCACCGAGCAGCGCGAGGCTCGAGCGGAACGGCGCCGGATCGGGCCGGGACGCAATGCCATCCATCGCGCCGCGCTGAGGCTCCTTGAGGTGCCACAGCAGCAGGGCCAGGACGAGGCCCGGAATGGACGCAACCAGAAAGGCGAACTGCCAGCCTGCCAGGCGCAGCGGCGCTTGCCCCGCCGGATACAGCGTCTCCCACCATTGCGCCGCGACACCACCGACGACATTTGACATGCCGAGGCCGACGGCAATGGAGGCAGCAATCGTGCCCATCACGAGACCGCGCCGGTGCTTGGGGAAATAATCGAACAGCAAGGATGTGCCGGCGGGGGACGTTGCCCCCTCGCCGATGCCCACGCCCAGCCGGGAAATCGCCAGCATCGCAAAGCCGCTCGCAAAGGCCGCGAGGCCGCTCGAGAAGGACCAGAAGGCGATGGCGATGGCCAGGATACGCGTGCGAATCCAGCCGTCCGACAGGCGACCGAGCGGCAGGGAGAACAGCGCATAGAACAGCGCGAACACCGTTCCGTACAGCAGCCCCAGCTCGGCATCGCCAATCTGCAGGTCCGCCTTGATGCGCGGCGCGAGAATGGCGAGGATGTTGCGATCCAGCAGCGACATGGCGTTGGTGAGAGCCACCAACGCCAGCGCATACCAGGCGGTGCCGGTCACCCGGCCCGACACCGGCGGAGTCGTCACAGGTTGAAGACCCGCTCGGCATTGGTCTGCATCAGCTTCTTCTTGGCTTCTGCAGAAATGTCGAGATTGTCGTGCGTGCGCACCTCATCGGCGACATATTCATAGGGATAATCCATTGCGTACATCACTCGGTCCTCACCGAGCTGATCGATGCACAGCTTGATCGCCAGCGGACAGGCCATGCCGCTGGTCGTCACGCAGACATTGTTGCGCATGTAGTGGAACAGGTCGTGGTTGAGCGGCTTGAGGCGCTCATAGCGCTTCGAGCGGACGCCAGCCTGATGCATGTAGTTCATGCGGAACAGCCAGTAGGGGATCGCCTCGCCGCCATGGCCGACGCACACGGTCAGGTTGGGATAGCGGTCGAACACGCCCGTCGTCAGGATGCGCAGCAGATGATAGCCGGTCTCGACACCGAAGCCAAAGATCGCGCCATCGAGGCCAGCCTCGACCATGCCGGCGATCATTGCATCCGGCGGCGATTGCGGGTGGATGTACAGCGGCAGATTATTGTCGGCGCAGGCCTTCAGGATCGGGTCGAACTGCTCTTCATCCAGATAGTGACCCTTGGTGTGGCTGTTGACCATCACGCCCTTGAAGCCCAGCTCATTCTTGCCGCGCGCGATTTCCTCGACCGACCACTGCACGTCCTGAGGGACGATGGAGACCATGCCGACATAGCGCGACGGGTGGCGTTCGCAAGCGGCCTTCAGAACGTCGTTGGCATTGCGGACCAGCGTCTTGGCTTCATCGGTCTCGAATGCCTGTCCACCGGGCGATGTCAGGGAGAGAATGGCGACGTCGATTCCGGTCTCGTCCATCGCCTGAATACGCAGATCGTCCAGATCGAGCAGCCGGTCGCGAATGAACTGGGTCCGCTCGGAAGGCGACGTGCCGTAGAAACCCCAGAGCGACGTGGTCGCCTTGTCGGCCCGGCCCTCTTTGACCAGCTTCAGAAAGGCGTCGAGCTGTTCGGCCGTCGCAAAAGCCTCTTCGGTCGCAATGCGAAGATAGCCGCGATCGCCGCCGGTGTTGAGCGCGTGAGTCATGTTACTCTCCTGAGAAATGGGAAAAGAAAGCCCCGGCACCTGCACGGGCACCGGGGCTTGTATTCTGGATCAGCCTTCGTGGACGACCTTGGTCACGAGGCAGGCGTGGAGGCCCTCGGGGCCATCCTCATGGCCGTGGCCCGACCACTTGACGCCGCCAAAGGGCGAGTCCGCACCGCCGATGGCAACGCTGTTGACGCCGAGCATGCCGGTCTCGACTTCCCGCGCCACGCGGCGCTGCAGCTTGACGTCGTCCGTCCAGCTGTAAGCGGCGAGACCATAAGGCAGGCGATTAGCTTCCGCGATCATGTCGTCGACCTTGCCGAACGGGTTGATCAGCGCGACCGGACCGAACGGCTCCTCATTCATGATCTCGGCATCGAGCGGAATTTCGCTGAGCACGGACGGGGCATAGAAGAAGCCCTGATTGCCGATGCGCTCGCCACCCGCATTGAGCTTTGCGCCGCTGCTGACCGCGCCACCGATAAGGCGCTCCATGGCATCCGGGCGACGCTCATTGGCCATCGGGCCCATCTGGATTCCATCCTCAAGGCCATTGCCGACCTTGAGCGCCTTGGCGCGGCTGGCGAACCCGTCACGGAACCGCTCGTAGACATTTTCCTGCACGATGAACCGGGTCGGCGAGACGCAGACCTGGCCGGCGTTGCGATATTTGTGGCCGACCATGACATCCAGCACGCGGTCCACGTCGACATCGTCGAACACCAGTACCGGGCCGTGACCACCGAGTTCCATGGTGGTGCGCTTCAGGTCTTCGGCCGCCAGCTTGGCGAGATGCTTGCCGATCACGGTCGAGCCGGTGAAACTGAGCTTGCGGATGATCGGCGAGGCCAGCAGGTGGCGCGACACCTCATCGGGCACGCCGAACACGGCCTGCGCGACGTCCTTGGGGAGGCCGGCATCGAGCAGGCACTGCAGCACACCAAGAGCGGACGCCGGGGTTTCTTCGGCCGACTTCATGATCACCGAGCAGCCCGCCGCGATCGGCGCGCCCAACTTGCGGCCAGGATTGCCGAGCGGGAAGTTCCACGGCGAGAAGGCCGCAACCGGGCCGACCGGCTCATAGGTCACCGTCGAGCGCATGCCGGCCGGGCGCACCAGAGCGCGGCCATAAAGGCGCGAAACCTCGCCGGCGTAGAAATTGAACAGGCCGGCAACCATCATCACTTCGATGCGCGATTCAGGCAGGGTCTTGCCCTGTTCCATCGTGGCGATACGAGCCAGCGCCTCCTGCCGCTCCATAAGCAGACGCGCCGCGCCGGAGAGCACCGCAGCACGCTCCTGCGCCGTGGAGTTGCGCCAGCGGTTGAACCCGCGCTGCGCGGTTTCCAGCGCGCGGTCGAGATCCGCCGCGGTGGCCAGTGGCAGCTCGCCCAGGGTCTCGCCCGTCGCAGGATTGACGATGGTCTGCGTTCGGCGATCACCGCCGGTCACGGCCTCGCCATCGATGATCATGTGCAGGGCAGGATAATTGGTCATAGCCATCCTCTCGGGACTCTCAGCAAAACAGAGTGACGCCGGACCAAAGCCCGGCGTCGCGCAATATCCCCTGTGAGAACTCAATGATGAGTCGTCAACTCCCCGCAGGCATTGCTTTGCTCACAGCCGCAGCTTCTGCTGCCTCCAGGCGCTCGATTTCCTCACGATAGGGCTTGCAGGCACGCCACATGCTGATCGTGGCGAGCGGCAGCAGCACGAGCGCGGTGATGAAGATCGCCTGCCACAGCCGTGCCTCATCCCGCACGACATATTGCGCCACCACACCGATCACGAGGCTGCCCATCGCGCCGAAGAAGGTGAACATAAACAGGTACAGCGCCGTCACCTGCCCGCGCATGGCTTGCGGCGCGACGCGCTGCACGGCGGCATTCTGCGCCGGCGCGCCCGCAAGGCCGAAGAGCGTCGCCACAGCCATCGCGCCCATGGCGAGGTGCCCGGTCGGCATCAGCGGCGCGGCCAGCGTGCAGATGGTGACCGCGGTGAAGCAGATCGCTGCCGTGCGAACGTTCGCGTCCTTATACTTGCGGCCGAACCACGAGACCATCAGGCCGCCCAGCACAAGGCCGGCGAGCTGCGCGACCAGCAGCATGGGCGCGAGCACCGCGCCGATCTGCGCCTCGTCCATGCCATAGGTGCGCACGAGGAAGGGAACGCGCCAGAAACCGATACCCTGGCTTTCCGTCGCGCTGAGCGCCAGCGCGATGAACAACGGGTAATAGACCATGCCCTTCGCCTGAATGCCGCGAATGGCGTCGAAGCCCATGAACGTGGCGATCTTGCGGCCGAAGCTGGCTTTCTGCGGCACTGCGATCGGGTCGGCGACCGCGGCACGGCGCGCCGGCTCCTTCACCAGCAGGAACAGCAGCGCCGCCGGGAAGGACAGCAGGCCGAGGCCGATCAAGATCCACTGCCAGTTGAAGATGCGCAGGCCCCACACATAGCTGGTATCCCAATGCGATACCGCGCCGATCATCATCCCGCCGAACAGCACGCCAAGCGTGGTGCCGCCGATGAAACCGAACTGCAGCAGCGCGAAGGCAATCGGGATTTTCTTCGGCCGGAACATGTCGACGATGAGAGAATAGGAGCCGGGGCCATGGGCCGATCCGCCCGCGCCCAGCAGCATCCGCGCCGCGATGAACTGGCCGAAGCCCTGCGCCAGACCGCTCAGCATGGTGACACCGCCCGTCACCGCCGCGCTGATCGCGAGGATCATCTTGCGCGGATAGATATCCACGAGCCGGGCCAGCGGAATGCCGACGAACACGTAGAAGATGATGCTCGCCGGGCCGCCCAATATGCCAAGTTGCGTATCGGACAGGCCGAAATCGACCTTGATCCGCTCCGCCAGCATTCCGAACACGGTGGCATCGAAGAAGCTCAGGAAGGTGGCGATAATGATGACAGTCAGCGCGAAATAGGCACGCGGGCTGGAGGGCCATTGCTGCGACGCGGCCCCAGCATCGTCGCCCGGCACGGAGTGTGCCGCCTGAGGTGCCATTGCCATGTCGTGAATTCCTCTCTGCTCGCCCTGGCGCCGCACCGGTTCCATTTCCTGCGGCTCGTTATCCTGCCAGTTTCAACCGCTGAGATTGATTCTGTCCAGCTTTAATTGCACAGGCGAAGCCCCTCGTCTAACCTCTTGCGAGCCTGCGCCATGGCACAGGCAGAGGAGAGGACATCATTATGCCGAACGAAACCGGGCGCCCTACAGCGGCGCAGGAGGATTATGCCGCCGATCGCGCCGCGATCATGCAGCTTGAAGCCGAGTATCTCATGGCGCTCGATTGGGGCGATGCCGAAAGCTACGCCGCCCTGTTCGCGCCCGAAGGCGTGCTGGAATGGGCAGGCGGCACCGCCGTCGGGCCGGAGGAAATCTACAAGGAAATCGGCGTCTACAAGGAAGCCATCAAGCAATATTATGGCGACGACGGCTCAGGCCAGCCTGTCACGCTGCGCCACTTCATCACCAATCAGGCCATCTATGTGCATGGCGATACGGCCAAGGGCGTGATCTACTGGTTCGAGGTAGCCAATAACGGCACGGGACATACCCCGCATATCGGCAGCTACGGCCATTATGAGGACAGGATGCGCAAGGTGGATGGCGCCTGGAAGTTCGTCAGCCGCAAGATTTTCAACGAACAATTACCGAGCCGTCGCGCCGGCGCCGAAAATCCGGGACGGGCGGCGCGGCTGCCATAAACATGTCATCACATTTGGGCTCCTGCGAAGGCAGGAGCCCAGGGCAGCCACGCGATGACTGTGCTGAGTGAAACGGGGTGCCCGTAATGAGCGCCCCGCCCTATCTCAATCGCGATAGCAGACCTTGCGGGCAGCCTTCACGACCCGCGCCGCATCGATCAGCGCCGCCTTTTCGAGATTGGCCGCATAAGGCAGCGGCACATCCTCATTGGTCACGCGCAGCACCGGCGCATCGAGATCGTCGAAGCCCTGCTCCATGCAGACCGCCGCAATCTCGCTGGCGATGGAGCAGACCGGCCAGCCCTCTTCGACCACCACGAGGCGGTTGGTCTTCTTGAGGCTTTCCAGCACCGTCGCGGTATCGAGCGGGCGCAGCGTGCGCAGGTCGATCACCTCGGCATCGATGCCGTCGGCGGCGAGCGTTTCCGCTGCCTCCAGCGCGACGCCAACGCCGATCGAGTAGCTCACCAGCGTCACATCCTTGCCGGGACGGACGATGCGTGCCTTGCCGATCGGCAGGACATGATCGTCAAGCTGCGGCACCTCGAAACTGCGCCCATAGACCAGCTCATTCTCAAGGAACACCACCGGATCTTCGCTGCGGATCGCCGCCTTGAGTAGGCCCTTGGCATCCGAGCTGTCATAGGGCGCGATCACGATCAGGCCCGGTACGGCCGCATACCACGGGCCGTAATTCTGGCTGTGCTGCGCGCCAACCCGGCTCGCCGCGCCATTGGGACCACGGAACACGATCGGGCAACGCATCTGGCCGCCGGACATGTAATTGGTCTTGGCGGCCGAGTTGATGATCTGGTCCATCGCCTGCATAGCGAAGTTGAAGGTCATGAACTCGACGATCGGCTTGAGACCGCCCATCGCAGCGCCGGCACCGATGCCGGCAAAGCCATGCTCGGTGATCGGCGTGTCGATCACGCGCTTGGGGCCGAACTCGTCCAGCAGGCCCTGGGTAACCTTGTAGGCGCCCTGATATTCGGCGACTTCCTCGCCCATCAGGAATACGCGCGGATCGCGCCGCATTTCCTCGGCCATGGCATCGCGCAGCGCTTCGCGGACAGTCGTCTTGACCATCTGCGTGCCTTCGGGGATCGCCGGGTCCGTCACCGCGCTCGCCTTGCTACCCGAGAGATTGGCGGTGCCGCTCTCGGCCTTCTTGGGCGCCTCAGCCTCGTCCGCAGCCTTGGGCGCAGCTTGCGCTTCGGCCTTGGGAGCTTGCGCAGCCGGTGCGGGCGCTTCTTCGCCTTCGCCGGACAGCATGGCGATCACAGTGCCGACCTTCACATTGTCGGTGCCCTCGGCAATTAGGATCTTCTCGATGGTGCCTTCATCGACAGCCTCGAACTCCATCGTCGCCTTGTCGGTCTCGATCTCGGCCATGATGTCGCCGGCCTTGACCTCATCGCCTTCCTTGACGAGCCACTTGGCCAGCGTCCCCTCTTCCATCGTCGGCGAGAGGGCCGGCATCTTGATCTCGAGACCCATCAATACTGCTCCACCAGCACATCGGTATAAAGTTCGGCCATGTCAGGCTCGGGCGAGGTTTCCGCGAAGTCGGCCGCCTCGCTCACATCCTTGCGGATCTTCGTATCGATGGCCTTCAAATCCTCTTCCTTCACGCCGGCATCGGCGAGAATCTTCTTGAGGCCCTCGATCGGATCGGACGTGTCGCGCATGTGCTGCACTTCGTCGCGCGAGCGATATTTCGCCGGATCGGACATCGAGTGACCGCGATAGCGATAGGTCTTCATTTCCAGCAGGATCGGCCCCTTGCCGGAGCGGACATATTCCAGCGCCGCCTCGGTGGCGCCGCGCACCGCCAGCACGTCCATGCCATCGACCTGGATGCCCGGAATGCGGAAGCTCTCGCCGCGACGATAGAGCTGATCCTCGGCGGAGGAGCGCGCCACGGAGGTGCCCATGGCGTACTGGTTGTTCTCGATCACATAAATGATCGGGAGCTTCCACAGCTCGGCCATGTTGAAGCTCTCATAGACCTGGCCCTGATTGGCCGCGCCGTCACCGAAGTACGCGACGCACACGCCGCCATCCTCATTATACTTGTGACCGAATGCGAGACCGGTGCCGAGGCTGACCTGCGCGCCGACGATGCCGTGACCGCCGAAGAACTTGTGCTCCACGCTGAACATATGCATCGAGCCGCCCTTGCCGCGCGAAATGCCGGCCTCGCGGCCCGTCAGCTCGGCCATGATGATCTTGGGATCGATGCCGTAAGCGAGCATGTGGCCATGGTCGCGATAGCCGGTGATCACGCTATCCTTGCCGGGCGTCAGTGCCGACTGGATGCCGACCGCAACCGCTTCCTGGCCGATATAGAGGTGGCAGAAGCCGCCGATCAGGCCGAGACCGTAAAGCTGCCCGGCCCGCTCCTCGAAGCGGCGGATGAGCAGCATCTGACGGTAGAATTCGAGCAGCTCTTCCTGGCTCGCGTCATAGGGATTGGGCTCACCGGGGCGCTCCCGGTTATGGTCCGCAGACGGCGCCGTGGCAGTGGATGCAGGGGCATTTTGCGCGCGTCTGGAAGCTGGCTTCGCCAATGTTTCAGGTCCTTCTCGCGTGGCTGTTACAGCCAGCTATAGGCACGGCACTGGCAGGAGCGCAATGTCCAGATAGGTTAAATGGGTGGCGAAATCTGGTTAGTCGACCGCGCCCATGTTCATTTCATCGGAACGACGACTTCATCGGGGTGCGTGACGCCAAGCTGCTTGCGGACCAGCTCATCGACCATATCCGGATCGGCATGGCGCGGATCGAGCAGCTTCACCCGATTCTCCAGCGCGGCCTTCTGCTTGTGCAGCGCCGACAACTCGGCCTGCCGCTGCTTGAGCTGCCGGCTGTAATCGGACCAGGCGAGAATGCCGTTCGGGCCAATGATGGCATAGCCAATGAAGAGCAGGAGCAGGAAAATGGCAATGGCCGGCGTGAACGCCGAACCAAGAAGAAACCTCAATTTTGCCAGATGCGCCATGGGCCCTTGGAATCACGCCGACCGCTTCAATGCAAGTCCAAAATGAACGAATGCGACAAATTGCATTAACTTTGTAGACAAGCCGTCGGCCCGGGGGATGCGCAACGGATCGTTCGCCTCCACCCGGACGGTTAAAACGCCTTAGCGGAAAATCGACGTTCCCGCATAATAAGCGCGGTCACCCAGCTCTTCCTCGATGCGGATGAGCTGGTTGTACTTGGCGAGCCGGTCGGAGCGCGCCAGCGAGCCGGTCTTGATCTGGCCGCAGTTCGTGGCGACCGCCAGGTCGGCAATGGTCGCGTCCTCAGTCTCACCCGAGCGGTGCGACATCACATTGGTGTAGCGCGCCCGGTGTGCCATATCGACGGCGGCGAGCGTTTCGGTCAGCGAGCCGATCTGGTTGACCTTGACGAGCATGGAGTTGGCCAGCCCCTTCTCGATGCCCATGGCGAGGCGCTTGGGGTTGGTGACGAAAAGATCATCGCCCACCAGCTGGCACTTGTCGCCGATCTTGTCGGTCAGGATCTTCCAGCCCTCGAAATCGTCCTCGCTCATGCCGTCCTCGATCGACTTGATCGGGTAGCGCGCGACGAGATCGGCGAGATAGTCGGCCATTTCAGCCGGGGAGAGCGTCTTGCCCTCGCCGGAGATCACATAGCTGCCATTCTTGAAAAACTCGGTCGCTGCGCAATCGAGCGCCAGCACGACATTCTCGCCCGGCTTGTAACCGGCCTTCTCGATGCTCTGCATGATGAAGTCGAGCGCTTCGACCGTTGAAGCGATGTTGGGCGCAAACCCACCCTCGTCGCCAACGCCGGTCGCAAGACCCTTGTCGTGCAGGCCCTTCTTGAGCGTGTGGAAGATTTCCGAGCCGATCTGCACGGCGTGGGCGATGCTCTCCGCCCCCACCGGCATGATCATGAACTCCTGGAAGTCGATCGGATTGTCGGCATGTTCACCGCCATTGATGATGTTCATCATCGGCACCGGCAGCACATGGGCGGAGACGCCGCCGACATAGCGATACAGCGGCAGGCCGCGCGCATCGGCAGCCGCCTTGGCCGTCGCGAGGCTCACGCCCAGAATGGCGTTGGCGCCGAGCCGCGCCTTGTTCTCCGTGCCGTCCAGTTCGATCATCGCGGCGTCAACATCGCCCTGGTCCTCGGCATCCATGCCGGTGATCGCCTCGGCGATCTCACCGTTCACTGCATCGACGGCCTGAAGAACGCCCTTGCCGAGATAGACGGACTTGTCGCCATCACGCTTCTCGACCGCTTCATAAGCGCCGGTGGATGCACCCGAGGGAACGGCGGCGCGGCCGAAGCTGCCGTCTTCCAGCAACACGTCGACTTCCACCGTCGGGTTGCCGCGGCTGTCCAGGATCTGGCGGGCGTGAATGTCGAGAATTGCGGTCATGGCTGTGCCTTCCCCTTCCGTCTGGCAAATTATCGGCGCGGATTAGCGAGCGCACTCCCTCATGGCAATGGCGGGCGGCTCGGCTTATCTTGCTGTTTCTGTGCAATGGCGGGAACATTTGCCGCCGCAGGTCTGTTAAAGAGGGCGAGCCTTGCTATAACAGGCAAGCCTGTTCTGTATCAAAAGAGGAACCCGCCATGGCCGAGACCAATAGCACTGGAACGACCCGCAAGAGCACGTCGAAGGCGACGTCGGCGCGCAAGGCTGCATCTGATGCGGCGAGCGCGAAGTCGGCTGCGCTGTCCACGGCAGCAGAGGCGCGGGGCGCGGAGACCGGATCGAGCACCGACTGGCGCGAGCAGGCCGGCGAATTTGCCGAGCAGGCTAAGGCCACCGCACGCGGTGCCGCCACGACGGCTAAGAACACGACAGGCGATGCCCTTCATGGCCTCTCGAAGCTGATCGCCGAGACCGCCGAGACCGTCGATTCCAAGCTCGGCCCGCAGTATGGCGATTATGCCCGCAAGGCTGCGGAAACCGTCGCCGGCGCGGCGGACTCGCTGGACGCCAAGGATATCGACCAGCTCACCGAGGAAGCGCGCAACTTCGTGCGCAAGAGCCCTGCGGTGGCGATCGGTGCGGCGGCTGTGGTTGGCTTTGTGCTCATGCGCATGATGCGGGGCTCGTCGAGTGACAGCTGAGGCTGGAAGGACCGGCCGGCATTGATCGATGAGTGATCCCGACACCATGCACACTGCGGCGGGCACCCCGCCGGACCCTGAAGACGCGCTTGAAAAGGAGACCATTGGCGAGAGCTTTTCGCGGCTGATTGCATCGGGCCGCGAACTCGCCGAGGCGGAACTGACGTGGGCGAAGCTCAAAGCGGGACTGATTGCCGCGGCGGCCCGCCGCGCGGCGCTGTTCGGCGTCCTCGCCTTTCTGTTCGTCAGTCTGGCGCTTGTTGCGCTGGTCGCGGCGGCGGTGATTGCGCTCGCGCCCTCCGTGGGTTGGCTCGGCGCAGCTCTGATCGTGGCCGGCGTTCTCTTGCTGCTCGCTTTACTCTGCGGCCTGATGGTCAAGCGTGCCCTCTCCCCCCTCAGCAAGGCAGACCGGCCATGAGCAGCGCGCCCTCCCCCCTCGAGCTGGCCGAGGCCCGCCAGCGCGCGGATGGCGCAAGAGAGCGCTTCCGCTCTGCACTGGACGGGGTTCGCGAGCGGTTGAGCCCGGCGCACTTGAAGGACGACGCCGTCGAGGCGGTTCAGCACAAAGTTTCGCAGGCCAAACAGGCCGCGCGGGGGACGCTGCGTCGCCATCCCGTCCTGACGACGCTGGGCGCGACCGGTGCGGTCGGCCTTCTCTTCTGGCGCCCTGTGCGATTCATCTTGCTCTACGTGATGCGTGGTGCTTGGCTCGTCTGGTTGAATCGCGCTCTGTGGAGCCAGAAAGAGGACAGTTGATCAGACGATGACCGCCCCGAAGACGAAGGAAGGCCGCCCAACGGCTTCTACGCTTGACCAGGTGAAGGACAAGGTCGGGAGCACGCTTGCCACGGTGCGCGAGCGGGGCGAGGACGTGGTCGCCGACACGCGGGAGAAGGCCTATCGCGCGGCCAATGAAACCAACCGGATGTTTCAGGAACATCCCATCGCGGCAGTAGCCGCGGCTGCAGCAGCCGGGGCCGTCATCGCCATTTTCCTGCCCAAGCTCGCCATCGGATCAGCTGCGGGCAAGGCCGGACGGGCGGCGCAGCAGGCCGTGCGAAACTCCGGCGCGCGCCAAGCGGCGCAGACCATGTTCGCCAATCTTGCAAAGACGGAAAAGGCCGCGCTTCAAACGGCGGCGGTCGAAGCCGCCCGCCTGATCGGCAAGCGCATCAAGAAGCCGCGTTCGGACAAGAAATCGAACGCCTAGGATCGCAAGGCCAGTATCGCCATTCTTGGCAGAACCGGCCGAGGCTGCTAGCAAATCGAAAACGCCCAGGCGCCTCTTGCCGGGCATAAATCCGGAGCACTTTCTTGAGCCTCATGCACCTCGTAATGGGCGGTCGCGTCAAAGACCCGCAGAAACTCGAATTCGAAGATCTGAACGCCATCGACATCGTCGGCATCTTCCCGAACTACGCCAGTGCCGAAGCGGCGTGGCGAGGCGCGGCGCAGCGGACCGTGGACGACGCCGAAATGCGCTATGTGATCGTCCATCTGCATCGCTTGCTCGATCCGAGCGCGGATGATGCCGAGGATCACGCTCACTGACAGACTGGTACGGGTGGCGGTGTTAGACCAGCGCTGCCACGCCCGTCAGGACGCCCGGAACCGTCGGGCCAGCAAGGGGCGCGCGAGCAGCAGGCCGGCGATGAAGCCGCCGATATGGGCGCCCACGGCGATCCCGCCGAAGAAACTGTCGAACCCGCCGGCCAGCGCGATTAGCAATTGCAGGATGGTCCACGCCGCGCCAAGCCAGACCATGCGCACGATATAGGCCGGGACAGGCCCGATCGCCTTCACGCCGCGCTGGCTGTAGATGAACGCATAGGTTCCGAGCACGGCGGAAATCGCGCCGCTTGCGCCGATCATCGGCACCCAGCCCTCCCCTTGCGCATAAAAGAAACTCGAAAGCCATTGCCCGAGCGTTGCGGCGTAGGCGCCGACGACGTAGATCACCACGAGCCGGCCTGGACCGAGCAGATTTTCAACGAAGCGGCCGCAGAAGATCAGCATCAGCACATTGAAGCCCAGATGCATCCACCCGCCATGCAGCAGCGTGGCGGTGAGCGGCGTGATCCACAGCGGCAGCCACGGCACGTTGAAGGTCAGCGCTTCGGACGACGAGAGCAACGTGACGCGCTCGGAAATGAACCCGGCAATCAGCGCCGCCCGCCCCATCTCCCCGGTGAGATACAACGGCAGGAAGACGATGACGATGATCGCCGCCAGAATGTTGGTCGCCGGACCTTTGGGAAGCTGCATCGCGATGTCAGCCGACTGCGGCGCGAACCGACAGCGTGAACGCTGCCGGTGCGGCAACCAGAAACGACATAATCATGGCGCGGCTGCGGATCAGATGAATTCGATCTTGTTGACCAGATAGAACTTGTCGCCGGACGGCACCGTCACCTCGACATCCTCGCCGACCTGACGCCCGATCAGGGCGCGACCAAGGGGGCTGTTGTAGCTTATCATGCCCAGCTTCGCGTCCGCTTCGGCCTGGCCGACGATCTGGTAGCGCACCGGCTTGTCATCCTCGTCCAGCAAGGTGACCGTGGCGCCAAAGATGATCTTGTCGCCCGACAGCGTGGTGGGGTCGATAACCTGCGCGCGGGAGAGCTTGTCTTCTAGATCGGCGATGGTCGCCTCGACCTGGCCCTGACGCTCTTTGGCGGCGTGATATTCGGCGTTTTCCGAAAGATCGCCATGGGCGCGTGCCTCCTCGATCGCATCCACGATCTTGGGACGCTCGGCCTTGAGCGCGCGGAGCTGGTCGGTCAGCTTGTCATAACCGACTTGCAGCATCGGCATCTTCTCAACGGTCGCCATCTCGACTCCCTATTTCCAGCGCAACAATGCGCGAACTCCCTAGTCCGCCGGGGATCCGGTCGGCCCGCAACTGATTTCTTGTGTTCTGGAAGATCAGTCGTGCGACGCCTGATAATAGGATTGCAGCGACTTCACTTCAAGAGGACGCGCACGCAAAGCCTCAATTGCGTCCACGGCAGCCAGACTTGCCGCCGCGGTCGTGAAGCTCGGCACCTTGCCACGCAACGCGCTCGTGCGGATCGCTTTGCTGTCCTTGAGCGACTGCCAGCCTTCCGTGGTGTTGAAGATCAGGTCCACTTCGCCATCCGCAATGCGATCGACAATATGCGGGCGGCCCTGCGCGACCTTGTTCACCTTCTCCACCGGCAGGCCGTTCTCCGCAAGGAAATCGGCCGTTCCGCCGGTTGCGACGATCTTGAAGCCAAGATCGGCAATCTTGCGGGCCCCGGGCAGGATCACGCTCTTGTCGCTATCCTTAACGGAGATGAAGACCGTCCCCTGCTTGGGCAGCACCGTGCCCGCGCCGATCTGCGCCTTGGCGAAAGCAGTCGCGAAATCGCTGTCGATGCCCATGACCTCCCCGGTCGACTTCATCTCCGGGGAAAGGACCGGATCGACACCGGGGAAGCGATTGAACGGGAACACGGCTTCCTTGACCGCGATGTGGCGGATCGCATTGCGGTCGATCTTCGGCAGGCTCGCAAGCTTCTCGCCGGCCATTACCCGCGCGGCGATCTTGGCGATCGGCGTGCCGATGGCCTTGGCCACGAACGGCACTGTGCGCGAGGCGCGCGGATTGACCTCGATGAGGTAGACCAACCCATCCTTGACCGCGAACTGGATGTTCATGAGGCCCCGCACGGAGAGCGCGCGGGCCAGCACATCGGCCTGCCGCTCGATCTCGGCGATGAGATAATCGGGGAGGCTGTAAGGCGGCAGCGAGCAGGCGCTGTCGCCGGAATGCACGCCGGCTTCCTCGATATGCTGGAGCACGCCGGCGACGACGACATCCTCACCATCGCACAGCGCATCCACGTCCACCTCGACAGCGTCGCGCAGATACTGGTCGATCAGCACCGGCGAGTCGCCCGAGACCTGCACCGCCGTGGCGATATATTCCTCAAGCTGCGCCTGCCCGTCGACGATCTCCATCGCCCGGCCACCCAGCACATAGCTCGGGCGCATCAGCACCGGATAGCCGATGCGATTGGCCACCGCGATGGCTTCTTCCCGGCTGCGGGCAATGCCGTTGGCCGGCTGCAGCAGGCCCAGTTTCTCGATCAGCGCCGCGAACCGCTCGCGATCTTCGGCAAGGTCGATGGCATCCGGCGAGGTGCCGAGGATAGGAATGCCGGCCTCTTCCAGCGCCTGCGCCAGCTTGAGCGGGGTCTGCCCGCCAAACTGCACGATCACGCCGACTAGCTCGCCCTTCGACTTCTCGACATGCAGGATCTCCAGCACGTCTTCCGCCGTCAGCGGCTCGAAATATAGCCGGTCGGACGTGTCATAATCGGTGCTCACCGTCTCCGGGTTGCAGTTGATCATGATCGTCTCATAGCCCGCATCTTCCAGCGCGAAGCAGGCGTGGCAGCAGCAATAATCGAACTCGATGCCCTGGCCTATGCGGTTGGGTCCGCCGCCCAGGATCACGACCTTGCGCCGGTCGCTCGGCTGGCTCTCGTCCTCCGGCTCGCCGAAGCTCGGCGCCTCATAGGTCGAGTACATATAAGGCGTCTTGGCCTCGAACTCGGCCGCGCAGGTGTCGATCCGCTTGAACACCGGACGCACGCCGAGCTTGTGGCGCAGCGCGCGCACTTCCTTCTCGGTGACGCCGCCGGTCATCGCCACCACGGCATCGCGGACGAGGCCCGAGCCGCGCTTGATCGCGTTGTCCATGCCACCGGGGATGTTGGCCGACTGCAGCGCCAGCCAGGCAAGGCGCTTGTCCGAAAAGCCCATGGACTTGAGCTTGCGCATGGCCTCCGCATCGCGCGGCAGGCCATTGGCGAGCACGCCCTTCTCTGCCTCGACGATCTCGGCAAGGCGCTGCAGGAACCAGGGGTCAAACTTGGCGACGGCATGGATTTCATCCACGCTCAGCCCTTCACGCAGCGCCTGTGCCGCGATCAACAGCCGGTCCGGCGTCGGCTGACCCAGCGCCGCAACGATCTGCTCCTTGGGCGCCCCGACCAGATGATCGACCTGATTGAAACCGGCGAGGCCTGTCTCGAGCCCGCGCAGGGCCTTCTGCATGGATTCGTGAATATTGCGGCCAATTGCCATCACTTCACCGACGGACTTCATGGCGGTTCCAAGCAGCGGCTCGGCGCCCTTGAACTTTTCGAACGCAAAGCGCGGGATCTTCGTCACGACATAATCGATGGTCGGCTCGAAGCTTGCCGGCGTAACACCGGTGATATCATTGGTGATCTCGTCCAGCGTGTAGCCGACCGCCAGCTTGGCCGCGACCTTGGCGATCGGGAAGCCAGTGGCCTTGGATGCCAGCGCCGATGAGCGCGACACGCGCGGGTTCATCTCGATGACGATCAGCCGCCCGTCCTTGGGATTGACTGCGAACTGTACGTTGGAACCACCTGTTTCCACGCCGATTTCGCGCAGCACCGCAATGCTGGCGTTGCGCATGATCTGATATTCCTTGTCGGTCAGCGTCAGCGCCGGCGCGACAGTGATTGAGTCGCCCGTGTGGACGCCCATCGGATCGACATTCTCGATCGAGCAGATGATGATGCAGTTGTCCGCGCGGTCGCGAACCACTTCCATCTCATATTCCTTCCAGCCGAGCAGCGATTCCTCGATCAGCACTTCGGTGGTTGGCGACGCGTCGAGACCGGACGTGACGATGCGGACGAACTCTTCCTTGTTATAGGCGACGCCGCCGCCGGTGCCGCCCATGGTGAAGCTGGGGCGGATGATCGCCGGCAGGCCGGTGAACTCCAGCGCGGCCATGGCTTCGTCCATGGTGTGCGCAATGCGCGAGCGGGCGCTTTCGAGGCCGATCTTGTCCATCGCGTCACGGAACTTGAGCCGGTCTTCCGCCTTGTCGATCGCCTCGGCATCGGCGCCGATCATCTGCACGCCATATTTCTCCAGCGTGCCATCGTTGAACAGCGCCAGCGCCGTGTTGAGCGCGGTCTGCCCGCCCATCGTCGGCAGGATCGCGTCAGGGCGCTCCTTCTCGATGATCTTGGCGACGATCTCCGGCGTGATCGGCTCGATATAGGTCGCATCGGCCATTTCCGGATCGGTCATGATCGTCGCGGGATTGGAGTTAACCAGAATGATCCGGTAGCCCTCTTCCTTCAGCGCCTTGCAGGCCTGCGTGCCCGAATAATCGAACTCGCACGCCTGGCCGATGATGATCGGGCCAGCGCCGACGATGAGGATCGAGGAGATGTCTGTTCTTTTTGGCATTATTTGTTCCGAGCCTCGTTCCCGGTGGAACCGATTTTAAGATCCTTGCGCGATCGCACCTTGTCGAGCGCGCATTGAAGGGCGTTGGTCTCGCTGACCGATGGCAGGGCCTCGCGTCGCAGCATGTCAAAGCTCACCCGATCCGTACCATGGGCCACCAGCCGGACGACCTGGTCGGCGCCGCAGGTGGCGACCATATGATCGAGCTGACGCTGCAACTGGCTCTGATCGCCTGCCGCGCCCGCCGCAAGGAGCGCGAGCGCAATCACTTTAGCCCCTCCACGAACCGCTGGAACAGGTAGAAGCTGTCCTGCGGCCCCGGCGAGGCTTCGGGGTGATATTGCACGGCGAAAGCCGGCTTGTCCGTGAAGGCGATGCCGCAGTTGGAGCCATCGAACAGGCTCACATGGGTCTCGACGACATTGGCCGGCAGCGTGGCAGTATCAACCGCAAAGCCGTGGTTCATCGAGGTGATTTCTACCACGCCGTCTTCCAACCGCTTGACCGGGTGATTGGCCCCGCGATGGCCCTGATGCATCTTGGTGGTCTTCGCACCGGCGGCCAGCGCGAGCAGCTGATGACCAAGGCAGATGCCGAAGATCGGCACATTCTCGTCGAGCAGCTTTCGGATAACCGGCACGGCATAGTCGGCTGTCGCCGCGGGATCGCCAGGACCGTTGGACAGGAAAACACCGGCGGGGTTGAGCGCCTTGATCTGATCGTAGGAGGCCGTGGCGGGGAGCACCGTGACTTTCGCACCGGCCTTAACGAGGTTGCGGAAGATATTGTCTTTCGCGCCGAAATCCATGGCGACGACATGGGGCCGCTCGCCCGCTTCCATCGCCTCATAGCCAAAGCCGAGGCGCCAGGCGCCGCCTGTCCACTCCCGCTGGGCGCCGGTCACCTCGATGGCGAGGTCCATGCCTTCCAGCCCGGGCCAGGCCTTCGCCTTCTCATGCAGCGCCGCGAGATCGAACTGGCCCTGCGGATTATGGGCGATCACCGCATTGGGCGCGCCCTTCTCGCGGATCAGGCGGGTCAGTGCCCGCGTATCGACACCTGCGAGACCGATCCGGCCATTGGCCTTCAGCCAGGCATCAAAGGGCTGGACGTTGCGGAAGTTGGATGGCGCGGTCACATCCTCACGCACAATGCACCCAAGCGCCCAGGGCTGCTGGCATTCGACGTCATCGGCATTGGTACCGACATTGCCGATATGCGGGAAGGTGAAGGTGATGATCTGCCCGGCAAAGCTCGGGTCGGTCATGATCTCCTGATATCCGGTCATCGCGGTGTGGAAGCACAGCTCGCCGACCGCATCTCCCTCGGCACCGAAGCCGCGCGCGAAGACGACGGTGCCATCGGCTAGAACCAATACCCCCGTCGCTCCTTTGGGCACGGTCGGGTATTTGGCGTTCGCCATGGCTGTCTGATCCTTCGCTTTTTGCTTTCTGGCAGGCGCCCCAAGCGCCCGGCTAAACGGCCGGCTCACTATGGGTTCGCACATGCACGGTCAATCTATTAAAAATTCCGCATCGCCGCTATATCTGATCCTTTCCCGCACGGTGACTCGGAGATTACGTGATGATTCGCGACGGCATCAAGGCTGCCCAGATTGAGGCGATGAAGGCCGGCGACAAGCCCCGGCTGGCCGCTGTGCGCCTGATCCTGGCCAAGCTGAAGGACCGCGACATCGAACTGCGCACCGCCGCCAGCACGCCCGATGACGACGTGATTGTCGTCGATGTGCTGCAGAAGATGGTCAAGCAGCGCCGCGAATCGATCACCATGTACGAACAGGGCGGCCGCGCCGAACTCGCCGCGCAGGAGCAGGCCGAGCTGGAGGTGATCGAAGGCTTCCTGCCCAAGCAGATGAGCGAGGACGAAACCCGCGCCGCGATCGAGGCCATCAAGGCCGAAGTCGGCGCGTCGTCGGTAAAGGACATGGGCAAGGTGATGGCCGTGCTCAAGGACCGCCATGGGACGGTGCTGGACATGAGCAAGGCCAGCGGCTTGGTGAAGGCGGCGCTGGGGTGATTGGGGGGACGGGAGTTTCAACCTGCTCTCTCTGACATTACTCCCCTCCCCGTTCGTGTCGAGCGAAGTCGAGACACGGCTGGCACGGCGCTGAGGTGTCTCGACTTCGCTCGACACGAACGGGAAGAGTTGGGCACCACGGATAGAGGTTTTGGATGGCCTTCTGGACGTACATTCTGCGCTGCCGCGACGGCCGATACTATACGGGGCATACCGACGACCTTGAGCGTCGCATTGGCGAGCATCAGACAGGTGGCTTTTGCGCGTTCACGTCCCCACGTCGCCCGGTGACATTGATCTGGTCGGAAGATTTCGGATCGCGTGAAGAAGCCCTACAAGCGGAACTGATCGTGAAAAAATGGTCGCGCGCCAAAAAGGAGGCTTTGGCCGCCAGCGACTGGGCCAGATTATCGCACTTCTCCCGCCCGCCCTCAGAGCGTGTCTCGACTTCGCTCGACACGAACGGAGTTTTAGGGGCACGTGGAGGGGAGCAGCTCGGCGCTCAGGGGCAAATACCATGAGCCTCACCCCGCAATGGCTGGACGAACTCCGCGCCCGCACCACCCTCTCCACGCTCATCGGCAAGACGATCAAGGTCCAGAAGGCCGGGCGCGAATACAAGGCCTGCTGCCCCTTCCACAATGAAAAGACGCCCAGCTTCACGATCAACGACGAGAAGGGCTTCTACCATTGCTTCGGCTGCGGGGCGCATGGTGACGCGATCCGTTGGATGACGGATCAGCGCGGCCTGCCCTTCCTGGATGCGGTCAAGGAGCTTGCCGCCGCCGCTGGCATGGAGGTGCCCGCGCCCGATCCTCGTGCCGCCAAACGAGCCGAGCAGGCGAAATCGCTGCATGACGTGACCGCCGCGGCGCAGAACTGGTTTGAGGATCAGCTTGGCGGCCTCGATGGCGCCGAGGCGCGTGCCTATCTCCACAAGCGTGCGCTGACCGATGCCACGCGCCGCGCCTTCGGCCTGGGATTCGCGCCGGATAGTCGCGGCAAGCTCAAGACCGCGCTGCGCGACTTCCCCGAGGATATGCTGGTCGAGGCCGGCATGCTCATCCGGCCGGAAGACAGCGAGCGAGACAGTTACGATCGTTTTCGCGGGCGTTTGATGATCCCCATCCGCGACCAGCGCGGGCGCGTGATCGCCTTTGGCGGACGGATTCTGGGCCAGGGCGAGCCCAAATATCTCAACTCCCCCGAGACCCCGCTCTTCGACAAGGGCCGCACGCTCTTCAACCTCGAAAAGGCGGCGCCTGCCGCGCGCAAAGCGGGCCGCATCATCGTCGTCGAGGGCTATATGGACGTGATCGCCATTGCCCAGGCCGGCATTGCCGAGGCTGTGGCGCCGCTCGGCACGGCCCTGACGGAGGCTCAGATCGAGAAATTGTGGAGCATGGTGGAGACGCCCATCCTCTGCTTCGATGGCGATGGCGCCGGCCAGCGCGCGGCAATCCGCGCTGCCCACCGCGCGTTGCCGCTGCTGCGCCCCGGTCATAGTCTCGCTTTTGCGACACTGCCCGCCGGGCAGGATCCTGATGATCTGTTGCGGGCCGAGGGACTCCAAGCCTTCGAGGCTGTGCTCGCAAGCTCGATCCCGCTGGCGGACCTCATCTGGCGCAGCGAGCATGATGCCGCGTCGCTGGCCACGCCGGAAGAACGCGCTGGCCTCAAGCAGCGTCTCAATGCGCTCGCCGCCACGATCGCCGATAGCGATATCCGGGCACTCTATTCTCGCCTGTTCAAGGAGCGTTACGACGCGCTGTTCTTCGCGCCGCGCGCCGCGTCCAACGCCCGCTTCGAGGGGCGATCGGCCGGTCGCGGCGGCGGCACGATGAAAGGGGGGCGCTGGATCGCCCCGCCCCCGCCGGCTACACAGGATGCCAAGGCGATCCGAGAAACCGGCGGAGACATGCTGCTTCTCCGCGCCGTTCTGGCCGGCCTCCTGCGCTTTCCCGGCGAGATCCTCGTCCACCGTGAGGCACTGGACAGCCTGTCGCCACCCGACTCCGGGCTGGCAAAGTTGCTGGACGCGCTGCTCAAAGCGGCCGATCGCCAAGAAACTGTTGAAACCGAGGCGCTCCTTACCATATTGGGCAGCACTGAGCTGTATAATATGGCGAAGGGGTTGCTCCGCGCCGACGCGCTGCATTTCACCTTCACCCAGGCCGAAGCCGACGGATGGCGTGCACAGCGCGATCTGGCGGAAGCCATCGGGGTGCTGGTGGCAATGCCGCGAATCGAAGCGGAGCTGGCGGCGGCGACGAGAGCGATGGCGGAGAATCTGGACGAGGCGAGTTTCGCCCGCCAGCAAGCCCTGCGCAAGCTCAAGGAAGACCTGGCGGCACGAGCCGCCGAGCTGGCCCAACCCCTCGAAGATTGAATAACTGGCCCGCGCGGCACCGCGCTTGGCCCGGAGCAAGGCAACGCATGGCGACGAAGATCAATGGAAACGCTGGAAACCCGGAGAGTGGCGAAGAAGGCGGCGATGCCCCCCTTCTCGATCTCAACGAAGCGTCCATCAAAAAGCTGATCGCCCGTGCCAAGAAGCGTGGCTACATCACCTATGACGAGCTGAACAGCGCCCTGCCGCAAGGCGAGATGTCCTCCGACCAGATCGAGGACATCACCTCAGCGCTCAGCGACATGGGCATCAACATCGTCGAGAACGAAGAACAGGGCGATGACGGCGAAGAGCAGCCCGAATCCGAAGTCGAGTCCATCGACAATGGTTCGGACGAGGAGGACGGCTCCGGCAATGTCGCCGAGAAGAAGCAGACGACGACCGACCGCACCGACGATCCGGTGCGCATGTACCTGCGCGAAATGGGCGCAGTGGAACTGCTCAGCCGCGAGGGCGAGATTGCCATCGCCAAGCGCATCGAGGCCGGTCGCGACACCATGATCCTCGGCCTGTGCGAAAGCCCGACGACGTTCAACGCGATCATCGGCTGGTCAACTGCGCTCAACAATGGCGAGATGCAGTTGCGCGAGATCCTCGATCTCGACGCCATGCTTTCCAAAGACCCGGCGCCGGAAAGCCTGTCGGAAGACGGCGAAGACGACGACGGTGAGATTTCCGAAAAGACCGCGGGTCCCTCGTTCAAGGACGAGGACGAGGTGAAGGATGAGCCGGAAGCCGACGGTGACGACGATGATTCCATGGTCGAACGCCGCACGGCGCGCCAGGAAGAGGACGACGAGGAGGATAACACCCTCTCGCTCGCCGCCATGGAAGAGCTGCTCAAGCCCGCCGCGCTCGAAAAGTTCGCCAACATCACCGAGTTGTACGGCAAGTTCGGCAAGATCCAGCAGGCCCGGCTGGTCGCGCTCGGCAATGGCATGGAATTCCCGGCTAAGGACGAAGCTACCTACCACAAGCTGCGCGAAGACCTGACGGCGGAAGTCGAGAGCGTCCAGTTCCACCAGCAGAAGATCGAATATCTCGTCGATCAGCTCTACGCCTTCAACCGGCGCCTGACCACGCTGGGCGGCCAGATGCTGCGCCTCGCCGAGCGCCACAAGGTGCCGCGCAAGGACTTCCTCGACCAGTATGTCGGCCAGGAGCTGGACGATGGCTGGCTGGAGAAGGTCAGCAAGCTCGACAAGAAATGGGCGGCCTTTGCGGCCAATGAGGTCGATGCTGTCGAGCGCATCCGCGCGGAAGTCTCCGAGATCGCGCAGTCGACCGGCACGTCCCTGCCCGAGTTCCGCCGCATCGTGAACATGGTGCAGAAGGGCGAGCGCGAGGCACGTATCGCGAAGAAGGAGATGGTCGAGGCCAATCTGCGCCTCGTGATTTCCATCGCCAAGAAGTACACCAATCGCGGCCTGCAGTTCCTGGATCTGATCCAGGAGGGCAATATCGGCCTTATGAAGGCGGTGGATAAGTTCGAATATCGCCGCGGCTACAAGTTCAGCACCTATGCGACCTGGTGGATCCGCCAGGCGATCACCCGTTCAATCGCCGATCAGGCGCGCACCATCCGTATTCCGGTGCACATGATCGAGACGATCAACAAGCTGGTCCGCACCAGCCGCCAGTTCCTCCACGAGCAGGGCCGCGAGCCCACGCCGGAGGAAATGGCCGAGCGCCTGAGCATGCCGCTCGAGAAGGTGCGCAAGGTGATGAAGATCGCCAAGGAGCCGATCTCGCTCGAAACGCCGATCGGCGACGAGGAAGACAGCCATCTGGGTGACTTCATCGAGGACAAGAACGCGATCATCCCGGTCGACGCCGCGATCCAGGCGAACCTCAAGGAAACGGTCACCCGCGTCCTGGCAAGCCTCACCCCGCGCGAGGAGCGCGTGCTGCGCATGCGCTTCGGCATCGGCATGAACACCGATCACACGCTGGAAGAGGTCGGCCAGCAATTCTCGGTGACGCGCGAGCGTATTCGCCAGATCGAGGCCAAGGCACTGCGCAAGCTCAAGCACCCGAGCCGCAGCCGCAAGATGCGCAGCTTCCTGGACCAGTAAGGTCCGAAATCAAATCAGGCGGCGGAGGTGTTGCGCGCTTCCGCCGCCTTTTTCGTGCGCGCAATACCTGCCAGTCGCAAGAACCCTAGCATGCACCTGCGCGATCTGTGCGGCCGAGCTAATACTCTGAAATAAAACAGGCTCGCGTTGCTTGGTTGGAGCGTTTTCAACATCTTGTTAACTTCCTGCGCGTTACATCGCGGCGGGGAAAATTGCCGGCCCGTCGGTTCGGCATTCTAAGGCTTGATATGGACCCGCGCCCGCTTGATTTCGTTGAGACCGGCCTTTCCGCCCGAGTGCTTGCGCTCGTGGGGAGCGAAGGGTCCGCGACACATTCTTACTGCGCGCCCGTGCTGGCCGGCGAGCGGATATCCTTTGCGCGGCACTCGGCGGACTTTGCGGACTTCATCCACCTTCTCGTCCTGCTCCACGGCCAGATCCCGGGCGTTGTCGATCACGCCGCTGTCCACACAGCTGAGCCGGTCGCCCGCGATTGGTTGATCCGCTCGACCAGCGCCTTCGCTGAAGAGCGGGACTATATGCATCGCCTCTGCGCTGCGGCCGGGCCGGTGCCGAGCACGCCGCGCCATAGTGAGGCGACTGCGGCCATCGCCCAGCAAAGCCACGCCATCGAGATGCTTGCTCAGTCGGAACGGCGCGGTTGCGCGCTCGGCACGGCGATCACGCTGGTGCTGGAATGGCAGGCCATCCGCAGTGTTCTCGACGTGGGCGCGCTCAGCCTCGGCATTGAGCCGGCCGAAACCGCCCTCCCCAGCCAGTCCGATACAGTGGCTCTGCTGGACGACCTTCCCCAGATCGAGCGCTTCTCGCGCGCCGTGCAATTCGGCGCCGATCAGTTGCTCGTGCAGCATCGCGGCATGTGGAACCTGCTCAAGGCCAGGGCCGGCGCGCGACAGAGCAGCCAGTAAGATCGAGTGAACGCCGGGCTTATGCTGGCGTGGTCTTTCTCCTGCTCATCACCGAGCCCATGCTGGCGGCCACCACCATTGCGATGCCGGCGAGTTGGATGGCGCTGAGACGTTCGCCCAGCATGAACAGCCCGGCCAGAACGGCGAAGGCCGGTTCGAGGCTAGTCAGCACCGCAAAGTTACGCGCTGGCAACCTCGGCAACGCATAAAGCTCCAGCGACAAGGGAATGGCTGCGGACAGGATCGCCACCAGCAGCGCGAGCGGAAGCAAGGCGGGCGCGAAGAGCCCCACCCCGTTCTGCATCATGCCCACCGGTACGACGAGAAGCGCGGCCACGCAGAGCGACAAGGCCGCACCGCCGGCGCCGAATGATGTTGCAACCCTGCGGCCGCACAGGATGTAGCCTGCCCAGCAGGCTGCAGCGATGAGCGCGAACAACAGTCCCACCGGTTCCAGCGCGCCTTTTGCGCCATCGGCACCCACCAGGCACCAGATGCCGAGGCCCGCCAGCGCGACCCATAACAAGTGGAGGGCACGCTTCGCCATGCAGGCGGCGAGCGTCAATGGCCCTAGAGACTGGATGGAGATTGCGATGCCCAGCGGCAGGTGCGCGATGGCGAGGTAGAAAAAGAGAATAGCCCCCGCAACACAGGTACCAAGGCCAAGCAGCGCCAGCCAGTCCGGCCGCGCGGGCCACGCCCGCCACGGCCTGACCAACACCAGCAGAATCAGCGCCGCGAACAAGATGCGCAGGGCTGACGCGCCGATCGGCCCGACCGAGGGATATAGTCCCTTGGCGAAAGCCGCCCCGAACTGGAAACAAGCCGTCGAACCCACCACAGCCAGCACCGGCAACAGCGCCAGCCCCGCCGCCGGTTCTGAGCCACCCTTCATCCTCCCACCGCTCAGTAAAGCAGATGGGCCGCGCGGGTCTCCGCCCAGGCACGTTCGTCAGCCCCCGCGAGGTCATCGAGGTCCGCTGGCGTCGCCGCACCATCGTCCACCCACTCGCGCAGCAAGGGCGATCCATTGATGACGTCTATGGGCAGCTTGCCAAGCTCATACTCATAGGGAAAATCGCGCCAGAGCGGATAGTCCGGGTACAGTGCCCGGATCGCCTTGAAGGCCAGTGCCTGCACCCGCCATGGGCGGAAGGTCTGATGTGCGTAAGCCGGCCCTTCGGCATGGATATGGACGCCGGCGCACAGAGTGCCGACATGCTTGTGAAAGGTCGGCTCGAACCAGCAGTCGCGCAGGATGCATCCTGCCAGCCAGTGCGACGCCAGCGCCTGCATCTTGCCGATCACCTTGCGCGCGTCGATATCGGGCGCGCCGAACAGCTCCAGCGGGCGGGTGGTGCCGCGCCCTTCCGATAGCGTCGCGCCTTCCAGCATCACCGTGCCGGCATAACAGCGGGCCATGTTGAGATTGGGCGCGTTGGGACTGGGATTGACCCAGATGCGCTCAGTGGGCCAGCCGAAGCCCGGCGCCGCCTCGGGCGCGTAGCCCTGCATCGCGATCACGCGATAATCCACGTTCAGCCCGAAATGTGCGATGAACCAGTGCCCCAGCTCGCCCATGGTGAGGCCATGGCGCATGGGCATCGGCCCGGCACCGACAAAGCTCTCCCAGCCTGACCTCAGCGTCAGACCCTCGATGGGCCGCCCGGCGGGATTGGGCCGGTCCAGCACCCACACGCTCTTGCCGGCCTTTTCCGCCGCTTCGAGCAGATAGAGCAAAGTCGTCACGAAGGTGTAGATGCGACACCCCAGATCCTGCAGGTCGACGAGGAATATGTCGGCCGAGTCCATCATCTGCGCCGTCGGCCGGCGGACCTCGCCATAAAGGCTGAACACCGGGATGCCGTGAGCAGGATCGATGAAATCCGGCGATTCCATCATATTGTCCTGCTTGTCGCCCCGCAGGCCATGCTGCGGCCCCATGGCGGCGGTCAGCCGGATGTCGCCACAGGCCGCCAGTGCATCGAGCGCGTGGGTGAGGTCCGCGGTGACGGAAGCGGGATGCGCCAGCAGACAGACGCGCTGGCCGGCAAGCGGCGCACGCAGCGCGGGGTCGGCCAGCAGGCGATCGAGACCGGTGAGAAAGCTCATGCCCGGTCCACTGGCGGAAGCCGCAGCGCGAAGCAATCCCGGTGGTGAAAGTCTGGCCGTCCGGGTGGATGCGCCAGCGCCCAATAGCTCAGAGAGCCGTTCGCCTCCTCAATGACCGCGCTGGCGCCGATCGGCCCTGATCGATCCCACACCAGCGCGTCTTCGGGAAGGCGGATGGACAGCGACAGCCGCTCGGCATCTGCCGCCTGCAGGATACGCGGCGCGGGGATCTCGAAGGGCCTCATACCGGTGCGATAATGGTCGAAATGATAGGCCGCGAAGGCGCCGGAAGGCGAGAAATTATACTCGGCATAGGCATCATCGTCCTGCGCCACGAACAGCTCGAAGCAGGTGGTGCGCCATAGCTCATCGGTATGAATGCCTGGCGCGGCCTTGGGCAGACGCAGATCGGCAATCCGACCCATCGCCACGAAGCCGATCTCCCAACCATGATCGTCGGTCAGCTCAATCTGCATGCCCAGCGCCGCCAGTGCATCGCAGGGCGTATCCGGATGGCAGACCAGAGCGGCGCGGGCCAAAATACTACTCATCCTTCCCATCCCATGCTAAGCGCCCCCGCGTTTCAATAACCCCGCGCTTCCCAAAGGGCGATCATGACAAGCTACAAGTCCGACCTGCTGAACCTGCTCGAAGAGCGGGGCTATATCCACCAGATTACTGACGCAAGCGCGCTGGATGCGCTCGCCGCCAGGCAGGTCGTTCCGGGCTATATCGGCTTTGATCCCACCGCGCCCTCGCTGCACGTGGGCTCGATGGTGCAGATCATGCTGCTGCGTCGCATGCAGCAGACCGGCCACAAGCCCATCGTGCTGATGGGTGGTGGGACCGGCAAGGTCGGCGACCCCAGCTTCAAGGATGAAGCGCGCAAGCTGATGACCGTCGAGACGATCAACAGCAACATCGCTTCCATCAAGACGGTGTTCGAGAACTTCCTGACCTTCGGCGATGGTCCGACCGACGCGATCATGGCCGACAACGCCGAGTGGCTGGACGCGCTCGAATATCTGCCGTTCCTGCGGGATTACGGCCAGCACTTCTCGGTCAACCGGATGCTCAGCTTCGATTCGGTCAAGCTGCGGCTGGATCGCGAGCAGTCGCTGAGCTTCCTGGAGTTCAATTACATGATCCTCCAGGCCTATGACTTCCTCGAGCTTTCCCGTCGGGCGGGTTGCCGGCTGCAAATGGGCGGATCGGACCAGTGGGGCAATATCGTCAACGGCATCGAGCTCTCGCGCCGGGTGGATGGCACGGAAGTCTACGGCGTCACCACGCCGCTCATCACCACGGCCGATGGCGGCAAGATGGGCAAGACGATGGCGGGCGCCGTCTGGCTGAACGAGGCGATGCTGCCGCATTTCGACTATTGGCAATTCTGGCGGAACACGGATGATCGCGATGTCGGGCGGTTCCTGCGCCTGTTCACCGATGTGCCGATGGACGAAATCCGGCGGCTCGAAGCGCTGCAAGGCGCGGAGATCAACGAGGCCAAGAAGATCCTCGCCAATGAGGCAACGGCGCTTTGCCGTGGCCGGGCCGCTGCGGATGGCGCTGCCGAAACCGCCCGCCTCACCTTCGAGCAAGGCGCGGCGGCGGCTGCGGATTTGCCGACCGTTCACGTCTCGGAAGGCAGCATCGCCCTGGTTGCCGCCCTCACCCAGGCCGGGCTGGCTGCCTCCAATGGCGAGGCGCGCCGCAAGATCGCCGAAGGCGCTGTCCGCGTCGATGACGAGCCGGTGCGCGACGAAAAGCATCTGATCGCGATTGGCGAGACGCCGGTGAAGCTCAGCCTCGGCAAGAAGCGGCACGCTCTGCTCAGCCGCTAAGCTGCCGGAGCGGGGCGTTCGCGCCTCGATTACGCCGAGTTTATCAGATGTTTACCGGTCCCTGACAGGATCAGACTCCGACTGGGAGTCTGATCCATGACGTTTGCCTTCTCGATGGACGAGCCGCGCCGCTACGAACGGGACGCCGTGGAAAGCCCCGTGCAGATCTGGGGCGGCACCCTCCCCCCATCGCCGGCCACGCTCATCAACATTTCACCCAGCGGCTGCATGATCCGCTGCGATCAACTGGTGTCGATAGGCGAAAGCCTCACCATCGATGTGCCGCAGATCGGCATGTTGCGGGGGCGCGCGATCTGGGCGAATAGTGCGCGCCTCGGTGTCGAATTCGAGTCCGCGATCGCGGACAAGGAGTATGACATCATGCTCCTGCGGCTGAAGGGCCCCGATCATCCCGGCCGCTGACCCTCATGCCAGCCGCGCCGGAGCCTGAACGATGGGCGACGAAGCATGGAGCCGGGCTGTCCGATCCGAGCTGAGTCACAGCCGGCGCCGCGTCGTTTCACGCGATGCCATCTCCTTCCAGACCCATGTATCGCGGCCGCGCGGCGCTGACCCCATTGAGGTCGAGCTGATAGACTTTTCGGTCTGGGGATTTCAGGCCCGCTGCGGTTTCGCACGCTTCGAACGCGGCGAACCGGTCGCCCTTCGCTTGCCGCTCATCACCACGCAGGATGCGCAAATCCGCTGGAGCCTGCGGGGATGCTTTGGCGCGCAATTCCTCCAGCCCATCGATGCGCGGGCCTATCTCGATATTCTGGCATGCATCACCCGGCCCCAAACCGAGGGCTGACGCTCAGCCGCTGGCCAGCAGACTGATCGCCGCATCGCGCTCGAAGAGATAGAGGCACAGCCGCGCAGCCTGCCCGCGCGGGGAGGCCAGCCCGCCATCGCGGTCCATGAGCAGCCGGGCATCGTCGTGCGCTGCATCCAGCAGCGACTGGATCTGTTCCGGGCTGGCCAGCCGGAAGCGCTGCTCGCCCGATTGGCGCGTGCCGAGGATTTCGCCGGCCCCGCGCAATTTCAGATCTTCCTCGGCAATGCGGAAGCCATCATTGGTCTCCCGCATCAGGGCGAGACGCGAGCGCGCCGTTTCCGACAAATTACTCCCGTGCAGCAACATACAGAAGCTGCGCTGATCGCCCCGCCCCACGCGCCCGCGCAACTGGTGCAACTGCGCGAGGCCGAAGCGCTCCGCCGCTTCCACGATCATCAGCGTGGCATTGGGCACGTCCACGCCCACCTCAATCACCGTCGTCGCCACCAGCAGCTTGAGCTGCCCGCGCGAGAAGGCCTCCATGACCGCATCCTTCTCCGGGCCGGGCATCTGCCCGTGGACCATGCCGACGACATCCGCGCCGAACCGCGCCTTGAGCATCGCTGCGCGGGCTTCCGCCGCTGCCTCGTCGCCATCCTCGCTCTGCTCCACCAGCGGGCACACCCAGTAAGCCTGCCGACCCGCCGCGATATGGCGGCCGAGCGCGGAGACGATATCCTCCAGCCGATCGTCCCCGATGACCCGCGTGTCGATGCTCTGGCGGCCCGGCGGCATCTCATCCAGCCGCGAGACATCCATATCGCCATATTGCGCGAGGCAGAGCGTGCGGGGAATGGGCGTGGCGGTCATCACCAGCAGATGCGGCGTCCGTTCCGCCTTGGCCGTCAGCATCAGCCGCTGCGACACGCCGAAGCGATGCTGCTCGTCAATGACCGCGAGGCCGAGGTTGCGATAGGTCACGGCCTCCTGAAAGATCGCATGGGTGCCCACGAGGATATGGATGCTGCCATCGGCCAGCCCCATCAGCGTCGATTCGCGCGCCTTGCCCTTGTCCCGCCCGGTCAGGATCGCGACATTCACCGGCAGGCCGGCCAGCATCGTCTGGAGGCTGGCATAATGTTGGCGGGCGAGAATTTCCGTCGGCGCCAGAAAGGTCGCCTGCGCGCCGGCTTCCACCGCATTGAGCAACGCCATCAGCGCCACCAGCGTCTTGCCGGAGCCGACATCGCCTTGCAGCAGCCGGAGCATCGGCACGGCCTGCGCCATATCCCCCTCGATCTCGGCAGAAGCCCGGCGCTGAGCACCGGTGGGGGCGAATGGCAGGCGCAAGGCGTCGCGCAAATGTCCGTCTCCGGCCAGGGGAAGCCCGCGCCGGCGACGGGTCGAGGCCCGCAGCAGCATCAGCGCAAGCTGGCTTGCGAACACCTCGTCATAGGCCAGCCGCTCGCGCGCGGGCTTTGCGCCGGGCGTCTCGTGCGTGGCCTTGAGCGCTTCCTGCCAGCTCGGCCAGCCCTTGTGGGCGCGCAGCCCCGGTTCGATCCACTCATCCAGAGCCGGCCCGCGCTCGACCGATTGCGCGACAAGATCGCGCAGCCGGCCATTGGTGATGCCTTCCGAAAGCCCGTAGACCGGCTCGCAATCGGCAATCTGCCCCGCCTCTTCCACCGGCACGACATGATCGGGGTGGACGATCTGCAACTCGTCCCCGAACTGATCGAGGCGGCCGGAGACAAAGCGCGGCTCCCCGAGCGGGAAGAGCTTGCGCGGCCATCCGCTGTTCTTGCCGAAATAGACGATGCTCACCGGATCGCCGGCCATATCCACGGCGCGGATGCGAAACGGCGCCCGTGCCGTGCCCGAGGCGCGATAGTCCTGCGCCGTCAGCACCAGGGCGACCATACGCCCCGTCTCGGCTTCCGCGAGCCGCCGCACGCGTTGCCGCTCGATCCAGCTCACCGGCAGGTGGAAGGCAAGGTCGACCACGCGCTTCAGGCCCAAGCGCTCCAGCGGCTTGGCCGAAGCGATCCCCACGCCCTTAAGCGCCGTGCTTTCCGTGAACAGCGGATTGAGAATGTCGGGCCGCATCGCTATCTGCCCTAGTCGAAGCTGGAGGGCCGGAAAAGTCCCCGCCGGCCAATCATGATAAAACGCGCACCCGAGCGCCGCGCGAAAAGGACCGGACATGATCGACGAGACCCGCCTGCGCCGCCTCAAATTCCGCGCCTGGCACCGAGGCACGAAGGAAGCGGATCTGATGATCGGCGGGTTCTTCGATGCCCACGCCGCCAGCTTCACGCAGGCGCAGGCCGATCTGTTCGAGGCGCTGCTCGAGGAAGAGGATGTCGACATCATGGCCTGGGCCATCGGCACTCTTCCCTGCCCCGCGCGTTACGAAGGCGCGATGATGGAAGCGATGCGCAGGCTTGATTATGTTCCGATTGCGAAGTGAGATTTCTCTCATGCCCCGCCACCTCCGTTCGGTTCGAGCGTAGTCGAGAACCCCCAGGATAATACCGCCCCTATAGTGCTACCCGTGTCTCGACTTCAGCCTCTGGCTGAAGTTTATCCTGAGCGCCCGCCCTGCGGGCAGTCGAAGGGCTCGACACGAACGGAAGGCAGAGTCGAACACACTAATGACTGACATATCCCGCATCCTCTCGGCCAAGGCGCCGCTCACCCTGTCCGGCGTGCCTGCGGGGTTCCTGCCGGTTCTGCTGGCGGACCTCGCCCGCGCGGCGAAGGAGCGCACCTGCTTCATCGCCGCCGATGGCCAGATGGCGGACGCGATAGCGCAGACCGTGCATTATTTCGCGCCAGAGCTGGAGGTGGTGAGCATTCCGGCCTGGGATTGCCTGCCTTACGACCGCGCCTCGCCTTCGCTGCGCGCGGCATCCGAGCGGCTGGCCGGCCTGCACGCCCTGCAGGGCACGCCTAAAGGGCCGCAGCTGGTCATCACCACCGTCAACGCTGTCACGCAGAAGACGCTGACGCCTTTCCGCATCCGCCAGATGGTCGCCCGCCTGGCTCCGAACGAGCGGATCGCCATCGACCGGCTGGTCAGCCTGCTTCAATCCAACGGTTATGTCCGCACCGATACGGTGCATGATGCCGGCGAATATGCGGTGCGCGGCGGCATCGTCGATCTCTATCCCTCGGGCGAACCCGGCCCGCTGCGGCTCGATTTCTTCGGCGACGAGATCGAGACGCTGCGCCGGTTCGATCCCGCGACCCAGCGCACCACCGGGGCGGTCGATGGCTTCATGCTGCTGCCCGCCTCCGAAGCGCTGCTCGATGAGGAGAGCATCAAGCGCTTCCGCAGCCGCTATCGCGAGATGTTCGGCGCGACCGCCACGGGTGACCCGCTGTATCAGGCGGTGAGCGATGGCCGACGTCTAGCCGGCATGGAGCATTGGCTGCCGCTGTTCGAGGAGCGGCTCGTCCCGCTCGCCGAACATCTGCCGGAGGGCACGCTGTGGATTCGCGAGGCCGGCACTGCTGGCGCGGCCGAGGCTCGCTTCGAGGCGATCCGTGATTATCACGCCAATCGCACAACCGCCGCGGCGGCCTCGCCGGGCAGCTATCGCCCGCTGCAGCCCGACCAGCTCTATCTGACTGCCGATCAATGGGCGCAAAGTATCGAGGCGCTACCGATCCACCTCACCTCCAGCTTCCACGAGCCCGAGAGCGCCCATGTGCTCGATTTCGGCGTGGACAGCGCCCGCGACTTCGCGCCGGAGCGGGCGCAGGGCGGCAATGTCTATGAGGCGGTGGCCAAGCATCTGGAACAAAGCCAGCGCAAGGGCCGCAAGCGCATCATCGCCAGCTACTCCATCGGCGCGCGCGAGCGGCTGAAGGGCTTGCTGGAAGACCACGGCGTGCGGGGGGTCACACTGGTCGATAGCTGGCAGGAAGCGCTCGGCGCGCCCGCGGGCCGCGTGGCGCTGGCCGTGCTGCCGCTCGATCACGGCTTTGCCAATACCGAACTGGAAGTGCTGACCGAGCAGGACATGCTCGGCGATCGTCTGGTGCGGCGTCAGAAGCGGCGCAAGAGCGCGGACGCCTTCCTCGCGGAACTCGCCACGCTCACCCCAGGCGATCTTGTCGTCCATGTCGATCATGGCATCGGGCGCTATGAGGGCCTGACCTCGATCCCGGTCGGCAAATCGCCGCATGACTGCGTGGCGCTGGCTTATGCCGGCGGCGACAAGCTCTACGTGCCGGTCGAGAATCTCGACGTGCTCTCGCGCTACGGTTCGGGCGAGGATGCGGTGTCGCTCGACAAGCTTGGCGGCGAGGCCTGGCAACGCCGCAAGGCGCGGATGAAGGAGCGCATCCGGGAGATCGCCGGAGAGCTGCTCGCCACCGCCGCCCAGCGCGCCTTGCGGGCCGCCCCTGCCTATGAGGCGGAGAGCGCCGGCTATCCCGCCTTCGTCGACCGCTTCCCCTATGAGGAAACCGAAGATCAGGATCGCGCGATCAGCGATGTGCTGGACGATCTGGCCGCCGGCAAGCCGATGGACCGGCTGGTCTGCGGCGATGTCGGCTTCGGCAAGACGGAGGTCGCGCTGCGCGCCGCGTTCGTCGCCGCGATGGCCGGCGCGCAGGTCGCGCTCATTTGCCCCACAACCCTGCTCGCCCGCCAGCATCACCTCAATTTCGAGGAGCGGTTCCGCGGCTTCCCGCTCAAGGTCGGGCGCCTCTCCCGCCTTGTCGGCACCACCGAGACCAAAGCGACAAAGGATGGCCTGGCCGACGGCACCATTGACATCGTGATCGGCACCCATGCCCTGCTGACCAAGGGGCTGGAGTTCGAGCGGCTCGGGCTGGTGATCGTGGATGAGGAGCAGCGCTTTGGCGTCGTTCACAAGGAGCGGCTCAAGCAGCTCAAGGCGGACGTCCACGTCCTCACCCTCACCGCCACGCCGATCCCACGCACGCTGCAAATGGCGATGAGCGGATTGCGCGAGCTGTCCGTCATCCAGACGCCGCCGGTGGATCGCCTCGCCGTGCGCACCTATGTCATGCCGTGGGATGACGTGGTGCTTCGCGAGGCGCTGCTGCGCGAGCATTATCGCGGCGGGCAGACCTATTTCGTCGTGCCGCGCATCTCGGACATGCCGGACATGGAGGATTTCCTCCGAGAAAAGGTGCCCGAAGTGCGCGCCATTTCCGCCCATGGCCAGATGTCGGCCAGCGAGGTCGAGGAGCGCATGTCCGCCTTCTACGAGCGCAAATATGATGTGCTGCTCTCAACGACCATCGTTGAATCCGGTCTCGACATCCCGAGCGCCAACACCATCATCATCCATCGCGCGGACCGTTTCGGCCTCGCCCAGCTCTACCAGTTGCGCGGCCGCGTGGGCCGATCCAAGACGCGCGCCTATGCTTATATGACAACCCCGGCCGACCGGCTGACGACGGAAACCGCCGAAAAGCGGCTGAAAGTCCTGTCCGATCTCGATACGCTGGGCGCCGGCTTCCAGCTCGCCAGCCATGATCTCGACATTCGCGGCGCGGGCAATCTCGTCGGTGACGAGCAGAGCGGCCACATCAAGGAGGTCGGCTTCGAGCTTTACCAGTCGATGCTGGAAGAGGCGATCATGGAAGCCAAGGCGGGCGGTGCCGCGCTCGCCCCGGCACCGGACAAGTCCTCACCGCAGATCAATGTCGAGGCGCCGATCATGATCCCGGAGGATTATGTGCCGGATCTCGACCTGCGCATGGGCCTCTATCGCCGCATCAACGAGCTGGAGGACAAGGGCGCCATCGAGGCCTTCGCCGCCGAACTGATCGACCGCTTCGGCCCCCTACCGGACCCGACCCAGAATCTGCTGACGCTGATCGACGTGAAGCTCAATTGCCGCAAGGCGGGCATCGCCAAGATCGACATCGGCCCGCGCGGCGCGCTGGTGAGCTTCCAGAACGACCAGTGCCGCAATCTCCCGGGCCTCATCGGCTACGTTCAGAAACTCGGCGTCATCGCCAAGCTGCGGCCCGACAGCAAACTCGTCATCCAGCGCGCCTGGGGCGACCCCAAGGCACGGCTGAATGGGGCGCTGAAGCTGAGCCAGGGGTTGGCAAAGAGTATTGGGTGAAGGGCGGATTAGCGCGAAAGCGCGCGATGTGGGGCATGTAACGGGACGGCGCCGGAGGGTCGAAGCAGAGACACCGGCTGGGCAGCTTTCCTCGACGCTGAGGAGTCATCATGGCTCCTATCGATAGAAAAAAGCTGCAGATGCCGGCCTTCTTCTAGCTTCACCGTTCCTGCTGAGTAGGATCCGAGGTGCGCAGCAGGCGCGTATCGAAGAGCCGTATCGAAGCATCCCAGTGCACGGGCCGGTCCTTCGATACGCCGCTTCGACAAGCTCAGCAGCTACTCAGGACGAACGGAGGGAATTCCGACAATGGCGTCGCGCCTGATTAGTCCGTGTTCAACACCAACGTCGGACCACAGCCGTAGCCGCTTTGAAGCGGTGACGAAGGATCGGTGAACGACATGTTCTAGCGTGGGAAGCGGCCGCTCAAGCCGGAGCGCGTTTGTCGAAGAATGAACAAGGCTCAGGGATTTTGATAAGTGGGCTGAAATCAACCGTCCAAAGATCAAGTTCGTACAGATCCCCGTCTTGGTCCAGAATCAACCCAACCCTAACTTGCATCCCATCTTCGTCGTAAAAGCCGCAAGAGCCAGCCTCGCCTCCATATGTGCGTTCGAGCTTTTGCGATACAAATGACAGGCTTCCCATCCCGCCATCATCCATCTCCTCAACGAGAAGCTCAGGCGGTAGGGCGTTACTGCACTCGTTCACCTCCCAAAGGTAGGCAACCAACGCCCGCTCTTCAGGCTTAAGAGGGCGAGGTGCAGAGTGCATTTAACGTCAAATAAGGGATTCAATATTGACTGCAATGACATGGTATCTGGACAGGCAGGTTTTAAGATTGCCGATGATAGCTGACGTTCTTGCCACCAACCCACTTCACGGCCGCCCCTGGAAGCGTCCCGCCCGAGCCGTCCTACTCAATCCATAGCCCATGCGCCCGGTGCCAGTCTTCCAGCCCCTCGTCTGGATAGCCGTCGAAGCACTGGTCATCCGACCCGATCTGCGGCTCGACCCAATTCGCCTTTGATCCGAGCATCATGTGCACCAGCGACGGCGGCTTGGGCAAATCGCTGTCGATCGCGGAAGCGAAAGGGTGGAGCAGGTCGGGATACTCTGGGCTGAACACCCAGAGCGCGCTCGCGCAGGCCGGGCAGAAGTGCCGCTCGCCGGTGCTGACGCGGCATCCGCCCTCGCCCCCACCGCCGCCATCGTCCAGCGCAGCGTGATAGACGGCGGTCTCGCCTTCCACCTTGTGCGTGCGCTTGTCGGCGTGGAGATTGATGGCATAGCCGCCACCGCCGGCGGTCTTGCGGCAGATCGAGCAATAACAGCGCAGAAAGGGCACCGGCGCATGGCTGTCGACGGAAAAGCGCACGGCGCCGCATCGGCAGGAACCTTCGAGCTTGAGGGGCATGGCACGGTCCTCTTGTAGTGATCGTCTGTCAAGCTGAACCGCTGCCCTCCCCGCCGGTTCCCTCAGCGCCCATTGCGCGCTTCCCCTTGCGGCCACTTAATCCTTGATCTGCGCGCGCATCCTCCGCATGGCGAGCGCGCCCGGTGCCCGGCCCATGTCCGGTGGCCGCGTGCCCTGGCAGGAGATGTCCGCCCGTGATCGTTCGCAACCGCCTTGGCTTGCTCGAAGTGCTGTTCGCCTATCGCGGCACGATCATGCCGCATATCCAGCATCGGCTGGCAGGCATCGCCGTGGCCAGCGTGGCGGCCATTCTGGCAGCGCGCGCCTGGCCAGGGCTATTCGCGCAGATCAGCGGCATTCCATTCGCCCTGATCGGCCTGTCGCTCTCCATCTTCATGAGTTTCCGCAACAGTGCCTGTTATGATCGCTGGTGGGAGGGCCGCAAGCAATGGGGGGCGCTGATCATCGCGAGCCGCTCCTTCGCACGGCTCACGTCCTCGCTGCCTGAGGAGGAGCGCGCCCCGCTGCTCCGCGGCGTCTGCGGCTTCACCAACGGTCTTGCTGCCCGCCTGCGTCAGCACGACGAGGCTGCCGCGATCGGCCGGTGGGTGAACGATGGACCGTGGCGCACCTCCCCGAACCCGACCGACACCGTACTCTACGAGATGGGCGCGCACTGCCTGCGCCTGTCCGCAGACGGGCGGATCAACCCGATCCATCATTCGCTCATCGAGGGCCAACTCAAGGCGCTCAGCGATGTGCAGGCGGCCTGTGAGCGGATCGCCAGCACGCCGGTTCCGTTCACCTATTCGCTCATTCTCCACCGCACGACCTACGTCTTCTGCCTGTTGCTGCCCTTCGCGCTGGCGGGCTCGCTGGGCTGGTGGGCCCTCATTCCGGTGCTGGTGGCGAGCTATACCTTCTTCGGGCTGGACGCCTTGGGCGATCAGCTGGAAGACCCGTTCGGCTATGATCCCAACGACTTGCCGCTCGATGCGATGACACGGACGGTCGAACGCGAAATGCTCGCCCGCCTCGGCGCGACCGATCTTCCCGCACCCATCGCGCCTGACCAGCACATCCTGACCTGATCGCTCGCCCGTGCGTGGGACGACACGCCAGCCACCGAGACCTGAGATATTTGGCCGATCCGTGTTGACGTGGCTCGATTCGTTTCCTAAACGTTCTCCGTCCGTTCCATATTGGGGAACCACTCATGTTGACCGCCAAGCAACAGCAACTGCTCAGCTACATCAAGCAGCATCTCGATCAGGGTGGCGTCTCGCCCAGTTTCGAGGAGATGAAGGAGGCGCTGGACCTCAAGTCGAAGTCCGGCATCCATCGGCTGATCAGCGCGCTGGAAGAGCGCGGCTTCATCCGCAGGCTGCCCAATCGCGCGCGGGCGCTCGAAATCCTCAAACTGCCGGATGGTATGCCCGTGGCAGAGCGGACGGAAGAGCCGGCGGCGGCCACCAACGTGACCCCGCTGCGCAAGGCGGCCACCGCGCCGGCGCGGACGATCTCCATCGCCGCCAATGACGTGATCGAAATTCCGCTGCATGGGCGCATCGCTGCCGGTCTTCCCATCGAGGCGATGGAGAGCGACACCATGTTGCCGGTCCCGGCCGCGTTGCTGGGCGCCGGCGATCATTACGCGCTAGAAGTCTCCGGTGACTCGATGATCGAAGCAGGGATTTTTGACGGTGACTTCGCGCTGATCCAGCGGACCGAAACGGCGCGCGATGGCCAGATCGTCGTGGCCCTCATCGACGAGAATGAAGCGACGCTCAAATATTTCCATCATGACGGCCGCAAGGTGCGGCTCGATCCTGCCAATCGCGACCATGAGCCCCAAACCTATGAGGCGCGGCAGGTGCGCATTCAGGGCCGGCTCGCAGGGCTCTTGCGGCGCTATAACTGAGGCGGGCGATATGGGACGCCGGCTCTAGCGCGAGCCGGTGCCCGCGATCCAGGGATGGCGGCTGCGCGGGTCGTGGCCCGGCACGATCTCCCGACTGTCGAGCAGGATCAGTGCACCGCCCATGGCATTCAGCGCAGGCCGATCCAGCTTTGCCCAGCGCGGCACACATCCCGGCGGCAGGGGCCGGTCAGCGATCACAAGATCGGCCTGCGCGCAGGCGGCCACCAACTCGGGATAGGGAACGAGCAGGCGCGAGCGACTGATCAGCAGGTGAACCGGCGGCTGGTCAGCACGGCCCGGCAATGTCATCGCGCACATGTCCCGCGTGCATCCCGTGTCCGGCGCCTGCGCGAGGGACGCAAACTCACCGTCATAGGCGCTCGCTTCAGCCAGAGTCGTGCGAACATAGTCCCCGCTTCGGTCCCGCAGCAGTGCCATGCGCCCATCGCGCAGGCGCACCGCCACATGATGGCCGTCGGCGGTGACGAGCACGTCGGCGGACGGTGCCAGAAATGTCAGGAAAAAGCCTAGCGCCGTCAGAGGCAGGCCCCACCAACGCAGCGCCGTGTGCCAGAGCATCAGCCACAAGAGGCCGATCATGGCGAGCGCAAAGGCCAGTCCGCTGGAGACGGGCAGCGATAGCGTCGCAAAGGGCTGACTGGCGATAGTATGCGCAATCCACAGCAGGAACTTGAGCGCCACACCGACCACCCACCAGACCGGCGCCCCCAGCCCCACAGCGTCGAGCACCAGCGCGAGCACCTCAGCCGGCATCACCACGAAACTTGTGAGCGGAATGGCGATCATATTGGCCGCCGCGCCAAGCAGGCCCGAGCGATGAAAATGGGCAAAGGCAATCGGCGTCAGCACCAGCTCGACCAGCAGCCCGGTCGCCAGCAAGGCGCCGAGGCTGCGGGTCCAGCGCTTTATCCGCCCCTCGTCGCGTCGCTCGAACAGCCGCCGTGCGGGGGGATATTCGTAAAGCGCCACGATTGCGGTCACGGCAACGAAGCTCATCTGGAAGCTGGGGCCGATGACAGCCTCAGGCCAAAAGATCATCACGATCAGCGCGCCGGTCGCGATCAAGCGCAGCCCGATTGCCTCGCGGCCCAGAGCCATGCCCGCGATCACCAGCAAGGCGGCAATGCAGGAGCGGATCGTCGGCACCTGCGCCCCGGTGAACACAGTGTAGCCGATGCCCGCCGCGCCGCCCACGCAGGCGGCGATCATCAGCACCGGCCAGCGCAGCGCGAGGGCCGGCGACAGCGCAAGCAGACTGACCATGATGAGAATCACGCCGCCGATCAGCGCGGAGACGTGCAAGCCACTGATCGAGAGCAGATGGGCAAGCCCGCTGCGCCGCATCGCGTCCGCATCCGCCTCGCTGATCCAGTTCTGATTGCCCGTGGCGAGCGTGATCGCGATCGTCCCTTCCGGTCCCGGCAACCGCACGGCGATGTGGTGGGCGAGAGTCGCGCGCGCATCCCCGCCAGCGGTTGCCGCATCGAGGCGCTGCACTTTGCCGAGTGCCCGCCCGGTAGCGCCGAGGCCGGAAAAATAGGCCGTCCGCGCAAAATCATAAGCGCCCGGCAGGGCAGCCGGTGCAGGCGGCATTAGCCGCGCTCGGACGGCAATGCGGTCCCCTGCGGCAATCTCCTCTGCCATCTGATCGGGCGCCGCGTTGATGCGGACCCGCGCCGGCAGATCGGGCCGCGACAGCGGCGCGACCTCCAGCCGCACCAGTCCCCGGGCAGCCAAGGGCGTTGCCGAGAGGACTCGAGCCTCCATCTCCACCACCGCGGCGCGCGCAAGTGGCGGCTGCGCAACAAGAAGCGCTTTGGCCCAGATCAGCAGACAGCCCGCCGCCAGCAGCACCGCGCCAACGGCGAGCGCAGCGGGCAAGCGTCCTCCGCGCCCCACGGCGCCAAAGGCGGCGGCGACGCCCAGCCAGAAGGCGATCCACGCCATCCACTGCGGTGGCGCAGGCAGGGTGAACCAGGCGATAATCCCGGCGCCCAGCAGGATCGGCACCCACAGTGGGAGTTGCGCCCGCTCAGCCTCCAGCACCGATTCCGCTCGGGCATGAAGCCGTCCCAACCAGACACTGCTGCGGCGCAACAACGGTATTTGTCGAGCCGGAAAAGGCGTGCTAGGGGCATTCTCGTTCACTAGGAAACCCACCCGCGACATAAGGGAAAAGCAGGCATAGCGTGGCAGAAGGACGGAAACAAACAGGCACGGTCGTCACCCGCTTTGCCCCCTCGCCTACGGGATATCTCCACATTGGCGGCGCACGCACGGCGCTGTTCAACTATCTTTTCGCCCGTCACCACGGCGGCAAGTTCCTACTGCGCGTCGAGGATACCGACCGCGCCCGCTCGACCGAATCCGCAATCGAGGCGATCTTCGATGGCTTGAGCTGGCTGGGCCTTGCAGGCGATGACGAACCGGTCTTCCAGTTCGCGCGTGCGGCACGCCATGCCGAGGTCGCCAACGCCCTGCTCGATGCCGGCCATGCCTATAAATGCTTCGCGACTCCCGAAGAGCTGGCAGCCCTGCGCGAGCAGCAACGCGCCGCGCGTCAGCCGATGCGCTATGACGGGCGCTGGCGCGACCGCGATCCCTCCGAAGGCGGTGATGCCCCCTATGTCATTCGCCTGAAGGCGGCCCGCGAGGGCGAAACCGTCATCGAAGATGCCGTGCAGGGCCGTGTGGTCGTGCAGAATGCCGAGCTGGACGACATGATCCTGCTCCGCTCGGACGGCACGCCCACCTATATGCTGGCCGTCGTCGTGGACGATCATGACATGGGCGTCACTCATGTGATCCGTGGCGATGACCATCTCAACAACGCCTTCCGCCAGCTCGGCATCATCCGCGCGATGGACTGGCCCGAGCCGGTCTATGCGCACATCCCGCTGATTCACGGGCAGGATGGTGCCAAGTTATCCAAGCGGCATGGCGCCATGGGCGTCGATGCCTATCGTGACGAGCTGGGCATGCTGCCCGAGGCGGTGAACAACTATCTGCTGCGACTCGGCTGGGGTCATGGCGATGATGAGATCATCAGCCGCGAGCAGGCCGTCGAGTGGTTCGATCTGCCGGGCGTGGGTCGCTCGCCGTCGCGATTCGACCTCAAGAAGCTCGAAAATCTGAACGGCCATTACATTCGCGAGGCCGATGACGGTCGCCTCGCTCTGCTCGTCGCCGAGCGGATGGATCCGCTGGACGACGATGCGGCGGCCCAGGCCCGGCTGCACCAGCTTGCGGCGATCATGCCCGCGCTCAAGCCCCGCGCCAAGACGCTGGTGGAACTGACCGACGGCGCCGCCTTCCTCTTCGCCAAGCGCCCGCTCACGGTCGAAGAGGCTGCCGCCAAACTGCTCGACGAGAATGCCCGCGCCCTGCTCGGCACTGTGGTCGAGCGGCTGGATGCGCTGCCCGATTGGTCGCTTGAGGCGCTTGAGGCCGCCATCCGCGCAATCGCGGAAGAGGCTGGCCTTGGCCTTGGAAAGATTGCACAGCCACTGCGCGTTGCGTTAACGGGTCGCACGACGTCGCCCGGTATTTTCGACGTGCTACTCCATCTTGGTCGGGACGAAACCTTGGGCCGCCTGCAGGATCAGGCCGGACTCCTCCAGGCTTCCGGGTCCGGACCACAAATTTGAGCAATAAGGGGTGAAGGAATGAGCGACAGCACAGTCAAAATGACCGTCGAGGGCAAGGATCTCGAATGTAAGGTCGTCGAAGGTTCCGTCGGCCCTAAGGTCATCGACATTCGCAAGCTCTATGCCCAAACGGGCATGTTCACATATGATCCCGGCTTCACCTCTACGGCGAGCTGCGATTCGGCGCTGACCTATATCGATGGTGATGAGGGCGTGCTCCTTCACCGCGGCTATCCCATCGATCAGCTCGCCGAGCAGTCGAGCTTCATGGAAGTGGCCTATCTGCTGCTGCGCGGCTCGCTCCCCTCAAAGGACGAGTTCGAGCTGTTCGAGCGGACGATCACCCGCCACACGATGGTGCACGAGCAGCTCTCCACCTTCTTCCGCGGCTTCCGTCGCGATGCGCACCCCATGGCGATCATGTGCGGCGTGGTCGGCGCGCTGTCGGCCTTCTACCACGACTCCACGGACATCACCGATCCGCACCAGCGGATGATCGCAAGCCACCGTCTCATCGCCAAGATGCCGACGCTCGCGGCCATGGCCTACAAATATTCGGTCGGTCAGCCTTTCGTCTATCCGAGCAATGACCTGAGCTACACCGGCAACTTCCTGCGCATGACCTTCTCGGTCCCGGCTGAGGAATATGTGGTCGATCCCGTCGTAGAGGCGGCGATGGACAAGATCTTCATCCTGCATGCCGATCACGAGCAGAACGCCTCCACCTCGACCGTGCGCCTGGCCGGCTCCTCGGGCGCCAATCCGTTTGCATGCATTGCGGCGGGCATCGCCTGCCTGTGGGGCCCGGCGCATGGCGGCGCCAACGAAGCGGCGCTCAACATGCTCCGCGAGATCGGCACCGTGGATCGCATCCCGTCCTACATCGCACGCGCCAAGAACAAGGACGATCCGTTCCGCCTGATGGGCTTCGGCCACCGCGTGTACAAGAACTACGATCCCCGCGCGAAGGTGATGCAGGCGACCGCCAAGGAAGTGCTGGACAAGCTTGGCGTCAGCGACCCTATCTTCGACGTCGCCCGCGAGCTGGAGCAGATCGCGCTGCACGACGAATATTTCATCGAGAAGAAGCTCTACCCGAATGTGGACTTCTACTCGGGTGTGATCCTGTCGGCGATCGGCTTCCCGACGGACATGTTCACGGTGCTCTTCGCCCTCGCCCGCACCGTCGGCTGGGTCGCGCAGTGGAACGAGATGATCTCGGACCCAGAGCAGAAGATCGGCCGTCCCCGTCAGCTCTACACCGGCCCGACGCAGCGCGATTATGTCCCGATGGACAAGCGCTGAGCCTCAGCTGGCTTATTCACGGATTAGTAAAAGGGGCGCCCGAAGCGCCCCTTTTTTTCTTGCCGGTCAATTTCGAAAACCAAGCCGCGCCGCAATGGGCGCGGAAGCTCAGGCGGCTTTGCGGGTCTTGGCAAGCTTCTTGAGCAGCATGTCCCGCTTCAGGCGAGACAGATGGTCGATGAACAGAATGCCTTCGAGATGGTCCATCTCGTGCTGCAGGCAGGTCGCGAGCAGCCCTTCCAGCTCTTCCTCATGAATCCGCCCCTGCCGATCCATCCAGCTGGCGCGGATGCGCGCTGGCCGCTCGACCTCGGCATATTGATCCGGCACGGAGAGACAGCCCTCATTATAGACCGAGCTTTCCGGAGACCCATCAAGGATCTCCGGATTGATGAACACCAGCGGATTCTTGACCGGCGGTGCGCCTTCCTCATCGGACTCGGGCTCCTGCAGATCGATGACCAGCACCCGTTTGGGCACGCCGACCTGTATAGCCGCCAGCCCGATACCCGGCGCATCGTACATGGTGTCGAACATGTCATCGATCAGCGTCTGCAAATCATCGTCGATCGCCTCGACAGGCGTCGAAATCGTCCGCAGAATCGGGTCCGGGGTCTCAAGGATCGGTCTAATGGCCATGCTGTCCAGATATGGAAGCCAAGGCGCGAGATCAAGCCGTTGTTAACGCTTTGTTCCGATCAGGCTGATCGAACGCGGCAGGATCTGCCCGCGTATCCGCCCCTCAACTGATCGGCCGCCGCGCCCGCAGCGCCTGCGCCAGGGTGCCCTCATCGAGATAATCGAGTTCGCCCCCGACGGGCACGCCATGGGCCAGTTGCGTCAGCCGCACCGGATAGGACTCCAGCCGCTCTGCGATGTAATGGGCCGTCGTCTGCCCCTCCAGCGTGGCGTTCATCGCCAGCACCACTTCATCGATGCCGCCATCGGCGACGCGTTGGACAAGGCTGGCGATCGACAGGTCTTCCGGCCGCACGCCATCCAGCGCGGAGAGCCGGCCACCCAGCACATGGAACCGCCCCGGAAACAGGCGCGACTTTTCCAGCGCCCAGAGGTCCGCCACATCCTCCACCACGCACAAAGCGCGGGCATCGCGGCGGGGATCGGCGCAGATGGCGCAGGGATCGATGGTGTCGACATTGCCGCAGACCGAACAATGCACCATCCGCTCGCTCACGCTTTCCAGCGCGCGCAGCAGCGGCACCATCGCCGCATCGCGCCGCTGCAGCAGATGCAGCACCGCCCGCCGTGCCGAACGGGGGCCAAGGCCGGGCAGCCGGGCAAGCGCCTGCGTGAGCGCGTCGATCTCTGGCGAGGACATGACTGCCAAATAAGGGCTTGCGCTGCGATGATACAAGCGTTTCAGAGGGCCGCATGAAAGAGCCTTTGCGGATCGTCTTCATGGGAACGCCGGATTTCGCGGTACCGACGCTCGATGCGCTGACCGCGGCCGGCCATTCCGTCGTGGCGGTGTATACGCAGCCACCCCGGCCGGCAGGTCGGGGCAAGGCGCCTCGCCCGAGCCCGGTGCAAGCCAGAGCGGAGGCGCTGGGCCTGCCGGTGCGAACGCCCCTCTCCCTGAATGACGCGGCGGAACAGGACGTCTTCGATGCTTTCGAGGCGGACGTCGCCGTGGTCGCCGCCTACGGGCTGATCCTGCCGATCCCGGTCCTCCATGCCCCGCGGCTCGGCAGCCTCAACGTCCACGCCTCCCTGCTCCCCCGCTGGCGCGGCGCTGCACCGATCCAGCGTGCCATCCTCGCAGGCGACGAGCGCATCGGAGTCACCATCATGGCGATGGCCAAGGGTCTCGACACCGGGCCGATGCTGGCGAAGGTCAGCACGCCCGTGGACGGCAAGACCGCCGGCGCGCTGACCGATGAACTGGCGCATGTCGGGGCCGCGTTGATGGTCCAGGTGCTCGATCAGATCGGAGCCTATCCGCCGATCGTCCAACCCGAGGATGGGGTGACCTATGCGGCCAAGATCGACAAGGCGGAGAGCCACCTCGATTTCACCGCCGGGCCGGTCGCGGCCGAACGGCAGGTTCGCGCCTTCAACCCCGCCCCGGGCGCATGGTTCGCGCACAAGGGCGAGCGCTACAAGGTTCTGGCTGCCTCAGTCGATTCTCAGCCCGGCCCCGCAGGAACCGTGCTTGACGAGGGTCTGCTGATCGGGTGCGGTGAGCAGGGCTCGCTGCGCCCCACCCTCATCCAGCGCGCCGGCAAGGGCGCCATGGCAACCGCCGATCTGCTGCGCGGCACTGCCATTCCGGCCGGCACCCTCTTGGAATGACCCGCTTCGCTTTCACGGTCGAATATGACGGGCGACCCTATATGGGCTGGCAGCGCCAGGCCCATGGCCCGAGCGTGCAGCAATGTATCGAGGAAGCGCTGGGCCGCATCGCCGGCGGCGCGCCGATCGTCCATTGCGCCGGGCGGACTGACGCCGGCGTCCATGCCCTCGGCATGCGGGCGCATGTCGATCTGGACAAGGCGATCACGCCTTTTCGGCTGATGGAAGCGCTCAATGCCCATCTGCGGCCCGAGCCGATCGCCATTCTGACCTGCCACATCGTGCCGGAGGATTGGCACGCCCGCTTCTCCTGCGTCGCGCGCGCCTATGAGTATCGCATCCTTAACCGCCGCGCGCCGCTCACATTCGAGAGCGGCCTTGTCTGGCGTGTGCCACAAGTGCTGGATGCCGAGCGGATGCACGAGGCCGCGCAGGCACTGGTCGGCCGACATGATTTCACCACCTTCCGCTCCGCGCAATGTCAGGCGGACAGCCCCCACCGCACCCTCGCCCGTCTTGATGTCGTGCGCGTCGGCGAGCGCATCACCGTCCACGCCAAGGCCCGCAGCTTCCTTCATCATCAGGTCCGCTCGATGGTGGGCTGCCTTGCCTTGGTCGGCACTGGCACATGGTCGCCCGATGACCTCAAGGCGGCGCTGGACGCGCGCAATCGCGCGGCGCTGGGGCACAATGCCCCGCCGGACGGCCTTTATTTCATTGCGGCGGACTATCCCCTAACCGCCTGACAACACATTGTTAAAGCTCCCGGGCGCAGATTGGATGCTCAGATGGACATGCGAGCGGTGTCGTGAGGCAGGCTAAGACATGGAATTGGGGTATCTTCAGGCTGAACATATGGCGCTGCTCGAGCTGTGCCAGCAAGTCACGAGCCCGGCGACGCAGCGATCCGGCGCGGAGGTGGGCGAACTGATCGCGCTGCGCAGCAAGTTGAACCGCATCTTGATCCGCCATCTCGCCAAGGAGGACAAGCACGTCTATCCGGCCCTGCGCGCCAGCGGCAACGGCAGGATCGCCACGCTCGCCTCGCAATATCATGCAGAGACCGGGCATCTGGGCGATCTATGGGCCGATCTGATGAAGGCCTGGCCAGACTGTCGGATTTTCCAGGAGCCCGAGGCCTTTCGCGCCGCCCTCAGGCCCGCGCTGGAGGCTCTGGTCGACCGCATCCAGCGGGAAGAGCAGATGCTCTATCCGGCCTATCTGGAGTCGCAGGGCCTGAGTGGGATCGGGATTGCGCCCGATCAGGCATCAGCCGCCTGACGCGCATCAATCCTCTTCGACCAGCAACTCGGCGGCCGGGGCATGGCCCAGAAAGGCCGCCGGGCTGGCGCTCGCGCCATAGGCGCCGGCCATGAACAGCGCGACGAGATCGCCGACCGCGACAGGCGGGAGCATCACAGCATCGCCGAGCCGATCCAGCGGCGTGCAGAGGCACCCGACCACATGGACCGGCTCGCTCGCCGGCGGCTCATCGAAGCGGTTTGCCAGCGCAATCGGGTAATTGCGGCGGACCACCGTACCGAAATTGCCGCTGGCCGCGAGCTGATGATGCAGGCCGCCATCCACCACGGCGAAAGTCTCTCCGCGGCTTTGCTTCACGTCGATCACGCGGCTGAGGTAAATGCCGGCTTCCGCCACCAGAAAGCGCCCCAGTTCAAGCGCGAATCGGCTCTCGCGCAGGATCGCGGGACGGTCGGCCAGCAGACCGCCCAGCCCGTCGCCGATAATGGAGAGGTTAAGCGGCGCATCACCGGGGAAGTAAGGCACCCCGAAGCCACCGCCGAGATTGACCAGCGGCGGGCTTAGCCCCACCTCCTCCGACAAGCGCGCGACCAGATCCATCGTGGCCGACTGGGCCGCAACGATGGCGTGCGCATCCAGCGATTGCGACCCCGCAAAGACATGCCAACCGCGCCATTCCGCTCCTGCCGCGATCAGGTGGCGGGTCAGTGCGGCCGCACGATCGGCATCCACGCCGAAGGGCCGCGCGCCACCGCCCATCCGCATGCCCGAGCCCTTCAGCTCGAAATCAGGATTGACGCGCACCCCGAGCCGGGGCCGGATATTGGCGCGTGCAGCCAGCGTGAGTGCGCGCTCGGCCTCGCCTTCCGACTCCAGGTTGATCGTCACGCCCGCCGCAAGGGCGTCGCCCAGCTCCCGGTCGGTCTTGCCCGGCCCCGCGAAGCTGATCCGGCTGCCGGCCATCCCGGCTACCCGCGCCATCTCCAGTTCTCCGGCGGAGGCAATGTCGAACCCGTCCACCAGCCCCGCCATGAGTGAGAGAAGCGGCGCGAAGGGATTGGCCTTCATCGCATAATGAAGGTCGACCCCGGCCGGCATGGCCGCCCGCAGAGCCGCCACGCGCTGGCGGAGCTTGCCGGCGTCATAGAGAAAGGCCGGCGTCTCTCCGATCTGATCGATCAGCGCGGCCACGCCCTGTCGGCCGACGAGCAGCATGCCCCCCTCGCTCTCATAGCCAGGCGGAATCGGCCCCATCGGCTTGGGCTTGAGCGGCGTCATGCGCCGCCCTCCCCGGCCAGCGCGGCGAGCGCCACGCGGTCGATTTTGCCATTGGGGTTACGCGGCATCTGCGACAAAATCCTGATCTCCGCCGGTTGCATGAAATTGGGCAGCGTCTGCCGCAACTGCGCGGACAGACGCTCACCGAGCGAGCCGCGATCGGTCTCGCATAATGCCGCTTCCGCCCGCACGAACAGCACGATGGCCTGGCCAAGGCGCTCATCCGCGCGACCAAGCGCACAGGCTTCGGCCACGCCCGCGACGGCCACCGCCGCCTCCTCTACCTCGCTGGGACTGATGCGATTGCCGGCGCTCTTGATCATCGCGTCGTCCCGGCCGACGAAGCGCAGCAAGCCCTCGCCATCGCGCACCACGGTGTCGCCGGACCACACCGCCATGCCACCATAGGTAGACGCTGCCGGCGCCGGCTTGAATCGCTCCGCCGTCCGTGCTGCATCCTGCCAATAGCCTTGCGCCACCAGCGGGCCGCTATGAACCAGTTCGCCAGGCTCATCATCGTCCGTCAAAGTGCCATCAGCCCGCACGACGAGCACTTCCGCGTCCGGTATCGCCTGGCCGATACTGTCCGGGTGGCGATCCAGCAGGTCGGGAGGGAGATAGGTGGAGCGAAACGCCTCGGTCAGCCCGTACATGGCGAACACGTCCACACCGGGGAATGTCTCGCGCAAGCGTGCGATCAGCGGACGCGTGAGCGCCCCGCCGCTGTTGGTGAGGCGGCGCAAGGCAGCGCGCGCCTCTGGTGGCCAGTCGATCTCGGTCAACTGCACCCAGAGCGGCGGGACGCCGGCCAGCGTCGTGATCGCGTGCCCGGCTGCGACTTTCGCGACCTCCCGCGGCAGCAGATAATCCAGCGGCACCACGCATCCGCCGGCCCACCATGTCGAGAGCAGCTGGTTTTGCCCGTAGTCGAAGCTGAGCGGCAGGAGCGCGAGAGTACGGTCCGTCGCATCGAGACCGAGGTAGCCGGCCACTGACCGCGCGCCAATCATCAGATTGGCGTGGCTGAGCATCACGCCCTTGGGTCGCCCGGTCGAACCCGATGTGTAGAGAATCTCGGCCAGATCGTCGGGGCGCCCCGTGCCGGGCGGCAACGTCGCGGCGTCCGCATCCTCCATCGCAGCGAGCAGCGCGGCCTCTTCCACGCGCGCCACAGCCTCAGCCAGATCGCCTGGCTCCAGCGTCCCCAGCCGCGCGGGCTGTGAGATCAGCATCGCCGCGCCGCTATCCCGCACGATATGGGCAACCTGCGCCCGCTTGAGCAGCGGATTGATCGGCACATAGACATGCCCGGCCCGCACCACGGCCAGAGGCAGCAATGCCGCCAGAAGGCCCTTGGGCAGCCACGCCGCCACCCGACTGCCGCCGGACGCGCCTGCCCCCTCCATACGCGCGGCGAGACAGTGCGCGAGCCGCCCCACCATCTGCTCCATCGTCGCATAATCGATCGCGCCGAGCTTGCCCGCCAGAGCAATGGCAGTCGGATCGCCCTGCTGTGTCAGATGGTCGAGGGGCGGTAGCATCCTCCGCCCATATCATGTTCTTTCAAGGCATGAATAGGCGCGCGCGTTGCGAACGTGGATCGGCCGCAACAGTCGGGCAAGATCGGCCCGGCCCCGCATCGCCATGCTTTCCAAAATGATATCGACCCGCTAGGGGCCCGATGATGCAGACGAGCCAGGATCGAGAGGGCAATGGCGCCTCCAACAGCGCGGCCAGCGATGCGTTGCGCGCATCGCTCGTGGATGTGCTCGGGCTCTCCCCGCAGCGTGTCGATCTGTTCGACGCCGACACGGGTCTGTTCGGGTCGCTGCCGGAACTGGATTCCATGGCTGTCGCCACCTTGCTGACCGATCTTGAGGATCGGCTCGATATCGTCATCGATGATGATGATGTGGATATGGACAGCTTCGAGACATTCGGCAGTCTGGCCGCCATGCTGAGCCGCAAACTGGACAGCCGCGCCGCCTGACAGGCGTACTCCTCCGTATCCGCTTTTCGCACGTAGCGCTGCACCGCGTCATCGGTTTGCATCAAATGCAATCGCTCCGCCGCTTTTTGCGTTTGTGAGCCATGGTGCAGCGCAGCACTATGACCACGGAAGAACATGGGATGCCGAGCAAGGCTCTTTTGCAACTGACAAAGGAGACTGTTCGTGAAAAATGCTTTTTTTGCCGCCGCACTGCTTTCGTTTGCCGTCGTCACACCCGGCCACGCGAAAGAGGCTGAGAAGACCTTCACGCATGAAGGCGTCAGCTACACCTACACCGTCACCGAACTCGGCGACAGCCGCCGGGTGATCGAGGGCCGCGCAACGCCCGGCTCGACCTTCCGTCTCACCGTCGCCAAGGGCCGCGTGATCGGCAGCGCCAACGGCATGCCGGTATCCTTCCGCGTGAAGGATGCGGTCCTGCTGAACGAGACGCCGCTGACCAAGGTTGCCTCGCGCTAATCGCGCCGCGTGACCCGTCTGGGCTCGCGCTCAGGCTCAAGACAAAGGAAAGCCGGGCAGACCTTCGCGGTCGCCCGGCTTTTCACATTCTAGTTCACCGTGATGCCGCGATCAGGCCGGCACATGCTCGCGCTGAGATTCAAAGTCGGCTTCCGCGAGGAACCGCTCGGCATCTAGCGCCGCCATGCAGCCCATGCCGGCCGCCGTCACCGCCTGACGGTAGATCTTGTCCGTCACGTCGCCGGCCGCGAACACGCCCGGAATGCTGGTACGGCTCGTGCCTTTCTCGACGACCAGATAGCCTTCATCGAGCGGCAGCTTGCCCTCGAACAGCTCGGTTGCCGGCTTGTGCCCGATGGCGACGAACGCGCCGTCCGTCTCGATATGGCTCTTCTCGCCCGTCTCGGTATCGATCAGATCGACACCGACGAGACCTTCCGGATCGCCACCGCCGACAAACCGCTCGACGGCCTTGTTCCACACCACCTTGATGTTGGGATGGGCGAACAGGCGATCCTGCAGGATTTTTTCCGCGCGCAGACTGTCGCGGCGGTGGATCAGCGTCACATCATGGCTGTGATTGGTGAGGTACAGTGCCTCTTCGACTGCGGTGTTGCCGCCGCCGATCACCACCACCTTCTTGCCGCGATAGAAAAAGCCATCGCAGGTCGCGCAGGCCGAGACGCCCTTGCCCTGCAGCAGATGCTCGCTCTCCAGCCCCAGCCACTTGGCCTGCGCGCCGGTCGCGATGACCAGCGTATCGCCATAATATTCGGTGCCGCCGTCGCCAGTCAGCTTGAACGGGCGCTTGCTGAGGTCGACGTCGACGATCTGGTCGTACATCATCTGCGTGCCGACATGCTCGGCCTGCGCCTGCATCTCTTCCATCAGCCACGGGCCCTGAATGACCTCGCGGAAGCCGGGATAATTCTCGACATCGGTGGTGATAGTCAGCTGACCGCCCGGCTGCATCCCCTGCACGACAATCGGCGCCATGCCGGCGCGCGCGGCGTAGATGGCGGCCGAAAGACCGGCCGGCCCGGAGCCGAGAATGATCATGCGCGAGCTGTGCGTGGCGGTCATGGGTCGATGTCTTCCTTCGCGGAGAGATAGGGTTGTTTATGCGCCAGCACGGGGTGGCGATTGTCATTCGCATTTAGGGTGTGCGACGCGGAACTCAATGCTTGGGCGACGAGGTTGGGCTTTTCCAACCTCCCCTCCTCTTTAGAGGAGGGGCCGGGGGTGGTGGCGATGCGCCAGCATCACACCCGCGGTGGATAACAGAAGCGTTGCTGCACCACCCCAACCCCTCCTCTGAAGAGGAGGGGCTAAAGTCTTCAGGATCCCGCGCCGATCATCGAGGGCAGCGAATCAAAGCCGGACTTCAGCACCTCTCCCCATTGCCGGGAAATGGTCGAGAATTCCGGGTCGTCTGCTTCGATTCGGCGACGGACGCTGAACTCATATTGATCGCGTGGGATGATGCTCAGATCGAGCGGCATCCCGACCGACAGGTTGGAGCGCAGCGTCGAATCCATGGAGACGCATACCGCCTTGGCAGCATCCGACAGCGACGTGGTCGGCTTGATCATCCGGTCGAGGATCGGCTTGCCATATTTGTGCTCGCCGATCTGGAAGAAGGGCGTGTCCGCCGTCGCTTCGATGAAATTGCCTTGCGAGTAGACCAGGTACAGGCGGGGCTTGCCGCCCTTGCGCTGCCCGCACAGCAGGATGCTGGCACTCAGTGAGGGGCTGGTGCCGCTCATCCCCTCTCGCATTTCCTTCTGAACCGCTTTCATCGCCTCGCCGACCAGATGCGCGGCGCGGTGCATGGTGGCGCAGTTCAGCAGGGTCTCGACCTCGGGATTGTCGACCGCGTCCTTCATGGCGCGGGAGAGCTTGGTGCGCACTTCCTGCGTGACCGAAAGGCTTCCGGAACACAGCAGCGCAATCGCCCGCTCGCCGGGGCGCTCATAAGTGAAGGTCTTGCGGAACATGCCGATATTGTCGAGCCCGGCATTGGTCCGCGTGTCAGAGAGCATCACCAGGCCGGCCTCGACCCGCAATGCCACGCAATACGTCATTTTATGCCCCTTTTTCATGCCCGCACCGAGCCGCCCGCCCGACTCACTGTTGCGTCTGGGATTGTGCGGTATCCTCAGATGGCAGACTGGCAATCTGCACGTCGTGCGACAATGCGGTTTCGCCCCCTGCGATCATCACGCCCCGAATCGGCGCGGCATCTGCGGCATCAAGGCCACAGCACAGGCGCACATGCCCCTCTACCGGGCAGAGGCCCAGCGTAATATCGAACCCGATCCAGCCCAGCCCCTCTACCCAGGCTTCCGCCCAGGCATGGGGCTCATGGTCGCTATCCGGCCGCTCGTCGTCCCGCAGATAGCCCACCACATAGCGGGCCGGGATCAACAGGCTGCGCGCCGCTGCAATGAAGACATGCGCCTGATCCTGGCACACCCCCGATTTCTGGGCAAAGGCCTGCGCGGCCGTGGTTTCCATGCTGGTGCTGCCGGATCGATATTCGATCTCCTCGTGCACCAGATCGGAGAGGGCGTGGAGGCTGGCGAGCACGCCCTCCTCCCGTCGCGCGCGCTGGGCCAGATCGGCAATCGCCGCGTCGATCTCGGTCAGCGGCGTCGCGCGCAGGAACAGCTGGGGCCGCACTGCCCCATCGGCAGGCTTGAGCACACCGGCGCAATCGACTGTCCGCACTGTCCCTTCTGACAGGATCGTGACGCTGTCGACCCGTCCGGGCGCGCGCCACACGGCCTCCGCATCGCCATAACCGTTGACGATCCAGCGTTCGATGGGCTGGCCGTTCGCTGTCACCGTCCATTGCTCGACGGTTTGCGCGTTGCTGGTCGCGGGCAACAGGCGCAGGCGCATGACCACGCCGCCAGCCTCCTCCTCATACCGATAGACAGTCTCGTGACGGATCGTGATCCGCATGGCCCGGTCGCCTCCCGCTCAGCCGAAATGATAGGCTTGTGCGATTTCGTGCCCAAGCATGTTGCACTGGACAATCTTGCTCTGGACGGTTTCGTGCAAGCCCCGGCGGAAAATATCTCCGCTATTGGCCTGCGCGAGCGTCTCCACCATCTCCTCGCTGCGCAAATTGGCCGGCGTGCGCTGGCCATGCCAGCTGGCCAGCCGCTGCAGCCGATAGGCGATCTGGTCGAAGCAATAGAGCGTGCTGCGCGGAAACTGGCGGTTCAGCATCAAGAAGTCCGTGATCTGCGCCGGCGTGTAGGAGCCGCCATAGACATGGTGATAGGCGCGGCTGCCCGACAGAGCGTGCAGCACCGAAGTCCATTGATAATGGTCGCGGTGGCCGCCGACCACTTCGGTCTCCGGCAGCAGGACGTAATATTTGACGTCCAGCAACCGCAACGTCATCTGCGCCCGCTCCAGCGCGCCACCGACGCGCAGAAAATCATGCCCCTCGTTGCGCAACTGGCCACTCTCGGTCGCGCCCCGGAAGATCATCGCGCGGGTCTTCACCCAGTCGATGATCTCGGCGAACTCGCGGCGCGCATCGTTGACCCCATAGGTTTCGAGCTTGCGCCAGCCCTCGTTGAGCGCTTCCCACATCTCCTGCGTGAGGGCGGTACGCACCGACTTGCCGTTCTGCCGTGCCCGCGCGAGGCAGGCGCGGATGGAAGCAGGGTTATCGGCATTCAGGATGAGATGTTCGACGATGTCGCTCTCGCGGATGATGGCATCCTTGCCGAACACATCCTCGCACTCGGTGACCTGCACGACCGAGCGCCACTCGTCGCGCATCGTCGCGCCGGGGAGGATGGTCATCCGCTGCCCCATGGTGAGCAATCGCGCAGTGGCTTCGGCGCGCTCCATGTAGCGGGCCATCCAAAACAGATTTTCGGCGGTCCGGCTCAGCATGGGTGGCCTCCCTTTGGTTGGGCCTGCATGCCGCAAACGGCCTCTCTCATCGCAGCCCCCCTCACCGCAGCACCCACGTGTCTTTGACGCCGCCGCCCTGGCTTGAATTCACCACCAGCGATCCTTCCGCCAGCGCAACCCGCGTCAAGCCTCCCGGCACCAGCCTGATCTCCTTGCCGACAAGGCAGAAGGGCCGGAAATCGACATGGCGCTGCACCAGCCCGACCGGCCCGAGTGTGGGCGCGGCCGAAAGGTCGAGCGTCGGCTGCGCAATGAACTCGGAGGGATTGGCGCGGATGCGCCCAGCATAAGCCTCGATCTCGCTCGCGCTGGCCTTGGGGCCGATCAGCATCCCATAACCGCCCGAGCCGTGAACTTCCTTCACAACCAACTCGGGGAGATGGTCCATCACATAAGCGAAATCGTCCGGCTTGGAACATTGCCAAGTCGGCACATTCTGCAGGATCGCCGTCTCGCCCAGATAGAAGCGGATCATCTCCGGCACATAGACGTAGATCGCCTTGTCGTCCGCGATGCCCGCACCGGGCGCGGAGCAGAGCGTTACGCCGCCCCCGCGATAGGCATTGAACAGCCCCGGCACGCCCAGCAGGCTATCGGGCCGGAAAGCGAGTGGATCGATGAAATCATCGTCGATGCGCCGGTAGATCACATCCACCCGGCGGGGGCCGCGCGTGGTCTGCATGAAGACCAGCCCGTCTTCCACGAAGAGATCGGCCGGCTCGACCAACTCGACGCCCATCAGGTCGGCCAGATAGCTGTGCTCATAATAAGCGCTGTTGAACGAACCGGGGGTAAGCACCACGACCTGCGGCACGCCCTTGCAGGCGGGCGGCGCCACCTCCTGCAGCGAGCGCAGAAGCTGGCTCGGATAATCGTCCACCGGCGCAACCCGCTGCCGGGCAAACAGCTCCGGGAACATCCGCGTCATAATCTCGCGATTTTCCAGCATGTAGGAGACGCCCGAGGGCGTGCGACAATTATCCTCCAGCACCATGAAATCATCGAGACCGGTGCGAACGATGTCGATGCCGACGATATGGCTGTAGACCCTGCCCGGCGGGGTAAAGCCGGCCATCTCCGGCTTGTAGGCCTTGTTCTGATAGACGATGTCGCCCGGCACGATCCCGGCCCGGATGATTTCGCCGCGATTATAGACGTCGAGCAGGAAGGCATTGAGCGCCGCCGCGCGCTGGCGAATGCCGGCTTCCAGGCGCGCCCATTCCGCAGCGGTGAAGATGCGCGGCAGCAGATCGAAGGGAATAAGCCGCTCTGGGTCGCCGCCCTCCCCGTACACAGCAAAGGTGATGCCGATGCGCCGGAAGATCGCTTCCGCCTCGCTCAATCGTCGGTGCAACCCCTCGATGCCGGTCTCATCCACCCATTGCTGAACCACCGCGTAACAATCGCGAACGTCTCCAGCCTCACCCAGCATCTCGGAACATGTCATCAGCGTATGCGTTTCTCTATCTTATTGTGCATTGCAGCATAGTGAGCCGGGGAAATTCAAAATCAAGAGTAAAAATCGCGGGAGGGACGATCGCGTTCCGCGCGGTTAAAAATATCTGGGCAAGGCGCTGCAGCGGATTGACGCACCGCGAAAAATATGGCCGATTACCGCCGTTTTCCTACTTCATGCTGGACGGATGGTGATTTTCCGTGCATGGGAGCGCGCATGGACTTTTGGCTGGCCCTTCGCCTTACGCGACTTACGCGCCCTTAGGCGCGATACCCAAGCGGTTGCCGCAGGCGGCCCGCTGCGCCTAAGGGCCTTTTAGCCACAGAATCAGATCCTCATCAGTGCAAATGGATAGCGCCTGCGTGCATTTGGCTGTGAACAATGAAATGTCCGAACCATGATGCTGAGCGACCCGTCACAGAAATATCGTCCCTTCCCGCAAGTGGACCTGCCCGACCGGCAGTGGCCCTCGCGCACGATCACGCAGCCGCCCCGCTGGCTCTCGACCGATCTGCGCGATGGCAATCAGGCGCTGATCGATCCGATGGATACCGAGAAGAAGACCCGCTTCTTCGAGCTGCTGACCCGCGTCGGCCTCAAGGAGATCGAGGTCGGCTTCCCCTCGGCGGGCGCGACCGAGTTCGATTTCATCTCCGGCCTCGTCAAATCGGGCCGCATCCCGGACGATGTCATCATCCAGGTGCTCACGCAGGCCCGCCGCGACCTCATCGAGCGCACCTTCGAGAGCCTGCAGGGCGCGCGCCAGGCTATCGTCCACGTCTACAACGCCGTCTCTCCGGCGTGGCGGCGGATCGTGTTCAACATGGAGCGGCCGCAGATTAAGCAGATCGCCGTCGATGCCGCCAAGATCATTCGCGACGAGGCCGCCAAGCAGCCGAACACCGATTGGCGGTTCGAGTACAGCCCGGAGACCTTTTCCACCGCTGAACTGGATTTCAGCCTGGAGTGCTGCGAGGCAGTGATGGACATTCTCCAGCCGACGCCAGAGAAGCCGCTGATCCTCAACCTGCCCGCCACGGTCGAGGCCGCGACGCCCAATATCTATGCCGACCAGATCGAATGGTTCTGCCGCCATATCCGGAACCGCGACAGCGTGGTCATCTCGCTGCACCCGCATAACGACCGGGGCACCGGCGTGGCGGCGGCGGAGCTGGGTCTGATGGCCGGCGCCGATCGCGTCGAGGGCTGCCTGTTCGGCAACGGCGAGCGCACCGGCAATTGCGATCTGGTGACCGTGGCGCTCAATCTCTACACGCAGGGCGTCTCGCCGGGCCTCGACTTCTCCAACATGGAAGAGGTCGTGCAGACGGTGACCTACTGCAACCAGCTCCCCGTCCACCCGCGCCATCCTTATGCGGGCGATCTGGTGTTCACCGCCTTCTCCGGTAGCCATCAGGACGCGATCAAGAAAGGTTTCGCCGCGCAGGAACAGCGCAATGACGAGATCTGGGACGTGCCCTATCTGCCCATCGATCCGGCGGATATCGGCTGCTCCTATGAAGCCGTGATCCGCGTCAACTCGCAGTCCGGCAAGGGCGGCGTCGCCTGGGTGTTGCAGCAGGACAAGGGCCTCAAGCTGCCCAAGCGGATGCAGGGCGATTTTTCCAAGGTGGTGCAGGACATGGCGGACAAGTCCAGCCGTGAGCTGCATGCCGCCGACATCTGGGAGGCGTTCGAGCAGCATTACTGCCTCACCGGCGCGCAGCCCTATGCGCTGGTCGATTATGTCGAGAGCGGGCCCGCCGGGAACCGCGTGTTCACCGGCAAGATCGTCCATGATGGCACGGAGCGCAGCATATCGGGCCGGGGCAACGGCCTGATTTCGTCGGTCCTCTCGGCCCTGCGCGATGAACTCGGCATCGGGCTCGACGTGGTCGACTATAATGAGCACGCCATCGGCACCGGGGGCAACGTCCTCGCGGCGGCCTATGTCGAATGCCGCACCGATGATGGCACCACATTCTTCGGGGTCGGTACGGATGAAGACGTGGCGACGGCATCGGTGAAGGCCGTGCTGTCGGTCGTGAACGCCTATCACCGCCGCCAGAATGCTGCAGCAAAGGCTGCCTGACCCGCCCAATCCTTCAGAGCATCGATAAACCCGGCCGAAGCAGCCCTCCGGCCGGGTTTTTCATATCCCCCGCAGGTTACGCCCGCAGCGTCACACCATCCTAATAATCAGCCCATCCCGGCGGATGAACTGGTGCCACAGCGCCGCGCCGATATGGCCGATCACCAGCGCCCCGAAGATGAGCCCAAGCACCTCATGCGAACCGGCCACGTTCACGATGGCATCGCCTCGCGCCACCGCGAATTTGGGCACGTCGAAGACATTGAACCAGTTGAGCGGACGCGGCCCTGCCGAGGACATGATCCAGCCGGTGAGCGGCATGAGGATCATCAGGGCATAGAGCAGACGATGCATCAACGCCGCCGCGCGCTTGGTGCGTCGGGATATGGTCGTCGGCAGCGGCGGCGGGCTGTTCATCAGGCGCCAGAGCAGCGCCAGTACGGACAGGACGAGGACGGTCAGCCCGATGGATTTGTGAATATTCATGACGCCGGGGATCACCGCGCCCAGCGGATCGTGCCCGAGGCCGATCGCGATATTGGCGATAATCAGCAGCGCAATGATCCAGTGCAGCCAGATCGCCACCATGGAATAGCGCACCCCCGCGTAAGTCCCCATCACGTCCTCCAACATGCCCAACAATGGGCAGAATGCGGACAAGGGCCCCGCTGCGCAAGAGGCCGCTCAAATATGCGAGCGCGACGGAGGCGCTATCCCGCGATCTGGATGCCGATCCAGAAGGTCTGCGGTGTGCCGAGGTCTGTGCTCACGGCGCCATTGGTCGAGGTGACCTGTCGGGTGACCACGCGCTCGTCGAACAGGTTCTCGACCCGGCCGACCAGCGCCACCCGGCCGGTCAGTGGCACGCGGGCATAGCCGTCGAGCGTGGTTGCGGCGGGCATCCGGTCGGCCTGCAGATCGTCCTCATATTGCGGGCCGACATGGCGCACGGTGAGCGCGAGGCGGGCGTTGCCGGGAGCGTGCCAGCCCAGCGTGGCGCTGGCGCCGTGGCGCGGGCTTTGTGCTGGTTGCAGGCCATCGAGCTGGGCCGCCGCGCCGCTCGCCTCCACGCGGCTGTCATTATAGGCATAGGATGCCGCGAGATCGAAGTCCCCCAGCGTCATCGTCCCGCTCACTTCGATGCCCTTCGCCACAATCGCATCGACATTGCGGCGCTGGCGCAGATTGGTGCCGATCGTCACGTTCGCGACGGCATCGGCCAGATGATTGTAGAAGGCGGTGGCAGAGAGCGTCAGGCCGGGCGCCGGGGTCAGATCGAACCCGGCCTCGACACCGCGCAGCCGCTCGGGGGCGAGATCGGCATTGGCCTGCGTCGTCACCGGAAACACCGTGAAGCCGCGATACAGCTCGTTGATCGTCGGCAGGCGGAAGCTGGTATAGCCCGCTGCACGCAAAGCCACTCCCGGCGTTGCCTGCCAGATCAGTCCAGCGCGGAAGCTGCCCTCCCAATCCTCGCGGTCGGCATAGGTCACCGTCCTGACCACCCCTGAGGCCGGCGTTCGCTCGGTGAAGCGCCCTCCGCTGATCCGCCAATAGTCGAGGCGCGCGCCGCCGGTCAGGATGAGGCGCCCGAGCGACCAGTCATCCTCCACATAAATGCCGCTCGTGACCTGCCGGCCGCTGGCTTCACGCCGCGCGGTGGCGGCGCCGGTCGTGGCGTTGAGCGCCTCCTCAAACATGTCTGCGCTCGCGAACCGGCTATCGGCGCCGATCCGCAGCAGATGATCCTCACCCACCGGCGGGCGCACCTCCAGCTTGCCGCCGAGCCCTGTCGACGGAGTGTTGCGCTGGTTCAGCGTCAGGCGAAAGCTCGTCGCGCTGACCACGATATTGCTGAAGTTGCGCAGCTGCACATAGCCCAGCGCCTCGACCTGCCAGTCGCCGCGCCCGACATAACGGAGGCTGGCGTCCTGCCCTTCCTGCGCGCTATCGGCCCCGGCGAAGCGCAAGGTCCGGTCATCGCGAAACAGGCCGATGCGCGCCTGAATCTCGCTCGACTCGCCCACGGCGGCGACACCGCGCGCGCTCACCGCCCATGTCTCGTAGCCCGCCGGCACGCTGGCCGCGACGCGCTGGTCCGCAGGCGTCGTCCAGAAACCATCGCCACGGGCATAGCTACCGGAGATGGAGACGAAGCCATTGCCGAGATCGGGACTAAGGCTCGCCTCGATCTGCTGCGCATTGCGCGAGCCATAGAGCGCGCGAGCGCTATAGCGCGGCAATTGCGTGCGATCGGCGCTGAACAGCTCGATGCTGCCGGCGACCGTGCCGGCCCCGAAACTCCCCGCCCCGCCACCCCGTGTGATCCGCGCCGCGCCAATACCGTCGAGCGGCAAAGCATTGAACGGGATGGAACCGAAGAAGGGATCGGCCAGCGGCACCCCATCGAGGAGCACGACCGCCCGGCTGGTCGCATTGCCGCCCAGCGCGCGCAGCGTGACGCCCTGCGCCGAAGGATTGGCCGAGCGGCTATCCGACCGGCGGAACTGCTGGAAGCCGGCGACATCGCCCAATGCATGTTCGATGGTGCCGGATGCATCTTCCGCCAGCCGCGTCTTCTCGAGCGTCACCGATCCATAAGCCGGCGTGCCCGGCGGCAGCGCGAGCCCCTGCCCCAGCACCACCACATCCGGGCCGGTTTCCTGCGCGTGAAGGGGCATGGAGAGCAGCAGACTGGTGCCACTAAGCAGCACGATAAAGCGATAGTGGGTCATCATGGGGCCGGGCCATGCCGGATCGGCCCGGCCTTGGCAACGCCGCGATAAATAAGCGCGGATGTCTGACCATTTGCTTTGACAAGGCTCGGCACCTGTCTCAATACAGGATCGGAGTTGAGGAGATGGAAGCAGTCAATCTCGAGGGTCTATCCTCGGTTGTCGACCTGAGCGGCTTTGATCGGGCCAAGCGCGCGGACATATGGGCTGGCGCGGCGCCGAATGTTTTTCCCGGCCTGTGCGTACAGGCGATCGAGGCCAATCCCACAATCGGAGCGATCCTGCATCGCCGTGTTGGCCCGGGCGCGCTGTTCGCCGTGTCCTCCGCCCCGGCCGAGGTGACATACGCGCCCACCGGCAGCCCGGAATCCCACCAGTTTCTTACCATGATGTTGCAGGCGGAAGGCAGCTCTCTTGCTACCCAACGGCAACGCCAGTGCGAAATGGCGCCGGGCGACATCTGCTTTATCGACGAGCGCTACCCATTCCGCCTGTGCGGTCTGGATTACAGCCAGCTGTTGCTGCTGCGGATGCCGCGCGCGCTGGTCATGAGCCGTTTCCCGGACATGGAGCATCTCGTCGCGACGCTCATTCCCGGACGTGATGCCGGCACCTCCCTGCTCGCTCATACCGTGCTGCACCTGCTGCGCGTGGCGGGCGACCTGCGTGAGGCGCAGCAGCACGCGGCGATGAATGCCGTCATCCAGCTCCTTGGCGCCACCTCCGGCCTCGCGGTAGAGCTGGAGAATGTCCACTGGCGCGTGCAGAAAGCGCTCGACTATATCGAGCTCAATCTCTCCATCCCCGGCCTGACCGCCGAACAGATCGCGCAGGCGCAGCATATTAGCCGCCGCCGACTCGATCAGCTGATGCGCGATGCGCTCGGCGTCTCGATCACCGGACAAATCTGGAATCGCCGCCTGCAACGCGCTGCTGACGATCTGCGCGACGCACGCTGGGCGGGCGCCTCGATCTCGCAGATCGCTTTTGCCAACGGCTTCGAAGACCCGGCCCATTTCGCCCGCGCCTTCAAGCGCCGGTTCGAGACGACGCCAGGGCAGTGGCGCGCCCTCGCCCGGCCTTTGACTCACTGACCAGTCAGGATTCGTCCGGTGCCGCCGCAATCGCGCGGCGCTCATAGGCGCGCGCCAGAAACGCGCCGGTCACGAGCTGGACGATGTGGAACATCATTACCGGCAGGACGACGGCGCCGGCCATGGCTGCGGGGAAAAGCACATTCGCCATCGGCACGCCCGTCGCCAGCGACTTGACCGAGCCGCAGAAGACAAGCGAAGCCTCGTCAGGACGCGCCAGGCCGGTCAGCCGCGCCGCCAGCCGCAGCACGATGACGACCACGGCCAGGATGAGCAGGCAGAAGCCGAGCAGAATGGCGATGTCGATGCCGGAGATCGCCTGCCAAAGGCCGCCGGTCACCGCCTTGCCGAACGCCCCGTAGACCATCACCAATATGGCGCCGCGGTCCACGAAGGAGGTCAGCATCTTGTGGCGCAGCAGCCAGGCGCCGATCCAGCCGTGCAGCGCCTGACCGATGGCGAAGGGGATCAAGATCAGACCCACGATCGCCCAGACGGCATCCATGTTGATCGCCGCGCTGCTCGCCAGCAGCAGGCCAGTCAGCAGCGGTGTAAAGACCACGCCGGCCAGATTGGAAGCTGCCGCCGCGCATACCGCTGCCGGCACATTCCCCCGCGCAATCGACGTCAGCGCGATGGACGACTGCACTGTCGAGGGCAGGCAGCACAGGAAGAGAATGCCGGTGAACAGCATCGGCTCGATAACCGGCCCGGAGAGCGGCTTGAGGGCGATACCGATCAGCGGAAACAATGCGAAGGTCGCCGCGAGGATGAGCAGTTGCAGCTTCCATTGGCCGATGGCGCCGACCACCGCCTCGCGCGGCAGACGCGCGCCGTGGATGAAGAACAGCGCAATCACCAGCACCTTGCCGAGCAGATCCACCGCCGCAACCAGACTCCCGCGCGCGGGCAAAAAGCTCGCCAGCAACAGCGTGCCCAGCAGCATCAGCGTGAAGCGGTCGACCTTCAGCCAGGCAAGGCGACCGGTCTTTTTCAATTGCTATCCCCCAATCGGATGAATGTCTGGCAGGCACCCTTAGGCCCATCCCGGCAAAGCCCATAGGCTCATGGCGCACAAATTCTAGTCGGCAAAACCCCCTGACGGCTGCCGCACGCCTTAGCCCGCCATCCAAAAGCCTCGGCCGGCTAGCCCGTCGCGGAACCATTCGATATGCTCGCGCTATTCCGAAACAGCCGGCTCCCCTCTTTCCCAGCGGATGACCGGCCCATCGAGAGACATGCTTTATGAAGAGGCCGACCTGCGTGACGACATTTGCCCTTGGTTTCATACTGGCTGCCGGCGGCGGCGTGCCCGCGACGGCGAGCTTCGCGCAGGATGCGCCGATCATCGAGCGGCAGCGCCTGTTCGGCAACCCGGACCGCGCCCAGCTGCGGGTGAGCCCGGATGGCAAATATCTTTCCTGGCTCGCGCCGCGCGATGGCGTGATGAACATCTGGGTCGCCCCGGCCGACCATCCCGATCAGGCCAAGCCGATGACGGCAGAGAAGGACCGGCCCATCGGCGTGCACTACTGGACGGCCGATTCCGCCATGCTGCTCTATGTGCAGGACAAGGGCGGGGACGAGAATTACCTGCTCTACGGGGTCGATGTCGCCACCGGCACCGAGAAGCTGCTCACGCCCTTCGAGAAGACGCGCGTGATGATCGTCGGCACCTCCACCACGATCAGCGACCGCATTCTCGTCGGCATCAACAACCGCGACGAGCGCTGGCACGATGTCTATAGCCTCAACCTGAAGACCGGCGCGCTGACCGAGGTCATCCGGGGCGATGGCTATGCCGGCTTCCTCGCCGACAATAATCTCGTGCTGCGCATGGCGCTGCGTCCCAATGCCGAGGGTGGCTATGATTTCTTCCGGGTCACGAACAACGTCGTGGAAGACAAGCCCCTCTCCCGCACCACGCTGGAAGATGCCCTGACCACCCAGCCCGCCGGCTTCACCACGGATGGCAAGACGCTTTACTGGCTGGACAGCCGGGGCCGCGACACCGCAGCATTGATCGCGCAGGACGTCGCCACGGGGAAGAGCCAGGTGCTCGCCGCCAATGACAAGGCCGATGTGGGCGGCGCCATGGCCGATCCCGTGACCGGCGAGATCGAGGCATATTCGGTCGAGTATCTGACCACCGAATGGACGGCGATCGACCCCGACGTCGGCCAGTCGCTGGCGTGGCTGCGCAAGCGGCTGAAGGGCGATTTCCAGGTCACCTCCCGCACGCGCGACGATACCGTCTGGACGATCTACAACGATCCGGTCACCGCGCCGGCCGCCGCCTGGCTGTACCACCGCAAGAAAGGCGCGCTCACCAAGCTCTATGTTAGCCGCCCCGATCTGGAAGGCGCGCCGCTGGTGCCCATGCATGCACGGGAGATCCCCGCACGCGACGGCCTTGCGCTGGTCTCCTACCTCACCCTGCCGCCCGGCAGCGATGCCAATGGCGACGGCGTGCCGGACAAGCCGGCGCCGATGGTCCTGCTCGTCCATGGCGGCCCGTGGGCGCGGGACAGCTTTGGTTATAACAGCTATCACCAGTGGCTGGCCAATCGCGGTTATGCCGTGCTGTCGGTCAACTTCCGTGGCTCGACCGGCTTTGGCAAAAGCTTCATCACGGCCGGCAACCTGCAATGGGGCCTCAAGATGCATGACGACCTGATCGACGCGGTCGATTGGGCGGTCAGCAAGGGCATCACGGCCAAGGACAAGGTCGCGATCATGGGCGGCAGCTATGGCGGCTATGCGACGCTGGCCGGTCTCGCCTTCACGCCGGATGCCTTCGCGTGCGGGGTCGATATCGTCGGCCCCTCCAATCTGGAGACGCTGCTGAACACCATCCCGCCCTATTGGACCGCCGGCATCGAGCAATTCCACCAGCGCATGGGCAATCCCAACACGCCCGAGGGTTTGGCGCTGCTCAAGGCAGCCTCGCCGCTGCACAAGGCGGGCCAGATCAGCAAGCCGCTGCTCATCGGTCAGGGTGCCAATGATCCGCGCGTGAAGCAGGCGGAGAGCGACCAGATCGTGGAGGCGATGAAGGCCAACGCCATTCCGGTGACTTACGTGCTCTACCCGGACGAAGGCCATGGCTTCGCCAAGCCGCAGAATAATATCGCCTTCAATGCGATCACCGAGAGCTTCCTCTCGGCCTGCCTCGGCGGGCGGGCAGAGCCAATCGGCGCCACGGTCAAGGAGTCGAGCGCCAAGGTGCTGGCCGGCGCGGAGATGCTGCCGGGCCTGAGCGATGCGCTGAAGTAACTCGAAACAAAGGCAGGCCGGTGCCGCCCGGCCTGCCGCGCTCTAGGCGCATCTTCGAAAATGAGACAGTCTGGCGCATCCTTTAGGGAGGCGTTCCATGTTGAAGCCTGTGCTCGCGGCCGCTCTGGCCACCCTGTCTCTCCCCGCTCATGCCATCACCCCATTCGAGATCAGCGGCACTGCCGATGTGTACCGGATCGATCAGGTCGCGCAGACCACGACCTATCTGGGCAAGACGACGTTTTTCGCGAGCGGCGATCTCGCGGTGGGCGGCAATGGCGGTGGCACCATGCCCGGCGATTTCACCTATTCCGCCCTGTTCGGCCATGTGACGCGCTGGGACATCGGCTTTTCGTTCGGGCCGGAGACGGTTGATCCCTTCGATGGGCTGTTTCACGCCACGCAGGGCGGCGGCGTCTTCATGTCCGGCTACGAGGTGTTTGATCGCGCCGACCTGACGATCACCAGCGCGCGCATGTGGCAGGATGAGAGCTGGCCGGCCGAACCCTTCCCCTATATCCGCTTCGGCTCCTTCGTCCCCGAACCCGCAAGCTGGGCCATGATGATGGGAGGCCTGGCGCTGGTGGGTGCGATGATTAGGCGGCGGGAGATGTCGTTGAGCTTGGCGCGGGCCTGATGCACAACTTGTGCTCCTGCGAAGGCAGGAGCCCAGGGCCCAACCGCAACGCGCTATCGCCCTGGGCTCCTGCCTTCGCAGGAGCACGCGCTTTTCTTGCTTGTAAGTCCCTGATGCCAGCGCCCGCCCGCAACAATCGCGGGCGGGCGTCCGACCAGATCAGGCGAAGTAAACCGCCTTCGTCTCCGTGTAGTTTTCGAGACCTTCGATGCCGCCATCGCGACCGAGGCCGGACTGCTTGAAGCCGCCGAAGGGCATGTGAATGTCCACCATCATGCCGTTGATCGTCACCGACCCGGCGCGATATTCGCGCGAGACGGCGAAGCCGCGCTCGGCATCCTGCGTGTAGATTGCGCCGTGCAGACCGTAGACGGTGTCATTGGCCTTGGCGATCATGTCCGCCTCATTGTCATAATCGACGAACGAGACGACCGGGCCGAAAATCTCCTCCTGGAAGATCGTCATGCTCGGGTCGACGTCGGTGAACACGGTCGGCTCGATGAAGAAGCCACGGTTGAGGTCGGCCGGGCGGCCGCCGCCGAGCGCAAGCTTGGCCCCCTCGGCCTTGCCCTTGGCGATATAGCCCTGCACGCGCTCAAGCTGGCGCTGCATGGTGAGCGGGCCCATGCCGGTATCGGCCTCGAACGGATCGCCGACCTTCACCTTGGAGACGGCGCTCGTATAGGCGTCGATGATCTCGCTCTTGCGGCTCTTGGGCACCAGTACGCGGGTCAGCGAGAAGCAGACCTGCCCGGTGATCGGCATGGAATAGGGCACGAGGCTCTTGAGCACATGGTCCATATCGGCATCGTCGAGGATCATCGCCGCCGACTTGCCGCCCAGCTCCAGGCTGACGCGGGCGAGACGCTCAGACGCGACGCCGGCAATGTGCTTGCCCGCTGCGGTCGAGCCGGTGAAGCTGATCTTGTCGATGCCCGGATGACGGATGAGGTGGTCGCCCACCTCGCGCCCGGCCGGCAGCATGTTGAACACGCCGGCGGGGATGCCCGCTTCCTTGATCGCTTCAGCAAGGATGTGCGCGTCGATGGGCGTTTCCGGCGAAGGCTTGCAGACCATGGTGCAGCCTGCGGCCAGCGCGGCTGCGACCTTGTAGACCAGCAGCACCAGCGGGGCGTTCCACGGCGTGACCGCCGCGACGACGCCGACCGGCTCCTTCACGACGCGCACCTTGTTGCCGCCCATCGAGCCGATGCGCTCATCGACGAACTTGTAGCTGTCGCACAGCTCGCCATAGAATTTGAACAGGCCGGGCACCTGATAGCTGGCCTTGCTGGAGAAGCCGATCACGGCGCCGACCTGGCCCGTCCAGGCCTCGGCCAGCTCGGGCATGCGCGCCATCAGAATGTCGGAGACCTTCTTGAGGTACACGCCGCGCTCGGCGGGCGCCATGCGTGGCCACGGGCCGGTGTCGAAAGCCTTGCGTGCGGCGGCGACTGCGACGTCCACGTCCGCCGTGGTCGGCTCGAAATAGGTGAGGACGGTTTCCTCGTCATGCGGGGTCACCACCGACAACTCGTTGGTGCCGCTGCTCTTGCGCCACTCGCCATCGATGAACAACTGCGCCGCGCCGCGATCCTTTATGCCTTTGATCGTCTTGTTGAAATTTTCCATGCCGAATCTCCTAAGATCGAACGTCCTCTTCGTGGCGCCTTAATTGGCGATTGGTACGCGAAGGCGCAAGCATGCGATGGCCACTTTCCGGATCGATCCCTGCCTCATGCTGCATTGACAGGGCGCTCCGACATGCAGGAGGATGGACCGAGAGGCATCGCAAACGGATGAGAAGGCGAACGCCTGCCGGCAAGGAGAGATCAGCCATCATGACCAGCGAAATGATCACCGTCGAAGCGCTTGTGGAGGCGCCCATCGATCATGTCTGGCGGTGCTACACGACGCCTGAAGACATCATGCAGTGGAATGCGGCATCCGACGACTGGCATACGACGGCAGCAAGCGTCGACCTTCGCGAAGGCGGCGCATTCTCCTCACGCATGGAAGCCAAGGATGGCAGCGTGGGCTTCGATTTCGCGGGCACCTACACCCGCATCGAGCCGGAGCGCCTGATTGAATATGCGTTCGGAGACCGCACCGCCCGCGTGACGTTCGCGTCTGCAGCGAATGGCACCCATGTTCAGGTGCAGTTCGAGCCGGAGGACGAACATAGCCGCGATTTGCAGCGGGACGGCTGGCAAGCGATCCTCGACAATTTCGCCCGCCACGCCAAACAGGCGCATCAGGCAGGCTGACCCGCCCAATGGGTGGTGGTCAGTCGATCACGTCCATCGCCATGAGCCGCGCGACCGTCTCGTGCCTGAAGCGCTCGAAACTGCTCCGTGCCTCGGGCACCGGCAGACCGGTCACGAAGGCGGTTTCCAGATCCTGATGCATCGCGCGCATTTCCGGCAGGAATTCGCTGTGCGTGAGGATGTGCGGGCGGTTTTCGCGGATCGCCTCGACCACCAGTCGGCCCATTTCCAGAGGATCCATGGCGGCGCGCATCGCGGCCCAGAAGCGCTTGACGAACACACCCTCCTCGCCCGGCGGCGCGCTGCTGTCATCCTCCGGCACCGGCATCAGTGCGCTCTCCACCGCGCCCGGATAGAGGCAGGACACGCCGATGCCATGCGGCGCGAGATCGAGCCGGAGCGTCTGGGTATAGCCGCGCACGGCATATTTGCTCGCAGCATAGGCGCCGGCGCCGGGCAGCGGGACCATGCCGGCCATGGAGGCTGTGTTGATGACATGGCCGCCCTCACCCTGCGCCTTGATGATCGGCACGATGATCTTGCAGCCGTTCACCACCCCGCCAAGGTTTATGCCGATGGTCCGGTCCCAATCCTCAAAGTCTGGATCATCCGCCGCACCGCCGCCACCGACGCCCGCATTATTGGCCAGCAGGTGGATCCTGCCGAACATATCCAGCGCCTCCTGCGCCGCTGCGCGCAGGGCGGCCCGGTCGGTCACGTCCACCTTGATGAAGTGCGTGGCATTGTTGCCCGTCATCAGCTCGCGGGCGGCATCGAGATGGTCCTGATTGTAATCGGCGATAACGAGCTTCATGCCTTCGGCGAGGAACGTGCGCGCCATGCCGAGGCCAATGCCACTCGCCCCGCCCGTCACGACGGCCACCTTGCCCGCAAAATTTTTCATGCCCGCCTCTCCTCATGGTCCGTGCGCCTTTGAGCGTTACGCATTGCAAACAGGGTAACCCGCCGGAGGATCGGCGCCAAGCGGCTTGACCCATGCCGGACCGGACGCCATCAGGGCCGCGCGTGAGTGCTGCCGGGCAGCCATGGAATAAGGAGACGCAGGTGCAGTCCATTTTGATGATCGGCGCGGGCTCGATGGGCTGCCTGTTCGCGGCACGCATTGCCGAGAGCGGCGCGGACGTGCTGCTCATCGATGTCGACAAGACCCGCATCGAAGCGATCGACCGGGACGGCATCCACCTCACCGACGACAATGGCACGCGCACCATCTCGCTGCGGGCCGGACTTGCGGCCGATGCCCAGCCGCCCATCGATCTCGCTCTGCTCTTTACCAAGGGGATGCACAGCCGCTCGGCGATCCAGTCGATCGCGCATCTCGCGGCCAGCGGCACCTATGTGCTCACGCTCCAGAATGGCCTCGGCAATCCGGAGATTGTGGCGGAAAGTTTTCCTCAGGACCAGATCCTCAAGGGGATTGCCGCGCTTCCGGCCGACCTCCATGGCCTCAATGGTGTGGAATCCCACGGCACCGGCCATGTCGAGTTGGGCGCGATGACGCCGGCCGGCGCGCAAGCGGCGCAGGCCGCGACCGCCCTGCTCGCCCGCGCCGGTTTCGACGCGCGCTACAGCACGGACATTGATGTCGCGATCTGGGAAAAGGTCGCCTTCAACGCTGCGCTCAACCCGCTCGGCGCCGTCACCGGCCAGCCCAATGCCGGCGTGGACAACGCCCCCGGCCGCCGCATCATCGCAGCGATCGTCGACGAGGTGGTGGCCACGGCCAAGGCCCATGGGGTGACGGTCGACCATGCTCGCATCACCGCCAGCATCAACCATGCGCTGGCCGAACATCGCGGTCACAAGGCTTCCATGCTGCAGGACATGATTGCCGGCCGTGCCAGCGAGATCGACTTCATCAACGGCGCCATCTGCGACCGCGCCCAAGCGGTCGGCGTCCCCGCGCCCAGCAATCAGACCATGGCCGATCTTGTCCGGTTGATGGAGCTGGCCCGGCGATAATCCGAGCTAAAACATCATTTATTGCAGCGCCTTGCAGGCTGCATTGAAGACCATCTCTCGCAGTGCCGGAAAATCGTCGATCCCGTAGTCGGCAGCGTCATCGCTGCAGGCGATCTCGACGCGGCCTTTCCACAGCCGCAGGTCAATATCCTCCGGCTTTATCACCCGGCGCGCGGCGATGTCGTAGAAGCTCCAGACGCGCGGCGTGGTATATTCGCCGACATTCTGCTCCACCACCAGCGCCAGGCGCCCGTTGCTCAGGCGCACCACCGAGCCGATGGGGTAGACGCCCACGCTCTCGATAAAGTGATCGAGAATCTCGTCATCCAGCTCGCCTTCCATGCCCCGCATCAGGCCGAGCGCGGCATTGGGGTCGATCCGTGGCCGATGCGGCCGGTCGGACGTCATTGAGTCATAGACGTCGCATACGGCCGCCATGCGGCCAAACAGGCTGATATTCTCGCCAGTCAGTTGGTTGGGATAACCGGAGCCATCGCAGCGCTCGTGATGCTCAAGGCAGACCAGTGCGACATCCTCGGCGATTTCGCCGCCCATCTGGAGGAACTCATAGCCAAGCGTGGTGTGCGTCTCGACGATCTTGCGCTCGCCCTCGCTCAAATCGTCGCTGATCGTCGCCACGTCGATGGGCAGATGGCCCATGCCCACGTCCATCAGCAGCCCGGCCAGCCCGGCTTCCTTCACCCGAGCATCATCGAGGCCCATCTGGCGGCCCAACGCGATCATCAGCGCGCTCACCGCCAGGCCGTGTGCATAAAGCGAACTATTCTCGCGGCGGATGCGCATCAGGCCGTTGAAGGCGTGCGGATTGCGCTGCACGGAGGCGAAGAGATCCTCGATCACCGGCTCCACCTGCCCGCGCGAGATGGCTTTGCCCAGCCGGGCCTGCTCGAAGACGGCGCTCATCACGCGATTGGACCGCGCCACCACGGCCTTGGCATGGCCCACCTCCGCGCCGACGCTCAAGGCCGTCGTGGAGCGGGGATTGAACGGAACGACGTTCGATCCGCTCGCGCGCTCCGGCACCAGCTTGCGCAGCCGCTCCATGCGCACCCGCTCGGCAAGACCGACACCGCCCGAGGGGGCGGAGGAGCCTGCCGCCACGAGCGGTCGGCGCAGCGTCGTCGTCGGCGGACGCGGACCGCCCGCACCCGCGACATCATCGCCCTTGTCGATGTCGATCATCACGCCCTCAACCTCGCTGGCGCGCAGGTCGGCGAGGATCTGGGGATCGGTCAGCAGGAATTTCGTCCGCCAGAACGGATGCTTGAGCCACGGCCCTTCAAGTTTGTGAATGAACATGCCGAGTTTCACGTCAGCAACATCGATTCTCTTGAGCATCTGGACTCCGCCGGTCAGGTACGAGCGACGACGATGGCGCCCGCACGATACTGAACGGCTAAGAGCCATGGTTATTTAATGGTTCGCCTTGTCCGTGCACCATGATTGTCCGCCATTTTGCGGCCAGGGACGAAACGGCGCTGCATTGACATCGTGAACAGTACGCAGCACGCAGCGCGCATGGCAAAGGAAACCCGCGCCACTCGGGCGCTGAGCAAGGCCGGCATCGCCTTCACCATCCATCTCTACGATTATGATCCGGCTGCCGCCCATATCGGCTTGCAGGCTGCCCAGGCGTTGGGCCAGCCACCCGAGCGCGTCTTCAAGACACTCATGACGCTGGTGGATGGCAAGCCGGCCTGCGCCATCGTTCCGGCGAGCAGCGAAGTGGCGATGAAGAAGTTTGCAGCCGCCCTCTCCGCCAAGAGCGCTGCCATGATGAAGCCGGCCGATGCCGAGCGCCTGAGCGGCTACAAGGTGGGCGGCATCAGCCCTTTTGGACAGATGAAGCCGATCCGCGCGGTGATCGACGAGAGCGCTTTGGCCCAGCCGCACATCTATCTGAATGGCGGCCAGCGCGGCCTGCAACTGTGCATGGCGCCAGATCAGGCGATCGCCGCACTTGGCGCGACGGTTGCGGCCATCACCGCCTAACGCGCAGGATCAGGCGAGATCGCCTTGCGTGGGCACTGATGGGCCACGCGGCTTCCATCGCGACATGGTGAGGGTGAAGCAGGAGCCCCCATTGACCGTGCGGTAGGTCGCTGCGCCCCCATGCGCCTCGGCGATGCCGCGCACCACGGAGAGGCCAAGACCGCTGCCTTTCGCCGCTCCGCCCTGCTCCATATAGCGACGGAACGGATCGAAGGCATGGCGGGCGAACTCCTCCGTCATCCCTGGCCCTTCATCGGTCACGCTCAGGAGCACGCTGGACGAGGAGATGCGCAGCGTCACGGCCAATTGACCGGGGTCGGCATGGCGATGAGCGTTCTCGAGCAGCGCCATCAGGGCCTGCCGGATGCGTGCGGTATCGACATAGCATAGGCCGCGATCGAAGGCGGTGACGATGCGGAAGCCCGCGGTCTCCAGCTCGGGCTGCATCAGCCGGACGACCGTCTCCATTTCTTCGGCGAGATCGACCTGCTGGAAGCGCATGTCCAGCCGGCCGCCTTCCATGAGGCTCACCGTGCGGAGATCCTCGATCAAGCGGGTCAGGGCATTCACTTGCGTGACGAGCGAGCGCAGCAGCGGCGGATCGGGCGCAAACACCCCGTCGGCGAGGCCCTGGAGACGTCCGGACAGGATCGTCACCGGGGTGCGCAGTTCATGCGCGATGGTCGCGTTCCAACGGCGGACGGCCTCGCCCGCCTGCTCCAGCCGGTCGGCCAGCAGATTGAAATCCTCCACCAGCATCGTGGCCTCGGTCGGCGCCCGATCATCGCTGCGCGCACGGACCTTGATATTGCCATCCGCAATGATCCGGGCGGTCTGCGCAACCGAAACCAGTGGCTGAACGATCCGCCGGGCCAGCCGCGTCGCCACCAGCACGGCAATGCCGGTGGAGACGACGCAAAACAGCCCGATGAGCAGCCATTCGATGCCGTGCGGGCGCCAGTCGTCCGTCAGCGGAAACAGCATATGCGGCGCCACCCGGATGATGACGCCATAAAAGATATAGAGGCCGATGATCGTGATCAGCACGGAAGCGACCGTGGAGATCACCGTGGACAACACGATCTGCCGCCCCAGACCGCCTGCCGGCTTCTTCATGAAATATCTGCCAGACGAAAGCCCACGCCGCGCACATTGTTGATGAAGCCATGCGCACCGGCATCCTCCAGCTTGCGCCGCAGCTTGCTCAAATGCGTATCCACCGTCCGGTCGAGCGCGTCGCCGCCCGGCAGGCAGGCATCGACCAGTTCACCACGCGAGAACGCCCGCCGGGGCGCGCGCGCCATGTGCGCAAGAATGCGGAACTCGGTGAGGGTGAGAGACAGGCTCACGCGTTGCGGATCGTCCCCGACGATCACGCTGGCCAGATGGCTGTCCATATCGATTTCGATCGGCCCCACTCGCAGGGTGGAGCCCCGGCTGCCGCCGGACCGGCGCAGCACGGCGCGCGCCCTTGCGGCCACCTCCAGCGCGTTGAACGGCTTGACGACATAATCGTCCGCTCCGATGCGCAGCGCCTGCAGCTTGTCGATATCCTGATCGAGCGCAGTCAGCATGATCACGGGGGTCGAGCCGCGACGCCGCAACTCGGCCAGCACGTCCCAGCCGTTGAGCCGCGGCATCTGCACATCGAGCATCACGAGGTCCGGCTTGAGCGCAAGGTGCAACTCCAGCGCGGTTCGCCCGTCGGCGGCACGGACCGTCCGGAAGCCTTCCCGCTCCAGATAGGCGGCGATGACATCGGCGATTTCCGGTTCGTCTTCCGCGACCAGCACGAGCGCGTTTTCGGCATCCATAGCATATCCTTCTGCCTGCAAGCCGTTACCGCAGTTCCAAACGGGGGGCCACCTGCCTCCACAATTTCTCCACACTTGACCAACACTGCCTCGACAAGCCAGTCCCAAAGGGCCAGCGCGGACAAGCAAAAATCAAGAGTCGGACATGATGACAAAATGCCCCCCCAGGCGCTCCGGCGCCTATATCGTTATCGCGTCGATGGCGCTTGTATTGTCCGCCTGCTCAGGAGGTGAGACCCCATCCTCGCCGCCGCCGCCAGAGGTATCGGTCGTGAAGGTCTCCCCCTCGCGCGTCGACGTGGCGGACGAACTGCCGGGCCGGGTGATGGCCTTCCGTGTGGCGGAAATCCGCCCGCAGGTGAATGGCGTCATCCAGCGCCGGCTGTTCGAGCAGGGCTCCGAAGTGCGGGCCGGCCAGCCCCTGTTCCAGATCGACGCGACGCCGTTCCGCGCGGATACACAGAGCGCCGCAGCCGCCGTGCAGCGCGCACAGGCCGCCCTCAATCGCGCTCGCATCCAGGCCGAGCGCCTGGCGCCGCTGGTGAAGGTCGATGCGATCAGCGGACAGGCCTATGATGATGCCGTCGCCGCGCGCGATCAGGCCGCTGCCGACCTCGCCCAGAGCCGCGCCACGCTGGCGCGCCAGCAGGTCGATCTCGGCTTCGCCACGATCCGCTCGCCGATCAGTGGCCGGATCGACCAGTCCATGGTGACCGAGGGCGCCCTTGCCGCCGTCGGCGGTGCAGAACCGCTCGCCACCGTCCAACAGATTGACCGCGTCTATGTGGACGTGCGTCAGCCGGCCGCCCGCCTCGAAACGCTGCGCGAGGCGGCGCGTGCCGGCAATTCCGCCCAGGGCGCGCCCGTGGAGATCCTCTCATCCGAGGGCAAGCCCTATGCGGCGACCGGGCGCCTGCTCTTCTCCGGCATCAGCGTCGATCCAGGCACGGGCGAGGTGATCGCCCGGGTCGAGGTGCCCAATCCCACGCGGGCGCTGCTGCCCGGCATGTTCGTGCGTGCGCGCCTGCCCCGCATGGTTCTGCCCAGTGCGCTGACTCTGCCGCAGCAAGCCGTGCTGCGCGATCCCGCCGGTCAGGCCAGCGTCCGGATTGTTGGGAAAGACGGCAAGGTCGAGCTGCGGCCGGTGCAGACCGGGGATGTGCGCGACGGAAACGTCCTGATTACGCAAGGCATCAAGGCTGGTGAAACCGTGATTGTCGAAGGGCAGGATCGGGTCCAGCCCGGCGCCACCGTTTCGGCCAAGCCATGGCGCCCTGCAGCCGCCGCCAAGCCCGCCGCGGCCGCGCGCTGAAGACGAAAGCGAACCCATGCCCCGTTTCTTCATCGATCGGCCCGTTTTCGCCTGGGTGGTCGCCATCGCGATCATCCTTGCGGGCGTCATCGCCATCCCGCGCCTGTCGCTGGAGCGCTACCCGAGCATCGCCCCGCCAAGCGTCGAGATCACCGCGACCTATCCCGGTGCCACACCGCAGACGCTGAATGACAGCGTCGTCAGCCTGATCGAGCGCGAACTCTCAAGCGTGCGCAACCTGCTGTACTTCGAGAGCTCGACGGATACGTCCGGTCAGGCGACGATCACCGCGACCTTCCAGCCGGGGACCAACCCGGAGCTGGCGCAGGTCGACGTGCAGAACCGGCTCAAAGCCGCCGAGCCGCGCTTGCCGCAGATCGTCCGCCAACTCGGCATTCAGGTCGATTCCGCCAATCGCAACTTCCTCAATCTGGTGAGCCTGGAATCGTCCAACGGCCAGCAGAACCTCGAGGAACTGTCGGATTATGCGGCGCGCTATGTTGTCGAGGAGCTCAAGCGTCTCCCCGGCGTCGGCCGTGTCCAGCTCTTCGGCGCCGAGCGCGCGATGCGCATCTGGGTCGATCCGGCGAAACTGGCCTCCTACGACATTGCGATGAGCGATATCACGACCGCGATTGCTGCACAGAACACACCGGTTTCGCCCGGCGTGCTGGGCGGCGAGCCGATTGCCGAAGGCCAGCGCGTCAAGGTTCCGATCACCGTCGAGGGCCAGCTGAAAACCCCCGAGCAGTTCCGCGAAATCGTGCTGCGCGCCGGAACGGATGGCTCCGCCCTGAAGCTGGGCGATGTCGCCCGGGTCGATCTTGGTTCCGCGTCCTACTGGTTCCAGACGCGCCTCAACGGCAAGCCCGTGGCGTTGATGGCCGTCCAGCTCGCGCCCGGCGCCAATGCGGTCTCCACCTCCGCCCGCGTGCATGAGCGCATGGTCGAGTTGGCGCGGGCCATGCCCAGCGGCATGTCATACCGCATTCCGTTCGACACCGCGCCTTATGTGAAGATCTCGATCGAGAAGGTCATCGAGACGCTGGTCGAGGCGATGGTGCTCGTCTTCCTGGTGATGTTCGTCTTCCTCCAGAAATTCCGCTACACCATCATTCCCGCCGTCGTCGCACCGATCGCCCTGCTCGGCACCTGCGCCGTCATGATGCTGGCCGGCTATTCCGTAAACGTGCTGACTATGTTCGGCATGGTCCTCGCCATCGGCATAATCGTCGACGACGCCATCGTGGTGGTCGAGAATGTCGAGCGCATCATGGCCGAGGAAGGGCTGCCGCCCAAGGAAGCCACACGCAAGGCCATGGGCGAGATTACGGGCGCCATCATCGGCATCAGCCTCGTCCTCACCGCCGTGTTCGTGCCAATGGCATTCTACAGCGGCTCGGTCGGCGCGATCTACCGGCAGTTCACCATCTCCATGGCGGTCTCCATCCTGTTCTCGGCCTTCCTTGCCCTGAGCCTGACGCCGGCGCTCTGTGCGACATTGCTCAAGCCGGTCACGGGCCATGAAACCAAGAAGGGCTTCTTCGGCTGGTTCGACCGCAAGTTCGACACGATGACGCACGGCTATCACAACTGGGTAACGCGCGCCCTGAAGCGCAGCGCGCGGATGATGGCGAGCTTCGCGGTCATCGTGGTGCTTATGATCGTCGGCTATACAAACCTTCCGTCATCGTTCCTGCCCGATGAAGATCAGGGCTATTTCATGACCGTCTTCCAGCTTCCCTCGGACGCGACGTCCGGCCGGACGCTGGAAGCGCTGGAAGTCTTCGAGAAGCACACCGCGCAGCGCGCCGGCATCGCCGATACCATCTCTGTGCTGGGCTGGGGCTTCTCCGGCGCGGGCGCCAATGTCGGCCTTGGCTTCACGATGCTCAAGGATTGGAGCGAGCGTGACGGCGCGACCGCATTTGGCGAGGCCGGCGCGGCAAATCAGGCCACCGGTGCCGGCGTGCGCGAAGGGCTCGTGATGAGCCTCATCCCGCCCTCCATCGATGGCCTCGGTACCACCGGCGGCTTCTCCGCGCGCCTTGAGGACCGCTCGGGCCGTGGGTTCGATGCCCTGATGGCCGCGCAGTTCCAACTGCTCGGCATGGCCGCGAAAAACCCGGCCCTTGCCGGCGTCTATCCGGAAGGCTTGATGCCCGGCACCAGCGTCGAGATGGTGATCGACCGCCAGAAGGCGCAGGCCATGGGCGTGCCCTTCGAGTCCATCACCTCCACGCTGAGCGGGGCCATGGGCTCGGCCTATGTCAACGACTTCCCCAATAATGGCCGGATGCAGCAGGTCATCGTGCAGGCGGATGCCCCCTTCCGCATGAACCTTGAGGATGTGCTCAAGCTGTATGTCCGCAACGCGGCCGGAAACACGGTCCCGCTCTCGGAGCTGGTCACGCCGCGCTGGGAGACCATGCCGCTGCAGCTGGTGCGTTATAATGGCTATCCCGCCATGCGCATTGCCGGCCAGCCCGCGCCCGGCCACTCCAGCGGCGAGGCCATGGCGGAGATGGAGCGTCTTGCGAGCCAGCTGCCGCCCGGCTTCGCCATCGAATGGACCGGTCAGTCGCTTCAGGAAGTGCTCGCTGGCAATCAGGCGATCCTGCTGCTGGGCCTCTCCATGCTGGTCGTCTTCCTGGTGCTGGCCGCGCTGTACGAAAGCTGGGCGATCCCGGCGGCGGTGATGCTGGTCGTCCCACTCGGCGTGCTCGGCGCCGTGCTGGCGGTCACGCTGCGCAGCATGCCCAACGACGTGTTCTTCAACGTGGGCCTGATCACGATCATCGGCCTCAGCGCCAAGAACGCAATCCTGATCGTGGAATTTGCCAAGCACGCTTATGACAACGGCATGTCTGCGGTCGACGCCGCGTTGCACGCCGCGCGCCTGCGCTTGCGGCCGATCCTGATGACCAGCTTCGCCTTCACGCTCGGCGTCGTTCCGCTGATGCTGGCGGGCGGTGCGAGCAAGGAGACCCAGCGGGCCATCGGCACGGGCGTCTTCGGCGGCATGATCAGTGCCACCATTCTCGCGATCTTCTTCGTCCCCGTCTTCTTCGTGGTGGTGATGAAGCTGGTCGAGCGGCAAAAGCGCAAGAAGCATGTCGATGGTTCATTGCAGACGCCTGCCGCCTACCCCGCATCGGAGAATTGAGATGCGTAAATTTGCCCTCGCGGCGTTGCTGCTGACCAGCGCCTGCTCGATGAACCCCCGGCTGGAGACACCGCCTGCCCCGGTTGCGCCGGTCTACCCGCTCGCCTCTCCCGAAGAGGCAGCCAGTGCCGCCGCGCTGGGCTGGCGCGAGATGTTTGGCGATCCGCGCTTGCAGCGGCTCATCGAGCTGGCGCTGGAGAATAACCGCGACCTGCGCGTTGCCACCCTCAACGTCGAGGCGGCCCGCGCCCAGTTCCGCGTCGCCAGGGGCGCGCAATTGCCCACACTGGACGCCAACGCGGCTTATTCCCGGCAACGTGTTTCGGCGACCACGGCTCAAACGGGCGCTGGCGCGGAGTTCAGCCAGTTCTCCGCCAATGCTGCGCTGACCAGCTTTGAGATCGATCTGTTCGGTCGCCTCCGCTCGCAGAGCGAGGCCGCCTTCGAGCGCTATCTCGCCACTGACGAAGGCCGCCGTGCCGCGCGCATCGCGCTGATCGGGTCGATCGTCGATGCCTATCTGGCCGAACGGCTCGCCGAGGAGCAGCTTGCCCTCACCGACCGCACGCTGGGCGACTGGCAGGATTCGCTCGCGATCACTCGCCGTCTCCAGCAGGCGCGGCAGGTCAGCGGGCTCGATGTTGCGCAGGCAGAGGGACAGGTGAGTCAGGCCCAGGCCGATCAGGCGATGCGCACGCGGATGCTGGCCGAGGCGCGCAACGCGCTGCAATTGCTGGTCGGGGCGCCCCTGCCCGCCGACCTGCCCGCCCCCATCGCGCTCATGGACCAGCCGATCCGCACCCAGCTGCCGGTCGGCCTGCCCTCCGCCCTGCTCGCCAGCCGGCCGGACATCCGTCAGGCCGAGCATGAGCTGGTCGCCTCCAATGCCGATGTCGGCGCCGCCCGCGCCGCCTTCTTCCCGCGCATTTCGCTCACAGGTCTGTTCGGCTTCACCAGCATGGCGCTGGACAGCCTGTTCGATAGCGCAAACCGCAACTGGTCGTTCACGCCGCAGATCACCCAATCGATCTTCAACGGCGGCAGTTTGCAGGGCCAGCTCGATCTGGCGAAGGTTCGCAAGTCGATCGCCATCGCAAACTACGAAAAGGCCATTCAGTCTGCGTTCCGCGAGGTCGCAGACGGGTTGGCCGGGCGGGAGACCTATACCCGCCAGATCGAAGCCCAGCGGGGCGTGGCCCAGTCGGCCGCGCGGCGCGCCGAGCTTTCCCGCCTGCGCTATCAGGCCGGGGTCGATGCCCGGCTGGAACTGCTCGATGCGCAGCGCAGCGATTATGCTGCGCGGCTCGCACTGCTGGAGTTGCGGCGTCAGGAGCTCTCCAGTGCCGCCGGGCTCTACCGGGCCCTGGGCGGGGGCGATGAGCCGACCGCGCCGACTGCTGGTCAGCCGACGCCGCCGAACTCCCAGTGACCATAGGCTTTCCCTCGCAGCAGTGAGGGCACCTGTGACGCCGGAACCGGCTTACTGAACAAGAAGCCCTGCCCCAGCGTGCAGCCCCGCGCGCGGAGATAGCGGGCCTGCGCGATGGTTTCGACGCCTTCCGCGACCGTCTGCATCCCCAGGCGCCGGGCCATCTGCAACACGGCGTCGATGACGGCCGTCGCGCCCGGCGTGCTGTCCTCGATCCTGTCGATGAACGACTTGTCGATCTTGATCACGTCGACGGGAAATTGCTGGAGATGGCTGAGCGAAGCATAGCCCGTGCCGAAATCATCGAGCGCGACCATCACGCCTAGGCCGCGCAGTTCCTCGAGCATCCGCGCGACTTCTGGCCCCAATTGCCCGATAAGCACAGTCTCCGTCACTTCGATGTCGATCTGGGCAAGACCCTGCCGATGGGTCCGGGCGGCATCCTCAAGACGTGTCGGCAAACTCGGCGCGCGAAAGTCGCCCGCGGACACGTTGACCGCGATCCGCCCCGGCTCCAGCCCATCGGCCCGCCAGCGCGCGATGTCCGCAAAGATGCCGCAGATCATCCGGTCGGTCAGCCGCACCGACATTTCGGCATCCGAGAACGCCGCCTCGATGGCGGCAGGCGGCAGAACCTGGCCGTTCTCGGCCACCCGCAACAGCGCTTCCCAGCCGTCGATCTGCCCGGTCTGGAGGTTCACCTTGGGTTGGTAGAACGGCACGATGCGGTCCTCGTCCAACCCTGCGCGCGCCATGACCAGCATGCGGGTTCGCCTCTCGGATGCCACCTTGAGTGACGGGGAGAACTCCCGGACGGAGCCGGGCATGTCGGCCTTGGCTGCATAGAGAGCGAGGTCCGCCGCGATCAACAAATCCCCGGGCTCAAAGCCATCGCGCGGCCAGACAGCGACACCGACGGAAAAGCTCACTGGAATGCGCAGTTCTTCGATCTGCACCGGCACTTCAAAGCAGCGCTTCAAGGCGTCCGCTACCGCGCGATATTCGTCCGCCGCAGACAGGCCAGGCAAGATGATCGCAAATTCATCGCCGCCCAGCCGAGCCGCTGTCGCCCCTTCGGGGATACAGGAGGACAGGCGCCGAGCGACCTCCACCAACACCCGGTCGCCTGCGGCATGGCCGAGCGAATCGTTCATTTCCTTGAATCCATTGAGATCCAGGATCATGAGCGCCACCGGATCACCGGAATCACATGCCGCGTCGATCGCGGCCTGAATACGAACGCCGAAGAGCGCCCGGTTCGGGAGCCTCGTAAGGTGGTCGTGATACGCAGCCCAGTTCAGCTCGGCCTGGGCCTGCTTCTGCTTCGTGATATCCAGTATCGACCCGACAAGCCGGACGGGTACACCCTTGTCGCCGCGCACGATGACACTTCGCGCCTTGGTATCGATGAACGTCCCTTTAGCGGTGCGAAACCGAAACTCCTCGAGCCAGAACTTCTGGCCGCTCTCCAGCGCCCGCCTCTGGTTGGCGAGGACCCGCTCCCGGTCATCGGGGTGAATACGCTCGATCCACCAATCGAAATGCGTGGCCTGCTCCAGTTCTGGATAACCCAGGACTTTTTTGTACGCCCCGCTCCAGGTCGTAATGCCGGTGGGCAAGGAGCAATCCCATATGACGTCGTTCCCAGCTTCTGCCGCCAGGCGGTAGCGCTCCTCGCTCTGCCTGAGCGCGGTTTCGGCGATCACATGGTCGTGAATGTCTTCCAGCGTGCCATACCAGGCGAGGACTTTGCCATCTTCACCCCGGTGAGGCCGTGCGCGCGCCCGGTACCAGCGGTACATCCCGTTCGCCATGCGGATGCGATAGCGGACATCGGCGGCATCCGACTGATTTTTGACAACGTCCGCCCATAAGGCCTGAACGGTCGGAAGGTCATCAGGATGAACGGCCTGCGTCCATCCATATCCTAGCCCGGCCTCTAGATCGAGGCCCACCTGTTCAGCCCAAAGTGGGCCAATTTCGGTGATGCGTCCCTCCGCATCGGCCATCCAGGCGATCTGGGGATTGAGCTCGACATAGGCGCGATGATGCGCTTGCACATGGGCTAGTTCATCGAGCGCCTCGGCAAGCTGGCCGTCATCCGCCGATGCCGCACTGCCACCCATCAATCCACGCCAGGCCAGAACAAGGGCGGTCATGAAGAGCAGACTGGCCACGCCTTCGACGATGATACGATCCATGTCAGGCCCGGTAGTCGTTCCGGCACGCGCACCCAAGGCCGCAACCCCTGTCAGCAGGATCGCTGAAAACGAAACGCCCGTCACCAACCCCGCCAGCACAAGCCAGGCCCGACGTACGCTCTGCGATTTCATGTTGAACGTATGACCGAGAATGGCCGTGGCCGTTAAAATGCCAGACCCGCAAATCGCCACAATGATCAGCATGCCCCGAATCTGCTGATCAACCACGACCAGATGGTAAAAGCTCTCCACGCCGTCCAATCGTCTCTGAGTTTAGGAGAGTGCTAAGCGTTCAAAGGTTAGTAAAACGTTGCCATAGGACGAAACGAACGGGCTATCGTCAGATCGATCAAATGGTGCTCACAAAGCAGGAAAGATGACGCAAAGAAAAATCGCAGTTTTCGGCTCGACCGACGAGCCGAATTCCGTAGCGTTTCTCGCTCAATCCCCCTGAAAGCGCGGCACCCGCTTCTCCAGAAAGGCCGCGACGCCCTCCTGAAAATCCGCGCTGTGGCCGGCCGCTGCCTGATTGGCGGCTTCGATGCCCATCGTCTCCGACAGGCTGTGATTGAGTGCGGCAGCGACCTGCTTACGGATCATGCCGATGGCGCGGGTCGGCCCCTGCGCGAGTTTGAGGCCAAGACCGCGTGCGGTTTCGCCGAGCCTCTCGTCGTCGGTCACGCGGGCGACCAGTCCGGCGTCCTGCGCCTCCCGAGCGCTCATCGGCTCACCAAGAAGCGCCAATTCCAGCGCCTTGGCGCGCCCGGCGCTCTTCGCGACCAGCCATGTCGCGCCAGCATCGGGCACGAGCCCGATATTGACGAAGCCAAGCTGCAGATAGGCAGAGCGCGCCATCACCACGATGTCCGCTGCTAGCGCCAAGGCAACGCCAGCGCCGACAGCCGGCCCGTTGATCGCGCTCACCACCGGGATATCGAGGCCGGCCAACCGCAGGAACAGAGGATGATAATAGGTCGCCAGGGTCTCCCCGAGATCGGCGCCCATGCCTTCGCTATCGGCCAGATCCGCGCCGGAGCAGAACGCCCTGCCCGTCCCGGTGATCAACACGGCCCGCGCACCTGCACGCACGCCCTCATCGAGCTTGCGGGTCAGGTCTGCCAGCAGGCCGGTGGAAAGGGCATTGAGCCGCTCGGGGCGGTTAAGGGCAAGGGTCAGCACCCCATCGTCCAGCGTGGACAGCACGATCTCGCTCAATCGATCCTCCCTTGCGGCGCGGTTGCCGACCGCTGTTCTGACTGGGCGCAGGCTAGCATCGTACCCGCGCGCGGCAAGCGTCGCGCCAGAGCGAGTATGGATCGGCAAACACGAGCAGCAATTTGCGGAATTGCGAAATGAGCTGGTTCCGCTACGGTGCGGGCGTCTTGAAGGACGTCCTGGTTTATCGGCACAGGCGCTAACCCGCGGATGAAAAATTTGCGGATCGTGCCCACTGTCCCGGCCAGTGCGGCGATCCCTCACCCCGACTCGTACCCCGGAGACAGTCCTTGCCACGCGGAAACAGATTGTTCGTTGGCCAGAAAGTGCGCGACCTGCGTCTGCAGAGCCGGCTCGATCAGGCGGACATGGCGCGGCTGCTGGGCATCTCCGTCTCCTATCTCTCGCAACTGGAGAATAACGACCGTCCCCTGACCGCACGGGTAAAGGCCGCGCTGGCGGCGGCCTTTCCGCTCGACTGGTCCGATTTCGATGCCCGGCCTGAGGAGCAGTTGCTCGGCGCCTTCAACTGGGCGCTCGCCAATCCCGGCCATCGCTCACCGCCTCCCGATCCCGAGCGGACCGAGCGGCTGCATGTTCAATACCCCGAATTTGCAGCGCGCTATGTCGAGTTGCATCACGCGCTCCGACAGACCGAAGGTCGGCTGGCCATGGCCGAACAGGCGCTTGGTAACGGCCTGCTGCCGGGCGCACGCGCGACTTTCGATCAGGTGAGCGATCGGCTGCGGCTGTTCGACAATTATTTCCATGATCTGGACACCGCCGCCGAGGATCTCGCCACGCAGCTCAGCATCGGCGCGCGCTCCGATGCGGAAGGCACCTTAGCGACGCTCAGCGCGGCACTGCGCGACGAGCATGATTGCACCGTCAGTCGCGAACCACTCAAGACCACGCTGTTGCGCGCGCCCTCCCCCGATGGCCGGACCTTGCACGTCAATGACCGCCTGCCCGCCGCGAGCATCGCCTTCCAACTCGCCAGCCATATCGTGCATTTGCGCGGGCTGGCCGATTCCACGATGCGCGGGGTCATCGCCCAGCATCCGGTCGGCGCGCCTGCCGATGCCCTGCTGCATCACGCGCTCGTCAATTATGGCGCTGCCGCCTTGCTCATGCCTTATGGCCTGTTCCGCGAGACGGCCCGGACGCTCCGCCATGATGTGGATGCGCTGGCGGCGCGGTTTGGCGTAAGCATCGAGCAGGTCGCGCATCGGCTCGCCACGCTACAGCGACCGGGACAGCGCGGCATTCCCTTCTTCTTCTGTCGCATTGATCCGGCCGGCAACATCACCAAGCGGCATAGCGCCACGCGGCTGGACTTTGGCAGCTATGGCCCGCTCTGCCCCCGCCTGAGGTTGCACGAGGCCCCGACCCGTGCTGATTACAGCGGTGCGGAGCGCGCGGAAATGCCCGATGGCGTGCACTATATCCTGCTTGCCCGCGCCATCGCACGGCCAGACCGTCGCCATGCCATCGTGCTCGCCTGCGAACGCGATTATGCCGCCCATCTCGCCTGGGCGGACGGGCTGGACCTCGCCGATGATACCGCAGTCACCCCGATCGGGCCGGGCTGTCGCCTTTGCCCGCGCGAGGGCTGCCCGCAGCGCGCCTTCCCGCCCATCGACCGCCCGATCCATGTCGAGAGGGATGGCCGGCACGTCATTCCCTACAGCATCGGCTGAACCGCGTGCCGGCCTAAACCTTCAGCGCATCAGCACCAGCTCTTCCGCCATGCTGGGGTGCAGCGCGACGGTGGCGTCGAAATCGTCCTTGGTCAGGCCCGCCTTCACCGCGATGGCCGCAGCCTGGAGGATCTCGGGGGCATCCGGGCCGATCATATGGATGCCGACCACCCGCCCGGTCGTTTCCTCGCAAATCAGCTTGTAGAGACTGCGCTCGTTGCGATTGGCCAGCGTGTTCTTCATCGGCCGGAAGTCGGAGGTATAGACCTTGACCGCGCCCAGCGTGTTGCGTGCCTCGCCCTCGGTCATGCCGACAGCGCCGATTGGCGGATGGCTGAACACGGCGGATGGAATGCAGCCATAATCCACCGTCCGCGGATTGCCGCCGAACACGGTGTCGGCGAAGGCATGGCCTTCACGGATCGCCACCGGGGTGAGCTGCACCCGGTCGGTCACGTCGCCGACTGCGTAGATGCTCTCGACGTTGGTGCGGCTATATTCGTCGACCTTGATCGCGCCCTTCGCCGTTTCCACGCCAACCTTGTCCAGGCCCAGCCCGCCGATCTTGGGATTGCGGCCGGTGGCGAACAGCACCAGATCGGTCTCGATCGGATCGCCACCATCGATAAAGACCTTGAGGGAGCCATCCTCCTGCTTCTCGATCTTTTCGAGCGGCGCGTTGAAGCGGAAGTTGATGCCCTTGGCCATGCTGATCTGCAGCAGCCGGTCGCGAATCTGCTCGTCATAGCCGCGCAGGATCTGGTCGCCACGCAGCACCACCGTCACCTGACAGGCGAACTCGTGAAAAATGCCGGCGAACTCGTTGGCGATATAACCGCCGCCGAAGATCGCAACGCGCTTGGGCATCTTTTCCAGATGGAAGACCTCGTTGGAGGTGATCCCCAGCTCCGCACCGGGCACATCGGGCACATTCGGCCAGGCGCCGACCGCGATGAGGATGACCTTGGCGGTCACCAGCTTGCCGCTGGCCAGCCGCACCTCATGAGGCCCCTCCACCGTCGCGCGCTCGTGGAAAGTCGTCACTTTGTTATTGTCGAGCGTCTGCTGATAGAGCCCTTCGAGCCGGGAGACCTCCCCGATCACATTGTCGCGCAGGGTGGGCCAGTCGAAGCTGCAGTCCGAAATATCCCAGCCGAAACGGCGGGCATCCTTAATGTCCTCGGCGAAATGCGCGCCATAGACGAGCAGCTTCTTGGGCACGCAGCCCCGGATCACGCATGTCCCCCCGACCTTGTGCTCCTCCGCCACGGCGACCTTGGCACCATGCGCCGCTGCAATGCGCGAAGCCCGCACGCCGCCCGATCCGGCACCGATTACGAACAGGTCGAAGTCATAGTCGCTCATCAGAAGAGATCCTCGGATTGTCTTGATCGTGTCCGCGCATATGGGCGTGAGTGCATCGCGCGCAAAGCAATTTTGCGAGGGACGCCACCAGATTCGCTACGTCTTCCGACGCCGCGCAACGCTGCGAGTGGACGGAAAGGCGCCGCGCACGGGGCAATTGCGCCCGCTATCGCTAGCCTCTTGTCACGCCCCGCCCTAGGCTCTAGGGCATCTCCAGATTGAAGACCAAAGTAAAGCAAAGGACCTCTCATGAGTGAGACCGCGGATCGCGTGAAGAAGATCGTCGTCGAGCACCTCGGCGTCGAGGCGGACAAGGTGACCGAAGACGCGAGCTTCATCGACGATCTGGGCGCTGACAGCCTCGACATCGTCGAGCTCGTCATGGCTTTTGAGGAAGAGTTCGGCGTCGAAATCCCCGACGATGCTGCCGAGAAGATCGCCACCGTCAAGGACGCGATCGATTTCATCGACGGCAAGCAGTAAGATAGCGGGAGCCCGGTTCGCGGCCTCGTCGCGGACATGCACCGGCCAGTGAATACACATGGATACGGCTCTCCGGTTGCGGGTTTGACTCGCCATGGGAGGGCCGTTCGTGTTTGATCAGCGCCCGGCGTTCCGGGCAACTGGCCGGGTGACTGGATCAGGAGAGTGAAATGCGTCGTGTCGTCGTAACAGGTCTCGGCATGGTTTCGCCCCTTGGCGGCGACGTGGAGACAAGCTGGAAGAACATCATCGCCGGCCGGTCGGGCGCGGAAACGATCACCCGTTTCGACGCGACCGATTTCCACACCAATTACGCCTGCGAAGTGAAGGCCCCGGATCATGAATTCGGCTTCGACCCGAACAAGCGCGTGGATCACAAGGTCCAGCGTCAGGTCGATCCGTTCATCGTCTATGGCATCGACGCGGCCGGCCAGGCCATAGAAGATGCCGGCCTGACTGAGATGAGCGAAGCCGAGCGTCTGCGCACCGGCTGTTCGATCGGTTCGGGCATTGGCGGGCTGCCGGGCATCGAGAGCGAATCGCTGGTGCTGGAGCATAAGGGCCCCAAGCGGGTCTCCCCGCACTTCGTCCACGGTCGCCTGATCAACCTGATCTCCGGTCAGGTCTCGATCAAATATGGCCTGATGGGCCCTAATCACGCCGTCGTTACGGCCTGCGCGACGGGCGTTCACTCGATCGGCGACGCGGCGCGGATGATCGCGCTCGACGATGCCGATGTGATGCTCGCCGGCGGCGCGGAAAGCGCCATCTGCCCGATCGGCATTGCCGGCTTCGGTCAGGCGCGTGCCCTTTCGACCGAATTTCGTGACGAACCCTGGCGTGCCAGCCGCCCGTGGGATCAAGCGCGTGATGGCTTCGTCATGGGCGAAGGTGCCGGCGTGGTCGTGCTCGAAGAATATGAGCACGCCAAGGCGCGCGGCGCGAAGATCTATGCCGAAATCCTAGGCTACGGCCTCTCGGGCGATGCCTATCACGTGACGGCACCCCATCCGGAAGGCTCTGGCGCCTATCGCGCGATGGAAATGGCCATGCGCCGGTCCGGGCTTTCGCTCGCCGACATCGATTATGTGAACGCCCATGGCACCTCCACCCCGCTCGGCGACGAGCTGGAGCTTGGCGCAGTGCGGCGGCTGTTCGGTCCCGCACTGGAGACCATGTCGATGTCGTCCACCAAGTCGGCCATCGGCCATCTGCTCGGCGGTGCCGGCGCGGTCGAGACGATCTTCTGCATCCTGGCGATGCGCGACCAGATCGTGCCGCCCACGCTCAACCTGGATGATCCCAGCGACAGCTGCCAGGGTGTCGACCTCGTTCCGCACACGGCAAAGCAGCGGAAGGTCAAGGCCGTGCTCAACAACAGCTTCGGCTTTGGCGGCACCAACGCCAGCCTTGTGCTCAAGGCTCTCTGACGGCCGCAATGCGCCGCATCGTCCTCACGGTCGCTGCTCTGCTGCTGGCCGGACTGGCCGCTGCGGCGCTTCTCTTCGTCCATGGCTGGTCGAGGCCCGGCCCGCTTGGGGCCGACGCGACGATCATCGTTCCCGAGGGCGCGACGCTGCGCAAGGCGGCCGACGAGCTGGAAGCGCAAGGCGCCATCGGCTCCGCCACCGCCTTCCTTGCCCGCGCGCGGGTGCTGGGGCCGGATGGGTCGATCAAGGCGGGCGAATATCGCATCCCCCGACGAGCGAGCAGCGCTGACATTCTGGGCATTCTCCAGAGCGGCAAAACCCTCGTCCACCTCGTCACCATCCCAGAGGGCATGCCCTCCATCCTCGTGCATGAGCGGCTGATGGCCAATGACGAGCTGACCGGAGACATTCCCGTGCCCGAGGAGGGCTCGGTGATGCCCGACAGCTATGGCTACCAGAAGGGCGAGACCCGCGCGGCAGTGCTTGGACGGATGCAGGCCGCAATGACGAGCTTCATTGCCGCGCAGTGGCCCAAACGCTCGGCTGCAACGCCAGTCAAGACACCTGCGCAGGCCGTCACCCTCGCCAGCATCGTGGAGAAGGAAACCTCCATCCCCGCCGAGCGGCCCACGGTGGCCGGTGTCTACGCCAATCGCCTGCGCGAGGGTATGATGCTGCAGGCCGACCCCACGATCATTTACCCGATCACCAAGGGCAAGCCGCTTGGCCGCCGCATCCTCCAGTCGGAGATCCGCGCGGTGAACGACTATAATACCTATGCAATGACCGGCTTGCCCAAGGGGCCGATCGCCAATCCGGGACGCAGTTCCATCGAGGCCGTGCTGCGGCCGGCGGCAACGAAAGCGCGCTACTTCGTCGCGGATGGCAAGGGCGGGCATATCTTCGCGGAGACGCTGGCCGAGCACAATGCGAACGTGCGCAAATGGTATGACATCCGCCGTCAACGCGGCGAAATGTGAGCTTTGCTCAGCGGAGCAAACCCCTGCTCCGCAACCGCAGCGCATAGCCCAGTTGCAGCATCGCAATCAGCACGATGAAGGCCGGGAACAGCGCCGCACTCGCGCCCTTGACTGCCAGCAGATCGGTGCCGAGGAAGGAGTAGCTGAACTGGACCAATATGGCGATCAGCGCGATGAGCGAGAACCAGACGGCGGCGGCGCGCCGTGCCAAAAGGGCAACGGCGCCGGCAAACGCGGCGGCGACGGCCACGCCGTAGCTCAGCCAGGCCCAGCGCGGCATGTTGGCCCAGATTTCCGCCTGATAGGAATCGGCCATCGCCAGCTCTTCGAGATTGGCGGTCGATTGGACAATGAAGGCGGCGATTCCGATCAGGGTCCATATCAGAAACAGAATAGCCGGAATCTGCGACATGCTCCGGCTGCGATGGTCCCCCTCACCCGTCATCACACACCACCTCCCCATGGCTTGTTGCACAGCCACTTTAGCCCGGTTCTGACATGACGCAAACTGTCCTCGAACTGCCGCGCGGCCCCCTCATCGTCACCGCCCATTTGAGGAGCGCGGACCAAGCTTGGGCCGACCGGCTGCGGCAGACCCATTATCCAGCCGGCCGCAATCAGGTGCCGGCGCACATCACCTTGTTCCACCATCTCCCGCCGTCCCTGCATGCCGAACTGCGGACGATGCTGAAGGGCCTAGTCGATCGTCCCGCGCCCCCGGCCAGTCTGGGCGCGCCGTTCGGGTCAGGCGGTCTTGTCGCGCTGGCGGTGGAGAGTGACGAGCTTCTCGACATACGCGCCATGATCGCCGAGCGGTTTGAGCGACACCTCATTCCGCAGGACCGCGCGCTCAAGCGCCTTCACATCACGGTCCAGAACAAGGTCGCTCCCTCTGTCGCGAAGGAGACGCTGGCGCTGTTGCGGACACAGATCCGCCCTGCCCCTCTTGGCATCGCCGGCCTTGCGGTATGGGTTTATGAAGGCGGCCCCTGGTCTGCCCTGAGCCAGCACCGCTTTCGTCGCTGATCGTTACCACAAACGAAACGGCCCGCTTCATCACGAAGCGGGCCGCTGCATCAGCCGGGCCTTGCCCGCCGTTTCGTCACAATCAGAACGAGATCGACGCCTGCACATACCAGCTGCGCGGACGAGCGTAGATCTTCTCCGCATAACCCAGCGTGCCGAGCGACGCATTGCCCTGCACCAGATACAGCTCGTCGAACAGGTTCTGCACGCCACCGGTCAGCTTCCAACCGGTCGCCTTGTTAGCCAGCGTGACGGAGGCATTGCCGACGAAATAGCCGTCCTGCTCGATCTCCGGCACGCTGCCGGTGATGAACTTGAGGCTGGCGCTGTAATTGCCGTCGAAGCGAGGCGTCAGCGTCACGTCGTCGTTGAGCGGGATCTCATAGCCGATGCCGAAATTGCCCTGGAAGGAGGGCGTGAACGGCAGGTCATCGCCCGGCTGAACCGTCGCCGTCGCGCCCGGAACAGGCGTGATGCTCAGGATCTCATCGTTGAGCGTGCTCGCCGCGATGTCGATCCGCAGGCCGTAAGCGCGCGGATGATAGCTCAGCTCGCCTTCAAGCCCGCGAATACGCGCCTTGCCGCCGTTGAACAGCAGCGGCACGACACCCTGACGGAAGATCAGCTGGATATTGCTGTAATCCGCCTGGAAAGCCGCCGCGTTGAAGCGGAAATCGCCGAAATCGAACTTGGCGCCAATCTCGTAGCTATCCACCTTCTCCTCGTCGAACGGCGTCGGCACATTGCCCGGAGGCGCCGCATTGTAGCGCGTGTTGAAGCCGCCCGACTTGAAGCTGCGCGAGTAGGAAATGTAGGTGCTGACATTGCGCGTCCACGAATAGCGCACGCTCGCCGAGCCGGTCAGCGCAGAGAAGCTCTGCGAATAGGGGCCCGGATAGATGAACAGCGGGCCACCCTGCGGGATCGCCAGCGTCGGCAGCGGATCCGGGTCCGGCAGCGTGGCTGGGAACAGGTTGAACACGATGCCGTGATATTTCTTCTTGTCCCGCGTGTAGCGCAAACCGCCAGAAATCTCGAGATTCTGGATCGGCTTGACCGAAAGCTCGCCGAATACCGCGATGGAATCCGTTTCCAGATCAGAAACCTGCAGGTCGCGCGAGCCGGGGCCGCCTGCCAGCAGGGACCCGATCACCGGCGGCGACGGCGGGAAGGCCAGCGGCACGGTCGCCCGCTCGTTGGTCTTCTCATTGAAGTAATAGCCACCGATGATGCCGTTGAGCACCGGCGATTCATACTGCAGCTGGAGTTCCTGGCTATACTGGTCGGACTGCGAGCCCACATCCGTGGTGATCAGCAGCAGCGGGGTATTGTCCGCATCGCGCACGCCGCGCGACTGGGTGGAGCGATAGGCGCTGATCGACTTGAGCAGGACATTGGAGGTCACATTCGCGGTGACCGTTCCCGAGACGCCCCAGACCTCCGAGGTGCTCAGCACCGGTGCCGTGCCGCCATTGACGAACGGGCCCTTGTTCTGGAAATTGTTGGCGCAGCGGGCATCGTTGATCTGCGGCACGTTCGGCGCCCCGAAGCGCGGATCGCCCGGCGTGAGCGGGGCGAACGGAATGGTGGCGCCGGGGCAGCCGGCAGCCACGCTCGCGATCGCCGCGACCGGTGCGTTCCGGTTCACGCCGGCGAAGACGAACGGCGCCCCGTTCTCGTCCCGCTTGGTGTAGTCACCGCGAATGTTCACCTTGATGTCCGGGCTGGCTTCCCAATAGAGCGCGCCATTCAGCGTCGCGCTATCGTCATTGCCGAGATCGATGCCATCATATTCGCGGATCACATAGCCATCGCGCTTGCGGAAACCGCCCGAGACGCGCGCCGCCAATGTGTCGCCCAGCGGAATGTTGAGGGCGGCAAAGCCTTCCATCAGACTGTCCGAGCCAAGGCGCAGACGCACATCCGCGCCGAACCGGCCCAGCTCCGGCTGCTTGGTGCGCACGAGAATGGCGCCGCCAATCGTGTTGCGACCAAAGAGCGTGCCCTGCGGGCCGCGCAGCACTTCAACGCCGGCGATATCGCCGAAGTCGATGGCGCCACCGACAGCGCGGCCGACATAGACTTCATCCAGATAGATGCCCACGCCCGGATCGACCGCCGCCGTGGGATCGAGCTGGCCGATGCCGCGGATGAACACCACCGTCGCGGCGGAGTTGCCGGAGAGCTGGCCGGCCGTCTTGAACTGGAGGTTGGGCGTGATCGTCTCGAGATCGGACGTCTGGTTGATCTGGCGATCTTCGAGCACCTGCGCATCGAAGGCGGAGATCGCGACAGGCGTATCCTGCAGGGATTCGGCCCGGCGACGCGCGGTCACGATGATCGTGCCGGCTTCCGATTCCGTATCCATCGCCTGGGGCGTCTGGGTCGCGGCCGTATCCTGCGCCAAGAGCGGCGTGGAGATCAGCGCGCCGAGCGCTGCGCCAATGAGAAATGGGGCTTTCATGATATCCTCCCTGTGGTTTCTTGGTCGGCGCAGCGAGGCCGCGCGTGCCCCGCAGGGCATTGACCTGGCCGGGAAAAATAAGCCCACCATGCGCAACTAGCAATGCGACATAACAATCAGTGCGGGGCTGTGATTTACGCGCAACACACCGTTAGCTGGGAAATGATTTTCGGGCGGTAACCCTCAGCCATGAGGGGACCGCAAGCATGAGGAGGGGAGCCATAGACCAATCTGCCGAACCATCCGATGCTCTCTCGCTCGGTCTTCTGGGCGATCTGGCCGGCTATCATCTTCGCCGCGCCTTCGCGGTAATGTCTGCCGACTTCTCCCGCACCTTTGCCGATAGCGACATGCGGCAAGTGCTCTTTGCTGTGTTGTCGGTCGTCTCCGCCAATCCCGGCATCAGCCAGGGCCGGGTGGGCACAGCGCTCGGCATCAAGCGCACCAATATGGTGACGCTGGTCAATCAGCTCGTCGCGCTCGATTTCGTGACGCGTCGGCCTTCGACCTCGGACCGCAGGGCGTTTTCCCTCACGCTGACGGACAAGGGCGGCGCCGCCTTCACCGAGGCCGCCGCACGCATCCACCGCCACGAAACCCAGCTTCTGGCGCATCTCGATACACAGGAGCAACAGCTGCTGATCGATCTGCTGCGCAAGATCAGGCCGGTGGGCACCGTGGGCTTGTCCCCCTCGGACGCGCCCGACCTCAGCCGCTAGGCGACGCCGACCTCTTTCAACGGAATTTCGCCATCTGCCAGTTGCGCCCGGTCCAGGCGGCTCCCGGCGACGACATGGGCGCGGCCCTGGACATAATCCTTGGTGCGGTTGACGCAGTCGAGCGCGATGACATGCCCCTGCCGCAGATAGACAACCGAGAAGCTGCGCGAAGCCGGATCGCCGCGCACGATGCACTCGTCGAAATCCAGCGACAGACCGATGGTCTGCAAGCGCAGATCATATTGGTTCGACCAGAACCACGGCACCGCCTCATAAGGAGCGGGGTTGCCCATGATATGCTGCACGGCCGTGCGCGCCTGATCATTGGCGTTCTGCACCGATTCGAGCCGCATCCGGCGCCCCGCCGCAAAGCGGTTCTCATGCGCGGCGCAATCGCCGATCGCGTAGACGTCGGGCAGCGAGGTCTCGCAATATTGATCGACATCCACGCCGTTGCCGCCGCTCGCCCCCGCGAGAATCAGCGGCCCGGTCTCCGGCACGATGCCGATCCCGACGATCACCGCATCTGCCGGGATCACCTCGCCATCGGCCAGCCGAACGCCGGTGGCCTGGCCCTGATCGCCGGTCTCGATGGCATCCACCGAGGCCGAGAGGCGCACGTCCACGCCATGGGCGCGATGCTCCTGCGCGAAGAAGTCGGACAGTTCCGGCCCGGCGACGCGCGCCAGCAGCCGCTCCTGGGCCTCCAGAAGCGTGACCTGCTTGCCGAGCTTGCTAAGCACTGCCGCCGCTTCAAGGCCGATATAGCCGCCGCCGACGATGGCGAACCGCTCCGCCGTGGGCAGAATGGCCATCAACCCATCGACATCGGCGCGCGACCGCACGGTGAACAGGCCGCTCGCCGTCGAGCCCGGACAGGACAGCCGCCGGGCCGAGCCACCACCCGCCCAGATCAGCTTGCCATAGGAAAATTCCGTACCCTTGGCCGTGACCACCTGATGCGCGACCGGATCGATCGTCTTGACCCGCTCCCCGAGGAACAGCGAAATCGCCTGATCCGTCCAGAAGTTGGCCGGGCGCAGCAGGATACGCTCGAAGGTCTTTTCGCCGGCCAGATAGTCCTTGGACAGCGGCGGGCGTTCATAAGGAAATTCCGGCTCATCGCCGATCAGGCCCACGGACCCCTCATATTTGAGCTGGCGAAGCAGGATCGCCGCCTGTGCACCGGCATGGCCTCCCCCCACGATCAAGCAGTCGAAATGCTGCACGTCATCTCCCCAATGCAAATTACCCCGCGGCCTTGCCAGAGAAACGAAGGTGCCGCAATCGAACGGTCAACCATTGACCATCCGATTTCGCCTGCGTATAGCGCGCCGGCCTGACGCCGCAAGGCGGCAGCAAGCCCTTGGGGCGGAGTAGCTCAGCCGGTTAGAGCAGCGGAATCATAATCCGCGTGTCGGGGGTTCGAGTCCCTCCTCCGCTACCATCCTTCCAGCAACGTAGATCGCAAAGCCGAGGCTGGAAGAGCGCGCCGTAGACGTGGCGCGCCCTCCCCTGCTCAGACGAGTTCCTGCAGGTCCGCCGGACTGAAACCCTTGAGGTCGTTCCAGTCCTGCTGCTGCACCTTGCGGGGCCATTGCGGATCGCTGATCAGCGCGCGGCCTACGGCGATGAGGTCGAATTCGTCGCGCTCCATCCGCTCGATCAGGCGATTAAGCTCCACGCTGGTCGAGCTTTCGCCGCCGAAGGCCGCCAGAAACTCGCCGGAGAGCCCCACGGACCCGACGCTGATCGTCGGCACGCCGGTCAACTTCTTGGCCCAGCCGGCAAAATTGAGGCCGGCCTCGCCGTCGATCTCCGGGAATTCAGGCTCCCAGAAGCGGCGCTGCGAGCAGTGGAGGATATCGACGCCGGCATCCACCAGCGGCTGCAGCCAGTCCTCCATCTCGGCAGGCGTCGCGGCCAGCCGGGCGGAATAATCCTGCTGCTTCCACTGGCTGACGCGCAGGATCACCGGGAAATCTGGCCCGACGGCCGCGCGAATGGCGGCGACAACCTCACCGGCGAAGCGCGCCCGCTCGCGGATGGTAGACCCACCATAGCGATCCTCGCGAACATTGGTGCCAGACCAGAAGAACTGATCGATCAGATAGCCATGGGCGCCGTGGATCTCGATGGTATCGAAGCCGAGGCGCTTGGCGTCGGCGGCTGCCTTGGCGAAGGCCGCCACGGTATCGGCGATATCCTCCTCGGTCATCGCCACGCCGCGCGGTTCGCCGGGCGCGAGCAGACCGGAGGGGCTTTCCACCGGAGCGTCCGGCTCCCAGCCGCTACCGGTGCGAGTCGAGCCGGTATGCCAGAGCTGCGGCCCCATCCGCCCGCCGGCGGTATGGACTGCCTCGATCACTCCCGCCCAGCCGGCAAGCGCCGCCTCGCCATGGAAGAAGGGAATGCCCGGATCGTTGCGCGAGGCTGGCCGGTCGATCACCGTGCCTTCCGAGAGAATGAGCCCTGCCCCGCCCTCGGCCCGCCGCCGGTAATAATCCGCATTGGGCTCGCCGGGGATGCCGCCGGGGGCCTTCGCCCGCGTCATCGGCGCCATCACGATGCGATTGGGGAGGGAAAGCGATTTGAACTGAAAAGGCCGAAAAAGTGCGTCGCCAATGCCAGGCATAGCCGGTAACTCCAGGGTTCAGAGTGGGTCGTCGGCTTGGTAGATAGGGGCGCGCCGCCAAATGCCAAATGCCTGGGAGGATTTGCGGGCAGCGACCTTTCCAGCTGTTCGCCGCAAGCGCGGTCATCTGGCGTTCAGGCTGGGATGCGATACCTGCGGCGTGCCGACCGACCGCCTGTACGCGCAACCAACCCGCGCGCTCATCTTCCGCCAAGGCCGGCATTCCGCCCGACCATCATTGCCCTGAGTTTCAGGGTGACCCCACACGCAATGGGCAATAGACTGGCATCATGACCGTTTCCGATATCTTCCGGCCCATCGTTTCCGCAACCGTTGTCCTCGGCCTGATCGCTTCGGCGCCACTGGCCGCACAGGGCGAGGTGCCCGGCCTTCTTCAGCCGCAATCCAAGGCGGGCGAGCCGACGCTCAAGCCCACCGTTCCGGCCGAGCGCCCGTGGCTCTACGAGAAGAGCGACGTGCCCATCGACCCGGCATGGCAGTTCGGCGTGCTGGACAACGGCCTGCGCTATGCGGTCCGCCGCAACGATGTGCCGGCCGGACAGGTATCGATCCGCGTGCGGGTGGATGTCGGCTCGCTGATGGAAGAGCCTGCCGAAGCCGGCTTTGCGCACTTCATCGAGCATCTCTCCTTCCGCGGATCGCGCGATGTGCCCGATGGCGAATCGAAGCGGATCTGGCAGCGGCTGGGCGCCGAGTTCGGCAGCGACAGCAACGCGCAGACCACGCCAACCGGCACCACCTACGCGCTCGATCTGCCGCGCGCGACGAACGAAGGCATTGACGAGAGCCTGCGCATTCTCGCCGGCATGATGCAGCAGCCCAACATCAGCAAGGTGCCCGTGGAGGCCGAACGCGCCGTCATCCTCGCCGAGCGGCGCGAGAGCCTTGGCCCCGGCGCCCGGCTGGGTGACGAGATCCGCGCCTTCTATTTCGCCGGCCAGCGCCTCGCCAGCCACAGCCCCATCGGCACCGAGCAGACGCTGCTCAAGGCGACGCCGCAAGCCCTGCGCGCCTTCCACGACCGCTGGTATCGCCCCGATCGCACCGTGATCGCCATTTCCGGGTCCATGGAGCCGGCCGCGCTCGAAGCGATGGTCCGCGCGCATTTCTCCGGCTGGAAGGCCAAGGGCCGCGCGACGCCGCTGCCCGACTTCGGCAAGCCCGATCCCTCCGCCCCGGCCACCAAGGTGATCGTCGAGCCGAGCGTGCCCTATAGCGTCGGCCTCGCTTATCTGCGGCCATGGGTGTTCAACGAAGATACGATCGTCTTCAACCAGATGCGGCTGGCCGACATGGTCGCGCTGGAACTGATCAATCGGCGCCTCGAAGCCGTGGCCAGCGACGGTGCGTCGTTCGTGCAGGCCAATGTGTCGCTGGATAACAGCATGCGCTCGGCCAATGCGACCTATGTGACCATCGTGCCCAATGGGAGTGATTGGGAGAAGGCGCTGCAGGAAGTGCGCGCGATCATCGAGGATGCCCGCCGGGTCGCCCCCAGTCAGGTCGATATCGACCGCGAGTTTCAGGGCATGGAAGCAGGCTTCGCTGCGCTGGTAGCCAGTGCAGCCATTGAGGGTAGTCCCCAGCAGGTCGAGAGCATCGTGCAGGCGGTGGATATTCGCGAGACGGTCGTCTCCCCGCAGGACCAGCTCGCCATCTACCAGTCCTCCAAGAAATATATGACGCCCGAGCAACTGCTCGCGGCCACCAACCGGCTGTTCTCCGCTACGGTGGAACGCGCCTTGCTGAGCCTGCGCGCGCCGCAGGACAATGCCGAACAGCGCCTGCAGACTGCCTTCAGCGCGCAGGTCGAGCCCAATTCCCGCGCGCGCCTGAGCGATTCGCGGGTGACCATGGCCGCGCTGCCCAAGCTGCCCGCGCCGGGCAAGGTTGCCTCGCGCACGGACCTCGGTGTGCTCGGCATCCAGAACGTCACGTTCGAGAATGGTGTTCGCTTGCTGGTCGCCGGCAATCAAGCCGAACCGGGCAAGGTGCATATCAATGTGCGCTGGGGCCATGGCCGCCAGAGCTTCGCGCCGGATGAGCGCGCCGCCTTGTGGGCGGTGCCCTATGCGCTGACTGCCAGTGGCATCGGCGACCTCGGCCAGCGAGAGCTGAACGATCTGATGAGCGGCCGCCGCCTGTCGCTGAACTTCGGCATCGATGACGATGCGTTCACGCTCAGCGGCACGAGCAGCCCGCAGGATTATCCCGATCAGCTGCGCCTGTTCGCCTCCAAGCTGGCCTTCCCCCGCTGGGATGAGGCACCGCTGCGCCGCTCCATGGCAATGCTTGAGGCCAGCTATGATCCGGTGCCAGCCTCCGCTGCGGAAGCCATTGGCCGCGATCTCGAGTGGATGCTGCGGGACAAGGATGCCCGCTTCAGCCCGGCCTCGCCGGATGATCGCACGGCGTTGACGCTGGATGCCTTCCGCAAGGTCTGGGCACCCCGCCTCGCCAACGGCCCCATTGAAATCCAGGTGTTCGGCGATCTCGATGTCGAGCAGGCGATTGCCGCCGTGGCCGCCAGCTTCGGCGCTCTGCCCAAACGCGCCGACGCACCGCCACCGGCCCGCAACCTCGCGCTCAATTTCCCCGCTCATGTGGCGACCCCGGTTCGCATCGTCCATGACGGGCCGGACGAACAGGCCGCCGCGATCATCGCCTGGCCGACCGGCAGTGGCGTCGCCGACATTCGCGAGAGCCGCCAGCTTGAAATGCTGGCCCGCATCATCACCGACCGGCTGTTCGAGCGGCTGCGCTCCATCGACGGTGCGGCCTACACGCCCAGCGCATCCAGCAACTGGCCCGAACGGATGAACGGCGGCGGGTTTCTGGTCGTGCAGACCCAGCTCAAGCCCGAGCGCATCCCGTATTTCTATCAGCTGGTGGATGAACTGGTGCGCGATCTGACCACCAATCCGGTGACGGAGGATGAACTCAACCGTCAGATCGCGCCGGTGCGTCAATTGCTGACGCGCGCGGCCTACAGCAATGCCTTCTGGATGGACCAGCTGCAGGGCTTCTCCCGCGACGAGAACCAGCTTGGCTATGCGCGCGCGCTTGGGCGTGATCTCACCAGCATCACGCCAGCCGACCTGCAGGCGCTCGCTGCCCGCTATCTCGTGCCGGAGAAAAGCTGGTCCGCGGTGGTTCTGCCCGAGAGCGCGCCGGCCCCGGCGCTCGGCACATCGGCCGGATCGGCATCCGCTCCGACGCGCTAGGCGCCAACTCGCCCCTTGCACGAGCGCCGGTGACGGCCCAAATGGGAGGCAGTCGCATCCTTGGCCGGCGCGCGTTCAAGCCGGCCTCCGTCCTTCGCGCGAGAGCCAGCATGTTCATCGAAACCGAGCAGACCCCCAATCCCGCAACCCTGAAGTTTCTGCCGGGGCGCCCGGTCATGACCTCCGGCACGCGCGATTTCGCAAGCGCAGACGAGGCGACGGCCTCGCCGCTCGCCGAAGCGCTGTTCAACCTCGGGGATGTGACCGGGGTGTTCTTCGGCCGGGATTTCATCTCGGTCACGGCAGCGCCGGGCGTTGCGTGGAGTTCGCTGCGCACAGACGTAATCGCGATCCTGCTCGACCATTTCTCGGCGGACATGCCGCTGTTCGCGCCGGGCACGGCGCACGATATCCGCGTTCCGGCGGAGAATGAGGACGATGGCGCCATGCCCGGCGACGACCCGGCCGATGCCGACATCGTCGCGCAGATTCGCGAATTGATCGACACCCGCGTGCGCCCCGCCGTCGCCAATGATGGCGGCGATATCGTCTATCGCGGCTTTGAGCGCGGCACCGTCTTCCTGCGGATGCAGGGCGCCTGCGCCGGCTGCCCCTCCTCAACCGCGACACTCAAGAACGGCATCGAGCAACTGCTCAAGCATTATGTGCCGGAAGTGACCGAAGTCCGGGCCGTCTGAGCCGATCGATGCGCCGGATCGTTCCCCCACGCGCACGATGAGCCAGCCCTTGGCGCAGCGCACGCTCATTATCGATTGCGCCACGCCGGCGCTCTCCATCGCCCTTTTCGATGGCGACCGGTTGATTGAGGCAACGCATCGCGAGTTGGGGCGCGGTCATGCCGAAGCGCTGCTGCCCGCTATCGCCGCGCTGCCCGAGGGCGGCCGCGCTGACGCCATTCTCGTGAACATTGGCCCCGGCAGCTTCACCGGTGTGCGCGTGGGGCTGGCTGCCGCGCGCGCGCTGGGCTTCGCATGGCAGGTGCCTATTTCCGGCTATGGCTGCCTCGATCTGGTTGCCGCCATCGCGCGCACCGAGTTGGCACCGACAGAGCCGTTCGCAGTGACGATGGTCGGTGGACATGGCGAAATCTTCTGGGCGGATGCGGCATCGCCTGTCACGCCCGACGGCCCGCCCCTCACCGTCCGATCCACGCCAATCGACGAACTGGCGGCGTCTCTCAACGTCGGCCTGCTCGTCGGCTCGGGTGCCCAGACGCTGGTCGATGCCGGCGCGCGGGGTCAGGCCGTTCCGCTGCTTCCCGATGCCCGCGCGGTGGTCCGCCTGCCCGTCACGCAGCGCACCCGCCCGCCCGTGCCCGATTACGGGCGCGGGGCAGACGCGAAGCCCATGGCTGCCTTAAGCAAGCCCAGACCAGCGCCGGTTCGCTGATGCAGGACAAGGAGGCGCTCCGCATCGTGGCCAGTCTCGATCCTTGTGTGGACGAGATCGGCGCCGCCATGCAGGTGATGTCGGCCGCCTTCCCACCGGAATTTGGCGAAGCATGGTCCTCTGCGCAATTGATGGGCATGATGCAGTTGCCCGGCTCCATTCTGGTGACTGGCTACACCCATGCCGGACCGGTCGGCTTCGGCCTAATCCGCAGTATTGCCGGCGAAGCGGAGCTTCTTTTGCTTGCCGTCCATCCGGATCATCGTGGGCGGACACATGGCCGCCGATTACTTGATCGCTGCATGACAGAGGCCGAGGGAACCGGCGCAGAAACAATTTTTCTGGAAGTGCGATCAGGGAATCCAGCTCTTCATCTTTATATCAAAGCCGGCTTTCATCAGTATAATGTTCGACTTAACTACTATTGTGGATCGAACGGTTCCCGCTTTGATGCTTTGAGTTTGAAACTCGTTTTGGGACAGGGAGCGTCCTGAGTCCGAAACTTCTCTTGCGCTCATCGTTCAATCCCCATAATGTTTAACGGTAGAATATAGAGTAAGAATAGTGATTCTACGGGTCGCAAGTTGATAATGGGAACTTCATATGTCCGATACTAACGCTCAAGACGAAGTGCTGATCACGCTCACCTCGGATATCGTGGCTGCCCACGTATCCAATAACAGCGTGGCTGTGTCGGACGTGCCGACGCTCATCCAGAATGTTTACAGTGCGCTGGCCGGTCTTCAGCAGGACGTCGCGCCGCCGCAGCCCAAGCAGGAGCCGGCCGTATCTGTCCGTTCTTCGATCAAGCCCGATTACATCGTGTGCCTGGAAGACGGGAAGAAGCTGAAGATGCTCAAGCGGCATCTCATGACCCATTATCAGATGACACCGGAAGACTATCGCGCGAAGTGGGGACTCCCCGCTGACTATCCGATGGTCGCGCCCAACTATGCCGAGCAGCGCCGCACGCTGGCCAAGAAGATCGGTCTCGGCACCACGCGCAAGCGCGGCCGCAAATAATCCCGCGCCCCGCGCGCGAACGCAAAAATCGAACGATGCCGCCTTTGCACAAGGGCGGCATTTTTCTTGTCCGCCAATCGTCAAAAAGCCGAAATTGCGGGTTCCAGAACGGGCAAATTCAGCTACACAGTCTCCATGTCCCGGACGATTGACATAGAAGCGCTGTGCGCAGAGCGCGGCCTGCGCATCACCGAGCAGCGGCGCGTGATCGCCCGCGTGCTTTCCGAAAGCGAAGACCATCCCGATGTGGAAAAGCTGCACGAGCGCGCCTCCGCGATCGACAGCAACATCTCCATCGCCACGGTGTATCGCACTGTGCGCCTGTTCGAAGAGGCAGGCATATTGGAGCGTCATGATTTCGGCGATGGCCGCGCGCGCTATGAGCCGGCGCCAGAAGCCCATCACGATCACCTGATCGACGTGGAATCCGGCAAGGTCGTGGAGTTCGTGGACCCGGAGCTGGAGCAGCTCCAGCGCCAGATCGCCGAGAAGCTGGGCTATCGGCTCGTGGATCACCGCATGGAGCTCTACGGCGTCTCGCTCGATCGCGATCGCAGCAAGGACTAAGTGAGCCGCCTGCGCGCGCTCGCGAGGCTTGCGCGCCTGATCGGCGTCGTCATTGCCTGCGTCATCCCGCATCTTCTCGCCCGGCACCGCGGCGTTTCGCCCTGGCCCCAGCGCTTCCTCGCGCGCGCCGCGCACGCGACGGGCTTTGACGTCCGCATCGAGGGCACCCCCTTGCTGCACGATGTGTTCTTCATCGCCAATCATGTGAGCTGGATCGACATATTGGCGCTGGGCGGCGCCACGCGGACCGCGTTCATCTCCAAGGATGATGTCGCGCGTGCGCCCATCGTCGGCTGGCTCGCGGCGCAAAACAATACCGTGTTCATCACCCGCGAGCGGCGCGGAGCCGTCTCCGGGCAGATCGATGCCGTGCGTACCGCACTGGCCGCGCATCAGCCCATCGCGCTGTTCCCGGAAGGGACGACTGGGGACGGCCAGTCTCTGCTGCCGTTCAAGCCGGCTCTCTTTTCGGTTCTTCTCCCGCCGCCCCGCTCCATCCTCATCCAGCCGGTCGTCATCGATTACGGCGCGGGAACCGATCTCGTCGCCTGGAACGAGGGCGAGAGCGGCATCGCCAATGCGCTCCGCATCCTCGGCGCGCGTGGCCGGCGCACCCTGACGCTGCGATTCCTCGATCCATTCGATCCCGGCGATCATCCCGATCGCAAGGCACTCGCCGCCAGCGCGCGGGCGAGGCTTGCCGCGGCCATGGGCCTGCCCGGCTGAACGGCAGGCCCCGCAGCGGCCTGCCCTTCCCCCCTCGTCCTAACGGCTGTATAGGCGCGGGCATGACCCAGACCCCACCCAAGACCTACCATGTCAAATCCTTCGGCTGCCAGATGAACGTCTATGATGGCGAGCGCATGGGCGAGTTGCTGGCGGCGCGCGGCATGACGGCGGCGGGCGACGGTGCAGAGGCGGATCTGGTGGTGCTGAACACCTGCCACATCCGCGAGCGAGCGGCCGAGAAGGTCTATTCGGACATTGGTCGGCTGCGGCGGGAGGATGGCACGCGCCCGATGATCGCCGTCGCGGGCTGCGTGGCGCAGGCGGAAGGGTCGGAAATCACCCGGCGCACCAAGGCCGTCGATATCGTCGTCGGCCCGCAGGCCTATCACCGCCTGCCCGGCCTCATCGACGATGTGGTGGCGGGTCGCGAGGCCGTCGATACGGACATGCCCGCCGATTCCAAATTCGACGTGCTGCCGGGTCGGGCACGCCGATCCGCGCCGTCTGCCTTTCTCACCGTGCAAGAGGGGTGCGACAAGTTCTGCACCTATTGCGTCGTGCCCTATACGCGCGGCGCGGAGGTCAGCCGCCCCTGGAGCGCCATCCTAGATGAGGCGCGCGCGCTGGTCGATGCTGGCGCCTGCGAGATCAGCCTGCTCGGCCAGAATGTGAATGCCTGGTCCGGCGAAGACGACGCCGGTCGCCCGCAGGGGCTGGACGGGCTCATCCGCGCGCTGGACAGGCTGCCCGGCCTTGCGCGCATCCGCTACACCACCAGCCACCCCAACGACATGACGCAGGCGCTGATCGATGCCCATGCCGAGGTGCCGGCGTTGATGCCGTTCCTCCACCTGCCGGTGCAAGCCGGCTCGGACCGCATCCTCAAGGCCATGAACCGCAGCCACAGTCGCGACTCCTATCTGCGCATCATCGAGCGCGTCCGCGCCGCCAGGCCGGACATCGCCCTGTCCGGCGATTTCATCGTCGGCTTTCCCGGGGAGACCGATGCAGAGTTCGAGGAGACATTGAGCATCGTGCACGAGGCACGCTATGCGCAATGCTTCAGCTTCAAATACAGTCCGCGCCCGGGCACGCCCGCTGCCGATATGGAAGGCCAGATCGCGCCAGAGGTGATGGACGAGCGCCTCAAGCGCCTGCAGGCCGCGCTGAACGTTCATCAACTGGCGTTCAACCAGGCCCTCGTCGGCAAGCGCACGACCATTTTGCTGGAGCGCAAGGGGCGGCACCCCGGCCAGCTCATCGGCAAGACGCCCTGGCTCCAGTCGGTCCATATCGATGGCACGAGCGCGGCCATCGGCGATCTGATCGCGGTGGATATTCTCTCGGCCGGGCCCAACAGCCTCGCCGGCGCGCTCGCCAGTCCGCTTGCCGCCTGAGGTGGGCAGGCGCGGGCAACGGTCCCCTGAAAACACCGCTTCACCTCTTTGCAGAATACGCCACCGTGCCCGCGCGGCATGTGAACGGCTTCACTCAGTGACGATCTCGAGGGTATGAAGTTTTCCCGCTTTTTCAGCTTTTCCGGCCATGATCTCGCGATCGATCTGGGCACCGTCAACACGTTGGTTCACGTCGCCGGCAAGGGCGTCGTCCTGAACGAGCCGTCCGTCATAGCGATCGAGACGATCGCGGGCGTCGGCCATATCAAGGCCGTCGGCAATGAGGCGAAACTGATGCTGGGCAAGACGCCGGAAGGCGTCCGCGCCCTGCGTCCGCTGCGCGATGGCGTGATCGCCGACATCGAAATCGCCGAGCAGATGATTAAGCATTTCATCGACAAGGCGCTGGGCAGCGCGCGCATGGGCCGCAACCGCGTCGTCGTCGCGGTGCCCTCCGGCGCTACGATGGTTGAGCGCCGCGCGATCCGCGACGCCACCTCGCGCGCCGGCGCTGCCGACGTGCAGCTCATCGAGGAGCCAATGGCTGCCGCAATCGGCGCGGGCTTACCGGTGGTAGACCCGATTGGCGCCATGGTCGTCGACATTGGCGGCGGCACCACCGAGGTGGCCGTGCTGTCGCTGAGCGGCATCGCCTATAGCGGCTCGGTGCGTGTCGGCGGCGACAAGATGGACGAAGCCATCTCCTCCTACGTCCGGCGCCATCATAATCTGATGATCGGCGAGATAACGGCCGAGCGCGTCAAGCAGCAGATCGGTAATGCCATGACGCCCGACGGCGCCGGCATAACCCTGGGCGTGCGCGGACGCGATCTGGTCAATGGCCGCCCGGTCGAAATCGAGATCAGCGAAGCCCAGATCGCCGAGGCCCTGCGCGAATCGATCAACCAGATCGTCGGCTCGGTGATGACCGCGCTGGAGGAGACCCCGCCGGAGCTGTCCGCCGACATTATCGACGAGGGCATCACCCTCACAGGCGGCGGCGCGCTGCTGCGGGGCATGGACGAGGCCATTGCGGTCGCGACCGGCTTACCCGTGAAGATCGCCGAAAACCCGCTGATGTGCGTGGCGATGGGCGCCGGCCGGGCGCTGGAAGATTCGATCTACGACGGCGTGCTGGCCCCGGCCTGAGGTTCTCCGTCCGAGCAGGTGGCCGGGCACGCCTTCCAATCGCCATTTTACGTGTCGGTGGAACCCGCTAGTCCTGGGCGACACTGCTGGGGAGAGGATATGGCGCAATCGCCGGAGGCCGTCGCGCTCGCGGCCAACAAGCAACTTGTGCTGGCGATGTGGCATGACGTCATCGACGGTCGCAACATCGAGGCTGCGGGCAAATATATCGCGCCCGATTACATCCAGCATTCGCCCGGCATCGGCCAGGGACTGGCAGCGCTCATCGCCTTCCTGCGCACCGAATTTCCAGACATGCAACCGCTGGAGCCGGGCACCTATCCGCTGACCCGGTTCGAATTCGTCCTCGCCGAGGGCGACCTCGTCCAGCTCATGTTCCGGCGGTATTTGCCGGACCCGCCCGACCCCAAGCGGCTCACGCCGGTCTGGTGGTACGACACCTATCGCATTCGCGATGGCCTGATCGTGGAGCATTGGGATTCGGCGCACGGCTAAGGGGCGTGCCGCAAAGAAGCGAGTGCCGGCCATTCAAGATCAAAATTTCGAAACGGCGATAGCGCCGACTTTGGATTTTTCCATCGTCATTCCCGCGTGCGCGGGAATGACGAGAAATACTCGTCCCCCCTCACACCTCCCAGGGAAACCGACCCCGCCGCAAGATCACACCCGCGCCCTCACCCAAACCGCAGCCCCTCTTTTCACCTCAAGGTCGAGACTTCCCGCTTGTCGCTCCCCCCGCCCTTCTGGCATGAAGCCTGGCAATGACAGACACTCTCATCGCGCCCCGCGCCCTGAGTCGACCGCTTGGTCGCCCGCTTGCCTAAGCGCCCCGTGCCCGCCCAGGCCGGAGAACGGGCCCGCCTCGAACTGGTCTTCGACAAGCCGTTTCTGCTCGGCGCCTTGTTCGGGGAATATGACCAGAACCTCGTGGCCATCGAGAACCGCCTCGGCGTGTACATCTCCGCACGGGGGAACAAGCTGCAGATCGAAGGGAATGCGGAAGGCGCCGCCCGCGCCCGCGATGTCCTGCAGGGGCTCTATAATCGCCTCGCCGCCGGCCAGACGGTCGACAGCGGCGCGGTGGAGGCGGTGATCGCCATGTCCGCCGAGCCGACGCTCGATGGCATCATCCGGCATGATGTGTCGGAGCCGCCCAAGGTGATGATCCGCACCCGCAAGAAGACCATCGTGCCGCGTTCGGCCAATCAGGGCGTCTATATGGACGCGCTGGCCCGCCACGAGCTGATCTTCGCCCTCGGGCCGGCCGGCACCGGCAAGACCTATCTTGCCGTCGCGCAGGCGGTGAGCCAGCTCATCACCGGCTCTGTGGACCGCCTTATTCTCTCGCGCCCTGCCGTCGAGGCCGGCGAGCGCCTGGGTTTCCTGCCCGGCGACATGAAGGAGAAGGTCGACCCCTATCTCCGCCCGCTTTACGATGCCCTCTACGACACGCTCCCCGCCGAGCAGGTCGAGCGGCGCATCGCCTCGGGCGAGATCGAGGTCGCGCCGCTCGCCTTCATGCGCGGCCGCACGCTCGCCAATGCTTTCATCATCCTCGATGAAGCGCAGAACACCACCATCGCGCAGATGAAGATGTTCCTCACCCGCTTTGGCGAAGGTAGTCGCATGGTCATCTGCGGCGACCCCAAGCAGGTCGATCTGCCGCAGCCCGGCGCATCGGGCCTCGCTGATGCAGTCGAGCGGCTGGAGGGCATTGAAGGCATCGCCGTCACCCGCTTCACCACGGCGGATGTGGTGCGCCACCCCATCGTCGGACGGATCGTCGCGGCTTATGAGGGCCCGAATGCTTGAAGTGCTGACCGAGGCCAGCCCCGAATGGGCCGAGAAGACCGACTGGAACGCGCTCGCTGATCGAGCCGTGCGCGCCGCGCTCGCGCAAACTTCGCAATCGGTGATCATCGACAGCGATGCCTGCGTCGAACTCTCCATCCGGCTGGCAGACGATGCCGAAGTCCAGCAGCTCAACGCCTCCTTCCGGGGAAAGGACAAGCCGACCAACGTCCTCTCCTTTCCGATGATCCAGAGCGATCTCATCGAGTCCATCGAAAATAGCGACGATGGTGAGGTGCTGCTCGGCGACATCATCCTCGCCTACCAGACCTGCGCCCGTGAGGCGCTGGAACGTGCGGTTTCGCTCGAAAATCACGCGACGCACCTCATCGTTCACGGCACCCTCCACCTGCTCGGCCATGATCATGAAAATGACGCCGAGGCCGAGGCGATGGAGCGCCTCGAAATACGAGCCCTTGAAACGCTGGGCATTGATGATCCATATGGGGATCGCGGGCCCGGCATGACCGGGCCGATTGACGAAACAGGGAATTGATCCAGAAGATGTCGGAGACATCCGCACCGTCCCCCTCCAAAGAGGGCGACAGTAGTAGTAGCAGCGAAGGCGGACGAATATGGCAGGGCCTCAAAGCCCTGCTTTTCGGCGATAATGGATCGACTAGCCTCAGGCACGAGCTTGAGAGCGTCATCGAGCAATATGACGATCAGGAAGATGAGACGTCCCGCAAGGGCGACCTCACCCCGATCGAGCGTCAGATGCTCCGCAACATGCTCCATTTCAGCGAGCATACTGTAGACGACGTCGCCGTGCCGCGCGCGGACATCATCGCCATTTCGCAGGATGCCAGCTTTACGGAGCTGATGGCGCTTTTCGCTCAGGCCGGCCACAGCCGCATCCCCGTCTACAAGGACACGCTCGATCATGTCACCGGCATGATCCACATTCGCGATGCCTTTGCCATTCTGGCGCGCGGAGAAGCGCACCCGGAGTCGCTGGAGACGCTGATCCGTCAGCCGCTCTATGTGCCGCAGAGCATGGGCGTGCTGGACCTGCTCGCCGAAATGCGCGCCAAGCGCACGCACCTCGCCATCGTGCTCGATGAATATTCCGGTACGGACGGTCTGCTGACCATCGAGGATCTCGTCGAGGAAATCGTCGGCGATATCGAGGACGAGCATGACGAGGAACCGGAGGCACTGCTGGTGGCGCTGGAAGATGGCATGTGGGATGCCGACGCCCGCGCCGAGCTCGAAGATATCGCCCGAACCATCGATCCGCGCCTTGCCGAGGTCGATTCCGACGTCGACACCATTGGCGGCCTCGCCTTCGTGATCGCGGGGCGCGTGCCGGAGACCGGCGAAATCATCGAGCATGAGCCGAGTGGTTGGCGCATCGAAATCGTCGAGGCCAATCCGCGCCATGTCGCGCGGGTGCGCCTGCATCCGCCCGAGGCACTGGCTGACGATCTGGAGCAATAGGCCAAGGCCGCCGCGAGGTTCACCGGCGGCCGGTCTTACGCGATCTTAAGCGGCGCGCGCCGCTGGCCTAGCCATTTCGCTCTCGGCAATCAGACCAGCCATGAGCTGGGCCAGCCAGCGCGCATCATCCTCGGCGCGGTGGCGCCGCGCGCGCTGACGATCGGCTGCATCGAGCAGCCGCGTCAGGACCGTGCGGTCCGTATCGTGAAAGAGGCGAAGCTCGGCGAGACAGCGGATCGGCAGATGTGTGGGTTCGCCCGCTGCAGCAAAGAGCGTGCGCGACCACGCATCATCGAAATAGCTGTCGGCAATCACCTCATGCCCAGCCACGGCCGCGCGCAATTGCCGTGCGACGCAGCGGGCATCTAGCCCATCGCGCTCCAGCTGCGCACGCGAAATGCCGTGCAGGCTCTCGGCTTCCTCGCTCCACTGCCAGTCGGCCCAGTCCGCATGAGGACGGATCAGCCAGAATCGGCTCCAGCCTTCGGTGCTGGCAATGCCGACTTCAATGGGGAAAGACCGGCCATATTGCGGCAGGCAGGACGCTTCAAAATCAACGGCGATGACGGCCATGCGACATACTCACATAAGGAGCTGCCCCATCACGCTCCATCCTCACCCGTACAGGACGCCCGTTGCCGGATTTTGTTCCTGCCTTTTCTGATCCTGGAAACAGGTCTAGCGGACTGAGGTTAAGATTTCGCGTCATGCCCGGCGCTTCGGGCGCGGGCTGTCAGTTGCTCATCGATGCGGGAGCAGCGCTCCGACGATCTGCCGGTCTTCCTGTCGCAGTACGCCCCAGGCGCGCGCCGCCGCACGGCTATCCATGGCCTCCACGCCGATCCCCATGGCTTCGACGGCGCGGACGAACGCTGCCGAGGGCCTGACCAGCCTGGGTCCAGTGCCGAGGAGGAGAAATTCCGCCGGCGGGTCGAGATCCAGGATCGGGCGCAGCATCTCAATTGTCAGTTGGTCGATCGTCGTGGGCGCGTCCCACGGGACCACGCCAGCCGGATCGATCAGGATGCCGCTGTCGAACACATGATCGCGCACGCGAAAGCCGCGCCCGGCAAAGCCGGTGATGACCGGGCCCGCGGGCTTCTCGTCGCGGAGCAGTTCCATGCTCTTTCCTCCCCGCCCGACGGATGCCGCGAGATCAGCGCGGCATCGTCTCGTTCTTGAGGGTCCGCTCGGCGCCGGCCACCTGACCGCCCGCCTTAGCAACGAAGCTGTCCGAGCCGACCTTGGTCCACACCAGCAGCGGCGCGGACATGTACATCGACGAATAGGTGCCAACGAAAATGCCGAACAACATGGCGGCGGTGAAGCCGAAGATCACTTCCGGCCCGAGGAGCAGCAGCACCACCAGTGTGATGATGATCGTCAGCGAGGTCATCACCGTGCGTGCGAGCGTCTCGTTGATCGAGAGGTCAAGCAGCGGAACCAGCTCCATCTTGCGATATTTGCGCAGATTTTCGCGGATACGGTCATAGATGACGATGGTGTCGTTGAGCGAATAGCCGATGATCGTCAGCAGGGCCGCGACGATGTTCAGGTTGAACTCCATCTGGGTGAGCGCGAACAGCCCGAAGGTGAGCGCCACGTCATGGAACAGCGCAAACAGCGCGCCGAGACCGAACTGCCACTCGAAGCGGAACCAGATGTAGATGGAGATCGCCAGCATCGCGAAGAACATCGACCAGGCGCCAGTCTCGAACAGTTCGCCCGAGACCTTGCCGGACACGGTATCGACACTGCCGAACACCGCATCGGGATGGGCCTTGAGGATCGCCGCCTTGAGCCGCTCGGCAGCCTGGTTCGCGGCATCCTCGCCACCCTCGGGCAAGGAGGTACGGATCGAGACGTCCTTCGCCGAGCCGAACTGCTGGATATTCGCCTCCCCCTTCACCGCCGCATCCACGGTGCCGCGCAGGGCATCGAGGTTGACGGGCTGCGAGAAGGTGACCCGCATCATCTGGCCGCCGACGAAATCGACGCCCAGATTGAGGCCGCGCGTGGCGACCAGAGCAATCGACGCGATGATCGAGATCATGCTGATCGCCATGGCGATGTGGCGCCACTTGAGGAAGCCGATGTTGGTGTTGTCCGGGACAAGCTTGAGCAAGCGCATTGGTCTTGTGCCTCAGATCGTCAGTGTCGTCGGCCGCTTGCGCAGCCAGAAGGAAGCGAACAGGCGCGTCACCGTCACGGCCGTGAAGACCGAGGTGAAGATGCCGATGGTGAGAACCACCGCAAAGCCCTTGATCGGCCCGGAGCCGAAGTAGAACATCAAAGCGGCGGCGATCACGTTCGTCGTATTGGCGTCAAAGATCGCGCGCTGCGCTTCCTTATAGCCGGTTTCGACCGTCTGCATGATGCTGCGGCCGCGTCGCTGCTCCTCGCGGATGCGCTCGTTGATCAGCACGTTGGCGTCCACCGCCGCACCGATGGTCAGGACGAAGCCGGCAATGCCCGGCAGGGTCAGCGTCGCGTTGAACAGCGCCATGATGCCGACGATCATCAGCACGTTGAAGATCAGCGCCAGGTTCGCGTAGATGCCGAAGCGGCCATAAGCCATCACCATCAGCAGCAGCACCGCAGCCGTCGCCACGCCGCCGGCGATAATGCCCTTGCGGATGGAATCAGCGCCAAGATCCGGCCCGACCGTGCGTTCCTCCACCACCGTCAGCTTCACCGGCAGTTGGCCGGAGCGCAGCGCGATCGCCAGCTGGTTGGCGCTTTCCACGGTGAAGTTGCCGCTGATCTGCGCCGATCCGCCGAGGATGGGCTCGTTGATGTTGGGCGCCGAGAGCACCGTGCCATCGAGGATCATCGCGAAGGGCTTGTTCACGTTCTGCTGCGTGGTGCGCGCGAACTTGTTGGCGCCGGAGCTGTTGAAGCGGATGCTCACCACCGGCGCATTGGTCTTGGGATCATAGGATTGCTGGGCGTCGATCAGCTCATCGCCCGCCACCATGGTCTGCCGCTTCACCGCGATGACCGGCTGGCCGAGTGGATTGTCTGGATACGGCACAAGCACGCTGCCCACCGGCGCGATGCCGCGCGCCAAGTCGGCCGGATTGGCCGTCGTGTCGACCAGCTTGAACTCAAGCTGCGCGGTCTGGCCGAGCAGATCCTTGAGCTGAGCGGGGTCCTGAAGGCCCGGCACCTGCACGACGATGCGATTGCTGCCCTGGCGGATGATGGTCGGCTCACGCGTGCCCATCTCGTCGATGCGCTTGCGGATGACTTCCGTCGCCACTTCCATGGCGCTCTCGACGGCGGCGTTGATGCCGGCTTCGGTCGGCGTCACGACGATGGTGCTGCCATCGCGTACCTGCACATCGAAGTCGCGCTGGCCCGTGAGGCCGGCGCCGCGCGTTAGCGGACGGATGCGCTCGACGGCGGCATCCACCTGCGTGGCATCGCGCACCATGAAGCGCAGCGCATTGCCCTGCGTCGACATCTCGCCAATGGCGATGCGGCTATCAGCCCGCCGCAGATCGACGCGGATCGCTTCCTCGATATTCTGGATGCGCTGGCGCGCCACGTCCTTTGTGTCCGCCTCGAGCAGAATGTGGCTGCCGCCGGAGAGGTCGAGGCCCAGATTGACGCGCGCCTGCATGAAGCGCGGCAATTGCGAATAGGTCTGGTCGGGCAGGAAGCTCGGCACGGCATAGAGACTGCCGACGACCAGCGCCACAAGGACGAGCCAGATCTTCCAGCGGGGAAAGTCGAGCATGGCCCGTCAGTCGTTCGCGGGCTTGGCGGTCATCGGATCGACGACATCGCTCAGGGTCGCCTTGACCGCCTTCACCTTGATGCCCTGGCCGAGTTCGACATCCACATAGGTGTCGTCCACCCGGGTCACCTTGCCGACGAGGCCGCCGCCGGTGACGACCTGATCGCCTTTCTTGACCGCGCCGATCTTGGCGCGATGCTTCTTCATCTGCTGCTGCTGCGGACGAATGAGCAGGAAGTAGAACACCGCAAAGATCAGGATCAGCGGAACGAAGCTCATGAAGCTGGCCATTCCGGAAGAGCCCGGTGCAGCGGCGGCGAGTGCAAAAGTTGTGAACATTGCGATCCTTGAGCAGGGCAATCAGCAGATGGATGAACAGCGCGCCCCGCAGATGCGGCCTCACGCACACTGTTTCAAGGCCGCGCGGCTAGCATATCGCCCCGGTGCAGGCAACCGAGATCGCCGGGCGCCCTTCCCCCGCGCCGCCGCTGCGCCGCGCGCCGGCCGAGCAAAGCGCGCCGAACAATCGCCCAGTCACCCCGCCCCGCCTGCCGGCCACCAGCAAAATGAAAAATCATGCGCAGGGAGGCGCCAACGGACCTTGCAACTTCCGCGCGATACGCCTAGGAGCGCACCTCCGGTCGGGACGTAGCGCAGCCTGGTAGCGCATCACACTGGGGGTGTGGGGGTCGGAGGTTCGAATCCTCTCGTCCCGACCAAATAATCAAGAAATTGCTCAGAGCCCTGCATCGCTCGGCCCGTTGCGCCGTTGAAGGTGGGCGGCCAGCGCTGGTGCGCAGCGCCCCTTCAGCGCAACACATCCAGAATTGCCACATCAAGCTAGTACGGGTCAGAAGCCCTGCGCGTCGAAGCTGCGCCGAATATGTTCGGCCACCGTGGTGGCAGGATGATGCGGCACCTCCCCTTCAGCTAAGCAGGAAGGCAAACAGGCGATTTCCTGCTGTGGCGCGCCTGTCAGGAAGAATGGCGCGGAATAACGGTCCACACCGGTGATGTTCACGACCCTGTGAACCGACGATTTGTACCGACCATTGGTCCAGCGCTGGAACAAATCACCCACATTGACCACCAGGCTTCCGGGCATCGGGGGCGCTTCGATCCAGCTGCCGTCATCCTGATCGAGCACCTGCAGGCCGCCCACCTCATCCTGCAAAAGCAGGGTCAAACTCCCAAAGTCGCAATGCGCTCCGGCCCCCTTGGCGCCAGCGGAATAATGGACCAGCCGCAGCGCGGCGATTGGATCGGTGCAGAAGGCGGAAAAATAGTCTTCCGGCAAATCGAGCGAAAGAGCGAAACCGGCCATCAGCCGCCGCGATATATCATGCATGTCAGCCACGTAATCGAGCATGAATGCCTTAAAGCCAGGCACCCCGTCCGGCCAGAGATTGGCCTCTTCGTCCACGCCCTCGCTCCCGAGATAATATTCTTCCTTCAGGGCATCCTGCGGTAAACCTTCACTGGTACGTCCGCCCATGCGCGCATAGCCGCGTCCTCCACGGGCAGATCCATTTGTGATGGCGCGTTTTTCGGCCTCATCCAGGGCGAACAGGGCCTTTGCATAGTTCAACACCAGCGCAAGCCGCTCGCTGCTAAGGCCGTGGCCGACAAGATAGAAGAACCCATGCCGCACACTTGCGGCCTTCAACCCGAGAACAGTCTCCTGCCTCGTGTCAGGGTGATCGCTCTCCATTGCAGAAAGATCGATCACCGGAAGCGCAAAGCCACTCATTCGGGAACTCCGTCGGACGGATTTCAAAGACAGCGAACTTAAGGCCTGTTTTAAGGCCCGGTTGTGCCAATTGAGCATGCTCGCCGAACGTCCTTCGAAACACCCAGTCACGCCGCGATGTGCCATGCGGAAGAGAAGGAGTTCTCGATGCCACTCATCCCTTCCTTCGATCACACCCGGCTCAACGTCCGGGTGGAGGGTCCGCGCGATGCCCCGGCTATACTCTTCGCGCATTCCATTGGCTGCGACCTGACCCTCTGGGACCGGCAAGCAGCGGCCCTCAACGACCGATACCGCATCATTCGCTATGACGTTCGCGGCCATGGTGCCAGCGATGCTCCCGAAGGGCCTTACACCGTCGAGCAACTTGCGGGGGACGCGCTTGCGATCCTCGATGCCCTCGAGGTCGAGCGCGCGCACCTTTGTGGACTGTCACTCGGCGGTACGATGGGGCAGTGGCTGGCACTCAACAGGCCGGACAGGCTTGCCAGCCTGACCCTGTGCGACACAGCGGCCCGACTGGGCACCATTGAAGGCTGGCAACAAAGGATCGAGACCGCTCTCTCGCGCGGCATGGCAGCCTTGGTGGATATGTCACTCCTGCGCTTTTTCTCGGATGCGTTTCGCGATCAAGACCCGGCAACAATCGCCCAGTTCCGCGAGATATTCCTTGCCACGCCAGCGCAGGGCTTCGCGGGCTGCTGCGCGGTTTTGCGCGACTGCGATTTCACGGACCATCTTTCCGCCATAACGGTACCGACCCTGGTCATGACGGGTCGCAACGATGTGCCCACGCCACCCGCCGACAGCGAGTTGCTGGCATCCCGCATTCCCGGCGCGGAACTCATATTGCTCGATGCAGGCCATATCTCTGCACGGGAGGATCCGCAGTCCTTCACCAGAGCCCTTCTCACCCACATCCAGCGCAATGAGCCGCGCGATCCGGCTCAGCGATAACGCGCCGGCCCATCGCCTACGCCCGGCAAGGCGTTGCAATTCGCGCAAGAAAACCGGACGAGAATAGCATTACCGGTTCGCCGGGCGAGCTGCCACCTTGAGCATCGGTCAGCCAAGTTGCAACGATGAGTGAGCAGAGCATGGACGATATGATTCAGGATGAAGACCGCCTGATAGCGCAGGCTGTCGAGCTTTCCGAAATTCCACTGATCGACTTTGCCCCCTTCCTCTTCGGGGATGCCGAGGCGCGGCGCGAAGTCTCTCGACGGATCGCCGAAGCCTGCGCCACCATAGGCTTCTTCTATCTCACCGGACACGGCGTGCCGACCGAGACGCGTCAGGCCGTTTTCGACAGGGCCGCCGATTTCTTCCACTTACCGATGGAAGACAAGGAGGAAGTCCGCGTCAACGACCAACTCAATCGTGGGTGGATTTATTCAGGCGATAAAGAGAATCTGAACGCGAACAGCCGTGTCTTCGAGCAGTATCGCATTCAGCGGGATTTCGCCCCTGATGACCCGCTGCTTAAAACCGGCAATCCCTTTTACCAACCGAACCGATGGTCATCCAAGGTCGACAACTTCGACAAGGATTGCATGACCTATTACGATACGATGTCGCATCTCGCAGAGGAATTGGTCCGTGCCTTCGCCTTAGGGCTGGATCTGCCGGAAGACCGCTTCAACCGCTACTTCCAGAAGTCCACTTCGCAAATCAGCTTGATGTACTACCCTTCCCTTCCCGAAGGGGCCGGCAACGAAATAAAGAATTTGAGCGCCCACGTCGACGAAGGTCCGCTCGTGATCCTCGCCCAGGGTGAGATTGGCGGGCTTGAACTCAAGACGCTGGACGGGCGCTGGATTTCCGCCCCGCCGGTCCCCGGAGCCTTTACGGTCAATATCGGCAACATGATGATGTGGTGGTCGAACGGGCGCTATCGCTCGACGCTCCACCGCGTGCGCAACACCTCCCATGTCGAACGCTTTTCAATCCCCTTCTTCTGGAATGCAGATCACGACGTGGTCGTCGAACCGCTGGAGGAATTGGTGGAGCGTGACGGCGAAGCGAAGTTTGCGCCGGTGCATGTCGGCGCCTTGCTTGGGCGGTTCTACAAATCCTCGGTCTACATACCGTTCGATGACAAGAAATAGGGCGACGCACGGACGGTCGCGGTGTGGCTGATGCCAGAACGCAATTACGCCCAGCAAGCCTGAGCCTGCCGGGCGCGATGTTGGTGCGTTCGGGCAGTCACGCGGCGACCTCAGCCGCCGCGTGAATCCTCAGAACTTGTAGCCGACCGTCAGGCCGTAAGTGCGCGGCGGGAGCCAGGTCACGCCGAGCAGGCGGCCTGTCGCCAGAGCGAAGGTGCTGCTCGGGCGGAATACGTCGAACAGGTTCTTGGCCCAAAGCTGCGCGCGGATGCGGCCGTCGTTGGTCTCATAGGCCAGCGAGGCATCGACCATGGTGTAGGCCGCGCTGCTCTCGATCTCGCGCATATACTCGCTGAAGTAGGTGCGGCTCTTATAGGAGACGTCCACGCTCGGCGTGAAGGTGCCGATGGGCGCAATCACATCATATTCGCCGTGCAGGTTCCACGACCAGCGCGGGCTGTTGCGCGTGTCGTTGCCGGCAAGCTGGATGTTGCCACCGCTCGGCGCACCGAAGGCCGTCGGATCGGGGTTGGTCACGGCGTTATACGGCGTGCCACCAGCGATGTTGGCCGGGTTCAGCGGATCCAGCGTCAGATAATCGACGAAATGCGCATCCGTGTAGGAGAGCGCACCGCTCAGGCGCAGGCCGGGCATCGGGCGCAGCATCGCGTCGAGCTCGATGCCCTTTGCGCGTGTCTTGGCCGCGTTCTGGAAGATCGTGGTGTAGCCGGTCGGGCCGCCCGCGATCGTCTTGTTCAGCTGCAGGCCGTTCAGCGTATAGGCATAGCCCGCGAGGTTCACGGTCAGCATGCGACCGAAGCTCGCCTTGATGCCGGCCTCATGGTTGAACATCTTCTCGGGGTTCACGATCGTGGTGCTGCCTGCGGCATTCTCACCCGAGCCGGCCTTGAAGCCTTCCGAATAGGTGTAATAGAGCAGGATGTCCTGATTGGCCTTCCAGACCAGCCCGGCTTCCGGCGTGAAGTCGCGGAAGGTCTTCTCCACATGCGTGCCCGCGGCGGTGTAGCGCAGCACCGGCCCCACCCCGTTGCGGGTGATGATGATGGAGGGGTTCTCCGACTCCACATGCTCACTGCTCCAGCGGCCGCCGAGCTTCACGCTGAGGCCCGAGAGCGCCTCGCTGAACATGCCAAGCCCGATCTCATACTGGCCGAAGATCGAGAAAGCCTCGGTCAGCAGGTTCGAGCGCGTGCAGACGCGCTTGGGCGCGATGATGTTGCTGCCGCCGGTCACGCCGTTGGGCGAGTATCCGCACAGGCCATAGGCCTCGTTCAGATCAATGCCCGCAGCCTGCAGCACGCCGATATTCTGCGCCATGCCGGTCCGGTTGGCGAGACCGACATTGTCGATCGGCCGCTGGCGCTCATGGAAGAAGAACACGCCGATGGTGCCGTTCACCCATTCGGACTGCAGGCCAAGCCGCAGCTCGTTGCTCCACTGCTTGCTGTCGATCCGGCGCTCCTGCACCGTGGTCGCCTGACCGTTGGTCGGCAGGCTGTCGATCACGGCCGAAAGGTCGAGGTCCTGGAACAGCGAGCTCTTGAAGGAGCGATAGTTGGCGATGTTGGTGACCGTCAGCGCATCGTTGAGTGGCACATTGAGCGTGCCGGTGAAGGCATAGGTCTCGGTCTCGGTGCCCGGGCTGGATTCCGTCGCGAGATCACGCGGGTTGGTCGCATAGCCACCCACGCCGAGCGGGGCCAGACGCGCCACGCCGGGGAAGGATGCGCGCAGATAATGGATCGCGCCGGAGGCGTCGCTCTGGCGGAAATATTCGCCGGAGACCAGCAGCGTCGCCTCACGGCCAAGGTCGAACTCGAGCGAGGCGCGGCCCATGCGGCGGTTGAGGTCGTCGACATCCTTGCCGGAGACCGGGTTGACGCCATAGCCGTCGCGGTTCTCGGTCTTGATCGCCAGACGGGCGCGAATGCCCTCGGTGATCGGGCCGCTGATCGCGGCTTCGGTCGTCAACGCATTGTAGCTGCCATAGCCGATGCGGCCATAGCCGGAGAAGACGTCCGTCGGGCGGGCGGTGATGACGTTGATCGAACCACCCACCGCGTTGCGGCCATAGAGCGTGCCTTGCGGGCCGCGCAGCACCTCGATGCGCTCCAGATCGAAGAGCGAGGTGAGCTGGGCCTCGGCGCGGGCCACGTAAGCACCGTCGACGTGGAAGGCCACGCCGGTCGAGCTGCCCGTGGTCGAGGTGTTGGCACCCACGCCACGAATGAAGATCTTCGCCTGGTTGAAGTCGCTGCCGAAATTCACCGACGGCACGATCGTCTGCAGGTCAGAGATGCTGTTGACGCCAGCGCTGGCGATCCGCTCTGCGCCAAGCGCGCTGACGGCCGCACCGACATCCTGCAGCGATTGCTCGCGCTTCTGGGCCGTGACGATGATCTCCATGCCGTCATCGGCGGCGGTCGCTGTCTGGGCGGCCTGCGGGGTTTGGGCGAGGGCGCTCGTCGAGGCGAGGAGCAGCGCGGGGATGGACGCTTGGATGGACAGGGAAATCCGTTTCATTCTCTCTCTTCCGTTTCTGTTATGCTGGCCCTGCGGGATGGGCATGCATGTTCAATGCGCCCGCACTCACTGAATGCAAGACCCGACTGCCCCAAAGGGCAGTCATATCGTTCATTCGAGACACAGGTGTAGCCTTTGCGCCACGGCTCGCTTTGACCCACGTCAAACCGCCCCGCGCCTTGTCGACACCCGTTGCAAATGCGTATCTGTGCTGCGCGAAGGAGGGGCGCCATGCTGGCATGAAGAGCAGCGATGCGCAGTCCGGACGCTACGGAAACGGGAAGCGCCCGAGCCGGCGGTGGCCGGCTCGGGCGCTCGATGATCGGGCGGATCATCCGGGACGATCCTAAAGAGAGGGAAACGGTGTCGGTGCTATTCGGGGATGGAGCCGTCCTCGTCGTCCATATTCTCCTCGCCTTCATAGGCGCCCATGTCGATGAGGCCGCTGCGATCCATCTGGTTCATCGTGTCCACCAGGTCCGGCGCATCGATGGGCATCACCTGAGCGGGATTCGGCTTGCCGCCATGCTCGGTTTCGGAATCGCCGCGATAGGGATTGGCCTGCGCATCGGCGGCGACATCCTGCGCCTGCGTGCCGCTCTCATCCTGCTCGGCATTGTCCTTGTCGGGATCGTTGAAGTCCAGCGGCGGGGTTTTCTGACTCTGCGTCATGGATAGGCCTCCTATAATGCCGGGGACCAAGCCCTCAGCCTTCGGAGGAAGAACGCGCCCCTGCCCCATCGGTTGCCGCGACCTGCCCCGGCCGCAAGGCGTCCAGTCCAGCCTCGCCCTCCTGGCCGAACAGGCCGCGCACCCGGATTTCCTGCTGCGGCAGCGGGATTTCGATGGCATTCTGGCGCAGGGCATCGTCGATCGCCCAGCAATAGGTCGCCAGCGTGCGCCCCGGTCGTTTGACGGCGGACAGGGTGGGCCAGACGACCAGCTCGAACTTGAGCGCGTTCTCGCCATAGCCGACCAGCCAGACCTGCGTGCGCTTGCGCCCGGCATCCGGCAAGGTCAGCGGCACGGCCTTGGCCGCCTCGATCACGGCGTCGCGTACCTTCTCCTTGTCGGCATTAAGAGCCGTGCGGAACGGAATGTGGACGCGGCGGGTCATGCGGTTGCGCGTCCAGTTGGTCACCTTGCCGTCGATGAGATTGGCATTGGGCACGAGCATGTCGACATCGTCATTGGTCAGCACCGCCGTCGCGCGCGGGCCAATGGAGCGTACCTCGCCCATGGTGCCGTCTTCCAGTTCAACGAAATCGCCGACTTCGATGCTCCGGTCGAACAGCAGCACCAGCCCGCCCACGAAGTTGCGCACGATATCGCGCAGCCCCAAGCCGATGCCGACACCCAGCGCACCAGCGAACAGGGAGAGCGCGGACAGATCGACTCCCAGCGCCGACACCGCCGCTGCAAGCCCGAATGCCACGATGACATAGCGCGCAATCTGCCCGCCGATATGAATGGCGTGGGAGCGCTCCTCCCCCATGGTCTGCTGTGCGCGGCGCACGAACTTCTTGAGTAGCCACACTGCCAGCAGCGCCGTCGAGAAGACAACGATGGCCGAGATGATCGCGCCGATGGTGAGCCCGGACGCCCCGATATAGGCGATGGGTTGGGTCAGCAATGCATCGGCGCCGTTCAAAGCCACATGGCCTCCTGTGGAGTGACCGCACCGTGAGGGCCGGCTAACGGGATGTCAAATCGGTGGCTTGGTCGAAAAGTTCCGGGCCTCCTCAAGTGCCTCACCTGTCCCGTTGCAAGACAAGCTGTCGCAAAACGGCTTCGCGCGGGGCCATGTCGTGCTATTCCGCAGGACATGGAAACCCGGCGTGATGCCATTTACTATCAGCAACTCGCCCGGGTGGCGCGCTTGAAGGCCGACAACTGTGGCGATGCAGATGTCGCCCGCCGCCTGCGCGAGGCCGCTATATTGCATGAGCGCACTGCCCGCCGCCTCCAGCGGGAAGGATCGCCGAGCCAGCCCGAAGAATAATGCGCAGCATCGATAGGGTCGATTGAGCCATTCGTCGCGATCAGCTAACGCCTCATGGCCTGCGCGATGAGGAGAGACGATTGAAACGGCGTATTTTTGCTTCAGCCCTGCTCTGTGGCCTCGCCCTCTCTGCGGTGGCGCGCGCGGGAGAGACGCCGTTATATCAGCCCTCACCGGACTGGGTCATCGCCGCACAGCTTCCCGCGCCGTCCGCGCTTGCCGCGAGCGGCCCCGCCATCCTCATCTTCGACCGCCAGCAGCGCATCGCAGACGGCAGCCTGTGGACCTACTCGGACACCGCGCAGCGCATCACCTCGGCCGAACAGCTCAACCAGCTCGCCAACCTCACCCTGCCCTGGCTGCCGGACAAGGGCGATCTCATCATCCACGAGCTGGCCATCGTGCGCGATGGTCAGAGCATCGATCTGCTGGCCGGTGGCCGCACCTTCACAGTCATCCGGCGCGAGCAGGCGCTGGAGCGGCGCGAACTCACCGGGCTCCTGACCGCGACCATGGCCGTCGAAGGCCTGCGCGTGGGCGACATCCTGCGCCTGCGCGCCTCCACCACCGGCAAGGACGCCGCGCTGGCCGGCCATGTCCAGGCGCTGACGCCGTTGATCACTGCGCCGGTCACGCTCGGTCAGGGTCGCCTGCGCACGCTGTGGGACAATGACAGCCCGGTCAAATGGAAGGTCGGCATTACCGGCATCGAGGCCAAGCCGGTGCGCGGGGCGCGCTTCACCGAGCTGAGCTTCGCCCTGCCCGGCCCGCGCCAGACGGAGATTCCCTCCGATGCGCCCATCCGTTTCCAGCCGCTGCCACTGCTCGAGGTCTCCACGTTCAAGGATTGGGCCGACGTCTCCAGGACGATGTCCCCGCTGTTCGCGACGCAGGGCCTGCTCAAGCCCGGCAGCGCCCTGCTGCAGGAGGTCCAGGCGATCATGGCTGCCGAGCGTACGCCGCTCGGCCGCGCCCAGCGCGCCCTGCGGCTCGTTCAGGACCAGATCCGCTATCTGGCGGTCTCCATGGATGGCGGCAATTATGTCCCGCAAACGCCGGAACAGAGCTGGGCGCTACGCTATGGCGACTGCAAGGCCAAGACACTGATGCTCCTCGCGATGCTGCGCGAAATGGGCATTACGGCAGAGCCCGTGCTCGCCCATGCCCAGCTCGGCGACGCCGTCGTAAATCGCCTCGCCAGCCCGGCTGCCTTCAACCACATTCTCGTGCGCGCGCAGATCGATGGCGAATCCCTGTGGCTGGATGGCACGGGCATTGGCTCGCGGATCGAGGATATCCACGACACGCCACCCTTCCGCTATGTGCTGCCGCTGCGCCCGGAAGGCGCCGATCTCCTGCTGATCGAGCCGCGCAATGCCGGCCGCCCCGCGTTCGACCTGACGATGAGCATGGATGAGACCGCCAGCATCGATCTGCCGAGCGTGTTCGATCTCTCGCTGGTGTTGCGCGGCCTCGCCGCCATGCAGCTCAACGTCGTGCGCACGCAGCTGGACAGCGAGAAGCAGCAGGAGGTGCTTGGCGAGTTCCTCTCCAGCGTGGTCGGCGAATCCCAGTTTGCGGACATCAGCCTCACCGGAGACGATCAGGCCGGGATCGTGACGATTAAGGCGCGCGGCGTCACCGATTCGGAGTGGACGTGGACGGACAAGACCATGCGCCGCGCGGTCGACAAGAGCATCTCGTCGATCAGCTTCGCGCCGGATCGCGCACGTGCGGCCTGGTCCGCCATCCCGGTCGCGACGCCGGCGCCCGAGGGCCGCCATGTTCGCACGACCATCCGCCTGCCCCAGCAGGGCGCGGGCTTCCGCGTTGAGGGCGAGCCTGCGCTCGCAGCGCGCATCGCCGGCTATGATTTCAACCGCGCGCTCAGCCTTGAGAAGGGCGTGCTCACCATCGATGAAGTTGTCGATTCCACCGGCATCGAGATCCCGGCCAGCGAGATCGGCGCCGAGAAGGACCGTCTTGCCACCGCGCAATCGCAAGCGCCGCGCCTGATCGCCCCGGCCAATGCCCTGCGCTCGTGGGACATCACCGGCAAGGACCCCGCCGGCGCGACGCAGATCGCCGCTGCCCAAGCCGTTTACGCCAAGGCCATCGCCGCCAATGCCGACAAGGCCGCGCCCTATCGCGATCGGGCGACCTTCCTCCGCGCCATCAACGATCGCAAGGGCGCCCTGGCCGATCTCGGCAAGGCCATCACGATCGAGCCGGACATCGACCTCTATCTGATGCGCAGCCAGATCCACAAGGAAATGGGCGACCTCAAGGCAGCGCTGGCCGATGCCGAAGCCGGCCGCGCACTCGACCCCGCGTCCGTGGGCGCGGTGTTCAGGGTCGCCAACCTGCGCGCTGAAAGCGGCGATCTGGATAGCGCGGTTGCCCTGCTGGATCAACGCATTGCGCTGGGCGGCGAATCCCGCCGAACGTTCCAGGAGGGCAAGGCCGACATCATCGGCACTTATGGCGACCCGGCCACGGCGCTTGCGCTTGTCGACACGCTGCTGGAAGACCGGCCGGGCACGCCATCGCTGCTCAACATGCGCTGCTGGATCAAGGGGACGCGGCAGGTCGAGATCGAAACAGCCGCGAAGGATTGCACATCGGCACTGGAGTTGAGCAACAGTCCCTATGGCATTTTGGATAGCCGTGCGGTCGTCTCCTATCGCCTCGGCCGCTATGAGGATGCGCTCCGCGATCTCAATGCCGTGCTGAATGCCGTCCCCAATCTCGCGGAAAGCCGCTTCATGCGCGGCGTCGTCCTCGCCCGCTTGGACCGCGGCGCGGAGGGCCAGGCCGATCTCGCCATCGCCCGCCGCATCAAGCCCCGGATCGACGCGGACTATGCGCGCTTCGGCATTGCCCCGTAAGGCAGACCGGCGAGCATCGAGCACCAGCCTATCCCACCTTCGTCACCCCGGACTTGATCCGGGGTCCCGCTGCTTCAATGCGGCCGAAGGTTCAGGCATCCCAAGAAAGCTGGACCCCGGATCAAGTCCAAGGTGACGAGGAAGGGAGGTAAGTCCGCCCGTCGTTCCAACTGGCGCCCGCAAACCCTCAGGCGCGTGCGAGCAGGCCCTCTGTCAGTCCCTCGAACATCCGGCGCCCATCGGTGCTGCCATGGGTCTTCTCGATCGCGCGTTCGGGGTGCGGCATCATGCCGAGCACATTGCCGCCCTCATTGAGGATCCCCGCGATGTTCCGCGCCGATCCATTGACGGCCTCGGCATAGCGGAACGCAACGCGGCCCTCGCCTTCCAGCCGATCCAGCGTCTGCGCATCGGCAAAATAATTGCCGTCATGATGCGCGACGGGGATGTTGATCGTCTCGCCGGCCTCATAGCCGCTGGTGAAGGCGCTTTGGCTGTTCTCCACGGTCAGCGCCACGCTGCGACAAACGAAGTGAATACCGGCATTGCGCATCAGCGCGCCCGGCAGCAGCCCCGCTTCGGTCAGCACCTGAAAACCGTTGCAGATGCCGAGCACATAGGTGCCGCGCGATGCCGCCTGGGCAACGGCCTGCATGATCGGCGAGCGCGCCGCCATGGCGCCGGAGCGCAGATAGTCGCCATAGGAAAAGCCGCCGGGCACGCCGATGAGGTCCAGACCCTCCGGCAATTCCGTCTCGCGATGCCAGACCATCTCGGGCTTGGCGCCGCTCACGGCCTCGAAGGCCACGGCCAGATCGCGGTCGCAATTGGAGCCCGGGAAGACGATGACAGCGCTTTTCATCGGAAACGTCCTTCCTGTCGCCGGCTCAGCCGATCGCCTCGATGCGGTAATTCTCGATCACCGTATTGGCGAGCAACTTGCGGCACATGGCGTCGATCTCGTCTTCGCTGGTGCCGTCGGCCAGATCGAGCTCGATGAGCTTGCCGGCGCGGACGTCATTCACGCCGCCAAAGCCCAGCCCTTCCAGCGCGTGCTGGATCGCCTTGCCCTGCGGATCGAGCACGCCGGATTTCAAGGTGACAAACACGCGGGCTTTCATCGGGACTGTCCTTGTCATGTTGATCGGTGGAGGTGATCGGATGCGCCGGCCCTAGACCTGGTCTTTCGTCGCCGCAAGGGGTGAGCGCGCGTCGATGCGTTGTGCAGCCAGCGCGTCGCGCCGAAACCCGTCGAAGCAGCGCCCACCGACGCGCGCCAGTTCTGCTTCGCCCAGTTGCAGCACGGTGTCAGTTCGCCCGGCGCCGAACAGGTCGGCAAAGGCGGTCTCGTAGCGGCTTGAGAGGCCGGGTTGCGCAGCCTCCAGCTGGCGGGGCAGCCATTTGCCGGCGCCATTCCAGCAGTCGCGGGTGCGCAGGCTCAGTTCCGCCAGCAGCGGGTGGAGTCGCGCACCGATGGCGAGCATCTCGGCGCGGCTGCGCTCGCCGCGCAGATCGTCCAGCGCGTCGGTGATCTGGTAGCGGAGGTCTTCGAGCGCTTCGGCACCCAGCGGCCTTGGCCCCGCCGCAAGCCGCGCCGCGACCTTCGCCTGCAGAACCTTGCCGAGCGCGATCCGCCGCCCGATCACTTCGCCCTCGGCCACCATAGAGAGCAAGGAGGGGCGCCCCTTGGCAATATCCTGCTCCATGAACCAAGCGAGCGTGGAAGGATCGTGCACGAACATTTCGACCGGCACGCCGTCGACCGTCTCCGATTCCCGGTGCGCCAGGGGCAGCGCGCGATAGACCACCACCAGATCGATATCCGACCAGGCGCGCCCTTCACCGCGCATGATGGAACCGGCCACAAAGGCGTAATCGGCTCCGGGAAAGCGTTCGAGGAAAATGGACTTGGCAATGGCCAGCGCGCGCGCGGGATCGGTGATCATGATGGCGGCGCCTTATCAGCCCCGCGCGCGGAAGAAAATGCGCCTGAGCCAGAGCGGACCGGGTTTGAGGTGGTGGCGGGTTGGGGCGGATCGGAAGCCCAGGCGCGGACAAGGTGGGCACCTTCACCGAAGGAACGCGCCCTTCTCCCTCCCTCCGTCATTCCCGCGAACGCGGGAATCCAGGTCAGTGCCAGCGCGTTAAGGCGACGTCGAAGCTGGATTCCCGCGTTCGCGGGAATGACGAGGAAGGGCCGCTATACCAAAATCGTGAAGCGGCGGCTGGCTTATCGAATCCGGTAAAAATCCCCTACCCGATCCAGCGCGAAGCCCAGCACCAGCTTGCCGGCCCGCGCCGGCCAGCCGAGCGCGCGTTCGGCCGCGACGAGGCTTTCGCACGCGCATACGACCCGCCACAGGATATCCACCAGACCGGGGCCGGCCGCAGCCAGCGCGCCATTCAGCCGGTCGCGCGCGCTCATTCTTGCGAGCGTCGGCGCTTGGCCCGGCGCCCCGCCTCGCCCGGCGCGAACCGGTACGGCCGCCAGATCCCAGTTCATCGTTACGCGCGCGCCCATGCCGGCCTGCTCCCAATCGCGGCGCAGCGCCTCGGCGGCATCGAACTGGCGCTGGCTCAGCATCCCACGGGCATGGAGCCAACTCGTCGGCGATTCTGCCATGTTGACCATCACGCGCTCGCGCCGCCCATCGGGCCCTTCGATCACTCGTTCCACTGTCTTACCGCGCCGTTCGGTCATGCCCTGCGTCTCCCGTTTCGAGTCGCAAAAACCATTGCCATGTGGCGACAAATGTAGGACATAGCGAACCGTTAAGGTTAGTAAGTCAGGTGAGCCGATGATTACGAGGATCAGGGAAGTCCGCAAGGCGCGGGGCCTCACGCTGGAGGGAGTGGCGGCCCGCTGCGAGCCGCCGACCACGGCCCAGACCATCGGTCGCCTCGAAACAGGCACGCGAACCGTATCGGTGAAATGGCTCAACCGTATCGCCGCCGCGTTGGACGTGCAGGCCAGCGACCTCGTCGATCTGCCCGCCAGCGAGAAAGTGCCCGTCGCCGCGCTGGTCGGCCCGGATGGCGCCGGCGCGCCCAGCCGCCCGCTCACGCTGGTGCCGCCCGCTGTGCCCAAGGGCGCGCTCGGCATCCGTATGACCGCCGCGCTTGGCGATTACCGCGCCGGAGACGAATTGTGGTGCGAACCCCTGCCGCCGGAGCGGTTTGCCGACGCGCTCAACCGCGACGTGCTGGTGCCCCGCCCCGCCGGCCGCTTCCTCTTCGGCCGCCTCATCGGCCGCGACGGCGCCATGCTCCACCTCCTCCCACTCGGCATCGGCATGCGTCAGCAAGTGGTGAACGACCCTGCCTGGATCGGCCTGCCGGTGCGGCTGATCCGGGATTTGTGATCCTAATCGCGGCACCCGATAATGCGCTCGTCTGGGACTAAAGTTGATGCCGCATCTGCCTCGGCTGCCTGATGCTTTAGCGATGATCTGAACTTATGACGCAACCTGCGGAGCCCTTTTCCCTCACACTCGCAAGAGACGGTGCCGAGCATTTTCATGGCGCCGCTTCAAATTGCCTTGGAGAAATTTGCGAAATATTGAGCACGCTTCCCGGAGGGCAAGCCGGCTTGCGTCTTCGTAACGTAGCGGGCCTCCGGCCTCTTTTGGCATCCACAGGACCAATAGGATCTTTGGCCGCTTCGGTTCTCGGAGAGCGCTGCCAACCGGTTCGAGCGATCCTGTTCGACAAAACCAACGAGACGAATTGGTCGCTCGCGTGGCATCAAGATCGGACAATATGCGTGCAACGCCGATTGGAGGTCGAAGGCTATGGCCCTTGGAGCACGAAAAGCGGGATGCAACATGTTGAGCCGCCCTTCGCCCTGCTTGAGCGGATGCTGACCCTACGCTGCCACATCGATGATGTTCCAGAAGACAATGCGCCACTTCTGGTTGCGCCAGGCTCACATCGCGCCGGCCGGCTTCCCATAACCCAGTATGATAACGTCGTTCAGAAATGTGGGGTGCGGGCCTGCCTAGCTCAAGCTGGCGATGTCTGGGCTTACGCCACGCCCATTCTACATGCTTCCGCCGCCAAAAAGTCCGCGGGACATCGGCGCGTGTTACAGATCGATTACTCGGCAGACGAACTCAAAGGCGGACTGGAATGGCTAGGCATATAATGCCGGCCGACCTGCAACCAGTCAGCTTTGGACTTCAGGCAGCGCTTACTCAGCGGCGTTCGCCAGGCCCGCCGCACCCGGCTCCGCCACCGGGATCGTCCAGATCGTCACATTCATGAACATGACCATCGCCGCGACGATCATCAGCCAGCCGCGCTTGGCATCGTGCCGCCAGCCGATCATGTAGATGCCGCCCACGCCCAGCGCGATGCCGGCGAGCATGAGGATGGAGAGAATGGTCCCGCTCATGGCCGCCCGATAGCGCCAGCCGCGCGGCCACGCAATCCACGGTGGCATTCTGGGCCCGTGGATACTAGATAGCGGCGCGAAGCCGACTCGTTCAGATTCAGAGTTTGGCCGGGGACCTTCTGCCATGCGTATCGCCATCGCTTCCGACCATGCCGCAACCGACCTCAAGGCCGCGCTGGCCGATTGGTTGCGCGAGCAGGGTCATGATGTGAACGATCTTGGCCCCGCCGCGGGCGAGAGCGTCGACTATCCCGATTATGGCTACAAGCTGGCCGCAGAGATCGCGACCGGTCGCGCAGAGCGCGGCGTGGCGCTGTGCGGATCGGGCATCGGCATTTCCATTGCAGTCAATCGCGATCCGGCCTGCCGCTGCGCGCTGGTGAGCGAGCCGCTCTCCGCCCAGCTCTCGCGCGAGCATAATGATGCGAACGTGATCGCGATGGGCGCCCGCCTGATCGGCCCGGAAATGGCCAAGGCCTGCCTCACCGCTTTCCTCACCACCGAATTCGGCGGCGATCGCCACGCCCGTCGCGTCGATAAGCTCGGCAATCCGCCGGCGCTCGCCACGACGGCGTGATGCCGCGCCCTATCCGTTGAACATAATTGAACACAGACGTCTGATAACAAGGAACATCCGCTCATGACTGCCTCGCCAGCCGCTGCCGATCTCGACAACCAGCCCGCCATCCGCGCTCAGGGCTTTTTCTCGACCGGCCTTGCGGACGCCGATCCGGAGGTGTTCGCCGCCATTCAGGGCGAGCTCAAGCGCCAGCAGGACAAGATCGAGCTGATCGCCTCCGAGAACATCGTCAGCAAGGCGGTGCTGGAAGCGACCGGCAGCGTGTTCACCAACAAATATGCCGAGGGCTATCCCGGCAAGCGCTATTATGGTGGCTGCGAGTGGGCCGACGTGGTGGAGAACCTCGCCATCGAGCGCGCCAAGAAGCTCTTCGGGTGCGACTTCGCCAACGTGCAGCCCAATAGCGGCAGCCAGATGAACCAGGCAGTGTTCCTGGCGCTGCTGCAGCCGGGCGACACCTTCATGGGCCTCGATCTGTCCGCGGGTGGCCACCTTACCCATGGGTCGCCGGTCAACATGTCCGGCAAGTGGTTCAACTGCGTGTCCTACGGCGTGCGCAAGGAAGACCAGCTGCTCGATATGGACGAGGTGATCGCCAAGGCCCGCGAGCACAAGCCCAAGCTGATCATCGCGGGCGCCACGGCCTATCCGCGCGTGTGGGACTTCGCGGCTTTCCGCGCTATTGCCGATGAAGTGGGCGCCTATCTGTTGGTCGACATGTCGCACTTCTCCGGCCTCGTCGCGGGTGGCGCGCATCCCTCGCCCTTCCCGCACGCCCATGTCGTGACAACGACCACGCACAAGTCGCTGCGTGGCCCCCGCTCAGGCATCATCCTCACCAATGACGAGGCGCTGGCCAAGAAGTTCAACTCGGCGGTCTTCCCCGGTCTGCAGGGTGGCCCGCTGGTGCATGTCATCGCCGCCAAGGCCGTCGCCTTTGCCGAGGCGCTGCAGCCCGAGTTCAAGGCTTATGCCCACCAGATCGTCGCCAATGCCAAGGCACTGGCGGCCAGTCTCGCCGACGCTGGCGTGGCGGTGGTATCGGGCGGCACAGATAATCACCTGATGCTGATCGACCTGCGCTCGCGCAACACGACTGGCAAGGCGGCCGAGAAGGCGCTGGATCGCGCCTACATCACCTGCAACAAGAACAGCGTGCCGTTCGACACGGCGAGCCCGTTCGTCACCTCCGGCCTGCGCCTCGGCACGCCGGCGGGCACGACGCGCGGGTTCCGCGAGGCCGAGTTCCGCCAGATCGGCGGCTGGATCGCCGAAGTCGTCGAGGGCCTGCGTCGCAATGGCGATGAAGGCGACGGCCAGATCGAGGCGCATGTGCGTGAGAAGGTGAAGGCCCTCACCGCCGCCTTCCCGATCTACTGAGCAAGGACAGCGACCGATGAGCAAGCCCGACGATCTCGCCCAGCGCGCCAAGGCGGAAGCCACCGGCATGGCCAAGCAGGGGCTTGCCCATCCCTCCACCAAGCCAGTGCTGACAGGTGCCGCGATTGGCGCGGTGGCCGGGCTGGTCCTGCCGGTGGTCTCGCTGCCGCTCGGCCTTGTGGCCGGCGCCGGTATCGCCTTCTGGCAGAGGATTCGCCGCTAAATGCGCTGTCCTTATTGCGCCCATGAAGACAGCCAGGTGAAGGACAGCCGCCCCACCGAGGACGGCGCCGCGATCCGCCGCCGCCGCCAGTGCGAAGGCTGCGGCGCGCGCTTCACCACGTTCGAGCGCATCCAGCTACGCGACATCGCCGTCGCGAAATCGAACGGCACCAGCGAGCCCTTCGACCGGGACAAGCTCGCGCGCTCCATCGAAATCGCCTGCCGCAAGCGGGCGATCGACACGGTGCGCATCGAGCGGCTGGTCTCCGGCATCCAGCGCCAGCTCGAAACCAGCGGCGAGACGGAAGTCCCGGCCGCCCGCATCGGCGAACTGGCGATGGAAGGCCTCAAGGGCCTGGACAGCGTCGCGTATATCCGCTTCGCCAGCGTCTATCGCGATTTTACCGAGGCGAAGGATTTTGAGTCCTTTGCAGGGTCGATCCGTGAGGTCGGCCGGGAGTGAGGCACCACGTCGCCCTCACCCCGTTCGCCCTGAGTAGTCACTGAGCCTGTCGAAGTGGCGTATCGAAGGGCCTTGCCATGAGCTTCTACACCTATCTGCTGAAGTGCGCCGATGGCAGCTATTATGCCGGGCATACGGACAATCTGGACCTGCGCATTGCCCAACATGAGTCTGGATCAATTCCCGGCTACACAGCAACGCGCTTGCCAGTCGCTCTTTCGTGGTCGGAATCGTTCGGAACGCGCGAGGAAGCATTGAGTGCGGAGCAACAGATCAAGGGCTGGTCACGCAAGAAGAAGGAAGCGCTGATCGCGGGAGATTTTGCGGCCCTCAAGGAAGCGGCGCGCAAGTCCTTCGATACGCCGCTTCGACAGGCTCAGCAGCAACTCAGGACGAACGGGGAAGAAACAGCCGCATTTCCTTCCGTCAGCGCTACTGCCTCGCCTGCGCTCAGTTCGGCCCTTCGACTTCGCTCAGGGCGAACGGAGGAAAGTGAGCAAGTGCAAGGGCATGACACTCCACGCCCCGTCATCGTCCTCGTCCGCCCTCAACTCGGTGAGAACATCGGCAAGGCGGCGCGGGCGATGCTCAATTTCGGGCTGACCGAGATGCGGCTGGTCACGCCGCGCGATGGTTGGCCCAATCCGGCGGCAGGCCCCGCAGCCGCGGGCGCGGACGAGGTTCTGGCCAACGCGCGGGTGTTCGAGACGCTGGCCGATGCCGTGGCGGACTGTCCGCATGTCTATGCCACCACCGTGCGCAAGCGCGGCGTGACCAAGCCTGTCGTGACGCCGGAAGAAGCCGCGCGGGATATCCACCTTGCGCAAGGGCGCAGTGCCATCGTCTTCGGCCCGGAGCGTTCCGGGCTGGAAACCGACGATGTGGCGCTTGCCCGGGCTATCCTCACGGTGCCGATCAACCCGGAGTTCGGCTCGCTCAACCTCGCGCAGGCCGTCATCCTGTGCGCTTATGAGTGGTCCAAGCAGGCGGCGCTCAGCCAGCCCACCCACACCGACCTGCTGCCCCCCGCCCCGCAGGAAGAGCTGGAGGGCATGATCGCCCAGCTCGATGGCATGCTGGAGCAAGCCGGCTATTTCTACCCGCCAGATCGCGCCCCGGCGACACGGCGCACCCTGCGCGGCGTGCTCACCAAGCCCGGCTGGAACAGCCTGGAGGTGCGGACGCTGCGCGGCGTTCTTTCCGCGCTCGCCAATCCGCGCCCGCGCTGACAATCAGCGACGCTGACACCGCGCGACAGGCCCATTGCCGCCATCTTGCGGGTCAAAACCGACGAACCTCCCTGCCATCGCGGCCAGCCGTGCCACCGCTCTGGTGCCCGAGCGCTTTCTTGTTCAAGGCTGGTGCGCGTCAGGAAGAAGAATGAGAACAGACGTTTCGGGTCGTGAACATCATTGGGACGCCATGCGCGCCCTGCTCATGCTGCTCGGCATTCCCTATCATGTCGCCATGGCCTACCGCGCCAATGACGTGTGGATCGTCAATGCGGGCGAAGGTGATCTCATCTTCACATGGATCGCCGGCATCATCCACCTGTTCAGAATGCCCGCCTTCTTCGTGATCGCTGGTTATTTCGCCGCGCTGCTGCTGATGCGCCGCGCGCCCGGTGCGTGGATGAAGAACCGCCTGATCCGCCTCGGCCTGCCCTTCATCGCGGCGCTGCTCACCCTCAATCCGCTGCTTAACCTGTTCTGCGAACTCTCCAATTTCAGCCTCTGGGGCGCCTTGGGCTCGCTGGAGAAGAACAGCCTGCAATCCGGCGGATATTGGGTACGGCATTTGTGGTTCATCATCGTGCTGCTTTATCTTTGCGGTGCGGCCGCCCTGCTCTGCCATCTCGCACCGCGCGCGGGGCAGGCTGTGCTTCCCGCGCGTATCGATGACTGGCTGGGCCGGCATATGGCAGCGGTCGTGATCGGCCTCGGCGTCGTGATCGGCGCCTGGCAGGCTTACGCGATCGAGCTCTTCTATGCCTGGGGTTTTGCCACCAACCTGCCCCAGCAAATCCTGCGGATCGACCAGTTGATCCAGTTCGCGCCGTGGTTCGCGCTCGGCTGGCTGGTCTGCCGCGCCCCCGAGTTCCGGGCAGCGCTGCACAAGCCTTCCGCGTTGCTTGCGCTCACCGCCCTCGCCGCCACCCTGCTCTACCTCCAGATCGGGCGAGACGTGCATCCAATGACCGAGCGGTTCATCGGCACCATTGCGGCGATCACCATTACGCAAGCCCTCATTGCCGCCACCAAGCGGCTTGCGGACAGGCCAAGCCCGGCGGTGCAGGCGCTGGTAAGCGGGGCCTTCGTGATTTATCTCGTCCATCTGCCGATCACGGCCGGTCTCGTCGTCCTCGGCCAGCACATCCCGATGCCGGTGGTGGTGAAGGCGGGCGTGATCACCGCGCTCACCATGGCACTCAGTTGGGGCTGCTGGCGCATCGTCCAGGCCTCTCCTACCCTACGCCTGCTGTATGACGGCGTGGGGCCGGAGCTTCCGCGCCTGTCCACAGCCCCCGCGCGAAAGACCGCCACCGCGACGGCACCTTGACTTTCCGCCCCTCGCCCGCCATAGGCGCGCCTTCGCAATCGGCCCCGCACCCCGGTGCAGCGGCGGCCCTGCCTCTGAAAATGAGTGTCAGGCGAAAGACCGGGATCGACGCCAAACCCTTTCAGGGCGCGGCAGACGTTGTTCGCAATTGAAGGAAAGTCATCATGACGAAGCGCACAAGCGCCAAGTACAAGCTCGACCGTCGCATGGGCGAGAACATCTGGGGTCGCCCCAAGAGCCCGGTCAACAAGCGTGAATATGGCCCCGGTCAGCACGGCCAGCGCCGCAAGGGCAAGATGTCCGACTACGGCATCCAGCTGCGCGCCAAGCAGAAGCTCAAGGGCTATTATGGCGACGTGACAGAGAAGCAGTTCAAGAAGAGCTACATCGAAGCCAGCCGCATGAAGGGCGACACCAGCCAGAACCTCATCGGTCTGCTCGAGCGTCGTCTGGACGCGGTTGTCTACCGCGCCAAGTTTGCGCCGACGATCTTCTCGGCTCGCCAGATCGTCTCGCACGGCCACATCTATGTGAACGGCGTGAAGTGCAACATCGCCTCGCGTCTGGTGAAGCCGGGCGACGAGATCACGCTCGGCAAGAAGGCGCAGGAAATGGCGCTCGTTCTCGAGGCGCAGAGCCTGCCCGAGCGCGACATCCCCGACTATCTCGCCCCCGATGGCGCCACCAAGATCACCTATACCCGCGTCCCCACGCTGGACGAGGTGCCCTATCCGGTGAAGATGGAGCCGAACCTGGTCGTCGAGTTCTACTCGCGCTGATCGATCGGCCTCTCAGGCAGATTTCAAAAAAAGGCGGTCCGGCAACGGGCCGCCTTTTTTCATTATTCTGAACCGGCGCCCTGCCGCTTGAACGCACCCGGAGGCGATGCCATGAGGAGGGCTAACAATTTGAAAGCTCTGTCATGCGCCCCGTTCTTGCCCTGTTCGCCTTACCGCTCATTGCCTTGGCAGGATGTCATTCCCGAGACGTTGTGCAGAGCAGTGCGACGACAGCGCCCGCGCCGATCGCCCAGACGCCGACATCCGACTTCATCCTTCCGGCTCCGCAACCCGGCCGCCTGATCGACATCAACCTGCTCAAAAGCGTCACGCGCACCCTGTCCTCGGACGCTTTCGAAGGGCGCGCGCCCGGGACTGTCGGCGAGGAAGAGACCGTCTCCTATCTCATCGCCCAGATGCGCAAGGCTGGCCTGAAACCGGGCAACAAGGGAAGCTGGACACAGGACGTGCCGCTGGTCGAACTGACACCCTCGCCGGACATGACCTTGCGGATCGCCGGGGCAAAAACCGCCATCAACCTCGCCTACAAAACGGATATGGTCGCGGGCACCTATCGGGTGGTGCCGACGAGCACGGTCGCGGCCAGCGACATGGTGTTCGTCGGCTACGGCATCAACGCGCCCGAACGGGGCTGGAACGATTATGCCGGCGTTGATGTGCGCGGCAAGACGGTGGTCATCCTCGTCAACGATCCCGATTACGAGATGGAAGGTCTCGACGGTCCCTTCGAGGGTCGCGCCATGACCTATTATGGCCGCTGGACCTACAAATATGAGGAAGCCGCGCGGCAAGGCGCCGCTGCCGCGCTGATCGTTCACGAGACATTCCCGGCCGCTTATCCATGGGACGTGGTCGTCTCCTCCTGGACCGGGCCGCAGCTCAACATCGATGTGCCGGGCGATCATATGGATCAGTCGGCCGCGGCCGGCTGGTTGACGCTCGATGCTGCCAAACGCGTCTTCGCTGCGGCCGGCAAGGATTTCGTCGCGCTCAGCGCGGCGGCCAAGCGCTCGGGCTTCCGGGCGGTGCCCCTGGGTGACCTCAAGGCCAGCATCACCATCAACAACACGGTCCGCCGCCAACGCTCGCGCAACGTGATCGGCATCCTCCCCGGCACCAGCCGGCCTGACGATTATGTGCTCTACACCGCGCACTGGGATCATCTGGGCCGGTGCGAACCGATCGATGGCGACGACATCTGCAATGGCGCGGTCGATAACGCGACGGGCACGGCCGCGCTGATTGCGCTGGCCAAGGCTCACCGTGACGCCGGACCAACTGCGCGCACGCTGGTCTTTCTCGCCGTGACGGCGGAGGAAGCCGGCCTGCTCGGCTCGGCTTATTATGCCGAGAACCCCGTCTTCCCGCTCGCGCGGACGGTAGGTGGCATCAACATGGATGCGCTGAACATGGCGGGGCCGACCCGCGATGTGGTGGTCATCGGCGGCGGCAAATCCCAGCTGGAGCTGTTCCTCGAACGCGCCGTCAAGGATGCCGGCCGCGTCATCAAGCCCGAGCCGGCGCCGGAAAAAGGCAGCTTCTACCGCTCGGACCATTTCAGCTTCGCAAAGCAGGGCGTGCCCATGCTGTATGCCGAGAGCGGCGAGGACCTGGTGGATGGCGGCGTGACGGCCGGCCAGGCCGCGGCCGAAGATTACACGGTCCACCGCTATCACAAGCCGCAGGACGAATATGATCCCCGCTGGAATTGGGCCGGCGCGGCAAGCGATCTCCAGCTTCATTATCGCATCGGCCGCGAACTGGCGCAGAGCGACGTGTGGCCCAACTGGTTCTCAACCGCAGAATTCCGGACGATTCGCGACCAGAGTCGAAACGGTGCGAATGCGCCAAAGTAGACGGAACAGGTTATTAAGAGCCTTGGTGTTAAAACTTTAAATCATCGATTTGTTAAGGCCAGTTGTTCTGAGCAAGCGATGAGTTGTTGCGGTGCAAAAATGAGTTGCGCGAAAGCGCAGCCAAAGCTAGCCCAAGGCGCAAATCAGGGAAATTCCGTCGACATGGCTACTGTTAACCCGCGTTCCTTTCACCCTTCCCGGGTAGACCATGAAAGAACGCTCGAGGCGGGCCTGTCCGTTATCACGCAAGAGGCCGCTGGTCTCGCAGCCTTGGCTGCGTCGCTCGATCAGTCTTTTTCGGATGCCGTCAACGTCATCCTGAATACGCCCGGCCGTGTCGTCGTCGCAGGCGTCGGTAAGTCCGGGCATATTGCCCGCAAGATTGCAGCAACCTTTGCTGCGACCGGTACATCCTCCTTCTTTCTTCACGCCGGGGAAGCAGCCCATGGCGACCTGGGGATGCTGAGTCAGGGCGATGTGCTGATCATTCTCTCCAACAGCGGCTTTTCGCCGGAATTGCGCCCGCTGCTCACTTATGCCGGGCGGCGGGGCGTACAGGTGATCGGTATTGTCTCGCGGCGTCATTCGCCGCTGGGCGTCGCAGCCGATATCGTCCTGCAACTGCCCGACGCACCAGAGGCCTGTCCCGTGCGGATTGCGCCGACGACCTCCACCACGATGATGTTGGCGCTTGGCGACGCGCTGGCCATGGCTGCCATGGAACGTCGCGGCCTCACGCGCACCGATATTGCCCAATGGCATCCCGGCGGAGACATCGGCTCGCGCCTCGCGCCGATCGAAGAAGTGATTAACGTCAACGACCCGCTTCCCCTGGTCCGCTGGGACGCGCCGATGCGCGACGTGGTTTTCGAGATGACAAGCGGCGGCAAGGGCGTGGCGGGCGTCGTGTCCGATGATGGCTCGTTGGTCGGCATCATTACCGATGGCGATTTGCGCCGCGCCTTCGACCATGTGCTTACCGCCCGTGCGGCCGATATCATGACCAGCGCCCCCATCACTGTGCCCGTGGGCACGCTGGTGGAAGAAGTTCTCACCCTCATGAACGATGCCAAGATCACGGTGCTGTTCGTCACGGCGCAGGATGACCGCGCAAAGCCCGTGGGCATCGCGCATATTCACGATCTCGCGCCCTGAGCGGGTGCGCCATGATCGCCGGTCAACGTCACGCCCAGATTGACCGCGAGGCTGATGGAACCCGGCTTGCATTCGGCCCGAGATTAGACGACGGGGAGCCGCATGAGTGAGCGCCCTGCCCTGGCTGACGCCGGGACCGTCATCATTATCCCGACACGCTATGGATCCAGCCGTTATCCCGGCAAACCGCTGGCGCCCATCATGGGCCCTGATGGCATCACGAAGACGCTCATCGGGTGGAGCCATGACGGCGCGCTTGCCGTCTCGCGAGACGCAGCTGTCGTCGTCGCGACGGACGACAGGCGGATCACCGACGAAGTCGATGGCTTTGGCGGCCAGTGGCTGATGACGCCGGAAAGCTGCGGCAATGGCACCGAGCGGGTGGCGGCCTGCCTCGACGCGCTGCCCAATGCGCAACTCCTCGTCAACTTCCAGGGCGATGCGCTGCTCACCCCGCCGGCTTTCGTCACTGCCCTGATCGACCATATGAACGCCAATTCGGAGGCGCAGGTCGCGACCGTCGCGGTGCGTTGCTCAGCCGAAACCTATCGCCACCTTGCCGAGGATGCCGCGCAAGGCCGGGTCGGCGGCACCACCGTCGTGGTCAACGACCGTTCCGAAGCGCTGTACTTTTCCAAGCGCATCCTCCCCTATCTGCCGGACGGCCGCATGCCGGACGAAGACATGCCCGTCCTGCTCCATCTTGGCCTCTACGCCTATCGCCGCGCCGCGCTGGAGCGCTATGTCGCGCTGGGGCCGACGATGCTGGAGGCAGTCGAGGGCCTCGAACAGTTGCGCTTCCTCGTCGCGGGCATACCGGTCTCGGTCGTCACGCTTGAGGAACAAGGCTATCCCATCGTAGAGGTGAACAACCCCAGCGACGTTCCGCTGGTCGAAGGGATTCTCAGCGCGCGCGCCTTGCCCTAGGTGAGGATCGTGCGCGAGACACAGGATCGTCCGGGCAAGCCGTACCATAGCATGGGCCGGCACGCACGGCAGACCATGGTGCTGTTGGCGTTGCTGGGGATGACGCCGGGCTGTGCGTCTCTATCACGTGACGTCCTCTATTCTCCCCATAACAAAGCCGGCGTGACCCAATGGGACGGCGCGCCACCCCGGACCATCAGCGTCACCACGACGGATCATCTCGCACTCACCGGCTATTACTGGCCGGGGACGCCGGGCGACCCCGACATCTTCGTCATGTTCCACGGCCGCAACTGGAATGCCGAAATGAATGCGAATGCTGCCCAGCATCTGGCCGGGGCAGGCAATGCGGTTCTGGCTGCGTCTTACCGCGGCTTTGGAACCAATCCGGGTCGACCGAGTGAGGACGGCCTGCTGATCGATGCGAGCGCGTTCATCGCAAAAGCGAGAGACTTGGCCGGGCCCGGAGCGCGTATTTGGTTGATCGGCCATTCGCTGGGCTCTTCCGTGGCGCTTCATGCCGCAGCGAGAGAACCGGATATCGCTGGCGTGATCGCGATGAGCGTTTTCGTTCGCATTGCCGCCGCCGCGCCAAAGATCAGCCGTGCCTTCATTCCGGATCGATGGGACAATCGGGAGGCATTGAAGGCGATCGAGGTCCCGGTCCTGTTCGTCCAAGGCGATCTCGACCGCCTCGTTCCGAAGACCAGCGCCGATACGCTGTTTGCGGCTTATTCCGGCCCCTCCAGTCTGGTCACAGGGGTGGCCTCCCGTCATAATCCCGACATGGCCCTCCTGTCGCCCTGGCTGAACCGCGTAATCGAAGCGATGCGTGCCGATCCCCACGCCGCCGTGCCCAAGCCGCCGACGGGCTGGCTGGAGAAAGTGCATCGCCCATGACGCTCGCCGCACAGACGATCCTCGCTGTTCCTCCTTTTCCCGGCGGCAAACCCTATCCGGTCGTCCTCAGCGCTGCGGGGGGCGAGAGCCATGTCCGCTCGGCAACCGCGGAGCAAATCCTCGCGGCCCTGCGACAATATCGCGTCGGTGGTCCGTTCTGGGCGCCGGACGATCCTTGGACAATCGCACAAGAAAGCGTGACAGGGTCCGCCGACGATCCGCTGATGCTGCTCAGCGCTATCGCAGGCAAGCGCGTTTGCCTTAACGGTGAAGGCGCATTCGCTGCGCTGTCCGACCGCGCGCCCGGCGCCCCCGAGACTGAGGCCATCATCGCCGCTTTGGTCGGGCGGCATCTGGTGCAGAACGTCGCCTACACAGACCCGTTCACCGGCCAGCCAACCAGCGCACTCGATTTGATCGAAACGCTGGCGAGCTGGCGGCGCTTGATCGACGCCAACCGCCCGATCGCCGCCGCATTCGGCTTCGCGCACTGGAAGCGGGATACGGTGGACCCCTTGCTCTGGGCCGGCGGCGCCGTCCCGTTCCGTCCTTCCAATCCCGCCGCCCTGGGCGATCTCACGCCCAGCGATGCCATTGCCGTGTGGAAGGCGCGCATTCCCCCTGCCCTGCTGGCGGAGATCGAGGCGGGTCCCTGGCCAGTCATGGAAGTGGAGGATGGCTTCATCCGCTCGGCCGGACTCGGCGCGGACTGCGTCCCGCCGCTTTCCATCATCGTCGATGATCTGGGCGTCCACTACGACCCCACCCGTCCAAACCGGCTGGAGGAGATGCTGGCGCAAGGCACACCCTCCCCCGACATGCTTGCCCGCGCGCGCCGTCTGCGCGAATGGTTGGTGCGCGAGGGCGTCAGCAAATATGGCATCGGCCGCGCAGCCACTCTGCCCCGCCGGGGCGGGCAGAAGCGTCATCTCCTCGTGGTCGGTCAGGTCGAGGATGACCGGTCCGTCCAGTTCGGCGGCGGGGCGGTCCAGTCCAACCTTGAACTGCTCCGCCGGGTCCGCGCAGGCGTACCGGATGCGTGGATCGTCTATCGACCGCATCCCGATGTTGAAGCGGGCCATCGGCGCGGCGCCATTCCGACGAATATCGCGTTGGATCTGGCGAACGAAATCAACCCCAACAGTCCGATCAGCGCGTTGATCGCCATGGCGGACGAGGTGCATGTCATCACTTCTCTCGCCGGGTTCGAAGCGCTGTTGCACGGGACACCGGTGACGACGCACGGCATGCCCTTCTTTGCAGGCTGGGGGCTCACCAATGATCTCGGCCCATCCCTGCCGCGTCGAAACAAGGCCTTAACGCTAGATGCGTTAACAGCCTATGTGCTTATTCAATATCCGCGCTATCTGGACCCCGTAACCAATTTGCCATGCACGGCAGAAATACTTGTCATGCGTCTCATTTCTGGTGTTCAGCGTCAAAATGTTGCGCTAGTCCCGCTCAGAAAGTTGGTTGGTTTGGCTAGACGGGCCATCGCGCACATGTTGGGAAACAGATGAAATTCCAGCCCATAGCGCATCGGAACTTCCTGTTCCTGCAGGGGCCGCCGGGGCCCTTCTTCTGGCAATTGGCCGAACGACTTCGCACTCTCGAATGCGGTATTTTCCGCATCAATCTGAATGGCGGCGATCTCGCCGATTGGCCCGGCGAGGCCACCAATTATCGCGGAAGCCGCAAGCGGTGGACCTTGTTCATTGATCGCTTCCTGAGCGACAATGCCATCACCGACATCATTCTGTTCGGCGATTGCCGCCCTCTGCACATGGCGGCCCATCGCATGGCACAGCTTCGCAAGATCGACGTGCATGTCTTTGAAGAAGGTTACATTCGTCCGGACTGGCTGACCCTGGAGCCGAGCGGAGTGAACGGCAACAGCTCGCTACCGCGAGACCCGGAATGGTATCTGCAAGCGGCGCGCAGCCTGCCCCCATTGCCGCAGCGCCCGGTCATCACCGCCAGCTTCAACCGCCGCGCGCGCGATGCCTGGCGCTATTACTCACGCACCTGGTTCGGGCGGCCGCTCTATCCTTTCTACCAGTCGCACCGGACCGGGTCCCTGATGATGGAGGGCTTTGGCTGGCTCTATAAATTCGCGCGGGAAAAGGCAGATGCTCGCCGCGCCGAGGAGACCCTCGCGCGTCTGCCTGAGGCGCCCTATTTCCTCTTCCCGTTGCAACTCTCCACCGACTTCCAAATTCGCGAGCATTCGCCGTTCGCGGACATGAAGGAAGCGCTGGATTACGTGCTTTACAGCTTCGCTCGCCGCGCGCCCAAGCATGTCCGCCTGCTCATCAAGGAGCATCCGCTCGATTGCAGCTTCATGAGCTGGCGCAGTCATATCATGAGCCAGGCCCGCAAGGCCGGCATCGAAGATCGCATTTTGCACATTGCTGGGGGCGTCCTTGAGGAACTGACTGCGGATACCCTGGGCATGGTGACGATCAACAGCACCTCAGCCACGCTGGCCCTCGCCGCTGGCGTCCCCACCATGGCGCTGGGCAAGGCGATCTACAACATACCGCAAATCACCCACCAGGGTCGGCTCGACGACTTCTGGATGCGGCCGCAAGCGCCTGATCCGAATGTCTACGAGTCGTTCCGACGCGTGTTGCACGATCGCTGCCTTGTCTATGGCGGGCTGGCGAGCGAGACGGCGACGAGTATATTGGTGGAGTCTTCCGTAGAGCGGCTGGTTAGCAGTCGAACCGGCCAGTGGCAGCTTGCGAGCGTTGCCACTTACGGCTGAGCAGCTAACTCCTCCAACCAGGGATCGAGCTTGGCAAAATGATCCGCCCAAGTTGGCGGCTGCCATCCAGCAAGACGCTTTAGCTGTTCTGCACGTCGAATGCTGTCGGGCTGCGCAAAATCTTCAATCAACTGAGACCAGCCCAGACCATCGATTGGACTGAGGTAATCAGGAATGTCGCCCGCAAGCTCACGAAAGACCCCAAGATTGCTGGCTATGACCGGCGTCCCGCTGGCCAGCGCTTCCACGAGCGGAAGACCATATCCTTCGACGAAAGATGGAAAGAGCAGCGCTCGCGCCCCGCACATATAGGCTTGGAGCTCCGCATCGTCACAGCGTGACAGCTCGATAACATGCCCACGCAGCGCCGCGCTGCGCTCCAACATATCGACCGCCTGCTCACTTTCCCAGCCGCGCTGGCCAATGATAACGAGTTGCGGGCACGCTGCCCCCAAACGCCGAGCCATCTCTGCCCAGATCGTAAGAATAAAGAGGTGATTCTTCCGTCCTTCAATCGTGCCGAGCATAACAAAATAGGGCCGCACCGGCAAAGTCGTATCGGGTCTCGGGGCTTGCTGTCTATCAGAGAAATCCGCTCCTAAAGGTGCCAGAAGCGTCGGCGGCATTTCCAACGATCCTTGGTAACTGGCAAAAATTTTCAACTCATCAAGCGTATCGCGGCTGTTTCCGATGATGCCCGTTCCATTGCGCAATAACGCAGTGATGCGGTGACGATGCTTCTCTAATTCTCTCGGACGACAATATTCGGGGTGAGTTATCGGAATGAGATCATGCACAAAATAGATTGGTCTCACGCCCGATTTCTGAACCCAAGCCTCATGGCTCACCTTATCGAGGCCCGTGTGACCGACATTCAGATAAATGGCTCCCGTGAGGTCACGCCGCCCCACCCGACCTCTCAAAAGCTCCCGCACGCCCCGCCAAACGAGGGAGGGCAATCGGTGGCCACCACCACCTTTATGGGATGAAAGTAAGACCTCGAACAATTCTCGGGAACATTCAAGGGGATAAACCGCTGTCACCTTCCCGAACTGAATGACTGCATGGGCGCGACCGCGATAATGAGAAATATACGCAAGACATGTTCGATCAATACCTGTCGGCAACAAACCTCTTTTCATGCGCCAAATCAAACGAGATACATCTATAAGCATAGATTTTAACTTCATAGAATTAATATAAATATTCAACGCCACTATATTTCACGATAATTTATTAGGATTATCGTCTATTTATTTTCCCTGCATCTTTCAAATAAAGAAGGTTGGGGGCGACCCAATCGCCGTTAGTCCATTATCGCTTGTGATGCCATTGTCGAGCGCAACCAATTTGAACAGAAACTGAGTTCCACTTTGACGGGAAACCCTGCGGGACACCCTCTTCGTGTGCTGGTGCAGCAGAGTTCGGCAACGCCGCGCGACCGCCTGACACCTCCGATGTTCCTAAAGAGAATGACCGTCGAAAGCATTGCTATTCGGTTATTGCTGGATTGCCTTCCGCCAGACCCATCAGTTTGCACCACGTCAGCCCGGCGAAAAAGCACAGACTCGACACATCATAGGCGCAGCCCCCTCCGAAAAAAACAAGCACCGACCGCGACGAAGCGCACCTTGTCATTGCAAGCTATGTCGGCCAAGACGCTCGCGAAACGAGAGAGAACGCCGAATGTCTTACATCCTACCGGCAGAGTGGGGCCCTCAGGAACTGCTTTGGATTGGCTGTCCCGGCGACCCGTCGGAATGGCCCTCAGCGCGTTCGGATGCCCAGTTCCAGGCAGCGGCATTTGCAAATGCGGTCTCCAGCCAAGGCCAGCGCGTCATACTTCTCGCTCGCACCGAGCCAGATGCCCTCTACGCCCGCACCCTGCCCCCCCCCGCCGTAGAGGTCCGCCACGAACCCTTCGGCGACATCTGGCTGCGCGACACCGGCCCTCTCGGCATCCTCGGCGCCGATGGCTCGCGCGCCCTCGTCGATTTCGATTTCAACGGCTGGGGCGGGAAGTTCCAGATGCCGGGCGATGAGGACATCGGCGCGCGGCTTGCCGCCACAACCGGCCTGCCCTGCCGCCACGTTCCCATCATCCTGGAAGGCGGCGCGCTCGATACGGATGGCACCGGGCTTTTCGTGACGACCGAGCAATGTCTGCTCAACCCCAATCGCAATCCCACGCTGGATCGCAAGCAGATCGAGACGATCCTCTCCGGCACCCTTGGCCTGTCGTCCATGCTCTGGCTGGGTGATGGCTTGCTGAACGATCACACCGATGGGCATGTCGACAATCTCGCCCGCTTCGTGGCGCCCGGCATTCTTGCCGTGCCGCAGGCCAGCACCGAGGATGACCCCAACACCGCCATCTATGCCGATGCCACAGCGCGCGCCCGCGCCTATGGGCTGGAGGTCGCTACGATCCCGTCGGTCGGCCGATACGAGATTGACGGGCACATCGTGCCAGCGAGCTACATGAACTTCTGCATCACCAATGGCGCCGTCATCGTACCGCAATATGGCGCACCCAATGATCAGGCCGCGCTGGATGTGCTCGCCCCATTCTTTCCGGGCCGGGCTATTGTCGGCCTTCCGTCCGATGCCATATTGCGCGGCGGCGGCAGTTTCCATTGCATGAGCATGCATCTGCCGGCCGCCGTCTGACCCCCTTCGCCGCAGGATCTATCATGTCTCATCTCACCGTCGCCGCGCTTCAGCTCGCCTTTTCGGACGATGAGGCCGCCAATATCGCGCTGGTGGAGGAGCATGTCGCCAAGGCCGCGGCGCGTGGCGCCAAGATCATCCTGCCGCCCGAACTGTTCGAGGGCCTGTATTTCTGCACGGTCGAGGATGAGGCTTTGTTTGCCCGCGCCCGCCCGCTCACTGAGCATCCTGCCGTGCTAGCGATGCAGAAGCTGGCCAGGGCGCAGGGCGTCTATATCCCCACCAGCTTCTTCGAGCGGGATGGACACCATCATTATAACAGCCTCGCCATGATCGACGATCAGGGCGAGATCATGGGCGTCTACCGCAAGAGCCATATCCCGGACGGGCCGGGCTATGAGGAGAAATATTATTTCCGTCCCGGCAACACCGGCTTCAAGGTGTGGGAGACGAAATATGGCACGATCGGCGTCGGCATCTGCTGGGACCAATGGTATCCGGAAACAGCCCGCGCCATGGCGCTGATGGGCGCTGAACTCCTGCTCTACCCCACGGCGATCGGCTCGGAGCCTTATGATGGCGATCTGAATACAAGCCGCATGTGGCGGCGGGCGATGCAGGGCCATGCCGTCTCCAACTGCATGCCGGTCATCGCGGCCAATCGCATCGGCAGCGAGCAGATCGCCGGCGCCACCGGCGAACAAAGCTTCTACGGCCACAGCTTCATCGCGGACGAATGGGGCGATCTGGTGGCCGAGGCGGAAGACTGGCAGACCGGCGCGCTCATCGCCACGCTCGATCTGGACCGGGCCCGCAAGCACCGCGCCGGCATGGGCTTTTTTCGCGATCGCAGGCCCGAGCTTTATGGACGGCTGGCGCAGGATGTGTAACCATCGCTGCATAAGGAGATGTGTATGACCGTGGCTCGCCTCTACATCATTCCCGCCGCAGACGGCAAAAGCGCCGAGATGGAAGCGGCCCTCATTGCCCTCTCAGGCACGGTGAAGGCTGCCGATGGCTGTGAAGGCGTCGAGCTGATGCGGGACCTGGGCAACGAGCACCGCTTCATCTTCATCGAGAAATGGGCCAGCGAAGAGCATCATGCCAAGTCGCTCGCCTCGCTACCGGAAGGCGCCCTGGATGGCGTGCAGGCCGCCGCCGGTGGACCGCCGGATGGCGCTTATTACGATTATCTGCTGCGATAAGCCCGGCGAGCGCGGCGGTCGCTTTCAGTCCCCGCGTTCACCAGCCTCTTGAGTCGGGCCTTCAGCTTGGCGAGATAAGGCCGGTCAGTAAGGTCTGCTGCAGGCAATCGGCTTTGCTTGCGCGCGATCACTACACAACGGCCGCGACGTTGCGAAAGGCCGGCCGCGCACACGGTCCCCCCCCCCAGCGTTCATCCAACCAACGCAATGGGAGAGAGATAAGAGATAAACGTGCCGCCATCGCGTTGCCTAAAGGCCATCCCGCAACGCCAACGCCCGCTCGAACACCGCCTCGAACATCCCCGCTGTCAGCCGTCCCGTGTTCGTATTGTAGCGCGAGCAGTGGTAGCTATCGATCAACATGCGCCCATCGGGCATCCGGTGCTCGGCGAGATGCGCGAAGCGGGCCTTGGGCAGCCGTCCACCCAGCACTTTCACCGCGGATTGATGCGCGGTCTGCCCGAGCGCGATGAAGATGCGCGCCTTGGGCAGCAACGCGACCTCCGCATCCAGAAACGGACGGCACGTGCGGATTTCCTCGGGGGTCGGCTTGTTCTGTGGCGGCAGGCATTTCACGCTCGCGAGGATCGCGCAATCCACCAACTCAAGGCCATCATCCACGCGCGCCTCATATGTGCCACGCGAAAGGCCGAATTTGTCCAGCGTGGCGAACAGGAGGTCGCCCGCATAATCGCCGGTGAACGGCCTCCCCGTGCGGTTGGAGCCATGTTTGCCGGGCGCCAGACCCACCAGAACAATGCGCGCATCCGGATCGCCAAAGGCGGGGATTGGACTGTTCCACCAGTCCGGATGCTCGATGCGACAGGCTTGCCGAAAGGCGACCAGACGCGGACACAAGGCACAATCGCGCGCCGGTTCGGCGCCGGGCACGGGGCTTATAACAGGTCTGGTCATGGACATGCCCTGCGGATAGGCCCTGGCGGATGAACAAGGCAAGCATCCACCCTCTGGCGCACGACCATCGGTCGCCGGAAACCGGCGAGCAGATCTACGCTGTCGGCATCGGCGCCAATCGCCCGATGGCGGGGATGCGCCCGCGCGACATCGTGCGCGCCGCCTTTGATGCCCTCGACCTCGCGCCCCTCAGCCTTGTTCGAGCCTCCCCCATCATCGACTCGCGCCCCCTGGGCCCGTCCGCGCGCACTTATGCCAATGCGGCAGCCATTGTGAGCACGACGCTGCCACCGCTGGCGATGCTCGACCAGCTTCAGGCCATCGAGCGCACCTTCCATCGCCGCCGCTACCGCCGCTGGGGCGCGCGCACGCTGGACCTCGACCTGCTGCTCTGGTCTGGCGGCGCCGTGCGCAGCAAACGTCTGACCGTACCGCATCCGGCCATCGCAGACCGTGCCTTCGTGCTCGATCCGCTGCGCGCGATCGCTCCGGATGCACAAGATCCTGTGTCCGGCCTCACCATCCGCCATCTGGCCTCCCGCCTGCGCAAGCCCAAGCCAGCCAGATGATCGCGGCTGTAAAAGCCGCCAAGCCGGTTGACCGCCAGAGCCCGCACCTTTAGGGGATCGCGACACCCGCTTGGGGGCCCTTAGCTCAGTCGGTAGAGCAACTGACTTTTAATCAGTAGGTCGCTGGTTCGAACCCAGCAGGGCTCACCATTTTCTACCGGTATTCCGTTTTGTCATAACCCTAGGCTTGGGCGATCCCCTTGCGAGATCCGCCACCACGGTTCGTGGGTTCAGAACTGAACAGCGCGTCAGCGCCAACGGAGAGCACTCACACAACCAGCCCCACCAACCCTCGCCACAAAAAAACGGCGGCCTCTGAAAGGCCGCCGTTAAGGGGGTCCGCTGACCGGCGGGAGCCAGTCAGTGAGGGAATGATCGGCGCGGCATCGGGTTCCGCCTGCCGATAAAAAATCTCGCTCTGCCGTGATGATGAGCCCGGGATCAGCCGACCTCGCCAGAGACCGGCCAAAGCTCAGATCATCGCCATGCCGCCATTCACGTGCAAGGTCTGACCGGTGACATAGCCCGCCTCGCGGCTGGCGAGATAGACCACCGCCGCGCCAATATCCTCTCCGGTGCCGAGCGCACCGGCTGGAATGCGCGAGAGGATGGCGTCCTTCTGGGCGTCGTTGAGCGCGTCGGTCATGGCCGAGCGGATGAAGCCGGGCGCGACGCAGTTCACGGTGATGCCGCGGCTGGCCAGTTCCTGCGCCAGGCTCTTGCTCATGCCGATCAGGCCAGCCTTGGACGCGGCGTAGTTGGCCTGGCCCGGATTACCGGTCACGCCGACGACGCTAGTGATCGAGATGATCCGCCCCGTACGTGCCTTCATCATCGGCTTGGCCGCCGCGCGGATCAGGCGGAACGCTGCCTCCAGATTGATCTTCTGGACAGTCTCCCACTCCTCGTCCTTCATGCGCAGGATGAGGTTGTCGCGCGTGACGCCGGCATTGTTGATGAGGATATCCAGCTTGCCGCCCAGCGCCTCGATCGCGGCGGGCACCAGCGCGTCCACCGATGCCGCATCGCTCAGATCGCACGGCACGCAGACGTGATCGCCGCCCAGCTCGGCGGCAAAGGCCTCCAGCTTGGCGACATTGCTGCCGGAGAGCGCCAGTCGCGCGCCCTGCGCGGCCAGGGCCCGGGCCACGGCAGAGCCGATGCCACCGCTCGCGCCAGTGACCAGCGCGGTCATTCCATTGAGATCGAACATGATGCAGTCCCTCCTGTCTCTCACACGCGGCCGAGCAGCGCCTCGATGTCGTCCATCGAGATGACGCTGGTCACGGTCGCATCCGGCGCGATGCGCTTGACCATCGGGCCGAGCACCTTGCCGCCCAGCTCGACGAAATCGGTAATGCCGGCCTCCCACATCGCCGCGATGCTTTCGCGCCAGCGCACCCGGCCGGTCACCTGCTGTACCAGCAGGTCACGGATGGTCGCAGCATCGCTCACCGGCGCGGCCGTGACATTGGCATAGACGGGAATGAAGGCGCCGGGCGACTGCGTGTCCGCCAGGGCAGCCGCCATCGCATCGGCAGCGGGCTGCATCAGCGGGCAGTGGAAGGGCGCGGAGACCGGCAGCAGCACGCCACGCTTGATGCCATGATTCTTCACCAGCCCGATCGCGCGCTCGATGGCGCCGACATGGCCGGAAATGACGACCTGGCTCGGATCATTGTCGTTGGCGACGGCGCAGACTTCGCCCTCGGCCGCAGCAGCCGCGAGCGCCTCGGCCTTCTCGATGTCGGCGCCGAGCAGCGCGGCCATGGCACCCTCGCCTACCGGCACGGCGGCCTGCATCGCCCGACCGCGCGTCTTGAGCAGACGGGCGGTGGTCGCGAGATCGAAGGCACCGGCCGCGCAAAGGGCGCTATATTCGCCGAGGCTGTGGCCGGCCAGCGCATCCGCCTTGTCGCGCAGCACCACGCCGCCTTCCTTCTCGAGCACGCGCAAAGTGGCGAGCGCGTTGGCCATGATCGCCGGCTGGGCATTTTCGGTCAGGGTCAGGTCCGCTTCCGGCCCTTCGGTCATGATGCGGAAGAGATGCTGGCCCAGCGCCTCGTCGACTTCCTGGAAAATCTCGCGCGCCACGGGCGATGCTGCGGCCAGCGCCGACCCCATGCCCACGGCCTGACTGCCCTGCCCCGGAAAGATGAATGCACGCACGGCCCTGATCCCTGCTTGGTCTGTGAAGGCCTGCGCCCTAGTCCGGGGGGGCGCCCCGGGCAAGTCCTGTTGGCTTGACCGGCACGACGGCGCGCCAGGATGGACATTGGCCATTGTGCGCCCTGCTCATGGGGCATAGTGGAAGCCAGGATGTTAAAGCCACGGTTCTCCAACGCGATCAGCCGCGTGGATGCCCGCGTGATGCGGGGCCGCATCGGCGCGATCGGCGGCGCCTTGCTGCTCAGCCTGGTCGCGGTGCTGTTCGCCAAGCTGGGCGAGGCCGCGCAAGGCGTGTTTACCGGCGTGGCCGATGCCTTTCCTTATGCGCCGCTGGTCATCACGCCCGGCCTGTTCGTCGCGGTGACCTATGTCACGCGGCATTGGTGCCCGGAGGCGCGCGGATCGGGCATTCCGCAGACCATGGCGGCGGCGCGTATGCCGGATCACCCGCAATCCCGCCGTCTTCTCTCGCTGCGGACCGCGCTGTTCAAGCTATTCGGCACGCTGGGGATGCTGCTTGCGGGTGGTTCTGTCGGTCGCGAAGGGCCGACCGTTCAGATCAGCGCTGCCATCATGGCCGCGGTGCAGCGCTGGCTGCGCGTGCCGGTTTCGGCCGGGATTATCATTGCCGGCGGTGCGGCAGGCGTTGCCGCTGCGTTCAATACCCCGCTCGCCGGGGTCGCCTTCGCCATCGAGGAACTGGCCGCTGCCTTCGAGCAAAAGATTGCGATCGTGGTGATGGCCGCCGTGATGATGGCGGGCATCACGAGCCTGTGGCTCTCGGGCGATTACATCTACTTTGGCGCCATGCATCAATCGATGCCGATCTCGTCGATGCTGCTGCTCACGCCGGTCGCCGGGCTGGTCGGCGGCGTGGCGGGCGGCCTGTTCTCCCGCGCGCTGATCGCTCTTGCCTGGTCCCGCAGCCCGCTCACCCGGGCGATGCGGGCCAAGCCGCTGCTCGTCGCGGGCATCTGCGGCCTCGTCGTCGCCATCACGGGCATTCTCACCGCCGGAATCAGCTGGGGCACCGGCTATGAGACGACGCGTGCGTTGCTCGCCGGTGAAGAGGTTTCCTGGAGCTTCGGCCCCGCCAAGCTCGTCGCCACGCTGGCTACGGCGCTGAGCGGAGCCCCCGGCGGCATCTTCGCGCCATCGCTCTCCGTCGGCGCCGGCCTTGGCCAGCTGCTGGGGCTGCTGATGCCGGACCAGCCGCACGGCGCCATCGTGCTGCTCGGCATGATCGGCTATTTCGCGGGTGTGGTGCGGGCGCCGCTCACCGCCGCCATCATCATGATGGAAATGACCGCAGACCGCACCATGATCCTGCCGCTGTTCGCTACGGCGATCTTCGCCAACTGGGTCAGCGGGCAGATCTGCAAGCCCAAGCTCTATCACGCGCTGGCCCGCCAGTTCCGGCCCTGATCGCTTATCGGCGAGAGCGGGCATTGCGCACTTGCCTTGCGGGCACTTTTCAGCCATAGGCCGCCCCTTCGCCGGGCAGGCTCTCGCTGCGCCCGCCGCGAAGCTTTGTTTGAGACGACAGCCGGAGGGGCATGCGCATGGGGCGTATGTCAGCAATCGGCCAAAAGACAGGACGCATGAACCATGCCCTATTATGAGCATGTCTTCCTTGCGCGTCAGGATCTGGCACAGGCCCAGGTCGATGCGCTCGCGGAAAATGCCACCAAGATCATCGAGGCCAATGAAGGCAAGGTGACGAAGGTGGAAAGCTGGGGTCTCCGCAACCTCGCCTACAAGATCGCCAAGAACCGCAAGGCTCACTACGTGATGCTCAACATCGACGCGCCGGCTGGCGTCGTCGCCGAGCTGGAGCGTCAGACGCAGATCAACGAAGACGTGATCCGCTTCATGACCGTCCGCGTTGAAGAGCTGGAGGGTGGCCCTTCGGTGATGATGCGCAAGAACGAGCGTGACCGCGAGCGTCGTGGTGAGCGCGGCGACCGTGGTGACCGCCCGGATCGCGGCGATCGCGCGCCCCGCCGGGACCGCGAAGAAGCCTCGGACGGCGAATAAGGAGACCTGACACATGGCACGCCCATTTTTCCGCCGTCGCAAGACTTGCCCGTTCTCCGCTAAGGACGCACCGCGCATCGATTACAAAGATGTGCGCCTGCTGCAGGGCTTCGTCTCTGAGCGCGGCAAGATCGTTCCCTCGCGCATCACGGCCGTCTCGGCCAAGAAGCAGCGCGAGCTTTCCCAGGCAATCAAGCGCGCCCGCCATCTGGGCCTGCTGCCCTACATCGTGAAGTAAGGAGGGCGGACCCATGGAAATCATTCTGCTCGAGCGTATCGAGAAGCTGGGTGCAATCGGCGACGTCGTAACCGTCAAGGACGGCTATGCGCGCAACTATCTGCTGCCCAACAAGAAGGCGCTTCGCTCCAACAACGCCAACAAGAAGGTGTTCGAGGCCAACCGCGCCAAGATCGAGGCCGACAACGCAGCCCGTCGTGACGACGCTGCCAAGGCGGCCGAGAAGGTCGATGGCGTTCAGGTCGTCCTGATCCGTCAGTCGTCGAACAGCGGCCAGCTCTACGGATCGGTCTCGGTTCGTGACATCGTGGAAGCACTCCACGAAGCCGGCCACACCAATGTGAGCAAGTCGATGGTCGTGCTGGAACGCCCGATCAAGACGCTCGGCCTGTTCGACGTGCGCGTCTCTCTGCACCCGGAAGTCTCCGTCACCGTTCAGGCCAACGTCGCACGTTCGCCTGAGGAAGCCGACCTGCAGAAGGACGGCGTGGACGTCATGGCCTCCATGTTCGAGAAGGACGAAGCCGGCTTCACTGAGGATTACGATCCCAATGCCGAGCCGGGCGAAATCGCGACCGAGGCTGCCGAGCCGGCTGCCAACGAGGATACGGAAGAGGCCTGAGCCCCTTCCCTCCGCAAGCTTTAGAAACCCCGCCGGACAGATCGTCCGGCGGGGTTTTGCTTTGTGGGAGATCGGATCGCCCGTCACCGGGCGCTGCCGGGCGGTTCAGGTCTCCAGATGAAGAAAATCGCGCGCGTAACTGCGCATATGGGCACCGCCATCGACGATGATTGTCTGGCCGGTCACCGACTCCGCCCGCGCCAGATACAGCACCGCCTCGCCCACCGCCTCCGGCGTCGGCAACACGCCGAGCGGCGCGTGGCTGGCGAGCCGCTCCAGTTGCTCGGGCGTATAATCATAGGTCGCGAGGGTCAGCCCCGGCGAGACGGCGTTGACCCGAATAGCAGGCGCCAGCGTGCGCGCGGCGATCCGCGTGAAAGCCTCCAGCCCCGCCTTGCCCAGCGTATAGGCAAGCTGGTCGCCATGCGGCTGGGCCAGGCGCTGGTCGAGAATATTGACGATCGAGGCGCCAGCACCGTCGGGCCGGGCCGCCGCGGCAAAGGCCTGGGTCAGCAACACCGGCGCAACCGTATTGACCTGATGATAGTCGGCCAGCTGGCCGGCGCTGACATTGGCCAGCTCGCTCTCGCCGAACAGCGAGGCGCTGTTCACCAGCAGATCCGGTGCACGGCCGAAATGATCGATCACCGCCGGCATCAGCCCCTCGGCGGCACCCGGCGTCAGGAAATCCGCGACGAAGCCATGCCAGCGCACGCCTGTTTCGGCGAGGCATTCGGACAGGAAGCGATGCGGCTCCGCATCATGCCGGCCGTGGATCGCCAGCGCATAGCCGGCGCGCGCCAGATGCATGGCGATGCGCGCGCCGAGGCGGCGGTGCCCCCCGGTGACGAGCGCGAGCGGGGCCTGCGCCGTCATTTTACGCCCATGAGGCGCAGCACTTCCTCTCGGCTTTTTTCGTCGCGCTTGAACACGCCCATCATCCGGCTGGTGCGCATGATCGTGCCATGGGTGCGGACGCCCCGCCCGGTCATGCAGCCATGGGTTGCCTCGATCACCACGGCCACGCCGAGCGGCTTGAGATTCTCCCAGATGCAGTCGGCGACCTGCGCTGTCAGCCGCTCCTGCACCTGCAGGCGGCGGGCGAACGCCTCCAGCACGCGAGCGAGCTTGGAGATGCCGACGACATAATCCTGCGGCAGATAGGCGATGTGCGCCTTGCCGACGATCGGCGCCATGTGATGCTCGCAATGAGACTGGAACGGGATGTCGGTGAGCAGCACGATCTCGTCATAGCCGCCAACCTCGTGGAAGATGCGCGAGAGGTGATAGGCCGGGTCTTCGGCATAGCCCTCGCAATATTCCCGCCAGGCGCGCGCCACGCGCTTGGGCGTTTCAATGAGGCCTTCCCGCTCTGGATCGTCGCCGGCCCAACGGATGAGGGTGCGGATCGCCTCCTCGACATCCTTGGGAACGTCCGGCTTTGCCGGCTTGGGACTGTGTTCGTTCTGGCTGGCCATGCCTACCCCCGGGAAAAGGACAAGAGGACACGCGGGTGTGCATGTCGATATGCTGATGCGGCGCAGATAGGCCGTTGGAACTTTCTATTCAACCGCAGACGCCCGAGTCGGGCCGCTTGCGCCCAAAAGGGCAGCGTGGACTTGGTATGCCAGGCTATCCGTGGCGCCAAAGATAAGGAAATTATGCCCCGCCCGCGCACCTTCCGTTGACGTTAGGGTAAGGCCGAGGATTGGCGGATTTCTTGGGCTTGCATGGACCACGCAAGTGGCGAAGCCGGCAGCGAGCTCTTGCGCGAAGGCGATGGCATGGCCCATATTGGCCGCACCAAAGGCCCCGCCAGACCTACAGGAGAGCGACCATGGAAGTCTTCATCTATGATGCCGTGCGCACACCGCGAGGACGCGGCAAGCCGGACGGGTCGCTCCATGAGGTGACGCCGGTACAGCTGGCAGTGCAGGTTCTCCAGGCGGTGCGCGATCGCAACGCCATCGACACGGCGGACGTGGACGACGTGATCCTCGGCTGCGTCGCCCCGGTCGGCGAGCAAGGGACGGACATTGCCCGCATGGCGGTGCTGACGGCCGGCTATGCCGAGACCGTGCCGGGCGTGCAGATCAATCGCTTCTGCGCCTCGGGCCTGGAAGCGGTGAACATGGCCCTCGCGAAGGTGATCAGTGGCGAGGCGGAGCTGGCCATTGGCGGTGGCGTGGAGAGCATGAGCCGCGTGCCGATGGGCGCGGACGGTGGCGCCTGGGCTTCCGATCCCAATGTGGCCTATGCCAGCTATTTTGCGCCGCAGGGCATTGGCGCGGACGTGATCGCGACCAAGTTCGGCTTCTCTCGCGATGATGTGGATGCCTATGCGGTCGAGAGCCAGAAGCGCGCCAAGGCCGCCTGGGACGACCAGCGCTTCGGCAAGTCGATCATCCCGGTCAAGGACGTGATCGGTCAGGTGCTGCTCGACCATGACGAGCATATGCGCCCGGAAACGACGATGCAAAGCCTTGCCAGCCTCAAGCCAAGCTTCCTGGCCATGGGCGAGGAGATGCCGGGCTTCGACACCATCGCCCTGCTCCGCTACCCGGAGCTGGAACGCGTCAACCATGTCCACCATGCCGGCAACAGCTCCGGCATTGTCGATGGCGCTGCGGCCGTGCTGGTCGGCAGCAAGGCCATGGGCGAGAAATATGGGCTCAAGCCGCGCGCCCGGATGAAGGCCATGGCTTCGGTCGGCTCCGAGCCGATGATCATGCTCACGGGCCCGGAAAACATTGCCGACAAGCTCCTGAAAAAGTCTGGAATGTCGGTCGGCGATATCGACCTTTGGGAGCTGAACGAAGCCTTCGCCAGCGTCCTGCTGCGCTACATGCAGGCGATGGGGCTCGATCACAGCCAGATCAACGTGAACGGCGGCGCCATCGCCATGGGCCATCCGCTCGGCGCGACCGGGGCGATGGTGCTGGGCACTGCGCTCGATGAGCTGGAACGCTCCGGCAAGGGCACGGCGCTGGTCAATCTGTGCGTCGGCGCGGGAATGGGCACGGGCATCATTATCGAGCGGGTTTGAGGCCCGCAAATTGAAGGCAGCAGTTCAACACCGTTCGTGCTGAGTAGCTCCTGAGCTTGTCGAAGGAGCGTATCGAAGCGCCCAGCCTGCTCAGTGACCCTTCGATACGGGTCTTCGACAGGCTCAGCCCCTACTCAGGGCGAACGGAAAGTGAAGACGAACGAGTCAGGAGGCACATATGGCTACGACCATCACGACCGAGATCGACGGCGACGGCATCGCCCTTCTCACCATCGACGTGCCGGGGCAGTCGATGAATGTCATCACGCCCGACTTCCTGACCGACTTCGCCGCCGCCATCGCACGGATCGGCAGCGAGGAGGCGATCAAGGGCGCCGTCATCTGCTCCGGCAAGGACAGTGGCTTCATGGCGGGCATGGACCTCAAATATCTCTCGGCCATGCTGCGCGAGGCGACAACCGGCGATGTCGACATGGCCGCCCTGTTCGACAATGTCTTCACCCTCAATGACTTGCTGCGCAAAGTTGAGACCTGCGGAAAGCCGGTCGCGGTTGCCATCGAAGGCACGGCCATGGGCGGTGGTCTGGAGCTCGCTCTCGCCTGCCATCACCGCGTGCTCAGCAACAATCCCAAGGTGCAGATCGGCCTTCCGGAAATCCTCGTCGGCCTGTTCCCCGGCGGTGGCGGCTCACAGCGCCTGCCCCGCCTGATCGGCATCCAGGGCGCGCTCATGTACATGCTGCAAGGCAAGAGCTGGCGCCCGGCCGAGGCGGCGGCGATGAAGGTCGTCGATGAACTGGCCGACCCGGGCCAGACTGTCGATGTCGCCAAGGCCTGGGTGAAGGCCAATCCCGATGCCCACACCCAGCCATGGGACATCAAGGGCTTCAAGGTCCCTGGCGGATCGGGCCAGTTCAACCCCGGCTTCATCCAGACGATGATGGCCGCGACGGTGATGACCACCAAGCAGACCCAGCGGAACATCCATGCGCCGCACGCCCTGCTCGGCGCGGTCTATGAAGGCATCCAGTTGCCCATGGATCGGGCGATCCGCGTCGAGAGCAAATATTTCGCCAAGGTGGTGGCCGATCCGCAGGCGGGCAACATGGTCCGCACGCTGTTCGTCTCCAAGCAGGCCGCCGAACGCGGCGCGCGGCGTCCCGCCGGCATCGAGAAGGCCCCGACGAGAAAGCTGGCCGTGCTTGGCGCCGGGATGATGGGCGCGGGCATCGCCAATGTCGCGGCGCAGGCCGGTATCGACGTGGTGCTGCTCGACCGCGATCTGGCCTCGGCGGACAAGGGCAAGGCCCATGCGCAGGCGCAGATGCAAAAGCGCATCGGCCGGGGCATGACGCCGGATAAGATGGAACAAGCCCTCGCCCGCATCATGCCGGCGGACAGCGTGGACGCGCTGCAGGGCTGCGATTTCGTGATCGAGGCCGTGTTCGAAGACCCTGCGATCAAGGCGGAGATCACCCAGCGGGTCGAATCCGTGCTGGGGCCGGACGTGATCTTCGGCTCCAACACCTCCACCCTGCCGATCTCGGGCCTCGCCAAGGCCTGGTCGAAGCCGGAAAATTTCATTGGCGTGCATTTCTTCTCGCCGGTGGAAAAGATGCCGCTGGTCGAGATCATCCTCGGCAAACAGACCGGCGATGCCGCCGTTGCCAAGGCGCTCGATTTCGTCGCGCAGATCCGCAAGACGCCCATCGTCGTCAATGACTCGCGCGGTTTCTACACCTCGCGCTGCTTCGGCACTTATGTGCAGGAAGGCGCGCAGATGCTGGCAGAGGGCATCAACCCCGCGCTGATCGAGAATGTCGGCCGCCAGCTGGGCATGCCGGTCGGCCCGCTCGCCGTCTCGGATGAGGTCTCCATTGAGCTGGCCCATAAGGTGACGCTCGCCGCGAAGGCCGCGCTGGGCGATGCCTATCTGCCCGCGAAGGCCGATGATGTCGTCGCGCATATGGTCGAGATCGGCCGCCTCGGCCGCAAGAACGGCAAGGGCTATTATGATTATCCGGCGGACGGCGGGAAAAAGGCGCTCTGGCCCGGCCTTGCGGCGGAGTTCCCCCGCGCTCTCAACCAGCCGACGCCGGCCGAGGTGCGAGAGCGGCTGCTCTACCGCCAATTGGTCGAATGCGCCCGCTGCTTCGCCGAGGGCGTGCTGGTGACGCCGCAAGATGGCGATATCGGCGCAATCTTTGGCTGGGGCTTCGCGCCCTATACGGGCGGCCCGTTCAGCGCGATCGACACGATCGGCCCTGCGAAGGTGGTCGAGGTGCTGGATCGGCTGACAGCCGCGTATGGCGAACGCTTCGCGCCGCCTGAGCAGTTGCGGGAGATGGCAGCGAGCGGCCACGGCTATTATGACGGCGCGCAGGTGAAGGCCGCCTGAGAGGATAATCGGCCGAGCAGCCGGATCGCCCTGTACCCTCTCCCCTTGAGGGAGAGGGATGCGAAGGCTTGGCAGCGTGCTGCCTAGCCGAAGCTGGGAGAGGGGTATGCGATCCACGGGATCGCGCGGACCATAGATCCGCCAACCCTCATCCAACTGCGCCTAGCCGCTCATAGCGGCAAGGCTTCGTATCCTTCTCCCCCAAGGGGAGAAGGATTAAGCTTGTCACAGCCTTTGCCGGCATCAGGGAGGACAACCCATGCTCACGCTCTACATCGCCCCCGGCGCCAGCTCGATGGCCCCGCACATCGCCCTCGTGCACATCGGGGCGCCGTTCGAGCTACGTTCGCTCTCCTTCGCCAAGCGCGAACAGGCTGAGCCGGCCTATCTCGCGATCAACCCCGAGGGCAAGGTGCCGACCTTGGTGACCGAGGAGGGCACGTTGACCGAAGTGGCGGCCATCCTCTTCTATCTCGCGCGGCGTTTTCCCGAGGCCGCGCTGCTGCCGGATGATCCCATGGGCACCGCGCAGGCTCTCTCCTGGATGTCGTTCGCCGCGTCGACGCTGCATCCCTCCTTCATTGCCGGGCAAGAGCGCGCGGAGGCCGCGCTCGAACAAGCGGAGCATCGGCTTGCGGGTCAGGAATGGGCGGTAGGCGGCAGGCTTTCGGTGGCCGACATCCACCTTTTCCGTCTATTCTGGCGGATGCGACACACGCTCGCCCTGCCGGTGGAGAACTGGCCGGGCCTCACCGCCCATTACGACCGGATGATGGCGCTGCCAGCCGTTCGCAAGACCTGTGAGATCGAACAGTCGATCGGCTATGAATTGCGCGGGCTGCGGGTGCCCTGAGCAGGCCGTCTCCGCTCAGGCGTCCGCCCACACCGGCAGATCGAGCGTGAAACGGGCGCCCTGCCCCAGCGCGCTTTCCACCGTCAGATCGCCGCTCATCGCGCGTGCGAGACGGCGGGAGATATAGAGCCCCAGCCCGCTGCCATCCCCGCCGGAGAGGCCCAGTCGCTCGAACCGCTCGAAAATGCGCTGGTGATCGGCGGGGTCGATGCCGCCGCCCTGATCCGCAACGACGACGCGGGCACGCCCGCCCTCGCTATCGACGCGGACCCAGATGGTGCTGTCGCGCGGGGTATGCCGCACCGCATTGCCGATGAGATTGACGAGGATCTGCAGTACGCGGCGATACTCACCGCAGGCCATGGCACTCTCGCCCAGCGGCGGCGTCTGGATGCGAATGCCGCGCTCGCCCGCACGGACGTGCAGCAGGCCGGCGGCTCGGCGCGCCAGATCGGCCAGATCGACGCGCTCCTTCGCCACCCGGAAATCGGGGCGCTCAATGGCGTGAAGATCTGACAAGTCATCGACCAGATCTAGCAGATGGCGGCTGGCCTGGGCGATGTCCGCGCCATAGCCTGCATATTCCTCGCGCAGTTCACCATGGGCCTGCGCGGCAATGCTGCCGGCATTGGCGATGATCCGCCCGATCGGCTGGCGCAGGGCGCGGTCCAGCCGGGGGGCGAAGCCGGCATCGAACATGCCATCGCCAAAGAGATCGTGGATCTCCGCAGACGGCGCCTCTGCCTCGACGCGGGGTTCCTGTGCGGGCTGGCTCTCCTGCGGCACGGCGCGGCCGCGATAGCCCATCAGCGCGCCATGCTCATCGAACAGCGGCTCGCCGGATATGCGATAGGAGACCGCATCGTCGGCCCGCAGGCGCGCATGCTGGTCCGTGAACGGCATACGCAGCGCCAGCGCCTCGACCAGCGGCATCGGCGACACATCGTCCGCAATGATCGCATCGAGGCGGAAATAGGCGGTCAGCGGCTCGCCATCGCGGGGCGGCTCATGCCCGACGGCGGCGGCTTCGGCCGCAACCTGCCGGAAGCGCAGTTGCGTATCCACTTGCCACGGCCAGCCCGGCTCGGCGGGCGCCAGACGGCGCGCCATCAGCACGCCCAGTTCACCGGGCCATTGACGCGGAGCGCGCACCTGCCAGTCGACGATGGACATGGCATAGCCGTCCGCCTCGGGACGGATTTGCACCCACATGCTGAGATCGGCCTCGCCCTGTGCAGCCTGCACCGCGCGAGAAATCGGGATGCGCAGCCGCGCGGCGAGGCGGACGAGCGCGGCCAGCGCAGGAATGGCGAGCGGCCCATGCGGATCGCCGCCCGCATCGGCCTGCAACCGCGCAAGCGGCGCGTCGGCCGAGATGATGCGACCGTCGCCGTCCAGCCGCGCCAGGATTGGCTCCGTGCCGGGGGGCGCGACTGTCATCGGCCGTCCAGCAGAGCGAGCTTGTCCGCCAGCTCGCGCGGGTTCATCCGGTCGAGCAGCCATTGCATGGCCTGTTCCGCGTCAAAGGCGCGGTAGCTCTCGACAAACGCGACAAGCGCGGCATCGCCCCCTTCGGCGAGACCGGTGACCGGGCCGAGCATCTCTGCGACCTGAAAAGCGCCGGGATCGTCCACGCCCATAACCCGCAACAGGGCGAAGCGATCGCGATCCTGCGGGCCGATCAGCGCCTCCAGCACCTCGTCCAGCGCAATGCCGCCCTCGCACTCCACGATGGCAGCGAAGAGGAGCAGCCGTGCTTCCGCCAGCGCGTGCGGGGCGATGGCGAAGCGTTGATCCGAATTAAGCGCACGCGCGCAGCGGCGGGCCTGTGCGATGGCGCCCTGCCCTTCATCATGACGGGCAATCAGCCCCTCGGCGGCGCGCGCGATGGCCGTCGTCAGCATGGGATCGGCGCCGGCGGCTTGTGCGCTACTCCCGTTTACCAGCAGGGCCGCGACGGTCCAGACGAGATCGTGATAGAGCTCGGCCGGCAGGTCCGGCAGGATCGTTGCGTCGAGCAACATCGGCCCGCACCAGTTGCGCTCCGCCAGCGCGAGGCCAGCCAGTGCATCGAGATAGCGACCATTGTCGCTGGCCTCGCTCTCCAGCCGCGAGCGATCGCCATGGCGACCCTCGAGCCGATATTGCCGCATCAGCAGCGACACGCAGGCACGATGACGCAGATGGCGCAGCAAGTCCGGCGAAAGCACGGCGATGTCCCGCTCGATCGCCTGCCGCGCATAGCCTGTATCGGGCATGGCGGAGGCCGAGGCCACAGGCTCACGGGCCAGTCCGGCGACCAGCGCCTGCTCGACCGCGTTCATCAGCCCGGCAAGATGGATCCGCGTTTCGGCCAGCAAGGCATCGGTCCAGCGGCCCGGCGCATCGTCGGCCAGCCGCGCGAGATCGGCGCCATGGCGAACCTCCAGCGCCAGCCCACGAGCAAAGCGCGCGGCAAACACCGCGCCTTCCCGCTCGCCGCCATGGCGTTGCTGAACCGGTTCACCCACGCCCGTCATGCCCCATCCCTAGCCAAACAGGCTTAACAGGCCCTAAAATTCGGACCTTCCCACATGGAACAGTCGCGCGGCCAGCAGACCGGCCAGAACCCAGCCGAGCAGCGCAAAGGCTATTCCCACATAGCCGACGATAACGCCGGCCAGCACCATCAGCAATGCCGCCGGGACGCCGGGACGAAGCTGCACTTCCCAAAGCGCGGTGGGCGTGGTTCGTTCCGACCCGAAGGTGAAAAGAGTGAGGAACAGCAGCACGAACAGCACCGTGGTGAGCGCCAGCGGATCCGCTCCTGCCGCCCGCAAACCGGTCATGCCGAGCAGCAGCAGCGCGCCGCCCTGCACCAGCGCCAACGGCCAACGCCGACCAGTCGCCCGCAGGGTCAGCTGGGCATAACGATTTGCCAGCGCCGCGATGCCGAGCGCCGGCAGCATGAGGAGCAGCGCCGGAAAAGCCCATCCGCTGAGCCCCACTGCCACACTGCCCGCGCACAGCAGCACGGCAAGCAGCGCGATATGTCCCGGTTCCGCCTGCCGGTGCATCAACTCGCGCAGCAACGTACGCGAGAGCGGCGCCAGCAAGGCCGCAACGCCGCCGCCATCGCGCCAGCTTGCGTCGGGGGCGTAATCGCTCAGCGCATTCAGCGCCAGATCGGCACTGGACTGATCGGTGAGGAAGGCCAGCCGCCCCTGCAGCACCGGCTCGGGCGGCAGCATGATCCGCTCCACGCCATCCTGAACGGCGCGACGGAGCAAGGTGAGCACCAGATCCCACTCGCCCAGCATATCCAGCGTTGCGAGCAGCCGTGCCCCGGAAACACAGAACGCCCCGCCCCACATGCTGCTGGCATCCAGCCGCTCGAAGCTGGCCGTGCTCGCGCCCGAGGGCAGCACCAGCACCGCCTCGCCCCCGCTGATCGTCAGGGCGTCGAGCGCTTCTGAGGGGATCACCGCGCCTTCCGCCATCAGCAGAACAAGGTCTTCCGGCCCAATCGTGCGGGCCAGTTCCGGCATGTCGCGCACCACGCTCACCGGGCAATCGGTCTCCCGCGCGATGTGATCGGCCATGCGAGTGAGGCCGGGCAAGTCCGCCTCGGCCGCTGCCGCATCCGCATGGATGATGAGCTTTTCCGCGCCCGCGCCCAGCGCCAGCCGCGCCTGATATTCGATGAGGCTCTGGCCGCCAAAATCCAGCAGCGCCGATGACACGGGCGACTGCAGACCGTCCCGTGCGGCATTGCGCGCACTGAGCAGAGCGACCAGCACCATGGATGCTACCTAGAGACCGACATTCGACACAGACAATCTGTCTGGCAATGCGGTGGCCCGATTGCAAGGCCCCCATTTCGACACAGGGGGATGCCGTGAGAGTGATCAGCCGACACATGCGGTCGGCCGGTCAGTCTTCGTTTTCCGCCCCGACCGTCGCGAGCGCCTGGGTGATGCGCCGCAGGATGACCGGATCGCCCGGCGCGCCGACCAGTGCCTCGTCGGCAAGGTTCATCAGGCGATTAACGCCAAAGCTGGCGCACAGCCCCTTGAGTCGCAGCGCCGCCATCGTCCAGTTCGCATCGCAGCGGGAACGGGCGAGAAGATCAACCTGCCGGCCTGCGCTCTCGAGGAATGCGCGACGCAAATCCGCGATGAGCGCACGGTCGGAACCGACTGCCGCAGCAAGGGCTGCTTCGAGCGTGCCAGGATCATATGCCATGGCCATCTGATAACCTTCGAAAGGTGAACAGAGTGTAAAACCGGGTTCCCCCTCAGAGGGAACATGTTAAGGAAATGTCATGTCCGACGCCCGAAAAGTCGAAAATCCGTCCCAAAACGGTACGGATGGGCGGGATATCGACCAGATTAGCGGCATCAACAAGGGGCCAGAACACGTGAAACAGGACGGCGTCTCGCGCCGCAACGAGTCGGATGCAGGCTGGGACGCGCCCGCCTTTCCCGATCGTTCCTCTGGGGGAGATCAAGGCATGGCCACATCCTTCGCAAACGGCGCCGAAGAGAGCGAACCGCTCAGCCCGGCGCGGAAAGCCGCTCTGGGGGGCTTGGGCGTCATTGCCGTCGGCTGGGTCGCGCTTGTGGTCGCCAGTGGGACCGATCCGGACATCGGCGCGCGCTCCGCATGGCTGATCAACCTGATCGCAGTCGCGACGGCACCCTTGTTGATCCTTGGCGGCCTCGCCGTGATCCTGATGCGACGCCCGGCCGCGGCTGTAGCCTCGCTCAGCGCCGACGACGCCGCGCAAATCACCAGCGAAGCGCGCCAGGCCCTGACCATGCTTACCGACGTGAACGGCCAGCTCGCCGGCCAGACCCGCGAAACCGCCCGGACAGCCGAGGCGGCGAGCGAGTCCCTGCGCCGATCCATGACGGAAATCGCCGCGCAGACCGACCTGCTCGGCCAGAACAGCACGACCTCGCTGTCGCGCGTGAGTGCCGTCGGCGACCGTCTCGCCGCGATGGTCGATACGCTGCCCAAGCTGGAGGACCGGCTGGCGACACTGGGCGAAACGCTCGCGCGGGTCGGTGGCGATCTGGGCCAGCGCCACGATGCCCTCGATCATCAGTTGCAGGCGACAGCTTTGGTGGCGGAGGAAGTCCGCCTGCAGCTCACCGATGCCGGCAAGGCGCTCTCGGCGCAGATCTCCGGTCTGCGTGACGGAGCGCATGACGCGGGAGAAGAGCTGACCAACCTCTCCGAACTCTCCTCCGCCCGTCTCGATCTCACCATCGACCGCGTGAAATCCGTGCTCGATGCGACCGAACAGCGCCTTGATGCGCAGAACGCCGCGCTGGCCGCGCTCGTCGAACAGAGCGCCGCGGCGATCGACCGCGCATCCAGCGGCGGTCTGGATCGCTTCGCGGCCACCTGCCGCGAGATGGAAGCCCTGCTGGACAGCCTCGATGTCCGGCTGGAAGGGCAGACCGGCAGGAGCACGCAGTGGCTGACCCAGACGAGCGAGCAGGCAACCGCGCTTGCGCATTCGTTCGATGCGCTGGAGCAGGCCTCGCTCGCCCGCACCCAGCAGCTTTCCGGCACGCTCAGCCGGCTGTCAGGGGAAACCCAGGCCCTGATCGAGACGCTGGGGCGCGGCGATGGCCATGCCGGCCAACTTATCCAGCGCACCGAAGCGCTGCTGCTCGCCCTGGACAGCAGCGTGCGCGAGCTGGACGAGAGCCTGCCGGCCGCGATTGGCCGGGTTGAAAGCCAGCTTGGCACGATGCACGAGCGCATCCGCACGGCAGGGCCGGCGCTTGAAGCCGTGGAAGCGGTGGCGACCGGCGTCGTCAGCCAGTTGCGCGAGTCGGACAAGGCGACCAACACCCAGCTCAGCGTGCTCACCGAGGCTTTGTGCAAGTCTCAGGATGCCCTTTCCGCGCAGCGCCAGCAAATCGCGGCGCTGGCCGATGCGGTCGAGCAGGCAGGTCGTGGCATGGAGGTGCTTGGCGAGACGGTCGGCCCGCGTCTGGCGGAAGCGCTGGGCGAAGTCCGCAATGCCGCCGACGCTGCTGCCTCACGCGCGCGAGAAGCGATGGACAACGTGATCCCGGCAGCCGCGCAGGGGCTCGCAGTGGCCAGCGACAAGGCCATCCGGCAGGTGGTTGAGGCGACCGTCTCGAGCGAACTGGCCCGGCTGGCTCAGGCGGCCGACGAGGCTGCGCAGACCGCCCAGAAGGCCACCCACAAGCTGAGCGGCGACATGCTGACCCTCGCCGAAGCCGGCAAGACGCTCGACCTCGCCATCAGCGCACATCGCGAGAAGCTGGAGACGCAGGACCGCGATCTGATCTCCGAACGATCGGCCATGCTCATCGGCGCATTGGGCGAGCACGCCATCGATGTCGGCAAGTGGTTCGACAAGGATGTCTCGGACAGCGACTGGAACGCCTATCTCAAGGGCGACCAGGGCCTATTCGCACGGCGCGCGACCAAGCTGGTCAACAATGCAGAGGCGAAGCAGATCCACGCCCTCTATCAGGACGATGCCACCTTCCGCGAGCATGTGAACCGCTACATCCGCGACTTCGAAATGCTGCTGCGCACGGTGATGGCCGCCAAGGACGGCAGCACCCTGGCGCTGACAATGATCTCGTCGGATATCGGCAAGCTCTACGTGGCGCTTGCACAGGGCATCGACCGGCTTCGGCCAAATTGAGGCCGAACTGAGCGGGGCGCGCGGCTGAAACCGCGCGCCCGCCTCCCCGCTTATTGCCGGAGGCTCTCCGGCGCATTTAAAAACCCGTCGAAGCTGCGGATGGTCACCCAGCCATATTCCCAGTTCGCGTAGAACAGCGCAAAGAACAGGGCGGAAAGCACCGTCGTGCGCAGGATCATGCGGAAGAAACGGAACTCATGGGGTGCGCTGTCCGCCTGCCCCGGCACCTTCTCCTTCCCAAGCTCGTCGCTGGTGCGCACGCCGAACGGCAACACCAGAAACAGGCTGAGAAACCAGATCAGAAAATAGATCGCCAGCGCGGAGCCGATTTGCATCCTCGCCTCCCTCAGCCGGCCTGCACGATCGTCACGTCGACGATCGGCTTCTTGCCGGTCCACTCGAACGCCACGCGCCGCGCGCCGATGCGCACCGCTTCCCGCAGGGACTCGACGTCCCCGCTCTCCTTGCCCTTGGCGACAACCGCGCCCACGGCCTTGGCGGCATCGGCGAGAAACTGCTCGCGATCATCCTCCACCGGCACGCCCTTGGTGCGGATATCCGGCACGCCCAGCATCTTGCCCTTGGCGGAAATGGCGAGGCCGACGCTCATATGGCCATGGATCATGATCTTGCGACGCTCGTTCATGGTGTTGCCATCGGCCGGCAGGATCACGTCGCCATCCAGCACGAGGCGCCCGGCGCGCGTCTCACCGATCTTGTGCGGCCCATCCGGGGCGAGGCGGATGATGTCGCCATTGGTCTGCACGATGCCGCGTTCGATGCCCTGCTCGGCGGCAAAGCGCGCCTGTTCGGCCATATGGCGCAGTTCGCCATGCACTGGCACGATCATCTCGGGCCGGATCCAGCCATACATCGCCGCCAGCTCCGGCCGCCCGGGGTGGCCTGAGACGTGGATATGCGCATCGTTCTCGGTGATCATCACTACATTCTTGGCCGCCAGCGCATTCTGGATGCGGCCGATGGCCAGTTCGTTGCCGGGAATCTTGCGCGACGAGAAGATCACCGTGTCGCCGGTATCCAGCTTGATCGGGTGTTGATCGGTCGCGATGCGGGCGAGCGCGGCGCGGGATTCTCCCTGGCCCCCGGTGGCGATGACCATCGCCTCGCGCGGCGGCACCGCCATGATCGCGTCGAAGTCCAGCATCGGCGGGAGATTCTGCAGATAGCCGCAGCCCTTGGCGATGGTGATGATGCGATCGAGCGAGCGCCCCGCCACGCAGAGCTTGCGGCCGGTGAGCCGCGCAACATTGGCCAGCGTCTGCAAACGCGCGGCATTGCTGGCGAAGGTGGTCACCACCACCCTGCCCTTGGCGCCGGCGATGGTGCTCAGCAGATCGGCCTGCACAGAGCCTTCCGAGCCGCTGGCCTCGGGATTGAACACATTGGTGCTGTCGCACACGAGCGCCAATACGCCCTGGTCGCCCACAGCCTTCAGCTCTTCCGCCGTGGAGGGCACGCCGATCTGCGGCTCGTCGTCGAGCTTCCAGTCGCCGGTGTGGAAGATGCGGCCAAAGGGCGTCTCGATCAGCAGCGCATTCCCTTCAGGAATCGAGTGCGCCAGCGGCAGATAGCGCATCCGGAAGTCGCCGAGTTCGAAGCTCTCGTCCTCCCGGATGACATGCAGCGTCACGCTGTCCGTCAGACCTTCCTCGGCAAGCTTGCCCCGCACCAGACCGGCGGTGAACGGCGTCGCATAGATCGGCACGTCGAGATCGGCCGCAAGATAGGGCACCGCGCCGATATGATCCTCATGCCCATGGGTGAGTACGATGCCGAGCAGATCCTTCTGCCGCTCCTCGATGAACGCGGTGTCCGGCATGATGAGATCGATCCCGGGGAAGGACGGATCGGAGAAGGTCACCCCCAGATCCACCATCAACCATTTGCCACGACAGCCATAGAGATTGAGATTCATGCCGATTTCGCCTGACCCACCAAGGGCCAGGAAGAGAAGTTCATCGCCTGGCGTCATGCACTTTTTCCGCTGCGTTCATAAAGGAGTGCCAGGCCGGTCAATGTGAGATCCGGCACGATGGCATCGAAGAGATCGGTCTTCTGGTCGAACAAAATGGCGAGGCCGCCGGTGGCAAGGACAGTCGCCGGGCGGCCGATCTCTTTGCGCATCCGCATGACCAGCCCCTCCATCATTGCCACATATCCCCAGAAAACACCAATCAGCATCTGGTCTTCCGTGGTGCGGCCGATCACGGAATCATTGTTACGGGGGGATTCGATGGCGATGCGGGGCAGTTTCGCGGCATTGTTCACCAGCGCATCGAGCGACAGGTTGATGCCCGGCGCAATGATCCCGCCCTTATAGGCGCCGGTATAATCGATATAGTCGAAGGTGGTTGCCGTGCCGAAATCGATGACGATGAGATCGCCTTCATAGGCGTCATGGGCGGCGACGGCATTGAGCGCGCGATCCGCGCCGAGCGTCTGCGGCATCGGCACGTCGACATTGATATGCCATTCCACCGGCGGCTTGCCGGCGATCAGCGGCTCCACGCCGAAATATTTGCGGGCCAGCACGTCGAGATTATGGAGCGCGCGCGGCACGACCGTGGAGACGATCACCGCCGTCACATCCTTCATGCCCAGCCCTTCGAGCTGGAGCAGCTGGTTGATCCACACGGCATATTCATCACCGGTACGGCGCGGATCGGTGGCGATCCGCCAGCGCGCGCGGATCGTGCGATCGGACGCGATCAGCGCGAAGACGACATTGGTATTTCCGGCATCGATGGCTAGCAACATGGGCTGATCCTCTCAGGCGGCGTTGCGCGTTTCCCGCGTCGAATTCAAGGCAATATGCCGACATCGCCGCTGTGGATGACGGCCTGTGTCCCGTCGTCACAGGCGAGCATCAGCGCACCATCGTCGCGCAGGCCAGCAAAGCGACCGTGAACGGGCGCGTCACCCGTGCCTGTCACCACCAGCGCCGTGCCGATGGGATGCGCCCGCGCCAGCCAGGCCGGGACGAGCGCGGCCATTCCCTCCGTGCGCCAAAGCAGCAGCCAGCGGTCGACCGCAAGAACCAGCGCGTCGAGGACTGTCTCCGCAGTGAAGCCGGCCCCGCCCGGCAGTGAGTTCAGCGCCACGGTCGGGCGGTCGGCCAGCGCCGGCGCGGTCGTGATGTTGACCCCGATCCCGGCGATAATCGCCTGCCCCTCCCGCTCCAGCAACATGCCCGCGAGCTTGGCGCCGTCCGCAAGAACATCATTGGGCCATTTCAGCAGGATCGGCGCATTGTCTGCGAGGCTTGAAAGTGCGTCATGGACCGCGATCCCCATCATCAGGCTGATGCCGGTGACAGGCGGATCGCCCGGCTGCAGCGCGATCAGCGTGGAGGCGTAGAGATTGCCCGTCGGACTTTGCCATGCACGCCCAAGCCGCCCCCGCCCCGCCGTCTGGCGCTCGGCGCGCAGCCAGTGCCCATCCGGCCAGCTATCGGCCTGCGCGCGCAGATCGGCATTGGTGGAGCCGGTTTCCGGCACGACATGGATGCGCGCGTGCGCCATTTAGCCGCGCCCCTGTGACGCCATGCAGTGATCGAGGGTCATCGATGTGCCCACTGCGCACCGCCGCGTCGCCCCGCTCGTGAGGCGACGCGCGACGATCTCAGAATAGCGAGGCTGCAGCAGCCGCGCTCGCCCGGTCGAGCCAGGGGTTGAGCAGGTAGCCCACCACGATGATCGCCGCGCAGGCGGTCATAAGCCCATATTCCAGCGGGCTGCGGGCGGTGCCATAAGGCTCGGCCGGCTGGTCGAAGTACATCGTCTTGACCACCTTGAGATAATAGAAGGCACCGATGACCGAGGCGGCAATACCGATGGCGGCCAGCGGCGTAAGGCCCGCACCGACGGCGGCATCGAACACCAGGAACTTGGCCCAGAAGCCGAACAGCGGCGGAATACCCGCAAGGCTGAACATGAAGATCGCCAGCGCCGCCGCCAGACCCGGCCGCGAGCGCGACAGGCCTGCGAGGCTCGCGATCGTCTCGACCGGATTGCCGTCCTCATCGCGCATCTGCAGCACGCAGATGAAGCTGCCGACCGTCATGATGATGTAGATGAACAGATAGCTCATCACCGCTGCAACGCCTTCGGCCGTGCCGGCCGCCAGGCCGATCAGTGCGAAACCGATGTTGTTGATCGACGAATAAGCGAGCAGCCGCTTGATGTTGGGCTGGTTGATCGCCGCAACGGCGCCCAGCACGATCGAGGCCAAGGCCATGAAGATGATGATCTGCTGCCAGGCGACGCCGCTCGGCCCCATCGCGCTGATCGCGACGCGCACCGTCAGCGCGAGCGCGGCGACCTTGGGTGCGCTGGCGAAGAAGGCGGTAACCGGCGTCGGCGCACCTTCATACACGTCGGGCGTCCACATGTGGAACGGCACGGCGCTGATCTTGAAGGCAAGACCAGCCAGCACGAACACCATGCCGAACATCTCGCCGGTGCTCAGGCCATCGGCCATCGCCGCGGCGACACCGGTGAAGCTGGTCGTGCCGGAGAAGCCATAGAGCAGCGACATGCCGTAGAGCAGGATGCCGCTCGCGAGGCCGCCGAGCACAAAATATTTGAGACCCGCTTCTGCCGACCGCGAATCCTTGCGGGCAAAGCTCGCGAGCACATAGGCGGCCAGGCTCTGCAGCTCGAGGCCGATATAGAGCGTCAGCAGATCGGCCGCCGACACCATCATCGACATGCCGATGGACGAGAAGAGGATCAGCACCGGATATTCGGCACGCAGGCCACCGTCGCCATCGAAGAAGCGCGGTGCCACGACGATGCAGGCCGCAGCCGCGAAGAAGATCAGTGCCTTGGCGAAGCTCGCAAAGGCATCGGCGCGGTAGAGACCCTCGAAGATCAGGCCGCCGGCATTCACCGCCGGCGTGGCGAGCAGCAGCCCGGCCACGGCCAGCGCCAGCACCGAGAGCCAGCTCACCGTGCGACCGGCGCTATCGCCTGCAAAGGCACTGACCATCAGCAGGACCAGGCCCGAGATCGTCAGCGTGATTTCCGGCAGGACCGAAGCAAATACGCCCAGGCTATCCATCAGTGCGCCCCCTCGGCGTGTTCTTCGTGATGTGTGTCAACGGCTTTGCCGGTGCCCTTGGTGAGATGGGCGTCACCGGCGGGCTTCACGGCCTCGGTGCGGGCAACGATGCTGGCGACATTGCCGCGCATCGGCGCGAGGAAGCTTTCGGGATAGACGCCCATCCACAGGACTGCGGCGGCAATCGGCACCAGCAGCGCCAGTTCGCGCGCCGAGAGGTCCGGCATGGCGCGAACGTCGTCCTTGACCAGGTCGCCGAACACCACGCGGCGATAGAGCCACAGCATGTAGGCGGCACCCAGAATGATGCCGGTGGTGCAAACAAGCGCGACCCAGCTCGATGCCTGATAGATGCCCATCAGCGACAAGAGCTCGCCGACGAAGTTGCTCGTACCGGGCAGCCCGACGGAGGCCATGGTGAAGAGCATGAACAGCAGCGCATATTTGGGCATGTTGATGGCAAGGCCGCCATAGCGACTGATCTCGCGGGTGTGCAGGCGATCATAGATGATGCCCACGCACAGGAAGAGCGCGCCGGAAACCAGGCCGTGGCCCAGCATCACCATCATGGCGCCCTCGACGCCCTGCTGGTTGAACGCGAACAGGCCGACCGTCACGATCGCCATGTGCGCGACCGAGGAATAAGCAATCAGCTTCTTCATGTCGCTCTGCACCAGCGCGACGAGGCTGGTGTAGACCACCGCGACCATCGAGAGGCCCCAGACCAGCCAGGCCAGTTCGGCCGAGGCGACAGGGAACATCGGCAGCGAGAAGCGGATGAAGCCATAGCCGCCCATCTTCAGCAGCACGCCGGCGAGGATGACCGACCCTGCGGTCGGCGCCTGCACGTGCGCATCCGGCAGCCAGGTGTGGACCGGCCACATCGGCATCTTCACCGCGAAGCTGGCGAAGAAGGCGAGGAACAGCCAGGTCTGCGCGTGCGGCGGAAAGTCATAGGCCATCAGAACCGGAATGGCGGTGGAGCCGGCCACGCGGACCATCCACAGCATCGCGATGAGCATCAGCACCGAGCCGAGCAGCGTATAGAGGAAGAATTTGTAGCTGGCGTAGATCCGGTCCGCGCCGCCCCAGATGCCGATGATGAGATACATCGGGATGAGGCCGGCCTCGAAGAAGATGTAGAAGAGGAAGATGTCCTGCGCCGCGAAGACGCCGATCATCAGCGTCTCCATGAACAGGAACGCCGCCATATATTCGCCGACGCGGTCCTTCACGGATTCCCAGCTCGCGCCGATGCAGATCGGCATCAGGAACACCGTGAGCGCGATCAGCATCAGCGCGATGCCGTCTATGCCCAGCGCCCAGGCGAACCGCCCGAAGATCGGCGCATATTCGGTGAACTGCCACTCCGCCGCGCCGGGCGTCATGTCAAAGCTCAGCCAGAGGATTGCGCCCAGCACCAGGTCGATCAGGGTCGCGGCGAGCGCGATCCAGCGCGCCGACTGCGCCGAGACGAACAGGCAGGCGATGGCGCCGATCATCGGAACGGCGAGCATCAGCGAAAGGATGGGGAAGCTCTGGCTCATTTCGGCATGATCGCCCAGGTGACTGCCGCGGCGAGGCCAATCAGCATCACCAGCGCATAGGAATAGAGATAGCCCGACTGCATGGCCCGCGTGACCCGACTGCCGGCGACGACGACTGCCGCCGCGCCATTGGGACCGAACCGATCGATGACCCCCTGGTCGCCGCCCTTCCAGAAGACGCGGCCAAGCCACATGGCCGGGCGAACGAAGATGAGATCGTACAGCTCATCGAAATACCACTTATGCAGCAGGAAGTCGTAGAGCATGTAGAACTGCGCCGTGAACTTGGCCGGCCAGTCGGTGTGGCGGATATAGGCCAGCCAGGCGATGACGAGGCCGGTGAGCATGACGACGGCCGGCGTCGCCTTCACCCAGAACGGCACTTCATGCGCGGCATGGACCAGATGCTCGTTGAAATAGAGCGTGCTGGCCGCCCAGAAGCGGGCGCCCTCCTCGACTCCGAAGAAGCTGTAGTAGAACACATAGCCACCCAGCACCGCGCCAAGGCTCAGCACGATGAGCGGGATGAGCATGACCAGCGGGCTCTCATGGGGATGATAGCCTGCCGTGCCAGTCGCCTGCGCATCGACGCCATGGCCGTGCGGATCATGACCCGCATCTTCCTGCGCGGGCGGATTGTCCGCACCATGCTCGGCATGGCCATGTGCTTCGGCGTGGGCATGGTCGTCATGACCGTGGCCGTGGGCATCATGCCCATGCGCGTCATGCACAGCATGCTGAATGTGCTCGCTGCCCGCCCAGCGGGGCTTGCCCCAGAAGGTCAGGAACATCAGGCGCCAGCTGTAGAAGCTGGTGAGCAGCGCCGCGAAGGCGCCGACGAAGAACGCGCCCGTGCCATGGCCGCCCGCCGCGAAGGCGCTCTCCAGGATGGCATCCTTGGAGAAGAAGCCGGCAAAGCCGAAATAGGTGCCGGGAATGCCGACGCCGGTAATAGCCAGCGTGCCGAGCAGCATCGTCCAGAAGGTGATCGGGATCGATTTCCGCAGGCCGCCATAATAGCGCATGTCCTGCTCATGGTGCATGGCATGGATCACCGAGCCGGCACCAAGGAACAACAGCGCCTTGAAGAAGGCGTGCGTCAGCAGGTGGAACATGGCGGCGCCATAAGCGCCGACACCAGCAGCGAAGAACATGTAGCCGAGCTGCGAGCAGGTCGAATAGGCGATCACGCGCTTGATATCGGTCTGCACCGTGCCGATGGTGGCGGCGAAGATGCAGGTTGCCGCGCCAACGATGGTAACCACCGCCATGGCCGTCGCGCTCGTCTCGAACAGCGGCGAAAGGCGGCAGACCATGAACACGCCTGCCGTGACCATGGTCGCGGCATGGATCAGTGCGGAGACCGGCGTCGGACCTTCCATCGCGTCCGGCAACCAGGTGTGGAGGCCGAGCTGCGCGGACTTGCCCATCGCGCCGATGAACAGCAGCAGGCAGAGGACCGTCATGGTGTCGAGGCGCATGCCAAGGAAGCCGATGGTCGAACCGGCCATGGTCGGGGCCGCCGCGAGGATCGCCGGAATGTCGATCGTGCCGAACACCAGATAGATGCCGAAGATACCGAGCATGAAGCCCAAGTCGCCGACGCGGTTGACGACGAACGCCTTGATGGCTGCCGCGCCCGCCGAGGGCTTCTTGTACCAGAAACCGATCAGCAGATAGGACGCCAGGCCCACCCCTTCCCAGCCGAAGAACATCTGCAGCAGGTTGTTGGCGGTCACCAGCATCAGCATCGCGAAGGTGAACAGCGAGAGATAGGCGAAGAAGCGCGGCTGATCCGGGTCTTCGTCCATATAGCCCCAGCTATACAGGTGAACCAGCGCGGAAACGCTGGTGATAACCACGAGCATCGTCGCCGTGAGCGAATCCACCCGCAGCGCCCAGCTGACGTCCAGCGTGCCCGAGCGCATCCAGGTGAACAGCTCGACAATCTGCGGCTGCGCATTGCCGGTAAGGTAGGAGATGAAGATCGGCCAGGACAGCGCGCAGGAGAGGAACAGCGCGCCCGTCGTGATGATCTTGGACGGCACACTGCCGATGGCGCGCTGACCCAGCCCCGCGATGATCGCGGCAAGCAGCGGACCGAAGACGATGATTGAGATCACGCGATCAGCCCTTCATCTGGTTGACATCGTCGACGGCGATGGTGCCGCGCTGACGGAAATAGATGACGAGGATCGCCAGACCGATCGCCGCTTCACCGGCGGCCACCGTCAGAACGAACATGGCGAAGACCTGCCCGACCAGATCGCCCAGATAGGCGCTGAACGCGACGAGATTGATGTTCACCGCCAGCAGGATCAGCTCGATCGCCATCAGGATGACGATGATGTTCTTGCGGTTGATGAAGATGCCGAGCACGCCGAGCACGAACAGGATCGCGCTGACGACGACATAATGACCCAGGCCGATCATGCGGAAAGACCTCCCTTTCCGTTCGCTTCGAGCGAAGTCGAGAAGCGGGGTGCGCCACGTGTCTCGACGACGCTCGACACGAACGGAGCGTTGATGCGGAAGAGGCTCACAGCTCTACCCCCTTGCCCACCGGCTGATCGATGTTGCGCACGGCATCCTCGGGCCGGCGGCGGACCTGCTTGCCAATGTCCTGCGAGCGCACGCCGCCCCGGGCGCGATGCGTCAGCACGATGGCGCCGATCATCGCAACGAGCAGGATGAGCCCGGCCGCCTCGAACAGGAAGATGTAGCGCGAGTAAAGCAGCGCGCCGATCGCCTGGATGTTCGGCATGTCCGTCGGTGTTGGCGCAGCCCGCTGCGCGAGCGTGACCTCACCGGCCTGCCAGATGGCGATGCCGAGCACCAGCTCGACCAGCAGGATCAGCGCGATGGCGCCGCCCAGCGGGAAATAACTGACGAATCCCGCTCGCAACTCCGCGAAATCGATGTCGAGCATCATCACGACGAAGAGGAAGAGCACGGCGACCGCACCCACATAGACGATGACGAGCAGCATCGCGACGAACTCGGCGCCGAGCAGCACCATGAGTCCCGCCGCGTTGAAGAACGCCAGGATGAGCCAGAGCACGCTGTGCACCGGATTGCGCGCGAGAATGACCATCGTGGCGGATGCCACGACGATGCTCGCGAACAGGTAGAAGGCGAAAACTTGAACGGTCAAAACGTCCCCCTCTGGTCCCTTCGCGGCGCCTTAACGGTAGGGGGCATCGGCGGCAAGGTTCGCCGCGATTGCCCGCTCCCATTTGTCACCATTGGCGAGCAGTTTCGCCTTGTCGTAATAGAGTTCTTCACGGGTTTCCGTGGCAAACTCGAAGTTCGGGCCTTCCACGATCGCGTCGACCGGGCAGGCTTCCTGGCAGAAGCCGCAATAGATGCACTTCACCATGTCGATATCGTAGCGCGTCGTGCGGCGCGAGCCATCGTCGCGCGGCTGCGCCTCGATGGTGATCGCCTGCGCCGGGCAGATTGCCTCGCACAGCTTGCATGCGATGCAGCGCTCTTCGCCATTGGGATAACGGCGCAGCGCATGCTCGCCGCGGAAGCGGGGCGAGATCGGGTTCTTCTCATAGGGGTAATTGATGGTCGCCTTTGGCTTGAAGAAATATTTCAAGGTCAAAGCGTGCGCCTTCAAAAACTCCCAGAGAGTGAAGGATTTGACGAGATGCGCAATCATGCGCCGCCTCCATAGCGGGTCAACATCAGGAACCCGGACACGAGGAATACGAAGAAGAGCGAGAGCGGCAGGAAGACCTTCCAGCCCAGCCGCATGAGCTGGTCATAGCGGAAGCGGGGCACAGTCGCCTTCACCCATGAGAAGATGAAGAAGAAGATGAAAGTCTTGGCGAGCAGCCAGATGATGCCCGGCACGATATAGAGCGGTGCCCAGTCCACCGGCGGCAGATAGCCACCCCAGAAGAGCAGCGCGTTGAGCAGGCACATCAGGATGACGTTGGCATATTCACCGAGCCAGAAGAGCGCGAAGCTCATCGACGAATATTCGGTCTGATAGCCGGCGACGAGCTCGGATTCAGCCTCGGTCAGGTCGAAGGGCGCCCGCGCCGTCTCCGCCATGGACGAGATGAGGAACACCACCGCCATCGGGAAGAGCAGCGGGTTGAAGCCGTGGCCATTCAAAAAGCCATAATAGCTGCGCTGCGTCTCGACGATGGTCGAGAGATTGAAGCTGCCCGACCAGAGCACGACGCTGATCAGCACGAAGCCGATCGAGACCTCATAGGAGATCATCTGCGCACTGGCGCGCATCGCAGAGAAGAAGGGATATTTGGAATTGGACGCCCAGCCCGAGATCACCACGCCGTAAACGCCGAGCGAGCTGATGGCGAGAATGTAGAGCAGGCCGACATTGATGTCCGCCAGCACCATTCCGGCATCGAATGGGATCACCGCCCAGGCTAGCAGCGCCACCGTGAAGGTGATGATCGGCGCGAGGATGAACAGGCCCTTGTTGGCCGCACTCGGGATGATCGTTTCCTGCAGGAAGACCTTGAGGCCGTCCGCAAAGGACTGGAGCAGGCCAAAGGGACCAACAACGTTCGGGCCGCGGCGCAGCGCCATCGCCGCCCAGATCTTGCGGTCGGCATAGATAATCATCGCGACGGCCAGCATGAGGGGCAGCGCGATGAGCAGGATGAGGATCAGGTTGGCGACGAACCAGCCGAAGCCCGTCCCCAGATAGGTCTGGAAAAACTCAGTCATTCCGCGGCCTCCGCGAACTCTTCACCCATGACCAGTTCTGCCGAGCAGCGCTTCATCGTCGGGCTTGCCCGGCAGATGGCGTTGGTCAGGTAGAAGTCCTTGATCGGCAGGCTGATCGGGCCGCTCGCATTGCTCGCGAGCGACGGGGCCGACCAGCCGAATTCGACCAGGCCTTCCTGCGCCAGCGCCGGGACGGCGGCATACATGGCAGCACGGAGCGCCTCGAAGCTGTCGAACGGCAGCGTCTTGCCCAGCACATCAGAAAGCGCGCGCAGGATCGTCCAGTCCTCGCGGGCATCGCCCGGCGCGAACACGGCCTTGTCGCCCCGCTGCACGCGACCTTCCGTGTTTACATAGGTGCCGGCCTTCTCGGTGTAGGCCGCGCCGGGCAGGATCACGTCCGCCGCATGCGCACCCTTGTCGCCATGATGGCCGACATAGACCTTGAAGCTCTTGCCGAAGAGATCGAACGGCACATCGTCCGCGCCCATCAGGAACAGCAGCTTGGGCTCGCTCTGCGCGATCGCCTTCACGCCGCCCTGTGCCGCATAGCCAAGCATCAGCCCGCCCATCCGTGCGGCAGCCATGTGGACGACGTTGAAGCCGTTCCAGTCAGGCTTGATCAGACCGAGCGTGTTCACCGCCGCCAGTGCGGCGCCGTGTACGCCCGCGGCCGCCAGCGCACCGCCGCCCATGATGAGCGCCGGGCGGTCGGCCGCAGCGAAGGCATCAAGCACGTCCTTGGGCAGGTTCGCGAGCAGCGCGGCATCGTTGCCGAGCGAGATCACCTTGTAGGTCAGGTCCACGTCCGGCCCGATGGACCAGACCTTGGCGCCCTTCTTGATGGCCTTGCGGATGCGCGTGTTGATCAGCGGCGCTTCCCAACGCAGATTAGTGCCGACCAGCAGGATCGCGTCCGCCGTCTCGATGCCGGCGAGCGTCGAATTGAAGTTCACTGCCGAGAGGCTGGAGACGTCATAATCCAGGCCGCCCTGGCGGCCTTCGAGCAGCGAACCGCCAAGGCCATGGACCAGCTCCCGTGCGGCGAACATCGTCTCGCAATCGAGCTGATCGCCGGCGATCGCCGCGACCGAACCGTTGGCGCTTTTCGCCACGGCAGCGATGGCCGCAAAGGCCTCGTCCCATGTCGCGGGGACGAGCTGACCGTCCTTGCGAACATAGGGCTTGTCCAGCCGCTTGCGCATCAGCCCGTCAACGGCGTGGCGGGTCTTGTCGCTCGCCCACTCCTCGTTCACGTCATCATTGACGCGCGGCAGCACGCGCAGCACGGCGCGGCCCCGGCTGTCGATGCGGATGTTGGTGCCCACAGCATCCATCACGTCGATGGCGAGCGTCTTCTTGAGCTCCCAGGGCCGTGCCTCGAAGGCATAGGGCTTGGACGTCAGCGCACCGACCGGGCAAAGATCGACCACATTGCCGGAGAGCTCGCTCTTGGCGGCATGCTCCAGATAGGTGGTAATCTGCATGTTCTCGCCGCGATAGATCGCGCCGATCTCCGGCACGCCGGCCACTTCCTCGGCAAAGCGCACGCAGCGCGTGCACTGGATGCAGCGGGTCATCACCGTCTTGACGATGGGGCCCATATATTTCTCGGTGACCGCGCGCTTGTTCTCGTCGTAGCGCGATTGGCCACGCCCATAAGCAACGGACTGGTCCTGCAGATCGCACTCGCCGCCCTGATCGCAGATCGGGCAATCGAGCGGGTGATTGATGAGCAGGAACTCCATCACGCCCTCGCGGGCCTTCTTCACCATCTCGCTGTCGGTGCGGATTTCCTGCCCGTCAGCGGCCGGCAGCGCGCAGCTCGCCTGCGGCTTGGGCGGCCCGGGCTTCACCTCGACAAGGCACATGCGGCAATTGCCCGCGATGGAAAGGCGCTCATGATAGCAGAAGCGCGGAATTTCCTTGCCGGCCAGCTCGCACGCCTGAAGCACGGTGGCTCCGGCGGGCACTTCGATGTCGATGCCGTCTACTTTGACTGTGGGCATGATTACTCCGCTGCCTCCAGCACAGGGGCGCCGCCGCGCTTGGCCGCGATGCGGCGCTCGATCTCGGGGCGGAAATGGCGAATGAGGCCCTGGATCGGCCAGGCGGCTGCGTCGCCGAGCGCGCAGATGGTGTGGCCTTCGACCTGCTTGGTGACCTGGAAGAGCATGTCGATCTCTTCCACCTCGGCATCGCCGCGCACCAGCCGCTCCATCACCCGCCACATCCAGCCCGTACCTTCGCGGCACGGCGTGCACTGGCCGCAGCTCTCATGCTTGTAGAAGTAGCTGAGCCGCGCGATCGCCCGGACGATGTCGGTCGACTTGTCCATGACGATGACCGCTGCCGTGCCGAGGCCTGAGCCGAGCGCGCGCAGGCCGTCGAAGTCCATCGGCGCGTCCATGATTTCTGCGGCCGGCACCAGGGGCACCGAAGAGCCGCCGGGGATCACCGCGAGAAGATTGTCCCAGCCGCCGCGAATGCCCCCGCAATGGCGATCGATCAGTTCGCGGAACGGGATGCTCATGCTCTCCTCGATCACGCACGGCTTGTTCACATGGCCGCTGATCTGGAAGAGCTTGGTGCCGCGATTATTCTCACGCCCGAAGCTGGAGAACCATGCCGCGCCGCGCCGCAGGATCGTGGGCGCAACCGCGATGCTCTCGACATTGTTGACCGTGGTCGGGCAGCCATAGAGGCCCGCGCCCGCCGGGAATGGCGGCTTGAGGCGGGGCTGGCCCTTCTTGCCCTCGAGGCTCTCGATCTGCGCGGTTTCCTCGCCGCAAATATAGGCCCCTGCCCCGCGATGCACGAACACGTCGAAATCATAGCCCGAGCCGCAGGCATTCTTGCCGAGGAAGCCCTTGGCATAAGCCTCTTCCACCGCCGCGAAGAGCACCTTCGCTTCGTAGATGAACTCGCCACGGATGTAGATATAGGCCGCCCGCGCGCGCATCGCGAAGCCGGCGACGAGCGCGCCCTCGATCAGCTTGTGCGGATCGTGGCGGATGATCTCGCGGTCCTTGCACGAGCCCGGCTCGGACTCGTCCGCATTGATGACCAGGAAGCTCGGACGCCCGTCCTTGCTTTCCTTGGGCATGAAGCTCCACTTCATGCCGGTCGGGAAGCCGGCGCCACCGCGACCACGCAGGCCCGAGGCCTTCATGATGTCGATGATGCCATCCTGGCCGATTTCCAGCAGCTTCTTGGTATTGTCCCAATCGCCCCGCTTCATGGCGGCGTCGATGCGCCAGTCCTGATAGCCATGGACGTTGGTGAAGATGCGGTCCTTGTCTTCCAGCGGGCCGACAAAGGGCGGCGGCGCGGCGGGCGTTTCGTCAGCCATTACCATTCCCCCCGATAATCATGATTCTCGGTGACCATCGCCTTCGTCGCCGTCGGCCCGCCCTCGGGCGCGCTGGTCTGGCGGTCGATCTGCGGACCGATCTTGGGCTGCTTGCCCGCCGCAAGATCGTCGAGGATCGCCGTCATGCTGTCAAAGGTCAGGTCTTCGTAATTGTCGTCGTTGATCTGGACCATCGGCGCATTGGCGCAGGCGCCGAGGCACTCGACCTCGGTGAGCGTGAAAAGGCCGTCCGCGGTGGTCGTGCCCTTCTTGAGGCCACGCTTGGTGCAGGCGTCCAGCACATCGTCGCTGCCGCGCAGCATGCACGGCGTCGTGCCGCAGACCTGCACATGGAACCGGCCGACCGGCGCCAGATTGTACATGGTGTAGAAGGTCGCCACCTCATAGGCGCGCATGAACGGCATATCGAGCTGGGCAGCGACATATTCGATCACCGGGATCGGCAGCCAGCCCTGCGTGTTCGTCTCCGCACCGACCTGCCGCTGGGCGAGATCGAGCAGCGGCATCACTGCCGACTGCTGGCGGCCCTCGGGATAGCGCGCGATGACCTTCTTGGCCTGCTCGGCATTTTCCGGCGTCCAGGCAAAGCCGCCCCAACGGGCGCGGACTTCGGCTTCATCGGGGATCTGGGGTGCGTCAGCCATTCTCGCGGATCCGCTTGCTGTAGGCCGGCGCGCCGAAGGTCAGCCAGAAATAGACCGTGGCGCAGGCCAGCCCGGCGACCACGCCATCGGGAACATCGGCCATGCGGTCCAGCACGATCAGCACCATGCCGGCAAGGCTCAGCACCAGGATATGCAACCAGACGGGTGTTGCGTCGCCCCTCATCGAATGAACTCCACGCGCGACACCTTGTCGCCCTCGAATGAATAGACTGCGATCACGTCGAACGGCTCAACCAGCTCCGAGCCATCGCTGGCCGGGCCGCGCGTGACATGCTCGCGCATCAGCACGTAATTGCCGATGGCCTGCGCCTCGACGATCTCCGCATGGTTCTGCGGCCATTTGGCGAAAGCGGCGGCGAGGCCCGAGCGGGTCCCTTCCTTGCCTTCGCGCACGACGGCGCCGCGATAATTCGCCTCGCAGGCTTCGTCCGTCATCAACTCGACATAGGCGTCGGCATCCTGACGATTGTAGCGCGCGATCATCTCGCGGGTGATGGCGATGCGCTCGTCAGCGGACAGCATGGTTGCAACGCTCACCGGTCGCACTCCCCGAACACGATGTCCATCGCGCCGAGCACGGCCGTGGTGTCGGCCAGCATGTGACCCTTCATCAGAAAGTCCATCGCCTGCAAATGGCTGAATGCGGTCGGACGGATCTTGCAGCGATAGGGCTTGTTGGTCCCGTCGCTCACCAAATAGACGCCGAACTCACCCTTGGGGCTTTCGGTCGCCACATAGACTTCGCCCTCGGGCACGTGGAAGCCCTCGGTGTAGAGCTTGAAGTGGTGGATCAGTGCTTCCATCGACTGCTTCATCTCGCCGCGCTTGGGCGGCACGACCTTGCGATCGAGCGAAGCGACCGGGCCATCCGGCATCTCGTTCAAGCACTGCTTCATGATCCGCGCCGACTGGCGGACCTCCTCCACGCGCACCATGAACCGGTCGTAGCAGTCGAAGTTGGTGCCGACGGGCACGTCGAACTCCATGCGATCATAGACATCGTAGGGTTGCGCCTTGCGGATATCCCACGGAATGCCCGAGCCACGGAGCATCGGACCGGAGAAGCCCCAGCGCAGCGCGTCTTCCTTGGAGCAGACCGCGATGTCGACATTGCGCTGCTTGAAGATGCGGTTGTCCGCCACCAGGCTGATCGCATCCTCGAAGAGGCGCGGCAGGCGCGTGTCGAGCCAGTCGCCAATATCGGTGAGCAGCTTGAGCGGCACGTCCTGATGAACGCCGCCCGGCCGGAAATAGGCCGAGTGCATGCGGGCGCCGGAGGCGCGCTCGAAGAAGTTGAGGCAATCCTCGCGGATCTCGAACATCCACAGGTTCGGCGTCATCGCGCCGACATCCATGACATGAGAGCCAAGGTTCAGCATGTGATTGCTGATCCGCGTCAGTTCCGCGAAGAACACGCGCAGATATTGCGCGCGCAGCGGCACTTCGAGGTTCAGCAGCTTCTCGATGGCCAGCACATAGCTGTGCTCCATGCCGAGCGGCGAGCAATAATCCAGCCGGTCGAAATAGGGCAGCGCCTGCAGATAGGTCTTATACTCGATCAGCTTCTCGGTGCCGCGGTGCAGCAGGCCGACATGCGGATCGCAGCGCTCCACGATCTCGCCCTCGAGCTCCATGACCAGACGCAGCACGCCGTGGGCAGCGGGATGCTGCGGGCCGAAGTTGATCGTATAGTTCTGGATCGCGGTGTCGCCGAGCGCCGGATCGGCGTCGTCAACAAGATGCTCCAGCTTGTCGAGATATTCGGACATCAGGCGTCACCCTCGGGCGTCTTGGGCTTGCGCGTACGCTTCGGCTTGCTTTCCACCGGGGGCGTGTCTTCCACCGGCGCAGACGCAACCTCAGCCTTCTTGGCACGCGGCGCACGGGCCTGCTTGGTCGCAGCCTTGTCGGCCGGCGCACCGGCACCGGTATCCGCAGGCTCGTCCGTCGTCTTGGGCGTCTTGGCGTCCGGGGAAGCCGATGCTGGCGGGGGTGGCGGCGGAGGAGGTGGCGGCGTGGGCGCACCCGGCGCCTCACCCTTGGCCTTCTCGTCGCCCGGCAGCACATATTGCGCGCCTTCCCACGGGCTCATGAAGTCGAAGCTGCGGAAGTCCTGCGCCAGCTTCACCGGCTCATAAACCACCCGCTTCTGCTCTTCCGAGTAGCGCAGCTCGACATAGCCCGTGAGCGGGAAGTCCTTGCGGAACGGATAGCCCTTGAAGCCATAATCGGTGAGGATGCGGCGCAGGTCCGTGTTGCCCTCGAACAGCACGCCATACATGTCGAACACTTCGCGCTCGAGCCAGCCGGCAACCGGCCAGAGATGCGTGACGGTCGGCACCGCATGATCCTCATCGGTGCGCACCTTGACGCGCAAGCGATGGTTCTTGGTCACCGAGAGCAGATGATAGCAGACCTCGAAGCGCTCGGCTCGCTCGGGATAGTCGACCCCGGCGATCTCCATGAGCTGCTGATAGTCGAAGCGATCGCGCAGAAGCTGCAACGCATCGGCCAGCGCCTCGCGCTGCACGCCCACGCTCAGCTCGAAATGCGCATCCTTGATCGCCAGCACGGCATCGCCCAGCGCGGCGCGAATGGCATCGGCCAGACCCTCGATCGGCTCGACCCGCGGTGCGGAATGAACGGCTGTCACCATATCCGCCCCCTCAACGCTCTATCGTGCCGACCCGGCGGATTTTCCGCTGGAGCTGCATGATGCCATAAAGCAGTGCTTCGGCGGTCGGCGGGCAGCCGGGGACATAGATGTCCACGGGCACGATCCGGTCGCAGCCGCGCACGACGCTGTAGCTGTAATGATAATAGCCGCCGCCATTGGCGCACGAGCCCATCGAGATGACGTATTTCGGCTCGCTCATCTGGTCGTAGACCTTGCGCAGCGCCGGAGCCATCTTGTTGCACAGCGTGCCGGCGACGATCATCACGTCGCTCTGGCGCGGAGACGCGCGCGGGGCAGCGCCGAAGCGCTCCATGTCGTAGCGCGGCATGTTCACGTGAATCATCTCGACCGCGCAGCAGGCGAGGCCGAAGGTCATCCACCACAGCGAGCCGGTGCGCGCCCAGTTGAACAGGTCTTCCGTCGACGTGACGAGAAAGCCCTTGTCGCTCACCTCGGTGGAGAGCGCCTTGAAGAATTCGGGATCTGGCTGCGTGGCCGGCGGAACCCCGATCAGCGGAGCGCCCAACGTGCCCGGCCGTTCAAGTTCTACTCCCAATCGAGTGCTCCCTTCTTCCAGGCATAGACGAGGCCGAGCACCAGCTCGAAAATGAAGATCATCATCGCGCCCCAGCCGGCCCAGCCGATCTCAGCCAGACTCACCGACCAGGGGAAGAGAAACGCCGCTTCCAGATCAAAGATGATGAACAGGATCGCGACGAGATAGAAGCGCACGTCGAACTGACTGCGCGGATCCTCGAATGCGGGAAAGCCGCATTCATATTCGCTCAGCTTTTCCGGGTCCGGCTTGTGCGATCCCGTCAGCCGGCCGACGGCCATGGGCAGGAACACGAACGCGCACGACAAGCCCAATGCGACAACCAGAAACAGCAGGATCGGCAGATATTGCGACAGATCGACCACTTGAATCCCCTAGGCTTAATAGCCTTTGATGGGGGCGCTTTAGGACTGCTGCACCTGCGAGGCAACCCTTGGACGGGCTGAGAATGATTCGCAACAAATCAGCCGAGCGTCAGCCCCTCCCCTATGGGCTCAGACCGGCCGGATGCCCAACCATTCGTCGCATTCGATCACGTCGGAGATTGCAAATGCCTCGCAACAACACTATCAACGAATCATGCTTGTCTGTATCTGTAATGCGATCACGGAACAGGAACTGCGCAGCGTTGCTCGCCAGGGTGTGACGTGTCCCGAAAGCGCCTACCGGGCGCTCGGCAAAACGCCGCAATGTCGCATCTGCCTCGATCATGCGGAAGATGTGATGGTGGAAGAGCAATCCTCCTGCCGGTCGCGCTGCAGCCGCAGCCTCAATGCACCGAGCCAGACCGGCACCTGGGCAACGGCCTGACCCAAGCGGGCCACCCCCCGATTTCGTGACTATCATTGGCATTAGCGAAGAACTGCGCCGCTATTAAGAACCTATCGCGCCCACGGTTGCGAGACGTTCTCGCGTGAATTATTGCCGCTTTGCTGCTAGTTCCGCTCCATCGACTGACGACATGGAGACAGAACATGAAGGGTGACGAAAAGGTCATCGAATTTCTCAATGGCGCGCTCAAGAACGAGCTGACGGCCATCAACCAGTATTTCCTCCACTACCGTCTTCTCGATCACTGGGGTATCTCGAAGCTCGCCAAGTTCGAGTATGAGGAATCGATCGACGAGATGAAGCACGCCGACAAGCTGGCGGAGCGCATCTTGTTTCTCGATGGCTTGCCCAACTTCCAGCTGCTCGGGCGCCTGCGCATCGGCAGCACGGTCGAGGAAGTGCTCAAGGCCGACCTGGATACCGAACTGGAAGCGATCCCGCTGCTGCGCGACGCCATCCAGCATTGCGAGAGCGTGCGCGATTATGTCAGCCGCGACCTGTTCCAGCATATCCTCGACAGCGAGGAAGACCATGTCGACAAGCTGGAGACGCAGTTCGAGATGATCGAGCGCATGGGCCTGGCCAATTATATCCAGCTCAACAGCGAGGCCGTCGAAGGCTGACGCGCCGTCCACAAGCAAAAAGGGCGCCCCTGCTGGCCGAATGGCGAGCAGCGGGCACCCTTTTTTGTTGGCCGGTAAACGGCGGCAGCGATAGTCGCCGGCGCCGGACCGTTCCGCATCACATGTTGCGTAGCGCTCCGGCGAGCAGCTTGTGGAGCTTGCTGTGGAGCACGTCATTGGCGGCCAGCACCTGGCGACGCTCTACGGGCTCGGCGCCACCCCGGAAATCGGTGACGAAACCGCCGGCCTCGCGCACTAGAAGAATGCCGGCCTGCACGTCCCATGCCGAGAGGCCGCTCTCCCAGAAGCCGTCATAGCGCCCGGAAGCCACCCAGGCGAGATCGAGCGCGGCCGAGCCATAGCGGCGGATGCCCGCAACCGAGGGTGCGATGGCGCCGAAGATGCGGCTCCATTCAGTGAAATCGCCGTGGCCGATAAACGGAATGCCGGTGGCGATCAGCGCCTCGGTCAGATCGCGACGAGCCGAGACGCGCAGGCGCTGGTCATGCCGCCACGCGCCACGGGATTTCTCCGCCCAATAGCTCTCGTCGGTGATCGGCTGATAAATCATGCCGGTCGTCACTTCGCCCCAGCCCTGCCCGGAGCGATGCGGCTCCTGCACGGCGATGGAAATGGCGAAATGCGGGATGCCGTGGAGGAAGTTGGTGGTGCCATCGAGCGGATCGATCACCCAGCGCGGCTTCATGGGATCGCCGGCGATCTCGCCGCCTTCCTCGAGCAGGAAGCCCCAGTCCGGCCGCGCCTTGCTCAGCTCGGCGACCAGCGTGTCCTCCGCCTTCTTGTCGGCGACGGTCACGAAGTCGGCCGGCCCCTTGCGGCTGACCTGAAGATGCTGAACCTCGCCGAAGTCGCGCCGCAGTTGCGGAGCCACCTTGCGGGCCGCGCGCTCGATGACCGTCAGCAGGCCGGAATGGGATACCATGTCAATCTGTCTCCTCCGGCGCGGAAGAGCGGCCGGTCAGGGAATGAAATCACTTCTTGGGCGGTGCGACCATCTCGGGCCGCAAACCGCAAACGGCCGCCATGGCGCTGAGCACCTGGGTCGGATTTTTGCGGTCCAGCTTCTTCTCGGTCATCAGCTTGTCGGTATTCTCGCTGATCTTGCTGAACGGATTCCCGTAGGCGCAGGTGAAGAGAATGCTCTTCACTGGCTGCGGAATCTTGTCGGACTGCAGACCGCTGACCATGATGCGGAAATTCTCCGCCGCGTGCTGAAGCTGGGCTTCGCTGGGCTGCCCCGCAGACTTGGCGGGCTTGGCCTGCGCCAGCAACGGCGCGGACCAGGCGAGAGACAGGACCAGCGCGGGCCCGGTGACGAGGCGGAGAGCGCGCATCAGTCGGCCCGCTTCACATATTCGCGCTCATACACGTCGACGATGATCCGGGTGCCGGTGGTGATGTGCGGCGGCACCATCACGCGCACGCCATTGTCGAGAATCGCCGGCTTGTAGCTGGCCGATGCGGTCTGCCCCTTCACCACGGCGTCCGCCTCGACGACGGTCGCCTCGACCGTCTCGGGCAGCTGCACGCTGATCGGGCGCTCTTCATACATTTCCAGCATGACCATCATGCCGTCCTGCAGGAAGGCGGCGGCGTCGCCGACGAGATCGTTGGGCAGGTTGATCTGCTCATAGGTCTCCGTGTCCATGAAGACGAGCATGTCGCCCTCGGCATAGAGATACTGGAAATCCTTGGTATCGAGGCGGATGCGCTCGACCGTCTCGGCAGAGCGGAAGCGCACATTGTTCTTGCGCCCGTCGATCAGGTTCTTCAGCTCAACCTGCATATAGGCGCCGCCCTTGCCGGGCTGGGTGTGCTGGATCTTCACGGCGCGCCACAGGCCGCCTTCATATTCGATATTGTTGCCGGGACGAATATCCACGCCGCTGATCTTCATGGGTCGCGCCTGTCTATTTCAAGGATGGAAAGAGCCGGTGCGCCCTCTAGCCGTGTTGACGCGCAACGGCAAGGGGCGCGGGCAATCCCGCCGCCCATGCGCTGGCGGTGGGCGACGAATTGATCTTGCGCAAGGCGCGCTATCGTTCCGTCCGGCACGATCGGATCATTGCAAGCCGGACAAGACCCAGGAGAGCAACATGACCCTTGATACCCGCGAGACGCTCGACGACCTGTTCCCGCATGACCATGAGGTGCTTCACGCCCTGAAGCTGCACAACGCGCATTTCCGCACCCTTGCCGAGCGCCACCACCTGCTCACGCGCCAGATCTACCGGATCGAAACCGACATCGAGCCGGCCTGCGACGAGCATCTGGAGGACCTTAAAAAGGAGAGGCTGGCGATCCTGGACGACATCTCGACCCTGATCGCCCAACAGCGGAGCTGAGGCACGCCGCGCCCGGCCTTAGGGCTGGGCGGGCTCGGCCGCTGGCTTTAAGACAGGATCGCTCTTGCTGCCCTTCAGGCGCGGGAACAGCAGCCCGAAGAGATGATCGATCGCGAATATGGTGATCAGCGCGGTCATGAACATGGTCAGTCCCGCAAAATCATGCAGGAAGCCCTGCGCCGCTGCCTCGCCGCCATGATAGGTCAGCAGCACAAGCAGTACGATCCGCACGAAATTGGCGAACACGGCGACCGGCACGATCGCCACGATCATCAGCAGCGCGTAGCGCACATTGGCGTGGTGGCGCAGATACACATAAAATAGCGAGATGGCCGAGAGCGAGATGAGCGAGTTGAGGCCCGCGCAGGCCTCCGCGACAAGCAGCTGATACTGGCCCACCTGAATGGTGACGCCCGACGAGGCGACCGGATAACCGACCAGATACAGGAAGCCGACGGCGGATTCGGACAGCATGATCTTGAGCGGATTGGTGACCATGGCCACCAGCGTCTCAGGCGGCGGCAGCACGAACAGCAGGTAGATGAGCGGGAACCAGAGCCGCTTGAGCGCCTCCCAGCCGATGGCGCTGAACAGCGCCGCAACGACCAGGCCATACATGAGAAAGCCCTCTGTCTCGACGATGTTGCTGACCCGCGAGACGAAATAAAGCGGCAGGAGAATCGCGAAGGCGATGGCAATCGGAAGCCCCGGCGCCGGACGCGCGACGGCCGCAGCATTCTGCCATTCCCGCCACAGCAGCCACAGGCCGGTGGCCAGCACGATGGGACCATGCGCGCCCTGCTCAGTCGACCAGCTTTCCCTTGCCACGAGCAGTAGCGTCGGAACGAGCACCGCGAGAATACCCGCCCCCAGAACAGGGTTGGCGATCAACCAGTTCAGCAGCTCGAAACGAGTTTTCTTTTCGGTAATCACAGGTGCATTCGTCGCCATTGGAACTCTCAGCTCTTTGACCTGCGCCTAACCCGAACAAGGTTAAGAGCTGATGATGATACGGTCAGCCATCGGGATAATTTTGGTTTACGGTAATTTACCTTTACCGCGATCCCCGCCCTCTCGCCAATAGGCAATGGCGCGCGCCTCGACGCTGATGCGCGGCGGTGCCTCGTCATCGCACAGCGGATCATCGAACGCGACGTGCGGCACGCAGCGGGCGCCCCCGTCCCGGCTGTCATGCGTCTTGAAGATGATCGCCTCGTCCGTCGTCATATCGGGAAACCAAAGCCAGCGATGCGCCGGATCGTGCGCGACGACATAGCCCTCGAAGCTCCAGTCGCCCGAGGGACTGTCGAAAATCGCATCGGCGAGCAGCAGCTCTTCACCGGTGACCGACCGCGCATCGCAGATCGCCAGCGGCACATCCTGCGGGGCGGGCGAAAGAACGCGCCAGACATTGTAATGCGCGGCCCGAACAATGTCCCCCTCTGCGGGCTGACGCTGCGCCGAAAAACCCCGCGCCGTCGCGTCGCTGACATCGACATGGGCGAAGCGCGCGGGATGGCTGTTATCGCTGCTGCCGGCCTTGCCGGAACGTTCCGAAAAGCGCAGGATCGGCGGACCGGTGACGATCACCACATCCGCCCCCGTCTCGCGCAGCAGCAGCGCTTCGATCTCCTCGGCATAGGCCGGAAAATTGGCCTTGTCGGCAAAGTCGGTGACCGCCGTGGGCGCGTCAACCAGCGCCACGCCGGCCGTGTCGAGGCCGAGCACCTCATGCCGTCCGTCGCTGGCGGCCATGCCGTGCTCTTCGATCACCACCGTGTCCCGGCTGTGATCGTTCGCATAATAACGCGGCCGTTCGTCGGTGCGTGCGACATAGTTGATCGTCACAGAGGGCCGATCAGCCCGAATTCTGGTCATCCACTCCTCCGTTCCGCCCGGGGTGTGCCTTTGTCAGGCCCGGATCAATGCTGCTTTCGTGCGATGAACTTTGCCGTCAGCGCGGCTCGAACGCAACGGATGTCCTGATGGCATGGAATATTAGGGGCCGACAGTCCCAAGGGACGCGCGTCACTCGGGGTCGCGGAAGCGGATCAGCCCTTCCTGCGCGACGCTGGCCACCAGGCGACCGTCCCGCGCGTAAAAATGCCCGCGCGCGAAGCCCCGTCCATGCCCTGCCCACGGGCTATCCGTGACGTAAAGCAGCCAGTCGCCGCACTCTACATCGTCGTGGAACCAGACGCTGTGATCGATGCTGGCACTGGCCACCCCGGGGCTGCCGATGTGCAGGCCGTGCGGCCGGTAGGCCGTTGCCAGCAGCAGCATGTCGCTGATGAACCCCAGCATCGCCCGCTGCATGGGCTGCTCAAGGCCGAGCGGCCCCTCCCCCACGCGCATCCAGCACAGCTGCGGCGCGGCATCGTGCATCTTGATGATGCCGGACTGGATATCGCCCACCGGACGGAAGCGCACCGGGCTGTTGCGCCCGGCAATCCAGCGCAGCACCGGACCGGCCGGGAGTTCATGCTGCTCGATGAGATCGCCGAGATCCTTGAGATCATCGGGGTCCGGCACCGGCGGCATGTCGCTCTGGTGCGCCGGACCGCGTTCGGCCTTATGGAAGGACGCGATCATGTTGAAGATCGGCTTCTCCTGCTGCCAGGCCACGATCCGCCGGTTTGAGAAGGCGCGGCCATCCATGTCCGCGTCCACCTGATAGTCGATGGGGTAGTCCTCACTGCCCGGGCGCATGAAATAGCAGTGCAGCGAATGCACGGGCCTGTCCGTCGCCACCGTCTTGGCCGCGGCCGCCAGCGCCTGCCCGACCACCTGCCCGCCATAGACGCGCCCTGCTCCCCCGGGCTTGCGATCGCCGAGGAAATGCCCGGGCTCTCCCGCCGGCTCGACATCGAGCAGGCGAATAAGCCCTGCGGTGAGCATGGACATGGGCGTGGCGTCGCTCGACATGAAGAGCATATCCCGTTCTGTTTCAATCGATTCACCGATTGGAATGCCCGTGTTTCCCACCTCAAGGCAAGCGCTGGACGGCGCCCCGCCCATGCCGTAGCGTCGTTTCATGACAGAACTCTTCGCCTTCAAGCTGTTGCGCCCCGAGGAATGGTCGGCATGGCGCGACTCAGGTGTTTTTACCGGCGCGCCGGTCGATCTGGCCGATGGCTACATCCACCTTTCCGCCCGCGAACAGGTGCGGGAAACGGCAGCCAAATGGTTTGCCGATATCGATCCGGCCATCCTCGTCATGGTCGATCTGCCGCCGCTGGGCGACACCGTGCGCTGGGAAGTCTCGCGCGGCGGCGCTCTGTTCCCGCATGTCTATGGCCCGATCCCGATGAGCGCGGTTGCCGGTCACAGCAAGCTGCGGCTAGGGGCGGACGGGAAACACGCATTCCCGGCAGGATTTGAAGAACCATGACCCATCAGGTGCACATCATCGGCGGCGGCCTCGCCGGCAGCGAGGCGGCGTGGCAGCTCGCCCAGGCCGGCGTGCGCGTGCGCCTCTCCGAGATGCGCGGCAGCGGAGAGCAGACCCCTGCGCATGAGACCGATGCACTGGCCGAGATGGTCTGCTCCAACAGCTTCCGTTCGGACGATGCCAACAGCAATGCCGTCGGCCTGCTGCATCAGGAAATGCGCGCGCTCGGTTCGCTCATCATGGCGCAGGCGGACAAGTGCAAGCTGCCAGCGGGCTCCGCGCTGGCGGTGGACCGGGACATTTTCGCGCAGGGCGTGACCGCTGCCATCCAAGCGCATCCGCTGATCGAGCTGGTGCGCGAACGCGTTGATGGCATTCCGGCGGAGGGCCCGACGATCATTGCCACCGGCCCGCTCACCGCCGCCCCCCTGGCCGAGGCGATCGCGCGGACGACCGGCAAGGACCAGCTCGCCTTCTTCGATGCCATCGCGCCCATCGTCCATGGCGACAGCATCGACATGTCGATCGCGTGGAAAGCCAGCCGCTGGGACAAGGGTTCGCCCGACGGCGACGGCAAGGATTATATCAACTGCCCGATGGACAAGGATCAATACGACGCCTTCGTCCAGGGTCTGCTCGATGGTCCCAAGACCGAGTTCAAGCAGTGGGAGAAGGACACACCCTATTTCGATGGCTGCATGCCCATCGAGGTGATGGCAGAGCGCGGCCGCGAGACGCTGCGCCACGGGCCGATGAAGCCGGTCGGGCTCGACAATCCCCGCACGGGCCGCTGGCCCTATGCCGTCGTGCAGCTGCGGCAGGACAATGCGCTGGGCACGCTGTGGAACATGGTCGGCTTCCAGACGAAACTCAAATATGAGGCGCAAGCCGCTCTGTTCAGGACGATTCCCGCGCTTGAGAACGCGCAATTTGCGCGGCTGGGCGGACTGCATCGCAACACCTTCATCAAGAGCCCGGAACTGTTGGACGATCGCCTGCGCCTGCGCGCCATGCCGCATGTGCGCTTTGCCGGGCAGATCACGGGCTGCGAGGGCTATGTGGAGAGCGCCGCCGTCGGCCTGCTTGCCGGCCTGTTCTGCGCGACGGACCTGAGCGGACGTGACATGCCCCTCCCCCCACCGCAGACCGCGCTGGGTGCCCTGCTCGGCCACATCACCGGGGGCGCCGACGCGGAGAGCTACCAGCCGATGAACGTCAACTTCGGCCTCTTCCCGCCCATCGAGGACGAGAGCGTGCGCAAGAAGCAGCGCAAACAGGCCTACACCGACCGGGCGCGAGAAGCGCTGGCGGGTTGGAAGGCGAGCGCCAGCCCGACCGCGGCCCTATCCGCTTAACGCGAAGGCCGCTCCTCTTGCCGGAAGCCGCGGCGAACGTAAGACATTGCATAGACGGAGACTTTTACTAGGCTGCGGGCCGGGGCCAACAAGCCCCATATCGCTGGGGGGAAGAATAGATGGAGGATATTCGCGTTTCGCGCGCACGCGTTGCAGCGCGGATCGTCGTCGCGGCAGCGCTGTTGTCAGGCCTTTGGACGCCCCCGGCGGTCAGCCAGACACCTCCACCGCCGGTCGCGGCCAACTCGCAGATCACCACAGTAGCCTTCGCAGCGCTGCCCTTTTTCGAGATGCCCCAGCTCTCGCCCGATGGTGAGAACATCGCCGGCCTGCTCGCGACCAGCGGCAAGCAGGTGATCGCGATCATGCCGCTAACAGGCGACCGATCAAATATGATCCGCCTGAATGTCCCCGATCTGATGGACGTGTCCGCCATTCGCTGGGTGGGCAATGATAATATTGTCGTCAACGTTATCGCGCTCGCGCCGATTGAAGGCGAGAACTGGTATCTGAGCCGTCTGATCGCGGTAAACCGGACCTCCGGCAAGGCAACGCAATTGCTCTGGGAGATGGGTGGGCAGAACGCCGGCGATATTCTCTGGGTGCCGTCCGATGACAGCACGCGAATTCTGGTGGCCGCCCAGAACAGCCCGTATCTGGGTGATCCCGACTTCTGGAGTGCCGTGTACAGCGTCGACGTGACGACCGGAAAGAAATCGCTGGTCGAAAAGAGCCGGCGGTTCGTCTCGGAATGGGGAGCCGATGCCCAGGGCCGGGTCCGTATCGGGATCGGCTACAATGATCAGACCACCAAATCGAGCCTGCTGTTCCGAGGACAGGCCGAGAACGGGCTGAGGACCATCGACACCGCTAATCTCAGCGTCGATGAATATCTCACCGTGCCCTTCTATTTCGTGCCCGGGACCGACCATGGCTATGTGTTTGAGGCGAATGATAAGGGCGTCACCTCAATTGTGGAGCGCAACCTGATAACGGGGAAAATCGCCCGCACCGTGTTTGACGATGCGCCAGTCGATTCCGTGATCCTGGATAAGCAGACATCCGCGCTGCTCGGGGTGGTCACGAACGACCGCGCGGCGCCGGTCCGCTGGCTCGATCCCGCTTTGCAGGCGCATCAAAACGACCTTCAAAAGGCCTCGCCGGGCTCGACGGTCGACATCCTCAGCTTCAACAGTGATCATTCCCGACTGCTGGTCAAATTCAGCACGCCGGACAATCCCGGCCTGCTCTATGTTCTGGATGCACCAAGCAATACGCTGGCCAAGCTGGCCGTCGTCAACCCGCGGATCGAGAGCAAACGCCTCTCGCGCGCAACTTACGTGGAATACAAAGCGCGCGATGGGCTTCAGATCGAAGGCGTGCTCACAATGCCGCGCGGCAGACCGGACAAGAATCTGCCGTTCATCGTCATGCCGCACGGCGGCCCATGGGCGCATGACCGTTTGACCTACGATTACTGGGTGCAGTTCCTTGCCGAGCGGGGCTATGCAGTTCTGCAGCCGAACTTCCGGGGATCGACAGGATATGGCGAGGCCTTTTTGAAAGCCGGCGAAGGCCAGATGGGTCTGGCCATGCAGGATGATGTGACGGACGGCGTCATGTGGGCTGTGAAGCAGGGCATTGCCGACCCCAAGCGGGTGTGCATCGTCGGCGCTTCCTATGGCGGCTATGCAGCGATGTGGGGGATCGCCAAGGACCCGGACCTCTATCGTTGTGCCATTTCGGTCAGCGGCGTATCCAACGTTCGTCGCGATGTGAACGACTTCGGAGGCTCAACCCGCGCCCGCCTCTTCAAGGGGCAGTGGCAGCGCATGGCGGCGGACTTCGATGCAATTTCGCCTTACAATGCCGTGGGTCGCATCAAGACGCCGCTCTTGCTGATCCACGGCAAGAAGGATGTTCGCGTCGATCACAACCAGTCGACCCGGATGCATGCCGCAATGACGAAGGCCGGCAAGAGCGTCGAGATGGTCTCCGTCCCGCTTGCAGACCACTATTTCACGCGCGAAGCGGATCGGTTGACGCTCCTGCGCGCGATGGAGGATTTCCTCGCCAAGCATAATCCTGCGGACTGAGCCGCTACAAAGGCTTATGAAGCGCCGATGACCTCCCGCGCGCGCTCGACAGGACCAGACACGACACGCTCCTCACCGAGCCTTGCGCACCTGCGTGCGGAGAGCGAGGCGCATCGGCTGGATGCGGCGGTCGATGCGCTTGTCGGGGAGTGGCAGGCTGTCATTCCGGCGCTGGATGCCGATGTGCGGGCGATTGCGGCGCGGGTCGCGCGGATCGATGATCGGTTGCGCGCGGAGACGGCAGCGGTGCTCAAGGCGTCGGGGCTATCCGATAATGAGTTTCGTCTGCTCGCGGGCCTGATGCGCATCGGCGCGCCCTATCGCGCGGCGCCGACCGACCTCGCCGGGCGCTATGTGCCGGTGACCTCGGGCGGGCTGACCGGGCTGGCGCGGCGGCTGGAGCAGCGCGGCCTGATCCGCCGCGTCTCGCATGCCAGCGACCAGCGCTCGCTGCTCGTCGAACTCACGCCCGACGGCATCGCGCTGGCCGGGCGGACCATGGCCGCCTTTACTGCGACGGAACAGCGCCTGATGGGCAGCCTTTCGCAGGCGGACCGGCAGCGTTGCAACGCGATCCTTCGCAAGCTGCTCCACTCGATCGAGGCCGCGCTGCCCTGAACGCGGGAGTGGTGGCGCCGGTCAGGCTTCAGCGAACTCGACCACCGGGATGGTATCGACAGCCACCGCGCCATCGCCTGCGTTCGCGAGGCGGACGTGGCGCACCCAGGCGGGATCTTCCTGCGGGAAATCGGTGCGCCCGTGGCCGCTGCGCGTCTCCTCGCGGGCGAGCTTGGCCGTCGCCACCAGTTCGGCGGTGAGCGCGAGATTGCGCAGTTCCTCGGCGGCGACCAGATCGGACTGATCGACATCGGTCGCAGCGATGCGCTGGATCTCCTGAAATTTGGCGATGGCATCGGTCAACTGGGTGCGGTTGGACACCACGCCGACCTGCGCCCACATGATCTCGCGCACCCTCTCGAACAGGGCGACAGGATCCTGCGCGCCCGTGCTGCGCGCCAGCCGCGCTGCCTCGGCCTCCACCGCAGCGGGATCGAGCGCGGGCAAGTCAGTCGTCTTCGCCCGCTGGGCCGCGCTCTGCCCGGCGATTCGGCCGAAGGTCTGCGTCTCCAGGAAGCCGCAGCCCTGCATCCGGTCGCCGCCATGAATGCCCCCGGACGCCTCGCCCGCTGCATAGAGGCCCGGCACCGCCGTCGCAGCGGTCACATCGATGCGCGCGCCGCCCATCAGGCGCTGGAACATGAGGGTGATCTCCACGATCTGCCCGCCTTCATAATTGCCGACCGGCGCGCGCGAGCGGGCGACCTGCCCGTCCTCGACATGCCAGACCACCGGCCCGCGCCCCTCGAAATTCTCGGTATAGACGGCGCGCGCCATCATGTAGCGCGGGGCGCATTCCATATTCTCGGGATCATATTTCTCCATGATCCGCTCGCCGAGCGAATTCACGTAAGCGGCGCCGTAGATCGGCCCGGCGGGCGGCGAATCGCGGAACTGGACGAACTCCATGTCGATCAGCGGCGCGCCGGCATGGAACGCCAGGCTGTAGGAATCACCCGTGGTGCGGCTGCCATGCTCGACCACTTCGTCGCAGAGCTTCGTGTAGAGCCGGTTCACCCCGCCCGAGGCAAGCACGACGGCCTTGGCGCGGATGATGAAGTGCTCGCCGTCCGGGCCGACCGCATATGCCCCCACGACGGCGCCATCGCTGAGGAGCAGGCGCGTGATCATCGTCCCTTCTTGCAGCGTCACGCCGGCCTCGATCAGGCCGGTGCGCATGGGCGCAATGACATTGGCGTGCTTGCCCTTGCCCAGGCCCTGGGCCTGCAAGGTCCGGCGCACGGAATGGCCGGCGCGGCGGGAGATGAACCAGCTTCCATCGGCATTGCGGATGAAGGGCACGCCGCGCTCTTCCATATCCTCGGCCAGAAAGCGCCCATGCTCGGCGCATTGCGCCACCAGATCACGGTCGCAAATGCCGCCGCTGGCCTTCGCCCAATCTTCCACGAACAGCGCGGAGCTATCCGCCTCATCCAGCAGCGGCACGCTGAAGCCGACCAGCGCGTGCGGGCTCGAGCCGCTATCGCCGACCGTGCCCTTGTCCACAAGCATCACGGCGACGCCCGCCGCTGCGGCCTCCAGCGCCGCGCGCGTGGCCGCGGAGCCGCCGCCGATCACCAGAACATCCGTCACCATTTCGCGGGCCACTGTGCATCTCCTAAAACCATCATGGGGGCACCGAGTGCAGCAATGGCGCGTCCGGTGAATTGGCCCCGAGGGTATTTTCGCCCTTGCTGCGTGTCAATATATCTTAGCACTAAGATAATTCTGGCCTATGACGGAGGAATGGAAAGCATGATAGAGACTGCCGGTCGTGACTGAAAAACAGCCCCTCCCCGATGGCAGCATCATCGTCGAACTGGCCCGGTCTGGTCTGGTGCTCGCCGTGGCGCCTGGTCAGTCGATTCTCGAGGCGGTGCGCGAGGCCGGTGTGCCGGCCAGCTCTAGCTGCGAGCAGGGCACCTGCGGCGCCTGCGCAACGGAAGTGCTTGCCGGGACGCCCGAACATTTCGACGCGGTGCTGACACCGCAGGAGAAGCGCGAGGGCAAGATGATGATGATCTGCTGCTCCGGCGCGCTGACCGAGCGGCTGGTGCTGGACCTTTGATGAGTGACCAACCGGGCGACTTGCCGGATGACAGCGGATAACTCGTATGGTATACATAATCGTCTACCAATGATTCAGGAGAGGTTTGCTGCGCGCGCCTCCTGGTCCTGTTGCGGAAGCCCCGGTTGCCGTGATCAAAATATTGATGGAGTGGTGAGTGCTCTCGATCCTGAAAAACACCTGGTACGCCGCAGCCTATTCCCATGAACTCGGCGAAGGCACGCTGGCCCGCACGCTGATCGATCAGAAGGCCGTGCTGTTCCGCGACAGCCATGGCGAGGCAGCCATGATTCTCAATCGCTGTCCGCACCGCTTTGCGCCGCTCTCCGCCGGCCGGATCATCGATGACACGCTGGAATGCCCCTATCACGGGCTGCGCTTCAACCGGGATGGCGAATGCGTGCTCAATCCGCATAGCAAGGCCAAGGCCGGACTCCCTGCGGCGAACATTCGCGCCTGGCCGCTGCTGGAGCGCTACGGCATCATCTGGTTCTGGCCCGGCGACCCCGCAAAGGCGGACCCGGCGCTGCTGCCGGTCATCGATTTCCTTGAGCAGCCCGATGACTATGCCGTGGTGCGCGGGCTGTTGCACGTGAAGGGCCACTACGAGCTGGTGGTGGATAATCTGCTCGACCTCAGTCACGCCGCCTTCATCCACCCGCAGTTCAGCGGGGGCAATTACACGCCAGAGCAATTGCTCGCCGCCACCACGCAGCGGCTGGAGCGTGGCGATCGCTGGATCACCAATCATCGTATCCGCAGCGGCCTTGGCCCCTCCTCGGCGCATGTGGGCCTGTTCGGCATGGACCCCAAGGTAGTGGTGGAGACCGACACCACCATGACCTGGCATCCGCCGGCGATGCTGGACTTCAAGCTCGGCAGCTGGGAGGTCGGTCAGCCGCGCGAGAGCGGCGCGCATATCCCGCAGCTCCATATCATCACGCCGGAGACCGAGTTCACCTCCCATTATTTCTTCGTCAACGGCCGCAATCGCCGTCGCGATGAGCCGGAGGTCGACCAAGCCCTGCTCGATTTCTTCGACATGGCCTTCCGCCAGCAGGACGAGCCGATGATCGAGATGGTGCAGGAGAATATGGGCGCGGTCAGCGACATCAACGAGTTGAACCCCATCCTGCTTGCGACGGATACGGCGCCGGTTTCCGCGCGCCGCATGTTGGCCGATCTCATCGCCCGCGAACGCGCCGAGGAGGCCTCCGCTTCCCTGAATGCTCCGCGCGCACCCGCGGAGATGGCGCACTGAAGCTCTCGCGCGCCCACAGGTCAAATATTAGAAAGGCGCGCGACCACATGGCATTGACGACGCCAGATTAGTATACTATTTTTTATATTGTTTGCTGCCTAACCGAAGCTTCCAACAGAAGAATGCGGGGTTGGACCAGCCGCTGCCTGTCCTGCGAGTCTCGCGACACACTGGATCGGGCGCCTGAGGGGAGACGGTCTTCAATGCGCATGCTGCTATCTGCAATCGCCCTGGCCCTGGCCGGCCTCACGCTGGGCATGCCGGCGCGCGCGGCAGAGCCGGAAAAGATCGTCGACTCAAGCTGGACCGATGTCGGCAAGACCGGTTACGCCACAAAGCGCCTCGTCCTCGCCTCCGCCTGCCCGGAAGCCTGCCCCTGGGGCGAACTGGGCGAGTTCGTCCGCGATGCGATGGCGCCGGAAGGCTATGAGATCATCCTCTGCCGCAATTGCAACCGCACCGAAGGGCCGCGTCTGGTGGGCAAGGCCGCCCTGCCCCCGCCGCTGAAGGAAGGCGATGTGCGCCACGGCACGACCCAGCGGATCAACGCCCCCATCGACTTTGGCATCACCGAGGCATCGATGATGAGCTGGGCCTATCGCGGCCAATATATCTACGCCAAGGACGGTCCCTATCCCGCCCTGCGCCTCATCGCGCGCATCGAGGACCCGACCTATCTGCTGGTCGCGGTCAAGCCGGAACTCGGCATCAAGAGCCTCGCCGAAATCCGTGCTCGCAAGCTGCCGGTGCGCATTCTCACCGATGGCCAGCCGAGCGAGGCGCCCGTGCTCGCTTATTACGGCCTCGACAAGGCGACCGTGGAGAGTTGGGGTGGCTCGATCCAGAGCCCGCACGACGTGACGGCGGAGACCCCATTCGACGTCGTCATCTCCAGCCTCGCCAGCCCGGCGAACAATCCTGAATCCTCCTTCTGGACGGCGCTGACCGTCGCGCACAAACTCCAGTTCCTCGATCTGCCGGACGATCTGCTCGACAAGATGGTCAAGGAGGCTGACATGGTCCGCACCACCGCCCGTTGGGGCGTGCTGCGCGGGGTGGATCGCGCGATCAAGACGGTCGGACGGTCCGGCGAAGTCGTGTTCGGTCGCGCCGATATGCCGGATGACATCGCCTATGCCGCTGCGCGCGGCATCGACCGGGCACGCGGCGAGCTCAAATGGTTTGTGCGGCCCTATTCCATCGATCCACGCACGGTTGGCGACGGCAAGGGCGTTCCGCTGCATCCCGGCGCCGCGCGCTATTATCGGGAGATGGGCTACATCGACTGATCGGGCGGCTCGCAAGCGCCGGACATGACCCGCGTATCACCACCAACGACACAGGGCGAACGACCCCAAGGCGCTCGCCAGCAGAAAGAAGCACCATGCCCTCGTCACCCAAGCCGCTGACCACTGGCTTCATCGTTCCGGCCGCGCTGAGCGGCGCCATCGGCCTCTATCTGGCGTTCGGCAAGTTCGACACGTTCATGTTCTTCGGCTTCCCGATCCTTGCCGGTATCGTGGGCGCGCTGATCCTGCGCCGGCTGGACCCGAAGCGTACGACGGCGGACCATGTGACCGATGCGATGCGCATCTATTTCGGCCTGCATCTCATCTGGTCCTCCTCGCGCTACTGGCTGACGGACATGCAGCCGGTCGTGCCCCACCCCATCGGCGGACCGTTCATCCAGTCGCTGCTCGATATGGGCCTCTTCCCGGGCATCAAGGCCATGGAGGGCCTTGTCGGCATCGTGCTGCTGACCAACCGGTTCGTGCCGCTGATGCTGGTGCTGCAGGTGCCGACCAGCTTCACGATCTTCTACCTCAATGCCATCGTCGTCGGCCTGCCGCGCCAGCTCATCACAGGACCGCTGGAGATCGGCGTGAACTGCGCGCTGCTGCTGGCCTATTTCCGCTATTACCAGCCGTTCCTGACCGCGCGCGCCTATGCCGCGCCGCCGCGCTTCATGGGCGAGAGCGCCCTCGACACGCAGGAGCCGCCCCGCCCCCTTTGAAACCATTCGCCGTGAGCGCGCGACACCAGAATCGCCCCCGGCCACAGACCAACGCCTGACACGGAGAGAGAGCAGCATGGCATCCTTCACCCCAGCAGCCGGCACGGCACTGCCAGCCGAGCCCAGCGGCGCGGCGTCAGCTGTGGTATCGCATGATCTGGGCACGGCCATCGACAATGCGGCCTGGAGCCCGTTCCAGAAGCTGTTGCTCGGCTGCTTCGCGCTGGTCTTCGCGGTCGACGGGCTGGCCAACCAGTCTCTCGGCATCGTGCTGCCGGCGCTGATTGCGGATTGGGGCATTCCCCGTGGAGCGTTCGCGCCGGTGACGGCCGCCAATCTGGCCGGCGTCGCATTGGGCTCGATCATCGGCGGGATCATGGGCGATCGGATCGGCCGCCGCTGGGCCTTGATCGTCGCCATCCTGCTGTTCGGCCTGATGACGGTGGCCGGTGGCTTCACGCATGACGCCACGCAATTGCTGCTCGTGCGCTTCCTCGATGGCCTCGGCATCGGCGCGGCGATCCCCAACGGTGCCGCGCTCATCTCCGAGTTCACGCCGGAAAAGCGCCGGGGCCGCGCCATCGCCATCGGCATGGTGTTCATCCCCATCGGCGGCATCATCGCCGGCGGGCTCGGCGCCTCGGTATTGGAAATGTTCGGATGGCGAACACTGTTCTTCGTCGCCGGCGCCCTGCCAATCCTGCTGGCCCTCGCCTTCATCGTCTTCCTGCCGGAATCGCCCAGCTTCCTGCTGCGCGCCGGCAGACATGAGGATCTGGCACGATTGCTCAAGCGGTGCCGCATCTCGCATGACCCGGCCCATCGCTTCGATGCACCGCCGCCAGCCAGCACGGTCATCGCGCCGCTGCGGCTGCTGCTCTCGCCGGCGCTGCGCCACCAGACCCTGCTGCTCTGGGGCGGTTTTTTTACCTGCCTGATGGCCTCCTACACCATCTTCAGCTGGGTCCCGACGATGCTGAGCACATTGGGGTTCGATCTCACCATGACCAGCCTTGGCATCACCACCTTCCATATGGGCGGGGTGGTCGGCGCGCTGTTCAGCGGCATCCTGCTCGATCGCACCGGGTTCAGCCGCGCACATATGGGCCTGGCCGGCGCCGCTGCCCTGCTCGCGGGCGTTCTCGCCGTGCTGCTCGGCAGTGATGTGGTCTCGGCGCTCATCATCCTGCCGGTAATGGTCGCGCTCGGCTTCTGCATGGCGGGGCTTCACAACACGCTCTACACGCTGGCCGCCACGGCCTACCCCACCGCAGCGCGGGCAACCGGCGTGGGCGTCGCCTCCGCCACCGGGCGGCTGGGCGCGGTGCTCAGCTCGTTTACCGGCGTCATTTCGCTCGATCTGGGCGGCTCCTTTGCCTTCTTCGCCGTCGTCGCCGTGCTGCTCGCTCTATGCGGTCTGGCCGGATTTGCCGCCCGCGCCCGCCCCTCGGCCAGTGTGGCCTGAACGGAGATTCCCATGAAGACGATCCCTCTGATGCGCCGTAGCGCGCTTGCCGCACTCCTCCTCGCCGGCACTGCCGCGCCCCTGGCAGCCGACACCGGCGCCGCGCCGCAGGTGACGATTCGTCAGGGCGCGCTGAAAGGCGCCGAGGCGGACGGCGTGCGCAAGTTCCTCAACATCCCGTTCGGCGCGTCGACCGCGGGCGAGCGACGCTGGAAAGCACCGGTCGCGGCCTCCGGTTGGAGCGGCCTGCGCGATGCAACGCAGTTCGGCCCGATCTGCCCGCAATGGCGCCCGCCGGTCGACCAACGGCCGATGAGCGAGGACTGCCTTTCGGTAAATGTCTGGACGCCAGCCGACCACCAAGGGCCGCTCCCGGTGATGGTGTGGATCTACGGCGGCGGCTTCCTGGGCGGCTCCAACCGCGAGCCAGCCTATGACGGCACTGCGCTTGCGAAAATGGGTGTGGTGCTGGTTACTCTCAATTACCGCGTCGGCCCGCTCGGCTTCATGGCGCATCCGGGTCTTACCGCAGAAGCGCCTTACAAGGCCTCGGGCAATTACGGCATTCTCGACCAGATCGAGGGGCTGAAATGGGTGCGCGATAACATCGCGGCCTTCGGCGGCAATCCGGGCAACGTCACCGTGTTCGGCGAATCCGCCGGCAGCACCGCGATCAGCATCCTGCAGGCCTCGCCGCTGGCCAAGGGATTGTTCCACCGCGCGATTGGCGAGAGCACGTCCCAGTTCGATCCCGATGGTGGCCTCGTCGGCCGCAAGGACATGCGCGAGGCGGAGGCTTATGGTGCCGACTTTGGCCGCAAGCTTGGCGGCGAAACAGTCGCGCAGCTCCGCGCGCTGCCGATGGACGCGTTCACCAAGGAACTGGCCTTCTTCTGGCCCACCGAGCGTGACGGCTATGTGCTGCCGGACATCGTCTACAACATCTTCGCAGCGGGCAAGCAGAACGACGTGCCCACGCTGGTCGGCTCCAACTCCATGGAGGGATCGAACATCCGCAAGGATTGGGTGCAGCGGTCGGACACGAATGGCGCGGCTTACGACCGGATTTACGGGGCATTCAAGGACCAATTGGGCCAATCTTCGACCGATGCCGTCCAGTGGCAGATGCGCAGCTGGGCCAAACTTCAAGCCAAGACCGGTAAGTCCGGCGCGTGGCTCTACTGGTTCGATCAGCCCTGGCCCGGCAAGCCGGAAATGGGCGCCTTCCATTCAGCGGAGATCGTCTATGTCTTCCGCAACCTGCAGGTCGAGGATCAACCGTGGACGCCTGAGGATCACAAGCTCTCTGACCTCGTCTCGCAATATTGGGTGAACTTCGCCCGCACCGGCAATCCCAACGGCCCCGGCCTGCCGGAATGGCCGCGCTATGACGACACGGCACCCAAATTGATGCGCCTCTCCCCGCAGCCGGCCGTCATCGGCACCCCGCGCGCAGAAGCGCAGGCCTTCCTCGACAGCTATTTCGATGCGCGACGCTAGCGATCCGCGTCCGGCGGCGGCGCCGGATCGGGTCAGAGGACCGCAAAAGATGTGGCTGTGATCGACTGCGGCTTGTTGAGCAGGATCGCGAAATCGATCAGCTCGTTTGCTTCGTCACGGTAACTGAGCGTTCCGCTGCCGGGATCGTAAATGACGAGCAGGTCGGGATCCGCAGACTGGGTCGAATAACCGAAGTGACCGCTCAGATCGCTGAGGTTGCTGAGCCGGTCGAAAATACTCTTGTCGAGCGCGATGACGTCACCTGCGCTGACAGAAAAGTCGCTTATGCTGTCGACATTGCTCGCTCCCAGCGCGGTATTGAATATGAACTGATCGGCCGCGCCGCCCCCGGTCAGCAGGTTGGAAACATGGTTGCCGATGATCGTGTCGCGGCCTCCCCCGCCGACCGCATTTTCGATCACGGCCCCCGCAGCGATCGTATATCCTCCGGTTATCGCAAGATTCCGCGATACATAGAGCGTGGGGTCGATGCCGGCCGTGAGCGGATAGGCATTGAGGTTGATGACGCAGTTGAGCGAACTGCCCGCATTGCTGATCGTGTCCACGCCCCCGGCATCCCAGATGCATGCCCAGCCCGTACCCGACTTGCTGGCGGTGGGCAGCGTGTAGACGTCGTTACCGGTGCGGTATGAGAGATTGGCGCCATAGATCGCCTGTATCGCAGCAACATCGAAGACCATCGGTGTCTTCGACAAGCCCCAAGCATAACTGGTTGGGGGCGCCTTCACATCCCAGCCGAAATTGTAGGACATGATAGTCCAGATGCCCTGATTCAGGTCCAGTGTCCCGAGCGCATAGGCATCATTGGCCGCTACACCCGGAAATTGGGTCTGCGTGACGCCGTTGATGGTATCCGTGAAGGGGTGGCCTAGGCCGAGGGCATGGCCAAGCTCATGCACCAGCGTGTCGAACGCGAGGCCCCCTTCGCTCAGATTCTGCCAATAGGATATCTCATAGTTGAAGCGGCCGACCTGCGTGGCATTATATCCGCCGAAGGGAATGGTGAAGTCGGCCAGAATTCCAGGCTCGGTCCAGGTCGAAGCGGGCGATTTTTCGAGAGCGATATTCGCGCCGCCCACCGCTTCGCCATAGTCATCCGTCTCCTGAAAGTCCAAATTCGCGATATTCTCGTAAAGAGCCAGTGCCGATCGCACGGCGCTCTTCTCACTTTCCGACCAGGCAGACGCGCCCGAGCCGGCGGAGAAAGAGTAAGTGATGATGCCACCGGACCAGCCGGCCTCGCCGATAATCAGAGCGTCGACATACTCACTGCCATAGCCGGAGGCCGCCACATCGTTGGTCGTGTAGGCTTGTGCATTGATCTGCAGCGGGACGGTGGTGCTTGAAAGATTACCCGCGTCATCGCTGACGGTGGCCGTAAATGCCTCCGCCCCGATGCCGAATGACACGATGTCCGCGTGCGTGAGATTCAGGGACCAGGCCCCCGCGGCATCCACCGTCACCACCCGCTGTTCAGAGGCCCCGAAGGTGACGACGACCTTGCTGCCGGCTGTGCCTGTTCCGTGCAGACTGGTCGCGCCCTGCTGAAGAACAGAAGCGCCAGCCACCGGGCTCGTCACGAGGTTGATGATCGCCCCCGTCGACGGGTTGATCGAACTCGCGATCGGATCAAAAAAGCCCGATATCACGGGCGCCACCGGCGGCGTGGAATCGATGGTCAGGACAGTCTCATTGTGCCGGGCTTCGGACAGGTTCCCTGCCGCATCGCGCTGCCGGACCTGAACCTGCTCGGCCGCATAGGTTCCCGCAGCAAGGCTGAAGGTCTCCCCCTTGCCCTTGAGCCAGGTCTGTCCGCCGTCGATACTGTATGTCCAGGATGCTCCCGCCTCCAGAAGCGTGACGAGAATATGGCCGTCATTGGTCAGGCCGTCCGTCTGAGATGTCCCGTTATCGTTGGCCAGCGATAGCCGGGGCGCAATGGGTGCGACCAGATCGACGAACACGCTCGGATCAAAGCCGGCGAGATCCGCTAGAGCGACGTTGGCATCCGCCTTCACCCCCTGGCCGGCCACCTGCGAGCGCACAGCCCCATCGGCGAACACCAGCAGATCGTTGAGCGTGCCGCCGCTTGATGCCACGACGACCGTCTCGACGTGCCCGCCTGCGGTGCGGGTGAGCGTCAGACGCGCGCCGGTGAGGGTCTTGGTGTAGTCGGCCCATTGTCCCCGGAAGTAAACCACATCCACGCCGCCGCCGAGCGAGGCAGCGTCGATCGTGGTCCCCTCGGCGACGTACACCCTATCGACACCTGCACTGCCGAGGATCTGGAACGCGACGCCCGGCTTCGAAGCGGCGACCGTCTCGCCAGCAGGGTTGAAGCATCCGATCTTCACTATGGCGTCCAGAACGGCACCGGGCGCGGCCGCGCCTTGAGGGGCTAGTGAGGTTTCGCCCGTCGGCACTGGAACGGCCGTTCCTTCTGCAACATGCGTGTAGAGGGCGTTCACGCTCACGCTGCCATCTGAAAACACCAGCACATCGGGTGCGGTCGTCGCGTTGGCGCCTGCCACATGGACGGTCTCCACTTTACCGTCCACCGTGCGCGTCAGGATCAGCGTCGCGTTATTGCGACTCAGCGTGTAATCGGAGAGCTGACCTTCGACATAAATGCGGTCCGCTCCGCCTCCCGTATTCAGAACATAGCTCGCCCCGGGGCGGACAAAAACGGCATCGATCAATGAGGAGCCGAGAAACTGGATGTCCTGACCATCCAACGCCAATCCACCATATGTCACAATGAAATCGATAAACGCGAGGCCATCACCTCCGTTCTTCATCATGATGTATTTAGAGGTCGTCATTGAAATCCAGGTCGGTTAAGATCGTTATATTAAATTAACAATCGTTAAATAAAATATTTGATTTATACTTCGACTTCAGCTCTCTCGGACGCACCGAATTCCGCAAAATTGTAGAGACAGTCATTTACATACATTGACTTTACATGTCAGGAAATAGACCATTATTTCCGTCGCGCTTGTCAATATGCGCAATCCACCGCCACGCTAAGGGTGGGTTGCGGCGCTTTCGGAAAGCGGCAGGAAGCCGATTAGCGGGGGTGTCATCGTCAGATCGGCGAACCAAGCTGCCGCGATGGGCTCCAGCACCGGCGACCCAGCTTGTTCTAAAGGTCGCGCTCCGCCAGCCAGCGGGCGATGAAATCGGCGATCAGATGATTGTTGGTCTCGGTCGGGAAGCCATGGGTGTTGCCGACGAACCCATGCGCATCGAGCGGGACGAGATCGACGGATACGCCCGCCTTCTCTAGAAACTGCGCGGTGCAGTGATCGTAACCGGCATGATAGGATGCGCCGCCGACCAGCACGATCACCCGCACCTGCGCCAGATTGACCAGCCGGGGCATTTTGCCCGCCACCGTCCAGCAGCCCACCTTATGGCCATCCTCCGGCGGCAATTGCGTGAGCGGCCCGAAGTCGCGCAGTTCCGTGACCAGCGGATCGAAGCGGAGGCCGGCATAGGTAATACCGAAAGGCCGCGCGACCGGATCGCCCGGCGTGCCCATTGGCGCGGCATTGTAGAAAGGCGGGCCGTTCGGCTCAGCGGCGACAATGGCCTTGACGAGTGCCGGCCGCGCATCGGCGATCTGCCAGCCTGTCGTCCCCGCCCGCGAATGGGTGACCAGAATGGCGGGGCCGATCCGGTCGAGCAGCGCTGCGCCCGCCTCCCGGTCCAGCCGGTCGACATGAACGCTGACTGCCAGCGCATCGCCGGGCGCGCCGAAGGGCACCTCGATGGTGGATTGGCGCGCGCTCCGCATATAGGCGGCGGCGGGATCGTCCGGCGCATTCGTGCCGGGCAGATGCGCCGGCTTGCTGGTCGGCGGAGGCGGTGCCGCCTGCCCTTCCCGCGCGGGAAGTCCGGCGGGAGGCATCAGCTTGCGCCCGTCGACCGCCTCATAATGCGGTGAGCGGCCGAGCGTCGGGCGATCGACCACATAGACGGCATAGCCCTTGCGGAGGAACAGCGTCGCCCAGCCCTCGCGGCCGTCGGGCGTACTCCAGAAGCTCGCCCCGCTGGACGCCCCACCATGAAAGAACACCAAGGGATAGGGATGCGTCTGCTGCGCCGGGATCTGATATTCGACGTACATGGCGCCGGCGATCACCGGCCCGTCCGGCGTCTGCGCCTCATGCCCGCCGACGAAGAAATTGCCTTGCCGCGCAATGACGAGCGGCTGCGTTGCAGCGGCGCTCTGCTGTGCGGGCGCAACAGAAAGCGGCAGAGCCGCCAGCAGACAGGCGAGCAGTGGCAGGCGGATAGACGTCATACCCGCTTAGCGCCGAAGATAGACAGTGAGGTAGGTAATGCCGATGGCCGCGGCTATGCCCATAAGCGCGGCGAGGCCGTGCCGCGCGGGCACCATGCGCGAGCCCTGCGCGGCGGATGAACCGCCGGGCGGCCCTGCGCTCCACGCCAGCATCGGGCGGTAGCGGTGGAGATAGCCGAGCGACATGACCGCGTTCAGCCCGATAATGACCGCCGCCACACCCATGCCGAACGGGCGGCCATGCGATGCCGTGACGAACGCAATCATCAACGTGATCGGCCAGGCGGCGACAACCGCCAGCGCCGCGAACAGATCGAGCAGCAGGGCCAAGCCAATGGTGACTTCCAGCGCCTTGACCAGCGCCATCACCCCGGACTCTGCCAGTGCGGGCACGAGACCCGGCCCCGGCTGGATCGACCGGTCCAGATAGAATTCCAGCCAGTAGTTCAGCCCGTGGAACAGGAACCAGCCGCCATAGAGAAACTGGCAGGCATAGACGACGCTGCCGAAGGTCGTGCGCCCACCGGTGGGCGAAGCGACTGTGCTGGGTGCCATGGCGGATCGCCTCCGGTACAACTGACGGACCGGACGAAGCCCTTGGGCTTCGTCCGGGCGCCCCCCTCAGCCGTTAGAACTTCTTCGAGAGCTGGAACGAGATGTACCGGCCCATCGAGCTGGAATAGCTGGAGTCGAACCGGATCGGCGTGGCGCCGCCCGCATTCACCACCAGCGGCGGATCGGCATCGAACACGTTGAGCACGTTCAGCGACGCCGCCAGACCATTGGTGATCATCGATCCGGTTTCGCCGAAATTGTAGCGCAGGCTGAGGTCCACCGTCGTGATCGGATCGATATTCTGATACTGATCGGGCACGGCTGCCGGCAGGAAGTCACGCGTGATCGTGCGCGAATTCACATAGTTGAGGAACACGGTGCCGGAGAAGCCGCCGATGTCCACGCCCGCTTCAACCTTGCCGGTGAAGCGCGCCGGATAGCCGAAGTGGTTCACCTCATCCTTGAGCGCAACGCCGGGAACCGGCGAGGTCTTGTAGTGGAGGACATAATTGGCCCGCGCGCCGAAGCGGAAATCGATGCCATTGCCGTTGAGCGTATAGTCGAGCGAGACGTCGAAGCCGTCCGTCTCCACCACGCCGCTGTTATTGCGGCGCGCATCGACAATGGCGATGACGGTGGTCGGGTCGACCAGGCCCAGCACCGGCAATTGCGGATCGGCCGTGATCTGGTTCCAGTACGCGACATACTGGGCCAGCGTCTGGTTGGTCTTGCTCGGGAAGTAGACCGGGTTGAACACGATGAAATCGTCATAGGCGCCCGAGTTCAGCACCGCGCCGATCGGCGCGTTGTAGGCGGCCGTGTCGACCTTATCCTTGTAGACGATATTGTAGTAGGTCAGGCTGAAGTTGAAGCCCTTGGCCAGTTCCGGCGTCAGGTCCATGCCCAGCGACCAGGTCGTGGCCGTCTCCGGCTTCAGGTCCGGATTGCCGCCAATCGGATAGACATATTGGAACGAGCCCGCAGCGGGCGACAGGCCCACGGCCGAGCCGCTGCCGGTGCGCGGCAGGAAGCCGGCGGTGGCATATTTGTTGACGTCGACCAGCGAGGGCGCGCGGAAGGATGTGCCGTAGCTGCCGCGGAACTGGATGCCGGATGCCGGGGCGTACGTCACACCGAAGCGCGGATTGGTCGTCGAGCCGACGTCGCTATAGCGATCGTAGCGGACGGCGGCGTTGAACTCGAGCTTCTCCAGGCCCGGCCGGGCATTGTCGGGGCCGAACAGCGGCACATAGGCTTCTGCATAGACGGAACGCACGTCGCGCTCGTTAGAGGTCGGCACACCCGCGAAGGTATCGACATTCGCAGTGCGCGTGTTGGAGAGCTGACCGTTGCCGAACAGATAGTCAAAGCGGATCTCGCCACCGACCGAGACGCGCACGTCACCGCCCGGCAGGCGGAAGAGTGAGCCGCCGATATTGGCCGAGCCGCCATAGCTGCGATTGAACACTTCAAGTTCCGTCTGCGCGCGGAAGAGCGCCAGAGTCGCCTCGGAATTACAATCGAACTGCTGCCCGTCGCAGAACGGGTTGAAGAACGGCACGCTCGCCGGCTTGGTGGTGCCGGCTACGGTAGCGCCGAGCGCCCGATTGAGACCGTTGGTATTGAGCTGGTTGGTCGCCAGGCTGTAGCCCTTGTTCTCGCTGTAATATGTGGTGACGTTGGCGTTCCAGTCGTTGCTCAGCTTCATCTCCAGCCCGCCAGAGAGCGACCAGATCTGCTCATAGCCGGTGATCGTGAGCGGACCCAGATCCTCGAGGAAGCTGTAAGGCACGGTCAGCGTGCCATTGGCCGGGCAGTTGAGCGTGGCGCTATCGTCCACCTTGCCGGGCGCGCACGGGCTGAACGGGTTCGTGTTCGGCACCGAAAGCGTCGCGGTCGAGGCAATGCCACGGTTGGTGAGTTCACGCCGCGAGAACAGGCCATCGGCCACGAACGTCACGTTATCGTCGAAATCCTGGCGGAAGGTGCCGACCACCGTATGCCGCTTTCCGGAAGGAATGGCATCGGCGCCGATCCATGCATTCTCGCGATTGGGCGTCGCCGTCAGCTTGCCCAGCGTCACGTTCGTGCCATTCTGCCCGGCGGGAATACCATAGAAGCTCGACCCGAACTGAACGTTGCCGGGATTGGTGAGCACCGGGTTGGGCGCGCCGCCATAAGGCGAGAGGTCGCTGTTATACAGGTTCGGCCGGTCGGCGGCTTCCAGCGCGGTGCGGTTCTGATACTCGTAGGCGAGGAAGAAGCCGCCGCTGGACCAGCGCCGCCCGAAGGCGACCGAGCCGATATACTCCTCGACGGAGTCGGCAAAACCGGCGCGGGCCTGCACCTCGAACACATTGTCCGGCCGGCGCATGATGAAGTTGACGACACCGCCGACCGCATCCGACCCGTAAATGGCCGAGCCGCCGTCCGCGACCACTTCGATGCGCTCCAGCGCGATGGCGGGGATGTTATCGGCGTCGAAGAGCTGGCCATTGGCGCCCTGCGGGGCGACACGGTGGCCGTTCACCAGGCTGAGCGTCGAGGCCGTGCCCAGACCACGCAGGTTGATCGACTTCGCAGCGAAGGAATTGAGCGAGGTGTTCTGGATGATCGATCCACCCTGCTGCTCGTTATTGCCGCCGAAGTTGACGATCTGGGGGAGCTTGCGGAGCGCGTCGTTGGTGGTGCTGACGCCGAGCTTCTCGATCTCCTCGCGACCGACGGGGATGACCGGCGAACCGACCGGCGCGACCCCCTTGATGCGCGTGCCGGTCACGATAATCGCGGCATCCGCGGCATCCGTAGAGCTGCCCTGCTGGGGCGATGCATCCTGCTGCGCCATGGCGGGCACTGCGCCGAGCGCCGCCAACACCAGAGCCGAAGCGGAGACCGCCAGTTTCAGACCCGTCCGTTCGCGGACAGAAAAATTCCGTGCCTTCATCTCATCTCCCTCCCCTTGCTCCCGATCATGGCCGGGATGCCTGAGCGACTGGCACCTCGCCAGACCGCCGAATTCATCGGTATATTAAATGTTATTTGATTTTGTATAACTATATTGAGCCTTGTCGTCAAGGCGATCCTCGCGCGCCCAAGGCGGCGCAGCGCGCGGCTTTGCGCGCAGCATCGGGCGGTAATGCTGGAAATAGGCGAGCATCAGCAGCACGTTTACGCCCAATTCGGTCGGCCCGGTGAGCAGGCCACTAAGCCGCGCGGTGATGAAGGTGTTGAGATAGAACACCGTCATGCTCGTCGGCACTTCCAGCACGAGGGCCAGCGGAACGAAACGGTTGCTCAGCAGCATTACGCCGACAATGCCCTCCAGCACCTTGACCGCCGGGAAAATGCCGGTCGCAAAGAGCGAGGCAAGGAACGGCCCCGCAATCGGATGCATGGGCGCCCCGGAGGGTTGCATGTCCGTGAACCAGAAGCGCAGGCACGACCAGAGCAGATGCCCGCCAAAGTAGATGCGCATCACATCGGTCGCCTGGTCAATCGTCCGCCAATCGGCATGGCGGCGCGTGTTCGCCCAGGCCACAGCAACACCGGCCACCATCGGCAGGCCGAAGAAGATGAAGGAATCAAAGCTCAGCAGATTGAACGAGAAGCCCGCGATACAGATCAGTATCGCCGCGACGATCTTTGCCTGGTGCCCCATCGATGCATCCCCTCCAGCGCAGGATCAGGCAGGGGGCACTTTGTAGCCCTCACGCCTTCACCGCTGATGGTCATGCTAGGGCCATCCCCTACATCGTGTCAACATTTTGAATTTAGTTTTGACTAACGATCTTATTTGTTCGGCGGCGGTAGGTCGCCCAGCAGCGGTGCCAGCGGAACGCGCGCATATATCACCTGCCCTGCCGCGCCTGCTGGCCAGCCTGTCCAGGCGGCGTGAAGCGCGTCCCTCCCGGCGCCCAGACTGCTGATGAAGTCGCCACCCGCGGAATAATCCTTCGCCAGCGCGTCCGGCACGCGGGATGAGGCGGGCGAGACGCGCTGCACCCGCCCGAAGCGCTCGCCATCGGCAGACGCCGCGATGTAGAGGTCATAGCTGCCATCCGCGTGATAGCCGCGCCAGAGCAGCCCCAGCACGCCGTCGGGCGTATAGGCCAGCGCCGGCCGCGACGACCGCACCACGCCTTCAGGCGCAGCCGGGCCATCCAATGCCTGCCAGTGGGCGCCGCCATCCCGCGTGATGCGCACCGAGGGCGTCCCCGCCTTGTCGGACGCCAGCGCGAGCGCATATTGCCCAGCATGGGCCGGATGCGCGGCGATCGGCGGATAATGGACCAGCCGGTCGAAATACTCGACCTGTGTGACGAGGTGCCGCTGCACCGTCGCTCCGCCATCCGCGCTGGTGGCGAAGACCACGCACAAGCACTTGACGCCATCGACCGGCACGGCTTCCGCCAGATAGCTGTAGGCAAGCGTACCGTGGGCGACGACATAATGCCCGTCCCAGCGCTGCGGCCAGCCGGGCGCACCAAAGGCGCGGATCAGCCCCCAGCTTTTGCCGCGATCCTTCGAGACGGTGTAGAAGCGCTGCGAGCGCAGCGCCTCGCCCGGCGGGGCCGGATAGCCGCCGGAGAGGATGATTTCCCCGCTCACCGCGTCGATCACGCCGCGCCCCCCGTCCCATGGCACATGCGTCGCTTCGGCCGGGACCGTGGCATTGGCCTCGAACCGCGCCTCTTCCCCCGTCGCGATGCCGCTGGAGATCGGGGACCAATTATGGCCCCAGTCGGTCGAAAGGCGCATGACTACCCGCCCTGACGCATGCTCGCCCTCCGGCGCGTTCTGCGGCAGCACGCCCGCCAGCGTCGCGCCGATCAGCAGCTCGCCCTGCGGACCAATGTCCACATAAGGCGAGTTGCACACGGGCGTGTCGGCCATCGTCCAGACCAGCGGCTGGGTATCGAAGCTGCGCCCACCGTCCTTGGACAGCGAAAGGTGGCACTGCATGCCCCGCTCGCCGGCGGGTTCGCCAGGCCTTGTCATGGCCAGATCCCGCCATATGACCGCGACGCGCTGCGGGTCAGCGGGGTCGACCGCGATCTCCGGCACCGAGGCGGAAAAGGCCGCGCCGCCGGTGCTGAGTTGCTGGACCGTCGGCATCTCCGCCGCCGGTCGTGCCCCCGCAGGATGACAGCCCGCCACCAGTGCCACTGCTCCTAAGCCAGCAAGCGCCCGCACCCCGCCCTTACCCTGCGCCAGACCGACCATATCCACTCTCCCTCGACCAGCAAAAAGACCGATTTGGACGGCCCCTTTACAATCGATTGTATTCATGTGAGTCTAACAATTCCAGATGCCAATTTGCGATGCGGCACAAAAATCAGACTAAATGAGAGGTTTATATGGGAGAATCATTCGCCAAACGCCCGGCGTACAGCCTGTGGTCGCGACTAGTGGCGCTTACGGGCGCATCGGTGGTCGCGCTGGCCTTCCCCGCCGCCGCACCGGCCCAAACGGCTGACAAGGCGGACAGCAATCCAGTGAAGATCGATTCCGACGGCACAGTGCATGTGCCCGCGATGAGCGTACCGGTTTCCAGTTTCCTGACCGATGAAGCCAAGGCCTATCTGGCCGAGCATCTGCACGACATGCAGGACCGTGAATCGAAGACGCTGCCGGAAAATGGCGTCCCCTTCTTCATGAAGCCCTATATGGCCTCGGCCAAGGCGATGTTCCCGCTGGTCCGGCAGGAAACGACCATCGCAGGCGTGCCCGCCATCACTTACACGCCTACGCAAGGGGTCAAGCCGCAGAACCAGAAGCGCATTCTGCTCAACCTGCATGGCGGCGGCTTCGGCGGCTGCTACCCGGGTTGCGCCGAGTTGGAATCGATGCCGATCGCGTCGCTCGGTGGCTATAAGGTCATCACGATCGATTATCGCCAGGCGCCGCAATATCGCTTCCCGGCCGCGAGCGAGGATGTCGCCAGCGTCTATCGCGAACTGCTCAAGACCTACAAGCCGGCCGATATCGGCATCTATGGCTGCTCGGCGGGCGGCATGCTCGTTGGCATGGCGATGGCCTGGTTCGATAAGGAGAAGCTCCCCATGCCCGGCGCCATCGGCATTTTCTGTGCCGGGATGACGCTAGAAAAAGGTCCCGGCTTCGGCGGTGATGCGCATTATACCACCGCCGCCATCGGCGAGGCGAACCCGCCGGCGGAGCCGCCGCCGCCACTCGGCAAGGGTCTTCCCCCGCTGCAGTATCTCGAGAAGGTCGACATCAAGGACCCGCTGGCCGCACCGGCCAACTCGCTCGAACTGCTGGCCAAATTCCCGCCGACGCTGTTCATCACCGGCACGCGGGCCTTTGAGCTCAGTTCCGCAGTCTACTCACATGGCCAGATGGTGAAGGCCGGCGCCGATGCCGATCTGCATGTGTGGGACGGTCTGTTCCACGGCTTCTTCTACAATCCGGTCATCCCGGAATCGCAGGATGCCTACAAGGTTATCGTCAACTTCTTCGACAAGAAGCTCGGCAAGTAGCGGGTGGAATGCGGCGCAGCGGTCTCCCCTCTGCGCCGCATGTCAGTAAGGAGCCGGCGGCGGACCAGCCTCCATGCCGGCGCCCACCCAATCGAACCGGTCGTCATGATCCTTGGCGATGGGCACCGGCGCAAAGCTGCTGGCGGCGTTGATGTCCCCCCGGCCCGTATAGCGTGCCTGCACCGGGAACGGATAGGTCGGACGGCGGCGGATCGTGCCATCCGCCAGAATGGCAGCGCCTTCCACCGCACCGGGCGCCGCGCCCCGCTCTACCCAATTGACCATCGGCCCGAGCAGGTCGTGCTGATAGCCGATATAGCCGCCAGCGCAGTGATAGACTCCGGGAAACATGTAGACCCGCATGAACAGATCGGTCCTGGCAAAGCCGCCCATCGCGTTCCGGACGCGCTGATAGTAGTCCGGCAGCAGCCATGATCCCCCGGCATTGTCCGCCTCGCCCTGCCACATGATCAGCTTGCCACCGCGCGCCTTGAATGCGGCGAGATCGGGATTGCTGGCATTATAATAGCCGCCCTTGTCGATCAGGTCGGCCAGGGCCGCCGCATCGGGCTTCCATGTGCGCCAGTCGAAATCCTGATGGGTTTCGCCATTGTAGATCATGAACTTGATCTGGTTCGCCGCCAGTTGATAGCCGTCAGCCACGAAGCTGCCCGGCCCGGTCCACAGCAGTTCGGACCCGTAAGGCTCGCCGCCAAAGAACAAGGGCCGGCCCTGTGCATCCCTCGGCCCTTCGTAAAGCCGACGCATCGTCTCGGCCTGCTGCGCCGTCACGCAATCGGCCCGCTGCCCCGGCTTGCAGACGAGCGTGCGCGGATCGAACCGGCAGCGACGGGGATTGTCGATCTGGCCATCCTTGAGGCCATCAAGGCCATCGCACGCCGCCATCACTGCCCGATGAAGCAATTGGGTGGATTGCGGCGTGAGAATGGGTTGGCCATCCGCGCTCCTGGCCACCTGAGACTCATGGATGATGCGGACGACGCCCGGCGTGATCCACAGAGCGGGCGCGCCTGCGATGATGCCGTCGAAATCATCAGGATAGCGCTGCGCTTCCATCATGGCTTCGCGCCCGCCATTGGAGCAGCCCATGAAGTAGGAGTAAGCCGGCTTGCGTCCATAGAAGCGGGCGATGATCTCCTTGGCGACACGCGCCGTCACATGCGCCGCGCGATAAGCAAAATCGGCCCGCAATTGCGGGGCATGAGCCGCCCAGAGCGTATCGCGCGCGTCCGGCCCGACATGGCCGCTATTGTTGAAGCTCACGGCAAATGCGCCGCTGAAGGCCGTCTGATTATCGCAGGACGGCGACACCGTCTGGTAGATCACGCCACAGGCCCCGCCACAGCCACCCTGCAGGTAGCGACCGGTGTAGGTTTCCGTCGGTAGATGCAGCTCAAACTGGATCTGCGGCGCGATCATGCCCGTGATCCGGCAGAATGCCACGCCATTGTCACGCGTCTCCAGCGTTGCGCTGCTGATCCGCGCCGGCGCGTCCTTAATGGCCAGCAGATCCTCGGTGGGCAAGGCGTCGCAGGCCATGACCGGCATCACGACCGGCCGCTCGGGCAGCGGTGTGAAATGGACCGGCGGCATCGGGGATTTCGCGGGCTGAGACTGAAGCGACGCGCTGCTGACACAAGCGAGCATGACGCCCACCGCGAGTCGTGCCAGCCTCTTGATCCAACTTGTCCGCATAAGCCTTCCCCCTCTCCGCTACCTTCGCGTTCAACGCGGTTTTATGGTCTGATCCGCTTCGTCGGCCTCGCCGTGATAATGTCGGTCGATGAGGTCGAGCAACACGGGTTCGCGCTCGCCGATCGGCGCCGCGCCTTCCGCACCGAAGCGCAGCGCGACATGGGCCGGCACGCCATGAGCCGGCCATTGCGGCAGACCGGCTCCGTTGGGATTGCCGGTGCGCGCGAAGTTCAGCCAGTATCCGCTCAGCAGCCGATGGATCATCTGCTCCTCGGCATCGAGCGTCCGCCCTGCGGGCCGATAATTGCCGAAGATATAGGCCAGCTCCGCGCCATGATGGGCCGTGCGCGGGCGGCCGGCCGGTTGGGGAGGCGCATAATCAAAGACATAGCGATAGACTGGCGCCCGGCCGGTCTTCGTCTGCAGGCCAGACCACATCGCGGCGGTGAAATTCCCCCACTCGACATTGGTCAGACGCCAGCGGGCATCGGTGGGATCGGCTTCCCCATCTGCACCGATGGCGGTAGCGATGGCCGGTGCCAGCGGACCATATTCGGCCTGCAGGCCCGCATTCAGCGCCTCCCGGCTGATCTCGGGCGGGCGCCCGAATTCCTGCGTGGTGCCACCAATAATCATCGGCACATCATTCTGCGCCCCGGCCAGATAAATCTCGCGCACGCTGCGGGGCAGCAGCCAGCCATCGACATTGGGCTCATATTTCTGGTCGTCGCGGATCAGCAGCTTGTCCGTGGGCAGCTTGCGCAAGGCGGCGAGGCTGGTCACGCTGCGTTCTGCCATGAACGCTTTGCCCAGGGCCTCGGCCTCCCGCAGCGGCAAGGCCGCGCGCACGCCGAAGGACGAGCCGGATTCGCCGATGGCCTTGGCGAACAGCCCCCTGGCGAGCGGCGAGGCGGTGAGGATGTTCACTGTTTCGGAGCCGGAGGACTGGCCTAACACCGTCACATTCTGCGGATCGCCCCCGAAGGCGGCGATATTCTCCTGCACCCAGCGCAGCGCGGCAACGGCATCGAGAACCCCGTAATTGCCCGAGGCCCCATGGGGCGATTCAGCGCTCAACTCCGACGTCGCGAGGAAGCCGAGCGCGCCGACCCGATAGCCAAAGCTCACCAGCACCACACCCTGCTGCGCCAGCGCGCGTCCATTGAAGATCGGCAGCGCAGTCGATCCACCGCGAAAGCCGCCGCCATAGATCCACACCATCACGGGGCGCTTGGCCTGCGCGCCCATCTGCGGCGTCCAGACATTGAGATAAAGGCAATCCTCGGACGTATCCTTGCGCGCCGGCAGCCCACCGGGGCAGGCTGGCGCAAAGGTCGTCGCCTGCCGGGGTCGGGTCCAGCCCGCCGGCTCTGCAGGCGGCCGCCAACGCAGCTCGCCGGTCGGCGCAGCTGCATAGGGCACGCCCTTGAACACCAGCACGTCATCATCGCGCGTACCGACGACGGGACCATAGGTCGTCGCGGCGTGCGGCGCTTCTGCCGAGGCCCCCTGCGCCTGAGCTGAAGTGGGCGCTGCCACGAGCGTAGCTGCCATCGTCAGGGCTGCCAGCAAGCGGCCTCTCCCGGCGGTCTTCCTCACGCGATCAACCATTGGCACGTCCCCCGCTCGCGCAATCATGGGTCGCAAAGAAGTCGAGCGTCTGCGGCAGATAGCGCACCCAGGCATCGCCATGCGTGCCCTCGGGGATCAGTTCCATACGCGCGTCGATGCCGGCAGCTTTCAGGCGCTCCGTCAGCGTCTGCGTGTCGGATGCGTTCGCGCGATCATCCTTGCCCCCATGCACCAGCAGCATGCTGGAGATGGGCTTCAGCTGCTCGACCGGATAATCCGGCCAGGGCGGCCCGCCGCTCGCCGAGATGGCGCACCAACGCTGCGGATCGGTCTGCGCGAAATGCAGGACGCCGGTCATGCCCATGGAATTGCCCATCAGATACACGCGGCGCGGATTAATATTATAATCCGCCATGGTCTTGGCCAGCACGTTGCGCACATCCGCCTCAGCCAGCGCGGATTGCTGCTCTGGCGTCATCGTCGCTTTCTTCCCCATGTCGGGCAGCGCCGAGGGGAGCGGGAGATTGGCGCCATAATCGGCCATGCCATTATAGCCATTGGGCGAGACCACCACGAAGCCATGCTTTTCCGCTTCCCGCTGAAGCGCACCCCCGGCATCGTCAAAGGGGCCGTCTGCCGTGCTGCCATAGCCATGCAGGATGACCACCATCGGCCAGTGCCGGTCCGCCCGCCAGTTTGATGGCAGAAAGACCCGGTACGCGATCTCCTCGCCCTTGGCCTGCGGCATGGCGTAGGTGAGCTTGAGATCGCCGGTCTGTACCGTGCTCGCATTCGCTGCGGCCGAATTGTTCTGCGCATCCGGCGCGGCCCCGTTGCACCCGGCCAACAGCAGGCCCAGGGCCCCGAGCGCGAAAAGCGCCTTGCCCCCGGAAAACCGCGCAGCTAGCTTGGCGTCAGGCCTTTGAAATGGGGGCATCATCGCTCTCCTCAATCCTCATCTTGCAATCCATTGCGAATCATCTTTATTCATGATCGTATAACAAAGCGAGATCGGCACCAGCGTTCTTCTGGATAAATTGACCGACCGCTGACCGGACAGGAGACGCCCTATGCCCAATCGCTCGATTTCGCTCTGGGCCTTCACGGCGGCGCTGGCCGGCCTGCTGTTCGGTTTCGACACCGCAGTGATTTCAGGCGCGGAAATGGCCATTCAGCGCACATGGTCGATGGGCAGCGCGATGCACGGGCTCGCCATATCCTCTGCCCTGTGGGGCACGGTGGTCGGCGCCCTGTTCGGCGCGATCCCCAGCGATCGTTATGGCCGCAAACCGACACTGATCTGGATCGGCATCCTCTATCTGGTCTCAGCCATCGGATCGGCGCTGGCGTGGGACCCGTGGTCGTTCATGGCCTTCCGCATCATCGGCGGCCTCGCCATCGGCGCGTCGTCGATCGCCGCGCCCGCCTATATCTCGGAGATTGCCCCGCCAGCCTGGCGCGGCCGGCTCGGTATCCTGTTCCAGACCATGATCGTGCTGGGCATTCTCATCGCCTATGTTTCCAACGCGCTGATCAGCGGCGCACACCCGGCGGACTGGCGGATCATGCTCGCCATCCCGGCCATTCCCGCTGCGCTCTTCCTCCTCGCCACCGTTGTGCTGCCGGAGAGCCCGCGCTGGCTGCTGCTGCACAAGGGCAATGAAGCCGAGGCGCGGCGCGTGCTGGCCATGGCCGGCGGCGATATCGAGGCGATCCGCGCCACGGCCGACCCCGCTGGCGAAAGCCGGATGACGCTGCGCCGCTTCTTCGACGGACATCTGCGCCGGCCGATCATGCTCGCCTTCCTCGTCGCCTTCTTCAACCAGCTCTCCGGCATCAACGCGATCATCTATTACGCCCCGCGCATCTTCGGCCTGACCGGGGCGGAGGCGAGCGCCACCCTGTACGCGACAGTAGGCGTCGGCGTGGTCAATCTGGTCTTCACGCTGGTCGGCATGGCGCTGATCGACAGTGCCGGGCGCCGAAAGCTGATGCTGATCGGCTCGGTCGGCTACATCGTCTCGCTGGCCATGGTCGCTTATGGCTTTGCCAGCGCGCATTATACGCTGGTGCCGGTCTTCATCTTCCTCTTCATCGCCGCCCATGCCATCGGCCAGGGCGCGATCATCTGGGTCTACATCTCGGAGATCTTCCCGAACAATGCCCGTGCGACGGGTCAGGCGCTCGGCACCGGCACGCATTGGGTGCTCGCCGCCGCCCTCACCCTGATCATGCCCGCCGTGCTCGCCAGCGTCGCGCCGGTTTGGATCTTTGGCTTCTTCGCATTCATGATGGTGCTGCAGCTGCTCTTCACGCTGTTCATGATGGTCGAGACGCGCGGCCGCTCGCTGGAGGAGCTATCGGCGGATCTGGCGAGCGAGCCTGCCCGTCCCTGACCGCCGGGCTACTTCCCGATCAGGCCGACGAACAGATAGAAATTATAGGCCTGCAGCGCGATGGCGAACCAGCCGAACGCATAGAAGGCGATCCGTAGCCAGCGGCGGCTTTTGCGGGGCGATGGGGTCTGCATGGTCATAGCCCGGCCTCCTTCGGTGTCGCCTTCCAGGCAAGCATGGGGCGATAATAGTCAAGGTAACACCAGATCAGCCACAGGTGGATCAGCAGCACGCACAGGCCGCCGATGACCATGTCCCCAATGGCAGCCAGGACCGCCGCATTGGTGACGGTGCCCTGTATCCAGCCCCAGATGTCATCGAGGATCAAAGCATCGAGCATGAAGGTGCCGAAAATCACCGGGAAGGCGACCACCAGCATCAGCGGGATGCCGCGGTTGAAGACCAGCGACAGGCCCAGCAGGATTTCGACCACCTTGGCCATCTGGAACATCCAGCCGGTGCGGATCATCTCGGTGATGACCACATGCTTCATCGGCGCATCCAGCGGCATGTAGATGCTGGGCAGCGGCATGAAGCCGAAGAACCAGTTGAGCCCGCTCAGCAAGCTGAAGATGCCGAGCAGCATCCGGGCAGAGACCACCATGGGCTTGAACATACCGTCTTCTCCGCGCTGCGATCGCCGCCCGAATTGCGTCGATTCGAGTTGACAGCGCCCTTGTAACGCGCATGAATTGCTAGGCAATCATGTATTAGGATTTCTCATGACGCCGCAGACTCTGGGCCGGATGACGATCAGTCGCGTCATGGAAATGGAGGCGGCCATGCCGCTGGCGATGATCTTCCCGCAGGTGACGGCGGACGATCTCGCCAACCTTTCCCGATGGTATCGCGATGACAGCCTGACCGGCGACCCGGCGACCTCCCTCGTCACGCTCAGCATGCACAGCTTCGTCGTCCAGCTCGATGGCCAGAACATCCTGATCGACAGCTGCAACGGCAATTGCAAGACGCGCAGCGTGCCCGACATCCACATGCTCGACACGCCCTATCTCGAGAATCTGGCGAAGCTCGGCCTGCGCCCGCAGGATATTCACATGGTGCTCTGCACCCATCTCCACATGGACCATGTCGGCTGGAACACGCGGCTGGAGAATGGCCGTTGGGTGCCGACCTTCCCCAATGCGCGCTACATCTTCGGCAAGCGCGATTATGATCATTGGTCCACCCAGCAGGATATTCCACCCCATCGCGAGGCCTACGACGATTCGGTCCTGCCGGTGGTGGAAGCCGGGCTGGCCGACATCGTCGATACCGACGATCCGCGCGCGGCGTTCAAGGAGATTGGCGATGGCGTATGGCTGGAGCCCGCCTATGGCCACTCGCCGGGCAGTTGCCTCGTCCACGCGCAGGGCGGCGGCGCTGCGGCGACATTCTGGGGCGATGTGATCCACCACCCCGTCCAGCTCCTGCGGCCCGACCTGCAGCTGATGTTCGATGACGATGGCGACGCCGCCGCGCAGGTGCGCCAGTCGCTGCTCGCACGGTTGGCGGATACCGATACATTATGCTGCCCCGCGCATTTCAGGGGCAATTCCGTCGGTCATGTTCGCAGTGATGGCGACGCCTATCGCTACGATTTCGTCGGCTGATCGGCCTGTCGCCGGCTAGGCCGTAGGCGGCTTCATCGCGGCAATCCGGAACCGCCGGACCGAGACCAGCTCCAGCACGCCTGCTGCGACATAGGGATCAGCCTGCGCCGCCGCCTGCGCCGCGTCGAGATCGGCAGCCTCGATGATGACGACGCTACCGATGGGGCGTTCATCCTCGTCCAGCAGGGGGCCGGTCAGCGGCATGGCTGACCCGAACCCCTTGCGATAGGCGATATGCTCAGGCCGCTTGGCCTCGCGAAGCTCGGCGGCGCCAAGCTCGCGATACTCGACCAGAAAATGCGCCATCAGGCTGCTGCGCCCACCGGCTGGAGATCATCGCCGAGCGGCTGGATGTCCTGCCACTTCTGCGTCGGCTCGAAGTTAAACGTCTCGGCCGTAATCTGGCCCCAGTCGAACTGCCCCTGATCAGCCTCGGGCATCTCTCCGGTCTCCGCCAGCCGCCGCGCCGCCTTCAGCATCATGCGCCGGAACGCCACGACAGCCATGTCCGAGCGCCCGAGATGCTCTTTCGAGCGGTCGGCGATCTTGCCCATCGTCTCGCTCACGGCATGATCCTGCAGCGCCACGCCGATGATGCCGGACATGTTCTGCGTCCGCATCATCTCACGGTCCTGATTGTACCAGACCGACATGCCGTTGGTCTTGAAGAACTGTTCGTCATACGGCGTGTTCGCTTCGCCCATGCGGTGCTCGCGGTCAATGGTCTGGCCGGGATCGTAGAAGAACTGGATGTGCCAGGTCGTGTAGTCGTCACGCGGCACGAAGGCATTGACCAGCCGGCGATTGCGGCGGAATTCCGGCGCCTTGGGGCCATCGGGCGGAATGAAGGTGTAGAAGGGCAGCGGCACCTGCGTCATGCGGCCCTGCTTCTGCTCGCCATCGTTGCGGACGGCGCAATAGCGCATGCCGTAGCGGGTATATTCGATCTCGAGCTTGGGCCGCAGATCCTTCTCGTGCGGCCATTTCGCCGGCTGATCCCAGGCGCTGTCGCGGTGCAGGATGCCCGCATGCGAGCTGTCGACCGCGCCTTCCAGCGCTTGCGCGTAGTTGCACTCGTAGATGACCTTGAAGGCCTCGCAGCTGCCCGGCGGCATATCGAACCAGGGGAAGTGCGGGAAGACCGGCTCCTTCTCCTTCGGCCCCATATAGGTCCACACCATGCCGCCCGCGACGCGCGTGGGATAGGCCTTGACCCGCATTGCCTTGGCCAGCTTGGAATTTTCCGGCTCGGCCGGCGTGTCCACGCACTGACCGGTCACATCGAACTTCCAGCCATGGAACAGGCAGCGCAGGCCGCACTCACCGTTCACGCCCAGCGCCAGCGAGCTGCCGCGATGCGGGCAATGCTCATCCAGCAGGCCGATCCGCCCCTCGCTATCCATGAAGGCGACCAGCTCTTCGCCGAGCAGCTTGATGCGCACCGGCTTGCCGTCTGCCTGCAACTCCTGAGTCAGCAGGGCCGGCATCCAGAAGCGGCGCATCAACTCGCCCATCGGCGTGCCGGGACCGATCCTGCAAAGCAGCTCGTTATCTTCGTGAGAGAGCATTTGACGCACCTGACATTGTTAGACAATAAGATATAAATATCGTGGCTCGCCCGAAAAGTCACTACCCAAAAGTTGCCGGCATGCGCGCCGGCCCGATAAGGCGGAGCAGCCGCCGCACTGAGCTGGAGATACTGCGTGGACCTGGACGATATTCTGCCGGTGGAGAACTTCTCGGACCTGACGATCCAGACGCTGGCCGACCGGCTACAGCGCAGCAGTGGCGCCGAACAATGCATCTATCGCGAGAGCGAGCTGGACGAACTCTGGCGGCTGATCGACATCGCCCTCAAGGCCGGCGGCGACACGCATTATGATTCCGAGCAGCTTCATCATCTGCGCGATCTGGTCCACCGCGCCCATGATCTGGTCGGCATGGAAGATCGCCCGCGCGAGGCGGCGGAAGTGCTGCGCGAGGCGTTGCTGCGGTAGGACGCCGCACCGCCAGGCCGGGAACGGCCAGCTGGCCTTGCGGGTTCTTTGGCCATGAACAGCGCTAAACTCATTCTGCTGATTCCCGCCTTCTCGCTCGCTGCCTGCGGCGGTGCGCCGACGGGCGAAAATCAGACCATCGATCCGTCCAACGCGGCCAGTCCGGCAGCGATCAACGCGGAAGGTCCAACCGAGCCTCCGGCCGCCGACGAAGCAGGTGCGGCCAGCAACCGCGCCGCCGCGCCCGACTTCACCCCGCCGATGCTGACACCGGAAGCGGAACGCACCGTGAAAGGCGCGCGCAACGTGCTGATCTCCTTCGCGCGCGCGATCGAGCAGCGCGCGTTCGATCAGGCCTGGGCGTTGCTCGCGCCGGCGGACAAGGAAAAGTGGAGTAAGAGCGCGTTCGCGGCGCTCTTTGCCGACCTCTCCGATATCATGGTCGCAATGCCGGACGGCACGATGGAGGGCGCGGCGGGCTCCAGCTACTACACGGCCCCCGTCGCGATCACCGGCAAGGATCGCGATGGGCGACCGGTGCGCATGGAAGGCGAAGCCGTGCTGCGGCGGGTCAATGATGTGGAGGGCGCGACGCCAGCGCAATTGCGCTGGCATTTCCAGAGCCTGACGCTCGACTGGACGCACTGAGGCTAGGCGGGCGGCGCCTGCCGCCCTCGCCCGGGATTACTTCCAGTAAACGAACCCCATCGCATTGCCCGTCCCGGCCTCGCTGCGATAGCAGGGCACATAATCGAGCACATGGCCCTCCAGCCCAAGCTGCGCCATCGCGCCGGCTACCGGCACCCAGTTCTTCATCTCGGACGTGCCGTCGCGGAACGTCTCTTCCCCCATGTTGAAGACCGGATCGAAATTCTTGCTTTCCAGTGCGTTGAGAAACGTCTTGTCCACCGTTTCGTCAATGACGAAATGGGTCAGACCGCCACTGGCGATGAGCGCGACGCGCTTGTCGCTGTCCCAACCGCGGATCGCTTCCAGCAGGGACTGGCCGAACTTGTAGCAGCGCCGCACGCTCGGCTGGTTGGGTGGGAAGAAGGTGTTCACCGTCACCATCACGCTCGGGCAGGGCCGGTCGCGCATGATGCGGCGATAGACAAACCCCCAGGCGTGGGGCGCCTCCGGGCGGGGCATGGCAGACATCGCGGCGACGTCGAACTCATCCGCCATTGCCTGCTCGATGATCTTGAGCGCCAAATCCGGGCAGCCCGGATAATCCGCGCCGCCAGCGGGAATATAACCCTTGAGCGATGGGGCGATGCCCGGCGGCAGTTCGCTCAGCCGCTCCGGCGTAAACTCGTAATTGGTGATCGTGTCGCCATAATGCACCGCGAAGGCAGGGTTGAGCGTCTTGCGAAAGATCTCGTCCTGATCGTTGCCGACGATCACGGCCACGTCCACCCGCGCCTCCTCGAACAGGTCGGCTAACGCCTCGATATTCTGCTGGCAGCGCGCCTGCCGCTCGTCCCACACGCGTTTTACGGTCTGCTCGCCGAGCCGCTCCCCGGCCCTTGCTTCCACCAGCTCATCGAAGGTCCAGGTGCCGCCCTTCCACGCATGCTTGTTGGCCTTGTCGGCGGGCACGCGCAGGCCCCAGCTCTCGGTTTCGGTGACCAGCATCGGGCCATGGCTCGTGCCGATACCAAGGACGATTTCTGCCATGCTCTGCTCTCCTGCCGATGTTCTTTTGCGGTCGTTGCACGGACGGGCACCGTGGGGTGTTGATGTCCGCTCCATTATCGGATACCTATTTGTATAACAATCCTGCATCGCGGGTCAATCGCGGGCAGAAGGGGCTGCGGCGCTCAATGAGCCGACGGACGCCCCGAAGATGAACGCAATGGAGGAAGGATGACGAACATGGCGAGCCAAGCAAGCGCGGACGTTGCGACGTTGGATATTGCGGGCCGTTACCCGGTCGTCGAATCCAGTGCGGATGCGATTGCGCGCATTCGGGCGCTGCTCCCGCAGATCGCGGCGGCGGATGCCGAGTCGGAGAGCGCCCGACGCCTCTCCCCGCATGTGGTCGATGCCATCCGCCAGACGGGCCTGTTCGGCATCGTCATGCCGCGCAACCTTGGCGGATCGGAGCTGGGCTTTGCCGATCTCGTGCGTGTCACGGCAGAGATCGGCACTATGTCTGGCTCGGCGGCCTGGATTTTCGGCGTACTGGCCGGGCATAGCTGGCTCATCAACCTCTTCCCCGAGCAGGCGCAGCGCGAGGTGATGGACGATCCCACCACACTCATCGGCACCGTCTTCCGCCTCGGTGGCGAGGTCGTGGAGGAAAATGGCGGCTACCGGCTGACAGGCGGCGCCGGGCGCTTCTGCTCCGGCATCGATTATGCGAGCTGGGTGATCATCGGCAATGCCGTGAAGAAGGCGGATGGCCGCATGGAGCCGCGCTTCTTCGTCCTGCCCAAGTCCGAGATCGAAATCGTCGACGACTGGTTCACCATGGGTATGCGCGCGACGGGCAGCCGCTCGATCAAGATCGACAGCGCCTTCATCCCCGCCCATCGCAGTTGCAGCCTGGCCGACATGCTGGCCGGTTCCACCCCAGGTGCGCGCGTGCATGAGGGTGCGGTCTACCGCATGCCCTTCTCCAACATCGCGCCCTTCTCCATCGTGGGCGCGCCGCTCGGCATGGCGCGGGGCATGGTGCAGCGCTTTGCGGCAGATATCGGCAAGCGCCTGGACGGTGCCGATCCGCTGGAAGTCGCCGAGCAATCCGCCACCTTCGCCCGCATCGCGGAGATTGGCGCCGAGGTCGACGCTGCCCTGGCGCTGATCCTGGAGGATGCCCGCATGGTGGATGAGGCCCGCGACCCCGCGGAAATCACGCCGCTTCTGGGCGCGCAAATCTCGCGCAACTGGGCGTGGGGCGTGCAGCGCGCGCGCCATGCCGCGAACCGGATCTTCGAGGCATCGGGCGGCAGCGCCATCTATGATGGCAGCGCCATGCAACGGCTGTTCCGCGACATGAACTCCGGCGCGCAGCACTTCGCCTTCACTTGGGACCGGGCCATGACCGGCTATGGCCGCGCCGCCGCCGGACTCAAGGCGGGGGCCTTCGCCATTCCCAAGGGGAAGTGAGACACGAGGGGCGGACGGAAGTCAGGGGAGGACGCGCATGAGGAGCGTGATCGAAAAATACGGTGTCGTCTTCTGCCGCTATTATCTCGGCGGCTTCAACCTCGTTTCCGGCCTCAACTATTTCATTCTCTTCTGGCCCCAGCCCAAGATGGGTGCGGCGGCCGGCAATGAATTCGTGCTCGCCGCCACCGATCTCAATCTGTTCACCTATGCCAAGATCATCGAGCTGACCGCCGGCGCCTGCCTGCTGCTCAATCGCTTCGTGCCGCTTGCGCTGACGCTTCTGATGCCGGTGACGCTGATGATCTTCCTGACCAATGTGCCGTGGGTGCCCCTGCCCCACATCCAACTCTCGGTGACGCGCAATCTGGTCATGCACCTCATCTTGCTCGCGGCTTACGCCAACTACTTTCTGCCGCTGCTCAAGGCGAAGACTGCGCCGCAGCCGATTTGGAAGCGGCCGTCCCGGCTGATGCGGGCACTTTAAGCAAGGATCGACAGGCCAATGGCGAACTTCAGCTTCAAACTCGACGGCCAAGTCGACATGATGAGTCTCAATCCGCTCGAAATGACGAATTTTGAGATGGTCGGCGCGCTCTTCGGCATTATGGGCATATTGATCACCCTGTTCCTCAGCCGAAAGGCCGCCGCACGGCAACGCCCCCATGAGTTCATTCCGCAAGAAACAGACGAAGACGCCGTCGGCTAGCCGGCCACTGCGCGAGCGGACAGACCTGGCTTGAAGCGGTTTCTGTCCCTGAAGAGTCGCGGCGCGATCCTCATCGCGTCGACCGCCATGTTCATGGTCCAGCTCGATGCGTCCGTGCTGGCTGTCGCGATCCCGCAGATTTCCGCAGACTTCGGCTTGCCTGCCATCGAGCTAAGCCTCGCGATCACCATCTACCTCACCATGCAGATCGCGCTGCTGCCGATCAGCGGGTGGGCGGCCGAGCGCTTCGGCCCGAAGACCGTGTTCATGATCGCAACGGCCGGCTTTGCCTTCTTCTCGATCTGCTGTGCCGCCGCCCCCTCCTTCTGGCCGTTCATTGCCGCGCGCGCCCTGCAGGGGGCGACGGCCTCGCTGATGACCCCCGTCGCCCGGCTGCTGCTGTTGCGGCAAACGAGCAAGGAAGAGCTGGTGGATGCCATGGCGATCGTGGCGATGCCCATGCTCATCGCGCCGACGCTCGGTCCCTCGATTGGCGGATTCATCGTGCAATATGCCCGCTGGGAGTTCATTTTCCTGCTGAACATCCCCGTCACCGTTGCTCTGCTGCTCGCGGCATGGCGCACCATCCCGGCCAGCGCGCCCGATGCCTCTAGACGACTGGACATGGTCGGCGCCGCGCTGCTCGGCGGATCGCTCGTCTGCCTGCTCACCGGGTTCGACCGGCTGGCCAGCGGCGTCGGCCGTCCCTTGCCCTGGATATTGCTCGCGGTCGGCACGGTCCTGTGCCTTGCCGGACTGAAGCATATTCGCACCCATCCGGACCCGGTGCTGAAGCTTGATGCCCTCAAGGACTCGAGCTTCCGGACGACGGTGATCGGCGCGGGCGCCATCGTCCGCATCCCGGCGCGCGCGATGCTCTTCGGCCTGCCGCTCATGTTCCAGATGGCCTATGGCTTCACGCCCATTCTGGCCGGCGTCATGCTCATGGCGCTCAATGGCGGCGACCTGCTGGCCAAGCTGTTCATTCGCCCCCTGTTCGACCGCTTCGGCTTCTCGGGGCCGGTAATGCTCTCAAGCTTTGCAGGGCTGGCCGCGATCGCCGTGGTTGCCCTGGCCGATCAAGGCCCCTGGCTGGCTGCCCTGATCTTCGTGGCGCTGCTCGTCGCCGGGCTGGCCCGCTCCGTGCTGTTCACCGGCATGACCTCGCTGACCTATGTCAGCCTCGATGCCGATACGATGACGCAGGGCAATGTTCTGGCCAGCATTTCCATGCAATTGTTCGCGGCGCTGGCGGTCTCGCTCACGGCGCTGCTGCTCGGCCTCCTGACGCAATTTGCCGGCCATCCAGAGCCGGGGCTGATGGAGTATCGGGGCGCCATGCTGGCCGTGGCGCTGATCGGGCTCGTCGCGACCCTGCTCATGCGCCGGCGCATCCCGCGCCATTTGAGCCAGCTCGCCGTGCGGGATGAGGACTAAGCCGACGGCTAGAATCGCCTAACATTTTACGCTAACGATATCGGCCAACCCCCGGCGATGACAGCCTGTGAGGATATGCCGTGCTCCTGATTGACGCCCATTGCCACGTCTCGCCCCTGTGGTTCGAGCCGGTCGAAACCCTGCTCTTCCAGATGGACCGCCACAATGTCGCGCAGGCGGTGCTGACGCAGATCCTGGGACAATTCGACAATCGCTATCAGCGCGATTGCATTGCGCGCTATCCGGATCGCTTCGTCAGCGTCGGCGCCATCGATCCGGCTGCGCCTGACGCGGTGCACCAACTTGGGATGCTGGCGGATGACGGTGCGGCCGGCCTACGCCTGCGGCCCGATGCCCGCAGCGCCGGTGACGACCCGCTCGCCATCTGGCGGGCTGCGGAGCGGCACGGCCTTGTCATCAGTTGCGGCGGGCCGAGCGCCCAGTTTGCATCCGCCGCGTTCGCCGATCTCGTCGGCAGCGTCCCGACCTTGCCCATCGTGCTGGAGCATCTGGCGGGATGGGTCAGACCCGACTGCGACCGTAAGCCCGAGACCTGGACGGCACTGCTCGCGCTCGCGCGCTTCCCCAATATCACGGTCAAGATCCCCGCGCTGGGGCAGTTGATTGCCCGACCCGTCGGTCAGCCTCTGCCTGCATCCGGGCCTGTGCTCGACCCGGCGGGCGGCGCACCGCTGATCGAGCTGCTCGATGCCTTCGGGCCAGACCGGCTGATGTGGGGCAGCGACTTCCCCGTCGTCTCCTCGCGCGAGGGCTATGCCAATGCGCTCGGCTGGACGCGCGATGTGTTCGAGCAGCACCGCCCCGCCAGCGTCGCGGCAATCTTCGGCGGCAATGCCGGCAGAATATTCTTCCAGCGCAAGGCTTGAAGACTGGAATAGATTGTTATACAAAACGATATATTCTATTGCTGGAGCACATCCCATGGCAGAGGCTGCCAAATCCACGATCATCTGCATTTCCGCGAACGGAAAGACGAGCTCCGCCAGTCAAAGCGCCGCAAACCGGATGCTGATCGCCACCGCGGACGGCGTGGTGGATTTTCGCCGAGACAATCTCAATGCGCCATGGACCCGGCAGCCCGATATGCTGCTCCCCGGCCATCATGTCAGCGCGCTCGTCCATGACGAGGTGACGGACATGCTGTTCGCCGGCCTGCATTATGAGGGCGGCCTGATGGTCAGTTCTGACCACGGCAAGAGCTGGGAAGCGCGCAACAACGGCCTGCAATCCGGCCATGTCTACAGCCTGCTCGTGCAGCATGATGGCGACCGGACGATCCTCAATGTCGGTACCGAGCCGGTGATGTTCTACCGCAGCTTCGATCTGGGGCAGAGCTGGACCGCTTATCCCGGCTGCACGCAGGTCGAGGGCACCGAGCACTGGTTTTTCCCTCGCTCCCAGCCCCATGTGAAGCATATCGCCGCGCATCCGTCCGAACCGGACACGATCTATATCTGCGTGGAACAGGGCGACCTGCTGCGCACTGAAGATGGCGGGGAAAGCTGGACGTCGCTCAACTCCATGGAGCGCCCGGACGACAAGTTCCGCCGTGACCAGCACCGCGTGACCTTCTACCGCGACAACGCCGCCGAAATCTTCCTCACCACCGGCATCGGCCTGTATCATACGGCCGACCGCGGCGAGACCTGGGAGCGCCTCACCGACACCAGCCACCCCTGCGCCTATCCGGACCCGCTCTTCGTGCATCCGCGCAAGGAATTGATGTTCATGGTCGGCGCCGGCATGAACCCCAATCCCAATTGGGGCGCGGAAGGCACGGCCTATCCCAAGTTCATGGTCAGCACGGACCATGGCAAGACGTGGCAGACCAGCATGGTCGGCATGGCCGATCCGATCGCCGGCAATCTGGAAGTCGCGGCGATGCACGATTCTGCCGAGGGCGGGGTGGAGCTCTTCGCCGGCTCTGCCTGCGGGGAGCTCTACGCAAGCCGCGACGAGGCCCAGAGCTGGCAGCGCATGGCCGACGGGCTTCCGGCGATGTCCAAGGGGCCGCACTTCCGCCACTTCCTGCCGCCTGACGAACGCGCGGCTTATGAAGAAAAGCTGCGCGCGCTCAACGCGTTCGCCTGAGCAAGAACGGTCGATCGTCAGCGGGCGACAGACCCGCTGGCGGCTTTCAAGGGGGGGAATGGTCTTGGACAGGCTTCAATCGTCGGCTTTGCGCATTGTCGAACGCGCTCGGATGCGGCGGCCTGATCAGGATGCGGCGGCGCACGGCGCCGGTCCCTCGTCTCACTGACGGGTGCAATTTCGCTCATGATCGACTGCCACGCCCATCTTGTCTCCGATGACAAGACCACCTACCCGCCGGCACCGCCGGGCGGTCTGCTGCCCCCAATGGCGTTCGACAACCTCATGACGGCCGAGACGCTGCTGGAGGAGATGGACAAGTCCGGCGTCGAGCGGGCCGTGCTCGTGCAGCGTGGGTCCATCTACGGGTTCGACAGTCGCTATGTCTGCGACAGCGCCGCGCGCTATCCGCAACGCTTCGCCGCCGTCTGCTCTATCGACGCCACGCAGGCCGATTGTGGGGAGGCCGTGCGATATTGGGTCGGCGAGCATGGCGCCGTCGGCATTCGGCTGATGGAACTCATCAAGGGCTCGGACATCGGCTGGCTGGATAGCCCGGTGGCGCGCGACGCCTGGCAAGCCGCCGCCACGCTCGACGTGCCGGTCTGCGTCCATTTCTTCCCGTGGAACCGAGAAATAGGGCTGGCGCATCTGGAGCGGATATTGCGCGAGGTGCCCGGCCTGACGGTCGTCATCGACCATCTCAGTTCCATTCAGAGCGATGCCGGCGGCCCGGACCATGGCATTGATGATCGGCTGCGGTCGATCGCGCAGTTCGACAATGTCGTCGTCAAGTTCACGACCATTCCGCTGGGACGGCTGGACAAGGCGGGGATCGACCCCTGCCCCGTCATCGAGCGCGTATGCGATCTGTTCGGCGCGGAGCGGATGATCTGGGGATCGGACATCACCCAATCGCCCGGCAGCTATGATTATATGGCCGCACTTGGTCGCGCAGCGGTACGCAATCTCACGGCCGCGCAGCAGGAGATGATCCTGGGCGGAACGGCGATGCGCGTTTACGGCAAGAGCTGGGGCAAGGCCTGAGCGCAACGGGCCTTCGCGACGAGAATTGGAGGGGAATGATGGAGTCCGTGTCTCGTGCTGCCGTGAAGGTCGATATCGAACGATCTGAAATCAGAGAATTTCCGTTCCCGCCCCTCGGCGACAATGACGGGCTGCTGAAAGTCGAGGCCTCGGGCGTCGGCGGCAGTGACCCCGAAATGTACCGGCGTGAGAACACGGCGCCCTGCATCATGGGCCATGAGAATGTCGGCACCGTGGCCCGCATCGGCGACGCTGCGGCGCAGCGCTGGGGCCTGCGCGCCGGCGACCGCATCGCCCTGCACGAGTATCTCCCCTGCTGGCATTGCCACTGGTGTCGCCAGGGCGATTTCCGCCTGTGCATGGAGGCCGACTTCTTCAACGTGAAGGATCGGTTCAACACCCTGCGCTACGGCACCTGCAATGCGGACATTCCGCCGCATCTGTGGGGTGGTTTCTCGGAATATATGTACCTCGCGCCCAATGCTGTCATCCACAAGATCCCGGCGGACATGGATGCCCGGCTGGCGACACTGGCCGTGCCGCTCGGCAATGGCGTGCAATGGGCGGTGCTGGATGGCGGTGCGGGACTGGGCAAGACCGTGCTGGTCTTCGGCCCCGGGCAACAGGGCCTGAGTTGCGCGCTCGCCGCCAAGCAGGGGGGTGCGCTCACCGTCATCATCGCCGGCATGACGCGCGACCGGGCCCGGCTGGACCTCTCGCTCAGCCTCGGCGCCGACATCGCCGTGGACGTGCAGCAGGAGGATCTTGCAGCGGTGGTCATGCGGGCGACCGGCGGCATGGGCGTGGATGTGGTGGTGGATACCACCGGCGATCCCGATGGCAAGATCGCCGAGCAGGCGGTGGCTCTGTCCGCCAAGGGCGCCTGGCTCAGCCTCAATGGCCTTAGCGCTTCGGTGCCGCTGGGCGAGATCAAGAAGCGCTACCTCACCGTGCGCGCACCGCGAGGCCACAGCTATCGCGCGGTGCAGATGGCGCTCGACATTCTCGCCAGCGGCAAGTGGCCGGCCGAAAAGCTGTGCAGCCACGATTTCCCGCTGGAGCAGGTGCATGAGGCGATCCTCGCCACCGCCGGGCGCGGGATCGAGGGCGCAATTCACGTCACCGTCTCCCCGCACAAGAGTTGATCGCAGCCCCCGCTGCCTCCCGCCCCTGCCTATTGCCTCGCTCGCCAAAATCCTCTTCCATGGCGCACTGCCACCAGCCGCAAGGAGCACATATTTGGCCACGCAGATCGACATGGGGGACTCCCTGCCCAATGTGGTGGCGGATGAACTGCGGGCGCTGATCGTGCGGGGCACGTTGCTGCCGGGCGAACATCTCGGGCAGACCCAGCTTGCCGACCGGTTCGGGCGCAGCAAGGTGCCCATTCGCGAGGCGCTCAAGCTGCTGGCGGCAGAAGGCTTCCTGCGCCACGACCATAACAGGGGCTATTTCGTGGCCCCGCTGGAGCTGGAGGAAGCCCGCCAGCTCTACAAGCTGCGCCGCTGGCTTGAAGCCGAGTTGCTCGCCACGGCGGTCTGGCCCACGGACGCACAGATCGCCGAATTCCGCCGCCAGTTCGATGCGCTGGATGCCATGGATCAGGTGAGCGATTTCACCAATTGGGCGCTGGCGCTGGAAAATCTGCGTCTCGCCCTCTTCGCTTTATCACCCGAGCGCATCCTGCTGCGCGAAGCGACCCGGCTCTGGCGGCTGACCGACCGCTATCGCTCGCTCATGCCGCGCACGATGGGCGAGAGCCCCGAGCGCAAGCTGATCGACGCCCTTGCCGCGCGGGACCGTGACGCGCTGCTCGCCGATTATATGCAGGCCCGCGCCAAGATCGAAGGTGCGCTGGAGCAGGTCTTCCAGCACGGCCGCTAGGGCCAATCGACACTCAGCCCTGCACGCGTTTCTGAAGGCTGTGATATTTGAACTGCGCGCGGGCCTCATCGAGGCGCATGCCGGTGCGGCAGGCGGCGCGGATGCTCTCCTCGGCGGCGTGGATCTCCTCGGCGGCGGCGAGGACGGCCTCCTCATGCGCTTGCGGGATGACGATCACGCCATCGGGATCGCCGCGCAGGATATCGCCCGGCGCCACGCGGGCGCCGCCGATGTTGACGGGGCAGTTGGTGACTTCCACCTGCACCCGATCCTTGCCGGTGCGCATCCAGTGGCCCTTGCTGAAGACCGGATAGCCGAGCGCGCGGCAGAGCGAGACGTCGCGGCTGATCCCGTCGATCACGGTGCCGGCGAGGCCGCGGCGATGCGCGATCTCGGTGAGGATATCGCCCCAGATGGTGGCATCCTCGCGGCCGCCATTGTCGATGACGACGACATGGCCGGGGGGGACATCATCGATATAATCGCCCACCGTGCCGGGCGGGGTCGAGGCGGGACCGCAGAGCATGGTGTAGGCGCGGCCGGCCATGCGGAAATCAGGATCGCGCCCGGCGATCTGGTAGCACTGGCCGACGATGCCGAGCCGGTCGAGCGCGTCGCTCAGCGTGGCGGTATCGAGCGCGGCGGCGCGGGTGACGTTGCGGTCGTCGGTCATTGTTGGTCGCCCTTGAGCATATATTCGTAATTGGCGCCGAGCACAAAGCTGGCACTCTCGCCGGTGGCGAGGCGGCGGGTCATCTCGCCCTCGCGGCGGACGATATCCTCGGCGGCATCGAGCACGCGGGCGATGTCGGCTGGCGCGATGAACACCGCCGCACTGGAATCGCAGATGACATAGAAACCGGGTTCGACGGTGAAATCGCCTACGGTGACGGGCACGTCGGTGGCATCCTCATAGACGCGGTTGCGCGCGGTGCGGGCGGTATAACCGCGACAGAAGACCGGAAAGCCGATCTCGCGGGCTTCATCGACATCGCGGGCCAGCCCCTCGCAGATCACGCCCGCCACGCCCTTGTGCTGCGCGCCGCGCGACAGGATGCCGCCCCAGCAGCCGGCATCGATGCCGGTGCGCTGCTCGACCACGATCACATCGTCCGGGCCGCTGGCGTCGATGGCGGCAGCGCCCAGATGCACCGGCGGGCGGTCGGCGGGCGCGTTGCCGGCCTTGAGCTTCACGGTGTGGACGCGCCCGGCGATCCGCTTGCCCGGCGAGGCCGAGCGCAGCCCGGTCACACAGCCGGCCAGGCCCAGCTTGTCCAGCGTGTCCGACACGGCGCAGGCATCCAGCTGGCGCAGCCGCGCGACATAAGGATCGCCCGAGCTCATGCCTGCGGCAGGTCCAGCTTGAAGAGGCGCGCGGCGTTGCCGAACATGATCTGGTTCTTCTCCGCCTGGCTCAGCCAGTCGAAGCCGGTGATGAACGGGGCAATGTCGTCCAGCGTCTTGCCGGTCGCGGGGTCGACGGCAGAGCCCACGCCGGGGCATTCCGCGCCGAACAGGCAATTGTCGACGCCGACGGTCTTGATCAGCAGCCGCAGCGCTTCCTCGGAATAGAGCACGGTATCATAATAGATGTGCCGCATCTTATCGAGAAACTCCTCGCCCTTGCGCAGGCCGGAGGCGCGGAAGCGGCCGACATGATAGGGGATCGCGCCGCCGCCATGGCTGCAGACGATTTTAAGGCTGGGGAAGTCCTTGAACACATCGCTTTCCAGCAGGCCATAGACGGCCATCGTCTCTTCCAGCAGGAAGTTGAGCGTGTACGGCGCGCGGCGGCTGCGCGATCCGGCGGAGTGGATGTGCGCCGGCACGTCCAGCTCGCACAGCTTCTCGTATAGCGGGTACCAATAACGGTCACCCATCGCCGGCGGCTCGGTGCCGCTGTTCTCATAGGGATCGGGGTTGAGCAGGCAGCCCTTGAAGCCCAGCGTTTTCACACAGCGCTCAAGCTCGGGCAGAACATTCTCGATCGGCTCGCCGGCGACTTGCGGCAGACCGCAGATGGGCGCGAAGCGGTCCGGCAGAAGCTGGCACTGGCGGGCGATGATGTTGTTGGTGGCTTCGGTAAACCAGTGGACCAGAAAACCCGGCTTTTCCGAATGCATCATCTGGAACGGGCGGGGGCTGAGCAGCTGAAAATTGGTGCCGACCCGGTCGAGCATGTCGAGATGGCCGCAGGGCGCCATCTCCTTTTTATTGGTGTAGGCGAGAATTTCCTCATCCGTGAGGTCCGGGAACTTCTTGCCGTGCTCGCCGCGATGCGAGAGCAGCATCGACTTATAGATCCACAGTTCCGCTGGCGCACTCACATGGCCATGACAATCGACAATCATCGCAAAATCCCCACCCGCAGCTGGTTATCAGATCATAGGTATACATTTTTGTATACCTATCCTGAATTTCCGGTCAAGCCGGTGGAGGGTGTTTGTCGGCCAAAAGCCTCGCGCGACCGGGTCGGGATTCCTAGCGCGTGAAAATGTCTACATTTTTGTGAGACACCACGCTAGGGATGCCCGGAACGACCATAATTTCAAGGCCGCTGGCTCTTCGGCCAACCAGGAATGCCCATGATGCAGGAAACAGTGAAATCCGAACGCGGAGTTCCCGCCAAGATCGCCAATGAGCTGCGTCTGCTCATCGCCCGTGGCACGCTGGCACCCGGGATGCGGCTGGGGCAGACCGAACTGGCCGAGCAATTCAACGCCAGCCGCGTACCGGTGCGCGAGGCGCTCAAGCTGCTGAGCTCGGAAGGCATCATCGAGCACGACCCCAACCGGGGCTTCTTCGTCACCCGGCTTTCCCGCGATGAGGCCGAGCAACTGTTTGCCCTGCGCCATCTGGTCGAGGACGAATTGCTCAAATCCGTCGACTGGCCGGACGCCGAAGAGCTTGCCGAACTCGAACGTCGCGAACAGCGCCTCGAAGAGCTGCTCGACGAAGGCGACCGCACGAGCTGGTGGAACGAGCATCGTGAATTCCACACGATGATCTTCAACCTCTCCCCCAAGAAGACCATCGTGCGCGAGGCCATCCGTCTTTGGGCATTGACTGATCGCTACCGCGCCCTCCTGCCGCTGCCGCGCCGGAACAGCGAAGAGCGCAAGGTGGTGGACAAGCGCGAGCTGCTGAACGCCATCCGTCAGCAGGACAGCAAGAAGCTGCTGGCCGCCCGCCGCACCCGCCGCGAATCCTTCGAGCGAATGCTGCTGGAAACGCTGGAAGCACGCGGCCTCTAAAGCCGGCCACCTGCCACGCTCAGCTCTAGCGGGCGATCCTCACGCGTCGCGGGCGCAGCGAAACCCGATATGCGATGTGGAGGTATCCACCGTCTGCGGATAGCGCGCGGCGGGGCGATAGCGCTGGCAATAATTGGGCGCGCACAGATGCGATCCGCCCTTGAGCACGCGGCGGGGAAAGCCGCTATAGGGATCACGGCTGGCATCTTCGCTGGCGCCCCGCGGATTATGCGGCGCGCAACAGGGCTTGGTGGGCGCGTCGTGCCGATCGACATACCAGTCGCTCGTCCACTCCCACACATTGCCAATCATATCCCACAAGCCAAAACCATTTGCCGCATAGGCCCGCACCGGCGAGGTACGCAGATAGCCGTCCGAGAGATCATTCTGGTGCGGGAAATCGCCCTGCCAGGTGTTGGCCAGCATGGCCCCGCCGGGGTGCAGTTCATCGCCCCAGGCGAAGGCCTTGCGATCCAGCCCGCCCCGCGCGGCGAATTCCCATTCCGCTTCCGTCGGCAGCCGCTTGCCCGCCCAGGCCGCATAGGCCTCCGCATCGGCACAGGCGATGTGGACAACGGGATGATCCGCGAGCCCGTCGATGGAACTCTCCGGCCCCCAAGGGTGGCGCCAGTCTGTCCCGAACGAGAATGTCCACCACCCCATTGGATCGTGCAGCGGCACGGGGGTCGGCGGCGGCGTAAACAGGGATGAGCCGGCCTTCAGCATCGCGGGATCGGCACCGGGATAATCGGCCGCATCGGGCACCGTTTCGGCCACCGTCACATGGCCGGTCGCTTCCACGAACTGCGCGAACTGCGCATTGGTGACTGGCGTTTCATCGATCCAGAAAGCATCGACCGAGGCCGGATGCGCGGGGCCCTCATCGGGATAATGGTCGTCCGACCCCATCCAGAACTGCCCGCCCGCCACACGGATCATGCCGTCCTTCATCTCTGGCGCACTCATCATGCCACCCTGCGCCTGATCGGTCATCGCGTCTGCTTGCGTCCTTCCTGAGTCTCGATCCGCCGGTCCTCGAGACTGCGGCGGACGAGATAAGCGTCAATGGCGTCGACCTGCGCCGGCGTCAGCTGGCCTGCGAAGCTGGGCATGCCCATCTCCGCCAGCGCGCCGCCCAGAACGACCTGCGAAAAACCCTTCGTGCCGAGCAATCCCGTCCGGCGCAAGTCCGGATAGGCACCGGCGCTCACCGCCCCGCTGCCATGACAGCGCAGGCAGAAGCGGCCGAACAGTCCGTCGCCCTGCGCGATTTGGGCCGGTGTGCCCTTGTCCACTACATCGGGGAACGGCAGTGGCTCGGCCGGCGTGAAGGCAGGCAGCTTCGCCGCCCCATCCAATTTGAACACCAGCAGCCGGTTGGGGCCGATGGTCTTGCCGGCCTTGAGCGCCATCACCCCGCCCGTCAGTGGCCATCCGCCGCCCCAGCCAGCCATGACTGCGATATATTGCACCCCGTCCAGCCGATAGCTGATCGGCGGCGCGACGATGCCGGTCTGCGCATCGAACGACCAGAGCTGCTTGCCGCTCTCGTCATCATAGGCGACCAGCCGCCCCTGCGCATTGCCGGCAAAAACAAGGCCGCCCGCCGTCGCCAGCAGGCCACCGTTGAAGGGCGCCGCTTCCTCGCTCGTCCAGCGCGGTTTGCGGGCGATCGGGTCCCAGGCGATCAGCCGCGCCTTCATGCTGTCGTACAGCGCCTTGCGGTCCGCCGCGCTCATCGCGCCACCGCCGCTCATCGCAACGCCGGACGTATAGGCGCCGATCACCTGCGCCTCCTGAGGGTTGGGGCCGAAAGGCATGCCGACGTCCTGCGCCGGAATGTAGACCAGCCCCGTGCGGGGACTGAAGGCCATGGGCGGCCAATTATGCCCGCCGCCCGAGCTGGGGAACTGGAAATGCGGCTTGCCGGTGCGGTAATAGCGTGCTTCCGGCACAATGTCCGGACGGCCGGTCTTGGGATCGATGCTCTTCGCCCAATTCTGCGGCACATAAGCGGTGGCATTCAGGAACTCGCCGGTCGCGCGGTCAAGAATGTAGAAGAAGCCGTTTTTGGGCGCCTGCATCAGCACCTTGCGCGGCTTGCCGTCGATCTCCATGTCCGCCAGCACGATATTCTGGGTCGCGGTATAATCCCAGGCATCGCCCGGAACTTGCTGGAAATGCCAGACATATTCGCCGGTCGAGGCCCGCAGCGCGACGATAGAAGACAAGAAGAGATTATCCCCCTTCCCGTCCGAGCGCATCTGATGATTCCATGGCGAGCCGTTACCGGTGCCGATGTAGATGAGGTCCAGCGCGGGATCATATTCGATGGCATCCCACACCGTGCCGCCACCGCCATAGCGCCACCACTGGCCTGCCCAGCTTCCCTGCGCCTTGGCCAGCACCGTGTCGGACGCGGCATTGTCCTTCGTGCCCGGCTTCCCGGGGACAGTGTAGAAGCGCCAGGTCAGCTTGCCAGTCGCGGCATCATAGGCACTCACATAGCCGCGCACGCCGAACTCGGCGCCGCCATTGCCGATGACGACATTGCCCTTGATGACGCGCGGCGCCCCGGTGATCGTGTAATTCACCGCAAAGGGGCCGGACTGGTCGATCGTCTGCTTTTCCCAGACCGGCTTGCCGCTTTTGGCATCCAGGGCGATCAGGCGCCCGTCAAGCGCGCCGACATACACCCGGCCCTCCGCCACCGCGACACCGCGCGAGACCGGCCCGCAACAGGAGCGCGCAGACGCCGCGCGGACTTGTGGATCGTAGGTCCACAAGCCCTTGCCGGTGCGCGCATCAATGGCGGAGACGACATCATAAGCGCTGACCACATAGAGCACGCCATCGACCATGATCGGCGTCGCTTCCTGCCCGCGATCCGTCTCCAGATCGAAGGACCAAGCCAGGCCCAGCCGTGACACGGTCTCGCGATCGATCTGATCCAGTTCGGCAAAGCGCTGCGCCGTCTCGGTGCGACCATGCAGCGGCCACTCGACATCGCCGCCGGCCTGACCACCGTCTGCGGCATCGCGGCAGGCGGAAGGGAGGACAAGCAGCAGCGCGGTCAGCGCCATCATGCGCCTGAACATCAAACCCACGATTAATATTCCCTCTCCCTCGACCCACTGCCACCCGTCGGCCGCTATGCGGTCCGTTCCGCATCCGCCAGCGCCCGGCCGAGCACGGGATGCGCGAAGTGCATCGCCAGTTCCTGCCGATAAGGCCATGTCTGCCGCTGATTGTCGACCAGTTCATCCGGGCCGAGCGGGTCTTCCGGGAAGGTCTTCGTCAGCGGCTGGAGATGCGCGATGGTCTTGTACCAGCCGGCATCATAATCCGCCTGCCATTGCACGACATAATCGAGCCGCTTGATCTTCCAGACGCCGTCCTCGCGCACATAATCATTCTCGTACATGCCGGCTTCGTAGAACTGGTCGGGCAGGCCCTCCGGGCGATAGTCGCGGCTCTCATGATTGCCGCCGAGCAGCAGCGCGCGAAACCGGCCCTTGGCGGTGCGGCGATCCGGCGCGACGGTGATGATGTCCTGCATCTGGAAATGATCGAGCAGGAAGCCATAGACTGGGCCGGGGCGCCCTTGCGTGAAGAACTGGCGAAACCAGTCGCCATAGAGCCGCCGCGCACCCACCTTGCCGCGATAGATGCCGGAGAGAAAGATGATCTCGGCATCGTCGGAGAACAGCTCGGCCAGTTCGTCCGAACGGTTATAATCGGTATAATAGCCATAGGCATTGTGGAGCCGGCGGATTGCATTGAGATCCTCCAGCATCCCGATCCGCTCGGTCAGGGCCTTCACATCGCTGCGCAGCGCTTCGATCTCGCTCATAATCCTGCTCCTGATTGCTCTTTTGCTCTGTGCGGGCCGCCCGGATCATCGCCGAGACGCCTCATTCCCAAGGCATCGGTTGCTCCCGATTGCAAAGCAACGGCCCGGTCCGCTATCAGTTATAAGGGAGGGGCTATCGCTTATGGCATTCACGATCCGGCAATTGGAGATTTTCGTCGAAGCGGCGAAGGACGAGAATTTCCGTATCACGGCGGATCGTCTCGGGATCAGCCAGCCCTCGATCAGCAATCATATCAAGGCGCTGGAGCAGAAAGCCGGCGCTCGCCTGTTCGATCGTCAGCGGGGATCGACAGCGCGCCTCTCCCCTCTGGGCCGCGATTTGCTGGATCAGGCGCGGTTGCTGCTGCGCGAGGCGAACAAGGTTCAGTTGGGCGCCACGGCCGGCAGTGCGCAGAGCTATGTGCTGCGGGTCGCCGCCGGCCCTTATCTTATCGATCAATGGATCAGGCCGTGCCTGCCGGATTATTATGCGCGCGGCCAGGTGCCGAATGTGGAGCTGATCCTCTCCGCGCCGGGCGAAGAAATGCTCTCCATGCTCCGCAGCGGCAAGGTGGACGTCGCCTTCTTCACCGGGCGCCCACCGGTCGCCCCGGATCTTACCATCGAGACGCTCCGGCGCGTGACCAGCAGTCTCTTCGGCACGTCCGCGCTGGTCGAGGCGGTGGGGAGCGATCCTGCCAGGATCAGCGCCGCCCCGATGATCATGATGCCGGACAACACACCGCATAATGACTGGCTGATCAATGCGCTGGCCGATGCGTGCATCTACCCGTCCAATGTCGTCGCGCGACCGCAGTTCACCGATGTCGCGATGGGGCTGGCGCTCAATGGCACGGGCCTTGCCATGCTCTTCGACGAGGAAGCCGCACCTGCCACCACGCGCGGACAACTCCAACGCGTCCCGGTCGATTTCGAGCCGGGCTATCGCCTGATGCTCTCGCGCAAGGGGTTCGACGATGCCCGCGGGCGTCTGGCCATCGATCATCTCCGCCGCACGCTGCAGGCCGGACGCGCCGCCAACTGACAGTACCGGCCGACGCCTGCCCTCTTCACTCCGGCGCATCTCAGTGGCGCGGGACGGAACGCTCCGCGCTCTTGGTCATTGTGCTAGCGATCAAGGAGACCGCACATGATGAAAACTTTGCTCGCCGGCGCGGCGATTGGTTATTTCGGCAAGAAGCTCTACGATGAAGGCAAGCTCGATCCCTATATCGCGCGCGCCAAAAGCACCCTCGCCGAGCTTTCCCCTGAACAGGCAGACACACGCGCCCCGCGCGGCGTCGGTCAGGACGAACAGCCCAATATGGCATTCTGAACGGGGTTGCAGCCGAGAGTCGGCCAGCACCCGTCCAGTTGAGAGGCACATGAAAAAGGGGCGCGGTCATTCCGCGCCCCTTTCCGTTTTCGCTCGCAGCGCCTGAGATCAGAAGCTGTAGCTAAAGCCGATCTTGACGCCGTGGTCCTTCCACTGGTCGCCGATGTTGCCCACGTAGGTGGCGCCGATGGAGCCGCCCGGCATGATGTTGGCCTGAACGCCGCCCTCGAGACGCAGGGTATCGCGCGTCGTGGGCAGGCCCGCGACCGAGAAGGCCTCACCGGTCGAGAGGATGTTGCGGCTGGTCGCATCGACATCGCCAAAGCTGCGCAGCCACGCCGCCGAGACGCGCGGGCTGAGCACCGTGGTGGCGCTGACCGGCACTGCCCCGCCCAGACGCAGACCCAGGGTGGTGTAGGTCACATCGCGGGTGCTGTCCGTGACGCCCAGCGCGGTCAGGGCGCTGCCCGTCTCGGTGAAGGCATCGCTCTTGAGATGGACATGGGTCACGCCGGCAAAGGGCTCGGCGGTCACCGCGCCCAGCGGGAGAGCATAGCTCACCTCACCGAAGGCAGAGGCGCTCCTGGCATCATAATCGCCCGCCAGCGCATCGTTGACGCCCAGGAACGCCACCTTGCGTGTCCCGTTGACATCCAGCCAGCTATAAGAGGCGCCGATCCGGGCGCGCAGGGCGCCCCAGCCACCGCCGGCATAGACCAGCGCGCTGTTGCCGTTGACCGTCGCCTCACTGCTGCGCCCATCGACCCGCACCTTGTTCTGCTCATGCGCGAAGGCCACGCCCAGACGCCAGCCACCCAGGCCCGTATCGACACCGGTGATGAAGCCGAACGTGCTCTGCGTCGCCTTGATCGCATTGCCATTGCTCTTGAGCGTGCTCCACGCACCAATGCCCTGGCCCCAGACCGCCGTGCTGCCATCGCGCAGCGTGCGGGCCGAGGAACTGGCACCGGCCAGTGTGCGGCTGACCACATCGGCCTGCTCCATGCGGCCGATCACCATGTCGCCAAGCCGGCGGGTGCCATCCACCATCAGCGTGCCCGTGGTCGCCCACAGCTCGCCCGAGAGCGCATCGAACGCCCGGACGGCGCCGGCTTCCTCAAGCTGCCCGGCTACCGCACGGGACAGGCTGGCATTGTCATCGCTGGCATCCAGCGCCAGCGCCACGGCCACCTGGTTGGGCGTCACCGCCACGCTCTCGAAGCTGCGATTGTTGCGCGTCAGCACCAGCCTGACATTATTGGCGTCATAGCTCAGCTCCGGCGTCAGGAACGGCAGATCGACATCGGTGGCCGCAAACTGCCCGGTCACCCCGCCTGCGGCCGTGATGATCGTGTACTCATTGCTGAAGCGATAATTGCCTGCAGCTGCCAGCACCGAGACCGTGCCGCCCTGGATGGTCGCCGTCCCGCCGACGATCAGCTTGTCGCTCTCGCCATCGGCATTGACCTCCACCTCATAGGTTGAGCCTGCCTGGAACACGACATTGCCCGCTGCGGTGAGCGTGCCGATCGAGTTGCCCGGCAGCAGCGTGCCGCCATTGCCGACCACGATATTGTTCACCTGCCCGCGACCGCCCAGGGCCGCATCGCTGCCGACCGTGATCGTGCCGCCCATCGAGCCGTTCACCCGCGTCACGATGCCCTCGAGGTTGAGCACACCGGTGAACGAGCCAAAGCTCTCGCCGGTCAGGTTGATGCTGACGGGCGCGCTGAACGGACCGTTCAGCGCAATCGTACCGCTGCCGCTGAAGCTGCCGCCGAACAGCGTGTTGCTGCTCTGGTTGACGGTCAGCGTGCTCGTGCCCAGGCTCACCGTCCCGCCCGCGCCACTCAAGCCCGCAACGGTCTGGTCGGTGCCGCTTAGGTCAAACTCGCCATCATCGACGACCAGATCGGTCGCGCTGTCGAGCTGCGCCAGCAGCCGCACCCGGCCCGCCTGCACCACGGTCGACCCGGTATAACCATAATCGCCCGAGAGCAGCAGCGTGCCCTCGCCCTGCTTGATTAGGCCACCATTGCCGGACAGCGCGCCGGTATAGTCATAGTCGCCAATCTGGTTGAAGATCAGCGTGCCATTGTTGGTGGCATCGGCCAGCAGATCGCCATTCTTCAAGCCATTGCCCACCTGCAGCGTACCTGCAGTGTCGATCAGCAAAGTGCCGCCCAGCTTGCCCGTCAGCAGCACCGTGCCGCCATCGATGGTCGCATCGCCTGCAAAACCACTGCTGTCGCCCGAGAAGGTGATGGTGCCCGTGCCCGTTTTCAGCACGGTGCCCGTGCCGCTCAGCCTGCCCTTGTAGCTCGTGGTCGCGGGGTTGGCGAACACCAGCTCGCCCTGTTCGGCAACATTGACATTGTTGCTGATCGTCCCAACAAACAGGGCCGTACCCTGCTGCACGTCAAGCTGGACGCCGCTCATCGAGCCGCCGAAGGTCACTATATTATCGCCGGTCTTGATCACCGTGCCCTGACCGGAAATCTGGCCGAGATAGCTCACATCGTCCGCACGATCGAACAGCAGCGTGCCGTAATTGGTGACATTGGCAGTGATCGAGCCGGTCGTGCCGCCATTGCCGAGGTTGACCGTGGCGCCGTTGCTGATCCCCAGACCGCCTTCGAAATCGCTGGCGTTGGTCAGGGTGAGCGTGCCGGCAGACACGTTCAGACCGCCCGTTCCGGTGATCCGTCCGGAAAAGACCTGCGAGGCATTGACCAGCATCAACCCCGCATCACCGACGATCACCGTTCCGCTGCCGCCAAGATCCTTGATCTGTGCGCTGGCTGCACTGGTCAGGTCGAAGGTACCATTGACCGTTACGGAACTCGATTGGTTCACCCGGCCCTGATTGGAGAGGGCCAATGTGGCGTCGGCATTAATCGTCGTGGCGCCCGTAAAGGTATTCATCCCGCTCAAGGTGATCGCCCCGCCCGCCACGGTCAGATCGCCCGTGCCGGAAATGACCCGGTTATGATGAAGCGCATCGGAGCGATCGAACACCAGCAGACCGTTGTTCACAAGGTCGCCGTCGAAGGAGCCACTGGTGCCGCCATTGCCGATCTGCAGCGTGCCGTCCTGCCCGATGATCGTGCTTGCGGCACTCGTCGTGTTGGCCAGCACCAGCGTGCCGGCGCTCACGTTCAGCGCGCCGCTATAGTTTCTGCTGTCCCCGGTCAGGATTGTGGTCCCGGCCAGCACGTCGACCACGCCGGTGCCGGACAGGCCGGCGGCCAGCGTGTAATTGGTCTCGCTGTGGTTCAGGACCAGCTTGCCGGCCCCGGCACCGAACTGAATGCCGTTCACGGCATCGATCACGCCGGCCGCCTGGGCCGCACTGCCTGCCGCCGCGCCGATGTTCAGCGTGCCCGTCGAGCCGGCCTCATAAGCCAGCGTGATGCCGCGATTGCCGTCAGACTTGAGGGTCGCGCCATCGGAGACGGTGACGACGCCGCTGCTCCCGGCATATGTGCCCACCATGACATAAGACGTGCCTCGGGCGAGCGTGCCTTCACCGCTGATGTTCAAAGTACCCTGGCTGCCATCCACGAAGCCGACAATCAGCTTGTCACCGCCCAGCAGCGCCTCGTCCGTCACGGTGGCCGTGCCTGATCCATAGCTGCCGATGGTCATGTTCCGGTCGGTCGTTACGCTGGACCCGCTGCCTGAGACTGTCATCTGACCGTTGCCGTTGGCGCTTGCGCCAAGTCTCACATCTGCATCGCTGCCGGAGGCGGCAATCGTCGCGCCATCCGTCACGGTGAGGATGCCTTCGCCGCTGGTGCCGATCCCCAAGCCGCTTGCACCGATGTCCCAGCGCGTTCCCACGCCGCTGAGGGTGCCGGTGCCGAGCGATCCGGCATTTACGCCGAAACTCCCGCTGGTGGATTGCATCGTCGCGCCGCCGGACAGGATGAGCGTGCCCTGGCCGCTCCCGCCGAACTGCAGGGAGCCGCTCTGCAGATGGCTATTTTCACCCGAAACGGTGATGGAGCCGACACTGCCCTCGACCGCACCGACGGACGTGGAGGTGTTGACCACGACGGTACCGCCATTCTCGATCGCCACGCTGCCGTCGCCATAATAGCCGACCGTCAGGAATTCGGTCGTGACCGTCGATCCCGTACCCGTGACGAGCAGCGAGCCGCTCTCATCTTCCATGCCCGGCATCGCCGAATTGGTGCTGTTGCTGACGATGATGTTGGGGGCGTTGAAGGTGCCGCCATTCACCACGGTCAGCGACGCCCCATCGAGCCCGCCCAGGAAGACGATGTTCCCGCTCGTCGTACTGCCATCAATGATTGTCTCGCCGCCGGTGAGCATCATGTTGCCAGCAAAAGCGCTGTTGTCGCCGGTGAGGGTCAACGCTCCGCTGCCGGTCTTGATAACAGAGCCCGAGCCTGAAATCGCACTGGAGAGCGTATAATCCTCCGCCTGGGCGAATTCGAGTTTCGTGGTATTGGTCGCAACGACGATACCGCCGTTCAGCGTGGCGCCGCTGGCGAGTGTCAGCCTGTTGGTACCGCCCGTGAAATTCAGGGCCGCGGCCCGCTCGCCATTGCCACCAAGGCCGCCGGATACGGAACCGCCAGTCCCGATGGAAAGAGCAAGGTTCTCGCCTTGAATGCCTGCGCCGCCCGCACCGTTGGTGAACATCCCGGCCCCGCCGGCGCCGCCTGTCACCGCTGTGTCGATCGTGAGGGTGGTGAGGCCGCTCATGTTCTCGATCAGGATGCCAAAGCCCCCGGCCCCGCCGAAGTTGCCGCCTTGGGCATCACCGCCCATGATGCTACCGCCGGAGATCGAAACAGTGCTGCTGCCGGTGCCGCCGGTGAGCACAAGGGCAGACCCGCCATTGCCGCCAAAGGACTGGCCTTCGCGGCTCCCGCCGCCCGCGCCGCCGGTCAGTATGCTGTCCGTAATGCTGATGGCCGTATTGCCGGCCGGCTGGTCGATGACCAGACCGCTGCCACCATTGCCGCCGACGCCAGCCCAGCCATAGGCGCCGCCCGCGCCGCCGGTGGCACTGACGGTGATTGCGTCGTAGGAGTCGTTAAGACCGGTGACGACCGCGCCGAAGCCGCCGCCGCCACCGCCGCCGCCATATCCGGCAATTCCAGCAAGGCCACCATTACCGCCATTGCCGCCGGTGAGCGTTCCCGATGTCGGCAAATCTGTGATGAGTCCGACAAAGCCATGCGCGCCGCCGCCACCGCCGCCGCCTGAACTGTTGGCCCCGCCATCGGAGCCATCCGATCCCGCCTCACCGGGCGCAGCCCCTCCCGTCCCGGCGAAGCCGGGGTTGGGACCAGCACCGGCACCGCCATTGCCCCCTGTGATGCCACTGCCGCCGCCAGCGCCGCCGGAGAGATAGCTGGGATCTGTGCCAACGCCATCCGTCCCGTCACCGCCCGTGAAGGTGGTGCTGGCGCTCCCGCCAACGCTCGTGAAGCTGTTATCGCCCCCCGCACCACCGGTGCCATCCGCGGCGTAGGCGGGCATAGCTCCCACCGCGGCAAGGAACGTCGCGGCCACCGAACAGCGCAAAACAGATTTGAAGGACATAAGACGAATGTCAGCAAGCGGCTGAGCTTCAACGCGGTCAAACTTGTTATAAAAACCCTGCATTCTCAATATCCTTACGGCCATTTATTGGCCTCTGTTCGTGTCGTTTGAGGGGGGCTGCCTCGGTCATCGCGAGACTGCTGTGTGGAATTCGGTCAAGAGAGGCGCGGCCGCAGCCGCGCCTCCCGGAGCATCCGCCTGAGATCAGAAGCTGTAGCTAAAGCCGATCTTGACGCCGTGGTCCTTCCACTGGTCGCCGATGTTGCCCACGTAGGTGGCGCCGATGGAGCCGCCGGGCATGATATTGGCCTGCACGCCGCCCTCAAGGCGCAGGGTATCGCGCGTCGTGGGCAGTCCCGCGACCGAGAAGGCCTCGCCGGTCGAGAGGATGTTGCGGCTGGTCGCATCGACATCGCCAAAGCTGCGCAGCCAGGCCGCCGAGACGCGCGGGCTGAGCACCGTGGTGGCGCTGACCGGCACTGCCCCGCCCAGACGCAGACCCAAAGTGGTGTAGGTCACATCGCGGGTGCTGTCGGTGACGCCCAGCGCGGTCAGAGCGCTGCCCGTCTCGGTGAAGGCATCGCTCTTGAGATGGACATGGGTCACGCCGGCAAAGGGCTCGGCGGTTACCGCGCCCAGCGGGAGAGCATAGCTCACCTCACCGAACGCCGAGGCGCTCTTGGCATCATAATCGCCCGCCAGCGCATCATTGACGCCCAGGAACGCCACCTTGCGTGTCCCACTGACGTCCAGCCAGCTATAGGAAGCGCCGATCCGGGCGCGCAGGGCGCCCCAGCCACCGCCGGCATAGACCAGCGCGCTGTTGCCGTTGACGGTCGCCTCGCTGCTGCGCCCATCGACCCGCACCTTGTTCTGCTCATGCGCGAAGGCCACGCCCAGACGCCAGCCACCAAGGCCCGTATCGACACCGGTGATGAAGCCGAAGGTGCTCTGCGTCGCCTTGATCGCATTGCCATTGCTCTTGAGCGTGCTCCACGCACCGATGCCCTGGCCCCAGACCGCCGTGCTGCCATCACGCAGCGTGCGGGCCGAGGAGCCGGCACCGGCCAATGTGCGGCTGACGACATCGGCCTGCTCCATGCGGCCGATCACCATGTCGCCAAGCCGGCGGGTGCCGTCCACCATCAGCGTGCCCGTGGTCGCCCACAGCTCGCCCGAGAGCGCATCGAACGCCCGGACGGCGCCGGCTTCCTCAAGCTGCCCGGCTACCGCGCGCGACAGGCTGGCATTGTCATCGCTCGCATCCAGCGCAAGCGCCACGGCCAACTGGTTGGGCGTCACCGCCACGCTCTCGAAGCTGCGATTGTTGCGCGTCAGCACCAGCCTGACATTATTGGCGTCATAGCTCAGCTCCGGCGTCAGGAACGGCAGATCGACATCGGTGGCCGCAAACTGCCCGGTCACCCCGCCCGCGGCCGTGATGATCGTGTACTCATTGCTGAAGCGATAATTGCCTGCAGCCGCCAGCACCGAAACCGTGCCACCCTGAATGGTCGCCGTCCCGCCGACGATCAGCTTGTCGCTCTCGCCATCGGCATTGACCTCCACCTCATAGGTTGAGCCTGCCTGGAACACGACATTGCCCGCTGCGGTGAGCGTGCCGATCGAGTTGCCCGGCAGTAGCGTGCCGCCATTGCCGACCACGATATTGTTCACCTGCCCGCGACCGCCCAGGGCCGCATCGCTGCCGACCGTGATCGTGCCGCCCATCGAGCCGTTCACCCGCGTCACGATGCCCTCGAGGTTGAGCGCACCGGTGAACGAGCCAAAGCTCTCGCCGGTCAGGTTGATGCTGACGGGCGCGCTGGACGGACCGTTCAGCGCAATCGTACCGCTGCCGCTGAAGCTGCCGCCGAACAGCGTGTTGCTGCTCTGGTTGACGGTCAGCGTGCTCGTGCCCAGGCTCACCGTCCCGCCCGCGCCGCTGAGGCCCGCAACGGTCTGGTCGGTGCCGCTCAGGTCGAACTCGCCATCATCCACGACCAGATCGGTCGCGCTGTCGAGCTGCGCCAACAGCCGCACCCGGCCCGCCTGCACCACGGTCGACCCGGTATAACCATAGTCGCCCGAGAGCAGCAGCGTGCCCTCGCCCTGCTTGATCAGGCTGCCGTTGCCAGAGAGAGCGCCCGTGTAATCATAGTCTGCGACCTGATTGAAGATCAGCGTGCCGTCGTTGGTCGTGCTGGCGGTCAGCTCGCCATTGCGGACGCCATCGCCAACCTGCAACGTGCCATTGGCGTTGACGGTCACGGCACCATTGAGCTTGCCCGTGAGCAGCAGCGTCCCGGCATCAACCTTGGTCTGGCCAGCGAACGTGCTGCTATCGCCGGCCAGCACCAACCGGCCCGACCCGGCGTTCACGATCGTGCCGTGCCCAGTGATGCTGCCGCCATAGCTGGAAACATCGCTGCGGTTGAACATCAGCGTGCCGTTGGCGTGGACGTCGCCAGCCAGCGTGCCGGCCGTTCCGCCGTTACCGATCTGCAGGGTGCCATCCACCGCGATCGCGGTCGAACTGGCATTCATCGCGTTGGCCAGCACCAGCTTGCCGCCGTTCACATTAAACGCGCCGGTATAGGCGCTGCCATCGCCGGTCAGCACCGTCGTGCCCGCAAGAACATCGACCACGCCATTACCCGACAGACTGGCGGCAAGTGCATAATCTGTCCCGCTGTGGTTCAGGACCAGCTTGCCGGCCCCGGCACCGAACTGAATGCCCTGCACGGCGTTGATCACACCAGCCGCCTGGGCCGCACTGCCTGCCGCCGCGCCGATGTTCAGCGTGCCCGTGGAGCCGGCGCGATTGCCGATCTTGATCACCTGGGCACCGAGTTCTGCGCCATCGGCCAGCGTCAGGACGCCGGCTCCCTCGGCACCGATATAGAGGCCTTCCTCCGTCCGGATCGCCGAAGATGCGCCAGTCACCGTCACGCTGCCGCTCGAGGCGACATCATTGCCGATGTAGACGCGCACCGCCTCTACCTTGCCGCCGTCCGAAACCTCCAGCGTGCCGCTGCCGAACAGGCCGACATTGATGTAACCCGCCCAGTTCGTCAGGCCGTCGTTATAGGCACTCCAAGTCGAGCCGGCGCCGGTCACGATCATGCTGGCCTGCGATCCCGTGAGATTGCCGAGCGTGCCCTGCACCGCGCGCAATGTGCCGCCATTGGAGATCGAAATCGTCGACTGTGCGCCCGCCTCGTTGCCGGCAATGAATAGCCCGCTCATGTCCCAGACCGAGTTGGCACCGCTGATGTTCACAGCGCCTCTCGAGCCGCCGACCGTGCCCACATAGCCATCCGTGCTGGTGACCCGGCCGCCCTGTGCGATGTTGAGCGTTCCTTCGCCGACGTTGCCGACGTAAAGAATGCCGTCATTGGTCCAGGTGCTGCCCGCGCCGCTCACGGTAGCCGTGCCCTGACCGGTCGACTCCCAGCCAAGGATGGCGCCCTGCGAACTCGCCGAGCCGCCATTGCTGACCGTCAGCATGCCCTGGCCAGAGATGCCGACACCGATGCGACCGCTGCCGATCTCGAGCGTGGAGCCTGCCCCATCGAGGCTGACGCTGCCGACAGCGGACTGAGCCCCACCGATTCGCAGGGATTCGCCGGTGACCCGGCCGTCCGCCTCGATGGTCAGCGTACCGCCGCTGCCCTCCTGGCTCGCCACATCGATCAGGGCGGCTGCCGACAGCAGGGCGCCGTTGGAAACCGTGGCGGTGCCCGTGCCGCTGTAGCCGACCCGCATGTTGCCGGCGTAGCCGTTACGGGCGAGAACACTGTAGGTCGTGCCTTCGCCGGTCAGCGTCAGCGTTCCGCTCGAGCCGGTGTCGACACCAAGCGCGCTGGTGTAGGACGTGACTTCAGCGCCGCCGGACACCGTCACATTGCCCTGGCCAACGGTGTCGTTGCCCGTTCCGCCGATGTACAGGCTGAGGCCGTTGCGCCACACCGTGCCGGCACCGTCGACGATCATCGTCGCCGTGCCGGACCCGTTTCCGCCGATATAGCTGCCGTCAGCCTCCAGCAAACCACCGTCGGTCACCGAGATGCTGCCCTCATCCGCACTGAACCAGCCATCGGCCGAAACCCAGTCGGCCGGCAGTTCGGAATGCAGCGTACCGACACGGAGCGCCGAACCCTGACCACTGATGCTGACCGAGCCGCCCGCGCCCATGTAAATGCTGCCATTCACAGTTTCGACCGAGCCGCCATTTGTGATGGTCAGCGACCCGGAGGAATTGGGATTGCGACTGATCTCGATGAGGCTTGAGTTGATCCAACTCGCGCCGCCGTCAACGGTAACGCTCCCCGCGGTGCCATTCATGCCAATGGCCGCCGAGACAGAGTTGAGCTGCCCCGCCGCCTTGATATTGAGCGAAGCCAGCTCCGCGCCGCCCACGGTCACCGTGCTGGCGCTGAAGTCGCCCGTGAGGTCAAAGGCACCGCCGGTGACATCCAGCGCACCGTTGAAGAGAGCGCCATTGCCGGTGAAGGCGAGCGCACCTTCGCCCGCCTTGACGAACCTGCCCTGGCCGACCAACGTGCCGGCGAAGACGGTGTCGCTGCTCTGGTCGAGCACGAGCACGCCGCCATCGGTGGAGACAAGGCCAGCTTCTCCGACAGTGAGCGAGCCCAGGGTCGCCTGATAGGTGGAGCCCCCCACGCCCAGCACGCCCCCTTCAACGACATAGGCCTGACCCACACCGAATGCGTCGCTGCTGGCAGCGTTCAGCGTCCCTTCGCGGACCGTCCAGCCGGTCGTCCCTGTCCCCGTGAGCGTCCAGGTGCCGGTCCCTACCTTCACGAACTCATCGAAATCATAATATTGCGTGCCGACCAATCCGGCGTCGAATGACGCATTGATGGCGCCGCCCAGCGCCAGGGTATTGGTGCCGCTCGCGATATCCGCATCCGCGACGAGGCCGATGATGTTGGAGCCGGCATGCAACTCCAGCGTCACGTCCCCGGCGCCCATCAGAATGGCGTGGCCGAAGGAAGGCGAGGCTTCGATGGTACCGGCGTTGATGATCGTGGTCGCCGCGCTGTTGGTGACGATACCGGTTTCACCCAGGATCGACCCGGAATTGGTGATCTGGACCATGCCGCTAAGTGTGTCTGCATCGACAGCCGCGATCCCGCTCAGCGATTGCAGCGTGCCGGTGTTGCTGATGACCACATCGCCAAGCGGCGTGCGCGCCTGAACTGCGCTTCCGGTTCTGCCAGTGACAATGCCGCTGTTGGTGATGGTGATTTTACCAGAGCCGGGCGCATCCTCGTCGAAGCCGGCGACGGCGAGAATGCCGGTGGTGCCCTCCGCAATGCCTGCATTGGTGATGGTGATATTGCCGATCTGCGAGGCGCCCTGAATCGCCGGGCCGTTGGCCGAGATAGCCTCACCCTGCTCCTGATTGTCGACCACCACTTCGCCGTTCGGCGTCCAGCCGACCAGCGCCTGATTGTTCACCGAAGAAACGTAGGCGTTGTTCGTGATTTTCGCCAAACCGTTGTAATTGACGACGCGGATACCCGCCGCCTGAGCCTCCACCTGGCCAGTGTTCGTCACGGTCACCTCGACCGGGTCGGCATCGTTGAAACCGCCGTCGGCGTAAATTCCCCGCTGGGTGAAGTCTGCGGCCCCGATGGTTTGCTGGACCGTGATGGCCCCGCTATTGGTGATGTTCACCGATCCTGCGTTGGTGGTGGCAGAGATGCCATTGGTTTCCACGCCTGAGACCGTCAGCGCGGCGCCATTCTCGATCACGATGTCGCCCGCGATCTGGTTGCGAACCCAGATGCCACCGTTGCCACCCACGCTGTCAACCGTTACGTCCGGGCCCAAGGTCACCGAAATGTCGTTCCGACCCTGGATATTGGAACTGACGTTTACGCCGCCATTATCGGTGGTGCTGATCGTGGAATTGGTGATGAGCAGCGTCGACGTAATGTCGCCAGAGGCTGTATTGTCCCACGTATAATAGCTGACGCCATCGCCCGTGATACTCCACTCATCCTGTGCGCCGTTCACAATGAGGCTGGTATCGCCTCCTTCAATACGAGCCTTAACCGACGAGGGTTCGCAGAAAAACAGGGTCACATTACCCTCAGTCTGGCAAATGCCAGGCTCGGCGTGGGCGGCCGATGCGCCTGCCAACATCCCCGCAATGCCGACGCTGCTGAACAGACCGGCCTTGAGAGCCTGCCCAACGGTGCTGCGCGTTTTGATTGCCTTGCCCTGCATTACGAAATCCCCTCGTGTGGGCCCACCGCCCAGATGATGTGAAGGGCAAACCGCCATGCAGGTGCGGTTCAACGGGATTTGAGACAGGGATCGAAGCGCGACGACAGGGAGCGCAGCCTGAGGTTCAAACGAACCCCATGACCTTCTCACAGCAGGTTACACACGATATCCGAAAATGCTCTGTTTCATCCCCCGGTAGCCCCGCTACCCCATTGGGGCCGGAGGCTTTGCGTCCCGCCGTTACCGACAGTTTGCCCTTGTCGAAGGCGACGAACACCCTTGGGAACGCCCATGGGCGGAGCCGTCATCTTCAGGAGGAATGTTAACGTTAGCTGAGCGGCAGCGCAACAAAAAAGCCCGGCCTCGTCGAGATGATGCGCATGCAGAGCGGGGCCATGCAGCTGATTTGTCGTGTGAAAATCGCCGTCGTCGGTCTGGAGCGAGGCCACAACCGGCCCTGTTAAGCCGATAACCATGATTAACAGATGCGCAAGCACATCGATTGCACTGCAAACCGCTCCTCTAAAATATGGTTGGGGACCACCCGCCCGCGACGTGATCGTTACAGCCGTCGCTGGTCGGGCAACCACGCCGAAAGGCGCCGAACTGCCTCTCGCACTTCGGCTTCCGTGATCGCAAAGCTCAGCCGGATGAACCGATGGCCATTGACCGGATCATGGTCGACCCCCGGCCCCGTGGCGAGCCCAGTCTCAACGAGCAGCTTCTTGCAGAACGCCGGGCTATCATCGGTAAAGTCGCTGACATCCGCATAGATGTAGAAGGCGCCATCCGGCGGCGCGATCCGTCGCAGACCAAGCGCTGGCAGGGCCTCCAGCAGAATGTCCCGGTTACGGGCGTAAGTGGCGCGATGCGCTTCCAGTTCTGACGTGCAGTCCAGCGCCGCCAAAGCGGCATGCTGACTGATCGACGGCGCGGTCAGGAACAGGCTGCCCATATAGGCGCGGGCACGCTCGACCATGGCGCGCGGCACATAGAGCCAGCCGAGCCGCCAGCCGGGCATGCAGTAATATTTCGAAAAACTGCTGACGATCATCGCGTCGGCTGCGAATTCTCCCATCGAGCGGCAAGGCGCGCCATAGCTCAGGCCATGGTAGATTTCGTCCGAGATGATCGCGATGCCGCGCTCTGCGCAGAGCCTGGCAATCGCCTCCAGTTCAGCCGGCGCGATGATCGTTCCGGTGGGGTTGGCCGGGCTGGCGACGATCACACCCTGCGGTGCCGGATCCAGCGCCGCGAGCGCGCGCGCCGTCAGCTGAAAGCGCGCCTGCTCGCCGTATTCGATCTCGACCGGCGTCATGTTGAGCGCGCGCACCGTGTTGCGATAGGCGACATAGCCCGGCCGGGCCATGGCGATCCGATCACCCGCCTTAAACCGGGTGCTCAGCGCAAGGACCAATGCCGGCGAGGCGCCGCAGGTGAGCAGGAACTGATCCGGCTCGGCTGCCATGCCGTACCGCTCCCGATAGAGCTGGACGAGCCGCGCCTGCAGCGCAGGACTCTCCCAATAGCCCATCGGATCGATGCCGAGCGCGTCGCGCGCGGCGTCCAGCGCAGCCTGCGGCGCCCCCGTCGAGGGCTGGCCAAACTCCATATGGAGAACCGAGCGCCCCTCCGCACCCAGGTGATAGGCCAACTTGCTCAATTCTATGGCCTGAAACGGCTCGACTTCCATCAGATCATCCATCGCTCGATACAGCGCCGATAGCGGGCGGGCGCGCAGATGCCAACGATGCAACCCCACCCCGGCCGTCGTTCATCCTCGCGGCGCATCTGCCGTGAAATCAAAAAATTGCGCCAGCGTCGTCGGGCGCTTCGAAGAATGCTTTCGGCAGAAAGAAAACGGCAGGTCGTATTGTCGGCCTGCGCGTGACGCGCATTTTCAGGCAGTCTGTCAAATGGCAGCTCGCAGAAACCTGCATCACGGAAGCAGGGCCTCCGACCCCCTTCAGCGGGACGGCTCCCCGAAGCCAGAACTCCTTACAGCCTGAGCATAAGGTTTGATCGCCAGATACATGAGCGCTGCGCCGCCGGGGGCCATTACGGCGGCGAAGAACGCCATCGAATAGCGCAGCATGCTCTCGTCCTTCAGCAGGAAATCGGTCACCAGCGCAATGAGCAGGGGCCCGAGACCATTGCCGATGACACTGATGGTGAAGAGATACACAGCGCTGATCTGGGCGCGCATCTCGCTGGGCGTCACCATCTGGATCGCCGCATTCTGCGCAGGCGCGCTGGCGAGGCCGATGATCGAGGAGATCATGCCGCAGAAGAAGGCGAGCCAGGGGCTGGGCATGAGCGAGGTGGCGATCGCGAAGGGAGCGGACAGTGCTTGCGAATAGAAGCAGACCCGCGCCATCGCATCGGGATTGCCGCGCTTGCCCATATATTCCGCAAACCAGGTGCCCAGCGTCAACGCAATCGGCGTAGAGATGAGGAGCGACAGCGCCAGCAGCGGCCCGATCTGCGCCGGACCCCAGCCATAGGTGCGCTCATAAAAGGCCGCGCGCCACGTCATGAGGCCCGTCGTCTCGATCGCGCCGATGCCGATGCTGAGGAACAGTGGAAGGAACAATATGCGGTTTGACAGGAGATACGCCCCCACCTCGCGCAGTGGTACGCTGCCCTTGCCGCGGCGATTGCGGCGCACCGGCTCCCGCACGGTGAAGAGAAAGAGCAAGGCGGTTGCCAGCCCCGGCAGGGCGCAGACGAGGAAGACGAGCTGCCACTCGCGCATCTCGCCCAGAACCGGGATGTGGACCGGTCCCATCGCGGCAAAGAACGCCACCAGCAGGCCACCGGCCAACAACGCCGTGGCCTGACCGGCGCTGATGCCGAGCTGATAGACCGCGAAGGCACGCGGCAGCTTTGACCTTGGCACCATGTCCGAGATCATCGACATGGACGAGGGGCCGGCGACGGACTCCGCGCCCCCGACGACGCCGCGCGCGAAAAACAGCCCGCCGAAGCTTCTCGCCATGCCGCAGAGCGCAGTGGCCAGGCTCCACACCGTCAGGCCGGCCGTCAGGATCATCTTGCGGCTGCGCTGATCCGCGACGCGAGCCATCGGCAAGCCCACGACCATATAGGCCGACGAAAAGGCGAAGCCGATGATGAGGCTGATCTGGGTGTCGCTGAGCGCCAGGTCGCGCTTGATCGGCTGGACCAGCAGGTTGATGATGTTCCGGTCGACATTGGAGAGCATGGTCACGAACGCGATCAGCCAGATCGTGTACCAGGCGCGGGCCGGCGACGGCCAATCGTCGCCGGCTCCAGACGCGCCGGCCATTGCCGGCTGCGTCTCACCCGTGGCTTGCGTGCCGACCGGCTCGCTCATCGCTTGAGACGCACCCCGACGCGGAACGCGCGCCCGACCTGATCGAATAGCACCTGATTGGTGATACCCACCGCGCTGGGCGCAATCGGCGGGTCCTTGTCGAACAGGTTTCGAATCGCGATGAAATATTCGAAATCGCTGCGGCCGGCCTTCACGTTCCAGCCCAGCGTGAGGTCCGCATAGAAGCGGGCGGCGACGCGATTGGTGCTGATGCTGTTCGCGAGGCCGACACTGTAGCCCGCATCCTCGGGGCCGACGAACTCGACGAGGAACTTGCCCTCGGGAATGTAGCGGCCATGCGCACTCACGCTGAAAGGCCCGGCCTTGAGGGTCGCCATGCCGTCCAGCACATAGTCCGGCACGCCGGGGGTGTTGCTGGCGCGGAAGCCGGTCTGGCCGGCGCGGTCGACCGAACCGGCGCTGTCGATGATCATGAGGTCGAATGTCTTGGTCGCCAGCAGCCGCAGGTCGAGCGATGCGGCGGCCCCGATGCGGGTGCGATAGCTCGCCTCGATGTCCAGGCCCCGGGTCTTGAAGCCATTCACATTCTGCAGACGGTCGTTTATCAGCGTGACTTCGCCTGCCCCGTTCCGCGTGATCAGCGGGCAGAACTCGGTCGCGTTGTTCACCAGACAGCGCGTCGCGATGGTCGATGAGCCGATCTGCGCGATCGCGTCGTTTACGCGGATATTGTAATAATCGACCGAGAGGTTGAAGCCGCGCAGAAACGACAGGTTGCTCAGCACCACCCCGGCCGTGAAGGTATCGGCCTTCTCCGGGCGCAGCGTGTTGTTGGAACCCGAGACGATTTCGATCAGGCCCTGCTTGCTCGTCACCGGATCGGTGAAGGACGAGAAGCTGCGCGTGACCGAGCCGAACAGCTCGTTCACATTGGGCGCCCGGATATCGCGAGAGAGCGTGCCACGCAGGCGCAGGAAATCGACCGGCTCATAGACGCCGCCGAGCTTCCAGGTGGTGACCGCGCCGCTCGTGCTGTAGTCGGTGCGGCGCGCGGCGCCGTTCAGTTCCAGGCTCTTGCCCAGCGCACTATCCTTGAGGAGCGGCAGGACCGCCTCGACGAACGCTTCCTTCACCTCGACCTTGCCGTTGGAAGCAGCGAAGTTGGAGACGTAGAAGGCGCCGGTCGGCGAGAGCGGGTCCGTCGAGCCCTTCACCTCGTCGCGGCGATATTCGGCGCCAGCCGCCAGCGACAGCGGGCCGGCCCACAAGTCGACGAGATCGCCCTGCACGTCCAGCGCGGCAACCTGTTGGGTGATCTTCAGGTCGAGCATCGATGTGCCGGTGACATAGGCCAGCGCCTCCTGACTGAAGCGGCCGGCGCCGATCAGGTTGAGCGGCTGGCAGCCATTGCTCGGGTTGGTGAGCGTCGAGCGGCAGATGGGCGTGCCGCCGGGACCGGTGGTGACATCGGCCGCGAGCAGCAGGCGCGAGCGGATGAGGTTGTTGGTCGCTTCCTGATGATAGGTGCTGCGGCCATATTGATAGTAGGCGTTCCACGTCCAGCCATCGGTGATGGCGCCGGAAAGGCCGCCGACGATACGGAAGGCAGTGCTCTTGGTCGCGCCGCGGGCATTGCCGAGGTCTAGCCCGGCGCGGCCCATGTTGAACTGGGTGATGCCGTTGGCATCCATGACGTCCGTGACCGACCGCGGGAGATACGGATTGTCGCGGCGGACCGGACCGATCAGCGAGCCTGTGCTGTCGCGCAGCTGCGCGCTCACCGAGAACGCGCGGACTTCGCCATAGGATGCTTCCAGCGTGGCCTTGAGCGCGTCGCTGAATTCATACTCGGCATGGCCATAGGTGCTGAAGCGCTCAACCGGCACCTTGAGAAGCAGGCCGGCGAGGAAGGCGTTCTGGCCCTTCCCACTGCCGCCCTGCTGAAAGAGTGAACCCGCGAGCCTGCCGACCTCATAGGGCGCCGTCGTCCCATCCGGCAGAAACTGCAGGCCCTTGAGCGGGCCATTGCTGAGGATGAGGCCGCCGGGGGCTATGGTGGCGGTGTGGACATTGTTGAGAATGCTCAGCGCCGGGGCGCCCGCACCGGCCGCGCCAGCCGGGCGGCCGACGAGCGTCCACTCCTGCGCGCACAGCGAGCGGGCCTGATAGCAGTCCGCCAGGCCATCATTATCTTCATACTCCCCGCCGAACACGACGTGGCCCCGGCCACCGGCGAAGGATGTGCCGCCGGCCGCTGAGAGGAAGATCGTGCGGTCATCGCCGCGCTGCGAAATGCCCGACTGGGCCTCGGCGCGAAGGCCATCGAGCTTGTTGTTGAGGATGAAGTTCACGACGCCCGCAACCGCGTCCGAACCATAGGCCGCCGATGCACCGCCGGTCACGACGTCAACGCGATCGATGAGGATGCCGGGAATATAGTTGGTGTCGACCGTCCCGCGCGCTGTCGTCGGCACGAACCGACGGCCATTGACCAGCACCAGGGTGCGCTCGCTGCCAAGGCTGCGCAGTTCCAGCACGCGCGAGCCGACGGCATTGCCGGGAGTCGTCTGCGTCGCGGAAGGACTGGAGGTGGCCCGAAAGCTCGGCAACTGGCTCAGCACGTCGCCAATATTCGTCGCGGCAGTTGTCTCGAGTCGGTCGCGGCCAATCGCGGTGACGGGGGTCGGCGCGGTGAAGCCGCCGCGCGTGATGCGCGAGCCCGTCACGACGATCTCCTGCGAACCGGATGCGGCCTGATCCTCGGCCTGCGGTGCTGGACCGCCCTGATCCTGCGCGTGCGCAGCAGAGGCCACGCCGATCGCAGCCATCGCCAGAATGGCCGCAGAATTTCTCAAAACCCGAACTCGTTGACGAAGCGCCAGCATTGCAATCCTCTCCCCAATCTCTGCCCATATCGTTCGCTCGACCGCGCCTGTGTGGCACGGCGTAGAGCACGCATGGACATGAATTTACCGCCCTAATGTTTAGGGCGACTAGTAATTCATATCCTATCTTTTAAAGTGAAGGCAATGGGTGTTGAAGCATCAAGACCAACAAGGCAGGAGGGCGATGATGGGAAGGTCGAAAGACGCAAAGGATTTGCCGAAAATCGCGCCGTTTTCCGCAAAGGATGCGAAGGCGCGGTTCGTGCCAGGACCGCCGCCGGCCCGTGGTCAGGAACCCGGTTCGGATGCTGATTTGCGGGTGCAGATGTCTTGGTGGCTGGTCGGCACGGGCCGTGCGTGGCGCAATCTGCTGGATGAACATCTGCGCTTCGCGGGCCAGACACAGCCCCGCTGGCGGGTACTCGCCTGGGCGCGACTGCAGCCGGGGATTACCCAGACCGAACTGGCGGAACATATGTCCGTCACCAGCGCCACTTTGGTGGCCATCGTGGACGAGCTCGTCCGTCAGGGGCTGCTTGAGCGGCGTGAGAGCAGCACGGATCGCCGCGTCAAGAACCTGCACCTTACGCCAGCGGCGCATCCGATCATCGAGACGATCTCGCAGGAGGTGAGCGACATAAGGGACGCACTGCTCAGCGACGTCTCCCGCTCTGAGCTGGAGACCTGTCTCTCCGTCCTCCAGCGGGTTAGCCAGGCGATCGAGAATTATGGGCGAGGCGAGGGATAGAGCTCAGGTTGCTCCGTCGAAGACGGTCCCGGCATAGCGCCTCTGGCGAACGTCCCAACCTCTCCCCTGCACCGCAACCGCGATGCGATCAACCGCTGCCTGCTACCCATCCGCGAGGTGCGACACGACTTTGCCGTCCGATATCCATCTCGTGCGCCGATCCCCGCAGCGCCAGAACGAGATATGCACGGCTGGAAACCAGCGCAGCGAGCCCGATCAGAAATGATGTGTCTAAAGCAATTTAAGCGACACTTTTCTTGCCTTTGGCCCGGCGCATTGCGAACTTCATCCTCACGTGCCGCACGGTCGCGCATCTGCACACGCAACCGGACATCTTCTCTGTCAATCGCTTCGTCTTCGGTCTGCAATGGCGCTCTTCTTGCGATCGGACAGTCGAGCGCGTTGAGACACGGAGCGATATTATTCTGCAGTTGCTCCGTCCGCCAAGCGATCTTTGCGGCCGCGTAGTTCTTGTCGCGGTTGCTGACAGCCTTCGTGACAAGCGTGTGTCCATGGCAGCCTAGTGGCCTGGCTCCGCCCGGTGGAGCCAAGCAAGAATCTCGGCCCGATTTTCATCGAGGCGAGGCGGGACTTCGCCGACTTGAAGACCGGGTGTAAGGCGGAAGCCGGCACCGGGGTAGCGCACTGGTCCCGTAAGAGGTCCCTCGGGGATATCGAAGGATACAAGCGCATCCGGACGCGCCAGTTCGGCCGCTTCATCGACCCGGCGCACCATCCCGCAAGGGATGCCAGCTTCGCTCAATCCTGCTTCCCAGGCGGCCGCATCCCTTGTGGCGAACACCCTCTCCAGTTCCGCCTTCATGGCGTCGAAGTTGGCCCGCCGTGCTTCTGGCGTGGCGAACAGCGGATCAGTCAGCCAGTCCTCTCGTCCGGTGAACCGGGCAAGCGCGGCAAACTGGTTGGGCTGCACGACGCCGAGCGAAATCTGCCGCCCGTCCCTGGCTGTGAACAACGAAGCGGTGGGCAGGCCGCTATAGCCGGTATTGCCCATGCGGGACATCGCTTGCCCGGTCAGCAGATAGGGCGTCACGGCCGACGTCATGAAGGCCAGGCTGGCATCGAACATCGACACATCGATATAACTGCCGCCGCCGCCCTGCAGTCGCCGTACCAGTGCGGACAGGATGGCAAGTGCCGCGGTCTGGCCGGTCAGCGTATCGACAATGGGAAAACCGACGCGCACCGGCGGGTCACCCTCTTCGCCGCTCAGCATCATCATCCCGCTGGTCGCCTGCACGATATTGTCGATGGCCGGCCAGTCGCGTTGAGGACTGTCCTGCCCATAGCCGGACACCGAGCAAAAGATGATATCCGGCCGCAGTTCTCGAACTGCCTCGTAGCCAAGGCCGAGACGTGTGATGACGCCGGGCCGGAAGTTCTCCAGCATCACATCACACCGCGCCACGATCGCGTGGGCGATGTCGAGGTCGGCGGGATCCTTGAGATCCAGCATGATCGACTTCTTCCCTGCATTGGCCGCAATGAATGCAGGTGAGAGACCTTCAAAGCGCGGATCCGATCCGTAACTGCGGAAATTGTCGCCCTTGGGCGACTCGATCTTAATGACGTCGGCCCCCATCAGCCGCAACAGGTGCGACGCATAAGGCCCGGCCATCACATGGCTGAAATCGGCGATGCGGATGCCCGCAAGCGGTTGGGTCATGGTTTTTCCGGAAATTGTTTGCGAACGATCGTCCATGCGGGGTCTTTGCAAAGGCCGCAGGACGCCCCCGTGAAGAGTTGACCCGCCTTCGCGTCACGCTTGAGTTGCCAGTCGAGCCACGCCACCGCGATCCGGCCGTAGTCCCCGCCGTTCACCGCGCCGAACGTTCCGCCATGGCCCGTGTTCTTGTTGGCGTAGAAGACGGGCACATGATCAATGCGGCCCACATCGTCATTGCCGTTGGGATAGGCGATGTCGGTCGGTCCGCCCAAGATGTAGGCGACCGGTGTATGCAGCTTGCGCAGATCGTCCTTGGCGATCGAGACGCGGCTAAGGCCATTGCCTGGCCGGTTGTACACACCGCTGTTGAAGATAACGGCCGTGCGAATGCGCGGATCGGCAGCGGCGGCAAGCGCCTGCAGGCCACCGCAACTATGTCCCATCACCGCGATCTGCATGGTATCGATGTCGCGTCCGTAGGGGCTACCCTTCACCCAGTCGATTGCAGCGAGGAGCTGGTCCACTGAGGTTTCGTCCGCGGTTGCGGGTGGCGGCATGGGCGGCTCGGGTCCCCGCTCGGTCCCAGCGGTCGGTTGCGTCGATGGCTTCTCCCCTTTGGGCGCGCCATTGGCGATGACGATATAGCCATGGCTGGCGATCTCGCGCAGGAAGCCACTGGCCGACAGCCCGTCATTGCGGCAGCCACCATTACCCCACAGCACCAACGGCAGGCGTCTTTGTGGCAGCTTCGCCGGGCGATAGATGGTGTAGCCGGGCGCATCCGCTCGCCCTTCCGCAATCGCGGGCAGATCGCCTGTTCCGCCGGGAGCTCCGATGATGCCAGAAGGTATCTGGGCCGATGCGGAAGGGGCCTGCAGGATGGCAGCCAAAGCACAGAGCAGCGGCGCGACGTGCTTCATTGATTTCCTCCACACTGAATTTTGTCGCGACCCTGCACGGAAGCGCGTGCGGTGCGGAACGCCCTGAGACCATCAATGCCGAAGCGGGACAGCTCGCGGGCATTGCCCTCCGAATCGCGCAGATAGAGCGCATCAAACCGCGCCTGCTCCTGACGCGACACGCCATTGATCGTCACATGCTGGGCGCGCGCTTCTTCCAGTCCCTTTTCAAGCGCAGCATAGATCTCGCGCGCGAGCGCTGCTTCCCAGACCGCTTGCGACTCCTCGAGGATAGCCCGATCCTGCGCACTCAGCCGATTCCAGCGCTCCATCCCCATCGCCCGAGCAGGATAGGCGCCGCGTGGAATAGCGAGGTTGTTATAGTGGCGGGCGACCTCGGCGAAATGTAGCGACTTGAACGTGTCGCCAGGTGCGATGACGCCATCGATCACACCCTTCGCCATGGCCGAATAGACGTCAGCCATCGGCATGTTCACCGGATCGGCGCCGAGGGATTCGAGCACGCTCAGCAGCTCCGTCGGCGCGCGCAGACGCAGGCCGCGCAGATCGGCCAAGGAGTTCACCTGCCTGCTGGTGGTGACGACGCCGGCGAGCGATCCGCCCTGCACCGCCAGCACCTTGAGCCCTTCCAGCTCGTGGCCGATCTCGGGGTTCGCCGCCGCGATGCAACGATAGAGCGCAAGTTGGGATTCAATGCTGTCCGCACCGCCGTAGAAACCCGTCTGGATGCGGATGAGATGGGCGCCGCCGCGCGCGTAGATGGGCGTGATGAGCCCCACATCCGCGACACCGTGGCGCAGTTCCTCCATCGACATGTCGGACGAAAGCAGCGCCCCGGACCAGCTCGGCCGGATGCGGATGCGGCCGTGCGAGCGCTGCTCGACAAACGCCATCCACGCCTGATCCGCTTTGCTGAACGGATGATTGGGGCTGTAGGGCGTTGCATAAGTGAGTTCCGTTACGTCCTGCGGCACAGGCCGGGCGCAGGACGCCAGCAGCAGTAGTAGCGAAGGCAGGAACGCCCGCAGCCTCATGCAAGCCCCCGCTCGGCGAGGAAGCTGGCCACCGTCGCCACCATCCTGTCATGGTCCCAGTTCTTGGCATCCACCATGTCGGCATCAATGGTCAGCACCGGCACGCCTGCTGCCTCCAGCGACAGCGCGGTCAGCTTTGTGCCCGATTGCGAGAGGCGGTTGTCCGGCGGGAGCAACACAACGCAGGCGTCGATGCCGCAGCGCTCCGCCTCGCTGGTCATCCAGCCGTTCATCCACGGCGGCAGGTGCAGCACTTCGTTCATGGAGCAGATACGGCTGGCCAGCGCATCCATCGGCTCGCCCTGCAGCTCACGGATATATTGCGGCCCGGCGAACGGCATATACATCGACCAGACGAAGACCGCGCCGAGCCGTTCCTCCAGGGCCTGATAGAAGCCGGGGTCGTGCCACACACCCGCGCCGATCCACATGAGGCGGACCTTCTCGTTGCTGGCAGAGCCGGTGCCATTTGCGATGCGCTCCATCACCTCATCGCGGAAACGTTTGGCATGGGCGACCGCCCAATCCGATCCGCGATGCCATTGCGGGATCATCGTGTTGGGCATCTGCTCGGCGATCGACACGGGGCAAGGCCGCGCCCGGCCGATGGCCTGCGCCGCCTCCCAGATATAGCCCTCCTGCTCGTTGATCCGCTCCATCAGATAGTGGAGCTTCGCCTCGTCGAACTTTCGCCCGGTGCGGTTCTCCAGCAGGGCGATCAGATCACGCATCTCCGCGACCATCAGCGCGATACGATCGGCATCGTAGACCTGGCGCCAGTCGCCCCGGCTATGCTCGAACCAGCGCGGGTCCTTGTGCTCCCATGCCGGCGCCTCCATCGCAAAAAATTCGCTGCCTAGCGCCTGCGCCCATTGGCCGAAGACATGCTGAATGCAGTCGCAGGTCAGCCGCGCCACCAGCACAGTCGGCGTGGGCAGGCCTCCCCAAGGGGCGGTCTTAGGATCGTTCGCGAGCGTGCAGGCAAGGCCCAGCGAGCAATATTTGCAGCTATTCTCCGGATAGCCATGCCGGGCCATTACCTCAAAATACTGGTTCGAGAGCTGCTTTGCCGAAATATAGGCCGACCACCACTGGTTGGTGATGATCGGAATATCCATCACGTGGAAGATTTCGTGCGGCGTGTCGGCCTGCACGATGGCGAAAGGCTCGCCCTCATCCACGACCCGGCGCCGCAGATCCGCACCGAACTGCTTCTGATAGGCGCTGGCTGCTGCCGTGCAGGCCAGATCCTTGCGGCTGCGCTGCCCTGTTGCCCGCGTCGAGACATCCTGGCTCATTCAAAAACTCCTGCAGCGTCGAGCTGTGCGATGCGGGCCTCTGAGAGGCCGCAAATGTCGCGGGCGATGGCGTGAGCATGCTCGCCCATGCGCGGCGCGCGGAACGGCTCCAAGCGATCATGCGAAAATTTGATGGGGGTTGCGATGTGGCCGAATGCCCCAAGCAGCGGGTGGTCAAGCGTCACCAACGCGCCGCGCCCGGCAAGTTGCGGATCGTGATCGATCATGTCTTCACAATCCTGCACCACACCGCAGGCGATGCCGGCGGCCTGAAGCTCGGCCATAATGGCATGGTCGGCGCGTTGCGCGACCCACGCCGCGACGTCGCCGCCGGCAATGGCGTGGAGTCTGGCAAGCTCTGCTTCGTCCCTCAGGCTGATCGCCACCCATCGATCCTCGCCCTGCGCCTGGAAGACATCCTGAAAGAAAACAGCGGGATCCGCATTGCCCGAGCGCTGCGGGCACTCGCCGCGCCGCGCCGCCGCCAGATAGTCCCGCATCTGTTGCACGCAGATCTCGTACATCGAGGCATCGATATGACAACCAAGCCCGGTTTCGCGGCGATGCTGCAGCGCCGCCGCCACTGATCCTGCCATGACGAACGGCACGATGACGTCGCCATAGGGCACCGCGCCGGGGATGACGGGATCGCGGTCCGGATAGCCGGTGAGGAAGGTCCGTCCCGAGAGTGCGCCACCGGTCCCGTCGACACCCCATTCCTGCGCCAGCGGACCGGTCTGGCCGAACACGCTGCCCGACACCATGACGATGCCCGGGTTGCGCGCCGCCAGTGCATCATAATCGAGGCCAAGCTTCTTCATCGTGCCGGGGGAGAAATTCTCGACCACCACATCGGCCCAGTCGATCAGCGGATCGATGAGTTCACGCGCCTCCGGTTTCTTCATGTTCAGCGAGAGGCTGCGTTTGGAGCTGTTGAGATGCGCGAACCAGGGCTTGTCGTCCCAATTGCCTGGGCTGGACGCGGAAACCTGCACGTCGAGACGGGCAAGATCAGGCCGCGTGCGGCTCTCGATCTTCACGATCTCCGCGCCAAGATCACCGAGCGTCTTGGTCGTGATCGATCCGACCAGAGCCCAGGCGAAATCCAGCACCCGAACGCCCGCCAGCGGCCCCGGCCGCTCGCCGGTGTGGATGGCGGGCGCGGCAATGGCAGCGCCCTTGCGGATCGTCGCGAAGCGCTCCGGCAGGCCCGAAGGCGTATCGAAGAAGTGGCGCGCCGCCAGATGCGGATCGGCCAGCACATCGCCCGGCTCGTTCGCCACGCAGGCATTGATGCCGCGCCTCAGCCCTTCGGTCGCGATCTCATGCTTGGTGCGCGAGAGGAAGAAGGCGGCGATCGCTGCCTCCCACAGCGCCCGCGTGTCGGCCGGCAGCGTAGAGCGATTGTAGCTCAGCCAGTCCGTGCCGTGCAGCGGATTGGGGACACCGACTTCATCCATCCAGTCCGAGAGGGCCTGATTGGCGGGCGCGCCGAGCCGCCCGGTCATCAGCGAGTGGAAGCACCAGCCGTCCGCCAGCCGCCAGATGGCCCGCACGGTCGCTTTGCCATAAGCGAGCGCACCGCCCACACGCGTGAGCTTGCGCCGGTCGAACTGCCAGCACAGCACGCCGTTGAAATTGCGACTGAAGGCCACCTGCTGGATCGAGACATCGACATGTTGCCCCTTTCCGTGCGTGCCGCGCGAATAATGGGCGGCCATTGCCCCGGCCGCAGCCACCATATCCGCGTGGAAGGTGCAGGCATCCCCCGCTTCCTTCACCGGTGCCAGATCCGGCTCGCCGGTCACGCGGAGGGCACCTCCCATGGCAGAGGCCACCAGCTCGCCGCCTTTCCATTGCGACCGTGGACCACCCGAGCCGAAGCTGGTGACTGACACGTGCACGGCAGTCTCCGGGATGGCAATGCCCCCCAACCCCTCCAGCCCGATATCGTCGATGACGAACGATGCGCCCTCCACCGGACCGCCCAGCTCCGCCCCGATCGAAGCCAGGAAACGGGCCAGTGGCCGATCCGCCATGCCGCCCAGAATGGCGACGCGATGACCGGATAACGGCATCATGCAGACAGCTCCTTCAGAAATTGCGTAATCTCGCCGGCCGCGCCGTCAGTTCCGCGCCAGTCGCGCCGCGTCATGATGAGGTTGGAAATACCGGCCTGTGACAAGGCCTCACGCTGCGCGGGCAGATGCCAGATGCGCGCCTCATCCTCCTCCGCAAACCAGAGCACGACCGCCGAGGCGCCGAATGTCCGCGCCCTGTCGACCAGATCCGATGCGCGATCGAAAAAGGCGCGGCCGCTCTGCGAGCCGGCATGGAGCTGGCGCGCGATGGCGGTTATCGGATCGCCGCTCGCCTCCTCAACGGCCGCGCCCGGATCTTGCCAGGCATCCACCAGCGTCGGTCCGCATGCGGACCAGCGCGCCGCCTCGATGACGGCATGGAGACGGCGATCAGGCGGCGGCGTGCCAGCCAGCAGGCAACAACGCGCAGCCATGCCCGCCATCCCGCTGGCCGATGCGCGACGCCGGTTCGTTTCGGCGATGCCACGCTCCAGTGCGGGGGCATTCAGCCCCAGCCGATCGGCAAGCTGGCGGACAGCGGCCACCATATGCGCCGCGCTGCTCGAGCGGGCGATCCGCGCGACGTCGAAGATCAGCGGCTCGGGGCCCTTGACCTCTCCCTGTCTGCGTAGCTCGCAGATATAGTAATAGAGCCGTTGCGCAGCGTCGTCCGCTCGGGAGAAGATGACGGCATCGAAACTGTCCAGGGCCCCATCCGCCCAGTCCTGCACGATAGATCGCGCCCAGAACGGGAATTTGCTTTCCAGCCAGCGGTCGGCAGTGGGCATGGCGCGATCGACGTTCCAGGCCACCGGGCCGGAACAGGCGCCCGTCGCGGCGAGCAAGTCTTGCGGCAGATCGGGGCCGACATAAGCGATCATGGTCATTGTCCAAATACGGTGGGCAGCCACAGCACCATGGCCGGCAAGAGAATGATGAGCAGCAGGTGGATGAGATCGCTGGCAAGGAAGGGCATCACGCCCCGGAAGATGCGGCCGAGCGGCACATCCTTCGCCACGCCTTGAATCACGTAGAGGTTCATGCCGAGCGGTGGGTGGACGAAGCCGATCTCCATCGCGCGGGTGATGAAGATGCCGAACCAGATGGGCGACATGCCCACGCTCTCGACGATCGGGAGCAGGATCGGCGTGGTGAGCAGCATCAGCGCAAGGCCATCCAGCACCGATCCGAGCAGCAGCAGCAGAACCGCCACGACGAGGAGCGTGGGGATGGTGCCGAGGCCCATTTGCGTCACGCTGCTGCCTACCGCCTCGGTCAGACCGGTGACGCTGATGAAGACCGAGAAGGTGATCGCACCGATGATGACGAGGAAGATAAGCCCCGCCGTGCGCAACGTTTCCGAGAAGGCGCGGAACAGCACGTCACGGTTCAGGCGGCCACGCCAGGCGGTGATGACCAGCGCGCCAGCCGTGCCGATGGATGAGGCCTCCGAGGGACTGAACCAGCCCAGCACGATGCCGCCCAGTACCACGGCGACCAGCAGCAGCATGTCTGCGATCTTAAGCATCGCCCGGCCACGCTCGGGCCAGCTCGCACGCGCGCTGGCCGGGGCGATCGAGGGCTTCCAGCGGCAGAGCAGCCAGATGACCAGGCAGTAGAAGAGCATTTGCGAGATGCCCGGGATCAGCGTCGCGGTGAACAGCTTGCCGATCGATTGCTCGGCAATGATGCCATAAACGATCAACGCGCCGGATGGCGGCAGCATCTGGCCGAGCGTGCCGCCCGCCGCGACCGTGCCGGTCGCCAGGGCGTCGGAATAGCCGCGCTGGCGCATTTCCGGCAGGGCGACGAGGCCGATGGTCGCCGCCGTCGCCAGGCTCGATCCGTTGATCGATCCGAAGCCGGCGCACCCGCCCACCGACGCATAAGCGAGGCCGCCGCGCCGGTGACCGATCATCTTGGCCGCGGCATCGAACAGGTCGCCGCTGGCATTGGCGGAAAAGAAGAGATGCGCCATCAGCATGAAGAGCGGCAGCGTACCCAGCTCGTAGCGGGTCAGCGTCTCGACCACGACGACGCCCGCCTTGATGAGCGCCGCTTCCGGCCCCAGCACGATCATCAAGCCGCCTAAGCCGACAAGGCCGAGCGACACGCCGATCGGCAAGCCGGCCATGAGAATGGTCAACAGGATCAGCAGGCCGATAAAGCCTGTCTCGGGTGTGGCGAACATCATGAGCGGGGCCGCTCGGCGAGCTGGCGGACCAGCAGGACAATGACGACAACAAGCGAGGCATTGAGGAAGGCGCGCATCCACCGCCATGGCACGCCGACCAGTTCGCTCACTTCCTGGCTATTCCAGAGATCGGACGCGAGCCAGCAGGAGCCGGCGAGCAACCCTGCATAGAAGACGATCGAGAGCGCCGTGCAGGTGCGCTCGGCAATGTCGCGCCGAACGCCCGTCAGCCGATCGAGGATCAGATGCACGCGGGCATGGTTCCGGGCGATCGTCGCCGCCACGAGCGCCAGCGCTCCGGCGACCAGAACCGCGACCTGAACCAGCTCGATCGCGCCCTTGAGCGGCAGGCCGGTGTGCCGCCCGATCACGGCGAGCAGGTTCAACAGCGCGGCCGCGATCAGGGCGCCCCCCCCGATCCAGACCATGGCAACCCTGGCAGAATTCATGCGCCAACCTCTTCGACGCGACCGTCGGCCGCTATTGTGATGGCAGGCAGTCCCGCCTTTCGCGTGATACGCTCGACATAGGACCGGATGTCCGCCGCGCGGGCTGGCGAGGCGAGCACGGGCCGCCCCGGTGCTTCGACATCGACGGGGATGATGCCCACGTCCATCGCGCCGCCACCATGGAGACGGATGGTGCCGAGAAAGGCGTTCACCGCTTCAGGATGAAAGGGCGCGAGCGTGTAAGCCGGGTCCGGCTCGAAACCGAAGAGCTTGCGCCGCCGCTCCGCCCATTCCGCGCGGGCCGGATGATCCTGCGCCGGACTGAGCGCACTGGTGACGACGCAGCCATTGCCAAGTCCATGGAAAATCGGCTTCCCACGATAAAATTCGATACCGCGCACGATATGCGCATGGTGACCGATTACGACGTCCGCCCCCGCATCGATCGCAGCATGAGAAACCGCGCGTTCGTAAGGCGCGAGTTGCGCCGGTGTGTGAACGATACCCTTGTGGAGGGCCACGAGCACGATGTCCGCTTGCTGGCGCGCGGCCACGATATCCTCCCGCAAGGTCGCGACGGCCTCTGCGGTCAGCGTGGTGAGCGCAGCCGCCGGCGCAATCGGCGCGCCGTCTGCCGTATCGACCCGCAGAAAGGCGCAGCCGGCAGTATCCTTACCGGCCCAACTGTTTTCCGGGCCAACGCAATTATAGCTCAGCAGCGCGATCCGATGGCCACCGCGCGTCACGATCGCCGGCGCGCGAGCAGCTGCAAGCGTCAGCGCCGCGCCGGTGTGATGCACGCCTTGCGCATCGAGACTGGCCAGCGTGTCGGCAATGCCCTGGGGACCGCAATCGGCGATGTGATTGCCGGCAAGACTGAGCATCCCGAACCCTGCCTGCGCGATGGCGGCAAGATTTTCGGGCGGCGCACCGGGGGCCGGCACATCTCCCTTGAGTTCGGCGACACTCGCCGTGTGGGGCACTTCCAGATGCCCCACCGCGAGGTCGGCAGCGCGCAGGGCGGGGGCGATCCCGGCCAGCCAGTAGGCGCCATCTGGCTCATCCAGAACCAGATCGCCTGCCAGCACAATCGAGATCGCCTCCTTCCCCACGTTCGCTCCGCTCCCTTAGAAGGACTTGCGCACGCTGACGGCGAAGAGTCTCCCAATGGGATCGCTCGCCGTCGCGTCATAGCCACCGCCGCCATTGCCGTTGGGCGCCAGATTGACATAGGGGGGCGCAATATCGAGGACGTTGCGCACTTCCATCGCGAGCGTCAGCCCCTTCTCGAAGAAGCCGGTCGCCTGCGGGTCCCCGATGCGCCACGTCAGCGTCAAGTCGACAGGGGTGTAGCTCTTCACGGACTGCACCGGGTTGGAAAGGTTGTTGGTGTATCCACCAACATGCGTGGCCAGAACACGCGCGCTCAGTGGCCCGTGATCCCAGGTAATGCTGGCTCGCGCCTTGAACTTGAGCGGATTGAAGATGACGTTGCGCCGGTCGACCAGCGGCGCGGCGGGCGTCACGGCGATGTTATACTTTGTGAGGTAGGTACCCGACACGTTAAAGAGCAGATGGTCGGCCGCACCGATGTCGGCTTTCCAGGTTCCGCTGAAGTCGATCCCGCGCGTGATCGACACGCCCAGATTCTGGCTGCGTCCGTCCACGAACAGCGTCACATTGGCCGGATCACCACCGGGGAAAGAACCTCCGGCGAGCGCGACGCCCTGGCTCAGCAACTGCTGCACCCGCGCCGCCGCCGCCGATCCGCGCAGGATGATGCCCGTGCCGGCATACTGCGCCTCGTTACCCAGGATGGTGAGGTTGGAGAGGTTGGCTAGCACCTGGTTTTCATATTTGACGTCCCAATAGGTGACGCCCAAACTCAGATTGGATGTCGGCTCGAAGTCCAAGCCGACCGACCAGGTGGTCGCCGTCTCCGGCTTCAGGTCCAGATTGGGACCGGAAAGCGCATAGCCCTGCAGCGGCGCACCGCCCGCCGGGTTCTGGTAGCTCTGGCCGAATATGTTGTTCGAGTTGCCGTAAATCTCCGGGATAGTCGGCGCACGGAACGACGTGCCGTAGCTGCCGCGCAGCTTGACGCCGCGCACCGGCTGCCAGTTCAGGCCGAACTTGGGGTTGGTGGTGCTGCCCACGTCACTATACTTGTCGTGGCGCACGGCGGCGTTGAGTTCCAGCCGCTCGAAACCGGGAACCGCGTTGTTCGCTCCAAAGATAGGGATGTAGAGTTCGCCATAGAAGGAGTCCACCTCGCGGCCGAAATGGCGGTAGGTAATCGGCGTCGTCGGCCCGCCGCGAGCGGAGCCAAGCGCGACGTTGAAATCCTGCCGCTCATAACCCGCCGCCAGCTTCACGTCGCCGCCGGGCAGCGCGAAGAGCGAGCCGTTGAGGCGACCTTCATAGGTCTTCAGGTGGCCATTGGTTGGAGCCAGGAAGATCTGGTCGGAAATCCCGGCCAGCACTGCGGCGCTTGTGCGACCACGGCTGTACGGGTCAAACGCCGTCGCGGGGTTGCTACTGGCGAGCGCAGCGTTCAGCGCGGCGTTATTGATGCCGTGATAAGAGCCTGAGAAATCATTGGTCTTGCCATAGCCGAACAGCACTTCGGCTTCCCAGTCATGGGGCAGCTTGGCACGAAGGCCGGGCGTGATTTGCCAGCTTTCCGCAGAACCGAACGAGTCATTGATCGGCACGCTGCTGCCGAAGTTATAGTCGAGTGTATAGCTGGTCCCGCTAAAGCCAGCGGGCCGCACGAAGAAGGCGTTCGTCTGCGGCACCGTCAGGCGCGCGTTGGAATAGGCGGAATTCCGGTAAAAATTACGCTTTGAATAGAAGCCGTCATAGAAGACGCTCAGCCAGTCGGTCAGGTCGAAGCGACCCGTGCTATTGAATGAGTCGTAGCGCTGCTCCGGAATGAGATCCTGATTGTCCAGCTCGTCGCACCTGTTGAGCGTGCCTGCCGCCAGCGATCCTGCCGTCGCTTGGGTCACGCCCCCCGCCGGGATGGCGTAGGTCGTACCGTTCGCATTGATGTTACCCGGCGCGCACCGCACGATCCGGTAATCCCCGCCGCCGAAGCCAGTCTGGTTACTGGTAAAGAAGCCGCGATCATCGCCACTCAGGTTCGAGCGCTCGACATGCTCGTAGGCGACCATGATCTGCCCGCGTTCAAACACCTTGCCAAGCGCGGCGCCCAGCGTCGTCTCATGGAAGTCGCCCCGCGACGATATGCCCGAGCGCGCGAACACCTCGCCGCCGTCGAGTGACCGACGGGGAATAAGATTCACCACGCCCGCGACCGCATCCGAACCGTAGATGGCGGATGCGCCGTCGGCGACCACCTCGACCCGCTCGACACCCAGCGACGGCAGGACCGACGGATCGATCGAACGGCTGTTGTTGGTCACGCGGTGCCCGTCGATCATCACCAGCGTCGCATAAGGCCCGATGCCGCGCAGGTTCACCGAGTTGCCATAGGTGATGTTGCCGCTTCCGCCCGACTGGCCACGCGAATTTTCCGAGACGCCGAGGTCGAAGACCTGCGGGATTTCCTTAATCATGCGATCGACGGTGACCGCGCTCGAGGCCTCCATCTCAGCCCGGCCAAGTGTGGTGACCGTCGACCCGACCGGCGCTTCGCCGCGCACGCGGCTGCCGGTGATGACGATGTCCGGCGCTGCCCCCTCCTCGTTCTGCGCCACCGCCATCGCGGGCAGAGCCAGTGCCATCAGGCTGCTGCCCAGCTTCAGTGCCGTTCCTAGAGTGATCCCGCCTTTATAATCCTTGCTCATCCCAACCTCCCTCGCCGCCCCTGCGGCTTTTATGTTTAATCGACGTCTCAGTTCGCGACCGGCAATTTGACCCAGGAGCCGCCCGCGCTGCCCCGCTCGACCGTGAAAACCGGGGCGGGAGTCTGTTGTATTTCCTTGAGATTGCGCTGGCGGGGGTCCGCACCGGCGATGGTGACGCGCAAACGCGCGCCAGCCGGCACGATCCGCGACACCGGCGTCAGATCGATCACCAGATTGGCCTGCTGGCCGACCGGGAGAGGTGCTACATCTGCCTTGCGCCCTGAGTGCCAGGGCAGACCCTTGACGTCATAGGGTGCCTTGCCATTCTTGCGATGCGCTAGTGCCAGCCGGCCGAAGGCCACGACCTCCGCCTGTCCGTCGGCCGCCACCTGATCCAGATAGACGAAAACATCGGCATCGGGCTTGTCCGCCGAGACGCGCAGGTTCACGACCGGATAGCCGATCAGCTTGAGCGGCTTGTCCAGCGGGGCGCTGGTATAGCTCAGCCCCTTGTCGTCCATGGGCTTGGCCCAGAAGGCAAAATAGTCTGCGCCCGGCAAATCGTAGCGCACCGTGAACTTGTCCGCGCCCGCGCGATCCGGCTTTGCACCGAGCGTTCCGTCATTCACCGATCGCGCGGTGCCACTGCGACCGCCGTTCAGGAACCACTGCATTGGCGTGACGTTGGCACCCGGCAACGCGTCGGAGCGGGCATAGCCACCTTTCCCGTCCAATCCCTCGACCCAATAAGTCGCACGCGGCTCCTTCTCGATGCCGTTGTCCGCGCCTTTGAGATAATGATCGAAATAGCGCACGACTTCGCCAGTGAAGTCGAATCCAGGCGGCGGCACGCAGTGGCTGCCAGGCCCCGCGAGAAATTTCGATCCCTTGAGGTTCGCCGCGCTTAAGAGGGACTGGGCCGTTGGCTCGTCATGCCAGTTGCTCCAGAAATAAGTGGCGATGCCCGCCCGCTGGATCGCGTCGAGATAATTATAGACGCCCACTTCCTCCCAGAAGCGATTTCCAGTGAAAGAGGAAACGCTGTCGCGATAGGGCATACCATACCAGAGCGCGGCCATCGGCGTGTTCTGGGCATGCTGGGCAACGGCTGATTTAAGCTGCTGCCCGTCCGCATCGCCATCGACCGGGACGCTCGCCAGATCGTCGCGCAACGGCTCGTCCGGCCGGGTGTTGAACTGTGCGGTGATACCGCCGCGCCGCACGAAAGCATATTTGTCGAGGTCCGACGCGCCGATGAAAACCGCCTTGAGCGCCGGGGGCGCAGTGGTTGCGGTGTGAAATGTTGTGCCCCCCAGATAGGAGCATCCGATCATGCCGACTTTGCCGCTGGCAAAGGGCTGGCGCGCCAGCCACTCGACCAGTTCATGGCCATCTTTCGCCTCGGTGCGGTCCTGAAAACCCCGCCGCGCGCCGAAGGACGCGCCCTTGCCGCGAATATCGGCGACGGCGACCACATAACCGGCGGAAATCAGAGAGCGCAGCGCCAGGCCATCCTCCAGCGCGACTTCCTTGACCGCGCCGTCCTTGTCCTTGAAACGGGCGCGATAGGGCGTGAAGACGAAGATAACAGGAAGGCGCTTCTCTTCCACCTTGCCGTCACTGGCCGGTCGATAGATATTGACGGCCAGCTTCGTCCCGTCCCGCACAGGCACGTAGAGCGAGCTGCGTTGCACATCTGCATAGTCTTTAGCCGGACCCGGCACGGCTGCCGTAATAGCAGCCAGCACCCCGATCCATCTAACCGCCCGCATCCCCGCTCTCCTATTGTTGACAATTTCATCAGCGATCAACCCACCGGATGCAATCAAAAAACAGATGACAATATTGTTGACAATATTGTCAGGAGATTAGACGCTCCTAACATGAACGAGCAGTTGGACAAGCGGGCACCCTCGGCCGTCGAGGTCGCCGACTGGGTGCGTGACCGCATTCGCACAGGCCGTTTTGTGCCCGGCCAGCGGTTGGTCGAAGTGGACATAATCCGGCAAACCGGCGCTAGTCGGTCGAAGGTGCGCGAAGCGTTGCAGCGGCTGGAAGGCGAAGGCCTGGTGCTGATCGAAGAATTCCGCGGGGCATCCGTCCGAAGCACCAGCCTTGAGGAAGCTGCGCAAATTTATCGGGCGCGTCTTGCATTAGAAGGTATCTGCGCCGCCGACTTCACACGAAATGCTTCGGATGAGCAGAAGCACCAGTTGTGCATCGTCCAGGAGCAACTCGACAAATGCGTGAACGATCGGGCGCCGGATAAGTTTGGGCGGCTGAATATCGAGTGGCATCGACTCATTGTGGAAGGCTCTGGCAACACGGTTATTGCCGAGTTGCTCAAACGCCTGAATGTTCCCATTCACCGAATGTTGTTCGAGAGTTTCTACGATGAGGAGCGCCTGCGTACCGCAAACGCGGACCACCAGAACATGCTGCGCCTCATTTTGGCCGGAGAGGCCGATGCGGCCGAAACGGCCATGCGCAGCCACATCGGTGACGGGTTCAAAACACTGTCAAAAATCGAGAGTGAATTTTATCGGTGAGGGTCGTGAGTGCGGTGCTCATCGATTGTCAGCAACGGGCCACTGACAGAATCGGCCTAACCCGCGATAAATCCAGGGCGCGAACCTCAGCGCTGTTCCTCTGCGCCATCCTCGATCGCGCTTGAGGCGCTTGCGGCAGCGCGTGCATCGGCGAGCGCCTTCCTCGCCTTGCCGGCAAAGGAGGCCTTCGGGTCCAGCGTCAGGGATCGTTCCAGCAAGGCAATCGCTCGCGCATGATTGCGATCCCGACCGTGCTTGCTCTCCAGATTGGCTTTCCCAAGCATGAAGCAGCTTTCCGCCTCCCCGAGCCCGCACGCCTTGTCGAACATGTCGAGCGCGCCGCTATGGTCTTTACGGACTCCCTGGCCCCGGTGGATCATCATCGCGAGATTGCCGCAAGCGCTCGCGTCGCCAGCTTGACACGTCTTCTCGAACAATTCTGTCGCCCGAGCATAGTCACGCGGCCCGCCGAGGCCGTCCCGATAGAGAACGCCGAGATTATAGCATGATTTGTCATCGCCCGCGTCGCAGCCTTGCCGGAACAGGCGCGCGGCTTCTGCATGATTCCGGCGCAATCCCTTGCCCAGCGAATAAGCAGCGCCGAGGTTCATGCATCCGTCGGACGATCCCTTGTCGCAGGCTTGCCTGAAGAGAGCAGCGGCGCGGACGTCATCCTTCGTAACGCCATCCCCGCGAATATAAGCGAGGCCGAGGTTCGAGCATCCGGTGGCATCGCCGCTCCGGCAGGCATAGGCATAATAAGCGGTGGCTCGGTCCACCGACAGGGCAACGCCCTGCCCCTGCCCATAAGCGAAGCCGGCCATGGTGCAGCTTGCCATATCACCAAGATTGCACGCCTTGCCGGCAAAATAGGTCGCCCGCACCAGATCGCGGGCGACACCCCGGCCTTCACGGTAGCGCTCGCCCAGTTCGGCGCAACTGTCCGCATCCTCTCCGTCACAGCGCGTGACAAGGTCCGGCACGGAGGTCAGCGCGTCCTCTTGTGACGCCTCCATTTCTGGTGGCGCTTGCGTTGCTGTCGCGACTTCCTGCGCCTGCGCAGGAGGCACCACGGAGGCGATTGCCAGCGCGAGGACGACCATGGGCCGCAAGGCCGAGGTCATCCGCCTTGTCCCTCGGCGCCGTCCCGGACGAGCTGTGCGCGAAAGCGGAGCGATTGCGGCGTAGCCTCAAGCACGTCGATCATGAAATCGCCGATATGAACCGTCTTTTGCGCTCGCGGAAAGCGCATGGGTTGGCCGGAACCGGCATGCGCGAGGTCGTCAATGCTGTAGCCGCGCTTCTCGAACACCAAATCGCCATTCTGCACGCCCAGATAGGCAATGTCGTAAATCTGCCCGACCACATCCGTGTCATAATCACTGGCGATGGGGATCTGCACACCCTTGGCATAATCCCGTGGTGGAACGACGGCATGTCCCGCCCGCGTGGTCTGCGGCGTGCCGAAGGTTTCAACGCCGGGCGCCTTCGAGCGAATGACCGGCACCTTGGGATCAAGGCGCATGCGTTCGTGGATTGCCGCCGGGCTTTCCGACGCCTGGGTGTCAGCGATCAGGGCTTCGGCAAAAGCGACTTCGTCGATCTGCAGGGGGAAGCCGTCACTCTGCGCGCGATCCGCGGCGCAGACGAACTGCAATTGCGCATCGCCGATCGTGTCGGGCAGGACGGCTTCGGTCGGAAAGCGCACCGCGGTCTCGTCGAGCCGTTGATCCTCCGCGTCATAGCGCATCGCCATATCCCAGCTTTCGGTGCGCTTCTTGCAGTCGGTCACCATATAGGCGCGGATGAGGGCCGCTGGATCATTGGGATCGCGGATCACCTGGCTGGCCTGATACCGGACGATATCGCCCTCACGCTCGATGGAGCCCACATCCACGAACAGAACCCGGTCCGCACCCTGTGCCACGAACCACCATTGCGAGGAGCGCGCCTGGGCGGCCATCGGCGCCAGCGCGAGCAGGCCGCATAGCAACGTACCGATTTTGCCGTTCAACAGCTGTCCTTTCCTCATGGTCATTTGCCGGGCGATTCCGCCTCTGGCGCGCCTAGCGGCTCAATGGATTTGCCGTCCTTGGTACAGGTAAACCGCGACGCGCGCAGGGGCGGTTGCACGCTCACCGCATCTGCCCGCCAGATTTGCCCTTGCTCCGGGCTGGACGTCATCGCACTGCGGTCGATACGCATGCCCGCCTCCGGCGCCAGCTCTTCTTCGAAAAACCGAACGCACTTCTGAACGGCGCTATCCGTGATCCCGGCAATCACGACCTCATCTTCGCCGATACCGGCGGGCAGCATACCGGCGACAGGATCTGCCCTCACCACATCTTGCGGTGGGGCCGCGGCAGCGACCAGCATTGTTATCATGAGCATAGGATGAGACCTCTACAAGCGGAAACAGGCTCTTGTGGCCACCGATGCGCAGGATATGAAACTGTTTTTCCCAATCGATCGTCCAGCCGTGCGACGCTGCCGTTGGCACGACGGTCGACGGAAACACGCACACCCTACTTCGGCCGCCAGTAAGGTGCCGTGGTTGCGTGGGCACGCATGAGCAGCAGCCACCCTGCGCAACTAGCGGATCGGCGTTAAGACCGGAGGTCCGGTGCATGGCCGATCTGTACTATCATTCTTGCTCAGATGCTAACCACCCGGCCACTGGCATGCCCTTTCGACAAGATGCACTTTTGAAGATACCAATGCCTAAATACTTATATTATTTCGGAATAATCTGACAATTTTAATTGTCGCAAATTCGAAATCGGCGAATTTTAATCGCCATTTAAAAAACTATACGCGCCGCAAGGGGCCACACTCAGAGGTCGAACCTACTCCACCGTCACGCTCTTCGCCAAATTCCGGGGCTGGTCGACATCCGTGCCCTTGAGCACCGCGACGTGGTAGGCGAGCAGTTGCACGGGTACGGCATAGACCATCGGCGCGATGAGGGGGTGGACCTTGGGGAGTGCGAGCGTCGCGAGGCAGCCTTCGCCGGCGGCGGCGATGCCCTCCTCGTCCGAGATCAGCACGACCTTGCCGCCGCGGGCCTGCACTTCCTGCATGTTGGAGACGGTCTTCTCGAACAGCGGGCCTGAGGGCGCGATGACGATGACCGGCACCGCCTCGTCGATCAGCGCGATGGGGCCATGCTTCATTTCACCCGCCGCATAACCTTCGGCATGGATGTAGCTGATTTCCTTGAGCTTCAGCGCACCTTCGAGGGCCAGCGGATAATCGGTGCCGCGCCCCAGATAGAGCACGTCCCGCGCGGGCGCGATGTGCGGCGCGAGGGCCTGGATCGCCTCGTCCTGCATCAGCGCCTGATTGATCGCGGCAGGGGCCTCGGCCAGATGGCCGACGATCCGCTGCTCTTCCGCGCGCGTTAGCCGTCCCTTGGCGCGGGCGAGATTGGCCGCGAGCGCGGCGAGCACGGCAAGCTGGCAGGTGAAGGCCTTGGTCGAGGCGACCCCGATCTCCGGCCCGGCATGGGTCGGCAGCAGCAGGTCCGCCTCACGGGCCATCGAGCTGGTCGGCACGTTGACGACGACGGCGATCTTCTGCCCTTCCGCCTTGGCATGGCGCAACGCCGCGAGCGTATCGGCCGTCTCGCCAGACTGGGAGATGAACAGCGCAAGGCCGCCCGCCTCCATCACCGGCTCGCGATAGCGAAATTCCGATGCGAAATCGAGATCGACGGGCACGCGCGCGAACTGCTCGAACCAGTATTTGGCGACCATACCGGCATAGAAACTGGTGCCGCACGCGACAATCGTGACACGGCCGATGGCCGAAAGGTCGAAGTCCGGGATCGGCAGGGAGAGCGTGTCGTCGATCCGCCGGAGGTAGCTGCGCAGCGTCTGCGCCACCACCACGGGCTGCTCGTAAATCTCCTTGAGCATGAAGTGGCGATGATTGCCCTTGTCGATCATCGCACCGGACACGCCGGAGATGGTGACCGCGCGCTCGACGGGATTGTTGGCCCGGTCGAACACCTGCGCGCCCTCGCGCGTCACCACCACCCAGTCGCCCTCGTCCAGATAGGCGATGCGCTGGGTGAGCGGGGCCAGCGCCAGCGCGTCCGACCCGAGATAGGTCTCGCCATCGCCATGGCCGACCACCAGCGGCGAGCCAAGGCGCGCACCGATCAACAGATCGGGATGGCGACGGAACAGGATGGCGAGCGCGAAGGCACCGTGCAGACGGGGCAGCACCTGCTTCACGGCGTCCTGTGGTGAAGCGCCCTGCTCGACCAGCTCGCTCACCAGATGCGCGACCACCTCGGTATCGGTCTCGCTGGCGAACACCCGCCCGCGCCCGATCAGCTCATCGCGCAACGCCTTGAAATTCTCGATAATGCCATTGTGGACCACCGCGACTTCGTCCGTCGCATGGGGGTGCGCGTTGCTCGTGGTCGGCGCGCCATGGGTGGCCCAGCGGGTATGGGCAATGCCGGTCGCGCCCGCCAGCGGCTCGGCGGCCAGCACACGGGCAAGATTGACGAGCTTGCCCTCGGCCCGCCGCCGCTCGATCCGGCCATCCACGATCGTGGCGACGCCGGCGGAATCATAGCCGCGATATTCGAGCCGCCGCAGCCCGTCGAGCAGGCGCTCCGCAACATCCTGCGTGCCGACGATGCCGATGATTCCGCACATGGGGTGAGCCTTCCTTGAATTCAGATCGTGTAGGGGATGCGGATGCCCGGCATATTGGCCGGGAAATCCCTGCTGTTGCGCGTCACCAATATGCGCCCGCTCAACTGGGCCGAAGCGAGAATGATGGCATCGGGCAATTTAAGCGAGCGGCGCTGCTGCCGAAGCGAAGCGGCCCGCCGCCCCACTTCCTCGCTCACTTCCGCGATCGCGAAAAGATCCAAAAAGCGCTCCGTCTCGGCATGGAGCCCATCCGGGGCGCCGGCCATGATCTCGATCCAGCTGATCCGGCTGATCCACGGCCGACGGGCGCGCTGCAGCTCCGCCCACGCCTGCGGGCGTTCATGAAGCGCGTCGATGAGAATATTGGTGTCGAAGTAGAACTCGCTCACGGTTGAGGTGCGCCCTCGGCGCTCTCCCAATCCCGATCCCACTCGCCACGGGCGCGACGTTCATAGGCCAGCCCATCCACCGATGAGCCATGCTGTGCCCAGAGGCCGAAAAAACGCTCCACTCCCTGCATGGACTGGGCGGCACGATAGCTGCTGACGGCCTCGCGGAGGATTGCCGCGCGGGATGTCCCCTGCTGCGCGGCCTGCTCCTCAAGCCACTTCACATCGTCGTCGGAAAGGTCAGCCAGGAAGCGCATGATATATTGATATCATATCGTGATATCATGTCAATGTGCGCCTCGGCCACGCAAGAAAAGAGGGCGAACCACATAGCTGGCCGCCCTCTTTCCTATCCCAACTGCCCAAATGCACCCGGAGGCGCATTCCCCACGGACAGGTTCGGCTCGCACCGATAAGGATCGATGATCAGCGCTGCACTCCCCACAACCGGGCAAAGCCGATTGCGTCCCACGAAGGATCGCTGCTCATCTGCTGGGCTCGACCGTCTCAAAAATGCTGCCCGGGCGATTGGACATTTTCGACAATCGCACAGAAATTTTCCTCGGTTCGTCGATAAAATGCCACCGGATGGCAGGGACCTCAGCTGTCTTTCTTGTGCGCCGCACTTTTCTTTTTGCGCATCGCGTCATGGAAGCGATCGGCCCAGCCCGGCTTCACAAACTGTTCCGCGCGGACCAAGCGTAGCTCTCCGTCCCCGACATCGCGCGAGACGGCGCTGCCTGCCGCGACGATGGCATCGCGGCCGATCCGCACCGGCGCGATCAGCGCGCTGTTCGAGCCGATAAAGGCGCGGTCGCCGATCACCGTTTCATGCTTGAAATAGCCGTCGTAGTTGCAGGTGATCGTGCCGGCGCCGATGTTCACGGCCTCGCCCACCTGCGCGTCGCCGACATAGGAGAGATGGTTGACCTTGCTCCCCGCGCCCAGCACGGCCTTCTTGATTTCGACGAAATTGCCGACCTTGGTCTTTTCGCCCAGCCGCGCGCCGGGCCGCAGCCGCGCGAATGGCCCGACCGAGGCATCGCGCCCGACATGCGCTCCCTCAAGATGACTGAAGGCATGGATCGTCGCGCCCTCCTCCACCACCACGCCGGGGGCGAAGATCACATTCGGCTCGACGGTCACGTCGCGGCCAAGAACGGTGTCGTAGGCGAAAAACACGGTCTCCGGCGCAACCAGCGTCACACCGTCGCGCATCGCTTCCGCGCGCCGTGTCTGCTGCCAGCTCGCCTCGACCGCCGCCAGTTCTGCCCGGCTGTTCACCCCGGCAACCTCGTCCGCGCTCGTTTCGATGACCGCGCTCGCCCGCCCGTCTACGGCAGCGAGCATCACGATATCCGGCAGATAATATTCACCCGCTGCATTATCATTGCTGACCCGGTCGAGCAGCGCGAACAGATCCTCGGTGCGCACGGCCATCAGGCCGGAATTGCACAGATCCTCGGCGCGCTCGGCCTCGGTCGCGTCCTTATATTCGACCATTTTGCCAATGCGTCCATCGGCAGTGGCGATGATGCGGCCATAAGCGGCGGGGTCGCGCGGGCGGAAGCCGAGCACCACGCAGGCCGGCGCATCCTCCTCATGCAGGCGCGCGATCATCGCGCGCATGGTCTCGGCGCGCACCAAGGGCACATCGCCATAGAGAATGAGCACATCGCCCACAAAGCCCTGCAACGCCGCCGCGCTCTGCGCCACGGCATGGCCCGTACCGAGCTGTTCGGCCTGCACCGCAATGTCGATCCCGCGACCGGCCACGGCAGCCTCCACCTGCTCGCGCCCGGCGCCGACCACGACGATCTGCCGTGCCGGATCGAGCGCGCCGGCGCTTGCCAGCAGATGCAGCAGCATCGGGCGGCCAGCGAGCGGATGCAGCACCTTGTGCCTGGCCGACTTCATGCGCGTCCCCTGGCCGGCAGCAAGAATGACAACGGCAAGCGGGCGGTTGATCGGATCGGGCACGGGCACTCTCTTGTTGGCGAGATCGAGGGGCGATCAGGACAGGGCAGGCAAGCCTTGCCATGTTTGACTTGATCGCGCCACTGCCCAGAAGGCATGGGGCAGCGATGACCACCTTTGCTTTCGACCTCGTCGGCTTCGATCTTGACGGCACGCTGCTCGATACCGGCGCGGACCTGACCGCCGCCGTCAATCACGCGCTCGCCACGCGCGGTTACGGCCCCTTTCCGGTCGAGACCATCCGCCCGTTCATCGGCAAGGGCGCGCGGCGCATGCTGGCGCGGGCACTGCAGGAATCGGGCGAGCAGGACGAAGCGCTGGTCGATGCGCTGCTGCCGATCCTGCTGGACCATTATGCCGCCAACATCGCGGTACATACCCAGCCATATCCGGGCCTGATCGACGCGATGGATGCGCTTTCCGCGCGCGGCGTGCGACTGGCCGTCTGCACCAACAAGCGCGAGGCGCTGGCGCGCAGCCTGCTCGATCAGCTCGGCCTTACGCCCCGTTTTGCGGCTATCGTCGGCGGCGACACGCTCGGCCCCGACCGGATGAAGCCGCTGCCCGATCTGCTGCTCGACATGGTTGAGAAGGCGGGCGGCGGGCGCACCATCTTCCTGGGCGATACCGACAATGACACGCTGGCCGCCCGTGCTGCTGCCATTCCCTCGATTGCGGTCAGCTTCGGCTTCGTGCCCTGCACGGCGGAAGAGATCGGCGCGGATGCCGGCATCGACCATTATGACGAGCTGGTGCCGCTGCTGGAGCGCTGGGCGATCTAAGCCGCTCCCCGCCCCAGCGCCGCGATCTTTGGAATCGCGCTGGCAGTGCGAATCATCTACGGGGTGGCCATGGCCCGCGTCGATCGCTCGATCTGGATTTTGCTGCTGACGGGGGCGCTCGCGACCGTCATCGTCTATGCCTTGACCGGCAGCGCGGAAGCCACGTTGACGTCGGCGGTGGCCTGCCTGTTCGGCGTCGCACTGCTCTTCGATGCGCTGGAGCGCCGCGCAACGCCGTCCCTGATCTCGGCACCTGCCCCTGACGCAAATGGCGCGAGTCTCAGCCAGATCGACACGCTGCTCCAGGCCTTGCCGCATCCGAGCCTGATCGTGGAGCGCGGGCGGATCGAGCGCTGCAATGACGCCGCGCTGGCACTGCTCGGCCGCCACATCATTGGGCAGGACGTCCGGCTGGCGCTGCGCCACCCGGCCGCAATCGATCTGCTCACCGGCCCCAATCAGGCGCAGGCCCCCGCCCGCGTTGACATCATCGGCCTGGGCGCCGCCGGCCAAAGCTGGGCGCTCGACATTCAACCGATTGCCAATGGCCGCCTGCTCGCCTTGCTTTTCGACCAGAGCGACAAGCAGGCCGCCGAGCGGATGCGCGTGGATTTCGTCGCCAATGCCAGCCACGAGCTGCGCACGCCGCTGGCCGGCATCCTCGGCTTCATCGAAACCCTGCGCGACCCCGTCGCGGGCGCCGATGCGGCCACCCGCGAGCGCTTCCTCACCATCATGGATGGCGAGGCCCGGCGGATGCAGCGGCTGGTGGATGATCTCATGTCCCTCTCCCGCATCGAGGCGGACAAATATCGCTCGCCCGACCAGCCGGTGGCCTTCGCCCCGCTGGTGGAGGAAGTGGTGCAGGTCTTCCGCCAGGGGCAGAACAAGCGCGGGCAGGATATCGTGACGCAGGTCGACCCGGACTTGCCGCCGGTGCGCGGCGACCGTGCGCAGTTGAGCCAGCTGCTTCACAACCTCATCAGCAATGCGCTCAAATATGGCGCGGCCGGCACGGCGGTGACGGTTCGGGCCGAGCCGCATGAGCGCAACATGGTGCTCCTGGCGGTGAGCGATCAGGGCGAGGGCATTCCACCCGAACACCTCCCCCGCCTCACCGAGCGCTTCTACCGAATCGACTCAAGCCGCAGCCGCGCGATGGGCGGAACGGGCCTTGGCCTCGCCATCGTGAAGCACATCGTGCAGCGCCATGGCGGAATTCTTCAGTTCGACAGCAAGGTCGGCGTGGGCACCACCGTGCGGGTGGAACTGCCGGTCTTCCGCGCTCTTGCGGGGGAAGAGGCCGCTGCCGGCACCGCGCGGGCCGCTTCTGCCGGGTGACCGAGTCACAAAAGTGAAACAGAAACGTCACAGAGGCGCGAGGAACCCGGTTCTAAGGCGACGCCGGGCAACACAAGCGCCTCCCGGAGACCAGTCCATGCGTCACGCATTTTTCGCCGCGTCCCTGCTCATGCTCGCGGCCTGCCAGAACCAGCCCGGTGGCGGCGCGCGCGATCAGATTCGCGCGGTCGGCTCGTCCACAGTCTATCCGTTCGCGCAGGAAGCCGTGCGCCTCTTCCAGAATGACAATCCCGGCATGAAGGCGCCGATCATCGAATCCACCGGCACCGGTGCCGGCATCAGCCTGTTCTGTAAGGGTGTCGGCGCCCAGAACCCGGATATTGCCAACGCCTCCCGCCGGATGAAGAAATCCGAGTTCGAGGCGTGCAAGGCAAACGGCGTCAACGAGATCATCGAAATCCAGATCGGCCTCGATGGCCTGGCGCTGGCGGAGTCCGTGAAAGGCCCCAAGATCGCGCTGACCACCAAGCAGGTCTATGAAGCGCTGGCCGCCAATCCCTATGGCAAGGGCCCGAACAAGGCCAAGACCTGGAAGGACATCGACCCCGCGCTGCCCGCCATTGCCATCTCCGTCTTCGGCCCGCCCTCGACCTCCGGCACGCGCGATTCGCTGGCCGAGCTGATCCTGACCCCGGGCTGCGACACCGACCCGGCCATGAAGGAGCTCAAGGCCAAGGATGAAGACAAGCACAAGCAGCTCTGCACGCAGATCCGCGAGGACGGCGCCTATGTCGATGCCGGCGAGAATGACAATCTGATCGTGCAGAAGCTGAATGCCAACCCCGATGCAGTCGGCATCTTCGGCTTCTCCTTCCTCGAGGCCAATCGCGACACGGTGCGCGACATCGCCATCAACGGTCAGGAAGCCACTTACGAAACCGTTGCCGGCGGCTCCTATCCCGGTGCCCGTCCGCTCTATATCTATGTGAAGAAGGCCCATCTCGCGGCCATTCCGGGCCTCAAGGCCTATATGGAAGCCTTCGCCAAGAACTGGGCACCCGATGGTGCGCTGGCCCGCCGTGGCATGGTCGCCGCGCCCGAGGATGTGCGCACGGCCAATGCCGAGCGCATCGCAAACCTCACCGTGCTGAACGGCGACGAACTGCACTGATCGGACAATCCAACCGGTGACGGCGCGCTGCCGCCACCGGTTCCTGCCAGGTTGAATGGCCAAGGGGGTATGAGCGAATGAGCGGCGTAATGATCGTCCTGATCATAGGCGCGCTTGGGGTGATCGGCTGGATCATCGCCCGGGCACGCGCCACCCGGCTGCAGGCGGAGGTCGGTCGTCTCGCAACCAACAGCCGCCCCACCCAGCACGGTTGGTATGTGGCTCTGTGGACCATGCTGCCGGCTTTCGCCTTCCTCGCAGTCTGGGCGAATGTAATGCCGGCGCTGATCGCGGACTCCGTGCTGGCCACGCCCGCGGCCCAGAGCCTGCCCACCGACGATTTCTCCCGCAACGCGATCCTCGCCGAAGCACAGTCCATTGCCACCGGGTCGCAGGCGGCCGCCTTCAATCCCCAAGCCACGGAGCTGGTCGAGCCCTATCGCGTCGCGACGATGCGCTATTCGACCACGGGCGCGATCCTCGCCGCGATCCTGGCCTTTGCCTGCGGCGCCTATGCCCTCTCCCGCGTCCGCCCCGCCTTCACCGCCCGCCACCGCGTCGAGAAGGTGGTGATGTGGTCGCTGCTCGGCGCCTCGTTGATCGCCATCGTCACCACCGCCGGCATCGTCGCCTCGCTGGTGTTTGAATCGATGCGCTTCTTCTCGATGGTCAACCCGCTCAACTTCCTGCTCGGCCTCAACTGGAGCCCGCAATCGGCCGCGATGGGTTATGGCAATGAGGACGCCTTCGGCGCGGTGCCGCTGTTCTGGGGCACGATCTTCATCGGCGCGATCATCGCCATGATCGTCGCCATTCCGCTGGGGCTGATGAGCGCCATCTACCTCACCCAATATGCCCGCCCGACGACCCGCAAGTGGATGAAGCCGATCCTTGAGGTGCTCGCAGGCGTGCCGACGGTGGTCTACGGCTATTTCGCCGCGCTGACCGTCGCGCCGGCACTGCGCAGCCTCGCGGTTTCGCTCGGCATTTCCAACGCCTCCTCCGAGAGCGCGTTGGCCGCGGGTCTCGTCATGGGCATCATGATCATCCCCTTCGTCTCCTCCATGGCGGACGACAGCATTGCCGCCGTGCCGCAATCGATGCGCGATGGCAGTCTGGCCATGGGTGCAACGACCAGCGAGACGATCCGCAAGGTGCTGATCCCCGCCGCGCTGCCCGGTGTTGTCGGCGGCGTGCTGCTCGCCGTGAGCCGCGCCATCGGCGAGACGATGATCGTGGTGATGGCGGCCGGCCTTGCCGCCAACCTCACCCTCAATCCTTTCTCCAGCGTGACGACCGTGACCACCCAGATGGTCCAGTTGCTCACCGGCGACCAGGAGTTCGACAGTGCCAAGACGCTCGCCGCCTTCGCCCTCGGGCTGGTGCTGTTCGTCGTCACATTGCTGCTCAACATCGTCGCCCTGCGGGTCGTGAAGAAATATCGGGAGGCTTACGAATGAGCGGCGAGACTGTTCTCGACCGGGCCGCAGCCAGCGACCGCGCCGAACGGGCGCCGACCGACTGGCGCGGCGACGCGATGAAGCGTCGCATTGCGCGCCGCTACGCCGCCGAGCGCCGGTTCCGCCTGTGGGGCATGGCCGCCGTGCTAGTTTCGGCCGGCTTCCTCGCCTTCCTGCTCATCTCGATGATGGGCAATGGCCTGCGCGGCTTCACGCAGACGGAAGTCGCCGTGCCCATCGATTTCCCGCGCTCGCCCGCGCTGATCGATCCGGCGGTGCTTGCGACTAACCCCGAGCAGGCGCTGGCCAGTGCCAATCTGCCGGCGGTGCTGGAGCAGGCCACAAGGGAGGCGTTCGGCCTCCCCGAGACCCAGATCCTCTCGCCCAACGCCGTGCTCACCCTGCGCAAGGCGATCATCAACGATCCGACCATTCTCCAGCGCAAGGCCACGGTGAGCCTGCCCGCCTCGACCGGCTTGGACGTCGCGATGAAGAGCGACGGCACACCTGCCGACGAGGCATTGGTCGCGAAGCTCGGCGATGCCGGCGCGCTCTCCACCGCCTTCAACATCGGCTTCCTCACCGGCAGCGATGGCACGGACCCGACCATGGTCGGCATCTGGGGGGCGCTCAAGGGCTCGCTGATCACGATGGTGATCACGCTTGCGCTGAGCTTCCCCATCGGCGTGTTCGCCGCGCTCTATCTGGAGGAATATGCGCCGCGCAATCGCTGGACCGACCTCATCGAGGTGTCGATCAACAATCTGGCGGCGGTGCCCTCGATCATCTTCGGCCTGCTCGGCCTCGCTATCTTCCTTAACGTGATGCACCTGCCCCGCTCCGCGCCGCTGGTCGGCGGCATGACGCTGGCGCTGATGACCATGCCGGTCATCGTCATCGCCGGGCGCAATGCGATCAAGGCCGTGCCACCCTCGATCCGCGATGCGGCGCTCGGCATCGGCGCCTCCCCGGTGCAGGTCGTGTTCCACCATGTGCTGCCGCTGGCCCTGCCCGGCATTCTCACCGGCACCATCATCGGCATGGCCCGTGCCTTGGGCGAGACCGCACCGCTGCTGATGATCGGCATGCGTGCCTTCGTCTCGCAGCCGCCGGGCGGCTTCACCGATCCCGCCACCGTGCTGCCGGTCCAGATCTTCCTGTGGTCGGATGAAGTGGGCCGGGGCTTCATTGAAAAGACCTCCGCCGCGATCATCGTGCTGCTGGCGTTCCTGCTCACGATGAACAGCATCGCGATCTTCCTGCGCAACAAATTCGAGAAGAAATGGTAATGGCCGATATTCAGACCAGCGCACCCAAGATGTCCGCTCGCGGCGTCAAGGTCTTCTATGGCGAGAAGCAGGCGATCGACAATGTCTCGATCGACGTGGACCTGGATCATGTGACCGCCTTCATCGGCCCCTCGGGTTGCGGCAAGTCCACCTTTCTTCGCACGCTCAACCGCATGAACGACACGGTGGCGAGCGCACGGGTGGAAGGCGAGATCACACTCGACGGCGAGGATATCTACGCCTCTGGCATGGACGTCGTGCAGCTGCGCGCGCGGGTGGGCATGGTGTTCCAGAAACCCAATCCCTTCCCCAAGTCGATCTATGAGAACATCGCCTATGGCCCGCACATCCACGGCCTTGCCGCCAGCAAGAGTGATCTCGATCAGGTCGTGGAGAAGTCGCTGCGCCGCGCCGGCCTGTGGGAGGAAGTGAAGGACCGCCTCAACGAGAGCGGCACCGCCCTTTCCGGCGGCCAGCAGCAGCGCCTGTGCATCGCCCGCGCGATTGCCGTGGACCCGGAAGTGATCCTGATGGACGAGCCCTGCTCGGCGCTCGACCCGATCGCCACCGCCAAGATTGAGGAGCTGATCCTGGAGCTGCGCGGCAACTACGCCATCGTGATCGTAACGCATAACATGCAGCAGGCGGCGCGCGTCTCCCAGCGGACGGCCTTCTTCCACTTGGGCAAGCTTGTGGAACAGGGACCGACGACCGAAATCTTCACCAACCCGCGAGAAGAGCGCACCAAGGATTACATCACCGGACGCTACGGCTGACATCGGCCGATTGGATGGACAGGAACGAGCTATGACGGAACACACGCTCAAGGCCTTCGACGACGACATCAACGCCCTGCGGGCGCTGATCGCCGAGATGGGCGGCCTCACCGAGGATGCCATCGACAATGCCATCAAGGCGCTGACGACACGCGATGTGGCGCTCGCCAAGAGCGTCGTTGCCGGCGACGCGCGGATCGACGAGCTGGACGCGCATATCGAGCGGCTGGTCGTGCAGACCATCGCGCTGCGCGCGCCAATGGCGGACGATCTGCGCGAGATCATCGCGGTGCTCAAGATCGCCGGCATCGTCGAGCGCATGGCCGACTATGCCAAGAACATCGCCAAGCGCGTGGAGACGGTGACGGCCTCCAGCCGCATGGAGCCGCTCTCGCTGCTCCCCTCCATGGCGCAGATCGCCCGCGAGATGGTCAAGTCCGCGCTCGATGCCTTTGCCGCGCGCGATGCGCAGCAGGCGCTGGCCGTGATCGAGCGGGACCGGGCGGTGGACGATTTCTACAATTCCATCTTCCGCACCATGGTGACGTTCATGATGGAGAACCAGAAGATGATCTCCGAGAGCGCGCATGTGCTCTTCATCGCCAAGAATCTGGAGCGCATCGGCGACCACGCCACCAACATCGCCGAGATGGTCCATTATGTCGCGACCGGAGCCAAGCCGCCGGAGCGGGAGAAGGGAACGTCAGTCGACCTGCTGGCGGAGGACTGAGTGGTGGTCCGCGCAAAGATGTTGCTCGTCGAGGACGATGCAGCGCTGGCGGAATTGCTCATCTGGCACTTCCAGCGCGAAGACTTCGACGTCACGCAGACGCCCGACGGCGAGGAAGCGCTTATTCTGGCGCAGGAGAGCACGCCGGATATCGTGCTGCTCGACTGGATGGTGGAGAATCTCTCCGGCATCGAGGTCTGCCGGCGACTGCGGCGGATGCCAGAGACGGCCAATGTGCCGATCATCATGCTCACCGCCCGCGGTGAAGAGGAAGATCGCGTGCGCGGCCTGGAAACGGGCGCTGACGATTATGTGACCAAGCCGTTCAGCCCCCGCGAGTTGATCGCCCGCGTGAATGCGGTGCTGCGCCGCGTCCGCCCTGCCCTCGCCGGCGAGGTTCTGACCTTTGCCGATCTGGAAATGGATACGGTGGCCCACAAGGTGCGGCGCGCGGGGCAACTCGTGGCCCTCGGCCCCACCGAATTCCGCCTGCTGCGCCATCTGCTCGAACATCCCGGCTGGGTGTTCTCCCGCGAGCGCCTGCTCGACAGCGTTTGGGGGCAGGACAGCGAGATCGAACTGCGCACCGTCGATGTCCATATTCGCCGGCTGCGCAAGGCGGTGAATGCCGGCGGCCTGCCGGACATCATCCGCACCGTCCGCTCAGCCGGCTATTCGCTGGATGCCGACGCCGCCTGACCGCGCGCCTTTAGAAACGCGCGGTCCCGCCGGCCGTCAGAACTCATACTGCGCGCGCAGACCGAACACGTCGCTACCATAATCGTCCCGCGTGCCGGCGACGACGGGCGTATCGCGCACTTCGACGCGCAGATAATTGGCCAGGAACTTCACCCGCTCGATCGGCACCCAGATGAGTGACACGCCGTAGGTCTGCTCGCGGCCGCCATTGATCAGGCCATCGTCGAGATCGAGCCAGTCATAGCGCAGGTTGAGCTGCCAGGCGCCCGAGCCGCCCTTGTCCAGCCCGCGTGTGGGCTTGATCGAGCCGAAGGCGCCGTTGCGATAGCCCCGGCCGGAGGCGCCAGCGAGGATGTAGCCGACTTCCCCATAACCACCAAAGAAGGTCGGATCGGCAAGGCCGGGCCGCGCCACCTGCTGCCAGAAGCCTTCCGCCGCCACATGCCACCGTCCCCGCAAGGCCGCGAATTCCAGGCCATAGCCTGTCTCCGCGCTGGCGCTGAACAGGCCGGTGTCGACAAAGCGGACATCGGTCGTCCGCGCGCCGGGCCGGGCGCGATATTGGAGGACGTCGGTCAGATCGTTCAGCTCCCGGTGATGCAGCGAGCCGCCAATATGAAGTTGCGTGTCGCCGAGCTTGGGCATGAACACCAGCCGGCCATCCAGCGCATAACTGTTGCTGGTGACGCCCGACGTGCCGAGCGCCGCGAGATCATCTGCAAAGGCGCCGGCCGAGAGCATCACGTCGCCGTTTCGATAGGTGGCCGAAAGCCCCAGCCGCCGCTCCAGACCGAAGGCCTGCGTATAGGCCGCGCGCTCGAGGAAACTGGTTTCCAGATCGCTGGTCAGATCTTCCAGCGTGGTGATGCGGTGATGCCCGACCGTCAGCGTAAGCGGCCCTCGCTCATAAGTGAGCCAGGCGTCGGTGAACTGCGCGCTGCCGGACGCGAAATCCAGCTCCAGCCGATAGCCAAAGCCGCCACCCAGCGTGCCGTCCGCACCCAGATAGGCGCGGCGCACGTCGGCCGACCAGCCCAAAGTGGGCGCATTGATGCCATCCGGGCGGGAAACGACGTTGGTATCGAGTTGCAGCCGACCGCGGGGCTTGAAAGAAAGCCCGCCCTCGCCGCTAAATTGGGGCGCACCACGCCAGCTGAGCTGCGCATCCGGCTTGGCGCTCGCTGCGGGCGCGGGAGTGGCAGTCTGGGCAGAGGCGACCGCCGCCTCGGGGGTCGCGGACGGCGTGGAGGACGCGTCCTGTGTGCCCTCGACCTTGCCGAGCCGGGCCTCCATGCTCTCAAGCTGCGCTCTTAGCCGCGTAATTTCTGCCCGCAGCGCGGCGACGTCATCCGGGGCAGAGGCTTGCGAGGAGGCCTGGGCCAGCACGGGCGCGGGTATCGTCAGCGCGCTCGCAGCGAGAAGCGCCGCCATCAGGGGAAATCGCAAGGTCCATGCTCCGTTCAAATGTCGGACGCCGGTATGACAGTTTGATGACAGTTTTGCGACAGTCGGGTGAGAGACCTGGCGGCGACGCGCCTGCCCCTAATCCTCGATCAGCTTCATCAGCCGGCGTTCGACAGGCGCCAGAATTCCGGCCAGTTCCTGCCCCCGGCGCAGGATCACGCCATTCTCGCCGATCAGCGCCCACATGCCCTGACGGTTGCGCAGAGACGGGCGCTTCTCGATGCGCACCTCCGGGCGTTCCGCCGTGCGGCGGAAGGCGGAAAAGATCGCGACGTCCCGATTGAGATCGATGGCATAATCGCGCCACTGCCCGGCCGCGACCATGCGTCCGTACAGATCCATGATGCGCGAGAGTTCCAGTCGGTCGAAACTCGTCTGCGTGGGCGGGCTATTGGCCGGTGTGGGCCGGGGAGGAAATGGTGTGACGTTGCTCATCAAGCCGAGGTGCGGGACTGGCCGTCAGCGCCGTCCGCGCGCCGGGCTTCCTGCTCGGCGACCAGATCCGCCAACCGCTTGCGCAGCACTTCGACCTCGCACTGGAGGATTTCCAGCTTCTGCGTCGCCGGATCGTAGGTCTCGCTGCAGGGCGTACCATAAGGCGTGAACGGCTTTTGATATTCCTTGGCATCGACCAGCGTCGCGCGGGCTGGAATGCCGATCATTACCGCGCCCGCCGGCACGTCCTTGGTCACCACGGCATTGGCCCCCACCCGCGCGCGCTCACCCACGGTGATCGGGCCGAGCACCTGCGAGCCCGATCCGATGATCGCGCCGTCGCAGATCGTCGGGTGGCGCTTGCCGGCGATTCCATTCGCCGGATCGGTGCCGCCCAGCGTCACGCACTGGTAGATGGTGACATTGTCGCCAATCAGCGCCGTTTCGCCGATGACCGTGAAGCCGTGATCGATAAAGAAATTCTTTCCGATCGTCGCACCCGGGTGAATGTCGATCGCGGTCAGGAAGCGGGAAAAATGATTGACCAGACGCGCAAGGAAGAAGAGCCGCCAGCGAAACAGCTGATGCGCGACCCGATGCAGGCCGAGCGCCCAGACTCCTGGATAAATAAGGATTTCCAGCCGCGAGCGCGGCGCGGGATCGCGCTCTTTCACGGAATCGAGATAGGACAAAAGCCCCATGGCAAAGCGTCCCTTGCTGGCCGACAAGAGCAGCTATCTAGTCGCGATGCGTTGAAATTTCTAGAGCGTTGCCAGGATTAGGCCCAAGGACAATTTCCTTGCCAAGCCGGAAACGGCGGGCCTATTGTCCAGTGAGTTAATTGAGAAAGGCTTGCCCTTGCCCGACGCCTGGATGGATTTTGCGCTGATGCTGTTGCCCTTCGTGGCCGTCGGCTTCGGTGCGCAGATAATCGATGGCGCGCTCGGCATGGCCTATGGCGTCATTTCCAGCAGCCTCCTGCTCGCGCTCGGTGTTCCGCCCAAGGCAGCCTCCGCCAGCGTTCATGCCGCGGAGACCTGCACCACCGCCGTCTCCGCGATCAGCCATGTTCTGCATGGCAATGTCGACTGGAAGCTGTTCTGGAAGCTGGTGGTTCCCGGGATGATCGGCGGCGTTGCGGGCGCCTATTTCCTCTCGAATATCGATGGCGAGCTGATCCGGCCCTATATCCTCTCCTACCTTGCCTTTATCGGACTCTGGCTGCTGTGGCGCGGGCTGCGTCATACCGAGGCGCATGTGCGCGACCCCCGGTTCGTGTCCCCGCTCGGCCTCCTCGGCGGCTTTCTTGATGCCTCCGGTGGCGGCGGATGGGGTCCGGTCGTGACCTCGAACTTGCTGATCCAGGGCACCAGCCCGCGCCACACCATCGGCACGGTCAACACGGTCGAGTTCTTCCTGACGCTGTCGATCAGCATCACCTTCCTCGTCCATCTCGGCTGGGAGACGTTCACGACCGCCACGACCGGCCTGTTGATTGGCGGCGTGCTGGCGGCGCCGCTCGGCGCCTGGATCGCCAAGCATGTTCCAGCCCGGCCTCTGCTCATCATGGTCGGTTGCGTACTGACTCTGACGACCGGGTACGGCATCCTGCGCTCGCTTGAACTGATCGGCTAGATCGATTAAATTGTCCCTTTCCAGCGGAAAGGGCGATCAATGTCGATCTACATGCCGACCCTCAAGCAGCTCCAATATCTGGTTGCGCTGAAGGAACATGGCCATTTCGGGCGTGCGGCGGATGCGTGCTTCGTCACCCAGTCCACCCTCTCGGCAGGCATCCGCGAACTGGAATCGCTTATCGGCGTCACCTTGGTCGAGCGAACCCGCCGTATCGTGCGCTTCACGGCGCTGGGCGACCGCATCGTCACCAAGGCCCACCGCGTGCTGCGCGAGGCCGAAGAACTTGCCGCCATTGCGCAGGCCTCCGGCACGCCGCTGGTCGGCGAATTGCGGATGAGCGTCATCCCGACTATTGCACCGTTTCTCCTCCCCCGGCTGTTGCCCAAATTGCGCGAAGAGCGCCCGGCGCTGCAGCTTTATCTCCGCGAGGAAACCAGCCACGCGGCGCTCGACTCGTTGCGCCACGGCCATGCAGATTGCGTGCTGCTCGCCCTGCCCTTTCCCTGCGGCGATGCGGAAATCGAGGTGCTGTTCGATGATGCGCTGTTCGTGGCCTTCCCCAAGGACGATCCACGCGATCCGCCGGCCCTGATCACGCCCGAGATGATCGACGGCAACCGCCTGCTGCTGCTGGAGGATGGCCACTGCCTGAAGGAACATGCGCTGGCTGCTTGCAACCGCGCGGAGTTGCGCACCGAGGCGACCATCACCGGCACGTCGCTGCATACGCTGGTGCAAATGGTGGATAATGGCCTGGGGCTGACCTTGCTGCCGGACATGGCGATAAGGGGCGGCATTCTTGCCAACACCAAGATCACCGCGCGGCCGATCCAGTCGCCGAGCGCCCATCGCGAGATCGCCCTGGTCTGGCGGCGCAACTCGCCGCGAGAAGCCGACTTCCGATTGATGGCTGACATTCTGCGCAACGCCGCGACCAGCCAGCAGGAGACAGCCGAGGCCGCCTGAGCGCGGCGGCCGTCAGATCGGGTCCAGCCGCCCCTGCCGCCAGATCGCGGCGCGCGCGTCGTCGGCGCCTTTCGCTTCGACCCAGCCGGCCGAGCCGTCATGCCGGATTTCCTGCTTCCAGAAGGGCGCTGAGACTTTCAGCCAGTCGATGAGAAACGCACAGGATTCGAGCGCAGCGACGCGGTGGGCCGAGGCGGTGCCAACGAAGACGATCCGCGCGCCGACCGGCAGTTCACCGAACCGGTGGATCACCGTCACGCCGAGCAGCGGCCAGCGGGCGCAGGCCTCTTCGACCACCGCTCCGATCTGTGCTTGCGTCATCGCGGGATAATGCTCCAGCCGGAGCGCGCGCAGCCCGCCATCATCGCGCACCAGCCCCGTAAAGCTCGCGATCCCGCCGCCCTCCAGGCCTTCCAGCCGGGCCAGCTCGCGGCCGGGATCGAAATCCTCCGCCGTGACGCGCAGCGAGATCGAGGGGGTGGCGTCAGCCACCGGTCACGGGCGGAAAGATCGCCAGCTCGCGCGCCTGGCCGATGGCAGTGTCCAAGGGCACGAACTTCTGGTCCAGCGCCGCGCGCAGACGCGCTCGGTCAGCAAAGGCCGCCGCATGACCAGCGCTACCGGCTGCCAAGGCATCGAGAAGTTGCGCAACGGTCGTCTCCGGCGATGGCACGGGCTGCTTCTCCTCATCCACGCCGATCCGCTCGCGCACCCAGGCGAAATAGAGAATCGTGATGTCGGCCATGTTCAGACCGTCATGTGCTTGAGGCCGGCGCGCAGATAATCCCAGCCGGTAAGCAGGGTCAGCAACGCTGCCGCCCACAGGGTGACGAGGCCGGCAAGCTGGATGAACGCGATGTGCGGCAATCCGCCCGCCAGAATGAGCGCGCCCAGCGACACAAGCTGAAACGCCGTCTTCCATTTCGCGAGGCGCGAAACCGGGACGGAAATCCGCAGGCCCGCGAGAAACTCCCGCAGGCCGGAGACCGCAATCTCCCGCAGCAGGATCACGAGCGCGGCGATGATATGGACGCCGTTGATGTTCTGGTTGGCACACAGGATGAGAATCACCGCGCCGATCATGATCTTGTCCGCGATCGGATCGAGGAACACGCCGAGCTTGGAGACCGTGCCCTGCGCGCGAGCGAGATAGCCATCGAAATAATCGGTAATGCCCATCAGGCAGTAAAGCGCAAACGCCGCGAGATAGCCGATGCGCCAGGCATGGACCGAATCCGCCGGCCACAGCAGGGCCACAAGCAGGGGCACGGCGAGAATCCGCGAGAGGGTGAGAATGTTTGGCAAGAACTTCACGACAATGCGGGTGCCACAGCCGCCGAGCGCAGACAAGGGGCTGCGCGATGCGGCATCCAATGTCTTTTCAGCTGCCCATTTCGCCGCTAGAAGCCCGGCGACGGCGCGAGTCCGGCCGGATCACAAGAGTTCACGCACTTATGCAGGCATCCCTGCGGCTGCTCGGCCACCGGAAGTTTCTGCCCCTGTTCGTCACTCAGTTCCTCGGGGCCTTCAACGATAATCTCTTCAAGACTGCGATGATCCTGTTCGCGACCTATGGCGTGTTTCAGGACCCGCAGCAGGAATCGGCGTTCAATGCGGTCGCGACCGGGCTGTTCGTGCTGCCCTTCTTCCTGCTCTCGGCGCTCTCCGGCCAGCTTGCGGACAATATCGACAAGTCCAGGATCATCCGCACGGTCAAGCTCGCGGAAATCCTGATCATGACGGTCGGTGCGGCCGGCCTGCTGGTGAGCGCGCGGCACCCAATGACCGGCGTTGGCCTCATGCTGACCGCATTGCTGGCGATGGGCGTTCACTCGACCTTCTTCGGGCCGATCAAATATGCGATTCTCCCTCAGCATCTGGAGCAGGATCAGGTGCTCGGCGGGACGGGGCTCGTCGAAGCCGGCACCTATATCGCCATTCTGACCGGGACGATCGTCGCGGGCTGGATCAGCCCGACCGCCGCGGCGTGCGGCGTCCTCATCATCGCGATGATCGGCTACCTCTCGGGCCGCATGGTGCCGCCCGCCCCGCGCGTCGGGCCGCCGATCGACATGGATTACAATATCTTCCGGGCCTCCTGGCGCCTGATCTCGGCAACCATGCACATCCGCCGCCTGTTCCTGGCGATCATGTCGATCAGCTTCTTCTGGATGATCGCCACGGTGCTGGTCATCATCTTCCCGCCGCTGGTGAAAAATGAGTTCACCGCGACCAAGGAAGTCGCGAGCATGTTCCTCGCGATCTTCTCGATCGGCGTGGCGGTAGGATCGGTGGCGGTCAACCGCCTGCTCGGTGGCGTCGTCTCCGCCCGTTACTCCCCCATCTCGGTGCTGATGATGGCCGGCTTCATCTGGTTCTTCTCCTATGCCTCCGGCGACTGGGTCCGCGCGCCCGCCGATACGCTCTATACGGTCCGCGATTTTCTCGCCGCACCACATAGCTGGCGCATCGTGATCGCTTTGTTCGGCATCGCGACGTTCGGCGGCATGTTCGTTGTGCCGCTCTACGCCTTCCTCACCACCACGGTGAGCAAGGACCAGACCGCGCGGACAGTCGCCGCCAACAATGTCGTCAACTCAGGCGCGATGGTCTTCGGCGCGCTCGTCATCATGGCCGCGACCAGCGCGGGCCTGAGCAACCGGGAAGCACTGCTCATCATGTGTGGCATGTGCGGCATCTGCGCCCTGCTGGCGCTGAAGCTTCACCGGGCGTGCGAAGCGGACCTGGCAGCCGCGCGGGAAGCCGGCGGCCGCTGAGTCCTCACACGATGAACGTGTAGGCGACCGTAAAGAACGCCGCGAAGCTCAGCACAAACAACTTCCAGTCCTTGTCTTCGTCCGGCGCAGGGCGGGCTTGCGACGTCGCGTCCGGCGCAGGCCGGAACACATGGCGGGGAAGCGACTGGCGAAACGGATGTCTCGCCTCTTCGTGAGTCAGAACGGGGGCGCGTCTCATAGTTAAGAACTGTTAACCATTCTAACCCGGCAGGGAAGCCCGGAAGATGGTTAACGCGCCGTGCGGCACCCCGAGGCGCAAATTTGCGGTGAAATTTTACCGACTTCGCCTCCAACCATCTCAAAAACGGACCCAGTTCCAAGATGATAAACTTTTCGTCAATTATATTTGGCCAACGTCCGGACACAAACCCTCGAACCGTCTCGCGCTCATTAATCCGGAGTTTCGCCCCGTCATGGTCAAGCAGAGCAAGTGGGCTATGCCCCTCCTCATCACTCTTCTGACCACCGCCTGCGGAGGCGGTGGAGCGGGCGGCGTCAATTCCACGCCGACCCCGACACCGACGCCGACTCCCACAGCTACCCCGACACCGACGCCGGCCCCGACGCCTACCCCTACGCCGACTCCCACACCTACCCCGACACCGACTCCCACTCCCACGCCGACGCCGACCCCCACCCCGACGCCGGCGCCCGCCCCCAGCCCGAACCCGATTGTCGGGCCGAATACGAGCCTGATGGGGCCGCTGCAGAGCCAGACGTTCACCAGCAATGGCGGCAATCTTTCCGGCCGCTTCTATGCCGATGAGCGGCCGGTCGAGAATGGCCAGTCGGCCCGGGGCACGCTCTCGATCTCCTATAACGCCGCCACGCAGAGCTATTCCATCGCCACGGCCAACCGCAGCGCCACCTTCGCCCCAGCCGATCTGGTCGCGTCCGGATCCCCGGCGTTTATCAGCTTCCAGAAGCTCGGCACGACCAGCGAGGCACTGACGCTGACACGGCCCGGCACATCGGGAGAACTGACCTATCGCTATGTCGGCGGCGGCGCATGGGAGCGCGCCACGGTCTCCGGTAACACCCTCGACTTCACCTATGATCCGTTCACTTATGGCATCCAGACGCCTGCCGGCCAGCTCCAGCCATCCGGCACCGGGCGTTATGCCGTGAGCCTCGTCGGTGCGCGGGCGATCGATTCTCCCTTTGCGGTCGCGGGGAGCGGCGCCCTGCAGATCGACTTCCAGAGCGGCGCCCTGACCAGCAGCGGCGTGCTGACCACGATCGACGTGGACACCGGCCTCATCAAGGGCATCGGCGCCTATTTCGGTGAGGCAGCGCTGACCAGTGGCACCACCGCCTTTTCCGGCAACTTCTTCATGGATGACGGCAAGCGCTTCAACGGCGGTTGGGACGGTCGCTTCTACGGGCCCAATGGCGAGGAAGTCGGCGCGACCTGGTATCTCTATAGCGCCGACGGCGAGGTGACCGCCGGCTATATGCTGGGCCGGCAGGACAGCACAGTGGCCGGGCTTAACATGTCGCTCACCGCCCTGCAGTTCGACGACAGCTTCGAGCACCGGTTCAGCCAGCTCAGCCTGACCGATATGGGCAGCGGAAACAGCGCGAACAATGCAGCACTGCTCCGCTCCAACGGGCTGTTCACCTACAACGCCGCGCAGGGCAGCTACCGCTATCAGGATAGCGACCGGGGCATCGACACGACATTCGGTTCCGCCAGCCTGGACTCGGCGGCCTCCTCGAATGCACTCGCGGTCTACAAGATCACCGGCGGGGATGGCCTGTCCTACACGCTCTCGCTCAACAAGGCCGGCGCGGGCAACACCGCCATTGCGCTCAGCTATGCGAGCTTCGGGCGCTGGGAGCGCGCGCAAGCACCGGGCAGCGACCGGCTCGACCGCTGGTTCGCCTGGGGAATCCGCACCAACGGCTTCCAGATCCCGACCGGATCGGGCAGCTTCACGGGCATCATTCGCGGCACGGCGGCGCAGTTCGGCGGCGGCGCGACCTATGCGCTGAGCGGAACGAGCAACTTCGCCGTCAATTTCGGCGCCGGCACATTCACTGGCTCGCTCAACCCGATCGGCAAGAGCAATTTCGACGGCAGCACCCGCAATTTCGGCACGTTTACCTTCGACCGCGGGGTCATGGACATCGACGCCGGACTGACGGCGGACGTCGTGAACGGCAGCAATGCCTATCTCGGCTTCTTCGAGGGCGCTCTCTACGGCCCGACGGCGACGGAGATCGGCGGCACCTTCGGCTTCCAGACCGCGCCGGGCGATACCAGCAGCACATATTATCTAAGCGGCGCGACGGTGGGCAAACGCACCAATTGATTTGTCCATAGCGCACCGGCAAGGGCCTGCCATGACATTGCGACGACTGAGTTGGCTGGGGCTGATCCCAGGCCTGTGCCTGCATGCCCCGCTGGAAGCGCAGGCGCAGGCCCAACCGCCCGCTGGCAGCACGCCGACCGTTTCCGAAGACGCCAGGTCCATCTCCGGCCTCAATGCTGCGCAACTGTTCGACCTCGCCGATCAGGCGCGCGTCGCGGGGCGGCTGGAGGATGCCGAGACCATCTATCGTGCGCTTGCCCGCGATCCTGATCTCAAGGTCCGCTCCGAAGCGCGCTTTCGCCTGGGCATGATGCTCGATGAGCAGGGCCGGCAGACCGATGCCGCCCTCGCCTTCCGCGCTATCTTGGATGAGGAGCCGGGCGCGACCCGCGTGCGGCTGGAACTCGCGCGCGTGCTGGCGGCAATGGGCGATGAAAGCCGCGCCCGCCAGCAATTGCGGCAGGCGCAAGCCAATGGCTTGCCGCCGGACGTGCAGCAGGTGGTGGATCGGTTCGCCGCCGCACTGCGCTCCAACCGGCGCTTCGGCGGCAATTTCGAACTGGCCATGGCGCCGGACAGCAACATCAACCGCGCCACCGATGCCAAGGAGCTGGATACGGTCATCGCCCCGCTCACGCTGGATGAGGATGCGCGGGAGCAATCGGGCATTGGCCTGCGCCTCTCAGGGCAGGTCTATGCCCGTGTCGGGCTGGGCCAGGGACTGACGCTGGTGCCGCGGCTCTCGGGCGATGGCACCTTCTATCGCGCCAGTCAGTTCAACGACCTTTCCGGCAGTGCCCTGCTGGGGCTGGAGTGGCAACGGGGGCGCAGCCGCCTCATGCCTTCTGCCGGCGTCACCTGGCGCACTTATGGCGGCAAGGCTTATGCTCGCACGGAGACGGCCGATCTCCGCTGGACGCAGCGCATCGGGCGGCGGGCGCAAAGCGATGTCGGCTTTTCCTACGGCCGGTCCCATTACAATCGCAACGCCCTGCAGGATGGCGCGCTCTACAATCTGAGCGCCGGCATCGAGCGCGCGCTGTCTGCCCGCAGCGGCGTCGGCATTCAGCTGAGCGGCACGCGGCAGACCGCGCGCGATCCCGGCTATGCGACCGCCTCGGGCGGGGCGACCTTGCTCGGCTGGCGGGACATGGGCCGAACGACCCTGTTCGCCAATGCCACGGTGCGGCGGCTAGAAGCCGATGCCCGGCTGGCTCTGTTCCCGGAGCGCCGCAAGGAGTGGTTTCTGCGCGGATCGGTCGGCGCGACCTTCCGCCAGATCGAGGTGGCAGGCTTCTCGCCGGTCGTGCGGCTGGCCTATGAGCGTAATATCTCGACGGTCGGCATCTACGATTATCGGCGCACGACCGTGGATCTGGGCATCACCCGCGCCTTCTGACTCTGCCCCATGCGGTGGGGCGTGACGGCGCGCGGGAAAGGGTGTAACGGCTCGCCCATGCCTCGTTTGCTCGCCTCGATCCATGATGTGACGCCGCATTTTGAAAGCGAAGTCGATGCGCTGTTCGACCGCCTGAGCGGCCTGCTCGGTGGTCCGCGCATCGCCATGCTGGTGGTGCCCGATTTCGAAGACAAGGCGCCGCTCGCCGGCAATGCCGCCTTTGCCGGCAAATTGCGCCGTTGGGCCGATGCCGGGGTGGAAATGTTTCTGCACGGCTGGTGCCACCGCGACGATGCCCGCGAAAAGGGCTTCATGCAGAAGCACATGACGGCCGGCGCCGGTGAGTTCGCGCAGCTCTCGCGGGAGGAAGCGCGTCGCCGGCTGGAGCGTGGTCGCCCGATCGTGGAGGACGCTATCGGCCGGCCCGTGACCGGGTTCATCGCCCCGGCCTGGCTCTACTCGCAGGATAGCCTGCAGGCGCTCGCCGATTGCGGCTTCCCGCTCGCCGAGGATCATCTCAAGGTCTGGCAGCCGGAAACGGGCCTTGTCGTCGCCAAGGGGCCGGTCATCACCTGGGCCAGCCGCACGAAGGGCAGGATCGCCAGTTCGCTGATCGTCGCCGCCGCCGCCCGCGCCGCGCCCTGGGCGCTGCCCAATGCTCGCATCGCGGTGCATCCGCCTGACACCACCGTACCCGCTTTGCTCGACAGCATCGACGCGACCTACAGCAAGTTCATGCGCACTCACACGCCCGCGCGCTACGCGGATCTTGCCGCCTGATGGGTGACGAGAGGCCGTTGTTCGTCCTGAGCGTGCTCCACAGCCTCGAACCGGGCGGGGTCGAGCGCGATCTGCTGCGCTTTACCAAGGCCTGGCGAGAGGCTGGGCTCGATGCCCGCATCGCGCTTGGCCGGTGGGAAGGCCGGCTGCAGGAAGAGGCGCCGGACGTCCCCTATATCATCCCGCCCCCGGGCCGGCTCGCGCGGATCGAGACCGAGAGCCTCTGGATGATGATCAAGCTGCCGGGCATTGTGCGGCGGTTGAAGCCCGATGTGCTGTTCTTCCCCAGCAACGGGCTGATGGCGGTGGCTGCGGTCACGCGCCTTGTTCTGGGCAAGAGCTGCCCGCCCATCGTGCTGCGCCCGAGCAACAGCCTCGACGAGCGCCACAGCAGCCCGCTGCGACGGCGGCTGAGCCGGTTCATCATGCATGGCCACAGCCATATCTATGCGGCTGTTGTCGCGATGGCGCCGCCGGTTCGTGACGAGATCGAAACCGAGATGGGCGTCCCACCTGAGCGGATCGCCATCATTCACAATGCCTCGATGACGGCGGCGGTGGCGCAGCGTCTGGCCACTCTGCGCGACGCCACGCCCCGCAATCACCCGGGCCGGCATTTCCTCGGCGTGGGGCGCCTCTTCCCGCAAAAGAACTTCGAGCTGCTGCTGGATGCCTTTGCACGGATCGCGCGGCCGGACGACCGGCTGACGATCGTGGGTGAAGGCCCCCTCCGCGCCACACTGGAAGCGAAGGCGCAGGCGCTCGGCGTCGCCGCGCAGCTTAGCCTTCCCGGCCATCACAACCCTGTCGACCCCTGGTTTGCGCAGGCCGACGCCTTCATCCTGTCCTCGGACTTCGAAGGCGTGCCGGCGGTCATCGCGGAGGCGCTGGCAGCCGCCATTCCCATCGTCGCGACGGATTGCACCATCGCCATGCCGATGATGATGGAGGATGTGGGCACGCTGGTTCCAATCAAGGATGTCTCGGCTCTCGCCGCCGCCATGGATCGCGTGTGCGACCAGAAGCCGCAGATATCCGCCATGCGCGCGCGTGCATCCCTGTTCACGATGGAGGCGACGCTAGAGAAGTGGATCGCCCTCTTCCGCCGTGTTGTGGGGAAATAGACTTTGACCCCGGCCAGATTGTTGCTATCCGCAGCGCGGACGCGATCGGGCCTTATCAAGTAAGCAAACACACATGCAGACACCAGCCCCTGCTCCGTCGAGCGACGATCCTTCCAAAGACCCGATCCCGCTTCCTGTCCGCCAGACCTCGTGGTGGGTGTGGATCACCCCGGCGCTGTCCATTGCCATTCTTGCGGTTGTCATCTGGCAGTTCCGCTCGTTCCGCCTTGACGATCTGTTGCAGACCATCCCGGCCAATCCTTTGTTCTGGGTCGCCTTTTTCGGCTATTATTTCACGGGCCTGGCCTTTGATTTCATCATCTTCCGCTGGCTTTGGCATATTCCGGGCGAAGGCCTCGTCGCCCTTGCGCGCAAGAACGTCACCAACGAGCTGATCGTCGATTATCTCGGCGAGGCCTATTTCTACAGTTGGGCACGCAAGAAGATCAAAATGGAGGGTTCGCCCTTCGGCGCCGTCAAGGACGTCGCGATCCTCTCCGCCGTGGTGTCCAACATCTTCACGCTCGCGATGATGGCCTTGGTCTATCCTTATGCGAAGAGCCTGAACCTCGGCATCACCAGTTCCGCCCTGGCCGCATCGGTCGGCGTCATCATGGTCGTCTCCCTGCTGGTTTTCGTGTTCAGCAAGCGCATCTTCAGCCTCACGCGCACGCAACTCTGGGCCATTTCCGGCCTGCATTTCGCGCGACTGCTGGTCGGCAACGTCCTGCTCGCGGTGGTGTGGAGCCTGGCCCTGCCGGACGTGGCGCTGGGGTGGTGGCTGGTGCTGGCCACGGTGCGAATGCTGCTCTCGCGCCTGCCACTGATCAGCAACAAGGATATCATCTTCGCAGCGGTCGCCGTGTTCGCGGTCGGGCAAGACAGCGAGATCCACATTCTCATCGCGCTCATCACCACCCTCATCCTGCTGACCCATCTCGTCATCGGTGCGGTGCTGGCCATCGGTGATCTCGCCACGATCAGGGTTGGCAGAAAAGAAAAGCGGGCCTGATGGCAGGATCGCGCGACAAGGTGGACGCCATGTGCGCCCGCGCCGGGTGACATCCATGCGCATTGTGGATGTCGCCGCCTTCTACACGCCCTATGGAGGCGGCGTAAAAACCTACATCGACCGCAAGCTTCTCGCCGGACCTGCGGCGGGGCATGAGGTGGTGGTGATCGCACCAGGGCCGGGGTTCCGCGTTGAGGATCATGGCCCCAATGCGCGGATCATCTACCTGGAGAACCCTCAATTTCCATTGGACCGGCGTTACCATTATTTCCGCGACGTCGACACGTTGCACGATACGCTGAGCCAACTCGAACCCGACGTCGTCGAATGCTCCTCGCCCTGGCGCAGCGCCCGCTTTGTAGGTGAGTGGCCAGGCAAAGCACCGCGGGCGCTGGTGATGCATGCCGATCCCATGTCGGCTTATGCCTATCGCTGGTTCGATCCTTTCCTGCCCCGTCCGGCCATTGACCGCGCTTTCGGCATGTTCTGGCGCCACCTTAAGCGAATGGACCAGCTGTTCGACGGCTCGATCACGACTGGCGAGGACCAGACCAATCGCCTGCTGGCGGGTGGGATGAAACGGGTCGTGACCAATCCCATGGGCGTCCAGCCAGGCATTTTCTCTCCGGACTTTCGAGATGAAGAGTTGCGCGCGCGCCTCCTTGCGCGCTGCGACCTGCCGCCCGAAGCAACGCTGCTGCTGGGGGCTGGGCGGCACGGCCCGGAGAAGCGCTGGCCTATGGTGATCCAGGCCGTGACCATGGCGGGGAACAAGGCGCCGGTCGGCCTCGTGATTGCCGGCGATGGGCGCGATCGCGCGCGTGTGGCCCGCGCCGCCGCGCAAATCCCGCACGTCCATCTGCTCTCACCAATCTCGGACAGGCAGGCAGTCGCGCGTCTTTTCGCCAGCTGCGATGCTCTGATCCATGGCTGCGAGGCGGAGGTGTTCTGCACCGTCGGCGGTGAGGCGCGTGCGGCCGGCCTGCCCCTCATCATGCCGGATCGTGGCGGCGCTGCGGATCACGCCCGCTTGTGCGAAGGGTGGCTGTACAAATCAGCCGATCCCACAGCCGCAGCCAAGGCGATCCTGGACTTCATTGCCACGCCCAAGGAAGAGGTGCGCGCCAAAGCCCTCCATTATGCGCAACATGTGCGCACCATCGACGAGCATTTCGCCGATCTGTTCGCTTATTATCAGCAGCTCGTCGACAATCCCGTCGTGCGACGGACGGGCACGCTGGCAGCCTGAATCGCGAGGGCGGCTAGGCCAGCCCTCCCCTTTCCGCTACTTCTTCAGCGGGCCAAAGCAGACCAGACTGCGACGATATTGCATGGTGACGTTGATCGTGGTCGGGCCATTGCCGACGGTCGCCCGCGCATCGCGGCCCTTGGGCTGGCCCCAGCACAGCTTGGGATCACCCGGAAAAGCGACGCCATCCACCGACAGGCCGAGCTTTCGGTTGGAATCGCGGTCATGCAGCAGGCTCAGCGTGTAGGTGCCCGCGCTCGGCGCGCGGATGCACAGCACGACCGGGCCGCTGGCCGGCACCTTCATCTCGGCGCGACGGAAGGGCTTGCCCGCCATGAGCAGGACATTGTCGTCGGCGAGGAAATCCTCGTCGCTATTGGGATAAAGCTCAACGCGAACCAGACCCTGACGGTCCTTCAACCCGTTGATGTTGATCATATAGGCCGGGCCGCTTTCATTCGCGCGGCAGCGCCCTTCGGCCATCCCCAGCGTGGGGCTGGACGGGATATATTGCGGCGATCCTGCGGCCGCCGCCGCGGCAAGCAACACACTCAGTGTCATCAGCACTCATTCTCCTGCACCGGGCAGACCCCGCACCGCATGGCACGCGATCCGCACTGGCTCAAACTACCAAAGGCCCGGCTCAAAGCCGGTACCGACAAGGGCGCAGAGGCCCGTTGCGACAAGCTGAAAGCCTATCTGCATGACATCATCCGGCTCGGCAATGCCTGACTGGCACGGACAGTTACAGCGTCAGCGCGTCCGTGAACCGTTACAATGCCGCGCCGACCTGAAAGATCCATGGCATGGCGCGCCTGAACACAGGATGGATCGGCCCTTGTTCGCCCCTTGGGGAGCGGCTACCGGATGCTGCGCTTGATGGTCAGATATGCGACCAGGTGACTCTCGCGATGACGCAGTTCGCGCTCATAGGGCATCAGCGAGCGCCGATCCGGATCGTAGAAGTCGCGCACGCGCCGCTTGCCGCCATCCAGCAGGTTCTCGCTGCCGAGCGTCACCGTCCAACGGGAATTCGGGCGATATTCGACAAAGGCGGCGACATTGGGCGCGATCCCCCGGTTGAAGTCCACCTCGTCGATCCGATAGCTGTCCGACCCGCTATTGCCGGTCATGCTCGTGCCCCAGGCGAAGCGGCCCAGATCCTGCCGGAAGCGCGCCTCGTAGTAGAAGGGCGCATAGCCGGAAAAGGGGCGATAGCGCAGCGTGTACGGATCCCGCACGGAGGTATCGATGTAGGAGCCATAAAGGGTGAGCCGCCCGCCTTTGACGCCCAGCCGGGAGAGCGGCAGATCGATATTGGCCGCCGCGCTGAACTGGGTGCCGTCCCCCAGATTGCCCGGCGCATCGAACCCCTCCGGCGTCGGCACGCGGTCCTGAACCTTTGCGATGAAATCATAGCCCAGATCGAGCGTGATGCGCCCGTCACCCGGCAAGGCGCGATCAACGCTCAGCTTGAACTCCCAGGCCCGTTGCGGGAGGAGATCGGGATTGCCACCGTTCACCCGGTCCGCCGAAAGCTCCGCGGCGCTGACGAAATCCTCGAAATCGAGCTGCGCCACGGTCCGTTCGGCGCTGATCTGGCTGTGCCAGGCGCCGTCACGCCAATCCAGCGCGACCTTGGGCTTGACGAAGTCGAGGGTCCGACGGGCGCTGACATCGCCCCTTACGCTGAGGCGCGAGCGTTCATAGGCAAGGCCCAAATCGATCCGCAGCCGGGATGACAGCGGCCGGCCCGCATTGGCGAAGGCCTCGCCGCGATCCTCCGTCACCACCGCGTGGCTGACGGGCAGATCATAAACCGTGACGGCCCCATCGGGATCGACGGAAAACAGATCCACTTGGCCATCCAGCCGGGTGCGGACGCCCTCCACGCCTGTCTCGACGGTCCAGCCCGAGAATGCCGTGCCATTCCAGCTCAGGCGCGCCAGCGTCTCGTCCCGCCAGTCATGCTGGTTCTGAAAAAGGCCGCCCAGATCGTCTCCTGCCAGACTGGCCTCGGTCGCTTGATCGCGCAGGCTGCGATATCGCCGGGAGGCCAGACCGAGCAGCTTGATGCCGCCCGAACCGAGCGGGCGCGTGATATCCCCGCTGACTTCCATGGTGCGGGTAAACCAACGCTGCACAAGGGCGTCGTTGCGCTCGGATCCATTAGCGGATTGTACAAAGCTGCTTTGCGTCAGGTCATCATAATTGAGGTTGAGACTGGCGCTAAGATTGACCGTGCGATGCTCCCCCTCGTTCAACGTCCACCGCACGGAGCCGGACGGCTGGGGATTGCGGAAGCGGCTGAACTTCTCGCGATATTCCTGCTCGGCCCCGCCGGGCAGCGCGACCAGCTGGTCGAACCCCTCCTCCGATGTCGCAGCATTTTTAACGGCGAGTGCGACGTTGAAAGTCGAAGCGCCCCGATTCCACAGCGCTGAGATGCTTGCTTCCGGGAGGATCGCGCCGCGATATTCCCGGCGCAAGGTCGTCTCAACCGTCGCGGCGAGCCCGCCCTCCTGCGACAGCACGACATTGGCGACCAGCGCGCGACCGGCATAATCCGTCCCGAACCGATCGCCCGAGGCGAGTTCGATGCGGACGACGCGGGCGGCGGGTATGCGCGAGAGCAGCGTGCCGAGCGTCTCGCTCTTGGCATTGGGCCGTCGGCCATTGATCACGACATTACCTGCCGCCTGCCGAAAACCGCGAATCTCGGCATCGCCTTCGTCCAGTGTGAAGCCGGGCACCAGGGAGATCATCTCCAGCGCATTGCTGGGTGCGGAGGGGCTAAAAAAAGCGGCCTCGTAAACGGAGCCGCGCGATTGGTCTGCAGGCTGCCCCTGTGCCGGCGCTGGCAAGGCTGCACCGGCCAGACACGCATATCCAAAGATCAGCCACTTGCGGCGTGACAAACCAGATCCCCCAAGGCGATACCCACACCGGCTCTCGGGAAGCCGACCGGCCTGCTCGCTCCCACAGGCCAAGTCCCTCATTATGGTTAACAATTCCTCATGTCATGGCCCGAAGATGCATCTTGCCAAGAAAGCATGAAGGATGTGGCAATCAGATCATAGCATGCTAAGCAATTTGCGGGTTAAGCGGCAAGGCCCAGTTCTTTATCGGTCGCGGGGCGGCCCCATTTGTCTCGGGGAGGCATGGGGCGGTTGCGCCAGTCGAAATCCGGGGAGAAGCTGGAAATGGCGCGCCCTTCGGGTATGCGACCGTTGCCGCCGCCCTGGCTATAATCATAATAGAGCTTGATCAGCTCTTCATGACTGCGGTGCTGGGCGGCCGGATGCGCGACGCAGGCCGCGCGCCAGCGCAACACCCGGTCGAACTGGGCGGGCACCTCATAATCTTCGTAATATTCGAGGAACCACAGCCGTTTGAACATCGGCGTGAAGGCGACCTCCGCCCAGCCGAAGCGATCCTCGAACAGAAAGTCGACGCCCGTGGCGTAGCGGCGCAGGAACGCATCCACCTTGCCAAACTCCGCGTCCACAGCCGCGCGCATTTCCTCGCGCTTGTCGGCATCGCGGTTGAGGATCATGCGGTAACCCGCGCCCGAGAACGGGCCGGACAGCTCCGCCAGCATTCCCTCGACGGCGTGGTGGAACGGGTCGGGATGCGCGACGGCAGGCTGCGGGTATCGCTGCTCAAGATAGCGCAGGATGACCATGCTCTCCTTAAGGCTCTCGCCATTCTCTACATCGAGCAGCGGCAGCGCCGTGGTGCCGCCGCTCTTGGCCAGCAGCCAGTCCGGGCGCGGCTTGGAGATGTCGATCTCGACATCCTTCAGCGCCACGCCCTTGAGCGCCATCATGATCTCGATGCGCTCCGAGAAGGGGCAGCCGGGAATGTGGTAGATGGTGAGATCCTGCGTCATGCCCGGTGCGCCTCGTCGTCTGTGTCTGATTGCCGCCGCGGTTCAGGCCGCGGGCTGCGGCTTGGCCTTGAGCAGATCCTCGCTCTTGGCCTTCTCGAACATGGCCTTGATCGCCGGACGCTCGTTGATGCGCGCCAGCCAGGCGCACAGGCCGGGCGTCTTCTGCTCGTTCACATAGTCGCCGAAGAAGCCGCCGGGACGCTGGAGACCATTGGCAATAGCGAAGTTGCAGATGTCTGCGAGGCTAAAGCCGCTGTCGACCAGATAGTCCTGCTTGGAGAGCGTCTCCTCCAGCCGCTGGACCGACACGTCGACCTTGCGGAACTCCTCGTCCAGCATTTCCTGCGGGAAACCGTTGCGGGCGCGGCGCCACTTCACCTGCTGCTCGGGGATCGTCACCTTATTGGTGACATGATCCTCGAACTCCTCGTCGGTCATCTTCTGGGCGATTGCCTTGATGCCGAATGCCCAGCCGATGGTGGAGACGCACCAGCAGAAATACTCGTCCACCCATTTGGTCCACACGCGCATTTCCGCGCGCTTGAACGGATCGGCGGGGCGCAGCGATGTGCCGGCATCCGGAAACACGTCTTCAAGATATTCGCAGATTACGGTGGATTCGGTGACGACCTGGCCATCATGCCAGAGCGCCGGCACCTGGCCGCGCGGATTGATCTTCTTGAACCAGTCCGAATGCTGCTCGAATTTGGCGGGGTCGACGAACACGGGCTCGAATTCGAGGCCCTTCTCATAGAGCGTCGCGAGCGGCTTGAGCGAATTGGCGCCGGGGCCAAAGCTGTACAATTTGAGGGTCATGTTTCTCTCCGATAGTTCTTAGCGCGACCATGGCTTCGCATGGCGCCCCAGCGCAATTCGATCGCGCAATGCGATATTATTCGCCCTTCTTGCCGTCAGCGAAGACGCGGGTGCGGTCGCGGCCCCAATTGATCAGCGCCTCGGTGCGCAGACGCGCGCCCTCGGGGTCGCTCTCGATCGGCGCGACGGACTCGATGATCGCCTGGAAATGCTTCTCCAGCCCCTCGCGCACTTCCGGATAGGGAATGATGTAGAGCGCGTTTTCCTGAATGCCCTTCATGATCGCCTCGCCCAGCTTCTCGGGATCGAGCCCGTGCTGGTGGATCGAGTGCAGGGAGGCGATGGAATCGTCATTCTCGACATAGCCGCTCGACCCGAACTTCTCAGGACGCAGGCGGCTCGCCTCGGCGATGTTGGAGCGGATATTGGCCGGCGTGCAGACCGAGACGCCAATATCATATTGCGCCAGACCCTGCCGGTAGCCTTCCATCAGGTTGATGCTTGCCGCCTTTGCCGCCGAATATGGGCCGGCCAGCGCGCTGCCCATGAATCCGCCGAGCGAGGACACTGTCACGATATGCCCCGGCACACCCGCCGCGATCATGCGCGGGACGAAGGTGACCATGCCATTGATGACGCCGCCGAGGTTGACGCCGACAATCCAGTCAAAGTCATCATAGGTCGTCTTCTCGATCGGCCCGAAGCTGTTGACGCCAGCGGTGTTGGACAGGATCGTCGGTGCGCGCCCGAAAACGGATTCGACCTCGTCCGCTGCCTTCGCATAGGCGTCGCGGTCCATGATATCGAGCTTGATGCCGTGGGCGCGGATGCCCTCTGCCCGCAGCTTCTCAAGGGCGGCGTCGATAGCTTCCGCGCGCACATCGGCAATAACAATCTCAGCGCCGGCGCGTCCGAACACGGTTGCCTGGCCGAAGCCGGCACCCGAAGCGCCACCGGTGATGAAAGCCAGTTGGCCCTTTAAATCCTTCATGCAATCCACTCCTCGCTCCGGTCATCCGACGGGAGACTGACCTGTTATGCCCATCAGGGTGTTCCGTGCTGCTGCGCCAGGCCGCTGGCCCTTCGCTTTGCGCGGAATGATTCCCCATTCCCCGCCCGGTTTTCACTCAAAGCCGGACAATGTCAACAATGAGTCGGCGCTGCGCGCGGTCGACGAGGAGCGTGAAGCGGCGACCATTCGGCAAGTCCGCCTCGTAGCGGACAAAGCCGGTCTCGGCCGATTCCCATTCGGAAACGCTCATACCCGCCCCGTCCGCCCGGGACCAGCGGCCGCCCTCAGGAAATGTCGCGAACGCATCGAGATCCGCCGCGCGCGCGGCGGAGAGCGCGCAGGCAAAGGCTTCCAGTGCGGCATCGCGATCATGCCAGGCAATCCAGGAGAGCGGATTATCCTGCGCATAAGCGTTGTTGTTGCCCTGCTGAGTGCGGCCAAATTCATCGCCGGCGGTGAGCATGATCGTCCCGGACGAGGCAAAGAGCGTCGCGAGCAAGGCCCGCAGATCGTCCCCGCGCGCCGCGATCACGTCCGGGTCGTCGCTCGGTCCCTCGACACCGTGGTTCCAGCTGAAATTCTCGCCATGTCCGTCGCGATTATGCTCACCATTGGCGAGATTGTGACGATGGACATAGGCCACGGTATCGGCGAGCGTGAAGCCGTCATGAGACGCCAAAAAATTGACGCTCCGGCTCGGCTTGCCGAAGATGTCCGCCGATCCGGCGAGACGCGTGACGAAGGCGCCGATCCCGCCGTCGCCACGCCAGAAGCGGCGCACATCGTCGCGATAGCGGTCGTTCCACTCCAGCCAACTCTCAGGAAAGCGGCCAAGCTGATAACCGTCCGCGCCGATATCCCATGGCTCGGCGATCAGGATACGATCCGCCAGCCAGGGATCGCGCGCGATCTCATCGAAGATTGGCGCCTGCGGATCGAACGCCGGGCCGCGCGCCAGAATCGGCGCGAGATCGAAGCGGAAGCCATCCACGCCCGCCTCACGCACGAAGCGTCGGAGCGTCTCCAGCGTGAGCGCCCGCACGGCAGGCTGGGTAAAATCAAGCGTGTTACCGGTGCCGGCGACATTGACGAGGTCGCCATCGGCCTCCAGCGCATAATAGCTCCGCTCGCCCAGCCCGCGCATGGACAGGGTCGGCCCGATCCGGTCGCTCTCACCAGTGTGGTTGAACACCAGGTCGAGAATGACGCCGATGCCAGCCTCGTGCAGGCACGCCACCGTTTCGCGCAATTCCGCCATGCCGCCGGGACAAAGCCGGGGATCGAGGGCCATGGGCGCGATCGGGTTGTAGCCCCAGGCATTGGCCAACCCACGCGCGACCAGATGCCGCTCATCGATCCAGGCGACGATCGGCATCAGTTCGACCGCGCCGACATGCAGCTTCTGGAGGTGTGCGATGACCGCCGGGTGTGCGAGCGCCGCCACCGTGCCACGCAGCGCCGGTGGTACGTCCGGATGCAGCATGGTGAAACCGCGTACGTTCAACTCGTAGATCAGGGCGCCCTGGCGGAAGTGCGGCGGCGCTGGCGGGACATCGGCCAGCGGCGCGGTGACGACGCTGCGCGGCACCAGCGGCGCCGTCTCTACGCCGCGCTCGGCAAGCTGGGGATCGTAGACAAAAGGCCGATCAATGGCGCTCGCCCAGGGATCGACCAGCAGCTTGGCGGGATCGAAGCACAGCCCCTGCTCCGGTGCCCATGGGCCGTCAGCGCGAAAACCATAACGCTGGCCGGCAGCAGCCCCGGCAATCTGCGCCTGCCAGACATCGGCTTGTTGGGCCATGGCATGGCAATGCTCGTGCCCATCCTCGTCGAACAGGCACAGGGTGACGGCAGTGGCATCGGGTGCCCAGACGGAGAATGTCGCGCCCTCGCGGGTGAGGTGAACGCCGTACATTCAGGCCCTAAACGCCTGCGAAGCAAAGGTGCGCCGCCTCATGTCACGACATCCGGGGCAGTGCGGCCCGTAAAGCGCGCGATACCAGCAATCGCCTCTGCCGCTGCGATCAGCTCCGCCAGCATCGCAGGCGTCTCTTCATCCAGCGTGCCGCCAACCGGCTCGTAACGCTCCAGATAGACGCGCAGCGTCGCGCCTTCCGTGCCCGTGCCGGAGAGACGAAACACCACGCGCGAACCGCCCTCGAACAGCACGCGCAGGCCCTGATTGGCACTGACCGAGCCATCGACCGGATCGGCGTAAGAGAAGCTGTCCGCCGCCGCGACGGTGAGCGCGCCGAAGCGCGCACCGGGCAGCGCGGGGAGCGCCGCCGTCAGCGCCTCGATGAGCGCATTGGCCTTCTCCGTCTCGATGCCCTCATAATCGTGCCGCGCATAATAATTGCGGCCGAAGCGCGCCCAGTGATCGCGAGCCAGAGCATCGACGCTGATCTTGCGCTCGGCAAGGATGTTGAGCCAGAGCAGCACGGCCCACACCCCGTCCTTCTCGCGGACATGGTCGCTGCCCGTGCCGGCGCTTTCCTCGCCGCAGATGGTCGCCATGCCGGCATCCAACAGATTGCCGAAGAATTTCCAGCCGGTCGGCGTCTCGAAGCTCGGGATGCCGAGCGCTTCCGCCACGCGATCCGCCGCTGCGCTGGTCGGCATGGAGCGGGCAATGCCCTTGAGGCCGCCGCGATAGCCCTTGGCGAGATGGGCGTTAGCCGCCAGCATCGCCAGCGAATCCGACGGCGTGACGAAGCGCCCCTTTCCGATAATCAGGTTGCGGTCACCATCGCCATCCGACGCCGCGCCGAAATCGGGGGCGTCCGCGCTCATCATCAGATCGTACAGCACCTTGGCGTGGACGAGATTGGGGTCTGGGTGATGATGGCCAAAGTCCTCCAGCGGTGTCCCATTGCGGACGGTGCCGGGCGCAAAGCCCAGGCGTCGCTCGAAAATCTCGGTCGCATAAGGGCCGGTGACCGCGCTCATCGCATCGAAGGCGAGCGTGAAACCGCCCGCGGCCATGGCGCGAATGGCGGCGAAGTCGAACAGCTCCTCCATGAGATCGGCATAATCGGCCACAGGATCGACCACCTCGACCGCCATGCCGCCGACCGTGACGGTGCCCAACGCATCGAGATCGATGTCGCCGGCTTCCACCATCTGCCACTGGGTGATGGTCTGCGTACGCGTGTAGATTGCCTCGGTCACTTTCACCGGCGCCGGCCCGCCATTGGAGACATTATACTTGATCCCGAAATCCTCGTCCGGCCCCCCGGGATTGTGGCTGGCAGAGAGGATGAGGCCGCCCAGCGCGCCATATTTGCGAATGAGGTGGCTGGCGGCAGGCGTCGAGAGGATGCCGCCCTGCCCCACCATCACCTTCGCAAAGCCATTGGCGGCGGCCATGCGGATCGCCTGCTGGATGACCGTCCGGTTATGATAGCGCCCATCGCCACCAATCACGAGCAGGGCGCCATCCTTGCCGTCAATCGCATCGAAGACCGACTGGACGAAATTCTCGGCGTAATTGGCCTGCTGGAACACCCGCACCTTCTTGCGCAGGCCGGATGTGCCGGGCTTCTGGCCTTCGAACGGCGTAGTGGGAACGCGCGTGATCGTCATCTCTGCTCCTTGATTTGCCGATAGAGCGCAGCATAGGCAGCGCCGCTCCGTCCCCAGCTATTGTCCGTCTTCATGCCCGCCTGCTGGATCGGCCGCCAGGGCGCTCCCGCCCCATAAAGGCGGATCGTGCGGCTGATCGCCGCTGCAAGGCCCTGATAATCGACCGGCGAGAACAGCACGCCGGTGGCTGCCCCCGCGTTCATCGCGGCCTCATTGGCGTCGATCACCGTATCGCCCAGCCCGCCGGTGCGCGCGACGACCGGCACGCAGCCATAAGCCAGACCGTAAAGCTGCGTGAGACCGCAGGGCTCGAACCGGGAGGGAATGAGAATGGCATCGCCCCCGCCCTGCATCAGATGAGCGAGCGGCTCGTCATAGCCGATGCGAATGCCGACGCGACTGGGGTGGCGGCCGGCGGCGGCATGAAGTCCGGCCTCGATTGCAGCATCACCGCTGCCGAGCACCGCGAGCCTGCCACCGAGGCCAACGAGGTGATCGATCACCTCCAGCAGCACGTCCATGCCCTTCTGCCAGGTGAGCCGCGTGATGACGACGAACAGCGGCCCATCGCCGCTCTCCAGCCCGAAGGCGGCCTCGATCGCCCGCTTGTTGGCCACGCGACCGGAGAGGTCGTCCGCCGTGAATGGCGCGGCCAGCGCTGCATCCTTGGCCGGATTCCACTCGGCGGCATCGATGCCGTTGACGATGCCATGCATGCGGTCCTGCCGGCCGACGACCAGCCCCTCCAACCCCATGCCGAATTCCGGCCGGCGGATTTCCTCGGCATAGCCGGGGCTCACGGTGGTGATCGCATCGGCGAGGACCAGCCCCGCCTTCAGCATCCCCACGCCTCCATGATATTCCACGCCCTCGATCGACCATGCGACAGGCGGCAGGTCCAGCCGGGCAAAGAAAGCTGCGTCGAACCAGCCCTGGAATGCCATGTTGTGGATGGTCATCACGCTGGCGGGTCTTGTTGCCTGATCTCCGGAATAGACCAGATAGGCCGGCGCGAGCCCGGCCTGCCAATCATGCGCGTGGAGCACATCGAACGGCTTGAGCCCTGTGCGCCCGGCGGCGAGATCGGCTGCGGCCTTGGCGAAGGCGGCGAAACGCAGGCCGTTGTCCAGCCAGTCCCGCCCCATGGCATCGGCATAAGGTCCGCCGTCGCGCTCGAAAAAGCCGGGCGCATCGAGCACCAGCAGCGGGCGCCCCTCATGCTTGGCAGCGAGAATGCGCGCCGGCGTGCCGAGCAGCGAGTCATAGCGGAAGACGGTGCGCTTGCGCGGCAGGGCCTTCAAGACGGAGGGGTAGCCCGGCAGAAAGCGCGTCATCGCCACGCCATGCGGCGCCACCGCCGCCGGCAAGGCCCCGGCCACATCGGCAAGGCCACCGGTCTTGATGAGCGGCCAGCATTCGGACGCGGCGGAGAGGACGGAAAGCTCTGTCATGTTCGTAACAACCCGATGGACGGCGACACGCCTTAAGGCAAAGGATGAAAAATCCGGTTCGACACGCGCAAGTGCTGCGCGCGCCGCAAGACGCTAGTCCAGCCGGTCGATCATCGCCTTGGTGATCAGACAGATGCCGCTTTCCGTGCGGCGAAACCGCTGCCCGTCCAGGCCCGGATCTTCGCCGACGACCAGACCTTCCGGAATGCGCACGCCGCTGTCGATGATGCACCGCTTGAGCCGCGCACCGCGACCGATGTTGCAATAAGGCAGGATCACCGCCTCCTTCACGCTGGCGAAGCTGCCCATCTTCACCCCGGTGAAGAGCAGGCTGCGATGCGCCTCGGCGCCCGAGACGATGCAATCCTGCGAGATGAGCGAACTCACCGCCATGCCCCGGCGGCCTTCCTCATCATGCACGAACTTGGCGGGCGCAGCGATGATCTGGTCGGTCCAGATCGGCCAGTCCCGATCGTACATGTTGAGCTTGGGCACGACGTCGGTCAGGTCGATATTGGCTTCCCAATAGGCATCCAGCGTGCCGACATCGCGCCAATATTCTTCGATCTGCTCGGCGGCGCGGATCGCGCTCGATGAAAACAGATGAGCGACAGCTTTGCCGTGCTTGACGATATAGGGGATGATGTCCCCGCCGAAATCGCGCTTGCTCTCCGGATCGTCGGCATCGCGGCGGAGTTGCTCGAAGAGAAATTCGGTTGTGAAGACATAGATGCCCATCGAGGCGAGCGCGACATCGGGCTTGCCGGGCATGGCCGGCGGGTCCGCCGGCTTCTCAAGGAAGCTGGTGATCTGGCCCTTGTCATCGACATGCATGACCCCAAAGGCCGTCGCCTGCATGCGCGGCACTTCAAGGCAGCCGACGGTCACATCGGCATTTTCCTGCACATGCTGCTGCAGCATGAGCTCATAATCCATCTTGTAGATGTGATCGCCCGCCAGGATGACGATATATTTGGGCGCGTGGCTGGCGATGATGTCGATGTTCTGGAACACCGCGTCCGCTGTGCCCTCATACCAGTGAAACTCGTCGATGCGCTGCGAGGCGGGCAGGATGTCGAAGCTCTCGTTGCGCTCGGGGCGCAGGAAATTCCAGGCGCGCTGCATGTGGCGGATGAGCGAGTGGGCCTTGTACTGCGTCGCCACCCCGATGCGCCGGATGCCGCTGTTGATCGCATTGGAGAGCGCGAAATCGATGATGCGGGACATGCCGCCGAAATAGACCGCAGGCTTCGCGCGATTGTCGGTCAGTTCCATCAGGCGGCTGCCGCGCCCGCCGGCCAAGACATAAGCCATCGCATCGCGTGCCAGAGGTTGTTTGCGGCCTTCTCTTTGTGTCACCTGTTCCCACTCCTTCCTCTGGCGCGCCATTATGACGGCAGACGCCTCAATCCTCTCCGTGCAGCATGATCGTGGCGAGGGGCGGCAAGGTCATCCTCGCCACGCCTTTCTCGGCCTGCACCGCACCCAAATTACCGACACCGCTGCCCCCATAGATCGCGGCATCGGTGTTCATCACCTCCTGCCAGACGCCATCATGCGGCAGCGGCACGCGATAATCATAATGCACCACCGGCGTCATGTTCGCGATCACCGCGACAGGCGCCTCGCCGGGTGCCTTGCGGACCCAGGCGAACACCGAATTCTCGCGATCGTCCACGATCAGCCATTCAAAGCCCTCGCCCTCGCAATCGCGCTGATAAAGCGCGGGAAGAGAGCGATACAAGCCATTGAGATCACGAATGAGCGTCCGGATGCCGGCATGGGCAGGCGCGTCCAGCAGCTCCCAGTCAAGCGCCCGCGCTTCGCTCCACTCGCGACGCTGGGCGAACTCCTGCCCCATGAACAGCAGCTTCTTGCCGGGATAGCCCCACATGAAGGCATAATAAGCGCGCAGATTGGCGAATTTCTGCCAATCATCGCCAGCCATCTTGTTGAGCAGCGAGCCCTTGCCGTGGACCACCTCGTCATGGCTGAGCGGCAGCACGAAATTCTCGGTATAGGCGTAGGTCAGCCCGAAGGTGATTTCTTCGTGATGGTACCGCCGGTGGATCGGATCACGCGCCATGTAACTGAGCGTATCGTTCATGAAGCCCATGTTCCACTTGAACCCGAAACCCAGGCCATTGTCATGCACGGGATGCGTGACGCCCGGCCATGTGGTGGATTCCTCGGCAATGGTCATGATGCCGGGATGGGCGCCGTAGATCGCCTTGTTCATGGTCTGGAGGAAGGCCGCGGCCTCCCAGTTCTCGCGCCCGCCCTCCGCGTTGGGCACCCATGCACCCGGCTCGCGGCTATAGTCGCGGTGGAGCATGGAGGCGACGGCATCGACCCTTAATCCGTCGACATGATAGCGCTCGGCCCAGAACAGCGCATTGTTGACGAGGAAGCTCGCCACCTCGCGCCGGCCGAAATTGTAGATCGCGGTGTTCCAGTCCGGATGGAAGCCCTGGCGCGGGTCTTCATGCTCATAGAGCGCCGTGCCGTCGAAGCGGGCCAGCCCGTGCGCATCCGTCGGGAAATGCGCGGGCACCCAATCGAGCAGCACGCCAAGGCCGGCGCGGTGGGCGCCATCGACAAAGCGGGCAAAGCCGGCCGGATCACCGAAGCGGGCCGAAGGCGCATAAAGACCGGTGGTCTGGTAGCCCCAGCTCGGGTCATAGGGATGCTCGGAGACCGGCAGGAACTCGATGTGCGTGAAGCCCATGTCCGCCACATAGGGGATCAGTTCCTCGGCCATCCGGTCCCATGACAGGAACCAGCCGTCCTCGTCCCGCCGCCAAGACCCGGGGTGAACCTCGTAGATGCTCACCGGTACGCGGCGCGGATCGACCGAGGCCCAATGCGCGCGGTGGGCGGCATCCCCCCAGTCCGGCTTGGCAGGAGAGAAGGTCATCGACGCGGTTTTCGGCCGAAGTTCGGAGGCGAAGGCGAACGGATCGGCCTTGAGCGGCTGGACCGTGCCGTCCGGCCCGACGATCAAATATTTATACGCCTCCCACACCCCCAGGCCGGGCATGAAGATTTCCCACACGCCATTGTCGCTGCGGCGGCGCATCACATGGCGTTGGCCGTTCCAATCATTAAAGTCGCCGACCAGCGCCACGCGCTGTGCATTGGGCGCCCAGACGGCAAAGTGAACGCCACTGGCGCCTTCATGTTCAATGAGATGCGCGCCAAGCTTGTCGAACAATCGGAAGTGTGTGCCTTCCCCGATCAGCAGATCGTCAAGCGGGCCCAAAACCGGCCCAAAGCTGTACGGGTCCGTGATTGTCCATTCTGCCCCCTGCCCCTTCACACGATAGCGCAAGGGCTGACGCGGTCCCGACACGGCGCCTTCGAACAGACCGCGCGCATCGACGCGCTCCAGCGTGCCCAGCCGCGTGCCCGCCAGATTATAGGCGTCCACCTGCTCGGCACCCGGCACGACAGCGCGCACGAACATGCCAGTCGGCCCTTCGTGCGGCCCGAGCAACGAAAAGGGGTCGGCATGGGTGCCAGCCAGCAAGGCTTCAAGGGCCGCTTTGGGCGGCTTCACATAACTCCCCAGATGTCTTTGGCATATTCCGCGATGGTGCGGTCTGAGGAGAACCAACCAACGTTCGCAATGTTCCGCAGTGCTGCACTTTGCCAACCCGCGGGGTTTGACCAGCGCGCATCGACAGCGCGCTGGGCCTGGCTGTAGCTCTCGAAATCGGCTGCGACCATGAACCAGTCATGGTCATACAGGCCGCCGATCAGCTCGACATAACGGTTGGGGTCGTCCGGCGAGAAAACGCCCGAGGCAATCGCTGACACCGCCTGCTGCAACTCGCGCGACTCCTCGATGATCTGGCGCGGATTATAGCCATTGGCCCGCTGGTGCGCGACTTCATCCGCCGTCAGACCGAAAATGACGATATTGTCATCGCCCACCCGGTCCTTGATCTCGATATTGGCGCCATCGAGCGTGCCGATGGTCAGCGCGCCGTTGAGCGCGAACTTCATGTTGCCGGTGCCGGATGCCTCCATGCCGGCGGTGGAAATCTGCTCGGAGAGGTCGGCCGCCGGGATGATCTTCTCGGCGAGGCTCACATTGTAGTTCGGCACGAAGACGACCTTGAGCAACCCGCCCACCGAGGGGTCGCTGTTGATCCGCCGGGCGATGTCATTGGCCAGTTTGATGATGAGCTTGGCATTATGGTAGCTCGGCGCCGCCTTGCCGCCGAAAATCTTGACGCGCGGCACCCAGTCGATCTCCGGATGGCTGCGGATCTGGTCGTAGAGCGCCACCGTCTCGATGAGATTGAGGAGCTGGCGCTTATATTCGTGGATGCGCTTGATCTGCACGTCGAACAGCGCGGAGGGATCGAGGCGGATACCCATATGCTCGCGCAGATGCTGCGTCAGCGCCTCCTTGTTGGCGCGCTTGATGGCGCCCAGCCGCTCGCCGAGAGCCGCATCATCAGCGAACCGGTTCAGCTCGTGGAGCTTCTCGGCATCGTCCATGAACCCATCGCCGATCGTCTCGCGAATGAGCGCGGTGAGGCCGGGGTTGCACTCCAGCAGCCAGCGCCGCGGCGTCACGCCATTGGTCTTGTTATTGATCCGGTCCGGGTAGAGCCGGTGAAGATCGGCAAAAACGGTCTGCTTCATCAGCTCGGTATGCAGTGCCGCGACGCCATTGACGCTGTGCGCGCCAGCAAAGGCGAGATTGGCCATGCGCACGCGACGCTCGCCATTTTCGTCGATCACGGAAATGGCGGAGATAGCTGCATTGTCGAGCTGCTTACTGGCCCGCGCCTCACGCAGCACCAGCGCATTGATGGCGTAGACGATCTGCATATGCCGGGGCAGCATCCGCTCGAACAGCGGCAGCGGCCAGCTCTCCAGCGCCTCGGGCAGCAGAGTGTGGTTGGTATAGCCGAAGGTGGCGCGCGTGATGGTCCACGCATCCGCCAGTTCCAGCCCGTGATCGTCCATCAACAGGCGCATCAGTTCCGCGACGGACACCGCCGGATGGGTATCGTTGAGCTGGATGGCGACCTTGTCCGGCAAGGTGCGGATATCGCCATGATATTGCATATGCCGCCGCACGATGTCCTGAATGGAGGCCGACGAGAAGAAATATTCCTGGCGCAGCCGCAGTTCCTGCCCCGCCTGGGTCGAATCGGCGGGATAGAGCACGCGCACCAGGCTTTCGGCGCGCACCTGTTCGGCCAGCGCGCCGGCATGATCGCCAGCATTGAAGGCATCGAGCCGCAGCGGATCGACCGGGAAGGCATTCCACAAGCGCAGCGTGTTCACGCGACGTCCGCGCCAGCCAACCACGGGGGTGTCGACCGCCATGGCGATGACCTTCTCGGCCGGATGCCATTCGACGCGCCCATCGACATCGCCGACCACTTCGCCGCCAAAACCGACGCGATAGGCGCTCTCCCGCCGCTCGAACTCCCAGGGATTGCCATGGGCCAGCCAGTTTTCCGGTAGCTCGACCTGCCAGCCATCATCGATGCGCTGGCGGAACATGCCGTTCACATAGCGGATGCCATAGCCATAAGCGGGGATGTCGAGCGTCGCGAGGCTCTCCATGAAGCAGGCAGCGAGACGGCCGAGGCCGCCATTGCCCAGCGCAGCATCCGGTTCGATCTCCACGATCTCGTCCAGGTCCACGCCATGTTCGGCCAGCGCGGCGCGAACTTCCTCCACCACGCCCAGATTGCTCAACGCATCGCGCAGTAACCGTCCGATCAGGAATTCCAGGCTGAGATAATAGACTCTCTTCGCACCTGCAGCATGAGCCGCCTTGGACGATTCCATCCACCGCTCGATGATCTCGTCGCGCAGGGTATAGATCGTCGCGGCAAGCCAGTCGTGTGGCAGCGCAGCTTGGCTATCCTTGCCAATCCGGTGGACCAGCGCGTCAACAATCCGCATCTGAAGCGCCTTGTCCGACCTGCTGTCTCTACTCGCCATTACCCCTGCCCCTTTTCGATTCATGCCGCGTCGCGGAATCACCCATCGATAACACAGACGCACGCATGCGCCAGCCTTGCTTTCAATGCTTTTCCCCAACCCTCCGGATCAGTGAAGAGCCCAAATTTCGATTGAATCTTAGTAGTTGCCGTCTGCATTTATTTGAATAGCATTCATTTGAAGCTGACCTTTCGAGTCGGCGACGCAGACGGGGAGGATATGGCTGCGCGGCACAGGTCCGCGCAGGCAGATGGCGTTCGCTCATTCGATGTTCCTGCGCACGATGACGCGTATCCACGCCGCTCACTCTTCCTCGAGAGACGACCACGCTGCGCGAATGGCTCGCGCGACGCAGGGGAGGAAGACTGATGAACCCACGAACTGACAGATGGACGGCGCGTGCCCTGATGAGTTGCACGGCGCTCGCCTTTGCCTTCAATGCGCCAAGCCCGGCAAAGGCCCAGTCCACCGAGGCGGACGCGCAGGAGACGCAGGCGATCGTCATCACCGGATCGCGGATCGTGCGCCGCGATTATACCTCAGCGACGCCGCTGACCACCGTGACCAGCGACACCTTGCAGTCTTCCTCGGATCTCAGCATCGATCAGGGCCTGAAGGAAATGCCGCAGTTCACAGGCGGCGTCGGCGCAACCGGTCGCGGCGGCGCCGGCCTGACCGGTCTGGCCGGATCTGACGTGCAGGCCACACCGACCAACAGCCCCGGTATCGCGACGCTCGACCTGCGCGGCATCGGCGCCAATCGAACGCTGGTCCTCCTGGATGGACGGCGCACCCAGCCGGCCAATGCGACACTGGTGGTCGACATCAACACCATTCCGAAGGCAGCGCTCGACAGCGTCGAGGTCATCACCGGCGGCGCGGGCGCAACCTATGGCGCGGATGCCGTTGCCGGCGTCGTCAATTTCAAGCTCAAGCGCGACTATTCCGGCGTCACGATCGATACCAGCATGGGAATCAGCGAACGTGGCGATGGCCGGCAGTTCGAGATATCCGCGCTTGTTGGTGGCAACTTCGCCGATGGACGCGGCAACGCCATGCTGGGCGTGACCTATCAGGACCGCGACATCATCTATCAGGCGGATCGCCCCTTCTATCAGGCCGGTTATACCGATCCCGCCAGCAGCGGCGGCGCGGTCTTCTTCGGCAGCAGCTTCGGCGTTACGCCGCGCACCAATACGACCGGCGTACCGGGCGTGGTGGCCGGCTTCGACTTTGGCACACCAGCCGGCAACCCGTCCCAGGCGGCCGTCAATCAGGTGTTCGCGCGCTACGGCTTCGCGCCGGGCGAAGTCACGATTGCCGGGCCGGGCCTGTCGACCAGCTTCTTCTTCAACAAGACCGCCAATCCGCTCGATGCCACGATCTTCTCGGGCGTCGTCGGCCGCGTGACTGGTGCGCCCGCACCCAATTACAACGGCACCGACCCCAATGTGAAAATCCTGGAGAACGGCAATGCCTCCTTCGTCAGCAAGGAAGGCTATCTCCAGTTGCCGCTGCGGCGAATCTCCTTCTTCGGCAGCGCGCATTACGACATCACGGATGACATTACGGCCTATGTTCAGGCCAAGTTCGACCAGAACAACGTCCAGACCCAATCCACCTATGCCACGGCGTTTAGTCAACTGAACGCGGGTATCACTTTCGACGCCGCGACATGTGGCGCGGCGGTGGGGCATCCTGTGCCGCAGGACCTCTGCGACATCCTGCGCAGCCGCTCCCGCCCAAATGCGCCATGGTCGCTCAATCAATCGATGACGTTCATGGGCCCCTCGCGCACCGAAACGAACACCTATAATTATGAGGTGATTGGCGGCTTCCGCGGCAATGTCGGCATTCGCGACTGGACGTTCGATGTCTTCGGCGGTCACGGCAAGAGTTCGCAAGTTACGCGCTATGAGAATTTCATCGATCTGGATGCCTACCAGACGCTCATCGGCCTACCCAATTACGGCGCCGGAACAACCTTTCTGCACCCCAGCCTCGGCATGTCCGCAAGCTGCACGAGCGGCCTCAACCCGTTCACCACCGCCCCGGTCTCGCAGGACTGCCAAGACCTGATCCAAGCGAACATCAAGGCTGAGACGGTCGTCGGGCAGACGCAGGCTGAAGTGAACTTCCAGGGCGGACTGTTCGACCTGCCGGCCGGAGAAGTGCGCTTTGCGGCCGGCGCGTCCTATCGCGAAAACAACTTCTTCTATGAGCCCAGCGGCCCGCTCAACGCGCAGACGATCAACAGCGGCGTCATCAGCCTGCCCGGCGTCTCGCGAACGGAAGGCAAGATCTTCGTCAAGGATTTCTACGGCGAGGTCCTGATCCCGCTTCTGTCCGATCTGCCCTTCATTCAGGCACTGAACCTTAATGCGGGCTATCGTCACTCGAGCTACAACACGGCAGGCTCGGTCGGCACATGGAAAGTCACTGGCGACTGGGACGTGAATGACTGGCTGAAGTTCCGCGGCGGCTATCAGGTGGCCAACCGCGCACCGAACATCGCGGAAATCTTCCAGCCGGGCATCTACACCGTGGTCAACTGGCCCGGCGGCGATCCGTGCGCGACCCACGCCAACAATTCCGCCTATCCCGGTTATGGCAATCGCGCCGACAACCCGGATCGCGCACAGGTTCTGGCACTCTGCTCCGCGATCTCAGGCGGCTTTCCGATCGGTCCGGATTTCGTCGGCAATCAGCCGCAGCTGTTCCCGCTCGGGCGGGATGTCACATTGGGCAACCCAGATCTCAAATCCGAGGAAGCCCGCACCTTCACGGCCGGCATGGTCATCCGCTCGCCATGGCGGGATTCCCCATGGCTCAGCCGGCTGACCCTCTCGGTCGACTATTATAATATCAAGATCGCAGGCGCCGTCTCGACCCTGTCGACCGATTATGTCTACCGCCAGTGCTTCAACTTCGATGGGACGAGCAATCCCACTTACGATCCCGGCAACGAGTTCTGCACCCGGATCATCCGTGAGCCGCAAAGTGGCTTCTGGTCGGCGACCCGCGCCTTCTTCGAGAATCTGGGTAAAATCCACACCGCAGGCATCGATGCCAATCTCAACTGGACCGTCCCGGCGCCTGGGCTGTTCGGGGATGAGGGATCGTTCACCACCAATATCGCGTTCAACTATCTCGACAAGTTCGACGTTCAGAGCTTGCCGGGCGGGCCGACGGCCGATTACCGCGATACCATCGGCAGCAACCAGTATAGTGCGCAGTTCAAATGGAAGCTGTCGACCAATGTCGCCTATAATTTCGGGCCGGGGGCGATCAGCCTGACATGGCGTCATCTGCCCAAGGTTCGCTACTTCACCTACGCGACCAGCACGACCGCGACCGAACTCCCAATCCCCGCCTATGACATCTTCGATCTCTCAGGGCGGATCGCAGCGACATCCACTGTGGAGTTGCGGTTCGGCGTGGACAATCTGTTCGACAAGCAGCCCCCGCGCCTCGGCGTGCGGGCGGGCACGCTCGCGCAGGGAGGCTCTTCGCAGTCCGGTGTCACGGACCCGAGTACCTACGATGTGCTTGGCCGGCGCTTCTTCCTCGGCGCGCGGTTGCGCTTTTGACAAGGGTGTGGCGGGCGCATTGGGCGTCCGCCACTTGCCTCCCAACGCGCCCCTGAACGGTTGCAGACAAGACAGGTCGCGCGGGCGGTTGCACATTGCTCACGCGCAAACTAATTTTGCCGATCGCAGCGGTTTTTGCGATCTTTTGGGCGATCGCGCCCTGCTGACAAGGTAACGAAGGAACAGCATCGCATGAAAAGCGCTCCCAAGACGGCAGGCAGCGAAGCTGAAATCTTCGGCAAGGTCCTGCCACCGAAATCCGGCTATCCCTCCCCGGACATGGCGCTGACCATCACCATCGTGATGCTGGCCCGCCGCTGGCGCGCGCTGGTCGATGAGAAGCTGCGGGATATCGGCCAAAGCGCATCGCGCATGGAGGCGATGTCCTCCATCGCCTATGCACCGCCCGGCACGACCCAGATCCAGATCGCCAAGCGCGTCGGGATCGAAGGCCCTACCCTCACTCGCACGCTGGACCTGCTGGAAGCCGAGGGACTGGTGGAGCGGCTGCCCGATCCCAGCGACCGGCGCAACAAGCTGATGCGCCTGACGGCAGAGGGCTATCAGACGCTGGCCCATATGCTCGAAATCGCCGCCAGCCTGCGCGCGCATTTGCTTGAGGACGTCTCCGAGGAGAAGGTGCGGGAAGGCTATGACTTCTTCTCGATGTTGCTCCAACGCATCGAATCCGGGCTCGATCTGCCCGCCGACCAGATCGGGAAGCTGCCGGGATTCGCAAATAACGGACTGCCACCGGCCACCCGCTGACGATTTATGGGCTCGGATGGTCCGCGCCGGATAAGCGGGCCTACGGACAATGCAATCGATCGATTGCGCTGATTCAGGCTTCCGTCCCGGGGGACGCGGTTTCAACTGCTCATCATGGGAGATGGTGGAAGGGGCTGGATTCGAACCAGCGTACGCTCACGCGGGCAGATTTACAGTCTGCTGCCTTTAACCACTCGGCCACCCTTCCAGAGGCGCCTGACCCGGACGGCAGGGCCGTCAAACGGATTGGAGGCGGCTCAATGGCGAATGGGGCCTTGCCTGTCAATGCCATGCTGTGGAAAAGCGCACGCATGAAACGGGGACACAGAACAGGAAAGCCGAAAGGCGGGTATCCGAGGCTCTATGGGCGCCACGCCATCACGGCTGCGCTCGCCAATCCGGACCGGGTGATTCGCAAGATCTGGGGCACGCGCGAGGCATTGGCCGCGCTCGATCTGCCGCCGGTGTTGCCGATCGTCTATTCGGACGTGGCGGATCTGGGCCGCATGGTGCCGGGCGACGCGCCACATCAAGGCCTTGTGGCCGAGGTGGAAGCGCTGGAGGATATCTGGCTCGGCGATCTGCTGGAACAGGGCGTGCCGGATGAACAGGCGCGCCGGCCGATCCTGGTGCTCGATCAAGTGACCGACCCACACAATGTCGGCGCGATTTTGCGCTCGGCCGCGGCCTTCAATGCGCTGGGCATCGTCACGCAAGACCGTCATGCACCGCCCGAATCGGGTGTGATCGCGCGCGCGGCAGCCGGCGCGCTGGAAATCGTTCCCTGGGTGCGGGTGGTGAACCTCGCCCGCGCGCTCGATGAAATCGCCGAGGCCGGCTATTGGCGCATCGCGCTCGATGGCGACGCACGCGATACGATCGCGGGTGCGCTGGACAATACCACCCGCGTCGCGCTTGTGCTGGGCGCCGAAGGTGAAGGTCTGCGCCTGAACAGCGTCAATCACTGCGACATGGTCGCTCGCCTGCCTATCAGCCCGCGCATGGAGAGCCTCAACGTTTCCAACGCCGCGGCAATCGCGCTATACGCCTGCATGACGCGCTAGGCGCAAGCCTGGCGCCGTGCCTCGCGGGGGATGAGCGATTGACGAACCGGGCGATGATGACGCGCTGGCTGCTGGTGCTGATCGCGCCCCTGCTGCTTTCGAGCTGCCTGCTCGTGCCGACGCGATTCGCGGCGACGCTCGATATCAAGGCCGACCGCAGCTTCACCTTCGCTTATGTGGGTGAGGTGCAGCTGCTCAAGAGCAGTCCGTCCGACATGACCGACGGGCTGCTGGATGAAGACAATGCCGCAGACGACGACGCCACCGATGCCGCGACGGACGATGCGCAGATGTTCAAGATCGCCAGCCAGCCGCAAAGCAAGAGCGGGACTGCGGACGACGCCGATGCCGACGATGAGGCGCAACTCCGGCGTCTCGCCGAGGCGCTGAGCAAGGAATATGGCTACCGTTCCGCGCGGTACATCGGCGACCGCAAGCTGGCCATCGATTACCGGATCAGCGGGCGGCTCGACCATGGCTTCGTTTTCCCGTTCAACCCGGATGGGGAAGTCGTCCTTCCCTTCCTCGCCATCGAACTGCGCGGCAAGGATCGCGTGCGCGTGAAGGCTCCCGGCTTTGCCAATGATAGCGATGCCGCCACCCTGCCGATGGGCACGGCGAGCGGTCGTGAGAGCCCTGGCGGGCTTCTGGACGGGACATTCACGCTGACCACGTCGGCAGAGATCGTCAGCCAGAATCAGGAAGAAGGCGCCGAAACCATGATGGATGGACAAAGACGGATCGTCTGGAAGGTCACCCCGGCCACCAAGGATGCACCAATGGCCGTGCTACGCGTGGCTCCGCTGCCATGAGGGTGCACGCAAGCCTTGGGCTGCTGATCGCTAGCGCCGCTCTAAGCGCTAGCGCAGGCCGCGCGGCGGAAAGCGAATCGCTTGGCATCTGGACCAATCCGCAGCGCAGCGTGCAGGTGCGCGCGCATCGCTGCGGCACGGCGATGTGCGGGACGGTGATTCAAGCCAGCGAAAAAGCCCGCGCGGATGCGCGCAAGGGCGGGATGGACAATCTGATCGGCGCGCGCCTGTTCAGCGGCTTCGTGCCCGAGAAGGAGAATGTCTGGCGGGGCAAGGTGTTCGTACCGGATATCGGCAAGACCTTTTCCGGCACCATCACCCTGGTCAACGAGCGGACGCTGAGCGCGCAAGGCTGCCTGATCGGCCGCATCGGCTGCCGATCACAGGTCTGGACCCGGGTGGACAACTAGACCCGGCGGGCGCCCGCTGGCGCGCACCGGGCCAAAGCGCTCAGTCTTCCGGTGCGATCGTGACGACCATGCCCTCGAGCTCCGGACTGACCGGGATCTGGCAGGAGAGACGGCTGGAGGCATTGCGATGCTCGGAGCTGTCGAGCAGATCGTCCTCGTCGCCCTTGAGCGGCGGGAGCTTGTCCGCATAAGCCTCGTCAACATAGACATGGCAGGTTGCGCAGGAACAGCAGCCGCCACAAATGGCCAGCAGTTCGTCGATTCCGTTGTCGCGGATCACTTCCATGACCGTGTGGCCATTCTGGGCCTCGATCTCGTGGCGCGCGCCGTCCCGTGTCACAACCGTCAATTGCGGCATTTTTATCTCCAAACCATGGTTTGGCTCGCTATGAGGGGCTGCTGGACAGAAATCAACCCGGCGACGCGCGCCGCTCTTTATCCTGGGACGAACCATGCTCGATGATGCCGCATTGCGGACTTCGCTGGATGCGCTGGCGGCAGATCAGCCGGCGATCGCCGCGTTGATCGAGCGGCTCGGTTACCCCCCGTCCCGCCAGCGTGAGCCGGGATACGAAACGCTGCTGCGCACCATCGTCGGCCAGCAGGTGAGCGTCGCCGCGGCAGCCTCCGTATGGAGCAAGCTGGAGGCCGCACTCGGCGCCGGATGCGCGCCCGATGCCCTGCTGGCGCAGGATTTCGATACGCTGCGCGCCTGCGGCCTCTCCCGCCAGAAGCAGGGCTATGCCCGCAGCCTTGCTGAACTGGTGGTCAGCGGCGGGCTGGACCTGCACGCTCTGCCACAAGATGATGAGGAGGCCATTGCCGCGCTCGTGCGGATCAAGGGCATCGGGCGCTGGTCGGCGGAGATCTATCTGCTGTTCGCGGAAGGCCGCAGGGACATCTGGCCGGCGGGCGACCTCGCCGTGCAGATCGCGGTCGGGCAGATCATGGGCCTCGACAGTCGCCCAGCCGAGCGCGAAACCCGGGCGCTGGCCGAAGCCTGGCGCCCGCACCGCAGTGCCATGGCGCTGATGGCATGGCATCATTATAATACGCCTGTCTTCTGATGCGCCGTCTCCCCCGCCCCCTCCCCGTCAGAGCAACACGTCGATCGCCTTGGCGAGGGCAATGTCGCGCGCGCTCAGGCCCCCGGCATCATGGGTGGTCAGGCGAATATCCACGCGATTATAGACGTTCGACCATTCCGGGTGATGATCGGCGCGTTCGGCCAGCAGGGCGACCTTGCTCATGAACCCGAAGGCGGCGACGAAATCATCGAACCTCAGGCTGCGCGAAATGCCGCTGGCATCATCCGATAGCCTCCAGGCCGGGACGGTGCTGAGCGCTTGCGCGCGCTCCTCGTCGGAGAGACGGGCGATCCTTGGCATGGCGGTCTCCTTTTCGCGCGCCCCCTTCTCGGCCACGCGCGCATGGACCGTCAAGCCATGAGCGGCGCAGCGCTCCGGCTGGAGGATGTCGCCTGCCTGCGCGGGGGACGGCTGCTGTTCGCCGGCGTCAATCTCAGCTTGGCGGCAGGCGGCAGCGCACAGATCGCGGGGCCGAACGGCATCGGCAAATCGAGCCTGCTGCGCATCATTGCCGGGCTTCTGCGGCCCTTTGCGGGGACGGTGACCTGCGAGGGCGCGGTGGCGCTGACCGACGAGCTCGATGCGCTGGACCGTGACCGCACGGTGCACGATGCCCTCGCCTTCTGGGCCAAGGTGGACGAAGCGCCGTCCGCGCGCATCGACGCCGCGCTCGATGACCTCGCCATTGCACATCTGCGCGATATTCCGGTGCGGATGCTCTCGACTGGCCAGCGCAAGCGCGCCGCGCTGGCGCGCACGCTGATCACCGCGGCGCCGATCTGGCTGCTGGATGAGCCGGCGAACGGCCTCGACGTCGCCTCTGCCGCGCAGCTCGGCACCCTGGTCGACGAGCACCGTGCGCGCGGCGGCATTGTGCTCGCAGCCTCGCATATGCCCCTCGCCTGGACGCAGGACGCGGTGATCAACCTTCATGCGCCGGCCCCGGCTGCGGGCGAGGAGCGCGACGCATGATCGGCCCGATCATCCTGCGCGACCTTGGCCGGGCGTGGCGGAGCGGTGGCATCTGGCTGCCGCTGGCCTTTCTGCTGCTGATTGCGGCGCTGTTTCCTTTCGCGGTCGGCCCCAATGCCACGCTGCTCAGCCAGACCGGCGGAGGACTGCTGTGGGTCGCCGCGCTGCTGGCCAGCCTGCTGCCCATTGACCGGCTGATCGAGCCGGACCGCGACAGCGGCGTGATCGACCAGCTCGTGCTGCGCGGCGTGGGGGAAGGCACGATCCTGTTTGCCAAGGGCGTCGCGCATTGGCTGAGCTTTGGCCCGCCGCTTCTGATCGCCGCGCTGCCGGCCGGGGCCCTGCTCAAGCTGGAGCCGGAGATGCTGCGGCTGGTGATGATCGGTCTGGCGCTTGGCACGCCCGGCCTTGCCGCGCTCGCCCTGCTGGTGGCAGCGCTCACCGCCGGCCTGCGGGGCAGCGGCGCGCTGACCGGCCTGCTGGTGCTGCCGCTGGCGGTGCCGATCCTGATCTTCGGTGCCGGGGCCCTGCAATTTGGCAGCGACAGCGCGCTCAAGCTGGTCGCGGCCTGCTCGCTGTTACTGTGGGTGGTGGCGCCCGTCGCGGGCGGTGCGGCGCTAAGGGCGGGACGGGATTAGGTAGGGCTGGATTGAGGGGCGCCGCATACCAGGCCTTCCCTCTTCCCCGTTCGTGTCGAGCGAAGTCGAGACACCAAGCTCAGCGCTGGACGTGTCTCGACTTCGCTCGACACGAACGGAAAGGTAGGCGGGTTTACGCAGGCGCTTGCGGTGCGCTGACTCTACGAGCGAACCCCTCCCCCCGAAAGCCCCTCAGTCCCGCGTCCAGCGCGCCCAGATTGCGGTGGGGAGCAACAGCCCCCGCGCCTCTTCCCGCACGGCCAGCTCGCCGCATTCGATCCGTCCTGGCAGATCGCCCAGATGCGCGCGGAGCAGTTCACCGATTGCCAGGGCGGACATGCGCACGGCGTAGACCGTGAGGAACAGGAAGCGGCTCTCGCCATCCAGCAAGCGGCGGCAATCGGCGATCAGGCCGGGCAGGTCTTCCTCAAGCCGCCAGATCTCGCCATCCGGCCCTCGGCCATATTTGGGCGGATCGAGCAGGATGCCATGATAGCGCCGCTCGCGCCGCACCTCGCGTGCCACGAATTTGGCGGCATCGTCGATGATCCAGCGGACGGGATTGCTCTCCATGCCGGAGAGTGCCGCATTGGCACGCGCCTGCGCGACCGATTTCTTGGAGGCATCGACATGCACGCACTGCGCCCCGGTCGCGGAAAGGGCCAGCGTGGCAACGCCGGTATAGCCGAACAGGTTGAGGAAATGGGGCGCGTCGACTCCGTGCAGCCGCTCGCGTGCCCATTGCCAGACCGGGGCCATGTCGGGGAAGAAGCCGAGATGCCGGAAGGGCGTGCAGCTTGCCTGAAAGCGCGCTTCCTCCCAGCGCAGCGGCCAGCCATCGCGCGGCATCGGCTTGTCGAAATGCCAGCGCCCGCCGCCATCCTCGTCCGAGGCGGGGATGAAGCTGCCATGCGCGTCCCAGTCAGCCTGCGCCGGCTGCCACATCGCCTGCGGCTCCGGGCGGATGAAGCGATAGGGGCCATAGCGCTCCAGCTTGCGACCGGCGCCGCTATCGATGAGACCATAATCGCCCCAGGGCTCGCCGACCATTGTGGCGAGTGGGAGGGGGGAGGGCGTGACTGACATCTAGCCCCTCCCCTTCAGGGGAGGGGTTGGGGTGGGGCTTGCTACAGATGAGCCTAATCGCTGCGCGAGCGCTGCTCCGCATCGCCCCCACCCCCGAACCCCTCCCCTGAAGGGGAGGGGCGAGCGATCATCGGTCTTACCCACGGCGCGGTGTGGCGCGTTCCGCGATATATTCGGTTACTGCCTCGAACGTGCCGGGCAGCGTCACATAGCGCTCCTCGCGCCCGAACAGATCGCCCACGCGTGACGGCAGCGAGGGGCGCACACCCGTTGCGCGTTCCACGGCATCGCGGAACTTGGCGGGATGCGCCGTCGCAAGCGTCACCACCGGCACGGACGGATCCAGCGGCACGGCATGGGCCGCCGCAAGGCCGACTGCGCTGTGCGGGTCGATGACCTGAGAGGCCGCATCATAAGCCCAGCGCATCGCCCGCGACATGTCGTCGCCATCGACGCGCGCGGACGAGAAGAGCTTGGACGCCCCGTCGCGCTGCGCGTTCGTCAGGCGCATGGCCTTTGTCGCCTCAAAGCCCTTCATCTGCTCGGCCAGCGCCAGCCCATCGCGCCCACCGAGATCGAACAGCAGCCGCTCGAAATTCGAGGAGACCTGAATGTCCATGCTGGGCGTGGCCGTCGGCACGACGCCTTCCTGGCTGTAGTCGCCCTGCGAGAGCGCCCGGTGCAGAATGTCGTTCACATTGGTGGCCACGATCAGCCGCTCGATGGGAAGTCCCATGCGCGCTGCGACATAGCCGGCGAACACATCGCCGAAATTGCCGGTCGGCACGGAAAAGGCGACCTGCCGATGCGGCGCGCCGAGGCGCACGCCGACATAGATATAATAGACCACCTGCGCCACGAGTCGCGCCCAGTTGATACTGTTCACCGCCGACAGATCGAAGCGGCCGGCGAACTCGGCATCGTTGAACATGCGCTTCACCAGCGCCTGCGCATCGTCGAAGCTGCCCTCGATGGCGATGTTGTGGACATTCGGCGCCAGCACCGTCGTCATCTGCCGGCGCTGCACGTCGGACACGCGATCTGCGGGATGGAGCATGAAGATGTCGATCTTGGCACGGCCCGCGACGGCATCGATCGCAGCTGAGCCGGTGTCGCCGGACGTGGCACCCACGATGGTCAGATGCGTGTCGCGCCGGCTGAGGAACTTCTCGAACAGCAAGCCGAGCATCTGCAGCGCGACGTCCTTGAACGCCAGTGTCGGCCCGTGGAACAGCTCAAGCAGCCAGTGTTGATGATCGAGCTGCACCAGCGGCGTCACCGCGGCGTGAGAGAAGCGGCCATAAGCCTGCGTGCACAACTCGCGCAGTTCGTCTTCGCTCAGGCAATCGCCCACGAACGGGCGAATGACGCGAACGGCAGTCTCGACATAGGAGAGGCCGCGCATGGCCTCCAACTCGTCGGCGGAAAAGCTGGGCCAATGCTCGGGCAGATACAGCCCGCCATCGCTCGCCAGCCCTGCCAGCGTTGCGCCCTCGAAATCCAGCGCAGCCGCGCGCCCCCTGGTGCTCACATATTGCATGACCGGCCCTTAGCCTTGTGGCTGCCGTAGCGCAACGGAGTGGATCAACCCTCGCGCGCTTCGCCCCGCCAGCGCTTGCGCAGGGCGAGCGCATAAATCACCAGCGCGATCGTGGCGAACAGGAACCACTGCACCGCGTAGGACCGGTGATTATTGGGCACGGATGAGGGATCGGGCCGCGCGGAGGCGAGCAGCCCGGGCGCCGGCTCGTCCGCAACGATCATCAGCCGCAAGGGCGATGCCTTGCCCTGCACCCGAGCCATCAGCGAGGAATTGTCCGGCTCATGGGTGGCTGTGCCAGTCACCGGGCCGCCCTGCCAGTCGGTCTTGCCATCCGGCCGCACGCTCACGCCCATGTCCACCACAAGTCCCGGCCCTTCGGCACCGGTCGCGCAATATGCGATGTGCCGCCATCCGGTCTCGCCGCTGCGCGCCCGACCGCCGATCACCTGCCAGTCGACCACGCGCAGACACTGGGCCGCGAGACGGCGAAACATGTAGCTTTGATCGGTTGGGTTCTGCCGGGGATAGGCGGTGAGCGGCAGATGCAGATTCGCGCGCCAGGCATCCAGCGCGGCCTCCTTCTGCTGGGCGCGACCGATCTGCCAGATGCCCAGCGCGATCATCACGGCGACGGCGAGTCCAACCAGCACGGTCGGCACCAGCGGCACGCGGCGGCTCATGGCGCGCCCTCGCCCGGCTGACGCGCATCGGCAATGCGCCCCTCGCGCGCCTTGTTGCGATATTCGATGATCAGCAGTGCTGCCTTGGACAGGCGCAAACAGCCGATGACCAGCGCGGTGGTGAGCGGCACCCAGAGCAGGATATGCACCCAGAATGGCGGATCGGCGGCCAGTTGGACCATCAGAGCCAGCGCCGTGACCAGCCCGCCGACGATCAGAATGAGGAAGGCCGCAGGGCCATCCCCGACATTGAACGCGGCCAAATCCAGCCCGCAGGCCCGGCAGCGCGGCGCGAATCGTACCCAGCCATCGAACAGCGGCCCGACGCCGCAGCGCGGGCAGCGGGCCTTGACGCTCGCCTTGACCAGATAAGCCGGTGTGACAGCGGCTGCCTTTGGCGCCTCTGCGGGCTTAGTCTCGCTCATCCAACCTGTCCTTCGCAATGCCGCGTGCCGGAAACGAAGCGACGCGCGGAAGGGCTTTCCGCGCGTCGCCTTTGCTATCGATAGATGAGGAGCAAGCATGGGCCTTGGCGCCGCACATGCCGTGCTCCCCGGCCGATCAGCCCGCGTGCATCGGAGCTCCCCAGCCGCCCCACACATAGATCGAGACGAACAGGAACAGCCACACCACGTCGACGAAGTGCCAGTACCAGGCCGCCGCCTCGAACCCGAAGTGCTGGCGCGGCGTGAAGTGACCCTTATAGGCCCGCACTTGGCAGACGATCAGGAAGATCGTGCCGACCAGAACGTGGAAGCCGTGGAAGCCGGTCGCCATGTAGAAGGCCGAGCCATAAGGCGTTGTGCCGAAGGCGAAGGGCGCGTGGGCATATTCATAGGCCTGCACGCAGGTGAAGACGATGCCGAGGATGATCGTGAGCCACAGGCCCTTCTTCAGGCCGTCCCGGTCGCCATGGATGATCGCATGGTGCGCCCAGGTAATGGTGGTGCCCGAGCAGAGCAGGATCAGCGTGTTGAGGAGCGGCAGCTCGAAGGGATTGAGGACCTCAATGCCCTCGGACGGGAACAGGCCGTCAATCGGCGGCAGGGCCGTCGGGAAGAGGCTGAAATCGAAGAACGCCCAGAACCAGCCCACGAAGAACATGACTTCCGAGGCAATGAACAGGATCATGCCATAGCGCAGGTGAAGCTGCACGACAGGGGTGTGATCGCCGGCATGCGCCTCGCGAATGACGTCCGCCCACCAGAAGAACATGGTGGCGAGTACGCCGGCCAGACCGAGGAAGAAGCCCGCGCCGCCCCAGCTGCCCATTTCAGAGGGGTGCATCCAGGCAACGGCGCCCAGCGCCATCACCAGGGCCGACATCGAGCCCATCAACGGCCAGAAACTGGCGGGGAGAATGTGATAATCGTGATTCTTGGCGCCGGCCATATCGTATTCCCTGTATCTAAGCGCTTTATCCGAGCGCTCGTTTGCGCGCTTCTTTAGCTCTGGTCGTCCGGCTTCTCAACCGGATAGAATGTGTAACTCAGCGTGATTTCCTGGACGTCCTTGCCGTCAGAATCATCAAGGAACGCCTTGTCGACGTAGAACAGCACGGGCATCCGCACCTGCTGCCCCGGCTGCAAGGTCTGCTCCGTAAAGCAGAAGCACTGCACCTTGCTGAAATATTTGCCGACATATTCGGGCGTGACGTTGAACACGGCCCGCCCGGTGACCGGCTTATTCGAGGTGTTCTTGGCGATGAAGATCGCCATCGACTTGCCGCCGACGCCCACGGTCACGCGGCGCTTCTCGGGGTAGAATTCCCACGGAATGCCGCCGCCGATATTCGAGTCGAACCGAATCGACAGCTGCCGGCCCTGCGTCTGCAGCGAGACCGCCTTGGCGGCCTCTGCGGCGTCGACGCGCTGAGTGGTCCCGCCGAAGCCGGTAACCTGACAGAATAGGCGGTAGAGCGGGACCGCCGCAAAGCCGAGGCCGAGCATCGCCACCGCCACCAGCGCAGCCAGCAGGGCTGTCTTGCGGTTACTCACGCGCTTTCCAGCAATCGTCGTCATCGCGCCGCTCCTCAGGCCATTTTCGCGATGGTGATCGCGAAGAAAAGCACGACCAATGCGGCGAGGATCCACGCCATGATCCGCGCCCGCGCCCGCTGGCGTTCCTGAATGAGTTTCTGGTCTTCAGGGGTCATACCGCAAACACCCAATGGTCGACGACAACCGCGCCGAAGAGCAGGAAAAGATAGAGAACCGAATATTTGAACAGCCGCCGCTCCGGCTTCATTTGGGCGGGATTGCTCTCCCGGCGCAGCGAGACCTGCAGGGCCATGGCCGCGAACACCGCCGTCGCCAGCAAAGCGGTCACGCCGTAGATCGGGCCGGTCAGCCGCAGGACCACCGGCGCCAGCGCGGCGACGCCCATGATGCTGGTATAGCCCAGTATCTGGCGGCGGGTGGTCACCTCCCCGGCCACTACCGGCAGCATCGGGATGCCCGCATTGGCGTAATCCATCCGCACGAACAGCGCGAGCGACCAGAAGTGCGGCGGGGTCCAGAAGAAGATCAGCATGAACAAAGCGATGGGCAGCAGCGCCACATCGCCCGTCACCGCCGCCCAGCCGATCAATGGCGGAAAGGCACCGGCCGCACCACCGATCACGATATTCTGCGCCGTGCGTGGCTTGAGCCAGATGGTGTAGATGAACACATAGAAGAGGATCGACGTCGCCAGGATGCCGGCGGCGAGCCAGTTGGTCGCAAAGCCCATCAGCAACACAGAAAAGGCAGCGAGGCCGACGCCGAAATGCAGCGCCGTTTCCCGGCTCATCCGGCCGGCAGGCAGCGGACGACCTGCGGTGCGCTTCATCTTCGCGTCGCGGTCGACTTCATACCATTGATTGAGCGCACCTGCCGCACCAGCGCCGAGGGCGATGCAGAGAATAGCGGTAAAGGCGAGCACCGGAGACAGGCTGCCGGGTGCGACCAGCAATCCGCACAGGCCGGTGAATACGACGAGCGTCAGCACGCGCGGCTTGGTCAGCGCGAGCAGATCGCGCCAGTCCGCGGGGAGCGGAACCGTCGACCCGCCAAGCGGAGACTGTTGTGGCGCGGTGCCCATGATCGATGCCTTGCTCGCCAAAACCTCTGACCTTGCGTTCAGTTCAACTCGTCAGTTCATATCGCAAGCGGGAGCGCTTGCGCGCCCCCGATCGCCATCTTGTCTGTTCAAGCCGCCACCCTGAAGACGGCGGCTCGCGGGTGAAACCCGCTGTCGATCAATCGATGACCGGCAGAGTTTCGAACTGGTGGTACGGCGGCGGGCTGGACAGCGTCCATTCCAGCGTCGTGGCACCCTCACCCCACGGATTGGCAGCGGCCTTCTTGCCAGCCAGCAGGGAGATGAAGACGTTCACGAAGAAGATCAGAACGCCCACGCCCATTATCGCATAACCGAACGAGGCGATGCCGTTCCAATAGGCCAGCGCATCGGTGTAGTCCGGCACGCGGCGCTGCATGCCACTCATGCCCAGGAAGTGCATCGGGAAGAACATGATGTTCACGCCGATGAAGAACACCCAGAAGTGGAGCTGGCCCAGGAACTCGTTGTACATCTTCCCGAACATCTTCGGGAACCAGTAGTAGAAGCCTGCGAACAGCGAGAACACGGCGCCGAGCGAGAGCACATAGTGGAAGTGCGCAACCACATAATAGGTGTCGTGCAGGTTATCGTCGATGCCGCCATTGGCGAGCACCACGCCGGTCACGCCACCAACGGTGAACATGAAGATGAAGCCAAGCGACCAGACCATGGGGGTCTTGAAGCTCATCGAGCCGCCCCACATCGTGGCGATCCACGAGAAGATCTTCACGCCCGTCGGCACCGCGATGACCATGGTGGCGGCCGTGAAGTACATCTTCATGTTCACGGTCATGCCGGTGGTGAACATGTGGTGCGCCCACACGATGAAGCCGACGACGCCGATGGCGACCATGGCATAGGCCATGCCGAGATAACCGAAAACGGGCTTGCGGCTGAAGGTGGACACGATCTGGCTGACGATGCCGAAGCCCGGCAGAATCATGATGTACACTTCGGGGTGGCCGAAGAACCAGAACAGGTGCTGATAGAGAACCGGGTCGCCACCGCCGGCGGCGTCATAGAAGACGGTGCCGAAGTTACGATCGGTCAGGAGCATGGTGATGGCCGCAGCCAGCACGGGCAGTGCGAGCAGCAGCAGGAAGGCAGTGACCAGCACCGACCACACGAACAGCGGCATCTTGTGGATGGTCATCCCCGGTGCGCGCATGTTGAAGATGGTGGTGATGAAGTTGATCGCGCCCAGAATGGAGCTGGCGCCCGCGATGTGCAGCGAGAGAATCGCCATGTCGACCGCCGGACCAGGGCTGCCGCTGGTGGACAGCGGGGCATAGACGGTCCAGCCGGTGCCCGCGCCATTGCCGGTGCCGCCGGGCACGAAGGCCGAGCCGAGCAGGAGCAGGAAGGCAGGGATGAGCAGCCAGAAGCTGATATTGTTCATCCGCGGGAAGGCCATGTCCGGCGCGCCGATCATGATCGGAACGAACCAGTTACCGAAGCCGCCGATGATCGCCGGCATCACCATGAAGAACACCATGATGAGGCCGTGGGCCGTGATCAGCACGTTCCAGAGGTGATAGGCCTGATCGATCGTCGCATCGGGACCGTCCGCGAAGGTGGCCCAATGCTGGAGATACTGAATACCCGGCTCAGCCAGCTCGAGACGCATGAGGCCCGAGATGGCGCCGCCGATGACGCCGGCCATGATCGCGAAGATCAGGTAAAGCGTGCCGATGTCCTTGTGGTTCGTCGACATGAACCAGCGGACGAAGAAGCCCGGCTTGTGATCGGCATCATGATCGCCATGGGCGTGCGCCCCGTGGAAATCGTCTGCGGTTGTGGTGCTCATCTTGGAAGTCCTCAGGATGCAGTCGCGGGCGCCGCAGCGGGCGTCTCGGCGTTGGCGGGAGCAGGAGCGGCGGCGGGTGCTTCGGCGGCAGCGGCAGGCGCGGCTGCGTCACCCGGCATCTGGCCACCCTGTGAGCGGACCCACTGTGCGAACCGCTCGGGGCTCACCGCTTCGATCGAGATCGGCATGAAGCCATGGCGTGCACCGCACAGCTCCGAGCAGACGCCGTAATAGACGCCTTCCTTCTCGATGGTGAAGGTCTTCTCGTTGAGACGACCCGGCACAGCATCTTCCTTCACCCAGAACGCGGGAATCGAGAAGGAGTGGATCACGTCAGCCGCAGTGATGATCGCCTTGATGGGCACGCCGACCGGCAGGACGACGCGATTGTCGACGCCCAGCAGGCGGGGTTCGCCACGCTTGAGCGCTTCTTCGGGCGGCAGCATGTTGGAGACGTATTCGCCGATGCCGAGATCGGGATACTCATAACCCCAGTACCACTGATAGCCGGTCACCTTGAGGGTGATGGCGTTGGCGGGGGCCGGCTTGAACTGCTTGGCCAGCAGGTCGATCGACGGAATGGCGATACCGATGAGGATCAGCACCGGCGCCAGCGTCCAGACGATCTCGATCGCCGTGTTGTGCGAGGTGCGCGAGGGCACCGGGTTGGCGGCGCGACGATAACGCACCACGACCCAGAGCAGCAGCCCCAGCACGAACAGCGAGATAACCGTGATGACCGGCAGCAGAATCACATTGTGCATCCACAGCGCATAATTGCCTGTGGAGGTCACCTGCTTCTGGAAGGTCGTCTCGCCCACGGCAGGCTGACCGATGCCTTCGACCGGCGCGGCATGATCGAACGCCGGCGCGGCGGGAGCTGCGGGCGCAGCGGCGGCGGCCGGTGCGGCTTCCGCAGTCGACGCCGCGGGCGCAGCAGCCTGTTCTGCCTGCCCGAAAGCGGAAGATGGCGCGAGCGTGCTCAGTCCGAGCGCGATCGCCACCATGAAGCCATTGATTCTTCTAGTCATGCGGTCGACCTGCCTTCAATTTCAGGCCGCTAGCGAAAGACATCGACTGCGGCCCCCCTCATTGATCTTGCGGCCCCTATACGCAGCCAGCCTCCCAGCCTCAAGCGCAGAAATTGCCCGAATGCCAGCCGTTGATTGTCAGCCCGTCCGCCGCTATCTGCGCCGCTCTATATAAGAGGTCGGGGAAACATGACAGAATCGGAAGTGCTCGCTGAATTTCGCGCCTGTGACGCGCTGCTCCAGGGGCATTTTCTGCTGTCCTCGGGCAAGCACAGCGCCAACTATCTGCAGTGCGCGCGCGTGCTGATGAATCCCGAGCGCGCCGGCCGCATCGCCGTTGCGATCGCCCAATCTATCCCGCGCGATATTCGCGCCGCCATCGACGTCGTTGTCTCCCCGGCGATGGGCGGCATCATCATCGGCCACGAAATGGGCCGGGCGCTGGGCTGCGATGCGCTGTTTCTCGAGCGGCCGCAGGGCACCTTCCTGTTCCGTCGCGGTTTCTCGCTGACGCCCGGCCAGAAGGTGCTGATGGTCGAGGACGTCGTGACGACCGGCCTCTCCTCCCGCCAGGCCATGGAAGCGGTGCGCGCGGAAGGCGGCGAGGTCATCGCCGAAGCCGCCGTGGTCGATCGCTCGGCCGGCGAGGCCAATCTCGGCGTGCCCTTCTTCCCGCTCGTGAGCCTCAACTTCCCCGTGTACGACGCTGACGATCTGCCGCCCGAACTGGCCGCGATCCCGGCCACCAAGCCGGGCAGCCGGGCATGACAGCAATGGCGGACCAAGGCGGCCGCCACCTGCGCCTGGGCGTCAACATCGATCATGTGGCGACCATCCGCAATGCGCGGGGCGCCTCCTACCCCGATCCGGTCCGCGCCGCCCTGCTCGCGCAGGAAGCCGGCGCTGATGGCATCACCGCACATTTGCGTGAAGATCGCCGGCACATCACGGACAAGGACATTGCGCGCCTGTCCGCCGAGCTGGAGATCCCGTTCAATTTCGAGATGGCGGCGACGCAGGAAATGCTGGAGATCGCGTTGCGCCACAAGCCGCACGCCGTCTGCCTCGTGCCAGAACGTCGCGAGGAGCGCACCACCGAGGGCGGGCTGGACGCGGCCGGGTTGCACAATCACCTCGCGCCCATGGTCGATCGGCTCGGCGAAGCGGGCTGCCGCGTCTCGCTGTTCATCGAGGCCGATCCGCGCCAGGTCGATGCGGCGCTGCGCCTCAAGGTGCCGGTGGTGGAACTGCACACGGGCAAATATTGCGAGGTCGAAGGCCCCGAGCAGGCTGCGGAACTTCGGCGCATCACCGAAATGGCGGCGCTGGCTGCCAAGAACGGCATCGAGCCCCATGCCGGCCATGGCCTGACTTACGAGAATGTCACGCCAATCGCAGCGATTCCGCAGGTCGCGGAACTCAACATCGGCCATTTCCTCATCGGCGAGGCGATCTTCTTGAGCCTGCGCGACAGCGTGGCGCAGATGCGCAAGCTGATGGACGAGGCGCGCGGCCAGGCATGATCGTCGGCCTGGGCTCTGATCTTTGCAATATCGAGCGAATCCAGGCTTCTCTGGACCGGTTCGGAGAGCGATTCGAGCAGCGGGTGTTCACCGACCATGAGATCGCCCGAGCCAATCGACGCCCGTTTACGAAGGCCGGCACATTGGCCAAGCGCTTCGCGGCCAAGGAGGCCTTCAGCAAGGCAGTCGGCACCGGATTCAAGGCCGGCGTCTTCATGAAGGACATTGGCGTCGTCAATCTGCCATCCGGCGCACCGACGCTTGCCCTCACGGGCGGCGCCAAAGCGCGACTGGATGCCTTGACCCCGCCCGGCGCCAGCCTATTTGTTCACCTGACATTGACCGACGATCATCCCTGGGCGCAGGCGTTCGTCATTCTGGAGGCGCGCTTTCCGTGACGGATGAGGCATCGATCAAGGCGCAGGAAACGCGCCGGAAACGCGCTGACAAGAAGACCGATTGGGTCGGCGAGATCAAGAGCATCGTGCTGCTGCTCGCGGCGGTGCTGGCGTTCCACAGCTTCGTGGCCAAGCCTTTCTACATCCCGTCCGAATCGATGATGCCGACCATGTTGGTGGGCGACCGGCTCATTGTTTCCAAATATGCCTATGGCTGGTCCTACGTCTCCCCGACGATTCCCAATCCGGCCGCGATCCTGCGCACCACATTGCTGGGCGGACCGCCCGAGCCCTGGGGTGTCACGCTGCCGTTCATGAACGGGCGCGTTTGGGGCAAGATGCCCGAGCGCGGCGACATCGCGATCGTGACGCCGCAGAACAGCAACGAGGATTATATCAAGCGCGTCATCGGCTTGCCCGGCGATCTGCTGGAAGTGCGGGACGGCGTGGTGATCCTCAACGGCAAGCCGGTCAAGCAGGAGGCCCTGCCCGCCATGCGGATGCCGGTGGACGCCAATAGCCGGTGCGATCCGCGCCAGTTCCCCGGCGCGCTTGAGGCACAGCCGGATGGCACGCAGGTGTGCGTGCTCCCGGTGCTGCGTGAGACGCTGCCCAATGGGCGCAGCTACACGATCATCGACATGGGCACACGCGAGACCGACTGGTACGGCCCGGTGCGCATCCCTGCCGGCCATGTGTTCCTGATGGGCGATAACCGCGACAATAGCGCGGACAGCCGCGTCTCTGCCGCAATGCAGGGCCTTGGCGGCCCTGTGCCGTGGGAATCACTGGGTGGCCGCGCCGAGTTTATCACCTTCTCGCTCGACGGCTCGACGCGGCTCAATCCGGCCACCTGGATCAGCAGCTTCCGCAGTGGCCGGGCAGGGATGTCGCTGCATCCTGAAGAGACAGCAGGTTCGGCGCAGCGCTGAGCGCTTTTGCGGTAAGAGCGGCTCCTCACCGATAGCCGAGATAGCCGCGCACGGCCCGACCGACGCGTTCTTCCAGACCGGGCCGGTCCTGTTCTCCATGCGCGCCAGCCGTGTCGACCATGCCCTTGATGATCGCGAGCATGTCCTGCGCGGCGAACGCCGTGTCGGCTTGGGTTGGAAGATCCGGGCGCTGTAACACGCTGGTAACGATCTCGCGGAGCCGCACGCTCACCGCGTGAATTGCCGGATCGAGCGGCAGCCGGGCCTCCTCGATATCAAGAAGGCGCGCCAAAACGGGGCGCCGGAGTTGATGCGCGACCGCTGCTGCGATCAGCAGAGCCAGCGCCGCCTGCCCCGTCTCGGCCGTTGTCGCCGCCTCCCAATCGGCGATCAGCAGCGCGGTTTCCCGCAAGATCAGCGCGCCGATCAGGGCGTCCTTGCCCGGAAAGTACTGATACAGCGACCCGATGCTGACGCCAGCACGTTCAGCAACGGCATTGGTGGTCAGTCCGCCGAGTCCCTTTTCCTCCAGAATGCGAGCCGTCGCTTCGACGATGGCCTTTACCGTCTCCAAAGAGCGGCTCTGCCGCGGCGATTTTCTGGGGATGGAGCGCTGCTGGGAAGGGATGTTGGTCATGACGTCAATGCGAGTAGCCAATCTTGAGCATTTGCTCGCATTTAGTCCGCGCAGACACAGACTGACAAGGACCTATCATGACCAATGCAAGCCTTTCGTTCGAACCCGCCCTCACCGTCTTCATGCTGGTCAAGACGTCGCCAGAGTGGCTCGGCTTTCCCGTCGATCAGCGTTTCGCGCTGCTGAACGAGCAATTCGCGCCCATTCTGCGCAAGCACGCCGGCAAGGTTGCGCTGCGCTTCTTCGACGTGGAGTTCTACGCGACGCGCGTAACCGACATCTGGATGTGGGATGCGATCGACCACCACGCCTATCAGTTGCTGGTCGAGGACCTGCGGGAAACAGCCTTCTGGGACCGTTATTTCGATATCGTCGAAATTCTGACCGGTGTCGAAAATGCCTATGCCAAGAATTATGGCCGGCCGGTCATTAGCGGATGAGGCGTCTAACAGGATGACGGCCCAGATGCCGGGCCGGGAATGAGATGTGTGAAGCGGGCGCCGGATCGGCGCCCCTTCCCCATCAGGGCTGCGGCATCTCCGGCGCGCCCGGCGGCATCGCGCCCGGGCCACCCGGACCTCCGCCCTGCTGCTGCATCATCTGCTGCATCTGCATCATCTGCTGGGCCTGCATGACCTCGGCACGGGATTTGAACTCAAGCAGCTTGATCTCGAACTGCAAGGGCGTGTTCGGCGGGATGACGCCGCCCGGAGGGGGGCTGTCGCCATAAGCCAGCTCGGCGGGGATCCATGCGCGAATGCTGCCGCCGCGCTTGAGCAGGGTCACCGCCTCCGCAAAGCCGGGGACCAGCGACTGCAGGTCCATCGGCGCGCTCTCATTCTCGTCGAACACCGTGCCATCGGGCAGCGTGCCCTTATAGGCGACGAGCGCAAAATCATCGCGGGTGGGGCTTTCGCCCGACCCTTGCGTTATCATCTGGTAGCGCAGGCCGCTGGAGGTATGACCGAACTGGCGGCTGCCAGCCCAGGCCAGCACCGCCGCAACGGCCAGCACCAGCACGACCGCAAGCCAGAAACGACGAACCGAACCGCGCCGGATGGGCTGCAAGGGAACCGCCGTGACGGACATGGGCCGTGCCTCTTCTTATTGAAACCGGGAGAATCAACAGGGCCGCAAGCGCGGCCCTGAAAGTAACTTAACGGGCGCCGTCGCGCTCGGCGCGCTTGCGCTCCAGCTTGCGGGCACGACGGATGGCCGCAGCCTTTTCGCGCGCACGCTTCTCGGAGGGCTTCTCATAGTGACGACGGAGCTTCATCTCGCGATAAACGCCCTCACGCTGCAGCTTCTTCTTGAGCGCCCGCAGCGCCTGGTCGACGTTGTTGTCGCGCACGATGATTTGCATAAGCTCGTCAGTCTCCAGTTCTATCGCTTGTCCGCAGGGACCGGAGCACACTCCGGACGCGGTATCAATCTGCCTAAAATAACATACGCCGCGACAATCTGCCACGGCGGAACGGGCTGCCCTTATCAGGGTGACCTTACCGGATCAAGACCGGAAAGGCTTGGAAAAGGCCACAATCATTGCGGTGTGGCATTGCGGATGCGGTCCAGGGCAGGTGGGCCGCGATGCGAGTCGCTGGCGATATACACCTCCAGCGCGTCCACATCCACCGGCCCTTCGGCCAGCACCGGCGCCGGCGCGAACAGCCGCAGCCCATCACCGCCCTGCGCGATGAAATTGTTCATGGCGACCCGGTAAGTGCCCTCGTCGCGCAATGCCGCGCCATTCAGCCGGATGTTGAAGACGCGGGCGCCGGCGGGACGGCTGGCGTCGAATTCATAGCTGAATCCCCTGGAAACGCTGAGAATCGACGGGCGATCGCCACGGGTGAACTGCTGCTCCAGCGCGGCACGGATATCTGCGCCCGAGAGCTGCTTGACGAGCATCACATTGCCGAAGGGCTGCGCGGAATAGAGATCACCGAAGCGCACACTGCCATCGGCCAAGGGCGCGATGGGCGCGCGCAATCCGCCGGGATTCATGAGGGCCAGCTGCGCCCCGCCCCGCTCCGGCGCTTGCACGGAGGCCAGCTGCGCATCCGCGATGAAGTTGCCGAGCGTGCTCTGGCCGCTCGCATCGGCGATCTGGGTCAGGCTGCCGGCCAGCTTGCCGACGACTCGGTCGCTCACGCTGGAGGCCGCCGTGCGATAGCGGGCCACGAGATCGGTCAGCTCGGGCTGGGCGACAGGCGCATCCTCGCGCTGCTCCACAAGAAGGTTCTCGGCCCGCTTATCGACCAGCCGATGTGCGGCGACATCATAATCGAGCGTGATGCGGGTGAGCAGCGTGCCATATTGCCCGGCGCTGGTGGCAAGGAAGGGCCGAGCCGGATCGACCGTGCCATAGCGGCAGACATAGGCCTGATGGGTATGGCCGGAAATCACGAGATCGAAAGCAGGATCGAGCCGCGCCATGATCTGCGGCAGCGGTCCGGAAAGCGAGCCGCAATCGCCGGGATCGCCCTCCCCACCCGGATAGCCGCCTTCGTGGATCAGCAGCACCAATATCTCTGCCCCGGCCTGCTTGAGCGCGGCGACATAGCTGTTGGCCGCCTCCGCTTCATCGAGGAAGCGCAGATTGGCGACACCGCTGGGCGCCACGATCGCCGGCGTGCCCTTGAGCGTGACGCCGACGAAACCGATGGTCACCGTCTTGCCGCCAGCGAGGGCAAAGCGCTTGAGGCCATAAGCCGGGAACAAGGTCTGCCCATCGGCCTGCTGCACATTCGCCGCAAGAAAGCCAAAGCGCGCGCCCGGGAAATCGCTCATCACCTGGCAGGGCTGCAATCGTGTAAACTGCGTGCAACCGCCGGTCTGCATCCGCCGCAGCTCGTCCGGCCCGCGATCGAACTCATGATTGCCCACCGAGTTGAAATCAACGCCGACCGTGTTCATCACGCGGATCGTCGGCTCATCGAGGAAATGGCCGGAGATGAGCGGCGACGCGCTGATCATGTCGCCGGCGGAGACCACGGCGCTGTTGGGATTCTCGGCCCGCAGGCGGGAGACGGCCTGCGCAAAGTGGATCGCGCCGCCCGCTGCCGTGCGCGGCGCATCGGCAGCGGCGCCCGGTGGGAGCACGGTCTGTCCGACAGTATCGATATGGCCGTGAAAATCATTGAAGGCGATGATCTGCAGCCGCGCAATGCTGTCGCCAGCCGGGGATGCGGGCCGCTGCGCCGTCTGCGCGCAGGCGCCGAGCAGAAGAAGGCCAAGCGGGAGGCTGGCGCGGATCATCGAGGAAAATTGCATCGTCACTCGTCCATAGCTGGCGAAAAGCGGGTCTCTGTTAGCAGATGCTCCGGGTCATCGCAGTGACAGCGGCACAGGCCGCCGCCTTTCACTCGACAACCCGCCCTCTCCCGCGCATCATCCAAGCCATCGCCCCACGAGACCCAGGAGGGTCCGGCGCAAGGAGAGAGGATCATGGCCACAGCCGCCCAAACACACCCGATGAGCGATGCCGAATGGCAGGCCCGCCAGCAACTGGCCGCTTGCTACCGCATCTTCGCTCATATGGGCTGGGACGAACTGATCTATAATCACATCTCGCTGCGCGTGCCGGGCGAAGAGCAGGCGTTTCTCATCAACCCTTTCGGCCTCCATTATTCGGAGGTCAAGGCATCCAATCTCGTCAAGATCGACATTGACGGCAACACGCTGGATGGCAGCCCGCACCCGGTCAACCGCGCGGGCTTCGTGCAGCACAGCGTCTTCCACCGCCATGTGCCGGACGCGCATTGTATCATCCACACCCACACCACGGCGGGCATGGCCGTCTCGTCTACCCAGGAAGGGCTGCTGGCGACGAACTTCTATGCCGGCTTCCTGGTCGGCAACATCGCCTATCATGATTTCGAGGGCGTAACCGTGCGCACGGAGGAAGGCGCGCGCCTCGTCGCCAATCTGGGCGACAAGCGCTTCATGATCCTGCGCAACCATGGCCTGCTGGTGATGGGCCAGACGTTGCCGGAGGCATTCCTGCGCTATTTCGTATTCGAGCGGGCCTGCGAAATCCAGCTGGCGACCCGGCAGGCGGGCACGCCGCTGATCATCCCAGACGAGGTGCTGGCCGTGCATAAGCGCGACATGTTTTCGGCCATTCCGGCCGAACGGTTCGGGATGCTCGACTTTGCCGCGATGGTGCGCGTGATCGACCGGATCGACCCGAGCTGGCGCGACTGAGCATTGCTCCGGCACGCCGCTGGTGGCAATCAGGGGCGTGTTTCCGGGAAGATTCTCCATGAAGGTATTGGCAATGGCGGCTGCGATCACCCTCGCAAGCGGAACGACGGCGGCTACGGCAGACACTGTGGCGCAGGACGATCCCTTCCTCTGGCTCGAGGACTGGCATGGGGAGAAGTCCATGGCCTGGGTGGAGGCGGAGAATGCGCGCACCGTGAACGTGCTGCAGAACGACCCGAACTACCCCAGCATGGTGAAGGACGCGATCGCCATCGCCACCGCGACCGACCGCATTCCGATGCCGAGCCTGATCGGCGGGCGCATCTATAATTTCTGGCGGGATGCCGCGCATCCGCAGGGCATCTGGCGGCACACCAGCGCCAGCGAGTATGCGCAGGCCAGCCCGCGCTGGACGACCGCGCTCGATCTCGACGCGCTGAGCAAGGCCGAGGCGAAGAAATGGGTGTGGAAAGGCGCCACCTGCCTGGAGCCGGATGAGCGACGCTGCCTGATTTCGCTCTCTGACGGTGGCGAGGATGCCACCGACATTCGCGAGTTCGATCTTGCCACCGGCGCCTTCGTCAAGGGCGGTTTTGCGCTCTCCACATCGAAGCAGGGTGTCGACTGGGTCGATGCCGACACGCTCATCGCCTCGCGCGACTGGGGCGAAGGCACGCTAACGGCATCGGGCTATCCGTTCGTCGTCAAGACGCTGAAGCGCGGTGCGCCGCTGAGCGATGCCACAGAGGTGTTTCGCGGCGCGAAGGAGGATGTCGGCGTTTGGCCGGCGGTGCTCAACGATGGCGCGGGCAATCGAGCAGTGATTCTGGTGCGCTCGCGGACCTTCTTCGAGAATGATTACATTCTCGTCACGCCGCAGGGCGTGCGCAAACTGCCGCTGCCGGCAAAGTCCACACTCTCGGGCATGATTGCCGGCCGAGTTATCCTCAAGACCAGCGAGCCATGGCGCAGCGGCGGCGTGAACGTGCCGACCGGCAGCGCGGTGGCGATCTCGCTCGATGATCTGCGCGCCGAGCGGACGCTGGTGCCCCAAATATTGTTCGCACCGGGCGCCCGGCAATCGGTCGAGCAGGTCGCCACGACCCGCGACCATGTCATCCTCGCCACCACCGACAATGTGCGTGGCCGCGCCGCCGTGTTGACGCCGACCGCGACGGGCTGGACATCGACTGCGCTGACGCTGCCCGACAATGCCTCCATCGGCATCGCGGCGGCCAGCGACCGGGACAATGCGGCCTATCTCTCCGTCACCGGTTTTCTCCAGCCGACGACACTCTGGCAGATCGATGCCGCCAAGCCGGCGCCGGTGCAGGTGAAGGCCCTGCCTGCCCGCTTCGATGCCAGCGGGCTGGTGGTCGAGCAGTTCGAGGCCAGCTCCACTGACGGAACGAAAATCCCCTATTTCATCGTCCACCGCGAGGGCATGGCGCGCGATGGCAGCACGCCCACGATCATGACGGCTTATGGCGGGTTCGAGGTTTCCTACACGCCGTCCTACTCCGCGCTGATCGGCAAGCTGTGGCTGGAGCGGGGCGGCAGCTTCGTCATCGCCAACATCCGTGGCGGCGGGGAGTTCGGACCAGCCTGGCATCAGGCGGGGCTCAAGACCAAGCGCCAGATCATCTATGATGATTTTGCGGCTGTGGGTCAGGACATCTTCGCGCGCAAGCTCTCAAGCCCCAAGAAGTTCGGCATCTTCGGCGGCTCCAATGGCGGGCTGCTGATGGGCGTGGAGTTCAACCAGCATCCCGAGCTGTGGAATGCGGTGGTCATTCAGGTGCCGCTGCTGGATATGCTGCGCTTCGAGCAGATCGCCGCCGGGCCAAGCTGGGTCGATGAATATGGCAGCGTCTCGGTGCCGGAGGAAAAGGCGTTCCTCAAGACCATCTCGCCCTATCATAATGTGGTGAAGGGCAAGGCCTATCCCGAGCCCTATATCTGGACGACGACCAAGGACGACCGCGTCGGCCCGCAGCACGCTCGCAAGTTCGCGGCGCGGCTCAAGGATTATGGCATCCCCTATCTCTTCTATGAGGACACAGCAGGCGGCCATTCGGGCGATGCGGACATCGAGCAAAGTGCCCGGCTGAAAGCGATGGAAATGGTCTACTTCACCCGCAAGCTCGTCGACGGCAAGTGACGCGGGGCCGATGACCAAGTTCACCGTCAACGACCGCCCGGTCGAGTACAAAATGGACCCGCAGACGCCCTTGCTATGGGCGTTGCGGGACGCCTCCAACCTCACCGGCACCAAATATGGCTGCGGCACGGGCGACTGCGGCGCCTGCACAGTCGACATTGACGGCCTCGCGATCCGCTCCTGCCAGGTCACGATCGCAGCGATGGAAGGCCGGTTCGTCACAACCATCGAGGCGCTGTCGCCCGATCGCAGCCATCCTGTGCAGCAGGCCTGGGCAGCGCAGATGGTGCCGCAATGCGGTTACTGCCAATCCGGCATGATCATGGCGGCCTCCGTGCTGCTGCGCCGGAACAGCAACCCGACCGACGCGCAGATCGACGCGGCGATGACCAATATCTGCCGCTGCGGCACCTATCCGCGCATTCGCGAGGCGATCAAGCAGGCGGGGCGCATCATGCGCGGTGAGGAGCGCGTCGCGGCCGCGCCGGCACCGGGCATCGCGCCGGCAGATGCCGCGCGCCATGTGCCCGCCATGACGCCGCCCAATGACGGGCGCTCGACCGCCGATTGAGCGTCCCGCGGCGAGACAAGCTTTCGCATCGCTGTCAGCAATGTTCAGCATGACGACAGCGGCCTTGTCGTAAACACATCCTTAATGGCGAAGAACCGCCTGCTTTGAGGATGTAACCACGATGAGCCGTCTTTTGACCTTCGGCCTGCTGGCTTCCACCATGCTGGCCACCGCGCCGGTTGCTGCGCAGGAGCGCAGCGCCAACCGGGGCGACTGGATCCGCAACCAGAACCAGCAGCAGCAGCAATCTGCACCGCGGCAGGGTGGCGGCGATCGCCGGCGTGACTGGTCGGGACAGCGCGGTGGACCGTCGCGTGGGGACGGCATGCGCCCGCAGCCGGCTCCGCAGCAGCGCGCGCCCGCTACGGTGACCACGACCCGCGTCGCGCCGTCCGATGCGCCCGGCCCCAATTGGCAGGACCGTCGCGCACCCGACCAGGCCGGACGGCCCGACAGGCCCGAGCAGCGCGAGCGTCCCCGGGATCAGCCGCGCAGCTGGAATGACACCAGCCGGAACAATGCCAACTGGCGTGACGATAGCCGCCAGCAGGCCGAGAACCGCGCCGAATGGGAACGTCGGCGCGAGCAGGCCAATCGGGATGGCAACCGCACCGACTGGCGAGACCGCGACGACGCGCGCCGCTGGGATGGTCGCCGCGACAATGACTGGCGACGCAATGACAGCACCAGCCGGGACCGCGCCGACTGGGAGCGGCAGCGCCTGAACGAGCGCCAACGCTGGGCCGACCAGCGCCGCTGGGACAATCGCTGGCGCAACGACCGGCGCTATGACTGGCAACGCTACCGTACGCAGTATCGCTCGGTCTACAGGATGCCGACCTATTACGCGCCCTATGGCTGGAACTACGGCTACCGCCGCTTTTCGATCGGCATCTACCTGAACGACATGCTGTTTGGGCGGAATTACTGGATCAGCGATCCCTACGAGTACCGCCTGCCGCCCGTCTACGGCTCGCTGCGCTGGGTGCGCTATTATGACGATGCGCTGCTGGTCGACACCCGCGACGGCTATGTCGTCGATGTGATCCACGACTTCTTCTGGTGAGCGGGTCGGAGCCCGCACCAAGCCCTTCCTGAGCGGCCTTCAGGAAAGACTGGGCCGGTTCCCGCTTCGGCAGGGGCCGGTCCTTTTTTGGGTGCGGGCGCACCGCCTCCCCTTGCTAAGCCCGGGATCGGGATGGCAGGAGACAGGCATGAAGCAAAATTGGCCAGATGACGCGGAACTTCCCTCGCAAGCCCGCGCGGAGATCGGCGTCCGCGTGCGCCAGCGCCTCTCCCGCAACCCGATGATCAGCCGGGTGCAGACCGAGCGGGCCGAGATGTTCCTGCGCCACGGGCTGGTGACGCCCAAGGAATGCACCGAGCTGATCGGCAAGATCGATGCCGGGTGCAAACCCTCCAAGCTGTTTTCCGGCACCGAGTCGGGGTACCGCACCAGCAGCAGCTGCAATCTCGACATCTACGATCCACTCGTGGTCGCGGTGACGAAGCGCATCGACGCGCTGATGGGCATCGAAGGCGACTATGGCGAGCTGCTGCAGGGCCAGCGTTATTACGAGTCCCAGCAATATCAGCTGCATTGCGATTATTTCCCCGCGAAGGTGCACTATTGGCCGGCGATGCGGGCGACCGGCGGACAACGCTGCTGGACGGCGATGGCCTATCTGTGCGACGTCCAAGCGGGGGGCGAGACGCAGTTTCCGCGCTTGGGCGTAACGATCCCGCCCCGCACCGGCACGCTGCTCATCTGGAACAATATGACCGCGGACGGCAGCCCCAATTACGATACGCTGCATGCGGCCCTGCCCGTTGCCAAAGGCGCCAAATATGTCGTGACCCGCTGGTATCGCGAGCGCCCGTGGGAACCGCGTAACAAGCCCTGACTCCGCGCTCCGCCACGCGTGGGAACCTCAGACAAATTGCGACACTTATGAGCGAAAGCTGACACAGGCGTTCGCGCGCCATTCAGCCCGTCGAGCCGATAAGGATCAGGCGACCAAGGCCGCAGAACGAGGCGCCTGGCCGGCACTGAAAGGAGTGTCACATGATGAAAAAGTTTCTGCTCGGCGGGCTTGCAGCCCTCACCCTCATCCCCACCACCGCGATGGCCCAGCCCTATCACGCCCAGGACCGGCAGGATGTGCGGGAAGCTCGTCGCGACGTGAACGACGCCCGTCGCGATGTTCGCGATGCCAAGCGTGACCTGCGCGGCGCCCGCTGGGACTATCAGCGCGAGGTGCGCGACTATAATCGAGAGCGCCCGTGGCGCGCGGCCCCGTTCAAATATCAGAGCTTCAAGGCAGGCGTCACCATCCGGCCCGCCTATTACGGCCGCAACTATGTCGTGAATGACTGGCGCCGCTTCCACTGGGATGCCCCCCGTGCGAACCAGGTCTGGGTACGCCATTATGACGACGCACTGCTCGTGAATACGCGCACCGGCAGGGTCGTGAAGGTGATCCACAACGCCTTCCGTTACCGCTGATCACGCTTCCCTTCTCGGGATAAGAATGAAGAGGGCCGCGCCGACATTCGGCGCGGCCCTTTTTATGCGCCTGAGCATGCTTCCCCGCGACGAAACGAGCCGGTCGAGCGTTGTGATGAACAGCGCGCGGCGCTACGCATCCATGCATGCGATCTTCTGATCGACCTTCCCGGAAAGGACTTCCCATGTTCCGCGCCCAGCGCCTTACCCGCAGCCTCTCGTTGCTGCTTGCCGCCACCGCTTTTGCCACGCCCCTGCTGGCCCAGACGCCTGCGGCGCAACCCGCCGGTCAGACCGCCTCGAGCGAGGATCAACGCCTGACCGCGCTGTTCGCCCGCGCCAACGAGGCCACGCTCGCCAACAACCCGCTCGACGCGCTGTTTCGGGGTGATATGCGCCATGCCGACCGCATGGGCGATTATATCAGCGACGCCTATTTCGCGACTGAGCGCAAAATCGCGCAGGACAATCTCGCCGCTCTCCATGCCGTCAACCGCGACCGGCTGAACGCCCAGAACAAGATCGCCTATGATGTGTTCGAGTGGGAAGTGCAGGACAAGCTGACGAAGCTCAGCCCTCCGCTGGTCAACATCAGCGCGGTCATCCCGATCAATCATTTCACGGGGCTGCACACCTTCTACCCGACCCTGTCGTCCGGCAAGGGCGCGGCGCCGTTCAAGACGCTCGCCGACTATGAGAACAACCTCAAGCGCCACAAGGACTATGTGCGCTATCTCGACCGCGCGATCGGCCGCTTCCGCGAGGGCATGGCGAGCGGCGTTGTCGAGACCAAGCTGACCATCGGCAATACGATCTCGCAGCTCGACGCCCTGCTGGCCCAGCCGGTGGACGAGTCGCCCTTCTACCAGCCGGTGAAGGATTTTCCCGAGGACATCGCGCCGGCTGACCGGCAGCGGCTGACCAAGGCTTATCGGGATGCACTGATCAACGAGATCAACCCCGCCCAGAAGCGGCTGCGCGACTTCCTGAAAGCGGACTATCTGCCGGTGGCACGCGAGGGCGTCGGCCTCAGCGCCATGAAGGGTGGCGCGGAGCTTTATGCCGCGCTGGTCAAGAGCATGACGACGCTGCCGCTCACGCCGGATTATATCCACAATCTCGGCCTTTCGGAAGTCGCGCGCATCCGCAGCGAGATGGAGCAGGTGCGGGACGAAGTGGGATTCAAGGGCACCCTCGGCGCCTTCTTCACCCATTTGCGCGAGGCCCCGGAATTTCACCCCAAGTCCCGCGAGTGGATGACGGAAGAATTCTACCGCATCGGCAAGATCGTTGATGAGAAGGTGCCGAGCCAGTTCTCGACGCTGCCCAAGGCCAAGCTGGAAATCCGGCCCTATCCCGAATTCCGCGAGAAGTTCGAGGCTGGCGGTTCCTACGAGAATGGCACGCCCGATGGCACGCGCCCCGGCGTGTTCTACTTCAACGCCTATGACCTGCCCTCCCGCAGCATTCCCGGCATGACGACGCTCTATCTGCACGAAGGCGCGCCGGGCCATCACTTCCAGATCAGCCTCGCGCAGGAAAATGCCAGCCTGCCCGACTTCATCCGCTTCGGCGGCAACACGGCTTATGTTGAAGGCTGGGCGCTGTATGCCGAGACGCTGGGCTATGATTTCGGCCTGTTCAAAGACCCGTATCAGCGCATGGGCCATCTCGACGATGAGATGCTGCGTGCGATGCGGCTGGTGGTGGATACCGGCATCCACGCCAAGGGCTGGACCCGCGATCAGGCCATTGCGTACATGCTCGACAACAGCTCGATGGGGAAGACGGACGCCACCGCCGAGGTCGAGCGATACATCGCCATGCCAGCCCAGGCCCTCTCCTACAAGATCGGCGCGCTGACCATCCAGCGGCTGAAGAAGAAGGCGCAGGCGGCGCTTGGCGACCGGTTCGACGTCAAGGCCTTCCACGATCAGGTGCTGATGACCGGCGCGCTGCCGATGAGCGTGCTGGAGCGCAAGATCGACGACTGGATCGCTCACGCCAAGGCTCGGTAATCAGCCGTGCCCTGAGTGCACCCGGTGGCCCCGCCCAAGCGAGAGCCACCGGGATTGACTCTGACATCGGCCTCAATCACTATTGCAATTCGTTCGCAATAGCATATCCTGCCAGCGTTCATTCTGCTGGAAGGGGTCGCCATGACCAGGGATTTATCCGCTCTTTTCGCCTTTCGGGACCTGCGGTCCTTTCCGTTGACGGCCATGCACCTCATCATGGCCGCGCGGCTGTGCATTATCTACGGCCAGTCAGGCCGTGATCCTGTGCCGGACCTCGCCGTCCGCTTGCGGTCCATGGATGCCGCCCGGCGCGTCATTCTGCTCGTGCGGGGATTGCAGGAGGGCTGGCCCGAACATTTCCTCGTGCATCGACCCTGCGCGATGTCGCTCAGCCCTGACGAGGCGCTGCTTGGCGATCTGGCGCTGACGGCGATCCAGGGCGACGAGGCGGAGGCCACGCGCCTGCTGCGCGAGACGCTGCCCTGCGATGTCACGCATTTCCTCTTTCACCAGACCGTCGCAGCCGTGGCGGCCATCCGGTCCGCGCAATTGCAGCCGCATCGCCCCGAGAACCGATGCGGCTGCTGAACGCGGGGAAAGCTGGAGGGGTAGCTTGCCCCCCGTTCTACCGATTATGCGGCTGCCAGATCCAGCGCCTGGGCAATCAGCTTGCGGCTGTTTGCAATGCCATAGAGCGCGATGAAGCTGCCCATGCGTGGCCCCTGCTGGGCGCCGAGCAAGGTCTCATAGAGTGCCTTGAACCAGTCGCGCAGCTGCTCGAAGCCGTAATGCGGGTCCTTGCCGATCTCGTAGACGATATTCTGGATGTCCTCAGCCGAGGCGTCGTCCGGCAAAGCGGCGAGCTGGGCATCCAGTTCGCGCAGCGCCAGCGCTTCGTTGGACTCCGGCGCGCGGCGCTTGAGCGTGGGGGCGACAAAATCGCGATTATAGGCCAGCGCATTACGCACGAGGCCGGCGACGCGCGGATAGCGCTCCACCGAGGCATTGGGCGCGTAGTTGCGCAGATAGGCCCACACCTGATGCTCGGTCGCATCGGCGCCCATGACGCCGACCAGATTGAGCAGCAGGCCATAGGTCACCGGCAGCGGATCGTCCGTCACCTGTCCGCCATGGACATGGTGGACGGGATTGCCGAGGCGCTTGTCCACGGCCTGCGTGGCATAGGCGGAGCGGAACTGCTCATAATCATCGACCGCGCGCGGAATGACGCCGATGTGCAGCGACTTGGCCGCCTTGGGCTCGCGATAGATATAGAAGGCCAGGCTCTCTTCCGAGCCGTAGGTCAGCCACTGCTCGATGCTGAGGCCATTGCCCTTGGACTTGGAGATCTTCTCTCCCTTTTCGTCCAGAAACATCTCGTAATTAAAGCCCTCGGGCGGGCGTCCGCCGAGCGCCCGAGCGATCTTTGAGCTTTGCGTGACGCTGTCGATCAGATCCTTGCCGGCCATCTCGTAATCGACGCCGAGCGCCACCCAGCGCATCGCCCAGTCGACCTTCCATTGCAGCTTGGCGCCGCCGGAGAGGATGCTCTGTTCGATCGTCTCGCCTTCGTCCTCGAAGCGGACGATCCCGGCATCGGCATCGACCACCTCGACCGGCACCTGCAGCACGATGCCGCTCTTCGCGCTGATCGGCAGCACCGGCGAATAGGTTGCCTGCCGCTCCTTGCGCAGCGTGGGCAGCATGATGTCCATGATCGCCTGATAGTTGCGCAGCACGTTGCGCAGGGCGTCATCGAACTGGCCCCCGCGATACATGTCGGTCGAGGAGACGAACTCATAATCGAACCCGTAGCGATCAAGAAACGCGCGCAGCATCGCATTATTGTGATGCGCGAAGCTCTCATATTTCTCGAACGGATCGGGCACTTGCGTCAGCGGGCGGCCGAGATGTTCGGTCAGCATGGCCTGATTGGGGACGTTGTCCGGCACCTTGCGTAGCCCGTCCATATCATCGCTGAAGGCAATGAGCCGCGTGGGCGCACCGGTCATTTCCTCATATGCGTGGCGGACCATGGTGGTGCGCTGCACCTCATTGAACGTGCCGATATGCGGCAGCCCCGACGGGCCATAGCCGGTCTCGAAGAGCATCGGCGCATCGCCGGGCTTGCCCTGCGGATAGCGCTTGAGCAGCTTGCGCGCTTCTTCATAGGGCCAGGCCTTGGAGACCTTCGCGGCCTCCCGCAGTTGAGCGGCATAATCAGCATCAGTCATGCGGCGAGCCTCTAGCGCCAAGAGCGCGCGCGCAACAACCAAAAAGGCCGGAGAGCAAAAAACAGAAATGCGACGAAACGAAAATTTTACCAATTGGTGTAAGACATCGTGAACGTCCGCCGGAGACGCAAAACCCCTGGGGAGGGGAGAATCGGGTGGGCTTGTGTGGGAGTCTCACCGTGGACCATAAGATCGACCGGCCGCAGCGCGTCTGCGTCCAAGTTCCTGTTATCATAACGACCGTGCTCGACGTGCAGGAGGCCACCTTGGTGGACCTGACCGAAGATGGCGGCCTAATTTCAGGATGCAGCCTGAGCGAAGGCACACGCTTCCAGATCGATTATATGAGCGAGACGATCTATGCCCAGTCCATCTGGCATGAGGTTGACCGCACCGGCTGCCGATTCATTTTCCCGCTAAGGGATGGCGCGCTCTATCAGCATCTCGAACTGGCCCGATCAGCCCTTTTCGCGGAAAGTGCGGCCTTCGCGGATGCCAGCGCTAGCCCAATTCGCGGTTTCGGGCGCCGCCTCGCCTGAATTCGGCCTACCTCAACATTCCTCGCCGACGAGCCGCCGGCCGTGGCGCCGGACCGGGGGGCCGGATTCTGGCTGGAGAATCTTGAGCAGAGCAAGCGCGAGCCTAACTTCCACGAAATCATCACCCTCGCCCGTCACCACGCGCTGAGCCTCTTCGGCAAAGCCGCTCTCGCGCAGATGCTGCGCTGCGGCCTTGCGGGCCAAATCGATGGGGGCAGTCGTCACGGCCGGTCGCCTGAAGGGGCCACCAGCGGGCCATCCGCGCCATAAGGGTGCCAGGGTTGCGACACCCGCCCTTCCCGCGCCTTGAAGAAATACTGGCTGCAGATCAGCCAGCCCTTGAGCGGCCGCAACGGCAGGATGCAGGTGGCCAACACCAGCGGCAGGGTGGTGACCAGATGCATCCACAGCGGCGGGTCGGCTTTTACCTGCAGCACGAGCGCGAAAACGACTGCCGGCACGCAGGCGAAGCAGATTACGAAGAAAGCGGGGCCATCGGCCGGCTCGGCATAATCATATGAGAGCCCGCAGACCTCACAGGAGTCGCGGATCGTCAGGAATCCCTTAAATAGCCGGCCCTGCGCGCAGCGTGGGCAGCGGCCGCGCAACCCGGTGCGCACGGGGTCATGCCGAGGCCCGTTTTCTTGCTCTTGCGTGGTCAGGTTAGACACGGCGATTGCTCCATTTCCTTTGGCAATCAGATAGGCGATATGTAGGCATCATCCTACCATACATAAAGCGGGCGCTCGCCATGCAGAACTGGGTTGCCCTGATCCGCGCCGAGAAATTCCGCGCGGACCATGGACCAAAATATGCGGCCATTGCCGATGCCCTCCGCGGCGCGATCCACTCCGGCGAGTTGCGACCCGGAGAACGCCTCCCCGCGCAGCGCGATCTGGCCGCGCAGCTCGGCGTGGACCTGACGACGGTCACCCGCGCCTACACGCTGGTGCGCGAGGCCGGGCTGATCGAAGGCGCCGGGAAGCTCGGCAGCTTCGTGCGCAATGACATTGCCCTGCCCCGCTTTGGCGAAACCGCGAGCGACCGGGGCATGAATGTGCCACCGCAGCCGGGCTTCAACCTGCTGCCACAGGCGATCCACCATGGCATGGCCAGCCTGCTGCGCGCCGGTCGCCATTCCCCGATCCTCCAGTATCAGCCGAGCCTCGGCAACATCGCGGACCGCGCGCAGGGGGCTGAGCGGCTGGCGGCGCTCGGCTTGCCGAGCGAGGCGGACCAGATCGCCATTACGGCAGGCGCCCAACATGCCCTGCACGGGCTGGTCCACACCATCTTGGAGCCGGGCGACCGCCTGTGCTGTGCGCCGTTCATCTATCCCGGCATGATCGCGCTGGTGCGGCGGCGGGGGCTGGTGCTCACGCCCGTCGATGTCGATGATGATGGGCTGATACCGGATGCGCTGGACGCTGCCCTGCGCGAGGGCGCCCGCGCAGTCTATCTCACGCCCACCAATGACAATCCCACCTGCATCACCATGGGATTGCGGCGCCGGGAGGAGATTGCCGCCGTCATCGTCACCCATGGCGCGACACTGATCGAGGACGACGCCTATGGGCAGCTCTGCCGCGCCGCCCATCCGCCCTGCGCGGCGCTGATCCCGGTGCAAAGCTGGTATATCGCCGGCACGTCCAAGCTCATCTCGCCGGCCTTGCGCGTCGCGCATGTTCGCGCGCCCTCCGCAGAGCAGAATCTGCAACTGGGCGCGGCGCTGGGCGACAGTGCCGTGATGGCGCCGCCGCTGAACGTCGCTCTGGTCAGCCACTGGCTGCGCGAGGGGCTGTTCGGTGCGCTGATCGATGGCGTGCGGGCGGAAGCGGTCACGCGGCACCGGCTCGTGACGCGCCATCTCGGCGGCCTGCCCTACCGGATGCAGCCCGAGGGTTACCATCTCTGGCTGGACCTGCGCGATACCAGCGGACGGGCGCCGGATATCGACGCGCTGATCGGTGTGTTAGGCGGCATGGGCCTTTCTGCCGTGGCCGGCAGTGCGTTCGCCGTTGAAGATGACTCGTCCACGCATATGCGTCTGTCCGTCGGCGGCGCGCTCGACCATGGGGCAATCGAACGTGCGCTGCGGCACCTCCGGGACCGACTGGTGCGCTGAGCCCGACCCCGGCGGGCGGTTATGCGGTAAAATGACCGAACGCGCGTTCCCCTTATGGACCAAGCACGCTATGGCTGCCGGGTGTCCCCATCCGATCCGATCCTGCCGGGCCTGCCACCGGCGCTCCATGCCAGCCATGCCGGCATCTGGCTGACCGATGGCAGCGGCGAGCAGACCATCGGGCTTGGTCGCGGCCAGGCCCTTGCGCGCGCCGCAGATACGCCGCTGCTGCTTGTCAATGCGCCGCTGCTGGGATCGCGATTGGGCTATGCGGATCTCTCTGGCCTCGACCTGCTGGAGCTATTTGCCTTCCTCTTCCCCGCCCAATTCGTGATTCCCACCGTCGCAGGACTGGCCCGGGCCATGGGTCTGGCGCCGCCGGCCAGCGATGCCGAGACGGCCCGGCTCATCCCGCAGATTGCCAGCTCCATGCTCGGCTGGACCGAGCGGGCCGACTGGGCGGAACGTGAAGGCGCCTGGACCAGCCTCAATCAGCTCGAGCGGCTGCGGTGGAGCTGGGCGCCGCTGCTGCGCCCGCGCATTCGTCAACCGGCTGAGGCCGAGCGATGGTTGTTCACGCGCCTGCCGCAATGGGAGGAGCAGGCGCCCCGCCCTGCCCCGCGCCCGGTGACCCTCGGCGAGGCGGATGTGTTGGCGCGCCTGCGCAGCCTCACCGGCAGCGGCGCCGAAACGCGGCAGGGCCAGCGCGATTTCGCCGCCGCCGCGTCCGGCAGCTTCGCGCCCCGGCCGCGTGAAGATACGCCCAATGTCGTGCTCGCTCAGGCCGGCACCGGCATCGGCAAGACGCTCGGCTATCTCGCGCCCGCGACGCTATGGGCCGAGCAATCCGGCGGGACGGTGTGGATCGCCACCTACACCAAGGCCCTGCAACGCCAGCTCGACCGCGAAACCCGGCGCCATTATCCGGACGATGCCGCCTTCCGCCGCCATGTCGTCATCCGTAAGGGCCGGGAGAATTATCTCTGCCTGCTCAACCTGGAAGATGCCCTGCAGGGCGGCTTCGCCGGGCGCGCGGCGGTGCTGGCGCAGTTCGTGGCGCGTTGGGCGGGCTATACGCGCGACGGGGATATGGTCGGGGGCGATCTGCCGGGCTGGCTGATGGCCCTGTTCCGCCGCGCGGGCGCGACAGCGCTCACTGACCGGCGCGGCGAGTGCATCTATGCAGGCTGCCCGCATTTCCGCACCTGCTTCATCGAACGGGCGACCCGCGCCAGCCAGAATGCGGACATTGTGATCGCCAATCACGCGCTGGTGATGATCAACGCTGCGCGCGGGCGGGAAGCCCAAGGCACGCCGACCCGGATCGTCTTCGACGAGGGGCACCATCTGTTCGATGCAGCGGATTCGACCTTCGGCGCGGCACTCACCGGGCGCGAGGCGATCGAGCTGCGGCGCTGGATCATGGGGCCGGAAAGCGAGCGCAAGGGCCGCCGGCGGGGCCTCGCCGCCCGTCTCTCCGATGTCGCAAGCTATGACGAGGAAGGCGCCGAGGCCATCGACGCCGCACGCGAAGCCGCTCGCGCCCTGCCGGGCGAGGACTGGCTGCGCCGCGTCGTCGAGCATGGCGCCGAGGGAGCGATCGAGGCGGTGCTCGCCGCCGTGCGCGACACCGTCTACGCCCGCGCCGAACGGGACGGACGCGACACCGATCCGGGCTATGGGCTGGAAGTGGACCTGAGCGAAGCGGACGGCGCACTGATCGATGCTGCCACGGATGCCGCGCGCGCGTTGGAGGCGCTGCTGGGGCCGCTCCAGCGGCTGGGCAAGCGCCTCGTCGCCGTCATTGAGCTGGCGCCGGACTGGCTGGATGGCCCGGCACGCGCGCGCATCGATGGCGCGATCTCCGCCCTTGGCTGGCGGTGCGATCTGCTGCGCGCCTGGATTGCGCTCCTGCTGCGCGTCGGCGGGCCGCCCGAGCCGGCCTTTGTCGACTGGCTGGCGGTGGATCGCGTCGAGGGCAAGGAATATGACATCGGCCTGCACCGCCACTGGCTGGACCCGACCAAGCCCCTGGCCGAGACGGTGATGCGGCCGGCCCATGGCGTGCTCGTCACGTCGGCGACACTGCGGGCCGGCGGCGATACCCAGACGGCCGTCGAGCGATCGGGCGCGGTGCATCTGGGGCGCGCGCCTAAATGGTTCGAGGCGGCCAGCCCCTTCGACTATGCGCGGCAGAGCGAAGTGCTGATCGTCACCGACATCAAGCGCGGCGATCTGCCCGCGCTGGCCGGCGCCTATGCCCGGCTGATCGAGGCGGCGGGCGGCGGGACGCTGGGACTGTTTACGGCCATTCGCCGGCTGCGCTCCGTGCAGAAGCGCATTGCCGATCGGCTCGCCCGTGCCGGCCTGCCGCTCTATGCGCAGCACGTCGACCCGTTCGACCCGGCAACCCTGATCGACATGTTCCGGGACGATCCGCGCGCCTCCCTGCTCGGCACGGACGCGCTGCGTGACGGGATCGACGTGCCGGGCGATTCGCTGCGGTTGGTGGTGATGGAAGGCGTGCCCTGGGCCAAACCTTCAGTGCTGCACGCAACGCGGCGGCAGGCCAGTGGTGAGCCGACCGCCTATGATGATCGGCTGGTCCGCGCCCGCCTCGCCCAGGCATTCGGGCGGCTGATCCGCCGGGGTGACGACAGCGGCCAGTTCGTGATGCTCTCCTCGGCCATGCCCAGCCGGTTGTTGAGTGCTTTCCCAGCCGATGTCCCCATCCTGCGCATTCCGCTCGATGAAGCCATCGCTCGCGTGCGCTCACGCCTTGGTTCCTCGGCCGATATCGGGCAGAGACCGCTGGACGGATCTTATGAGACTAGGGTGTCCACCAAGGAATGAAGACGGTTATCGTTCTGCGCCATGCCAAGTCCGACTGGAGCGATGCCGCGCTGCGCGACTTCGACCGCGGGCTGAACGGCCGCGGCGAACGCGCGGCGGCCGTGATGGGCCAATGGGCCGCCGGTCACGGCGTGACCTTCGAGACGATCATGGCATCGCCCGCCGTCCGCGTGACGCAGACATTGGCGCGTTTTCGCGACGCTTATGGCCCCTGCCCCGAACCCATGCGGGACATGCGGCTCTATCTGGCTTCTGCCGGAACCATAGCAGAGGTGCTGAGCGAAACCGCGCCGGACCGGGCCTCGGTTCTGTTGGCCGCCCACAGTCCCGGCCTTGAGGATTTCATCCTGACGGCCAGCGGCCAAGAGCGGCTGGCCGGACTGCGCGCATCCGTCGAAACGAAATTTCCGACCGCCGCCATGGCCGTGCTGACCTTCGATGTGGCGGGCTGGGCGGACCTCGCCAGCGGATTCGCTGATGCGGCGACGCTTGAAGCCTTTGTACGGCCACGCGATCTGGATCCGAGTCTGGGGCCGGATCAGCGCTGATTCGCATCACCGGCAGGCCGCTCAACCGGGGTTGAGCGCCTCCTCGAGATTGTTGCGGATCACCCTCAGCCTTGCGATCACCGTGGAGATGTCCGGCGAGTCCGGCGCGCGCGGGCGGATCGGCTGATCGACGCCCGCCCCCAAAAACAGGTCGTCCATTGCGGTCCGTGCCGGACTGGAGCGCTCGTCGCTCGGTGCCTGCGCAGCGGCTCGCACGACCCGCTCGGCGGGTTGCGCCGCATCTGCCTCATGGAAGGAAGGCGCCGACGCCGCCTTGCGCACGCCGGCCAAGGCCCGCTGCGCACCTGGCACAGTAAAGCCTTCCTCGTTCAACAGTCGATGGATCCGACGCGCAAGTTCCACGTCAGCCGGCCGATAATAGCGGCGATTACCAGAACGCTGGAGCGGACGAAGCTGCGAGAACCGGGTCTCCCAGTAGCGCAAGATATGCTGCGCCACGCCCAGTTCACGAGCAAGCTCTCCAATCGTCAGAAACGCGCCGTCATCTTTGGCCATGCCTTATTCTGCAACGAGATACGCGCGCGGGTCAATCCGCGACCGACCGCACGAGCCCATCACGCGACAGTCAGCCGTGAGATATTCAGGCGCCCGCGACGCGTTCGCGCAGCGTCTGGCTCGGCCGGAAGGTGAGAACCCGACGCGGCGTGATCGGTACCTCGACACCAGTTTTCGGATTGCGCCCGACGCGCTCGTTCTTGTCGCGCAGCACGAACGTCCCGAAACCGGAAATTTTGACATTCTCGCCTTGCTCAAGTGCCTCACTCACAAGATCGAGCACCTGCTCGACAATCTGTGCGGATTCAGACCGCGAGAGGCCGATCTGGCGGTTGAGCCGATCAGCGATCTCAGCGCGGGTCAACGTGTCTTCTGAACTCATTTCGCCCCCAAATAACGAAACCAAGCGCGCCCTGTCCCCCAACAGGCCACATCGCCGTCTCTGCGGCAGAAACTCTTACAATGCAATCGGCAAGAATCGAAACAAGCCGCAGTTATTTCGCGATATTATTGAAAAATAAGATTATCAGAACACGGGCTAAAACCGCAGAGCACTCGCGCCCCAGGTGAAGCCGCCGCCCATCGCTTCAAGCACGAGGAGTTCGCCCCGCTTGATGCGCCCGTCCCGCACGGCGGTATCGAGCGCCAACGGGACCGACGCGGCCGAGGTGTTGGCATGCTGATCGACGGTGACGATCACCCGCTCCGCTTCCAGCCCGAGCTTGCGCGCCGTGGCATCGAGAATGCGGGCATTGGCCTGATGCGGCACCACCCAGTCGATATCCTCGACCGCGATATCGGCCGCCTCCAGCACTTCGCGGAGAACCTGCGCAAGGTTGACCACCGCGTGGCGGAAGACGTCCTGCCCCTTCATCCGCAGCTTGCCGACCGTTCCCGTGGTCGAGACGCCGCCATCGGTATGGAGCAGGCAGTTATGCCGGCCATCGGCGTGGAGGCGACTGGCGAGAATGCCCCGACCGGTCTCCTCATCGGTATCCTGCCCGCGCAGCAGCACGGCGCCCGCACCATCGCCGAACAGCACGCAGGTGCCGCGATCTTCCCAGTCGAGCAGCCGGCTCATCGTCTCCGAGCCGATCACCAGCGCGGTCTTTGCCGCGCCGCCACGGATCATGTTGTCCGCGACAGTCAGCGCGTACAGAAAGCCCGAGCATACCGCTGCCACGTCGAATGCGACGCAATCATTGATGCCCAAACCGGTCTGAACGCGCGTGGCCGTCGCCGGGAAGGTCTGATCGGGCGTCGTCGTCGCCAGAATGATGAGATCGACCTCGGTGGCCGGGACATTTGCCGCCTGCAAAGCCTTGCGCGCCGCCTCGACCGCGAGCGTGGAGGTCGTTTCGCCCTCCCCGGCGAGATGGCGAGCATGAATGCCGGTCCGCTCGACGATCCACTCGTCGCTCGTGTCCACTGTCTGCGCCAACTCATGATTGTCGACACGGCGCCGGGGCAGGGCGGACCCGGTCCCTTCGATCACGGACCGCAAGGTCATTTGGCGACCAGTTCCTCTTTTCCAATAGGCCCAACGCGGGCGATGTCCTGCGCGATGCGGGCACTCAAATCTTCCTCCACCAGCCGCGCGGCGACGTGGACGGCATTGGCGATGCCCTTCTCGTCGGCACTGCCGTGGCTCTTCACCACCATGCCGTTGAGGCCGAGGAAGACGGCGCCATTATGATTGTTAGGATCAAGATGCACCTTGAGCAGGTGCAGCGCCGGCTTGGAGAGCAGGAAACCGGCCTTGGAGCGCAACGAGCTGGTAAAGGCACGGCGCAGCACGTCGGTTACGAACCGGGCGGTGCCTTCGGCCGTCTTGAGCGCGATATTGCCGGCAAAGCCCTCGGCGACGATCACATCCGCATCGCCCGAGCCGATCTTGTCTCCCTCGATGAAACCATCGAAGCGGAGCGGCAGGCCAATACCCTTGCGAAGGACCGCAGCGGCATCGCGAATTTCGTCAGTGCCCTTCAAATCCTCGGTGCCGATGTTGAGCAGGCGCACGCGCGGCATCTCGAGATCGAGCACGACACGGGCATAAGCGGCGCCCATGACCGCGAATTCGACGAGATTGCGCGCGTCGCACTCGGTGTTCGCACCGAGATCGAGCATGACGACATCATTGTCGCCCAGCGTGGGCAGGAATGCAGCCAAGGCGGGCCGGTCGATCCCCGGCAGCGTGCGCAGGGCAAGCTTGGCAATCGCCATCAGCGCGCCGGTATTGCCGGCGGAGACGGCAGCCTGCGCCTCGCCGTTCTTCACAGCCTGAATCGCCAAGCCCATCGAGCTCTGGCGTGACTGGCGGATCGCCTGACTGGGCTTGTCGCCCGCGTTCACCACCTTGTCGGTGTGAACGATTTCAGCGGCTTGCGAGAGATTGGGGTGGTTGGCGAGCGCGGCACGAATCCGCGTCTCGTCACCAAAGAGCAGAAATTGCAGCCCTTCATGCCGACGACGCGCCAAGGCAACGCCCGCGATCATCACGCGGACGCCCTCGTCACCGCCCATCGCATCAATCGCGATCCGCGGCGTCTTCACAGCATGATTCCCCGGTCGGGCCTCAGGCGCCGATCGCGATGATTTCGCGGCCGTTATAGTGCCCGCAAGCGGTGCACAGATTGTGGGGGCGCTTCAGCTCACCACAATTGGGGCATTCCTGATAGGATTCCACGCGCAGCGAGTCATGGCTGCGACGCATGCCGCGCTTGGACGGCGAAGTTTTTCTCTTTGGGACAGCCATGAGGGCACCTGTCTAAAAAACGCAAAACATCAATAACGGGTTCGCTTGCCTGGCCGCCTGCAAAGGCGTCTTGGCGGCCACAGAGGACCGCGGCCAACCGAGAGCCGGGCGTTCGCGAGAGTGAGCGCCTATAGCGCTTTTTCCTGATGGTGCAACCGATTCATTGGACAAACTGGGCGCTTGCGGGACCAGACCGGACATTGGGTGATAGGAAGGCCGCATCGCGCCATCAGTCGCGCACGCCCGTGATGCTGTCGCCCACAAAGGGGTTGCTTGCCCGCTCATGCGCAAAGCTGCTGGGCTGGCCATGGCCCGGCACGAAGATGGTCTCACCACCCAGCGGCCAGAGCTTGCGCGTAATCGAGGCGATCAGATCCCCATGATTGCCAAGCGGAAAATCGGTGCGGCCGATGGAGCCCTGAAAGAGGACATCGCCTACAATGGCGAGCTTTGACGGGCCATGATGAAACACGACGTGACCCGGCGTGTGGCCGGGGCAATGGATGACATCCAGCACCAGCTCGCCGACGGTGACCGTGTCCCCATCGACCAGCCAGCGCGTCGGCTCGAACGGCTCGCCGGGTACGCCCCAGCGCTTGCCGTCATCATCCAGCCGCGCGATCCAGAAGCGATCATCCTCATGGGGCCCCTCGATAGGCAGGCCCAATTCCTTGGCGAGCACGCCGGCCTGCCCGCAATGATCGATATGACCGTGCGTCACGAGCAGCTTCTCCAGCGTTACGCTGGCATCCGCCACCGCCTTCTTGAGCCGCGCCAGATCCCCGCCGGGATCGACCAACGCGCCCCGCATGGTTTTGGTGCACCAGATGAGCGAGCAATTCTGCTGGAGCGGCGTCACCGGGATCATCGCGGCGCGCATCGGCGGATTTTGGGGATCGGCAGTCATGAGCCTGATCTGGCAGTCGAACCCGCCCGGCGCAAGGGTTGCGCGGGGCAGCGCCGTTCAGGACGCCAGCATCTCCTCGACCCATGCCGGCACCAGCTGGCTCGCGGGGCCGAGGCGGGATTCGTCGAACCAGGCGCTGCCTTCTGACGGTTCGAGATTCAGCTCCAGCGTGCGCGCGCCGTAGGCCTGCGCCATGCGGACGAACCCGGCGGCCGGATAGACAGCGCCCGACGTGCCGATCGACACGAACAGATCGGCACGGGCCAGCGCCGCTTCGATCCGGGCCATCTGATAAGGCATCTCTCCGAAAAACACGATGTCGGGCCGTAGGTCGCGCGCGCCGCAGATAGGGCACGCCGCTGCAGGCGGGAGAAGACCGGTCCACGGCAGACGATGATCGCAGGCGGCACACAGCGCGCTGTTCAACGCGCCATGCATATGGAGGAGGTTGCGCGAGCCGCCCCTCTCGTGGAGATCATCGACATTCTGCGTGACCAGCAGGAGCTCGCCGTGCCAATGCGCTTCCAGCCGGGCGAGCGCCTCATGCGCGGGATTGGGCTCAACGCGGTCCAACGCGGCGCGACGCATATCATAGAAGCGATGGACCAGCGCAGGATCGCGCGCCAGCGCTTGAGGCGTGCAGACATCCTCGATCCGATGCTGCGCCCAAAGGCCACCCTCCGAGCGGAAGGTCTCCAAGCCGCTTTCTGCCGAGATGCCGGCGCCGGTGAGGATGACGATATTACCACGTTCCGTCATGACGTTTCGGAAAGCCACGGCTTCAGAAAGTCAAAGCGGATCCTTCTCATCTTTTTGCAGCGAGGGAGTTCACCCAGTCCAAGGTCGCTGGACCGTTTTTCAATTCAAGTCGGTGAGGCATAAATCGCGCGAATTCGCTACTTGGCTTTAATATCCCGGGCTGAAACTCAGAGGTTGTTGTGATGATCCCTTTGGACGCGCCATCATCTATCATCAACGCTCCCAGCATTCCTCGGACATCATCGTGTGTCACGCGATGTCCGGGCTTGTAAGCCTTCGTTTGCTCTAGAATTCTTATGGAGCCGTGGCCGCGTTTCACAGCGATCACGTCCCTGCCCTTGTCCCCCTTCTGAGGGGTCAAGGTGACCTCGTCGAAACCTGCTTTTTCATAACAGGCGGCGATGAACTCTTCAAATTTCCTTGGCTCCTGTACGAAACGGAAAAGAAAGTTGGGATCGCGCCCAAGCTCTTCAACAATCGCCAGCCACGGTAATCCGGCAGCACGGATCAAAACGCCTTCGTTGGTTTTGTCGCCACGGAAGATGAGCTCGGCCTGAAGAAGCAATTCCGGCGAGCCCCGCGGACGAATTGCCAACGATGGCCTCGTACCGAGATCCAAGCCCAGACCTAACCCCATCCCTACCATATCAAGACCATGCCCTTTGGTTGCCACTTTGGCAATCCGACATCCCCCAAGGGGAACGCCTCAGCCGGTGGGATGACAAGTGCGTTCGAGTCTGGCATCGGCGCGATGAGACAGATTTGGGGCGAAGGACGCAAGCATCATGACGGCGATCGGCATCTTTGGCGCGCGGGGGCGCATGGGTCAGGCGATCGCGGGGGTTGCTGCGGATGCCGGGATTGCGGTGGCCGGCGGAACGGACAGTCAGCCGGGCGGGACCATCGGCGCAGAAGGCGCGGCGATCACCAGCGACGCGATGGGTCTTGCAGACAGCGCGGACGTGCTGATCGACTTCTCGGTGCCCGGCGCGCTGCAGGCGCATCTCGATGCCTGCGTCGCGGCGGGGAAGCCGCTGCTGATTGGCACGACCGGCCTCGAAGCAGCGCATCACGCCGCCATCGACCGCGCGTCGGCGCACATCGCAGTGCTGCAGACGGGCAATACCTCGCTCGGCGTCAATCTGCTGGCTGCGCTCGTTCGGGAAGCGGCCGCGCGACTGGGCGACGATTGGGACATCGAAATTCTGGAGATGCATCACCGCCACAAGGTGGACGCTCCTTCCGGCACGGCGCTGCTGCTCGGCGAAGCGGCGGCGGCCGGGCGCGGGATCAGCCTTGCCGAGCATAGCGCGCGGGGGCGCGACGGGATCACCGGCGCGCGCAAGGCCGGCGACATCGGTTTTGCGGCGCTGCGCGGGGGATCGGTCGCGGGCGACCATCTTGTGGTGCTGGCCGCCGATCAGGAGCGGATCGAGCTGGGTCACCGGGCCGAAAGTCGCATCATCTTCGCCCGTGGTGCGGTGAAGGCCGCGCAATGGCTGATCGGCAAGGCGCCGGGACGCTATGCCATGACGGATGTGCTGGGGCTGTAGGTCTTGAGCCGCCAGCGCATTCTCAACCGCGACCAGATTTTCACGCTGTTCTCGCGACTGGCGGAACATAATCCCGAGCCGCGCACCGAGCTGGATTATGGCAATGATTTCCAGTTGCTGGTGGCCGTCGTCCTCTCCGCGCAGGCGACCGATGCAGGCGTCAACAAGGCGACACGGCGGCTGTTCGAAACGGTGAAAACGCCGGCGGACATGGTGGCGCTCGGCGAGGAGGCGCTCAAGGAACACATCAAGACCATCGGCCTGTTCAACACCAAGGCCAAGAATGTCATCGCGCTCTCGCAGGCCTTGGTGGAGACCTATGGCGGCGAAGTGCCGCGCGACCGGGACGTGCTGACCACCCTGCCGGGCGTGGGGCGCAAGACAGCCAATGTGGTGATGAACACGGCGTTCGGCGAGGAAACCTTTGCGGTCGACACGCACATCTTCCGGGTCGGCAACCGGACGGGGCTGGCCCCTGGCAAGACGGTTCTTACCGTCGAGAACGGCTTGGAAAAGCGCGTCCCTCAGCCCTTCCGACGTGATGCCCACCATTGGCTGATCCTGCACGGCCGCTATGTCTGCAAAGCCCGTAAGCCCGAATGCTGGCGCTGCATCATCAGCGATGTATGCCTATTCAAAGAAAAGACGCCCGCACCCTGATTTCACCATATAGGTAAATTTTCCCTGTCCTACAGCACCGATTCGGTGGCTTAAGGGCGCTGCGGCGATTCGGCCGCGGCACCTGCCACAGGAAAGACACGGACATGGCCGACCGCTTCGAAACCCAGACCGACACCCTCACCCAGCCGGCGCGCGAGGCCTTTGCCATTACGCCCCACGCCACCAACGAAATCGACCCGCTGCCCAAGGCCATTTATGTTGGAACAGGCGGCGCCATCACCCTGCGCGCGGCGGGATCCAGCACGGACGTGGTGCTCAAGAATGTCGCGTCAGGGCAGATCCTTGACATTCGCGCCCGCTTCATCCGGGCCAGCGGCACGACCGCGGCCGACATTGTGGGCCTTGCCTGATGGTCGGTCCCGGATTTGGATTCGGCGCTGCAGGGTCTGGGCGCCGCCATCGGCCCCTTGGCGTCTCCCCGACGCCCGCCCCCAGTTGGACGAGCAGACCCGCTATGACCGGCGCCGCCAGCCCTCCGCGCGTCGGCGATATGCTCACCGCTCTGGGCGGCATCATCGTGAACGGCGCGGCGACGGGCTGGCAATGGCTGCGCGATGGCGTACCGATCGCAGGCGCCACCGCCAACAGCTATGTGCTGTCCGCAGCCGATACGGGATCGATGATCGGCCCGCGCGAGCTGGCGAACGGGGCCAGCGGCAGTGGGTCGGCCGATGCGGACCCCGTCGGGCCGGTCGCTGCGGCGCTCATCGCGGCGAGTTACAGCGCAGGCTTCACGCTGGCGCAGTTTCCGAGCTACGAAGAGAAGCGGATTTACCAGCGCGCCACAACCAGCGGCGGTGGCCAGGGCAAGGGCACCGGCACGATCCGCGTGCCGCTGTCTGGCACCGTCACCGCCGGCACGGTCGGGGTGCGCATCCGTTCCGCCGATGATGGCACGACGATCCTGCAGGGGCCATGGACCGCCGGCACGATCGCAAGCGGCGCCACCTATGTCGACGTAACCGGCGTGGACGCGCGGCTTGGCTGGTTCTTCGTCGATCTGAAGGGCGCGGATGGCGCTTGGCAGCTCGGCACCGTCAAGGTCGGCATGGGCATGCTGACCGGCTTTGCGGGTCAATCGCTCACCGTGCGGATGCTGGGGCGCCAGGCCACCGATTCGACAGCGACCTTCGCCTCGCTGGGCATCGTGCCAGATCCTAACAGCGCTGTGCTGGCGCGATATGTGGATGGCAACACCTACAATCCCGCCTCCGCCACCATGCCCTGGCAGACGCCGGGCGACATGAGCAATAGCACCGGCCCCAATTCCGTCGGCGTCGGTGAATATCTCAACCGCATGATTGCGCTGACCGGCGTCAACTGTGGCGTTGTCGGCCATGCGGTCGGCGGCACCACTATCGCCAGCTTCTTTAGCGGGCAGAGCAACTGGACGGCGCTCACCGAGGTGATGAACCGGGCCGGCAATGGCTTCGAGGCCTTTGTCTGGGGCCAGGGCCATACCGAGGCCCTCTATGGCATCCCGCCCAAGGCTTATGGTCAGGCCCTGAGCACCCTCTTCAGCCAGCTGACCGCGCTCAACAGCCTGCCATCCTTCGCCCGTCTCGTCTGGACCATCCCCTCCATGGGGTTGCTGCGGAGCTGGGGCACGCCGTGGCAGGTGAGCCGCATCCGCAAAGGCGCGCAGGACTGGTGCGCGGCCAATGGTGCGACGTATGTCCACATGGACGATACGCTGATGAGCGGCGACGGCATCCACCAGACACAAGCCGGCTCGCTGACCATGGCGCGCCACCTGTATCGCGCGCTGCGCAGTTCTTATGGCGCGAGCGCAGGCCTTGGCCCCGCGCCCCTCTCCGCCACCCGATCCGGCACCACCATCACGCTTACGCTGAGCAATGTCGGCCAGAGCGCTCTCGTGCTGAGCGGCACGCCGGGCAACCGCTTGTGGGTGTTCCCGCGCGGCCGGGTGAACCCGATGGCCAACAACGCGACCGACAACCGCTTCCCGGTGGCATCGGTCAGCGCAGTGAACGCCACGACGCTCGCGATCACGCTCGCCAACGATCCCGGCCCCGGACATGAGCTCGACCTCTGGGTCTACTTCCCGAGCGGCCCTGCCAATGCAGCGACCGACACGATCCGCGATGACCGGACCGATGGAGACGGCATCACCACTGGACGCATCGTGCAGGGCAGCACGCTCCCCATCGCCATCGCGGCGCCGACGCCGGGCGGCGCGATCAATGCCCCGCCGAGCGGCTTCATCGCGCCGATCAGCCCGCTCAGCATGGCCGAGACAAGCACGACCTACGCCGCCAGCACCGGGGGCGCGGCGTTCGGCCAGCAGATCACCGGCGGCTCCGCCCGTGGCAGTTACAGCCCGGTCTTCGCGCCGATTACCGTGGAGGGCTTCTTCACCTGCCCGGACCCGCTCCCGGGCGCGATCCAGGTCCTGTTCGGCGGGTTCGGAAGCAACGGCTCCCGCTTTGTCGCCATCGATGGCGCCGGCAAGCTGCGGGTCTGGAGCGGCCTGACCGGCACCACCGTGCTGGCGCCCGGCAAGCGCTACCATGTCGCCTGCCAGGCCGGGCCGGGAGGGCTGGCGCTCTATGTGACCAACGTCACCGATGGCCTTCCCGGCACCCGCGAGAGCTATGCCGCGTTCGGCGAGACGATCGTGCCGGCCGCCTCGGGCTATTCGCTCCGCAACCATAACGGCGAATACGGGCTCACCGGCGGCGCGCTGGATGAATGGGCGGTGTTCAACAGCGAGCGCTACAGTGGCACGAGCTACGCCTGCCCGAGCGGCCCGTTCACCGGCGATGAAGCGGATATCGTCGCGCTCTATCGCTGCGATGGCGACGCAAAGGATGCGGTGACACGATGACCGGCCCGCAACTCGCGCGGAAGCTGGATCAACTGATCGGCAAGGTGGAAAGCCTTGCCGAGACGGTCGACCGGCAGGCGCAGGAAATCGGCCGCGCATCCGAACGGCTTGCGCTGGTCGAGCAGGACACCAAGCGGACCATGGAAGTGATCGAAGCCTGGCGCGCGGCGAAGCTTTGGCTGCGCTGGAGCCGATGGGTGGCGGGTTTCATCGCCTCGATGATCGCCGCGTTCGCGGCCTTCAAGGGCTTGAGCAAATGAACGCGCGGGACACGCTGCTGGGCGGCGCGGTCGGCAGCGCTTTCATCGGCCTCGCCATCATGATCGCGGCGCCGTTCATCGCGCGATGGGAAGGGACACGGACCGACCCTTATCGCGACATTGCCGGCATTTGGACGGTCTGCACCGGCGAGACCCGCGCGCCGATGCGGCGTTACACGCCCTCCGAATGCGCAGCGATGCTGGATCGAACGCTGGCCGCCGACTGGGCGCCCGCGGTGCTGCGCGCCGTGCCAGCGCTCAAGGATCGGCCTTACCAGTTCGCGGCAGCCATCTCGCTCACCTACAATATTGGCGAGGCGGCCTTTGCGCGCTCGACAGTCGCGCGGCGATTCAACGCGGGCGATTGGCCCGGCGGCTGCGATGCGTTCCGGCTCTGGGTGATGGTCGATGAGCGGCGCGTGCAGGGGCTGGTCAACCGGCGGGAGGCAGAGCGCCGGCTCTGCCTGACCAACCTGTGACGCCGCGGGGATGGCCCGCCGCCACCGGCGCGCTCGCCCTGGCTCTTATTCTCGCGCTGGCATGGGGGATGCGTGTAGACCATCTGCGCGAACGCCATGCCGCCGCACTCGCACAGGCTCGTCAGGATTATCGCGCCGCCCAGGCCAAGGCGCAGGCGGATTTCGACGCGCAGGTCGCCGCGCTACGCGTCCACAACAGGAGGCTCAACGATGCTGCCGAACAGAAGAGCGAGGCTCTCACCCTTGTCTATCGCGATCGCGTTGTGCGCCTGCCAGTCGCGCCCGCTGCCTGTGCTTCCAATCGCCCCGGCCTGCCCGCGCCCGGCGATGCCCAGCCTGTTGACCGATCCGGTCGCGATCCCATCCTTCTTGACCGCGCCGACGCCCTGATCTGCGCGACCAATACTGCCCGGTTGGAGGCGGCGCGCGCCTGGGCGCTGGAGATGCAGACCGGGCCGTGACCTTGCGGCCGAGCCTCATTGCGGATTGACCCCCGCGCGGCGAAATCATAGGGAGTTGCGACCTTGCCGGATTAGCACAGTGGTAGTGCAGCGGTTTTGTAAACCGAAGGTCGCGGGTTCAAATCCTGCATCCGGCACCATTTCCTCATGATGTGAGGGTGGATGCAAAACCTCGCCCTATTTCGCCTCAAAGCGCGCGGATGGATGTCCGGCGATCGTCGAGAGCATTCAGGTCGGCGCTCAGGTGCATTGCATCCGAGCGCTCATCGGGATGAAAACTGCGCGACAGTCCAGCAAAAACGCGCTGCTGTTTCGCTCGGTTGAGAGGCGCGTCTGCAGCAGTGTTGGAGACCTCGGGCTTGGTCTCGCCGGCCCACTTGTAGCCGGCAATTCCGTCCATCAATCGAACGACGGAATCCCTCAGCGAACCGGACGCCTGGAGCGCATCGCCCACAGGGTTGGCATAGGAGACGGGGCTCATGGAACGGCGACGCCAACCAACAATCACATCTTTGATCACGTAAAGTCCCCCGTCGACGCCCCGAAGCATTTACAGGCCGGTGCAACCTTCTGCTGCCTTGAGCGTTTACACCCTTTTTTGGGCGGAGCAATTGCCATCCGCGTGGGAAAAATCGCGCGCCGAGCGGCGCTGCGGGCACTCGATTTGAGGCAAAAAATGGATCGTTTGGCGCCGCGATGGAGAGTTCCCTGCGCCAACGGCGTTGAGCGCGGAAGTCCAAACCCCGCCAGAATGGCAGAAATTCTGGGATATGGCACGCTCCGACCGCGCTAGCGTTAGCGCGTCATGCCCAATTGATGACCGCAGAAGCACTGCCACCGGCATGCCTCTGCTCGACCGAAAACCGTATTAAAACGGCACGATGCATTTGACAGCGGGCTCAACTATTTGCACTTTATTTGTCGGAGTAAAACGCGTGATGATGCGCTGAGGCGCCGCAGACAGGCGAAGAGTGAAGGGAGCGGATCATGCGCGAGCACGCGGCCAGCGGAGTCACGCGGCGACGGCTGATGGGAGGCGCGGCTGCCGGGACGCTCGCTTTGCTCGGTTCACCACTCGCCGCGCGCACCGGGGCGCTGGGATTGGGAGCGCAAGCGCCCTTCCCGCTGATCCGCAGCGGCGTGCCGGCTGCGGTGATAATCGATAGCGAGGCCGACACTGCGGTGGGGCATGTCGCCACGCGATTCGCGGAAGATATTGGGCGGGTGTGCGGCACGGCTGCGCGCGTGTCGAAAGGCTATGGGAGCGCGCCTTCCGGCGTGGCTGTCATCATAGGCGTGCTGGGCCAAAGCCGATTGATCGACGGTCTGATCGCTGCCGGAAAGATCGACGTGGGCGATCTCGCGGGGGCCTGGGAAGCCTTTCGGCGAATCGTCGTGGATCATCCGGCCAAGGGGATCGAGCGCGCGCTGGTGATCGTGGGGTCGGATCGGCGCGGCGCCGTGTTCGGCACCTATGATGTCTCCGAGCAGATCGGCGTCTCGCCATGGCACTGGTTTGCCGATGTGCCGGTCAGGCGACGGCCGGACGTGTCGATCGCCGCCACGCCGGTGCGGGATCAGCCCAAGGTGCGCTACCGAGGGTTCTTCATAAACGACGAGGCACCCTGCCTGAGCGGTTGGGCGGAAAAGACATTCGGCGGCTTCAATGCCGCGATGTACGCCCATGTCTTCGAGCTTCTGCTGCGCCTCAAGGGCAATTATCTCTGGCCGGCGATGTGGGCGCCGCGCGCTTTCGCCGCCGACGACTCGCAGAACATGATCCTTGCCGATGAAATGGGCGTGGTGTTGGGCAATTCCCACCACGAGCCGATGCTCCGGGCGCAGGACGAGTGGCACCGCAATCATGAGGGCGGCGTGACCGGCGGACGCTGGGATTACACGACCAACGCCGACAATCTGCGCGAATTCTGGCGCGGCGGGATCGCCCGCATGATGTCGAAAGGGAACGGCGGGCGCTATGAGTCCGTCGTCACCATCGGGATGCGCGGCGATGGCGACGAAGCCATGGCGGAAGGCACCGCGATCCCGCTGCTCGAACAGATCGTGACGGACCAGCGCGCCATTATCGCCCAGGTGACCGGCCAGAGCGCAGACAATATCCTGCAGGTCTGGGCGCTCTACAAGGAAGTGCAGGATTATTACGACCACGGCATGCAGGTGCCCGACGATGTCATCCTGCTGTTCGCCGACGACAATTGGGGCCAAATCCGCCGCCTGCCCGATCCGGCCGCGAAACCCCGCAGCGGCGGCTATGGGGTCTATTATCACTTCGATTATGTGGGCGTGCCGCGCAACTATAAGTGGCTGAACACCAACCAGATCGAGAAGGTCTGGCAGCAGATGGACCTCGCCTATCAGCGCGATGCCCGGGCGATGTGGATCGTCAATGTCGGTGACATCAAGCCCATGGAACATCCGCTAAGCTTCTTCCTGGCGATGGCCTGGAATCCCGAGGCCATGACGCCGCAGGCGCTGGCCGCTTATCCGGCGCGCTGGGCGGCGGCGATCTTCGGCCCCGAACAGGCCGAGGCGATCGGTGCGATGATAACGGCCTACAGCCAATATGCCGCGCGGCGGAAACCCGAACTGATCGATCAGGACAGCTTCCCGCTGGGCGACATCACACCGCGAGCGCTGGACGGCGGCGTGTTCGGGGCGCTGGTCGCTGAGTGGGATGCGCTCGAACGCCGGATGCTCGCCACGCGGACGCGGCTACGCCCCGAGCAGCACGATGCTTATGATCAGCTCCTCGCCTATCCGATCAGCGCGATGGCCAATCTGTATCGGCTCTATTATGGCGCGGCGTGGAACAAGCGGCTGGCGCAGGACAACGACCCGCGCGCCAACCATTTCGCGGACATGGTGGAAACGAGCTACCAGCGCGATGCCGATCTGACCGCACACTATCATACGCTCAATGGCGGCAAGTGGGATGGCATGATGGCGCAGGTGCACATCGGCTATGTCATCTGGCAGCAGCCGACCCAACAGAGCATGCCCAGCATATCGCGGGTCGGCGATGGCACGACGAAGGGCGCCCCCCTCTTCGTCACGCCCCGCCCTGCAGACCCCCGCGTCATCACGATCGCGGCGAACGACTTCTCCCGCGCGCGCCATGCCAAGGGTCTGCGCTGGACCCCCATTGCCCATCTCGGCCAGGGCGGCAGCGCGATGGTGGCTCTGCCGCAAGGCAGGCCGGCGACCACCCCGACCGACGGGGTCGCGCTCGATTATGAGGTGGACGTCCCCTAGGCCGGGACCGGCCAGATCACGGCCTATCTCGTCCCCACGCTGGATACGATGGGACAGGCCGGAGTCGCGCTCGGCGTGTCTCTGGACGATGGCCCGGTCACGGTCTTGCGAGCCGTGCTGGAGCCGACGGGCGGCGCGCAGGACACATCCGCCAAGCAGCGCTGGGCCCAGGCGGTCATCGACAACAGCGTGCGCCTGACCGCCGATCTCGGCCCGGTTCAGGCCGGGCGGCACCGGATCAGCATCTGGCGGATCGACGACAATGTCGTGCTGGAAAAGCTGGTGCTGAGCATGGCCGGCGAAGAGGGCCGCGCGCCCGCTCCGGCATGACCCATGAAAAAGGGCCGGAAATCCGGCCCTCTCTTCATTTCGCTGCGAACGAAACCGGTCAGCCGAAGCTGACCGACACCTTGCGGCGGCGCATCATAATACCCACCAGCGCCAGACCGCCGAGCATCAGCGCCCAGGTCGCAGGCTCAGGAATGGGATTAGAGGCCGGCGGCGTCACAGGCGGATTATAGGCCGCCTCGCTCACCTGCACATAGCCGCCGAACCAGTCGCCCCAGCAATCGGGGCAGGTGTAGTTCGCCTTGAACTGCAGGGTTACCGACCCGGCATCGGCAAAGCCGGAGCCGATCAGCGCGTTGCTCCAGCCCGGCGTCAGATTGCTGGCGATGCTCGTGCCGTTGAGCAAAATGTCCGTGAACTGGAATTTCGGCGAACCGCTCAGAAACAGATCCACCTTGCTGTAGGTGGGCAGATTGAACGTGAATGTCTGGTCCACCGTCGAGAATTGGGAGACCTGGACGCCCCAATAATCGATGCCGGCCCACTGGCCTGCTGGGTTGTTGATCCCGTCGGTAATGGTCGAGGTCGCCAAAGCGGGGACCGACACCAAAGACAATGCGAGCGCCGCAGCGCCAAGCCTCACGTTCATCATGCTGTTCTCTCGAAGAAGATCGGGCTCCGTCCTGGTGCTTCGCTATCGACGATCCGGCCCTGTTGCAGCCATGATAATCGACGCGCATTCACCGAACAACTTCCTTAACCATCAATATCTTAAGGAATGGATAAGGCCTCTCCGCGCAGCGTTCCGTAGCGGCAATCCACCCGTTCGGTATAATTTGTGACAATTTGCGGCTGGACGAAAAATGCGCGCTCACCCATTCATCGGGCATGAACCGCGCATTCCTGCTGCTATCGGGCATCGTCCTGCTGCCATCCTGCACCATGGCTCCCGCTTATGAGCCGAAAAGCGCCTCCGCTCTGGGGGTGCCCGATCAGTGGTCCGTGCCGGCAACGCCGGACCGGGCGGACCTGACCCGCTGGTGGCTGAGCTTCGATGATCCGGTGCTGGGCCAGTTGGTGGAGCAGGCCGCGCAATCCAACCTCGACCTCGCACAGGCGACGGCGCGGCTGCGGCAGGCGCGCGAGGCGCTGGTGATCAGCCGCTCGAGCCTTCTCCCATCGGCCAGCGGCTCGGCCGGTTACCGCCGAACCGAACCGCTGCGGGGCGGCGACAGGACGACGACGCTGCCGGATGGCTCGGTCGTGACCGTCGGCGACGGCGGCACCGACAGCTTCTCGCTGGGGCTGGACGCCAGCTACCAGCTCGATCTCTTCGGCGGCGTGCGCAGCTCCGTGGCGACCAGCCGGGCGCAATATGAAGGCGCGGGCTTCGATTATGCGACCGTGCTGCTCTCGGTGCAGAGCGAGGTCGCGCGCAATTATGTGCTGGCGCGTGCCTATCAGGCGCAGATCGAGAATGCGCGGTCGAGCCTCGCGATCCAGGATGATAATCTGGAGATTGCCGGCTTCCGCGTGCAGGCGGGGCTGGTTTCTTCGCTGGATGCCGAGCAGGCGCGGGCAAGCCGGGCACAGACTGCCGCCAGCGTGCCGCAGATCGAGCAGCAGTATAATGCCGCCGTCTCCCGCATCGGCGTGTTGACCGGGCAGGCACCCGGCGCGCTCAAGGAGATGCTGGCAGCGCCCAAGCCGATCCCCCATGGGCCGGAGGAGATCGCTGCCGGCATCCCCGCCGACGTGCTGCGCCAGCGCCCCGACGTGCGTACCGCCGAGCGAAACCTCGCCGCCACTACCGCGCAGATCGGCGTCTCGCGCGCGCAGCTTTTCCCGGCACTCAGCATCGGCGGTAGCCTCAGCGCGGGCGCCACCAGCATCGGCAGCGTGCTCGATACGATCACCGGCAGCCTGTTTGCGAGCCTCAGCCAGCTCATTTTCGATGGCGGCCGCACCAGCGCCCAGATCCGCTCCGCGCAGGCGGGTGCGGAAGGCGCCTTCGCCAGCTATCGGTCGACCGTGCTGACCGCGCTGGAAGATGTCGAGAACGCGCTGGTTGCGCTGCGCACCGCCGGTGAGCGGGAACGACAGTTCGCCATCGCCTTCGATGCGGCCAACACCTCCGCTTTGCTCGCGCGGGACCAGTATCGCACCGGCCTAACTGACTTCACCACGCTCAACACGCAGGAAGCCTCGCTCATCTCGGCCCGCAACGGCCTGGTGCAAGCCCGCGCCGACAAGGCAACCGCCCTGATCGCTCTTTACACCGCACTGGGTGGCGGGTGGGATTCCACCGTCACGCCGACCGCGCCTCAATGACCGGAAGCACAAGCATGGCAGATCAGCAACTCGATGATTTCCTCGGCGTGAAGCCGCAGCCGGCCTGGCGTCGCCATTTCAAATGGGTCGCCATCGTCGCCGGCGCGCTGCTACTCATTCTGCTCGCCTGGCGCTTCTTCGGCAGCGCGGAGGCGCCCGGCTATGTGACCGCGCCGGTGCAGCGCAGCCACCTCGTCACCACTGTCTCGGCGACCGGCAAGCTGGCGCCGACCAATCAGGTGACGGTCGGCTCGCAGCTCTCCGGACTGGTGGTGCGCGTGCTGGTGGACGTGAACGACCGCGTGACGCAGGGCCAGCCACTCGCCGAAATCGACCCCGAGCAGATCGAAGACCAGATTCGCCAGGGCCGCGCGCAGCTTGCTGCCAATCAGGCGCAGGTGGCGCAGGCCAAGGCAACCCTCTCCGAATCGCAGGCGCAGCTTGCCCGGCTGGAAGAGGTCGCCCGACTTTCCGGCGGACGCGTCCCTTCCAAGACTGAATTGCAGACCGGACGCGCCAATGTGCAGCGCGCGCAGGCTGCGCTGCGGGTGGCCGAGGCCAATGTCGTCGCCAGCCAGGCCGCGCTTTCCCAGAACCAGACACAGCGGGCCCGCGCGATCATCCGCTCGCCCGTGGCGGGCGTCGTGCTCGCTCGTCAGGTCGACCCCGGCCAGACGGTCGCGGCCTCGTTCAACACGCCGACCTTGTTCGTGATCGCCGAGGATCTCTCCAAGATGAAGCTGGAAGTCGCCATTGACGAAGCCGATGTCGGCACGGTCAAGGAGGGCCAGAAGGCGACGTTCATCGTGGATGCCTTCCCTGAGCGGACCTTCCCGGCCGTCATCACCCGTGTCGACATCGGCTCCAATCTCTCGGCCAGCGCGGCCAGCACCTCCTCGACGTCGAGCACGTCCACGAGCGGCACCACGGGTCAGGTTGTCTCCTATGCCGCCGACCTCAGCGTCGATAACGAGAAGCTCGACCTGCGCCCCGGCATGACCGCGACGGCGGACATCGTCACGTCCGACAAGAAGGATGTGCTGCTGGTGCCCAACGCGGCGCTGCGCTTCTCCCCGCAGGCGCAGGGCGGCAGCCAGGCCGGCGGCGGGCAGTCCGGCATCACCGGCGCGCTCTCGATGGGGCCCCGCCGCAGAGGCGGCGGCAATGACCGCAGCGTCACCGTGGGTCGCGGGGCGCAGCAGCAGGTCTATGTGCTGGGCGACGATGGCAAGCCGAAAGCGGTGCAGATCACGACCGGCGACACCGACGGCTTCCATACCGAAGTGCTCTCCGGCGACCTCAAGCCCGGCATGAACGTCATCACCAGCCAGCTCAGCGGGGCCGCCAGCAGTGGCCGATAACGCCTTCATTTCCCTGCGCGGCATCACCAAGGTCTATGGCGAGGGCGCGACGGCGTTCCAGGCGCTCAAGGGCGTCGACCTCGACGTGGCGCAGGGCGATTTCGTGGCGGTCATGGGCCCGTCCGGCTCCGGCAAGTCGACGGCGATGAACATCCTCGGCTGCCTCGATGTGCCGACCTCCGGCGCCTTCATGTTCAAGGGCGTGCATGTCGAGACGCTGGACCGGGATCAGCGGGCACTGCTGCGCCGCAAATATCTCGGCTTCGTCTTTCAGGGCTTCAATCTGCTGGCGCGCACGACGGCGCTCGAAAATGTCGAGCTGCCCCTGCTCTACCGCGGCGATGCCAAGGATGCGCGGCGAGAGGCGGCAATGAGCGCGCTCGAGAAGGTCGGGCTGGACAAATGGTGGGACCATACGCCCGCCGAACTCTCCGGCGGCCAGCAACAGCGCGTCGCCATCGCGCGCGCGATCGTCACCAATCCCGATGTGCTGCTCGCCGACGAGCCCACCGGAAATCTCGATAGCGAGCGCTCGGTGGAGATCATGGAACTGCTGAGCGGCCTTAATCGCGATGCGGGCATCACCGTGCTCATGGTGACGCACGAGCCAGACATGGCCGAGTTCGCCCGCACCATCGTGCATTTCAAGGACGGGCTGGTCGACCGCATCGAGCAGGGCGCCGGCAAGAGGGCGATGCACTGATGCTGGGCACCACCTTCCTCCTCGCGCTCCGCTCGATCCTGCGGCACAAGCTGCGCTCCTTCCTGACGACGCTGGGCATCATCATCGGCGTGGCGGCGGTCGTCACCATGGTGACGCTGGGCAAGGCGACGACAGCCGCCGTGCAGCAGCAGATCGCGGCGCTTGGCACCAACATCCTGCAGGTGCGGCCCGGCCAAGGCTTCGGCCGGGGGGGCGGCGGGCCGCGTCCGCCCGAGTTCGAACCCTCGGACGTAACGGCGATTCAGCAGCAGGTGGCGGGCGTTACCGCGGTCGCACCGCAGGCGCAGGCCAGCGCGACGGCGATCTATGAGGGCGCCAATTGGTCGACGACGATCAACGGCACGACGATGGATTATTTCAAGGTGCAGCCCTGGCCACTAAGTGCCGGGCGCATGTTCACCCCGGCGGAGGAAACCGCCGGCAAGGCCGTGTGCATCATCGGCTCGACCGTGCAACGCAACCTCTTCCGGGGCGACGATGCCATCGGCAAGCGCTTCCGCATTGGCGATGTCAGCTGCGACATCGTCGGCACGCTGAGCACGCGCGGACAGGCCGGCTTCGGCGGCGATCAGGACGATGTCGTCATCATGCCGATCAAGGCCGTGCAGCGGCGCTTTACCGGGACGACGGATATCCGCCTGCTGATGGTGGGCGTCGATCAAGCCTATTCAACCCAGCAGGTGCAGGCCTCCCTCACCGACCTGCTGCGGGACCGGCGGAAGATCACCGGCGGCAAGGAAGATGACTTCAACATTTTCGACACCCGCCAGATTTCCGACACGCTGACCGGCACCACGACGCTGCTCACCCGCATCGTCGCGGCGGTGGCGGGCATCAGCCTTGTGGTCGGCGGCATCGGCATCATGAACATCATGCTCGTCTCCGTGACGGAACGGACCCGCGAAATCGGCATTCGCCTCGCCATCGGCGCGGTGCAGCGCGAGGTGCTGCTGCAGTTTCTTGTGGAGGCGGTGGTGCTCTCCTGCCTCGGCGGCGCGATCGGCCTGCTGTTGGCCCAAATCGCCATCGCGGTGGCGACGCCTTTGATGCAGGTGCCGTGGACGTTCGACGCGCAGATCAACGTCTTTGCCTTCTGCATTTCGGCGCTGATCGGGGTGGTATTCGGCTTCTTCCCCGCCCGGCGGGCGGCGGCCCTGAACCCCATCGACGCGCTTCGGCACGAATAGGGGGTCTAATCCTCCCCCGTTCGTGTCGAGCGAAGTCGAGACACGCCAGCGCTGTCCTAACGTGTCTCGACTTCAGCTTGCAGCTGAAGTTTATCCTGAGCGCCCGCCTGCGGGCAGTCGAAGGGCTCGACACGAGCGGGCAGGCAAAGGCTCACAATTCCGGCAAGCTCTGCGCCATCAATCCCCAGCCCCGCAGAGACTTGTCCCGTGACCGCTCGATCAACGCGTCCGCATCCGCGATGCTGAACGGATGCGCGTCCTTCGCATCCTCCAGCTCCTCCCAACTGATCGGCACCGCAACGGGGGCGCCGGCGCGGGCGCGGGCCGAATAGGGCACCACCGCCGTGCCGCCCCGCTGGTTGCGCAGATAATCGATGAAGATGCGCCCCTTGCGCTTGGCCTTGCTCATCGTGGCGACGAAGCGCTCCGGCTCGGCCATGCTCATCGCCTCTGCGAAGCGATGCGAGAAATCCTTGTGCGTGTCCCAATCATGCCCCGGCGTGAGCGGAACGACCACATGCACGCCCTTGCCGCCGGACAGCATGGCGAAGCTGACCAGCCCGATATCCTCCAGTCGCCGGCGGATATCCCGGGCCGCGCGGATGATCTCGGAGAAATCCAGCGCCTCATCGGGATCGAGATCGAAGATCATCTTGTCAGGATGCTCGACATCGCTGGCCCGCGCGGCCCAGCCGTGGAACTCGATAGTCCCCATCTGCACGCAGGCGAGCAGGCCCTCGCTGTCCTGCACGTAGAGATAATCCTCCGTGCCGCCATCCTTCTCGCGAATGGGCACATGATGCACATGGGCGCCGAACGAACCGCTATCATGCTTCTGGAAAAAGCACTGCTTCGCCCGGCCCTGCGGGCAGCGCACCAGGCTGATCGGCCGGTCCGAGACGAAAGGCAGCATGATCGGCGCGATCGCCGCATAATAATCGGCCAGATCGCCCTTGGTCTGCCCGCTCTCGGGGAAAATCACACGCTCCCGGTTGGAGATCGGCACTTCGCTCTTCGCCTTGGGTGCGGGGGCTTTCTTTTCGGGCGTCACGGCGGTCGCATCCTTGTCGCTGCGCAGCCCCAGGAAGCTGCCATGCCGAACCCGGCCGTCGCCGGTAAATTCCGCAAAGGCCACCTCGGCAACCAGGTCCGGCTTGATCCACTGCGCGCCGCGTGCCTCGGCCCGAGGCACATCGGCCGCCGGGGTCTTGCGCGCGCGCGTGGCGAAGCGGGCCGCGAGATCGTCCATCGTCGCCGCATCGAAGCCGGTGCCGACCTTGCCTTTGTAGACCAGCTCCTCCCCCTCTCGCTGGCCCAGCAGAAGTGAGGCAAACGGGCGCCCCTTGGCGCTGCTGCGGGTCCAGCCGATCAGCACGAACTCCTGCCGCAGCGTACATTTGACCTTGAGCCAGTTGCGGGTCCGCGCGCCGCGATAGGGCGCGTCGATGCGCTTGGAGATAATCCCCTCCCCACCCGCCTTGCACATGGCGGCAAACAGCTTCTCGCCCGCACCAATGACATGATCGGCGACATGCAGCGGCGCCTGTGCCGGGTGGAGCAGCGATTCCAGCCGCTCCTTGCGCTCGATGTTCGAACTGCCGCGCAGGTCCGCGCCCTCGAGGCTCAGCAGATCGAAGGCGAAGAAGCTGAGCGCGGCTTTCCCCTCGTCCTTGAGCGCGGCCTGCAACGTCGAGAAATCGGGGTTACCGCCCTTACCCAGCGCCACGATCTCGCCGTCAATCAGCGCGGGCGGTAGATCCAGCGCGGCAAGGGCATCGGCAATGGGCTGAAACTTGTCCGTCCAGTCGAGGCCGCTGCGCGTAAAGAGCCGTACATCCGCCCCGTTGACGGCTGCGAGTGCACGATAGCCGTCGAACTTGATCTCGTGCATCCACTCATTGCCCGTGGGCACCGCATCGACCAGGGTCGCCAGCTGCACGGACTGGAAATCCGGCCGCTTGGCTTTCGACTGAGCTTTCGACGCCCGGCGCTCAGGCGCCGCCGCCTTCTTGGCAGCCTTGTCATTATGCGCAGCGGCGGCCTCCATCGCTTGGGTAAAGGCCTTGCCCTTCTTGCCGGCCAGCGACTGCGCGCCCGCCGTATCCGCCGCGATCTCCGCCATGGTGCGGTCGGTGAGCACGGATGTCAGTGATTGCTCCACCAGAACGTCGCCGGTGCCGGCGAAGGCGTCGTCGATCTTGCGCAGCAGCCAATTCTCGCGCTTTTCGCCGGGGCGCGGCTTCATCCGCACCAACAGCCATTCGCCCTTCATCCGCTCGCCTTCCAGCCGGAAATGGAGGTGGCCCTTCTCGATATCCTTGGCGCTCTTGCCTTCCACCGGCGCCCAGCTTCCCTTGTCCCACAGCATCACCGTGCCGCCGCCATATTCGCCCTTGGGGATGATGCCCTCGAACGTCGCGTAGGAGAGCGGATGATCCTCCGTGCGCACCGCGAGGCGCTTGTCGTCCGGGTCCACGCTCGGCCCCTTGGTCACCGCCCAGCTCTTGAGCACGCCGTCCACTTCCAGCCGGAAGTCCCAGTGCAGCCGCGTCGCATCATGCTTTTGCACGATGAACAGATTGCCGCCGGGGCTGCGCTCCTGCTTGCCAGCCGGCTCGGGCGTCCGCGTGAAATCGCGCTTGGCGTCATAATCGGCAAGGGGGCTCTTGCGGGGCATCAGCTCTTCTCCTTTTCCTTGTCGAACGCCCTCTCTGCGAGGCGAGGCTCGATCCAGCGCCGCTCCACCAGCCGCAGAAAGGTCAGCATCACCACCGACACGATGCTCGCCACCCAAACCAGCGGCCACTGCGCCGCACCGCACGCAATGCCCACCACGGTCGCCAGCCAGATGTGCGCCGCGGTGGTGAGATTATGGACCTCGCCCTTGCTGAAGACGATGAGGCCGGCCGCGATGATACCGACGAACGTCCCCGTCGCTTCGAAGATACGCAGCGGATCCATGCCCGACTGGCCGGTCGCCAGCTGGCGATAGAGCGAGATCGAGCTCACCGTCATCACCGCCGCGCTGAAGCAGATGAGGCCATGGGTACGAAGCCCGGCAGCGTGTCCGCGCAATTCCCGGTCCAACCCCAACGCCAATCCCAGCAGGGCCGCGATGCCCAGCCGCAGCATCACCTCCCCATCGACCCAATGCAGCGGCGTTCCGGGGTTGAGATCCATGTCAGGCGCTCTTGCGGCGGCTCGACCGTGATGCGGTTGCCCGGCTTCCCGCCGCCTTCGAGGCCGGAGCCTTGACGCTCTTGCTGGCGGTTGCCCGGCTCTTGGCGGGCGCGCTCTTGGTTGTGCCGCCCTTCTTGGCAGCCCCACCATCGCCAACCGACTTCTTGAGCGCAGCCATCAGATCGATGACATTGCTGCCGCCGGGCCGGCTCGCCTCCTCGGCATCCTCGAGAATGCGCTTGCCGCCCTTCGCCTTGCGCTTTTTCTCGATCAGCCCCTCGAGCGCCTCAATGTAGCGATCCTGAAATTCGGCCGGGTGGAACGGCGCGCTTTTCTTGTCGATCAGCGCGGTGGCGAGATCGAGCAGATCGGCCTCCGGCTTGGTGTCTCCGATATCGCGGAAAAAGCCCTGTGCCTTAACCACCTCATCGGCATAGCGCAGCACTTCCATCACCAGCCCGCGCCCGCATGGTTTGATCGAGACGAGTTGCTCGCGCCCACGCACGGATAATTGGCCCAAGCCGACCTTCTTCGCCTGCCGCAAGGCATCGCGCAGGACGACATAGGCCTCCTCGGCGAGATCGTCCGCCGGCACGACATAATAAGGCTTGTCGTAATAGAGCACATCGATCTCGCTCGCGTCGACGAACTGGACAAGGTCCAGCGTCTTGCGGCTCTCGATCTTCACCGCCTCGATTTCCTCGTCATCGAGCAGCACATACTGCCCCTTGGAAACCTCGAAGCCCTTCATGATCTCGTCGCGATCCACCGGCCCAACGCCGGGCGCGACCTTCTCATAGCGGATGCGCTTGCCGCTCGGTTCATGGACCTGATGAAAGGCGATCTTGGCGCCCGAGCGCGTGGCGGAAAAGACTTCCACGGGGATCGAAACGAGCGCCAGCTTGATCTGCCCACGCCAATATGCACGCGCTGCCATGAGATACCTCCGGGAATGAACCCCGCGGCGCGGTGGTTGGTTCCCCGTTTAGCGCTAGGTGGCTTCGACAATTCCAAAGTTGGTAGAATGGCGGCTATCCCATTCCATTTCCCCGAAGCTGCCTTTCCGGACACGACGACATTGCGGCCGGTGTTAGATGGTGGGGCCCTTCTGCTTGGTTACGCCAGACCATCCAGGAGCTTCATCGCAAGCGCTCCGTGTCTTCCGACATTGGAGACGGCTTTCCATCATCTTTCTGACCCGAACTTTAGCGCTGCATTGCGCGTACTTCGAAGGACGGAAAACTGTGAGAACTTGCATGCGGAATTTTGTCGTGGCGAGAAGATATTTGTCGAGTGTTTTCCAATCAATAGCCGATCCGTTCCATCGAGGGGCCCCTGCTTTTGAGAGCGATATAATGTTAGCTCCTTGGTGCATCTGGGCTTCCCACCTATCACCCACCCAATGCTTGCTCGGAGCTGGGCAAACTTTTAGCGCCGCACTAGATGATGACGTGCTCAAGGCTGCAAGGCAGCAAACACCAATAGCAAGACTAGCGTGTTTCATAAGGCATGATTTGGATGGATTGATTGGTGTGTCAATGCCCGTTTCCCAAGCCTTTTCTGACTTGCATCTTCTCCCTGTCTCCGATCGAAGCGGATGCTTTCAGGTCGGACTTTGTCCACATAACTCTACCGCATAACCGTCATGGGGCTATGGTCCACGCCAATGCTGCTGCCAATGGTGCAGCCAGGCAGAGGAAAGTGCCAAACGGCAGGCGCAGGTCGCCGGACAGCGTCCGCCCCTTCAGGCGCAGGATGACGGCCCAGATCAGCCCGCCCATGCTGGCCAGCAGCAAGACGAACGGCAGCAGTTGCCAGCCGAGCCACGCGCCGATCGCGCCAAGCAGTTTGGCATCCCCCAAGCCCAGCCCATCGCGTCCGCGCAGGCGCCGGTAGCTCATGGCCAGCAGGAACAGGCCGATATAGCCGATGGCCGCGCCGATCATGCGATCCGCAAAAGGCGCGGGCACCAGCCAGTCGCCCAGCGTGAGGCCCAGCACCGCGAGCGGCAACGTCAACGCATCCGGCAACCAGAAATGGCGCGCATCCAGCACCGCCAGCGCCAGCAAGATCCACAGCGCCACCGCGACCAGCGCGGCAGCGGGCAGCGGCAGCATCAAGGCGCAGACGCCGCCGATCAGCGCTGCGCCCAGTTCCATCATCATATGCGCCGGATCGATCCGTGCCCCGCAGGTCCGGCATCGCCCGCGCGTCCGCAAGGCGCTGAGCAGCGGGATGAGGTCGATTGCGCCCAATGTGCGCCCGCAGGCATCGCAGGCCGAGCGACCGCGCATCACCGATTCGCCCCGCGGCCAGCGGGTGACGATGGCGCCGAGAAAACTGCCGGCGATGAGACCAAGGCCGCAGCCCAGCGCCACGCGCAACAGATCGGCCCCCAACATCACGCGATCAGAACCGGCCGACGGTCCGCAGCACCTGCTCGCCATTCACCGCCTGAAAGCCGTTGGCGCCCAGCGCCGCGCCGATCAGCGGATCGGTTGTGCGCATGCGCATCGTTGCCTCATAGCTGCCGTCCTGCTTGATCCGCACGAACAGTTGCTCCTGACCGGACTGGCTGACCAGCGGCAGTTCCACCACATCGCCCGCGCACCGCACGGCGCCGGCAAGGCCATTGGCGAGACCCAGCCCGCTCATGATCGCCGGCACGCGCGCGCGCACCCGCCCTTCCGCCTTGGTGCACATGCCGCCGGAGAAGTGGACGGTCATATCCTCGAACTCGACCCGGCTCACCGGCAGCGGCGCCAGCGGTGCGCCGAGCGCGACCGATCCGGTCACATCGTCAACACCGCGCCGGTTGAGCCCCAGCGTGAAGGCCCCGCTGATATCATCGCGGTCACCCAGCCGCCGCACGATGTCGATGCGCACGCGGCCCACGAACAACTGGATGGGACTGAGGAACACATCCACCGTGCCCAGCTGAACACCGCGGATCTGCAACTCCTCGGCGCCTCCCCACCAGATGGGCCCGCGCAGGGATCGGGCGGCGACGCCCATGTCCTTGAGGCCGAACAGCGCGAAAGCGGCATAAAGCGGCCATGTTACCAGCAGCGCGATCAGGAAGATCACGCCGAGCATTATGCGCGCCCGCGTCGTCTGGACCATCGCCATCATGGCTGCGTCTCCTGGAACACGGCCTGTACGGAGACGGTGCCTTCTGCCGCGCCGGGGACGATGCTGATCGTCTGGACCGCAACCCCGTCTGCCTCCAGCCGCGCGATCCATTGCAGCAACGGCCCGACGCGCGCCGAGGCGATATTCACCGACATGCGGCCCTGCCCCTGCTGGTCGGCGCGATCGAGCGTGAAGCCCGCTTCCGCTGCTGTCTGGCCGATGCGTTGATCGACCGCGAGGCGCTCGCCCTGCACGCGCTTTGGCGGCTTCTGGCGCAATTCCGCGACCATGGCCCGCACCGACGCATAGCGATCCAGCGCGGCGCCTTGTCGCTCCCAGCCGGCTGCCAGGCCATCATTGACCGGACGCCAGACGCCCAGCCACAGGAAGATCAGCAACGCCACGATGCCCAGCCCCGCCATGAAGCGACGCTCGGCCAGGCTGTGATTGGCCCACCAGGTCCGCAGCCCCTGCATCAGCGCACCACCGTGATATCGGCGACGATCCGCGCGCCGCGCTGCTGAACGGCGTTGGCGCTAATCCGCCAGCCGGCCTCCTGAATGGCGATCAGCACCTCATTGATCTCCTCGGCCTGATTGGCGGACAGTTGCACCCGCAGCGCGCCATCGCTGCCCTGATTGATGCTGGTGAGCGTGACATTGGCATTCACCTGCATGGCGCTCATCAGCCCGGCGACCGTGCCGGTGAAGCCGCCGCGCCCGCCCCGCGCGCCGAGCAAGGCGGTCACGCGCGCCTCTGCACCGGCCGCATCGGACACCGCAGGATCGACACTTTGCGCGATGGCCACGGTCTGGGCGTCCAGTCGGGAGGCCTCCGCATTCAGCCGAACGATGGTGATGAGCGAGACGATAAGGCTGGCCAGCAGAATGAGCCCGAGCATGATGGCCATGCGCCGCCAGCGATCCTTGCCGAACAAGGCCGGCGCGCGGCGAGCGAAGGCGCCCTGCCGCAGATCCAGCGGCGGCGTCGCCAGCGCCAGCAACAGCGCCTCATCGACATCATCCGGCGGCAGACGGGTCAGCGGCGCCTCGCCGATGATGAGCGGCGCGTGCGGCTCGCTGCCATCGAACGCGCTGTCGCGCCCGCGCACCACGTCCGCGCCGCCAATGGGCGCATGGACAAAGCCATCCTCAGGCGCCGGCAGCAGCAGCGCGGAAGGGACGAGGCTTGCCTGCGCGATGCCATGCTCTGTCGCCCAGTCCACCCAATGCGTCATGGCGCTGCGGCTGGTGACGGCCACGACATGCGGCGCATCGGGATCATCATTGGCGGCAGCGGCTGCGTGAAGCTGGTCGCTATCGCCAATGCTCGCCTCCAGCGCCATCAGCCGCGCGGCGGCGGCGCCTTGCTTTGGCGTCATGCCGGGGCAGGCGATGAAGTGGAGCGTCGTCACATGCGGCGGGAGCACCAGCATGGCGTGGCCGACGGCGGGCTCGGTCTCATTCGCCTGCTCGGGCGGAAACCACTCGGTCCCGCGCCCGCGCCGCACGATCTGCTCGTCCGCCACCCGATACCAGACCGGGGGCGTGTCGCTTTCGCGCGGGAGGACAATGACATAATCGTGCTTCAACTCTCGTCACCCCATTGGCGGCGCATCAGCCGGGCCGGCTGCGTCTCCGCATCGATCAGCACAATCTCACTCACCTGGTCTCCCCCGAGATCCGCCCGTAACGTCGCTTCGAACCAGCGCGTCCTGGCCACGGTCTGGTTCTTCACATCCTCGGGCAACGCAAGCCTGACAAGCTGCGGGAGAGACCAGAAGGCGTTCACGCTGCCATACCCATCCGCAGGGCGCTGCGCCAGCACCTGCCGCGCCTGTTCGAGCCCGAGACCGTCCGGCGCGAGCATGGCCAGCAGCACGGCCTGCCCCGGCAGCAGCGTATTGATGTTGATCGGCGAGAGCCGCGTCGTCGGCAAGGCGCAGACCCACGGGCGGATGCGCTGATAGACCTGCGGCGTCATGGCATTGACCATCAGCAGCTCGCTCGGATCGGCCATTAATGTGTTGGCCGCGCGATAGGGCGGATCGAACCCCGCATAATAATTGTCTTCCGCGCCGCCATTGCCCGGCTCTGAATCGCTGTCGATCCAGTCGGCTGCGGAAATCGCGATCTGGGTGGCGGCATTCTGATCCACGCCGAGCAAACGCATCAGTGCCGCGAACTGAGCGATGCCGACCGGCCGGGCAGCGAGTTGCATGGTGGAGGCATCCCCCTCTACCCCACCTGCCGGCTCCGGCCCCACGACCAGACTGTTGAGATTGAAGCAATTGCCGCGATCCACCAGCTGCACGGTCACCGCGCCGCCGGGCACAGAGATGGTCTGGTCGCGGCCCAGCCAGCCGCCCTGCAAGGTGGTGCGATCCGCATTCACCGCCACAAGGTCGCTCACCAGATTGGCCACCATCTGCTCGCCGGTGAGCAGATAGGCGCGGCCCTGATCGGCCGAGACAATGTTGCGGGTCATCCGGCTCGCCAACGTCAGCCGATCCAGCGCGACCGCCGTGACGACCGAGAGAATGGCCACAAGCAGCAGCACCGTGAGCAGCGCAGCGCCCCGCTCGTGGGCCGGCGTTGCCGCGCTGGCATGAAGGGGGTCAGGGCGCACTGGCAGCCTCCGCCCCCTCAGCCGGCGGCTGATACATGGCAGTGCCGACCGGAAAGCGCAGCGTCACCGGCGCGGCGCCCCGGCGCTCCACGCTGATCTCGACGACGGTCGGCAGTTCGGTCGGCCGGGCGGGCGCCCAGCGGTCCTGCCAGGCGCCATTGCGCGCCCGGTAGCGCAGGCTGAGCGTCGTCACATTCTCGAACAGCACGGATGGGGCCGGCGGCTGCGCGCCATCGAGCGCCGGGTAGCCGATGCGTTCCAGCCGCCCATCCCGCCACCAATATTCGATCTTCTGCAAGGTCGGTCGGCGCAATGTGGCAGGATTGCTCCAGCCCGCGCGCACGAACTGGATCAACGGCTCCTCGCTCTGCGCGGCGCGGCCGAAGAAGGCCGGTGCGAACGTCCCGGCCTCGGTCCGGCTGATCCGCGTCACAGCCTGCGAGAGATCGGCATCGAGCAGGGACACGCCGCGCTGCACATCCGCCAGCGCATCGAGATTGCGGCCGATGGCGGCCTGCCCGTCTACGCTGGTGCGCAGCAGCACGACACCGGCCGTCGCGAGCATGGCGAAGATCATCACCGCCACCAGCAGCTCGATGAGGGTAAAACCCTCCTCGCCCGCATGGGCATGGCCAATGGCGCGCGCGTCAGTCACCGCTGGTCACCTTGCCATCCAGCGTCATGCGCACCGGCAGTTTCTGCCCGTCACGCTCCAGCGCAAAATCAAGCGGCTGATCGGCCTGCCCGACGCTGTCGAACATCACCCGCAGGCGCGTCTGCTGGCCGAGCGCGGCGCGGGTCTCGCCGGACCAGTCATGCGCGGCCAGCGGTCCTTCCGTGATCGGCTCCCACTGCCCCTGCGCCCGCCGCTCGAAACCATAAGCGGTGGTGGAGACCCACAGGGCGACCGGGCGTCCGGCGATGACGGCACTGTCCCGCGCGGCGCGCACACGCCCGGCAAAGCGGTCCACATCGCCCGAAACCCGCCCGCGCGGATCGGCCATGGTGAGGACAACCGCGCCCGAGATCAGCCCGATAATCGCGATGACGACCATCAGCTCAACCAGCGTGAAGCCGGCCGTACCGCGCGTCACAGGCGAAGCAGGGGCCCGCCGCATCATTGCGCCGGCCGCCCGAAGGTGAGGACGGCAGGCGACTGGCCCGGCCCGGCATCCACACGCACCGTCACAATGAGCAGGCGCCCGTCTTCCCCCTTGTCGACCCGCTGAATCCACGGCCATTTGCGGCCGCCATTCTCGGCCACGCCGTTGCTCGCGCCCAGCGCCGGGGGCTGCGGATCGGTCATGCGCTCGATCATGAGGTTGCGCGCGACGATCTGCGCCATGGTGCGGCTGTTGAGATCGACCGAGGTCCGCGCCGAGACGCCTTGCAGGCGCACCAGCGCCAGCGCGGCGAGGCTGAAGATGGCAAGCGCGACCAACATTTCCAGCAAGGTGAAGCCGGCGGATGCGCATGCGCGGCGCGGCATGGGCAAGCCCTGCCGATGACCGGGCGTGCCCCGCCTCATGCCTCAATCTCCCTGACGGACCCGCGCCGGTGCGCTGCCCTTAAAGATCGCTCGAATAGATGTCGGCATTCTCGCCCTCGCCTCCTGTCTGGCCGTCGGCGCCCAGCGAATAGACGTCGAAGGCGCCGCGACGGCCGGGGGCGGCATATTGATAGGGCTTGCCCCAGGGATCGTTCGGCAGCTTCTTGACGTACCCGCCGACGCGATAGCGCTCCGGCTGCGCCAGGCCCGGCGGCGGCGCGGTGAGCGCATTCAGGCCATCGCTGGTGCTGGGATAAGTGAGGTTATCCAGCCGATACTGCTCCAGCGCCGATTCGATGACGGAAATATCGGCCTTGGCCTTGGCGACATTGCTGGTGCCGAGCGCGCCGAACACATTGATCGCCACGATGGTGCCGAGCAGGCCGATGATGACGATCACCACCAGCAGCTCGATGAGCGTGAAGCCCTGCTCGCTCGGCCGCTGCGGCCCCCGCAGGGCCGGCCCGAAGGATCGCGACCGCCGTGCCTTGCGGCGGAGGGAGGAAGCGAGAAAACGCGCGAACTTCATGAGTCAGACTCCGGCACCGGTGAGATTCTGCAGCTGCATGATCGGCAGCAGAATCGAGAGGATGATGATCGCCACGATACCACCCATGAGGATGATGATCAGCGGCTCCAGCATGGAGAGCGCCGCAGCGGTAAAGCTGTCGAACTCGCGCTCCAGATATTCGGCGGCGCGCTCCAGCATCAGGTCGAGCTGGCCGGCGCTTTCGCCGCTGGCCGCGAGATAGACGAGCAGCGGCGGGAATACATCGGCACGGCGCATCGCGGCGGACAGGCTGCCGCCACCGCGCACCGACTCCACGATCTCGCTCGTCGCGGCCCGTAACACGCGGTTGTGGATGGTCGGCACGGTGAGCGAGAGGCCTTCCATCACCGGCAGGCGGCTCTGCACCATCGTCGCCAGCGTGCGGGCCATGCGCGCGGCGTGGAGATCGCGCAGCAGCCGGCCGACGAACGGCACGCCAAGCAGCATCGCATCGGCACGCAGGCGCACATCCTCATTCTTGAGCGCCCGCCAGCCGATCAGGCCGAGCGCCACCAACAGGATGAGGATCGCCCACCACCAACTTGCCAGCATATTCGAGATGCCCATCACGATGCGCGTGAGCAGCGGCAATTGCTGGCCCAGCGTATCGAACTGTTCGACCACCAGCGGCACCACGAAGATCATGAGCGAAATGATGACGATGACCGCGAACGCCGCGAGAACGGTCGGATAAGCCAGCGCCGTCAGCAGCTTGGAGCGCATCACGGCCTGCCGTTCCAGCAAGACCGCCAGCCGCTCGGTAAGCATCGGAAGACTGCCGGAGCGCTCCCCCGCTGCGATCATCGCGCGATAGAGGCCGGGGAAGCTGCGCGGGTCCATGCCCATCGCCTCGCCCAGCGTGCGTCCCTCGACCACGCCCTGATGGACCCGCGAGACGATCTCGCGCACATGGGGCTTCTCGCTCTGCCGGGTGATCGTGCGCAGCGCTTCTTCCAGCGGCGAGACCTGCGCCAGCGTGGAGAGCTGACGCGTGAACAAGGTGAGATCTTTGTTTGAGAGCCGATTGCGCTCGAAGCTGAGCAGGCTGCGCGCCGGCCGGGCCTTGCCTTCGGCCTTGGTACCCGAGGAGCCCCGCCCCTCGCCGATGCGCACCACGAACAGCTTCTTCGCCGCCAGCGCGCTGCGCGCATCGGTGGCGGTTTCCGCGCGGATCAGCCCGCGCTTCTCCCGCCCGGCGCCGTCGATGACGACATAGTCGAACTCAGGCATGGCCGTTCTCAGGCATCACGACTTCAGGCATCGACCGCTTCACGCCGCGAGATGCGGATCGCTTCTTCCGCGCTCGTCTCGCCGCTCAGCACCAGCGCCCGCGCTGCGGAAATCAGATTGGGGGCATTGAGATAGGCGTGGCGGGCAATGCGCGATTCATCGCCGCCCTCGTTGATCATCCGGCGGATCGTCTCATCGACGCGAATGGCCTCAAACACGCCGATGCGGCCCTTATAGCCGCTATTGCCGCACTGGTCGCAGCCGCGCGGGCGATAGATCAACGTGCCCTCGTCAATGCCGAGTAGCGCGCTGACTGACTTGTCCGCCGGCACCTGCTCGCGGCAGTGCGGGCACAGCCGCCGCACCAGCCGCTGGGCGATGACCGCGCGCAGCGTTGAGGCAAGCAGGAATGGCTCCACCTTCATGTCGCGCATCCGGGTGATCGCGCCCACCGCATCATTGGTGTGAACGGTCGAGAGCACGAGGTGACCGGTGAGCGAGGCTTGCACCGCGATCTCCGCCGTCTCCCGGTCGCGAATTTCGCCGACCATCACCACATCGGGGTCCTGGCGCAGAATGGCGCGCAGACCGGCGGCGAAGGTCAGGCCGACCTTGGCATTGACCTGCGTCTGGCCGACACCCTCGATGGCATATTCCACCGGGTCCTCCACCGTGAGGATGTTGCGGCTGCCGTCATTCAGCTGGCGCAGGCCGGCATAGAGCGTGGTCGTCTTGCCGCTGCCGGTCGGGCCGGTGACGAGAATGATGCCGTTCGGCTCCTCCAGCGCGCGACGGAAGACGCCATCGGCCGTGCCGGCCAGCCCGAGCACATCGAGCGAAATGCCGGCATTCTCCTTGTCGAGGATACGCATGACGACGCGCTCGCCCGCCCGGCTGGGCAAGGTCGAGACGCGCACGTCCAGCAGCTTGCCCCCTAGCGTGAGGCCGATGCGGCCATCCTGCGGCACGCGCCGCTCGGCAATGTCCAGCCGCGCCATCACCTTGATGCGGCTGACGACGACCGGCGCGACATGCGGCGGCATCCGCAACGTCTCGGTCAGCACGCCATCCATGCGCATCCGCACGACAAGGCCGGTCTCGTAAGGCTCGATATGAATATCGCTGACGCCCTGCCGGGCCGCTTCGGCGAGAATGCCGTTGATCAGGCGGATCGCCGGGGCGTCGTCGCCGCTGTCGAGGAGATCCTCGGCGGTCGGCAGGTCGCCGGCGATGAAATCGAGATCGTCGCCGCCCATGGCGAGCGAGCCGGCCATCGCCGCTGCCGAGCCTTCCATGGCGTAATGGTTGGAGAGATGCTTGTCGAAATCCTTCTGGCTGACGATCGAGACATCGAAGCTGCGAGCAAGATGCCGGCGCACCTCCACCAGCACGCGCGGATCGGCGCCCTCCCGCATCGCGACGGCAAGGCGGGGCTGCGCGGCATCCGCATCGGCCTTGTCCGCCACCAGCACCACGCCATGCTTGCGCGCGAAGGCATAGGGAATATCGACCGGCAAGGTCTCGTGAACCAGCGGTGCGGGTTCGTCAGATGCCTGCACCGGCACAGCGGGTTCATCCAGTGCCGGCACCGGCAAGGGCGCGCCTTCGGCCTGAGCGGGGCGCTCGGGCTCGCTCATGGCACGTCCGTCGTCTTGACTGCGCCGGGCCGCACGACCTGCTGGGAGCGCACCTCCTGCCCGGTTGTGATCCGCCCGTCGACGACCTGATCGCCGGGCTTGGGCTCGGCGACCGGCGGCGTCGTGCCCAGATATTCGCGCACGAGCTGATCGATGGACGGCTCGACATCCGGGTTGGCGAGCATCTGCTGGCCGCGAATATAGCCATAGCGCTGGGCGGTCATCTTGCGCGCATCGGCGCGACTGCCGAGGATCGTCGGGCGGATGAAGACCATGAGGTTGGTCTTGGCCTTCGCCCGGCTGCGCGACTTGAACAGCTCACCGATCAGGGGAATGTCCCCCAGCAGCGGGATCTTCTCGATCGTCCGGCGCTCATTCTCGTCGAGCAGGCCGCCAATGGCGAGGATATCGCCATTATCGACCAGAACCGTCGTCTCGAACTCGCGCTTGTTGATGATGAGATCGCTGCTGTTGTTGGAGACCGGTCCGGCGACGCTGCTGACCTCCTGCTTGATGAACAGCTTGATCGTCCCTTCCGAGCTGATCTGCGGCGTCACGTCGAGCATGATGCCGACATTCTGCCGCTGCACGGTGCGGAACTTGTTATCGAAATTGGGGCTGAGCGCCTCGCCCGTCGCAACCGGCACTTCCTGCCCGACGAGCATCTTGGCCTGCTGGTTATCGAGCGTGGTGATGTGCGGCGTCGAGAGGATGTTGCTCTCGGTATCCGACTGGACGGCGTTGATGATCGCGCCGAACACGCCGTTGCTGCCCAGTTCCGTCGCGATGCCGCCAAAGCCGCCGCGCGCCGCCGCCAGCGAATCGACGGCCGCGCTCTGGAGCTGATTGGCAAGGCCGCTATTCTCGGTCGTGGTCGTCGTGGTGCGCGTGCCATCGGGCGCCACCACCACCGTTTCCGTCTGGCTCAGATTTCGGGCGGCAAGCGCGCCGGCCAGCGTCAGGATGTTCGGGCTGGCATTGGAATAGTTCGTCGCGGCAAAGCCGGTCGACGTGCTGCCGACAAGGAACTGCACGCCGAGTTGCCGCGCGGCATTGTCGCCGATTTCGACGATGATCGCTTCGACCAGCACCTGATCGCGACGGGTATCGAGCTGGCGGATCACTTCGCCAAGCATCCGCTGCGTGTCGCCATTGGCCGCGACGATCACCGCATTGGCGCCCTCGTAGCGGGTCACGACGGCGGGCCCGCGCCCGATGCCGCCCCCGCTCGAACTGCTCGCCGGTGTGGCGGCGGGGGCCGCGGGTGCGCTGCCAGCCCCGGCGGGCGCGCTGGGCGCATTCGAAGCGGTCGGCGTCTCCGACACCACCCCGGCCTGACCCAGCAGTTGCTGCAGCACCGGCAGCATCTTGTCGGCATCGGCATGCTGCAGCCAGTAGACGCGAATTTCCGTGCCCGAGGCGGCGCGCGCGTCGATATCCCGCACCATCGCGGCGAGGCGCTGCACGGTCGTCGCGTCACCGCGCAGGGCGATGCTGTTGGAACTGTCGATCGCGACGATACTGGCGCGGGAGGGCGCGCCTTCCTCACCGGCGAGCAGACCTTGCAGCGAGGTGGCGATCTCACGCGCGCCGGCATTTTTCAGCGTGATGAGCTGCGTGGTCGATCCATCCGTATCCACCTGCGCGAGCACCTGCCGGATGCGCCGGATATTGTCGGCATAATCCGCCACCACGATGGAGCGGCCGGAGCGGTTGGCGGTGATCGAGCCATCGCGGCTCACCAGCGGGCGCAGCGTTTCCAGCGCCGATTGCGCGTCGATGGAGCGCAGGCGGATGACTTCCGTCACGAACTGGTTGCTGTTAGCGGCCCGGCCCACCTGCCCCGGCTGGCCCGCCGCGCCCTCGACCGGCTGGATGCGGAACGCACCGCCCGCGGCAGGCACGGCGACCAGCCCGTTGGCGCGCAGCGTCGAAAGGAAAATCTCGAAATATTCCGAGCGCGACAGCGGCCGGTCCGTCACGACCGAAACCTTGCCCTGCACCCGATTGTCGATGATGAAGGTGCGCCCGGTCACCCGCGCCGCATCCTGAATGAAGGCGCGCACGTCGGCATCCCGCACATTCAGCGTCAACTGGCCGACCGCCGGCACGGCGAGCAGCAGCGCGATCATAGCGCTGCCGGCGAAACGGCGGAATTTGGGAAGCAGGGTCATTGGCGTTCCGGAAGATTGAGTGAGATGGGCACGGTGGAGGCACCGCGCTCGACCATGAGGGACAGGCGCGCACCGGGCCGGAGCGCCGCCTGCAACTGGGCGATGTCGCCCATGGATGTGACCGGCCGCCCGTTGATCTGCACGATGATGTCGCCGGGCCGGAAGCCGACCTGTGATAGTGCGCCGCTATCGCTGCCGGCGTTGAGGACGATGCCTGTGACTTTCCCGTCCTGATTGCGCGGCGCCATGTTAACCGCCTTCATCACCGAGTCGGGCGTCAACGCCGCGGCAGGCGCCTGCGGGCCGGCGCCGGTCGTCATCTCCGGCGGCATGGCAGGGCCGCCCTCGGCCGGCGGCGCGGGCACCACGGGCGCGTCGCCACCGGACTGATCGATGTAGAGCGTCTCGCCGACACCGCCGCGCTCGATGACGACATGATCGAACTGCACGGCCTTGAGGATGATGCCCGGGGCGATCTGATCGCCCACCGCATAGCTGGCCTGCTCGCCCGCTTCATTGGCGATAATCGCCGAACCCTGGCCCGACGCCTCGTTGAGACGGATGCCGAACAGGCGGAACGGCAGGGACGTGACTTGCTGCACGCCACCGCCCGCGCTCGCGCCGGTGCGGAAGAACGGATCGAAGCCGGCGAACAGGGCGCTCCGCGCATCGGCGGACACGAGCACGGGCTCACGCGCGCGCCAGTCGCCGAACAGGCCAACCGGCGTGCCGAGCGCCCAGAGCAGCCGGGTGATCTGAATAATGAGGACGACGAGCAGCACCGCCTCGATCCATTGACCGAGGCTGGAAGAACCGCCGGGCCGGCCCTGTCGCGCGCGCCGAATGAGATCGGTCCACCGCATCCTAGATTTGATGCCCTCCAGCAAAGCAAGCGCTGCCTATGCGCGGTGTATGACTGATCCGTTTCACCATGGTTACCAAAAAATGACAACCGACGCTGAGATGCGCTGAATGGCCGGTCGGACGCCGTCTACCCCGCAAAAATAATCGCCGTGGAGCGGTTGATCCAGCTCCGCTCCCGTTGCTAGACGCACCGTTCAGCCATGTCGATGCTCGACGCACCTCTTCTTGCCGGTCAGCCGGGCATTCAGCGCCTCCCTCGGCGCGACCTCACGCTGTTCGTGAAGAAGGGTTTTCTCGATTCGGACGAATGCGCAGGGCTGATCGATCGCATCGAAGCCAACCGCCGGCCTTCCACCATCGCCGATGATCTCGGCTACGAAGCCTTCCGCACCAGCGAGACCTGCGATCTGGAGGATAGCGACCCCTTCGTCGCCGCGATCAACGCCAAGCTCGCGGCCTATAGCGGCATCGATCCCGCGCAGGGCGAGCAATTGCAGGGGCAGCGCTACGCCGTGGGTCAGGAATTCAAGGCGCATACCGATTATTTCGAGCCGGGCGGCATGGATTTTGAGCGCTATTGCGGTCGCTCGGGCAACCGCACCTGGACGTTGATGGTCTATCTCAACCAGCCCGCCGCCGGCGGCGCCACGCGCTTCACCCAGGTCGACAAGATGATCCAGCCGGAAACCGGCAAGCTGGTCGCCTGGAACAATCGCCTGCCGGACGGGACAATGAACCCGGCCACCATCCATCACGGCATGAAGGTGCGCTCGGGCGTGAAGTACATCATCACGAAATGGTATCGCGAGCGCATCTGGGCGGGGTAAGCCCGGCGCGGTCCCCATCCCGATCAAGCCCGCGCGCGAAAAAGGGCGACCATGGGGCCGCCCTCCTTCGTTCACGCTATGGGTGCGTCAATCGGATCAGAAATTGACGCTGAACGATGCCTCGACGCTCGTGCCGGGCTTGTAGAGATTGTAGTAGACCCGATTCACGCCGTTATCCTGAAATTCCTTGTACTTGGTGCCTGTGATGTTGCGCACCTCCAGCTTCAGCTCGCTTTCAACCCGGCCGAGCTGGATGCCCTGCCGCGCCACGAAATCGACCGTGAAGCCCGGCTGCTCGACAATGTCCGGCTGGCCGGAGAAGCCGCGCCGCGTCACGCGCTGGCTGGCATAGTTGATGAGGAAGGTCTGCTGCGAAAGGCGCGACGTGTCCTCGAGCCCGATCTGCATGTTGAGCAGGTGATCGGACTGGCCGGTCAGCGACGCGCCATCGCGGAACACGTTGGTCGCGACCTGCGGTGGCACGCCGTAGATCAACACCTGATCGTCCGCCTTCACCTTCAGCTTTGAGCGCGAATAGGTGTAGTTGAGGATCGTCACCACGCGCCGGTCCGGCGCCATGCCCCCCAGCGACCAGTATTTCTGCGTCTCGAACTCGACGCCGTAGAGATTGGCCTTGGGCGCGTTGGCAAAGCTGGTGGTGAAGCTGTTGTCGCCGACGGGCGAGATATAGGTCTCGATCGGGCGGTCGATCTTCTTGTAGAAGCCCGCCAGCGAGATGCGCTGATCCCGCGCGAAATACCATTCGTAGCGCAACTCGGCGTTGAACAATTCGCTATCGACCAGCAGCGGATTGCCCTGGAAGGACGTGTTGGTCTCCGGATCGTAATAGGATTGGAAGATCAACTCGCGGAACTGCGGGCGGGCGATGGTCTTGGAGGCATTGGCGCGCACCTGCATATCGCCGAACGCGTAAGTGAGCGTGGCGGTGGGGAGCCAATAGTCCTTCTTGAGACCCGTCGAGGCATTGGAACTGCTCGGAACGCTGAACACCTGGATCGGCCGCACCGCTTCAAAACCACGCTCGTAGCGAACGCCGGCGTTGAGATCGAGGCCGTCCATGAGCGTCGCCTGGATCTGGCCATAGGCGCCATGCACTTTCATGCGGGCGCGGAAGGCCGGATCGGTCTCGGTCGTCTCGAAGAGCTGGTAGCCGAAATATTTTGCGAGGTCGCCGTCCAGCAACAGATCGGGACGGAGCGCACCAACGCCAGCCGGGAAGCTGCCCGGCGCCTGGATGCGGAAGTCGCGCCGCTCGGAGGTGCGGATCGTCTTCATATAGGCATAGCCCACAGTCGCCCGCACAGTCGACAGCAGCGGGTAGGACAGGTCGATCCCGCCCGAGAGCAGGTTCTCATTTAGGTCCGAGAAGGAGAAGTTGGCCGTACCCACCTGCCCGCTCAGGCGGTTGATGTACTGATCGCCGAACGGATCGATGCTGGTCGGCGCGTTGGTGCGGACATAGGTGAAGCCGAGCTCGTAGGGCGCCTCGCGCTGCGAATTGGCGTAGCTGCCGCGCAGATCGACCTTCAGCTCGCCAAAGCGCAGCTCGCCAACCAACTGGGTGTTGATGAGCTGGCGCTCATACCAGGCGGTATCCTGATTGAGGAAATCGAACCCGGCGGACGCCGCGATCTGGCCGTTGGAGAGCCGCGCCTGCTTGATCGTGTCGCGAATGTAGAGGTTGGTCCAGCGCAGCTTCTGCTCGCCAAATTCCAGGCCAAAGCCGAGCAGGCCGTTGACGACCACGCGGTTGTCGGTCGCGACCGTGTGGAAATCGCTTCCGAGCTGCGACAGGTCCAGGCTGGCGGCTGACTGCTGGAGAATGTCGCGCGTGCGCCACTTGCTGCTCCAGCCGGCGCTGGCAATGACGCCGAGCGTCGACCCGCCAAGATCCAGGCTGGTGCCGGCGCTCAACGCCACGCTGCCGCTCGGCGGCATGTTGAAGTTGCGCTGGACGATGGCGTTCCGGCCGTTTGCGATCTGGCCGATGATGGCTGCCTGATCGACGCCCACGTCGCTGATCTTGGCGCCGCTGGCGAAAAACTGGGCCAGCGCCGGCGGCGTATCGCGCGCGCCATTGTCAAAGCCCGACCAGTCGGTGCGCGAGCCATAATAGGTATAGCCCAGGCGACCCGTGGTCTCGCTGTTGAAGCTGAGCCCGCCCGAGATGCTGAGGAAGGAGTCATCCGGGATCGCGCGGGTCGTGAGGTTGATCACGCCGCCACCGAACTCGCCGGGGAAATTGGCCGAATAGCTCTTCTGCACCAGCGACGAGGCGACGAGGCTGGTCGGGAAGAGATCGAGCGGAACGACGCGCTTGAGCGGCTCCGGGCTCGGCAATGGCGAGCCGTTGAGCAGCGCCAGCGAGTAGCGATCGCCCAGACCGCGCACATAGACATAGCCGTTGCCGACCACGCTAAGCCCGGTCACGCGCCCGAGGGCGCCGGCAATGTCGCCCTCACCGGTGCGGGCAATCGCTTCGGCCGAGAGCAAGGAGACGACGGCGGGTGCCGATCGCTCGATGTTCGCGCCGCGACGGCCGGTGACGATGATGTCGCCGCCGCCGGGAATGGAAACCTCTGCGGCATCGGCGGGTGCAGCCGCCGCTTCGCTCGCGCCGTCGGCGGTCTGCGCGGCATCCATGTCCTGAGCCCAGGCGGCGGATGCGGTCAATGCGGTTGTCACGAGCAGCAGACCCGCGAAACGGAGCGGCGTCACCATCGATAGTCCCCTTAAATCACTGTGGAGAGAGGCGGGCGGGTGCGCTGCGCATCCACCCGCCTCCATTGTCATCTATTGTGTCAGGCGGTCGGCAGCGACGTGCAGGCGCGGGTGGTGTCCGAGCCGTTGTCAAAGGTCGCCGTGCCGGAATTGCAGGTCCAACCCTGGTACCAGCTGTCATTGGCGTCCTTCACCGCGCCGATGTAGTTCACCGCCGTGAAGAAGGAGCCGAGGGTCGTCACGTCGAAGGCGCTGACGCCATTCTCGGTGATGCCGTTGACGAACACGCTCACCAGCGACGGGGTATAGGCTGCGCTATTGTTTGTGCCGGCCTGGAAGATGGCCTGCACGTCAGCCGCCGTCACGCTGTTCTTCCCGAAGAAGGCACCGCTGGACGGGCACTGCATCTGCACCGAGCGGAAAACGGGCGCGCCGGCTTCGTCGGTTGCGGCATCGACCGTGGCAGAAGCCGTCGCCGCCTGGCTGATGCCGAGGCAGGGGAAGTTCGGGCTGATGACGATGCTGTTGACCAGCGTGTAGTCGGCCGCACCACGGATGTAGACTAGCGCGCCGTTGCTGTTGGCCGTCGAACGACCGATGAACGTGGCGTTGGACACCTTGGTGTTCTGGCGCGGCGTGTTGGTGGTGAAGGCATTGTCGCTGTCCGCCTCGATGAACGAGTCGCCGGCGCCGCCGCCAGCGCGGTGGATGCCGAGGACGAACTGGATGTTCGCCTTCACGCCCGTGTCAGTGTCGAGGATGTCGTCCTCAGCGCCCGTCGACACGAAGTGCTTCATATTCACCACGCCACCGAAAGCTTCGACCGCATCGTCCGAGCTGTTGTGGCTCTGGATGTGATCGAGGGTCGTGGCCGAGCCGACACCGCCCAGCGTGAGCGACTGGAGCTCCGAGTTCGCGCCCAGCACATAACCAGAGTAGCGGATCTGGACGTAACGCATCGTACCGCTGTTATCCGCCACGATCTGACCGCCGAAATAGGCCGGGTCAGCCGCGCCCTCGGTCTGACGATAGCAATCATTGGAGCCCGGGGTCGCGCCGCCGATGGCGCAATCGGTGGTCGGCGCACGGCCGAGCAGCACAACGCCGCCCCACTGACCCGACTTGGAGTCGTCATTCAGACCAAGCACATTGTCGCGGCTGGTGAAAATGATCGGCTTTGCGACGGTGCCGACAGCGTTGATCTTGTTGCCGCGATTGACCGCCAGCCAGGAGACGCCGGTGCCGCCATAGACGATCACGCCAGGCTCGATCGTCAGCGTAACCGCGGGGATCGTGCAGCCGGAGGGGACCAGCGCATCCGAAGGACCGCGATCGCAACCGACATCGACTCGCCCGGGGAGCTGATACAGCAGGCCGGCGAGCTTGGGCAAAGTCACGTTCGCACGAATTTGTGCCGGAAGGCTGCAAACGCGCCAGGTGCCCGTGGAGCCCGTGATCGTGCCTGCGTCGGTCAGTCCCTGCGGATCTGCAATCGTGGGGCACCCGGCAGCCGGCGTCACGCTCGTTGTCGGCGTAGGTGTGGGCGTCGGCGACGGGGTGGGTGTCGGGTTGACGATGACATTGCCGCCCGTGCCCGGTGACGCGATATCCTGCGCACCGCAACCGGCGAGCAGCGGCAGGGCTACGCCTGCCAGCATGAAGTTGATAGTCCGATTGATCAGTTTCATCGTCGTCTCCGCTGCCGGATGTTCCGGATTTCGATTGCAGGACGGCCAACGGGAGTAGCGACTCTGTGAAGTCCCCCTTGCGCCCTCGGCGCGGCAGCTAGGCGATGAGTGTGACAGCGGGATGCAATCCCCGCGTCATCCGCGTGACGGATTCATGTCAGTTTTATTGCAGGGGCTTGGGGCAGCGACCGACCACATGGACGAGGCCGCGAAGATCGGCCCAACTTTCGGAAGCGGGAGGACGTACGGCATTGGAGCTGCCGGTGGCGGGCGCGCCGTACCCCTCAATAGAAAAAGGTGCGCAAGACCTGCGTCCGCGCACCTTTTCGGGATGATGTCCGGCCGGAAGCCGGATCGGCCTCAATGCTGATCGAGGCGCGCCAGCAGGGTGCGGGCGACGGCGTGGCTCGAATAGCTGGCGCCATCGGCCAGATCGAGCTGCTCGGCGGGCAGCGACTGAACGCGCATCAGCGCCTCGCGCGCCTCAGCCTTGCGCTGCGTGCGCGCATAGACCGTCGCGATGTTGATGAGCCGCGCGGGATCCGCAGCATCGGTCATGCTGGCCGGCTGCAGCAAGCGCTCGGCTTCGTCCAGATTTCCGGCAGAAATGGCGGTGGCGGCATAGCTGCCCGTGGCGCCGCCGGTCTGAGCGATCGCGCCTGTGCAGCCCAGTGCCGCGAGCGCGGCGCCTCCTGCAATCAAAATCTTGAAATTCATGACAATTCCTCTCGTATCTTTTGAAATCTTACCGAGAGTATTTCAGTTTTATGACTCGCTATCAATATTCGAACAAAAATTTTTAAATTAACAAAATCATAAGGATAGTCATGATTTTTTGTATGTACGTACGAGAGTAACATTTTGTCATAATTCTGTAATATTCATGATTCTGGGCTTTGCAGCGACGCTTGGGCGCGAAACGCCAGAACCGCGCGAAGCAGCGCCCCAAAGAAGTCGGGTCTTCAAAAGCTGTGCGAGAAGGGCTGAGGTGGGGAGCTTCTGTTGCCCGGCGCTCCCCGTGCCGCTGGAATCCGATTCTGTTGCCCGGTTCGGTCCAACCGCGTTCTGTTAGGGTAATGTCAGGCCGTGAGGCCCTCAATTACGCTGCAAGAGCAAGTGCTTCGTTATCGTTGGCACTTATGGGTTTTGAGCCTTGAACGGGTTACTCAGCCCGGGCAAAAACAGCGTTTTTCAACACACGTCGATCCTAGTTCGGCCCCGTCAGGAACAGTTCTTCCTGAAAGGAAGAGCCACTTCTGGTGGAGCCGCCGGGTACCGCCCCCGGGTCCGCTGCGCCTATTACACGCCGCAGTTTATCGCCATAGCCGGACAAGCCGGCAGATCCTCATATAGGGATCAATTCGCGGTTGAGAAGCCCGCAGACGCAAACAGCCCGGCATAATCCCTGTGGACTATGCCGGGCCGGTCGAACCAAACGCTCAGCGAGCGTTCAGATCAATTGGCAATTCACTTGGCCGCGTCGATCGCGTCAGCCTTCTCGTCGCCCATGTTCCGCACGGCATCCGCACGATTTTCAAGACGATCCACGGCGTTTTCCGCGCGGTCTTCAGCAGCGCCGTTCATGTGGTCGCTCGCCTGCTCAAGCTGGTCAGCCTGGTTGTCAATCGCGTCCGCCCGGTTGTCATAGGCATCTTCGACGTTCTGCGCTTCCTTGGAATCGCATGCGGCCAGCGTCAGGGCTACGCCTGCAGCGGCAAGGATCATCATGGGTTTCACGCGTCTGTCTCCTGTTAGGTCCCGCCATCTGTCACGAGACTGCAAACAAAACCCCCGCAGCGACAAAGGTTCCCGGCTCGGCAACCTTTCGTTCACCCCAATGCGACGGACCGATCAGGGCTTCGCCTTCAGAACGTCGCGGATTTCCTTGAGAAGATCGACCTCAGAGGGGCCAGCGGGCGCTGCAACTTCCTCCGCTTTTTTCTTAACGAAGAAGCGGTTGGCCTGCCGCACGATCAGGAAAATGACGAACGCCAGAATGAAGAACTTGATCACCGCCGTGATGAACGAGCCATAAGCGAACACCGGCACCGCCGCAGCCTTCATGGCCTCCAGCGTGGGCTCCGTCCCGTCGGGGACGGCGGCCAGCGGAACGAAGTAGTTGGAGAAATCCAGGCCGCCGAGCAACGCGCCGATGATCGGCATGATGAGATCGTCCGTCACCGAACTGACGATGGCGCCGAAGGCTGCGCCGATGATGACGCCCACGGCGAGATCGAGGACATTGCCCCGTGCGATGAAGGCTTTGAATTCGGTCAGCATCGTGTTTCTCCCCTGCCGTCTGCGGGCTGCTGATGATGGATTTGGATGATGCGGGGCAGCTAAGCCCGTTGCGGGCGGGCAATCAACACCCTATTTAGCGTATCACTCAAGCGATACACCGCCTTATGAGGGGACAGACCGCCATGGCCACGCTTTCATCGCCATTCAAAGCACTGCGCATGTTTCTGCTGCTTGCCTTGCCGCTGGCGCTGGCGGCCTGCGGCATCAATTCGGTGCCCACCGCCGAGGAAAATGCCAAGGCCAAATGGGCTGACGTGCAGGCGGCTTATCAGCGCCGGGCCGATCTTATTCCCAATCTCGTCGCCGTCGCGCGCAATTCCGCGCAGATCGAGCGAGAGACGCTGGAAGGCGTGATCAGTGCCCGCGCGTCCGCGACGCAGGTGCAGGTCACTGCAGATCAACTGAGCGACCCGGCCAAGGTCCAGGCGTTTCAGGCCGCGCAGAACAATGTGAGCGGCGCCCTCTCCCGCCTGCTTGTCACCGTCGAGCGCTATCCCGACCTCAAGAGTCAGGAGCGCTTCGCGGACCTGATGACCCAGCTTGAGGGCACGGAAAACCGCATCAACATCTCGATCCGCGACTATAATCTCGCGGTGCAGGATTATAACACGCGCATCCGCACCTTCCCGGAGATGATCGGCGCCAAGCTGATCCATGGCGCCAAGCCGCTGACGCCCTTCGAGGCCAAGGCCGGCGCTGACACCACGCCGGATGTCGGCGCGATGTTCAACGGCAATTGACCCGTTCCCACCGCCCTGTCGCGCCGGCCATCGTGCCGGCGCTGATGCGCTTTATGCTGGTGCTGGTCGCGCTGCTCATGCTGCGGCCGGATGCGGCGCTTGCCCAGAGCTTTCCCGCGCTGACGGGGCGGGTGGTGGACGGCGCCGACATTCTCGACCCCGCCACAGAGGCAGCCCTTACCCAGCAATCCGAAACGTTGGAAAAAACCACCGGGCGCCAGCTGGTCGTGGCGACCGTGCCGGACCTCAATGGCTATGAGATCAGCGATTATGGCTATCGGCTTGGTCGCGCCTGGGGCATCGGCGAGAAGGACACCAACAGCGGCGTGTTGTTGCTGGTCGCGCCGAACGAGCGCCGGCTGACCATTCAGGTCGGCTATGGTCTGGAGCCGATCCTGACCGATGCGCTATCCGGCCGCATCATCCGCGATGTCATCACGCCGCGCTTCCGCGATGGGGATTTTCCGGGTGGCATCAGCGCGGGCGTCGCCGAGATCGTGCGCATTCTCGAACTGCCGCCCGAAGAACAGCGCAAGCTCGCCTCGGCCGCGGCCGAGCAGGACAAGCGCCAGGCGGGCAAGGGCTTCGGGCCGGCGATCTTCCTCGCAATCTTCATATTGTTCTTCGTCGTGCTGCCCATTTTCGGGCGGTTGCGCGGCGGCCGGCGCTATCGCGGCGGCATCCACCCCATCATCATCTGGGGGGCGGAAGCGGCCATTCGCAGCGCGCTCAACAGTCGCGACAATGATGGCGGCGGCTGGGGTGGCGGCGGTGGCTGGGGCGGCGGTGGCGGATTTTCCGGCGGTGGTGGCAGCTTCGGCGGCGGCGGCGCGAGCGGAGGCTGGTGATGGGCAGGCGGATTTCCATGAGCGAGGCCGATCATCGCATCGTCACCGATGCTGTGGCGAAGGCTGAACTGAAGACAGACGCGGAGATCGTGACCATCGTCGCGCGCCGCTCGGATGCCTATCATGATGTCGGGCTGCACTGGTCCTTGCTGTTCGTGCTGCTGGTGCCGCTGATTGCTGCCGCCTTCCCCGCAGCCTATGAGCGTGCCTTGATCGGCCTGACCGGCGGCTGGCATCATGAGTTGCCGCGACACCTGCTCTACCTGCTGATGTTCGGGCAGATGTGCCTGCACTTCCTCGTGATGCGCTATCTGCTGGCGATCCCAGCGCTGCGGATGCTGGCGACGCCCGGCGCGACCAAATCGCGGCGGGTGCGGCGGCGCGCTCTGCTGCTGTTCCGTACTTCGGCCGAGGCGCGGACCCGCCGCCTTACGGGCATGTTGCTCTACCTCTCGCTGGATGAGCATCGCGCGGAAATCGTGGCAGACGAAGCCATCGCCTCGCGCGTGTCGCCGGAAGTCTGGGGCGAAGCAATGGCTGCGATGATCGACGAAGTGCGCGCCGGGCGCATCGCGCAAGGCATGGCGCTCGCCATCGAGAAGGCCGGCCTCATCCTTGCCGAACATTGCCCCAAGAGCGCCGACAATCCCAATGAGTTGCCGGATCGGCCGATCGAACTGTGAGCGACGCCACCCCTGAAGACGAGTTCCGCTTCCCCGAGGAAGCCATGTGGGAGGGCCGGTTCATTACCGCCAAGAGGCGCGGGCGGTGGGAATATGTCTCGCGCGCTCGCGGCATCCGCGCCGCCGTCATCATCGCCATGGATGAGGGCACGGACGGGCGCCATATTCTGCTGGTCGACCAGTTTCGCGTCCCCCTCGGGCGGCGCTGCATCGAACTGCCCGCCGGGCTGGTGGGCGACGAGTCGGCTGGCGAAGAGCCGGGCCTCGCGGCCGCGCGCGAACTGGAGGAGGAAACCGGCTATCGCGCAGGCCGCATGGAGGATCTGGGCGAATATTGGAGCTCGCCCGGTATGGTTTCGGAAAGTTTCACCCTGTTCCGCGCCTTCGATCTTGAGAAAGTGGGCGACGGCGGCGGCGTTCCCGGCGAGGACATCCGCGTTCACCGCGTCCCGCTCGCCGGCTTCGCCGACTGGATCGCAGGCCGCCGCGCGGAAGGCTATGCGGTGGACGTAAAGCTACTCACGCTGCTCGGCGGCGCGATGATCCGCTGAGGCTGTTCCGCTGCGTTGCGCTGATAGCGATCCTCCCCTACCTAGCCCGCCAACCGGCTGCGAGCGCCGGCGACACCCAACCGGATGCCATTGTTCATGCCCAAGGTCGCCATCAAGATTTGCGGGGTCAAGACCGCCGAAGCTATCGATGCGGCCGTGCGGGGCGGCGCGAGCCATGTCGGCCTTAATTATTTCCCGCCCAGCCCGCGTTATCTCGCGCCCGATCGGGTGAGCCTCATCGCCGCGCGGGTGCCGGCCCATGTGAAGCGGGTGGGTGTTCTTGTGGATCCGAGCGATGATCTGATCGATACACTGGTCGCTGCCGGCGGCATGGAGATTGCCCAGTTGCATGGACGAGAGACGCCGGAACGGGCTGCGGCCATCCGCCAGCGCACCGGGCTGGAGGTCTGGAAAGTCATCTCCGTGAAGACCGCCGGCGATCTCGCGACCGGTGCGGCTTTCGCCGGCGCGGCCGACTTCCTGCTTTACGATGCCAAGACGCCCGACGGCGCGGTGCTGCCCGGCGGCATGGGCCTGCGTTTTGATTGGCGCCTCCTCGCCGGCCATCGCCCGCCCCTGCCCTGGGGCCTCTCGGGCGGGCTGGACGCGGAGAATGTCGCCGATGCCATTCGCCTGACTGGCGCGCCGCTGGTGGATGTCTCTTCCGGCATCGAGAGCGCGCCGGGCGTCAAGGATGTGGCCAAGATCTCTGACTTTTGCCGTGCGGCGCAGGCTGGCTGATTGGATCCCCCTGGCGGTTCGCGGACGCTGTGCGGGATCGAATGCACGTGATTGCGGTTGAGCTTTCATGCCGATGACGACCAACCCCGAATGGCTTCACCTTGCGCTCTATGCGGGCGGTGCGGCGCTGATCCTCATTCTGATCTTCAAAATCCCCTATGTGGGGCGGGCTTTGCGCGCCCTGTTTTCGTTCGCCTTGCTGGCGTTTGCCTTGTTCGTGCTGTTCCAGCAGGCGCCATTCGACCCGTCCCTGTCCCGATTCAGCAGCCGGCTCGGCGTCGACTCTCAGCAAGTCGTGGGCGACGAGGTGCGCATCCGGATGTCGCCCGACGGCCATTTCTGGGCGACAGCGCAAATCAATGGCGTCGACCGGCGGATGCTCATCGATAGCGGCGCCACCGTCACAGCGCTGTCCACGGGGACGGCGGACCTCGCAGGCGTGCCCCGCGGGGCCAGCCTGCTGCCGGTCGTGCTCCAGACGGCGAACGGTACGGTGCAGGCGGAAACGGGCACGGTCGAGCGCCTCGCGATCGGCCCGCTGACAGCCCGAAATCTCAAGGTCGTGATATCCCCCGCGCTGGGTGACATTGACGTGCTGGGGATGAACTTTCTCTCCCAACTGGCCTCCTGGCGCGTGGAGGAGCGAACCCTGATCCTCGTGCCCGCCCCGCCCGCCTGATGGATCAGGACCGAGGGCAAAACGGGCGCCGCTCGCGCAACTGCCCCAAAGGCCAGCCGCCGAATGCGTCAATGCGGTGGACAAGGCCGCGACCTTCTGCAAAGCGGTTGGGAATGATGACACTGCCTGCCATAGCCAGATGCATCGGGACACGATGGCGCTGATCGCTCGACCCTTTCGACGCGACCCGACCCCAGTGACCAAGAGAGACGCACAGTGACTGCTGCAACCACCCTCCCCAATTCCCGCCCCAATTCCTTGCGCGCCCTGCCCGACGAGCGCGGCCATTTTGGCCAGTTCGGTGGCCGTTATGTGGCCGAGACGCTGATGCCGCTCATCCTCGACCTGGAGCGCGAGTATCGCGCCGCCAAGGAAGACCCGGCTTTCGAAGCCGAGTTCAATGGCCTGATGACGCATTATGTCGGCCGCCCCTCGCCGCTCTACTTCGCGGAACGGCTGACCGCTTATTATCGCGAGCGCGCCAAGCCCGGTTTCGGCGCCAAGATCTATTTCAAGCGCGAGGAGCTCAATCACACTGGCGCGCACAAGATCAACAATTGCATCGGCCAGATCCTGCTCGCGATCCGCATGGGCAAGACGCGGATCATCGCCGAGACCGGCGCAGGCCAGCATGGCGTGGCGACGGCGACCGTTTGTGCCCGCTTTGGCCTGCCGTGCACCATCTTCATGGGCGCCAAGGACATCGAGCGGCAGCAGCCCAACGTCTTCCGCATGAAGCTGCTCGGCGCGGAAGTGCGCCCCGTCACCAGCGGATCGCAAAGCCTCAAGGATGCAATGAATGAAGCGCTGCGTGACTGGGTGGCGACGGTGGAGAACACCTTCTACATCATTGGCACCGCCGCAGGTCCGCACCCCTATCCAGAGCTGGTGCGCGACTTTCAGAGCGTGATCGGCAGGGAAACCCGCGAGCAGATGCTGGCTGCCGAAGGGCGCCTGCCCGATCTGCTGATCGCGGCCGTGGGCGGTGGCTCCAACGCCATCGGTATGTTCCACCCGTTCCTCGATGATCCCGATGTAGCGATGGTCGGCACCGAGGCAGCCGGCCACGGCATCGATACGGACAAGCACGCCGCCAGCCTCACCGGCGGCAAGCCCGGCATCCTCCACGGCAACAAGACCTATTTGCTGCAGGACGAGGACGGCCAGATCACCGAGGCGCATTCGATCTCGGCGGGCCTCGATTATCCCGGCATCGGCCCCGAGCACAGCTGGCTGCATGAGAGCGGCCGCGTGCGCTATGTGCCGGTAACGGATGTGGCCGCACTCGACGCGTTCCAGCTCTGCTCGCAGCAGGAAGGCATCATTCCCGCCCTCGAAAGCGCCCACGCGCTCGCGGCGCTGGAGGCGGAAGCCACGGCGATGCCGCAGGACAAGCTGATCGTCGTCAACGTCTCCGGCCGCGGCGACAAGGACATCTTCACCGTCGCCCAGGCGCTGGGAGCGAAGATATGAACCGCCTCACCTCCACCTTCGCCCGCACCCGCTCAGAAGGGCGCGCCGCACTCGTCACCTTCGTCACCGGCGGCGATCCGACGCCTGCTGACACGGCCTCTGTGCTCGATGCATTGGTCGCGGGCGGCGCGGATGTGATCGAGCTGGGGATGCCGTTCACTGATCCCATGGCGGACGGGCAGGCCATTCAGTCCGCCAATCTGCGCGCGCTGGCGGCGGGGATCAGCACGGCGAAGATCTTCGAGATCGCCGCCGCCTTCCGGGCCCGCCATCCGGAGACGCCGCTGGTGTTGATGGGCTATGCCAACCCGATGACCGTACGCGGCGCCGACTGGTTCGCCGCCGAATGCGCCAAGGCGGGCGTCGATGGCGTGATTTGCGTCGACATTCCGCCCGAGGAAGATGCCGAGCTTGGCCCGGCGTTGCGCGGCGCCGGCGTCTCGCTCATCCGCCTTGCGACGCCGACCACGGATGCCGCGCGCCTGCCGGCCGTGCTGGAGGGCGCCTCGGGCTTTCTCTATTATGTGTCCGTCGCCGGCATCACCGGCTTGCAGCAGGCAGCGCAGACCAGCATCGAGTCCGCCGTCGCCAAGCTCAAGGCCGCAACCGATCTGCCCGTGGCCGTTGGCTTCGGCGTGCGCACGCCCGAGCAGGCCGCCGCCATCGGCGCGGTGGCTGAAGGGGTCGTCGTCGGCTCGGCCATCGTCGAGCTGGTCGGCAAGCATGGCGCCCAGGCCGCTGGCCCGGTCCGCGACTTCGTGGCGACCCTGCGCGCCGCGCTCAATCAGAAGGAGAAAGCCGCATGAGCTGGCTGAACCGCGTTCGCAATGCCCTGCCCTTCATCGCCAAGAAGGCCGAGACACCGGACAATCTCTGGCACAAATGCACGAGCTGCGGCCAGATGATCTTCCAGAAGGAATGGGACGAGAATCTCTCGGTGTGCCCGCGTTGCGACCATCATGGCCGGATCGGCCCGCACACCCGCTTCGCGCACATCTTCGATGAGGGCACGATTCACATCCTGCCCGCACCGGTGGTCAAGGAAGACCCGCTCAAGTTCCGCGATTCCAAGCGCTACACTGATCGCCTGAAGGCCGCCCGCGCGCAGACCGGCGACCAGGATGCGCTGATCAATGCCTCCGGCCGGATCGAGGGCCAGCCGGCTGTTGTCGGCGTGCAGAACTTCGCCTTCATGGGCGGCTCGATGGGCACGGCAGTTGGCGCGGCCTTGGTCGCGGGCGTGCAGGAAGCCGTGCGCCAGTCCTGCCCTTATGTGATCTTCACAGCCGCTGGTGGCGCGCGGATGCAGGAGGGCATCCTCTCGCTGATGCAGATGCCCCGCGCCACCGTCGCCGTGCAGCAACTGCGCGCGGCTGGCCTGCCCTACATCGTGGTGCTGACCGATCCAACCACCGGGGGCGTCACCGCCAGCTATGCGATGCTGGGCGACGTGCAGATTGCCGAGCCCAATGCGCTGATCGCCTTCGCCGGTGCCCGCGTGATCGAGAACACCATCCGCGAGAAGCTGCCCGAGGGCTTCCAGCGGGCCGAATATCTGCTCGCACACGGCATGATTGACATGGTGACGCATCGCAAGGAAATGAAGGCGACGCTGGCCAAGACGATCGGCTATCTGACGACGAAGCAAGCGGCATAAAACCACCGATTTCCGTCCCGTCCGCGCCTGCCTGAGGACTCGCCGACCTGCGCAGCAGGGCGGGTCTCCCGGCAAGCAGGCCGGGCGGTACCTGACCCAGAGGCCTTGCGATGGCTGACCACGCCGTTTCCGACCACCCTGCTGTGCAGGCACAACTCGATCGCCTGATGGCGCTTTCGCCCGGCCGTGACGTGCTGGGGCTGGAGCGTATCAGCGAACTCGTCCGCCGGCTGGGCAACCCGCATCTGGAGATGCCGCCGGTCTTCCATGTGGCCGGCACCAACGGCAAGGGATCGACCTGCGCCTATCTGCGCGCGGCGCTGGAAGCGGACGGCAGGAGCGTCCATGTCTTCACCTCCCCCCATCTCGTGCGGTTCAACGAGCGCATTCGCCTCGCCGGTACGTTGATCGACGATGACACGCTCGCCCGCGCGCTGGAGCAGGTGCTCGACATCGGCGGCGATCTGAACGCCAGCTTCTTCGAGATCACCACCGCCGCAGCTTTCATGCTGTTCGCCACCGTGCCGGCGGATGCCTGCGTGATCGAGGTCGGCTTAGGCGGACGGCTGGACGCGACGAACGTGATACAGTCGCCGGTCGCCTGCGGTATCGCCTCGCTGGCGATCGACCATGAGAGCTTCCTGCTCGCGCCGGACCATGACGTGCCGGAAGACCCGCTGAGCCGCATCGCCTTTGAGAAGGCCGGCATCGCCAAGGCCGGGGCGCCATTGGTCACCCAGCATTATCGCCCGGCGATGAACGCCACGATCGCCCGCGTGGCCGACAAGGTGGGTGCCGCGCATCTGCCGCGCGGGCGGAGCTGGGACATCGCCGAATATCAGGGACAGTTGCATTATCGCGACGAAGCCGGGCGCATCGAATTGCCGATGCCCCGCCTCCACGGCGCCCACCAGATTTCCAATATGGGCCTCGCCATTGCGATGCTCCGTCACCAGCAGGCGGTGCCCCTGCCCGAGGCCGCGCTGCGCGCCGCACCGCTCTGGGCGCACTGGCCCGCGCGCATGCAGCGTCTGGAAGGCGGTCCGCTCAACGCGATGCTGCCCGGGCGGACGCTGATGCTCGATGGCGGGCATAATCCCGATGCCGGCAAGGCGCTGGCCGATGCGCTGACGGAAAGCCATCTGGCCGATGAGGGCATCGACCTGATCATCGGCATGCTCTCGAACAAGGACGTCGCCGGCTTCCTCAAGCCGCTCCGCCCCTTGATCCGCTCGATCCGCTCCGTGCCGGTGCCCGGCCATGAGCATCACGGGCCGGAGGTCTTCGCGCAAGTTGCCCGTGCCTGGGAGGTGCCGCATCGTAGCTTCACCACGATCCAGGAGGCGCTGACGGATGTCGCCGCCGGACCGCGACGCACGGTCCTGATGGCGGGTACGCTCTATCTGGCCGGGCAGGTGCTGGTCGCGAACAACCAGCCGCCGGTCTGAGGCGCGTCGCTAATCGTCCTGCGTGCTGGGCTGTCTAACGGACTCCACCACGAAGCCTTTCGTCCACATGATCCAGAGCAGGATCATGCCCGGGATCGCTGCCACGACGGTGAACGCCCAGAAACCGACCCAGCCCAGCCCCTCGGCGAGATAGCCCGAAGGCGTCGAGAGCCATGTCCGGCCGACTGCGGCGAAGGATGAGAGCAAAGCAAACTGCGTCGCGGTATAAGCCAGGCTCGACAGGCCGGACAGATAGGTGACGAACACCGTCAGGCCGATGCCGCTGGTGAAATTCTCCGTCCCCACCGCCAGCGCGAGCATCGGCGTCGAATGTCCGGCCACGGCCAGCGCGCAGAACAGCAGGTTGGAGAGCATCATCATCGCACCGGAGACGAACAAAGCACGCCCCATGCCCAGCCGGGCGATGAACGGTGCGCCCAGCGCCGACCCGGCAATCAGCGCGGCAAAGCCGAAGAACTTGTTGACGGTGACATATTCGGTGTCGGTAAAGCCCAGCTCGACGATCATCGGCGCCAGCATCACCTGCCCCATGGCATCGCCGATCTTGTAGATCAGCACGAAGCCCAGGACGAGAAAGGCGCCGTGGCGGGAGAGGAACTCACGGAACGGATTGACGATGGTCTCCTTGAGCCAGTCGCCCATCGCCAGCCCTTCGCGGACCGCGCGGTGCTCCACATAGCGCCCCGGCCCCGCCAGCAGCGCGCCAATCGCTGCCGGGAGCACGCAAAAGGCAGTGATGCCATAGGCGACGGCCCAACCCAGCCCGGCGCCTTCAGTGGAGGCGAGGAAGATCGTCCCAGCGCCGGCCAGCAGATTGCCGGTGCGATAGCCGAACTGGTTCATCGCCGTACCGTGCGGCAGTTCCTGCTCGCTCAGGATTTCGATGCGATAGGCATCGATCACGATGTCCTGCGTGGCGGAGAGGAAGGCGACGGCGATGGCCCAGAGCGCAAAGCGCGCCAGATCGGTCGCCGGATCGCTGGCGCCCAGTTGCCAGATCGCGCCAAACAGCAGCGCCTGAATGAAGAACAGCCACGCGCGCCGCTGCCCGAACAAGCGGGTGAGCACAGGCAGCGGCACCTTGTCGACAAGAGGCGCCCACAGGAATTTGAGCGTGTAGGGGGTCGTCAGGCCGATAGCGAAGCCGATCGTGGACTTGTCGATGCCGACCTTGGAGAGCCAGAAGGTCATGGTCGCCAGCAGCAGCGTCAGCGGAAAGCCGCTCGATATGCCGAGCAGGAACGCGACGAACGGCATGGGCCGCAAATAGGGACGAAAGCTTGGAACGAAGAAGCCGCTCGCCACGACTGCACCGACAATCACGGCGAATATGAGGGTCTGCGACATGCACACTCCGACTGCTTGGGCCTGAACGCGCAGTCTTAGAGCGCTATGCCGGAATTCAAAGCATCGTTTTTGCCGGCGCGCCTCAGCGCAGCCCTCAGTTGCGCTTGAAGAGCTTCAGCCCCGCCGGCAGCCGGCCCGGCGAACGCCCGCCTATCACCCGCTCGCACACGCCAATGGCACGGATAAGATCGCGCGGCAGAAACGGCTTGGAGAGGCATCCCAGCGCAATGTCCTGATCGCGCGCTTCCTCCGGGCAGGTGGCCGTCGCGAACAGCACGGCGATGCCGAGTTCGCGGGCATGGCGGGCCAACTCGACGCCCGAGCGGACACCGGCAAGCCGCACATCGGTCACCACCAGATCGACCGCGCCCTGTTCGAGGATGATCGCCGTCGCTTCCCGGAAGCGATCGACCGTCGCGACCACCTCATAGCCGGCCGTCTGGAGTGTGTGTTCTTCATCGAACGCGAGCAGCGGCTCATCCTCGACGATCAGGATGCGGCGTATTCGCTGCGTCTCCTTCGAGAAAAACATTGCCGCCTCATTCCCGTTGCGCCAAACCGCAGACCGAAAACGGATCGATCCCGGCGCACAAAAACGCTAGGTCGCGCGGCTGCGATTCGCCAGTGCAGCGATGACACAGCCGCCCCAAAAACGGACACAGATTTTGTCGAACACTCGTGGACCTTCCGGACCTCGCCGTCCCCAGCGCCCTGTAGCCGGTGCTACCGATCGTCGAGCCCAGCCGCCCAGAGCGCGCCGGGGCGCAGGCCGCGTCGCGCCGCAGGTGCGCCAGGCCGCCGATGATGGCACCGCGCGAGAGGGCGAGCGCATTGCCAAGCTGATGGCCCGCGCGGGCGTCGCCTCCCGCCGGGATGTCGAGCGGATGATCGCCGAAGGGCGCGTGGCGCTGAACGGCACGCTGGTGGAAACGCCCGCAACGCTGCTCAAGTCGCTGCGCGGCGTGACGGTGGATGGTGTGGCGGTGAAAGAACCCGCACCGGCCCGCATGTTCCTGTTCCACAAACCCGCAGGTCTCCTCACCACCGCCAAAGACCCCGCCGGGCGTCCGACCATTTATGATCGCCTGCCCGCCGACCTGCCGCGCGTGATGCCGGTCGGCCGGCTCGATCTCAACACGGAAGGTCTGCTGCTGCTCACCACCGATGGCGAGCTGAAGCGGCAGCTGGAATTGCCCTCGACCGGTGTCGAGCGCACCTATCGCGCGCGTGCCTTCGGGGAGATCAGCCAGGCCCAGCTTGAAGAACTGATCGAGGGCGTCGAGATTGAGGGGATGCGCTATGGCCGCATCGACGCCAATCTGGAGCGGCGGACCGGGCGCAATCAGTGGATTGAAATGACGCTGACCGAAGGCAAGAACCGCGAAGTGCGGCGCGTGCTCGAACATCTCGGCCTCAAGGTCAGCCGGCTGATCCGGACCCGCTACGGTCCCTTCGTGCTGGGCGATTCCGCGCCGGGTGAAGTGGCCGAGGTGCGCCAGGTCGATCTCATCAAGTTCCGCAAGACGCTCAAATGAGGATCATCTCAGGACAATGGCGGGGCCGCCCCCTGGTGGCGCCAGTCGGCGAGGAAACGCGCCCTACAGCGGATCGCACACGCGAGACACTGTTTTCGATGCTGACCAGCCGGCTTGGTTCGTTCGAAGGGCTGGCGGTGGGCGATTTCTTTGCCGGCTCCGGCGCGCTGGGCTTTGAGGCGCTCTCTCGCGGGGCAGCGACATGCCTGTTCGTCGAGCGCGACCGGGCTGCGATCGCCGCCTTGCGTAAAAATGCCGAAAAGCTGGGACTGGCGCGTCCCGACATCCGCCAGAACGATGTTCTCGCGCTTGGCGCCACGTCAGCGCCGCTGGATGTGATTTTTATGGACCCGCCTTATGGCACCGGCGCGGGTGCCGTCGCCCTGGACAAGCTCGCCCGGCTCGGCTGGGTCGGCCCGAGCACCTGGGTGAGCATCGAGACCGAAAAGCGGGAAGAGATCGCGGTCAAAGGCTTCGATTGCGATGCCGAGCGCGTGGTCGGCAAGGCAAAATTGGTCCTCCTGAGGCCAGCGACCTAGACGGACGCCGACCTCAGCAGAAGCTCAGTTAATTATTGCCCGCCGGGGTTCTTGCACCCGTCCTTCACGGTGCGCGAGCAGACCGGATATTCTGCCGGGGGCTGCGGAGCGGTCTGCTCCACGGGCCGCTGCGGCATCATCTCAACCTGACCACCACCGGGGGGCGGAGGCGGCGGCGTCATCGTGCCGCCGGGTGCAGGGGGCCGCGGGGGAGCCGGCGGCGGCGGCGGCGGGTTCATGCCATCGCCGGGCATGGGGTTACCAGTCGGCGGGGGCATGGTGTCCGTCCCGCCCGGCATCGGCCCGGGTGTGTCGCCCGGCATCGGCGCGGTCGCGGACGGTGGGCCGACCGGCGCGCCACCCGGAGGCGGCATGTCTTGTGCGTGGGCAGCGAAGGCCAGTGCCGAAGCGGCACCGCAGGCGAGAATGGTTGAGAAGCGCATGATCGCATCCTCCTATGAGTGATCGTTCTTGTGGGATGGAAATCCCGCAACGGGACAGCCGTTCCGTGCGAACCATCCGCCGCAGACCGCCGGGGGCGTAATCGGGATGAAGCGGTCGGAACGCACGCCAAGGCCCTTGCCCCCGCCCCACCCGTTCCCTAGTTGTTCGCCTGTGACCGATCCTTTGCCAGCCCCCTCTCCTGCCGACCCGCCTTATATCCAGGGCCTCAATGCGCCGCAGCGCGAGGCCGTGCTGACCACGGAAGGGCCAATTCTGGTTCTGGCCGGCGCGGGCACAGGCAAGACAGCGGCACTGACCGCGCGCCTCGCGCATCTGGTGGCGACCCGCCGCGCATGGCCATCAGAGATCCTGTGCGTCACCTTCACCAACAAGGCCGCCCGCGAGATGCGCGAGCGCGTGGGGCGGATGATCGGCGAGGCGGTCGAGGGCATGCCCTGGCTCGGCACCTTCCACTCCGTCTGCGCCAAGATGCTGCGCCGCCATGCCGAACTGGTCGGGCTGCAGAGCAACTTCACCATTCTCGATACCGACGACCAGTTGCGCCTGATGAAGCAGATCATCGTCGCCGAGGGGATCGATGAGAAGCGCTTCACCGCCCGCGCGCTGGCCGGACTGATCGACAAGTGGAAGAACAAGGGCCTCACCCCCGGTGAAATCGACGCGGGCGAGAGTGAGACCTTCGCCAATGGCAAGGGCGCGGCGATCTATGCGCTGTATCAGGCCCGCCTGCGCGCGCTCAACGCATGCGATTTCGGCGACCTGCTGCTGCACATGCTGACGATCTTCAAGACCGATCGCGTGGTGCTGGAGCAATATCAGCAGCGTTTCCGCTACATCATGGTGGACGAGTATCAGGACACCAACACCAGCCAGTATCTCTGGCTGCGGCTGCTCGCCCAGCAGCGCAAGAATATCTGCTGCGTCGGCGATGATGACCAGAGCATCTATAGCTGGCGCGGCGCGGAAGTGGCCAACATCCTGCGCTTCGAGCGCGATTTTCCCGGCGCCGCGATCATCCGGCTGGAGCAGAATTATCGCTCGACGCCGCACATCCTTGCCGCGGCCTCCGGCGTCATCGCGCAGAATGGCGGGCGGCTCGGCAAGACCTTGTGGACCCAGGAGGCCGATGGCGAGAAGCTGCGCGTCATCGGCGTGTGGGACGGGCCGGAAGAGGCCCGCCGCGTCGGCGAGGAGATCGAGTCGCTGGAGCGGCAGGGCGTCGGCGCCGAGAAGATCGCGATCCTCGTGCGCGCCTCCTTCCAGACTCGCGAGTTCGAGGACCGCTTTATCCAGATCGGCCTGCCCTACCGCATCGTCGGCGGCTTCCGCTTCTACGAGCGCGCCGAAATCCGCGATGCGCTCGCCTATCTGCGCCTCGTCAACCAACCGGCGGATGATCTTGCCTTCGAGCGGATCGTCAATGTCCCCAAGCGCGGCCTTGGCGACAAGGCAGTCGAGAAGGTGCACCGCCTCGCCCGCGCCATGGGGGAGCCGCTCACCAGCGCGGCGGCCCGTATTCTCGACACGGACGAGCTGACCCCGCAGGCGCGGCGCTCGCTGGGACGGTTCATCGGCGATCTCGCCCGCTGGCGCGATCTCGCCAATGCGATGAACCACGCCGATCTCGCGCGTCAGATTCTAGACGAGAGCGGTTACACCGCTGCGCTGCAGGCCGAGCGTACGACGGAGGCCAGCGGGCGACTGGAGAACCTGCAGGAACTCACCCGCGCCATGGAGGAATATGAGACGCTCGGGGCCTTCCTCGAGCATGTCAGCCTCGTCATGGACAATGAGGCGCAGGCGGATGAAGCCAAGGTCACGCTGATGACCATCCACGCCGCCAAGGGACTGGAGTTCGACACCGTGTTCCTGGCGGGCTGGGAGGATGGCCTGTTCCCCTCGCAACGCGCGCTCGATGAGGGCGGCCTTGCCAGCCTGGAGGAAGAGCGTCGGCTGGCTTATGTGGCGATCACCCGTGCCCGCCAGCGCTGCTTGATCCTGCACGCCGCCAACCGGCGGGTCTATGGCCAGTGGACCAGTTCCATCCCCTCCCGCTTCATTGGCGAGTTACCCAAGGAGACGGTGGACGAGGAAAACACCATGTCCGGCGGCGCCAGCCTGTGGCGCGCCAACTGGTCCGAACGGGATGATCCCTTCGCCAATGTCGCGCGCGGCTCAGGACGCGGACCGGGCTGGCAACGCGCTCAAAGCCAGTTCTCGCGTGAGCCGACGCGCCTCGTCGAAGCGCGGCAGAGCGCTGTGAGTCTCGGCAACAAGGGCCGCAGCGACGTCAGCCTCGGCACCCGCGTCTTCCACCAGAAGTTCGGCTATGGGACGGTGACAGGCATTGAGGGCAACAAGCTGGAGATCGATTTCGAGCAGGCCGGCGCCAAGCGGGTTCTGGACAGCTTCATCAGCCTCGCCTGAGGTGCGGCACCTCAGGCGGCGCAATTGTGTTCCTGACGCCGCAGGTGCCCCAGGAAAAATGACAAGCTGCTTTATTTCCTGATGACTCATTAACCCTGTTTTCTTAGGGCGGAGCTGCGACCCGAAGGGCGCTGGTAGCCCCAGTGCTCAAACTCGGCCCGGCGGAGCGTGGGTTCCTGCCGGGCCTTTTTCGTTCCGCCCAAGCGAAGGCGCGCGGCAATCGAAAATCTTTGCCCTGCGCGCGTTTTGGTCCGTTGCGCCGTCGCCAGCCTTGCGCCAAGGAACATGCATGGTCAGCCCATCTTCTCGCGAGCCTGACGGCACCGCCGGGCGCAAGCCACCGACCCATCCCTTTCAGATCGGCGCCTTCCGCGCCTATCTGATGGTGCGCCTGTCGACGATCCTCGCGTCCAACGGCATGGCGCTCATCATCGCATGGGAAGCCTACAACATCGCGCGCCAGACCATGTCGCCCGGGCAGTCGGCGGCGCAGCTGGGACTGATCGGCCTCATCCAGTTCGTCATGGTCTTCATGCTGACGCCCTTTGCGGGGCTCGTCGCGGACAATTATTCGCGCACCCGCATCGCCATGGGCACGCTCTCGCTGCTGCTCTTCTCGGCAGGGATTTTGGCGCTTTCCAGCTATGAAGGGTGGATTAGCCTGCCACTGATTTTCGCCCTCGCCGCGCTGATCGGCTTCGCCCGCGCTTTCCAGGGGCCGGCGCTCGGCTCTTTGGGCCCGAACATCGTCCCCAAGGACCTGCTGCCCCGCGCCATCGCATTCAGCAGCATGTTCTGGCAGGCCGGCAGCATCGTCGGGCCGGCCGTCGCCGGCTATGCCTATGCGTTCAAGCCCTATTTCGCCTACATGTTCAGCAGCGCCCTGTTCGGCGTAGCGGTCATCGGCATGATCTTCGTCGGCAAGGTCCCGCAAGCGGCCCGCCAGCGCGACCGTCATCCCATCGGCCAGATCATCGACGGCCTCACTTATGTGCGGACCAACCGGCTGGTCTTCGGTGCCATCACGCTCGATCTGTTTGCCGTGCTGCTGGCCGGCACCACAGCGCTGCTGCCGGTCTATGCGCGCGATGTGCTCCATATCGGCTCGCAGGGCCTGGGACATCTTGCCGCAGCGCCCGGCATCGGCGCGGGTCTGACGGCGCTGTTCTTCTCGTTCCGGCCGCTGCGCCACAATGTCGGGCTGAAAATGATGCTGTCCGTCGGCATCTTCGGGTTGGCGACCATTGTCTTCGGCCTCACCGCCTTCATGCCGCAGCAGACCGCGATCATCGTCGCCCTGTTCGCCATGGCGACCTGGGGCAGCGCGGACATGTTCTCTGTGTTCGTCCGCCAATCACTCATCCAGCTCCACACCCCCGACGACATGCGCGGCCGGGTGACCAGCGTATCGATGATGACGATTTCCGCCTCGAACGAGCTGGGCGATGCCGAGTCGGGCTTTCTCGCCGCGCTCATCGGGCCGATCGCTGCTGTGATTGCCGGCGGCGTGGGTGCAATCGCCATCACCTTGTGGTGGTCGCGCCTTTTCCCTGAATTGCGGAACGCCCGGACGTTCGATCCGCCCGAGGTTCATTTACGACCTTCCCACGCGGGCGCCACTCCCGCAAAAGAAGGATAGAGTCCGCCCCTTGCAAATCTCTATCGATTAAGTTTTAATTGATCGATCGCCTTATGGAGGATTGCCCATGAAAGTCTCGTCCATTCTCGAAACGATCGGCGGCACGCCGCACATCCGCTTCAACCGCCTGTTTGGCGATGCGAATGTCTGGATCAAGTCCGAGCGCTCCAACCCCGGCGGATCGATCAAGGACCGCATCGCGCTGGCCATGATCGAGGCTGCAGAAAAGGACGGCAGCCTCAAGCCCGGTGGCGTCATCGTCGAGCCCACCTCGGGCAACACCGGCATTGGTCTTGCCATGGTCGCCGCCGTGAAGGGCTACAAGCTCGTCCTCGTCATGCCCGAGAGCATGAGCCTTGAGCGCCGCCGCCTGATGCTGGCCTACGGTGCCAGCTTCGACCTGACCCCGCGTGAAAAGGGCATGAAGGGCGCCATCGAGCGCGCGCTGGAGATCGTCGCGGCTACGCCGGGTGCGTGGATGCCGCAGCAGTTCGAAAATCCGGCCAATATCGATGTTCATGTCCGCACGACGGCGCAGGAAATCTTCAACGATTTCGGCGACGAGCCGCTGGATGCACTGATCACCGGCGTCGGCACGGGCGGGCACATCACCGGCTGCGCGCAGGTGCTCAAGGCAATGTGGCCGGGCCTCAAGGTCTTTGCCGTGGAGCCGACGCTCTCCCCGGTCATCAGCGGCGGCGCGCCCGGCCCGCACCCGATTCAGGGCATCGGCGCCGGTTTCATCCCGGCCAATCTGCACACCGATCTGCTGGACGGCGTGATCCAGGTCGATCCCGCCGATGCCAAGGACTACGCCCGCCGCGCTGCCAGCGAGGAAGGCGTGCTGGTCGGCATCTCCTCCGGCGCGACGCTCGCCGCTATCGCCCAGAAGCTGCCGGACCTGCCCGCCGACGCCAAGGTGCTGGGCTTCAATTACGATACTGGCGAGCGCTATCTCTCGGTGCCGGACTTCCTGCCCGAAGCCGGCTAATCCGGGCCGACCATCCCGTGCCGGCGAGCCGTTAAGACTTGCCGGCCGGATTTTCCCGTTATGGCACGGCCGTCCCTGTGGCCGGTCGGCTGGCCGTGCCGCTCTTGCCTAACGCGGCCTAAAGGCACACATACCGCCCCTCTCCGGCCGCGCATGGCGGCTTTGGCGGAAGGACGTATGGCAACCAACGGTCTGATTGCGCGAAAATCGGCATTCCCGGCGCTCTCTTCGCGCCAGGGCCGACTTGTGCTGGCCGGCCTTCTAGGGCTGATCCTCACCGGCGCTCTGGCGCTGCTCGCCATCGGCAATCGCACCAGCGTTACCGCGCTGTCCGGCAGCGAGGCCGTGAGCACAGCCCTGCCCAAGGCACCGGATAACAGCCCCGTGCCCGTCGTCGAGCCGCTGGTGCTCGACGCCTCCCACCCCGATCAGGCGCGGCAGCTGAACGCGCAGATCCCCTTCTCGACCGCGCCCAATCCTGCCGCGCGCCCCTTCACGTTCAAGGGCGACGCGATGGCGCTGGGTCGGGCAACCGACTGTCTTGCCGCCGCGATGATCTATGAAGCCGGCGACGACGCCAAGGGCCAGCGCGCCGTGGGACAGGTCGTGCTCAACCGCCTGCGCCACCCCGCCTTCCCCAAGACGGTGTGCGGCGTGGTCTTCCAAGGGCAGGAGCGGGCCACCGGCTGCCAGTTTACCTTTACCTGCGATGGTGCCATGGCGCGTCGCCCATCCCCGTCAGCCTGGGATCGCGCCCGGGGCAATGCGGCACGGATGCTCGCAGGCGATGTCTATGCGCCTGTCGGCTACAGCACCCATTATCATACCGACTGGGTGATGCCTTATTGGAGCAAGTCGCTCGACAAGGTCGCGGCGGTCGATACGCACCTGTTCTTCCGCTGGGAGGGCTGGTGGGGCACACCGCCGGCCTTTGCGCGGAGCCTCAGCATCGCTGCCGAGCCCGCCATCGCCAAGCTTGCCGCCTTGTCGCCCGTTCACGCCGATGATGGCGCGCTGGCCGGCACCTTGCCCGGCTCGCTGATCGACGACGCCACCGCACCGGCGTTGCTTGGTGCTGCGGATATCGGCAAGCGCATCGGCCCCGGTCGGCTGGCTGCCATCGAACCCGGCGGCACAGGGTTTGTGATGACACTCGATCCGGGCGGCGACCCAGCCCGCTATGCCGACGCCGCCGCGCGCCTGTGCGCCGGGCGCGCGCAGTGTCGCTTGCTGGCCTGGACGAGCGATAAGGCGACGCCGCGCAGCTTCCCGGTCGCGGAAACCAGCCTCGCCTCCATGTCTTTCTCCTATATCCGCATGAAGGACAGCGGCATCGAGCGCACGCTCTACAATTGCGACGAGTTCCGCGACGTGCCGCGCGTCAACTGCATGGTCCGCCGCACGCCGAGCGCACCCGCGCCCAAGCTGCTGGCCGACGAACGAGGTGAAGGCTCGCGGATCAACCTGCCGGACGGCGCGCGCCCCGTTGCCGACATGCAGCGCGGCGAGCTGGTGCCGCTCAAGCCCGGCGACGCCGCGCTGTTCAAGGCGCCGCTGCGGGCTGATGCACCGGCATCTGCAAAGCCCTGAACCTCAGCCATCGACGTGAAAACGGCTCCCTCTCCGGAGAGAGGAAGCCGCTTCTTGATCCCGCAGGATAAGCCCGATCAGGCTGCCGTCAGGAACGCCTCCGGCGGCAGTTCCATCAGCACCTCGGCGCCGCCCTCGATCTTGCGACGCAGTGCGCCGGCTTCCGGCATGATGCGCTCGGCGAAGTAACGCGCCGTCACCAGCTTGGCCTTCATATAGTCGGGATTGCCCGTGCCGGCATTGAGCTGCGCCTGCGCGGCCATCGCCATACGCAGCCACATCATGCCCGTCGCGACGATGCCGGTGATGTGCATATAGGCATAAGCCGCCGCGCCGGCATTGTTCGGGTTCTGCATGGCATTCTGCATCAGCCACATCGTCGCGGCCTGCAGTTGCTGATTGGCCTTCTCCAGCGCCTCAGCAATAGCAGCCGTCTCCGGCACGGCCTTGCCGGCGGCGACATCCTCGGCGACCATCTTGAACAGCGCCTGCACCGCGCGACCGCCATTGGCGGGCAGCTTACGGCCGACCAGATCCATGGCCTGAACGCCATTGGTGCCTTCGTAGATCATGGTGATGCGCGCATCCCGCACCGCCTGCTCCACGCCCCATTCGCGGATGTAGCCATGGCCGCCGAACACCTGTTGCGCGAGGACGGCGACATCGAAGCCCTTGTCCGTGCCATAGCCCTTGATGACCGGGGTGAGCAGCGAGATGATGTCATCCGCCGCCTGACGCTCTTCCTCGGTCGGCGCATATTTGATGAGATCGACCTGCAGCGCGCCCCACAGAACCAGCGCACGCAGGCCCTCGGTGAGCGCCTTGCACTCCATCAGCATGCGGCGGACATCGGGGTGCACGAACAGCGTATCGGCGGGCTTGTCAGGCTCGGCAGCGCCGGTCAGCGCGCGGCCCTGCCGCCGGTCCATCGCATAATGGACTGCCTGCTGATAGGCCAGTTCACCTTGCGCAAGGCCCTGAAGGCCCACGCCCAGTCGCGCCTGGTTCATCATGATGAACATCGCGGCGAGGCCCTTATTCTCCTCGCCGATCATCCAGCCGGTCGCATCGTCATAGTTCATGACGCAGGTCGCGTTGCCGTGAATGCCCATCTTGTGCTCGATGGAGCCGCAGGTGACGGCGTTGTGCGCGCCCAGCGAGCCATCGTCATTGACCATCATCTTGGGGACGAGGAAGAGCGAGATGCCCTTGCTGCCTGCGGGCGCACCCGGCGTCTTGGCCAGCACGAGGTGGATGATGTTCTCGGCCATGCTGTGCTCGCCGGCCGAGATGAAGATCTTGGTGCCGGTGATCTTGTAGCTGCCATCATCCTGCGGCAACGCGCGCGTCTTGATGAGGCCGAGGTCGGTGCCGCAGTGCGGCTCGGTCAGGTTCATGGTGCCGCACCACTGGCCGGAGACCATGTTGGGCACATATTTCTGCTTGAGCGTATCGTCGCCCTTGGCGAGGATCGCGCTGACCGCGGCGCCGGTCAGGCCGTGATACATGTTGAAGCCGTGGTTCGACGCCGTGAAATATTCCTCGGCGGCGATCGCCAGCACGATAGGCAGACCCTGCCCGCCATATTCCTCCGGCGCATGCAGCGTGGTCCAGCCACCCGCGACGAACTGGTCGAAGGCCTCCTGAAAGCCCGGCGGCGTCGTCACCGTGCCATCGTCATTGCGCTTGCAGCCAATCTGGTCGCCGACGGCATTGAGCGGGCTGAGCACCTCGCTGGCAAACTTGCCGCCCTCTTCGAGAATGGCCTGAACGATATCGCTGGTCGCCGAAGCAAAGCCGGGATTGTTCGTCAGACGCTCCAGCCCGACGATCTCGTTGAGGATGAACATGGTGTCGGCGACGGGCGCCTTATAGCTGGGCATTGGCCTCTCCGTGGTAGAAAGTCTTAGTTGAGTTCGCCTGACAGGCGCTGGTTTTCTTCGACGAGCGCGACGAAATTCTTCAACTCTTCAATCGCTTCGTCGATATCCTGCCGCTGCCGCTGGAGCAATCCGATCCGCTCTTCGCATTTGGCGACGGTAAATTCGCGCTGGGTGCGCCGACCGTCGCCGGCATCGTACAGGTCGATCATGTCGCGGATTTCGGCCAGGCTGAATCCCACCCGCTTGCCGCGCAAGATCCAGGCGAGCCGCGCGCGATCGCGGTGGCTGTAGACCCGCGTCAGGCCCTGCCGGCGCGGCGAGATGAGTTCCTCATCCTCGTAAAAGCGCAGAGCGCGCGGCGTCACTTCGAATTCATCGCACAGGTCGGAGATCGAAAACTCTTCCCGCCCGTCCCGTTCCGGCTGGGGAATGCCGGCAATCATCTGGAGCTTCGTCATTGCATCCATCCTTCCATGAAGGTCAGATGCACTGTTTACGTTTACGTCAACGGAAAATCAACCCCTCCGCGCCTGTGCTCAGACGGGACTGAGCGACATATCCGTTACAGCTCAATGGGCGTGCGGCTCGCGATCGATCCACTCGAGCCCGTCATCCGTCACGCGGCGATAGAAGCAACTGACACGGCCCGTGTGGCAGGCCGGCCCTACGGGCTTGACCAGCAGCCAGATCGCGTCCTGATCGCAATCCATCCGCATGTCGACGATGTGGAGTTCGTTGCCGGACTCCTCGCCCTTGCGCCAGAGCTTGCCCCGGCTGCGGGACCAGAAATGGGCAACGCGCGTTTCGATCGTCGCGGCCAGGGCCTGCGCGTTCATATGCGCCAGCATCAGAAATTCGCCGGTATCGACATTGCTCGCCACGGCTGTGATCAACCCATCGCGGTCATAGCGAGGATTGAGCCGCAGCCCTTCCTCCCGATCATCGTCTGTTTTTGCCATGCTGTGCCTATAGGCTGCGCGCGACGGGCTGTCAGCCCCGCGCACGCAGCGCGGCGGCCAGTTATCCAAATCTCGGAGAAGAAAATGGGGCGATCGACGGGATCCGAACCCGCGACCTCTGGTACCACAAACCAGCGCTCTAACCAACTGAGCTACGATCGCCACAGCGTCCATCGACGCTATCGAGAGGCGGCCCATAATGCCCCGGGAGGACCGCCGTCAAGCATAGAGCGCGCCCCTTTCGGGATTAGCACGCTTTTCCCGGCAGACCGGGCATCCTCAGCCTTCATCCGGCTGAAAATCAAAAAGGCCAGGCAGAGCCCGGCCTTTGCCGCCATGGGACGTCGCGTTCCCTGTCGGCGATCCAATCAAGCGGTGCCCCGGCCGGAAAGCGCGGGGCAACGATCGATCGAGTTGATTAGTTGACGGCGTCCTTGAGACCCTTGCCGGCCTTGAACTTCGGCTGGCTGGAAGCCTTGATCGCCATGGTTTCGCCGGTGCGCGGGTTGCGACCGGTCGAGGCCTTGCGCTGCGAAACGGAGAACGTGCCGAAGCCAACGAGGCGAACTTCATCGCCCTTCTTGAGAGCGGCGGTGATCGCGTCGAACACTGCCTCAACAGCCTTGTTCGCATCGGCCTTGGTGAGGCCGCTCTGATCCGCGACCGAACTGATGAGATCCTGCTTGTTCATGCCTTGGGAACCCCCTTCTTGAGAAAACTTGTGGTGGGAATCATGCGACGAAGGCGCGCATAAAGGCTTGCTTCGTCGCAAGTGTCAAAGAGATTTGCGCCTCAAACCCGTTAAAAACCCTGATTTACGCTGTTTTTCACGATGATCGGTCCGGTCCGGGCGACGGACCGGCCCATTTACGACGATCCTTAACCGCCCTTAACTTCAAATCGGGCTGTTTTGGGCATCGGTGTCATGACGATCATCGCGAGACTCAGTGCCGCATCCGCTGCTCATGCTCGGCTGCCGAGCCGATCGGAGGCTGGGCGGCGAGATCATCTTCCTCGGACCAGTCGATCGGTGTCAGCGCCCCGGTGAGAGCGCGAGCAAGCACCTCGTCCACATGGCTCACCGGCACGATTTCAAGGCCTTCCTTGATGTTCGCCGGAATCTCCACCAGGTCCTTCTCATTCTCCTGCGGAATGAGCACGGTCTTGATTCCCCCGCGCAGCGCCGCGAGCAGCTTTTCCTTGAGCCCGCCAATGGGCAGCACCCGGCCGCGCAGCGTCACTTCGCCGGTCATCGCGACATCCTTGTGGACGGGGATGCCGGTCAGCGTCGAGACGATGGACGTCACCATGCCGATACCAGCGCTCGGCCCATCCTTGGGCACGGCGCCTTCGGGAAGGTGGATGTGAATATCCTTGCGGTTGAAGATGCTCGGCTTGATGCCATAAGCTGGGGCGCGCGCCTTCACATAGGAGAAGGCCGCCTGCACCGACTCGGTCATCACGTCGCCGAGCTTGCCGGTCGTCTTGATCTGGCCCTTGCCGGGGACCGTCACCGATTCGATGGTGAGCAGTTCGCCGCCCACTTCCGTCCAGGCAAGGCCCGTGACGGCACCGATCTGGTGCTCTTCCTCGGAAATGCCGTGACGGAATTTCCGCACGCCCGCATAATCGCCGAGATTCTCCGGCGTGATGGTCACGCTGGTTTCCTTGCCCTCGAGGATACGGCGGAGCGCCTTGCGCGCCAGCCGCGCGATCTCGCGCTCCAGCGTCCGCACGCCCGCTTCCCGCGTATAATAGCGAATGAGGTCGCGCAGCGCGGCCTCCTCGATGGCGAATTCGCCTTCTTTCAGCCCATGGGCCTCGATCTGCTTCTCGATCAAATGCCGCTGGGCGATCTCCAGCTTTTCATCCTCGGTGTAGCCCTCCAGCCGGATGATCTCCATGCGGTCGAGCAGCGCCTGCGGAAGATTGAGGCTGTTGGCGGTCGTGACGAACATCACGTCCGACAGATCGAGGTCGATCTCCAGATAATGGTCCTGGAACTTGCTGTTCTGCTCCGGGTCCAGCACCTCGAGCAGCGCCGATGCCGGATCGCCCCGGAAATCCTGGCCGAGCTTGTCGATCTCGTCGAGCAGCACCAGCGGGTTCATCGCCCCGGCCTTTTTGAGGTTGGACGCGATCTTGCCCGGCATGGAGCCGATATAAGTGCGGCGATGGCCGCGAATCTCGGCCTCGTCCCGTACGCCGCCCAGCGACTGGCGCACGAACTCGCGGCCTGTCGCCTTAGCGATCGAGCGGCCCAGCGAGGTCTTGCCGACACCCGGCGGACCGACGAGGCACAGGATCGGCCCTTTCAGCTTGTCAGAGCGCGCCTGCACGGCGAGATATTCGATAATCCGGTCCTTGACCTTGTCGAGCGCGAAGTGATCGGCATCCAGCACTTCCTGCGCCTTCACCAGATCCTTTTTAAGCTTGCTCTTCTTGCCCCACGGCACGCCGAGCAGCGCATCGAGATAATTGCGGACCACCGTCGCTTCGGCCGACATGGGCTGCATGGAGCGCAGCTTCTTCAGCTCGGCTTCCGCCTTGCTGCGCGCTTCCTTGCTCAGGCGTGTCTTCTTGATCTTCTCGGTCAGTTCGGAAAGCTCATCGCCCTCCTCGCCTTCGCCGCCGCCCAGCTCGCGCTGGATCGCCTTGAGCTGTTCGTTGAGATAATATTCGCGCTGGGTCTTCTCCATCTGGCGCTTCACGCGGCCACGGATTTTCTTCTCGACCTGCAACACGCCGAGTTCGCCTTCCATGAAGGCAAACACCATTTCCAGACGCTTGAGCGGATCGCCCTCGACCAGCAGCGACTGCTTGTCGGCAACCTTCACGGCAAGGTTGGCCGCGATGAAATCGGACAGGCGGCCAGCCTCGGTGATCTCGCGCAATTGCGCGGCAGCTTCCGCCGGCAACTTCTTGTTGAGCTTGGCGTAATTCTCGAACTGGTCGGTGACCGAGCGCATCATCGCCTCGACCTCAGCGCCGCCCACGACGATGTCGTCCAACGGCGCAACGGTGGCGACGATGTGATCCTCGGCATCCGTCAACGCGGTCAGGGAAGCGCGCTGCTTGCCTTCCACCAGCACGCGGACATTGCCGTCGGGCAGCTTGAGCATCTGCACGATGCTGGCAATGACGCCCATGTCATAAAGCGCTTCCCGGTCCGGATCGTCCTCGCTCGGGTCGAGCTGCGCGACGAGGAAGATGTCCTTGTCGCCCGCCATCGCCTTTTCAAGCGCCGTCACGCTCTTGTCGCGTCCCACGAACAGGGGCACGATCATCTGCGGGAAAACGACGATATCCCGCAGCGGCAAGAGAGGCAGATCAAGATCCATTGTCACTCCAATCCAGCCAGGGGGCCTTACCCCTGAGCCTGCGAACCGCCTTCGTGCAGAAGGGGCCGCTTCACAACCCGGTCGCTTTTCCCGCGCATCGCGAAAAACGATCAATGCATCATATCGTTCAGCCGCGCGCGCATTTCAACGGCGCGAAAAGCTACTGACTGCCGAACTGGTTAAGCACGGGTAAAAACTATCGCCTTTTTACGCCGATCAGAAGGGCATCTTGAAGCCCGGCGGCAGCGGCAGACCAGCAGTCATCTTGCTCATCTGCTCGTTGGCGGCTTCATCCGCCTTGGCGCGCGCATCATTGAAAGCGGCGACAATCAGGTCTTCCAGCATCGTTTTGTCGGCTGGCACGATCAGGCTCTCATCGACCGAAAGGCCAAGGATGCGCCCCTTGGCGCTCGCCCGCACCTTGACCAGTCCGCCGCCGGAAGCACCCTCGACCTCGATGTTATCGAGTTCAGCCTGCGCCTTCTGCATTTCCTCCTGCACCCGGCTGGCCATGCCGAGAATGTCGTTGAGGTCCTTCATCAGCCTTCACTCCTATATTGCTCATCTTCCGGGTCCACGAGCCGTGCTCCGGGGAATGCTTCCAGCGCGGCAGCCACGATGGGCGCAGCGCTGATCTGGGCAAGCCGCGCTTCCTTGGCGGCCTGCTCCTGCTCGCGCAGGCTTGGCTGGCCGTGGGCATCCGTCGAGCGGACATCCCAGACCTCGCCCGTCACCTCACGCAGCGCCGCCGCTACTTGCCGGGGGAAATCGGCGTCGAGCGGCTGGAGGATGCGGAAGGCCAGTTCCGGCGGAGCATAATGCACAAGGCTCACATAATCATGCAGCTCCGCGCTGAGCCGGGCATGGCGCGCCTTGAGCGCCTCGATCATCGCGGCAAAATCCGTCGGCAGCGCTGGCGTTGCCGCTTCCGACTCCGGCTCAGGCGCGGCTGGCGGCGCGGGCGGCGGCGGAGCGCTTGGGACCGGCTGGGCCGCTTCGCTCAACGTCCCACTGGGCGCAGGGGCCGGCATCGTCGGGCTCGCCTGCCCACCACCGGCACCGTCGCGGATGAGCCGCGCCAGTTCGGCCGGGTCCGGCATGGCTGAGGCGTGGATCAGCCGCAGCAGCGCCATTTCGCAGGCCGCGTGGGGCCGCGCGGCAGCGGCAACCTCGGCATGGCCCTTGAGCAGCAATTGCCACAGCCGGTGCAGCACGGCGAAAGACAATTGCTCTGCCCAACCGGCAATCGCGCCGCGCTCGGCCTCCGGCATGCGGTCGAGGCCGGCACCGCGGCCGGCCTTGGCGGTCGTCGCCGCATGGATGAGGTCGAGCAAGGCATTCACCGTGGCGAGCGGCTCAACGCCGAGCGCTTCCTGCTCGCCCAATGTCGCCAGCACCGCCGGCGCATCGCCATCGAGAATCTGGTCGAACAGCCGCCGCGTCGCGCCGCGATCCGACAGGCCGAGCATTTCGCGAACCTGATCGGCCTGCACGAAGGGCCGGCCATCCTCGCCAACCCCGGCGTGGGCAATCGCCTGATCGAGGATCGACTGGCCATCGCGCGCCGAGCCTTCCGCGGCGGTGGCAATGAGGCGCAGGGCATCGTCCTCGGCAACGACGCCTTCCTTGCCGCAAATCATGCGGAAATTATCGACCAGCAGCTCCACCGGGATGCGCCTCAGGTCGAAGCGCTGGCAGCGGGAGAGCACCGTGATCGGCACCTTGTTCACCTCGGTGGTGGCGAACAGGAACTTCACATGCTCAGGCGGCTCCTCAAGAGTCTTGAGCAACGCATTGAAGGCATTGCGCGAGAGCATGTGCACTTCGTCGATGATGTAGATCTTGAACCGCGCCGAGACGGCCGCGTAGCGCACCGCCTCGATGATCTCGCGCACATCGTCGACACCGGTATGGCTGGCTGCATCCATCTCGATCACATCGATATGGCGCCCCTCGGCAATCGCCTTGCACGGTTCGCATACGCCGCAGGGATCGATCGTCGGCCCGCCCTGCCCGTCCGGCCCGACGCAATTGAGCGCCTTGGCGATCAGTCGCGCGGTGGACGTCTTCCCCACCCCGCGCACGCCGGTCATCAGGAAGGCGTGGGGCAGACGCTCGCGCTTGATCGCATTGGCGAGCGTGCGCACCATCGCTTCCTGGCCGATCAGTTCGGCAAAGGTCTGCGGGCGATAGGCGCGGGCGAGCACGCGGTAGGCCGGTGCATCAGGCGCGGCCAAGGGCGGCCGGGGCGGCTCGCCGAGGTCGAAGCCCGGATCATCTGAGGAATCGGTCATTGCGTTCGTTCTAGCCGTACTCGCGCCGGAAGTTAATGCGCCATCGGGGCGCGGACGGATCGGCGCAGGAAGGGCAGCGCGATGCCAATGAAGATCAGGCCCATGCCGGCAAGATGGTAGCCATGCAGCGGCTCGTCCAGCAGCAGCGCCGCCAGCAGCGCGCCGAACACCGGCTGCAGGTTGATCACCTGACCAGCATCGCCCGCCCCGATCTGCTCCACCGCCAGGTTGAACAGAAAGTAGGCGACCAGCGAGGGCAGCAGGATGACATAGGCCACGCCCGCCGCAACACCCGGCGTCATGATCACCCGCGCGTGCGTCAGCTCATAAGCGGATAGCGGCGCCATGCACAGCACGCCGATAAAGGCAGTGATCGCCAGAAAGCTCAGGCCATGAATCTTGGGCCGCAGGCGCAGAAACACCGTGTAGAGCGACCAGAGCGTGACAGCGCAAAGCACGAGCAGATCGCCCCGGTTGAACACCATGGCGAACAGGGCCGACGGATTGCCTTGCAGGATGATCGTGAGCACGCCGGCAGCGGCCATGATCACACCCGCCACCTGCACGGCGCGGGGCCGATTGCGAAAGAACAGGAAATCGAACAGCAGAACCAGCGCCGGAATGGCTGCCTGGATGAGCAGGCTGTTCGCCGCCGTCGTATATTGCAGGCCGGAATACATGAACGCGTTGAAGCAGCCGACGCCGATCACGCCGAGGAACAGGATGATCTTCCAATTGGCTTTCGCCACGGGCCAGTCCTGCCGCAAATAGCGCCAAGCGACGGGCAGGGCTATCAGGGTCGCGCCGCTCCAGCGCCAGAAGGCCAGCGTGAAGGGCGGCATTTCTTCATGGATCGCCCGCGCGACCACGGAGTTGCCGGACCAGAGCAGCATCACCAGCACCAGCATGAGATAGACGATGGTTCGGGATCTGCCGGCCATGAACTCAGTCCTTTCACGCGCGCCGCTCAGCCACGAAAGCGCGGCCTGCCTATGACGCCATGCCCATGACGCCCTATCCTGCCCCCGGCAAGTCCGCGCGCAGGTTCGCAAGCAGAAGAGCGCTGCAGAACAAGGACATTGCGATGGGAGGTAGGTGGAAGCCGGAACGACCCGCAGCGAATTCGTTGTGGCTGCTTCCGTCAGGACCTGACCAGGTTGGCGAAGACTACGTCCGCCCGACTTCCGCGGCGCATATGGCGGCATGAGGCGGGAAATGCAAGCGGCGCGAGGCCAGCCGTGAGGTCACTTTCCCGTCAATCCCGCCAACGCGGGAATCCAGGAGCGGAAGAGCGGTTCAGCTGGTTCTGGATTCCTTGTTCACGAAGATGACGGAGAACGACGGGAGTGGCCAGCCTGCCCTGCCTCACGCCCCCTGCATGTTCCGGCTCTCGGCGGGAATGTGCACGGTCAGCGTCTCCAGCGCGTCACTCAGCACGATTTGGCAGGAGAGCCGGCTTGTCCGAGTGGTGGAGGCGGCCAGATCGAGCATGTCCTCCTCATCCTCGCTGGCGCGGGGGAGCTTGCTGAAGTGCTCCGCGTCCACGATCACATGGCAGGTGGAGCAGGCCATCTGCCCCTCGCAGGTGCCTTCCAGCGGCTGGCCGGCGGCCTGCGCTACCTCGAGCAGAATGTCGCCCGCGCTGGCCTCCACTTCCTGCACATGTTCGCCATTGGCGCTGATGAAGCGGACTAAGGTCATGCGGGCACTCCCTGTGCGTCGGCGGCCTTATTGAGCAGGCTCGCGGCTTCTTCCAGATCGGCCATGCTGGTGTAGCGCCCCATGCCGATCCGCAAGGAACTGCGCGCCTCTGCATCGCTAAGGCCCATGGCCTTGAGCACATGGCTCGGCCGGCCGGACCCGCTTGCGCAAGCAGACCCGAGGGAAACGGCCACCGTCCGCACGTCCGAGATCAGCCGCGCCGCGTCCAGCCCCGCCCGGCGGAGATTGAGATTGCCATGATAGCGCGCCTCGCCGGTACCATTGAGGTGCCAATCCGCAAACAGCTCCAGCGCGCGCGTCCAGAGCGCTTCGACATGGGCGAGGTCGGCATAGCGGCGCTGCGCCGCCAGTTGCGCGGCCACACCGAAGCCCGCGCACAGCATGGGCGAGAGCGTCCCCGGCCTCACCCCCTGCTCCTGCCCGCCACCATGCATGAGCGGCGGCAGGTCGAGCCCTTCGCGCAGCCACAGAGCGCCCACGCCCTTGGGGCCGTGGATCTTGTGGGCACTGATCGCGATCAGGTCCGCCTGAGGAGTCGCAAGTCGGCCAAAACCCTGCACGGCGTCGCACAATGTCGGCACGCCAGCCGCGCGCGCGATCACGAACAGCCGGTCGAGTGGCTGCACCACGCCGATCTCGTTGTTCGCCTGCATTACCGCAAGCAGGGCGGCTCGCTCGTCGATCGCCGCCTCGGCAATCTCCAGATCGACCAGCCCGTCGGCATTCACCGGCACGATCACCGGCTCGAAACCCTCGCGGCGCAAGGCCATCACCGTATCGAGCACGGCGGCATGTTCGGTCGCCACCGTCACCACCCGCCGCCGGCTGTGCGGAGCGGCCCGCGCGGCGCCGATAATGGCCATGTTCAGCGCCTCCGTCGCGCCGCTTGTGAAGATCAGGCGGCCATCCGCCCGGCCCAGCGCATCAAGGATGCGGCCCCGCGCCAGCTCGACATCCGCCGCCGCAATGCGGCCGATGCGATGCGCGCTGTTCGGATTGCCATAATGATCCATCGCGGCCACCATGGCATCCGCAACCTCCGGCGCCAGCGGCGTGGTGGCTTGGTAATCGAGGTAGATCATCGTCTTGCGTTCCCGTGCGCGATGGCCTGCCACTCAGTGAGAAAATCGTCAATGTCGGCCGCGCACGTGTCATGCCCCATAGTGACACGGATCACCTCGGCGGCCTCAGCCTGCGGCCAGCCCATGGCTGCCAGCACATGGCTGGTGCGCAAGCTGCCCGATGAGCAGGCGCTGCCTGCCGAAACCGCAATCCCGGCCATGTCGAAGCGGATGAGCTGCGCTTGCGCGGACACGCCGGGCATTCGGTAGCTGGCAATGGTCGGCAAGCGCGGGGAAGCGTCCGCCACGATCTCACCGCCGGCTGCGAGAATAGCCGCGTTCATCCGCTCGCGCCAACCGGCGACGTCAGCCAACCAGTCGCGCGGAGCTTCCAGCGCCGCCGCAAAGCCTAGCGCCAGCGGCATGGCCTCGGTGCCGGCGCGGTAGCCCTGCTCCTGTCCGCCGCTCGGCGCCAGCAGCGTCAGATCCCGTACCAGCAGCGCACCAATGCCGATCGGTCCGCCCAGCTTGTGCGCGCTCAGAACGATCAGGTCCGGACCTTTCGGAAGCGGCATCTTCCCAGCCGATTGGCTGCAATCGGCCAGCAGCAGGCCATTTTGCGCGTGGATGCGCTCGGCGAACGCCTCCAGCGGCTGGATCACGCCGGTCTCGCTATTGACCTGCTGGATCGCGATCAGCGTACCCGGCGCAATGGCATCGGGCAGGCACACGATCCCGTCATGATCGACCGGCAGCCGGCGATCCTCCGGGATGTGGCGCAGCACAGCATCATGTTCGCTCGCCCCTGCCAGCAAGGGAGACGCCTTTGCGCGCGTCAACGCGATAGCCAGCGCCTCGCTCGCGCCGGCGGTGAACAGCACATGCCCATCCCAATCGAGCGCCTGCGCCACGCGGCGGCGAGCATCCTCCAGCATGGCGCGCGCCTGTCGACCGGCAGCATGCGGCGACGAGGGATTGGCCCAAGCATCGAACCCGGCCAGCATCGCCGCGCGAGCCTGCGGCAGCAGCGGTGTGGTCGCGGCATGATCGAGATAGATGCGTCGGCTCATCGCCCCTTCCCTACAGGCCCGCCGCGCCGCGGCAAATGGATTTGCCCTCTGGTGCAATCAGCCATGTTGCGGCGCAGCACAGACCTGATATGCGAAGGCATGGATCCCGCCTTCGACATCATCCTCATCCTCATGGCGGTGGCGTTTCTCGCTGCGACCATCGACGCCATGGCGGGCGGCGGCGGCCTCGTCACCATTCCCGCGCTGCTGGCGGCGGGCATCCCGCCCGTGGCTGCGCTGGCGACCAACAAGCTCCAGAGCAGCTTTGGCACCTGCGGCGCCGTCATCGCCTTCGCCCGGCGCGGACATATTGATTTCCGCCGCTTCGCCTTACCGGCGCTGGCGTCATTTATCGGCTCTGCGGGCGGCGCGTTTCTGGTCACCCGGATCGATTCCGGCTTTCTCTCCGCGCTGCTGCCGATGCTGCTGATCGCGATGGTGCTATATTTCCTGCTCTCGCCACGCATGAGCGATGAGGACAGGCACAGCCGCTTCGGCCCGCTCGCGCTCATCGTCACAGCGGCGATCATCGGCGGCTATGACGGCTTTTTCGGGCCCGGCACCGGCTCCTTCTTTACCACCGCGCTGGTCGGACTGTTCGGCCTGGGCCTCATCCGCGCCGTAGCCCATACCAAGCTGCTCAATTTCGCCAGCAATTTCTCTAGCGTCATTGTCTTCATCATCGGCGGGCATGTGCTCTGGATCACCGGCCTTGCCATGGCGGTCGGCAGCATCGCAGGCGGGCAATTCGGCGCCTATCTCGCGATCCGCTTCGGCGCCGGAATCGCGCGGCCCCTGCTGATCGTCATGTCCCTCGCGCTCACCACCAAGCTGCTGCTGGACCCGACGAACCCCTTGACGGCCGCTGCTCTGGGCTGGCTCCGGGGCTGAAGCGGGCGCCCTCAACCAGAAACATTGCGAAAATCGCGCTTCCGCCTATATAAGCGCGCGTCCCGCGTCGTCGGCCAGTCTCGGTCGCCCGCTCCCATTTCAAGTCTCAGGTGCCATGCCCGACGTCATTTTTCCCGGTCCCGAAGGCCGTCTCGAAGGTCGTTTCAGCCCTCCGCCCCGCCCGCGTGCGCCCGTTGCGCTGATCCTGCATCCGCACCCGCAGGGCGGCGGCACGATGAACGATCGCATCACGCAAGCACTCTACAAGACCTTCGTGAAGCGCGGTTTTGCGACGCTGCGGTTCAATTTCCGGGGTGTCGGTCGCTCGCAGGGCGTGTTCGACAATGGCATCGGCGAGCTCTCCGATGCCGCCGCCGCGCTCGACTGGATCCAGAGCTTCCACCAGGAAGCGCAGACGACGTGGATCGCCGGTTTCTCGTTTGGCGCGTGGATCTCCATGCAGCTGCTGATGCGCCGGCCGGAAGTGCGCGGCTTCATCTCCGTCGCGCCGCCGGCGAACATGTACGACTTCTCGTTCCTCGCGCCCTGCCCCGCGTCCGGCATCATCGTGCAGGGTGTGAACGATGAGGTGGTTTCGGCCGCCTCCGTTCAGAAGCTGGTCGACAAGCTGCGCACGCAGAAGGGCATCACCATCCATCATGACGAGATCCGCAACGCCAATCACTTCTTCGAGCATGAGCTCGACCAGCTGATGATGAGCGTCGACAACTATCTCGACATGCGCCTTGCCCCGGATTCGCCGATCCGCTGATGCTGATCCTCGCCGGGACCGTTCGCTTGCCGCCGGAGAACTTGGCCGCAGCGCGTCTGGTGATCGCGCGGATGGTCGCGGCCAGCCGCGCGGAGCCGGGTTGCATCGCCTACAGCTTCGCCGAGGATCTCGAGGCACCCGGTCTTCTGCGCATCTTCGAGGTCTTTCGCGACCGCGAGGCCCAGCAGGCCCATGCCGCGAGCCAGCACATGAAGGACTGGCGCGCCACATGGGAAGACCTCGGCATCGGCGACAAGCAGATCACCCATTATGAGGTTTCGGCCACCTCGGAGGGCTGATACGGGCGGGTGCGTTCACACTGTTGCGGGCGGAGTCCGGCGGCGGCGCTTCAGCACGATCAACATGCCGGCGCTGCCGATCGTGAGCATTCCGATTATCGCCACCGGATCGGGCACATGCCGGAACACGATCCAGCCCAGCACCGTCGCCCACAGCACCTGCAGATACGTGATCGGCGCCAGAGTCGAAGCCGGGGCATGGCGAAAGGCCGCCGTGAACAGATAATGTCCCACCCCGCCCCACAGGCCCAGCGACGCCAGCAGCGCGCCTTCCAGCAGCGTCGGCATCCGCCCCGCCCAGTAGAAGGGCGCCACCGCGCCGAAGACGAGGCTGCCCACGGCGGCACTGTAGAAGAGCAGCGCGAAGGTCTTTTCGGTCGCCGCGAGCGTGCGGGACATCAGCTGATAGGTGCCATTGAGCATGGCGGCGCCCAGAGCGAGCATGACGCCCACGACATCCAGCCCGCCACCCGGCCGTGCAATCAGCACAACGCCGGCGAGCCCCAGCAACACAGCGCCCCAGCCCCGCAGCCCGACCTCTTCCCCGAGCAGCAGCCCCCCGCCCAGCGCGACCAGCGTCGGCGCCAGAAACATGATCGCCGTCGCTTCACCGACCGGCATGCGGGTGAGCGCCAGCGCCATCAGCACGGAGGCACAGGCGAGGCAGCAGCCACGCAGCCAAACGAGCGCGGTGCGCGTCGTGCGCACCATCTCCCGCCCGCCGCGCGGCGCCATGACGACGAGCATCAACAAGAGGTTGCCGATGAAACGCGCCGCCACGATCACCGGCGCCTCGAAATGCGCGGTGAGCACTTTCGTGGTCGTATCCAGCGCCGCGAACAGCAGCAGAGCGGCGGCGCAGAGCAGAATTCCCCGAATCGGTTGAGTGCTGGTCATCTGAATGCTCGTCGGCGACAACGTCCCCGCCGACCATGGCTGGGCACGTCGAAAATCTTGATCGGGGCGATCTGGTCAAAGACAGCCGAACGCCACGCAACCCTTGCCGGGCTCAACCCTGCAGGGCCTCGACCTGCTCGGCCAACTCCAGCCAGCGCTCCTCGGCCGCATCCTTTTGCGCGCGCGCCTTTTCGATCGTCGCGCTCAACTCGGCGAAGCGCTTGGGATTCTTGGCATAGAGATCGGGGTCGGCGAGCGCGGCTTCATCGCGGGCAATCGCCGCCTCGAGCGCCTCGATCTGACCCGGCAACAGATCATAATCCCGCTGGTCCTTGTAGCTGAGCTTCGCCGCCTTGGGCGGCGGTGGCGCCGCCGGCGTATCCGCCTTCGCAGCTGATCGCTTGCCGGCCGCATTGGGCTTTTGGCGCTTGGCTTCCCAGTCCGCATAGCCGCCGGCGATCACATCGATCCGGCCCGAGCCATCCAGTCCCAGCGTCACCGTCACCGTGCGGTCGAGGAAGTCGCGATCATGGCTGACGATCAGCACCGTACCGTCATAATCGGCAATCACTTCCTGCAACAGATCGAGCGTTTCCAAGTCGAGATCGTTAGTCGGCTCGTCCAGCACCAGCAGGTTGGATTCGCGCGCAAACTCCCGCGCCAGCAGCAGGCGCGAACGCTCGCCGCCCGAGAGCGTGCCGATCTTCGCCTCGGCCAGCGAGGGATCGAACAGAAAGTCCTTGAGATAGCCGTGGACATGCTTGCGCACGCCCCGCACATCGATCCAGTCGCCACCCTCGGCCAGCACATCCCGCACCCTTTTGTCCGGCTGCATGAGCGAGCGTTGCTGGTCGATCACGATGCCGTCCAGCGTCTTGGCCAGCGTGATGGTGCCGCTATCGGGCTGCAGATCGCCGGTCAGCAGGCGCAGCAGCGTCGTCTTGCCGGCCCCGTTGCCGCCGACGATGCCGATGCGGTCACCGCGCTGAATACGGATCGAGAAATCCTTGATGACCGCGCGGTCGCCGAACTGCTTGGTGACATGTTCGGCGGTGATGACGCTCTTGGTCTTGGTGTCGTTGGCGGTGACCTCCAGCTTGGCGCCGCCCTGCGGGCCGATCATCGCCGCGCGCTGGGCGCGCATCTCCCAGAGCTTGGCCAGCCGGCCCTGATTGCGCTTGCGCCGCGCCGTGACGCCGCGCTCCAGCCAGTGCGCCTCGATCTTCAGCTTCGCGTCGAGCTTCTCGGCCGCGCGGGCCTCGTCTGCATAGGCCTTTTCCATCCAGGCCTCGAACCCGCCAAAGCCGATCTCCTGCCGCCGCAGGCTGCCCCGGTCGAGCCAGAGCGTGGACCGGGTGAGGCGCGTGAGGAAGGTCCGGTCATGGCTGATCACGATGAACGCGCCATTGAAGCGCGTCAGCCAGTCTTCCAGCCAGGTGATCGCGGCGATATCGAGATGGTTGGTCGGCTCGTCGAGCAACAGGATATCGGGCTCGCTCGCCAGTGCCCGGCAAATCGCCGCCCGCCGGCGCTCGCCGCCCGACGCGGTCGCCGCCGCGCGGGAGAGGTCGATGCCGAGCTGGTCCGCAATCGCTTCCACCTCATGCGCCGCCGGCGCCTTGGCGCCAGACGTGGCGAAATCATGCAGCGTTGCGAAGGCGGAGACGTCCGGGTCCTGCTCCAGCATCACCACATGCCGTCCCGGCACGACCGAGCGCTTGCCTTCATCCGGTTCCACCGTGCCAGCAATCAGCTTGAGTAGCGTCGTCTTGCCGGCGCCGTTGCGGCCGATCAGCGCCAGGCGATCGCGCTCGCCGACATGAATATCCAGACTACGGAACAGCCAGCCGGCGCCCTGGATGAGACCGAGATTCTCGAAGGAAAGAAGTGGCGGGGCCATGGCAAGGCGCTAAAACAGATGCAGGCGGCGGGAGCAAGGGCTGAGGCGCCAGATGAACGGGAAGAAACTCGATGGGTCAGGATGCGTTCAGAAGCTTCAGCCCATTTCTATGGCCATCACACAAAAGGGAAAATGTTCCATGCGTCGTTTGCCAATTCTGCTCGCTGCAACTGCCGCTCTCATGACGCCGGCGATCGTCTCGGCCCAGCCGCAACCGCCGGCACCCCAGGCAGCCAAGGGCCCGCTGCTGAGCCTGAGCGTCAGTGAATCGGTGAACAGCGCGCCGGATATGGCGACCATCAACACCGGCGTGCAGACCCGCGCGATGTCAGCAAAGGATGCGATGGCGCAGAATGCCACCCAGATGGACAAGCTGATCGCTGCGCTTGTGAAGGCTGGCATCGCCCGCAAGGACATCCAGACCAGCGGCATCAACCTCAACCCGCAATATGATTATAGCGACCGCACAGATGGCAAAGGTCCGCGCTTCATCGGCTATGAAGCCAGCAACCAGCTCACCGTCGCAGTCCGCAAGCTGGATAGCGCAGGCGATCTGATCGACTCGCTGGTCGCAGCGGGCGCAACCAACATCAATGGCCCGAGCTTTGGCATTGCCGAGCCGGACAAGCTGCTCGATCAGGCCCGCACCAAGGCGCTAAAAACCGCGCAGGCCCGCGCAAACCTGTATGCGCAGGCGACCGGCTTCCGCACCGCGCGCCTGGTGAGCATCTCCGAAGGTGGCGGTTTCGCGCCGCCGCCGATGCCGATGATGGCTATGCGCGACTCTGCTGCAGCGGCGCCGCAGACCAAGATCGAGCCCGGTGAGATCGCCACCTCGATTTCCCTCAACGTCCAGTATATGCTGGAACCCTGAACGGGGGACAGATGGGACATTCAGCGCTTGTTCAATGCTTGATGGCTAACACGGCATCATGAAACATCTTTCATCCTCTCTTCTGCTCGGCGGGCTGATGGCACTGGCGGCCACCAGCCTCCCGGTTTCGGCGCAGAGCTTTGCGCGGGGCGATGACCAGCGGGCGGCGCGGCGCGCCATGCTCGACGGTGAGGTGATGCCGTTTTCGATCATCAAGCGTCGTGTCGAGCGCGAGATCAGCGACGCCCAATATGTCGGCGTCGCCCCATCCGTTCGCGAAGGCGTGTACCGGATGCAGTTCCTCCAGCAGGATGGCAAGGTCATCTGGGTTGATGTGGACGGCAAGACCGGCAATATCATCGGACGGACGCGCTGATCCGGCCGGATCGCCTGCGCACGCTCCCTCATTCGGAAAGGAAAAGCCATGCGTCTGCTGATCGTCGAAGATGAGCCGACCTTGGGCAAACAGCTCAAGTCCACGCTCGAAGGCGTCGGCTATGCCGTCGACTTGGCGACCGATGGCGAGGACGGCCATTTCCTCGGATCGACCGAGAGCTACGACGCGATTATCCTGGATCTGGGCCTGCCGGAAATCGACGGTCTGACCGTGCTCGACCGCTGGCGCAAGGAAGGCTCGGCGGTGCCCGTGCTTGTGCTGACAGCGCGGGATAGCTGGTCCGACAAGGTGGCCGGGCTCGATGCCGGTGCAGACGATTATCTCGCCAAGCCGTTCCAGAGCGAGGAACTGATCGCCCGCCTGCGCGCGCTCATTCGCCGCTCGTCCGGCAATGCCTCGTCCGAGCTCATCGCCGGCAGCGTGCGGCTGGATACCCGCTCGGGCAAGGTCACGCTGAACGGCGAGCCGGTGAAGCTGACCGCGCAGGAATATAAGCTGCTCTCCTACCTGATGCACCACAAGGGCAAGGTGGTGAGCCGCACCGAACTGATCGAGCATATTTACGATCAGGATTTCGACCGGGATTCCAACACCATCGAAGTGTTCGTCACGCGCATTCGCAAGAAGCTGGGTGCCGATGTGATCTCCACCATCCGCGGTCTTGGCTACAGCCTGGAGGACCCCGCTGGCTGAACCGGCGCCGCAAGACGCGGAGACGGCGCCCGCGCCAGCCTCCAGCCGCAGCACCGGATCGCTCAGCCGCCGCATTCTCGGCATCTCGGCCATCTGGATCGGCCTGCTGTTGCTCGGCGGCGCGCTGGCGCTCGACCGGGTGCTGGTGAGCACCGTCACGCGCACCTTCGATGACGGCTTGTCCTATGTGCTGACCGCCATGATCTCCTCGGCGGAGATCGGCCCGGAAGGCGAAGTGCTGTTCAATCGGCCGCTCGCCGACCAAAGGTTTCTGGAGCCGGCGAGCGGGCTCTATTACCAGATCAGCGGTCAGGGCCATGAAGACTGGCGCTCGCGTTCGCTATGGGACCGGGCGATCCGCGTCACGCCGGGCATGACCACCAATCCCGGCGAGGGGATGGACAGCAACCAGTTCCCCGATGAGCCGCTGCGCCTGATGGCTCGCACCGTGATCCTGCCGGGCAGCAATACGCGGTGGATTTTCATCGTCGCGCAGGCCCGCGAGGGCCTGGACGCGCAGATCCACGCGCTGCGGGCCACGCTGTTCAACAGCTTCGTCATTCTTGGCGTCGGGCTGATCATATTGGCCGGCTTGCAGGTGTTCTTCGGCCTGCGGCCGCTGCGCCATATCCGCCGCGAAATCGCGCGCATGAGGGATGGCGAGAAAAGCCGCGTAACCGTGCCGCTCCCGCGGGAGGTCCAGCCGCTGGTCGAGGAATTGAACGCGCTGCTCGCCCATAACGAGCAGCAGGCGGAGGAAGCCCGCCGCCACGCCGGCAATCTCGCCCACGCGCTCAAGACGCCGCTGACGGTCGTGATGAACGCCGCGACGGCCCAGTCGCCCGACCTGGCCACGACAGTGGTGCGGGAAACCGGGACGATGCGCCGCCAGATCGACCACCATCTTGCCCGCGCCCGTGCCCTCGGCCGGCGCGGCGCGGCGCAGAGCCGCACATTGGTGTGGCCGAGCCTCGAAGCGGTGGAGCGCGCCGTCGAGCGCCTCTACCCGGATGTCCGCATCGACCGCGACGGCGCGCAGACGGCCGTCGTCCGCGTCGAGCGGCAGGATCTAGACGAGCTGCTCGGCAATCTGGTCGAGAATGCCGCCAAATATGGCGGCGGCAGCGTGTTCGTCACCGTGGTGCAGAGCACGCCCTGGGTCGACATTCTCGTGGAGGACGACGGCATGGGCATTCCCGAGGCCGCGCGCGAACGCATCTTCGATCGCGGCGTGCGGCTGGATAGCGGCAAGCCCGGCACCGGCCTTGGCCTCGCCATCGTGCGCGATGTCGCGGAAATCTACGGTGGCTCTGTCACGCTGGATGAGAGCGAGGACCTAGGCGGCCTGATGGTACGCCTGCGCCTGCCGGCCGGATAAGGCCTCACACGCCGAAGGATTGCAGGATCGGGCACGGCCCTTCTTCGGAACGGGCACAGGTCCGCGCGAGTTGGCGCAGCGAGGCGCGGGCCGCTTCGAGTTGCGCGATCCTTTCATCGAGCTGGACCAGCCGCTCTTCCGCCAGAGCGCGCGCGCGGGCGCGATCCTGCCCCGCGTCCAGCGACAAAAGCGTGCGGATTTCTTCCAGCGTAAAGCCGGCCTGCTGCGCCGCCCGAATGAAGCGCAGCCGCCGGACATCCTCCTCTCTATAGCGCCTTATGCCCCCGGACAGATCATTGCCGGCCTGTTTCTCAGGCGTAGGGAGCAGCCCCTTGCGCTGGTAGAAGCGGATCGTCTCGACCCCCACACCGCCGGCTTTCGCCAGACCCGAAATGCTGATCGCCGCCATGCTTGACTCCGTACCATGGTACAGACCCTATATGGGGTGCATGGACTTCTCAGCAAGGATGAGCGTCAATGCCTGAACCCCGAAACCCGAAGGGCCGCAAGGCTGTCCTCTATCGGATGGTCATGCCGACCCACATCTGCCCCTATGGCCTCAAGGCGCTCCACCTGCTGCGCAGCAAAGGCTATGATGTCGAGGATCGCTGGATCGAAACCCGCGCCCAGCAGGAAGCCTTCAAGGCCGAGCATTATGTGACCACCACGCCGCAGGTGTTCATCGACGGTCAGCGGATCGGTGGCCATGATGACTTGCGCCGCTTCCTGGGCCTCAGCGTCAAGGATCCGAACGCGACGAGCTATACGCCTGTTCTGGTCGTCTTCGCTGTTGCGGCGCTGATCGCGCTGACGATCGATCTGTTGACGGCCGCGCCGCTGCTCAGCCTGCTCACCCTCGAGCGCTTCATCTCCGTGACGATGATCCTGCTGGCGATGCTCAAGCTGCAGGATGTGGATCGGTTCGCGACCATGTTCCTGGGCTATGATCTGCTGGCCCGCAAATGGGTGCCCTATGCCTCAATCTATCCGTTCGCCCAATTGGGCGCCGGCGTGCTGATGCTCGCGGGGGCCCTGCCCTGGCTCTCGGTACCAGTCGCCGCGTTCATCGGCGGCATCGGCGCGGTCTCGATCTACAAGGCTGTCTATGTGGAGAAACGCAGCCTCAAATGTGCCTGCGTTGGCGGCGGGACCAATGTGCCACTCGGCTTCGTCTCGCTGACCGAAGACCTGTTCATGGTCGCCATGGCCCTGTGGATGGGCCTCAATGCCTGGGTGCTGCCCGGCGCGGCGATGTAAAGGCGCGGGAGCCGGGCGCCGCTGATGAGCGCCCGGCCCGAAACGTCTCTTACTTGCCGCGCTTCTTGCGGTGGCTCTCCAGATCGAGAACGTCGTTCTCAAGGCCCTCGGGCAGCAGGCCCAAGCGGCGCGCGACTTCCTGATAGGCCTCGACCTCACCGCCCAGATCGCGGCGGAAGCGGTCCTTATCCAGCTTCTCGTTAGTGGCCATATCCCACAAGCGGCAGCCATCGGGGCTGATCTCGTCGGCCAGAATGATGCGCGAGAAATCGCCATCCCAGATGCGGCCGAACTCCAGCTTGAAGTCGACCAGACGGATGCCGATGCCGGCGAACAAGCCGCTCATGAAGTCGTTTACGCGGATCGCCATGTCGGCGATGTCGTGCATCTCTTCCTGGCTCGCCCAGCCGAAGCAGGCGATATGCTCTTCGGTGATCAGCGGATCGCCGAGCGCATCATCCTTGTAATAATATTCGATGAGCGTGCGGGGCAGCTGCGTGCCCTCCTCAATGCCCAGCCGAGTGGAGAGCGAGCCAGCAGCGACATTGCGCACCACGACCTCGATCGGCACGATCTCGACCTGACGGATGAGCTGCTCGCGCATGTTCAGCCGCTTGATGAAGTGGGTGGGCACGCCGATGTTCGCGAGCAGCGTGAAGACATGCTCGGAAATCCGGTTATTCAGCACGCCCTTGCCGGAGATCGTCCCCTTCTTCTGCGCATTGAAGGCGGTCGCATCGTCCTTGAAATACTGGATCAGCGTGCCGGGCTCGGGACCTTCATAAAGGATCTTCGCCTTGCCCTCATAAATCTGGCGACGACGGGACATGTGCGGGTGCCTACTCATCAGTTGTAAAAATCAAGGCCCCGGCGGCGCGAATCAGCGAGGATCAGCGGACACCGGGGCTCTTCCCCAGCGCATAGCGCAAGGCACATGGCAGTGCAATTTTCAGACGAACCGAGCCGGGCTGGCCTGCTCGGTGCTTGCCGCCCCAGCCGCTGGAACATATAAAGAACAAATGAAACAGGAGACGATTACGGATCGGCTGGCGATCCTTGCGGACGCCGCCAAATATGATGCCTCCTGCGCATCGTCCGGCACGGCCAAGCGCAACAGTCGCGATGGCAAGGGGATCGGCTCGACCGAAGGCATGGGCATCTGCCATGCCTATGCGCCGGACGGGCGCTGCATCTCGCTGCTCAAGATCCTGCTCACCAATCATTGCATTTTCGACTGCCATTATTGCGTCAACCGCAAAAGCTCGAACGTGCGGCGGGCGCGCTTTACGGCGCAGGAAGTGGTCGAGCTGACGCTCAACTTCTACCGGCGCAATTATATCGAGGGCCTGTTCCTCTCCTCGGGCATCATCAAGTCCGCCGACCATACGATGGAGCAGCTGATCGAGGTCGCCCGTGCCTTGCGGGAGGATCATGGCTTCAAGGGCTATATCCACCTCAAGACGATCCCCGAGGCCGATCGCGCGCTGGTCGAGCAAGCGGGCCTGTGGGCGGACCGCGTCTCGATCAATGTCGAACTGCCGACCGAGCGCGGCCTGACCGATCTGGCGCCCGACAAGAATGGCGGGCAGATCGAAGGCGCGATGGCGCGGCTCGGTTCGGCCATGGTGGAGGCGAAGGATGCGCGCAAACGCTTCAAGCATGCGCCGATGTTCGCGCCCGCCGGCCAATCTACCCAGATGATCGTCGGCGCGGATGGCGCCAGCGACACGCAGATCATCGGCCGGGCCAGCGAATTGTACGACCGCCATCGCCTGCGCCGCGTCTATTATTCCGCCTTCAGCCCGATCCCCGATGCCAGCGCCGTTCTGCCGCTCAAGCGACCGCCCCTGATGCGCGAGCATCGGCTTTATCAATCCGACTGGCTGATCCGCTTCTACGGATTTTCGACAAGCGAGGTGCAGACCGCGACGGACGATGACGGGATGCTGGCGCTCGACATCGACCCCAAGCTGGCCTGGGCCTTGCGGCACCGGCAGGATTTTCCGGTCGACATCAATCTGGCCTCGCGCGAAAAGCTCCTGCGCGTGCCGGGACTGGGCACGCGGGCGGTGGCTGCCATCCTGCAAGCCCGCCGCCATCATCGTCTCCGGCTGGATGATCTCGCCCGGCTCACTCGCACGGTCACCAAATTGCGGCCGTTCATTGTCACGGCCGACTGGCGCCCGACTGGCTTGATCGACACGGCAAACCTGCGTGCCCGGCTGGCCCCGCCACCTCGCCAGATGGAACTGTTCAGGTGAAGCCGGCCCCGCTCCTGCGTCAGCCCGCGCTGTTCAATGCCGAGCTGGATGACGCCCATGATTTCGACACATGGCGCGATCTGGCCCGCGCCCTGGTCTTGCAGGGCGTCGGTCCGGAGCATATCCGCTGGGCAGCGGCATCGGACGGCGCGCGGGATTTGTTCGCGTCCAAAGACACGCCTGAGCCTGCTCCATCACCCCGCCCGGTCACGGCCAACAAGCGCTTCATCGAGTTGGCCCGCAAGGTGATCCTGCACAGCTCGGATACACGGTTGGCGCTGCTCTATCGCCTGTTGTGGCGCCTGCAAAGCGACCCGCACCTGCTTGAAAAGACGAGCGATGCCGATGTGCACGCCCTCACGCAGTTGGAGCGGCAGGTGCGCCGCGACATTCACAAGATGAGGGCGTTCGTGCGGTTCCGGCTGGCCCAGGATCCCGATGGAACGGACCGCTACGTGGCCTGGTTCGAGCCGGATCATGCCATCGTGCGCGCCAACGCCCCGTTTTTCCTCAATCGGTTCGCGAGCCAGCGCTGGTCCATCCTGACGCCCGATCTCAGCTTGCACTGGGATGGCGCTCAGCTCGCGGAGGGGCCGGGCGCCGACGCCCGGGATGCCCCCGGCGAAGACGAGATCGAAGGGCTTTGGCAGCGTTATTATGCCTCCATCTTCAACCCCGCGCGGCTCAAGGTGGCGATGATGGTGAAGGAAATGCCCCGGCGATACTGGAAGAACCTGCCGGAAGCCGCGTTGATCCCTGCGTTGATTGCCGGCGCGCAGGCCCGCGAGGCTCAGATGGTCGATCAAGGCGCCGATCCCTTCCAGCGCCCGCCCCCGACGTCCCTCAGTGAGATTGCCGAGGGCATCTCGACCTGTACGGCCTGCTCGATCGGCTGCAACGGCACGCGCGCCGTCGCTGGCGAAGGGCCCGGCAACGCGCGGCTGATGATCGTGGGCGAGCAGCCGGGCGATTTCGAAGAGCAGGAGGGCCGGCCTTTTGTCGGTCCGGCGGGGCAGTTGCTCGACGGGCATCTGGAGACGGCGGGGTTCGATCGTGCCGAAATCCGGCTGACCAACGCCGTCAAACATTTCAAATTCGAGCAACGCGGCAAGCGACGTCTCCACCAAAACCCGACCGCGGGGGAGATCGACCATTGCCGCTGGTGGCTCGATGCCGAAAGACGGATCGTTCAACCAACGATCGTGCTGGCCTTGGGCGCCAGCGCCGGGCGCGCCCTGCTAGGCCGGACACCCAGCATCGCCAAGGAGCGCGGCCGGCCCTATGAGCTCGCGGATGGCAGCCAGCTCTGGCTGAGCGCCCATCCCAGCTATCTGCTGCGCCTGAGCGGAGAGGCGCAAGCGCGAGAACAAAATTTGTTCGCGCGCGATCTGGCGGCGGTCCGCGTGGCGCTGCAAGGTTGAGAGCGCAAGAGACGCGGTGCGACGGCCCCTGATGTTGCGCATAGGCCTGCGGAGATCGCTTGGAATAAAAAGGGAGCGGCAGGCCATCGAACTAACCATCACCCGATCGCAGCGAACGCAAGCACCCAGGGGCGAAATCGGCAACGACGGAGGCGAGGGGCACGCGCCGTCGGCACCAGCGCTCATTTGTAAGTGGCGGAGAGGGTGTACGCCAAAATTCTATGTTATTTAAAGATTATTTCATGACCTCCTTCGATGGTCATAAAAATCGTCATAAGTTCGCATAGTGCGTTGGCACTAGAGCGTTACGCCACCTTCGGTTGAGCTAGGTTTGTTGCTCGCGCCCTCCGTCATGAGGCTTTGACCCAAGGACAAGATCCTTCGCGGCCGCCATGCGCGCCGCCTCTTTAAGACGCCGATTAAAGGATGCGACCAACCGCGATCATGCGCTTCGTGTCGCCGAGCGAGGGAAGCACGCGCGAGCATCGCTTTCCGCACCCCTAAAGATCGCCTCGCAACAATTTCGCGGCGAGGACAACGAAGCCTGGTCCGACGAGATTGTCCGCTGGACGGGCCCTGAAGTCCTCCACCCCGATCCCGTCTTGCGCCAGCAAACCGGCTGGCCGGGAATCGAACCTGGCAGCGAGCGATGGGAAAGTGTTCGCGCAACTGCCGCCTTCAGAGATGACATTACAAGCTGCGAGATTGACCTGACGGCGCCAACGAATAGCGAGCTGTTCGTTTTTTCACTAGCTGGTCCGCCTAAGCGTCGCCTTCCGCAGGCAGCAGCACGACCAGCCGGAAATCGGGATGCCCCATTGGCGCCAACGGCATCTGCTTAGCCTGCACTGCGCCTCGCACCGGATTACCCTGTCCGCTCCTGAGCAACTTCGCCATTCAGAGTTGGATGCCCGTATGGCCGCTCAGGTCTGAATCGATGACAGCTTTCAGCAACCGCCCATCGACCCTTTGAACAACGCTATTACGACCAATGTCCCCTGCCCCACCCTCCGCTAAGGCCGTGGACATAGCCAAGAGAGCGCTCGGTGGCGGGGTCCCGTGCGATGGAACGATGGAGCGGCCCATCTCAATCGGCACATGGCTCGTAACACCGCATATGCTGAAAGGTACGCCGGTCTGCCGACTGAATGGACTGCCAGCCCGGGCAACCGCTCTCCCCGCCAGGGGTTATCCTGGCATGGCTCGCTCGAAATCAACCCATACTGACGACAGCAAGGCTCCGCTTGCGCCCATGGAAGCGGTTTTGGTCGAGGAACTGCCCTCCCCACCCGGCTGGCAGTATGAACCCAAATGGGATGGCTTTCGCGCGATCGCTGCGCGCGAGGGCGACAATATCGAGATCTGGTCCAAATCGGGCAAGCCGCTCGGCCGCTACTTTCCGGAAATGATTGCCCATATTCGCAACCTTCCTGAGAAGCACCTGCTCCTTGACGGCGAACTGGTGATCCCGATCGGCGATCATCTCTCCTTCAATGTGCTTCAGGCTCGCCTCCATCCCGCTGCCTCGCGCATCGCCAAGCTCTCGAGGGAGACACCCGCGCAGCTTATCCTGTTCGACGCGCTGGCAATCGGCAGCAGCAACCTTCGCGACAAGCCGCTGGCGGAACGACGGGGCGCGCTTGAGGCGCTATACAGCTCGATAGTCAACTCATCACTGATCCTGTCGCCGGCCTCGACATCGCTGGAGCAAGCCAAAACCTGGCTAGCCGAAACGGGCGGCGCCCTTGATGGCGTGATCGCCAAGGCGCTCGACGAGCCCTATCGACCAGGGGAACGCGCGATGCGGAAGGTGAAGCAATTGCGCACGGCCGATTGCGTGGTTGGCGGATATCGCAAGACTGCCAAGGGCGATGTCGCCTCACTGCTCCTTGGGCTCTATACTCAGACTGGTCATCTCGATCTTGTCGGATTTAGCTCGGGTTTCCCCGCCACCGAGCGCAAGGCGCTGATCAAAGCACTCAAGCCGCATGAAGGCGGGCCGGGGTTTACCGGAAAGGCGCCCGGCGGACCCAGCCGCTGGAATCCCGACAAGAGCGGTGATTATATTGCTCTCGACCATGGGCTGGTCGCCGAGGTCATTTATGACCAGATCACCGCAGGCCGGTTCCGCCACGGCACCCGCTTTCGCCGCTGGCGCCCTGACAAAGCGCCCGTGCAATGCACGTTCGATCAGTTGGTGCGAGAGTTGAAGCCTGCCGAACTCATTCAACTCGTTGAAAAGAGCAAGGAAATGAGGAAGAAACTTCCGCCCGAAGACCTGACCTAAGCGAACGGGACGACGCGGATCGAGGCACTGAAGCAGAGCTGTCCCGCGACTGATCCTTCTTATGCCCCGTTTTGCGTGCCCGTTTCGCCAGTCACGGGATCGCGACGGGGTTCAGGCACAGCGGCCATTCGGGCCTCGGCGGCATCGTCGGGCCCTTCCCGGCAGATGTCCCAGCTCAGCCCTTTCGGGTACGCGCCAACAACCTGAAAATCTTCGCTGGACGCGACGCAGCGGTGGCCGGTGCCGACGGGCAACATCACCGCATCGCCCGCCACGACTTCGATCTGCCGGCCATCGGGTCCGCCGAGTTCGAGCATCGCCCTTCCGGCAAACACGCCGAGCGCTTCATGCGTGGTCGAATGATAATGATGATAGTCGAACACACCGTCACGCCAGTCGGGCAACCAGCCGTTCTCCGCGAACAGCGCTTCGAACCGTTCGGCCAAATCCGAGTTACCGCCCTGCAATACGCCGCGATAGACGATTACGGGCAACCGATCGTTGTTCGGCACCCAGCCGTTTTTGCCCAGGAGGAAGCTTTCAGTCTCCATCATGACATAGCTTTCGGGATTCTTTTGCGTTTGGGCTTATCGGCAAGCTCGATCCAAACTGGCGCATGGTCGCTCGTTTTTTCCCAGCTACGCACATGGGCGTCAACCTGAGCATCGACCAGTCGGCTGGCGAGGGCCGGGCTGAGCAGCAGATGGTCTATTCTAAGGCCTGCATTTCGGCCGTAGGCGTTCCGGAAATAATCCCAGAAGGTGTAGATGACTTCGCCGGGATGAAGCGTGCGAAGCGCATCTTTCCAACCTTGGTCCAGCAACCGGAAATAGGCCGCCTTCACCTCAGGCGCGAACAGGGCGTCGTCGAGCCAGCGCTCGGGCTTATAGACGTCCAGATCGGTGGGCATGACATTGAAGTCACCAGCAAGCATTACTGGCAGCCCGGTTTCGAGTAACCCGGCAGCGTGATCGATCAGCCGCTCGAACCAGCGCAGCTTATAGTCGAATTTGGGGCCAGGTCGGGGATTGCCATTCGGGAGATAAAGCCCGCCAATCAGGATACCGTTGACCGCCGCCTCGAGGTACCGGCTTTGGCTCGGGTCCGGGTCATCGGGAAGCCCTCGCCGGGTCTCGTGAATTTCTCCGACGCGGCTCAGCATCGCGACGCCGTTCCAGGATTTCTGGCCGTGCCAGATGACATCATAACCAAGATCGCGGATGGCGCCTTCGGGAAAGCGCTCCTGCGGTGCCTTCAACTCCTGGAGCACGACGACATCGGGTTCAGCTTCTTCCAGCCAACGGAGGAGGACAGGCAGCCGGCCGTTGACGCCATTCACATTGTAGGTCGCGATCTTCACCGCCGAGCACCCGCATGTCCGGCAGCATCCCGTCGGCGGCCGCCCAAGCCCATGAAGAACCCTGGACCGACGCGCTTCATCTGCGCCACATCATGAATCCCGCCAATGGCATATCCACGAAATCCTTTGGCATGAGAGTCGTTCCAGCTTGGTCTAAGGAAGGTTCCAGCGGCCCAACGCACGTCGCTCACCCGCGGAAATGCTCGTTGAGCCGAGCGCAACCGCCGCTAAGGACGCGTTTACTTGCGGGGACACAAATCTGCCGGTCGATGGATCAGGGCAGTCTCAACACTGACAAGCTAGGGACCGATGCAACGAAGGCGGCGCATCGTCCAACGTCGGAAGTTCCGACCAGGACAATCAACATAAATCAGACTAAAATTGCTCGCGACCCTGCGACCAGGGGCGAATGTGCGCGTTTCAGGCTTCCTATCGTCCAGCGCAGGAGCAGACCCTGGAAGACTTTGCAGGCCGGATTGCGGCCGCGGCCACTATGATCGCCGCTATGATGACCGCTGCCAATATCGGGGCGCGAACTGCGGTCGATCTTGCCGGAGAGAACGCGAAATGAGCGGCGGGCATGGAGTGGGTGTACGGGCCCTGACACTATGGAAAGCGCTGCAAGCCGAGGACGTTCTCTATCTCGCCGATGATGAACAGGAAGCAGAGGCGCTGGCCGCCGCCCTCGGCAAGCTAGCGCCCGAGAACGTTGTCATCTTCTTACCATCAAGTGACACACTGCCCGGCGACAGTGCTCCTGCTTCACCTGCGAACATTGGGCAGCGTGTTGCCGCGCTGCGCATGCTCAGGCGCTCCATGCAGGCGGGCGGCGTCAAGCCCATCGCTGTGGTAATGAGCGGCGAAGCGGCGGCAAGGCTTTATCCGGATCCAGCAGCCTTTGACGCTGCGCCGCCTACGCTGAGGGAGGGCGACAAGATCGATCCTGCGGGGTTTGCGCAGGACATGTACGCGATTGGCTATGTCAGTGACGACCGCGTAGACGAACCGGGCGAGATCGCGGTGCGGGGTGAAGTCATTGATATCTATCCGGCGGATGCCGGTGCGCCCGCTCGCATCGAGATTTCTGATGGGCAGATCGCCAGCATCCGGCATTACGACCCGGCGACCCAGCTTAGCACTGGAGATTGCGAAGCGCTGGAGATCGGCCGCGCGCTGGAGCCAACGGATGGTCGGCGTTGCAGCATTCTCGCTCATCTTCGGCCGGGGCGCCTGTTTCAAAGTGGAAAAGCCGACCAGCGCCGTCGTCGATTTGCTCGACTGGCAGCTGAGACAGGGGCCGAACAGCCGGCCGACGCCGTGGCGGAAGGTGAGTGGAGGGCGGGCGAAGAAAGCTGGAAGACAAGTGAGATTACCGATGCTCAAATCGAAGCCCTCCCCCGTTTCGCTGAGCAACGCGCACCACTCAACGCGATGGTCCGGTTTGTGAAGCCGCGGCTTGATTCCGGCGACCGATTACTGCTCGTTGGAAGCGAGCGGGATGTCCGATTCCTGCGGTCTCGCATCGCGCGCAAATTGGGTCTCGAATTACATGACGTGGCCGATCTCGGTTCCGTTCTCGCGTCTCCGAAGTCGAGTGGTGGCTCTCTAATTGCGCCGATCGACGCGGGCGCGGTCGGAGACGGATTGATCATGCTGGCGGCCGCCGATCTCTTGGGCAGCCGGGCGTTGCTGAACGAGGCCCCGGAGACGGCATCGTCAGAAATTGCGCGCGCAGGCGGCGATATTCGCGTGGGCGATGTGGTCGTCCATGAAGACCATGGCGTCGCGCGAGTGCTCGGGCTCAATGCCGCGCCAGCCGAAGGCGGATCGGAAGCGATCATTTTGGAATATGCCGGCGGTACCCGCCGACTGGTGCCTGCCGGAGAGGCGGGGCGTATCTGGCGCTATGGCGCCGATGCGGACGCAGTAAAGCTCGACAAGCTTGACGGCACGAGCTGGACGAAGCGGCGTAGCGAGATAGACGAGGCGACGGCGGCCAACGCAAAGGCGCTTTTGAAGCTGGCGCAACAGCGCATGAATACAAAAGCCCCTTTACTGGAGCCGGAGGCGGCCGCCTATGAGCGCTTCGTTGCGACCTTCGCGTTCAATGAGACGGCTGATCAGGCACGGGCCATCGCAGCCGTGCGCGATGACCTTGCCAGCGGTCGTCCAATGGACCGACTGATCATTGGCGATGTAGGCTATGGAAAGACCGAAGTTGCCCTCCGGGCTGCGGCATTGGCTGCCCTTGCCGGGCATCAAGTCGTGGTCGCAGCGCCGACTACCGTGCTTGTGCGCCAGCACCTGGAAACGTTCGAGCGCCGCTTCGCAGGGCTGGGAGTCAAAGTCGCTAGCCTATCCCGCCTTTCGAGTGCGGCAGAGAAAAAGGTCGTCAAGGCGGGCTTGGCGGACGGATCGATCGACATCGTCATCGGAACCAGCGCGGTAATGGCGAAGGACGTGCGCTATGCGAAGCTGGGTCTCGTTGTCATAGATGAGGAGCAGCGTTTTGGTGCAGCTGACAAGGCGAAGCTGCGCGGCCGGGCCGACATTCATTTGCTCGCGATGAGCGCAACCCCGATCCCGCGAACACTCCACCGGGCGATGATCGGACTTCAGCAGATTTCCGTCATCGCAACGCCGCCAGCGCGCCGCCAGCCGATCCGTACCAGCCTTGCCGAGCCGAACGACGCGCAGATCAGAACGGCCTTGCTACGCGAGCGCTCGCGGGGCGGGCAAAGCTTCGTCGTCGTGCCACGGATCGAGGATCTCGCGCCCCTCTCGGAGCGATTGCGGCGCATCACGCCCGATCTTGTGCTGATCGAGGCGCATGGCAAGCTACCGGCGGCGGAGATTGACGCGGCTATGGTCCGTTTCGCCAATGGCGAGGGCGATGTGCTCCTCGCAACGAATATTATCGAGGCGGGTCTCGACGTGCCGCGCGCCAATACCATGCTCGTTTGGCACGCCGACCGTTTCGGCCTCGCCCAGCTTCATCAACTGCGCGGACGGGTCGGCCGGGGCAATAGGCGAGGACAGGTCATGCTGTTCACCGAGGGTGGGACGATTGCCGAGCATACGATGAAGCGCCTGCGAACGCTTACGACTTACGACCGACTTGGCGCGGGATTCGAGATAAGTGCAGCAGACCTTGATCAGCGCGGCGCCGGCGATCTGTTAAGCGATGCTCAGGCGGGGCATATGAAGCTCATGGGCGTCGACCTTTACCAGCATTTATTCGAGGCGGCGTTGAGGGCCGCGCGCGGCGAGGATGACGGGCTTTGGCTCGCGGAGGTGAATGTTGGAACGGCCGGCGCGTTGCCCGAGGACTGGATTCCCGACGTCGACATTCGTCTGGGTCTCTATGTGCGGATCGCCAGGGCGAGCGACGAAGGAGAACTCGAAGCCTTAGAAGAAGAGCTGATCGATCGGTTCGGCTCGCTCCCGGATGCTGCTGAGCGACTTCTTGCGGTCGCGCGGATCAAGCTGCTCGCTCGATTGGCCCAGATAGAGAGGGTCGACGCAGGACCTGCAGCAATCGCCCTGACTCCGCGCGGGCGTCGCAGGAAGGTCCCGACCGGGCTGCTCTCTAAAGACGGGCGCTGGCTGCTCAAGGAGCGGATCGCTGAGGAAGAGCAACTGGAGCGGCTGGAAGGCGTGCTGCACGCCATCGCGCCATAATCGCATTGGTTCTATCAACGATCACCACGCCCAGACTCAATGTGACCGCAATCATGCTGCCCTAATTATCAATTCAAGCGAGATCACGGCTAGTCGAGCTCGAAGCAGGTGCGGCGGCTTAAAGAAAGCCATAATACCAGTTCCATAAAGAACAGTGCGGCAACAACGTCTAACACAGGCGCAAAGGTGCCGATGAGATCGTAGCAATAGCCTGAAGCAACCGCCGGGAGAGCGCCAAAGTCGGCCGAGAGTGGGGAGCCGAACCCGAAGACGATGGCGCTGCTCGCGCGCCAAACCAGTTACCAAACACCATCACGATCGCGAGGATCGAGGTGTGTGCCTCGATGCCCAGAAAGGCAACCGCAGGATAGAGAAGGCGCGAGCGACTTGGCACCGGTGAACAAAGTCATGCCGCAGCCTTGAAATCGGTCATAAAACCGGCCGAGTTTGCACACGATCTACCGCGGACGGAGACGGATGGCCCCTCTCCCGAAACCTTAGGATTTTCGAGAAAATTTGCGTACGCGCTGGATCGGGAGTGGTCGCTGAGGCGCAGGAACTGGCGGAGAGGGTGGGATTCGAACCCACGGTACGGTTGCCCGTACACCGCATTTCGAGTGCGGCGCATTCGACCACTCTGCCACCTCTCCGCAGAGGTTTTCGCGTCGCAGTGCCCAAAGAGAGGGCGCCGCTGCGGTAGTCGAGCGCGCGCTGTTAGCGGATGATCAGGGCTTTGCCAAGCAGTCGGTGCGGGAAAACTTGCACTCGGTGCCGGCGACACTAAATCTGTCTCATGAATCAAGCCCAAGCCCGCAAGTCATTCTCTTCCGTGACGCACATTCCGACGATCAGTGCCGCCCATCGCGTGTCGCACGCGCATTTCGGCATTGGGGAGAAGGTCCGGCACCGCCTGCTGGGGTTTCGCGGGGTTGTGTTCGATATCGATCCGGTCTTTTCCAACAGCGAGGAATGGTATGAGGCCATTCCCGAGGCGATGCGGCCGGAGCGGGACCAGCCTTTCTACCATCTGTTCGCGGACAATGGTGAAGCGACCTATGTCGCTTATGTGAGCCAGCAGAATCTGGTGGCCGACGGAACCGACGAGCCGATCGATCATCCCGCTGTCACCGCCTTGTTCGGCGAGCATCGCGGCGGGCATTATGCGCTCGACCCGAGCTACTGGCACTGAACTGACGGGCGGCGCCTCGCCTGTTGTAGTCGGGGCTATGCCTGTCTTCAGGATTTGATCCGCCACCCCTGCCGTAGCCCGATGTAGCAGACGGCGGCCAGCACGAGGTTGAGCGCCAGCAGGAGCGCCGCGCCCACCGCGATGGGCGAATCGGCCGCGGCGAGGAAGCCATAGCGGAAGCCGGAAATCGCGTAGAAGAACGGATTGACGTGGCTGATCGCTCGCATGATCGGCGAGACATGATCCATCGAGTAGAAGGTGCCGGAGAGCAGCGACAGAGGCGCAACGAGAAAGTTGGTGACGGCAGCGGCATGATCGAACTTTTCCGCCCAGATGCCGGTGAGAATGCCGAGGAAGCCCAGCATCGCCGAGCCGGCAATGCCGAAATAGACGACGGCCCAGAGATGATGCGGGGCCACATGGACGCCAGGCCAGGCCAGCATCGCCAGCCAGATGGCGCCACCGACAAAGGCCGCACGGGTCACCGAGGCCGCGACGAGGGCGAACAGCAGTTCCCCGGCGGAGAAAGGCGGCATGAGATAATCGACGATGGTCCCCTGCAGTTTGCCGGCGAGCACCACGGTGGCGGTATTCTGGAAGCTGTTCTGCACCATCGCCATGATGATGAGGCCGGGCGCCACGAAATCGGCGAAGGGCACGCCCATCACCATCAGGCCGCCACGCCCCAGCGCGACGGTGAAGATGATCAGGAACAACAGGCTGGTAAGCGCCGGCCCCCAGATCGTCTGCAGATGCACCTTGAGGAAGCGGCGGACTTCCTTGAGGTAGAGCGCCTTCATCCCGGACCAGTTGACGCCGTGGATGACGGGAACGCCCGGTTCATGACGAATGAGCGGTTGGGTGTGCGAGGAAGCAGGTTCGGCCATGAAACCGCCCTATCGCGTCCCACCCGCAGCAGCAATGGCGCAGCGATACTGTGCCGCCCGGCTTTGTCGATGACAGGCCGTTTGACCTTTGGGCCATGGATGCCCATATGACCCGATCATTTGAAGGAATAGGCATGTCCTGGACAGACGAACGCATCGATCAGCTCCGGCAGATGTGGGAGCGCGGCATGACTGCGAGCCAGATCGCTGAAGAGCTGGGCGGCGTGAGCCGCAACGCCGTGATCGGCAAGGCGCACCGCCTTGGCCTGCAGTCGCGCCCCTCCCCCGTGAAGGCGGCGGACTCCAGCCGCGCTGCTGCGCCGCAAAGCCGCAAGGCCGCGCCTCCGCCGGCACCCGCCGCACCCAAGGCGGAAGCCGCGCCGGCGCCCGAGCCGCGCATCGCAAAGCCGCAGCCCAAGGCGCCGCCGGTGGTGGAAGCACGGCCGCAGCCGCCCGTCGCGGCCCAGCCTGTTGCCGACGCCCCTCCGCCGCCTCCCCAGCCCCGGATCGTCTCGGTTGGCCCCGGCGGCTTCCTGCGGCAGGGTCCGGGCGAGATGCAGCAGCCGATTCCGCCGGCACCGCCGCGCCGGCTGGTTCCGGCCAAGCCCAGCCCGGAAATCGCAGACAAGACTAGCCTGCTCGATCTCAACGAGAAGATCTGTAAATGGCCGATGGGCCATCCGGGCGAGCCGGACTTCCACTTCTGCGGTGAAAAGGTGAACCCTGGCTTCCCTTATTGCGTGGAACATTGCGGGCGGGCCTATCAGGCGCAGCTGCCGCGTGGCACGCGCCGTCCCCCGCCGCCCATGCCTTATGGCGGCCCACGGGTGCGCTGAGGCATCAAGCGATGACATAAAAAAGGGGCCGGTTTCGGCCCCTTTTCTGTATCTGGCATTCCAGTGCGACGTACACCCTCCCGCCTTATGAAGCGGGAGGGCGCAATCGATCTTAGAAGCGGAAGCTCGCCGTCGCGCGAACGGTGTGATGATCGAACACATCGTTGGTGCGCTGGATGTCGGTGAAGCCAGCCGGCGTAATCACGAACGGGTTCGTCAGCGAGGGCGGCGTGCCTTGGCCGGCGCGAACCGTGTAGCCATCCGTGTTGAAGCGGGTGTAGCGATACTGCACGCCGATCGAGAAGTTCTGGCTCACGCGCTGCTCGATGCCGCCGCCAGCGGTCCAGCCCCACTCGTCCGCGCTTTCGTTGGACTCGGTGAAGGTGTTGAACGTGTTGCTGGTGGCGAAGTTGTTCTTGATCTTGGCGTAGGCGACACCGCCGGTGCCGTAGATCAGCGTGCCGGTGCCGAGTGCCAGACCAGCGCGCAGACGGGCGTTGGCATCCCAGTCAATCCGACGCGACAGGACATAGCTGGCGGGAGTGGTGCTGAAGCCGCTGACCGAGTTACCGATCATCGTGCGACCGCCTTCGATGACAGCGCCGACGACAAAGTTGCCCATCTGCATGTCATAACCGGCATGGACACCCCAAGCGACGCGACGATCCTTGTCACCGGCACAGGAGCCGGGCGTGGCACCAAGCGCGCGGCCACGGCAGAAGCCGGGCGCGAAGGCATTGCCGGGGACAGCCGTAGAAACGGTATCGCCGTAATTGCCATCATTGTTGGTGTCGAAGGTCAGCGTCTCGAGCGTGTCGCGGTCATAATTGGGCTGCCAGGCCATGCCGAGCGAGCCACCGACATACGGACCGGTCCAATCACCCGCGCCATCCTGCGCCAGAGCCGGAGCGGCCAGCAGGCCTGCCATGGCGGTGGTGAGCGAAATGAGAGCGATCTTTTTCATACAATAAATCTCCTGCCTCTGAACTGGCTGGCCGCAATACGTTCACCCCCTCGAATTGGTTTCGCGAACTCGCTCACAAAATTCTGTTAACCACGACACCTGTCTCTTTTTTGTAACGCTTTGCCCGCGAATATTGCTGCCAGATGAACGAAACGGTCGCGATTATTGATTTTGCGTACTTCGTTGCTCGCTGAGCTGTCTGCATCTGCAAGCTATTCTATTGCATTTGGCCGCGGTGCGGCGCTGCGATGATCGATCCGCTAGAGCGCTCGGGGGCCGACATGGTTCCACCACCCGCCGGATAAGATCACGCCGCTTGCGCCCGTGACTCCGCTGGCCCTATAGTTCCCGCATGTCCGACAACCTGTTCGACCAGAACATCGCCCGCACAACCGAAAGCTACGACGCCTCCGCCATTGAGGTGCTGGAGGGGCTGGAGCCGGTGCGTCGCCGCCCCGGCATGTATATCGGCGGCACGGATGAGCGCGCCCTGCACCATCTCGCCTCCGAAGTGCTCGACAACGCGATGGACGAAGCGGTCGCCGGCCACGCCACCCGCATCGAGGTGACGCTGGAGGCGGGCAATCGGCTGACGATCACCGACAATGGCCGCGGCATCCCAGTGGACCCGCACCCCAAATTCCCCGGCAAGTCGGCGCTGGAGGTCATCCTCACCACGCTGCACTCGGGCGGCAAATTCTCGGACAAGGCCTATGCGACGTCGGGCGGCCTGCATGGCGTCGGCATCAGCGTGGTCAACGCGCTGTCCGTCGACACCGAGATCGAGGTGGCGCGTAATCGCGAACTGTTCCGCCAGCGCTTCTCCAAGGGGCACCCTGTGGGTCCGCTGGAGAAGGTGGGTGCGGCGCCCAACCGGCGGGGCACCAGCGTCAGCTTCACCCCGGATGGCGATATTTTCGGCGAGCTGAAATTCAAGCCCTCCCGGCTGCACCGCCTCGCCCGCTCCAAGGCCTATCTCTTTGCCGGTGTGGAAATCCGCTGGAAATGCGATCCGGCTATCATCACGGATGACACCCCCGCCGAGGCGGTGTTCCAGTTCCCCGGCGGCCTTTCCGACCATCTGCGCGAGCAGCTGGGCAATCGCGAATGCGCGACAGCGGAGTTCTTCCGCGGCACGCAGGATTTCCCGGACGGTGTCGGGCGCGTGGAATGGGCCATCGCCTGGCCGCTCTGGTCCGACGGTTCCACCAGCTGGTACTGCAACACCATCCCCACCCCGGACGGCGGCACGCACGAGACCGGGCTGCGCGGCGCGGTCACCAAGGGCATCCGCGCCTTTGGCGAGCTGGTCGGGCAGAAGAAGGCGAAGGACATCCAGACGGACGACATCATGTCCGGCTGCGAGCTGATGCTGAGCGTGTTCATCCGCGATCCGCAATTCCAGAGCCAGACCAAGGACCGGCTGACCAGTCCGGAAGCCGCGCGGCTGGTGGAAGCGGCCATGCGCGACCATTTCGACCATTTCCTCACCGACAATATGGACCGGGGCAAGGCGCTGCTCGGCCATGTGCTGGAGCGGATGGACGAGCGCCTGCGCCGCAAGCAGGAAAAGGAAATCAAGCGCAAGACGGCGACCTCGGGCCGCAAGGTCCGCCTGCCGGGCAAGCTGACAGATTGCTCGTCCGATGACCCCGAGGGCACCGAACTGTTCATCGTGGAAGGCGACAGCGCCGGCGGCAGCGCCAAGCAGGCGCGCGACCGCAAGACGCAGGCGATCCTGCCGATCCGCGGCAAAATCCTGAACGTCGCCTCGGCCACCTCTGCCAAGATCCTCGCCAATCAGGAAATCGCAGACCTGATCCTCGCCATCGGCTGCGGCACCCGCAAGGACTGCAACCCGGACAATCTGCGCTATGAGCGCATCGTCATCATGACCGATGCCGATGTCGATGGCGCACATATCGCCACCTTGCTGATGACCTTCTTCTTCCAGGAGATGCCGGAGCTTGTGCGCCGCGGCCATCTCTACCTCGCCCAGCCGCCGCTCTATCGCCTCGTGGCGGGCGGCAAGAGCTGGTATGCGGCGGACGATGCCGCACTCGCCAAACTGCGCAGCGGCGAGCTCAAAGTCAAGAAGCTGGAGGTCAGCCGCTTCAAGGGCCTGGGCGAGATGAACCCCATGCAGCTGCGCGAGACCACCATGGACCCCAAGAAGCGCAAGATGATCCGCATCACGCTGCCGCAGGAATATGAGGAGCGCGCGGGCGTGAAGGATCTGGTGGACCGGCTGATGGGCACCAATCCCGCGCATCGCTTCGCGTTCATTCAGGAGAATGCCGCGCAGGTCGATGAGGACGTCATCGACGCCTGAGCCGGGCGAACCCACGGAATTTCACGCCTGAAACCGCCCGTAACGGGAGCGTTATCCCGCGCCTCGCGTTTCCCTACCAAGCAGTCGGGAGACATATGTGCGCACTGGAATTTTTGGATCATCGTTGCTGGCGATCGCGCTACTTCTTTCGGGTTGCGATAAAACAAAGGACAATCATGATCAGGCCGGCCTCGCGCTGGAAGACATGCAGTGGAGCGACGAGGCAACCGATCAACTGACCGAAGCGCTGGCCCAGCGCGCCGCCCATGGTCTGGACCAGAAGGATTTCGGCCTCGGCGGCTCGGGTGAAAAGGCCGGCAATGCGGAGCTAACCAAGGCTGCGCTTGCTTATGCACAGGCACTGGCTCGGGGCGCGACTGACCCGACCAAGCTGTATGAAATCTATACCGTCCCCCGCCCCTCGCCCGATCTTCGCGCCGGGCTTGCGCAGGCGTTGCGGGAAGGCAAGGTCGGCGCATGGCTCGCCAGCCTCGCGCCGCAGGATGCAAGCTATCGCAAGCTGTCCGAGACCTATCTCGCGCTGCGCAAGCAAGGCAATGGCGCCAGCACCGAAATTCCGGCAACCAGCGCGCCGCTCAAGCCGGGTGAGAGCGACCCCCGCATCCCGGCCATAGCCCGGCAGCTCGTGGCGACGGGTTATCTCGACAAGGCGAATGCCAGCACGGACACGCGCTACACCCCGGCAATCGGCGCCGCCGTGCGGGCCATGCAGGCGGACTATGGCATCACGGCCGACGGGGTGATCGGGGATGATGCACTGAAGATCATCAACCTGTCAGACGCTGACCGCGCCCGCGCCATCGCGGTGAACATGGAGCGGATGCGCTGGCTCGAGCGCACGCCGCCCGCGACGCGCATCGATGTGAACATCGCGGCGGCCCGGCAGAGCTACTGGCGCGACGGCAAGTTGGCCGATGTGCGCCGGGTGATCGTGGGCGAACCGGACCATGAAACGCCGATGCTCGCATCGCCCATCTATCGCCTCGTCGCCAACCCGACCTGGACCGTGCCCCGCTCTATCGAAGAGAAGGAACTGGCCGGCAAGGGCGCGGACTATCTCCGCCGCAACAACATGGCGCGAAAGGACGGCTGGATCGTCCAGCAGCCCGGGCCGAAGAATTCGCTCGGACTGGTCAAATTCGACATGAAGAACGATCACGCCATCTACCTGCACGACACGCCGGCCAAGCAACTGTTCGATGAAGTACAGCGCCAGCGCAGCCATGGGTGCGTGCGCGTGCAGGATGCGCTAGGCTTTGCCGATATGATCGCGCGGGACGAAGGCGTGACAGCCGAATGGCAAAAGGCACGCGAAACCGGCAAGGAGAGCTTTGTCCCCCTGCCCCGCGAAATCCCGGTGCGGCTGCTCTACCAGACCGTGATCTTCGACGATGCCGGCGAGCCGGTGGTCCGCGACGATCCTTATGGGTGGAACAACCCCGTCGCCGCCGCACTTGGCTTCGGCTCGGGGTCGGAACGGCGGGTGCGGGGCGACCGCGGCGACATCGGGCCGTGAGCCGTGCGGTGCCGGGCGGTTGGCTTAGCCTTCCGCCCGGCGCCGGCCCGGCCGCAGCAGGTAACGCCACACCCCGACGAGATTGATGACGAGCAGCACGATGTTCTGCACGCCGATGCCTTCGCTCTCCGGCTGGAGGAAACCCCAGCCGATAAGCGCCATGGAACTGGTGACGAAAATCACCATCGCCCAGCCCGTCCATAGCCTGCCGAGATTGAGCGACACGATGAGCGCGGCCAGCGTCGCCGCGGCCGCGCCATAATATTGTAAGGCTGTCAGCAAGCCGTCAGACATGCAGGTCAGGCCGCATCGACATGACGACCTTCAGCAAATTCCTCGATGATCTTGGCGCAGAAGGCGTCCAGATCATCCGGCGTGCGGCTGGTGACGAGGCCGTTGTCGACGACCACTTCCTCATCCACCCAATCACCGCCGGCATTTTCGATATCGGTCCTGACGGTGGGGTAAGAGGTGAGCGTGCGCCCCTCGACCACATCGGCTTCGACCAGCAGCCACGGACCGTGGCAGATCACGCCGATGGGTTTGCCAGCCTCGGCGAAGGCGCGAACCAGATCCACGACATCATCATCGCCGCGCAGCTTGTCCGCGCCGACGCTGCCGCCGGGGATGATCAGACCGTCGAAGTCATCGACAGACACATCGGCAACCGCGCGATCGACGGTGTAGCTGCCGCCGGGGTCGAGATCATTATTGTTGGTCTTGGCTTCACCCGTCTCGATGCCGATCACTGTGACGGTGGCGCCCGCCTTGGTCACGGCGTCGCGGGGTTGAACGAATTCGGGCTCTTCCGTGCCGCGCGGCGCGATGAGGATCGCGATGGATTTTCCTTCCAGACTCATGGGGTCTCTGCCTTTCCTTGCGTTTGGGGATATTCCGGACAACGCACCGGCAGGCGTTCCGAGCCCGAAGGACGTGCAAGACAGGCTGAACCGAACCAATCATGCGCCGGCGGCGGAGCAATTCCTCCGCCGCCAGCGCTCTCATTCAGTCTCAGAAGCGGGCGCGAACGCCGCCGTACACCGCGCGGCGCTCGACCGGATAATAGATCGCTGACGCTCCAGTGGCAGCTATCACTGCCGAAATGTCGCCGATGGCCTTCTTGTCGGTGATGTTCCGCACGTCGAGGAACAGGTCGATCCCGCTGGTCAGCGTCGCGCCTGCTGTCAGGCCCAGCAGCGCATAGCCGGGCGTGCGCGTGCTGTTGGCGTAATCGGCAAATGCCCCTTGGGGCACCCATTCGAGATTGGGCGCGACATTGAGCGCCGCCGTCCCGATCCGAACTTCACTGCGCAGTACATTCAGCGGCACCACCGGCAGGCGGTTGTTCTGGAAAACCGCATCGTCGACGAAGTGGAAGTCCGAATATTGCCAGATCTGGCGCAGGCGCAGCCAGGGGGTCGGCGCGAGGCTGACGGCGGCCTCGATGCCACTGTGCCGCGTGCGATCCGCGTTGAAGGTGGCGGCCGGAACGGTGGTGCCATTGGGGGAATATTGCAGCAGCTCATCGCGCAGGGTGGCACGGTAGGCGGTGATATCCCAGCTCACCATGCCCGCCTGCCCGCGGGTGCCGATTTCCGCCGTCCAGGCCGTCTGCGGGGCGATGGCCGCAATGAGCGTGCTGACCGGCGGCGTGCCGACGCTCTGGAAAACCTCCCCGAAGCCCGGGAATTCCGCCGAGCGGCTGTAGTTGGCGAAGAGCTGGATGTCCGGCGTCGGCTCGATGAGCACGCCGAACTTGGGCGAGAATTCATTGAACGCCAACCGCCCGCTTTGCCCCGTGGAGAGCAGGACCGTGCGCTTGCGGAAGCCATCGGCATAAATGCCGCCGGCAATCAGCGTGACGCCCGGCACCGGCTGCAGGCGCGCCTCGCCATAGACATTGGCGGTGCGCGCGGTCTGATCGGCATCGAAGGTCAGCGCGCCGCGTTCCCCATTCACATTCCGATACTGGCGCGCCCGCGTTTCGCCGTGGCGGAACTCGCCGCCCAGCGTGAAGGAGAGAATGCCGGCATCATGGTCCAGCCGGGCGAAGACGCCCCGGTCGGTCGATTTCTGATCGATGACTTCATAGATGGGGTGGAACAGATCCTTCATGTTGAGGAAGGCCCCGACATCGAGCCGGGTCTGCCCCCAATCGAAGCGGGTGCGGTTCTGCAGGCGGATCGAGTCGATATCCCGCCCCTGATCGCCGCTGAAATTGCCTTTTTGCGGATTATTCAGAACATCCGTAGCGGTAAGCGCGCCGGGCAGATCCTGACGGATGCGGTTGAGGCTCGCATAGAAGCGCGTGCTCACAACGTCGGACAGAGCGAGGCCGACATTGCCATGGACGCGCATGCTCTCGCGATGGGCGTGCTGGCGGTCGCCATCCGAGGTATCGGCGCTCATGCCGACCCAATAGTCGGCCGGGCCACTGTTGCCGCCATAGGCCGCCAGCCCCCGGACTGTCTCGAAGCTGCCGGCATCGGCGCGCAAATACAGGCCGGGCGCATCCTTGCCGGTGGGGGTCACGCCATTGATCGCGCCGCCCAGCGTGCCCGAGCCGAAGCGCAGGGCATTGGCGCCGCGATAGACCTCCAGCCGCTCGAAGAAGATCGGGTCCAGTTCCTGAAAGTCGCCATTGTCGTCAGCGAGATTGATCGGCGCGCCATCCTGCAGCAGCGTGATGCCGCGCATGTGGTAGCCGCGCGAGAGGCCCGAGCCGCGAATGGAGAGGCGAACCTCCTGCCCATAGCGCGGCTGGGTGTAGACGCCGGGTGAAAAGGCGAGCGTATCGCGCAGTGAGACGATGGTCTTGTCGGCATAATCCTCGTGCCGGACGACATCGGTGCCGCCCGGCGTGGCGCGGGCGAGCCGCTCGGCATCCTGCGTTTGGGACTGGCCCACAACGATGATGGTGCGCTCGCCATCGGCGGCGGCATCAGCAGCCTCCTCGGCAAAAGCGGGCGTGGCCATGGCGAGCATGGTTGCGAGAGCGATAAAGGACGTTTTCATGATGATGTCTCCCCCCGTTCGGGGTCTGAAATATTGTGGGTCAGGCGATCAGGCGGCGAAGTTCGGCAAGGGCCGCATCTTCGCTATCCTGATCGCTCAGCAGGGATTGCAGGCGCCCGTCGCGACCCATGAGGATGACGAAGGCGCTGTGATCGATGGTGTAATCGCCGCCCTCGAGCGGGATCTTCTGGTAGAAGACCCGGAAGGACTTCGCCGCGTCGGCAATCTGGGTTGGCGAACCGGTGAGGCCGAGAATGGGCGTGCCGAACAGATCGACATAAGCACCCACATCAGCCGGCGTGTCATGGCCGCTGTCGACCGAGACGAAGACGATGCGGAACTTGTCCCCATCGGCCCCCATCGCCTTGCGCAGATGCGCCATGCGGCTGAGGGTGGTCGGGCAAATATCCGGGCAGCGGGTGAAGCCGAAGAAGATCGCATAGGGCGTGCCCTTGAGCGTCTGCGCGGTGACCGGCTTTCCATCCCTGTCGACCAGCGAGAAATGCTGGCCCACATCGGCCGGCGCCCCCGCTATCACTTGCGGCGGACCTTGGGTGACGAACCGCAGGGCCAACAGAATACCAAGGCCAAGGGCAGCGAGCGCCACCAGCAGCCAGAGCCACAAACGAATGCGAGCCAGCCGGCGCGGATCAGTGTCCGCCATGGCTGCCTCCATAAGTGACGGCCTCGACGGCGAACGAGACCTGCACCTTGCCGGCGCGGGCGAAGTCGAGCGTGACGGGAATGGTCTCGCCGCGCACCAGCGGGCGCTTGAGGCCCATGAACATGATATGGAAGCTGCCCGGCTTGAGCGCGACAGAGCCGCCCGCCGCGACCGGCAGGCCATTCTTGAGCGGCCGCATCCGCATGACACCGCCCTCCATGCTCATGCTGTGGATTTCGACGCGGGTGGCGACCGGCGTGCTACCGCCAGTGAGCCGCTCATCCGCACGGGCGCTGTTGGTGATGGTGAGGAAACCGCCACCCGCAGACTGCCCACGCGCGGTTTCCCGCGCCCAGGGTCGATCGATGGTGAGGCCGTCCTTCTTGACGCCCTGCGCGGTGGCAGGTGCCACCAAAGCTGCGGCGAAACCCGCCGCGATCACGATAGGAATTTGCATTGAGAAACACTCCGACATGCCCACGCGTGACGACGCGCCGGCAGGACCGACAAATCAGCTCAGATTGTCAGGCGTAGGCCGGAGGGCCGCGTAGGGGGGGTCGGAGATAGGTCTCATGCCGTGGCAGCCGCAGATCGGGCTGCAGCAGGGCCGTCGCGAAGATGAACGCCAGCGCGGCTTCAAGCACGACCGGATCGGTTGCGGCAAGCGCCTGAGCCGTCAGGCCGCCGAAGGCGCAGGTCTGATCCGATTGGGTCTGCGGCGTCTTGTCCTTGCCCTCGACGGGAATGTGCAGCGTGATCGGCCCCGCCCCGCCGGACGAGCATAGCTCGACGGTGAGCGTCTTACCGCTGACGACCGGCATGAAGCCCGCCGGCATCAGCGCCTTGAACAGCAACGCGAGGCCGAGCAGCGTGGCAGCCCAGCAGCGGTGCGAATGAACAAGGCGGCGCATATGCAACACGGCCGCGCTCCTAATCCCCTCCGCCGCATTTGTCACCCGCGAACGGATAAAACCTCACGGCGCGCAGGCAGGAGCGGATTTTCTAGAACAGATAGCTCAGGCTGTGCAGCGTGAGACCGACCAACCCGCCGACCAGGGTGCCGTTGATACGGATATATTGCAGATCGCGCCCGACCGCATTTTCCAGCCGCCCGGTGATCGTTCGCGCGTCCCAACTGCGCACGGTTTCGGAGACCAGCAGGACGATGCTGTCGCCGTAGCGCGCCGCCGTGCCGACCGCGACGCGCCGGGCGAAACGATTGACCACATGCTTGAGCGCGGGATCGTCGCGGAGCGTTTCGCCAAGCTGGCGCACCACCTCGCCCATCCGCCCGGCGAGCGCTGCCTGCGGATCACGCGCAGCGCGCAGCATGGCCTCGCGCGCGGCTTGCCAGATGCCATCCAGCCAGCGCTGCATGGCCGGGTTAGCGATCATCTCGTCGCGGATGCGGTCGACACGCGCCTGCATCTTGGGGTCGGTCTGGAGATCGTCCGCAAGGGTCGCCAGCCCCTCCTCCACCTTGGAGCGCAGCCGGTGCTCCGGGTCGTCCGCGGCCTCCTGCAGCAGCCTGTCCAGCCCGTCGATGATCTTGTTGGCCAAGGTCTCGTCGAGCCCCGTGAAGCGCATGATCTTGCCCGAGCGCTCATGCACGATCTGGCGGATGAGTTCGCGATTGGCTTCCAGCGTCCGCGCGCCCCAGCGGATCAGGGCGTCGAGCACCGGCTGGTGACGCCCGTCCTTCATGGCGGCGGCGAGCAACTGGCCCAGCAGCGGCGCGGCATTGAGCTGCCCGATGCGCTGGACCAGCACGCCCTTGAGCATCCCGCCCAGCCGCTCATCATCCAGCGCTTCCAGAGAATCGGCCAGCAAGCGCGAGGCACCGCGCCGCAAGCGTCCATCGCCGGCGGCCGGCGCCGCCAGCACGCGCCCGGCCGCGCCGGCGACATCCAGCCGGCCCATGCGGCGAGCGACGACGGCGGGCGTGAGGAAATTGTCGCGCAGAAAGACCGCCAGCGTATCGCCGATGCGGTCCTTGTTGCGAGGGATGATCGCAGTGTGCGGGATCGGCAAGCCCAGCGGATGACGGAACAGCGCAGTAACCGCGAACCAGTCGGCCAATCCGCCGACCATGGCCGCTTCCGCAAACGCCCGAACGAAGCCCAAAGCCGGATGCAGGTCCTCGAACCGACGCGCCGACACATAGGCAATCGCCATCACGACCAGCAACCCGGTCGCAATGATGCGCATCTGCCGCACGCCGCTATGGACGGGAACCTTGATCATGCGACGTCTCTAGCCGAGTGCTGCCCCTGGGTCATCCGGCAAGGCATCGCGCAACAGGTCCATCCCCGCACGCGAACCAAGCCGCTGCCGGAAGAAGTCCCGCCAGCGACAAGAGTTCCAGAAACCCCTGCTTATTCGGCTGGCTGAGCGGCCTCGCCCTTGCCGTCATAGGTCAGCACCCGGCGGCGCAGCCACGGGCCGATCCGCTTCTCGACGCCATCGGCGAGGCTGAACGCAGCAGGCACGATCGCGAGGGTGAGCAGCGTCGAGAGGATCAGGCCGCCAATCACGGTGATGCCCATAGGCGAGCGCCAGGCGCCATCACCGGTGAGCGAGAGCGCGGTCGGCACCATGCCGGCGGTCATGGCGACCGTCGTCATCACGATCGGCTGGGCGCGCTTGTGGCCTGCTTCCATGATCGCCTCGAACTTGGGCACGCCCTTGTCCATCTCCTCCAGCGCGAAGTCGATCAGCAGGATCGAGTTCTTGCCGACGATGCCCAGCAGCATCAGCAGGCCGATATAGACCGGCAGCGAAAGCGGCTCGTTCATCACCAGCATCAGCAGCAGGCCACCCAGGGGCGCCAGCGCCAGCGAGCACATGTTCACCAGCGGCGAGATGAAGCGCTTGTAGAGCAGCACCAGCACCGCGAAGACCAGCAGCACGCCAGAGGTCACGGCGATGACGAAGTTCTGGATCAACTCCTCCTGCCAGCGATCGCTGCCGACAGCCTGATTGCTCACGCCCTGCGGCAGGTTGCGCATGGTGGGCAGCTTGTTGATCGCCTCCATGACCGGGCCCTTGACCGCGCCCTGCGCCAGATCCGCACCGACGAAGATGCGGCGCTGCTGGGCATAACGCTGGATGGAGGTGGGCCCGGAGCCGAAGCTGATCTCGGCGACGCGGCTGAGCGGCACGGTGCCGCCGCCCGCCGTGGGGACAGGCAGGTTCTCGATGTTCGAGAGGTCGCGCCGCGCCGATTCCGGCAGCATGACCCGGATGGGCACCTGGCGATCGGACAGCGAGAATTTCGCGCTGTTCTGGTCGATATCGCCCAGTGTTGCGATGCGGATCGTCTGGCTGAGCGCGGACGTCGTGACGCCAAGTTGCGCGGCCAGATCGAGCCGCGGACGGATGATGAGCTCCGGCCGCTGCATGTCGGCATTGACGCGCGGCGCCACCACACCGGGCAGGCTCTTCATCTCTTCGGCAACCTTCGTCGCCGTCTCTTCCAGAAGCGCCGGGTCAGAGCCGGAGAGCATCACGGAAATATCGCGTCCCGTGCCGAACCCGCCCTGCTGGGACGCGAACGAGACGCGCGCGTCCGCAATTTCCGCAAGGCGCGGCGCCAGTTCGCGCTCGAACTCGATGCTGGTCCGCTTGCGGTCCTTCTTGAGCGTGATGAAGATACGGGCATTGCCCTCGCCGACGTTCGCCATGGCGGTATCGACTTCCGGCTGCTTGTTCAGCAGCTCGGTCACCTGATCGGCAATGGCCTCGCTCTGACGGAGCGTGGTGCCCGGCACTGCCTCGATATTGATCCGGCTGAAGTCCTGATCAGCATTGGGCTCGAACTGCTTGGGCATCGAGATGAGCAGGATGACGGTTAAGGCAAAGGCCGCCAGACCAAAGCCCATCATCCAGACGCGATGATCGAGGAAGCGTGCGCGAATCCGCCGCCCCAGCCCGCCGCCCCGGGCATAAGCCTTAGCCTTGCGATCATCGAGCGCCCAGCCAAGCAGGCTCATATAGCGGTCCATCAGCCAGCCTTCGCCATGCTTCTCCTCGCCATGATGTTCGAGGAAGTAAGCGGCGACCAGCGGCGTGATCATGCGCGCGACGGCAAGGCTGATCAGCACGGCGATGACGACCGTGAAGCCGAAATTCTTGAAGAACTGACCGGTGATGCCGGGCATCAAGGCGACCGGGAAGAACACCGCGACGATGGACATCGTCGTTGCAACCACCGCGAGGCCGATCTCGTCCGCCGCGTCGATGGAGGCCTGATAAGCCGTCTTGCCCATGCGCATGTGCCGCACGATGTTCTCGATCTCCACAATCGCATCGTCGACCAGCACGCCGGCCACCAGACCAAGCGCGAGCAGGGACAGAGAGTTCAGGTTGAACCCCATCAAATCCATGAAATAGAAGGTCGGAATTGCCGAGAGCGGAATGGCGATGGCGCTGATCACCGTCGCACGCCAGTCGCGCAGGAAGATGAACACCACGATGACGGCGAGCACCGCACCCTCGATGAGAGCGTGCATCGAGCTGCTATACTGGCTCTTGGTATAGTTCACGCTGTTGAAGCGCTGGTAGAAGCGAATGCCGGGATTTTCCGTCTCAAGCTGCTTCAACACCTTGAGCGTTTCATCGAAGACGCTGACGTCCGATGCGCCCTTGGCGCGCTCGATGGAGAAGTTGACGACCTGCTTGCCGCCGACCTTCGCCAGCCGCTTCTGCTCGCCATAGCCATCGGTCACGCTGGCAATGTCCGCCAGCAGGATCGTGCGGCCGTTGCCCAGCGATATCTGGGTCTGGCCGAGGCTGTAGGCATCCTGCGCATTACCCAGCACGCGCACCGACTGGCGCGAGCCGGCGATCTCCGCCTGGCCGCCCGCCGCGTTGACGTTCACCTGACGCAGCGCCTGATTGACCTGGGACGCCGTGACACCGAGCGACTGCATCTTGGCCGGATCCAGCGTCACGCGGATTTCGCGATCGACCCCGCCACCGCGCCCGACGCGCGCCATGCCTTCGATGCCGAGCAGGCGCTTGGCCACCGTATCATCGACGAACCAGCTCAGCTGCTCGATCGTCATGTCCGAGGCCTGGACCGAGAAAAACGCGATCTCGGCGCCGCCCACTTCGACCTTCTGGACGAAGGGCTCGAGAATGCCGTCTGGAAGATCGCTGCGGATCTGATCGACCGCGTTCTTCACTTCTTGGGTAGCGACGTTGGAATCGACGCCGATCTGGAACTGGACGAAGGTCTGGCTCGATCCTTCGCTGGCCGTCGACTGGATTTCATCGACGCCATTGATCGATCGCACCGCCGCCTCGACGCGCTGGGTGATCTGTGTCTCGATTTCCGTCGGCGCGGCGCCCGGCTGGCTGATCGTGACGTTAACGGCCGGAAAATCGATGTCCGGATTGTCCACGACGGCCATGCGGCTGAACGCAATGATGCCCGCCAGCAGCAGGCCGATGAAGAGCACGATCGGCGGCACCGGATTGCGGATGCTCCAGGCCGATATGTTGCGAAGACTCATCTCGTCTGTCCTGCCAATCTAGCATGTGACGGCCGCCACAAGCAGCGGCGCCCTGTTAGACGTCGCCCATTAGACGTCGCCCTGTCAGGCGTCGCCGGTCAGCCGCCAGCCCTTCCGTCCGTTGCACTCTTCGCGAGCCGGGGCTTGACCGTCTCGCCCGGGCTGAGGAAGCCGCCAGCATAGAGCACGACGCGCTCCGAACCATTGAGCCCCTGCACCACGGCGATGCCCCGCGTTGTCACGGCGCCCGTCTTCACCGACCGGCGCTCGACCTTGTTATCCTTGCCGACGACGTAGACATAGCTGCCCTTCGGGTCGCTCTGGATCGCCGACTCCGGCAGGACCGCTGCCGACACGCGCTCCATGGCAATCTCCGCATTAGCGAAACCACCCGGACGCAGCGCGGCATTATAAGGCACGGCGATGCGGACGATGCCCTGGCGTGACGTCTGGTCGATCACCGGCGCGATCTGCCACACGCGGCCCTCGAAGCTCTGCGTCATGCCGACAGGCGTCACGCGTGCCACGGCGCCTTCGGACAGCAAGGCCAGCTCGTCTTCGGAGAGCAGTGCCTTCATTTCCATTTCGCCCGCGCGGGCGATGCGGAACAGCACGCCGCTGCCACCGGACACGACCTGACCCGGCTCGACCGAGCGCGTGAGCACCAGCCCTGCGGCGGGCGCGCGAATATCCAGCCGCCCGACCTGCGCGCGCATCTGGTTGAGCTGCGCCACGGCCACATTGACCCGGGCGACGGCGGCATCGCGCGTCGCGGTTTTCTGGTCGATGTCGGCGCGGGACACGAATCCGTCGCTCACCAGCGCCTTGGCGCGATCAAGATTGTTCTGGGCCAGCTTGGCGTCGGCCCGCGCGACCTGCACGGACGCTTCGAGCTGGGAAATCTGCTGGGCCTGCACCGACCGCTCAATGGTCGCGAGAATCTGATTCGCGCCGACCCAGTCGCCCGGCTGAACATGAACGGCGACCACGCGGCCACCCTCGCCGACCACGCCGACGGGCATATCCACCCGCGCTGCGAGTGAGCCGGTGGCATTGGCGGTGCGCGTCACGGCTTCCTGCGCGGGCACAGCGACGGTGACGATTGCCACCTGGCTGACCTGCTCGCCCTGATCGCCCGAACCGCCGAAGAATCGATAGGCCAGCATCGCGATGACCGCCAACGCGACGAGCGCGCCAACAACCAGCAGCAGGCGCCGCCGCTTCTGCCGACTCTCGGCCTCTTCCGGGTCCACACTGGACACGCCGTATTTCATGTTCGCTTCATAGTTCATGAGTTTCGCCGCCTAGGCGCCCCTTAGCTCGAACTGTATTACATGAATAAGTCACTATCGACAAGCGGGATTATACCCACCTTCTCGCAGCCGCAACACCCTGTGTTCACTTCGCTTTCTAAGCTGAAGACCTTACAGGACAGCATCATGAATGAACGCTGAGCAAAAGCGATGCTCGGCGGATGCGCCTGCATGAGATCCGAGTGTCGCAGCGGTGCCGGCTTGTAGACTTCGTCTACTTGCTGTCAAACGAAATTGAGCCGCGAAAAGTCTCTACTGCTTGTGAGGCTAGCGCCCCATTTTTCGCTGCGTCTTGCCATAGCGCATCTTGCGCGTGCCGGGTTTGCCCTCCGTTGCGCGGCCAAGATAGCGCCCGGCATTGGCGGTGACCTGCTGATCGACAGGGAGTCCCAGCTCTTCGGCTTCCAGCTTGCGGATCTGGTCGCGCAGGCGGCCGGCTTCCTCGAACTCGAGATCGGCAGCCGCGGTGCGCATCTTCTTTTCGAGATCCTCGATATAGGCGCGCAGATTGTGGCCCACCATGTGCGGCGCATCGTCGAGGCCGGTGTCGACGGTCACCTGATCCTTGCTGGCGACATGGGCGATGATGTCGCCGATCTGCTTCTTCACGCTTTCCGGCGTGATGCCATGTTCCAGATTATAGGCGACCTGCTTCTCGCGGCGACGGTTCGTTTCGTTGAGCGCGCGCTCCATCGAGCCTGTCATGCGGTCGGCATAGAGGATCACGCGCCCGTCCACATTGCGGGCGGCGCGGCCGATGGTCTGGATGAGGCTGGTTTCCGACCGCAGAAAGCCCTCCTTGTCCGCATCGAGAATGGCGACGAGGCCGCATTCGGGAATATCCAGGCCCTCGCGCAGCAGGTTGATGCCCACGAGCACGTCATAGACGCCCAGACGCAAGTCGCGGATCAGCTCGATGCGCTCCAGCGTCTCGACATCGCTGTGCATGTAGCGGACCTTGAGCCCCGCCTCATGCATGAACTCGGTCAGATCCTCGGCCATGCGCTTGGTGAGCGTGGTGACGAGGGTGCGGTAGCCCTTTTGGGCAGTCAGCTTGGCTTCATGGATCAGGTCGTCCACCTGATCCTCGACCGGCTTGATCTCCACCGGCGGATCGATGAGGCCGGTGGGGCGGATGACCTGCTCGGAGAAGGTGCCGCCGGTCTGCTCCATCTCCCAGTTGCCGGGCGTGGCGGAGACGCTGACCGTCTGCGGGCGCATCGCATCCCATTCATTGAAGCGCAGCGGGCGGTTGTCGATGCAGCTCGGCAGGCGGAAGCCATATTCGGCGAGCGTCACCTTGCGGCGATGATCGCCCCGCGCCATCGCGCCGATCTGCGGCACGGTCTGGTGGCTCTCATCCACGAACAGGATCGCGTTTTCCGGCAGATACTCGAACAAAGTCGGCGGCGGCTCACCCGGCAGGCGACCGGTGAGGAAGCGGGAGTAATTCTCGATGCCGGCGCAGGAACCAGTCGCCGCGATCATCTCCAGATCGAAATTGGTGCGCTGCTCCAGCCGCTGCGCCTCCAGCAACTTACCCTCCTCGAGCAGCTCCTTCAGCCGCTCGGTCAGCTCATGGCGGATCGCCTCCATCGCCTGCTTGAGCGTCGGGCCGGGGGTAACGTGGTGCGAATTGGGGAAGACCTTGACGTAATCGAGGCTCGCCGCCTTCTTGCCTGTCAGCGGATCGAACTCCACAATCTCCTCGATCTCGTCGCCGAAGAAGCTGATCCGCCAGGCATTATCCTCATAGTGGCTCGGGAAAATCTCCAGATTGTCGCCGCGCACGCGGAAATTGCCGCGCGCGAAGGCGGCATCGTTGCGCTTATATTGCAGCGCCACAAGCTTGCGGATGATCTCCCGCTGATCGGCGCTCTCGCCCTTCTTGAGGCTGAAGGTCATCGCTGAATAGGTCTCGACCGAACCGATACCGTAAATGCACGAGACGGACGCGACGATGATCACGTCATCGCGCTCCAGCAGCGACCGGGTCGCCGAGTGGCGCATCCGGTCGATCCCCTCGTTCACGCTCGACTCTTTCTCGATGTACGTATCCGAGCGGGGCACATAGGCCTCGGGCTGGTAGTAATCATAATAGCTGACGAAATATTCCACCGCATTGTCAGGGAAGAAGCTCTTGAACTCCCCATAGAGCTGGGCGGCGAGGATCTTGTTGGGCGCCAGCACCAGCGCGGGGCGCTGTACCGCTTCGATCACCTTCGCCATGGTGAAGGTCTTGCCCGACCCGGTGACGCCGAGCAGCACCTGATCCTTCTCGCCAGCCTCGGCCGCCTCGACCAGCTCGGCAATGGCGGTCGGCTGGTCGCCGGCCGGCTGATAATCGCTCACCAGCTTGAAACGCCTGCCGCCCTCCGCCTTCTCCGGGCGTGCCGGACGATGGGGAACGAAGGACTGGTCGGTTTGGGGCTCGGCTAGAGTCGTGCGGATCTGGATCGCCATAGGGGGAATATGGCGATTGTGGCCGCCGGCGGCAATGGGGCGGAAGAACAAAGCGGGATCGACGATGACTGGGCCCGCCATCATGATATGGGGTGAGCATCAGTCAGGCTTTACGGCCGATCCGACCCCCCGCGCCTTATTCTCGGGCTTGCCCCGCGCAGGCGAAACCTCCATCACCGGCCGGACGAGCTTGGACACACAGGTGCCGGGCCTTGCGACGAGGATATGCCCATGCGCGCCGTTTTTCTGATCACCCCTACCCTTCTTGTCCTCTCCGGCTGCGATAGCGGCCCGGATGTTTCGGCGACCAACGCGACGCCCGAGGAAGTGCAGCAGCAAGTGGCGGCTGCCGGCGGCGATGGCGTCATGGTCAGCCCCGGCCGGTGGGAAGGCCAGATGACGGTGCAGGAGATCGAGATGCCCGGTCTGCCGGCCGAAGCGCGTGATCACATGAAGGCGCAGATGGGCGCCGGGCGAAGCTTCACCAGTTGCGTGACCGAGGAGGATGTGAAGGAGCAGAAGGCCTTATTCCCCGGCGAGCACGACAAGAGCTGCAAATATGATCACTTCACGATGAAAAATGGTAAGATTTCCGCGCTACTCAAATGCGATGGCGGCGCGCAGGGCCGCATGGAAATGAAGATGGACGGCGAATATGCCCCCGACCGCTACCGGATGGAAATGGCCTCAAAGGCCCAAGGCGGGGACGCCGCAGGCGAGATGACGATGAAGATGACAGTAGATGCCAAGCGGGTCGGCGCCTGCAAGGGAGACGAGCAGGGCTGACAGCCTCGGTCGCCCTGCGGGGCGATAGGGACCCGCCCATGCGAAGCGTTTCAATTCGGGGCGGCAGAACTAGCGTGGAGCGGGACCGGTTAGCACCAGCCGAATTCTACTGTATGGAGCCGCTGGTTCGCGCGGCGTTGAGTCGGGCAAGCGGTCCATCCCGGTGGAGAGGCACCCATGATCGGCTACACGACGGTGGGCACCAATGACCTGCAGCGCGCCATGGCCTTCTATGATGCGCTGTTCGGCAGTGTCGGCATCCGAAGGTTGCTGGAGCTGCCGCATATCGCGGCCTGGGGCGCCAGCTGGAGCAAACCGATGTTTGGCGTCGCCAAGCCCTTCAATGGCGGACCGGCGACCCCCGGCAATGGGGCGATGGTCGCCATGGGCCAGCGCACGCGGGAGAAGGTGCGGCGCCTACATGGCAAGGCCATCGAAATGGGCGGGGTGGATGAAGGCCCGCCTGGTCTGCGTAGTGCCGATGGGAGTCAGGCCTTCTACGCCGCCTATGTGCGTGATCTCGATGGGAACAAGCTCTGTTTCTACTGCGTCGGTCCCGGCGACGGCGATGCGGAGACGGCTGCGCTGGCCGGCTAGATCCGCAAACACACGCGGGCGGACAGAATTTTCCGGGCGACCTGCGCTGCGCTTGTGCTAACGGCGCGCCATGCTGACCATCAATGATATCACCGTGCGGCTGGGGGGCCGTGTCATTCTCGATGCCGCGAGCGCGGCATTGCCGCCCCGGTCGCGGGTCGGCCTGATCGGCCGCAATGGCGCCGGCAAGTCCACCCTGATGAAGACGATCATCGGCGACCTCGACCCCGATGGTGGATCGGTCGACATGCCCCGTGACACGCGGCTGGGCTATATCGCGCAGGAAGCGCCGAGCGGCAGCGCCACGCCGTTCGACACCGTGCTCGCTGCCGATACCGAGCGCGCTGCGCTGCTGGTGGAGAGCGAGACGTGCGAAGACCCGGACCGGCTGGGCGACCTGCACGATCGCCTGATCGCCATCGATGCCTACGCCGCGCCCGCGCGCGCGGGTCGCATCCTCACGGGCCTCGGTTTCGATGAAGAGATGCAGAACCGGCCGCTCGACAGCTTCTCGGGCGGGTGGAAGATGCGTGTCGCGCTGGGCGCCCTGCTCTTCTCCGAGCCGGACCTGCTCCTGCTCGACGAGCCATCCAACCACCTCGACCTCGAAGCGACCCTGTGGCTGGAAAGCTTTCTCAAAGAATATCGCGGCACGGTGCTGGTGATCAGCCACGAGCGCGACCTGCTCAATAATGTGGTGGACCACATCCTGCATCTGGAGGGCGGCAAGATCACCCTCTATCCAGGCGGCTATGACGCGTTCGAGCGGCAGCGCGCCGAGCGGCTCGCCCAGCTCGAATCGGCCCGCGAGAAGCAGGCGGCAGAGCGTGCCAAGCTGCAGGATTATGTCGCGCGCAACAGCGCGCGCGCCAGCACGGCCAAGCAGGCGCAATCACGGGCCAAGGCCCTGGCCAAGATGCAGCCAATCGCCGCTGCGCTGGAAGACCCCAGCCTCTCCTTCGACTTTCCCGATCCCGAAGCGCTACGCCCGCCGCTCATCACGCTCGACATGGCGGCAGTCGGCTACAATGAGACCCCGATCCTCCAGCGCCTCAATCTGCGCATCGACCCCGATGACCGCATCGCGCTGCTCGGCAAGAACGGCAACGGCAAGACGACGCTGGCCCGGCTACTGGCCGCGCAGTTGCCGGCCATGGAAGGCGAGATGAACGCCTCGGGCAAGATGAACGTCGGCTATTTCACCCAATATCAGGTGGAAGAGCTGGATACGGAAGACACGCCGCTGGAGCACATGACCCGGCAGATGAAGGGCGCCACGCCCGGCGCGGTGCGGGCGCAACTTGGGCGGTTCGGCTTTTCAGGCATAAGGGCGACCCAGAAGGTCGGGTCGCTCTCCGGCGGCGAACGTGCGCGGCTGGCGCTGGCGCTGATCACTCGCCACGCGCCGCATCTGCTGATCCTCGACGAGCCGACCAACCACCTCGACGTCGATAGCCGCGAGGCACTGGTCCAGGCGCTCAACAGCTATTCCGGCGCGGTGGTGATCGTCAGCCACGACCGGCACATGATCGAGCTGGTCGCCGACCGGCTGGTGCTGGTCGATAGCGGACTGGCGCAGCCTTTTGACGGCAGCCTTGAGGATTATACCGACTTCGTGCTCGGGCGCGGTGCCAGTGCCCCGGCGAAGGAGAGCGGGTCCAAGAACGACCGCAAGGCCGATCGCCGCGCGAACGCCCAGGCACGGGAGCGCTACAAGGCGCTGCAGGCGGCTGTGAAGAAGACAGAGAAAGCGCTGGCCGATCTCACCGCCGAGCGCTCGCGGATCGATCTCGCCCTGTTCGATCCGGCAAAGGCTGGACCGCAGGAAAAGGACCGGACGATGAGCGAACTGATGCAGCGGCGCGCCAAGCTCGACGGCGCCATCGAACAGGCCGAACAGAGCTGGATGGAAGCCAGCGAAGCGCTCGACAGCCTCGACGCGGCCTGACGGGGGCGAGCCTGCCATGACCACCGCCGACCGCCTCGACGCCTATCTGGCCCGCCTCGGCCTTGAGTCCGCGCCGGCTCCCGATGCCGACGGCCTCGCCATTCTTCAGGCGGCGCAGCGCCGGCGCATCGCGTTCGAGAATCTGGATGTCCGCCTGGGCCGGCCGATCCTGATCGATGGGGACAGCGTGTTCGACAAGCTCGTCACCCGGCGGCGCGGCGGCTATTGCTTCGAGCAGAACCGGCTGTTTGCCGACATGCTGGGCACGCTTGGCCTGCCGGCCAGACCGCTGCTCGCGCGGGTGTTGCTCGGCGCGGCGCCCGGCGACATCCCGCCGCGCACGCATACGCTGTTGCTGCTTGAGATCGAAGGCCAGCCTTGGGTGGCCGATGCCGGATTTGGCGGCAGTTTCGTGCCGCCCCTGCCCTTGCAGGACGGCGCCGAGGCCACGACGCCGGACGGGGCCAGCCATCGCTTGCGCCGGACCGACCAGCCCGGCGACGTCCTCGGCGACTGGCTGCTGGAGCGCGCCGGCCCGACGGCCTCCACCGACGGGCGCAGCGCTGAGACCGACGACTGGCAACCACAATATGCGTTCCACCTCGATCCCGTGGCACCGGTCGATCTGGAACAGTGCAACCACTGGACCTCCACGCGGGCGGCCTCGCGCTTTACGACCCTGCACATTGTCAGCATCGTTCTGCCCGACGGCTTTGCGGCGTTGACCGAACGTGATCTGTCTATGGCGCGTGGGCCTATTCGCGAGGTGCGCGCAATAACCACGCCGGAAGAGTATCGCGTGGCCCTGGCGGATGTCTTCGGGCTCACCCTTGCGCCGGATGACGTGGCCGCGCTGCCCCTGTTTGCGCCACTTAACAGTTCGAGCGCGGCCGAATAATCGGCGTTACCCCTTACCGATGACGCGGTGCTCCTGCGGAAGCAGGAGCCCAGGGCCTCGGGGCACAGCGGTTGTGCCCTGGGTTCCTGTTTTCACAGGAACACAAGGCAGACCCTAGGCTTGACCGCGCCTAGCTCAGCGACCGCACGATGAAGATCAGCAGCATGCCGCCGAGCACCGAGCCGATGAAGCCGACCGGACGGAAGTTGCCGCTCTTGCCATCCATCAGCCCCGCGACGAAGCCGCCGACGATGCCACCGCCAATGCCGAGCAGGATCGTGGCGATCCAGCCGAGGTCCACGGCGCCGGGATAGAAGAAGCGCGCGAAGACGCCAACGATGAGGCCGACGACGATATAGCCGATGATCCGGAACATAGATGCATCCTTCCTGCCTGCGGCGTCATGAGCGCGCGCCGCTGAGCGGTTATTGCGCGGATCGGCCCGCACCGCAACGGCGTCGAGCGCTTGCCTGCGCAGGCCAAAGGCGTATAGCGCCCGGCATCCAAACCGCCTTTCCTTGCCATTTGCCGGGAGTCTCACGCGCGCCATGACCGTGACCATCAAGACCGCCGACCTGATCGAAAGCGTCGCCGATGCGCTTCAGTTCATCAGCTACTATCACCCGATGGATTATATCCGCGCGCTGGGCACGGCCTATGAAGCGGAGCAAGGGCCGGCGGCCAAGGACGCCATCGCGCAGATCCTCACCAACAGCCGCCTGTGCGCCGAGGGCCATCGCCCGATCTGCCAGGATACCGGCATCGTCAACGTGTTCGTGAAATGGGGCATGGATTGCCGCCTCGACGACACCAGCAAGTCGCTGCAGGAGGTCGTCGACGAGGGCGTGCGTCGCGCTTATCTCAACCCCGAGAACAAGCTGCGCGCATCCGTGCTGGCCGACCCCGCCTTCACGCGGCGGAATACCAAGGACAACACGCCCTGCGTGCTGCATGTCGAAATGGTGCCCGGCCATCATGTCCATGTCGATGTCGCGGCCAAGGGCGGCGGCAGCGAGAACAAGTCCAAGTTCAAGATGATGAACCCGGCTGACAATATCGTCGACTGGGTGCTTGAAATGCTGCCGCAAATGGGCGCCGGCTGGTGCCCGCCGGGGATGCTCGGCATCGGCATCGGCGGCACCGCCGAGCATTGCGTCCACCTCGCCAAGAAGGCGCTGATGGAGCAGATCGACATGGCCAGCCTCAAGGCGCGCGGGCCGCAGACGGACATCGAGGCGCTGCGCATCGAGATTTTCGACAAGGTGAACGCGCTCGGCATCGGCGCCCAGGGTCTGGGCGGGCTTGCCACGATCCTCGACGTGAAGATCCTCGACGCCCCCTGCCATGCGGCGGGCAAGCCGGTGGCGATGATCCCCAATTGCGCCGCCACGCGCCACGCGCATTTCTCGCTCGATGGCTCCGGCCCGGCCTATCTGGAAGCGCCCAAGCTCGATGAATGGCCCAAGGTGGACTGGAAGCCGAGCGCCGAAGCGATCCGCGTCGATCTCGATGCGCTCACGCCCGAGATGGTGCAGAGCTGGAAGCAGGGCGACCGCCTGCTGCTCAATGGCAAGATGCTCACCGGCAGGGATGCCGCTCACAAGCGCATTCAGGACATGCTAGCCAAGGGCGAGCAACTGCCGGTCGAGTTCAAGGGTCGCGTCATCTATTATGTCGGCCCTGTCGATCCGGTCGGCGAGGAAGTGGTCGGCCCGGCTGGCCCCACGACCGCGACCCGCATGGACAAGTTCATGCGCATGATGCTCGATCAGGGCCTGCTCGCCTGCGTCGGCAAGGCCGAGCGCGGCCCTGCGGCGACCGAGGCGATCAAGGACGCCAAGAGCGCTTATCTGATGGCGGTCGGCGGCGCGGCCTATCTTGTCGCGCGGGCGATCAAGGGCAGCAAGGTGGTCGGCTTCGAGGATCTGGGCATGGAAGCGATCTACGAGTTCGAGGTGCAGGACTTCCCGGTCACCGTCGCGGTGGACAGCGAAGGCAACAACGTCCACCAGCTCGCGCCGCTCGTCTGGCAGGAGAAGATCGCGCGGGAAGGCCTGCTGGAGAAGGCATGAACCTGACCCGGCATAGAGCGCAGCGTTGATTTCTTCGCCCATCTGGCTGCCGGCGACGCTGCTGGCGGGCCTGCTGCAGGCGTGGCGGACGGCCGTGCAGCGGCGCGTCGGGCAGATGATGTCCGTCAATGCCGCCGGGCTGGTGCGCTATCTCTACGGCCTGCCCTTCGCAGCAGCGCTGATGCTGGGATATCACGCCCTGCTGAGGGACGGGCTGTTCCCAGCCTTCTCCAGCGCCACCGTCATCTACAGCGCATTGGGTGGACTGGCGCAGATACTGGCGACGAATCTGCTGCTGATGGCCTTCCATCATCGCAATTTCGTCGTCGGCACCGCCTACTCCAAGACGGAAGCTGCACAGGGCGCGCTGCTCTCCATTCTGCTGCTGGGCGAGACACTGAGCCTGCTGGCCTGGATCGGCATCGCCATTGGCGTGGTGGGCGTCATGCTGCTCTCTACCGGGGGCAAGCGAATGAGCGCGGGCGATTTTCTGCGGGCGCTCGGCCAGCCCGCCGCGCGCTACGGCATCGCGTCCGGCTTCTTCTTCGCGCTCACGGCGATTGCCATTCGGCGCGCGACGATGGACGTAACCACGCCCGACCCCATTTCGGCCGCACTGACGGTGCTGGTCATCACCGTTGCGCTGCAGACGGTGATGCAGGGCGGCTACCTGCTGTGGCGAGAACCAGAACAGGTGCGGAGGGTGTTCGAGACATGGCGCGTCTCGGGGCAGGTCGGCTTTCTGTCCGCGCTTGGCTCGGCCTGCTGGTTCACCGGCTTTGCGACCGCGCCGGTGGCGCTGGTGCGGATCGTCGGCCAGAGCGAGGTCGTCTTCACGCTCAGCTTTGCGCATTTCTATCTGCGCGAGCGCCTGCGCCGGAGCGAAGTGATCGGCCTGCTGCTGGTCGTAAGCGCGGTGGTGCTGGCGCTGCTCGGCGCCCGAGGTTAGGGCGGCGCGCCATTAATACCGCACTGCACAACGTCATTTTAACCGCTTGTTCCTAAACCGCCCTTTGAGCGGGAGACAAAAGCGCGTGAACATGACGAACCGGCTGGAAACGACGATCTTGCATGTCGCCGAGCATACCGGCGCGCTCGGCCTGCGCACGCTCGACCTGCAGGTGGACATTGCCGAGCTGGCCGACCGCGTGACCGATCAGGCGTCCATGCTCGAAACGCTCGAGGATGCCGCGATCGCGCTCGGCCAGATGGGCGATGACGTGGGCGACAATGCCGATCAGGCCCGCGCGCAGGCCAGCACCGCGCGCAAGGTGGTCGATGATTCGAGCACGCAGCTCGCCTCCGCCTCGCAGAATGTGCTGGATCTGATCGATCAGGTCTCCCGTATTCACGAGCGGCTGGACGGGTTCAATCTCGCCCTTGCCAGCGTGAGCGACACCAGCAAGGTGATCAGCGGCATTGCCGGCCAGACCAATTTGCTGGCGCTCAACGCGGCCATCGAAGCCGCCCGCGCCGGCGACGCCGGACGGGGTTTCGCGGTGGTGGCGGCGGAAGTGAAGAAGCTGGCACAGGAGACGGCCCTCGCCACGCAGCAGATCGAAGGATCGATCCGCGAATTGCGCAGCGAAGCGCAGACCATGCTCGATCGAATCGCTCAGGGCGCGGAAAAGGCCAATGGTGCCCATGCCGCCTCGGGCGAGATCGCCGCGCTGGTCGCGCGGTTGCGGGATCTCATCCTCGGCCTCTCCGGCAATAGCGAAGCGGTGTCGGCCAACATTCACGCGATCCTCGGCTCGGTCGGCGAAATCCGCACCGGCCTCTCTGACCTCGCCGATGCTTCCATCGACAACGCCATCGGCCTCCAGCGGCTATCCACGCGCGTCATCGACGTGAGCGAGGACACCAACCAGCTGCTCCAGTATCTCGCCGAAAGCGGTGTCGACATCCCGGATTCGCCTTATATCCGCTTTGCGTCCGAAGCGGCGGCGGCCATGGCCTCTGCCGTCGAGGAGGCCATCGCAGCCGGCGAGATCACGGCCGATCTGATCTTCACCGACGATTATGAGCCGCTGGCGGGCAGCAACCCGCCGTTGTTCAGCCATCCTGCCCAGCCTCTGATCGAGCGGATTGCGGCAGGCTGGCGGGAGGGTGCGCGGCAGCTGCCGGGGCTGGTTGGCTTCAACTGCCTCGACCGCAATGCCTTTTGCGCGCTCGCTCTCCCCGTGCAGGGGATGAAGCAACCGTCAGCGGCCCTGGAGCAGGCGAGCGATCAGGGCCAGCAGGGGCAGATGCTCAATGCGCCCCACATGCGCGCGCTGGCGCGGACGACCCGGCCGTTCACCGTGCGGACAAGCCGGCGCCCGCTGGCGCAGGGCAGAAGCGGGCTGTTCAAGCAGGTGGTGGCGCCGCTCCCCATTGCGGGCCAGCATTGGGGCGTCATCGAACTGATCTATCAGCCGCCGCTGGCTGCGCCGCTCACCATCGCAGCCTGAGGGCTCAGGCGCGTTGGCGCGGCACCAGATGCCAGGCGCACACCGTCGCCATGCCGCCGCAAACCATCAGGGCCAGAGCGAGCGAAGCCGGCTCTCCCGCCGTCACGCGCGAGAAAATCGCCACGATCAGGCCCGCCAGCGCCAGTTGGACGAAGCCCAGCAAGGCCGAGGCCTGACCGATGCTGTGCGGATGGGTGGACAAGGCGCCCGCCTGCGTCTGCGGCTGCACGATGCCCCAACCCATGGTGTAGAGCATCTGCGGGATCACCAGCGCGACCCATATGTGCGGCCAGGCAGAGACGGCGAGCAGCATGAGCAGCGGCCCGGCCGCCTGAAACAGCACGCCGACCCGCAAGGTGCCATCCACGCCCAGGCGACGGACGAGACGATAGGATAGGAAATTGCCGGCGATGAACCCGGCCGTCGCCAGCGAGAGCATTGCCGCATAGCCGGCGGCCGAGACGCCGAGATAGTCGATGATGACTTGCGGCGCGGCGGAAGAAAACAGCAGGATGCCGCTGTAAGCAAAGGCGTTCGCGATGATGTAGGCCATCAACGCGCGCGACCGGGCAAGGCCTGAGAGGGTGCGGAACAAGGCGCGCAGATCAAAGGGGAGCCGCTCTTCGCGCGCCAGCGTTTCCGGCAAGCGCAGGGTCGTCACGATGACTAGCACGCCGCCCATCACGGCCAGTGCCACCAGGGGCGCACGCCAGCCGCCTGTCGCCACCAGAACGCCGCTGATGAGTGGCGCCAGCGCCGGGGTGAACCCCATGATGATGCCGATCAGCGCCAGAGCGCGCGCGGCGTCCTCCCGGCCAAGCTGATCGCGGACCATCGTGCGGGCCAGCAGCACCGCTGCGGCTGCGCCGACGCCCTGCAGCGCACGAGCCGCGAGCAGCATCGGGAAGCTCTCCGCAAATGCACCCAACAGGCCCGCCAGCGTAAATAGCAGCAACCCGCCGATAACAACCGGCCGGCGGCCCAGCGCATCCGCGCACATGCCGCCCAGCAGCTGCGCGATAGCGAAGCTGATCACGAACGCGCTCATCGCCGTCGGCATATGAGTGGGGTCTGCCCCAAGGCCGCTCGCAATAGCCGGCAAGGCGGGCGACACGCCTTCGATGGCGGCCGGCAAGGTCGCCGTCAGCGCGGCCAGCAGCAGGACATGGCCGAGCGGGAGATGCGACGGTGCGGGCGCGCCGGGCGCCGCCTTGGAAGGATGATCGGTCAGAATGGGGGTCCGTTCAACTGTTGCCGGGGCCGTTCAGCTTGCCGAACCGCGCCTCGAAGCCGGCAGTGTCACCGCGCGCAAGGAAGCCGGCTTGCTCCACCCAATTGTCGCGCACGATGCGGCCTTTGAACGTGCCCAGATTGGCATCGACCGTCGCGATGTCCGCCGCGTTCCAGCCGGCGATCTGGTCGAAGCGGGTAATCCCGAGTTCCGTCAGCAGCGCAGCCAGCTTCGGCCCGACGCCCTTGAGCAGGCGCAGATTGTCCGGCGCGCCCACGGCGGCAGGAATGCCGATGGCGTTGGGCGTTGTCGCCGCCGGGGCCGGGGCTGCGAGGGAGTCATCCGGGATCGGTGTCGTCTCGGCTGCGGCCGTCTGCGGCTCAGACTTGCCCTCGAACTTATGCGCGACCTCTTCGGCGATGTTGCGTGCCGCTTCCGTCACCGCGCCCACGGCGGTGGCCGAGGTATCGATATGGTCCGCCGCTCCGAATCGTGACCGGAAAACCCACACCAGCAGAATGATGAGCGCGATTGCGCCGATGATCATGATGATGCCTTGGGACATGCCGACAATCCTCTGTGCCTGACTCTTCGCCCGATCCATAAGGCGGCCTCGGCGGATTTGCCAGCATCACGAGGGCGCGCATTCGGTGCACGTCGCCAAGCCCGTCCCGATGGCCGGCCTTTTCCACATCTTTATTTTTCCGGCCCGCTTTCTGCGCTTGCTTTCCGGCAAGCCCGCGCAGGACCGCGCGTCGCTGCACTGCAGCATAAGCAGACATCGCCCAACCGAGTCATTTCGTCGATGAAATGCGGCCCCGCGATCGCCATTATACCTTGCATCCGCAATCATCTGTGGCACTATCAATAGTGTTAGGGGTCCGGGGGCTACGCTATAGATTGTGCTTCGTGATGTTCTGGATAGCGCGCCAAGGCGCGTAACCCGGCGGAAGTTCCCGCCGACATCCGAATTTGAGGTCTCTCCGGCCAAGGCTTGACGAAACCGAACGAAGCAAGAACATTGGGGGTTGAATCATGGAGTTTCGGGATTTGCAGGCGGAAGGTTTGGCAGAAGCAACGCTGGCCAGCGAGGGCATCATGGAGACTGTGCGGACAGGCGATGCGCCTGAAAAGGCGCCCAAGAAGGCGGCAGCATCGAACACCATCGACGCCCGCCGCTTCGATGTAGTGACCGATTCCACGCGCGATGCCCTGCTGACGGAGTTCGGCAAGGAGACGCTCAAGGATCGCTATCTGCTGCCCGGCGAATCCTATCAGGATCTGTTCGCGCGCGTCGCGGCGGCTTATGCCGACGATGAGGCGCACGCCCAGCGCATCTACGATTATATCTCCAAGCTGTGGTTCATGCCCGCGACGCCCGTGCTCTCCAATGGCGGCACCGGGCGCGGCCTGCCCATCTCCTGCTATCTCAACAGCGTGGATGACAGCCTGGAAGGCATCGTCAACACCTGGAACGAGAATGTCTGGCTCGCCTCGCGCGGCGGCGGCATCGGCACCTATTGGGGCAGCGTCCGCGGCATCGGCGAGCCGGTCGGCCTCAACGGCAAGACCAGCGGCATCATTCCCTTCGTCCGCGTGATGGATTCGCTCACCCTCGCGATCAGCCAGGGCTCGCTGCGGCGCGGCTCGGCGGCCTGCTATCTGGACGTCTCGCACCCGGAGATCGAGGAGTTCCTCGAAATCCGCAAGCCATCGGGCGACTTCAACCGCAAGGCGCTCAACCTGCATCATGGCGTGCTCATCACCGATGAGTTCATGGAAGCGGTGCGCAAGGGCGCCGAGTTCCAGCTACGGAGTCCCAAGGACGGCAGCGTGCGCGCCACCGTCGATGCGCGCTCGCTTTTCCAGAAACTGGTCGAGACGCGGCTGGCGACCGGCGAGCCCTACATCGTCTTCTCGGACACGGTGAACCGGATGATGCCCAAGCATCATCGCGACGTGGGCCTGAAGGTCTCCACCTCCAACCTCTGCTCGGAAATCACCCTGCCGACCGGCAAGGACCAGTTCGGCGAGGATCGCACCGCCGTGTGCTGCCTCTCCTCGCTCAACCTCGAAACCTGGGACGAGTGGAACGGCGACAAGATGTTCATCGAGGACGTCATGCGCTTCCTCGACAATGTGCTGCAGGATTATATCGACCGCGCCCCCGACGAGATGGCCCGCGCCAAATATTCCGCCGGCCGCGAGCGGTCCGTTGGCCTCGGCGTCATGGGCTTCCACAGCTTCCTGCAGGCGCGCGGCATCTCGTTCGAAGGCGCCATGGCCAAGAGCTGGAACCTGCGCATCTTCAAGCATATCAACGCCAAGGCAAACGAGGCCTCGATGGTGCTGGCGCAAGAGCGCGGCCCCTGCCCCGACGCGGCCGATCAGGGCGTGATGGAGCGCTTCTCCTGCAAGATGGCGATCGCCCCCACCGCGTCGATCAGCATCATCTGCGGCGGCACCTCGGCGTGCATCGAGCCGATCCCGGCGAATATCTACACGCACAAGACGCTCTCGGGCAGCTTCATCGTCAAGAACCCCTATCTCGAGAAGATCCTCGCGGCGAAGTCCAAGGATTCGACCAATGTCTGGAACTCGATCCTCGAGAAGGGCGGCAGCGTGCAGCATCTCGACTTCCTGACCCAGGAAGAGAAGGACACGTTCAAGACCAGCTTCGAGATCGACCAGCGCTGGCTGCTCGAGCTGGCCGCCGACCGCGCGCCGTTCATCGATCAGGCGCAGTCCTTGAATCTGTTCATCCCGGCCGACGTGGAGAAGTGGGACCTGCTGATGCTCCACTTCCGCGCCTGGGAGCTGGGCGTGAAGTCGCTCTATTATCTGCGCTCCAAGTCCATCCAGCGCGCCGGCTTCGCGGGCGGCGTGGAGGCGGACAACACAGCCGAGCTCAAGAAGATCGAGCTGGGCGAGTCCACCGATTATGACGAGTGCCTCGCCTGCCAATGATCCCCGGATCATCGGCACGTTCCGGCTCGGCACTCTCGCCTGCCAGTAAGGAGCGGGCATCGTCCACTCAATCGATCCCATATGGGCCGGAGCGCATGGCGTCTCCGGCCCATATCTTTGGCGGGCGACGCCTCCCCCATGCATTGTCGCCAAATCCTCCAGCAAAGATGGTACGATCTGGCACGCCGCCCTTCAGGCAACCGAGCGCGGGGGGCGTTCGTTCAACGATATTGCGCAACGCGTTCAAGGAGACAGCATATGACCACCCGGACAGCATCGGCTCAATATGAAGGCATGGGCAAGGCCGGCAAAGGCCGCCTCACCACCCAATCCGGCGTGCTCAAGGAGCAGCCCTATGGCTTTGGCACGCGGTTCGGCGATGAGCCCGGCACCAATCCCGAGGAGCTGATCGCGGCGGCCCATGCCGGTTGCTTCACCATGGCGCTCTCCTTCGCGCTGGAGCGCGCCGGCTATGCCGACGGGTCGCTCGACACCAAGGCTTCGGTCAAACTCGAACAGGGCGACGGCGGATTTACGATTACCCGCTCCGACTTGGTGCTGGAAGCCACCGTGCCCGGCATCGACCCCGATGAGTTTGCGCGGATCGCGGAAGAGGCGAAGAAGACCTGCCCGGTCTCGAAGCTGCTCAATGCCGAGGTGACGCTGGAACATCGCCTGAGTTGATCCGGCACGCGAGCGCGCAGCAGAGCAGGTTCTGCGAGCCCTCGGAACGACCTCGCCTTCCAGCCGTTATCTCTGCCAACAAGGGCAGGACGATCAGAAAGGCAAGGACATGACTTTCGCAGGATTTCGCACACCGGCCATCGCACTCGCGGCCGCGACCATGACCCTCGCAGGGTGCAGCGACATGGGCCTTGGCGGCGGCCCCGGCTATGCCTCCAACAATGATGGCTATGTGCTGGGCGCCAATGACCCGATCTATCGCGACGACCGCGGCGGCTACTATTGCCGCAAGCCGGACGGTACGCGCGGCGCGATCATTGGCGGCCTTGCCGGTGGCGTTCTCGGGAACATCATCGCGCCCGGTGGCAGCAAGACGATCGGCACGATCATCGGCGCTGCGGGTGGCGCCGTGGCGGGCCGAGCGATCGAACGCGGCGAGGTGCGCTGCCGCTAAGGCCTCGCCGGCCAACGCAAACGTGCTTCGCAAAATTTCGCAAATCAGGAGAGCATCATGCTGAAAACATTTTTCTATGGAGCGGTCGCCGCCTTCATCGGCTCGAAGCTCAAGAAGATGAACGATGAGGGACGCCTCGAGCCGTATAAGGATCGCGCCCGCAAGCGCGCTCAGGAGCTCAAGGACAAGCTGGCGGAACATCGCCAGACGTCCGAGACGGATACGGCCCGGCAGGGGATCGGCAAATCGCTGTCGTCCGACAAGACGCAAGCCAATGCTTCGGCATCGCCGGATGTTTCGAAGCCCGCAAAGGCCCATCCCTGGCCGGTCGATCCACAGGCTATGCCGAGCTGAGTGACCAGTCCTCCACATGAAACGGGCGCCCGAACGGCGCCCGTTTTGCTTTGTCAGCGCCGCTCGATCAGCCTGTTCAGCTCCACCTGGCGCTGGGCGATCAATTCCGGCACCGCGTCGATTTCCTTCTCCAAGGCATCGCGCAGGCTGCAAATCTGCGCATCGGTGAGATGCTCGATGCCGATATAGCCATTCTGCGCGGACTCGATGGCGCGGATAAGCTCGTCCAGCTTGACCTGCATGGCGCTCGCGTCGCGGTTCTGGGCATTCTGGATCAGGAACACCATGAGAAAGGTCACGATCGTCGTGCCGGTGTTGATGACCAGCTGCCACGTGTCCGACCACTGAAAAATCGGCCCGCTGATCCCCCATATGACGATGATGCTCAAGGCGAGAACGAAGGTGAACGGCTGCCCCGTCCAGCTCGCCATGCGGCTGGCGAAACGGGTGAAAAACATCTCGATCATATTGCGCATTCCAGCAGGGAGGATGCGGCGGATGTGTAACCGGTCGAGGCCGGACTGGCCAGCATGCAGGCACTCAAGCCAAAGTTGCTGCGCCCGCCTGTGCGCCAAGACAGAGCAGCCGAAACGCAGGCTCTAGGCATGAGCCGTCTGGCCGGCTACTCTCCCGCGCATGAAGCTTACTTCCGTCCGCGCGCTTGCCGCCCTCGCCCTGCCCGCAGCCATTTTGTTGAGCAGCTGCGCGACGCCGGAAAGTCGCATTCGCGCAGGGCTCGTCCGCGCGGGCCTCAGCGAGCCTATGGCCGGCTGCATGGCGCGCACCCTTACGGATCGCCTGAGCAATGCGCAGCTTCGCCGGATCGCGACGCTGACCGATGGACGCGGCATCGACCCCAACAGGACGACGGTGAGCGAAATGGTCCGCCACTTGAGCACGTTGGGCGATCCAGAAATCCTGCGGGCGGCTACAGCATCGGCGATTAGCTGCGCAATCTGACGTAACGCACGTCTTCGAGCCAATCCGCCTCGCGAGACCTTGACCGGCGCCGCGCTGGTCCACGCGCAATTAGCATATCCGAACCGTCGATTTTGCAACTTTGCAAATTACGCCCGCGTCGGCTTGGGCTATGGCGCACCCAACCTCTTCTCAGGCTCAGGATACTGCACGCATGAACATCCATGAATATCAGGCCAAGGAACTGCTCGCGAAATTTGGCGCCCCCGTCCCCGCCGGCCATGCCGCGCTGACCGTGGCGGAAGCCGTCGAAGCCGCGAAGTCGCTCCCCGGCCCGCTCTATGTGGTGAAGGCGCAGATTCATGCCGGCGGTCGCGGCAAGGGCAAGTTCAAGGAGCTCGGTCCGGATGCCAAGGGTGGCGTGCGGCTGGCCAAGACGATCGAGGAAGTCGAAGCGCACGCCAAGGACATGCTCGGCAACACGCTGGTGACGATCCAGACCGGTGAGGCCGGCAAGCAGGTCAACCGCCTGTACATCACCGATGGCGTCGACATCGAAAAGGAATTCTACCTCGCCCTGCTCGTGGACCGCGCCAGCGGCCGCATCGCCATGGTCGCTTCGACCGAGGGCGGCATGGACATCGAGGAAGTGGCGCACTCCACGCCCGAGAAGATCCACACCATCACCATCGACCCGGCGACCGGCTTCATGCCGCATCATGGCCGCCGCGTGGCTGCCGCGCTGGAGCTTTCCGGTGATCTCGCCAAGCAGGCCAGCAAGGTCGCCGGCGCGCTGTACAAGGCGTTCCTTGGCACTGATGCCAGCCAGATCGAGATCAACCCGCTCGCCATCGCCGGCGGCAAGATCCAGGTGCTGGACGCCAAGGTCGGCTTCGACGGCAATGCCCTGTTCCGCCACCCGGACCTGATGGAATTGCGCGACGAGACCGAGGAAGACCCCGCCGAGCTGGAAGCGAGCAAGTACGACCTCGCCTACATCAAGCTGGATGGCGACATCGGCTGCATGGTCAACGGCGCGGGCCTTGCCATGGCGACGATGGATATCATCAAGCTCAATGGCATGTTCCCGGCCAACTTCCTCGATGTGGGCGGCGGCGCCTCCAAGGAGAAGGTGACAGCGGCGTTCAAGATCATTCTGAGCGACCCGGCGGTGAAAGGCATTCTGGTCAACATCTTCGGCGGCATCATGCGCTGCGATATCATTGCCGAGGGCATCGTCGCGGCGGCCAAGGAAGTGAACCTCTCGGTGCCGCTGGTCGTACGGCTTGAGGGCACCAATGTGGCGCAGGGCAAGGAAATCCTCGCCAATTCCGGCCTCGCCATCGTGCCGGCCGACGATCTGGGCGATGCTGCCAAGAAGATCGTGGCCGAGGTGAAGGCGCTGGCCTGATGCACGGCGCGGCAGAGGGCGGTTGCCGCTGTGGCAAGCTGCGCTTTCGGGTGACCGGAGCGCCGCTGTTCACGGCGGCCTGCCACTGCCGCGGCTGCCAGCTGATGACGGCGAGCGCTTTCTCGCTGAGTAGCTGCTATCTCTTCACCGGTTTCCAAGTGATCGCCGGCGAGCCGGTGATCGGTGGATTGCACGGGGCAACCCGGCATTTCTTCTGCGATCATTGCCTGAGCTGGGTGTTCACGCGGCCGGACGGCATGGACGAGATCGTCAACGTGCGCACGACCTTGCTGGACGTGCCACCGACGGACCCACCCTTCCTCGAAACCTATACCTCGGAAGCGCTGCCCTGGGCAGTCACGAAAGCCAGACACAGCTTCGAGACCTTCCCGCCCATGGAGCAATTCCAACCCCTCATGGCGGAATTCGCCAGTCTCGCGCACGGTTGACGTTAACGTGAACGTCAACTAATATTTGAATGTCTTAAGGAGAGCGCAGATGAAAATCCTCGTCCCCGTAAAACGGGTGCTCGATTACAATCTCAAGCCGCGCGTGAAGGCGGACGGGTCCGGTGTGGACCTCGCCAACGTCAAGCTCAGCATGAACCCCTTTGACGAGATTGCCGTCGAGGAAGCCATTCGCCTGAAGGAAAAAGGCGTGGCGACCGAGATCGTCGCGGTCTCCATCGGCGAGGCGAAGTCGCAGGAAACACTGCGCACGGCGCTGGCCATGGGCGCGGACCGCGCGATCCTGATCACGCATGAGGGCGTGGCCGAGCCGCTGGCGGTGGCCAAGCTCCTGAAGGCGATTGTCGATGAGGAGCAGCCGGGCCTGGTGATCCTCGGCAAGCAGGCGATCGACGATGACAGCAACCAGACGGGCCAGATGCTCGCTGCACTGCTCGGCTGGGCGCAGGGCACCTTCGCCAGCAAGGTCGAGGTCTCGGGCGACACGGCGAATGTGACGCGCGAAGTGGACGGCGGGCTGGAAACGGTGGCGGTTAAGCTGCCGGCCATCGTGACCACCGACCTGCGCTTGAACGAGCCGCGCTATGCCTCACTGCCCAACATCATGAAGGCCAAGTCCAAGCCGCTCGCGCAGAAGACGCCGGCCGATTACGGCGTGGACATGACGCCGAGGCTGACGACGCTGACGGTGACCGAGCCGGCCAAGCGGCAGGCGGGCGTGAAGGTGAACAGCGTGGATGAGCTGGTCGAGAAGCTGAAGGTGCTTGGGGTCGCCTGAGCGACCGATCACTTTTCCGTTCGTGTCGAGCGAAGTCGAGACACGCCGCGCACAACGCTTCTCGACTTCGCTCGAAGCGAACGGGATGCGGATGAAGGGACAGGATAATGAAGACACTGGTTCTGGTCGAGCATGACAATGCCACCCTCAAGGATGCGACCCTGCCGGTCGTGACCGCCGCCGCCCAGCTTGGCGAGGTCCATCTGCTCGTCGCGGGCAAGGGCTGCGCCGGGGTGGCGGAGCAGGCCGCCAAGATTGCTGGCGTCGCCAAGGTCCATCTCGCCGATGATGCGGCGCTGGAGCACCAGCTCCCCGAGAATGTCGCACCGTTGATCGTGGACCTCATGGGGCATCATGACGCCTTCCTCGCCCCGGCCACGACGACCGGCAAGAACATCGCGCCGCGCGTCGCCGCCTTGCTCGACGTGATGCAGATTTCGGACATCATCGCGGTGGATGGGCCGGACATGTTCACGCGCCCGATCTATGCCGGCAATGCCATCGCGCAGGTGAAGACGAGTGACGCCAAGCTGGTCATCACCGTGCGCGGCACCGCCTTCGACAAGGCGGCGCCCGAGGGCGGATCGGCCCCGGTGGAGGCCGTGTCCGGCACCGGCGACGCTGGCACCGCGCGCTTCGTGTCCGCCGAGGTCGCAGCCTCCGAGCGGCCCGAACTGACGAGCGCCAAGATCATCGTGTCCGGTGGACGTGGCGTGGGCAGCGGCGAGAATTACAAGGCGCTCATCGAGCCGCTGGCCGACAAGCTCGGTGCCGCCGTCGGCGCCTCGCGCGCGGCGGTGGACGCGGGCTTCGTGCCCAATGATTATCAGGTCGGCCAGACCGGCAAGATCGTGGCGCCGGACGTCTACATCGCCGTCGGTATTTCCGGCGCCATCCAGCACCTTGCCGGCATGAAAGACTCCAAGACAATCATCGCCATCAACAAGGACGAGGACGCGCCGATCTTCCAGGTGGCCGACGTCGGACTGGTGGGCGACCTGTTCCAGATCGTGCCGGAGCTGACGAGCAAGCTCTGAGGCGCGGGGTGCATTCGGCAGAATGCGGGAGCGTCGCTATTGGACGCGTCCGGGTTCTGCGGGGCCATGCCGGACTCTGCTAAAGGTTCCTAACCTTGGCGCACAGAAGGGCGTGGACGTGACTTGCGTTGTAGAACGGGAAAGTCAGGGATTGGCGAGCCCCGAACGGCGATGCGCGCCGGCGCTAGCAGATGAAGAAACAAGGTTCGGCAGGCAATTTCGCCCGCTATAGTCGCACCGATGGCTCTTGACCTTGGACGGCGCCTTGCGCCCATACGCTTCCTCGCTTTTGCGGCGATCCTGCTTGTCAGCCTGCCGCTGCTGCATCCGGTCCTGGGCTGGCGTCATGCCATGATGGCGGGATTCGATGTGGCGGCCGGTATCTTTCTGCTGTCCGTCTGGCCTTTGCTGGCCCGCGCCGGGCCGGATCAGATGCGCCAGTCTGCCGCGCGGAACGATGCCAATCGCACCTTGCTGCTGGGGATAACCGGCGCGGTCTCGCTGGTGGTGCTCGTCGCAATCTTCTCCGAACTTGAGAACAGGCACGATCCCGGCATCGAGGCCATGGCTCTGGTCATCGGGACCCTGGCACTGGCGTGGATCTTCTCGAACATGGTCTACGCCCTCCATTATGCCCATATGTTCTATGTGCGGAGCGAGGGCGACGCGAAGGACGAGGGCGGCGCGGATGCGCGCGGCTTCGACTTTCCCGGCACCAAGGAGCCGACCTATTGGGATTTCGTCTACTTCAGCTTCACGCTGGGCATGACGTTCCAGACCTCGGACGTGGCGGTCACCTCCACCTCGGTCCGGCGCGTGGCGACGATCCACTGCCTTGCCGCCTTCGTCTTCAATCTGGGCGTGCTGGCCTTCACGATCAACGTGCTGGGCGGCAGCGGCAACTGATCCCGTCGCTCTGGCTGCGACACATTGATACAAACTCCGCCGATTGCGACAAAGTCTCGTGACAAGTGGGGGCTATACAGTCCTCATCAGCGTTACTCTCCCACGGCGCTGATACTCTCCCACAGTCCCCGACGGCCCCTCCCTCCCCCAGGGAGGGGCCAAGGACGTTTGGGGGTAAGCGCCCCCCGTTCCCCACCACAACTAAAATTGCGATTAGTGCTCCTGCGCAGGCAGGAGCCTAGGGCGCAGCCGGATGTCCTTGCCGCCCTAGGCTCCTGCCTGCGCAGGAGCACACGTTACGCTATTAGAAGTTATGCTTGATGGCGTTGTCAGGCAGCGGTCCAGCCGCCATCCACGCTGATGTTCGCGCCGGTAATGTTGCTCGCGGGATCCGAGCAGAGGAACATCGCGATGGCGGCGACCTGCTCCACCGTCACGAACTCCTTGGTCGGCTGGCCAGCCAGCAGAACATCGTTGATCACCTGCTCGCGCGTCATGTTGCGCGCTTTCATCGTGTCCGGAATCTGGCCCTCGACCAGCGGGGTCCAGACATAGCCGGGCGAGATGCAGTTGGCGGTGATGCCAAAGGTCGCCAACTCCAGCGCGATCGTCTTGGTGAAGCCGGCAAGGCCGTGCTTGGCCGTCACATAAGCCGACTTGAACGGCGAGGCGACGAGGCTGTGCGCGGAGGCGGTCTGGATGATCCGGCCCCATTTACGCTGCTTCATATAGGGCACGGCAAGCCGGGTGGTGTGGAAGGCGGATTCCAGATTGAGCTTGATGATGAGGCTCCACTTGTCGAGCGGGAATTCCTCAACGGGCGCGACATGCTGGGTGCCGGCATTGTTGATGAGGATGTCGACGCCGCCAAAGGCCTCCGCCGCCTGCGCCATCATCGCCTCGATCTCCTCCGGCTTGGTGAGATCATGGCCGGAATAGATCGCCTTCGCGCCGCTCGCCTGTTCCAGGGCCAGCCGCTCCTTCTCGATGGCATCGGCATCGCCAAAGCCGTTGATGAGGAGGTTGACGCCCTCGGCCGCCAGCGACTTGGCATAAGCAAGGCCGATGCCTGATGTGGAGCCGGTGATCAGCGCTGTCTTGCCCTTCAAACTCATGCCTGCTTCTCCTTGATCTGACCGGTCAGCGCGAGGTCGAAGGTTGCGCTGCGGCCGCTGACGATGTTTTCCGCGATAAGCTGGGTCCCGTGCGAGAGCACGGCGGCGACGGCGGCATCGCCCTGCGCCCAGTGATCCAGCATCGTGCGGCGCGAAAACTCGAAATCGCGCGCGCCGCTATGCCAGGCGCGCAGGCGGTGGATGAGATGGATGATGTTGACCGATCCTTCCTCGATCATCCCCGCCAGCCGCCGCGCCTCGGATGTTTGGGCGACGTCCTGCGGCAAGCGATCCAGCAGCGCGCGGATCGCCTCATGCTCCCGCCGGGTACGCAGGAAGCGGTCCGTCACCTGCCGGGTGCGGCTGGAATATTGAATATCCTTTTGCCGCGACCAGACATCGCTCATTTCGCGCGGCAGCGGCCCTTCTGCCGGGAAGAGATCGACCTGGAAGATCAGCAGATCACCGGACTGGTGCTCGAGGACATGACTGAGCGGGGTATTGGAGACCAGGCCCCCATCCCAATAATGGCGGCCGTCAATCTCCACCTGCGGGAGTCCCGGCGGCAGGGCACCGGAAGCCATGACATGGCGGGCATCGATCCGGCCCCGCCATTGCGGGTCCTGATTGTCGAAATAGACGAAATTGCCGCTCTCGATATCCACTGCGCCAATGGAAAACCGCATGGGACCGTGATTGACCCGGTCCCAGTCGACCAGCCGGTCCAGCGTCTCGCGCAAGGGCGCCGTGTCGTAATAGCTGATCGCTTCCGTCGTTCCGGGCGGCGCCCATAGGGGCTGCAGAAAATGCGGGCGGAAGAAACCTGGTACGCCCCCGAGCAGTACCGCGCCGGCGGCGGCGAGATGTGCGCCCTCGCGCAGATGATCGTCCTCGGGCAGGCAGATGTTCGGCAGGCCGCTGCTGACGAGAGTCCAGAACTCGGTCAGACGGGCCACCCATTGATCGGGCGTGTTGCCGGCGATGATGGCGGCATTGACGGCGCCGATGGAGATGCCTGCGACCCAGTCGATCCCGATGCCAAGCGCCGCCAGCCGCTCGATCACGCCGGCCTGATAAGACCCCAGCGCGCCTCCGCCCTGGAGGACCAGTGCGACCTGATCGGGCAAAGGGAGCGGCGCATGGCCGCCGCGGCGACGCGGAGTCGGCATATCCATGGTGCGATGCAATATCCCATTCCCCGGCCGTCCACCAGCGCCGAGCGGGGACCGGATGTCGCGATCCCCACAGAATTGCCGGGGCGTTGGGATAGTTCCTAGCCTTGTTGCATTTCACCGTCGCAGCGGGGAGAATTTCCCGACACATCGACCATGGCGTGATCATGCAAGCACGCGCTGGGGAAGGGACGAGAATGCGGCTCGACGACGAACGGGAAAGCAGCAACTACGAGATCCAGCGTGGCGGCGGGGGCGGTTTCGGCGGCGGGGGCGGCAATCTGCTCGGCATGTTGCTGCCGATGATCGGCAGCCGCTTCGGCTGCGGCGGGGTGGTAATCGCGCTCGCCGTGTTCGCCTTCATCAGCTTCAGCGGCGGCGGGCTGCTGACCGGCGGAGATACCTCCCAGCCGGCGACCGAGCAGGGCGCTCCTACGGGTCAGGAGGGAGAGCTGACACAGATGCAGAGCTTCTCGCTCAAGGTGCTCAACACCACCGAGCGCATCTGGGGCGATCTCTTCCGGCAAAGCGGCCAGACCTACAAGCCCGCCGTGCTCTCATTCTATGCCCAAAACGGACAATCTGGCTGTGGGATCGCGCAATCGGCCATGGGACCATTCTACTGCCCGCTCGACGAGAAGATTTACCTCGACACGGATTTTTTCCGGGAACTGCAGCAGCGCTTCGGCGCACCGGGCGACTTCGCCCAGGCCTATGTGATCGCCCATGAAGTCGCGCATCATGTCCAGCATCTGGAGGGCCGGCTGGATGATGTGAACAAAAGGCAGCAGCAGCTGGGCGAAGCACAAGCCAATGCACTGCAGGTCCGCATCGAGCTGCAGGCCGATTGCTACGCAGGGGTGTGGGGACGCCGTACCGGTCTGATGGAAACCGGCGACCTTGAGGAAGGCCTGCGCGCTGCCGCAGCGATCGGCGATGACACGCTGCAAAAGGACGCCGGGCGCCGGCCGATGCCGGACAGCTTCACCCACGGCACCAGCGCCCAGCGGGTGGCTTGGCTGCGTCGGGGCTACGACTCCGGCGACCCTGCCCAGTGCGACACCTTCAGCGGCGACATCTGATCGTCGAAGCGGGCAGGTGATTCGCGAATGAGGGCGACATTGCATTCGATTGCAATGTTCAGCTAGGAGCAAGGCGCCCTTGTCCATGATCAGAAAATGGCGGGTTTCTTTGAATTTTTTTCGCTTCTTTGAGGCGATCGCCGGTTGATTCCGTCACCTCTCGCGGACGCGAGATAAAACCCAGCGATGAGAGGGATGAAGAAGGTTTCCTCTTCGGAGAAAATTTTTTCTCTTTTATATCAACCCTGTATACGCAAATTACATTTTTGCATCAGCGAGTTTCGTTTTTCGCACTTGCAGCAAAAAACGGATGTGCTATTTAGAAACTGCCTTTCAGGCATCCTCTCCTAAGACTCAAGCGGCCGATCTCTCACGAGGTCGGCCCTTTTTTTTTGTATAAAACTGCATTAGGCAGGCCCGTCTCCATCGCTCTTACAAGATTACTTCGGAGAGGGAGCCGCCGGGAAGACCGGCACGGGCGACGGGACAAAGCGGAGGATCGAGCGCTTAGAAGCAGCTCTCCTCCGCTTTTTCGTTTCTGAACATTGCGCGGGACTCTGAACATTGCGCGGGACTATCGAGGCAGCAGTGTCTTGCTGTCATTGGGCAGGCTGCCTTCCGTAAGCGGCTTTGAGTGCGCGGGTAGGGCACAAGGATGCCCCCCGAGCGAAGGCGGCAGCCCGGCACCGTTGACAGCCTCGCGAGAGAACAGAAAGCCCGCGAGCACTGAACCGCGCACGCGCAATCAATGCTAGTCGATCAGTCAGGAAGGCGAGCGGCCAGAACGCCGCTCATCGGCGGCGCGCCCTGCGCAGACATGCAAGCTATCGGGAGCAGAGCCGCTAGTCGTATGATCAATCGTCGCGAGAGACTTTTTCCTGCCGTTCGTGGCGCTCCTGCGCCTCAACGGTCATGGTCGCGATGGGGCGGGCTTCGAGGCGACCGAGCGAGATGGGCTCGCCGGTCACTTCGCAATAGCCATATTCGCCATCGTCGATGCGGCGCAACGCGGCGTCGATCTTCGAGATGAGCTTGCGCTGCCGATCGCGGGTGCGCAGCTCGATGGACCAGTCCGTTTCGCTAGAGGCGCGATCGTTGAGATCGGGCTCGCGCAGCGGTTCGCTCTGCAGCGTGGCGAGCGTGCCCTCTGCCTCAGCGAGAATCTGCTTTTTCCAATCGAGCAACCTGCGGCGGAAATATTCCAGCTGCAGCGGCCCCATAAACTCTTCGTCTGCGGAAGGCCGATAGCCTTCGGGAAGATCGATCCCCGAGCCTTTCGAGCCGTTTTTATCCGACGAATCTGCAAGCGAGGCCATTCACTTCTCCGCGTCGATCAAGTCGCCGATTTCCGGCGCTCTCGCGGCGCCTATAGAGCGCAGCCGAGAGTGAAACAAGCACTGTTTCCAGCGCATTGAACGATGACTGAACAACGGCCGAATCCGCCATGAAACGGCGGCCGAACGAGCCGATTATCGCCGCCCTCGCCAGGCTTTGGTGGCGGTGCCGGTCGCGTCCCCATCACTGGGAGATCGCTGGCCGCTTGATCGGCCATGGCGCGCGGGGCATAGGCGGTGCGCCATGCATGATATCAAAGCCATTCGGGACAATCCCGCCGCCTTCGACGCCGCCCTCGCCCGCCGTGGCATGGAGCCGGTCGCCGCCTCCATCGGCGAGGAGGACACGCGCTGGCGCGCCGTCGCGACGCAGGTGCAGGAAGGCCTCGCGCGCCGCAATGAGGCCAGCAAGGCCATCGGCCAGGCGATGGCGAAGGGCGACAAGGAGACAGCCGAGGCGCTGAAGGGCGAGGTCGCGACCCTCAAGACCAGCCTGCCCGAGCTGGAGGCGCAGGAGAAGACGCTGGCGGAGGCCGTGCAGAGCCGTCTTGCCGCCATTCCCAATCTGCCCGCCGCAGACGTGCCCGATGGCGTCGACGAGACTGGCAATGTGGAAGTGCATCGCTGGGGCACGCCGCGCAGCTTCGACTTCACGCCGCAGGACCATGCCGATTTCGGTCCCGCGCTCGGCCTCGATTTCGAGGGTGCGGCTGCCATGTCCGGCGCGCGCTTTGCGGCGCTGCGGGGGCAGATGGCGCGCCTCCACCGGGCGCTGGCGCAGTTCATGCTCGACCGGCAGACGGAGGCCAATGGCTATACCGAGGTCAATCCGCCGCTGCTGGTACGCGATGAGGCGGTGTTCGGCACCGGGCAGTTGCCCAAGTTCGCCGAAGACCTCTTCCGCACCACCACCGGCCACTGGCTGATCCCGACCGCCGAGGTGAGCCTAACCAACCTCGTGCGCGAGCAGATTTTGACCGAGGCCGCGCTGCCGATGCGGTTCACGGCGCTCACGCCCTGCTTCCGCTCGGAGGCGGGATCGGCGGGGCGCGATACGCGTGGGTTCATTCGTCAGCATCAGTTCGAGAAGGTCGAGCTGGTGGCGATCTGCACGCCCGATCAGGCGGCGGCGGAGCATGAGCATATGCTGAAATCCGCCGAGGGCATTCTTGAGGCGCTCGGCCTGCCCTATCGCCGGATGCTGCTCTGCGCCGGGGACATGGGCTTTTCCGCGACCAAGACCTTCGATCTCGAAGTCTGGCTGCCCAGCCAGCAGACCTATCGCGAGATCAGCTCCGTCTCGACCTGCGGCGACTTCCAGGCGCGGCGCATGAATGCGCGCTACCGGCCCGAGGGCGAGAAGGGCACGCGCTTCCTGCACACGCTCAACGGATCGGGTCTCGCCGTAGGGCGGACACTGGTGGCGGTGCTGGAGAATTACCAGAACGCCGACGGCAGCGTGACCGTGCCCGAGGCGTTGCTACCCTATACCGGTGGCCTCACGACGCTGGCGCCCGCCTGATGCGCATTCTGCTCACCAATGATGACGGCGTAAACGCGCCCGGCCTCAAGGTGCTGGAAAAGATCGCCCGCTGCTTCTCAGACGACATCTGGATCGTCGCACCGATGGAGGAGCAATCGGGCGCCGGGCATAGCCTGACACTCTCCCGCCCGCTGCGCCTGCGCCAGCATGGTGAGAAGCATTACAGCGTCTCCGGCACACCCACCGATGCGGTGATGATGGCGGTAGGGCATCTGATGAAGGACCAGAAGCCCGACCTGCTGCTCTCCGGCGTCAATCGCGGCGCCAATCTGGGCGAGGACGTGACCTATTCCGGCACCGTCTCGGCGGCGATGGAAGGCGCGATCTCCGGCGTGCGCTCGATCGCGCTGAGCCAGGTCTACTCGCGCGAGGGGCTGGGCGACAGCATTCCGTTCGAGGCGGCCGAGGCCTGGGGCGAGCGGGTGGTCCGCGCGCTGCTCAAGCAGGATGCGCTGGAACGCACACTCATCAACGTGAACTTCCCGGCCCTGCCCGCCAGCGCGATCAAGGGCATCAAGGTCGCGCGCCAGGGCTTCTACGACATCGACCGCACCCGCATCGTGCCAGGCACCGATCCGCGCGGTTATGATTATTTCTGGTTCGGCCTGCACCACAGCGACTCAGCACCGGAAGCGAGCGACCTCGCGGCGGTGGCGGAGGGTTATGTATCGGTGACGCCGCTGCATTACGACCTGACGCACTATGAATTGCTGACGGCGCTGGAAGCGGGGCTGGCGGGGGTCGTCGAATAACGGCAGTAATCCTCTGAGGAGGAGGGGAGAAGGTTGAACGCGCCAGCGCTTCCGCTTTCCCCACCTCGCCTTGCACCCTGCCCTCCCCGCTGGCACAAGGCCGGTGATGTTCCAGCGCGACGATCCCCGCGTGCCGCCGCGCGCCTTTTTGCGACGGCGCTCGTCCCTGCCGGTCTGGGCCGACCTCGCCTGGCGGGTGGGCGCGATTCTGATCCTCGCGACCTTCGTTCTGATGGTTCACTGGTTCGAGCGGGACGGGCTGCGCGACAATCTCGACGGGGAGGTCAGCTTTGGCGATGTCGTCTACTTCACCGCCGTGACGGTCACCACCGTGGGCTATGGCGACATCGTGCCGGTCACGGACCGCACCCGGCTGTTCGAGAGCATCTTCGTTACCCCGGCGCGCATCTTCGTCTGGCTGATCTTTCTTGGCACGGCCTATCAGTTCGTTTTCCGCAATGTTTGGCACAGGTGGCGCATGTCGCAGATCCAGAAGTCCCTCACCAACCACATCATCGTCGCCGGCTTCGGCACGAGCGGTTCCGAGGCGGTGCGGGAGCTGGTGGCGCGCGGCACCGACCCACGCTGCATCGTCGTCATCGAGCGCAGCGACGAATCACTGGCGCTGGCCGAGGCTGCTGGCTGCAACATCCTGAAAGGGGATGCGACGCGCGACCAGACTTTGATGGACGTGCGCGTTCAAGAAGCGCAGGCCATGATCGTCTCGGCCGGACGCGACGACACCTCGATCCTCGTGACGCTGACGGCTCGCCACCTCGCGCCCGATATTCCGTTGAGTGTCGTCGTGCGGGCGCCGGATAATGAGTCGCTGGCCCGCCAGGCGGGTGCGACGACGGTCATCAATCCGGTCAGTTTCGCCGGACTGCTGCTCGCCGGTTCGTGCCAAGGCGCTCATATCGCCGATTATATGGCCGATCTTGCCGCATCGGGCGGGCGCGTGCAGCTGCGCGAGCGCCGCGTCACGCAGGCCGAGGTGGGCGAACCGCTGAGCGCGATCCAGACCGGCCTGGGCGTGCGGCTCTACCGGGCCGGGCGCGCTTATGGTTTCTGGGAGCCAGAGGCCGCGATGCTCTATGCTGGTGACATGATCATCGAGATCATTCCCAACGACGGCGAAACACCGCCCAGCCCTAGCCCGGCGTAACGGCGCAGATGGACCGCGCGGGACGACTCGCCTTTTGCTTGCCGGCGCCCTATATGCGCGCGCAATCATGGCATTGAAAATTCCCGACGCGCCCAAGGTGGGCATGGTCTCGCTCGGCTGCCCCAAGGCGCTGGTCGATTCAGAACGTATCCTCACCAAGCTGAGGAGCGATGGTTACGCCTTGTCCCCGGACTATGATGGCGCGGACGTGGTGCTGGTGAATACCTGCGGCTTCCTCGACAGCGCCAAGGAAGAAAGCCTCGAGGCAATTGGCGAGGCCATTGCCGAGAACGGTCGCGTGATCGTGACCGGCTGCATGGGCAATGAGGCCGAGCTGATCCGCGCCCGCTTCCCGCAGGTGCTGGCGATCACCGGTGCGCATCAATATGAGGATGTGGTCAATGCGGTGCACGATGCCGCGCCGCCCGTCCCCAATGCTTTTGTCGATCTGGTGCCCGAGGGCGGCCTCAAGCTCACCCCGCGCCATTATGGCTATGTGAAGATCAGCGAGGGCTGCAACCACAGCTGCGCCTTCTGCATCATCCCCGACCTGCGCGGGAAGCTCGCCAGCCGGCGGATCGATGCGGTGCTGCGCGAGGCGGAGAAGCTGGTCGCGGCGGGCACGAAGGAACTGCTGATCATCAGCCAGGACACCTCTGCTTATGGCGTGGACGTGCGCCATGAGGAGCGGCTGTGGAAGGGCGAACCGGTGCGCACCCATATGACCGACCTTGCCCGCGCACTCGGCGGCCTGCGCACGCCACAGGGCGAGCAGCCCTGGGTGCGGCTGCATTATGTCTACCCCTATCCGCATGTCGACGCGGTGATCCCGCTGATGGCGGAAGGGTTGCTGACGCCCTATCTCGACATCCCCTTCCAGCACGCCGCGCCCAATGTGCTGCGCGCCATGAAGCGCCCCGCCAACGAGGCGAAGGTGCTGGAGCGCCTGCGCGGCTGGCGGGAAATCTGCCCCGATATCGCAATCCGCTCCAGCTTCGTCGTCGGCTTCCCCGGCGAGACGGAAGCGGACTTCCAGTATCTGCTCGACTGGCTGGAGGAAGCGCGGCTCGACCGCGTCGGCGCCTTCCGCTTCGAGCCGGTGGAAGGCGCGCAGGCCAATGCCCTGCCTGACCATGTGCCAGACGACGTGAAGGAAGAGCGCTTCCAGCGGATCATGGACGCCTGCGCGCGGATTTCAGCAGCGAAGCTGGCGACCAAGATCGGCCGCACGTTGCCTGTGATTATCGACGAGGTTGGCGAACCGGATGAGGACGGCAACGTCGGGGCGACCGGCCGCAGCCAGGCTGACGCGCCGGAGATCGACGGGCATGTCTATCTGCGCGATGTGGATCCGGGGCTGTCGGCGGGTGATTTCGTCTCGGTCGAGATTGAGGATGCGGATGAGCACGACCTGTTTGGCGTGCCGATTTCGGTCTGACCAAGCTTTCCAGCCTCCCGTTCGTGTTGAGCGAAGTCGAGACACGCCGGCGCTGGTTTATCGTGTCTCGACTTCGCTCGACACGAACGGAAGGTGGTTCTGAAGGTTACTGCGCCGCCGCGAAGGCCCCCTTCCAGGCCGGTTTCACCGCGCCCAGCACGGCCGCATCCACCGGCACTTCGATCTCGTAGATCCCTTCCGCATAGGGCCCGGCCTCATAAGGCATGATCACGAAGTGAAGGCGGTTGAGCGCGCCGCCACCTGAGGTCGCGGCAATGATCGTCTGCTTGGTTGGATCGACACATTGGTCGAATTCGGGGATCGGGCTGCCCTCCCCGCTGCCGACGGGCTCTCCGCGCCGCTTGGCGCGCTCGGCGTCCAAAGCCCCGCAGAAGCGGTCTTTAACGGCGCGGCCTAGCGCAGCAATGTCGAACAGGTCGCTGGCTTCCAGCGCCTTATTCCCGGCCTTGTCCCAGTAGAGAACCTTGACCAGTGGCATGCCGTGGGCGCCGCCCGTATAGCTATAGCCTTCGCTGCGCAGAACGAGCAGCGTCGGCACGTCGGCCGCCACGGACCAGTCCTCGGTGTAGCTATAGCCACGGAAGGGATAGCCGGCTTCCTTCGCGGAGGCTTCTTCTGCCCGGATGCCGTCCTCCGTTTCCTTGCGCTGCTTCTCCGCGCTCTCCTGCAGCATGGCATCGAGCGGGGCGATGGCCGCCGCCGCGGCGGGCCAGCTGACGCGAAATTCAGATTCGCCCTTGGTGAACGCCACCGACTTGCCCCCCACCGCATTGGCCTGCATCGCATTGGCGGGCTCGGCTGCGTTAACCGCATTCTCGACCGGCGCCTGCATATTGTTGGCGACGGTCTCATTGCCGCAGGCGGCCAGCGCGATGCAAAGGCTGAGCAGAGTGGCGGTCTTGATGGGGGCCATGGGGCAATCCTTTCACGAATGGGGCGAGCCTAACGGATCAGCCGGCGCTTGCCGAGGCCCCTTGCGCACTCTAACCCTGCATTATGACGGACCCAGCCGATCTCGTGCGCCCCGACACGGGCCAGACCGCCCATCTCATCCATCTCATCGATGCCGCCAGCCATGAGCAATGGCTCGCCGGACGGACCGAGCGGGAACGCGCCGCGCTCGTGGCGCAGAATTACCAGCCAAAGGCCTATGCCCACGCCATCATGCCCGGGGAAAAGCCCGATGGTTGGAGCGTGGTGACATATGTCGCCAAAGTCGACTCGCTCTCCAGCTGGTGCCTCGCCAAACTGCCGGGCGTGCTGCCCGCGGGAACCTATCGCCTGGCCGAGCGGGAGCCGGGCCCGGCCATCTTCGGCTGGATGACGGCGCAATATCGCTTCGAGCGCTACAAGGCGAAGCCGGCGGCCAACGGACCATGCGTTCTGCTCACCGGCCAGCCCAGCGCCATTGACGGTGCGGCCGCGCAGGCCCGCGCGACGGCGCTTGTGCGCGATATGGTCAATACGCCGACGGCCGAGATGGGGCCGGACGAGATCGAGGCGCAGGCGCGCGCGGTCACCGAGCGCCATGGCGCGACCATGACCGTGACGCGGGGCGATGCGCTCGAATCGGGCTATCCGATGATCCACGCCGTCGGCCGCGCGGCGGACCGGGCCAATGCGCCCCGGCTGATCGAGCTGGTCTGGGGCCGCGAGGAGCATCCCCGCGTCGCGCTGGTCGGCAAGGGCATTACCTTCGATACCGGTGGGCTCGATATCAAGCCGGCCTCCGGAATGCGCCTGATGAAGAAGGACATGGGCGGCGCGGCCCATGCGCTGGCCCTGGCGGATCTGGTGATGGGTGCGGGCCTGCCGGTGCGCTTGCACCTGCTACTGCCGGTCGCCGAGAACGCCATCGCTGGCAATGCCTTCCGCCCCGGCGATGTGCTGCGCAGCCGCAAGGGCCTGACCGTGGAGATCGGCAATACCGATGCGGAGGGACGGCTGGTGCTCGGCGACGCGCTGACGCGGGCCGGGGAAGACAAGCCCGAACTCATCATCGACTTCGCCACGCTGACCGGTGCGGCCCGGGTCGCGCTCGGCCCGGACCTGCCTGCGCTCTTCACCAATGATGATGCGCTGGCGGCCACGCTGGCCAGCTGTGGCAGCGACGTGGATGATCCCCTCTGGCGCCTGCCCCTTTGGGCGCCCTACAACGACCTGTTCAAGAGCGACATTGCGGACCTCTCCAACAGTGGCGAAACGCCGTTTGCCGGCGCCTCGACGGCGGCGCTGTTCCTCCAGCGCTTCGTGCCGGACAAGACCCTGTGGGTGCATTTCGATACCTTCGCCTGGCGGCCGACCGCCAAACCGGGCCGACCCAAGGGGGGCGAGGCCCTCGGCCTGCGCGCGACCTTTGCCATGCTGCAAAAGCGCTACGGACAGTCGGGGGATTGAGCGATCGGGGCGTCTGCGCCGGGGGCCGGGATGCACCGTTGCGGTCGGGTATCCCTTGACCTTTCGGCCTGTTTTGCCGCAGGGGGCGCCGATGAAACAGACCATCGCCGGGACTAGCGTGGCGTCGTCGCCCGAACGCAAGAGCGTGAAGCTGGACGGGACATCCCGCAGCTACGATCCGCGCGTGCGCGCGATCCGGCCCGATCTGGCCGATGTGGCCCTCGCCGATCTGTATTTCGCGCCGCATTATGCCGCGCCGGTGCCGCGCAGCTGCGTTGTAGCCGCCACGATGCTGCGCGCCGCACCGGACGTCGCCGCAAGCGCCGTGAGCGAGCTGCTCTATGGCGAGAGCTTTCACATGCTCGATGCCCGCGCCGGCTGGGCCTGGGGCTATTGCGGCCATGACCATTATGTCGGCTATGTGCCGCTGGACGCGCTGGGCGAACCTGTCGAGGCCAGCCATGTCGCACGCGGCCTCGCGCCGGTGTTCGCGGCGGCCGATATCAAGTCACCGGTGCAGATGCTCCTGCCCGCCGGTGCCAAACTGGCCGGTACGGCGCAGGGCGATTTTCTCGCCATCGATGCCGGGTTCGTTCATCAGCGGCACGTCCGCACCCTCGCGGATGTCGAGAGCGACTGGGTTGCCGTCGCGGAGCGCCACTTGGGCGCGCCCTATATATGGGGTGGCCGGGGCCTTGGGCTCGATTGCTCGGGGCTGGCGCAGATCGCTCTGGCTGCCTGTGGGATAAACGCACCGCGCGACACCGACCAGCAGGCCGAGGCCGTCGGCGAGGCGCTGGGCGACAATGCGGCGCTCCGACGAGGCGACATCATCTTCTTCCCCGGCCATGTGGGGCTGATGGTGGATGGCGAGCGCCTGATCCATGCCAATGCCCACGCGATGGCCGTGACCATCGAGCCGCTGAACGATGTCGTCGCGCGGCTCCGCGACACGCATGAGCAGCCGGTGACAGGCCGGCGCAGGATTACGACATGACAAAGATTTTCATTGATGGCGCCGCCGGCACCACCGGCATCCAGATCCGGGACCGGCTGGAGGGGCGCAGCGAATTCGATCTCATTACGCTGGGCGATGCCGCCCGCAAGGACGATGGCGCGCGCGCCGAGGCGATCAACACCGCCGATATCGTCATCCTCTGCCTGCCGGACGATGCTGCGCGCCAGTCCGTGCAGATGATCGCCAATGATCGCACGCGGGTGATCGACGCCTCGACGGCGCATCGCGTGGCCGATGGCTGGGTGTATGGCATGCCGGAAATCTCCGGCCATGATACCGTCGCGAAAGCCCGCTTCGTGAGCAATCCCGGCTGCTATTCGACCGGCTTCATCGCGCTCGTGGCGCCGCTGGTGAAAGCCGGCATCATCCCCGCCGAGACGCAGCTCACATGCAACGCCGCCTCAGGCTATTCTGGCGGCGGCAAGGCCATGATCGCTGAATACGAAGGCACTGACGGCGCGCCGAGTGCCTTCCGCACCTATGCGCTCGGCCTTGGGCACAAGCATGTGCCCGAAATGCAGGCCCGCTGCGGCCTGACGCATCGCCCGCTGTTCGCGCCGGCTGTCGTGCCGGTCTATTCCGGCATGATCGTGGACGTCCCGCTGCATCGCGATCTGTTGGTCAGTGGCGCGGATGCCGGCACCATGCGCGCAGCGCTGGCCGAGCATTATGCAGGCTCGCCGATCATCAGCGTGGCGGATGATTATGAGGCGGCGACGCTCCCCATCGAGTTGCTGCGGGACAAGGACATCATGCGCCTGTTCGTCTTTGCGGATGAAAGCAGCGCGCAGATCCGACTGGTCGCGGCGCTCGACAACCTCGGCAAGGGCGCATCCGGTGCGGCCGTGCAGAACCTCAACCTGATGGCGGGCCTGCCGGAGACGACGGGGCTGCGCCTTTAGGCAACGGCCAGCGGATTTCCGTTCCCGTTCGTATCGAGCGAAGTCGAGACACTTTGCCACTGTGCTTGACGTGTCTCGACTTCGCTCGACACGAACGGCAGGTGGACTGGGCGCACCCCTTTGCACCCCGCCACCGACTTCCTATCTTTGAGGCAACACACCCCTCCTCGAAAGGACGCCCCCTCATGAGCGCGACTGCTACGCTGGCCGGCGGCTGCTTCTGGTGCACAGAAGCGGTCTATCAAAATCTCGCGGGCGTCGAGTCCGTCGAGAGCGGCTATATCGGCGGCAGTAAGCCCAACCCCACTTATGAGGAGGTCTGCTCGGGCAGCACGGGCCATGCCGAGGCAATCCGCATCACTTATGATCCGGCCGTGATCGGCTATGGCGATCTGCTCGACATCTTCTTTGCCACGCATGACCCGACGACAATGAATCGGCAGGGAAATGACATCGGCACCCAATATCGCTCGGCGATCTTCCCCCATGATGCCGAGCAGGAGGCCGCGGCACGCGCTGCCATGGAACGGGCACAGGCGGACTGGCCGAGCCCTATCGTCACAACGATCGAGCCGCTGGCCACCTGGTATCCAGCCGAGGATTATCACCAGCAATATTGGGATCGGGTTGGCGACCGGAACCCTTATTGCATGGCGGTGATCCCACCCAAGCTGCAGAAGCTGCGCAAGGGCTTCGCCGACCGCCTGCGAAACTGAGGGGAAACGGTGGCCATTCCGGCGCAGCAGTCTTGCGCGACGACGTGAAGCCGCTCAGACAAGGCACCTGTCCCTGATGGACATTGGAGAGGCTGCCATGGTTCGACCTGCCCTGCTAATCGCCGCGAGCGTGCTTGGACCGCTCACCCTGCAGGGCTGCGTCGCCCGCACGGCCTATAAGGTGGCCAAGGCGCCGGTCGATGCCGGTGCGAAAATGGCTGACTGGGCAACGGTCAGCGGCGACGAAGCGGATCGGGAACGGGGTCGCGAACTTCGGCGCAAATGCAAGGCGCGCTACGACCCTTATTATTGCGAATGAGGCAGGAGGGCGGGAGGGCAGGACTAGCCGCCCTCCCCCGCGATTTCCAAAAACTCAGCTTTCCCAGACGCGGCTGACGGCGACGCGCGCATCCCGCGGAATGTAGCGCGGGCGAGACGGCCGGGGCGCCGGGCGGGAGGCACGAATGGCCGTCGCCGCCATCAGCGGCGCACAAAAGAAGCGCAGGGCCAGCGACACGAAGCCGATGAAGCTGAGGAGCGCGACGCCCGTGCCAAGCAGCCCGGTGGCAAACAGGCACAGCACTGCCACGGCGAGTGACGCCCACCCTGCGATCGTCTCTGGCCGGGTCGCCGCGAAAGGCGATTCGTCGGCCAGTCCGGCGAACTTGGGCGTGCGCCGCCAGGCGAGCGGGCGATTGGAGAGGCCGGCAATGCCTGCGACCAGCACGACATAGCTGAGCGAGGCGCGGGCGATCTCGCCCCACACCATGGCGCCAGTGTCATAGCAGCCGGACAGGCGATAGCGATGCACGAGCCGCACCCACCATGTCGCCGCACCGATGAGCATCAGCAGACCGGCGATGGACGGCACCTTGACCGGCTCCATAGCGCCGATGGCCAGCCCAACGACCATGGCAAGCATGCCGCCCACGCTGACGACGAGCGCGGCCAGCGTCTGCAGAGGCGCGAGGCAGCGCACGACTTCCAGCAATTTTGTCCAGCCTGGCAGCGGCGCGGCAAAGGGCGCCGGCAGGAACAGACGCCAGTGACGACGCAGCTGCTGCACCGGACCCGCTGTCCACCGGAAGCGCTGCTTCTTGTAATCGTCGAAGGTCTCGGGGATCAGCCCGCGCCCGAAGGTCTCGCCGAAATACAGGCCCTCATAGCCGACCTTGCGCAGGCGCACGGAGACTTCCGAATCTTCCGTGAGGCACCATTCCGCCCAGCCGCCGGCTTTCACCAGCGCATCCTCGCGCATCAGGCACATCGTACCGATGGTGAAGGCACCGCCATATTCGCTCACGCCGGGGTAATCGACCTTGTTGACCGGCATATATTCCCAATAGCAGGCGCTCAGATAGTCATTGCCCTCATAGTCACGATAGTCGTGCGGCGTCTGGATATAGCCGAGCTTCGGATCGGCGAAGAACGGCAGCAAGCGCGAGAGGAAGTCGTTGCGGGAATAATAATCGGCGTCGATCACGCCGATGATCTGCGCATCTGAGGCGGTCTGCTCGAGCAGGAAATTGAGCGCGCCGGCCTTGGCGCCGGGCAGCGGATCGACGTGGAAAAAACGGAAGCACTCCTTGCCGAGCTTCGCGTTGAGGCGCGCGCAATGGGCTTCCAAGGGCCTCCAAAGAGCTTCGTCCTTCGTATTATTATCGCAGACCAGCACTTCGAAATTATCATAATCCTGCGCGGCGAGACGGTTCATCGTCTCGATCACGATCTCGGGCGGTTCGGCATAGCAGGCGAGGTGCAGCGAGACCTTGAGATGCGCGGCTGCGGGATCTGACGACGGAATCGCCACCGGCAGGCGCCAGCGCTCATGCGTCAGCACCGCTTCGCGCGCCACGCTGGCGATGAGATTGGCGAGGAAGGCGAACAGCGTCAGCCCGAGCGCGGCGAAGGCCAGCACCATCAGCAACGGCGGCAGGCCGGCTTCGAGAATGAACAAGGTGCCCCATAGGCTCGTCATCACGCTGCCAAGCCCGGCGCCAGTCAGCCAGAGGATGCCCGGCATGCTGAACCGCACGAGATAATAGCGCGCGATCGCGACCAGCGTGATCGTGGCAAGGAAGATGGGGATGACCGAGCCGATCTGCCAGGTCACCAGCGCCGTGGCGAAAAGCGCGCCGAACGAGGCGCCCAAAAACTCGTGCACTTCCTCGGAAACCGGCCGAGAAATACGATGCGGCGCAGAAACGGCACGAAGTGTCAAAAGTGCAGCCGCAAGTGTAAAAAATGCAACGAAGATCAACGAAGAATCGAGATCAACTCTGGATAAGGCGATCAATTATTCAGTCCTCCGTTTACTGCCGACACGCCAACTGGATTTGCCGCGTCCGTGCATAACGCATGGATTTGACAATCGAGCCTTCACGAACTCTTCAAAAACCGCAAACCAGCCAGCGGCAAACCGTGCATGAGCCGCCGCTGCCTGCCACAGTTGCGAGATTCGCGAGGATGGCCAGCGGTCGATCGCCCCCGCCCGCCCCGCATATTTTCGACCGACTCACTGCCTAGGCCGACCTCACGCCGCCGCGCGACGCAGACGATCGTTGATGGCAAGACCGAGCCCTTCAGACGGGATCGGCGCCACCGAAATGCGCGCCGCTGCGCTCTCGTCTGCTTCGTGCAGAGCGGCGAACAGATGCGCGGCGGCTTCGACCAGATCACCGCTCGGGCTGAGGTTGCGCTGGGATGGTCCCGGACCAAAACCGATGTGGAAGCTGCCCGGCGCAGGCTCCGTGCAGTTGAGCATCAAGGGTTTGGATGGCGCATAATGGCTTTCGAGTTGGCCGGGCGCGGTAATCCCTGCACTGGCTGCGGGTGCGCGCACCGGTCGTCCGGTGATCGCTTCCAGGCGCTCCGGGGTCACGGGGCCGGGCCGCAGCAGGATGATCGCATCGTCGAGCGGCTCGACGATGGTCGATTCCACGCCATCGCTGGCTGGCCCGGCATCGAGGATGAACGGGATACGCCCTCCGAGGCTGGCCAGCACATGGCTGGCACGGGTCGGACTGATCGCGCCGGAGCGATTGGCCGAGGGGGCGGCCAACGGCACGCCCGCCGCGCCGATGAGCGCGCGCATTGCCGGATGCGATGGCAGCCGCACCGCCAGCGTGGGAAGACCGGCGCTGGCAAGCCCGGCGACGGGACTATCGGGCAGGCGCGGCAGGACCATGGTCAGCGCGCCTGGCCAGAATGCCTCGGCCAGCGCCTGTGCCATGGCGTTGAACGACACCAGCTGGCGCGCCATCGCAACATCGCTGACATGGACGATCAGGGGATTGAAGGACGGGCGGCCCTTGGCCTCATAGATGCGCGCCACGGCGAGATCGTTGGTCGCATCAGCGGCGAGACCGTAAACCGTCTCGGTGGGCACGGCGACCGGTTCGCCGGCCATGATCAGCGCGGCGGCTTCCGCCAGCCCGGCGCTGTCATAGGCGCGAATACGCGTTTCGAGGGACCGGGTGGCGCGGGACATGTGCGGCCTATAGCCGCGCCGCGTGACACATTGAAGCGGCATGATAGCGTGGCGGCGAAAGGGCGGAGACCGGTGCCGCCGGCCTTCGCGTCTTGACCTCGCGGGAACGGCCCGCCACGGCTCAATCCATGATGACCGAGGGAAATGCCATGTCCACACCGTCCATGGACGATGCGCTCGCGCGGATCGCCGCCGCGCTCGAACGGCTTGCGCCGAATGCCGCCGCCACCCCGGATCTGGAGGCCCATCCGGCCTATCGATGGGATGGGAAGACGCTGGTGCCCATCGAGGGCTTCGAACCGATCGACTATGCCCTGCTGACCGGCATCGAAGCGCAGAAAGAGGCTTGCCTTGAGAATACCCGTCGCCTCGCGCGGGGCCATGCGGCGCACGACATTCTGCTGTGGGGTGCGCGGGGCACGGGCAAGTCGGCCACGGTCGCCGCCTGTGTCGGCCAGGTCCAGAAGGAAGGACTTCCACTCGCGATGGTCGAGATCGCCACGGACGATCTGCGCAGCCTCGCAACGCTGTTCTCGCTGCTGCGCGCCGCGCGCCGGCCGATCGTCCTCTATATCGACGACCTTGGTTTCGACGGTGACTTCGGCGCCGATGCGCGAGCGCTGCGCTCGCTGCTGCAGGGTGGCGCCAGTGCGCGCGGGAGCCATGTGCGGCTCTATGCGACATCCAACCGGCGCCACATCGTGCCGCGCTCGATGGGCGAGCAGGATGACCCGATCAACCCCCGCGACGTCGTGGACGACCGGATGGCCCTTTCGGATCGGTTCGGCTTGTCGCTCGGCTTCCATGCGCTCGATCAGGATGCCTATGTCGCCATCGTGCGCCGCTATGCCGCCCGTTATGAACTGGATGTCGATCCACTGGCCGCAATCCAGTGGGCAACCCAGCGCGGCAGCCGCTCAGGCCGGGTCGCCTGGCAATATGTGGTGGAACTGGCCGGGCGAGCGGGCATTACGCTCGACCGCTGAGCGATGGTGCCGAGACCACGATGAAAACTGTGCTCCTGCGAAAGCAGAAGTCTAGGGCGGGTCTCCTCTTCGGCTGCTCCCTGGGCTCCTGCTTTCGCAGGAGCACGGGGCTTAATCAATTCTGCGAAAGGCTCAGGAGGCGGGCGCGCGCTCCGGCGTCGGCGCGGCGGCCGGTCTTGCGGAATTGCTCACACGCCAGATGATCCCGCCGACATCGTCACTGACCAGCACCGATCCATCGGCGGCCACGAGCACGTCGACCGGGCGACCCTGCGCCTGCCCGTCCTTGTTGAGGAAGCCGGTGAGAAGATCGACAAGCTTGCCCTGCGGCCGGCCGCGATCGTCAAAGGCGACATAGGAAACCTTGTAGCCGCTGGGCGGTTTGCGGTTCCAACTGCCATGCAGGGCCACGAAGGCCCCCTGATTGAACGGCGCGCCAAGCGCGGACCCCGGCGTGAAGGCCAGGCCCAGTGGCGCCGTGTGCGTGCCGAGACCAAAGGCCGGGCGGCGGGTATATTCGCGCAGATCATCGCGCTGCGGCTGCACGCGCCGGTCGACATAGCCGCCCCAGTAATTCCACGGCCAGCCGTAGAAGGCCGCGAATTCCACGTCGGTCATGTAATCCGGCACCAGGTCCGAGCCCAGCATGTCCCGCTCGTTGACGACCGCCCAGAGCGAGCCGGTCCACGGGTTCCACGCCAGATCGGTGGGGTTGCGCAGGCCGCTGGCGAAGATATTCGCCTCGCCCTTGCGCGGATCGATCTCCAGAATGGCGGCGCGATAATCCTCCGCGTCCAGCCCGTTCTCGGCGATATTGCTGTTCGAGCCGACGCCGACATAGAGTTTGCCGTCCGGGCTCGCTGCAAGGCTGCGCGTCCAGTGATTATTGGGCGCATTGGCGGGAAGATTGGCGACCTTGCGGCCTTCTACGCTGATCCGCGTTTCGCCCAGCTTGTAGGGGAAGGCCATCAGGCTATCGGTGTTCGCGACGTAGAGCGTCTCGTCGATCAGCGCCATGCCATAGGGCGAGTTCAGCCCTTCCAGCAGAACATGCCGCTGCTCGGCAATGCCGTCGCCATTGGTATCGCGCAGCAGCGTGATGCGATTGGCGGACACGCCACCAGCGCCGGCAAAGCCGATCAGCTTGCCCATGATCCAATCCTGGATGCCGCCGGCTTTGCGGGGCGGGCTGTTGGTCTCCGCCACCAGAATGTCGCCATTGGGCAGGCGCAACATCTGGCGTGGGTGATCGAGACCGGCCGCAAAACGCTGCACGACGAGACCACGTGCGGCCACCGGCGCGGCGCCATCGGCCCAGCCGACTGGCTTGGCGATCATGACGGTGGGGAGGATCTGCTTGCGCGCCGGCGTGAACTCGGGCTCACGCCCTTCGAGCGCGGTTTCCGGCAGGCGCGCGACATCGGGGCGCGACAGATAATAGAACACGCCACCCGCGATGAGGATCAGCGCGGCGAGTGTCAGCAGGATGATCTTTTTCATGGCGACGATCTTACGGCTGCGCCCGCCTTGACGCAACAAGCCGAGCGGCCATGCGCGCCCTTATCTGCGCGGATCAGCCCCGGCCCTTCAGCCAGATCGCGACAGCCACGATCACCCCCAGCGCAAGCCCGGCCAGAATGCCGATCGAGGGCTGCCCGGTCGCGATGCCGACGATCGTACCAAGGAGAATGAGGCCAGCCAGCGGCGCACCGCCGCCCATGGGTGATTTGTCGCCTGAAGAATTCGGATCGGTCATGTCACGCCCATGCCATGTCCCGCGCCGCGATGCCAGCCGAACAAGCCGGCGGTCTTCGTCGTGCCGTAACTGGACAGATTGCTCCCGCGCGGGACTTGGTTAAGCCGTGCTTAGGCAGCGTGGGGCGTCCGGCACGGATAGAGGGCGAAGCTGGCACGGTCCGTGAATGGATACAGCTGGACCAGAATGACTTGATTTTGCGGGGGCAAGGGATCCGAATTTTGAATGCATCTTCCGATCATGGTCGACCGTCGGAGTTACGACGACGCCACCGCATTGATGCGCATTTTCGGCGATCACGCGGGCGTTGAAGCGGCCCAGCGCGCAGATCGCAGCCGCGATGTCGGCAACCACATCCGCTTCTGCCACTGGAGAGAGGTGGAGCGCGTCCTGTTTCTTCTCCAGGTCCAACATTGCGTGGGAACCGTCCATTGACAGCCGCGTTGAGGGAATGATGCGGCTCCCCGCAATTGCCGCTATCATCTCTCCCGGCTCATCCCTCAGTCCCCCCTAACGATGAGCCGGGAGAGAAACCCTCAAACAAGTCCCGCCTTGGCCCGCTCTTCCGCGACGAGTTCCTTGCGCGAGAGCTTGCCGACCAATGTGCGCGGCAGGCTCTCACGAATTTCGACCGCGCAGACGCGCTCATGCTTGCCGAGCTGCGGATTGAGCCAGTCCTTGAGACGCTCGCCGTCGATGTCGTCCTCCACCTCCGGCCGCAAGGTCACGAACGCCTTGGGCACCTCGCCGCGATAATCATCGGGAATGCCAATCACGAGCGCCTCGCGAACCGCGGGATGGCGATACAGCACGTCCTCGACCTGGCTGGGGAAGACCTTGAAGCCACCGACCGCGATCATGTCCTTGATGCGGTCGACCACGCGGAAATAGCCGTCTTCATCGATCGTGCCGACGTCACCGGTGCGCAGGAAGCCATCGACGAAGACCTCCCGATCGGCATCCGGATTCTGCCAATAGCCTTGCATTCTTTGCGGGCCGTCAAAGGCGATCTCACCCGGTTCCCCCGGCGGGGCAAGCCGGGACGGGTCTTCCCGGTCAAGCAGGCGCACGCGCGTGCCGGGAATGGGCTGGCCGATCGAGCCGGTCTTGCCCGGCCCATCATAGGGATTGGCCGAGACGACCCCGCTGCTCTCCGTCAGCCCATAGCCTTCGACCAGCCGCGCGCCGGTGGTCGCCATGAACCGCTCCTTGAGTGGCAGTGGCAGCGGCGCGCCACCGGAAATACAGACGCGCAGGGAAGAGAGGTCCGCTTTGGCGAGATAGGGGCTGTCCAGCAGAGCCTGGAACATGGTCGGCACCCCGGGCAGCGAGGTGACGCGGGTCCGCTGGATCGCCGCGATGACCTGCCGCGCATCGAACCGCGGAAGAATGACGATCTCGCCACCGCGAACGACCGTGCGATTGAGCACCGCAGTGTTGGCGAACACATGGAAGAAGGGCAGCGCACCCAGAATGCGGTCCTCAAGGGCATGCCAGGGATCGAGCAGGTCGATCTGCCGCGCATTGGCCGAGAGGTTCTGGTGGGTGAGCATCGCGCCTTTAGGCCGCCCGGTGGTGCCGCCGGTATATTGCAGCAAGGCAAGGTCACGCAGCGGATCGATCGACGGCAGACTGGAGGGATCATCGCCCAGCAGCGATCCGAACGAGAGAATGCGCGGATCGGACGGGACATGGTCGTCCGCCGACCGCTTGAACAGGCGGTAGAGCAGCGATTTGCCCAGCGGCAGGCCACCGGCGACGGAGCCGACCACCAGCCGGTCAATGCAGGAGCAATCCAGCACGGCGCAGGCATTGCCAAACAGGGGTTTGGCGGAGATGGTCACCAGCAGGGTCGTCCCGCTGTCCTCGGCCTGATGCGCCAGCTCCTCGACCGTATAAAGCGGCGAGAAATTGACCGCGATGGCGCCGGCCATCATCGCGCCATAATAGGCCACGACGTAGTGCGGGACGTTGGGGAGGTAGAGGCCGACCCGATCGCCGGGCTGGACGCCAAGGCCGATCAGCCCGGCCGCGAAGCGCCGTGCATTGCGGTAGCACTCGGCATAGCTGAACTTGCGCCCGTAAAAATCAAGCATCGGGCGGCTGCCGTCCTGCTCCACGGCAGATCGCAGCATCTCCGGCAGCGATAGCGGGGCAAAGTCCTGCGCCCACGCAACGGGGTGATCATAATGGTCCTGCCAGGCGGGTTTTTCGCTCTCCATACGGAGAGGCTATGCGATCCCGCGTGGCAAGGCAACGCCATGCCGGGCGACGCTACGTCGCCCGGATGAATGCTTTCGATCACAGTGCAAATTCGACCCCGAACGCCCCGAATCGGGGCGCAAAATCAGTCTTCGCGGGGGCGGCTCGCGAACAAAGCGGCTTCCTCCGCCAGCATCGTTTCAGACGCGCGGCGCTGTGCGTCCTCGCGCTCCTGACGCAGTTCGGCGATCAGCGCCTCACGGTCGCCATCGAGACGGTTGTCGGTCGGCGCTTCGATGCCGGCCTTCTTGGCCGCCTTGGCCACCAGCGCGTCCAGCTCACGCTGCGAGCACAGGCCCAGCGTCACCGGATCCTTGGGCTGGATGTTGCTGATGTTCCAGTGGGTCCGCTCGCGGATCGCCTGGATGGTCGTGCGCGTCGTGCCGATCAGCTTGCCGATCGCGCCGTCCGAAACCTCGGGATGGTGGCGCAGAATCCATGCGATGCCGTCCGGCTTGTCCTGACGCTTGGAAACCGGCGTGTAGCGCGGCCCCTTGGTGCGGCGGACCGGGTCCGGCCCCTTGAGCATCTGCAGCTTGTAATCGGGGTTCTGCTCGCCCTTGTGGATTTCCTCCACCGAGATTTCATGCGCACGAACCGGATCGCGGCCGGTATATTTCGTGCCGGCGGTATCGTCCGCGATCGCCTGCACCTCGAGAATGTGCAAACCGCAGAATTCCGCAATCTGCTCAAAGCTGAGCGCAGTGTTGTCGACCAGCCAGCTGGCTGTGGCGTGGGGCATGAGCGGCTGTGCCACGGGACAAGTCCTTCTGTGCAAAATAGAAGGGCCACCCCTCACGGGATGGCCTCGATGGTCGCACAGATAAGCTATTCCGGCTGGATCGGCAAGCGCTCGCGCGCGTCACGGCGCCCAAGGGGGCGAAAGACCGTTCGGCCTGTACAACGGGCTCAGGCCGCGTGTGCCAACGCCGGGGCGTCGAGCCAGTGCAAGCTCTCGAGGAACTGCTCTGCACTGCGCCGCCAGGTGAAGCCCCGCGCATGCGCCGTGCAGGCCGACGGAGAAAGCTCCAGCGCCTGCGTCATGGCGCGCGCGAGATCCTCATCCATCGCGCCGGTCTGTGCTGTCAGCACGTCGACCGGGCCGGTGACCGGATAAGCCGCCACGGGCGTACCACACGCCAGTGCCTCGATCATCACCAGCCCGAAGGTGTCGGTGCGACTGGGGAAGACGAAGACATCGGCAGCCCGATAGGCCGAGACAAGCGCCTCGCCGCTCAACATGCCGAGGAAATGAACGGCAGGATGTCGCGCCTCCAGCGACGCGCGCGCAGGCCCATCGCCCACCACGACCTTGCTGCCGGGCGTATCGAGCGCAAGGAAGGCCTCGATATTCTTCTCCACGGCGACGCGGCCAACGTGAAGAAGGATTGGCCTCGGCAAGCCGGCAAGCGCGGGATGCCCATCCCCTAGCGGCGAGAATTGCGTGAGATCGACGCCGCGCCCCCAGTGATGCGTGTGGCGGATGCCGGCGCGATGCAGTTCGGCGCGCACTGACGGCGTCGCCGTGAGCACCGCCTGCGCCGCCCCATGAAACCAGCGGAAATAGGGCCAGAACCAGTCCGCCGACAGGCCCGTGCGCCGCTCGACATAATCGGGGAAATTGGTGTGGAACGCCGTGGTGAACGGGCGGTCATGCCGCAGGCACCAGCGCCGCGCGGCCAGACACAGTGGGCCTTCGGTCGCGAGATGGATCGCATCCGGGCCGAACGCCGCGATCATGCGGGCGATCGCTCCCGGCGCAGGCATCGCTAGCCGAATTTCTGGATAGGTGGGGCAAGGTAGCGTGTGAAAGCGATCGGGCGCGATCACCTCGACCGTGTGCCCCATGGCGATGAGTTCTGCGCGGACCGCCTGAAGCGTTCGCACGACGCCATTGACCTGGGGCGCCCAGGCATCGGTGACGATGAGGATGCGCCGGCCGGCCTTCGCAGGCCCATAACCGCTCAAGCGGCGACCTCCAGATCATCCGCGGCAGCGCTCAGGGTGCGTGCCGCCATCACCTCGGCCCAGTGCAGGATTTCCATCCGCCCATCATGATGCTCGACAAGCGCCGTGCATCCCTCCACCCAGTCGCCATCATTATAATAAGTGATCTCGCCGAACTGGCGGATTTCCGCCGTGTGGATGTGCCCGCAGACGACGCCATTGACACGCCGTCGTCCCGCCTCATGCGCAACGATCTCCTCGAAACGCGTGATGAACGCCACCGCATTCTTGACCTTGTGCTTGGCGATCTTCGAGAGCGACCAATAAGGCAGGCCCAGCCAGCGGCGGACCTGATTGACGCGGCGATTGAGCGCCATCAGCGCGGTGTAAGCGGCGTCCCCCACGAAGGCGAGCCAGCGATGGGCGAGCATGACCGTGTCGAACTCATCGCCATGCAGCACCAGCAGCTTGCGGCCCTCTACGGTCGTGTGGATCATCTTGCGGCGGATCTCGACGCCGCCAAAGCTCATGCCGGTGAACTGGCGAAAAATCTCGTCATGATTGCCGGGGATATAGATGACGCGCGTGCCGCGCCGCGCCCGCTTCATCACGCGCCAGACCACATCGTTATGGGCGGTCGGCCAGTAGACCCGCTTCTTGAGCTGCCAGCCATCGACGATGTCGCCAACGAGGTACAGCGTGTCGCTGTCCACATTGTCGAGAAAATCGACCAACATCTCCGCATTGCACCCTTTGGTGCCGAGATGGATGTCGCTGATCCAGATCGTGCGGTAGTGGGCGCGCGGATGACCGCTGCGGACAGCCCGCTCCTGCGCGATTGAGCTGATGGCGTTCATGGCTTTCTCGACCCCCGGGGACACCATTTCCCCAAGCGCGCTCTAGCCGAACAATGTGACAGTTTTTCTGGGAATATGACGGATTTGCGTCACTCGGCAACTCTTCACCGCACCTTCAGGACGATCTTGCCAAAGTGCTCGCCCGCTTCCATCAGCGCGTGCGCTTGCGCTGCTTCGCCAAGCGGGAAGACGCGGTCCAGTGCGGGACGCAGCGCACCCTCCTCCGCCATCGACCAGACCGTGCGGCGGATCTCATCGACGAGCAGGCCCTTGAAGCCCGCGGTCCGCGCCCGCAATGTGGACCCGGTGAGCGTCAGGCGGCGCATCATGATTTTGGGAATGAACAGGTCGGCCTTGGCCCCCCCCAGCACTGCGATGGAGACATGCCGGCCGTCCTCCGCCAGGCACTCCAGGTTGCGCGGAAGATAATCGCCGCCCACCATGTCCAGCACCGCCGTCACGCCCTTGCCATCCGTGATGCGCTTTACCGCCTCGACGAAGTCCTCGCTGCGATAATTGATCGTATGGCCAGCGCCCCATTCCAGCGCGGCGCGGCACTTCTCGTCACTGCCACAGGTGACGATCGTCGTGATCTCGAACAGCCGGCATAGAGCCACGGCCATGGTGCCGATGCCGCTCGTCCCACCATGGATGAGCACGCTGTCGCCGTTCACGATGTAGGCGCGCTCGAAGAGATTGTGCCAGACCGTCATCAGCGTCTCAGGAATTCCGGCCGCTTCTTCCATCGAGAGCGCCGGCGGAATGGCGAGGCATTGGGCATAGTCGGCGCAGGCATATTCGGCATAACCGCCGCCCGCGACCAGCGAGCAGACGCGCTCGCCGATCACGTCGGGGCCTATCCCCTCACCCACCGCTACAATGGTTCCGGCCACTTCCAGCCCCGGCAGCGGGGAGGCGCCGGGCGGAGGCGGATAGCTGCCTTGCCGCTGCAGAACGTCCGGGCGATTGACGCCTGCCGCCGCGACCGCAATGAGCACTTCGCCTTGCGCGGGCACCGGCAGGGGAACCTGAACCTCGGTCAGCACATCCGGCCCGCCTGGCTCCCGAATAGCAATGGCGCGCATGGTCTCGGGCAGGTTCGTCACCTTGGCTTGCTCCCCCTGGCTGGCCGTGATCGGCCCTACGTCTAGAGTCCGGTGCGAAAAAGACCAGCCCGGAAAGCAACATAGGCGGATTGGGACCGCCCCTTCCGGCATGCCGAGGCTTCTGCCAACCCCGGTTGACTTGCGCGGACTTTGGCGCAAGCATGTCGCCATGGATTTCGACGACGCCTCACCCCGGGCGCGGCCCGGCGACCTGATTGCACAGCTGATCCGCGAAGATTTGGATCGGCTTTCGGTCGATGAGCTCGATGAACGCATCAGCCTTCTTTCAGCCGAAATCGAGCGCACCCGCGCCAAGAAATCGAGCGCGGTTCACCATAAGGCAAGCGCTGAGGCGCTATTCAAGAAATGAGGAGAGCGGAGGCAGGATCGCCTTCTGGCGCATATCGGCCTCCGGCAAATCGGTGGATGACAGAGCGGCCCTTGAAGGCGGCTCGCGGCGTGCCGACATTGACCCTAACGCGACCCTCTCTCGGGCCGCAGGAGTAGAACGATATGCCCTCTTTCGCGTCCGCCCTCGAAACAACTCTGCACAATGCCCTGGCGCATGCCACGGAGCGCGCGCACGAATATGCGACGCTCGAGCATCTGCTGCTGGCGCTGATTGACGATGAACATGCCGCAAAGGTCATGCAGGCCTGTGGCGTGGATCTTGGTGAGCTTGGCGACACGGTCACCCATTATCTCGATACCGAACTGGAGAGCCTGAAGGTCTCCGGCGGCGTCGACCCCTCTCCGACCAGCGGGTTTCAGCGCGTCGTCCAGCGCGCGATCCTGCACGTCCAATCTTCTGGCAAGGAAGAAGTGACCGGTGCCAATGTGCTGGTGGCTTTGTTCTCCGAGCGGGAGAGCTATGCCGTCTATTTCCTGCAGCAGCAGGACATGAGCCGCCTCGACGCGGTTTCCTATCTCTCGCACGGCGTCGGTAAGGGCGCTGCCTCGCCGGAGCCGGCCAAGCCAGCCCAGGCCGAGGAAGAGAAGAAGCCGGAGGCCAAGAAGAAGGAAGGCGCGCTCGACCAGTTCACCGTCAATCTCAACGAGAAGGCGAAGGAAGGAAAGGTCGATCCGCTGATCGGCCGCGATTCCGAGGTGGATCGGACGATCCAGATCCTGTGCCGGCGTTCCAAGAACAACCCGCTCTATGTGGGTGATCCGGGCGTGGGCAAAACGGCCATTGCCGAGGGTCTGGCGCGCAAGATCGTCAATGGCGAAGTGCCAGACGTGCTCAAGGAAGCGGTGATCTACTCGCTCGACATGGGCGCACTGCTCGCCGGCACGCGCTATCGCGGCGACTTCGAGGAGCGGCTGAAGGCCGTCGTTACCGAACTGGAAAAAATGCCGCACGCGGTGCTGTTCATCGACGAGATCCACACGGTGATCGGCGCCGGCGCGACGTCAGGCGGAGCCATGGATGCCTCGAACCTCCTGAAGCCTGCGCTGTCGGGTGGCGCGATCCGCTGCATCGGCTCGACGACCTACAAGGAGTTCCGCAATCACTTCGAGAAGGACCGCGCGTTGCTGCGTCGCTTCCAGAAGATCGATGTGAACGAGCCAACGGTGGATGATACCGTCAAGATCCTCATGGGCCTGCGTTCGGCCTTCGAGGATCACCACTCGGTCAAATACACGCCCGATGCCATCAAGGCGGCGGTGGAGCTGTCAGCGCGGTATATCAATGATCGCAAGCTGCCGGACAAGGCGATCGACGTGATCGACGAAGTCGGCGCGATGCAGATGCTTGTGCCGCCCTCGCGTCGCAAGAAGATGATCACGCCCAAGGAGATCGAGGCTGTGATCGCCACGATGGCGCGCATCCCGCCCAAGACCGTGTCGAGCGACGACAAGAGCGTGCTGGAAACCCTCCAGACCGATCTCAAGCGTGTCGTCTTCGGGCAGGACAAGGCCATCGAGGTGCTCAGCTCCGCGATCAAGCTGTCGCGCGCCGGCCTACGCGATCCGGACAAGCCGATCGGCAACTATCTCTTCTCCGGCCCTACCGGCGTCGGCAAGACAGAGGTCGCCCGCCAGCTCGCCACGCTGCTCGGCATCCCGCTCCAGCGCTTCGACATGTCGGAATATATGGAGCGGCATTCGGTCAGCCGCCTGATCGGCGCGCCTCCGGGCTATGTCGGCTATGATCAGGGCGGCCTGCTTACCGATGCTATCGACCAGAACCCGCATTGCGTGCTGCTGCTGGACGAGATCGAAAAGGCCCATCCGGACCTGTTCAACATCCTGCTGCAGGTGATGGACAACGGGCGCCTGACCGATCACCACGGCAAGACCGTCGACTTCCGCAACGTGATCCTGATCATGACGACCAATGCCGGCGCGTCCGACATGGCGAAGGAATCGATCGGGTTCGGGGAATCGACGCGCGAAGATGTGCAGGAGGAAGCCGTGAAGAAGCTCTTCACGCCGGAATTCCGCAACCGCCTCGATGCCATCGTGCCCTTCGGCTATCTGCCGTCCGAGGTTGTCGCCCGCGTGGTCGACAAGTTCATCCTGCAACTCGAGCTTCAACTGGCCGATCGCGATGTCCACATCACGCTCGACGACGAAGCCCGCAACTGGCTCACCGCCCGCGGTTACGACAAGCTGTACGGTGCCCGTCCGATGGGTCGGCTCATGCAGGAGAAGATCAAGCAGCCCCTCGCCGAGGAACTGCTGTTCGGCAAGCTCGTGCACGGTGGCGAGGTTCATGTCCGCCTCAAGGACGACGCTCTCACCTTCGAGATCACGCCTGCAGCACCCAAGCGCAGCAAGGGGAGTGCTACGCGCAAGGCAAAGAGCGGCCCTTCCGAGGTCTCAGAGCCAAAGAGCTGAACGCCATCGACGGCACAGTTCATATAATCTCGACCGGCCCCGGGCAGTTGCTCGGGGCCGGCTTGTTTTCAGGATATCCGCATCACCATGAGAATGGCTGGGATCGCTCAGGCATGATCAGGCGTTGAAACCCACCGTGCAGCCAACTGTCGTCCTTATTCATGGCTTTGCTGGATTTGCGGTGATGAACCGGCCCCTCGCTGCCATGCTTCGCAGCACCGGCTATCAGCCCGTCGATCTGAGTTACGACAGTTGGCGGCTGGACCTCGATGGCATCTGCAAACTACTCGGCCCACGCTTGGAAGAAATCGATACAGCGGGCAGCCCGGATCAGCCTCTCCACATCGTCTGCCATTCCATGGGCGGACTGGTCGCCCGCGCGCTCATCAAAGCGCGGCGCCCGGCACGGCTGGGCCGGGTCGTCATGTTGGGAACCCCTAATGCTGGCAGCGAAATAGCCGACACATTGCACCGTTATGCTCTGCTGCGTCCGATCCTCGGCAGGGCCGCCCCGGCTCTGGTCACGCAGCGCCCCGCAGAGATCACTGCAATGCTGGGTGACATTGATTATCCGCTAGGCATCATCGCCGGCGACCGCCCGATGATGCGCTATGGCGCGTCACGCCTTCTGCCCGGGCCGAGCGACGGCAAGGTCAGCGTGGCCTCGACCAGATTGAAGAACGCGACGGACCACATCGTCCTCCCGCTCTCCCATATGCTGCTACCCTATCACCCGGCAGCTCATGCCCAGATAAAGCATTTTCTGAGCGAAGGACGCTTCGCTCGTGAGGCAGGGCTTTGACGAAACCCTAAATTTCGTTCATGATACGTTCCAGTCACTGGGGAGACGATCATGAGCCAAATTCAATTCTACACCAACCCGATGTCGCGTGGGCAAATTGTCCGCTGGATGCTGGAAGAAGTCGGCGTCCCGTACGAAACCCACCTGCTCGACTACCAGACCGAGATGAAAGGCCCGGCCTATCTGGCCATCAATCCGATGGGAAAGGTGCCCGCCGTGGTGTACGAAGGAGCGGTCGTCACAGAATGCGCCGCGATTTGCGCCTGGCTGGCGGATCGCTTTCCCGAAGCAGCGCTGGCCCCACCCCTGCCCGATCGTGCCGATTATTATCGCTGGATGTTCTTTGCGGCGGGACCGCTAGAGGCGGCTGTGACGAACCGTGCACTGGGTTTCGTCGCTGAGCCTGGTCGGGAAAGGACTTTGGGCTATGGCAGCTTCGAGCAGACAATCGACACCTTGGAAAGCGCGCTCCGGGGGAAGACGTTTATTTGCGGAGAGATGTTCACGGCAGCCGATGTTTATGTCGGATCGCATATCGTCTGGGGGCTGCAGTTCGGCACCATCCCTTCCCGGCCGATTTTCTCGGACTATGTCGCGCGCCTTGAGAGCCGACCCGCCTATGTGCGCGCGAAGGAAATCGACAATGCGCTTATCGCGCAGGCGCAGTCGGGCAAAGCTTAGTCCAGACTCAGTTCCGGTGCACTCACTCGGGCTGGCCTAATAAGAAAAAGGGCCGGGAGGATGTCTCCCAGCCCTTCTTGTACAAGAAAAGAACCCGGCGAGATCAGTCGCGATTGCCGAGGAACTGCAGCAGGAACGTAAACATGTTCACGAAGTCCAGATACAGGCTCAGCGCGCCCATGATGACGGCCTTGCCCATCATGTCGGACCCGGCAACCTGGAAATACAGGCTCTTAAGGCGCTGCGTATCATAGGCAGTCAGGCCGGCAAAGATCAGGACACCAAGGATGCTGATGACCAGCTGAAGCGCCGTCGACTGCACGAAGATATTGATGACCATGGCGACGAGAATACCGACCACGCCCATGATCAGGAACGTGCCGAAACCGGAGAGGTCCTTCTTAGTCGTATAGCCGTACAGGCTCAGGCCCACGAAAGCCGCTGCCGTGGCGAAAAATGTCTGCGCAATCGAGACACCCGTGAACACCAGGAAGATCGACGACATGGAGAGGCCCATGACGACTGCAAATGCCCAATACAGCGCTTGCGCGGTGCTCGTCTGCAGCTTGTTGATGCCGAAGCTCAGCACCATCACGAAGGCCATCGGGGCCAGCATGATTACCCACCGCAGCGGGGTCACCAGCACCTGAGCTGCGAAGCCGGAGCTTGCAAACAACAGCGCAACGATACCCGTGACCAGCACGCCGCTGGCCATGTAATTGTAGATCGAGAGCATGTAGGAGCGCAGGCCTGCGTCATAAGCAACCTCGCTCGCATGCGTGGAAGCACCACCGTAGCCCGTAGCGGACGACCGGGGATCTGGCCAATTCGCCATTTTATCATCTCCTCTTTCCGGCAACAGCGCCGGACTATCAGCGCACAATATCGGGCTATGCCCTTAGATTTCAAGTGAAACCGGTCCGCGAGGCTTATCATGCCTGCTGTATCGCCCGCTCTCGATGCGCGCCCATAGACGCAAGCTGACAGCCCAACGCTCTTTCACACAAAAAAAGGGGCCGGATAAGCCGGCCCCTTCCTTGTTCGTCCCGCCGAAGCGGAAAGTTCTTAGTTGCCCGAACCCGGACCGTAGGTGATTTCCACGCGACGGTTCTGGAGTTCACGCACACCGTCGGCCGTGTCGACACGCGGACGCGTCTCACCGAAGGCCTGCGTCGAGATGACGCCGTCGGAGATGCCGCGCGAGGTGAGGTAGCCACGGACCGAAGCGTTACGACGCTCGGAAAGGCCCATGTTGTAGCGCGGCGAGCCCGAACGGTCAGCGTGACCAGCGAGCATGACCTGCGCACTACCGCAGTTCGCATAAGCCGAAACCGCGTTGTCGAGGATCGAGGCAGCATCCGGCGTAACGTCGGCGCTATCCCACTCGAAGAACACGATGTACGGCCCCGGCTGGCACTGCGCGACCGGCGGAGGCGGCGGAGGCGGAGGCGGCGGGGGAGGCGGCGGCGGGGGCGGCGGGGGAGGCGGCGGCGGAGCCGGCTCTTCACCACCGAAGTTGAACACCAGGCCAGCCAGGATGCTGTGGCTGCGAACCTCAGTTTCCAGCGGCGTGCCAGCGGTGTTGATCAGGTCGATGTTGCTGTGGTTGAAGAAGCGATACTTCAGCGACAGATCGACATTGTTGCTCACCGGATAACGGACGCCAGCGATTGCCTGCCAGGCGAAGCCCGTGTCGGAATCGCGCGTGTCGGGCAGCGAGATCTTGGACCGCGCAACGCCGACGCCGCCGCCGACGAAGCCCTGCAGGCCATCATCGGGACCGAAGTCGAGCATACCGTTCAGCATGATGCTGTCCACGCGAGCCTGGCCGCCGGGCAGAGCCGTCGTCAGGTTCGAGTAGGTGGTGTTCTTGTTCATCGCCTTCTTGTGCGAATATTCGGCTTCCAGGCGGAACGCGCCGAAGTCGTAACCCACATAACCCGCGGCGTCGTAACCGACCTTGTGCGGGGTGTTGGCCGTGACGCCAGTGGTCGCTGCCACACCGGCAACGGTGCCGGCGTCATACGTGGTGTCAGAGTCCTCGACGATGATCGCGCCAACGTCGCCGCCCAGATACCAGGCGCCGTCCTTGGCGAGCGATGGTGATGCCATCGCGGTCGAAGCGAGCGCTATGGCGAGGCCAAGCTTCCGCATATCATTCCCCTTTCAGGTTGATCGTAAAATGCTGCTCGACGTTTTTAGGAGTGCGCCGCAAAGGTTTCAAGCGCACAATCGCATGATGTTGCCTAAATGCCGCATTGTGGTCAGCTAATGTTGGCCCTGCAGGAAATATTGCCTGTCGCGTCCGCATGTTGGGAACCGACAACGTCTTTGTGCTTTATGCGTGGTTACGATGCGATGAGACCGTGCGCCCTCAGGGTATCAAGCACTGAAATGATCGCCTCTCTCGCCTGCGAATCGACGGGCGCCCCCCCGGATGGATTCGCGATTGCAGGCCGCCTGCTGCCAATCACTTTCTCGCCATCAACATAGAAACCGTCAGTCCGCAGACCTTCTTCCCGCCAGTCGCCGGCCTGGAATCTCACGCCACTTTGCGTATCCCGCTTCCAGCAATGCAAGCCCTCGAACGGCGCGAGGAAGCGCCATCCAGCCGCAGTCCACGCAGCAATCATCCGCTCGCGCCCTGCCCATTCGCCTGTCGCCCCACTCCCGACGAGCCAGCATGCACCCAGATCGGGCGCGGCGGGAGGCGCTGACAGGCTCGCGCTTTCCACCACTCGCCCGATTGCGATGTCGATGAGCGACAAGGCCTCATTATGGGTAAGTTCCTTTTGCGCCTGCCCAGCAGAGAGCAGCGGCAAGCCAAATCGATCGGTTTGAGCCATAGATCGTCGTCCTTCTGATGTGGGAAGTCGCGCGCGCAGACGCGGATAAGACAGGGCTAGGGAATGACGAGCGCTCGCCCCGCTCCCCAGCTTCCCATCTGCCTCACTTCGATCTGCACGCCAGCCGAGGCCGCGGTCGCGAGATCGGCCGCAACGTCACTCGCCGCGTAGACGCAGGACGGGAGCGTCGTTTCCCATCGCCGCAATGTCACTCCGTCTGCGACGACACTGACCGCATAAGCCTCCCGCTCCTCCCCGAGGGGCGCATCCACGCCGTCGATCCATGCCGAGCCAAGCCGGCTTCTGCGAACCCAACTGATCTCAACATCACCACCGGCCAAAGTCGTGCGCCGCCCATGCACCGGCGAAAGGGGCATCAATGCATGGCCCTCGATCAAAAGCCTGTCCTGCGCGGGTGTACCATCACCGCTGCCGATCGCCCTCAGAGTCAGCGTCGTTCCAACCGCGCTTTGCTCGACCGAGATCGGCGCCAGCCGCTCGGGGTCGATCAGCACGAACCGTTCGCCCGCATCGTGCCCAGTCATGGCCCATTCGGTGCCCATGCGCCCGCGAACGAGCCGTGACAGACGATAATGCCCCGGCGCGATGACGTCCGCCTGACCAAATTGCAGCGGTTCCTTTCCAATCTGGCAGATGTTCGCGCCGCCGAGCAGAAGATCGTCCCCCACCCCGGTCAACACATCACCGGGATCGTCGAGAATGATCTCAATGCTGCTGGAAAGGTCGATCCGCCACGGCGCGCCCGGAGGCAGCGCGCCACCAGTGCGGCCCATCACGGCGCGCGGCGCTGTGCTGCCAATGGGCTCGGCAATCTCCAGCACCGGATCATAGCGAAAGAGGGCCGCGCGCCGCCACCCGGCATTTGTACCGCACGCCGCTGCCGCAAGGACGGGGCTCGTGGAAATCGTAGTCCCGTCACCCGGCAACTCCACAATCGTCAGACTGGTCGGCCCCTGGACGAGGTCAGGCTGACGGACCGGCTCCCCGGAGGCCCCTGCGCCTGCGATGGCCCGCGTGCCGCTCTCAAAAGCCTGCAAGCTGAGCCTGACGGCCATGTCATCCCATTCCGTCGTCTCGACGAGCCACTGCCCCGGCTCGCCCGCGACCGTCACAAGATCGCCCGGACCAAGGTCCAGCGCGCTCCAACCAGTGCCGATATTGACGCTTCGGCGCCGCCGGAGCGCATTGCGCAACTTCCGGTCGGCCAGGCGCCGGGCATCGTCCGCGCCCATCGCGGCCGGCAAGTCGATTTCCTCGCTGCGCATCCCCGGCCCCGCCCGCAACGCGGTCTGCAAGCCAAGCTGATAGTCGCGAGCCGGGTCGTGGTGACGGATCGCCAGCCGGGCAGCCACCGTCTCGATCGGTGTGCGGACATATTGAGGCTCGGCTTGCTTCTCGCCGTCTATGCTGCGCACGGCGGCTGCCCGATCGATGGCTTGGCCCGTCACCATCCCACTGTTCAACGCAAGCGCCCCCTCGCGCTCTGTCCATCGCACGTCGTGGAGTGAGACGATGTCGCGCATCGCTTCCTCCACTGTCCCTTCCGCCGCGAAGCCCAGCAGACGCGCTGGATCGCCGTCTCCGGCATGACTGACGGTGCGCCCGGCAAGGTCGGAGGCAATCGCCGGCAGGGCCACTGGTTCGGCATCAGCGATCACTTCGAACGTCAGCGAGGGAATCCGGTTGCCGAAGTCCGCCAGCTGCAGCCCTTCGAACGCGACGTAAGCACAGCCGCGATAAGCAGGACATTGCGTCACGCCCACTGCGGACGCAACCAGCGGGTCCACCATCTGGTCCGGCCCGCCCAGATACAGCCGAAATGCCGTGAGCGGCGATTTGAAATCCCCCACTGCACCACGAAGCAGATTGCCGTCCGCCCAGATGCGCCCGATGCCGAGAATAGGCCGTGAGGAAAGCGCAACAGCCAGGCTCGCGGAATAACTGTAAGTCGTGACGCTTGGGCTGCCCTTGCCTCCACCGCTGGTCGATTTGCTCTCCTGAAGGTCCGTGGCCCAGATCACCGTCCCCGCGACACGGATCGTTCCGTGGATGCGCGGGATCGCCGCGCCGTAACGAGATGTCTGGACCTGAAGGTCGCTCAGCCGGGGCCCCGTCCGCCCGCCGGGTCGAAAAATCAGCGCGTCGACAGACCGCCCGGCGAGCGCGCCGACCGCGCCGCCAACCGCCGCGCCCACAGCGCCGAACGTTCCGCCAAGGGCACTGCCCACGGCGGTGAGAACCAATGTCGCCATGCGCTACTCCTGAAATTGCCACGCACCCAGCACCGGCCAGGGCGACGGCCCCGGCATCAGCACTACCTTGCCCAGTCCGGCATGAGCATGGACATGACCGCCCCGCGTCACGATCATCAGATGCAACTGCATCGGACCGCTATCGACCAGCAGCACGGCGCCTTCGCCCAGCTCCGGCGCCGGCGAGAGGCCGCATGCCGCGAGGTTCTGCACTGCCCTCGCCTGCCCCATCCCCCTCAGCTTATAGGTCGGGAGCGTGGGAACGCGGACTCCGGCCCGCCGCGCCGCCAGCGCAACCAAGCCCACACAGTCCACCCCCGTCTCTACGCTGCGCCCGTGCAGCCGAAAGCGCACACCGACCAAGGCCAAGCCCTCGGCCGCCATTCGTTCGCCCACGTCCATCACTCAGCTCCCCGGATAGCGCGTCAGCAGGTCCATGCCGGGCAGATGCGGCTCCCCGCGGAAATTGACAGCATTGCCGAACCGCCCCGCACAGGTCGCAAGGCGCTTGTCGCACCCCTGCGTCAACAGCGCGCGCGTGCCTGCTGCCACCGGAAACACCGGCGGTTCTGCCAAGAAAACGCCCCCCGCCTCCTGATCGACAATGGTCTGCAGGAGGCCGCAATTGGGCCCCTCCAGCCAGCGCAACGAGCCGAAGGGATACACCCCAGCCAGCAGGCCACCGCACGCAACGCGGTCATCCGCCACGGCACCAACCGCGACGATCTGCTGATGCCGTCGCAAATCGATCCGGCAATCCGCATCCCCCAGCGTCGCCCGGCAGGTGGCGCTGGTCACCGGCGCGACCGGTCGCTCAAGCGCCGAAGCAAGCGTGGACCGCAGGCTCACCGAATAAGCGCCGCCGCGCCGCTCGATGCTTCCCAGTTCGCCGCGCGCAAGTTCCAGCCAGAGCACCCCGGGTTCGGTCCATTCGGTGAGATGCAGGAGCAGTGTCGCGCCGTCCCAGCGCCCGGCATCGAGATCGACCTCGCTGATGGCCGCGCTGCTAATGGCGCCCTGCAAGTCCGTCAGGTCCGGGTCGCTGCCACCCTGCACGATGGCGCTCGGCGTGATCCCGGGTGCTGCCGCATAATGCAGGCCATGCGCCCGCAGGCCCCGATCATGGCTAGTCAGGCCGATGGTCACGCCATCCCGCCGCTCCAGTCGCCAGCAGAAAGCAAGCGCGCAGAGCGGCTTGCTCAGGATCGCTGCAGTGCTCACTCGCGCACCTCCAAGAGCGGGACGGACGGGACAATCGCCGCCGCAAACGTCTCTCGGTCGATGTCCAGCCGGTCTTCGGCGAAGCGCACGGGCACGTCGAAGACAAAGCCCGCCGTCACCACCGCGCCCTCGGACGGCGGGTCATCGAACGCGACCTCCCCCATACCTGGATGAGACCAGCCGGCAAACCGCTCCACCCCGTCCACCGCAACCCTGATGCTCCCTGCCATGGGCCGCGTGATCCGTCGTTGCTGGGGATCATCCACCCCGTAATTCTTGCGCAACTGGAAGCTCGTCGTCACGCCATCGCCCGTTCCGATCCACTGATCGAACGGCCCCGGCGCGACGCCGAACGGGCCGGACGTATGGTCGAACGGATCACGAAACCGAAACCCTCGCGCTGCACCGCGTCGAGCCCGAAAAAAGGCGATGAGCGTCGCGATATCCGCCTCGGATCGCACGCCCGGTCCCGCATCGAACTGCAGCCGCGCGTCGGCCCATTGCGTGCTGCGCTGCTCATGGCCGGACACGCTCTCCACGATCCGTGTCGAGAAAGCCGGTGCCACCTGCGCGCGATTGCCAATGTCGAGCGGAAAGGCGAGGTCGTCGAAATGCTGCACGTCCGCATCTCCTGAAAGCTGGAAATAGGTAAAGCCGTCCCGCGCGACCTGGGGTAGCGCCCAGATAAAGGTAGCGGCATGGCCGCGCGCCCGCGCACCATCTGCCGCTGTGGCAATGCGGTCCCAACCGGTCTGCATTGACTCATCGGTGGAGCCAGCCGGCAAAAATCCGGCGAAATAGTGCTGCGCGTCTGGCGGATAGCCCAGGCGCGCGTCCATCGCGGCGCGCCCTGCGGCTGAGCGGGCGGTTCGCCCCTCGGTCACCCAGTCATAATCTTCGATCTGCAACCGGTCGAAAGCCGGCGCGGCCCAGCCTGTCGGAACGTTCGCGCGTTTGAGCTCCGGCGCCTCAGGGTCCAGCACGCTCGGCAGATAGACAAGCAGAAGAAGCTCGGCGCCCGGCGTCTCCGCGCGCACGGCATCCGCCACGCCCGCCGTCGAAGCGGCCAGCAGAGCGCCAGCCGCATCCAGCAAAGCGATCTGCCCGCTGTCGAGCGTATCGCGAACCGTCGGAATTTCCACGGCGGCACTCCCGAACGCAGCGCGGGCAGCATCGTCATACAGGCAGGGTCGCCCATCCGACATCACCCACCACCAGGGCTCACCGATCTGGAAACGCACCGCTAGCCCGGCATCCCGCGCGATGCCCGCAAAGGCCCGCGCCACCGAACGCAAATAGTCGTTAGCCGCAGCATTGGCTGGCGAAAGCAGGGCGGAGGGCGGCGTCCACCCTGTCAGCGCGGGCGCTCCGTCCCACGCCCGCTGCTTCCACTCAGATGGGCAATAGGCATCGAACAACTCATAAGCGAGCGACAGGATCAGCCCAAACCCCAGCGCCTTGCAGCGCGCAGCGAAGTCCTCGTGCCAGCGCCGGCATGGCGTCGCCAGCGCACCGCCCGCCAGCGTCACGCGAAAATCGCTGCCATCAGGGGCGAGCCGCATATAGTGGCTCATCCCGACATAATGATTGATCGCGCCGCGATAGCCCAGCGCCAGCACCTGCCGCAGCAAGCGCTCAGGCGTCTGATTGTACGCATCATCATAGCCGCTGGCGATCGACAGCCCATGCTCCGGCAGCATCGGATCGCCCATGGCGATGATCGATCCTGCCCCCTCGCAAACCATCTCGCTGACCTCCACCCAGCCTTCGCGGGCGTCAGGAAAGGTCGTCTCTCCCTCGTCATAATCGGTCTGGACGATGGAGATGAACAGGCGGTCAATATCCCGCGCATCCACCGGGTCCGCATCGGCCGGCAAGGCAAAGCCACCGACCAACGCGCCGAAGTCGAGGGTGACGACCGCGTCCTCCGGACTGCCTTCCGCATAGTTCCAGAGCCGCACATACCAGGCCCGCGCATTGCCGGCCGCGTCCCGCCCCTCAAGCGTCAACGTCGGGCCCTGAATGGCATCGAGCGGCTTGACCCCAGCACTCCGCCAGCGGAACCGCAAGGTGCAGCCACGATAATCCCGTCGCGTCTCATAACGGAGCAGCGGATGGTCCCGTACATCAGCCGATTCCCAGATCAGCCCGGCAAGGTCGCCCGAGCCATGGAACACCGCATCGACGCGCAATCCATCATCCCCGACCGTCACGACGGAGGCCGTCATCGGCCGGGGGAAATTGACGGTCCAGAAAGGTGGCGAGAAGCGCTTGACGACGCTGCTCTCCTGATTGCGCCTCTCGGTCGCCAGCCAGTAGGCCATAAGGATTGTCCTCTGCCAATATTGAGCGCAGCCACTGGGACGGGCGTTCCCCCGGCACCCGTTTGTATCGAGCCCTTCGACCGCCCGCAGGCGGGCGCTCAGGGTAAACTTCAGCCTCTCGGCTCAAGTCGAGACACAGTCATGGACGCGAAAAACGCCTAATCCCCGAGCGCCCCACGCACCGCCCGCGCCACCTGACGCGCACTGCGCGCCAGCGCGCGCGGCGCGTCCTGCCCGCTGCCATTGACGGTGATCGAGACGCGCACGTCTCGTCCGCCCTGGCCACCGACGCCGGACACAATCTGGCCGCTGTTCGTCGGGACGAACACTTCCGGCCCGCGCTCGCCAACGAGATAGGCCCGCCCCGGCGCCACCGGGCCGCCCGTTGCCCGGCCGGGCAACCCAAGCGCACCGGTGAGGAGGCTCGTTCCCAACCCCAAAAGCCCGGAAGAGCCTCCGCCGCCGAGGATCGCCTCCAAGCCGTTACGAACCGCCGAACGGGCGATCTGGTCCATGACGGACAGCGCGATCTTGCCGAGATCTTCAAAGCCGATCCGCCCCGTCCGCACAGCACGCAGCAGCCCCGCCTCGATGGTGCGGCTCGCTCGTTCCGCGCCTGCGCTCAGTAAATCCAGCTCGTCCCGCAGACCGCTGGCATCTTCGCGCAAGCGGGCCATGTCGCTGCCCATCGGCGCGAACAGGCTTTGCATATCCTCATCCATCGGGATGCCTTTCCATCATCTTGGCCAGTCCAGATCGGTCGAACGGCGCGACCTGGGGGCCGCCCAGATCGCGCAACACCGCCAAGGCGTCGGCCAGCTCGGCCGGTGTGGCCCGCCAGAACTCGTCGGGGCGCCAGCCGAGCAACAGCCCGGCCTGCCCGGCCAGGGTGCGCGCGACCTCCGCAAAGCAGGCCGACGTCATGCCCCGCCAGCCACGACCTGCCGCATGATTGCCCGAAGCGCCGGCAAGGCCACGCCCACCCCTTGCGCGATCAGCGCGTCGCCCAGATCGGCTCGGGCCATCGCCTCGGGTCGATCCGCAAGGCAGTGCCACAACAGAGCTTCCATCTCGGCGAGGCCGAGCCGCCCGTCCGCCGCGCGCTCGACCAGCGCAAGCAACGGCCCGGTCTCGCGCTCGGCAGCGACCAACGCCGCAAAGCTCGGGCGCACCGTCAGGCCGTGCTCGCCGACCATCAGCGCGGCTTCCCCGCGCGCCTCATTCGCGACCGCCCCGCTCATAGTGCGCTCACGGCGCCTGAGCTTTCCAGCGCGAGCGTATAGGTGCGCTCGCCATTATAGTCGCCGGCATAGTCCAGCCGCGTGACCAGAAACCGCCCACGCAGCTTCTCGCCACTCTCGAAGCTCAGTTCATAATCGTCGATGGCACCGGCCAGCGCATGATTGCGCAGCCGGGTTTCCGCCGCCGATCCGGTAAAGATGCCGGAGCCTGACACACTCACGGAGCGCACCCCCGCGCCCGGCAGAAGGTCGCGCCAGCCGCCGGAATCCTTGGAGGTGACATTCACCGCCTCACCATTGACGGAAAGCTGCGTAGCGCGCAGCCCCGCCACCGTCGCATAGCTCACCGGCGAACTTCCGTTGCCGATCTTGAGCAGAAACGCGCTGCCCTTCTCCACTGCCATCGCCTTGATCCTTTCTGTATCCGCATCCCCGCTCGCACCGAGCGAAGGCGAGATGCGGGCTTCAATTCAGCCGCGCCGCCCGCACGGCATAGTCGGCGCTCGCTCGCCACTCGGTGCGGCTGCGCAGGATGCGTGATCTCTCGAACCGCAAGCTGGTGATCCGCCAGTCGCCCAGATCGCCATCGACCCCCGCGAGCACGGCATCCACGCGCGCAAGCACGGCGGTCACCCGCGCCAGATCATCGCCACGAACGACCAGCTGGATGGGCAAGCGGAGCGCCAGACCCGTCACATCCCGCGCGCCCCAGCCGGTCGACACCGTCTCGCCGACCAGAAGCCAGGGCGGGCTTGCCTTGATCGGCTCGCCATTGCTCACGAGGTTGACCAGCGCCATCAGGTCCGCATCGTTGCGGAGCGCGGCGATCACCGCCCCCCTCACTGCCATCTCGCCGCTCATGCGAGGTGCACCTGACGCCAGGGTCGCAACAGGGCGACGACCGATGCCGGCAGGTCTCCCTCCAGCCCGTCGCGTCGCGCATACCACTCGCCCGCCAGCCGAACGACGGCGTGCTGAAGCGCATCGGGCACATTGTCCGTGGCAAGGGCAAGCCCGGCACGATAGGTCACGCGAACCCGCCCGGCCGATCCCGGATTGAGGATGCGCACCCACCCCGCCCCCTGCCCATCGATATCGATGGCATAGGCCGTAACCGGCAGGACGAACGCCGCGCCATCCGCCGGCAGTCCTTCAATGCTGCTGATCGCGCTGACCGGCGCCATCGTCAGCCGACCCCATGCGCCGCTGGCGCCGCGCACTTCGGTCACAGCTCTCTCGATCAGCATCTGGCCGAGATATTGCTCGGCCGCCTCGCTCGCCGCGCACAGCAGATCGGTGAGCGCAGCATCATCGTCGCTAAGGCTGATGCCCAGATACTGCTTCAGGTCTTCGAGCGGCACCGCGAGCGGCCCGCCCTTCTCGATTGTCACGGTCATGATCGCAGCCATCCTTCAAGCATGAGAAAAAGGCGCCATGCCGGCGGGGAGAGACCGGCATGGCGCCCCTCATTGGTTCGCCGATCAGGGCCTCGTTAGGAGGCGGCGAACTTCATGAGCTTGATGGCCTCGCTGTTGGCGACCGCGCCGCCGATCCGCTTCACTGCGTAGAAGTGGACGAACGGCTTGTTGGTGAAGGGATCGCGCAGGATGCTCGTCTCGCTGCGCTCGGCGATCACATAGCCATTGGCGAAGTTGCCGAAGGCGATGGAAAGGCTGTTGGCGGCGATGTCGGGCATGTCCTCGGCCTCGATCACCGGATACCCAAGCAGCGTCGCAGGCTGGCCCGCGATCATGCTCGGCTGCCACAGGAACGCGCCGTCACTGGTCTTGAACTTGCGGATCGTCGCCAGCGTCGCGGCATTCATCACGAATACCGCACCCTGCCGATAGGGCGCCCGTAGCGACTGGACGAGGTCGATCAGCCGATCCTGCGGATTGCTGGCACTAAAGCCGCCCGCTGCGCCCGATGCGACATATTGCAGCGACCCGAACGGGCGGACGCTGTCCGCCTGATTGGTGGTGGCATAGGTCAGGAAGCCCTTGGGCTTGCTCGTCCCGTCGCCATTGACGAATGCCGCGCCTTCGGCTCGTCCAAACTCGCGGGCGATTTCCTCGGCGAGCCAGCTTTCCACATCGAACTGGGCATCGTCCAGCATCGCCTGGCTGGCCGACGGATTGGCGTAAAGGTCGCCGGAGGGCGGCGCGATTTCCTGGAAGGTGGGGGTCGCCGTCTCGGGCCGCGCTGCCGTCTCGGCCGCCCAGCCGGATACGACACCGCCGGTCGTCACAAGCTTGCGGTATCCCGCCGACCCCGTACGCACCACATTGGCCACCGCGCGGATCGGGGAAATCGACTTGAGCGCCGCGTCGATCATCTGGTCGATCTCGCGCGGCACCGCATAGCCACCGCTGCCGCCGCTCGCGCCCGAGAAGCTCTTCAGCTCCACGCCGGCCTCGATGCCGCGCCGCAGATAGCGGTCGGTAAAGGCCGCGCGCGCCGGGTCGACATCGCTGCCCTTGGCGCCATCCAGCGGCGGCCGACCGGCCAGCGCCATCGCCCGCTCGGCCTGCTTGCGCAGCGCTTCGTCAAAGGCGTCCATCCGGGCTTCCATGCCCGTCAGCCGGTCTGCCTGCAGGATCGCGTCGAAGCTCTCCTCAAGGCTTTTGGTTTCCACGTCCTGCATTGCGTCATTCTCCTGCGGTCAAAAACAAAAAAGGGGCCGCAGTCGGCCCCTCGAACATCCAGAAAATCGGCGCGCGCTGTCAGCCAGCCTCCACCGCGTGAACCCGCGCCAGCGGCTGCATCGGGTGAGTCACCAGGCTCACCTCGACCAGATCGAGTGCATCGAGCCGGCGGGGCTGATGACCCTGCGCCGACACCACGCGATAGCCGAAGGACAATCCCTCAATCCGGCGATCGCGCAGCAGCGCCTTCGCCTGTTCCGCTGTCGGCCCGGCCGCACTAATCGTGCCGATCACCCGCAACCCGCGTGCATCCTCCGCGACATGATCGATCCGCCCGATCACCGCGCCCGCGCGATGCTGCCAGAGCAGCGGCAGCGCTGTCGCCGCACGGCGCGAGAGGCTGGCCGAGAAGGCGCCCGGCGCGATGACATCGCCGCCCTGATCAATCTTGTCGAAGATCGCCGCATAACCTGCGAACCGCACGGTCCCGGCGCTCATGCGCGCGTGGCGTCCAGCCCCAGCATCGCGCGCTTTTCCTCAGTCGAAAGGAAATCTGCCCTCTCGATCCGGTCCCACAGCAGCATCCTGTCCTCGGCGAGCGCGGGCAAGCGGTTGAGATCGACCTCCAGCACCAGTTCGGGCCAGAAGTCGCGCAGCCCCTGCCCGAGCGCGCCAAGCAGTTTGGCCAGCAGCGGCAGGACGCTTTGCCGCCACAGCGCCTTATTGGCCTCCCGATAATTCGAGTAGGTGCTGTCCCCCGGCATCCCAATCAGCACGGGAGGCACACCGAAGGCGAGCGCGATGTCCCGCGCCGCCGCTGCCTTTAGCGCCACGAAATCCATGTCGTGCGGGGAAAGGCTCATCGACTGCCAGTTCAGCCCGCCCTCCAGCAGCATCGGCCGCCCCGCATTGTCCGCACCCTGAAATGCGCCTTCCAGTTCGGCCTTCAACCGGGCGAACTGCTCGGGCGCGAGCACGCTGCCATCGCCCGGCGCATAAATGAGGGCGCCGGATGGCCGCGCCGCATTGTCGAGAAGCGCCTTGTTCCACTGCGTCGCCGCATTGTGGATCGCCACCGCACCCGCTGCAGCGCCCAGGCAGCCTAGCCCATAATGATCGTCTGCGGGGTTGATCGCTTTGACGTGGATGACCGCGGTCCGCCCCGCCGCATCCTCGCTGGCATAGCGCATCTCGCTATCGCCCGCCCGGTAACGATAGCCCACAGGCCAACCGGCACGATCCTGCTCGATTGTCACCCGTTCGGGGCGCAGGGCATAGAGGGTCGCGGGCAGACCATCGGCGCCATGGCCAATCTGTGCGTAACCATTGCCATGCAGCAGCACATGCGCGGCGAGCATCTCGATGAGACTTTGCCCCGCCACGCGCCGCTGCACGAGCGCCAGAGCCGCTTGCGCATCCCCCTCCTTGGCAGCCAACGCGTGCAACGCCGCGCTTCCCGCCGCCTCTGCCACCAGCCGCACCGCACGCTGCGCCACCGGGTTGGCAATCACTGCCGCCTTGAGCTGCACCTCATAACTTTGCGGCCAGTCGCCCGCTCCTGCCCAGCCAAGCCCCAGCCAGGCGCGCGCCAGCGGCGGCCGCGCCGGTGTCGACGCGGCTTTTCGTCCAAACCATTTCACCTGATCGTCTCCTCGCTTGCGCACGAAAAAGCCGCCAGCGTCGGGGCTGGCGGCTGCAAGATTCACTTATCGGTCGCCACGGTCGATGCGCGGCAACGCCCCCGATCGCGCAGGAATGGATCAGGCCGCGATCAAGCCCGACCCCACACCTTTGACGGCGGCAGACGTCCGGTCAGACACCTCCAGTTTCTCGTAAATCCGCCGCATATAGGTATCGACCGTTCCCGGCGATATCTGGAGGATGTCGGCAATCACCGTGTTGCTCTTGCCGCGCGCCACCCAATGCAGGATCTCCTTTTCCCGCGCAGAGAGTTGCCGTTCCCGCCCCGTTTCCTCCGCAAAAAGGCCGCAGATCCGCAAATGCGCCGCTTGCGCCGCAAAATGCAACTGGGTCATCCGCTCTTCGCTCAGGTCCGCACCCCGCGCGATTCTCCCAAGGCCAACAACACCATTGCGATTACCGGGCCCATAGCAGGGCAAGGAGAAGCCATCGGTGAAATCAATTTGCCGCATGGCCTCCAGAAACTGGCGCTCCTCTACCGTGAGTTCGGTATTCCCCCATACCTCATGCCACCGGATGGGTACGCCTGCTGCAAGCGCCGCGCGCGGCACGATATCCAGCCGCTGGAAATCGAACGAGCAATAGAGCGCCACCTCCTTCTTGGAGAAGCCATGTTGCAGCGGCAGGGTCGCCGGCATGTTGGTGCCGATTTTCACCCAATAATAGCTGACCGCGCCGAAACCGTTGCGCGCATAATAACGCGTCATCCCGCGCCACAGCAGCGGGAGGCTGGATGCCTCGGCAATCTTCTCCAAAATGTCGTTCACCCGTGGAAGCTCCTGGGGACAGCTTCATGGGACGATCATGCTGTGCCTGCTTGCAACCAATAGCAAGCACTTCCGTATCGTTCCCGAAACGGGGTGAAGCGACAAGCTAGAGTGATCGCACCCGCGCCTGCAGATTGGCCTTCAAAAGCAGTTCGGTCAGGCACCAGACAAGGGCATCCGCACGGTCAGGCGATCGCCCCGGCCCCTCGTAACGCCCATTGATCAACAAGCCGCACAACTGGTCCTCCAGTATCGCAAAGGGTCGGGCATGGCGGACCCGACCAGCCTCATAGGCGGCGGCAATCGGCTCGGCTCGCGCCACTTTGCCCTGCGCCGCGTGAACGAGGCGGACCGGCAGGGCCATGTCGGCTCCGCGCAGCACGGTACGCACCATCTCGCCGCCATTATTCGCTTCCGCCACGATGCGGTCTGCCGCCCAGCGCTCCGCGGCGTGCGCTACAGCCTGTGCCCAGCGTTGCGGGCTCGCCTGCTCGACGCTCGCATCCTCCAGCACGATTGCCTCGCCGGCCTGATCGATTCCTGCGACAATGATCCCGCAGGCGTCGCCTCCCGCGCTCGCTGGCGGATCGACGCCCACCGCGACACGCGCCAACTCTGCACGCTCAGGCACAAGGCCGGCTAAACGGCACGTCTCAATGAGCGCCCGCGTCCACAGCGCGCCTTCGTGATCAAGCAACAATTCCCCGTCCAGTTCCTGTCGCCCCAGCCGCGTGCCGCCGAAATTGCGTTCCATCTCCGCGAGGAAGCTCTGCGGAAGCGCACCTCGATTGTCCTGCGTGCTGCCCCGCGTCACCACCACGCGCGGATCGGCTGCCAGACGTCGGACCAGTGGCACGGCGCGCGGCGTGGTGGTCGCGACAATGGCCGGTCGATTGCCCAGACGCAGCCCCATCGCCAGATTGTCCCACGCCGCTTCTCCGCGCGGCCACTTCCCGATCTCGTCCGCCCAGGCATGGCTGTGCTGCGGTCCGCGCAACGTTTCCGGGTCCGCAGCGCCGTAGAGCATGGCGCACGCCCCACCCGGCCAGCGCAACTGGCGCTTGGCAGGAAACCATTTCGGTTCAATGCCCTGCGTCGCGATGGCAAGCAGCCCGCTCTCACCTTCCACCATCACAGCTCGCGCTTCATGCAGGCTCGCCCCAACCAAAGCGATCCGCGCGGTGGGATCGCCCTCGGCCACCCTTCGTACCCATTCGGCACCAGCCCGCGTCTTACCGAAGCCCCGCCCCGCCATGATCATCCAGGTGAACCAGTCGCCCGGCGGCGGCAATTGCGCAGGCCGCGCCCGAAAGCGCCAAGCCTGCATCAAGCGCCGCCGTTGCAAGAGTGACAGGTTCCGCAAGAATTGCTGCCGCAGCGTGGGCGCCAGCCTGGCCAGGCGATCGATCATCGACAGCCTGTCATCATTCACCTGCCGGCTCCCCGGCATTCTCCTCTATATCGTCCTCCGCGAGGAACCGCTCGCAAATGGCCTCCAGTTCGGCATCCAGCGCGTCCACATCTTCCGGGTCATCGCCAGCGCCACTTGCCGCTTCGGTTTCGCGCCGCCAGGATTCCACCTCCTGCCGATGGGCTGTCAGCAATCGCACGGCCACCGTCAGCGGATAGCTGTGGATGGTCCGCACCTGCTTGACCGCCTTGGTTTCGCCATCGATAACCGTTTCGGTTCGCATCGTCCCGTCGATCGATTGGCGCATAAGATGCAATTCGAGGTCGGAATAGCCCTGCTCCAGAGCCTCCTTCCAGGCTCGGGCGAATTCGGGGTCACGCCCCTTGAGCGCATAGGCCGTGCATCGATGCATTGAGGCCGCCTGCGCCGCTGCACTGACATTGGATGTCTCGGCGAGCACCGCAAGAAACTGGCGGCGGCGCTGGATCGTCCAGCGCGGGCGCCGGGGACGCGACATGTGCGGTCGCGGCGCGCCGATCGGGCGTTGCGTCATGAACACCATCCTGTTGAGAGAGGTCTTCGCAATGTGCCGCATGACGAGGTGGCCGGCTCTGTCAGAGCGGCCCGCTCGAGCGATTCGAATTGCGATGATGCCTTCTTTTAACCAGAGAGCGTCACGATGTCAACAATAAATAACCTAAATGGTCATTTTTACTTCCGGCGATACCGGAAGTACCAGACCTCATGCCCTTGCCTGCGAGCCTTGGCCTCATAGCGGGTTTCGGGCCAGCCGCCCGGACGGTTGAGGAAATCGCGCGGGCTATCGCACAGCCAGTCGAAGTCCTCGCGGTCCCGCATCACCATCAGCGCCCAGCGCAGGTAGATCGGATGATCGGTCCCGAACCGGAACTCGCCGCCCGGTTTCAGCTTGGCGGCGATCATGTCGACCGGCCCCTTGTTCATCATCCGCCGCTTGGCATGGCGCGCCTTTGGCCATGGGTCCGGGTGGAGCAGATACACGAAGCTGAGCGCCCCATCGGGGATGCGCGCCAGCACTTCGAGGGCATTGCCCATATGCAGCCGGACATTGCCGAGATGCTGGTCCCGCACATGCCCCAGCGCGCCGACGACGCCGTTGAGGAAGGGCTCGCAGCCGATGAAGCCATGGTCCGGCAGCATATCGGCGCGGTAGGCCAGATGCTCGCCGCTGCCGAAACCGATCTCGAAGTGCAGCGGTCGCTCACCAAAGGCGGTCGGGCCGAACAAGCGCTCGGCGGTGATCTCGCCCTCCTCGGGCACGCTGATCGCCGGCAGCAGCTCATCGACAAGGGCCTGCTGCCCCTGCCGCAGCTTATGGCCGGATTGGCGGCCATAGAGCCGGTTGAGCGTGGTGGGATCGCCTGATTTGTGCGCAGTCATGCGCGTGCGCCTAGATCATTTTGTCGCTGGAGGAAACGGGGGACGGCGCGCCCCGTGCCTGCTTTCATCCGCCCGCGCAGCACCCACAAAAAACGGCGCGAAGCAAGCCTCGCGCCGTTCCCTATCTCTTAGAACGCAAAGGAGCGCCCTGGCTCAGCCCAGCGCGGCCTTGAGGTCCTCGACCAGATCGGTCTTTTCCCAGGGGAAGAAGTCGCCTTCCGCCTTGCGGCCGAAATGGCCGTAAGCTGCGGTCTTGCGATAGATCGGCTTGTTAAGCCCCAGATGCGTGCGGATGCCGCGCGGAGTCAGGCCGCCCAGCTTCTCGATCTTGCCGATCGCCGCCTCGATCTTGTCGTCGCCCACCGTGCCGGTGCCGTGCGTATCGACATAGAGCGAGAGCGGCTTGGACACGCCGATGGCATAAGCCAGCTGGATCGTGCACTTGCTGGCCAGGCCCGCCGCCACGATGTTCTTGGCGAGATAACGCGTGATGTAGGCCGCCGAACGGTCAACCTTGGTCGGGTCCTTGCCGGAGAACGCGCCGCCGCCATGCGGAGCCGCGCCACCATAAGTGTCCACGATGATCTTGCGGCCGGTCAGGCCGGCGTCGCCGTCCGGGCCGCCGATCTCGAAGCTGCCGGTCGGGTTGATGTGATACTCGGTCTCGTCGCTCAGCAGCGCGGCGGGCAACACGTCGGCGACCACCTTCTTCACATAGGCCTTGAGCTCGGCTTCCTTTTCGCCGGCATCATAGCCCTTGGCATGCTGGGTGGAGACGACGATAGCGGTGCAGGCGACCGGCTTGCCGTTCTCGAAGCGCAATGTAACCTGGCTCTTGGTGTCCGGCTCCAGGAAGGGCGCGGCGCCTGAGTGGCGGTCGGCGGCCATGCGCTCGAGGATCTTGTGGCTGTAATCCAGCGTCGCCGGCATCAGGTCCGGCGTCTCATTGCAGGCATAGCCGAACATGATGCCTTGGTCGCCGGCGCCCTCATCCTTGTTGCCGCTCGCATCCACGCCCTGCGCGATATGTTCGCTCTGGCCGTGGAGATTATTCTCGAAGCGCAGCGTCTCCCAGTGGAAGCCCTCCTGCTCATAGCCAATGTCCTTGACCGTCTGGCGGACCGTGCGTTCGATTTCCTCCAGCGCGCCCGGCGCCCACTGGCCATTCTCGTACACGCCCTTGCAGCGGATCTCGCCGGCCAGCACCACCAGCTGCGTCGTCGTCAGCGTCTCGCAGGCGATGCGCGCCTCGGGGTCTTTGGAAAGAAACAGGTCGACGATCGAATCGCTGATCTGGTCGGAAACCTTGTCCGGGTGCCCCTCGGAAACCGATTCAGACGTGAAGAGATAGCTGGAACGCATGGGAGATCGTGACCTTTCTTCTAGCGGCTCTCGTGGCGGAAGTTCGGGGCCGCAGTTCATATAAAGAAATGTTTATGTTGCGCGCTCCTTAGCGAGTGCGCCGGGCGATAGCAACGCCGCTTACGAGCAGCAGCACGGCCAGACCGACCGGCAGCAGGTTGCCCAGCCGCGCAAACAAGGTGGGCGCAAGCGGCGCGGGCAGGGGGGCCTCAAAAGCACCCGCCTGCTGGAAGGGGATGGACCGGACGACACGCCCGGCGGGGTCGACCAGCGCCGAAATGCCGGTGGGGGTCGAGCGGATCACCGACAGCCCCTCCTCGATCGCTCGCAGCCGTGCCTGCGCCAGATGCTGCGGCGGGCCCCAGCTACCGAACCACGCATCATTGGACGGGTTGAACAGGAAATCGGGACGATTGGCCCGGTCGACCACCTGCCCGGAGAAGATGATCTCGTAGCAGATCTGCACGGCCATCCGCAGCTTGCCGCGCGCCTGTCCGCCATCCGGCGTCGCGGGCAGATCGAGCGTTCGCGGCCCCGGTCCGGGCCAGAAGTCGACGCTGCCCGGTACGAGCCGCGAGAGGCCGATCGCCTCCAGCACTGGCCGCATGGGAAGATATTCGCCATAAGGAACGAGGTGCGCCTTGTCATAGCGCCCATGCAGGTCCCCGCGCGCGTCCAGCACCCACAGGCTGTTATTGGCGCCCTCCAGAACCTGCGTATCCACCACGCCGCCCTGCTCGTGGAAATGATATTTGTCGCCGCCGAGCATCAGCAGATCGTCCATCCCCAGCAGCGAGGCGATCCGCCCGCGCCAGCGTGGTTCCATATCCAGCACCGCTGGTACGGCTGCCTCCGGCCAGAAGATCAACGCAGGCTTGCCGGACCGCAGCATGGTCAGCTCCGCCAAACGGCGGAAGTTCAAGATTTCAAGATTGGCGTCGTACTTCTCGTTCTGATTAATATTGGGCTGCACCACATGGATATTGGCAAGGTCGCCAGACTGGCCGTTTGCGCCGATATAGCTCGCCCGCAGCAGCCCCAGCCCAGCCACCAGCGCCAGGCCGACGATCATGATACCTGCCGGCCGCCATTGCCGGTGCGCCAGCCACCACAAGGCCGCCGCTGCGAGCATGGCGACCAGACCAAGACCATAAGTGCCGATGGCGATGGCCGTCTGCTCCACGCCGGTGCCCAGCCAGATCACCCCGAGCGGGTTCCAGGCAAAACCCGTGAACAAACTCGCGCGCAGATATTCGGTCAGCAACCAGGTCGTAGCGAGAAACAGGGCGAAGACCTGCGGCCGGCCACGCCCGAGCGTCCAGCCGATCAGGGCGGCCATCGCCGGATAAACCGCCAGATACACCGAGAGCAGGCCAACCGCTGGATAGCCCAGCCAGGCCGGCATCGAATCCTGAAAGGTGAAGGCATGGGCAATCCAGTTGAGCCCAAGCATGAAATGCCCGAGGCCGAACAGATAGCCGATCCGTCCTGCGCTCTTGCGGTCCGGCGCCGCCCAGATCAGTTGCATCACCAGCGCGAGCATGATGAGCGTCACCGGCCACAGCCCGAGCGGCGCGAAGCCAGTGGCGGAGAGCAGCCCGGCAAGCAGGGCCGTCACCCCCGGCCTGCGCGCCAAGAAAGCGGCACCGGGCCGGGAAAGCGCGTGGAGGCGTGTCACGCCATCACACCAGATACTTGACCAGCACGAACCCGCCGACGCCCAAAGCGCCGACAATCGCCGTGATCAGCCCGAAGTGCCGGTCGATAAAGGCCTTCATCGGCTCTCCGAACTTCCACAGCAAACCTGCGACCAGGAAGAAGCGCGCAGCCCGCGAAATGATGCTCGCGATCACCAGCACATAAAGGGGCATCCCGGTGGCGCCCGCCGCGATGGTGATCACCTTGAAAGGCAGCGGCGTGAAGCCGGCCAGCAGCACGATCAACCAGCCTTGCTCGTTGAAGCGTTGCGCGAAATGCTCGAATTCCGCCGTCAGACCATAAAAATCGAGGATCGCCCGCCCGATCGTATCGAACAGGAACATACCAATGACATAACCGAGCAGCGCGCCAAGCACGGACGCCACGGTGCAGATCAACGCGTATTGAAAAGCCTTGTGAGGCTTGGAAAGGCACATCGGCCCCAGCAGCACGTCCGGCGGAATCGGGAAGAAGCTGCTTTCCATGAAGCTGATGCCGAACAGCCAGCGCGGCGCGGTGCGATGCCCGGCCTTCTCGAGAGTCCATTCATAGATGCGACGCAGCATTGGCGCTCCCCGGCGGTGTCAGGCTGCCTGCGCCTGCCCGCCCCCGCTGCGTTCGTCAAGCACTGCCCACCGCAAGGCAGGCGGCGAACATCAGCAAACCGGCGAAGCGGTTGGAGCGAAATTTGACGAGCGGGTCATTGCCATCCTCGCGCAAGGTCCCGACCTGCCAGCCGAACTGCACCGCCAGAGGCGCCAGGGCCATGAGGGAGAGCCAGCTCGGCACGACTTGCCAGAGCGCGCCGCCCCACAGGAGCAGGGACAGGACAAAGCAAAGCCCCACGCCCACCCGCACATGCCGACCCATCGCCAAGGCGCTGGAGCGGATGCCGACCAGCGCGTCATCCTCCTTGTCCTGCAGGGCATAGATGGTGTCATAGGCGATCACCCAGAAGAAGGCGCCGCCATAGAGCAACAGGCCTGCCGCGTTCATGCCCCCGCTGATCTCGACCCAGCCGACTAGGGCGGCCCAGGTGAACACCAGCCCCAGCCAAGCCTGCGGCCACCAGGTAATGCGCTTCATGAACGGATAGGCCGCGACCAGCGCAAGGCTCGCCAGCGCCACGACCTGCGCCTGCCAGCGCAATTGCAGCAGCACGATCAACCCGATGAAGCACAGGATGAGCAACCACGCCCAAGCCGCCTTCAGCGACACAGCGCCGCTGGCGATGGGCCGATTGGCGGTCCGCGCCACCTTCGCGTCGAGGTCGCGGTCCACGATATCATTGTAGACACAGCCAGCGCCCCGCATCGCGATGCTGCCAATCAGGAACCAGAGCAGCATCGTCCAGCGCTCGGGCACCCCACCGGCAAGCGCTATCGCCCAGGCGCCGGGCCAGAACAGCAGCCACCAGCCGATCGGCCGGTCGAACCGCGCCAGCAGCGCATAGGGCCGTGCCGCAGCCGGGAGCAGGCGCAAGAAACCCTGCGCTTCGGTATCCGGCACATATTGCGGCTCGCTGCGCTCCATCGCCTTGCTAGTCCCTGTTGCCTTGATGGTCGCCCCACCCCTGCGCCAGGAGCGACCATCCGATCAACCCCTCGTCGAGCCGGACCTCCTCTTCCGCCACCTCCTGGCGGCCTCTGCCCACGTGCCTTGAGCGGCCACCGTTCGTTTCGAGCGAAGTCGAGACACACCCCTCGACCTACGCCATGCTGTCGAGGGTCTCGACTTCGCTCGACACGAACGGAATTGAGGCGTTGCCGAGTCAACGGACGATGCACTAGGGCAATGCTCATGCCCGCCACTCCCGCCTGGCCACCCAAATCTACGCCGCGCCTGTTCGTCGAGACGGCGCTCGGCGAGCAGGTTGCCGTGCCGGTCGAGGGCAACAGCGCTCATTATCTGATTTCAGTGATGCGCCTCCGCGAGGGCGACACCGTCCTTCTCTTCGATGGCCGCTCGGGCGAATGGAGCGCCACCGCCGAGCAGGTCCGCAAGCGCGATCTCGTCCTGCGCTGCGCGGCGCAGACGCGGTCGCCAGAGAGCGTGCCGGACTTCTGGCTCTGTGTCGCCCCGATCAAGAAGGGCCGGATCGATCTGGTCGCCGAAAAGGCCTGCGAACTGGGCGTCGCGCGGCTCGTCCCGGTGCGCACCGAGCGCAGCATCGTCGACAAGGTCAACGGCGAGCGGTTGCACGCCCATTTGGTCGAGGCCGCAGAGCAATGCGGCCGCACCGCGCTGCCGGAACTGGCCGACCTCACCACCCTCCCCGCCCTGCTCGCCGACTGGCCGGCTGACCGCGCCCTGTTCTTCGCGGACGAGACGGGCGGCGAGCCGATGACCACGAGCTTTGCGGCGAACAGCGGCCCGGCCGCCCTGCTCATCGGGCCGGAAGGCGGCTTCACCGAGAAGGAGCGCGCGCTGATCCGCGCGCATGCGGCCGCCCGCCCCATCTCCCTTGGCCCGCGAATCCTCCGCGCCGAGACCGCCGCCATCGCCGCCACGGCCTGCTGGATGGCGCTCAACGGTGACTGGACAAGTTTCGAATCGAAATGAATTTGCGCGGGCGCGGCAAACCTCTTATGGGCGCGCCGATGCAGGGCGAGGACCGGATCAGGCAATGAGTACACGCAAGGAAACGGCGGGCGAAGATCCGATCATCGAGTCTCGCAGCCAGCTCATCAGCCTGTTCCAGGATGGCGAAAAGCCTGCAGATCGCTGGAAAATCGGCACCGAGCACGAGAAGTTCGTCTACCGCCTCGCAGACCACCGCGCCCCCTCTTATGATGAGCCCGGCGGCATTCGCGATCTGCTCGATGGCCTGCGCACGTTCGGTTGGGAACCGGTCGAGGAAGGCGGCAAGGTCATCGCGCTCTCGGGCAGCGATGGCACAATCAGCCTTGAGCCTGCCGGCCAGCTCGAACTCTCCGGCGCCCCGCTCGACAATCTCCACCAGACCTGCGCCGAAACCGGACGGCATCTGGAACAGGTCAAGGCCGTCGGCGACAAGCTCGGCCTCGGCTTCCTCGGCCTTGGCATGTGGCCGGACAAGACACGTGCTGAACTGCCGATCATGCCCAAGGGCCGCTATGGCATCATGCTGCAGCACATGCCGCGCGTCGGAAGCATGGGCTTGGACATGATGCTGCGCACCTGCACCATTCAGGTCAATCTGGATTATTCCAGCGAAGCGCGCATGGTGAAGATGTTTCGCACCAGCCTCGCGCTCCAGCCGCTGGCGACGGCCCTGTTCGCCAATTCGCCGTTCACGGAGGGCAAGCCCAACGGCTACCTCTCCTATCGCAGCCACATCTGGTCGGACACCGATCCGCATCGCACCGGCATGCTGCCCTTCGTGTTCGAGGATGGCTTCGGTTACGAGCGCTACGCCGACTACGCACTCGACGTACCGATGTACTTCGTCTTCCGCGACGGCAAATATATCGACGCCGCCGGCCAGAGCTTCCGCGACTTCCTCGATGGCAAGCTGCCCGCCCTCCCCGGCGAGCGACCGACCATGGGCGACTGGGAGGATCACCTCTCCACCGCCTTCCCGGAAGTGCGCATGAAGAGCTTCCTCGAAATGCGCGGCGCCGATGGTGGCCCGTGGAACCGCATCTGCGCCCTGCCGGCCCTGTGGGTCGGCCTGCTTTATGATGACGGCGCGCTCGATGCCGCCTGGGATATGGTGAAGGACTGGACGATGGAGGAGCGCGAGACCCTCCGCACCGAAGTCCCCCGCCTCGCCCTTGGCGCGCCCGTCCCCGGCGGCCGCACCCTGCAGGACATCGCCGGCGAGGTCCTCGCCATCGCCCGCGCCGGCCTCACCGCCCGCGCCCGCCTCAACAGCATCGGCGAAAATGAAGGCGGTTACCTCTCCGCGCTGGACGAAGTCGCCGCCACCGGCCGCACCCACGCCGAGCGCCTGCTGGATCGCTACAATGGCGCATGGGGGGGCGACATCACGAAGGTCTACGGCGAAGAGAGTTTTTGAGGGGGGTCAGTTTAAAACCCCCGAGCGCTCATTCTCACCCCCGTCATTCCCGCGAACGCGGGAATCCAGATCGGCGTTGGGTCTAAGCGATAGCGCGCAACTGGATTCCCGCGTTCGCGGGAATGACGAAATCAAAACCGAACCCTCACCCCTCCCTGGGCATCCGGTTCCACGCATCCAGTGCCGCAATTTTGTAAGCCTCGGCCAGCGTCGGATAATTGAACGTGTTCTCGATAAAATAATCGATCGTGCCTTTGAGGTTCAGCACCGCCTGGCCGATGTGGATCAGCTCCGTTGCGCCCTCGCCGATGATGTGCACGCCAAGCAGCCGCCGCGTCTTGAGCGAGAAGATCATCTTCATCAGCCCTGAATCCAGCCCCATGATGTGCCCGCGCGAGGTTTCACGAAAGCGCGCGATCCCGCATTCATAGGGAATCTTTTTCGCCTTCACGTCCTGCTCACTCATGCCGACCGTGGAAATCTCCGGCACCGCGTAGATGCCATAAGGGAAATAGGCCGGCGCCGGCGGCATCGGCAGATCGAAGGCATGGCACGCCGCGATCCGTCCCTGCTCCATCGAGGTCGAGGCAAGGCTGGGAAAGCCGATCACGTCGCCCGCCGCGTAGATGTGCGGCACATCGGTCTGGAAGGTCTTGGGATCCACCTTCAGCCGGCCGCGATTGTCCACCGCCAGTCCGCAATGCTCCAGCCCGAGCGTATGCGTCGCACCCACCCGCCCGGCCGCGAACAGCATCATCTCGGAGCGGATCGCGCGCCCGTCTTCCAGCGTGGTGACGACGGCTCCGCTCGCATCCTTGGCCACGTTGGTGACCTTGGCGCCCAGCCGGATGGTCATGCCCCGGTCGCGCAGCTGATGGATGAATTCCTCGATGATCTCCCGGTCGATGAAGTCCAGGAATGTCTCGCGCGGCTCGATGAGCGTCACCGCCACATCCAGCGCTGAGAAGATCGTCGCATATTCGATGCCGATGACGCCCGCGCCGATCACCACCAGCGAGCGCGGCACGCGCGGCGCCTCGATCAGCACGTCACTGTCCAGCACGATATCGTCATCGAACGGGATATTATCCGGCCGGAACGGCGCAGTGCCGACCGCAATCAGGATCCGCTCGCCGCGCACCCGCAATTCGCTTTCGTCCGGCGCAGTGACCAGCAAGGTGTGCGGATCGGTAAAACGAGCAAACCCCTCCAGCGTGCGCACGCCATTGCGCTGGAACTGGTGCTCAAGCACGTCCACCTCATGCTCCAGCGTCTTGTCGATCCGGTGATCGAGATCGCTGCCGCCAATGTCCTTCTTCACCCGGTAGGAGCGGCCGTAGAAGCCGCGCTCGCGCCAGCCGGTCAGATTGAGCACGGTCTCCCGCAGCGTCTTGGAAGGAATGGTGCCGGTGTGCACGGACACGCCGCCGACACGCTTGCGCCCTTCCACCACCAGCACCGATTTACCGAGCTTGGCGGCCTGCACCGCTGCCCGGCGCCCGGCCGGCCCACTGCCGATCACGACGAGATCATAAACATCCATAATGGCGCCCCCCGCTGCCTGACAGGCTGCCTGCCTGTCCAACCGCCTTCCAAGGGACATCCTCTCGAAGCGATGATGGTGGTGCATTTCCGGCGCCTTTGCAATGTTCTCTCCAAGGCGGCAGGGCCTAGCCTCAAATGGCTTAGATTTGATTTACCATCACTCCGTCTCCGGCGTCTCCTCGTGAGCGCCGTGGCCGCGCAGTGCAATCCACGTCGTCCTGACCTCCGGGGACTTACTTCTCCGCCCCATGCCCCCTATACTGAAGACCGGCCTTGAACCGGCGGTGTTATATCGCAATATTACACCCCAAGGAGACCCAGATGGCGACCAGCGCGACGACGACCCAGGACAAGCTCGATCTCACCCCACCCGAGGTGGTGCCCAATGTGACGGCTGAACGCGCTGCCGGCCTCGTGCCGCTGGAAGATGAGAAGAAGAGCAAGCTCGACGAAAAGGTCGATGCCTTTGTCGAGGAACTGGCCGCGCTCGACGCCAATTCCCCCGAGTTCGGCGCCAAGGTCGATCAGATCACCAACATGGGCCGCAAGGAGATTGCGGAAGCTGCCGGCCACTCCAACCGCTTCCTCGATCGCCCGGTGCGCGCCATGGACGCGGACAGCAATGTCGGCACCGACCTTGCCGAGTTGCGCCGTGTCATCGAGGATCTCGATCCCGGCAAGCGCGGCAATCTGCTCGCGCCGCGCAAGCTCTTCGGCATCATCCCGTTCGGCAACAAGATGCGCAACTATTTCGACAGCTACAAGTCGAGCCAGACGCACATCAACTCGATCCTCGGCAGCCTCGCCAGCGGCAAGGACACGCTGATCAAGGATAATGCCGCCATCGATGTCGAGCGGCAGAACATGTGGGCGACCATGGGCCGGCTGGAGCAGATGATCCACATCGCCAAGGCCATGGACGCGCGGCTCGAGCAAAAGGCCTTCGAGCTGGAGACGACCGATCCGGCCAAGAGCAAGGCCATCAAGGAGAGCGCGCTGTTCTACGTGCGCCAGCGCACCCAGGACCTGCTGACGCAAATGGCGGTCACCGTGCAGGGCTATCTGGCGCTGGATCTGGTTAAGAAGAACAATGTCGAGCTGGTGAAGGGCGTAGACCGTGCGAGCACGACCACCGTCTCTGCCTTGCGCACGGCAGTGACCGTGGCGCAGGCACTGGCCGGGCAGAAGCTGGTCCTCGATCAGATCACCGCGCTTAACACGACGACGGCCAACCTCATCGATTCGACGGGCGAACTGCTCAAGACCCAGTCGGCGCAAATCCATGAGCAGGCGGCCAGCAGCACAATCCCGCTGGAGACGCTGCAGCGCGCTTTCCAGAATATCTACGACACCATGGACAATATCGACACCTTCAAGCTGAAAGCGCTGGAGAATATGAAGACGACGGTGAACACGCTCAGCACTGAAGTCGAGAAGTCGAAAGGCTATATTGCGCGCGCGGAGGGTCAGGCCCGCGCGCAGGCAGCGGTGACCAGCGGCCAGTCTCCGCTGACGGCAATCGAGTAACAGGGCCGCCATGCCCAGCGAAGTCGACGAAATCGTCCAGCGCGCCAATGAGTTGATTGCGCGGACCAGCGAGCGCTACCGCCATACCGGTCGCAAGATCGCCCGGATGCAGCGCGACTGGACGCGGCGGCTCAAGCGCATGATCCTCGCGGTCGCTGCCGTGCTGGTGGGCGCGGCGATTGCCGGGTTCGTGCTGGGTGGCATCGGCACCACGGGCGTTCTGCTGGTCATGGGCCTGCTCATCGCCTGCCTCGCTTTCGCGTTCATCTCCACCGAGCCCCGCGTCATGGAGCCGGAACGGCTCGCGCAGGCGGACCTCAAGACGCTTCCGCAAAAGACCGAGATCTGGCTCGACAATCAGCGTCGCGCGCTCCCGGCGCCCGCCATCCCCATCGTCAACGCCATCGGCAACCGGCTGGAGACCCTGGCACCTCAGCTCGCCAAGCTCGACCCCCGCGAGCCTGCCGCCGTCGAGGTCCGGCGCCTGCTCAGCGACCATCTGCCGGAGCTGGTTACCGGCTATCAGTCGATTCCCGAACCGCTGCGTCATGTCCCTCGCAACGGCCGCGTGCCGGACGCGCAACTGGTCGAGGGCCTCTCCGTCATCGAGCAGGAGATCGCGCATGTGACGGCCCAGCTCGCCGATGGCGATCTCGACAAGCTCGCGGTTCATAACCGCTATCTTGAGCTTAAATATCAGGAAGCCCGCCAACTCGGCGAATAACGCCGGTCGCTCCGCGCCACGCCCGCTATGAGGCGGTTTTTGCGACAGAAAAAGCCTGTTCAGACTTGAACAGCCGTCTCGGCTTGCTACATTGGATGTGCGGGCCGGGCCCCTCTGGCGAGCAACGACGTTCCCCCTGCGTCAGCTCGTGATGTCGGACCGCATCGGGTGACACCGGTGCGACGTCTGGCACCCCCATGCAGACAAGATCATCGCCCGGTTGTCACCCGAGTTTTGGAAACCTTCCAACGGAGTGGCATATGTCCAAGCATATCTTCAGTCTCCTTGATCGGCACCAGAAGCTCGATGAAGCCCTGCGCTTTGAACAGCGGCAGCGCGCGCCGGATTTCGGAAAGCTGCAGCGACTCAAGCGCCTCAAGCTGGCGGTCAAGGACCGGCTGGCCTTGATGGCGCGCCGGCGCCACCTCGTGCCGAGCGACTGATCTCCCTCGATTGTCGCGAAATGCAGTCGCGGCGCCCGGCGTTTATGCGCGTCGGGCGTCCTTTTTTTGAGCCAGCGGCACGCGCTGGCTCTGGCCGAGCCACAGCTTCACGGTCAGCTCGCCGCCCGCCAGCGTATCCACCTGCTCCAGCGCGACCCCCGCCGCGGCGAACCATGCCCTAATCTGCTCATCGGAAAAGCCCAGCCGGCTATGGGCGTCGCGCGTTCGCAATTCCTCCCGCTCATGCGGCGCGAAATCGACGATCAGCAGCCGCCCGCCCGGCCGCAAGGTGCGCGCGATCTCGGCGATGACCCGCTCGGGCGCCTGCGCATAATGCAGCACCTGATGTAAAATCGCCGTGTCGGCCGATCCATCCTCGATGGGCAAGGCACTGAAATCGCCGGCCAGAAAATGCACCCGGTCGGCGATGTCGCGCGGCAGCTTCCCGCGCGCCAGCCGCAGCATTTCGGCACTGCGATCGATCGCCAGCACCTGCTCGGACTGCGCGGCGAACAGGGTCGCGATCCGCCCCGTCCCCGTGCCCACATCGAGCAAGCGGCCAAGCTCGTGCGTCTTGAGCATCGCCAGCATGGCCGCTTCCACATCGGCCTCCGGCACATAGAGCGAGCGCTGGGCGTCCCATTCCTCGGCATGGCTCGCGAAATAATCCTCGGCCGCGCGCGCCCGCTCCGCCCGAACGGCCGTAAGGCGCGCCTGATCCGCTTCGATCCACAGCCGCTCGCTTGCTGAGGGTGCTGCCGCGTCAAGCAGGGCCAGCAATGCCGGCGTCTCCTGTCCCCCGCACAGACGCAGGAACACCCAACTGCCTTCCTTCCGGCGTTCCGCCAGCCCGGCCTCCACCAATATGCGGACATGCCGGGAGACGCGGGGCTGGCTCTGCCCGACGACGAGCGCGACTTCGCCCACCGCCAGTTCCATCTCACGCAGAAGATGCACGATCCGCAGTCTCGTGGGATCGGCAAGAGCGCGGAAAAGATCGAGTTGTCCCAGCATCGCCCGGCTGTCTGCGGCATCCGCGGAGGCAGTTCAAGCCATAGCTTTCATCGCTGGTTAATGGGCATCATTACCAAGGGATTGCGCTGGCGCTCACAAATCGATACGAATCGCTCCGCAGGCAAAGGGGGGGGACCCCTTCCACAGCTTCTGCTCGGTTTGAATTCATCAAGGGGTTTGCCCATGACCAAGACTATTGCCATCTCGCTTGTTCTGGCTGCTTCGCTCGGCCTCGCCGCGTGCTCCAAGTCCGAGACCAACGAAGCCGTCAACAACACCGTGAACATGTCGAACGACGTGGAAAACGCTGCCGACAACACCATGAACGCCGCGGGCAACGCGATGGACAACATGGCGAACGGTGCCAGCAACGTCGCCAACAACGCGATGTAATCCACGGCTTTGCCGTAAGAATTCGAAAAGGGCTGCCGGCGATCCGGCGGCCCTTTTTATTGCGCGCTCGCCTTAGCGGAACACCCATTGGCGGTTGAGCGTGAAGACCAGCACCGGCGTGACCACGCCCATCAAGGGGATCGGCGACCAGAGCGGCAGCATCAGCCGTTCCACGCACAGCCAGACCCAGAAGGCGTTGAGCGCCAGACTGAGCAGCGAAACGATCGCAAAGCGCACCGCCTGCGCCACCGGACGATCCCGGCTACCATGCCCCCGAAATGTGAAGCGGCCATGCAGCACATAGCCTGTAGCTACCGCCACCAGATAGCCGCAGACATTCGCGAGTTGCGGGTGGACGCCCAGCAATTGCGCCAGAACCCAGTAGACGCCAGCCTGCAGCGCCGTGACGAAGCCGCCGGTCAGCGCATAGCGCACGAGTTGTCCACCGATCATCAGCTACACGCACTTTCAGCCGACCGGCGTTTCGATTCACTCATGTGTGATTTGCCCCGTTGCGCTTTTGATGCACATGGCTAAGCCCTAGGCCGTGAACTCGGCAGCGGCAATGGTCGCGGTTCCCCATTGGGTAAGACCGCAGGCGTATCGGGACGACGAGGCCGCCCTGCCTGTTCCTGCACATATGGCTATCGGGCGCTGAACCATGCGGATTGACAGTTCTGCCACTCAAAGCGGGTGGACATCGCGCGCGAGCCGGCTGTGGCGCGCCATAGAGGGGTTCGCGCAGCGTGAATGGCGCTGGCTGATCGTCATCGCTTGGCTGATCATCGCGGCCTATTTCCTGAATCGCTCCGCGGATGCCATTCGCTTCCTCTCCCTTGGCGATACCGACGATAATATGCGGTATCTGCAGGTGAGGGACTGGCTGGCCGGGCAGAGTTGGTGGGATTTGCGGCAGCACCGCATGGCGCCGCCCGATGGCGCCAATATCCACTGGAGCCGGCTGGTCGATCTGCCCATCGCCGCCCTCATCCTCTTCTTCAGCCTGTTCACCGATCGCGCGCGCGCCGAGGAACTGGCGGTTGGCGTCGAGCCACTGCTCCCGTTGCTGCTGCTGATGCTCGCCCTTGCCTTCATCGCCCGGCGCTTATCGGATCGTGGCCAGGGCCAGGGCTGGTTCATCGCGATGCTGCTGCCGCTGGGCGCCGGCATGGGCCTCTCCATGTTCATGCCGCTGCGCATAGATCATCATGGCTGGCAGTTGGCGCTCACGGCGACCGCGCTTGCGGGCCTTGTCGATCGCAAGTGGACGCGCGGCGGTGTCGTCACCGGCGTCGCCAGCGCTCTCTCCGTGGTCATCGGCATGGAAATGCTGGTATATCTCGTCGGGGCCGGCGCGCTCATTGCCTTGCGGTGGATTTTCAAGGAAGGCGCTGCCCGCCGCGTCCGCCCCTATGCGCTTGGCCTCGGCGGTACGACGGCGCTCGGCTACGCGCTGTTCGCCAGCAACGCCAATCGCGCGCCGGTATGCGATGCCATCTCACCGGTCTGGGCCAGCGTACTCGTGCTGACGGCGGGCGTTCTTTACGGCCTCACCCTCCTGCCCCTCCGCGGCTGGCTGCAGCGCCTGGGCGCCGCGGCCCTTGGGGGAGGGGCCGTTCTCGCTTTTGCATGGCTGAGCTGGCCCAATTGCGTGACGGACCTCTACGGCATCTCGCCTGAACTCCAGAAGAGCTGGCTGGTCTACATCCGCGAGGCCAAGCCGATCTATGTGCAAGCACAATCGAGCTGGGTGCCGATGATCAGCCTGCCGGTGACGGGTCTGCTCTGTGGCCTGATCGGTTGCTGGGCCGCCCGCCGCGATTCGGAGCGGATGTGGGCCTGGGCCACGGTCACGCTGATGATCGCCTTCGCCATCGCGCTCACCTTCTGGCAAATCCGCGCCGGCCCTGCCGCGCAGCTTCTGGCCATTCCCCCGGTCGCCTGGGCCGGCTGGGCGATCATCGTCACCCTGCTCACCGGCTCGTGGCTCCGGCGATTGCTGGCCGTGCCGGCCGCGCTCGTCCTCATCTGGGCGAGCAGCGTCTATTTCCTCTATCCCATCGTTTCAAAGGCCTTTGCCCAGGCGCCCAAGCCGGAAAACCAGGCGAACACCGCGCCCTCGATTCGCAACCAGGCGTCCCCCTCGGCGAAGAACGCCTCAGCCAACAGCGCCAGCGCCGCACCGGCGTCCAATCTGTCCGCGGTCTCAAAACCCGCCACGAAGCCGCTCACCGGCACGCATCGACCGGAAGTGCGCTGCCGCACCCAGCCTGCGCTGCAACCGCTCGACCAGATCGCGCCTGCGACGATCTTCACCCTCGTCGATCTGGGGCCGCGCCTCATCGCGATTACGCACCACACGGTCATTGCCGGCCCCTATCACCGCAATCAGGAAGCCATTCTCGACGTGCACCACGCCTTCGATGGGTCGCCCGAGACATTTCGCAAGATCGCGCAGAAGCGCGGCGCGACCTATCTGCTCTACTGTCCCGGCTTCCCGGAAGGGACGATCTACCAGCGCCGCAGCCCCAAGGGCTTCTATGCACGGCTGGCGCGTGGCGAGACATTCCCCTTCCTGACGCCGGTCACCGTCAAGGCGCCGAGCGAGTTGCCCTACCGGCTCTACCGGATCACGCCGCTGGCGGCGCAGGCCTCTTCCGCAACCGCGTCACCGCCGCGCGGCGAAAAAGTCCCGCAAAAGGCGCGCTGAGCTGTCCTCGCCGATGCCGGGAAAGATCTCCGGACGGTGATGGCATTGAGGCTGCGCAAAGACCCGCGCACCATGCTCGACACCACCGCCCTTGGGATCGGCCGCGCCATAATAAAGCCGGGCGATCCGGGCATGGGCAATGGCCCCCGCGCACATGGGGCAGGGTTCGAGCGTCACCCACAGGTCGCAATCGCCAAGCCGGTCCTGCCCGAGATGTGCGCAGGCAGCGCGGATCGCGACGATCTCGGCATGCGCCGTGGGATCGCGATCGCGCCGGTTGCGATTCTCGCCCTGCCCGATCACCGCGCCATTCCGCATTATCACAGCGCCGATCGGCACTTCCCCCGCGTCCGCAGCGCGGCGCGCACAGTCCAGCGCCAGACGCATCGGCTCGGGCAGGGGAAAAGCGCTCGACATGATCGCAGCTAGTGGCTCATCCGCCCTTCCCTGTCGAGGCCAGTCCTGCTAGGCCGCGCGCAAGGACAGGGTCGTTTTGCGGGAAACCGCCTTGACGATTCGTCCCCCGCCTTGTATCGGCGCCGCTTTCCGAACGACCAAGTATCAGGATCGATTGACATGTCGCGCATCTGCGAACTGACCGGCCGGGGCCGCCAAGTGGGCCACAACGTGTCCCACGCCAATAACAAGACCAAGCGCGTGTTTCTGCCCAACCTGCAGAATGTGACGCTCATCTCCGACACGCTGGAGCGTGGCGTGAAGCTGCGGGTTTCGACCCACGGCCTGCGCTCGGTCGAGCATAACGGTGGTCTGGACAACTGGCTGCTCAAGACCTCTGACGAAAAGCTCTCGCTGCGCGTGCGTCGCCTGAAGCGTGAGATCGTCAAGAAGGTAGCCGTCAAGGCTGCCTGAACGCGCTGGCCGATCCATTCGGCCAGACACAGAGATTGAAAGGGGCGGCCTCAGCAGGCCGCCTTTTTCTGTGCCTGTAATTCAGGGTCGCAGCCCCTCCCCGATCCAGTCGGCCGGCAAGGCGAAGCGCAGCAGCAAGGTGCGCTGCAGGGCAAAGCGGTTATTGTCGGAAACGACCCACAGGATCGGCTGACCCGCCTCCCAGCCCAGCGCCAGCCCCTCGAAATTATCCGCCAACCCGGGCGGCTCCAGCCGGGCCACGACCGTACCGGAAAGCTCGGCGCCATCCTTGAATGCTGGCAATCGCACAAGGCTCAGCCGGGCCGTAAAGCCGTGTGCCAGCGTCAGCCGTCGATTGAGAACCAGCAGCCGGTCTCCGCCAAGCCACAGCGCATCCGTCGGCCGGTAACCGGCGGGCGCGTGATAGCGAAGCTGCAGCGGCGGTGGTGTCTCCCGCGCGACCGGATCGCCCTGCCACAGCAGCGCTTCGAACGCACCGGAGCGGTCCTGCGCCATTTCGGCAATGGCGAGAAACCGCCCATCGCCCAACCGCACCAGCGATTCGATGCTGCCCGTCGAGGGCCAATGTCTGATTTCCGCAGGGGCGACGCAGGCTTCGACATGGCGAAACCGGGGCGCATAGCGGCAGATTCGCTGAAGATGCTCGAACCCCACCCAGGAGCGCCCCGACACCGGGTCATGCGCGAGGCTCTCCGAATCCATCTTCCAACGCGGCCAGTCCTGCTCGACCGCCCAGCGCGGCAGGGACTGGACCTTGCCAACGCCCGGCCGCCCCGGCCGCATGTTCTCAAACAATTCCCCCGAATCGGTCAGCCCGGTCAGATTGCCGTCAGCACGCACCATCAGCGCGGAAATGCCGCCGAAGACCTCACGCGGGCTGGTCAGGGACCAGGCGCCCGTCAGGCGGAGCGGCCCGAAGGCCGTGGCGTCCGCTGCGGCCGACCTTAGCGCCAGTGGCTCGGCCTTGATGAGCAGCGGCCCATTCTCAAGACCCGGAGAAAGCGCCGGGTGGCGGCCATTCATCAGCAGAATGAAGAGGGCGAGAATGAGCAGGATGCGCCGCATGGCCTTGCTCCTAGCGCCCCCTGGGGCAGCGCGCCAGCCAAGCGACGTCAGGTCGGCAAAGCTGAACCTTGCCTAAAATGTCCATTCAGCTTTGGCTCAACGGATGGGGTCTAAACAGACATCATGACGGACAAGGCGTGGCCACCGTGCCGCAAGATGCCCGCCAAAGGATTTGAAGGAGCAAGACCATGACTGCACGCAAGTTCCTCAGCATCACGGCGGCCGCCACCATGGTCGCAACGTCCTTCGGCGTCACGGCTCCGGCCATGGCCCGTGACCATTATCGCGACTATCGCGGCGATTATGGCCGTGACTATCGCTACAACGACCGCGACTATCGTGATTACCGCGATGCCCGTTATTCTGACCGCCGCAACTATCGCTACGATAACCGCTGCCGGGACAATGGCACGGGCGGCACGATCATCGGCGCCCTTGCCGGTGGCCTGCTCGGCCATGAGGTCGCCGGTCGCCGTGGCGACAAGACCGCAGGCGTGATCATCGGCGGCGCCGTCGGCGCGATTGCCGGCCGCGCGATCGACAAGGCCGACAGCCGCTGCTGAGCAGCCTGACAGCCACGCTTCTGCCTCCCAGGCAAATGGAAAGGCCGGCCCCGCGAGGGACCGGCCTTTCTTTTCAGTCGCGTCACCTGAGCGGTGGCGCTCTTAGTGCACGAAGCGCGCGACCACGTCGCGATAGGAGCGGCTCACCTTCACCTGGCTGCCGGATTCAAGGATCAGGAAGCACTCGCCGTTGGTATGCGGCTTGACCTGACGAACCTGCGACAGGTTGACGATGGTCGAGCGATGGATGCGCTGGAAATTGCGCGGGTCCAGCCGCTTTTCGAGATCCTTCATCGTCTCACGCAGGATCAGCGAGTTATCCGCGGTGTAGATGCACATATAATCGCCGGCCGCGTCGATCCGCTCGATGGTATCGACATCGATGCGGAAGATCTGCCCGCGATCCTTGATGTTGATAAGCTTCTCATAACGGCTCGATGAGGGCGCCTCATTGTCCGCAGGCATTTCGGACACCGCGTCCGGAGCCACCTCGGCCAGCACTTCGCGCAGGCGACCGGCTTCCTCCACCTGCTTCTTCTCGTGCAGGCGGGTCCGGGCACGGTCGAGCGCATCGGCAAGGCGCTGCTCTTCCACCGGCTTCATCAGATAATCGATCGCCTTGGCCTCAAAGGCTCGCAGCGCGTGATCGGAATAAGCCGTCACGAAGATGAAGAGCGGCGGCTCGACCTCCATCACCCCCTGGACCACAGAGAAGCCGTCAAAGCCGGGCATTTGGATATCGAGGAAAACGAGATCGGGCTTGTGTGTCTTGATCGCGCGGATCGCTTCGCGACCGTTGGTGCACGTCTCCACAATCTCAACGTCGGGATGAGCCTCCAGGCGGAGCTTCAGCCCCTGAATGGCGAGGCTTTCATCGTCGACGAGAATGGTGCGTATGGTCATGCGGCTACCCTTGATGGTTCGGCGGTAATGAACGGCATCTCGATGATGACGCTGTAGCCCCCCTCGGGTGGTGAACGCGTTTCCATATTCTGGCGTTCCCCGAACGCCTGAACCAATCGGTCACGAATGTTGGCAAGGCCCACACCCGTACCCTTCGTCATGCGCTGATCGCTCCCATTCAAGCCGGGACCGGTGTCCGAAACGACGATCCGCACGTTTTCGCCGACAGGCTGCGCTGTGACCACGATATCCGCGCCCTCCTCCTGGGGGGTTACGGCATATTTAATGGCGTTCTCGACCAAAGGTTGCAGCAGCAGCGAAGGAAGTCGCGCCGATGCCACTGCTGGATGGATGTCGAAAATCGGGCGCAGACGATCCTCGAAGCGCATTTTCTCGATTTCGAGATACAGCTTGAGCGTCTCGACCTCCTGCTCCAGCGTCACCTGCGCCGTCGGCTCGTTGATGAGCGTGTAGCGCAGGAAGGCCGACAGCCGCGAGAGCATGGCATTGGCCCGCTCCGTCTGCTTGAGCAGCACCAGCGTGGAAATGCTGTTGAGCGTGTTGAACAGGAAATGCGGATTGAGCTGGTAGCGCAGCATGGCGAGCTGGGCACTGCTGGCCTGGCTCTCCAGCAACTGCAACTGGTCGGCCTGCTCTTCTACCGTGATGTAGAAATTAATCGCGTAATAAAGCGCCGACCACGCCCCCAGCAGCGTGAAATTGAGGTAAAAGGCTCCCAGGAACAGCTTGAGGCTGGAGCCATCGCCCGACTGGTTGAGCGTGGTGAACACCCAGGCATCGATAAAGGCCGATGTTCCGCCCGCAACGATCGCGATGACGATCGAGGCCGTCCAGGTAACGATGGGCGTCTGCCGTAGCAGGAAGCGATAGCCGACCGCCATCAGCAGCGTCAGCGAATAGCCGGTGATCGTCGAGATCAGCACCGGCACCAGAAAGGACATCGGCTGGCCATTGGCGATGCCGGAGACCGCGCGCAGCAGGAAGGCGCCGGTCCATCCGACCGCCTGCAAGGTCCAGAACGCCTTGTTCTTATCCTCAAAGAACGGGCGACGGCGGATGACGAGCACGGATGTCATCGGCGGGCTCAACGCGCGGCGCCCATCGCGCGCAGGGGCGCGGCTGTGCAGTCCGGCTCCTCGTCGGCCGCGGCCGGCGCCTCGATCCAGCACAGATCCTGATAGTCGAGCAGCCGGCCATCGGCTGCCTGCAAGCGCACCTCGCGGACCGGCTGCCGGTCGCGGCTGTCCGCCAGAATACGCCGTGCGGGCTGCACTGGCTCCCAGCGCTCTCCCCACTGGCGCAGCGCAATCATGACCGGCATCAAGGCTTTGCCTTTCTCGGTAAGGCCGTAAGCGACACGGCGCTTGTCATTGGCGACCGGCTCACGGGTGAGGATGCCCCTCGTAACCAGCTTACCCAACCGATTGGACAAGATGTTGCGGGCGATGCCGAGCGCACATTGGAAATCCTCGAAATAAACGATGCCGCTGAAGCAGGCGCGCAGGATCATGAACGACCACCGCTCGCCCATCGTTTCGAGCGCGGCCGGCAGGGCGCAGCCCTCAAATGCATCAAGACCCTTGCGTTCAGCCATGGCCAGCGACGCTAGCGCATTCGGCGCGCCGCGCCAAATGGCGAGTGCGCTCGACTGTGCCTTCGTCGCACGGATCGGGCGGAGCGTGGCGTTGAGGGGACAACTTCCCCCTCCCCGGCCGCTGCAGCGCGAGTTTTTTGTTGCGCTGCACGGGGTCCGCCCACCATGTTGCGCGACGATGTTGCGTCAATATGAACTGGTCGAGAGGGTCAAAGGCTATGACCCGGATGCCGATGAGGCCCTGATCAACCGCGCCTATGTGTTTTCGGTCGCCAAGCATGGCACGCAAAAACGCGCCAGTGGCGATCCCTACTTCAGTCATCCGATTGAAGTGGCAGGCATTCTGACCGATCTGTTCCTGGACGATAAGACCATCGTCACCGCCCTGCTGCACGATACGATCGAGGATACGCTCACCACCACGGCGGAGATCGAGCGCCTGTTCGGGCAGGACGTTGCCCGACTGGTCGATGGCGTGACCAAGCTCAGCAAGATCGAAGCGCAGAGCGAAAGCCAGCGGGCCGCCGAGAATCTGCGCAAGTTTCTCCTCGCCATGTCGGATGATATTCGCGTGCTGCTCGTCAAGCTGGCGGACCGGCTGCACAATATGCGCACGTTGCACTTCATCAGGAATGAGGAAAAGCGCCGCCGCATCGCCCGCGAGACGATGGATATCTACGCGCCGCTCGCCGAGCGCATCGGCATGTACGAGTTCATGCGCGAGATGCAGCTCCTTGCCTTTCAGCAGCTTGAGCCCGATGCCTATGACAGCGTCACCAAGCGTCTCGCCCTGCTCAAGGAAGGTGGCGAGAGCAAGGTTGCCCGCATCTCGACGCAGCTGCAAAATATGCTCACCTCGGCGGGCATGCACGTCACGGTCTCCGGCCGGGAAAAGCATCCCTACTCGATCTGGCGAAAGACGCAGGAGCGCCACATCAGCTTCGAGCAGCTGACGGACATCATGGCATTCCGCGTCGTCACCGACAGCACGGACGATTGCTACCGCGCCCTGGGCCTGATCCATCAGCGCTTCAAGATGGTGCCCGGGCGGTTCAAGGATTACATCTCCACGCCAAAGCGCAACGGCTATCAGTCGCTGCATACCACCGTGATCCACGAGGAGAATGCCCGCATCGAGGTGCAGATTCGCTCGGAGCGGATGCATCAGGATAGCGAGTTCGGCCTTGCCGCCCACTGGGCCTACAAGCAGTCCGGCGCGCGCCCCGACGGGCAGGCCGGCTGGCTGCGCGATCTCGTCGAAATCCTCGAGCAGAGCCATGACGCGGAGGAGTTGCTCGAGCACACCCGCATGGCGATGTATCAGGATCGGATCTTCGCCTTCACCCCCAAGGGAGAGCTGCAACAGCTGCCCAAGGGATCGACGCCCGTCGATTTTGCCTATGCCGTCCACACCACGCTCGGCAACCAGACCGTCGGCGCGAAGATCAATGGGCGCGTCATGCCGCTGCGCACGCAGCTTGAGAATGGCGACCAGGTCGAGATCCTCAAGTCCGATGCGCAGGAGCCGCAGCCCGGCTGGCTCAGCTTCGCGATCACCGGCAAGGCCCGCGCAGCGATCCGCCGGTTCATCCGCCAGAAACAGCGCACCGAGACGATCGCGCTGGGCGAGAAGCTCTACGAGGAGATCGTGCTGCGCCTGCCGGTGGAAATTGGCGACAAGGCGGAGAAAGCGGCGATCAAGCGGCTCAAGCTGGAAGACAAGGCCGCGCTGATGATCGCCATCGCAACCAACCGTATCTCGGACGAGGAGGTGATGAACGCCCTAGTGCCCGGCAGTGCGGAGGACGCACCCGGCGCGGCGCGGCGGCGCAAGAAGCAGGCGCAGGCGGTCTCGATCATCGGCCTGACGCCCGGCATCGCCTTCACCCTATCAGAATGCTGTCATCCCGTTCCGGGCGACCGCATCGTCGGCCTGCGGCGGCCGGGCGAACCGATCGAGGTGCATACCATCGATTGCCTCGTGCTGGAGACCGGTCAGGATGCCGACTGGGTGGACCTCAGCTGGGACAGCGAAGCCAAGGGTGGCACGGCGCGGCTGTCGGTCATCCTGAAGAACCAGCCTGGCGCTCTGGCGACGGTGGCCAACATCTTCGCGGTCAACAAGGCCAACATCCTCAACCTGCAACTGGTGAACCGCGAAGGCCCGTTCCACACCGATCTCATCGATCTTGAGGTGGAAGATGCGAGCCACGTCGCCCGAATTCTCTCGGCGTTGCGGGCCGTGGACGCCGTGGTGCAGGCGGATCGGATCTAGCGGCGGCGGGCGGCAGCGCCTTGCAAACGATCATCCCGCTTTTCCACGCGCGTTAATCCTTGCTGCAAAACAGTGCCAATGTCGGACAGCGCCCGGAAGGGCCAGGAAACTATCCTTAACGACCTCGCCCCTTTTTGCCGCGGGCTCTACATGCTCGGTCATCAGGAAGCCTCCGTTGGAACGAAGGCAGGCCTGCCAAAGGAAACGAGCCGAGAACGCTCAGTCGGGAAGTTCGATACATGCGTAAGATCCTCATCGCATCGCTGGTGACCTGTGCTGCTTTTGCCGTTCAGCCGGCTCAGGCTGCGCTTGTCAGCTCTGCCGCAAGCTGCTCCGCATCGGACATTGGCCTCACCGCGAGTTCGAGCTTCAGCTGCGTCGGCTTCTACAATGGTAATCTGGCCAGTCAGGCCACCACGGGAGATCAGACGTCCGCACTGGCCCTGCTCGGTCTGACGCTCCCCAACGCCTTTTCCAGCGCCGTGGAGAAGGTCTCCGGTTCGCCCTGGATCTCGACCACCACCCTCAACTTCGACACGATGATGTACGGCACGACCTATATCGGCGTGCACTTCGGCAACATTCCCAATCCGTCGGGCAAGGGTCAGCCGCTCGCCAACAACATCACCGCATTCTATAAGTTCGATGCTGGCACCGACGGCATCGACCTGCTGAATCTCCAGTTCGCCAGCGGCTCGAACGCGACCATCTACAAGACGGGCGCAGCGCCGGTCCCGGCTCCCGTGCCGGAGCCCGCCACCTGGGCACTGATGGTCGCCGGTCTCGGCCTGGCAGGCATGCTGATGCGCCGCCGCGCCGCGAAGGTTCAGTTCGCCTGATCAACCTGACCGCCAGAATTGCATAAGGACAGGGCGTCGGGTTTCCGGCGCCCTTTCTTTTACCTCAAGGCGCAGGGCGTCCGCAGCGCACCAGACCACTCCCGACCTGGCGCACGGTACAGGCAGGGCGCCCCTCCACCACCGCGCTGCCGGTTCCCACCAGCATCACTTTGGCGGTTCGCTCGGCAAAGGTCTCGGCCGTCGCGGCGCCATCCACCGCAAGATCGAGGTCCACGACCCGCAGGTCGCTCGCATCGAGCGTGCCGCTGCCGGAGAGGCCGATCTGCACCTTGCGCGCTCGCCCGGACAGGAGCGTGCTGCCCGCCCCGCCTTGCACGAGCTTGAGATCGTCGATCTCGATTCCCCTCACCTCGATGCGACCGCTGCCGACGAGATTCACATCGGCAGTCGCCTTGTTGAGGCCCTTCACGCGCAGCAGACCGGAGCCCACAAGTTGCACCCGGCGCAAGCTCGGCACTGTGAGAGCGAGGCGCGCCGTGCCCCGCGCGCCCTGCGCCCCGGCAGCGCCGGCCACGGGCGCGCGGAGGCGCACCGTCAGCGTGCGCGCAGACACCGTCAGTTGCAGAGCATCCAGCGTGGCACGATCTCCCTCGCCCCGCGCGGACGCCCCGCGCCCGGTTTCAAGGGAGACTTCCAATGGTCCCTCGACACGGATGCTATCAAAGTCGGTCACGATATAGGTGCGGTTCGCTGCATGGGCCGCTGACAGTCCGCCAGCGGCAGCCACGAGCATCAGCAGCCGGATCGTCCGGCGCGCGGCACCTGATGTCATGACGGTCATCCCCCGAAGCAGTTCATGAGCGCGAGCATAGCAGATGTGTCGCCCCAAGTCGCCAACACGAGCCCCCATCGTGACGAGGTGACTATGGACGATGCCCCTGGCGTGGACGCGCCCCAACAAAAAACGGCGCCCGTAAGGGGCGCCGTCTCTTGGTCTCTAAGGAAGAAGCCTCGATTACTCGACGCGTTCCTTGGCATATTTCGGGGCAGCCTCGTTGAGGATCTGGAGGATCTTCTTGAGAGCCGTCGCCTCGTCCACCTCTTCCATCGCCGCGAGTTCACGCGCCAGACGGCTGGAGGCGGCTTCGAAGATCTGACGCTCGGAATAGCTCTGCTCGGGCTGATCGTCCGCCCGGAACAGGTCACGGGTCACTTCCGCGATCGACACCAGATCGCCGGAATTGATCTTGGCTTCATATTCCTGCGCGCGGCGCGACCACATCGTCCGCTTCACCTTCGGCTTGCCCTTGAGGGTTTCGAGTGCCTCGCCCAGTGTCTTGTCCGAGGAGAGCTTGCGCATCCCCACGCTTTCGGCCTTGTTCGTCGGGACGCGGAGGGTCATCCGCTCCTTCTCGAAACGCAGCACATAAAGCTCGAGGTCGATCCCGGCGATCTTCTGGCTTTGCAGCTCGATCACCCGGCCGACGCCGTGCTTCGGATAGACAACATAGTCGCCGACATCAAAAGACAGCGCTTTTGCAGCCATTCTTGCGAACCTTTCTTCTATCTGTTTGTATTCTTGGCTGAGTTACGCGGCACGTTGAGAATGCAGATGTGCGAGAATGCAGATGTGCAGGTGCCAGCCACAGGCCATGCGCGAATACTCCTGAGTGACGAGGGGTGTCACTTCCCGGCGGGTTTAACAGATTCGCAACAAAATTACCAGCCTAACCGGAGGTAATCTGATATTTTGCGGCATATCGCACGCCGACACACTATGGATGGCGTGTCGCGCTGGTCTGGAGAGTTCATCTGGCCCAACCGTAGCGGGCTCGTTCCGAACCCGCCCTTAGTCCTTCGCGAGCCACTAGGTCGGCATCGCGAGGGACCGCATCCGCCCGCAATTGCAGGCGAATACAGTCAGTTGTGCGTAAGGCTCAGCCGCCTTCGCCCGGCTCAGGCGAGAAATATTTGTCGAACTTGCCGTCCTCACCCTTATGCTCTTCAGCATCCGCGGGGGGTTCGCGCTTGGTCGTGATATTCGGCCACTCGGCGGAATATTTGGTGTTCACCTCAAGCCACTGCTCGAGACCGCTCTCGGTATCGGGCAGGATCGCCTCAGCCGGGCATTCCGGCTCGCACACGCCGCAGTCGATGCACTCGTTGGGATTGATCACGAGCATGTTCTCGCCCTCGTAGAAGCAATCCACCGGGCATACTTCCACGCAGTCCATATATTTGCAGCGAATGCACGCGTCGGTCACGACATAGGTCATGGCTGGCTTTCCTAGCTTGGTTTTCGCTGATCGCGATATGCGCGCGCCGCCACAGGGTCAACAGGCAAGGGCAAGGATTGCGCGTAGCTTAACTTTATCGGGGCATCACCGTCGTATCCGGGTCGGCGCCGGGCGTGATCGCACTGTAGCAAAGCTGGGCCTCGGGGGCCGGGCCACGCCGCTCCGGCAGATGTTCCACGCGGATCACGCGAATGACATTGCCCTGCGGCAAGGTGAGCAGGTCACCCACACGCACCGGCGCGTGCGCCCGCTCGATCCGGCGGCCATTGATGCGCACGATGCCGCGCTCTGCCAGCGCCTGCGCATTGGAACGACTGGGAGACAGGCGCACAAACCAGAGGAATTTGTCGAGGCGCAGGCTCGGTCCGTGCCCGGTCGATGCACCCTCATCCCGCTGCCTCGCCAGAAAGTCAGTCCTCTCGGCCAAACAGGGCGCCAAGACCCGCCAACGCCTTGCCCGTGGCGACAATCGGCCGCTCGCGACCTCCGCCATCACGGTCCGGTCGCGGACCACGATCCGGCCGTTGGCCGCGATCGGAACGATTGTCGCGATCCGGGCGCTTGTCCCGTTCACGACGCGGGCCACCCTCGGCCGCCTTACCGCGCCGATCCGGGCGGTTGCGCGGGCCATCGCCGGCCGCTTGAGCCTGGCCATCCTGATCCTGCCGCCCCTGCTGGGCCGGACGACGATTGCCGCCGCGATTGCGCGGCCCCTCGAATTTCGGACGCGGCTTGGGCCGGCCACGGAACTGCCAGTTGGGCGCGCCTTCCGCCGCATCGGGCACCGGGCGGAAACCCGCCTGCCGCATCAGTTCCAGGAAGCTCGCTTCATTCAGGCCAATGGAGACGATCGTTGGATCATCAGCGCCATAAGGCTTACCGGCTGCAATCGCCTCATGCGCCCCGCGCGCCAGCCGTTCGGCCATATCGATGCGCAGCCAGGCCTCGCCCAGCTTGCGGAACCCGGCAATGCGCGCGCCAATCTCGTCGATCGGCACGACAGGCTTGGCGACCTTGGCAGGTGCGGGCGCCTCAGCAACTGCCGGCGTTTCGGATGCCGGAGCCTCAACCGGCGCCGGAGCCTCCGCGGATGCTTCGGTTTCGGCCTCAGCCGGCGCTGCAACGTCGCTGGATTCCACCGGCTCGCTCGGCGCACTCGCCTTGCGCTCTTCGCCGCCACCGCTCTGCAGCAGCACCGCGCCCGGCGCGGGCAGTGCCACCAGCGGCTTGCCGGATTTCAGCGAGAGCAGCACCATGCGCCATTGCGCCGCCGCCGGCTTCATCAGGCCCGGATGATACAAATCCATGACGCCGATCACCACGCCGGCCTTGCGCAAATGGGTGCGGTCTTCCTTGGCGACCTGCCCGAGCGCCTCATCCAGCGTGTTGCGCGGCACGATACCGCCGGCATCCGCCAGTTGCGCGAGCACCGCGCGCACGGTCGCCGGCAGTTCGGCGTCCGTGGAGCCGGCCTCCATCTTCAGCAGCGCCGGAATGTGGCGCTCGAATTGATTCTTGAGCCAGAGCGCGAGCCGATCGCGCACGCCCTGCTGAATTTCCGGGACGAGGCTGGAGAGCCCCGCATCCAGCGTCATTTCAGGCGCGAGCAGACGCTGCCCTGCCTTCAACGTCGCGACCGGGTGCCCGTTCCAGATGATCTGCGCATCACCGCCGGGAGGGCTGGCGAGAGTGAACGCTTTATCGTCCACCGCCAGCAATGCCTGAGCCATCTCGTTCAAATGCGCACCCAGTCTCCGTTCGGCAGCGGCCAGCAGCAGCCGCTTCTCATTCGCTCTCGCCAAGGGATCGACGATGAAGCGGAAGCCCCGCATCGTGCCGATCCTGTGACCATCGACTGTTACATTGCCTGCGCCATCGACGTCCACTGACAAAAACGCCTTGGCATCACCGCCGCGCCGAAGCAAGGCGGAGGCGCGCCGATCGACGAAACGCTGCTTCAATGCGCCGTGCAAGGCGTCGGAAAGCCGCTCTTCCAGCGCCCGCGCGCGCGCCGCCATCTCGACAGGCTGGGCCAGCCAATCGTCGCGCTGCGCGACATAAGCCCAGATTCGCACGGCACCGATCCGCCCGGCCAGCGCATCGACATCGCCCTGCACATTGTCCAGCCGGGCGAGTTGGGCTGCGAACCAGTCTTGCGGAATATGGCCGCTGCCCTGGCTCAGCCACGTCCACAGGCGGTGGACGGTGCGCGCATGATGCTCGATGCCGAGCTTCTGGAAATCCGGCACGGAACAGGCCGCCCAGAGCCGCGCGACCTGCCCCCGGCCCCGCGCCCGTGCGCGCACGTCCGGCAGGTCGGCGAGATATTGCAGCACCGCCAGGTCAATCGCTTCGGGCGCCGCGCGCAACCCCGCACGCTCCGGCCGATCCAGCAGCGCCTCGATCAGCGTGTCGATGTCGTCCATCGGCAGGTCCGCTTCCCGCCAGAAAATCTGCTCGATGGGGTCGAAGCGATGCTCCTCGATCCGCTCCACCTCCTCGGCAGAAAAGGCCGGCTCGCCATCCGCCGCGCCGACATCGCCGAATGTCCCGTCCCGCTGGTGGCGCCCGGCGCGCCCGGCAATCTGCGCCATTTCGGAGACGGTCAGGCGGCGTGTCCGCCGCCCATCGAACTTGCGGAGCGACGCGAAGGCGACGTGATCGACGTTAAGATTAAGCCCCATGCCGATGGCATCGGTGGCCACCAGATAATCGACCTCTCCGGCCTCGAACATCGCGACCTGCGCATTGCGCGTCGCGGGGCTGAGCGCGCCCATGACGATCGCCGCGCCCCCGCGATGCCGGCGCAACATTTCGGCGACGCGGTACACCTCCTCGACGGAGAAGGCGACGACAGCGCAGCGGCGCGGCAGGCGTGAGAGCTTCTGCGGGCCGCTGTAGCGCAGGGTCGAGAAGCGCGGCCGCGTCACGATTTCCGCCTTGGGCAGCAGCGTGCGCACCAACGGCGCCATGCTCGCCGAGCCGAGCAGCATTGTCTCCTCGCGCCCACGGGCATTCAGCATCCGGTCGGTGAAGATGTGGCCGCGCTCAGGGTCGGCGGCGAGCTGGATCTCATCCACCGCCACGAACGCGAAGTCTGAGAAGGCGCCGAAGCCGCCGCGAACCGGCATTGCCTCGGCAGTCGCCAGCACATAACGGGCGCCGGGCGGCGCGATTCGTTCCTCGCCGGTCAGCAGCGCGACCTGATCGGCGCCCTTGATTCGCACCACGCGCTCGTAAACCTCACGCGCCAGCAAGCGGAGCGGAAACCCCATGAGCCCGCTCGAATGGCCGCACATCCGCTCAATCGCCAGATGGGTCTTGCCCGTGTTGGTCGGTCCCAGGACCGCCTTGAGAGCTGCAGGCTCGTAGCTCGACATGATTGTCTGACACATGGAGCGCGGCGTGCCTCACGGCAAGGCTCAATCCAGACGGCACAAGAATTAGGGATGGTTCCGCAACCAGCCGACGATTGCGCACAACTCGCCGCAAGCCGCAGGTCGATATTGTGTCTTTATTTGACTTTAACCCCCTGCCTTTACAAACAAAGCGCGACGTTTGGCAGTCGCGACAGCGTGGCAGAAGCCGTCAGGGGCGCATCAATTCGTGTTTCAGAAGATCGAGCTTAGCCCCACGCAGGGCGCCGGCACCGGTACGCTTTGGCTCAACAGCCCGGCGAAGGTGCTCGCACCGCTCCGTTCTGGCGACTGGCGCGAGCGAGTGCAGGACTGGGCGCATCGTGTCGATCTCGCGCCCGATCTTGGCCAGAACATCGGCAGCCGGACCTGGTGGCGCGGTCTCATCACCTGCTTTTCGCTCTGCGGTATCATGGTCATGTCCGCGCCCGGCGTTCTGACCGTCCCCGGCGCACAACCCGCGCCGCTCTCGACCGAGCAGCTGGACCAGTATCGCTCGCAGATGATCAGCGCCTCGGCGCTCGGGGCCGATACAGGCAAGCGCATGGGGCCGACCGATCTGGTCGCGCCGCTGCGCGAGACGCCCGAGCGCCCGCAGATCGAGCTGGATGCCGCCGTCGGCACTGGCGACAGCTTTGCTCACACCCTCGCGCGCGCTGGCATCAGCAGCAATGACGCCAGCGCGGCGATGGCGCTGATCCGGCAGGCTGTCGATCCTGCCACGATCGCGCCCGGCACCCGCGTGCGCATCGTGCTCGGGCGGCGCGCCAATCGCAATGTCGCACGCCCGCTGGATCATCTGTCCCTCCGCGCGAAGCTCGAGCTGGCTCTGGAAATCACCCGGCAGGATGGCGCGCTGACGCTGCGCCGCATTCCCATCATTGTGGACAACACGCCAATGCGCATTCGCGGCCAGGTGGGTGACAGCCTCTACCGCTCTGCCCGCGCAGCCGGCGCCGATCCGTCGACGATCCAGGCCTATCTCAAGGTGCTGTCGGCGCAGGTCAATGTCGGCAACGGCCTGCGGGCTGGCGATACGTTCGATATCATCGTCGCCCATCGCCGCGCCGCGACCGGTGAAAGCGAGACCGGAGAGCTGCTGTTTGCAGGGCTGCAGCGGCAGCGCGGCAAGGACATCAATCTGCTGCGCTGGACGCAGGCCGGCCGCGCGCAGTGGTTCGAAGCATCCGGCGTCGGTGAGCGGCGCGGTGTTCTCGCCCGTCCGGTAAGCGGGCGGCAGAGTTCCGGCTATGGCATGCGCAGGCACCCGATCCTCGGCTATAGCCGGATGCACGCCGGCCTCGACTTCGCCGCCAGCACCGGCACACCCATTTATGCGGTGAGCGACGGCCGGGTGACCTATTCCGGTTGGCACGGCGGCCATGGCAAGTACGTCAAGATTGAGCATGGTGGCAGCCTTGGTTCTGGCTACGGCCATATGAGCCGCATCGCCGTCGCCGCTGGTCAGCGCGTCAAGCGCGGGCAGGTCATCGGTTATGTCGGCTCGACCGGCCTCTCCACCGGGCCGCACCTGCACTACGAACTCTATCGCAATGGCCGCACCATCAATCCGGCGAGCGTGAAGTTCACCGAGACAGCGCAACTGGCCGGCGCCGAACTGCGCGCCTTCAAGGGCCGCCTTGCCGAACTCAAGCGCCTGCGCGCCGGCCTTCCTGAGCCTGCGAAGACGGAGCCGACGGAAATGGCAGCGAGCAATGCCTCAAGCGTTGCTGCGTCCGCTCAGTCGGCAGGCGGCGGGTCCAGCCGCACGCGGTAAGAGCGATCCGCTCGGTCACGAGCGACGTCGTTCCTCTCGGATGCCACGCCTTCGGCGCGCCTGACGCGCGCCGCCCCGCTGCCGCGTCAAAATTCGCACGAAGCGACGCCGAACGATATTTCGCTTGCGCAGCATTTTTCCACTCGTTACGTTATATCATATGAAAAGCAATTTCCGTCCGCGCCTCGCGCATACCGCCGCCCTCTCCGCCCTTCTCTCCAGCGCCGCGCTGTTCGCAGCCCCTGCTCTGGCGCAGCGTCAGCCGCCGCCGGATACCGGCGAAGCGCATGGCCATGACGATCGGCCGGAAAACATCGTCGTCACCGCGATCATCCCGCGCTCGCATATCGATGTGCTTGGTGGCACATCCGTCCTCACCGGCGAGGAACTGGCCCGCGACATCCGCCCGAGCCTGGGCGAGACGCTGGCCCGGCAGCCGGGCGTTTCTTCCACGTCCTTCGGCCCCGGCGCCTCCCGCCCGATCCTGCGCGGCTTCTCGGGCGACCGCATCCGTTTGCTCACTGATGGGATCGGCAGCTTCGACGCGTCCGCCACCTCGGCGGATCATGCCGTCGCAATCAATCCGCTGCTCGCCGACCGGATCGAGGTGCTGCACGGCCCTGCGGCGTTGCTCTATGGTTCGTCCGCGGTCGGCGGCGTCGTCAACGTCATCGACACGCGCATTCCTACGCATCTGCCCGAGGGCGGCTTCGATCTGGCCGCCACCGGTACCTTCGGCAGCGCCGCCCGCGAGAAATCGCTCGCCGGCAAGACCGACATTGCACTGGGGGGTGGCTTTGTGTTCCATGCCGATGGCAGCTGGATCGAAACCGACGATCTGCGCAGCGGCGGCTATGTGCTTGGCGCCGAGCCGCGCGCCGAAGCGCTGGAAAGCGACGAAGCCGAGATCCGCGACCTCGCCGGGCTGCGCGGGCGCATCCCCAATTCCGCCATCGAAGGCTGGAGCTACACCGGCGGCCTCAACTACATCGATTCCGGCGGGTCCATCGGCTTCTCGGTCGGCCGCTCGCAATTCACCTATGGTCTGCCGATCCGCTACGTGACCCACGAGGACCATGAGGACGAAGGCGCGATCGAGGGCGAAGAAGGCGAGCACGAGCACGGCGCCGAGGAAGTCAAAATCCAGATGAAACAGACCCGTGCCGATCTGCGCGCGCAAGTGAATGTGGGCGGCGGATTGCTCGACCAGATCCGCCTGCGCGCCGGCTGGGCCGATTACGAGCACGCCGAGATGTCGCTCGACGGGCAGGACATTCACACCCGCTTCTTCACGCAAGGCCTCGAAACCCGGCTCGATCTCGTACAGGCGCGGCGCGGCGGATGGGAAGGCGCGATCGGCGGCCAGATGCTGCTGCGCAAGAGCCACATCGAAGGCGAGGAGAAGTTCCTGCCGGCTATCGACAGCGAGACCTGGGGCCTGTTCACCCTGCAGGCGCTCGATCTCGGCAAGGTGCGGCTGGAGGCCGGCGCGCGGTTCGAGCACAACCGCATCGAGGCGGCGCAGGACAGCGACCTCGGCTCGCCGGACTATCGCCGCAACTTCGACACGGTGTCGGGATCGCTCGGCGCGAGCTATGCCATCGCGACAGACTGGCGGGTCGGCGTCAACCTCTCGCGGGTCGAGCGCGCACCCACGGCAGACGAACTCTTCGCGCGCGGCAACCATGCCGGCACGCAGGCTTTTGAGCTGGGCAACCCCAACTTCGGCACCGAACGCGGCTGGGGCGTCGAGGGCACACTGCACGGGCGGGGCCAGGACTTCCACTTCACCATCTCGGGCTTCTACAACAAGTTCGATCGGTTCATTTATGATTCCATCGTCGATGACAGCGTCTGTCTGGCGGCCAGCGGCGCGACCTCGCTGGAATTCCCCTGCTTTGCCTATCTGCAATCCGGCGCGGAATATTATGGCGCGGAGATTCAGGCGGACTGGACCGCGGCGCGCTTCGGGCGCACCGAACTGCGCCTGGATGGTCTCGCCGACTTCACGCGCGCGACTCTTAACAGCGGGGAGCCCGTCCCGCGCATCCCGCCGCTGCGGCTGCTTGGCGGTGCCACGCTCGATGCGGGCGAATGGTCTGCGCGCGGCGAGATTGAGCATGCCTTCAACCAGGATCGGGTAAGCGCGCGCGAGACTGTCACGCCGGCCTACACCTTCGTCAACGCCGGGCTGACCTGGAAACCCGCCATCGCGAACCAGCAGGTTTCCTTCTCCCTGCAAGCCAACAACATCTTCGATGTCGAGGCGCGGCGCCATGCCAGCCTGCTCAAGGATTACGCCCCGCTCGCCGGGCGCGACATACGCCTCACGGTCTCCCTCGCCCTGTGAGTGCGGGGCGGGGCGCCCCTCTCCGCGCCCCGCCCTTTTTTCTCAGTCACTTGACAGCTCAGCCGCATCCGGTGTCTGGTCGCCCGCGCAATAGCCGGGGGACCATTGCCAATGAACGACCAGACCGACCGTGCATTCGGTTTTGAAGGAAGCTGGCGGGAATACGCCCCGATTGCCTTCACCAATCTGCTGCTGACCATCGTGACACTGGGCGTGTATCGCTTCTGGGCAACGACGCGGACGCGCCGTTATCTATGGAGCCGCACCCGCTTCATCGACGAGCGGCTGGAATGGACCGGCACCGGCGTTGAGCTGCTCATCGGCTTCCTCATCGTGCTGGTGCTTTTCGGCATCCCCTTTCTGTTTCTCAACTTCGGCATGCAGGCGATGGTGTTGCGCGGACAGGCACCGCTCGCCGGCGTGCTGGGCCTCGCGTCGTTCATGGTGATCTTCTATCTCGCCGGCGTCGCGCGCATGCGGATGCTGCGCTATCGCCTCAGCCGCACCTGGTGGCACGGCATTCGCGGTGGCAGCAATGATAAGGGTTGGGCCTATGGCTGGTCCTATGTCTGGCGCAACATCGTCGCGTGGATGGTGATCGGCCTGCTCATTCCCTGGTCGATGACCTCGCTGTGGAACGATCGCTGGAACGCGATGAGCTTTGGCCCCCATCCCTTCCGCGCGGCGGCAATGCCCGGACAAATCTTCCGCCGGTTCCTGCTATTCTACCTGCTGCCGTTCATCATCTTTGCCGTCATGGCCGTACTCATCTTTGCAGGTGGCGGCGCTGCGATGCTTGGCGGTTTCGATCCCGAGACGCAGGCCCAACCCGGCCTCGCCTTCGTGCTGGCGATGATCCTGATGGTGCTGCTGATCTATACGATCATCGGCTTTGTGGCGCTGGCCTATTACGCCAAATTCTTCCGCGTGGCGGTGAGCAGCCTGTCACTTTCGACGCTCGATTTCCACTTTTCGGCCCGCACCAAGGACTGGTTCAAGCTCATCCTCGGCGACATCGCGCTGGTGGTGCTGACGCTCGGCATCGGCCTCGTCTTCCTCTCCTATCGGCACTGGAAGTTCTTCATCGTCCATCTCGATGCCAGCGGCGAGATCAGCCTCTCATCTCTCACCCAGTCGAGCACGAATGCGCCGGGTCAGGGCGAGGGCCTTGCCGATGCGTTCGACATCGGCGCTATCTAGCTCCATAGCGCGCGCATGACCCAGGCCGGCCCGGACGAGACCATCTGGCATTATGATGGCACCAGCGCGACGCGCCATCATCCGGTTCTGGAATGGACAGCGCAGACGTTCACGCTCCGCTGGGGTCTGAACAAAAGCGGCCCGCACCGCTGGGGCGATCTGGTGCCGGTCGATGGCAGCGGCGGGCGCTCCATTTATGGCCTGCGCGGGCAGCATGGCTGGCGGCTCGGCTTCACCGGCGCGCCACCGCAGGACTTCGCGATCCACCTGCCCCTCCCCGCACGTTATGGCCGCTGGATCGACCGTGTCGGCCTGTGGCGGGCACTGGCGCTCTTCGCCGTGATCGCGGCGGGCGTCGTCTACGCCGTCCTCCGCGCGCCCGACTGGATCGCGCCGCATGTTCCGCTCAGCTGGGAGCAACGGCTCGGCGATGCCATGATCGGCGATTTCGGCGGTCGCCTGTGCCAGACGCCCCAAAGCCGCGCCGCGCTCGACAAGCTCCAGCGCAAGCTCGGTGAGGATGTACCAATCCGCCGCATCGGCATCGCCAATGTAAAGATGGTCAATGCGGTCGCCTTGCCCGGCGGCCACATCCTGCTGTTTGACCAGCTCATTCAGGATGCCCAGTCGCCCGATGAAGTGGCTGGCATCCTCGCCCATGAGATCGGCCATGTCCGCAACCGCGACACGATGACCGCGCTGATCCGCCAGTTTGGCCTCAGCATCGTGCTGGGCGGGTTCGGCGGTGACCTCGGCAACACCGCCAACGGCCTGCTGTCCCTGAGCTATGGTCGCGATGCCGAGCGGGCGGCGGACAGCTACTCCATCGGCGCCTTGCAAAAGGCCGACATATCGCCCCTGCCCACCGCCGCCTTCTTTAAACGCCTCGGCGGTGGTGAGGGCGGGGAGCAGATCGAGCGCGCCGCCAATCTCATGGCGTCGCACCCCATTTCGGCCGAACGGCGCAAGGCGTTCGAGGCCTCTGCGCGCAAGGGCCACCGCTATGAGGCCGCACTGACTCCGGCGGAATGGCGCGCCCTCGTGAATGCCTGCAAGGATGACAAGGACGTCGCACCTGCCAGCCGCTTCCCTTTCTGATAAGGGCAGCGTCATGACTGACGACACCACCAGCGCACCGCCCGCCTTCCTGCCCAACGCCGCAGGCCTGCGCCTCGCCTATCGCCACCGGTCCGGCACAGGGCCGACCATCGTCTTCCTCCCCGGCTACATGTCGGACATGATGGGCAGCAAGGCGCTCGCGCTGGACGACTGGGCCGCCGCCCAAGGCCGCGCCATGCTCCGTTTGGACTATGCGGGCTGCGGCGAAAGTGCAGGCCGGTTCGAGGACGGCACACTCGCCAGCTGGCGCGACGATGCCCGCGCCGTGATCGATCATTGCGTCCCCGCCGGGCCGATCATCCTCGTCGGCTCCTCCATGGGCGGCTGGCTGGCCCTGCTACTCGCCCGCGATTTGGGCGCGCGCGTCGCCGGCCTCGTCGGCATCGCCGCCGCGCCGGATTTTACCAATTGGGGCTTTGATGCTGCGCAAAAAGCGATCTTGCAGCGCGAGGGCAAGTTGGTCGAGCCTACGCCTTATGGCGACCAGCCCTATGTCACCACACGCGCCTTCTGGGAATCGGGCGAGGCGCTGCGGCTGCTCGATGGCGAAATCGCGATCGAGTGCCCCATCCGCCTGCTGCAAGGACAGGCCGATGCCGACGTCCCCTGGCAGATCGCCGTGCGGATCGCGCAGCAGGTTCGTTCAGCCGATGTGCAGACGCTGCTCGTCAAGGATGGCGATCATCGCCTCTCGCGCCCGCAGGACATCGCCCTGCTGATCGCGACTGTCGCGCGCCTCGTGGAGTCCTGACCCTGCCTATGCTCGTTGCCGCCGCGCTTTCCCTCGCCCAGCTCGCTCAGGCGAGCGTGCCCCAGCATGATCCCGAAATCGAGGCCCTGCTGCGGCGACGAGACGAGATGCGCCGCGCCGAGGCCGAGCAGAGAGAGCAGCGCCCCTGGATCGAGCAGGTTCCGGGGGAACGCGCCGGCAATGACAGCACGGAACTGGCCGCCGTCGTCCCGCCCGCCATTGCGCCCCGCCTCGCCACCTGTCTGGAGCGCGCCAACGCAAACCCCTCCGAGGGCATTGCCGATGCGGAGACCTGGGCAAAGACCGATGGCGGCGCTTATGCCGCGCAATGCCGGGGCTATGCGCTCGGCCAGGCCGGGCGCTGGAGTGATGCGGCAAAGGCTTTCGAGGATGGCGCGGCCTTCAAGGGCCTCGACGCGGTAACGCAGGCGCGATTGTGGTCGCAGGCCGGCAACGCGGCACTGATCGCGGGGGAAACGCCACGCGCACTGCGAGCGCTGGACGCGGCGCTCTCCCGGCCCCTGCCCAAGACGCTCGCGACCGGAGAAATCTATCTGGATCGCGCCCGCGCCCGCGTGGCTGCCAAGGATCTGCCCGGCGCCCGGGCCGATCTCGATCAGGCGATCGTGCTGGCCGCCGCCGATCCGCTCGCATGGCTGCTCTCGGCCACGCTGGCCCGGCGCATGGACGACCTGCCCTTGGCTCGCCTGCATATCGAGGAAGCCGCCAGCCGCGCCCGCAACGATGCCGCCATTGCGCTGGAACAGGGCATCATTCTGGCGCTCTCAGGCAATGATGCCGGCGCCCGCGCTGCCTTCAGCCGCAGCAAGGAACTGGCTGCGCGCGATAGCGATATTGCCCGGCAGGCCACCGATTATCTCGCCCAGCTGAACGGCGATCCGGCCCCCGCCGCTGCTCCGACAGGGACCGAAACCGGGCGGTGAAGCATCACGCGGCCGGCTGAGTCCGGCCGACCTCAATCGAGGTAGAAGTCCACCGTCGTCACGACCCGCACCTTCTTGAACGGCGTGTCAGCCGCGCCATAACCGCCGGACGTCTCGCCATCACGCGGCTCGATGGAGAAATAGCCCTGTGTCGCGCTCTTGATGCCACCCACGCCAGTGCCGCTATCCTTGGCGAACTGTTCTGCGGAGGAGCGCGCATCCTTGGTCGCGGCGGCGACCATCTCCGGCTTGATATCGTTGAGCCTGGTGAAGCTGTAGCTCATCGCCGAGCCTTCCTGCAGCGTGACGCCGCGCCGGACGAGATCGAACTGGTTGGCCACTGCCTTTTGCGCCCGCTCGATATCGGTCGTGCGCAACTGCATCCGCTGGGTGATCGTGATGTTAGGCACGCCATTGTTGATGAACTGATTGACCCCGGCACCGGTCGCGGTCAGCGCAGTGTCCGGGAAGCCGAGGCTCTTGAAGTAGCCGCGCAGTTCAGCCGTATTGCCCTCGATATCGGCCCGCACGCTGGCAAGGTCGGTGCCGGTCGCGGAATAGGCGATGGTCCAGGTCGCAAGATCGGCGGTCACATTCCGCTCGGCAAGGCCCCGCACCGTGACAGACCGGTCGGCCGCGTGAGCACGCCGCAGGCCATCCCCAAGCAGGTAGCCACCGGTGATCATGCCGCCCGCGAGTACCACCGCACCTGCCAAAGCGACCTTGTTCATGTCCTGCAGCCAAACCATTGTGCGCATTCCTCTCTTTTCCCGCGACCGCGAGACGCCTATTTGAGAGGTGACCAATCTCACTCTTGTGCTGAACCGTTGCTGACGCGGGACCAAAGGAAAGAGCTGCACCATGCCCAAATATCTCCACACCATGATCCGCGTGACCGACATCGACGCAACCTTGCGCTTTTTCGAATTGCTCGGCCTTAAGGAAGTCCGTCGCTTCGATAATGAGAAGGGTCGTTTCACGCTCGTTTTCGTCGCCGCGCCGGGCGATGAGGATGCGCAGGTGGAACTGACCTACAACTGGCCGCCGGAAGACGGCAGCGCCGGCGAAAGCTATGGCGGCGGGCGCAATTTCGGCCACCTCGCCTATCGGGTCGAGAATATCTACGAGACCTGCCAGCGCCTCATGGACAATGGCGTGACCATCAACCGCCCGCCCCGGGACGGCCATATGGCATTTGTCCGCACGCCCGATGGCATTTCCATTGAGCTGCTGCAGGATGGCCACCTCGACCCGGCCGAACCCTGGGCGTCGATGCCGAACACGGGTGAATGGTGAGCACGCTCGAAATCCTGCGTGTTCCGGTTCTGTCGGACAATTACATCTGGCTGGTCCATGACAAGCCGAGCGGGGAGACGCTGGTCGTCGACCCCTCGGTGGCCGAGCCGGTGCTGGCCGCCGCGCAGGCGCGCGGCTGGTCCATCACCCAGATCTGGAATACGCACTGGCATGGCGATCATATCGGCGGGAATGCGGGCATCGTGGTCGCGACCGGCGCCACCGTCACGGCGCCCGCCGCCGAACTGGCGAGAATCCCCCATGTCGACAGCCCGGCCCGCGAAGGCGACCGGGTACGGCTGGGCGACCATGAAGCGGTGGTGATGGAAGTGCCGGCCCACACCGCCGGCCACATCGCTTATCACTTTGCTGACGATGTCATGATCTTCGTGGGGGATACGATGTTCGCCATGGGCTGCGGCCGGCTGTTCGAGGGTACGCCCGCGCAGATGTACGCCAATATGCGTCGCTTCGAGGCTTTGCCCGACGACACACAGGTCTATTGCGCGCACGAATATACGCTCTCCAACGGCAAGTTCGCCCTTCAGGCCGAACCGCAGAATGCGGCCATCGCGGATCGCCTCGCGCAGGTCGAAGCTGCGCGCGCGCGCGACGAGGCCACCGTTCCCACAACGATCGCGCTGGAACGCGCCACCAACCCCTTCATGCGCGCCCAAAGCGTGGAGGAACTGGCCAGCCGGCGCGCGGCCAAGGACAGGGGGTAGGCAATAGAGGCCACGGCGCTCTGTCCTGGCCTGCGCAACCAAGGGCCCGCACATTCGTATCCGTCATACAAGATGCGAGACAGCCGGAAATCTGCTAGTTTCGCGAGACAGACGGACGCGAGAGGAGCGGAGATGATGAACAGATTGTGTCTCTCATTGGCGGTCCTGCCGCTAGCCGCCTGCGCGACGGCGGGTCCCGCCCCCGAACCAAGGCTCAGCGAACGCGAAACGCAGGAGCTGGAGCGCCTGCTGGAGGGCAAGACGGCGGGCGAGCCCGTCTCCTGCGTGACCTCGTTCGATAGCAGCCGCCTGCGGTCCATCGGCGATAACACGCTGGTCTATGTGGTCAGCAAGGATCAGGTCTATCTCAACCGCCTGCAGGGGAGTTGCAACGGCATCTCGCGCGGCGACACGCTGGTGATGAACCGCATGAGTTCATCGCAATATTGCCGGGGCGACATCGCCCGCGTGGTGAACCTGCCCTCGGGCGCGATGACGGGCAGCTGCGCGCTGGGCGATTTCATTCCCTACCGCACGCCCGGCAAGTAACACGCCGGCCAGCCGTCACGCCTTGTAAAGCGCGTCCAGCCGCGCCTGATAGCGTGCGCGGATCACGTGGCGGCGGATCGACTGCTTGGGCGTCAGCATCTCATTGTCGATCGTGAACGGCTCGTCCGCCAACGCAAAGCGCCGCACCTTCTCGATCACGGACAGGTCGATATTGACGCGATCGACCGCGGCCCTGATCGCCCCGTGCAACGCAGGGTCCTCACGCAAGGCCTCAAGATCGGCCGGCTTGCCCTGCGTCTGCGCCCATGCCTTGAGCCAGTCCGGATCGGGCACGATCAGCGCCACGATGTGCGGGCGCCGGTCGCCATGCACCATCACCTGCCCTATTTCCGGCTGCAGGGTCAGCATTCCCTCCAGCTTGGCCGGTGCGACATTGTCGCCCTTGTCATTGACGATCAGGTCCTTCTTGCGGTCCGTGATCATCAACCGCCCGACATCGTCGAACCGGCCGATATCACCGGTGTGCAGCCAGCCATCCTGGATGGCCCGCGCGGTTTCCGCCGGGTTGTTCCAATAGCCCTTCATCACCAGCTCGCCGCGCACGAGGATTTCGCCATCCTCGGCAATGCGCACCTCCACATGCTTGAGCGGCGGCCCCACCGTGTCCATCCGCAGCCCGACCGAGGGACGATTGCAGCTCACGACCGGTCCTGACTCCGTCTGGCCATAGCCTTGCAGCAAGGTGAGGCCGAACGACTGGAAAAAGGTCCCCACCTCCGGATTGAGCGGCGCACCGCCGGAGACCAGTGCCTTCATGCGGCCGCCGAACCGGGCCTGGATTTTGGGATTGATCGTCCGGTTGAGCACGGCCTCGAGCGGCTTGTCCCACAAGGCCAGCGTGCCGCCCCTTTCCGCCCGCTTGGCGCCCAGCCGCAGCGTCTGCTCCAGCAGCATGGAAGGAAATTTGCCCTGTTTCTCCACCGCCTTGGTGACGCGGGTTTTCAGCAGCTCGAACAAGCGCGGCACGACCACCATGATGGTCGGTCGGGTTTCGGCAATATTGCTGGCCAGCTTTTCCAGGCTCTCGGCATAATAGATCTGCCCGCCCAGCCCGATCGGCAGGAACTGCCCGCCCGAATGCTCATAGGCATGGCTGATCGGCAGGAAGGAGAGGAACACCTCGTCGTCCCAGCCGAAATCACCGGCAATGATGTCGACACAGCCCTCCACATTGCAAAGGATCGCGCCGTGATGCTGGATCACCCCGCGCGGTGCCCCGCCGGTTCCGCTGGTGTAGATCAGGCAGGCAATGTCATCGCGCGTGGCCGTCTGCTCGGCGGCGCAGGCGACAGGGTCGGCCGGATGCTCGGCGATGAGCGTCGCCCAGTCGCAGATCTGCACAGCCGAGTTCTGCATCGACTTGATCGGCTCGATGCTGATCGCGAACTCGATCCGCGAGCGCACGACGGCGGGCAGCAGGGCAGAGCCGATCTTCGCGGTCGAGAAGATCACCGCCCGCGCGCCGCTATTGCCGATGATATGCTCATGATCGCGCGTGGTGTTGGTGGTGTAGGTCGGCACGGTGATGGCGCCCGCCGCCATGATCGCCAAATCGGCAATGCAGAATTCCGGCCGGTTCTCACAGACCAGCATCACCCGGTCGCCCGGCGCGACGCCCAGCGCCTTGAGCGCCTTTGCCATTGAGGCGACCCGGCGGGCGGTCTCCATCCAGCTGATTGGCTGCCATTGCTCGCCCTGCTTGGCCCACAGGAACGGCCGCTCGCCGCGCTCCATGGCGCGGGTGAAAAACATGGCGGTCAGGCTTGGAAAATATTCGAGGGCCTGCAAGCAACGCTCTCCTTGAACCGGCTGCTCCGACAGCGAGCGCCTTTACATCCCATATAGCGCGCCGTTCCGCGAGGGCCACCCTGCCCGCGCGCCCGATCGGGCATGGGCGGCAGCGCCGGCAAGATACGCACATCATCCCCTTGCTTCGGGATCGTGCGCGCCCCACTGTGCCGCGACTGCAGCGCAGCGTCGTCGATCACAACCAAGCGGGCTTGCCATATGTTCCATTTCCGTGTCGCCATCGGCTTCCTTTCCGCGCTGGCCCTGGCAGCCTGCGCGACAACCACGCCGCCGCGCTGGAGCACAGCGCCGCGTTCTGCATCGCCGGTAGCCCAGAATTTCGTCGTGGCCTCCAACCCGCTGGCAGCGGAAGCCGGCATGAAGATCCTGCGCCAGGGCGGCAGCGCAGTCGATGCGGCCATTGCCGTGCAGGCGATGCTCTCGCTTGTCGAACCCCAGAGCTCGGGCATGGGCGGCGGCGCATTCATGACCTTCTTCGATGGCGGCACGGGCAAGGTGGTCGTCTATGACGGTCGGGAAACCGCACCCGCCGGTGCCGCGCCGGACATGTTCCTCGGCGCCGACGGCAAGCCCATCCCCTTTCGCGACGCGCTGGTGAGCGGCCGGGCCACCGGCGTGCCGGGTGCGGTGCGGATGCTGGCCCTGGCTCATGACGAGCATGGCAGCCTGCCCTGGAAATCTCTCTTCGGCGACGCGGAGCGGACGGCACGCACCGGCTTCACTATCACGCCGCGCCTGGCCAAGTTCCTGGAAGGGAATTTTCCCCAGATGCAGGTCGCCGACGCGCGGCGTTATTTTTCTGCCCCGGACGGATCGATCAAGAAGGCCGGCGATCAGCTCGCCAATCCCGCTTATGCCGATTTTCTGCAGCGTCTCGCGGCGCAGGGGCCATCCGCGCTCTATGCCGGCGATACCGCGCAACGGATCGTGACGCGCGTCGCCGCCGGGCCGCTGGGCAGCAGCATGACGCTGGCTGATCTGGCGGCCTACCGCCCGCTCAAGCGCGAAGCCGTGTGCAATCCGTACCGGGTCTACGTCGTGTGCGTACCGCCGCCGCCGTCAAGCGGTGTCGCCTTCCTGCAATTGCTCTCCCTGTTGGAACGGACCGACATCGACAAGCGCGGACCGGCGGACCCGCAGGCATGGTTCCTGTTCGCCGAGGCGAGCCGGCTGATGTACGCCGATCGCGACCGTTATGTCGGCGATCCGGCGTTCACTGCCGTTCCCGTCGCCGGGCTCCTCGATAGCGCCTATGTCGACAGCCGGGCAAAGCTGATCGGCGCTACCGCGGGGCCGCCGCCCTCGGCCGGCGTGCCGCCCGGCGCGCAGATCGCTGGCATCGACGATACCCATGAGCCCGGCGGCACCTCTCATTTCATCGTGGGCGATGCGCGCGGCAATGTCGTCTCGATCACGACCACCGTCGAATCCATCTTCGGCACGGGCCGCATGGTCGATGGCTTCTTTCTCAATAATCAGCTGACCGATTTTTCCTTCACGCCGCAGGATGCGGGCGGAAGGCCGGCAGCCAACGCCGTCGCACCCGGCAAGCGCCCGCGCTCCTCGATGATCCCGCTGGTGATGGTTGATCGCGCGGGCCACTTCGCAGGCGCCACCGGTTCAGCTGGCGGCAACGCCATTCTCGCTTATGTCGGCAAGTCGCTGGTCGCTGCAGTGGATTGGGGTCTCCCCATGCAGGAAGCCCTCGCCCTCCCCAACCTCATCGCGCGCGGCTCTGCCTTTCAGGGTGAAGTGAGCAAGTTCTCTCCGGAGACGCTGGCAGGCCTGAAGGCCCGCGGCATCGACCTGCGACCCGGACAAGGCGAAGACAGCGGTGTTCACGCCGTCATCATCCGCAATGGCGTGGTGGACGGCGGTTATGACCCACGCAGAGAGGGGCGGGTTCTCGTTGAGGCCGCGACTCCGCAAGTTGACCGATAAAGTTATCCGTCAGACAAAAGAACGGGCCGCGCTCAGCGCGACCCGTCCCATCCAATCTATCCTGATCAGCGTGTGATGTAGGACTGGCGGAACAGCTCTACGGCTCTTTCCTTATTCGCCTCACTCAAAGGCTGACCCACATAATCCCGCTGGCCCCAGCTCCCCCATTGGCTGCCGCCTCCATAATCCGCGAACATCACCATGAGGTCTCCGACCTCGTCACGCCATTTGGTGAGATAGGTCGTGTAGAGCTTGGTCATCCGCGCGTCCCGTTGCAGGGCGATCATTTTGTCCAGCGGCGCCGATCCCAGCACGTGCTGGCCCGCCTCATAAGTGATCGTTCGCAAACCGAATTTGGTCGCGACATCCTTGACCTTCTTGGATTCGGCGATGCGGTCGTTCACGTCATTGGACAGACCGGCAAAGGCAGCATCGACACCTGCCGAGGTATCAAGCGCATTCGCAGATAGGTTCGCTGCAAAATAAGGCGCGATGGCAACAGCATCCACCTTCTTTGCAGTGTCGCCAAAACTTAGAACAAAGTCCGCATTCCAGGCGCCCGTCTGAACTGCCGCAACACGAACGATCCGTTGCATCTGGCCGGCAAAAACGGAGGACCAGATGTCCATCACTTGTCCAGTCTTCTGCGAATAACGAGACAGCATTGCCATATGGTCGTTCGAGGAGAGACCGGCCGCCTTACCTTCTTTCAAAGCCTGCGTCGTCACGGGATAAACGTAATTCCAAACCTCGTTAGATACCTCAACATAGGCTTTGAGAGACGGGTCCAGCCGTGTGCGCACGAGCTCCGCGAACTTGCGCACATACTCGTCGTCGGCATTCCAGGGAACGCAGAACCACGGATCGGCCTTTAATTCATTGGCCAACTGGATCATATATTCCAGCGCCACGCCGTCCGAACCGGCCACGATTTCGTCGCCCAGCTTTGTTCGGGCCTCCCAACGCACGGGAAGATTACCCTCGACGCCCCCGTAAGACCATTTCATGAACCGCAAGACGCCGTAGCGCTTCACCTCGGCAAGATAAGTCGGGTCGAACGTCGCATTCGGATCGGCGTCAACTTCACGACAGTCTGCGTTCCGAACAGGATCCGACGGGCTTGTACTTGCGATCCGAAGCCAGGGTGAAGCCCCCCCCTGAGGGACAAATGTGAATGTCAAGGTTTTCCCGGATACACGGACATTCTTTGCAGGCGTACCACCGACGCTGACGCTTCCCGTACCTTGCCACCGACAGATGATATCGACACTCTCACCCCGCAGGGTGCGCGTAGGCAGAGCCATTTGGCGAATACCCGATTCACCCGATCGCAGATCGACAAGCCGTTTGTTGGCGTCCAGACGGTCCTCGGGCATGTCAGACCATCCGCCCTGTGCATTGCTGAGGCGCCAGCCGCTCAGGAGGTTCAGGAAAGACCTGTTTCCAATCCACGTGGCGGGAGCAGTCAAGTTCAATCCGAGCTTCATGGCCGGCACGCCGGTCGCTGCCGACCCGCTTCCCACAGTGGTCGCAGAACCCGGTGTAGAAATCGTCGTCGTGGAAGAGCCCGACGGCTTTGTGCCCGATGACGTCGACGGGAGTGACGCAAGGGTCAGAACCGAGAGAACATCGGCCCATTTCACCAGATTGAGGCCTTTCAGCTTGATTGACGCCGTATAGAGAAGAAACGCGCTGGCCGTGCTGGCAGCCACTGCCGCCGTGCCCATCATCACTGTCGAACTCAGTGCCATCGCACCGATCAACCTGAGTTTCGTTTTACGCACCCGGTTCATACGCTTCAACTTCCTGCCAACCCCGTAGGGATTCATTGCGTCCCGAAGCGAACCTAGGAGAGAGCCAAAAAGCTTCGATTGCCAAGTGTGGTTAAATTCCTGCTTACCACCCCACTGAACGCATCGCGTTACCGATCCGCTCTATTGCTCTGTAGATTATCTGCAGCCCGCCGTTCTAAGCCGGTTGACCGATCTTTCGGTTTTGCCAAGAGCAAAGCTACCAACAGGTTTCCATCTGCGGCGATCAGCGGCTCGCCATGCTGCTAGGCGCGCGCCAACGCCTTTGATAGCGGGTGGATGTCACGGGACGGCCCATCCACCGGCTGGGCATCGCGCTGGCCTCTCCGGAGCCTCGTGTCCAGGCGCAGTCCGGCAATCGCTCCCGCGACGAGCCATGTAATCGGCTGGATGGACGAATTTGGGATCAAGTCGAGCACATTATACATGTGGACCGCCACCAGTGCGAGGCTGGCTGTCGGTACCGCGCTGCGGCGCAACCGGAAAGCGCGCCAGAAGGGATAGGACAGCAAACCGAAGAATACCACATAGCCGACCCAGCCCAGCATACCGATGACGATGATCCATGTGCCATCGGTTACCGCGACATCGAGTGTGCCGCCCCAATTCGCGACCACAATCACGCGATTCCGGCCAAATGTTCCCCAGCCGAACAAGGGCCGTTGCTCCGCTCTGTCGAGCAGCAATTCCTCATTCCTCAGCCGGAAATCGAAGGATTCCGCCCGCTCAGCGCTCAACGAGGCAGTGGCCTGCACGATCCCCTGCAACGGCAGCAGATTGGCGCCGCGCAGGGCAGGATATGTGACGACCATCATGGCCAAGCCGGCGATTGCGATCAGGAACATGCGCCGCTTGAGCAGCAACAACATCGGCGCCAGCAGCGCGACCAGGACAACTGCGCCGACGGATTTGTTCAGGATCAGGATGCCCGCCAGATAAGCCGCGATGAGAGCCATCGGGAGTCCGAACAACTTCATTCGCATCTTCATCAGGCCGAGCGCGGCCAGAAGTGCCATACCGAGCAGCGTAGATACCAGCAGCCCATGGCCGAGGAACACCATCGAACGGAAGCCGCCGAACCGCATCTGTTGCAGGAAATACTCGCCGTCGGAAATACCGTAGACCCACTGCTGAAAAAACGGGCTGAGCCTGACTTCGAGCATGATTGGGATGGAATAGGCTAGCGCGCCGATCACCAGCGCGAGCAGGATCTGCCGATGGCCGCGCTCATTGCCCAGCAGACCGGCGCCGAGCACGAACGGCGCCAGCGTGATCATATGGCCGACCGACATGGACAGCCCTTCTCTGAAACCAAGCGCCGGGAAGGCCATGCTCCCGATCATGTAAAAATCGCGGTTGGTCAAAGCCGTGGCAAAGGGCGTGAGGACGAAGCCCAGCATCAGCAGGTTCAGCGCCTTGCTGCGCGGCCATTTGAACTCACCCCGCCGCGAGGTGGCCAGCGCAAGCACGAACGCTGCGAGGCTTGGGACGGTGGACTTGTCGAAGGCCGGGATGCCCGGAAGGTCGAACGCAACCCCGCGCGGCAGCAGCAGATAGCCTGCGAGCAACGTCCAGATCGTCGCCCGTCCGGCCGACATGGTCATGTAAAGGACCAGAGCCACCAGCGGCCAGAGGATGAGAACGCCCTGAGCGATCAACGCCTGCATCGCTTCATCCCCTCCGCGCGATGCAGTTGAGCGCGCTCATCAACGCGCCGGCCATGGCAGCCCGCTCGCACGACCCTTCACGCTGGCGGACAGCCTCAGTAGGCATGCTTGTCCCAGATCAGGCGCACGACAGTCTCGAGGATGATCCGCAGATCAAGCAAGGGCGACCAGTTCTCGATATAATAGATGTCATATTCGACACGTTTCTTGGCTCTCTCGATCGTATCGATCTCCCCGCGCAAGCCCCTCACCTGCGCCAGGCCCGTGATCCCGGGCTTCACGCGATGCCGCGCAGCATATCCCCGAACCGCGTCGTGATAATAGGCATCGCCGACGCGCATCGCCAAGGCGTGGGGCCGAGGCCCGACCAGAGACATCTCACCCCGGAGCACATTCCACAGCTGCGGCAGTTCGTCGATGCTGGTGCGACGAATGATGCGGCCCACCCGGGTGATCCGCGGGTCGCCCTTGCGGGTCCGTTCGCCACCACTGACATCCTGACGATCGGTATACATCGACCGGAACTTGAGAACCTCGATTTCCAGATTGTTGAAGCCGAGGCGCTTCTGGCGGAACAGGATCGGCCCCTTGCTCTCCAGCCGGATGGCGAGCGCGGTGAGGATGAGCAGCGGCGCCAGCACGATCACGCCGATGAGCGCAAGAAGGCGATCCTGGATCTCCTTCAGAACACCGTCGAAGTCTCGCATCGGCAGTTGCCACACGCTGAGCACCGGCAGGGAGCCGATATAATTGACGCTGTACCGGTCGCGCAGCACCAGGAACTCGCGCGGCATGATGCAAATGTCGATCGCGCCGGCACTGAGCTGCTCGATGATCTGGTTGAGGCGCTCCTGTCGCACCAGAGGCAGCGCCACGATCACCTGGTCCAGCATCCCCTGCTGCGCGAGGCCCAGCATCTCGTCGAACCCGCCGAGATACGGAAATCGCCCGATCATGCCCGTCTCGACCCGAGAGCGCCGGTCGTCTGCAAAACCCACGATGTTGATATGGGGCAGCCGCTCGATTTCCAGCAGTTCCAGCAGCCGGCTCGTTACCTCCCGGTCCGCGCCATAGATCGCCACGCGCTGTCCGATAATCTTGTGCTTCATCGCCACGCGAACGAGTTGCCGGAACAGCAGGCGCGAAAACACCAGAAAGATCAGGCAGACCAGCGAGAAGACGAGCGCGAAGCGGAGCGACAGATCGCCGCCTTTGCCAAACTGGACGAGGATGAATCCGGTCAGCGTCAAAGCCACGAGGAAGTCGAGGAATGTGCTGCCGCCAAGATCATCGCCCTGCCCCCGGAAGCCGGAATAGGCGTCCCGGGAAATCCGGATCAGGAAAAAGTTGATCGCCATGACGACCACGACGGTCGAATGCAGGCGCGCGTCCAGATAATAGCCCAGGAAACTGCGGTAAAAGGCGACCGTGATCAGATAGGACAGCAGGAAGCACAGGCTGTCATTGATGATACCGCCCGAGCGCAACACGTTGGACGTGAAGCGGACATATTTGTTACGCGCAGGACGCTGAAAGCTGATCATGGTTCGCCGAATTACAAAACGGTGTCAAAAGCGACCAAACAGGCCGCGATCGGCCGGTTTGCCTGGGGGATCATCCACGAGATAGGCTGTCCGGGCATTGTCCAATCCATTCTGAGCCACGCTCGCGCAGGTCCCATCTTGTATGGCCGCGCATTGCGCCACGAGCAGGCTCCACGCCTTTTCCGACGACGGCAAAGCCCGGGCAAAATTGCGCGCGACCGACATACTCCGCGCCCTATCCCCCGAGTCATGAAGATATTGCATATAAGATTGCACCAGAGGAAAATTCTGGGGAATCTGCTTCAATCCCTCTTCGTAGATCTGGCGGGCACGCCAGTTCTCGCCGCGCGCCCGATAAAGCTGCGCCACGGCCTGATAGGCGTCGGGATTGCGCGGATCGTTCGCCAGCGCCAGCTGCGCCGCTTCCAGCGCAGCGCGTGCGTCGCCCCTTTTCGCCGCATAGTGCGCGCGCAACAGCAGCGCGTCGACATTCTCGGGATCCTGCTTGAGCAGCGATTCGACCTGGCCCTCGACTCCTTGATCCTTGCCGGTTTCCATGAGCAGCCGCAGCTTGAGCGGCGCGATCAAATCCTTGGCCCGCCCGTCTGGCACGGAATTCAAAAGCAGACTGGCCGTCTCGCGATTTCCGCGCGCGAGCAGATAGCGCGAAACCGTCAGGACGGCGAGCGGGTCGCGCCAATCCGTCGGCCCGCGCGCGACCTCGGGCGACAGCGGCGTGGGGTCGAACTCCCACCAGATGCGGGTGAGCACCTCATAATCCGACGGCTCTCGCAGACCCTCGCGGAGCAGCGCCAGACTGGCCTCGCGGGCCTGCGGCAGCCGGCCCATCTTGTAGAGCAGGTTGATGCGGTCCAGCTTCATGGCCGTCCCGGCATTGCCGGTCGCGACCAGCCGGCCCAGCGCCTCCGCCATCGGCTCGGGCTTGCCCAGATAGCGGTAGAGATTGACCTTATTGGTCAGCAGCGCCGAGGAATCGCCGGAGACACGCAACGCGTTGTCGATCAGGGCGATGGCCTCTTCCGCCTGCCCGCGCCGCGCCAGCACTCGCGCCTTCACGATAACACCGGCTTCGTCCGTCGACGAGCGCGCCAGAATCCGGTCCGCATAGGACATCGCATCGTCCAGCTGCTCGCGGGCCAGGGCGATCATGCCTTTCGTCTGCAGCGCGGGCATGGCATCGGGTTCCAGTGTCAACAATCGGTCCGCTGCCGCTTCGGCATCCGCAATCTGCCCCAGCTGAACACCGAGATTCGCCACATAAGCGAGGGCCAGGCGGTTCGTGGCATCGAACTCCAGCGCTCTCTGGAACGCCCGATAGGCCCCCGCAGGATCGCCCGACTGCAAGGCAATCATGCCCGCCAATTGCTGGAAATTGGGTCCATCTTCCCGCAGACGGATCGCCTCGCCAATCGCCCGCTGGGCGCCGGCGAGGTCACCCGCCTGCAGCATCGCTTCCGCCGCCTGCGCCCGCTCGGCGGCCTGCTCACTCGGGCTCTTGCAGCCGCCCAAGGCCGCGAGGATCAGCAAAGCTGCCAAAGCGTTCGATGATGGGCCTCGGCCCGAGGCCTTCGGCATTCTACTGCCGAAACGGGCAGCGCTGCCATGAGCGAAAGTCAGCCTGCCAAACCCGGTCATATCGCCCTGTCGTGAATATCGCCCAACCCGCGTCGCGTTACAGGGCTTAACCCCAGCAAGCAACGAAAGTAACCATTGCCCCCACATCATTAACCCAGCTTTTACGTAGTGACGGCATAGGGTTTTGGTATATGAAGCCTGCATTCCCGGCCAAGTAGAAGGATCCTCAACCGTGCGGTTTCCCGTAATTTCATGGTCCATGGCGGGCCTTCTTGCCGCCGTCGCAACGCTGCCAGCGATGGCGCAGCAGAACGCCGCTGCGGCAGGCGGTGCATCCAATCAGGTCGCCCGGCCCTATACAATTAACCCCGGCGACCAGATCGAGGTTTATGTGTGGGGCGAGGAGCGTCTGCAGCGCTCGATCCGCGTGCTGCCGGATGGCAGCTTCTCCTTCCCGCTGGTCGGCCGCATCGTCGCGCAGGGCATGCTGCCGGAGCAGGTCCAGACTGCGATCTCGAACGGACTGGCCAGCCAGTATCGCGGCGAGCCCCCGCAGGTGACCGTCTCGGTCGAAACGCCCTCGGGCTTCACCTTCTCGGTGGTGGGCCGGGTCCGCGGCCCCAGCTCGTTCACCCCGGGTCGCTATGTGAACCTGGTCGAGGCCATCGCCATGGCCGGTGGACCGGACGAGTTCGCCAATCTCGATAACGTCACCATCATCCGCAAGAACGGCAATGAGCTGTCGGCGCTGCGCTTCCGGCTCGGCGGCGCGATGAAGGGCAATCTTTCCGAAGAGGCCGCCCGCGCCATTCCCCAGATCCAGACCGGCGACACGGTGATCGTTCCATGAATAAGACGAAGCTGATCGGCTCGGCAGCCATGGCAGCTCTCATGCTCGGCAGCGCCGCGCAGGCTGACACCCGCATTGGCGCGGATCTCGGCGTCACCGGCGGTGTCGCCAGCAATCCCTACGGCACGGTGGGCGGCGATAGCGCGGCTGCCACGCTGGCCGGCAGCTTCGCCCCCACCGTCACGATCAATTCGCCGACGGGCACGACCCAGTTGCGCGGATCGGTGACGCATACGGAATATTCGCGGCTCTACGACGGCACCACCGACTACGGTCTTTCCGGCAACATCAGCCGCCAGATCAGTCCGCTAACCTCGCTGACTGCAGGTCTCTCCTACAGCAGCTACGTGCGCAACGGCCTGTATCCGGTCTACGATCCGATCGTGGGCGGCCCGGTCGATCCTGGCTCCCCGATCATCGTCGATCCGAGCGGCAGCGTGAACTATCGCCAGCGGTCCGACGTGTTCTCCGGCCAGCTTGGCCTTGGCTTCACCCTCTCGCCCCGCGACACGCTCAACGTGTCAGCCAACGGCACGCGCGTGCGGTTCCCGGACAATATGGGCCTCTCCAAGGAATATGACACCTACGGCGGCGGCCTGACCTATATGCGCGCAATCGGTGCAAACACCTCGGTGGGTGTCGGCTTCAATGCGGCTCGCAGCGACTATCTAGATCCCGCCTTCGGCAAGACCACCCAATATACGCCGACCGCACAGCTCAATACGCGGCTGGCGCCCCGGTTGAGCCTGAAACTCGCGGCGGGCTTGACCTTCAGCGAAACGCAATTCCCCGCCGTGTCGATCAACAATACGTCCTTCTACGCCTCGGCAGATCTCTGCCGTGAAGGGGATCGCACGAGCTTCTGCCTCACGGGCTCGCATGGGGTTTCCCCCTCGTCGATCGCCGGCTCCTCGCGAGTCACGGCCATCGGCGCGCTGTACAATTACAAGATCGATCAGCGTAGCAGCTTCAACGCCAGCGCCTCTTATTCCCGGTCGAGCAGCCTTGTGGGAACCGGCGGCAATGACAGCGATTATGCGCGGGCGAGCGTCGGTTACGAGCGTTTGCTACGTCCTCGGCTGTCTGCTGTCATTTCGGTAACCTATAGTGACACATATAGCTCGCTCGTCTCACGCAACGCAAACATCCACGGACTCGTTGGATTGCGGTACAGGCTCGGTCAGAACTGATGAACAACGTCCACGCCAATTACGACACGGCTGAGGAGTCCGGCGGGGCATCGTTCCTGCCGCATATCCCGACGATCCTCATGCAGCGCAAATGGCTGGTCATCGTGCCCGCCCTTCTGCTGCTCCTGGCCGGCATCGCTACGGCGTTCCTTCTGCCGGTGCAGTACCAGTCCAAGGCGGTTCTGCTGGTCGAGGCCTCGCTTCTTCCCGAGGATGTGGCGGGCGATCCCCGCAGCGCAGACGGCACGAGCGTCGTCGACCAGCGCATGGCGCGCATTCGCCAGCAGGTCCTCAGCCGTCCGCAGCTGGTGGAACTCATCCAGAGGAACGGGCTGTACCAGACCGAATTGCGGACCCAGTCGCTCTCCGAAGTCATCACCACGATGCGCGAAGCGATTGCCATCGAGCCTGTCACAGCGGACATCCAGGCCGCCAATGGCGGGCGGCGCAGCACCATCGCCTTCTCGATGAGCTTCAACTATTCCGACCCGGTGAAGGCCCAGGCCGTCGCCCAGGCGCTGACCGACCAGGTGCTGCAGCTGGACGCCAGCACCTCGGCCGCGCAGTCGGTGAACACCATTCAGTTCCTCACCGACCAGCAGGCCGATCTGCAGACGCAGATCGCAGCGCTGGACAAGCAGATCGCCGACATCCAGCTGAAGAACGGCCTCACGCTGGCCAGCAGCACCATGGCGACGACCGGCGGCGGCACCATCGGCATCGACAGCCGCATCGCCGCGCTCCAGTCCGCCAATGCGCAGTTGCAGGCGCAGCGTGAACTGACGCAAAGCGCGGCCGACCGCGATCCGGTGATCGCCGAAGCGGAAGCCGCTGTGGCCACCGCCCGGGCGCGTTACACCGAGCAGCATCCGGACGTGGTTCTGGCCAAGCAGCGGCTCGCCGAGGCGCGGGAGCTGGCGAAATCCAATCAGTCGCGCATCCCGACGTCCGCTATTTCCGCGCAGATCGCCGCCAATAATCGCGAGATTTCCCGCCTTGAATCGGCGCGTGCCGCCGAAGAAGGCCGCAGCGCCTCCATTCTGAGCGCCCAGATCCGCGCGCCGGTGGTGCAGCAGGAACTGGCGCAGCTGCAGCAGCGCATGACGGGCCTCAACGAGCAATATCAGAAGGTGTCCAACCAGCTGATGAACGCCAAGGCGGGCAAGCGTGCCGAGGACGAGCAGCAGGGCGAGCGTCTTTCCGTGATCGACCCGCCGGTGGTGCCGGACGACCCCTATTCGCCCAATCGCCCGAAGATCATCCTGCTCGGCGCCTTCGCAGGCCTGGGTCTCGGCTTTGGCCTGATCTTCCTGATCGAGATGCTCACGCGGCCGATCCGTGGCGCTGACGCCGTACTGCAAGCGACCGGTGCGTTGCCGCTGGTGGTCATTCCCACGATCATGTCGCGGGCCGAGCAGCAGCAGCGCGGTTTGAAGCGCCTGTGGCCCTTTGGCGGGCGCAAGGGCCGCACGAAGCCCGATGACGATGATGACGACGACTGATCCGCGCGCACTGTATCCAAGGAGTTTGAGCATTGTCTGATCAGCTTGCGCCATCGGCCCTGCAGGGCGCGCCTTTCCGCATTCCCGCGCCCAATGAAACGGCGCTGTTCACACCCGACCCGAAGCTTCTCGAAGCCCAGCATGTCGTGGCGTTCAGCAACCGGCACCTTGCCTCCCGCCCGTTCAGCCTGCTGCGTTCGCAGGTGGTCAAGCGGATGGTAGCGGGCGGGCACCGGATCATCGGGGTCACCTCCCCGGCTCCCGGTGCCGGCAAGTCGTTCCTGACCGCCAATCTTGCCGCCACGCTGAGCCGCCTGCCCGGCAAGCAGGTCCTCGTGTTCGACCTCGACATTCGCCGGGCCTCGCTCGCGCAGAATTTCGGCTTGGTGGGCGAAGTCGGCCTGGAGCGCTTTCTCGCGGGTGAAACCGACGATCTGCGCAAGATTGGCCGCCATGTCGAAGGCACCAACCTCACGCTCTACCCCTGCTATTCGAA
>NZ_JAOQOR010000002.1:0-161869 GCF_025961965.1 Sphingobium sp. B1D7B
CGACGCGGCCAATTATGTGCTGAGCACGATCGGCAGCGGTACGGGTACAATCACCCGGAAGGCGCTTACCCTGAATGCCGTCACTGACACCAAGGTCTATGACGGCACCATGGCGTCTGGCGCGCTGGTGCAGGCAATCGGTCTGGTTGCGGGTGACGTGGTCAATGCCACCCAGTCCTTCGACGGGAAGAATGCGGGCAACCGCACGCTGACGGTCAATAATGGCTGGGCGATCGCCGACGGCAACGGCGGCAACAACTATGTCGTCACCATCGGCAACACCGCCTTTGGCACGATCACGCAGAAGGTGTTGCAGGCCAACGCCACCGTCAACGACAAGGTCTATGACGGCAACACCACCGCGACCGGTTCGGTAACCGGCCTCTCGGGCGTCGTCAGCGGCGACACCGTGAACCTGGGCGGCAGCGGCGTGTTCGCCTTCGTCGATCGCAATGCCGGCAACGGCAAGGCGGTCACCGTGAGCGGCATGACCTTGTCCGGTGCGGATGCGACCAACTACACGCTGGCCTCGATCGCCAACGGTACGGCCAATATCGCCAAGGCGGTGCTGACCCTGACCGCGGCTGCCGACAGCAAGACGTATGACGGCACCGTCGTTTCGAGCGGCGTCGTGACCGACAGCGGTCTGGTCGCGGGCGACAGCATCAGCGGCGTGACGCAGGCGTTCGACAGCAAGAATGCGGGCAACAACCGTGTGCTGAGCGCGAATGCCTGGACGATCAGCGACGGCAATGGCGGCGGCAACTACACCGTCGTGAAGGTCGATGCGGTCGGATCCATCGGTCAGAAGCTGCTCAGCGGCCAGCTCACAGGCACCGTGACGAAGGTTTATGACGGGACGACGACGGCCATGCTGCTACCGGCCAACCTGCTCGGCGTGATCGCGGGCGATGCCGTGACCGTGACCACCACCAGCGCCAACTATGCCGATCAGAATGCCGGCACGAACAAGCTGGTGACGGTGTCGGGCATGGCGATCAGCGGTGCGGATGCGGGGAATTATGTGCTTCAGGGCACGTCCACGTCCGCAAATGTCGGTGAGATCACAGCGCGCCAGATCGCGGTTAGCACGACCGGCCTCGGTGCGAAGACCTATGACGGCACGACGTTGCTGGCCGTGAACCAAATGGGAACGCTCGTTTTCTTCGCCGCGGACGGCGATGCGGCAACGCAGGCGCTGATGAACGCGGATGGTGTAGCGCTGAACACCACCGGTGTGACTGGTACGCTCGCGGATCGCAATGCCGGCACCGGCAAGGGCGTGACGCTGACGGGCTATGCGCTCGATGGCAACGGGCTGGGCAATTATGTACTGACCTCCGCTACGACCAGTGGCCTCGCAGACATCGCACGGGCGCAGCTGACGCTGTCGGCCGTGGCGGACAACAAGGTGTATGACGGCACGTCGGTCTCGGGCGGTGTCGTTGGCTATAGCGGCCTTGTCACGGGCGACAGTCTCACCAATCTGGTCCAGTCGTTCGACAGTCGCAATGCGGGCAATCGCACGCTCCAGGTCACCGGCTATACCATCAATGATGGCAATGGCGGCAGCAACTATTTGGTGACCCTGCAGGATGCGGCGGGGGCGATCTCGAAGCGTGACCTGACCACCTCGGTGACCGTCAACGACAAGGTTTACGACGGGACCCGGACGGCGAGCGGCAGCTTCGGACCGCTGCAGAATGTCGTCACGGGCGACAATGTTGCGGCGAGCGCGGTCATGACATTCAATGATCGCAATGCCGGGACCAACAAGCTAGTCACGATCAGCAACGCCACGCTGACGGGCGCGGACGCGGGCAATTACAATCTGCTTCCGCTAGCCAGCGCAGCGACGGCGGATATCACCAAGGCTTCGTTGGTGCTGACCGCGGTGACCGACATCCGCCAATATGACGGCACTCGCACCTCGACGGGCACGGTGTCCGGCACCGGTCTTATGACCGGTGACAGCGTGACGGCGACCCAATCGTTCGACAACAAGAATGCGGGGAGCCGCGCGCTTCGCGTCGATGCCGGCTATGCAGTCAATGACGGCAATGGCGGCAACAACTATGTGGTGACGCTGGTCGATGCATCGGGCGCGATTACGCAGCGCGTGCTGACCACCTCCGTGACGGTGAATACGAAGGAGTATGACGGTACCACGGCGGCGACCGGCACGTTCGGTGGCCTGCAGAATGTGGTGGCGGGTGAGACGGTGACGCTGTCCGGCGGCACGATGGCCTTTGTCGATCGCAATGCGGGTGTCGGCAAGGCGGTCAATGTCTCCGGCGCCACCCTGGGCGGGGCCGACGCGGCCAATTATGTGCTGAGCACGATCGGCAGCGGTACGGGTACAATCACCCGGAAGGCGCTTACCCTGAATGCCGTCACTGACACCAAGGTCTATGACGGCACCATGGCGTCTGGCGCGCTGGTGCAGGCAATCGGTCTGGTTGCGGGTGACGTGGTCAATGCCACCCAGTCCTTCGACGGGAAGAATGCGGGCAACCGCACGCTGACGGTCAATAATGGCTGGGCGATCGCCGACGGCAACGGCGGCAACAACTATGTCGTCACCATCGGCAACACCGCCTTTGGCACGATCACGCAGAAGGTGTTGCAGGCCAACGCCACCGTCAACGACAAGGTCTATGACGGCAACACCACCGCGACCGGTTCGGTAACCGGCCTCTCGGGCGTCGTCAGCGGCGACACCGTGAACCTGGGCGGCAGCGGCGTGTTCGCCTTCGTCGATCGCAATGCCGGCAACGGCAAGGCGGTCACCGTGAGCGGCATGACCTTGTCCGGTGCGGATGCGACCAACTACACGCTGGCCTCGATCGCCAACGGTACGGCCAATATCGCCAAGGCGGTGCTGACCCTGACCGCGGCTGCCGACAGCAAGACGTATGACGGCACCGTCGTTTCGAGCGGCGTCGTGACCGACAGCGGTCTGGTCGCGGGCGACAGCATCAGCGGCGTGACGCAGGCGTTCGACAGCAAGAATGCGGGCAACAACCGTGTGCTGAGCGCGAATGCCTGGACGATCAGCGACGGCAATGGCGGCGGCAACTACACCGTCGTGAAGGTCGATGCGGTCGGATCCATCGGTCAGAAGCTGCTCAGCGGCCAGCTCACAGGCACCGTGACGAAGGTTTATGACGGGACGACGACGGCCATGCTGCTACCGGCCAACCTGCTCGGCGTGATCGCGGGCGATGCCGTGACCGTGACCACCACCAGCGCCAACTATGCCGATCAGAATGCCGGCACGAACAAGCTGGTGACGGTGTCGGGCATGGCGATCAGCGGTGCGGATGCGGGGAATTATGTGCTTCAGGGCACGTCCACGTCCGCAAATGTCGGTGAGATCACAGCGCGCCAGATCGCGGTTAGCACGACCGGCCTCGGTGCGAAGACCTATGACGGCACGACGTTGCTGGCCGTGAACCAAATGGGAACGCTCGTTTTCTTCGCCGCGGACGGCGATGCGGCAACGCAGGCGCTGATGAACGCGGATGGTGTAGCGCTGAACACCACCGGTGTGACTGGTACGCTCGCGGATCGCAATGCCGGCACCGGCAAGGGCGTGACGCTGACGGGCTATGCGCTCGATGGCAACGGGCTGGGCAATTATGTACTGACCTCCGCTACGACCAGCGGCCTCGCAGACATCGCACGGGCGCAGCTGACGCTGTCGGCCGTGGCGGACAACAAGGTGTATGACGGCACGAGAACGTCCGGCGGATCGGTGGCTATCAACGGTCTGGTGACAGGTGACACCGTCACCGCAACCCAGGCCTACGACAGCCGGAACGCCGGTACGCGTCTGTTGCAGGTGGGTGGCATCGTCCTCGCCGATGGCAATGGCGGCGGCAACTATGTGGTCACGTTGCAGGATGCCACCGGCGTCATCGCCAAGCGCGATTTGACGACCTCGGTCACCGTCAACGACAAGGTCTATGACGGCACAACGGTTGCCACCGGAACGCTCAGCCCGTTGCAGAACGTGATTGCGGGAGATGACGTTGCGGTTGCTGTGGCGATGGCTTTTGCAGATCGCAATGTGGGCGTGAATAAGGCGGTGACGCTCGGCACCGGTGTCCTCTCAGGCGCTGATGCGGCCAACTACTACCTGGTCTCGTTGCCTGCCTCGGCTGCGGCGACGATTAATAAGGCGAGCTTGGCGCTCACTGCGGTAACCGATATCCGCCAGTATGACGGCACGCGGGCCTCGTCCGGCGCGGTGCAGGCGGCCGGTCTGGCCTCGGGTGACAGCTTCACGGCGACCCAGTCGTTCGACAACAAGAACGCGGGCGGAAGGACGCTGAGCGTCGACGCCGGCTATGCAGTCAATGACGGCAACGGCGGCAACAATTATGTTGTGACGCTGGTTGATGCCTCGGGTGCGATCACGCAGCGCGTTCTGACCACCTCGGTCACCGTCAACAGCAAGGATTATGACGGCACGACTGCGGCGACCGGCACGTTCGGTGGCCTGCAGAATGTGGTGGCGGGCGAGACGGTGACGCTCTCGGGCGGGACGCTGGCGTTCGCGGACCGCAATGCCGGTGTCGGCAAGGCTGTCAACGTCACCGGCGCAACGCTCGGCGGTGCTGACGCAGTAAATTATGTGTTGAGCACGATCGGCGGTGGTACGGGCACTATCACCCGAAAAGCGCTGACCCTAAACGCGGTCACCGACACCAAGGTCTATGACGGCACGGAGGCCTCGGCGACGCAGGTGCAGGTGATCGGTCTGGTCGCGGGCGACGTAGTCAACGCGACTCAGTCGTTCGACAGCAAGAATTCGGGCAACCGCACGCTGACTGTCAACGGCGGCTGGACTGTTGCCGACGGAAATGGCGGCGCCAATTATGTCGTCACGATCGGCAACTCCGCAGCCGGCGTGATTAGCCGTAAGGAGCTGCAGGTCGCTTCGCAGGTTTCGAACAAGGTCTATGATGGCACCACGGCTGCGAACGGCACCGTTACCGGTCTGTCGGGTGTGGTCGCCGGCGACAACGTCACGGCGAATGGCACCAGCGCGTTCGAATTCGTCGATCGCAACGCCGGCAACGGCAAGTCGGTCGCCGTCAGCGGCCTGACACTGTCCGGTGCCGACGCGGGCAATTACATGCTGGGTACCATTGCCAATGGCACGGCGAACATCGCGAGGGCGATGCTGACCCTGACAGCAGTTTCGGATAGCAAGACCTATGACGGCGCGGCGACTTCGGCCGGCACGGTCGGAATCAGCGGACTGGTCGCCGGCGATAGCATCAGCGGCGTTACCCAGTCTTTCGACAGCAAGAATGCGGGAAGCCGGACGATTTCGGCGGATAGCTGGGCCATCAACGACGGCAATGATGGCGGTAACTATACCGTCGTACGTGTCGCCGCAAACGGGTCTATCGCTCAGAAGGTCTTGACCGGTCAGCTCACCGGCACAGTAAGCAAGGTGTACGACGGCACCGCCGTCGCCACCATGTTGCCGGTCAATCTCGACGGGGTGATCGCGAGCGATGTCCTGACGCTTACCACGTCGGGCGCGAGCTATGCCGATCGCAACGTCGGCACGGGGAAGCGGGTCACGGTTTCCGGCATGGCGCTGACCGGAGCCGATTCGGCCAACTATGTTCTGCTGTCGAGCAGCGCCTTTGCAGATGTCGGGACCATCACGCCGCGTGCGGTGACCGTTGTCACGTCGGGCCATGGTGAAAAAACCTATGACGGCACGACCATGCTGGGTACGAACCAGCATGGGACCCTGATCTTCGTCGCTGCGAACGGTGATGTGACGACCCAGGCGTTGTTGGCCGCTGACGGTGTGGTGCTCAACACGAACGGTGTCACCGGTACGCTAGCGGATCGCAACGCGGGAAGCGGCAAGAGCGTCGATCTGTCGGGCTATACGCTTGATGGCAACGCGCACGGCAACTACGAGCTTGTCAACCAGACGGTACGTGGCGTCGCCGATGTGGGCCGGGCTCAATTGACGCTGACGGCATCGGGCGAGAATAAGGTCTATGACGGCTCCGTTGCCTCGTCGGGCAATGTCCAGGTGATCGGCCTAGTGAACGGCGACACCGTCACCGCTACTCAGGCTTTCGACAGAAAAAATGCCGGTAATCGCACGATCAGCGTGACGAGTTGGTTGCTCAATGACGGCAATGGTGGCGGAAATTATAATATCGTAAAAGTCGATGCAGGCGGAACCATAGCTCAGAAAGTCATTTCGGGTCAGCTGTCCGGGACCATCACCAAGACCTATGATGGCACCACGGCGGCAACCCTGCTGCCCGTGAGCTTGAATGGGGTGATCGCGGGCGATGCGATCGCTGTCTCGGCGACGAGCGCCGCCTATGACGATCGCAACGTCGGAACAGGCAAGCGCGTGACCGTTGCCGGGCTGGCCCTGAGCGGTGGGGACGCCGGCAATTATGTCCTGCAAAACAGTTCGGTCGCGGCCGACACTGGCATCATCACAGCGCGAGGCCTCCTCGTGACGCTGAACAATGCCTCAAAGAATCAGGGGCAGGCGGACCCGGCGCTCAGATTCACGGTTGGTGGTGCTGGTTTGGTGGCGGGCGACACCTTGAGCGGCAGCGCCGCTCGCGATGCCGGGGAAAGCGTAGGCACCTATGCCATCCGGAAGGGATCACTCTCGGCCGGTGCCAACTATACCGTCACATTTGCCGACGGGGTCCTCACTATCATTTCCAACGGGATCACTCCCGAAGTGATCAAGGAAGCGATTAAGATTGGCAACCAGATCCCTCCGATCATCCGCACCGGCACTGATATAGCGGCCGTGTTCGGGGGGAACACCACCCCGTGGTTTGCGCGCGATCTTTTCGGATCGGATGCTCAAGGGGGCTCCGGAGTTCAGCGTGGTACAGGAAGCCAAGCGGGTGTCGGGAACCAGCTTGGCACCAGCGGCCAAAACGCCGTTCGCACTCAAGGAACGACCGATAGCCGCGACGGCGGCGAAAACGGACAGGGGACGGGCACCGAGGAAAGCAGGGAGCTTGAGCTGATCTGCGTCTCTGGCTCTGAAAGCGACGGCAGTTGCGTTCCGGCCAGTGGTTTCGGTCTGCCTTATCCCACCAACAGGGTGATCACCCCGATTATCCGGTTCCTACAGCGTTGAACGAGGTGCGGAATGAGCTGGGGCGCCGATTGGGTTCGGCGCTCCCCCAGAGGAGAAAAACGGTGCTGAACTTGGCAAGCTCGGAGTATTTGCAGGCCGATCTGGTCGCCAGCCTGTTGGGCTGTGCATGCGACGTCTTGGATTTAGCTCGTGAGGTCGCCGTCACCCGGAGTTACACAGCGCTTGCCGCCCAGATCGAAGTGGTGCGCTGTGGAGCTCTTGATCTGGTAGCGCAGCATTCCCCCCCGGATTTGTCGCCCCACACGGCGGTGCAGATGGAGAGAGCGCTTCTAGAGAGCAATGGCGTTCTGCGTCAGCCGCTTGCAAGGAGCCTGCGCTGTGAGTTGCCCAACGATACAATTCGCACGGAAGTGCTCGCTAGCCTCATCCGGCAACGTTTTGATCGCGTGGGCCGTGCTGGTGCGTTGGTCCTTATGCGGTTACTCAAAGAGCCGGATCGATATGTTAGGAAGGATGTGCTGGCAAAGGCCGCCGGGGTTAAGGCGCCGACCTCTAAGGTCGTGCGAGTTTATATTAGTCATATACGTCGGGGGCTGGCGGGACATGGGATAACGGATGCGATATCGACGGAGCGTGGATCGTACAGATTGAATGCCGTTGCCGTCACAGAGGTTCTCAGGCTGCTGCAATGAAGAAGGGTAGGGGTGAGCTTTTGAGGCGCCTTTGGGTGTCGAAGCTTTGTTTGACCAAGCCGGCAAGGATCGGTCTCGGTTAGGTCGGTCACTTCGGCATGGAATTTTGGTTACGCTATTGAGCGCTACATCGGCCTCCCGCTTGACCCGGATCGACCCTCTGTCTGGAGAGCAGGGAAGCGACCAAGCACTGGCCGGATTTGGTAGCCACTCGGTGATCTCTACTCTGGCATGTTCGGCGCCAGCCATAGCCGAGAATTTCGCGTAGGCTTCGCCGATCTTCGCCCACATCGGTTCAATTAAGCAACTGCTTCTCCCGATCGCGCTGCAGCGCGCCATCTGCGTCATCGGTCACAGCAAGCGGAAGCACAGTTCCAAACTGCTCGCGCAAGACGAGGGGGCCCGTGCTACGCGCCACAGGGCCAGTCCCTTCTATAACCGACAGCCGAGTCCCACCGGAGAGGCGAGAGCGCGCCGCCTCGTGAAGGCGGGGCGACAGGGGCCGAGCGGCGTCATACAGTCGAGGAGGGGCGATAGATGCCGCTCCGAGAGATGGCACGTTTGCGCGATCTCCACTTCACGCAGCAAAATGCGCTCGTGGGCACGTTGGATCGGCAACAAGCCACCTTTCCTCTCCGAGAGTAGTCAGTTGAGGGAGGTGTTGCAACCAAGAGCCAGTGAACGTTTACGTGAGCGCTCCTAGCGTCGGCCAACCCGTTTCGTCAGCATCACACCGATCGTGCGTGGATTTGGCGGATTGTTGAACGGATCATAGCCCAATGTGCCGTCGCCAATGCTGTGCGGGCGCTGATTGAACAGATTGGCGACGACGATCTGCACCTCGCTCTGCTCAAGCACGGGCGTGGACGTAAGGCGTCCAAGATCAAAGCCGAGGAACAGCGATGCCGTGGTGTAGGACCCAATTTTGCGCGGGGTCTGTCCAGCTCGGTTGTCGGTGAAGCCGTCGACATAGTTGACCACTGACCCGACCGAGACGCCATCGCGGCCCCAGACGAACCTTCCGTTCAATCGCAGGTCGGCCGGCTGGGCATAGCCGTCAAGGCGCGAGACAGCCCGTCCGGCGCCTGTGTCGAGCGTGAGGTTGAGGATAAATTGGCCCGTCAGTTGAACAGAGGCACCGCCGCCCAGCAGTCGCGTCCGGTAGGTGAGATCGAGATCGAAGCCGTCCGTGGTCTCGACCGCGAAGTTCTGGGGGCGGATATCCGCGACGGCCTGAACTTGGGAGATCAGCGCCTGGGGGATCTGGCTCACGCTGCTGTAAATCTCTGTGCCGCCGTCTGCGATGAACGGGATGTCGGCCGTGAACCACCGGAACACCGCAGGATTGTTTATGATGCTCTCGATCTGGGCGCGGGTGGGGTTGGCGATGTTGAACGCCTGCAGCTCGGGGAGCGTGGCGCTGTCATCCTGCGATGGGGTGACGACCCGCCCTGCGATCCTCATCCGGTAATAGCCAGTCTTGATCGTCAGATTCGGGATGATGCTCGGCGTGAGGTCGAGGCCGAGCGTGAAGGTGTCGGCCTTCTGCGTCTTGAGATCGGGATTGGCGCCCGCCCGGTACATCACGATTGCATTGCCGGCCGGGAGCGCTGGATTCTGCTGGCCCGGCGCCAGGAAGGCATAGGGGTAATTCCAGAACGAGACCTGCTCGGCGATGCCGATGGTATCGCGAAAACGAGGGGTCAGGAATGAGCGGGCATAGGTGCCACGGAGAGCGATGGAGTCATCGATCTGCCAGCGAAGTCCGACCTTCGGCGCCAGCGCGTCGTCAAACCCGAAATCCTCATAGCGGGCGGCTGTCGAGAGCGTCAGTGAGCGGGTGAACGGGACCGCTTGTTCCGCGCCGACGATCGGCACGTTCACTTCGCCATAAGCGGACTTGGCCGTGCGCTCGTCACCATTACGGTTGAAGAAGATTTTCGCGTCCGTGTGCAGTGTTTCCTTGCGATACTGAACCCCGCCGGCGACGAGCACCGGTCCAGCGGGAAGTGTCGCCAGAGCGGTCTGGCCGGTCAGCTCGGCGACGAACAGCCTATTGGTATATTGATAGTGTGGGCGCGGCGCTGCGAATGGCGGAACCCCGTTGAACACGCTGCTGCTGGTGTTGTTTCGGCCATAGTCGATGTTGAGATCGATCGAGGTCGCGCCAGACCCTTGCCAATGGACATTGCCGTTGATGGCATGACCTGTCGTGCGGGTCGTGAAATACCGGTTATATCGTGGGGAGTCAGGGTAGTTTCTGATTGCCTCCCGATCCCGCTGGAAGCGCGAGGCATCGACGGAGAGCGTCACGTCGCCCACCTCCTGACGAATGCCGCCGTAGAAGCCGCTGACCTTCTCATCGGGCAGCTGGCTTTGCTGGATGCGGGTCCCGCTGGCGGTGATCGGATCTTCGAGGAAGGCGGCGCGCTTCTGATACATCGCCATGCCGTACAGGCTGCCTGTGCTCCAGCTATGCCCGGCCAGTGCGCTGGCGTCCCAGTTTTTCGCTCCGGTGTCCGTCATGGTCGCGCCGCGAAGGCGCAGCTCCAGGCCGTTCTTCGGCTTGCGGGTGACGATGTTGACCACGCCTGCGACCGCGTCAGCGCCATAGGTTGCAGACGCGCCATCGGAGATGATGTCGATGCGCTCGATCAGCGCCGAAGGGATCACCGACACTGTCGGCGATTCGACCATGCCGACCGATGCCATGCGCCTGCCGTTCAGCAATGTGAGCGTCGCATCGGATGCGAGGCCGCGTAGTGCGAAGCTGGCGAACCCATCATATTGATTATAGGTCGTTCCGGTGCTGAGGCTGGTCCCGACGCTCGCCGCCGTGCTGCCGAAATCGCTCAGGTCCGCCGTGAAGTTCTGAGGGATGGTCAGCATATATTCCGAGACCGAACTGGCACCGGACTCGACGATGTTGGCCTGACCATAAGTGAACATCGGGCTTGCGACATATTCCCTGGGTAGGCCGCGAATGAGCGATCCCGTGACGATGATGTCGTTGCTTGTTGCTTCTTCCGGCTGCCTCGCGACGTCAGCCCGTTTTCCCTCGTCAATGGTCTGCGCCAAGGCAGGCGCACCCACAAAAACAGCGGCGGCAACAGTCGCAGTTTCGAAAAATCTCATGAAATCCCCCACACGGCGCAAAAGGCACTGCTGCATTCGCATGACCAAAACGATTACAGATAAGATATGTTATTACATAACATTATTTTCAACTGGAGATTGGGAGAGTCATCCAAATGACAATGTTCATGCGGGAGAAAGCGCCGTTCGTTAGACGTCCTGACGTAAGGACGAGTTCGTGCCGCACCTGCTCACGGTCGCGAATAATGGCTACGCCTGGCACACTTCGCGCATGTATCTGGAAGTGCTCGGTATCGGCGTCAACGAGACGCGGGTGCTGTCGATGTTGTACGAGTTCGGCGAGTTGCAGGCGTGGGAAATCTGCGACATTTTAAGCATGAATAAGGCTACAGTCAGCCAAGCCCTCAAGAAGCTTCAAAAGGACGGCCTGATCGACATCGAGACCAATCGCAACGGCAGGTTTGCCAAGCCGACGCCGAAAAGTCTCCCGATTCACCGTCAAATCGTCCGAATGGCGAGATCGCGTGAAGAAATACTGATCGATGGGTTCACTGAGGCAGACCGTGATAAGTTTCGTGAACTGCTGACCAGATTTGCCGCTAATTTACCGAAGGCGGTTGCCTACACTGCGAAACACTTTCAAAAATCTGGAACAGATGAGTGAGCGTTTTGTAGACCATAGATCATCTTATGGCACAGCGGGAAGGTTTTGCAGCAGGGCGTAAGGCTAGATTCGCCGACCTTTCAGATATCCAGATCGCCAGGCGAGCTTCCTGAAAGCAGCCATCCGTTAATCCGACCCGCGATGGCGTGAATTGGGACGTTTCTGCCGTTCCCACAGATGTCCATTTATGACGGGGTCTGCCGAAACCTGTCATTCATGGCTATGCGAGCGAAATCCCGTGGCCGGTGGGCTACTTCCGATCAAACACCAGCAGCGTTGAGGTAGCGGACGCGTAGAGTCGGCCTTCTGAATCGAGCAGCTTCGCCTCGGCGAATGCAGCGCGTCGGCCGAAGGAAAGTGTGCGCCCTTCGGCGCGGACCGTGCCGGTCGCGTCTGTCATTGCCCGGTGATAGGATATCTTGAGTTCGAGCGTGGTATAGCCTTGCCCCGCCTCCAGTCGTGAGTGGACCGCGCAACCGCAGGCGCTGTCGAGTAAAGTCGCCGCATAGCCGCCATGAACCGTGCCGATGGGGTTGTAGACCTGTCGGCCAGGATTGCCCTCGAAGACCACATAGCCGCGATCTACCTCGACCAGACGAAAGCCAAGCGTGTCGGCGATCGGCGCGCCGCCTTCTCCGTCGCGCATCGCAAGTAGTTGGGCGAGGCCATCCCGTGCATCGCCCGTCACCATTTCGGCCCTCCCTCTGCCAATTGCAGTTCGCCGCGCCTAAACGAGAAGTTCTCGTTCGGAACCGGCACGAGCGTGATGAACACATCGTCCGGCGTCACTCCGACGGCGCCGACCACGAGCCGTGTGATTGCCGCGACCAGCTTGCGCTTGTCCTCAATCGGGCGGCGCGCACCGATCATGACAGTCACGATCATCGCGCTCGTCGGATCGCGCTCCATGTCCATGAAGGTCGGGTGGATGAACAGTTCGTCCGGGCCGTGTTCGGTCAGGATCACGAAACGGTCGTCTGCCGGCACGCCGAGCGCATCTACCAGCGAGCGGCTGAAAGCATCGGCGAGTGCACGTTTCTCCTCGGCTGAGAACCGTCCGCGCGGAATATGGGCTTCGAATACGGGCATGGCGCGTCTCCTATGCGGCGTCGGACAGCAGGGTCAGGCGAAAGATCAAGCTGTCGCAGTCGGGAAAGCCATAGCCGTCGGGCAACGCCGAGCGGTCCACCAGCTCGAAGCCAGCTTTGCGGTAGAAGGCGTGCGAGCGCGTCGCGACCGAGGGCGTATCGAGGTAAAGAGCGGCAAGGCCCTGCGCGCGTGCCCAGTCGTTAACCTTGGCGTAGAGCGCCGATGCCGGCCCCTGCGAACCCCGGAAGTCGGATCGGACGAAGAATTTCTTCAGGATGCCACTGTCGTCGTAGCGCAGCGCGCCGATTGTGCCCACTATCACACTATCGACTTGTGCGACCCAAAAGCCCCCCTCCCGATAGGCCGCGGCGATATCGAGCAGGTCTGGCTGCTCTTCGATCGGCAGGTCGATGCCCGCCTCATCGTTCTGGATCGACAGGACCAGCGCAGCGACCTCCGGATCGCGGCCGCCGTGATAGTCTAAGATCGTATAGCCGGACATGTGCGCAGCCCTTTCTAGTTGGCGGAAAGCGTTCGAGCAGGATGCTTGCGGCAATTGCGTAGCGAGGGCAGCGCCAGCACCGCAGCGGCAGCGATCAGGGCGAATACACCCGAGGTGACGAACGCAGGCTCGTAACTGCCTGCCGCCTCGCGCACGACGCCAGCGGCATAGGCGGCAAGAGCCGCGCCGATCTGATGCCCGACGACGATCCACCCGAACACGATCGGCGCGGCACGGTCACCGAAGGCGCGGTTGCTCAGCGCGAGCGTCGGCGGCACGGTCGCGACCCAGTTGAGGCCGTAGATCACCGCGAACACCGCCATGCCGATCCCGCCGAAGTCGATCGCCGGCAGCAGCAGCAACGATGCTCCGCGAAGTGCATAGTAACCGACCAGAAGCCGCCTGGGATCGTAGCGATCGGTGAGCCATCCGGATGCGGTCGTCCCGATCAGGTCGAACACGCCCATCACGGTCAGCAGACCGGCCGCCGCCACGGGCGCTACGCCATGATCGCCGCAATAGGCGATCATGTGCATTCCGATCAGCCCGTTGGTGGTGAAGCCGCAGACGAAGAAGCTGCCGAACAGCAGCCAGAAGATCGGCCGCCGCGCCGCCATCGCCAGCATCGGCAGCGCCGCCAAGGGTGCCGATGCTGCCGTAACGGCCGCCTCCGCTTCGCTTTCGCCGAAACGGGTCGCGCCGACATCGGTGGGCCGTTCCGGCATGAAGACGGCGACCAGTGCAACCAGCACCAGGCATGTGACGCCGACCGTCTCCACAACCGGTCGCCACGCGCCGCCTTCGCTCAGCCAGGCAAGCGCGGGCAGGAACACCAGCGCGTCAGTCGCTGTGCTGGCGGAGAACAGCCCCATGACCAGACCCCGCCGCTCCGCGAACCAGCGGTTGACGACTGCCGCCGCCAACACGGGTGCGATTGCGCCGCTGCCAATCCCCGACAGAACGCCCCAGGTCAGCAGATAATGCCAGCTCTCGCGCATCCACAGACTAGCCAGCGTCGCCATTCCCATCAGCGCCAGTCCACCGAGCATCACCCGGCGGATGCCGAAGGACTGCATCAGCGAAGCGGCGAACGGGCCAGTCAGCCCGAACAGCAGGATGCCGACAGCTCCGGTCAACGATACGGTGGCGCGGTCCCATCCGAAATGCATTGAAAGCGGCAGCATTAGGACACCCGGTGCCGCGCGCACCCCCGCAGCGGCCAACAGCGCCACGAAGGTGACGGCGACCACGATCACATGGTGTCGGCCTTTTCGCGACGGCCTTGTATTGGCGCTCACCACCGTTGCCCTCCTTCGGGCGGTCCCATGAGATAGCGGCTTCGGGTTTCGCTGCCGGCCGCCGGACCGGATATCCAACGGAAGGCCGGATCGGACAGCGGTGTGCCGCTGGCGGCATCGACCATGACCGGCTCGGCCTCGATCCCCGTGCGCGTGTCGAGCACCGTCACGCTTAATCCTTCTGGTGCAAAATGGCGGTTGCCGAACGCGAGCAACGCCACCAGCACGTCGCGGAAGTCCTCCCCGCGCGCAGTGGGCACATATTCAAAGCGTTGCGGCCGATCCGAGTAGAGCCGCTTTTCCAACATTCCTGCTTCAACCAACCCGCGCAGTCGCCTGGTCAACATCCCCGGTGCAATGCCGAGGTTACGCTGAAACTCATCAAAGCGCGTGAACCCGGCCAGCGAGTCACGCAGGATCAGGATGTTCCACCACTCGCCGACGTGTTGCAGGCTGCGCGCGATCGGGCATTCCCGTTCTTCGAGGCTCTTATGTGCGACCATGGAACGAGCCATGGCATAGTAACTATCATAATGATAGTATCTATGAATTGCTCATCCAACACAGAATGACGTTGTCCGATCGACAACCTCATCCCCAAAAACTCGTGCCTTTTGGGGGAAGTTGGCGCGATGACGACAATCAGGTGATTCTCGCCACCCTTACCAAGCTCCCAGCCCTCGGCGTGTCTCCGGAGCCAACTATGTCCCCTTCCGATACAGCCGGTCATTCACGGACCGTTTAAGGAACGACTTGAGTTGGTCGCGAACTGACAGTTTGAGCAACCAAGGCCTACGGCCGCAATCTTTTTGTAAATCGAGTATTCTCCAGCTGAATGCGACCTTAAAATCTGCTATCTTTCATCAGCGCGGCCTTGGAGAACTAATGTTGGGCTTCATTGCCCATATCCAACTCCCCCTTATCGAAGGAAGAATTCCACCGGCACCACAAGCTCGACCGTATCACCCTTCACGTCCTCGGGCGGCTTGGGCAGGGGTTGGGCGCGCTTGGGAAGTGCCAGCGCTTCGTCGTCGAGTGAGCGGTGGCCTGAGGAACGCTCCAGCCGGACGGAGAGCAGCTTGCCTGACCGATCGATGACGAAGCGGATATAGGGCACGCCCTGCTGACGGCGGAACATGGCATCGCGCGGATAGCGCTTCACCTTGTTGAGCGCACCCAGCACCAGCCCCTCCCAGGTCGGTTTGCCCGTCGACACGTGCGGCGCGGGCGGCATTGGTCTGCTTTCAGGCGCTGTCGTTCGCTCCACGGGAGGACCCGGATCAGGAACAGGCTTTGCGGCAGGAACGGGCTGCGGATTGGCGCTGGGTACCTGCACTTCCGGCGGCGCGACAATAGGTGCATCCTGCTCGGGCTGCTTTCGTTCCTTCTCGATCTGCTTCGGGCCGGGCGGCGTTTCGCTCACTGGGATTGGGGGTGCGGCAGGGGGCGCCACGTCAAACATCGTCAGTGCTTTTGGCGCCTGCGCAGACTGATACGTCGTCCAGGTGAACAGCGATCCGCCAATGATCAGCAGCCCGATCATGGCCGTGCCACCTATGCCGCAAAGGCGAGTGCGCAACTCCATCGGCTGATCGCTGTAGCGCACAGGCAGGCGCGCTTCACGACTATGCGGGCGCGATGGCGGACATGTCAGCATGTCCTGCATGTCGTCGGGGCGATCATATGGATCGCGCCGGTGACCGACGGCGCGCTTCATATCCGCCACCATTTGTCGCTGTAGGTGATAGAGAGCCCGACGATCAGGGCCGCGACTGTGAGCAGGGCAAACCATAAAACGAGGCCGGTGCCGATACCTTGCGCGGTGATCGCGCTCGCCATCGACGCCGCCATCAGCAGGCAGCCTGCCGTTCTAAAGGTCCGGCCGCGCATTGGAGACAGCGCTTTCCCGAACAGGTCTCGATAGTGACGCGCAAGCGAAAGCGCGAGCAGCGCGAAGCCAAGCACGGCGAGCGTGAAGGAAAGCGCAACGATCATGTCCCACCCCCTCCGCGCAAGAGGAGGCCGACAAGCAGGGCGACTGGCAGCGATACGCCGATCATCCAGAGCCACGCACGGGTGGTGCTGCGCGCATGAAACACGGCCATGATGATTGCCGCGTAAATGATGAAGCTGCCGAGCGTTGGGGCGAGCAGCGCTGCATCCTGCGCCATGCCCTGGCGACGCAGCAGCAAAAACAGCGCCACTGCAATCAGGCTTGTGAGCACATAGCCGCCCAGCGCAGCCGCCAAGATACGGCTTGTGACGGCGATCCGCATATGTGGACCCGGTTTCATGCAAACTCCACGGCACGCGCGGACCGGGGGCGAGCCGGTATGGCGGTAGCTCTGTTGCGAACCTTGAGCGCAGCGACGAGAAATGCAGCGCCCAAGACCAGCATCGTCAGATCAAATCCGGCGAGCACCCAGTCTCTGGCCGCCAAAGTCACGCCCAGATGCCTGTCGGTCGTAAGCGCATTGAGCACCGGCAGCAGCAGGAAGGCCGCAGCGGTTGCCCAGAGCACGCCCTCCCACGCCTTTTTGGCCGGACGAACGATCGCCGCCCCGATAAAAGCTGCGCCCATGGCTGCAAAGAGGCTGTGATACTCCCAGGCCGTGCGTGTCTCCATGCCTGCAGGAAGCAGGCGATTGGCCCAGAAATATGCTGCAATGCCCAGCGGTAGCCCTGCCAGCGTGCCAATATTGAGCGTTTCGACCAGACGGAAAGAGAAGCGGTCTCCCGTACCCTTCTGCTTCTGCTGCCGCTTGACCGTCCACAGGATCAGCCCCGTCGCGATCATGGCGCAGCCCAGCAGGCCGGAGAGGAAGTACAGCCAGCGCAGCAGCGGCCCGGCGAACAGCCCCTCATGTAGGGCAATGAGGATATTCTGCACCTTCCACGTCGTACCCTGCCGAAATGGCGGCGGCGAGATGTTGGCGCCGCTCACGCCATCGAACACAAGTTGTTTGCGGGCATTGCGGGCCAGGCCGTTGTCCAGAAAGATGATCGTCACGCGGGCATCGGTGCGACCCGGATGTGTGATCGCAATGCCGCCAATGGCCCCCTTGCCCCATTGGCGCTCCGCTTCCGCAGCCAGCGGGGCGAGGGGTGTCAGCGCGCCTGGCGGCGCATCTGTCTGCGCGTCATTTTCCCGTTCGGTGCGCCTTCTCTCTGGCGTGCCTGCGTCATCGAAGCGGTTGTTCGTCCGCGGATTGAGCGGATTGCTGTAGCCGTCATTGGGCCACTCATGGTCCGCGCCGTAGGCGACATTCATCGTCGCGGGCATATAGGCGTACATGAAGAAAACGAGACCGCTATAGGTTATCATCAGGAAGAACGGCATTGCCGTCACACTGATGATGTTGTGCATGTCCAGCCAGCTACGCTGCCCCTTACCGGGCCGGAACGTGAAGAAATCCTTGAAAATCTTCTTATGCGTCACGACCCCGCTCAATATCGCGAGGAACATCAGCATCGTGCAGAAGCCCACGATGAGGATCGCAGTGTGCTCGGACATATAGTGGAGATGATAGTGCAGGCGATACAGGCCGAGCCCGCCGGCCGTCTCGCGCACTTCCGGCAGATCGCCGGGCTGTTGCACAGCCCCTGTCGCCGGATCGAAGATCAGCCGCTCCCGGCGGTTGTGTGGTCTCTCATCGCCCGCCGGGCTGGCCTTTCCCGGGCCTGGCTGAAGCGGGCTGGACCATGACAGGGTCCAGTGATGCTCTGTGCGCTCCCATGACGGGTCGATAGACCACCGATCGGCATCGGGTGCCTCTTCCGCGAGAATGCGCTGCGCTTTGGCCACGGCATCCGTCGCGGAAAAGGGCGCCGATATGGTGGCGAGCGGCGCCTCCGGCTGCATCCAGCGGGTTATCTCCTCATCGAAATAACCCGCGGTGCCGGTCATGAACACAAAGTACAGGACCCAGCCGACGACCAGCCCTGCCCATGTGTGTAGCCACGCCATCGACTGACGAAACGTCTCTTTCATCGGTCTTGGCCTCGACCCTGCCACTCAGCCTGCATCATCAGTAGGTGAGCCGGCCAACCAGCAGCACGGAGCGCGGATCGCCATAGCGGTTGCCGCTGTTCCAGGCGCCCAGTCGTTGATAATAGGTCTTGTCGAAGATGTTGTTGGCGTTGATCGCCAGCGAGGCATGATCGTTCAGCCTGTAGCCGATACGCGCGTTGAAAAGTGCATAGCCTTTCTGCCGCACGATGTCGTAACCGCTATAGTTGCTCGATGTACGGCTCTGTGCATTGATGCCAGCACCGATCGACAGCCCTTGGAGCGAGCCGGGCAGGTCATAGTTCGCCCATAACCGGAAGAGATGGCGCGGCGTTATCGTGCTGAAATCCTGGCCCTGATTGGCGCTTGGGGCGCCAGTCGCCGTGCGGTCACGCAGATAGATGTTCTTGGTGTAGGTGTAGCCGGCCGTGACTTGGAGGCCCGGCACGACTTCCCCGGAAATTTCTGTCTCGAACCCCTGACCACGCACCTTGCCTTCGGCAATATAGCAGGCCCCAGCCGTGGGCGAGGCGGCACAAGGCTGCGGATTTTCAGGGTCAATCTGGGAACGGTTGGTTTCGACCACGCGGAACAGCGCGAGGGAAAGGTTGAGCTTGCCATCGAAATATTCGCCCTTGGCGCCCAACTCATAATTCGCGCCTCGTACCGGAGGCAGAATGGACCCGTCGGCCTGGTAAAGGCTGTTCTGCACGCGAAAGATCTCCGCGTAGCTCACATAGGTGGACCAGTTGCTCGAAAGATCGAGCGTCACGCCGCCATAAGGTGTGAACACGCCCTTCTGCTTGCGGTTCACGAAGGCCGCCGTCGCGCTGGCCTTCGTGCCGGATTGATAGTTGCTGAGGCGAGCGCCGAGAATGATCTTCAGGGGATCGGCGACGTTCAGCCGGGCGACGCCCCAGACACCTTCCTGAATCACACGGCTGTAGTAACCGGTAGGAATGAGAGGGCCGAAGCTGGGCTCGGAATAGAGCCACGGATTTGCCTGAGCATAGACCTGGGGGGTGGCATTGATGGAAACCCGCGCTTCACGTCTGCCATAGGAAACCTGACGGGAATAGCTTGCTCCCATCACGATCTCATGGTTGCGACCGAAGAGGGTTACATCGCCGCCTGTCTGTGCCTCGCCTGACACCGTTTCCGTGTCGGCGACAATGTTGGTGATCGTCGCGACGTTCGTGCTGGCGTTGCCCAGCCGCGAACCAATGCCGGTGATGACATCGATGGGTGCAACAACCGCGGAGTTGGGCGCGACATAGTCCTGCAACCAGTGCTGAAAGTTGAGCTGCGCTTTCGCTTTCCAGGTGCCGCCCAGTTGCTGCTCGACACTGCCGAACGCATTGGTCGCGTTTACTTCGAAATAGTTCCACCCCGGCGCGATCCCGCGCGACGAACGAGGAAGGCGAGAATCCCGGCCGTCGGAAAGCCAGGGCAGGCCACCACCGACAAAACCATCCGTATTATTCTCCTCATAACTGGCACCGAAGGAGAGGAGCGTTGTAGGCGTTACATCCGCTTCAACGATGCCGTAGACCAGCGGGCGCTTGATGTGGACAAGGTCAATGTAGGACTCACGGTCCTCATAAGCTGCAATGGTACGCACGCGCAGCCAGTCCGTTACCGGCAGACTGATATCCGCTTCACCGCGAAACTGGTTCCAGCTGCCCGCATGGGCTACGAAGCCGTAGCGGGCTTCTTTCAGCGGCCGTTTGCGCACCAGATTGACAACACCGCCGGGATTGCCTTGCCCTGCGACAAGACCCGCCGCGCCACGCATGATCTCGACACGATCGAACATGGCAACATTTGGCGCATAGCCACCCGTGCCGCCGCCTGCGCCCATCACCCCGTCAATTTGCGCCGATCCCATGGAAAAGCCGCGCGAGTAGAAGGTCAGCGAACCCAGGTTGGCCGCCTGCGCGGTCATCCCTGTCGAGGACTCGATGGCCTCGTCGATCGTGATGAAGTTACGGTCCTCGATCTGTTGCCGGGTCACAACGGACACGGACTGCGGTGTCTCGCGCAAGGTCAGTGGAAGCTTGGAGGAGGTGATGGCGCCGCGCGGTGTGTAGGAACGGGTGCTTTCGGAGGCCAGCATATCCGAATTGCCACTCGCGATCAGACCGCCTGAACCACCGGCGCCTTCAACGCGCACGGGGCCAAGCCGCACCGCGCCATTCTCTGCGGAAGGGGCCGGTTCGAGAATGGCCGAGGTCGGTGCCGTGAAGCGGTAGGTCAGGCCGGTTCCGGCGAGCAGCTGGCTCAGCGCCGCAGCCGGCGCGAAACTGCCTTTGATCGCGCTGGTCCGGATGTTCGCACCGTCGCTGCTGGCGTAGGAAATCTGAATGCCGGACTGCTGCATGAACAGGCGCAAGGCTTCGTTGAGCGGCAGGGCAGGGATGTCGAAGCTACGCTGGGACACGCTCCCCGCACTCTGAGCCGAAACGGCCGCAGGGTGGGCAAGGGCGAGCACGGCGGCGCTGGTGGAGAGCAGGCATTGAAGACCGAAACGTGTAACGAACTGCGAGCGAAGCATAAGTCCCCCGGACGATGGCGCCGCCCTGCGCGGCGCCTTAATGCCGTTGCGACGCAGTTGCATCTCCCGGCATTGCTATGACCGGCCTCGGCCTCAAATGCCCAACCCCCTCCATTCCAATTTTTTCAAATCAACGGATGATGACGGTTCCGGCAGGGAGCCGGAGCAGTCGCAATCCCGCGCCGGCTACCAGCGACTGGAGCGCATCGTCTGGCCGATCGGTGCGGAACACGCCGCTTACCCTTAGGCTCTCCGCTGTATCCGCCCACAGGAGCGTCGGGCCGCTTCGATAGCGAGCGATCCTGCCGATTGCTTCGCGCAGGGGTACATCGTCGATGAGCAGTTCCCCGTTGCGCCAGGCCGCGATCCGGTCGGGCGCGGCGCTGGCGAGCCTCTGCATCACACCATTCCGATATCTGATCTGTGTACCGGCATGCAGGATCAGCGGCACCTGGCCGCCAGCCGCGGTCACTCCAACCGCGCCCTCGCTGACGGACACTGATGCACCTTCATCCCCTTGCGCCACCTCGAAGGCCGTGCCGATATCCTGCGCCACGCCTCCCAGCGCCTCGACGCGGAACGGCCGGGCATCGGCATGCGAGACGTTGAACCAAGCACGGCCGCGCAGCAGTTCGATCCGCCGCTCGCCATCGGCATAACGGACCGCGATTGCTGATCCGGTATCGAGCACCGCCGTTGACCTGTCCGGCAGAATGACGGTGCGGACTTCACCCGTCCCGGTCAGATGATCGGCGCGAAGATGAATCAGCAGGGAGGGGCCTGTAACGATGGCGACGAGCGAAGCCGCGATTGCGGATGCCAGAGCGCGTCTCGCAACGGGCCGACTCCAGCGCCGGCGCGAAACCCCTTCCGCTTGCCGGGAGCGCGCCGAAGCGGGCCGGCTGAACAGGGCGCGGTGCGCCTCCAGATCCTGCCAGAAGCCTCGCTCGCGCTCGAAGGCGATGGCGTGCGCGGGATCACTTGCGAGCCATGCCTTGAGCGCATCCAGATCGACAGCGTCAGTTTCGCCGGAAGCAAGGCGGAGCACCCACGCACGCGCGCGTTCGGCGATAGCAGTCTCTCTTTTCTTCGATGTTTCCATCCAATCAGCAACTCACCCGTCGCCGGCGTGATGGCCGGTGTACATCTAAGACTGTCGAACAAGCCTGTTGCCTAACCCGCACGCAGAAGGAAATCATGAACTGCCGTCGCGGGCCTTCGCGAGCATCTGCATAGCCCGGCGCATGTGCTTCTCCACCGTTGTCGTCGAAATGCCCAGGCGGTCGGCTACGGCGCGCTGTGTCAGCCCCTCATAGCGATGCAATTCGAAAATGCGACGGGTCTGCTCCGGCAACCCGTTTGCTGCGATCTCGATTCGACGTAGCGCCTCGTTGGCGATGACGACACGGTCCGCTGCGAGTGCATGATCGGTCCCCCATAATAGCGCCTGCGCTTCTTCATGCACGGTCGCGCGTCGCGCTTCATTGCTTACATGATCCACAGCCAGGTTTGTGGCGAGCCGGTAGAGATAAGCGCGCTTGTTGAGGATCGGCGGATCGTCGCCGATCCGTTGAATGCGAAGCCAAAGCGATTGTGTTACGTCTTCCGCCGCCGGTGCTGTGCCGACAATCCGCTGAGCCAAGCGCAGGAGCGAGAGGCGTTCGGTCAGCAGCAGGCGCGTCAGGGCGGTTGCATTGGTAGACATTACCAGAAGGCATTAGCAGATTGCGAATAACTCGCAACAACGGCAGTTCATGCGACCGCCGGATATATCCGGATTAATGACGAAGAGGACGGGAATCTCATGCGCTGTTCAATCGAAAACTGGGTGTCTGTCAGAAAACGGCGAAGGTGGCCTAACCATCTAAAAAGACGGAAACTTTTGGTTTTCGTTGTTTCGTTGTCGTCGACAACGCGAAACCGATGTCTTCGCCGAAATCGAGCATGTCATTGCCTTAGTCGCTTAGTGATTGAGTAGAAAATCGGCGCGGGATCGGCCGGATCGGTTGCTTCCGCCTAGAGGAGTCATTCGCGACCAGAATTCCGAACGACTTGATCTGGTCGTAAGCCGACCTTGGGCTGATGTTCCCAAGTCACGGGGGAAGGCGAGAAGGCGGTCAACTCGACCAGATGAGGGCAAGGGATGTTCGGCATTTCTGCGGCGACGATCTCTCATCGCACTACATAATTCAAAACGATATCGTCCAACTTGAAACGCTGTGAGCTGCCCCAGGCGTCAGGTAAGTTCCATATGGAACTAAATCCTTGACGGCGCGACGGGCGTCGATTTAATCAGGATCTGTCGCGGGCCCTCGTGGGAGCGAGGCGCGAAAGGGAAGTCCGGTGCAAGTCCGGCGCTGTACCCGCAACTGTAACCGGCGAGCCGAGCGCCAACATGCCACTGCGAGGCCAATCGTGGGAAGGCGGTGCGAAGGCGTTAACCCGGGAGCCAGGAGACCTGCCCGCTGACAGTTTGTCCTTCGCCGGTCGGGAAGTGCCGGTCGATCGAGGCTGAAACCCTCGCGTGACGACGCAGGAAATGGCAGCGCTGGCCTTGCAGGCTGGCCGATGCCGTATGGCAGGGGTTGGCCGAATGAAAGGGACAGGCTTTTTCGGATTAGGTCTCGCGTTGATGGCAGGCGCGCCGGCGGAGGCGCAAGGTCAGGCCCAGCAGAACCAAATCCTCGTGATAACTGCCACGGGAACACCACAGGACCGCGATGAAAGTGGGCAGGCAATCACGGTCATTGACGCGGCGACCATCGAGATTAGCCAGGCACGCAGCGTGACAGATCTCCTTGCCCGTTTGCCCTCTGTGCGGGCCACGACCAATGGCAGTCTTGGTTCGGTATCCGGTGTGTCGCTGCGTGGGGCAGAAACGGGTCAGACGCTCGTCCTGCTTGATGGTGTGCGCGTCAACGATCCTAGCAGCACCAGCGACGCTGCCGATTTCGGCAATCTGCTGGTCGGCAACATTCGCGGAGCAGAGGTGATGCGCGGTTCAAACGCCATTGCTTATGGCTCGTCTGCAATAGGAGGCGTGGTTAATCTCACCACGCGGGATCCCGATGCGCCCGAGGGGCTATCTGCACGCGTCTCGGTTGAAGGGGGATATGCCGCCACGGTGCAGAGCGTTGCCGACATTGGCTGGCGCCGCGGCGATCTTCGAGCCGATGCCGGCATAGTGCACCTGCGCACCGACGGTATTTCCAGCGCGGCCCCACGCTTCGGCGCAACGGAGCGAGACGCGCTGGAGAACTGGACGGCCCATGCCCGGATTGAAGTCCCGATCAGCGACGGACTCAGCCTCGATCTGCGTGGATATGGCATCGATGCGACGCTCGATTATGACAGCTTTTTCGGCGAGCCCGCAGACAGTACCGACGAGAGCCGGTTCCGGCAGTTCACCGGCCATGCAGGCGTCAATGCATCAAGCTTCGATGGGCGCCTCATTAGCCGGTTCGCCGTAACCTATCTGGCCAATAGTCGCGACTATCGCTTCATAGCGGGGGCTGCCCCGGATTTCGGTTATCGCGGTGCGGTATGGCGCCTCGATTATCGCGGCAAGGTGGCGCTTGGCGCCTCAGCTGATCTGCTGATGGGTTATACACACGACGTGCCTGTATATCGCTTCTACGGTTTCGGGTCTGAAGAGCGACATGCAGCCAGAACCGACAGCGGCTACGCAATGTTCATGCTCAAACCGCTTCAGCGACTTTCGCTCACCGGCGGCGTGCGGCATGATGCCCATAGCCAGTTCGGGGGCGTCACGACCTTCGGAGCAAATGCCAATTTGGGTCTGGACGATCAGACCCGACTGCGGGCTGCATTCGGTCAGGGCTTTCGCGCGCCGTCCCTCTACCAGCTCTATGATGCATATAGTGGCAATGCGGCCTTGGCTCCGGAGCGGTCGGACAGTTTCGATGTGGGATTCGATCGACGGCTTTTCGGGGGGCGGGGCCAACTCGCCCTCACAGTCTTCAAGCGCAGGACGCGCCGGCAGATCGATTATGACGGTTCGACGTTCCGCTATGTCAACCTTGCCCGCACCAGCACGACCGGCCTTGAGCTGGAGGCACGCTTCGCCCCGGTCGACGGGCTCGATCTGCAACTGGCCTACAGTCTGCTCGATACCCGCGACCAAGCCGAGCACCATCTGCCGCGGCGACCGGTCCATGGCTTGTCGGCCTCGCTCGATAAGGCGTGGGTCTCCGGTTTCTCGACCGGCATAAGCCTGCGTTATGCCAGTGCCGCAGTCGATCGCACTTCGCCCACCGGCACGCTGGACAGTTATGTACTGGCCGATCTACGTGCTGCTTGGGCCTTGAGTGAGCGGTTCGAGCTGTTTGGCCGTGTGGAGAACGCCTTCGATCGCATGTATGAGACGGCTTATGGCTACGGAACTTATGGTCGAGCGGTCTATGGCGGCCTGCGCGTGACCTTGTGAGGATGCTGGCGCCTCTGGTCATGCTGGCGCTCGCCAGCTGCGGAAGCGGCACCCTGGCTCCTGTGTCGCACGAAGGCCCGCCGCGAGTCATGTCCCTCAATCCGTGCATCGACGCGATCCTTGTGCAGGTGGCAGACCCCGCGCAAATCCTCTCGATCAGCCATTATAGCCATGATCCGCGCGCCACCTCCCTTCCACTCGGCCTGGCGCGACGTTATCCGGCCAATAGCGAAACGGCTGAAGAAGTCATTGCGCTGCAGCCCGACGTCGTGCTGCTCGGTGCTCATGTCGCGCCTGCCACCCGGCGCGCTATCGGATCGGTCGGCATCCACATTGAACAGGTGGACGTGCCATCGACAATCGAGGAGAGCCGTGCGCAGGTGATCGCCGTGGCCCGCGCCGTGGGGCATGAGGCGCGCGGCCGGGCCCTGGTGGCGCGGATTGATGCGGCGCTGGCCGCTGCCGCGCCGAGACCTGGACAAAAGCCTCTGCCAACGTTGATCCGCATGGGCGGCGGACTGGTGCCAGGGGAGGGCACGCTCGTCGCAGAATTGCTCGCACGCACCGGGTTTCGCAACGCCAGTGCTGGCTATGGCCTTGCGATGTGGGATATCCTTCCGCTGGAACCGCTGATCGCTCGTCCGCCCCGGCTCCTTCTGACCGAGGACGGAGAGACGGGTCTGCTGGCCAAGGCGCCGGGCCTGCGTGTGGCGCATTTCCCGGATCGTCTGCTGCAATGTGCTGGACCCAATCTTATCGAGGCAGCTCGCCGTCTCGCCGCGATCCGCCGTGAGGCCGAGGCGTGAGCCGCGTCGCCAAGCTGGCGGTGCTTTCCCTCGCTGTCGGGCTGGCCGTGATCTTGTCGCTCGTCGCGGGCAAGGTCTGGGTACCCCTCTGGGGTTTGGCGGTCGGCGATCCCCGCAGTGTCATCATGATTGACCTGCGCTTGCCTCGCGCTCTCCTTGCGCTGGTCATCGGCGCAGGTCTTGGCCTGTCTGGCGCGGCCCTGCAGGGCTACACGCGAAATCCGCTGGCCGATCCTGCCATTCTGGGGATTTCCGCCATGGCGGCTCTGGGGGCGGTTTGCGCCATCTTCCTTGGATTTGGCGCTTCGATCCACATGGTAGCGGCTTGCGCTATGGCTGGCGCTGGCGCGGCCGTCCTATTGCTCGCTCTCCTCGCTGGCGCCAGCGCCAGCGCGGTTGCCTTCATCCTAGCTGGCACGGTGCTATCCTCATTGGCCGGAGCGCTGGTTGCGCTGCTCATCACACTGTCGCCGAACCCCTTTGCAACCTCGCAAATCATGACCTGGTTGATGGGAGCGCTGACCGATCGAGGCTGGATCGAGCTGACGATCGCGGGTCCGCTCATCGTTGCGGGTATGGCATTGCTGCTGACACAGGCCCGGGCGCTTGACGTATTGACCCTGGGAGAGCCAGTTGCCCGCTCGCTGGGCCTTGATTTGCGCCGGCTGCAGGCGAGGCTTGCAGTCGCACTGGCGCTCATTGTCGGCGGATCGGTTGCGGTGACCGGGATTGTCGGCTTCGTCGGTCTTATCGTACCGCATCTGTTACGGCCGTGGTTTGGCGCCCAGCCCTCGCAGCTGCTTGTGCCAAGTGCTCTGGGTGGCGCGCTGCTCGTTCTCGCTGCTGACAGTCTCGTCAGGCTGGTGCCTGGCGCAGGGGAGTTGCGGCTGGGCGTTGCGATGGCAATCATCGGTGCACCGTTCTTTTTCTCGCTGCTCGTGCGCCTGCGGAAGGATTTTGCCTGATGCTCGCCATTGATAAGCTGGGCGCCAGCGCCGGGGCAAAAACCTTGCTTGCGGGGATTGACCTGGTCCTGCATCCCGGACGCCTCACGGCGATCGTCGGACCGAACGGTGCTGGAAAATCGACATTGCTTGCCTGTCTCGCCGGCCTCCGTCGGCCCGATCGTGGCCATCTATTTCTAGACGGCGCGGCGCTTGCAGATCTTCCTGCACGCGAACGTGCGCGTCGTATCGGCTACTTGCCGCAGGACGCGCCGCTCCACTGGAACATTGCGGTGCGGGCCCTCGTTCGGCTTGGACGTTTTCCTTACGGCGACGCAAACGCGCCAGCAGGTCGACGCGCGATCGAGCAGGCCATGAACAGGCTCGATCTACACTCTCTTGCCGATCGTCTCGTAGGCAGTCTTTCGGGCGGCGAGCGCGCTCGCGTCATGCTGGCGCGCGTCCTCGCGGGCGAACCTGCCTGGATTCTGGCTGACGAGCCACTTGCGGCACTCGATATCGTTCATCGTCACAATCTGATGGCGCATTTGCGAAACGGAACCGCGCAAAACGTGGGCGTCGTCGTCGTCCTGCACGATCTCTCGATCGCCGCCCGTTATTGCGACGATGCATTGCTCTTGTCCGAGGGCAAAGTTGTTGCGAGCGGGCGGGCTGAAGGCGTCCTCACACCGGAGGTGCTTGGCCCTGTATTCGACGTCGAATTTGGTTGGGCTCCCGGCAATGATGGAAGAGCCATCCTCACACATTTTCCGCGCTGAAGAGATCGGACGCGATCCATCACAGAACGAAGGGAGCAGCCAGATGGTGAAATTGAACTGCATCTATACGCGCACGGGCGACGATGGGAGCACAGGTCTGGTAGACGGATCGCGCGTTCGGAAGGATCATCCGCGGATGATCGCGATTGGCGACGTTGACGAACTCAACAGCCTGCTCGGTCTGGCGATGACTGCACTGGATAGCCAAGATGTCCGACTTCTGGCATCCGTTCAGAATGACCTTTTCGACCTTGGTGCCGACATCGCCACGCCCGGCGATGATTTTTCACCGTCGGACTTGGCGCTTCGTATCGTTCCATCGCAGGTCGGCCGGCTGGAACGCGAAATCGATCGCCTCAACACTGACCTAGAACCCCTGCGCAGCTTCATCTTGCCCGGAGGACTCGAGGCGGCTGCCCGAGTACACGTCGCCCGCTCGGTGGCGCGGCGCGCCGAGCGGAGCCTCGTTTCCGCGGCGCGCGACGCAGCAATCAATCCTCAGGCGGCAAAGTATCTTAACAGGCTCTCTGATCTCCTGTTTGTTCTGGCACGAAAACTCAATGCCAACGGCACAAGCGACGTGCTCTGGGTGCCGGGCGGACAGCGAGAAAGCTAGCCTGAACGGTCCTCGACCGCGCTCATTCCTCGATGAACTCGTTGGACCAGTTCTTCAGGATTTTCAGCAGGAGCTTGTCGAGTTGCTCGGTCTCACGCTTACTCAGGCAGCCGAACATCTTCTTTTCCTGCTCCCAAAACGGCTTGGTCGCCTTGGCGAACAACTCTCGGCCTGAATCGGTGATCGTCAGTATGGCCCGACGGCGATCTCCAGTATCGATCGTCGAGATAATCGCGCCTCTTTCGGTCAGCCTGACCACCGCACGGTGGATACTGTTTTTAGGGCGACCAGTAAGGGTACAGATGACCTGTGCCGTCATACCTCCCCAGTCTCTCAGATTCGCAAGGACATTGAGATCGTCCTCAAGAAGGCCGAACTCGGAAAAAATCTGTGCGTGAGGCTCATTGCTAAAGAAATTACCCGCAACAATCATGCGGAAGCCGAAGAAGCCCCCATGCTCCGTCTGCATTCGCCTTAGCAACTCTCCCGGCACGCGTGGCTTTGATTTTTTGTCGCGGCTACTCGAAGACTTTTTTGGGTGACCATTTGAGGCCATCCTTAGTTCCCCCGTTTTTCCAACATAATACGGCTGCTTGTTTGCCAACCGGAGTGCGAGCCGTAAAGGCCGCAAGCCTGTTTCCTGATTTTAGATCGCCTGAGGGGCAAATTGCTCCGACGAGATAAATCGGTGCTGCGCCCCGGCATGGCTCTGCTGTCCATTGCCTACGACCGGTGAACCAGAACAGATGGGTTGACAAGTTCCAAATGGAACCGTCAAATTATTGACATGAGTTGCAGCTGTTGCCGCGCATCCGAGACCGCGAGGGTTGCGGGCCTAGAACCGCGCATGAGAGGGTGACTAGTGGCAAAATGCTCGGGGGATTGAGATGAGCTACCATGCCGACATTTCCGGTACACGCTACAGGTTTGGAAGCCTCGCGCAATTGCTGGCGAACGCGACCGCTCTGCGTTCGGGCGACGTACTAGCGGGCGTGGCGGCCGAGACATCGGAACGGCGGGTCGCGGCGCGTTGGGCACTTTCAAACCTCCCGCTGTCGACGTTTCTGAATGACCTCGTCGTACCCTATGAAACAGACGAGGTGAGCCGCCTGATCATCGACACTCACGACGCAGATGCATTTTCGCCCATTAGCCATTTGACGGTTGGGGCTTTTCGCGAATGGCTGCTCGACGACCGTACAGATGGCTCTGCGATCACTGCCGTTTCACGCGGCCTGACGCCGGAGATGGTTGCGGCAGTCTCCAAGCTGATGCGAAATCAGGACTTGGTCTCGGTCGCTCAGAAAATCGAGGTCGTCACGAGATTTCGTAACACGATCGGCCTACCCAAACGGCTCTCGGTGCGGCTGCAGCCCAACCATCCTACCGACGATCCCAAAGGCGTGGCGGCGTCCATTCTCGACGGTCTGATGTTGGGGTCCGGCGATGCCGTGATTGGCATCAATCCCGCCGGCGACGATGTCGAGAACATCGGCGTGCTGCTCTGTATGCTGGACGAGATTCGGCTGGGGCTGGAGATCCCGACACAAAGCTGCGTCCTGACGCATGTCACCAACTCCCTCGAGTTGATCGGGCGCGGGGCGCCTCTCGATCTCTGTTTCCAGTCTATTGCCGGGACAGAGGCGGCCAACCGGGGCTTCGGCATTTCCCTCGGCTTGCTGCGCGAAGCGTGGGACGCAACGCTGTCGCTCGGCAGAGGCACCATCGGTACGGACGTGATGTATTTCGAGACTGGACAGGGCTCTTGCCTGTCCTCCGATTCTCATCACGGCGTCGACCAGCAGACACTCGAATGCCGGGCCTATGAAGTCGCGCGGCAGTATCGCCCGCTGCTGGTGAACTCGGTCGTTGGCTTCATTGGACCTGAATATCTGTATGACGGGAAGCAAATTCTGCGGGCGGCTCTGGAGGATCATTTCTGCGGCAAATTGCTCGGACTGCCGATGGGCCTGGACATTTGCTACACGAACCATGCCGAAGCGGATCAGGATGACATGGATGTGATTGCCACCGTTCTTGGCGTGGCCGGCGTCAGCTTTATCATGGGGATACCGGGAGCAGACGATGTCATGCTCGGCTATCAATCCACCAGCTTTCACGATGCTCTTTATCTGAGACAAGTACTCGGCTTGCGGCCAGCCCCCGAGTTCGAAGCCTGGCTGTGCGAGCGTGGCCTTGTCGATGAGGCAGGCCGGATTGCGGCCAACGGCAACATTCTTGGCAAGGCCTCCGTACCGGCGCTGGAAGCTCTTTATGACTGACCTGCCGATACGGCCGTCTCTCCAGCAGCGCCTGCGCGCCTTTACGACGGCGCGTGTGGCTATCGGGCGCGTGGGTAGTGCAGTGCCTACAGCCGCCATGCTCGATTTTCAGTTGGCTCATGCGCGCGCACGTGATGCCGTGCATGCCCCGCTTGATCCTGCCACGTTCGGCGTAATATTGTGCGGGCGGCCGGTCATTCAGGTTCGCAGTGCTGCTCCTGATCGCGCCACCTATTTGATGCGCCCGGATCTGGGACGGACGCTTCATCCTGATGATCTACCTCTTCTTGCCGGTCTGCAGTGCTCAATGGCCATCGTTCTTGCTGACGGGTTATCCGCGACTGCTGTCAAAGCACATGCGGTAGAGCTCGCCGGCGCCGTCATCGAAAAGGCCAAGCGCTGGTCCGTAGGACCCATCGTGATCGCGCATCAAGCCCGTGTAGCGCTTGGGGACGAAATTGGTGAAGCGCTGGGCGCAGACTTAGTAGTGATGTTGATCGGCGAACGCCCCGGTTTGAGCGCAGCAGACAGCCTCAGTGCCTATCTCACCTGGCGACCCAAGCGCGGTCGCCTCGACAGCGAACGAAACTGCATCTCCAATATCCGCCCTCCTCATGGATGGGAAATTGAAAGCGCCGCCGACGAGATCATGAAGATCGCGAACAGTGCGCGACTTCTTGGATGCACCGGCGTTGCGATGATCGGAGAAGCTCAAAATTCGAGGATAGAGGGTTAGGGTTGATCTACCGCGATCGGCCGTAGCTGCTTCTACCCTGAAAAGCGAAGAGTCCCTGCTCACAGGTGCGCGCGAGCCGTATCCCATGCTCGAACCTCCAGTCTCAAACCATGTTTGATCCTGCCTGCCCGCACGGAAAAACCGGACTGAAAAAAACGCGCCCGGTCATAGTTCCATGACAACTTCCTTATTGACATGGTTCCAAATGGGCCGAATAAATAGTTCCATACAGAACGAAATTTCGGATTCGTTGCGACGCTGATTAAGAGCAAGAATGCGCTGAAAGCGTGGCTTTTTCGCGCGGCAACCTGCCGATCAGCGTCCAGCCAAAGCAGGGAGGCAGCATTGTGCGTGGTAGCTCGGTCAACGTAACAATTAAGCGCTGACAGCGCCCTGCGAACTTGAAGCTTCATCCGTGGCCAGTTCGATCACATGAGCCCGGTGGACGATTGCCCGCGCCGCCAGGTTTTGGCGGCCGCCACCTACTTTCGCGAGTGGAGAGAATTTAACGATGTCCTTCGTTAACCGAGGAAAAGAGCGCCAGCGCCTCATTTCGATCATGGATGACTATCTGGCGGCCGTGCTTGCGCGGAATTTCAGTGGCCTCAAATTGGCAGCGAATTTCAAGCACACGGAGAACGGCGTCGCTCTTCCGCTCGGTGCAGGCATGGTCCGCACGATTCGTTCCAAGCGGCCTGGTGGCCAGTATTTCGTCGATGTCGCCACCGGTCAGGTCGAGCATTGGGGCGTTGTCGTGGAGGATGCTGGCGAAGCTATCTACGGAGTCCGCCTGCGGGTCAACGGCCTGCTGATCAGCGAGATTGAAACGCTCCGTGTGGGTAATACCGAACCTTATTATTTTCCGGACGTCATCCTGAAAGAGGATCCGGGATTTCACGAAATCATCCCCGCGGACCAGCGCTCCTCGCGAGAGGAACTCATCGAGATTGCCAACCGCTACTTCGACGCAATCGAGCACAATGACGGTTCCATGGTGCCTGTGAAGGGCGACTGTCAGCGGCTCGTGAACGGCGCTGAAGATACGGTCGCCGATGTCAGCGCGCTGGGTGAGGGGCATGAGCATCGTGCCCTCTCGGTGAGAGACCAGATCAGCGGGGGGCACTACGCCTATATCGAGGGGCTGCGCGCCCGCCGCTTCCCCCTCATCGATGAGGAGCGAGGGTTTGTTCTGGCTCATGTGCTGTTCGATCACCCCGGTGATCTGCCGGGGCCGAACGGTTCTGTCCCATTCGGCACGCCCAACAGCATGGTGGCGTTCGAAATATTCAAAGTAAAATCTAAGTCTGTCGATGCGGTGTGGGCGATTTGTTATTCCGTTCCATATGGCAGTGCGAGTGGATGGGGCGAGGGATCTCCAAGATCTGCGATCGACATCTCTTAGACGGGAGAATTTTATAGAATACGGGAAGTTTTGAGGAAAAGGGGAAAACAATGGCATCTTCACGTGATCTTCGCGCAGCAATGGCTTCTACGGATGACGGCCATTTCAGGAAAGAAGCGCTGACCAAGTATCGAGCGAGCGTCCACAAGGCTTTACGGACCGGTGGGTGCCTCCTGGCTGTCTCCCTGGCGACCGTTGCACATGCGCAGACCGCGCCCGATAAGGCGACAGCGCGAGATGACATCATCGTCACCGCGACGCGCGATCCGTCGCTGGCGTCCAAGACTCCCTTGTCCATTACCGCCATCGGCGGCGACGCCCTGCTCAAGACGGGCGTCACCAATCCACTCGGTCTTGCAAATGAAGTGCCGAGCCTTGAGATCAATCGCTATTACGGGCTGCAGATCACGATCCGCGGCGTCAGCAACACTGACACGACCGCAAAAGGTGACCCCTCGGCCAGTTTCCTTCTCGATGGGATCTACATTGCACGACCGCAAGCGCAGGAAACCAGCTTCTTCGATGTCGAGCGTGTGGAAGTTCTGCGCGGCCCGCAAGGCACGCTCTACGGCCGTAACAGCACGGCGGGCGTGATTAACGTCATCACCAAGCGGCCGACTGACAAATTCGAAGTCACCGGAAATGTCGGTTATGGCAATTACGACACCATCCAGGCCGACGCCGCGATCAACGTGCCGGTGGCGGAAGGCATCGCTTTCCGCTTGTCCGGACAGCTCGATCGGCGCGACACCTTCATCATCAAGGCGCCGACCGACAGCTTCAAGGATAACCCGTTCAAAGACAATCGGTCCATTCGGCTCTCCGGGAAGTTCGACTTCAATGACGACGTGAGCCTTCTGCTTGTCGGCGACTATTCGAACATGCGCGGCATTACGCAGTTCAACGTTTTAGGCGATAACTTCTTTGCGCCGGTCAATGGCGATCCAACAAATCGTCTTTATGTCGCGGATGGTTCGGCGGATCAGCGGCTTCGTCGCGGCTTCAATCAGGCGTTCGATCCTTATGTGAACAATGCGGTGTATGGCGTGATGGGCGAGTTGAGCTGGAATTTGGGGCCGGTAACCGCGACCTATCTCGGATCCTATCGCCGTCTCGACGTGGACGAGAAGACCACCGACTACCTTGGTGGTGTCAGCCCGACGCTTACAACGCAAAAATATGAGCAGAACTCGCATGAGTTCCGCCTTGCCCTCAATGACGTATCTGGCCTGAAGCTTCAGGCGGGGCTCATGTACTTCAACGAGCACTCGATGCAGTATTATGACCAGCCCAATTATTACGGCTTCGACCATTTCATTCTGGACTATGGCCCGACCAAGGCGACGTCCTACGCGGCGTTCGGGCAGGCGACCTACAGCGTCACGGATCGGCTCCGCCTGACTGGCGGACTGCGCTACACGCACGACAAGAAATCGCAGCAGGGCAACGTGATTTTCCAGATCACTGGCCTTCCTGATACGGTGCTGGTCAGCGGCACGTCCGTCGATTTTTCCAAACTGACGTGGCGGGTCGGCGCGGACTTCGACCTCGATGACCGCACCATGCTGTTCGCCAGCGTTGCGACCGGATACAAGTCTGGCGGGTTCAACGACGGATGTCTTGCCGGTTCCGTGATCGGTGGCCGCGCCTGCAATCAGCCATTGCCTGCGAGTGTACTCATCTATCAGCCCGAGGAGATCACCTCCTACGAAGGTGGCATCAAGGGCTGGTTCGCGGACAATGCGGTTCGCTACTCGCTGTCGACCTTCTATTATGACTACCGGAATCTGCAGCTGAACAGCACGGCCTTCATCGGCGGCGCGCCGACGCTGCTGATCCAGAACGCTGGTAAGGCCAAGGTCTTCGGCGTCGAAGCGGAGGCGACTCTTCGGCCTTCGCCACGCAATCGCTTCGATCTTATGGCATCGTTTCTCGATGCGAAATTCCGCTCTTACATGCCACAAGGACCCAGCGGACCCGACTTCGCCGGTAAGCCGCTGGACCGTTCTCCCGGCGCGAGCGTCACCGTCGGCTACACCTACACCCTGCCGCTCGGTGATGCCGGGTCGCTCGACCTCGGCGCGCGCACCAAGATCAGCGATTCCTATGTCGTGAGCAGCTACAGCTCAGGTATTCAGTGGCGCCAGCCCGCCTACACGCGCACCGAGGTTCAGGCGACCTACCATGCGCCTGGCGATCGCTGGTATCTCCAGGCCTATGGCCGCAACCTGGAAAATAACGTGTTGCTGACTGCGCAAACATACATTGCGGGCGCAATGGCCGTCGTGCCGGGCGATCCGCTCACTTACGGGGTGCGCGCAGGCTTCAATTTCTAAACGCCCGCCATTTTCAAGATAGAAGGCGTGCGGGTCATTCGTTCATGATCCGCACGTCCCGCGATTTCGAAATATTGCAGTTCACTCGTCCGCTGATCGGACGAAAGTCAGTCGTCCCGGAGGTCGAGACATGTATCCGTTTACGCCCGGCAGCTATGCTCCTCGCAATGGCTGGTATGTCGCCTCGTTCATAAAGGATATCGGCGAAGAGTTGCTCGAACGTTGGATTCTGAATGTCCCGGTCGTGCTCTACCGTAAGGAGAACGGCGCGGCGGTCGCGATCCACGGGCGATGTCCGCACCGGCATTTTCCGCTGGGCAAGAGCCAACGCGTCGGGGACGCCGTCCAGTGCGGCTATCACGGGATTACGTTCAATTCGGCAGGCAAATGCACTTTCGTGCCGAGCCAAAGCAACGTTCCGGGTGTCTACTCCATCCCCACTTATCCGCTCGTCGAGCGCGGTCTGTGGGCCTGGATCTGGATGGGAGATCCGGAGAAAGCCGACGAAAGTCTGATCCCGACGCTTGAGGAAATCGACTTCGAAATTCCCGGCCTCATTCCATATCCGTTTGAGACGATGGAGGTGGACGGTCGCTACCAGCTGCTGAACGACAATTTGCTCGACCTGTCTCACCTCAGCTATCTCCATGGCACCTCGATTGGGACCACGACGGATGCAGAGACGCCAGAGGTTCGCGACGTGAATGAAAGGCGGCTGTCCAGTCGCCGTATCATGCCCAATACTGACATGACGCCGGTGCTGATGGAGATCACGGAATATCGTGGAAAGATTGATCGCATCAACGGCATGGATTTCTATGCGCCCGGGTTCCACGCGGGCCTCGGCGACTTTCAGGTCTCCGAAGGGCATGAGCGGGCCGGGGAGTATCTGAGCAAGGGGCGGGTGTGGCACGCGGTGACGCCTTCCACCATGTATACCAGCCTCTATTTCTTCGCGATGACCGTTTCGGACCTCAAACAGATCGACCGAACCAAAGTAATCATCAAGAAGGTCCTGGATGAGGATCTGCTCGCGACGATCGAGATCGAGAAGATCGTGCGGCGCATGGGGGAGGCGGAGCTCCCCAAGGAACTTATGATCAAGAGCGACCAGACCGCCGTCATGGGACGGCGCATCATGCAAGCGCTCATGGACAAGGAAAAAGCAGAGGCGCAAGCGTGAGCAGTCTCGCCGTTCCTGTATCTGAGCCATGGTCGATGAGACGACGCTGGGTTGGCTGTACAACGTTATCGGCGTTGGTCGCTTCTTCCAGATTTCCCGCAGGACAATCGCGGCTGTTCCACGAAATCTAATTTGGGTGCGTTCGGGCGCGACCCTCCAACTCAACATTTTACTGGAGTATGATTGATGGCGAACCGCGAAAACGAACTGGAACGACAGCGCCTCATCGAGATTATGAAACGGTATCTTGAAGCGGTCGTGACCAAGGATTTTCGGCCGGTCGAGTTCGCGCCCAACCTCCGGCACACCGAGAATACGGTGGAATTGCCGATCGGTGCCGGGATGAGCCGAACCGTCAAATCCTTCTGGAAGGACGACCATTATTTCGTCGACGTAAAGACCGGACAAATAGAGTTCTGGGGTATTGCTGAAGAAGCGAACCGTCAGGTCATGGTCTGCATACGCCTCAAGATCGAGGGCACGCTCATCAGCGAGATCGAGGCCCTTTCCAACCGCGGGGCAGGGGAATTTTTCAATTGTGAGTCCGTCGCCAAGGGCACGGACGATTTTCATGACGTGATCCCTGAGAGCGAGCGCGTGTCGCGCGAGCAACTCATCGAAACCGCGAGCCTATATTTCGACGGTATCGAGCGCAGCAATGGCGCGATCGTTCCCGTTAAAGACGACGCGCTCCGTTATGTGAACGGTGGGCGGGACGCCGGCGGCGACGCCAAGGAGATGACCGGCGAAAAGGCCTATCGGGCGCTGTCGGTCGCCGACCAGATTAGCCGGGGCTATTACTCATACATTGAGGGGCTACGCGCCAGACGATATCTGGTAGTCGATGTGGAACGCGGCATCGTCCTGTGTCACCTGCTTTTCGATCACCCCAATGACAAGGTCGGCGTTGACGGCGTTCTGCCTTGGCCCGAGCCCAATTCCGTTCTGGCATTTGAAGCCTTCAAGGTACGCAACGGTTTGATCGATACGGTGTTGGCCGTCGGCACCAGCCTGCCTTTCGGTATCCGCTCCGGATGGGGAGATGGAGAAAGCAGGGCAATTGCAGCTTTTGCCTGAGTCAAAGTCCTGGAACCGTGCCCTCCTGCCTATGAGGCAGGGGTCGGGATGCGCATCAAAGCAATTGGACGTTTGATGCGTGACCTGAGCGGGCAATTGGCATTCATTACGGGGGGGGCATCGGGCGCTGGCTTGGGCCAGGCGCGCGTGTTTGGCCGGGCCGGTGCCAAGATATGCATCGCAGACATCCGGTCCGATGCCATCGGCCGAGCGGTCGCTAAGCTCAAGGCCGAAGGGATCGAGGTTCACGGCCTTCAATTCGATATCATGGACCGAACTGCCTACGCGAAGGCGGCAGACGAGGTCGAGGCCGTGTTCGGCATGCCACCGACGATCGTTTCTAACACGGCAGGCGTAAACAGTTTCGGTCCTATCGAGCATACCACTTTCGACGATTTCGATTGGCTCATCGGCGTTAATCTGGGCGGCGTCGTCAACGGTTGTGTGACCTTCATTCCGCGCATGATCGCTTCCGGAAGACCGGGGCATATTGTGACTGTCTCGTCCATAGGTGGCTTTCAAGGCAGTGCTTTGGCAGGCCCCTATGCAGCGGCAAAGGCCGCGACGATCAACCTGATGGAAGGCTACAGGCAGGGCTTGGCGAAGTACGACATTGGTGTCTCGGTCTGCACTCCGGCCAACATTAATAGCAACATTGCGGAAGCCAGCAAGCTCAGGCCCGCCCATCTGGCCGCGAGCGGTTATGTCGAAGACGCGCAGGCCATTGCTTCCCTTCAGTCGATCCACCAGCACGGCATGGACCCGGACCAGTTGGCACAGACCATTCTGGAGGGGATCCGGGCGAACGCAGCCTACATCATTCCGTATCCGGAGGTGAGGGAGGGGCTGGAGAAGCGCTTCGCGCAGATACTCTCAGCGGTGCCTTCCGTCGAGACAGATCCGGACGGCTCCAAATGTCGATCTGATGCGCTTCGCAACTGGGTTGCTGGCCGTGCGCGCGCCTTGAGTCGGAATGAAGGTGGATGACCTGCCTAAAGCACCAATGCCTGGGGCACACGGCCGACGCCAAAGAGATCGAGCTTCGGAAACACATGGGGAACCGCCATGACCATTAAGACTGCAGATCGTCCCTTTTATGGCTGGAAGCTGGCGGCAGTCCTCTGGTTCGCTCTGGCGATCAACTATGCCCTCTCCACCTATGGGCTGAGCATTCTCAACGTCCACATGGGAGATGAGCTGCAACTCAATCGCGCGACGCAAGGCTCGGCCTTTGCGCTGTTTATGCTCATGACGGGGTTGCCAGGACCCCTTGTCGCTAAGCTCATCGATAACGCAGGAATTCGCACAACGCTGGTGCTCGGCAACATCGGCCTCGTGATCGGGGCTGTAGCGATGGCGACCATCGTCACCACCTCCTGGATGTTAATCATGATCGCTGGCCTCGTTATTGGATCGGCAAATGCGATTGCCGGCCCAATTACGATACAGGCATCGGTCACGCGATGGTTCTACCGTCGGCGTGCCCTTGCTATGGGCCTTGTTCTCTCGGGTAGCTCGATCGCGGGGATGATCGCGGCGCCCCTGCTGGAGGGCGTCGTCGCAGAAACAGGATCGTGGCGGAACGGGTGGTGGCTTATCGCAGCCCTTGCGGCCATCGCGGTTGTCGTCTGCTGGCGTTTTGTCGTCGAAGCGCCCGTGGATCTGGATCAAAATCCGGACGGTGATGCCTCTGTTCAGGATCATGAAGCAGCGCCGGTCGCGGCAGCGGCGGCCGCCAGGGTCCATCTGACCCAGGAAGACTGGCTGCCACGCGATGTTCTCCGCTCGGGGGTGTTCTGGGCGCTTTTGATATGTTCCATCGGCGTCAGCGCGGCGTTCACGATCTTTCTGGCGCAGGGCGTGCTGCATATGCGCGATCTTGGCTTTTCGACAGCGCTTGCCGCCCGATTGATCTCACTATCCGTAGGCGCAGGGTTCGCGGCTCATTTGATGATCGGGTTCATTGCAGATCGGGTGGATCCCCGCAAAATCTTCATCGCGGGGCTCGTCTTTCAGGGCTCCGGCATGGCTTTGTTCGCCGGTGCCAAGTCGCTCGCACTTCTCTATCCCGCAGTTGCCTTTCTGGGCATCGGGGCGCACACTTCCATCCTCGCGATCGTCATGGTGTTCGGTAACTGGTTTGGCGCGCGAGCAGCGCCATTCGTCTTCGGGTTCGGCTCCGCATTCTCCGCCGCCTTTGGGGCCCTCGCGCCGGTTGCTTCAGGCTATTGCTACGATCTTACCGGCACCTTTGTTCCTGTATTGTATGTTGTTTCGGCACTGTGCTTCATGGGAGCTGGTATTCTGGCTTTTCTTAAGCCACCGCACCTGCTTCAACCTCTCGTAGCCGTGACCGAGCCTGAGTTGACACGGAGAGGGGCTTGACTGCGCTCACATTGGTCCAGGAAGAGGATGTCGTTAAAAATTCGCTACCAGTAAGCCTGTCCTGTGAGGCTGCATGAGGCTTTCGCCAACATTTACGACGTTCGATCACGAGATCGAGCATCCCCGATAGCTGCCTTTCATTCAGTAGCCGTACGCAAGAGCCGAGGGGCGCCCACGCTCTGACGAAGCCTATGGTCGAGTACGAGGCACATTCTGGCTGGACCGATGCATGTCGTGGTGGCTATCGCCTTGCCCATGAGTGTCGTCGCAACCATCATGAACTCGGCCACAGGCCAACCAATCCAGAAAATGACCTTCGGCCGCATGCCGAGGCCCTGGGCCAGCTTCAATCTGGAGACTGGCGAATTGGTGACGGCCGATCGCGTCCACGTCGGTAAACCGGCACCGGGCAAGTTTGTCGCCCCCATCGAGGTCTGGGTCACCCCGAAAAACTGATGTCGTCCAGTCCGGAGCGCGTCAGCGACATTCTTATCGTCGGGGGCTCACTCGCGGGCCTCATGACCGGCCTCGCACTTTCGCAGCATGGCTTCTCCATCACCCTGCTGGAGCGCTCGACCGACACCGACCGGACCGGCGCTGCGCTCCAGGTTGGCTATGGATTGCTTGAGCAATTAACGGGGCGCCGTCACGCGCCTGGTATGCTCGCAACCGGCGTCCAGGCATGGCAATCGGTCTATCGAGGTTTGCGCGCTGCGGCGGACGAGGCCGGCATCCTTGTTCTGCAGAACGCCCGCGTCAAAACGGCAGGACAGGAAGAGGGGCATGGCTGGGCGATAACCTCCGACAGTCGACGGTTCGAAGGTGCGGTGCTGGTCGGTGCCGATGGCTATCAGAGTGTCGTTCGGCGGCATATCAGCCCGGAGCGTCCAGATGCCGTCTTCGCGGACTATCTTGCCTGGGTCGGCTTTGCCGAAGAGGCAGCGCTTTCCGTCCGCTATCCACCCAATCTCGAATTTCTGGACTCCGGTCCATATGTGCTTCTGGGTTTTCCGCTGACCGCCGCCGACGGCAGTCCGGAGCGCGGTCGCCGCCGGGTGGGATGGGGCTGGTACGACGCCGGACACAATGCAATCCTGCGCAAGACAGGTGCAGTCGATGGCAATCTGGTGCGTCATTCACTGCGCGCGAATGACATGCCGGACGAATTGTTCGAAGAGCTGGCAGAGTTGGCGCGCCTGCATTGGCCATCTCCCTGGCGAGACGCGATTCTGGAATGTATCGCGCGCAAGGCGCTGCTGGGTACCCCCGTAGTGGAGTATTTTCCGGACCGGCTCGTCTCCGGGCGGGTTTGCCTGGTTGGCGACGCCGCACATGTCTGCACGCCAATGACTGGCAATGGCTTTGCAACGGCAGCGGACGATGCGCTGACCCTAGCGCGGTTTCTCAACGCTGCGGCGCTGCAGGCCGACCCGAGCGCCGCGCTCAAGCTATACGAAGCCTCCCGGCTTCCTGATGTGCGAAGATTGGTCCGGTCTGGGCAGCAGGTCAGCCAGAACTTCGTGCGTTCTGCCCGTTAAGGCAGCTGCCGCCAACAAAGCGGCCATTGAACCGCCCGAACCGGCTTCCTAAAATCCGCCCTTCGTTCACCGAACTAGCGTGCTGTGGCGAGCGACTACACTTAGGACGAAGCCGTCGTCCCCGGCTCTCCGCTCGAATGACGGCTTTCGGCTGAAGCAGACGCTCCAGCCTTACACTGATGCATCTTTTATAGAAGGAACTTGGGCCGTAGCCGCCTGGCCGGGCCCATCCATTGAGAAATCGGCGACCCTAAAGATGTACTTATTGCTTCGGGGTCTTTTCAGAACCAGTGCGCGCCTGCTCCTTCAGCTTAGGCAGGCTGGCAAGGTGATGATGCATAAAAGCCGAGGCTTCCTGCCGCTTCCCTTGACAAAGTAGATCAACCATATGGACGTGCTCTCTGCATCGCCCCTTCGCTGTATCCCGATCCAGCATTTGCTTATAGTCAATTAGCCGTCTGAGCCGATCAATCCTCTTTAGAGAGTCGATAAAAAAGGTGTTCCGGCTACAGGCTGCGATTGCCTGATGAAGGCCGGTGTTTAGCTCAAAGAGAGTGACATCGTTCACATCGTAGATGGCTCCGTCGATAAGCCACATCTGCTGTTGACGGACATGCTCGAGACCTGATCGATTGAGTTGAAATCGCGGTTCTAGAATAGCTGCCGGCTCGATCAATAACCGAAACCTGAAACTGTCATCATAGGCTTCGAGCGAGGTGAGAGTCGGAAGGAATTCCCATCCATTGCCTGGGAGGCGCTCAATCCAGCCCTCCTCGACCATCCTTCCGAGAATATGGCCGAGTTTGCCCCGGGTGACCGGGTATCGGCGCAGCAACTCGCTTTCCGTGACCCTCTCAGGCAGGGCCCCATTTAAACGATCATCGGCAATTCGAAAATAGACCTGTTCATCATCGTCGAAAGCAATGGTCTCTCCGACGGTCAGGGTGGACTTCGATTGCGCAATTCGAGCCCCGCCATCTTCGGCATCTTCAACAATGCCTTTCTCGCGCAGGAGAGCGAGCGCCCCCCGCACTGGCGAGCGAGAAACCCGCAGCTGGTCAGCTAAGGCGCGCTCGGTGACGCGATCGCCCGGCTTGAGCACACCCGAAGCAATTTGCTCCGTCAGCTGCGCGGCTAATTGGGCGGAGAGGGTCGACTGACGCATAACTTTCAATGTCTGGTATTTTTTGCTTGCGCAATACCAAACATCAAAATAGGTCTATTTTGTTCAAAAAATACCAATGCGCGGCTCGCCGCTTTAGGATCTCGCATGCAACTTTCAATCAATCCTGCGACGGGTGAAGAGCTCGCTCGTTTCGAAGACCATGACGCCACCTTCATTGATACGGCGCTTGATCGAGCGGTGGCGGCGCAGCGTAGCTGGCGGGCATTGGAGGTCGTTGATCGTGTCGCGCTTCTTCGGCGAATCGCGACCGTCCTGCGCGCCAATCTGGCGCGATATGCGCAACTAATCGTGTTTGAGGTCGGTAAGCCCGTCGTCGAGGCCGAGGAGGAGGTCGAAAAATGCGCTAAGAACTGCGATTTCTACGCAGAGAATGCCGCAGCCTATCTCGCTGATGAAGCCGTGCAATCAAATGCCACTCAAAGCATGATCAGTTATGATCCGCTGGGCGTCGTGCTTGCGATTATGCCGTGGAACTATCCTTTCTGGCAGTTCTTCCGATTTGCGGCGCCTGCGTTCGCAGCTGGCAACGGCGCCGTTCTCAAACATGCCAATAACGTCCCCCAGTGTGCGGAAGCGATCAAGGAAGTGCTGGCTGCCGCTGGGGCGCCGGATGGGCTCGCCGAGGTCCTTCTCATACCGCCGGGCGCCGTCGCAGATTTGATCGCAGACGATCGGATTGCTGCCGTTACGCTCACTGGATCGACGCATGTTGGGACGATCGTGGCGGCTCAGGCCGGGCAGGCGCTCAAAAAGCAGGTGCTCGAACTGGGCGGTTCCGATCCGTTCATCGTCCTGTCCGACGCCGACATTGAGCAGGCGGCGGCTATGGCCGTAAAGGCGCGTTACATCAACGTAGGTCAGAGCTGCGTCAATGCCAAGCGCTTCATCGTCGAAGACAGTGTCGCAGACGCCTTCGTCGAGGCCTTCAAGCGGCACGTAGAGGCGCTCGTGGTCGGCGATCCCTTTGATCGCACGACGCAGATCGGCCCCATGGCTCGCCAGAATCTTCGCGATGAACTGCATCGCCAGGTCGAGGCGACCCGTGGAGAGGGGGGCGTCGTAGTGGTTGGCGGTACGCCGGTTGATCGACCGGGCTTTTATTACGCTCCCACAATCATCGACCATGTGACGAGCACAATGACCGCCGCACGCGAAGAGACTTTCGGGCCGGTAGCCGCCATTCTGCGCGTGCCTGATGTTGAGACCGCCATCCGGCTCGCCAACGAGACGGAATTCGGTCTTGGTGCGTCCCTCTGGACTTCGGACTTGGCGAGAGCGCGGACCATCGTGCGCCGCATCGATGCGGGGGCAGTGTTCGTCAACGGAATCGTTGCGTCTGATCCGCGGCTTCCGTTTGGGGGCGTCAAACGCTCTGGATATGGCCGCGAACTGGGCATCGTAGGGATGCGCGAATTCACCAACATCAAGACTGTCTGGATCGGTCCGGCGCAGGCCTGACGGGGCAAATGGAGACATATATGTCGAACAAAAACGAAGCGATGCCCGCTCTTCTTCGTCTTTCCGAGATAAACCCCAAGGACCGCGGTGGCGGCGTACGCACCTATCCGCTCGTTCGTGCCGGAATCGGCGCGACGGCGTTCATCAACGGCGTCACGGAATTCGATCCTGGGTGCGCCGTGCCACTCCATTTTCACAATTGCGAGGAGAGCGTGATGCTCCTCGAGGGCAGCGCGGTTGCGGCCATCGATGGTGTCGAGCAGGTAGTCAGACCGGGTGACACGACCTTCATCCCGGCTGGCGTCCATCATTTTTTCCGGAACAGTTCCGATACCGAGAGAATGCGGATCTTCTGGGTTTACGGATCGATTGACGCCAATCGCACAGTGGTCGCGACGGGCGAGACGCGCCGCATTGACGAGGAGCATGGCGACCGATGATGCCAGTCCTATCGCCCGAAGCACCGGTCGACTCGGATGCCTTACTCGCCTTTGCAAAGGCCATTTACGCGCGCGCCGGCCTGTCTGAAGAGGATGCGCATGTGTCGGCCGATTCGCTCGTTCAGGCGGATCTATGGGGCCATCAGACGCACGGCGTGATGCGATTGCCTTGGTATGTAAAGCGCCTCCAGACAGGTGCCGTCAAAGCCAACACCGTGCCGGTCGTTGCGCTCGATAGCGGTGCTGTGGTTGTCGTGGATGGCCAGGAGGCCATGGGGCAAGTGTCGGCACGTAGGGCGGCCGAGCTGGCCATCGAGCGCGCCGGACAGCACGGGATATGCGCAGTTGCCGTGCGCAACTCGAACCATTTCGGGACCGCCATGTATTTCACGCTGATGGCGGCGCGAGCAGGATGTGTCGGCTTCCTCTCTACGAATGCCAGCCCGGCCATGCCGCCCTGGGGCGGGCGCAGCAAGGCGGTCGGAACCAACCCCTGGTCGTGGGCCGCCCCGGCTGGCGCCAACCCGCCCATGGTGCTCGACATCGCGAACACAGGCGTGGCCCGGGGCAAGATCTATCTTGCCCGGCAGAAGGGTCTAGAGATTCCCCTAGGCTGGGCGCTCGATGCGGAGGGGCGGGAGACGACGGATCCGGTCGCCGCACTGGGCGGGGTAACGCTGCCCATGGCTGGCCACAAAGGCTATGCGATCTCGGTCATGATGGACATGCTGTCCGGTGTTCTGAGCGGAAGTGCCTTCGGCGCCAGCGTGAACGGTCCTTATCAGGCGGAAAAGCCGGGTGGTGTCGGCCACCTCATGATCGCCATGAAGATCGATGCCTTTCAGCCGCGTGCCCAGTTCGAAAGCCGGATGGAGCGATTGATCGCGGAGCTGCGCGCGACGCCGCTGGCGGTCGGGTATGACGAAATCGTGTACCCTGGCGAACTTGAAGCCCGCAACGATGCCCGGCATCGTCGGGAAGGTTTGCTGCTGCCGGCCGACACGATAAGCGATCTCGCGGCACTGGCAACGGAGTGGGGCTGCATGGATTTGCTCCCGTTGGTCCGATGAGCCGGCTGCCACTATGCGCCCATCTGGGCTATTTGTTCACTGAGTTGCCCTTGCAGGAGCGCTTCTCCGCCGCAGCGGAGTCCGGCTTTCGGTTCATCGAACATCCGGCTCCCTATGAGCTCGATGCCGGCGTCTTCGATCGCCTATGTCGAGACAGTGGGCTGAGGGTCGTCCAGATCGCGCTTCCGGCCGGCGGGCCGACCGAGAAGGGCCTAGCGGCGCTTGTCGGAAGGGAAGCTGAGTTCGAGCATGGCGTGGCGGTGGCCGTGCGCTACGCGCAACAGATCGGATGCGGCCTTATCCATCCCATGTCTGGAGTTCCGCAGCAGGGTGTCGAAGAATCCGCGACGTGGGACTGCTACATCAGGAACGTCCGCTACACTTGCGATGCAGCGGCGCCAGCAGGCCTCACCGTCATCATCGAGCCGATCGGAGCCGGTACGCTTGCCGGCTATTTCATGAACGAGCCGCACAAGGCCCTGCAAGCTTTGAAGGAGGTTGATCGCTCCAATCTAGCCGTCGCATTCGATGCCTATCATGCGACGCAAGCTGGCGTTGATCCTACGAACTTCACCCGCTCGTTCGGCTCCCTTTTCGCCCATGTCCAGATCGCGGATGATCCTGGCCGACACGAACCCGGGTCGGGCGCGATCGACTTCGATAGCCTTTTCGATGCCCTTATCGCAGTCGGCTATGCGGGCGCTGTCGGGCTTGAATATCGCCCCGCCGCGACGACGCGCACCGGCCTTTCTTGGCCTTCGCAGTTCGCGCAGATCGAACCCCTCGCTTCCGCCAACGATGAATCGGTGCTCGCCAGATGATTTTCGAGATTGCGCATATCGCCATCAAGCAGGACATGTCGCTAGCGTTCGAAGACGGTGTCCGTCGCGCAGCCGGTCTCTTCAAGTCGGCGGAGGGCTGCACCAGCTTCCGACTGGAGAGGGGCATAGAGGAGCCGCTGAACTATCTTCTCATCGTGGGCTGGCGGTCGGTCGACGACCATATGCTGACCTTCCGCGCTTCAGATGCCTTCGCGCAATGGCGAGCGCTTGTCGGCTCCTGCTTCGCTGAGCCCCCACAGGTGCGCCACGTCGAGACTGTCGTCGACGCATTCTGATCGTCGCCAACGCACCTGACTTCTCATCTGACGGCTGGGCGCCCATCCCGTGCCGATCTTCCCCGTTCGAAACCGGAGCCACGCGCCATGACCGATCTATGGACGCATATCGTCGCCGATTTTTCCAATCTCGGCTCCCCCGCCACGCTGGCCGCCTTTTCGCAGGTCATTCTGATCGACGTCATGCTCGCGGCGGACAATGCGATTGTTGTCGGCGCGCTCGCGGCAGGTCTGACACCTGCGCTCCGTCGGCGTGTGATCCTCATTGGCATGGTCGGTGCGTTGGTTCTGCGCATTCTGTTCGCCGTCATGATCACACAGCTGATGCAACTGGTCGGTCTGGTCTTCGCCGGCGGCCTTCTGCTTCTGTGGGTCGCATGGAAGATGTGGCGCGAATTCGCACAGGATGCCAGTGACACGGAGCACCGTCCCGGAGGCGCCGCGCCCCGTAATTTTATGCAGGCCGCGCTTTCCGTGACGATTGCCGACCTAAGCATGAGCTTGGACAATGTGCTGGCAGTGGCTGGCGCTGCACGCGCGCATCCCGGCATCTTGATCGTCGGCCTCGTGCTCTCAGTTGCCCTGATGGGGCTTGCCGCCAATTTTCTGGCCCTTATGATCGAGCGCTATCGCTGGCTGGTCCTGGTTGGTCTAGCGATCATTCTTTATGTCGCGTCGCGCATGATTCATGACGGCTGGTTTGATCCGGCAACCGGGATCGTCTCATTTTGGCACTGAGCTAGCGCTGGGCGGGTGCCGGAAGGCGACCCGAATAATGCGCGCGTGGGCGAACCAGCCCCATTGAAAAGAATTGCTCCATTGCATTCGCGATCCATCCGACAGCGCGCCCTAGGACAAAGAATGAGATTTGCTGGGCGCCCTGGAGACCAACCTTTCGCCCGATGAGGGCAGCTAGGATATTCAGACCGGGACGTCGTCCGGTCAGATCCTCGATCTCAGCCGCAGCCTGCAGGAAGGCCGCGAATTCGCGATCGCCGTCGAATTGCCTTTCCAGGGCAGGCATTATCGCAACGGCCCGCGGGTCAATGACACCGTACATTGGCGACCCGAAGCCCGAGAAGCTATCGCCGTTTCGGAACCGGCGCGCAACGGCGAGCCGAGGGTCAGCGGCAGAGAGAAGGTCGTCGAGCAGCTGAGCCATCGGCTCGGCCCGCGACATGGGAAGCCGATGACCCCGGTAGGCAATGATGCCCGCCATGACGGCTTGGTATGGCGTTACGCCGGCATTGGCCGCAGCGCGGACCGCATAGCTCGACGGGTCGAATTCATGGGCCGCGGCTAGGATCATCAGGCGGCGGACGACGTCGCTGAGTTCCGGGCGCCCCAAGCGAGACGTGACAAACTCATGAATTGGCTGGTCGCTAGGCCGGTCGGCGCCCACGAGAATGGTCGCGAACCATCGCAAGGCGTCGCCTCCGGATCGCCGAAAGCCTGCAGGCGAAAAATCATACGAACGCGGGTTTACGCTTTCGATCAGCGTCAGGAGGCTGATGCCCTGATCGAGCGTACCGAGTGACGCTAGTGCGCTTCTTACCTTGTCGAAGTCAGCAGGACGTCGCGGGAGCGCGCGCGGAAAAATTGCCTCGACCTCGCCATCCCAGAGAAGTGCCGCCACGTCCTCAAGACTCGCCTCCTGCGAGAGGGCGACTGCGCTGACGCCTCGGTAGAATGGACCGTCTGCGCCGATGAACGTCAGCGCCGTCTCGCCGAAGACGTCATGCGTAGGTGCGCCATCCGTGCGCGCTTCGACCGGCAACAGGGCGCCCTCCATTTCAGGACGCCCCCCCGCCGCAAGTTGCTCGATGTCCGACCGCCAATAATGCCGCTTCTTTTCGCCAGGCACGACCACTGACCGGATTTTGCCTCGACTCACATATGCGTAAAGCGATGAGGGCTTGATACCGAGCATGCGGGCGCCTTCGGCGGCTGTTACGTAAAGTCGGTCAGTGTCTTCGGACATGTTATTCTCCCGAACGCCATCCTGCTTTATCTTGATGAAAATTGTCAAGATTGACTGAGATAGTGGCAAGCTGCCAGATTTGGGGCAACACGCCAAGCCTGGTCGAAGGCGGAGCGATCAACGAATGGGAGGGTTGCCCGATGGCAGGTGGACATGGGTGGATTGGCGTTTTGCAAGCGCGCGGCGATGAAGCCGCTGTGGATCTCGACTGATGCTCGCGCTCGCTTCATTCTCGATGGTCGCCGTGTTCATGGCTCTGATCATGACCAAGAGGCTGTCGGCCATCACGGCGCTGATCCTAGTCCCCACGATTTTCGCGATTTGCCTGGGCTTCAGTGCGAATTTGGGCGCGATGATTGTCGATGGCGTGAGCGCTCTCGCTCCCACGGGCGTTGGGCTGATCTTCGCGATCCTGTTTTTTGGCGTTATGATCGATGCGGGCCTGTTCGAGCCACTCGTCGCTGCAACGCTGAAGCTGGTGCGGGACGACCCGGTACGCGTTCTTGTCGGAACGGCGATATTGGCCCTCCTCGTCTCTTTGGATGGGGACGGTGCCACCACTTACATGATTACGATTTCGGCGCTTCTGCCCCTCTATAAGCGCCTTTCACTCGATGTGCGCAAGCTAGCCGCGATCGTCGTGCTCGCCAACGGGGCTATGAACGTGGTGCCCTGGGCGGGCCCTACCGTTCGTGTTGCATCCGTCCTACGAATTGATCCTCGAGAAATTTTTATACCGCTCGCACTGCCGCTTTCAGGGGTTGTCGCATGGGTAATCTGCTTGGCGTGGTTTTTGGGAAGGCGAGAGCGAAAGCGCCTTTCAGCAGGCCGTTTAGAAGAAGTGATTGTGCCATCTGAAGCTGCCGACGCCGAGGCACCAGATCAGCTCACCGTGCCGGCCTGGAGAAAGATGGCGAACGTCGCGCTCACCCTCGCAGTCCTAGGCGGTTTGGTTTCCGGGCTTCTCCCAACCTTGGCTGTATTTGTGCTTGGGACTGCCGTGGCCCTCGTCCTTAATTTCCCTGATGTGGAGCGGCAGAGGGAGACCTTCGCTCGACATGGCAACAACGCTTTGTCAGTGGGAGGAATGGTTTTTGCCGCCGGTGTGTTCACGGGAATCATGTCTGGCACCCACATGATTGACGCGATGGCTCATAGCGTGGTGACGACAATTCCCGCTTCACTAGGCCCCTATCTCGCGTCCATCACGGCTTTGCTCAGCATACCGTTCACGTTCTTCGTTTCGAACGACGCTTTCTACTTTGGCGTGCTTCCTGTCCTCGCAGAGGCTGGAGGACGCTATGGTATTGAGCCAGCCACCATCGGCCGTGCCGCTCTAATTGGGCAATCGGTCCATCTGCTCAGCCCACTGGTCCCGTCGGCCTATCTTCTAGTCGGTCTCGCCGGCATCGATTTCGCGACATTCCAAAGGTTCACCTTGAAATTTGCGCTCGTGAGTTCGCTGGTTTTTCTCGCCATCGCGATGGTAGTCGGCGTTGTCCCGATCTCGCTGAACCACTGAGCGGTAAGCCCAGCGGTTCCTCGGGCCGATGCCTGACAAATCGGCTGCCCATCTGAACTGATTCGCCCCATATTGGTTAGCGAGGTCGATGCGACAACGGATTCGTTGACGGTATTGATCAAGAGATCGCTCTAATTGCACCCGTTGAATCGTCGAGGCGTGCAAAATGCTCGCATTTCGGCAAATGGCAACAAAATATATGTACTATAATTGTCAAGATTGACGAAATTTCGGTCTCCTCGCTAAATTTTGGACGAGCGGTCGCACTCCTCCGGGAAAAAATGACGGTCGCCATCAACAATGAAAGCTCGGGGAGAGGGTGAAATGAGACGCGCATCAATGCATGTTTTTCTGACGGCAGGTTGTAGTGCTTTTGCGCTGCTCGCCTTTGGAAATGCCGGTTCGGCTGTCGCACAGACGACTTCCGGGCCTAGCGCCTCTGCAGTTAAGGGAGCGTCGGAGGAGCCTGCGCAGGCCGAAAGCGAAGCGACTACCGGTGATATCGTGGTCACCGGCAGCCGCTTGGGTGCCTCCGGTTTCAATGCGCCAACACCCGTGACCGCTGCATCGGCTGACGCTTTGCGTGCGGCTGCGCCAACGAGCATTGCCGAGGGTCTTGTCCAGCTTCCTGTCTTCGGCGGAAGCACACGGGCGGGCCAGAGCGGCGGCGGCAGTGTGTCTCAAGGCAATGCTGGCCAGAACCTGCTCAATCTTCGGTCGCTGGGGGCGAACCGGACCCTGGTCCTTCTCGATGGGCGCCGTCTCGTCTCGACCAACCAGGGAGGCTCGGTCGACGTTAATATCATCCCGCAGGGGCTAGTTCGCCAGGTCGACGTGGTCACTGGTGGTGCGTCGGCCGCCTACGGCTCAGACGCGGTCGCCGGCGTTGTGAATTTCGTGCTCGATACGAAGTTCGAAGGCATCAAGGGAGAAGTGTCCGGTGGCATGTCCACCTATGGCGATACTCAGACCGTGCTAGCCAACTTGTCCTTCGGCAAAAGCTTCGCTGATGGGCGCGTCCGCCTGATCGCAAACGCTGAATATAGCCGCACCAACGGTGTCGGGGTGGACGATGATACTGGGCGGGGCTGGTATAAGACCAACTATGGGCAGCTTCCCAATCCGACGACTGGCGCTACACCCGGTATTCTTGTCATCCCAGATATCCGGTCTTCCGTGGGCACCAATGGCGGCCTCATCACTGCAGGGCCGCTGCGTGGTACGCAATTCCTGGCGGGAGGTGCGACGTCAGCGTTCAACTACGGGACCGTGACCGGATCATCGTTCCAGTCCGGAGGCGACGGTGCGCGGGCTGACAATGGCTTAAGCCCGGACCAGAAGCGCTGGAATTTGTTCGCTCACCTCGAGGTTGAGCCGGTCGATGGCCTCACATTCTTTGCAGAAGGTGAGTACGCGAAATCGACCAGTCTCTCGAAGGCATTCTACACGCAGCACATCGGAGGGAGCGGTCGGTTCACCATCTTCCGGGATAACGCCTATCTGCCGACTGGCGTACTCTCGCAGATGGTTACTACGAATCAGCAGAGCATTCAGGTCGGAAGATTTTTCCGCGATCTCCCGATCGTCGAGAATGAAAACTCGACGGAAATGAAGCGCATCGCGATCGGTGCCAATGCTGATCTGTGGGGCCGTTGGAAGGCTGATGCTTCCTACAGCTTCGGGCAAACAGACCAACATCTTTACCAGAACAATCGAACCAATCTGCGCCGCATTTACGCAGCCGTCGACGCCGTGAAAGACGCGACGGGGAAAATCGTCTGTCGTTCGACACTCGCCGGGCTGGACCCGGGTTGCGTTCCCCTCAATATCTTTGGCGAGGGGTCAGTCACGCCCGAAGCCGCCGCCTGGGTTGTGGGCGACAGTGGCAAAGACCTTCGACTTCGTCAGCATGTGTTCCAGGTAAACCTCAACGGTGACCTCGGCGACAATCTGCAGTTTGGTGCGGGTCCGATTTCGATTGCCGTTGGTGCCGAACATCGGCGCGAGTCGGCGCGTCAGGTCGCGGATGCTGTTTCCCAGCAGATCCTGGACTTTACCGGGGTCCGCGGCGCGCCCACGTCCCTCCAGGGACGCATTGGTGTGTACCAGTCGAACAATCCGCAGCCGCTAGCTGGCCGCTATAATGTCACCGACCTTTACGCCGAGGTGGGCGCGCCGATCCTCAGAGATAGGCCATTCTTCAATGCCCTCGATTTACACGGCGCGGTCCGACGCACCAATTACAGCCAGTCTGGTGTAGTCATGACTTGGAAACTGGGCGGCGTTTGGGAGCCCGTCGACGGCATCCGGCTCCGCTATACGCGTTCGCGCGACATTCGTGGTCCGAACATTCTGGAGCTGTTCAATTCGCAAACCCAGGTGATCCAGAATGTGATCTATCAGGGCCAAACGTATCAGGACCTGGTTATCATCTCCGGTAACCCAAATCTTGGGCCAGAGAAGGCCCTGACAGAGACGTACGGCATCGTTGTTCGTCCCTCATTTCTTCCTGGTTTCCAAGCCTCCGTCGATCGCTTCAACATCGAGATCAGTGGCGCGATCGGAACTCTGACCCCTCAGAACACGGTCGACCTTTGTGCTCGGGGAAATCAGACGCTTTGCGATCAGATCACTGTCACGGGTCCCAACACGCTCACAATCCGTCAGCAGACCCTCAACCTTGACCAAGCCCGGGTTGGCGGTTTCGACTTCGAAGTTGCGTATGCGAAACCACTCTGGGGCGGCCGGATACAGGCTCGGATCCTGGCCACGCACCTGACAAAATCGGAGACCCAAGCGATCGGATCTAGCGCGATCCAGACTCTCCGGTCTCCCGCAACGCCGCTATGGCGTGGCACGGCTTCGCTTCGATATGAGCAGGATCGCTGGAGTGCGCTCATCCAAGAGCGGGTGATCGGGTCGGCTGTAATCGATCCGATGCTGGTCGAAGGCGTGGGAACGAGCCTGAATCACATCAACGCTATCGCCTACACTGACCTCACCTTCGAGTACAAACTGCGAGCATTTGGCGGGGATCAGAAGGTCTATGTGACTGTGAATAATCTCTTAAATCAAGAGCCTCCGATTTCGGGAGGAAATCCAACTTCCTTCTCAGTGCCTGCAGCACAAACATATGATCTGATCGGCCGCTTCATCACCGCGGGCATCCGTTTCAATTTCTAAATTGGTTGGGGCTGGGTCACAAGGTGGCCCGGCGCCTTCGACACTAGTCGGGAGAGGATAAGGCAATGAAGGGTCAGTTCGGTCGGCGCTCGGCGCCAAAGATGATTTCGATTTTCGGTGCGATTGCTTGCGCCTGTAATGCCTTCGCACCAGTGGAAGCTCGCGTTACCGGCGATCCGCTCAAGGTCGATGGCGGGTTTGTGGAAGGTTCATGGGCAAGCAACAGTAGGGTGCGGGCTTATCTTGGCGTTCCCTACGCTGCTCCTCCAGTTGGAAATCTGCGTTGGCGCGAGCCGCAACCGGTGGTGCCTTGGGCCGGAGTGAAGTCGGCGACGACTCTGCCAGCTGGCTGCATTCAGGGCGGCCGCGCGCCCGGCTCGATCAGTATCGAGGCTTACGGCAATAGGGATCTGCCGGTCAGCGAAGACTGTCTCTACCTAAATATCTGGACACCAACCGAAATTAAGCCCGGTCAAAAGCTGCCAGTGATGTTCTGGATGCACGGTGGCGCGTTTTCTAGCGGGTCTGGTTCAAAAGTTGAATTCAATGGCGAGCAGCTCGCCCAGAAGGGTATGATCGTTGTCGCGATTAACTATCGCCTCAACATTTTCGGCTTTTTTGCTCATCCAGAATTGACCCGGGAGTCTCCTAATTACGCGTCCGGCAATTACGGACTGCTCGATCAGGTTGAAGCTCTAAAATGGGTGCATAACAATATCGCTGTCTTCGGGGGAGATCCCGAAAAAGTAATGATCATTGGGCAGTCCGCCGGTTCCGGTGCTGTGAACCAGCTGATGGTCTCACCACTCAGCCGTGGTCTGTTTCAGCGTGCAGTCGCCATGAGCGGCCCGGTCTCGCTCGGAGGTGGCCGCACACTCGCGAGTGCGGAGACCGATGGTCGGCGTTTTGGCAGCATGATCAGCGCATCGCTCGCGGATCTCCGGGGCATTCCCGCTGAAGTCCTTTTGTCATTGTATGGCGACATGAAGATAAATTTCGGCCCGATTGTCGACGGTCACTTCTTGCCAGACAGCGCCGGCAATCTATGGAAGTCCGGAAAGGTCGCTCCAGTGCCGTACATGACTGGCTGGTCTTCCCATGAGTTTTTCGAGGGGGTCTATGATCGCACACGCGCTCAGTACGACATACTGGCGAAAGAGCGTGTCGGGCCGAAGAATCTCTCGAAGCTAGCGGCTCTTTACGATGTTCATGACGACGAAAGTGCCACGCAAGCGCGTGTTGGCTTGTTCCGTGATGCCAATTTTGGCCTCAATACGTGGCGGACTGCACAGATGAGCGCTGCGACAGGTTCCCCGACCTATCTCTACTATTGGGCGCATCCTACTCCCGCCTGGAAAGGGCAATCCTTTGCAGAGAATAGCCCCGCTTCGCTCCTCGGAGCGTACCACGGCTCTCAGGTGCCGTACGTTTTTGGAAATCTGCAGCTGCTGGATCGGGAGTTCAAACCTGCTGATCGGCAACTGTCAGATGCATGGCAAACCTATCTGATCAATTTTGCCAATACAGGAGATCCGAACAGCAAGGATGCTCCGAACTGGCCAAAGTATTCCGATACCGGAGGCATGACGCTAACATTTACGGATTCACCGGTCGCCGGCCCCCTTCCTAACAAGGAAGAGATGGAATTCTTCGCAAAGATACCAACCCCGTCCGAGGGGGGGCGCCCCCGACTTGGCTTTGTTAACGGGCGCTGAGAGCAGAGCGCCGCGGTGCGTCTGATGAGTGTGATGGCTGGAATGACCGGTCCCGACAGTATCGGTCATTCAACAGTAACCTCGGAATGTCTGACATTGGTCGAAGGCGGTCACTGCATTTGTTGCGATTGTACGTCCGCTTTGTCTCGATCAGCAGTTAAAAGCGGACAGTCAGGACTGTCCCCAATTGCGGTCGCAGGCATAGCGAAGTTGCAAAATTGGGACGTCAGGCGCTCGCATAGCTCGCCGGACAAAAGTGCGATAATAGTAATTATGTTAAATATCAATGGTTTATGCTGCCCTCATTTAGCATTTACACAGTTCATCGGCAAGGTTTGGGAACTTTGCCGTCGTACGAAAGGACGCCGGCGGACGGCCGCTTCCGTCAGAACCAGACATTCCAGACAGACAGCCAAGATTCGGCGGCATCCACGTTATGGTCGCCTTTAGCAGAACGCGGTTGCGTTCCAGTTGCGGTGCCTTTTGGTGCGTCTTGCCAAACTAGGAGACCGGCGAGATGATTGGGCTCAGCGAGGATCTAAACTGATCAATGGGCCGAACTGGGGAAATGCAGCCTCATTGCGGCGTGACGGAGCGCCTTGCCTAATAAGTAACATCTTGGAAATCTGCTTCTATGAGGGGAAGGGAACATTGTCTGTACCGCCAATGTTCTCTAAAGCCGTGAGCATGTCAGACCAGTCCCTTCTCACCGTCCTGCACATCAGCGACTTCCACTTCTCCAAGCGTAAGCAGCGCGAGCAGGCCATCATCGTGGATGCCCTGAGCAAGGATCTGGCGTCTCTCTGCATCGGGCACCGTAAGCCCGATGTAGTGATGTTCACCGGAGATCTTGTTCAGGCGGCCGGGACCGATCTGCATGACGACGCCTATGACTTCCTGATTGACCGCGTGTCGAAGGCGTCCGGCGTGAGTGACGAGCGAATCTTCATTGCCGCGGGCAATCACGACGTGTCCTGGGCCGGCCTCGAGGCGTTCGCTGACGAGACGAAAGCCTGGCGGACGGTCTTGGGCAAGCCCGATGAGATGGCACAGTTGAACCAGCTTTTTGAGGCCAAGGCGTTCGATGGGGCAATCGCCAAGAAGTTCGCTCACTATCTTGATCTCGAGAGGTACATCCGCGGAGGAGACCGCAGTGCGGCCAGGAAGCTTTCGAATGGCTTCGTCACGGTGGATCACGTCGATGCCCTCAACCTGGACATCGTGATCTTTAACACTGCGGTATTGTCGTCAGGCGGTCACAAAGACTTTGAGAAAGACGAGCGAAACCTTGCGGTTCCGGAGTATGCGGTCATGGAGGCCGTGGCGGCGCTAACCGAAGGGTCCCTTCGAATCTTCGCGACCCATCATCCATTCGCTTGGCTCAGCGAGCAGTCAGCTCGGTACATGGAAGGCGAGTTCACGAAGCACGCCAGCGTGCATCTTTTCGGTCATATGCACGATCCGCAGCCGAAGAAGATCGTGGGTCTCAAGGGCGAGGTGCTTGCCGATCAGGCCGGCGCGATCTTCACGGCTCGCAGGGAGTATTACAACGGCTACTCGCTGATCACGATCGACAGGAGCAACGGCTTCGCTGAAACGCTCGTCCGCTCTTATTTCAAGGATCGCAATGAGTTCGACGCGGGCATCGATGTGGTCGAGGACGGGCGCTGGTGGTCATCGAACGAAGCTCGGCAGCATTTCCGCAAGATCGCGTCACCGGTCGATGAGGTCATGTTCAGGAAGCATTTGGCTGGGTCTGCGCTCGAGGCGCTAAAGGCCAGAGAGAACGCTGTCGGAGGCGAGGGCGAGATTCATGAACGCTTTGTGGATCCCCCGCTTCGGCGGACCTTTATCCAGGAGGCCATGGGCGACGAGACCAAGGTCGAGACGGAAACGCCGATCCCGTTCCAAGACGTGGTAGAGGACGACGCTAACCTTATCCTCTACGCCAAGGCCGAGTACGGACGCACGACGCTGCTACGGGAACTGCGCTATCGACTCCTGTCCGATGCTGAGAAAGTGCGGTTTCCCCGCCTGCCCATCCTGATCGACTTTAGTGAGATCGGATCCAACTCGGAAAACATGCTCCGAAAGGTGAAGGGCGGCGCGGAGGCCACTCCCGACAACAACGACATCGAGTCCCTTCTAAAGCTCGGGCACGCATGCGTAATGATCGACGACGTGCATTTCGGTGACGTCAAACGGATGAGAGTGCTTCGCGAGTTCGTGGCGCGATATCCGAAGGCGCGATACGTGCTGTCGAGCCCCCACTCCTCGGCGACGGCTGTGGGCGCAGTGATTGATCCAGAGATGCCGATCCGGTTCGAGTTTGTCGAAGTTCGTGAACTCCGACGAAACGACATGCGGCAACTCCTCGCCAAAGACGAGCGATGCACCGACGTCGAGGAGTGGCTCGACCGGCTACAGGCCGACTTCAGGGAGATCAACCTGCCCTTCACCGCCGCTAACGGCGCGATTCTGATCGAGATCCTGTCGGAGAAGCACAACTTCACGCCGATCAACCGCGCTGTGCTCATGGAGCAGTTCGTGGATTCCACGCTGCGGAAGGCGGCCATCGAGCAGAGCCGCCGGGAGACGTTCGACTACACAAACAAGACCGACCTGTTGTCGCACGTGGCGGCCTGGATGGCGCGCATGGACCAATATATCCCGACGAAGGAGCACGTACGCAGCGAAATGAAGTCGTACGTCGACAGCCGCGGCCTGAACGTGAATCTCGACGATCTAATGGTCGAGTTTCTGGCTGCGCGCATATTTGTCTCGAAGTCGGAAGGACGGATCAGTTTCCGGTACCGCGGCGTGCTGGAGTATTTTATCGCGCTGCGCATGACGGCGGACGCATCCTTGAGGGACTGGGTCATGGCCGAAGAGCGGTATCTGCGCTACATAAATGAAATCCAATACTATGCAGGCAAGCTGCGGAATGACGCGGCGCTTGTGGACCTCGTTGCCGAACGTCACGAGCGCATTCTAGAAGAGGCGCTTTCGGACTTCGGCGAGGTGAATTTCGACCAGCTTGAGTCGATTCAGCTCCCGACGGACGACGATGACCAGGCCATTTTCGCAAAAGAGCTTGAGATCGCGCAGCCCCCGCTGACCCAGGAGGAGAAGGACACCGAGCTTGAGGGTCAGATTCCGGTGGACGCGGAAGATCGGCAGGAGGTCTTCCGGCCGAATGTTGATCAGGCGAGCGACCGAGTGATGCTTTCGCTCGCGCTCTACTCGGGCATGATCAAGAACATGGAGCTTATCACGGATGCCGACAAGCGGCGGCATCTCTCGATGATCTGGCGCGGCTGGACAATCATGCTGATCGCGGCGCTGCGCTTGGCACCGCGGCTGGCGAAGGAGCGGAGGCTGAGGATAAATGGAGCCCTATACGAGGTCCACGCGCCACATGGGATGAGCAGCACTACCTTGCTGAGAAAGATCATGGTCGTCCTGCCGCACGTGCACGTGCGCCTGATCTCTAGCGCATTGGGAACAGAGAAGCTCGAGCGTCAACTAACCGAACCGACGTTGAGCGAGCAAGGTGAGCCGAAGATATACGAATTCTTCCGCACCGGCTTAATTGCAGATCTCAGGTTAGCGGCGACGCCATCGGCAGTACGGACGCTTGCGAACAAGTTTAAGGACAACAAATACCTGCTCTGGTCGCTGATCGTGCACATCGGAGAGCTCCGCCGGTTAGGCGGCGTCAAGGACGAGCATTTCAGGGCGCTAGAGGAGCCGCTCGCAGGCGCGATTGCGAACCTTAGAGGTGGCTCGCACAAGGCACGGATTGATGAGAAGCGCAAACAGCTTGCTAAGCTGGAGCGCGATCGGGTGATGCTCGCGATGAAAACGGATCGCGATCGGTAAGAGGCGTTGCCCAGCATACACCGATCCAGGTTGATTAACCATGGCAGCTTGACCGTACGGCCTGTTTCGTGAAGGGTCATCGGTGCCGTGAAAGATGGCGTTGGCCGCACAGTGGCTGGCTGCCGAATCTATGAGCATGTCCGATTTCGGCCTTGGCGGACGTTCGAGCATTGATCGCGGAATGACTTGAACTGGTCGAAGGCGGTCATTGCACTGGTGCAACCGAGCGTCCGCTTTGCCACAATGAGCTCAAGAGCGGATAGTTCGGATCGTCCGTAAGCAGTCAGGCCATTATCATCCTCATCCTTAAACACCACCGCCACGCTTGCCTCACAATAACGCCGCTGCCTGTTGGGGAGCGAAGCGGCGTTATTGTGAGGTCGCACAGTTTCTGATATGTTCTAGCGAAAGGGGGTTCCGATGTCCGATTTTTCCGATTGGCAGAGTACTTGGGGGAGCCCGATTTGGCGGGAGTTCCACGGTTACGATCGGCCGTTGGCTAGCCACAGCTCCGACCCTGACTTTCCTATCCCACGTCGTCAGATCGAACACTCCGATGATCCCAGGATAGCGAAAGGGATCATGATCTTCATGGCCGTGGGCTTCGTTGTGATTTCCCTGGCATTCTTCAAGGTCTTCTGAGACCGACGATCATGTGAGTTTCTCTCGATCCTCACTCTCCGGTCGCCGGATCGGTGCCTTTCACGCGCTTTCGCAGATCATCCACTCCTGGCACAATTCCCCATTGCTCATCGGCAACGCGATCCTGCATGTCGCGCCCTTCCAAACGTGCGTGAGACAGCCTGTTGCGGAGATCATCATGCCTGCCGGTCGTGAACTCGCGCCCTGCGTCTAAGCGCGCGGCCACATTGTTCTCCAGATCTGCATCACGACCACCGCTGGTGCCTGTCGATGGTCCCTGAGAAGGTATCCCCGCTCTCGCGCCGTCGCCCCATGAAGTGACAGCCTCTCGCGTCGTTGAAGCGGGGCCAGTCAGCGTGGAAGCTGGCGGCGATGGCAGGGGCGGCAGATCGTTCTTCATTTGAGCGACATAATGCTCCTTGAACCGCCGCATGGCGCCGTCGCGCACGGCCGCCTGAGTAGGAGACACAGCAACCATGCCCGGGTCCCATCCACTGTTCTGGACCATGGGGTTCGTCATTTTCTCTTCCTGCCACCACTGGACGAAATCCTGGCTCATGTTGCGCGTCCAGTTGAACCCGTTGCTTTGCGCCTCGGAAAGAATGCTCTCGAACCTCTTGCCGGCTTCTTCGTAGCGAGACGCCTCGCGGCTCAGCGACCGCGCTTCGGTAATGCTGGCACTGGTGCGTTCGGTCATCCCCCGGATGTGGCTGTCCTGTGACGAGCTGGTCTCGCGATAAAAGCTGTCCCGGTTCTGACGCGCTGCTTCGCTGTTCGATTCCTGCCGTAGCCACTCTTCGGCATCGGACAGTTTCCGCTGCTCAGACGCGGAAAGGCGAGATAGTGAGCTTTGTCCTGTTTGGAGTTTTCCACCGAGACCGCCAGACACCGAGGCATTGGCAGGTCCGAACTTCCCTCCGATGCCAAGAGACCCTGCCAGACTTATGTCTCCCGTCAACGACGCATCGCGCGACGCCTGATCTGCCACCTCTTTGCTCAATCCAAAATCGCTCTGCAGTTTTTCGGACCAGGACTGCTGCTGCTGTGACATGCGCTCGATCGAGCTGTTTGTGCCGCTGCCCTGATCACGGCTGAAGCTATCGCTATGTTGGACCGTGTTGAACAGCTCGGTCGCCTGCGAGCGTGCGGCCGACCAGGTCTGATTGGCGGCCTCGCGCTTTTGTGCGCCAATATTCTGATATTCTGCCGCGCTTTTGCGCGCCTCTGCCTGAAACCCGCTGGACATGGTCGGAGCCACCGGCAACTGAGAAATGCCCTGACTGCTGTCGAAAACGGTGCCGCCACCGGACATCTGACGCTCCCAGCTCCCGTCCTCGCGGCGGTTGCTGACAACGCCTGCGCCGGTCGCAATGTTCGGCGCCGTGTTCCACTGATCGTTCGAGGCCGTGTTGATGGTACGATTGGCCAGGCTGACATTGCCATAGCTGTAGTTGCCTGTGGTCTGCTCCTGGGCCGCTTCCTCGGCCGCGCGCTGGCTTGGCGCAAGGAAGCTTGCCGAGTGCGATGCGATCGACATGGCGCCTTTGGCCATGCCGGCAGCAATGAACGGCACCGACATGATCATATAGCCGGCCAGCGCACCGATGTCCTGATTGATGGCCGAGACGCCCTCAAAATTCGCGGCGGTGAGCCCCCCACCCTGCCACGCGCCGACCGAGGCGTTCCACCGCGTCATGAAGATCATGTTGAGGACCACGAACAACGGTCCCCAGCTCGCCAGATAGAAGAACCCGAGCATATATCCCTTGGCGACGCCGGTCCCCTGCCCGGGCATCAGCATCAGCGGGAAAATGATCGGGAACATCGCGTAGAAGACGACCGTGAGAACGATGTTCAGGAGCGGAACCCATTTCATCGCGCCCGAGGCGATCGTCGCATAGGTATTGCGTGTCTGCGTTTCCGCACGGATCCGCGCGAACGTGTCGGTCGCGCTTGAAGAGCCCCCGGAGGCGGCCGTGGCCTGGACCAGCGCATTGACCAACATCGCCTGCCTCACGAGCCCTTCCGAGGTTGCGGCGGTCCCTCCCAGACTCGCCGCGCCGACCTGTCCAATATCGCCCATCTTGCTCTGTGCTGTGGCCGCGGGAAGATCGGGGAAGAACTGGCGGGCGATCCTTGGGAGGGATGCGTTGTAGTAGGATGACCAGCTCTGCTGAAGATTGGTGTAGGCATCGCGGCAGCTGATGATCTCCTGCGATCCGTCGGCGGCGAGCCAGACCTGCGAAAGCGATACAGCACCCGGCCCCATCGCCGCCAGCATGTCCGGGCTGTCCATGAGCGTGGCGGCCGTCTTGCGGCCGATCATCACGTCATAGAATACGCATTGGCGAAAATGCTCCTGCAGGTTTGTGGCCAGCACCGGATCGTTGATCCGCAAGCCCTGCGTCGCCTCGAGTAATCTGGCCCCGTAGATCATGCCGCCCGTGCTGTAGTTAAGGGCGCCGGGCATCACGAAGACGGTTTCGGCCGAGCGTGTGAGGTAATCGCCCACCTGGCTCGTGAAGCTGGCCATCAGGGCAAGGCCAACCGGGACATTCGCGACGGTTGCCGCCTGAAGGCTCGGATTGGTGCGGTCCGTGACCTTCACGGTCATCGTTGGCACCATCAGCACCATGTACATGAGGGTCGCCTGCAAGAACCAGTTGAGCAGCGCTCGATAGTCGAGGTTCCACGCCATCAGCAGCAGGGCATAGGCAAGGCCCATGATCATCACCGCCCGCAACATCGCGCGGTAGCCGCCGCCGCCCGTCCAGGCCGCAACCGCGTTCAGCGTGTTGACGATATATTCGCCACCACCGACCGTGAAGACTTCGAGCATCCCCCTGCCCCCTTCCCTGACTTAGCGCAGGCCCTGGGCCGAAAGCGCGCGGCTGAACGACAGCGATGCTGCCATCGAGGGCGCCATGCGATGCTGCAGCGTGGTCTCGATCGCCATGGTCCGTTCGATGATCGCCATGGTGCGCGAGACACGCGCTTCCATCTTGGCATCGCGACTGCCGACCCGCTGGCGCACGTCCTGCAGCTGCGCGAGGAACTGATTGGTCTTCTCGGCATCGCCGGCGTTGACCAGGCCGCCCCGCGCGCCCGAAACCTGCTCGAGCATTTGGCCCACGATCGCGTTCAGCATGTCGAGCGCCACGATCTCGGAGAGCGAGTCCATTTCGCTAGAGGACAGGCGGAATCCGGACGCGGCCTGGACGGCGATGATCTTGTAGATCGGCACGCTGGCGATCGAGAGCAATTGCCGTTCTTCTGTCGTCAGGGCCTGATCGAGGATCGCCTTGTCGCCCATCGAGAGGATGAGCTGGCGGACGTGCGGGATCAAAGCTGCATTTCCCAGCGGCGCCAGCGTGCGGGTGGTGGTCGTCAAACAGGACGACGTGTCCACGCATCCGAGCATCGTGACCGGCTTTTCGCCGTCGAGGAGGGCATCAAGGACCGGCCCGACCTGTCCGCCGATAAACTGGATGTTGGGCTGGTCGGTATCATTGGCGCGCTTGGGCACAATGATCGTTCCCACCATCGTCATGACCAGTTCACGCATTTCCTGGCTCTGTGAACTGAGCGGCGAGGCCTTGATCAGATCCCATGCATAGTTTTTCGGGCCGGCCATCTGCGCGGCGAGCGCAGGATCGGTATTGGCGTTGAGCGTGCTGGTCTGCTGGCCACCATTGCCGCAACCCTGACGCGAGCGTGCCCAGTCCGAGAAAATGCCCTTGGATGTGCCGATGGTCTGACAGACCCGATCCGTAACGAGCTGGTCGCGCGGTAACATGCTTCCCACCAGCGCAGCGCCGGCCTCGCAGGAACTGAGGTTCATGTCATTGGCCTGCTGCGCAATCTGCTGCATCTTGTCCATGACGCCGCCGATTTGCGGCGAGATCGCATCGATCGCGAGCTTGAACGCAAAGCCCAACGCGTTGTTGGCGACGGCCTTCATCATCGCCACCAGCTCGCTCGCATTGACGAAACTGAAGCTGCCGGTGAACATGTCGATGCCGCCGCAGCCGGCGCGCACTTGCGGGAGCTGCAGATTGGCGGGGTAGACGGTCTTTTGCGGGAAGCGGGTCCAGACCGAGCCGAGCGAATAATAGCCCGCCGACTGGCCCTGGAAGGCCGTTGGCCCGGTCACATTGGCCGAGCCGCCCATTTCCTGAAAAAAGCCGGTCATGTCCGAGCCGACGCCGGCGCGCGCCGGGGCGAGAGCCATGGCGGCCGACACGGCGATTGCGCACGTCGAGCGCGCGAAGCGAGCAATTGCGGATTTGCGCATCAGAAATCACTCCCGACCTTGGTGTGTGTCAGCGTGAAGATCCGTTCGGTAATCTCGTCGGCGGAGAGAATGCCGGTGCCGATGGGGATCGGGCGGCGGGCCTGCGTGTCGTAAAGCACCAGTGCCGGCGTCGCGCGTGAGGTCAGACCCATCTTTTGATGCTGCCCGACATCCACGACATAGTTCGGGAAAGAGCGGTTCGGCCCGCCGTCCATCGAGACGGCGACGACCTGGAAGCCGCTCTGATCAGCGAGGGCCTTGAGGATCGGGCCGAAGACTTCACAGGCGCCGCAATTCTGCGCGTAGAAATAGAAGATGCCATAGCGCCGCGAGAGGTTGCGCAGCGCTGCGTCCTGATCGGCCTTGCGGGCATCGAGCCAGGCCCGCTTGCCGAGCGTCGAGACGGGCCTCTGCAACGTGTAGTCCAGCTCCGGGTTCTGCCAGATCGAGCGCTGCCATTGATCGGAGAATGTCGAGGCGCGATCCAGCTGCTCACGCTGGAAGCGGACATAGGCTGTGATGTTCTCCTCGGTCGGTTCGAGGATCGCGCGGGCCTTCATCTCGTCGAGCTTTTCACGGATCATCGCGAGCCTCTGAGCCGCCGACATCGCCGGCGTCGCCGACTGCTCGGGCTCAGGCGCTTTAGGCCGCTCGCAGTAGAACCAGGTGCCGAGCTTGCGCTGACCGCAATAGAGATCATCCTGCGGCGTCGACGAGATCCCTTGCGCCGGTTCGGTCGTCTGAGCCTGAAGCGGCATGGCGCACGCCAGCGCCAGAATGCCCAGCCACTTACTCGTCTTCATCGCTTGCCTCCCTGTCCTGCAATATGTTGCCCCCGGTGAGGGTCCAGATGCCCGCCTTCATGATCGGCCGACGCATCTGTTCGACCACTTCGCGGCCGAGCGCGGTGGTGTGGTAGATCTGGCGCTGGCCGATCTGCTCGAGCCAGCCCAAGGCCATCAGGCGGTCCAGCCATCCGATCACCTCTTCGACCGAGATCGTGCGATCGAACCAGGTCAGAAGGGACGCCACGACTTCTTCGCCCTCGACGGGGCGATCCGCGCGGCAGCGAAGCAGGATGGCCAGCTCAGGTATGCTGATCTGTGCGAGACCCGAATGGGTCCGCAAAATTGCGTCATATTGTTCATGTGTCAGCGCGTCGCGCCCCGGCTTCTCTCTGGAAGTCCGGTTGCGCCCAGCGCCACTCCCCCCACTCATTAATGCGTGCCCCCTGACGTCTGGTCGTAGTAATCGCGGATCTTGTTCTGGATATCGCTCGCCTGCTTGGCCTGATCGGGGAGCTGCACGGCTTCGAGCATGTCCGCGTAGATTTCCGAGAAATCCATTTGCGAGAGATCGAGCTTTGCAAATTCATCCGGTGTGAAGCCACCGCACATCGGCGCCTTGGGGGTGCCCCAGTCCTTGCCGATCTGTGGCCGGCCCTGTTCCTGAATGATGCGGGTGAGCTTGGACTGATAGCAGCAATGGGCTTTGCGCTTGGTGGTGCACACGCCCAGGACGCTTTCGGTGCAGAAGCTGCCGACGCTATGGCAAAGACCCATGCGGTCCTTCACATCGAGGCTCTTTTCCTCATTGCTGCACGCAAACATGGTGAGGAAGGGCGTTGCAATTGCCGCAATGGCACCGGGACCGGTGCCGAGCGCCAGCTTGGCCGCAATGCCGGCGGCGCCGGTCAGCAGGCCAGAGGATTTGCCGGCACAGCAGTTGATCGCGCCGAAGATCGGCTTGTGGCAGCTCTCGGCCGTGCCGTCGAAGAGCTGCAACTTGTCGGGATCGAAATCCTCGCCAACCTGATCCATGGCACCCATGGCGACCAGGGCATCCTTGAACTCATCGCTGGCTTCGCGCTCGACGGTCTGGCAGCTGCCATTCATGCACCACATGTCGCCGCTGCATATGTAGCTCGTTTCAGTCTGCGCAGAATCCGGGACCGGGCAACGATAGACCCGCTCGCGAACCTTGCAGGTTTCACCTGGCGAAGGGTCGAGGCAATCGTCGCGTAACCACTGGCACTGGCTGTTCGAAGACAGGCTTTCGCAGTCGCTCTCACCCTCGGTGACGGTGATGCATTTACCCTCCGAGAGCGTGCCGCTACCGGCGCAGCCGGTGAAGCTTGTCGCCGGCTCTACCCGGTTGCGTTCGCAGATTTGCCCGTTGAGCGTGAAACCCGACGGGCACGCATAGTTGACGCCGCCGGCCTGAGAGGTCGTGCAGGTCTGACCGCCGCGCTTGTAGCCGGTCTGACAGGAATAGTTCGCCGTGGCGCTCGAGGAGGACGTGCATTGCGATCCGCTCAGAGCATATCCGGCAGAACAGCCATATTGCGGCGCCGCTGGCTGTGACGCTGTCCTGCTGCAGGTCGAGCTGGACAGGCTGTAGCCTGCGGGACATGTATATTTCGGCGTCCCGTCCTGACTGAGCGTCGTGGAACACGTGGTTCCGGACAGACTGTAGCCGATCGGGCAAGTCTGCGTCGCGGTTGCCGATGTGACATTGTTGATGATGCAGGTGGTTCCGGAAAGCGTGCCGCCTGAGGGACAGGACCAAGTTTCGCTGGCGCCCTGATTACGGGACGCATGGCACATCCTTGCATCGTCCTGCCAATAGCCGCCGGGGCAGGTGAAGATCTGGCGAGGTGCATAGAAGCAATAGGGGTGAGGCCCGGCGTAGGCGATTTTCTTTTCATACAGGAAGGCCATGTCAACGAAAGTCGCAGGGCATTTGCCGCCCACGTTGAAGCGGTTGACGCTACAAACCGTCCTTCCATTATCAATGGTAAGGGTGCTAATCCCCGCGCACTGATAGCCCGGGGTCCCCGGTTGAGAGATCGTCGCGGTGCAGGTTGTACCCGAAAGCGTGAACCCGTCCGGGCAACCATAGCTCACGCTGGCGCCATAGCTTCCAGTCTGGCTGCAGCTGTTGCCAGACAGATTCCAGCCTGCAGGGCAGCTATAGACGGGCGTGGACGACTGACTGATGGTGCGCAGGCACTTGTTGCCGCTGGCCACATAATCTGCCGGGCAAACATAGCCCGAAACCGTCGCGCTCTGCGTCTGACCCTGCGTGCAAGTCGTTCCGGACAGCGACCATCCCGAGGGACAGGTGTAGCCAGTGATGGTTGCCGGCACGGTTGACGTGCAGGTCGTCCCGGAGAGGGTGTAGCTCGTCGGACAGCTGTAAGTGACGGTGGCCGCTACCGAACGCGTGCATGTCGAGCCTGACAGGCTATATCCCGAAGGACAGCTGTAGACCGGCTGTGCTGGCTGCGTTTCGATCCTTTGGCAGGTGGAACCTTCGAGTTGCCATCCTTGCGGGCATTCCATCAGGGACACAGGGTCGGAGACCGCGACGCTCGATCCCGCATTGCAGCTCGCCTCATAGGTCGCCGGCGACCCTTGCTGCGTCACAGGCTCGCACTGACTCTGCGTATTGGCCGTGTCGATGCCAGCAATCGAGGCGGCATCATCGTTGATGTCCCGCCCCCGCGCCGCGATGCTTTCTATTTCAGACGGATCGATCTGGCCGCGTGTCGCGTCGGCGGCACGCACGAAATTATATGCTTCATTGGAACCTGCAGCGCCGCTCGCACTCATCAGCTTGTCGTCGCTCCCGCCCATGAGGCCGCTCAGATCGGACGGCGTACCCTGATAGCCGGGCATCGTATCGGTCGTGACCTCACGGCCCGGTATCTCGGCGGCCGATGGCGCGAGATCCTTTGCAAACTGCGATCCATCATTTTGCGCGGACTGCATCGAGCCGGTCTGCGCCTGCGCGCCGGCGATGAGGATCAGGGGGAGGAGAAGGGCAAAGCGCTTCACGAGCCGGACCTGTTCAGATTGGAAAGGGCCGTGCGCGCCACGCGCGCACCAGGACCGCCCCCTTCCGCCATGGTTTCCAGGGCGTAGGAGACAGTGACATTGCCGCTCAACTTGTCGAAGGGCGGAACCTCGGTTTTGCAGTCGAACCCGTCGCAGCTGTCAAAGTCCGACGTGACCACGACGAAGGCCGGCACGGCCTCGATCGCAAAGGCGCGGAACAGGCGTGGATCGATGCCGACATTCACATTGTCCGAGCGGCCTTCGAGAACCTTGACGATCCCTTGCTGAAAGGCCTTCATGCTATTGCCCGGAAAACCCCGGAACACGACCGAGCCCCCTGCCCTTGTCGTATCGCGGATGAGGGGCTTGAGGCTCTCCGCCGGCATAGACAGCGAAGCAAAAACGATGAACTGGGGCGCATCGCCGCGCTGGTCGGGATCGGCCGCGCTGGCCACGATCGCGTCGAAATCGATCGGCCCCTTGATACCGCCGCGCAGGGCTTCTGCATTCTGCCCGAGGTTGGCGTGCCCTGCCTCGACAACCGCAAGCGCCTCTTCCCGCACGCTTTGGCTACGTCGGATAACCTCATCGGCAAGGGCCTGAGCATCGGCCGCATGACCGCTGGCGCGCTGGGTAATGGCCTGAAGATCGAGGCCCTGCACGGTTTGAGCGACCGCATAGCCCGCGACAAGAAGAGCGGCGCTCGAAAGCGCCCAGATGATCGATTTGCGCATGAGAGAGTCCATCACAGCACGCAGCAATTGCGTTTGCGCCACACGAGATAGCCCATGTCTTCGCCGGAAACGGGAATGACCTGGCCAGAGCCTGGCTTGAGGTCCGACGATCCGATCGCCGGGCAGGCCCAGCGGCCTTTCACCATCGGCGAGGGGTTGACCGCCTGAAACCGGTACTGCTGCTTGCGCAGGATCGGCATGGGATATTTGCCGCACAGGCCCGAGCCGCCCATCGTTCCCCAGGCAATGCCTTGCCGGTGGATCTTGTAGGCAAAGCGGGAAAGGGCAAGGCGAGAGGCCTGCACATGGCCAATATGCGCCGAGACATTGCCGTTCATCGGGTACATCGCCCCCTGACAGCCAGCGCACCAGAACAGCGGATCGAGCGGGAGCTTCATCGTCGCTGCCGCGCAATCGGCCGCGCAGGCCGCCTGCGCGATCGGATTGGCGAACAGAGCGACTTCCGGATTGATGAGGGCAGTCAGCGTATCGTCCTGCCAAAGCGGATCGATCTCGGTCACATAGCCGATATCGAAGCTCGCCTGCTCCAGACAGGCGGCGTCGGTCAGCAGCTCCATCCAGTACATGAGCGGGTAGACATACCAGTGGACATGCCACTTCGAGCCCGTGTCATGGCCGTCACGTCCGCGCTTGGCTTTGCCATATCCGATGTCGAACCCCGGTGCGATCTTCTTGCCGCCCAGGTTCACGAAGCACCATGGCTTGGTGGAGACATCGGCCATGCGAACCGGCTCCCAAAAGCCCATCGCAAGACCAATGCGCGGGAGTGGCGATCCGCACGCGCAGATCGGCGAGTTCGGATTATCCGTGTCGGGGCGACCGGCGACCGAAGGAAAGACCTTCAACGTCCCCACCGAGAGCGGGAACAGGCACGACCAGCAAATGTCCGTGATCGGATTGGGAAAGCGGCCCGTGCATGAGCCCGGCGTCGAGGCGCGGGCTTCTGGAGCGCTGCCCAGGGCCAACAGAATTGCCGCGAGCATGGCAAGCCCAGCGCGGCGGAAAACCCCCTCCCCCATCACCGTGACAGATCCTTCACCGTGCCTTCGCGCACCTTCATGACCTTGCCGGCTTGCGTGACGATCGCGGGAACCGCGCGGATGCCGAAACGGTCGACCAGATAGCCGCCCTGGTCGAAGAAGAACTGGCGCTGATGGGCGGTCATGGCGTCGAGTGGCGCGCCCTTGACCATGATGATCTTGGCATTCTCAGCGGTGTATGAGGCCAGCGCCCAGCGCAGCTGCTCGCGATTGTCGCCGTCGATGAAGACCAGCGCCTGACGCACCTGAATGAAATTCAGCGGATTTGCGCGCTGCCCGGCACGGACGATGACGTTGCCGGCAGTGTCCTTGATGTCCTTTTCGATGACGATCGCGGGATCGTAGGTCCAGCTGCGCAAGCTCTGAGCCTTGGTAATGCCGACGACCGGATCGGGACGCCGCACCTTGCGCTCGGTTCGCTCCGCCATCTCCCGGTTCATCCGCTCAAGCGACCCGTCAGCTTCGAGGCGCTTGAGGCGGGACTGAATCGACATCAACAGGTCCGGCTCTGTCACGACGAACAGCGCGCCGTGCTGGCCGTAGTCCTTTGCCGCCACAGGCGCAGCGAGGACGAGCGTTGCGCACACGATCAGGGCGCGCATCACAAGACGCTCGCAATACCGGTGCCGACGATCTGGCCACCGCAGACGAAGCCGATGGCTGCGTAGCGGCTATCGAACCCGTCGGGATGCGCAGAGCCGGCATAGTAGCAGCCCTCGGGGATGACGCCGGTCGGCCCCGGGGCGAGCGCTTCGCCGCGCTTTGAAACGGGCTTCATGGTGCCGACATGGCGGGTGCCAACATAAACTTGTCGGCCGACATGGCGGACCTCTTCGCCTGGCATACCCAGCACTTGCTTGCCGAAAATGAGCTGCGCCGTCCCGAAATGCTCTGCAACCAGCCCATTGAGCGGCGGCACGAAAAAGATCGTGTTGTCCTTCTGCGGCTGCCCGGCGCGCTCCAGAACAAACGCCCAATTAGGCAGGCTCTCCGTGCGATTGACGAGAAATCGGTAGCGCGTCGCCATGGCGTTGGCCTGTGCCCAGGCCGCCGACAGGCCCAGGACAACCAGGCCCATCTTCCAGAACGGCCACGGGCGCCGAGGCGCGATCTCAGCGCGCGGTGCCGGCATTGCCCTGCTCCGGAGTGATCGCCGTGTGCGGCACCTGAGAGATGGCCGGGAGAACGGGCGATGGACGTCGCTGCGCGGGCGACGCTGCCATAATGGCTTCTCCCACCTTCGCGCGGATCTGCGGCGTAATGTCCGGCACGGATTCCGAAATCACCGCCTCGCTCACAAGAATGGATTCGCCCGCCTGCGCCCGTGCCTTGAGGATGCCCTGCAAGGTCGCCATAAAGTGCGCGGTTTCGCGCTCGACCTGCTCAGGGCTGTTGCCGGAGCGCGCCTGCGCCACCACGAAATCGTTGATCATCGCCGAAAGGCTGACCGAAACGGTCCGGCGCGCCTTGAGCTGGTCGACCTCTTGCGTCAGCCAGACCCCCCAGACGAGTGCACCCACCACGACAACGCCGCCGAACAGTTGGGGCCAGGAAAAGCCTGCAAAGCCGCGCGGCTTCGTCGGCGCGGAGACGGGAAGTTCAGTGTTCATGAGTTTGCGTCTCCGCTAGGCGCGAGACGGGTCTGCAAGCTGGCTTTGCGGCTCACGCAAATGATGAGGAACAGCGCCGACCACAGCGCCGCGAGAAGAAGATCGAACTGCGCGCGCGCCAGCTCGTTAGCAGCGCTGTAGTGCGCGCCAAGGTTGGTCACTTCATGCCAGAAGCCGAGCGGGCTCCCGTCGCTCATGGACCAAAGGACAAGGACCATAGAACCACAGGCCGCCAGTGCATTGAGCGCGGCCCAGGGTGCCAGGGCGACCAGCACCGCCCATGCGCGCGCGATCTGGACCCAAAGACGTTTGGCAAGCCCGCGCGGCGCCCTCCCCCCATGGAGGGACAAACGCATCTGTCCGTTCATTCTGCTGCCTCCTGCTTATAGGCGAAGGAATTGGCCTGGGCGCGCCACTTCCCCGGGTCATCGGGAAAGGCGACCTGTTCGATCGCCTCACCAAGCGAATGGCCGCCAGCGACCAGCGCCTCGATCCGGGCAAAGACCTGCGGACTGGAGGAGAAGATGGTGCTGGAATAGGGATCGAGGACCAGACGCCCGACGCCGAGCGAGTCCGGTCCCTTGATCATTACTTCGGAATAATCGCCACCGCTGCGCTTGAGCGAGCGCATCAGCGCCTCGGTGCCACCGCGCATATCGAAACGCTGCAGGTTCGAGAAATCGGCAATCGTCTCAGGCTTCTGCTGGAGGACCGCGAACCAGTCGCTGTTCTCGAGCGCGGCCTTGGAGCCGGCAGCAGCGTAATAGTCGTTGAGGGACTGCGTGGCGGTGATGAGCGCCGACCCGTATTTGCGGCACGTGCGCGCATAGGTCTCGACAAATTCTGCCATGGCGCCGCCCTTGAGCAACTGCCACGCCTCATCGATCAGCAGCGCCTTGCGGGTCGAGCGATCGGCGCGCATCGCCTTGGTCGAGAGGAACATGATCGCCGTTAGCACGACGTTGCGCAGCTCCTCGCGCGCCGCCAGATCGGACAGCTCGAAGACCGTCAGATTGGCATCGATGCGCACCGTTGCCCTCCCCTTGAAGAACGCGCCATAGGTGCCCGCGCTTGAGAAGGGGCGCATAGAGATCGCCAGTTCCTTGGCGCGGGGATGGCCATCCTCTTCCAGCGCCGCAATGACGCCATCGATCGAACCATCGCTGCCGTGGCGATCCCATTCGAGGTTGACGGCGCCGTCGATCAGACCGCGTTCGGTATCGTCGAGGCGATCCATGTGCCGCGCCATCTGGGCAATGATCGCCTTGAGCATCCCCATGGCATCGAGCCGATAATCCTCATCATCGCCGGCGAGCTGGCGATCGATCATCGAGAAGGGATTGAGGCAGAAGCCCGAGCTCATCGTAAACTCGATAAAGTCGCCGCCCTGCAGCTTGGCCGAATGCTCGAAGGAGCGCCCGTCATCGATGACGATCAGCTTGGACCCCGCCCCGACCATCGCCGCGGTCAGCTCCTGCAGGAAAACCGACTTGCCCGACCCGGACTTGCCGATCACCGCGACATTGTGGTTGCCAGCGTTGTTTTCGAAGGGCGACCAGAAGAAGGGCTGTCCGCGCCTTCCGATGAGCAGCATGTGCGGCACCGGGCCGCCATTAAACTCCCCCTGCATCGGCGCGATGTGTGCGGCCGTCGAGGTCAGCATCGTGCGCATTCGCCTGAGGCGTTCGTAATCCCTGGCGAGGCCATTGCCGAACGCCATCGGCATGATGCTCATCAGGCTCGGGATCTGCATGTAGCGCTCGTCGAGCAGATCCCATCCGGCGCCCTTGAACACGGCCTTGACGGCGCGCTCGTTGGTATCGCCCTTCCCCAGCGGCGAAATGCTCGTGACGCCGAAAAAGACACGAACCAGCTTCTGGCCGGCGCGCATCTGATCCTGGACATATTCCCACTCGCGGCTCTGATCGCGCAGCGTTGGCATGAACCGAACCGATCGCGTCTCGGTCAGGCTCGTCGTCCGCATGAACTTGTAGCTGGCCTTGCCGGCCTGCTTTTGCTCGTCGGGATATTCGATGCACAGCACAGTCGCGACCGGACAAGGCATCCGCAACTTGTCGGAGAAGAGATCGCCGATCAGGTTGACGCTATCCCAGGGCGCCCAATGCTTGGGCAGATTACGCACCGCAAAGCTGCGCACGTCGAAGCTGTCAGGATGGATTTCGCCGATGGCAGGCGTATCGGCCCGTGATTGGCCACTCGCGCGGAACCGCTCGGTTCGAAGGATCAGGCGCTCGGGTTCGACCCGAATTTCCATATCGCGGCGCACGGCCTGGTCGGCGATGGAATCGAACGGGTTGTATTCGGTCGGATCTTCTCCAGAGGCCGTGGTCGGCGAGGTCAGATCATCGATCAACGCCAGCAAATGCGCCGGCTCGACCGCGCGCACATGCAGCTCGATCGACTTAAGCATTGCGCTCATGGCATCGCGCAGCGAGACCAGCTCGTCATTGGCGACCGACGAGCCTTCCGGCACGGCCAGCGAGATGAAAACCTTGTGGGTGCGCAGATGGAACGGCGCGTCGGCCGACAGGCTTTCCCATACGCCGGCATGGAGATGATCGCAGCGGTGGCGCGCGATCTGCTCGTAGACGCCGCTGCTGGCGTAGCGAGGCGCGTACCAGCGATCGAGCGCGTCAGCGACGCGCGGACTGGCCCAGTGCATGATCTGGATGCAGGCGCCCTGAGGAATGCCTTCGGACAGGAACTGGCCGATAATCTCGCCGGTGCGTTCGTCCGCGCCGATCAGCGGCGACACCTCAAGCACGAACCCCCGCGAGCCGCTGTTGAAATAGAGACCGCTCGCAGGATCGTAGCTGCGATATGGGAGCCAATGCGCAAGCATCGGCACATCAGGCGCGCGCACGGGGCGATCTGCCTTGACCGGGCCACCCAGTACATTGCCAAGGAGGGATTCGAGGAAGCCGGTCATTGCAAGGCGCTCTGATCGATGCTCAGCGCTGGCGCGCGGATCAAGCCTGCAGCGGGCGCTGCCTTGGGTTCGTTTGCAGGCGTTGCGGCCTTGTCATCGCTCGATTGCGGACCCGCCAGCGCCGAGCGAACCTGGGCTTCGATTTGCTCGCGACGTGTCGTGCGCGGCGCTGTCACCTCGGAGGGGCCGACAGCGGAGATCGATGGCGCCCGCACGGCGAGATCCATGAGGCCGGTGGGACGCTGCGTCGGCCCGCCCGTTGCCTGAGCCCCCGCCAAGGACGGCCGTTCCAGTGGCTCAGCGTGAACCACTGTGGCTTCGCGCCAGCGACCGAACCGGTCCATGCGTGTTGGCAGGACGATCTTCATGGCGGCAGACGAGTGCTGCCCATCGGTAATCACGCTGGGCGCTGGCTTGCCTTCTCCGGCAGCAATGAGGGCAAGAGCCTGATCGTCGATCGCGCTGGTTGGGGCGCACATGCCGCTCGGGGCATTGCAGGTGAAGCTCCCCTTCACATTGTTTCGTAGCAGCGAGCAGCCCGACAACGCCGTCAGAGCCACGATGCTGGTCAAAACGATGCTCGCTGCCCGCGAGACACGCGCCGCGTTCACGACGCGCCTCCGGCAATCCACCGCTCCAGAACGTCACGCGGGCGATACCCTTCCAGCATGGTGCCGTCGGCGCGAACGATGACGGGCGTTCCGGACAGACGATGCTCCCGGGCAAAGGCTTCATTGGCATCGAGGCCCGAGGTATCGCAGCGCCCTTCCGGCAGCGCCTCGCCCGCATAGGCTGCGCGAACGGCGCTGGCCTTGTCCTTGGCGCAATAGACCCGATTGGCCAGATCGCGACTGCCAAGGATCGAGATCGGCCGCTCGATCACGCGGACGTTCATCTGCTCCAGCGTGGCGGCGAGCTGGCGGCAATAGCCGCAACGGAAGTCCGTAAAGATCGTCACGGTCGGCCCATTGGCCCTGCCCCAGACGATCGCGCCCGATGTGCTAAGCTTTGATACATCGAGCTTCGCAGGGCGAGGCGCTGGCGCTGCTGACGCTGCCGCTGCTGGCACAGGCGATGCCGCCGCCCCGGCAAAGTCCTCGCTCTGCTGCTCGCTGCGCGCGGCGCCGCCCAGCAGCGTCTCGGGATTGATTTCGAGAAGGCGCGGGGCGGTCAGATCCTGCCGCGCTTCCATGTCATAGACACGGCCGACAACGAGATAGCGCGCGCTGCTGTCGGTATAGAACAAGGTCTTCCCGGCCACCACTTCGCACAGGCCCGAGAGCTTGCTGCAATCGACCGAGGAGATTTGGGTGTTGGGCAGGCGGGCCTTCAGACGCGCTGCCACGGCCTCATTGCTGCTACCTGCGGCGAGGACGGCGCCGCCGCCCAGAATACCACCGACGAGGCCGCCGACGATCAAGGATTTTTGCCAGATTTTCAAGCTTAAATACCTCAGTTCCGCACGAAGGCGCCTTCAAGAAAGACGATTTCCACATCGATGCCAGTCGGCATTTCGATGACCGGCTGATATTGCTCGGCCCGCTCGATCAGATAATTGGAGACCCGGTCGCCGGACGTTGAAATGCCCTCGCCTAGGCCCGCCTGCGCAATGTCACCGGGAGACAGCTTCTGGCGCTTGCCATCGACAATGGTGTTGGTGCCGGAGAGATAGCTGTTGGTGTTCATGGAGAAGCCACGGCCAACGCCGCCCACGATGCCGGCAAGGAAGGCCTGCATGGCCAGATTGCCTTCGCGGCTCACCACCCTGCCCCGCACGCCCGTCTTGCCGCCAAATGCAATGAAGCCTTTGACCTCGGATTCCGCATAGCGGCCGCTGGCATCCGGGCAGGTCATCCGCGCGAGCTTCACATAGACTTTCTCGCTGGAGAGATCGCCGCGCGCAGAACCGTTGACCAGGCAGCCTTCGATGCGAGTCTTGAAGACCTTCTGCCCATCGGCCACAGACCGCGCCGGACTGGTGATCCGCAAGACCACGGGAAGAGGATCGCTTTGGCTCTGCACGTTGGAAGCCGCGTCCACGCCAACAATCACCCGTGCGCGCGCGAAGCTGTTGGCGGGGAGATAGTTGGGGCTATCCGTCAGGACGGCGCCGGGCCGTGACGGGGCGCTCGCTGCCGGTGTTCCCCCCGAGGCGGGCGCCGATGCGCCGAAGTTGATGACCTTGAGTTCGCCAGGGCGACGCACCGGGCCATCCGGTGATTGATAAGCCTGCGGCCCACCTTGGCCATAGAGCGAGGAGGTTCCGGCAACAGGTGCAGGGGCGGTCTGTGCGGCGCTCAGCTGTGAGCGCAGCGCCGCGTTCTCCGATTCATAAGCGGACAGGACCTGTCGGCCGTCGCTCTCCATCGATGCGTTCTGCGCGCGAAGCGCCTCGACCTGTGCCTGAAGCTGGCTGAGCTGGTCCCCCTGTCCCTGCAGGCGATCGAGTTGCCCCGCCTGCGCTTGCAGGCGGTTCTCGCTCATGGCAATCCATTCTTTTTCGGACAGGTTGCGCGTTCCCAGCTCGCCGGTTGAGATCTGCACGTCCGCCGCTGCCATATCCTGCGCATTGGGGTCCTGGTTGGCCGGTGTGCGTCCTGAAAACAGCCACCACATGGCGGCCGCGATCGCGATAGCGCTGCCCCCGGCAAGGATCAGTCGTTGACGACGCAGCGCGTCGTCATTGGCCGTCATGTCGATGCTGGCGATGGTATCGCCGGACGCGCCGTCATGGGGCCGATGGTCTCGGCGCTTCAGAAAATCCAGCATACCTGCCATTCTATTTGCTCCGGTCGATCTTGCGTCAGCGACGCTGTTCGTTCGCCACGACCACATAGGCGGCGGTCGCCTCGCGGGCGGCGAGCTGGGGACGGGAAATACTCACTGCATGAGCGCCGGCGGGCGCGATGGCGCTTTCATCCAGCACGACGCTCTCATTGCCCTTGTTCTCGATGCGCAGGACGCGGCCCGTCTGATCGAGACCCTGATATTCGGCGATGAGCTGTACGGTCAGCGTGCCGACCTGAACCGGCGCGAGTGCTGAACGGGAAAGCCGATAGCCGGGCATGACCTGTTGCCCGGCCATGCCTTGGATCAGCCGCACGGCGGCTTCATCCAGATCGGGTGCCTCTTCCTCTAGCGCCTGTGCATCGGGCGCGGGCGGAGCAAAGGCGCGCGTGTTGGTCAGGAAGACCTGCTGTGCCTCGACCGCGGCGACCTTGCAGGCAAATTTGTAGACGAAGCCCTTCTTGCTGGTGCCGAAAAAGGACAGGGTTCCGGGGCGAAAGCCATCTGGAACCGAGATGTAGATGTCGCCGCGCGTCGGCTCATTGACCACGGAAAAATCGTCGCGAGGGTCCAGCGTCTCGGTTTTGGAAACGCTGGCGAAAGCATCGTCGACCAGGCTCACGCGCGTCAGTTCGCGCGAGGCAACCGTGCAACGCACGCTGTCATTATCTTCGACCGTAAATTGCTGATCGGCCCATGCCGGGGATGCAGCGCACAATGAGATAGCGCTCAGGCCCAGCGCCAATGCCCTATTCGGCTTGCGCGTCATGGCGCCACCTCTTGGCTTGCGTTGCTGTTCTGGTTTGCGCCCGGCTTCTCGGACGAGATGGCGCGAAAGCCGACGAGGCGCAGCTCAAGACCGGTGTAGGTCCAGTCGAATTGGAATGTTCGCTGGACTGCTGACACTTCCTCCCGTCCAACCATCGTGTGAAGGACGCCGGTTACGGTCGAGCTCAGTCCCTTAGGATCGACAGTCAGCTTCTCCATCGTGAAAAATTGCGCGACGCTAGACCCGCGCTGATCGTCGACGATCTTGATCAGCTCGCCTTTGAGCTTTCCGTAGGCGGAAGGATGAGCGATCTTGAGGACCTGATTCATCCAATAGTCGGCCGACTGCGGCGTTCGGTTGAACATCAGCACCGCAGTGTCGCGCGTCACCAGTTCCAGATAATCGCGATCCATTTCTCTCGATGAAATGGTCACTGATCGTCCAGCGATCGGCTGTAGAACGATTTCGCGGTCCTTGACCGAAGCTGCGAGCAGCGACGCGACCGTCAAAACCGATAGACCGGCACAGGTCAACGCGAGCATATTACGCTGGCGCAAGACCTTTTGAGCCTGCCCCTGGCTATATTCCAGATCCATGCCTTACCCCGCCATCAATCGAATGTAGGAAGGCGGGACGGCGCTGAGCTTCAACACCTCACTCGGCAGATACCAGTAGGCAGCATTGAGGAGCCAGGCACCGGCACGACCTGCCTTTGCCTTGCGTAAGCCCCACCAGCCCAATGCCCCTGCAATGATGCCGACCATGAATTGCTGCGTGATGATGCCCACCACGAACGGTCCCACGGTCACGACAAGTTCGTCGATCGTCCAGGGGCCGATGCGCTCAGGCTCATCCAGCTTCGAGGGAATAGTGTATCGGTTCATAAGCCGCCCCGCCTGCCCGCCGCGCTACAAGGGAGCCCGGCAGGCTAGAGTGTCAGATGATCGCGGTGATCGTGCTGGTGACGATTGCGGGACCAGTTGCCACGCCGATGCCAACGCCGAGCGGAACGCCGACCGATGCCATCTGGAAGCCGCCACGGGCCAGGTTCACCAGACCGATTGCCGTCGCGACGATCGCGATCAGCGTGCCGCCCGAACCCTGCAGGATGTTGGTGAAAAGCGTCGATGCCGGCGCGAACGTCGTGTCGGTGCCTGCGAAAGCAGGGTTGATCAGATAGAATAGTGCCACAAGCAGCAGCGCAGCCATGACGACCGCGTTGAGTGCACGTTCATGGTCCCGCGCAAAGCGCCGGGACATGGTCTTGCCCATATAGTCCTCCGATGTTTGCGAGGTGTTTCATCACCCCCTCAACTAAAATCGGAAAGTATGCAGGCAGTGAGCAAGGCCAAAGTTGCAAGAAACCCGCCAAAGTTCCAAATTATCACAAGTGAATCAAAATGGCGGGATTCAAAATAACAAACGCAGGCAACATTATGACTTTAGTGGCGCATTTTTGCGCCACTCTGGCGCATTTCTGCGCCACGTTGGCGCATGGTTGCGCCACACTGGCGCGATTTTGCGACACTTACGGCACATATTTCTGCATTTGGTCCTGCAACTTGTCGATTGGGGCGCCTAATGCTTGACCTTTTTCGCCCGAACGTGGTTAAGAATTTCCCACTGGGCCGATAGGCGTCCGGATCGAAATGGCAAACCGTCGGCAACGGCGGGACGCAAAGCAACCGGTCCTCATAATATGAGGACAGCGGAGCTACCGAAGCGGGGTATGACATGATTAGACCGTCGACATAAGCAACGCTATGTCAGTCTCGGACTGGCGGCTCTCCGGCCTTTAGAAACTCGTTGACCCATGCACGCACCAGGGCGCTGCGATTGAACATCCTGCTGCGCAAAGCGATCTGAGCGATACGCTTTTGCACTGATGGTTCGATCAAAGAAGTGAAACGGGTCCTGCGGGGCGGACTGCCAGTTTCCATCGCCATTCTCTTTTGACCGCGGGTAATCAGCTCGACCTCGTCTGTGCGCTCGTCTTCTTCAAGGCCAGCGAGGATGATCTCTCTGAGAACTTCGCCTCGGGAGAAAATGCCACGTAGCACCATGTGTTCTTCGATCGCGTCCTTCTGGGACTGATCAAGATTCACACTGACGATGCCGAGCTTCTTTTCCATCCGGCGACATGAAACGGCGCCTTGCCCATTATCAACTTCAGCGGTATCAAACACATTGAAGCATTGCCACATTGCAACCTAACAACGTGTGAATTTCGTGGTTTACGCTGAACTCTGAGTATTCGAAAGTGACAGGGATGAAAAAATTCGACGTTCGGTCGCTCGTATTTGGATACGTTCAAGACGATGATAACGCGCCGAGTGCCAAGCAGGAGGCCAGCCCGGAGGAGATCGTTGCCCGGTATCAAGAGCTTTTCAGGATCCAACAGCGCAAACTGCGTTGGTCCGATCGGCAGCTGGCACGTCAGCTGAACTGGCATCACTCCAAAGTCTCAAGGCTGTTACTCGACAAGGATCTGACGACAGCCGAAATTTCCGCATTTTGCGAGGCGCTGTCGATCGATCAAAATCGAGCCGATATGGCAGTAAGATTATTCGGTTCGGCGGAAAGCTATGATTATCCAGAAGCTCAATTTGCTGCTGATTTCACGATCCGGATGATACGGGATCTCGTGTGCGCAACCGACAAAGCGCCCTTTCCTTTCATCAAGCCGAGAGATCTAGGCCAGATTTCGCGCCTGATGATCGATTCCATAGGCCAATATGGAGCAAGGATCGCCGCTTTCGAAGCGAACAGCAATGTGATCTTCGGTCGTGGGCGTTAATCGTCAGGCCGCAATTCCGGCGGCGATGGGAATAGGTCTAGCTCTCCTCATATCCAGCCCCGTTTCGGCCAAGAGGCAGGCAGCGCTTCTCAACTTCGAGCCCCCGATTGGTTTGGAGGAGGTATCTGCAAATGTTGTTCATAATGGACTTTTGACCGCTTTTGAAAGCGCACAGCCGACCGGTTCAGGCGCTCCCAGTCAATTAGCTCCAGGACGGACATTTCTTCGTGTACCAAGCTGGATGCGCGGAGAGCCTGATCTTGCGTTTAATCGAGTTGGGTTGACGACTAATCGTCAGGACTGTGGACCGGCCATTTACAGGCCTTCAGCCATGTTGAACGTACAGGCTGAAAAGCGACGACAAGCAATCTTCCCAATCGTCCACCGGATCGCCTGCGAAAGCGGCCTTCCTGTCGGCTTGATGGATGCGCTGATCATCCAGGAGAGCGGTTATAATCATGCCGCCATCAGTAAGAAGGGCGCCTTTGGCCTAGGGCAGCTGATGCCTGACACCGCTCGTCAGCTTGGCGTGAACAGGTTCGATCTACGTGACAACCTGCGTGGCGCGGCCGCATATCTAAAACAACAGCTCGACACCTTCGGTCAAGTTCACCTCGCGCTCGCAGCCTATAATGCAGGCCCAGGTCGGGTTCGAAAGAAGCGCGAGATCCCCAACATCGAAGAAACCCAAACTTACGTCTGGCGCATTCTCTCTAATTGGCGCCACCTGACTGGTAATGCGAGCGACAGCGTCGCTCGCCCGTTCAAAACCAAAGCAGATATTGTTCGGGTGTATTGATGATCGTCAACCAACGCTCGGCCTTTGCCCAGCGCCTCGGTGGCTCAATGCCCGGCTCCCACCGCCATTATCGCCGATCGCACGATTCTTTCCCTGAAATCATCGGCGAAAGCACGAAATTCGAACGTGGAATGTCGGTCAAACAGCAGCGCATGGTTTCTCAAAGTCGAATCTGTCGCTCGGAGTTCGGTTTCTGGGCCTCAACAATCCCGACCGTGCGATCGACCAGATTTCACCACGTCCACATGAACTGAAAGGGGGGCAAGTGAGGGCATAAAAAAACCCGGCCATTGGCCGGGCTTTTTGGAGGACCGACCAAGCTAGCGAGAACTAGTGGTCGAACCAAGTGTGACAACCGGTTTCTAGTCGGTCCTCCCACAATTCGCAACACCAAAGCGCAATTCGCGCCGCGATTTTTTGCGTCCTCACGGGCTCCAAATTTGGAGTGACCGAACGATGTTTCATGCCCAAATTGGGATAGCCGACGTACCTTCGGCCGCGCTGGCCGAGCTCCGTAGCGCCGGAGTAAGCGACGATGACATCAGCACAGCGCATGCCCTCCAGCAGCGCCAGCGAGCCGCAGGCGTTCCGGTCCTTCCACTCGCAGTTCTATGTGGCGTCAGGGAGCCTCAGCGCCGCATGTCCGGCGCCCTGAGCGCGACAGCTTCGAGATTGGCGGGATCTCCCCCACTCTCGCGGAAGCCGCACGGCAGCACGCACATCACGCGCCGGCCGGTCTGGGGCGGTAGCGTGCGCACTGGGGACGTTGCGGAGGCAGAGTTCGTTAGGCCGGTTACCTCTGAGCAGCGTAAGCAGCTCACCCATGCATGTTACCGGATGTTTGAGCACGGGAGGAAACTCGCGGCCGAAGCGCGTTCTGGTCGCGAGCTTACGGCCGAGGAGCATCGCTTGACGCTATTCACGCGGTCATGCCGCGACATGCTCATCAGAATGCTCGATGAGCTTCACTATCGCAAAGGGTGGTGCAATCCCTCTTACGAGACATTGATGCGGTGGACAGGTCTTGGCCGCCGCGCCGTCCACTACTGCATTCAAAGGCTTCGAGATCTCGGCGTGGTGGAATGGATCAGGCGCTACATCTACACTCGGGATCAGGAGATGGGTGCTCGCTCGGAACAAACATCGAACCTTTATCGTGCGCAACTTCCTGCCTGGATCGGCAAAATGATCGGTCTTTTTGCCCCCGTTCCCGCAGACGAGGCTCAACGCCGATCAGAGGCGCTGGAGCAACATGCTCAAATGCTAGCCACCGTGGGAGCGGTTGAGCGCCGCAGGCTCATGCCCGCAGATCCTGCTCAACGCGCGGCGTTGATCCTCGCCGCTGAGAGGGCCGCCGAGCGGCAGCATAGCGAGGCTTTATGCCGTGAGTGCAATCCATGCACTCCTCCTCACCCGAATATTAAATCTAGAAAGAAGGAAAAATGGAATGACCCTAGTCGGGTCATACTGACCCCTGACGGGGAACCCCTAAACCTCACCGGAAAACTCAACATGACGCCCTAAGGCCAAGACTGAAGGTCAGAACCGACGGCTGCGCCGCCGGAATGCTCCCCAACGGGAGCAAGCGGCACCCGCCGTTCTTAAAATGACGCCTCGGTGCGAGGTCATGATGAAAGAAAGGTTTGAATGAGAGCAGCGGGAATTCCCAATCGGCGAAAACACGAACCGCCCAACCCGGCCAATCGAATCGGTGGTGGGCTCGTTACCAACGCTCAGCACGGGAACAGCATTTATCGGCGAAAGCACGAATCTGCATACTTCATCCCATCCTCGTTGGGACAGTTTGAACCGGATTCTTGAGCCTAATGGTCCCAACGGCACGCAAAGATTCGTGCTTTCGCCGATTCAAAGTCAGTCACGGGTTTACACCTCGCGCCTCGACCGACAGTCTGAAACTCGAAGTGCCGACCTTAATTCGTGTTTTCGGCGATTTTAAACGGGCAACTCCATCATGGCTGCAAAACAAGGAGACCTCTTCGTTTTCGATAGCCCCCTGCACGGCGATGTGCGGGGCGAGCGGTCCATCATGGCCTTCCCGTTTTTTGCCTTGACGAAAATCGCACAGATGAAGCCGATCGAATTCCACTCGGACAACGTGTCGATCGAGGTGCGCCCGAGCACCATGGGCGTCGCAACGATCTACGATAAGGAAATCGTCCTCTACATCGCGAGTTTGATGATCGCTAAGCTTCAGGATGGCGTGCCGGTGGGCCAGGACTTTACATTTACCGCGCACGATTTCTTTCGTGTCACTGGTACGAGCCAATCTAAGCGCTCTTATCAGAGGCTGTCCGAGGCTCTCGAGAGGTTGCAGGGTACTCAGATCCGGACCAACATCGAAACCGGCGGAGAGGGTGAGGAAGGCTATTTTTCATGGTTGCCCGAAGCCCGTCTTAGCTACACGCGCGGCCGCACCGGTGAGCGGCGGCTTAAGGCGGTGAAAGTCCGGCTTTGCGATTGGCTCTATAGGGCGATCCGAATGGATCAGCGCATTCTCTCTTATCACCACGATTATTTTTCCCTGGGGCCTATCGAGCGTCGTCTCTACGAGCTCGCCCGATCGCACTGTGGAGAGGACGACGCCTGGGAGGTTGAGATCGAGGCTTTGCGGCATCAGGTCGGAAGCAATGACACGGCGCCGCGCTTCAAACACGCGCTGAAGCGGATCGCCGAGGCCGACGAACTGCCCGAGTACCGATTGACCATCAATGATATCGTCGACAGCGCTCCTACGTCGCCAGGTAGGCGAAAGGCGGTTCGGACAGTTGTGTCAATACGTGCGCGTCATGACCGCGTGCGGTCGCAGGCCGTGTTGCTCGAAACTCGTCTGTCTCCGGCTCACTAGCACTAAGTCGACGAACCACTGGAGGATCTTCGCGCGCAGTCATCGGGGGATTTCCGTGCTAAAGCTAGCTGTGTCGACGATGTCTATGAGACCCAATGGGAAGCTCCTGACGTTCTTTTCTGAGAATGAGCCAGGGCGCATCGTCTTCAACCAAGGAAGGCGCTTCGTCATGTCGGTAGATATGGGATCGCGGGTTATTTGAACTGTCATTCGCCGAAGGCTAATTCCTTGCCCGAAGGCAGCAGACAGGTTTGCTGGGTCTACCCGCTTGATCGTCATGCGGTCACGGATGTCTTTGAAGCGCACAAAGATCGGATATCGGCTCGCCTCAGACATTCTGTATTGGCCACTCGCCTGCTCTGTTGTGAGTCCAACGATTGGGACTTCTGCAATTAATTTCGTGTTTTTAATTGCATTGGCTCTTTCTATTGGGCCCTTGATGCCAATGACGAGGGGCTGATAAGCATATTCCGCTATCGTCGTCGCGGTGTTCAACAGGACGAATAGTGTTTGTCCGCCGGGCAGATCAACTGCCACGGCCTCTCCACGAAAGCTGCTACGAAGGCCGCCCGCCTCCGGATTCGGGAAAGCCGGAGCTTCCCACTGTTTCACTTCCACGACAGTGCTACCCGTTCGCATGCCTTCTGGGGTCTCGACTTCCACCGTCAGACGATAGCGGTATTTGGCGCCGATCAGGGTATCACAGCCGGTCACCGCGATGCCGACCAAAATGGGACTTGCAGCCAGGACAATTCGACGCGTCAACACTGGTCGAGAAAGCCCGGATGTGAAGCAGTGCGACTGTTACTTGCTAAAAACAAACCCAAATCCCCCAAGTATATTTACACAAATACATTGCATTGAGTCTGGGCAAAGGCAAGGTCGGCTCTTCGACATTCTAAATACTTATGTTGGTGGATGCGCGACCCTTCGGGCACGGCTCTATCTTCGCTGCGCTCCGACCGAGCCACCGTTCCGGCGTCTCGTCCCATGCGGGTGACGATCCTCGCGTAAAGTTGCCGGGCAGGCCACTCCCCTTCGCCAGCTCTTGGGTCAGCGCTGCGTTCCGTGGCCTTCGGTGCCCGAAGATCCTCTGTGCGTGCGCCGGACAATGCCGGCGACACGCTAGGCCGCTGCTGCGGCCGTCTTAGTAGCGCTGCGCGCGTTCCGGGGCCTGTTCCTGCCCCCTTTGCTACGGCCTGGCCGTCTGCGGCGCTACGCGCCTCCGCTTGGTCGCGCGGGCGGTGTCCCCAACGCTCAGTCGCTGCGCTCTCTGCGCGCCGGGTGATCCCCCTCCCCCCGCACGAGCCGATGCAAATTCCCCGACCCAGTTCGCCACTCGGCAGAAGCCGATGGCCCACGAGCCATCGCCTTCGGCTCCGATTAAGAAAGGGAAAAATATGACGATCCAGACCGTTCAGCTTTCCAGCCTGCGCCTCTCCCCCCTCAACGTCCGCAAGGTCAAACCCCGTGCCGTCGAGGAAATGGCCGCTACCATCGAGGCCCATGGCCTGTTGCAGAACCTGCTCGGCTATGAGGAAGATGGACTTTTCCATATCTTTGGCGGGGGACGCCGATTCCGTGCCCTCCATTTGCTCAAGAAGCAGAAGAAGATCGAGGCAGGTTTTCCCGTGCCGGTAGACGTGCGCTCCAAAGACGAGGCCGTTACCCTGTCCCTCGCGGAAAATGTCGCTCGCGAGAACATGCACCCCGCCGATCAGGTGGCAGCGTTTGCCGCCCTTCGCGACACCGGAGGACTGACAGCCGCCGAGATCGCCGCGCAATTCGGCTATGCGGAGAGCCACGTCCGCAAGCTGTTGCGCTTGGGTTCGCTCCCCGATGCGCTGCTTAAAGCCTTCGCCAAGGATCAACTCAGCCTCGCCAGCGCACAGGCGCTTTGCCTGACAGATGACCCGACCCGCCAGCAGGAGGCATTCAAGAAGTGCGGCAACAGTGACCATGCCATCCGGCGCTTTCTCACCAGCGAGAAGATGCAGACCACCAGCGCCAAGTTCATGTTTGTCGGACGCGACGCCTACGAAGCCGCAGGGGGAACCGTCACCATCGACCTGTTTTCAGAAGGTAGCCAAGGCTATGCCGACAATCCCGAGCTGGTCGAAGACCTCGCACTTGCCAAGCTCGACGCCATCGAGGCCGATTTGATCGCGCAGGGATGGAGCAAGGTGGAAGTCAGCGCCGATCACTACGGGATCGATCTCTATTCCCGGCCACGCCTTTATCCGGCCCGGCGCGAAGCCACGCAGGAAGAGGCCGAGAAAATGGCGCGGATCGATGCGGCCATTGCCGACAAGGAGGAAGCGGGCGACGAGGACGAAGCCTTGTCAGCACTCTTTGACCGACAGGCCGAATTGGAGGCAGCGTTGCGGGCGTTCACCAGCGAGCAGAAGGCGAGCGGCTGTGTCGTGGCTTATATCGCGCATGACGGCACCCTGACCCTCGCGCACTTTCGCATCCGCTCCGGAATGCAGGATACGTCCGCACGGAAGCGCTCAGCCACCGAATCCGGCCCCTACAGCGCGGCGCTCATTGAAGACCTCTCGAAGATCAAGACGCAGGTCGTTCAGGAAGCCGTGGCGGCAAACCCGACGCTGGCGCTCGACATTCTTCTCGATAGCCTTGTCGGTCAGATGCTTCATGGCAGCTATGGCTTCGAGCAGGCCGCGTCTCTGCGTCCCGAGCAGTCCGGCGTTGCCGTCCCGCCCGATCTCATGGCGGTTAGCGACGTGCAGCCGGTCGCCGAGTTGATGGCCGAGCGTTTTGCCGACATTCCCGCCGATACCCGGTTCGAGACGATCCGGGCCATGGCCGAAGGCGACAAGATGCAGCTTCTTGCCGGGCTTGTCGCGCTCACCATCGACGGAACATTGTCGCGGGGCTGTTCCCCGTCCACGCGACAGGCGTTGATCGAGCAATATGCCCGTGCTGCCAATATCGACATGGCGCAGCGCTGGCAGGCTCCCATCGGTCTGTTTGATCGGATGAAGAAATCCGCCTTGCTTACGATCCTGACAGACGCCTGCGGCAAGGATGCAGCGGAGAATTGCGCCAAGATGAAGAAGAGCGATCTTGCCGCCGCCCTGGCTCAGCGCCTTCCGGTCGGTTGGCTCCCCTCCCCGCTTACCATCGGGGCTTTTGACGAGAAGAAGCCGGAGCAGATCGTGCTGGACGAAGCGGCTTGATCGTGGCGGGGGGACGCAGAGTCCCCCCGCCCCTGTGACGGAACCAGAAAGATTGCCGATCCCATCCCTTTAGAATCAGTAGCTTACCGATTTTTTTGCGGAGATAGTTTTCGCAATCGGGAAGGCATAGTTTTCCAATTGTCTTATTTCTGGCAACCATAGATTGCCGATTGTTTTGATGCTGGTCGCCTGCAGACGACCTCCTGTCGCTCCTGGCTGGTTGGTCAGACGATCCAAGCTGTCCGCTTCGCCGCAACTAGAACCGATAGACTGCCGTCTGTTCATACACTCTGGGCTAAAACGGCAGGGATACGCTCGGCATCGTCACACGTGCGGTCCTGAAACTCACCACCAAGGTCGTGCCGGCGTTCACCGGTCTCTGCGCACTGAACGATTTTCAACGAATCTGGCGTTTCTGCGCTTGGCGCGTCGGCGTCTCGATACCGAGCTCACCTCCTTCGAGGCCATGTGGCCGAGCTTTTTCAAGTTCGGAACGACCGTTGCGCGGGGGCGGTCTCCGTTCGAGCGCCCGTTCGGCATGTATGTTGTTGTTGAAGCGATGAGCGGCAACGGTGACCCGACCAAGGCGCAGCAACTTGTCGAGGAAGCCTTCGAATTGGGTCTTCTGAAGGATGCCGTCATCGCGAATTCTCTTCGAGAGGCCGAAGATCTGTGCGCAATCCGAGAAGCCACCGAGATCATGACCCGGGAGTATGGAGAGATGGCGGCGTTTGACGCGAGCATCCCGACGAGCCGGATTGCGCCTTTTCTCGAAGCCTTCGAGGAAGAGCTTCGGTCACGGTGGCCAGCAGTAGAATATGCCACTTTCGGCCACATTGGAGACGCCAATCTCCACATAGGTGTCAGGATTGATCAGTTCTCCGGCACGGAGGAAGAGATCGAAAACGTCATCTATCCGCTCATTGGTCGCTGGGAAGGCGGCGTGTCGGGCGAACACGGCATTGGGGTGCATAAGGTGCCCTACCTCAAGCATGCCAGGTCCGACGCCCAGATCGACGTCATGCGCGCGCTCAAGCTTGTCCTGGATCCCCGTTCGACTCTCAATCCTGGGAAAGTGTTTTCACGAGCGCGGAGCGAAACGGGTCATGGCCACAACCAGCGGAAGGCCGAGAACTCTTTAGAAGAAGCTCTGATATCAAGGCTTTCGCTCCCGAAAACTAGGTGGTCCGATGTATCGTTGATTCGAATTTGACAAAATGTAATGTCCGATGTTACCCGACCTCCCACAAACTCTGATGGAGAGGAATGGATGACCAGTCTTCAAGACCTGTTGAACTCGCGCGGCAGTGCTGTTGAAATGCTGCGCAACAAGCGCCCCGAGACGCATGCGCCAGCGCACGCAGCTATGGCGCCGCAGCCGATGATCCCGATCGTGCCGCAAGAGTTCTCGACCTGGGATCAGGAGCAGGAAGCGTGGCGAAACGCCGTCGTGCTCTACGACCAGACCCACCACATGACCGATCTCTACATTACGGGTCCGGATGCCGTTAAGCTGCTGACCGCTATCGGCACCAACAACCCCAAGAATTTCTCCGTGGGCCGGGGTAACCAGCTCATCCTTTGCAACGCCGAAGGTTATTATGTCGCTGACGGCATTCTGTGCGGCCTCTCCGAGAACCACTTCCTCTACAATGGTCTCGAGAACGGCTGTAACTGGATCACCTTCCACGCCGAAACCGGCGGTTACGACGTCAAGGTCGAGAAGGTCGCCAAGTCAAACGCCTATGCGAATGGTGAGGCTCGCTCGCGCGAACTGTGCCGCTTCCAGCTGCAGGGTCCCAACGCCGGCGCGCTGATTGAGAAGCTGAACGGCGCCCCCATGCCGCAGATCGGCTTCTTCCACATGACTAAGCTCAAGATCGGCAGCGTCGAGGTTGAGGCGCTGCGCCACGGCATGGCGGGCGCAGTTGGCTGCGAGTTCTGGGCACCGTTCGAGAAGCGTCACGAAATTCGGGAGACGATCCTGGCGGCAGGTGCCGAGTTCAACCTGCATTTCGTCGGTCACCGCGCCTACACGACCGCATCGGTCGAATCTGGCTGGATGGGTGCCATCCTCCCGGCGATCTATTCGAGCGAGAGCACGAAGGCTTACCGCGAATGGCTGCCGGCTGACAGTGCAGAGGGTGACCTGCTCCTGCGCGGCAGCTATGCCTCGGATACGATCGAGGATTATTATCTCACGCCTTACGAGGTCGGCTACGGCCCGTTCGTGTCGCTGGGTCATGACTTCATCGGCCGTGACGCGCTTGCGGCCATGGACGCAACCAAGCAGCGCCGTAAGGTGACGCTGGCCTGGAACGCTGATGATATCGCCGATCTCTATACCGACATGCTCAATCCCGATGGCCAGGGCTACAAGCCGATGGATCTTCCCTGGCCCGAGTTCCAGATGCAGACCTATCGCTCTTTCAACGCCGTGATGGTCGACAAGGAGCAGGTCGGGGTCTCGATCAATATGTGCTACCAGCGCTCGGAGCGAGCCGTGCTCTCTCTTGCAATCGTCGATGCCGATGTTGAAATCGGCAATGAAGTCGAAGTGATCTGGGGCGAAGCTGGCGGAAACGGCAAGGATGACTTCTTCAAGAAGACGCCCATGATACGGATCCGGGCTATCGTCAGTCCAGTGCCTTATTCGCGCGTTGCTCGAGAGAGTTACGCCGAGGGTTGGCGCGGAAAGACGTTCTAAGAACACTGGAAAGGGCCGCCGAGCTTCTCGGCGGCCCTTTTTGCTTTCGGGCGTCCGTCCCGACAAAATCAAAATGAAGGAGAGGAAAATGAATCGTCTTGCCAAGCGCGTCGTTGCGCGACTGTCCGGCGCAACCCTGCTAGCAGCAACCGCATTGAGCGCGGCGGCCGTTGCTCAGGGCGCAGAGCGCACCAAGCCTTTGACCGTAGAAGTGCTGCAGACGAGCGAAGGGTCACTGCTTGTGAACTCTGCCCTCATCATGGGCGAGAAGGAGGCGATCCTAGTCGATCCGCCGTTCACCAACGCCGACGCTCATCGCGTCGCAGCCATGGTCCTCGATAGCGGTAAGACCTTGCGCTATATCTTCGTAACCCACGATCATCCGGATCATTTCTTTGCCATGCCAGTGCTGGCCGCAGCCTTTCCGGACGCACAGATCGTGGCTCATCCCACCGTCGTTGTCGATATCTGGCGCTCCTTGCCCATGAAGGTGAAGCGGTGGGGGCCAATGCTCGGCGCGAACGGGCCGGCTTATCCATCGGCTCCTAAGGCACTGACTTCGGACACGCTCACGCTCGAAGGGCACGAACTCAAAGTGCTGCCGCCAATGCAAGGCGATCATATCCATTCCACCGCCCTTTGGGCGCCGGAGATCAAGGCGCTTTTTCCTGGCGATCTCGTGTTTAACAAGGTCCACCTGTGGCTCGGTGAACATCGGCCGGAAAATGTCCGTGGTTGGTCACAATCGATCGCCAAGCTCGCCGAGCTCAAACCCACGATGGTCGTTCCAGGGCACTCGAAAGCCGGCTTGGCCAATGATGCGAGCGGCCTAGCCTTTACGCGGGATTATCTCGCCGCCTGGCCCCAGCTGATTGCGCAGTCGAAAAACTCGACAGACTTCATGGCCAAGGTTCGTGCGAAATTCCCTGACACGATCGACGTACTGAACGGCTTCATCCTGCCGAATTCCGCCAAGGTTGCCATGGGTGAGGAGAAGCCCTGGGAAGAATGACGTTCACTTGGCTCAGGCGCGGATGTTTGAGCATTCGCGCCAACGCCCGCTACCAAAGGCGCGGCAGGAACCTTATGGATGTGTGATGACCAAGAGAAAGATCGACCTCGAACGGCGGGCAGAGATTGCTCGTGAACGTAAAGCGCGAACCAGGGCAAACATTCTGGCCTCTGCTTTCGACATTTTCGGGGAAGAGTATGGGCTGTACTCGCGCATAGAGGACATCGCCGAAAAGGCGGGGATCACGCGCCAAACTCTCTATCATCATTTCACCGGTATCGAGGAGCTGCGCGAGGCGCTGACCTACGAGGTCACCCACGACTTCCTGACACAGGTCAGCACGACCGTCGCACGTCTCACGGATCCTCGCGAGCACGCGTCCGTCGCTATTCGCATGTATCTCGAGCGCGCACGCGGGGATCGCCGCTGGGCGTGGTCGATGATCAATCTGAGCGCTTCGGGGATCATCTTCGGCGCTGAGACATATGCCCGCGCCGAAGCGACCGTTCAGCTCGGCATGGACGCTGGCGAGCTCAAGCTAAAATACTCGGCGCTTGGACGTGACATGGTTCTCGGAACCGCTCTCGCAGCTCTCACAACCATGCTGAAGGACGACCCGGGGGAGGATTATCCCAGCTTGGTCGCCGAACATATTCTGATCGGCCTTTCGGTTGACCCTGAAGCGGCTAGGGAAATCGCCAATCGTGAGCTGCCGCCGTTGGTCGGCATTTCCGAACTTGACGAATTGTAAAGTCCAGAATAACTCTCCTTCAGATTTTACGATCTGTCGTGTTTGATTCGATGTAGGTCGATCAGACCCGGCTCAAAAGCGAACGGCCCCTGACAAGAGCCGTGAGTTTAGGAGAGGTAATGTGAGGCCCATCGCTCGAGGTGCGTCGATAGCGGGAGCATGCGTCGTGCTCGTCGCTGCCGGAGCTGCTTTCTTTTTCTCTGGTCAACCCGAAGCCGTCGCGAACACAGGTCCGCGCCCCCCGGAGGCCATCTACGATCGAACCTGCGGTTATTGTCACGGGCACAACGTTGGTCCGGTCATCCGCGGTCGGAATCTGCCGCCTGAAGCCATCGTTTACATGGTGCGTCATGGCCAAGGTGCCATGCCGGCATTCCGTCCCACAGAAATCAGCGACGTCGAGCTTGCCAATCTCGCGAAGTGGATCAGCACGTCGAAGGCAAATCCCAAGGAGCATGGCAAATGAGCGAGATCTCTCGGCGCGATATCCTGCGTGCGGGGGCGATCGGCACCGCACTGGTCACGGCGAACGCGGTGGCGTCTCCACTCGATGGCGAGCGCATGCTTCCCGCTGAACTCGACAAGGCTGCATTCGCCAAGGCTCTCGACGAACTGCGTGCAATCGTCGGTAAGGAATGGGTCTTCGCTGACGAGGAAAGCACGGCCAGCTATCGTAAGAGCGAGATTCCAGATCCTGACGGCAAGCATATCTCGTCAGGTGCTGTTGCGCCCGCTTCCGTCGAAGAGGTTCAGGCGATCCTCAAGGTCGCCAACAAATACAAGCTGCCCATGTGGCCAGTCTCGACCGGCAAGAACATGGGCTATGGCCTCGCGACGCCCGCCAGCTCCGGCCAGATGATCCTCGATTTGAAGCGCATGAACCGCATCATTGAGGTCGACGCGGAGCTCGGCACTGCTCTTGTCGAGCCAGGCGTCACCTATCGCGATCTGCGCGACTATCTCGACGAGCATAAGCTGAACTTCTGGATCGACGTCCCGACTGTCGGGCCGATCGTGTCGCCGTTGTCCAACACGCTCGAGCGCGGAGTCGGCTACACGCCTTACGGGGATCACTTCTTCATGCAGTGCGGCATGGAAGTGGTGCTGGCGGACGGCACGCTGGTCAAAACGGGAATGGGTTCGGTAAAGAATTCTACGACCTGGCAGGCCTTCAAATGGGGCTATGGCCCGTATCTTGACGGCATCTTCACCCAGTCCAACTTCGGTGTTGTCACGAAGATGGGCATGTGGCTGATGCCGGCGCCCCCAGTCTACAAGCCCTTCATGGTTCGTCACGCCAACTCGGACGACGTTGCCAAGATCACCGACACGATCCGCCCGTTCCGGATGAACAACCTCATCCCCAACGGCGTGCTGATCATGGGCGCGGCCTATCAGCTGGCCATGTTCAACCGTCGATCTGACATTTGGGACAAGCCGGGCGCCATACCTGACTCTGTCGTGCAGGCCGAAGCGAAGAAGCACGGCCTCGGCATGTGGAACACCTATTTCGCGCTCTACGGCACCGAAGAAATCATTGCGGCGATCGAACCGATCATTCGTGGTGCCTTCGAGGCGAGCGGCGGGGAGGTGCTCACCGAGAAGGAGATGACCGGCAACCCTTGGTTCGAGCATCACAAAACCCTGATGCGGGGTGGGCTCAGCCTGGAGGAAATCGGGATCGTTCGCTGGCGTGGCCCGACCGGCGGTATGGTCGCCTTTGCACCGGTGGCGCCCGCTAAGGGCCCTGAAACGATCGGTCAGACGGCGCTCGCCAAAGAAATCCTCGCAAAATACGGGTTCGACTATGCGCCCGCCTATGCGGTCGGAGGCAGAGAGCTCCATCACATCATCTTCCTGATGTTCGACAAGGGCGATCCTGCGGAGGAGCGCAAGGCAAACGACTGCGTCAACGAGATGATCGTGCGCTTTGGCGAAAAGGGCTGGGCTTCCTATCGAACCGGCGTCGGCACGATGGATCTGGTCGCCAAGCAATATGGTCAGGCTAACCGCGACCTGAATGCCCGGATCAAGCACGCACTTGACCCGAACCACATCATCGCCCCTGGCAAATCGGGCGTGGTTTGACCCATGGCTACGATCGCGCCGGCCGGCCCGCAGTCCGAAATCGACCTCTACAGCGATGAGGTCTTGCTCGACCCCTTTGCGACTTATGGTCAGCTTCGGGATCTGGGCGGCGCGGTCTATCTGCCTAAAGTCGATGCCTGGTTTGTCGGGCGTTACGGCGACGTTCGCTCGGCGCTCAACAATTGGAAGCTCTTTTCCTCGGACAAGGGCATCGGCCTCAACGCGGTCATCAACAAAGCTTGGAACGAGGCGCTGATCTGTCAGGATCCCCCCGTTCACACCGAGCGTCGGAGACTGATCAACGAGGCGCTTGGACCTCGATCGCTCAAGACTGTCGAAGATACCGTCCGGGCGCGGGCGGGCGATCTCGTCGATCGCCTCCTGGCTAAGGGGGAGTTCGACGGCGTCGCCGACTTCGCGCACGATCTGCCGATCAATGTCGTGATGGACCTTATCGGTTGGCCGCTCGATATACGACCTCGTCTTCTCAAATTTGCTGACGGCTCGTGGAATGCTGCGGGTCCGGTCGGGACTCGCATGGAAAGCGGTCTCGGGCAGCTTGAGCAGATGATGGGACTCATCGCTGAGATTTACGATGAGAACCGCTTGGTGCCGGGCGGCTTCGCTGCTCAATTGGTCGATGCAGCTCATGCCGGCCTCATCACCCGTGAGACTGCGATCGGCATGCTCGCAGGCTATGTGGTTGCAGCGTTCGAGACCACCATCTCGGCGATGGCTTCCGGGCTTTGGCTTTTCGCCCAGAACCCGTCGGAATGGGACAAACTCAGGTCCAACCCTGGCCTCGCGATGCAGGCAGCGAATGAGATCGTCCGCATCGAATCTCCGATCCAAAATTTCGCGCGTTTCGTGACTGACGATGCAGTCATGGGCGATCGCACCATTATCCCTGCGAACAGTTGGGCGATCGTTTCCTACGGCTCTGCCAATCGAGACGAGTGGCAGTTCAGCGAGCCCGACCGCTTCTGCATAGATCGCAAGGAACGCCAGAACCTCGGCTTCGGCTTCGGCCCGCACGGCTGCGCCGGACAGGGATTGGCGCGAATGGAATTGACCGCCGTCTTCACGGCGTTGGCTGAAAGGGTTGAGCGCATCTCCCTTACGGGCGTGCCTGTCCGCAGCCTCAATAACGTGACGCGAGCTTTCGAACGACTGCCGGTCCGCTTCACGCCGGCAAGATGATCGCGTCGCCAAAAGCAAAAAAAACAAAAAACTGGAGAGGTTCTTGGAGGACAATATGAGTTTTGTGAAATCTGCCTATTACACGTCCACTGCGCTTCTGACGTCGATTGCACTCTGCGGTCTGACGCCTGCCAACGCTCAAGAGACGCCGCAGGCTGACAGCGCGTCCCAGGGCGGCGTCGAAGAGATCGTGGTCACGGCGCAGAAGCGCGCGCAAAGCGTGCAGGAAGTGCCCATCGCCATCACCGCTGTGACGGCCGAGGCTATCAAAAACCAGGGGATCAATTCGGTTGCCGACCTCTCGAAGCTGGCACCTAACGTCCAGCTCGATCAGAGCGCGCCGATTTTCTCCTCGTCCCAGATTCTAACGGGATTCATTCGCGGCATTGGTCAGAATGACGTCTCGTCGAGCCTCGAGCCGGGTGTCGGCGTGTATATCGACGGAGCCATTCTGGCGCGGTCGATCGGTGCCAATGTCGATCTGCTCGACGTTGAGCGTATCGAGGTTCTAAAGGGACCGCAGGGCACGCTCTTCGGTCGTAACACGATCGGCGGTGCGATCTCCATCGTGACCCGCGATCCCTCTGACAAATTCGCTGTCCGGGCTGAGGCTACCTATGGCAGTCGCGATCGCATGGAGTTTCGTGGCACGGTCGATGTGCCACTTACGCCGACGCTGTCGACGCAGTTCAGCATGTCGAGGCGGATCCAGGAAGGTTTCCAGCGGAGCATTCCCTACCCGGGCGATACTCACGTCACGGACGAATATAATCTCAACATCATCCCGCGAAACAGCGAGGACCATCGCGGCGGGACCGACAGCTTCAGCGTCCGCGGCAAGGTTAAGTGGGAAGCCACCCCCGACCTCACTTTCAAGGTTACGGGCGACTATGCGCGCGCCGATGAGCAGGCAGGTGCCGTTTCACTTGTCGCGACAGACACCAATCCGCTCGCGCCTGCACCGACATATGCGGCCGTTTACAACAGCTGCATCGGCGCGCCTCCCGTGCTGTTCACGCCTGGTCAGCCCCTCGCATTCCTTGCGCCGATCTGTGGACCGCGCGGTGGCGGCGTGCCCGGCGGGGCGGCGCTCCCTGGCCTGGCCGGCTACAACTTCACCAATGCAAATCCCCGCCTCGCATTTGGCAACCAGTTCATCACGAATGATATCGACACGACGTACGCGAATGGCGCGAACCGATCGTTGGTGCGCACCTGGGGCGTGACCGGCCAGATCGATCTGCGTCTGAACGAGGCTCTGTCGATCAAGTCGATCACGAATTATCGTGAGGTGAAGGGCGATCTGGCGAACGATATCGATGGCTCGCCGATCATGATCGCAACGACGCTTTCACGCCTCCGAGCGAAGCAGTTCTCGCAGGAGCTCCAGCTCAATGGCTCCTTCTGGGACAACCGCATCAAGTCGGTCGTCGGCCTGTATTACTTCTGGGAGAAGAACGACAATCTGGAGAACGCCTACCTTTCGGAAGGGCTGGGTCAGTTCTACGGACCCTACTACAACAACAATCGCTCCTATGCGGCCTACACTCACAACAATGTCCAACTGACCGATGCCCTGAGCCTCACGCTCGGCGCCCGCTACACCAAGGATCGTAAGCGCTTCTCGGCGGGCCAATCGGACCTCAACCTGTCCTTGCTCAAGCTCGGCTTGTTCACCGCTGGCCAGTTGCCAAACCCGGCCGATCCGACGCGGATCTATCCGCTCGGCAGCTATCGCGACACCTATGACAATTTCTCGGTGCGCGTCGGCGCGGAGTATAAAGTCACCCGGGCCATCATGCTGTACGGCTCCTATGCTGAGGGCTTCAAATCGGGTGGCTATACGACCCGCCTGTCGATCCCGACACCGGGCAACATTGCACCTCAGTTCGATCCGGAAACGGCCAAGACGTTCGAGGTCGGCGCGAAAACGTCGCTGTTCGATCGCAAGCTGCAACTCAATGTCGCCGGCTTCCACACCGACTATGAAAACCTGCAGATCATCGTCGTTCGTGGAATCTCGCCGTTCATCGAGAATGCTGGCAAGGCGAAGATCGACGGGTTCGAGGTGGAAGCGGTCGCCCGGCCGATCCCCGAGCTGCGGATCAACGGCAGCGTCGGCTACGTCAACGCTCGTTACACGCAGCTGGACCCGGGCGTCACTTTCACGCTCAACAATCGGTTTGTGAACACACCTGAATGGACGGCGTTCATCGGTGCTGATCTTGATCTGTACAAGGGCCTGGGCGGCACGTTCACGGTTCACGGCGATTACAATTATAAGAGCCGCATCGCCCGCGACGCCGTCAACACCGCTGCGCTAATCTCGCCTGACCAGAATGTGTTCAACGCGAGCCTACGCTGGCGGCAGGCTGATGGTCCGCTCGAATTCAAGGTGGGCGCCAAGAACATCACGAACAATCGGTTCATCGTCACCGGCACGCAGGTCGATGCCGTCGGTGCCACGACCGTGAATTACTCCCCGCCACGGGAGTATTACGCCACCGTCAGCGTGGACTTCTGACGGCTTGCGCCGGTCCCTCTCCTCTCCTTTGGGGCCGGCGCAAGATTTTCTGAGGATTGCACCATGTCCAATCTGATCCGCAACTGTTGGTATGTAGCTGGCTGGAGCACGGACTTTAGCCGCACGCCTGAGCAACGCTGGCTCCTGGGGGAGCCCATTGTCCTTTATCGTCGCACCGATGGCGGCATTGTCGCGCTAGAGGATCGTTGCGCGCATCGCATGGCGCCGCTCTCTGCAGGGCGGGTGGAAGACGATGCCATCCGCTGCATGTATCACGGCCTCAAATTCGGCTCGGACGGCCGTTGCATGGAAATCCCTGGTCAGGAGCTGATCCCTGATCGAGCGTGCGTGCGTCGATATCCTGTCGTCGAGAAGAATAGTTGGGTCTGGGTCTGGATGGGGGATCCGTCGCTGGCCGACGACAGCCGGATCGCTAACTCGAAGGCGCTTGATGATCCGTCCTGGATCCTGAAGACGGGACACCTGGACTATGAGGCCAACTACGAACTGATCAACGACAACCTGCTTGATCTCACCCACCTGACATACGTTCATGCCGGCAGCTTCGGGGCAGACGAGGCCTGGTCTCGGAACCGCCCGAAGATCGAGACGCTCGACAACGGCATTCGCTCATCGCGCTGGATCATCAACTCGCCGCCGATCCCACCGCTCGGCAAGGCGGCTCAGCACGAGCGCGTTGATATTTGGACGAGCTTCGATTTCATCATGCCCGGCACGTTCCTTCTCTACACTGCAATGTATGCGGCAGGGACGGCGCGGTTATGTGGCGAGGGCGAGCCTGGGGCTGAGCACGAGATCCTGTTCAACAACTTCACTAGCCAAGCCGTCGTTCCGCTCTCTGAACAGACATCCCGCTACTATTTCAGCTGGGGGCCGGGCGCTGCATTCGGCACAGAGGCCGACGCGCAGATCATGATCGACGTCGCCAAGTCTGCTTTCCTCGAAGACAAGGTGATGATTGAGGCGCAGCAGCGGATCATCAACGCGAATCCACAGGTTCGCCCGATGCCCACGTCGGCGGACAAGGCGATCACGATCTTCCAGCGAATGATGAAAGCTCAGGATGTAGCGCGGGACGCACCCGTCTTCGAACGGGCTTGATGCACTCAATGATGGCAAGCCGCCTCCGATGTGTCGCCTCGCCCAAAGAACCGGTCGCTGCGGGCAAAGATAGCCATCCGCATCGATCTTACTCTCTCGCGAAACTGCAAATCGAAGGGCAGATTGATGGAACAGGAATTCAAGCTCCTCATTGACGGCCAAGCCGTTGCCGGCGCATCGAGCTTCGATGTCGTAAACCCGGCAACAGGCCGGGCCTTTGCCAGCTGCCCCAAGGCCGACATCACCCAGCTCAACCAAGCCGTTGCTGCGGCTCGCGCGGCGTTTCGGAGCTGGTCCGCAACGAGCTTTGAAGATCGCGCGAACATGGTCGAATGCCTCGCCGCTGCGTTGGAGGAGCGGGCAGCGGAGTTTGCCAGCCTGCTGACCACCGAGCAGGGCAAGCCGCTCGACCAGGCTATTGGTGAGGTAATCGGCTGCACCTATGTTCTGCGCGCTTTCTGCAGCATGGAGCCGCAAACCAAGGTGCTTCGAAATGAAGCCGGCAATCAGGTGATCGAGCATCGCACGCCGCTCGGTGTTGTTGCGGCGATAACGCCATGGAACTTCCCGCTCGTCCTGCTCATGAACAAGATGGGCCCGGCTCTCGTGACCGGCAACACGATGGTCGTGAAGCCGGCACCGACGACGCCGCTGACGACCTTGCTGTTTGGCGAGATTTGCCAAGCGGTTTTGCCGGCCGGCGTGGTCAATATCATCTGCGATCAAAATGATCTTGGTGCTGAACTGACAGCCCACCCCGATATCGCGAAGATCGCCTTCACCGGCTCGACCGCTACGGGCAAAAAGGTCATGGCGTCGGCCGCCGCAATGGTGAAGCGCGTCACGCTGGAGTTGGGCGGCAACGATGCTGCAATCGTTCTGGACGACGTTGATCCGAAGGTCGCTGCGCGCAAGATCTACGATGGCGCCATGACGAACGCGGGGCAGATTTGCGTGGCGATCAAGCGCGCATATGTGCCGAGCAGCATCTACGATGATTTCTGCGAAGAGATTGCCCGCATCGCGAGTGAAGCGATCGTCGATGATGGCGCGAAACAAGGCACAACGGTCGGGCCCGTCCAGAACAAGATGCAGTTCGACAAAGTGTGTGCTTTGATCGAGGACGCCAAGCAGCGTGGTCGGATTATCGCCGGTGGTGCGCCGCTCGACAGAGAGGGCTTCTTCATCCCTCCGACGATCGTGCGCGATCTGCCGGAGGATGCTCCCCTGGTTCGCGAGGAGCAGTTTGGGCCCGTTCTACCTGTTCTCAAGTATGACGATGTCGACGATGTTGTCGCGCGTGCGAATGATTCCGAGTTCGGCCTTGGCGGCACGATATGGGGCAAGGATGTCTCGCGGGCGACTGACATTGCCAAAAGGATCGACACCGGAACCGTTTGGGTGAACCAGCATCTCGCAATCGATCCGACTATCCCTTTCCGAGGCTCAAAGCAGTCTGGCTTTGGCGGTGAACTCGGCGAGGCCGGCCTCGAGGAATACACTCAGGCTCACATTATCAACGCGGTCGCGCTGGCCTGATTGGAGTTATTCATGACAACGCAAATCAGCGCTGCCGTTCAGCGCGAGGTGGGCGCTGCGCCCGTGCTCGAGACGCTCACGATCGACGACCCTCGCCCAGGCGAGATACTCGTCGCGATCAAGGCCGTGGGGGTCTGTCATACCGATATGGTCATGCGCGACGGGCATCTTCCGATACCTCAGCCCGTCGTTCTAGGGCACGAGGGCTCCGGAATGATCGCCAAGCTTGGTGATGGCGTAGAAGGTTTCAGTGTCGGAGACCACGTCGTCCTCAGTTTCGACAGTTGCGGGCACTGCGTGCCCTGCGAACAACATGATCCCGCCTACTGCAACAGTTGGTTCGGCTTGAACTTTGGCGGTCGCCGAGCCAGCGATGGGACGACGGCGCTTACGGATGCGGATGGAAAGAATGTCCATAGCCACATCTTCGGGCAGTCCTCGTTCGCAACTTATGCTCTCGTGGGAGCACGCAACGCGGTGAAGGTCGACAAGGATCTTCCTCTGGAATTGCTTGGGCCGCTCGGCTGCGGGATCCAGACTGGGGCAGGAACGGTGCTCAACGTTCTCAAGGTCCGGCCGGGCAGTAGCGTAGCAGTGCTTGGAACAGGTGCCGTCGGATTATCGGCGATCATGGCGGCAAAAATCGCCGGCGCTGCGACGATCGTCGCGCTCGATCTTAACATGGAACGCGTGGCTTTGGCGCGGGAGTTAGGCGCGACGCACGGGTTGAAGGCTGACACCGCGACCGTGCTCGATCACGCGGCCGCGGCGGGCGTCCCTGGCGGTTTTGAGTATATCATCGATACGACGGGGATTCCGGCTGTATGCAATGGCGCCGTCATGGCGTTGGCGCAGCGCGGCGAATTCGCCCTCGTCGGTGCCTATCCGGCAGTCAATATTGAAGCGCCCGGCAACTTTCTCATGAGCGGTGGTCGCGTTGTGCGTGGCGTTGTCGAGGGCGGCGCCGACCCCCAGGCCTTCATTCCGCAACTGATTGAGCACTACCGCGCTGGGCGCTTCCCGTTCGATCGGCTCGTTCAGTATTTCGACTTTGCCGACATTGCGCATGCCATCGAGCAGGGCGAGAGCGGAAAGGTTATCAAGCCGATCGTGAGGACGCCGGCATGAGCAAGCTTCTCAGCAATCGGAAAACTATGTCGTCGATTTCCGCAAACTATGAGGGGATTTCGGAAATCTTTCATGGTCAGTCACACCCCTTTGGCCAGGCAAGAGCCTGTTTTCCACTAAAGTGCACATTTCCCTTGCCACCTCTTCGCCTGTTCACTATAGTAGACATATGATCGAAGTCCGTCAGACCTTCCAGTTCCGAAAGTGGCTCAATAGCCTCGATCATCATGCCCGCGCCCGCGTGGAAATTCGCATTCGCCGTGTTTCCATGGGCAATTTGGGAGACGCCAAGTTCTTTGAGGGCATTGGTGAATTACGGATCGATTTCGGGCCAGGCTATCGCGTCTATTTCATCAAGAAGGGCGATGTGTTGGTGATCCTCTTGGCGGGCGGAGACAAGAAATCGCAGAAACGCGATATTCGTGACGCACTTGAGTTGGCGAAGGAGTTTTAGACATGGCTGAAACGACAATTTGGGACCCGACCGAGTTCCTTGCAAACGAGGATGCGATTGCCGCTTATCTGGACGCGGCTTTTGAAGAGGGCGACCCGGCCCTTATCGTCGCAGCAATCAGCGACGTCGCAAAGGCGCGCGGCATGAGCGACATTGCAGCGAAAGCAGGCATGTCTCGCTCAGGTCTTTACAAGGCTCTTGGCGAAGGCGGAAATCCTTCACTGGCGGGCCTTCTCGATATCATGAAGGCAATTGGCGTCCGTCTCGCTGTAGCGGCATAAAGCATCGAGCTACTGAGGAAACTGCCATGGCTGATGTCAAATATACTAAGGCGGATATTGCCGAAGTGAGCGATAACCCGGAATTGACGGCGAAGGAGATCGCCGAGGCCCGCCCCTTTGCCGAGGTTTTCCCCGAACTTGCAGCGAAGATGCGCGCCCGAGGGAAACAGAAGACGCCCACCAAGGTCAGCACCACGATCAGGCTTTCTCCCGAAGTGGTCGAGCACTTCCGTTCAGACGGACCCGGTTGGCAGTCCCGGATCGATGACGCGCTCAAGGATTGGGTGGCAGCCCGTCGTTGACCGCTTGGAGGTTCACCGGGCAACCGGAACCTCCCCGATCCTCGTCGTCCACGCCTGACTCTTCATCAAGCGCTTGGTGTCATAGCTGCGCGCCCCCTGCCCTTCGGCCGCGAGGCGGACCGTGCTTCGCCCGTAGCGTCGGTTCAGCCCATTCAGCGCGGCCAGCAGCTCGCCCGCTTTCGGATCGGCAGCAGCGAAGAGATCGCCTTGCATCGCGTCAGCGGCGTGCAGCCCTTCGAGCATCACGCCGCATTTCGTATAGACCGAGCCACTGGCGAACATGGCGTCGGACAATGCGCCTGCGACCCGCGCGACCACCCGAGGATCGTTCGTCGCTGGCGAGAGGCGCGCAGAGCGCGAGGCCGACGGTGCGTTCGGCTTGAACCGGCTCCCGTGCATGAACGCGATCAGCCGCGTCGCAACCAGGTCCTGCGCCCTGATTTTTTCGGCGGCGCGCACAGCGCGCCGCACCATTGCCTCGCGAATTGTCGTGGCATCGCTCACCGGCTCGCCGAAGCATCGCGTAACGGCGGTGGCCTTCAACGGCTCTGGCTCGGGCTGAAAGCCCTCGCATTCGATCCCATTGAGTTCGAGGACAAGACGCTCGAGAACGACCGTGCCGACGCTCCGCGCAACGTCGGGATGCAGCGCGGCAAGCTCCGCAGCGGTCGATACCCCCAGCGGCCGCAGCCGCGCTGCCAGCGCTGGCCCGATCCCCCAAACCTCCTCGACCGGCCACGCCGCAAACAGCCGCTTGCGCAGCTCTGAATCGTGCAGATCGACCACACCGCCCCAAACCTTCTCCGATGCTTTGGCGAGCGCATTGGCGACCTTGCTCAGCGCGCGTGTCGGACCAAGCCCGAAAGGCAGCATCGAGGACGGCACACTGCGCATCGATCGCCTCACCGCCGATTCGCCGGACGGGATCGAGGAGTTGGTGCTTGATCTATATCGCCGACTGCCGCCCGTCCGTATCACCGACCTGCTCCTCGAAGTCGATAAAGCGCTGGGTTTCACCGACGCCTTCACGCATCTGCGCACCGGCGTGCCGTGCGGCGACCGGATTGGTTTGCTCAACGTCCTGCTTGCCGAGGGCCTGAACCTCGGCCTGCGCAAGATGGCTGAGGCTTCCAACACCCACGACTATTGGCAACTTTCCCGCCTCGCGCGCTGGCATGTCGAAAGTGCGGCGATTGACCAGGCGCTTGCTAACGTGGTCGCCGCACAGGGCGATCTGCCGTTGGCGCGGGTCTGGGGCATCGGCACTACCGCGTCTGCCGATGGCCAGTTCTACCCTGCCGCTCGGCAGGGCGAGGCGATGAACACAGTCAACGCTCGCTACGGCAACGACCCCGGCATCAAGGCCTATACCCACGTCAACGACCGCTTCGCGCCGTTTGCATCGCGGACCATCCCAGCCACAGTCAGCGAAGCACCCTATTTGCTCGACGGGCTGACGATGAACGAAGCAGGGCGACGAATAGAAGAGCAATACGCCGACACTGGCGGGTTCACCGACCATCTGTTCGGGATCAGTGCCATGCTCGGCTATCGCCTCGTGCTGCGCATCCGCGACCTGCCGTCCAAACGGCTGTACGTATTCGACCCTGCCGCCACGCGGAGCGAACTGCGCCCGCTGGTAGGCGGCAAGGCTCGTGAGGCGCTGATCGTTTCCAACTGGCCCGATCTGTTCCGCTGCGCCGCCACCATGAGCGCGGGCCAGGTCGCGCCAAGCAGCATCTTGCGCAAGCTCGCTGCCTATCCGCGCCAGAACGATCTTGCCTCCGCGTTGCGCGAGGTGGGCCGGATCGAGCGGACGCTGTTCATCATCGAATGGATACTCGATGCCGGCATGCAGCGCCGTGCACAGGTCGGCCTAAACAAGGGCGAAGCACATCATGCGTTGAAGAACGCCCTGCGAATCGGCCGTCAGGGCGAAATCCGTGACCGTACGACGGAGGGTCAGCATTACCGGATCGCCGGCCTCAACCTGCTCACCGCCACCATCGTCTACTGGAACACCCTGCATCTCGGCCATGCCGTCGAGGCTCGGCGTCGCGAAGGGCTCGATACCCCCGACCATCTTCTCGCCCATATCTCGCCGCTCGGATGGGCGCACATCCTCCTCACTGGCGAGTACCTCTGGCCAAAAGACACCGCCGCTTAGGGTGTCATTTCGCCCTCACCTGGAACCGACCCCCACTTCACGCGATTGGGGGGAGCCATGACCTGGAGCACGACCCTTCGGGTACGGCTCTATCTCCGTTGCGCTACGACCGAGCCACCGTGCCGGCGTCTCGGCCCATTCGGGTGACGATCCTCGCGTGAGATAGCCGGGCAGGCCACTCCCCTCCGCCAGCTCATGGGGTCAGCGCTGCGGTCCGTGGCCTTTAATGCCCGAAGATCCTCTGTGCGCGCGCCGGACGATGCCGGCGACACGCTAGGGACCGCTGCCGCGGCCGTCTCAGGGCGCTGCGCGCGTTCCGGGGCCTGTTCCTGCCCCCTTTGCTACGGCCTGGCCGTCTCCGGCGCTCACGCGCCTCCGCTTGGTCGTGCGGGAGGTATCCCCAACGCTCAGTCGCTCCGCTCCCTGCGCGCCGGGTGATCCCCCTCCCCCCCGCACGAGCCGATGCAAATTCCCCGACCCAGTTCGCCACTCGGCAGAAGCCGATGGCACGGGGCCATCGCCTTCGGCTCCAAATCAGAAAGGGAAAAACGACATGACCAAGACCAGCAAGCCCGCAAAACAAACGATCCTGCACCTCGCTGTTGAGCAGCTTCACGCGAGCGAACGCAATGTCCGCAAGACCCCATCCAGCGCGGCCAGCGATGCCGAAGTGTCAGCATCCTTGCTCTCGGTGGGCCTCATTCAACCGATGGTCGTCATCGACCGCGAGGGTGGCGGCTATGAAGTGATTGCCGGAAACCGCCGCCGTCGTTTGCTGACCGCACTTGCCGAGGCCGACCCGAGCCGCAAAGGCATGACATTCCCGTGCATGAAGGTCGGTGACCTCTCAAAAGTCACTGAAATCAGCATGGCAGAAAACCGTGCGCGTGAAGCCATGTCCCTCCCCGACGTGTATCGAGGATTCGCCGCGATCCGGGCCGAGCGCCCCGAGGCGACCCTTGAAGAGCTTGGCGCGATGTTCGGCTATGACGTGGCCCGAACTGCCCGCATCATGCGCATTGCAAACCTGCATCCGGAAATCATGGACCTCTACAGCGCTGGCGAGATCACCGACGCGCAGGCCATGGCCTATGCCGCCACCGAGGACCAATCCTTGCAGATCGCCGTCTATCGCCAGTTGGAAGAGCAGGCGACCTATGACCACCAAAAGAATGCCAGCGCCATCCGCAAGGCGATGAACTCGGGCGACCATGAACTATCGAAGCTGATCCGCTATGTCGGCATCGAGGCCTATCGCGAAGCGGGAGGGGTTTTCGAGGCCGATCTGTTCGCAAAGGAGGGCGAAGGCATCGTGCAGAACCCCGATTTGCTCCGGAATCTTGCCGCGCAGCGCATGGCCGATGATAAAGACCGGTTCGAGCATAAGATCGTGCGCAATGGCCGCGTGATTGGCGAAAAATGGGGGTTGGCTGACCTGCAATTTTCATGGGCGGCGTCGCCTCCGCAGATCAAGCAATATGGCTATCTCTCGACCGATCATGAACTTCGTATTCGCCTAAAGCTTGGCGATTTACCCAAGAATCACGCGCCCACTCATGCCGGTGTCGAGGATCGCCTTGCCGCGATGCTCGATGAGGACGGCGAGGTCCTGCCCGATCTGGAAGAGGCTTATGGGAAGCTCTCGGAAGTGTTGGCGGAGCTGAACGCGATGCGCCCGATCATTTTGCCCAAGAAGGGTGCGGTGGTAGGTGTCGCGTCAATCGACAATGACGGCGCATTCGACGTAGCGCTTTGGTTTGCGGATCGTGCCGCCAAGGGCGCGGACGTTCCCAAGGGCGCAACCGAGCAGCGCGGCGCCAAGGCCGAGTTGAGCCCAGCAGAGGCAGAGCGCGCCCGCTTCGGCCTGTCCAAGGACAATATGCAGGTCATGATGCTCATCCGCCGCGACATGATCCGCGCCGAATTGATTCAGTCGGCATCCGCAGGGTCCTCGCTCGCGCTCGATTTCATGCTGTTCACTCAGGCACGCACGATCCTCATGCCGACACCGGGCTATGGCAACACGGTCTATTTCCATGGTGAGGATCAGGGCATCAACGACCTTCCCCATGATGAGGATGGCACCAGCAAGATTGCCGAGCTGGTGAAAGGGCGTCCGGAAAGAGCGGCATGGCTCATGACCAAGGAAGACATGGCCTCCGCGACATGGAGGACCGCACATGATCCCATTGCGGGCTTTACGCTGTTCCGCCAGTTGTCCGACCTCGACAAGAACAAGGTCGCAGCAATGGTCGCCGGTCACATGCTCATGGCGACCACCTCTGCCTATAGCGAGGGCCGCACGCCCCGCATGGTCTGCGAACTGGCGAACATCATCGAGGGCGAACCCGGCTTTGGACGCTGGCGCGATGCCATCGATCTGGACGAGGCGTTCTTTGCCAAGCTCTCCCACAAGGCTCGCCTTGCTCTTCTCGACAGTTGGGGACTGGCAGATCGCGCCAAGGGAATGAAGGCCAGCGAAACCGCTGCCTTCTGTGCCCGGATCGCCAATTGCGACGAGGAAGACACCAAGTTGCTCGGCTTGCATTCCGACGATGTTGCCGAGGCTGTGAACTGGCTCCCGGACTTCATGGAAACCGGGACCATCCCTCCCCTCCCCGTCAAGATCGAGGGACCCGAGGCATTCAATGATAGCGGCGATGAGGACGAGCTGCCCGAACTGGACGAAGCTGCCTGACAAGGGCGCCGGAGGGGCCTCGTCGCCCCTCCGACACACTTGGAGGGCCGTTACCACGGCCATTTTGGGGCGCTGCGCGCAAAAGAAAAGGCCCGCCGGGGGGGCGGGCCTTTAGGTATCCTTTGACGATGAGGGGGGGCGTGAGCCCGCTTTCTCAAAGCCGTTGAGTGACATATAGGCCTGTTGACGACACCGTCAATAGCGTAGGCCTAAGGATGTATCGCGTTGCCCTTTACGACTGATGAAGCCCAGGAATTGCCCGGCATCATATCAGCACCGCGCTTTGCTACTTACCTCCAGGCCATGGGTAATGACAGGGACAAGGCCCTGGCGCTCTACGAGTGGAATCTTGATCTATCGGCTGCCTTGTTCGTCCCTTTGCAGGTTTGCGAAGTCGCAATCCGCAACGGAATCTCCGAGGGGATCGAGCGCGTGCACGGCGCAAACTGGCCTTGGAACAATGGTTTTCTTCGGAGTTTGCCAAGGCCGCGAACAAGAAAGCGCTACAGCGCTGCTAATGACCTAGGCCAATGCGCTTCCTATTTGCCGACAACCGGCAAGATCATTGCCGAGCTCAAATTCGCGTTCTGGGAAAATATGTTCACCGTCGGACAGGAGACGCGCATCTGGAACCAACATTTCCGCGCCTGCTTTCCCGGCGCCCCGCCCAACCAGTCTATCGCGCAGTGCCGTCTAACCGCATACAATGATCTTCGCGCTATCCGCCAGTTGCGCAACCGGATTGCTCACCACGAACCCATTTTTGCGCGTGTGATCGCTGACGATACCAACGCATCCATGACATGATTGCGTGGCGCAGCCCGATTTCAGCTGCATGGATGGACAACAAGCAAGCCGTTCTCGGCTTGGTGCAGGCCAAACCTCAGCCCTGAAGATCGTCGCGCTGGAAAGCTGATCGAACGACTGAATCAGTCCTGACATACTGATTCAGATTTCCGGTTGGACCTCGCGCGCGCGCGCGAGGACAGTGCGGCTATGCTCGATGCCGACGATCAGCTCATCCGCCTGCAGGCCGTGGACCTCGCACGCAACATCGCGCGCCGCTACGAGATTCACGTTCAGCGCGACCTCTTCGGCGCAATCGTCGTTGACTATAGCTGGGGCCGCATCGGTGCAGCCGGGCAAGCCCGGCGCGTTTCGTTCGATGACGACGATCGCGGTGCGCGCTTCGTTCGCCAGCTCCTCGCGCGCAGAGAGACGGCGACCGCCAGAATTGGCGTCGCCTATCGCCGCGTTTAGCCACTGTGGTCGCCCGCCGTCCGCCGGCTCAACAAATCGAGCGATTTCGCATCGCACGGCGGAGCCGCAGTGTTCAGGCCAAGCAGAAGATCCTCGCGGCTGATCAGCGGCAGCCATTGGCGACCATAGCTCCGCGACGCGAGATAAAACACGCTCCCATGGCAGGCGACCATGCTGCAGCGGTCAGAGCGATCGATAAGGGTCGCCATTGGGCCGTGCTTCAATCCCAAGGCCTCCAAATCGACGCGGAGCTGCACGCCGCAATGCCGGCATTGCGCGCGCGCCAGCGCATTTGAATAATGCAATGCACCCAGCGTCCGCGCCCAACGGGGAAAAATCCGTTCAATCTTAGCTGTCATGCGGTAATTCTACCGGCTCACGGAATCGTGGTCCAGTTCCATAGGTAGGTAAATCTGAGCGCGACCCTACGGGTACGGCTCTATCTTCGCTGCGCTCCGACCGAGCCAGCGTGCCGGCGTCTCGTCCCTTCGGGTAACGATCCTCGCGTGGTAGAGCCGGGCAGGCCACTCCCCTTCGCCAGCTCTTGGGCCAGCGCCCCGTTCCGCGGCCTTTGATGCCCGAAGATCCTCGTGCGCGCGCCGGACCATGCCGGCGACACGGTAGGGCCGCTGCCACGGCCGTCCTGGGGCGCTACGCGCGTTCCGGGGCCTGCTCCTCCCCCTCTGCTACGGCCTGCCAGCGGCCGCTTGTCCATGCCGCCTAGCAGATTAGCATGTCTCATACCCATGAGTGGGCTCAGCAGCCATGTAACCCAATCCAACATAAGCGGCCATCGCCCTGGCTATTGTGTTGGCGCGGGCCTCGTTAGCTGCAAATTCAGGACTTGTCGGATATGCTGCAACAAGTTGCTCCTGAGACATGTTCGGAAATTGAGCGACATACTGCTGCCAAAGCTAGTTATTGTATTGCTGCATACTGTTAAGAGAGTGCGCCAGTTCGTGGGCAACCACGTATAGAGCGCCATTTTGATGTTGCGTATACTGATACGCCAATTGAGCATTGATCAACACGGGCACATTGTTGCCATTCGACCCTACCAGGTTCTCTCCGGCTCGCCCCGGTCCAAAATTCGTGGTGACTAATCTGAATGTCATGTTCTTCGCGTTAGCTAAGACTTCGGCGAATGAGTAACTGCCGGAACAGGGCACCAAAAAAGTGCCTTGGGAGTAAGAATAGAGCGCGGCTGCCCCTCCAATCCCGATGAGGGCGTTTTTGATCTTGCCAGCAGTAATAACAATTTCGGGAGTATTAGCGTCTTCGTCGATCGTGACATTGTTTTTGACGCTCAAGTCGGACATCGCGAGGTCCGCTAGTGCAACCCCTGGGCCCGCTGGCGATCCCCCGCCGTCAAAATTATAATAATCCGTCTGCATAAATACAGAGTATGGGCGCGCGGTGACGACGATCTCGCTCGGCATCTCACTCTCCAACTAAGTGCTTCGTTTCGGGACCCGAGTGTCGGAATAATATCGTGATCTGTCAATAAGATAGTGCGGAATTCAACGGGTTGGGCGGGTAGGCATCTTGTGATAGGATGCCTCATGTCGAGCACCGATGTGAGAGGATTGCTATGTTAATCGGGCGAGTTGCTGCCGCTTCGTTCATGATCTCGACCTCAGCCTTATCACAGGTTCCCCCTCCCCCGCCTCTCCCTGGCCAAACGGCCATGGAGCAGAAGCTGGTAAGAGCCATCGAGGGTAAAAATTTAAATGGCTACTCGGCACTGCTCGATGACAAGGTTGTTGTTACCGAGGATGGTAAAGAAGTCGCGCGATCGAAAGAGGAATGGCTAAGCATTTTTGGCAGCAAGCTGGGTGCAAAGGGCGTAGTATTTCGTATTGAAGCAGGATACTCATCATTTGGAAAAATTCTTCTAATTGAGTATTTCAATTCGATGGCGAGTTGGGGGCGCAGCACACCCGCGCACTGTTGTTGGTCTTATGATGCCGTCTCATATGATATTGGGTCTACCGGGAAAATCATCGCGATTAGAAGGCTGCAGGGGGGCGACAAGGTGTTTCATCAAACGGACACCAGAAATAAGTAGCCTGTTCTAGGCAAGCAGCGATTTCAATTTGGACTTCGCGCGCGTGTGGTTTGGGCGCGACCCTCCGGGCACGGCTCTATCTCCGCTGCGCTACGACCGAGCCACCGTGCCGGCGTCTCGTCCCATTCGGGTGACGATCCTCGCGTGAGATAGCCGGGCAGGCCACTCCCCTTCGCCAGCTCTTGGTCAGCGCTGCGTTGCGTGGCCTTGATGCCCGAAGATCCTCTGTGCGCGCGCCGGACGATGCCGGCGACACGCTAGGGACCGCTGCCGCGGCCGTCTCAGGGCGCTGCGCGCGTTCCGGGGCCTGTTCCTGCCCCCTTTGCTACGGCCTGGCCGTCTCCGGCGCTCACGCGCCTCCGCTTGGTCGTGCGGGAGGTATCCCCAACGCTCAGTCGCTCCGCTCCCTGCGCGCCGGGTGATCCCCCTCCCCCCCGCACGAGCCGATGCAAATTCCCCGACCCAGTTCGCCACTCGGCAGAAGCCGATGGCACGGGGCCATCGCCTTCGGCTCCAAATCAGAAAGGGAAAAACATGACGATCCAGAATGCCTCACAGCCGCAGAGCAAGGTCGCGAAGATCGCAGCGCTTAACGACGCCATGCGTAAAGCACTGCCACAGGCCACTGGATTTAATCGTGTCGTCTTCACCGCAGGCATCGATGCCATGATCGGCGATGCGGCCCGTTGGCCCGGCTATGGGCGTCAGGCCGAGCTGCTGCGTGAGGTCCGCCAGTTTGACACGTTCGACAGCGACAACGACCCCCACGGCGAGCGAGATTTCGGGCTGTTCGATTGGCAGGGCACAAGCTGCATGTGGAAGATCGACTATTACGACACCGCCTTAGAGTTCGGTTCCTCAGACCCCAGCGATCCCAGCAAGACCGCGCGCGTTCTCACGATCATGCGTAGCGACGAATACTGATTGCGTGCGGGGCGGCCGAGCGCGCCGCCCCTCCCCCTTCCCATTCGACATCATCAGGAAGACTGACGCCGTGAGCAACGACCTCATGCACCGCGCCCAGATCGACGAGATCACCGCAGGGCGCAGCCGCGCTATCGATCTTTGGATGCAGGCCTATGACAACTTCCATGCTCTCACTGCCGAGGCTGCAAAAATCTGCGTTGGAGGATCTGTCTCCCTCCCCGTCGGGCGGTTTGAAAAAATGGAGTTGGCCGAATCGTTCCTTGCGGCCGAGATCAAGCGGAAGCGAGATCGCGAAACGGGCAAAATACATGAGAAGCCCGCTCGGGACGACTTTGAAGACCAGATTACCGGCGCGATCGACTCCCGCTGCTGGACCCATCTTCTGGAGACGCTTGGCTTTGACCAACTGCTGGACCGTCAGGCACGCGAGGAGTTCTATTCAAGCTTGAAGGGCGCACCGCCGGCATTCACCTCTGAAAATTGCACGTCGACGTTCGGCAACATCTGGGAGAACCGCCGCACGCTTTATCTGCGCGGTATTGCCAACACGTTCATGGCTCTGGACCGCCGGTTTCGGTCACATGACGGGTTCAAGATCGGGTCGCGCCTCATCATCGAGCGGGCGCTAAGCGACAGCCTGAATTGGTGGGACAGTTACAATCGCCGCGATACGCTGCGCGATGTCGAACGCGTGTTTCGCGAACTGGACGGCCTTGGCCCCTGCCCCGAGCATCAGAGCATCATAAGCCGGGTGACGGGCCTGCACGGACAGACCCCTTGCGTCATCAAGGGCGAATATTTCCGGGTGCGCGTGTTCGGCAATGGCAATCTGCACCTCTGGTTCGAGCGCAAGGATCTGCTGCGCGAGGTGAACAAACTCCTGGCCGAATATTATGGCGAGGTCATCGGCGACGCCTACAACAGCACCAAGGCCGACGACGCGCCAGAATATCATCTGACCCCCGCCAAGAATTTCGGAGCCTTCAACTCGTCCGAGGACGTTGCCGGCGAAGTCATGCGTTATGCGCAAATTGGCTCAGGGCAGCGCGTGCTGGAGCCCAGCGCCGGCACGGGCATTCTGGCCAGGGCGGCGCGAGACAGGGGTGCGATCGTTTCATGCATCGAGCTTCAGCCAGGTCTCGCCTACGAGCTGCGCGTGCTGCACGGATTCGATGATGTCCACGAAGCGGATTTCCTCACCATTCAGCCTGACACAGAGCTGTTCGATTGCATCATCATGAACCCGCCCTTCGATCGCGGCCGCGACTGCGATCATGTCCGGCACGCCTACCAGTTCTTGAAACCCGGTGGCGTCCTGGTCGCGGTCATGAGCGCCCGCGCCGAATATGGAGAGGACCGCCGGCACAAGGCGCTGCACGATCTGGTTGAGCGCTGCAAACCGGCCTATGGCTGGGGCAAGTGGCACGATCTGCCCCCCGGATCTTTCGCCCATGCCGGAACTCAGGTGAACACGGTTATTCTGGCAATCCGCAAGCCGAGCAGCTAAATATCGGACTTTCCCGCCCAGCGTGACTGAAGGCGAAATCGTCACGTTGGGAAACCGGGCCGGTGGATCGCTCCACCGGCCCATTTCCTTTGGTGTTCTGATCGCTCGATGTAGCGCGCTTGGCTCCCAGTCGCGGCTAGGCTGTCGGTTTTCCGTCGCGCAATCGCTCGATGCGTCTAAGCGCTGCGTTCATATTCTGTGATCGCCCGATTTCAGTCTCGCTTGTGCAGCTATCCCAAAAGTACTTCAGCGCCTCATTGGGGACGCCGAGGAAACGCAGCGCTTTCAATGCGAGGCGCACGTCCGGCCCATCTTGCTTTCCTTGGGCGCTACGGGCGCACGCCTGTTGTAGCACCTCCATCGCTTCATCCATGGTCGCGCTGGAGCATTTTCAGAGTGGCGTCGGCAAACTGCCTCATGGCCCGATGCCAGTAAGGCCCCGCCTCCTCCCATGGAGGATCAATGGCGCGATCGCGGCGACTATTCCACATCTCTTCCGCCAACTGCTCCGCGAGCGCGTCGCGATCATTGGTTGTGCAAAGCCGACACCGATCCATCGTCCTGCTCCGACATGGGGGCATCCCACTCCTGAGGCGTCATGCCCATCATCATTTCGAACAGCCCAAGGTCGAGCGGTTCGTCCTCATTTTCAGGATCGAGCGGGCGCATCAGAACGGGAGGCTCGCTTGTCGAGGGTCTGGGACACCCTCCTCCCCGTCCATCAGACTCTGGATCTGCAGGGCGAGTTCCTTTGCCGCCGCCATGCGCAGAGTGTCGCGCGGAGCTGTCAAACCGACACGAGCCCACCCAGGGGCGGACAGCAATGCATCGGCGAGGTCATTCGTGCTGGGCTGTTCCATTGGAACAAAATAAGAACGGAATCTGATTCGGGTCAAGAGAGCTAGCGACCAATGGATGCTCTGCGGGGCAATCTGGCAACGGATCTGCGTCACGGGTATTGGATATGCACCCAGTATAGGGAAGCGACCCGCCAACTGGAAAACTAAGGCCGGTGGATCAACTCCACCGGCCCTTTTGCGCCTAGGCGTTCAGCGCGTCCTTGAGGCCCTTTGCAGCAGAGAAAGAGACCTTCCTCGATGCCGCGATCGTCATCGCCGCGCCAGTCGCGGGATTTCGCCCCTCGCGAGCGGGCGTGTCTTTGACCTTGAATTTGCCGAAGCCGTTTAAGCTGATCTCTTCGCCTTTAGCGGCGGCGGCCGCGATCTCAGCGAACACGCTATCGACATATTTCTTGGCGTCGGCCTTTGCAATGCCGTGCGCATCGGCCAGCTTTTGAGCGAGGTCGGCGTTATTCATCGTCTGGATGTCCTTCATTCGTAGCGATCGTTGCGGGCTTCGCATTTATCTGTGACCGCAGCTTCTGCCAACGGGCTGCATAATGGTTTCGCTAAGCACAAAATACAAATTAGGACTGCTCGATTGACTTAATACCAAAAAGTTGTGCCGGAGTTAACCCGGTTGTTAACTTAGTTATTATCGAGACAGCGGCATAAACAAAGATTAGAATGAGGAAAAAGTATCCAAATGCGCCAGCGTTTGGAAAGTATCGGTTAACTAGAATAGACAAAAATAAACAAAGTGCTGGGGTGATTGTGATTATCTCAGCCCAACCAATTATCTTTTTATCGCGTAGTGTCATCGTATCTTCCTATGTATCCTGTACGGTAATTACAGGTCATGCTGGCGGCTGTCTACTATCGGGGGCTAGCGTCAAAAAATCGGTCGTTTAGTTGACCGTCAACCAGCCCCGCCCTCTCCTGCTCATAAGGCAGCATTTCGGCGAATTGTGCGGCGCACAAATTATTCTCAATTCTTGATTGTCAACTTAATTTGAACAACGTTCGATTAAGTTGACAATTTGCCGTAGTGTGATATCATCTCTGTAGTTTGATAGCACGAAGGACATGGCTATGCCAGCACTGACCATCAGAAACATTCCCGATGAAATTCACCGTGGTCTGAAGATCCTTGCGGCGCGCCATGGCCGCAGCGCGGAGGCAGAGGTTCGTGAACTCATCGCAGCGGCAGTCATGCCACCAGATCGCATGAAGATGGGCCAAGCCCTGTGGGATCTCGGGCGCGAGATCGGTCTCACTGAGGAGGAGTTCGCTATCATGGAGAGCGCGAGAGACCGGACCCCGGCTGAGCCAATGAGTTTCGACGAATGATTGTTCTGGATACGAACGTCATTTCCGAGGCCATGCGCCCGATCCCTTCCCCAATCGTCAGGGGTTGGTTAGACCAGCAAATCGATGGTGCTCTCTATATCACCACGATCACGCAAGCCGAGGTCCTGTTCGGAATTAGCAAATTGCCTTCCGGTGCAAAGAGGGATCGCCTCGCGACGATCTTTAAGGGCGTTGAACGACTGTTTGCCGGTCGCATCCTTTCCTTTGACAGCAACGCCGCACGTTCCTTCGCCGACCTCGCTTCTCTGGCGAAGGGCGCTGGACGGGGTTTTCCTACCCCCGATGGTTACATCGCCGCCATTGCCGCCTCTGCCGGCTTCTCTGTGGCTACGCGCGACGTTGCGCCCTTTGAGGCCGCGGCGTTGACGGTGATCAATCCTTGGGAGTTTTCAGCGTGATGAAGAGAGCTGACGACCTGATCTGCATCGCCCTAGTCAAGCCGGGAAGCCCCCTCGCCCGCTCATGGAAGCTAATGAAGCCGCCCTACGGAATTTATGAATACAGCAAAGCCTTTGACCGCCACGAGCTGCGCTGGGGCGACGGCGCTTGGCAGATCCTTGAGCCCGAGCATGTGGGCCAGCTCATTCTCCTTGAGGATGCGGGTGAAGCGCTCGTTGAGCGCCTTTTTGATTGGAGGTGATCTATGAAGATTGGCTACGCGCGCGTCTCGACGGATGAGCAGAATCTGGCGCTCCAGCGGGACGCGCTTCGCGACGCTGGTTGTGAGCGGATCTTCGAGGATCGCGGAATTTCTGGCAGCGCGGTTATTAAGCCTCATTATGCTGAAGCCTTGCGAATGGCCCGGCCAGGTGACGAACTGATCGTGTGGCGGATGGATCGCCTCTCCCGTTCTCTGTTGACGCTCATTACGGAGCTGCAGCTTCTGGCGGATCGTCAGCTCGCGTTCCGCTCGCTGACGGAGCAGATCGAGACCGTCACGCCAGCGGGCAAGCTCTTCTTCCACATCATTGGCGCTTTCGCTCGGTTCGAGCGTGACGTCATTCGAGAGCGGACGCAGGCAGGTTTGCAGGCCTCCCGCCGTGCGGGCAAAAAGCTTGGCCGTCCGCCCGTCATTTCACCCGAACAATGGGAGCAGGCTCTGAAGCTGATGCAAGGCCCCTCCCCCATGACGCCGGCTGCAGTCGCAACGCTCCTTGGTGTGTCGCGGCAAGCTGTTCACAAGCGGCTCATCAAAGACCGTCGCGCAGTGCCACTTGATGAGCATGTTCCTGGCATCGACGAATCAATCTCTGTGTGAGAGATGGGCGATCGTAATAAGTAGCTACCAGCTATCCGTCGGATAGAGGAAGGATACCAGAAAGCTAGCGGGTAGCAGATAGCGACCAGATAGCAGATAGCGACCAGATAGCAGATAGCGACCAGATAGCAGATAGCGACCAGATAGCAGATAGCGACCAGATAGCAGATAGCGACCAGATAGCTAGTAGCTACCCGGTATCAGGAAGCTACGCGATAGTGGATAGCTATTCGAAACTACTTGGCTTTATGAAAGCTATCGTATAGGCATTGATACCCAGTAGCTACTGGATACCATTTTGAGGGGAGCAAAGGGTCGCCATGCCCACGATCGTATTTCTCAGTCCAAAGGGCGGCGTCGGCAAAACGACATCCGCAATGATCCTCGCCAACCAACTGAGCCAAGGTGCGCCGGTCACGGTCATCGATGCCGATCCGAATCGCCCTTTCCAATCATGGGAGAGGGGAGGGAATGCGCCAGAGAATCTGAAAATTGTCGCAGACGCCGACGAAGAGAACATCATAGATAAGATCGAGGAGGCTGCGGTTGCTACACCATTCGTGATTGTCGACCTTGAGGGAACAGCCGCCAAAATCGTGGTCTTAGCCGTTAGCCAGGCAGACCTCGTGATCATCCCGACGCAAGGCTCGCAGCTTGATGCTGAGCAGGCGGGGAGGGCGCTCAAGGTGATCCATCAACAGGAAAAGATGTCGCGAAGCAAAGTGGACTATGGCGTGCTGCTAACGCGCACGAATCCAGCGATCCGGACTCGCACAACGAGTCACATCATGGAGGGTCTGGGCAACAATGCGATTTCTGTATTCGACACCCAGCTCCATGAGCGCGAAGCCTACCGTGCTATGTTTTCCTTCCGGCAGACGCTCGAAGGACTAAAGGGCGAAGATGTCGCCAACCTTGATAAGGCAATCGCAAACGCAAATGCGTTCACGATGGAAGTCGTAGATCGTCTGAGGGCTTCGAAGCAGGCTAGGGCAGGGGAGGCGGCATAATGTCGGAGCGAGCACCAGTATTTGGCGATCTGGGTGATTTCACACCCCGCAAATCATCAGCTCGAATGGACCCGAAGGCTTTGGACCAGATCGCCAAAGAAAACGGGTTTCCCAGCAGGTCCGCTCGCGAACAGCCGGGGGACAAAGAACCAACCCAAGCGCAACCTCGTCAGGGCCGCCGTTACACTACGGGCAGAAATCGCCAGATTAACGTCAAGGCAACGGAGGAGACGATCAATCTTCTCTATTCTGTGGCGGACGAACTCAATCAACCGCTAGGCGCGGTCCTGGAGCTGGCGCTGAAAGCGCTAGTAACTCAGCGATCGGAGGCAGAAAAATAGTGGCATCGAACTCATCAGTGCGCTCCGGGAGCCATCGATAGTTACGGGCCCACGCACCTTCGCTTGATGTCAGTGGAGGGAACCTGGACCATCAGGCCTGTCGTGTCGGTGGCTTGCCGGCGGTAGGGCCATGCCCGATTGCCAAGTGACATGTGCCACACCTTGCGCATTCATCAGGAGAGCGAGATCCTCGTCGCTGCGCGGGCCGGCGAGATCGTGGACGAGATGGACCGCCGTTGCCTGTGCGCCGGTATCAGTGAGCATCAAACTCGTTACGGGCTTGTCCTCTGCCAGGTTGACCCGCATTCCCTTAACGAAGCGCCTACGCGCCCTGACCGCCAAGGAAATCAGTTCCTGCTCCATCATGGTTTCATAGGGTAGCCATTCCTTTGTAACAGGCATCAGGCTGATTTCGTGGAGGTGAGGGGCACCGGCAGAGCTGATCGAGAAGGTGGCGGCAACAACCAGATGTCCATCCTCCCCGTGCAGCCGCCATAGCTCCTCCTCAGCGGCGAAGCGGCGGTGAACCCGGCGGGCCATGTCATCATCGAGCAGAAACGGCCAATCGGGAAGGTGCTTCACGATCAGACGTTCGCCAAAGCGGTCCCGATCGAATGCCTTCACCTCACCGATCATGATCATGAGGTTGTCGCGTGAGGCGTAGGCGTGTCCAAGTTCCGAACGCCGCCGCTTGGCAATCTCATCCTTCGCATCGAGCCGAAAAGGCTCCGGGATGAACAGCACTTCCGACAGGTTCGCGCCTCGTGCTTTGCAACCATGCGCTGCCTGCAACAACTCGCGCCGGATAAGACCCCAATAGCGCTTGTCAGCCATTTTCGGATGCCAGTGTGTGAGCTGCGCTCGGTCCCAGAGATAATGAAGCGTGCCCCGGATACTCAGCCGCTGACCATTCGACTTGATGGTAGGCTTGTCGTTGGTGAACGAGCTTGGCGCGGCGCGAGCTGCCCCGCGCGAGAGAGGGAAGGCGAGGCGGAGAGATGTTTCGCCGGTTTCCTCATTCTCCACGACGGCCGATCCCTTCACCTGCCCCAAGCCGGTCAGAGAATCCGGAGCTTCATAATGGTCGCACCAAGGCGCGTGTCGCGGCCCCGAATGTGGCCAACGCGCGAGCAGATAAGATCCGTTGCGAACCGCGATATAGAGCGGGAGACTGTCATCTGGCCGGCACAGGCATAGCGGGCGATCCTTCAGCGAGTAGGCACGGGCCAACAGAGGCTCGAACCCCGGATCGTCAGCGTCGATAATCTGACCCAAAATGCTGTAGCGCTGCATGACAAATCGCCCCCACAAAATCCGGCGTTCTGATCAGTTATCGATCGAATAATTACCAGAAGGAAAGCACGGGCGAGGGCATTGCGCAAGTGCAGAACCGGGACCGATGCCGCCTCGCTCGCGTGCCGCACATGCCATTCGGCCTGTGCGCCGCTACGCATTGCCGGGACCCGGGGGGACAAAACTTCTTCCGTTGTCCGCCAATTCTGGAGGGGGTTTGCAGCCTCCGTCAAGGAGGCGCGGTTCCCCCAATTTTTCTGCGAATAATCGGCACCCCCACGCCCCGCTTCGCGGCGGCTTCGCCGTCCCTGACCGAGACTACAAACCCCCTCCGATGACAGTCCATCAATTCACATTTGATGGAGGCTATCATGCACGCAGAATATCATATCAGCACCATTGCAAAGCTCGACAATCAGGCCGCGTTCATCGAACGCCAACTGCGACGCCACGAGCACTATTCCGCAACCGTCGACTGGGCTGCATTCTCGAACGAGCAGGCCGCGCGGGCTGCACTCGCTGAAGAAAGGCTGCTCGATGAATCGGCTGAAATTGCGCTGGAGATCGATTTCTATGCCGATCAGATGTCGCTGAGCTATGACTGGTTCGATTGATCAGATCGCCGCGAAGGCCGCACCGCAAGGGCGGCCTTCGTCTTATTACTCAGCGCCCTTTGGCAAACCGCGTAGAGGGACCAAGTCCCTCATGCGCTTCGCCAGCTCCGCAGACCGTTATTCATGCGATCACACACCGAGGCGACGAACAATTTCGGCAGCGTCGAGCGTCGAGATCGCTTTGGCAATCGCTTTGGCATTCGGGCGATCCATGGCGGGAATCTTGACCCGCTCCAGTGCCTTCATCAGTACGTCCCGGCCTTCGTCCTGGGCCGCCTCGCGAGCCGCACGTTCCGCGGCATCGAGCGCTGCCATGCGCTCTTCCAGTTCCTTGCGCTGAGCCGCAATCGCTTCGAGACTATTCGCAATCTTCTTCGGCCTTGCCATGACGTAATAGATCCCCATGTCCATTCGCCCCGCTGGGGCATCGACGACAGACCTATGGCGACCATTGGCCCGTGTCAAAGGACACACGTTACCCACAGGCTTCCGCCAGCTCTTGGGTCAGCGCTCCTGCCTATGGATAACCTACGGCGTTGCTTGTCTGTCCCCGCCGACTTCGCAACGGTGACAGGGAGGGTGGCGCTGCGCACCACGTCTTATGGCCTCCTTTCAGTGGCAGGATGATTGCCACATGTACAATCATTGGAGGCCCTTGCCGCTGCGCTCTCGGCGGCATGAATGTCGCCTCACGGAATAGACCGCATCCGCGCACGCTTCTTGCTCAGGCCCGGCAGGGCAGGGGGTGCCTGCCGGAGTTCAGTAGGCGGCCGAGGCCGAATTTCCATGTTGCCGGGGATGGGTCATGCCCACCCCTCAGAATGACCTTCCAGGTCTGCACACCGTATGCGCGGTGCGAGAAACATAAAGGGCATTAAATGCCATGATTACAGTGTATTATGGTGTTATTGGATTACAATACGGGTATTGGTTTCCAATAACGGACCACCGGCGCAGGGTATTGGTATCCAATACCCTCTTACTGCCTTGTTTTTGGGTGCGTTTTGGTGTGGCCGGCGTATTGGATTGCAATATTCCCAGTATTGGTATCCAATACGCCGGTCGTGGAGCCGACGCGCCTTTTGACATGCAGAGGCCGTTCACGTAGAGCGTCTATGCGCTTTGCCTTGCGTAAGAACCACCAGCCCGAACGGAGTTTCGGGTGGTGTCGATACATACAGTCAAGCTGACCGATGAATTATCGGAACGTCTTGCCATTCGCTCGGTGGAAACTGGGGCAACGAAGTCCGAAATCATCCGGGCTGCGGTGGAGCTGTTTTTCGATCTGAATGCAGGAAGGGGCGCCAATCCGTCCCGTCTAGCTTTGGTATGCGAGTATAATCAGCTGGTCCTCGACTACTGGCTGATGACGACGGCCCCCGAGAAGAAAGACGAGCTGCTGGAAGCTGCGCGCGACCGCCTGGCGAGACACCATGGCGGATAAGCACGCGCCGGCACCCCGTATCAGGGCACGATCAGGGCAGGGTGAACCACGCCATAACTCCACCCATTTCACGCGCGGTTCGCAGCTGATCGGTCACCAATGGTCGATGCTTTGGCGAGCAGGACGGATGCCATTTCTGGCCTGGATAGGGTCATTCCTCGGGCTGCTCTGGCTGCGCCTGTTCCTGATCCTCGACGATCACGAGTTTCGCATGGTTTCGATGCGATCATTGTCGTGGTTATGGGATCATATCGGCTTCGATCCGATGAAGCGGGTCAACGTGACATTAGCCGATGGAAGCATCCGGCAAACCTATATGGGCTACGTACCGTTCATGCCCGAGGTTCAGGAGTCATGGACCAAGTTCGTGGGGGCTTTCGTCGGCAGCGCGATCATCGCGACTGGTATCACTGCGCTCTTCACTTTGTGGTTCGTGATGCATGCGAGAAGTCGCTCGAAGGCGATGATGGAAGAGCATCATGAACGCGGTAGTGAGCTAACCTCGCGCGCTCATCTGGTGAGCGTTATTGAACGGCATAACGAGCAGCAAGTTCGCAAAATTGCCGCGCGCGAATATCCCGGAATGGCCTTTGCAAAGGTTCTCGATTTGCCGCGAGAGGAGCGGGCGCGCCGTAATCTTCTGCGTCCCTGTTCGATCGCGACGGTTCCGTTTCCCCATGGTCGCGAACAGAACCATGTCATGGTGTTCGGCACCACCGGCGCGGGCAAAACAACGGTGTTACGCGACCTGATCTCGCAGGCTGTCGAGCGCGGTCAAAACTGCGTCATCTTCGACTTGACCGGCCACTATGTAGAGGCCTTCTATGATGAGAAGCGCGACCATATCCTGAACCTGACCGATAAGCGTTGCCGGAACTGGTCGGTGTTCCACGACTGCGATACGCAAGCTGAGTTCGTTGCGGCCGCCAGTGCGCTCATTCCTGACGAGGACGGCGCCGATGGCGGCTTCTGGGAACGCGCAGCGCGAATGCTGTTCGTCGAAATGTGCGTGAAGCTGAAGGCCGAAGGGCAGGGGACCAACAAAGCTCTTTCCGACAAGTTGCTGACCGCGAAGCTCTCAGACATTTATGCCAAGCTGAAGGGCACGGTCGCAGATCCCCTGACCTCGCCTGATGCCGCGCGAATGGCGAACTCGATCCGTGGCGTTCTCAACTCCCACGGCGATGCCTTGCGGTTCCTGCCAACGGAAGGGCCGGCCTTCTCGATCCGCGACTGGGTGCGCGACGAAGGCCGGGGTGGCTCCAATCTGTTCATCACGTCGCGTCATGTCGATATGCCGCTCAATCGCGCACTCGTCAGTGCCTGGATGAACATCGCGATCCATACGCTGATGACCATGCCGCACACGGCGCGGTTGCGGACCTGGTATGTGTTCGACGAGCTGGGCGCGCTGCACCAGTTGCCCGCACTGGAGGACGGTCTGCAGACAGCCCGTTCGTTCGGTGGGGCGTTCGTGCTTGGTGTTCACAGCCTTGCCCGGTTGCGCATGACCTATGGTGAGGAGGGCGCGCGAAACATCACCAGTCTGGCCTTCACAAAGGTCATCCTCGCGACCGGAGACGCCGAGACGGCCGATGAATGCTCAAAGCTGATCGGCACCCGTCAGGTGCGGACCATGGATGAGGCCTACTCCTATGGCGCGCATGAAGCGCGCGACGCGTCAACTATCAGCCCGAGCCGGCGTGAAGAGCCGCTGGTGTTTCCCGACGACATCATGTCGCTCCCCAATCTCCATGCCTATCTGCGTTTCCGTGAGGGCTTTCCGGCAGCTTATGTGCAAGTCCCTTATGTCGCCTATCCGGCGCAGGCACAGGGCTATCTCCCGGCGCCGCCGCCGCCATTGGTGGCGCCGCACGACGATGGTGACGAGGAGAGCGAAGCCGGGGAGGGCGGTCGCGGCGCGCAAACAGCCGCGGCACCGGACGTTGCGCAGCGCGATGCTGACAGACCATTAGCGGACCTTGCAGATCAGGGGTCGCCATCGCCAGATGCAGCGGCCGTTCCGCCCGATGGCCTTCATTCGCAGGACCAGCTCGCGGGGCAAGGCGCCAGTTCTGCGCACCCCGATCAGGTCCAGCCCGACATTGCCCCAGACAGGGCGGTCACAGGACGCGAGCCTGCCAAACCCGTCAGCAAAGACGATGAGCTGGCCGCCGGCAAGCTCGCCAAACGGGAAATGGCGATGTCGTTCCGAAAAGAGGAGCGCGATCGCGGCTCCGCGCTGGATCTGGATCTGTGAGCGGGCGTGATCGGCTCGCTGCCGAGAGGAACTAAGGACTATGCTGTCCATGGGAACGGTCCGCTCCGCCGGCGGCGCTGCCACATATTTCGCCAGCGACAATTACTATACGGCCGAACAGTCGGTGGAATCCTCGCAATGGGCGGGGCAGGGTTCGGCTGCGCTCGGTCTCGACGGCCAGGTCGAGCACAAAACCTTCGAGAAGCTGCTGAACGGCGAGCTGCCGAACGGTCGTCAGGTCGGGACGCCGGGCAAGCACGCGCATGGCTCGGACTTCACCTTCTCGATGACTAAGAGCGCGAGCCTGCTGGCCTATCTCTCGGGCGACAAGCGTTTGCTCGATGCCAATCGCAAGGCGGTCCTCGCCACCATGAAATGGGCCGAGAAGAACCTCGCCGAAGCGCGGGTAAAGATCGACGGCAAAGACGTGGCCGTGCGGACGGGCAATCTCGTCTATGCGCTGTTCCCGCACGACACGAGCCGGAGCCTCGACCCGCAGGCCCATATCCATGCGGTCATCGCCAATATGACGCAGATCCCCGAGAAGTACCGCGCGCCGGATAAGGTCGATCCTGCGACCGGAGAGGTGGTACGCGATGACGGGTGGCGGGCCTGGCACAATGGCGCAATGTGGAACGCCAACACGACGCTCGGCTCCATCTATCATGCTGCGCTCCGCAAGGAGATCGAAGGGCTGGGCTACAAGACCCGCCTTGAGGGCAAGCATGGCGCGTTCGAGATCGAAGGCGTGAACAAGGAATCCCTGGAAGGCTTTTCCAAGCGCCGGGCCGACATCAAGGAGCGGGCGCAGGAGCTGGGCATCCAGTCGCGCGAGGGCATGTTGGCGGTGGCCTTGCGAACCCGCGATCCCAAGCTCGACGCCGGCGACCGCGCCGAGCTGCTGGACAAATGGCGCACCGAGGGCGCTGAATATGCCTATAATGGCGATGCGGTTTACGCGCAGTCGCTGCGCCAGGCAGAGCCGGGGCGCATTGCTCGAGGCTATCAGGCCGTCACGGACGCCATTCGCGGCGCGATCGCGTTGCTTGGGGAGAAAGCCGCGCGGGCCGGCGATCCTCTCCTCGATCGGGATCTGGCGCGCGCGACGCGTGATCCTGTAGTCGCCAGCGCTCAGCATGCGGTAGCGAGTGCCGTTCGGGTGCTGACCGAGCGGGAAGCGGCCTTCAAGCCCCAGGACGTATTGAAGACCGCGCTTGATCTCGGTTTTGCCAATGTAACCCACGAAGAGATTGAGGCGCGTGTCGCCGCACTGACAGCCAAGGGCGAGCTGATCGCCGGCTCGTCGGGACGCGTCGATGACGGCGGCGATCTCCTCACCACACGAACCGCGCTCGCCCAGGAGCAGGCGATCCTCGCCGGCGTGGACGAAGGGCAGGGCAGGGGACGGCCGCTCATGGACGCGGGTGTTGCTGCCGACACATTGCAGCAGTTCGCCGGCGGACGATCTCTCAATCATCAGCAGCTCACCGCCGCGATCGATCTGGTCTCCAGTCCCGACCGGTTCGTTCTCGTGCAGGGCCGCGCCGGCGCCGGCAAGTCGACGATGCTCCAGCCCGTGGCGCTGGCCGAAGCCATGGATACCGCGATCCGCGCCGCGAGCGCGCAAGGCATGCAGACCCTGCTTCTCCAGAGCGATCCCAAGGGCGAAGCGCAGGCGCTGGCGTTCCAGAACAAGATGGTTGTGGATCTTCGCGCCGATACGGGCATGGAAGCCTCGACCGTTCACGGCTTCCTCTCGAAAACCGAGCGGTTCCTGAAACCCGATGCCGATCCGGTGAAGCTGGAGCAGGCCAGGGCGGAGCTTGCCGGCAAATATCTGATTCTCGACGAAGCGTCGATGATCTCGACCGAGCAGATGAGCAAGCTCGTGGCCGTCGCCAATCTCATGGAGGTCGGGCGCCTCGCGATCATCGGCGACCGCAAGCAGCTCAGCGCGATCGAGGCCGGTAAGCCGTTCGCGATCATGCAGGCTCGCCGCATCAAAGACGAGCAGGGCATCAATGAGGTCAACATCAACATGCGGCAGAAGACGCAGACGATGCAGCTCGTCGCCGATCTTGCCGATCGCGGGAATATGCTGGGCGCCGTGTCTGTACTGGGCAACCGCGTCGTCGAGACCAGGGACCGTGTAACGGATGCCGCCGAGGCCTGGCTCGCTTTGTCACCCGAAGATCGCACGCGCACGACTCTGCTGCCTTCCAGCAAGGATGCCCGCGCGCAGATCAACGAGATGATCCAGTCCGGCTTGAAGGACGAGGGCACGCTCACCGGCGAAGGCCGCGCGTTCGTCGTTCGCGAGCGCATCGGCCTGACCCATGAGGAGCTGCGCTATGCCCATTTCTGGAAACAGGAAGAGGCGAGTGTGCTGGAGGTGCGCGCCGCCCGCAATCCTCTTGGCCTGGCCAAGGGCGAGTATCGCATTGCGCGCATCTACGAGAACGGCCGCGTCGGCCTCATCGACGAGAAGGGGCGCAAGCACCGCATCGATCCGCGCGCAATCAGTTCGACCGACCGCCATGACGGTCTGCAGCTTGCGAAGGAGAAGCAGATCCGCCTGCACGATGGCGAGACGATCCGCTGGACCGACAGCGATAAGCGGGACGGGCGGGGGATGATCAATGCCACGATCGCGCAGGTCATGAAGGTCGATGCCGATTGCGTCACTGTGCGCCTTGCCAGTGGCGAGGACCGGGTGCTGATGAATGGCGATCTGATGCTCAAGCGCATCGATCTGGCCTACGCGATCAATACCCATATGGCGCAGGGCATTACCAACCACACGGTCTTTGCGGTGATGGGCGCGGCCGAGCGCAATTTGTCCAATGCGCGCGCCTTCCTCGTGAACATGACCCGCCAGCAATATGATGTGCGGCTGTTCACCGATGACAAGAGCAAGCTCATCGCCCAGCTCTCCCGCAATGCCGGCGACAAATATTCAGCGCTTGAGGTTACGGGCAAGCTGGAGGTCGAGACCATCCTGAAAGGGCAGAGCGTGGCCAGCCTGTCCGGCGCCAGCATGGACCTGGCCAAGCTCGATCTTGGCGGACTGTCCGACCGTGCTGCGCCAATGGGCGCTCGAAGTGCGGGGAAGGACGGGGCGACGCTTGATCGTCAGCCTCAACCGCAGCGCGGTCGGTCCAAGACGCTCGAACTCTGATCCAGACAATCGGGACCATCATTCATGCGCCTCATCCTCATCCTGCTCGTGCTGATCGGGCTTGTGCTGTCTCTGGACCGCAATTTCGGGATCAAGTCTCCGCAGGCTTTTCTCGATCCGACACCGGCGATGCGCGTGAGCGGTTGCCGGGCCATCGATGGCGACACCCTGCGATGCGGAGACCAGCGCATTCGCCTGCTCGGGATCGATGCCGCCGAGCTGCCCGGGCACTGCCGGCGTGGGCGGGACTGTGCCCCCGGCAATCCGAACGCCCAGCATCGTGTGCTCAAGCGGGCGGCAGTCGGCGATCTGCTCGTGCGTCCGGTCAAGAAGGATCGCTACGGCCGTCTCGTTGCCGTGGTGGAAACGCCCGAGGGACGCAACCTCAGCTGCGCCATGCTGGAGGCTGGCGCGACCTACAAATCCCAATGGGATGACGGCAACCGCATCATGACGGTGTGCCCGATGACTGTCGTAAGAAAGGGGACAATCGAATGAAGATGAATGCACTGAGGCTGGCTGCGATCGGCGCGGTCGCGATCGTGGCGATGCCAGCGGCCAATGCGCAGGACTCCCAGCGTGTTACAGAACTCTACCATATTTTCGATTTCAAGACCGACGCCAAGCGCGCGCCGATGATCAAGGCCCTGCAGGACGGCCTCAATCCGAACATCTCAAATTCGGATACGACGACGCCGCTCGTCATGGGGCCGCCGCCCGAGAAGCCAGGGCGGTTCCGTTTGGTCAATCCGTTCGAGAACATCCCGTTTGCCGGCATGGTCTCCAGCGCTCAGATGGCAAGCGTGAAGCAGGCGCGCTGCGATGGCGCGGTGTGGATCAGCTCGGCCGTGCGCAAGGTGCGCGGATCTCAGCAGCTCATGATGACCATGTGCCTGTTCCCCTATGTCGAGGGCTATCAGCTCAACGTCTACGCCGTGGACATCAAGGAGCAGGGCGGGGGGCTATCGGCCCGCCTCGGCCGCGCCTTGGGGCAGGCCGTGGTCGGCAAGCCCGACGACTGGACCAACAAGACGATCCTCGACGTCGTGCGCCGCGTCCGGACCGACACGGGAGCCACCGTCACCTATGTCGAAGGTCAGCCCGAGTTCGTCGGCACGCCTTGGGAAGATGGTCCGCGCATCACGCCGGGGGAGGGCGACAAGACAGTCGATCCGAATTGATCGGGGAAGGGGACAGCTCTGTGCTGACGTCTGAGTCATTATCGTTTTTGACCCGGCGCTAAAAGCGTGGGTCAACGCCCATCTCAGTTCAAAGTCCTGAACGATCCGCGGTAACGAATCTGAGGAGGCAAATGCAGCCAGCTTCGACGCCTTTGTCGGGATTGTGCTTGGCGGGATCGGCTTTGACTGGTGGCCTAGGTCGACGAAGCAGTTGGACGACCTCGAACATGCGATCGGGGAGCGGCGAACTGCTGGTCCCCTTTGCCTGTTGACATATCGCTCGCAGCATAATCTTACCTTGGAAGAATTGCGATGCTCAAGATCACAGCAAAAACCTAAGTGCCTCGAATGGCGAGGCTTTCAGACGCCGAGAAGGCCGCCTTGCAGGAGTGAACAAATGGGAGTTTCGTTACGGCCCTTGTCGAAGTGGGAGGTTCAAGACGACATTGACCAGCGCGGGCGCTTCCAAAAAGTGTGGCACGCGGTTGCTGTGACCAGAAAGGTGCAAGGGAAGGTCGTTTTTTACAGTGCCGAAAGCGTCAGCCGCGATTAGACACTGCCGGATGACGGCGCCAGAACGTATCGCGAGATTGCTCTGTGTGACAATGCGATGCTCGTGGTTGAATGGATCCAAAGGACGCTTCATGTCGCCGATATCTACAGGCAGGTCTCCGCGTAACAATATTGTGCCGTTGTGCACGGAGAGACAATGCTTATCGAACGGCCGCGCAGCCTCAAGTGGAAGGGCATGATCAAATTTGGCTGCTGGAGCATTTAATCTGGAATCCTCGTATTCCGTTCTGTCAGGACGTCTTTTTGTCCGCCACATGCGCTGGGCGATCAGGCGTTCTTCGGGCCCCACAACGAATGTGTAGATCGAGGTCGTTTTAATATCTGCATGCCCCAGCCAACGTTGGATCAAATTGAGAGGTATGTTTGACTGGACGGCCCGCACCCCAAAACCATGCCGGAGGCCTTTCGGAGAGGCGTGACTGCCGACGATGCCAGCGGAGATCATCGTTTCGCGAATGCGACGATAACCAGTCATGCGGCACCAGGGCCAGAGGCGCTCATTCGAGGTCGTTCGTCTGCTGAACCAGCGCTTGAACAGTTTCAGGATGGGTGCTGGCAAGGGAACGGCCCTGAAGACCGCTTTACCGCGCTTTTTCAAACATTTTATGATCGCCTGTCTCGACGAAAAGTCTATATTCTGTTGCGTAAATGAAAGGGCTTCAGAAATCCGGCAGCCCGTATATGCAATAATCGAGCAAAAGGCATGAACTTCGAGAGAATTCTTATTGGACTGTTGGACAAACCGATCAATTTCATCTGCCGTGAGATATTTGCGACTTCCAAAACTGTCGAAAGCAAGCTCATGCATACGAAAAATATCTCCTGGTTCGCTAATTAATATTTCTCAATCGTCGTTATAATTTAATCGTCTGGTTGCATATAATACCGTAGAAAGCTGTATATTCGGTTCTTAAGATTATGGGGTAGTCCTTCACTTTATATCAGTGGATCTGCGATTTCAGGAAATGGATCGATCATTTCAGTGAATCTAAAAATGGCATTTCGATGCATCGCTGATAGGAGGAGAAAGCATGGACCAACAGAGCCGTCTACTGGCTTGGATGCTTAACTTTAAAGAGGGGTGCTGAATGAGAGGATGAGGGTCTTGCCACGAGCATCGCGCGAGGAAATTGTCGCGAACTAACAAAATTTGCATTTTGTCTGACCATCCGTGCATCGGAAGCTTTCGCGTCACCACATTCAAAATCTTAACAAATGTTAAAACGATAGATCAAGCACATGGATCCAAAAAAATGGTTCCTCAGTTTAATGAAGTGCTACGTTGTTGCTAGATCGCAACGGCCGGCAGCCTTCGAGAATAGCCTGCCTCTCAGCTCACTGATTTTTTGTCCAAGCAATCTGAGCACGTCACCGAGACGTGAGGGCTCTGGCCAAATCCGCGACGAGCGCCTTAATAAGTTAGTTACATAATCGCGGGTCGTCGGGATGTGGCACCCAGCTTCCACATGTTCGACGATATGGCGATTTTGTAATTTGTCTCGGCAACCATGAAAAGGTCGGACTTCTATCGCATTTGATGCTTGCAGAGTTCTCGCATTGCATTGGCCGCCTCAAGCGTCCGAAAGGACCTTTCCGCGCTCAAAGGGCTAGGGGAAGCGAGTGTAATTTTAGAAGAAATTTACTCAAAAGCTTCGATATCATGATAGGGGCACGCGGTCGCAACTGCATGGGACTATGTTGCAACTCAATGATTTGATGCAGCTCGCTACGACCGGTCGGCAGGGCATCAAGTTGAGGGCCATGCTCAAAAGGAAAAACTGCGAGGGAGCCGGGCCTCAATCCGTATCTTCGGAGTGCGCTCTTCTGCGAAATGGGACGATGTTGAATTCGATATAGGGATAGCCCATAATATGCTGAAAAATATCGAGTTTTTAAGTTACATTTTAGCCAAAAGTGTAACAGCGCCCCGACGCCACCGATTACAGCCCGATTTCAGCGATAAGCCATTGTTCTTCCTCTACATTTTAATGGAAGAAATTTGAATGCCCGCCACAGTTTTCAACCGTAACGGTGTAAGAAAATATCTGACGCCTCAAGAGATCGATCGATTTATTAGGGCGAGCGAGAGATTTCCGACCGAGATTCGAGTGTTCTGCCTCATAATGGCTTATAGCGGCTGCCGCATTTCAGAAGCTCTTTCACTTTCGGTTGAAAGTTTTGATTTTGCATCTGAAACGGTCATTATTTTTTGTCTGAAAAAGCGGGGGAAAAATATTTTCCGTGAAATTCCCCTTCCCACATCTTTACTGAAATTGTTAAGGCGATGGTTTTCACAGAGGAGCTCAAGATCAGGCCGGCTGTGGTCATGGTGTCGAATGACGGCGTATCGAAAGGTCTGTGACGTCATGGCTAGTGCGGAGGTGAGTGGAAGTTACGCGACCCCCAAGGGCCTGCGCCACGGTTTTGGGGTGCGCGCGATTCAGGCGAATGTGCCTCTGACACTGATCCAAAGGTGGCTGGGCCACGCCGATATCCGCACAACCGCTATATACACCAGCGCAATGGGGCCAGAAGAGCGGCAGCTGGCCGCAAGAATGTGGGGGGCAAAAGACAGCTCGCCGGTGCCGCTTCAATCGTCACCGAACGTTGCATTCTCAAAAAATGCCCCCGCTCCACGATCCGTCGAATAGAACCTAGGGAACGGCTTCCTAATTGCCACGATAATACCGAATGCTAATACGCTTGCCTACATTTTGTTACCGCGAGGCCATAAAAAGATCGTGTAATTTCGAGACGTTAAAGATTGAGCACAACAGAATGTTAGCCTGATAGAACAAATTGGTTCTTGAATGGAGTTACACTTTTGGCTAGACCGTCACAGAATCGCGAGCCTTCCGCTGCGCGATGTGGGACCCGGTCATGGCGCAATTGGAACAATCGCAGGAGGGTGGTGGGCAGTCTTCCATCTCAATTCTGCGGGTCGGTTCGTCGGAGGCGCAGGGCGAGCTGGCGCATTTTTTCTTCTGCATCGAGAACCTTGGCCACGTCCGGCGGGCGTTCGGTCGTCAGGTGGCAGCCGAGGTGCGTGCCTCGCTGGGCTCCGTTCTGGCGAAGCTCATCCGAAAAGACGGGGTGGTCCATGAGGCGGGGGAAGGCGCCGACAGCGCGTTGATCTGGGGCGAGGCTGCTTTCGGCCCGAGGCCTGATCTCGATTGTCCTCGATTCCTGGAGATTGTGTGCCAGCAAGTGTCGCTGGTGCCAGTGTCAACGTCTGTGGGGCCGATCCATATCTGGGTCAGCGGCAGCTGGGCTTTCGTACCTGAGGGGCTGCGGGACAATGTGCGTGTCGCGGCGCACATGCACGACTTCCGCGGCGAGCAGGCGAGCAACGGGGCGAGTTGGTCAGCGCAGTTTCGCACCGACATGGCGTTGGTCGGGCAAGGGTTGGCTGCCATTGCTGCGACCGAGGCTATGGGAGACGGTCGGGGGGGGCAGGGGCACGAGTTTCAGCTCGCCTGGCAACCGGTCCGTTCGACATCGAATCCGTCAGCAGTTCTTTACTATGAATCACTGCTGCATGTGGTAGCTGACAACGGCAGTGATGGTTCGGCAACGCCGATGGTGCTTGCTTTTGAGCGGCTCGGCTACGCGCGCTATCTGGACCAGCATATAGTCGGCCGGGTCATCGACGAATTGCTGAGCTCCAACCATGCGGTGCTCGGCGTCAATATCTCAGCGCAAAGCGCGAAATGGGACAGTGGCTGGTCTGAGCTGATGGATCGCCTCATCAGCTGCCCTGGCGCGGCTTCCCGATTGGTGGTTGAGATCACCGAAACCGCGCCGATTACCGACATCGGCGAGGCGGTGCGTTTCGCGTCTCGCCTGCGCAGCCTGGGCTGCCAGATTGCGATCGACGATTTCGGGGTCGGTCACACATCGATCCGCGAACTGTTCGCGCTGTCGCCCAACATCGTTAAGATCGACAAGCTCTTCTTGCGCCGTGCCGCGACGTCCTCCGCAGGGGCGGAAGCGTTAATGCATATAGCCGGGCTTGCGAGATCCTTCGGTACGATCGTGGTAATCGAAGGCGTCGAAACCGCGCTCGAAGTTGAGATTTCGTCCGGGGCGGGCATCGAGTGGCAGCAGGGCTATTATCTTGGGCGTCCGTGTACCGTGCGGCCATGGCTTCTGGGCAATGTGCCGGCGCCGTCGCGCGCGAGCGAATTGTGCGACGGGATGCCGCTCGTTCATCCTCAACCAACCTTCGCCGGCCAAGCGCGGGGAGCTGCAGCATGAGCACCTTGCGAGCAGTGGTCAGGCGGTGGTTGATCGCCGAGGCGCCAACGGATGTGGAGCCGGAACCCTGGCCCGAAGACGGCTCCTTCTATCGTGGCCTGCTAATCGGCTTGCCGTTAGCCATAGTGCTTTGGGTGATCATCATACGATTGGTCTGGAGCTCGCTATGAGCGACGGACGCGCTGCCTACCAATCGCCTGAGGGCCCGCAAATTTTTGTCGGAACCGACATCGCCGCTCTGCGGCTGATTGGGCAGGACGATGAAGGCTGGCCAGATAATGCAGTGCCCGGCGCTTTTATCGCGCTGTGTCTTTCGGTGCTCATTTGGATGGCGTTGCTCTACGGTATCTGGGGGGCCTGACAATGACGCCTGCCCAAGATCGTCAGGAGGGTTTGTCACCTTCCGACCCTCGCGCCCTCGGGTTGAACTCGATCGAGCGAGGAGCAGCGCGGTGCAAATGCCCGGCCCGCGCTGCAAAACTATCCGGCGACAGCGCCCTTCAGCTCGGGACCGGCACGGCATCGTCAGCCGGAACCGGGGTCCACGTAAATGGTACGCCAAGCATTATTTCGATCTTTTCGGAGGTCAGACCTGCTTCCGAATTCCCCTCGCCCAGCTCCCACCTGGGCGAGGGGAAGGCAGCGCGAGATAGGCCCCCCCTAGCTCGCGCTGCAAAGGCTCTATGCGGCCGCGTCGTCCGACGGACCGACGTTGCGCCGCTCCCGTTAACGGCCACGCAGGTCATCCTGCGGGAGGCATGTTCGCTTGATGTTGGGGCCGTTTGGAGCGTGCCCATTCTCCATGAGGTAGTTTTGTCAAATTTTCTCTTCGCTTCGCCTGAGCGGGCACCTTTCACTAAGCTGCGCAATGGCGAACGTCTCCTTCGTCTGGCCTGGGTTTTGGGCGCTGTCGGTGTGATGATGGCTGCTTATCCTGCGCTTGCGCAGCAGAGCGTGCCTTCTACGGTCGATCCCAACCGCGTCGGCGGCAATATCGAGCCAAGAACGGAACCTAATGCTGCGCCCCGGCTCATTGTTCCCGAGGGCGAGCAGCAGGCGGCGCCCGACAATGCTGCAGCCATGCGGTTCCTTTGGCGCGATGTCCGGATTGAGGGCGCGACCGCCATCCCGTCCAATGATATATTACGTGAATGGAAGCATGCGCCGGGCGCCGAAGTTTCGGTCGAGGATGTCTTCGCCTTCGCCAATGCAGTTACACGGCTCTACAGCCGCAAAGGCTACGCATTGTCCTTTGCGGTGGTCCCCGAGCAGCGGATCGAAGACGGCCATGTCGTTCTTCGCGTCATCGAAGGCTTTGTCGAGCGCGTCAATTTCGCCGGCGATCCCTTGCCGAAGGGGCTGCTGCGCAATGGGCCGATCGAGAGCATTGCCCAGCAAATCAAGGAGTCGAAGCCGCTACGGACCGCCGCTCTCGAACGCTATTTGCTGCTGATCAACGACGTGCCCGGCGTGCAGGCGCGCGCGACCCTGTCGCCGTCACAAGATGTGGTCGGCGGGTCGATCCTGACGATCAACATCACGCGCACGCGCCGCAACATGGATGTAGGCTACAACAGCTTTCTGCCGCGATCACTGGGCACGCATATCGTGGGCGGAACCGTCGATTTCAACGGTGTGCTGACGGGGGCTGACCGGGTGCGCCTTGGTGCATTCCAGAGCATCACCAGCGATGCCTTCTGGAGCCTGTCGGGCGATTATAGCTCGATGATCGGCGCGGACGGGCTGACGCTGAATGTGTCGGGTGGTTATTCCCATACGCGTCCGACCACGCCGTTGCTGCGCCTGCTCGACTATCAGGGTGACTCGACGACGGCGCGGGTGGCGCTGAACTATCCGCTCATCCGCACACGCAGCCGCAACCTAACGATAGAAGCGGGCACGGCGCTGGCGAATGCCGACTCCCAGTTGCTCGGATCGGGCGAGATGCGGGACCGGCTACGGTCGACCATGGCAAGCCTCAACTATGTCGAAACCGACGGCCATGGGGCCGTCACGCAGCTTCGACTGGGGATGGAGAAGGGCCTGAGCTGGCTTGATGCCCGGGCTAACAGCCGCGCTAATGGCCGGCTCGACTATATGCTCGTGACCATGGAGGCGCAGCGTCTCCAGCCTCTCCTGAATGTGGCGGGCGGGCAATTATCGGCGCTGTTCTCGGCACAGGGGCAACTAGCCGCGCAAGGCCCTCTCTACAGCGCGGCGGAATGCAGTTTCGGCGGCCGACGGTACGGGCGGCGCTTCGATGCCGGTGTACTGGTGGGCGATCATTGCGTGCTGAGCAGTGCCGAGTTGCGCTGGAATGTGGGCGGCATTCCCGTCGGCACCCAGATCTATGGGTTCATTGACGGCGGGCGGGTCTGGCAGGCCGGTGCGCTTCTGCCTCGTGAGCCGCGCAGTGTTTGGGCTGCATCGGCCGGAGTCGGTCTGCGGCTCAGCCTTACTGACCATATTTCCGGTGGGATCGAGGCGAGCCGGATCGTCAGGACGTCGGCGGCTCGCCCGCTCGAAGATGGTGACCGGTTGGTCGGCAATATTGGCTTCCGTTTCTGATGTCAGGCGGCCGCACAGCGGCTGCATGCAGTCGGCAACGTATTGGAAACAAGGTGGTGGAGTGATGACAAATATGGGCAAGCGCTGGTATTGCGGCACGAGCGGTATGGCGATGGCGATCGCGGCCGGCATGATGTTGCAGACCGCATCGGTCCACGCGCAGACCGCCGGTGGCTCGGTCGTCGCCGGTCAGGCGACCATCACAGGGCAGGGCACGGCGCAGACCGTCGTCACCCAGAGCAGCGACCGGGCGATCCTGGACTGGAACCGTTTCTCCCTGGGGGCAGGCGATGCGGCGATCTTCCGTCAGCCGGATGCGCAGTCCATCACCGTCAACCGCGTCACGGGCGGCGATCCGTCCACTATTCTCGGCTCGATCCAGGCCAATGGTCAGGTCGTGCTCATCAACCGCAACGGTGTGCTGTTCGGCAAGGGATCGACCGTCGACATGGCCGGCCTGATCGTCACCACGCACGATATCGATGCGGCCGGCTTCATGGCCGGCGACCGGCTGCTGCGTTTCAACAATGGGGGCAATGACCGCGCGGAGATCGTCGTCGAGGGCCGTATCTCGATCCGTGACGCGGGTATGGCGGCGTTCGTTGCGCCGCATGTGCGCAATGCCGGGTTGATCCAGGCCAATATGGGTCGTGTCTCGCTCGGCGCCGGCAAGGGCTTCGGGATCGACCTCTATGGTGACGGGCTGGTGCGCTTCAGCGCCGGTGACGCGATCAGCGCCACGTTGCGCGATGCGTCGGGCACGCCGCTCAAGGCGCTGGTGGAGAATGAGGGCACGATCGCGGCGCAGGGCGGCCGGGTCCTGCTGACTGCCGCCGCGGCGCGCGAAGTGGTCAATGCCTCGGTCAACGTCGGCGGCATCGTGCGCGCGGACTCCGCGACGTCGCAGGGCGGCGTCATCACGCTGAGCGGGCCGGGGGGCATCACCACCGAGACAGGCTCGATGATCCTCGCCACCGGAACCAGCGGCGGCGCGGTCGTCGTGAAGGGCGGATCGGTGGGTCTTGGCGGCGGAATCGACGCCTCGGCGACGGGCGCGCTCCAGACTGGCGGCACGGTCACCGTTGAGAGTGACGGGCTGCTGTCACTGGGCGGAACGACGCAGGCCGCGAGCGCACAGGGGTCGGGCGGTAGCGTCAGTTACAGCGCTGCCCGCCTGTTCGAGAACAGCGATGGGCGCACCAATGTCGTCGGCCTGATCGACGGCGGCACGATCCGCTCGGTGACCGGCGGCACTGCCATGACGTCGGGCGAATACGCCGCGGACGGCCTTTATGGCGCGGGTGGGCGGATCGACCTGACCGCGTCGGATGTGCGCCTGTTGAGCACCAGGATCACGGCAACGGGCCGGCACCAGGGCGGCTTGGTGCGCGTCGGTGGCGCGTTCCAGGGCGGCAAGGTCGCCGATGCGCGCCAGCCCTATACGCAGAGCTTCACCGGGCGCTGGGGCGCGCTTCCCAGCCTTGCCGCGGCCGGACACAGCTTCGTCAACGACGGCACCCGCATCGACGTCTCGGCGAGCCGCGGCGAAGGCGGCACTGCGGTCATCTGGTCCGATGCGCAGACCACCTTCCTGGGCGCGGTCGATGCACGGGGCGCGACGGGCGGTGGATCGGTGGAGATTTCCTCCGCGCAGGACCTGCGCCGCGCCGCGCTGGATCAGGTGACCCTGGGGAACGGGCATCTGCTGCTCGATCCCAAGAACCTCATCATTGGCGATCCGGTGGCGCAACAAGGCTGGGCGTATGCCGGAATCATCGGCAAGGGCTATAGTCCGGTTGACGTAGCCAGGCTGGAAGATGGCGATGGGTTCGGATTCAGTGTCGCGCTCAACGGATCGGCAACCCGACTGGCCGTTGGATCAGCGTTGGAAAACGGCGCGGCCAACAACACGAACTATGCCGGCGCAGTCTATTTGTTCAGCTTTGCCGATTCGGATTTCAGCGGAGGTGCATTGGAAGCCATTATCGGTAAAGGTTATACGGGGGGCAAGAATGTAGACGTCGCAAGGCTTGAGACGGGTGATACGTTCGGGCGATCGGTGGCCCTGAACAGCAATGCCACTAGTCTCGCGGTCGGCGCGCCCGGTGACGCTGGGGCTGCAAACAATGCAGCTGCGTCTGGTGCAGTTTACCTTTTCCGATTTGCAGACATGAATTTCTCGGGAGCGTCGTCGCCGAAGATCATCGGCAACGGCTATACAGGTTCGAACCTGAGCGTAGGTGGTGTCAGCCAAGGTGAATTCTTTGGGATGTCGGTGGCGCTGAACGCCAGCGGTGATCGCCTCGCGGTCGGTGCATTTCAGGATCAAGGCCCGGGCAATGTGATGGGTGCCGGTGCGGCGTACCTGTTCAGCTTCAACGATCTTGACTTCAATGGTGCGTCGCAAGTCGCAACAATCGGTAAAGGCTACTTCGGCGGAAAGAATATTGATGTCGCCCAAATCGGCCAAGGGTCGAACTTTGGCCGCTCAGTCGCTCTGAACGCAGCAGGCGACCGATTGGCTATCGGCGCCACTGACATACAATCCGTGACCACGCCGAATGAAAGAACGGGCGCGGTCTTTCTGTACTCATTTTCAGACACCGATTTCAGCGGCGGCGTGCTCGAGGCGATCATTGGCGAAGGTTTTACCGGTGGCAAGAACGTCGATGTCAGTCTGGATAACACGGATCTTTTCGGCAATGCCGTTGCGCTAAGCGCTGACGGTACGAAGCTGGCGGTGGGATCGCCCGGGGATGCTGGCGGTGACAACCAGTCTCCTTTTGCCGGTTCCGTCCGTATCTTCAACTTCTCGGACAGCAGCTTTTCCGGCGGATCGCTCGGCACAACATTCGGAAAGAACTATACTTCTGCTGGGGATGTTGCTCTCTCCAATGTGGATGGCGGGGAGTTTTTTGGCTACAGCACCGCGTTCAATTCGGCCGGCGACAGGCTGGCGGTCGGCGCGTTTGGCGACCAGGGAGCTTCGAATAACGGTTGGCGCAAGGGCGCCGCTTATCTGTTCATCGGTTCCGCGACCGCTAACGCCGGCTGGTCGACGCCAACCTACGCCAGTAGTCCGTCGGACACCGTAACGGTCAGTGCCACCGACCTTGCGGCTCAGCTCGCTGCGGGTGCATCGGTGACGTTGCAGGCGTCGAACGACATTACGGTCAATCGGGCGGTGACTGTCACGCCGGGCGTTAGCGCCGTGGGCGACCTCACGCTCCAAGCCGGAAGGTCGGTCATCTTTGATGCGAATATCATTACAGGTGGCGGCGGCCTCACCGTAATTGCCAATGATTTGCTTGCCAACGGCGTGGTCGATGCCCAGCGGGAGACGGGCAACGCCAGCATCGCGATGAATAGTGGCGTGTCGATCGATGCGGGCAGTGGCTCTGTTTCCTTTGAACTGCGCGACGGCGTTGGAAAAACGTACAATCAGAGCGGCTGGATCATTTTGAACACGGTCGCTGGCGGCAGCATCCGCGCCCACAGCGGCACGAATTCTGGCAGCATGATCATCCTGTCATCGAGCTTGACCGCAAATACAACCGGCGATGCAATTGTCCTGGTCGGGCGGAGTTTCATGAACGGTTACGGCCAGTCGCCTTTCTCGACCCCGAACGGGCGCTGGCTGATCTGGTCGGGCGATCCGTCGATGGATATCACCGACGGGCTGGATTTCGACTTTAAACAATATGGTGCGACCTACGGGCAGACGGCCGTCGCCGGGACCGGCAGCGGTCTGCTCTACAGCCGGACGGCGACGCTGGGCGCGGCCCTTGGGGCGATCTCGAAGAGCTATGACGGAACGACCTTCGCAGGCGTGAACGGGGCGACCGCGACGGGCGTGCTGGCCAATGACAATGTCGTTCTGACCCCGACCGGGGCATTCTTTTCCGATGCCAATGCCGGGTCGAACAAGACGATCACCGCCTCGGGCCTGGCGATCCTGAGCGCGACCTCCGGCGGCAAGCCGGTCTATGGCTACACGCTTGCGGCGTCTTCTGTGTCGAACTCGGCAAGCACCATCACACCGGCCGTTCTGTCGATCAGCACTCCACTGATCGCAGATAAGGTTTATGATGGCACGACCATTGCGGGCGCGCTGACCATCGGCACACTCTCGGGTCTGGTCGGATCGGAAACGCTCAACGTGGCGGGCACTGCGGCTGCGCTATCGAGCCGCAATGCCGGCAGCTATACGACGAACGTCACCTACACATCGTCGGATGGCACCAATGGCGGCCTGGCCTCCAACTATGTGCTCGCGACGACGAGCGGCGTGTCGGCGGCGATCACAACCAGGGGGCTTGCGATCACCGACCTGCTGGTGGCGACGCGGAGCTATGATGGCACCACGGACGCGGCGTTGCGCGGCGGTCAACTGGTTGGCGTGGTGTCGGGCGATGATGTGCGCATCGGTGCCGGCAGTGGCCGGTTCGCCGACAAGAATGCCGGCACGGCCAAGGCTGTGACCGCGTCGGGTTTCACGCTGTGGGGCGGCGATGCCGACAATTATACCCTGACCCAACCGACCGGCTTGACCGGCACGATCACCCCTCGGTCGGTGTCGCTCGCCGGACAGTTGGCAGCGTTGGACAAAGTCTATGACACGACGACCGATGCGGTGGTCGACACCAGCGGATTGTCGTTGATCGGTATCCTGCCGGGTGAGTTGATCGGGCTGAATTACGTCGGCGCCAAAGGCTTCTTCTCCGACAAGAATGTCGGTGCCAACAAAACGGTGACCCTGAGCACGATCGGTGCGCTAACCGGAACGCTCGCCGGCAACTACCGTCTCGATGGGCCGGCGCCAACGGCGACGGCCAGCATAACGCCGGCGACGCTGCGGATCGGCAACGTGACCGTCGGCACCAAGGCGTATGACGGCAACACGCTGGCACCTATGCTTGGCGGTAGCGTCGCCGCTCTCGGACAGGATTCCGTGGTGCTCGTCACCTCGGGTGTGGACGCGCGGTTCGCCGACAAGAATGTCGGCAGCGGCAAGACCGTTACGGTGACCGGCTACACGCTGTCGGGCACCGATGCGGGGAACTATACCCTTGTTCAGCCCGGCGGTCTGACGGGTACGATCACGCGTCGGGAAAGCGTCGCCTGGACCGGTGCCGGTGATGGCAAGAACTGGTTCGACGCTGCGAACTGGGCCGGCGGCTCAATCCCTGACCTCGCAAACGTCGCGAGTGTCTGGCTGCCGGCGAACGCGAAGGTCACGTTCAATGGCGCTGGCACTGTGTTCATCGATCGCCTGACGAGCGCCCGTGATGCAGACTTTGTGCCCGACGCCACGGACACGCTACTCGAAGTGCTGGAAGGACGTCTCGTCGTCGCGAATGAGCTGAGCGTCGACGCGCTGGTTCAGCGCGGTGGCGGGTTGAGCGGAGCAGGTTCGATCACCGTGTCGGACGGCTTCACCCAAACGGGCGGCGTGATCGCGATGACGGGCGATGTCGCAATCCGTCAGGGCGCGGGGGACATGGCGATCCTGCAACTGTCCGGCCGTGATATCACGGTCAACGGGCAGCAGGGCGTTCATGCCAGCAATCTCGTCGCGGAGCGCGATCTGGCCATCACCAGCGGCGGCGACACCGTGCTGACCGGCCCGACGGTTGCCGGACGCAACCTGACGGTCGCAGCCGGTGCCAGCGGTGTCGGTGCGGTCAGCCAGTCGGGTCCGATCCGCGCGGGCGGAGCCGCCACGTTCACGGCCGCCGGGGATATCGCGCTGACGGGTGGCGGCAACCTGTTCGACGGATCGCTTGACTGCGTGACGCGAGGGGGCGTGCTCTCGGGCTCGTGTGCTGTCGTCGAGCGGCGACGCGAAGACGATCGTCTGACGCGGTTCGCAACGAACCAGTCGGTGTCGGGCGGTAGCCCCGGCAATGTCCGCGAAGCCATGACCAAGGTGAGCCTTGGTAACGCCGCCGGGCTGCGGAATCCGGTCGTGACGCTGGCTGAAGTCGTGGGTGACATGACGCTCGGCGAGCAGCGCGACACGACCTACCTGACCGCTTTGTTCGATAGCCAGAATAACAAGCCTGCCTATCGCCATTTACGTCCGAAGATCAATCTCGGGGCCTCGGTTTACTATGTCGGACATTGACCCCGACATGGGCCGATCTCGCCAAGGTCTGAGGACATTAGACGTCCACTGATTTTGTTTGTCGATGGCTGACTATGGCGCGGCGAGCTTTTCGCAACGGCCTACTGCGCCTCCGTGTCTGCTGAACACATTCACTGTTACTTGAATACGGGAAGACCAGTCTCATGATGAAATTGTTGATTACTGCTGTGCTTGCGGCGGCTCCTGCCCAGGCCGCAGCTGCACCGACCACGGGCGCAGCGCCGACGGTCGATCGTTTTGGCGACTGGTCGGTGGTGTGCGCCGTCCGGGAAGGCTTGCCTCCGTGTGAGGTGGTCCAGGCCGTGCGTCGCAAGGACGATGACGACAAGCTCCTGCGCTTTTCGTTCGCTTATGCCGGGCGGGACGACCGTTACGGGGTCCAGTATCAGGTGCCGCTGGGCGTGCTGGTTCAGCCCGAGGCGCTGGTGCGGCTGGACGACAAGACGGACGTCCCCGGCTATCGCATCACGCGCTGCGAGGCGGACGGCTGCTATATCGACCGGGTCGTCACCCGCGCGGACCTCGAACCCTTCTACAAGGCGCAGAAAGGCCTGATCGCGGTCGCCGATCGAACCGGCCAGGCGCTGGTCCTGCCGCTGTCGCTGAATGGCTTCGCGGATGCGATGAAGGCGATGGTCAGCCGGAACGAGGAGTGGGCGCGCAAGCATCCGGCACCCGCTGCAACTGCCCCCGCGCAGCCTGCCGCGCCCAAGGGCCGCAAGCCGTGAGACCGCTGCGCGCGCAACAATGCGAGCCGGTGACCGCACCGGCTGCGGTCCACGCTTCCCGCGTCTCTGAGCCACGCGACTGCCAGGGACTCTCGCTCTTCTCTTCCGGCGATCGGCCTGTGTCATGATGAAGATGACCCTCAATATTCTGCTGGCAGGAACAGCCTTATCGTGCGCCGTGTCGGCGTCGGCTCAGACTGCGGTGGAGCGGAATCTGCCGCCGGTGCCGAAAGCCGAGGCGCAGCGCGTCGAGATGCAGAATGTGCTTCCGGCGGATGCGGACAGTGCGCCGATCGGGCCGGCGCTGCGCGCATTGGTGTTGCTGAACCAGACCGAGGCGCTGCGGGACGCGGCGGGCCTGACCGATGGCGTCGTCATTTCGGATGTTCCGTCGGTCGATAAGGGGCATGCGGCATCGGCGCTGAAGAAATTCCTCGGTCGCCCCCTGTCGCGTCAGCTGATCGCGCAGATCCAGGCTGAGATCGCGCGTCAGTCACGCGCCGAGGGTCGCCCGTTCGTGTCGCTGAGTGCACCCGAACAGGAGATCACGAGCGGCGTGTTGCAGCTCCGCGTGACGGAGTTCCGGATCGGCAGCGTCGATGTGAAGGGGCTGTCGCCCCGGGCAGCGGAAGCGGTAAAACGCCGCGTGCGCGCCGAGGTCGGCGGTCCCGTCGATAGCCGGGATCTGAGCGAAGACATCGATTGGTTGAACCGCGATCCGTTCGCGCCGGTCGGAGCGCAGTTCGCGCCGGGTGCGGAGAGCGGGAAGACCGCGCTGACGATCGTGTCCAGGCCGCCGGCGCCGGTTCGCTTCTATGCAGGTTGGTCGAATACCGGCGCTCGCTCGACCGGGCTGGATCGCTTCTTCGTCGGTACGATCTTCAAGCTGCCGGTGCTGCCGGGCGCCTATGCGTCCTATCAGCTCACCGGCAGCGATGATGCCTGGTGGCAGGGTTCGGACTTTCTGCCGAAGCAGCCGCGCTATCGCGCACAGGGCGGTCGCCTCTATATCCCGACGCTGCCGCGCCAGAATATCGAGGTGATGGTCAGCGACGCGCTGACGAACCAGGTCATCAACAAGGACTTTTCGGTTCGGCAGCGGACCACCGAAACCACGGTTGCATACCGCTCGGCCCTGTCGGCTTTCGGCCTGCCGTCCGGGTCTGGCGATCTGGTGGTCGGTCTCGAAGCCAAGCAGCAGCACCGCGTGGTGTTCTTCGGTCGGCAGGTCGCGCTCGATGCATCGGCCGACATCTGGCAGGCGTTGTTCGGCTGGTCGAAGTCGTGGCAAGGCTCGACCGGTAACCTGACCGTTGCTGCCAATCTCCATGTCAGCCCCGGTGACCCCGGCTCGCGCGCGAGCAAGCGCCTGGCCGAGTTCACCAACGGTCGCACGCGCGACAACCGCTACAGCTACGGCACGCTCGATATCTCGGGCCTGCAACGGCTGCCGCTGGGCCTGACCTATGTGGGTCAGTTGTCCATGCAATATGCGAAGAGCGCGCTGCCGCTTCCCGCGCAGCTCGGTCTGGGCGGTGACGGCCTCGTCAGGGGCTACACGCCGGACGAGGGCGCGTTCGACCGCGGCGTGGTGTTTCGCAACGAACTGCGACTGCCGGCCTTCTCGCTCCCGGAAGGGACCAAGGGAACGCTGTCCCCGTACATCTTCGTCGACGCCGGACGTGGTCATGACAACGCCACGCACAAGAGCAGGGCCCTCGCTTCGACCGGGTTCGGCGGCGACTACCGGCTCGGTGACATGCTGTCGATCGGTGTGAATTCGGCCTGGGCGCTGCGCGACGGCGAGCGAACGCAGGCCGGCGAATGGCGGGTCCAGCTCCGCACCACATTCACCCTCTGAATTTCAAAGCAAAGGTAAAGACTATGAGCACCATCGAACTGTCCGGATCGCAGTATCTCTATGCGAAACCCGAAGCCCTGCATTCCGAGAACCATAGCGAACTGAAGTTCGTCGCGAACGACCAGCTTGTCGCCAAGGTCGGTGCCGTGAACGCGGTTCCCCTGCTCGTGGGCGAGTTCGTCCAGGCGATGCACCATTTCCCGATCGTCTTCGGCGGTCCGGAAAAGACGCCGATGGCGATCCTTGGCCTGCAGGAGGGGCAGAACCTGTTCCTGAAGGACGGCCGCTTCGAGGCGGGCGTCTACGTTCCGGCCTATCTGCGCCGCTATCCGTTCACGCTGGCCGGAACCGACACCGATGACTTCGTGGTGTGCATCGACCGCGAGGCGCCCGGCTTCTCGGAAGGGGATGAGGGCGAGGCGCTCTTCAAGGACAAGGAGCTGACCGAGTTCACCAAGGGCGCGATCAACTTCCTCAACGAATATGAGGCGGAGCGCAAGCGCTCGAACGCATTCGTCAAGCAGCTGATCGACGCGGACCTGCTCGAGGTCAAGCACACGCTGGCACTGAACGGAAACGGCGAGCAGCGTGAGGTGATCGCGGAATATTATGGCGTGGCCGAGGAGCGCCTCCGCGCGCTGCCCGACGCGCAGCTTGCCGAAATGGTGCGGCAGGGTCTCGTCACCGCCGTCGATGCCCACTTGTTGTCACTCAAGCAGTGGGATGCGCTGATCGCGCGCCGCGACGGTGTTGCGAAGGGCCAGGTCGAAGATCTCGACCAGTTCAAGAAATCGTTCGAGCGCAAGAAGTAAGCCTCTCGTGCGCGACTGAACACGACTCAAATGTAGTTGATTGAAACAATAGATGCTCGCCGACGGACGGCGATCCGTCACGCAGACTGTACTGGATAGAGAAATGATCGCTCGCTCGCGCACCCGCTTTAGGTTCTTTGCTTCGGCACCCATTTTCGGTCTGTCGCTGGCGGGCTTGGTGCCTTTCAGCGCTCCTGCCTTCGCCCAGTCCTTGCCGACGGGCGGGCAGGTCGTCGCCGGTCAGGCAACAGTCCAGTCGAGCGGCATGGACATGACCGTTCGTCAGGCTGGCACGAAAGCGATCATCGACTGGGACGGCTTTTCGATCGCCAGGGGGGCGACCGTCTCGTTCGAGAATGGAACGGACGGCGCCACGCTGAACCGCGTGAACGGTACGTCAGCGAGCGTCATCGACGGTTTGATGAAGGGCGAGGGGTCAGTGTACCTCATCAACCGCAACGGCATCGTCATCGGCAAGACCGGTGAGATCAATGTCGGAGGCCGGTTCGTCGGCTCGACCCAGGATCTCGACAATGCCAGCTTCATGGCTGGCGGCAATCTGGGCCTGTCCGGCACAAGCGAAGCGCCGATCGTCAATTACGGCAAGATCGGCAGCCTGGGCGGTGACGTTGCGCTCGTGGCGTCGAAGGTGACGAACGAGGGCGAAATCTCCGCCACGAAGGGCACTGTGGGTCTGCTCGCGGGCTATCAGGTGCTGCTGCGCGACCAGTCGCAGTCGGCGGGCAAGTTCTCGGTCGTCGTTGGCGGCGCTGGCACGTCTGTCACCAACAGCGGCGCGATCCAGGCGGCGGAAGCCGAACTGCGTGCGCAGGGCGGCAACATCTATGCGCTCGCTGGCAACACGGGCGGCGTAATCAACGCCCGAGGTGTGTCCGCAAAAGATGGCCGCATCTTCCTGACCGCCGAAGGCGGCGAAGCGCGGATTTCGGGCACGTTGACCGCGCGCCGGGCAGACGGCGCCGGCGGCGCGATCGAGGCGACTGCGAAGAATGTGCTGCTCGACAGCGGCGCAACGTTGGACGCGGCTGGCACGCGCGGCGGCAGCGTACTGGTCGGTGGCGACTGGCAGGGCGGCACCGTCGGGTCGCTGCGCGTTGCAGACCACGACATCGCTCGCGCAGACGCGGTCGTGATGGCCGACACGGCGAAGATCGATGTTTCGGGCAGCGCAGGCGAAGGCGGCAAGGCCGTGCTGTGGTCGGACAACTACACCAATTTTCTGGGCAGGATTGCCGCAGGCGGCGCGACCGATGGCGGGCATGTCGAGACATCGTCGCTGCGCGTCCTGAACGCGCTCGGCACCGTCGATGCGAAGGCGGGTAGCGGCGTGTCGGGCCAGTGGCTGCTCGATCCGTCGGATATCACCATTTCGACCGCCGCGAGCTCGAACGGCAGCTTCAACGGCGGGTCGCCCAACGTCTTCACCCCGGCGGCGGCATCGTCGACGATCAACAACGCCACGATCAATTCCAGCCTGAGCGCGGGCACCAGCGTCACCATCAGCACCGCCAGCGCCGCTGGCGGCAATGGCGACATCATTGTGTCCGCGCCGATCACCAAGTCGGGCGGCGGTACCGCCACCCTGTCGCTGATCGCGGACCGTCACATCCAGGTGAACGGCGCGATCACGTCGAGTGCAGGCGCACTGAACGTCGTACTGAACAGTCGCGCCAGCGGTGGCGCGGAGGGGTATGTCGGGGGTTCGACGGCCATCACGACCAATGGCGGCTATCTTCTTGTCGGCGGCGGCTCGTCGGCAAGTGGCGCGGCGCAGAGCAGCACCAGCAACGCGGCCTATTTCTATGGAGCGATCGAGACCGCGGGCGGCAACGTCACGATCCGGGGCAAGTCCGCGCCCAATTACGGGGTCGTCTATAACTCGATCAACGCCGGCGGCGGCGATATCACGCTAATCGGTGAAAGCAGCACCGGTGGGGGTGTCGTCACCAACGGCACCCCACAAGCCAGGACATCCGGTGCCGGCAAGATCACGATCACCGGCACGACGGCGTCGACGGGCAATTTCGGCGTCGATTTCAATGATGGCGCCACGGTCGTGGGCGGCACGGGCGGGGTCGTCATCACCGGCACCAACACCGGCGAAGCTGGTGTTTTCCTGCGTTCGGGTACGTTCAGTTCGACCGGTGACATGACGATCACCGGCACGTCCACGACGGGCCGGGGCTTCGTGCGCGGCAACGTGGCGAGTGTGATGGACATCAGCGCGACGGGTGCGCTGACGCTGGAAGGTATCACCGGGGCGACGGGCAAGCAGGGCCTGGTCGTCGACGGCACCGCTGCATTCAAGGCGACGACGACCAACGGGCTGCTGACCATCAAGGGCACCGGCGGCAACGCTGCCTACAATACGTCGAACGACTATGCCGCAGCGATCCAGCTGGGTTCGAACAACAACGCCACGTCGGTCGTCCTCACTGCCGGCGCCGGCGGCCTCAGCATGGTCGGCACAGCGCTGGGCGGCGCGGGGTACAGCATCATGTCGCCCAACGGCGGCTTTACCACGATCACGTCGGCCGGGGCGATCAACGTCAGCGGCAACAATACGCTCTATGCGGAAATCGACGCCGTGCAGACCGGCGGCGGCAACAGCACGATAACCAACACGCAGGGGGCACTCCGCTGGGGGAAGTTCGACCAACAGTCGACCGCCGCACTGTTGCGGCTTCAGGCGAACAACGGCGCGATGTATTTGACGCGGGGCCTGGTCAGCTCGGCAGGCGGACTCGATCTTCGCGCCACCGATACGATCAGCGGAACGACGCTGCAAGCGGGCGGCGACCTGACCATCGCCGGTGCAACCACCGGTGGATCGGTCACCTTCAGCGGCCAGATCGACCAGACCGGCAACGGTGTCGTCAACATCAATTCGGGCAGGACGCTGTCGCTCAGCACGCTGACCACGGCGGGCAAGGGCGCGATCGACCTGGTGTCGGTAGGCAACATGAGCCTGCAGACGATCACCAAGAAGGCTGCGGCGACCGATGCGTCGACCCTGACGGTCAAATCCAACGCCAACATCACGACCAACAACGTCATCAGTGCCGAATCGGGCGCGGGCGCGCTGAACGTCGTGTTGAACAGCCGTTCGAACGATGCGGCACTCGGCTACGTGCTTGTCAATTATGCAATCACGACGCGGGGTGGCGACGTGACGATCGGTGGCGGATCGACCGCGGGCGGCGCGGCGACCGACAGCGCCGGCTATGGCGCCAACATCAACGGCGCGATCACGACCGCTGGCGGCAACGTGACGATCACCGGGAGTTCGACCAGCAGCCTCGGTGCGCTGGTCACCAATGTCGATGCGGGCGGCGGCAACATCACCCTCACCGGCACCAGCAGCACCGGCCGGGGCCTGAGGATGCAGAGCAACGGGCGGCTGGTAACCTCCGGCGCCGGCAAGATCACGATGACCGGCACGTCCGGTTCGGGAGACGCCCTGTCCTTCGACACCTCCGCAACGGTCACCGGCGGCACCGGCGGCGTCGTCATGACCGGTACGTCGGGCGGGACCGCGGGCGGGAGCGGTGTCGTTCTCGCCGGCGGGGCGATCAGCGCGACAGGTGACGTCAGCATCACCGGAACTTCGTCGACCGGCTATGGCGTCTATAAGGGCGGTGCGGATTCGAGCATCACGGCGACGGGTGCGCTGACGATCGACGGCAAGGCCGGAACGGGCGGCTATCAGGGTATCTTCATCGACGGCACGAACCGGTTCGACCTGACGACGACCACCGGCCTGCTGACGCTGAAGGGTGAGGGCGGCGCCAATCCCGGCAACAACCTCTACAAAAGCGCGATCCTGTTCGGGACCAACAGCTATTCGCCCACCGTCGCCATCTCGGCGGGTACCGGCGGCCTGAACATCATTGCCAATGGCGTCGGCGGCGCCACCCTGGGACTGACCTTTCCCCGGGTCGGTTACGCCACGGTCACCTCGGCCGGGGCGATCAATGTCACGGCGAACAAGGATATCTTCTTCTATGGCAACGCCACCCAGACGGGTGGCGGTGCCAGTACGCTGACCACCACAGCCGGCGGCATAACCTGGGGAACCTTCTCACAGAACGCCGGCAATCTGACCGTCAACTCGGCGGGTGGGATCTCCTTGCAGCAGGGGCTGACCTATGCGGCCGGCACGCTCAGCCTGACGGCGGTCAACGGCATCAGCACGTCGACCCTTCGCGCGGGGGCGGACCTGACGGTCACCGGCGGCACCCAGACCGGCTCCACCGTCACCGTCGGAGCGATCGAGCAGACCGGCAATGGTATCATCAGCGTCACGTCGGGCGATGGCCTGACGTTTTCGGGACAGATCACCACCAAGGGCACGGGCAATATCACGCTCACCAATGGCGCAGGCGATCTGACCCTGCCGACCATCACGAAGAGCGACGCGACCGACGCCTCGACGCTGACGGTGCGGGCGAAGAACAACCTCACCATCCCCGGCAACATCAGCACGACCGCGGGTGCGCTGAACGTGCTGCTCAACAGCCGCTCGACGGATGCCGCGACCGGGTGGGTTCAGCTGTCGTCCGGCGTGGCGATCACGACGGGGGGTGGATCCGTCACCATCGGCGGCGGATCGGCCGCGGGCGGCGCGGCGAGCGGCGGTAGTACATCGTATGTCGGCGTCGACATCGGTGGCAGCATCACGACAGCGGGTGGTGCCATCTCCATTCTCGGCAACGCGGCGGGGAATTCGGCGGTCCGCCTCATGACCCTGAATGCCGGTGGCGGCAATATCACCGTGACCGGCAACTCCAGTAGTGGCCATGGCATCGCCACCTTCACCAACGGCTCCGTCACGACCGGCGGTTCGGGTACGGTCACGCTGACCGGCACGGTAACCGGAACCGGGAGCAACACCGGCGTGTCGTTCAGCGACGGTACGACGGTCACCGGCGGCACCGGTGGCGTCACGCTGACCGGCACCGCCACCGACGGCTATGGCGTGTTCATGGGCAGCGGGACGTTCACGTCGGCTGGCGACATGAGCGTGCTGGGCACGGCGACGACGGGATCGGGCTATTATCGCTCCACCACGGCCAATCCGACCACCGTCGGCGCCACGGGGGCGCTGACCCTGTATGGCAAGACCAGCGCGACCGGCAAGACCGGCGTCAGCGTCGCCGGGTCGACGAACTTCACCATCCGCACGACCACCGGTCTGCTGACGCTGAAGGGTGACGGCGGCAACGCCGCGCTGGATTCTTCGCATTATCTCGCGGCAATCCAACTCGGTACGGTTAATCAGGCCACGCCGGTCACGATCACCGCCGGCACCGGCGGACTGAACATCGTCGGCAACGCGCTGGGCAATGCAGCCTATAGCCTGATGGTGCCAAACTCCGGGGTGACCACCATCACTTCCGGTAATGCCATCACGATCAGCGGCAACAAGTCGATCGACGGCCGCATCACAACCACCCAGACCGCGGGCGGCAACAGCAGCATCACCAGCACGACCGGCTCCGTCGCCTGGGACAGTTTCACACAGAGCGGCGCCGCCGATCTGTTGTACGCGTCCGGCTCGGGCACCAGCGTCACGCTGCGTCAGGCTACCAGCGCGGCGGGCAAGCTGACCATTACAGCCGGCTCCTCGATCGGTACGACGACCCTGAGCGCAGGCGGCGATACGACACTGACGGCCTCCAACGGAACGATCTCGACGGGCACGATCGGCCAGACCGGCAACGGCGCCATCGTTACGACATCGACCGGCAACACGACGCTCGGCGCTATCACCACGGCGGGCAAGGGCAACATCACCGTCACGTCGGGCGCCACCGCGACGCTGGCCTCCGTCACCAAGAACACCGCGACCGATGCGTCGACCCTGACCGTCCGCGCGGACTCACACGTCGTCTTCAGCGGCGCGATCACGTCGAACGCGGGCGCGCTGAACGTCCTGCTCAACAGCCGCTCGAACGATGCGTCGACGGGCTATGTCGAGCTTAATTCGACGGTGACGACGAATGGCGGCAACCTGACCATCGGCGGCGGATCGGCCGCGGGCGGCGCGGCGGTCGGCATCACGACGTCCAATGTCGGCGTCAAGCTGAACGGCGGCGCGGTGTCGACCGGCGGCGGCAACATCACCGTCACCGGCAGCGCGCCGGGGACGTATGGCATCCTGGCAAGCGCGTTGAGCGCCGCGGGCGGCGACATCACGCTCAAGGGCGACAGCAATACCCAGATCGGCGTCAGCCTGCAGAGCAATCCGCAGGTCACGACCTCCGGCGCCGGCAAGATCACGATCACCGGCACCTCGGGCAGCGGCGGCTATGACGGCATCAACATTAACGACAACGCCACGGTAACCGGCGGCACCGGCGGCGTCTTCATGACCGGCACCGCCGTTTCGCGTGCGGGCATCACCTTCGCGGGCGGTACGTACAGCTCGACGGGCGACATGGTCCTGAAGGGCACATCGACGAATAACATCGGCATCTGGCGCCAGAACGTGTCCAGCACCACCGACATCAGCGCTACGGGCGCACTGACGCTGGAGGGCAAGGCATCGGTGACCGGCCAGCAGGGCGTGCTGGTCGATGGAACGGGCGCGTTCAAGCTGAAGACGATCACCGGCCTGTTGACGGTTTATGGTGAGACTGGCGCGATCGTAAGTTCGAACAGCTTCCCGGCCGCAGTTCAGTTCGGTACCGGCAACAATAGCTTGCCCGTAACCATCACGGCCGGAACAGGCGGTCTGAGCGTAACAGGTACTGGCTTGAGCGCCGGGTCTGTAAGCATCGGAGCCGGGCTTTACGTCTCGACGAATATCACGTCGGGTGGCGCAATTAACATTCAGGGTAACAAGAACATTGATTGGCATGCAGCGGCCACTCAAACGGGCGGCACAGCTAGTAGAATTGCAAGTACCGACGGATACGTACTTTTCAAGTCTTTCATCACAAGTGCAAGCGATCTAAATATATCTTCTGCGGGATATATTTCGATACTTGACAATATAGATGTTGGTGGCCAAGTAACGTTGCGCAGTGGTGTCGATACATACCTATACGGGATATTGAACGCCAATTCTAATATTGATGTAGTTGCCGGTACTTCATTTACGGCCAAAGCGATCAAACAAAATGTCGATGGTGTAATCAGCCTCGCTGCTGGCACGACCATCACGACTGCGATGATCACTCAGTCGGCCAACAAGGCTACCACGGTCACAGCAGGGGGGACATTCACCTCCGACGGCATCAAGACGCCGGGTGACCTGACAATCTTCGCGAACCAAGTCGTGCAGTCTACTCCGTCCTCCAACGCTCCGGCGCAGTGGATCGAGCAGACCGGCTCGGGCGCGATGACGATCACGACCAAGCAGAACATGGCGATGGCGTCGAAGATCGCGAAGACCGGCGCCGGCGCCGCTTCGCTGACGCTGAAGTCCTATGGCAATGTCGACGTGTCCTCGTCGATCAACGCCACGACCGGCAAGATGGCGGTGACGCTGCAGGGCGGCGCCGATCCCACCGCGAGCGGTCCCACCAGCGCGACAGTCGGCGTGTCCGGCTCGGGCGTCGTCAATACCAACGGCGGCAACTTCCTCGCGCGCGGCGGCGCCGGCGCGCTGGCCGCGATCAGCGATCCGACCATCGCGGGCTCGAACTTCGTCGCCACCATGCAGGCGACCGGTGCCGTCATCACCGGCATCGGCGGCCGCGTGAACACCACCGGCGGCGACCTCGAACTCCGCTCGGTCAACGGCTTCGTATCGATCGCCAACATCGGCGTCATCGGGGCGGGCAACCTCTCGATCTACGGCCTGAGCAGCAGCGCGGGCGCGGGTGTCGAGGTCAAGGACTTCACCCTGTCCGCCGAAAGCGGTGCGGTCACGCTCTTCGGCGCATCGACCGGGACCGGTCCGGGCGTCAGCACCAGCGGCACCGGGCGCGTCACTGCGCTGACGACCGGCGCGATCAACATCTCGGGCTCGACGCGCGGCACTACTAGCAACGCCACGCGCGGCGTCGTGATCGCGGGTACAACCGGCGCAACCCAGTCGCTGACGGGCGGCACCATCACCGTCAAGGGCGTGGGCGGGGGCGGCGCCGGTTCGTACGGCGTTCTCATGAGCAGCACGGTCACGGGCAAGGACGTCTCGATCACCGGCACCGCGACCGGCACGGGCACCACCAATGCGGGCATCTCGCTGGAGGCGGGCACGTCCACCGGGCTTATCGACGCGACGAACAACATCACCCTGACCGGCGTGGACAACGGCGCGGGCAAGGGCATCCAGCATTCGTCGAGCAGCTATTACCGCATCGGCACCGCGAGCACCGCGGGTACGGCGAAGCTGAAGGCCAATTCGATGTCGCTCGGCGGCGCGGGCGGGCCGGTGGTGTTCGCGCCTGCGGGCACCCTGCTGTTCACGGCGCTCGACGATGGTTCGCTGACGATCGACCAGAACATTTTCGTCGCCACGAATCCCATCACCTCGGTCGCCAGCGGTGGGCCGGCGGTGGTGCAGTTCGGCGACAACAGCGCGTCCTCGATCAACTTCCGGTCGGTCAGCGGCTACAACGCGTTCAACCGCTCGATCACGCTGGGGTCGAAGGGAATCCTCACGCTGTCCAACGCCGGCGGCGGCGGGCTGTCGATGAAGGAAGTGGTGCTTACTGGCGAGGCGAACGTCACCCAGTCGGTCGATCTTACCGCAACGAAGCTGACCGGTCGTGCGAACGAAGTGTCGTTCGGCCGATCCGGCAACGAGATCGCCGCACTCGGCAATATCGACATCGCCAACGGCATGATGCTGGTCAACACCGGCCCGCTTTTGATCTCCGGCACGAACAGGTTCGGCACGGCTGCGTTGCGCACGATCGGCGACCTGACGCTCAACGCGGGCACGACGCTCACGGCCACCGGTTCGGACGCGATCTCGCCGCTCCAGCTCGTGAGCGGAAGCAAGTTCGTCAACAATGCCGGTGCGAACGTGCTGACGGTCAACAGCGGAAGCCGCTGGCTGGTGTGGTCGCAGGATCCCTCCCTCGACACGGCCGGTGGGCTGACGGCTGCCTTCGTGCAATATGGGGCGTCCTACGGATCGAGCGGTCCCGCCGGTTCGGGCAACGGCTTCCTCTACACGGTTTCGCCGACGGTCACCGTCACGCTGACGGGGCAGTACAGTCGCGTCTATGACGGCACGAACACGGCAAACCTCGCCCAGTCGAACTATGTCCTCACGGGTCTCCTGAACGGCGACACCGGGACGGTGTATTCCACCGCGACCTTCGACACCAAGAACGTTGGCACCGGCAAGACGATCACCGCAACCGATCTTGCGCTCGTCGCGCGCAATGGCGTGAACCGGATCTATGGATACCAGATCGCCGCCAATACGATCACGGCGAATATCGGCGAGATCACGGCCAGGGCGCTGACGGCCAATCTTAGCGGCACGGTCAGCAAGGTCTATGATGGTGCCACTGCCGCGACGACAGTGGCTGGCAACTACCAGCTCACCGGCGTCCTCAGTGGCGATACCGTCGCCTTGAGTGGCGGCACCGCGAGCTATGACACGAAGAATGTCGGTTTCGGAAAGACCGTCACCGTCACGGGATTGGCGCTTTCCGGCACGGATGCGGCGAACTATTCGGTCAACGCCACGGCATCGGCCCAGATCGGCGTCATTACTGCAAAGACGCTCACCGCAAGCGTCAGCGCGCTGAGCAAGACCTATGATGGCAATATCTTCAGCAATCTCTCCGCAGGCGACATCACGCTTTCGGGCGTCGTGGCTGGCGATACCGTCACCAACGGAGCCGGCGCTGTCGCGACCTATGCCGACAAGAATGCGGGCACCGGCAAAAGCGTCACGGTTGCAGGTCTGACGCTGTCCGGCGCGGATGCGAGCAACTACACGGTCGCCAATACGGTTTCGACCACGAACGGCACCATTCTCGCCAAGGCGCTGACGGTCAGCCTGACCGGCACGGCCAGCAAGGTCTATGACGGCACGAGGACGGCAACGCTTGCTGCCGGCAATTTCGCCCTCAGCGGCCTCATCGGCGGCGACAATGCCGCGCTGGTCGCAGGCAGCGGCACGTATGACGACAAGAATGTCGGGACCGGCAAGACCGTCACGGTCAACAGCCTGACGCTCTCGGGGTCGGATGCTGGTAACTATACGCTGGCCGCCAGCGTCTCGGGCAATATCGGCACCATCACCGCCAAGACGCTGACGGCGTCGGTAACGAACCTCACCAAGACCTATGACGGCAGCGCATCGGCTACGCTCGGCGCGGGCGACCTGTCGCTGACCGGTGTGATCGGCAGCGATGCCGTGCAGCTGGGCGCGGGCGCCACGAGCGTCTATTCAGACAAGAACGCGGGCACCGGCAAGGCCGTTACCGTGAGCAATCTCACGATAACCGGCTCGGATTCCGCCAACTATGTGCTGGCGAGCAGCACGGCCAGCGGTCTGGGCACGATCCTCAAGAAGGCCCTGTCGCTGTCACTGACGGGTTCGGCAGCCAAGGTCTATGATGGCTCGACCAGCGCGACGCTGACGAATGCCAACTACAGCATGACCGGCAATATCGGCGGCGATACGGTGGCGCTTGTCACCGGGACCGCCGTTTATGACGACCGGAACGCGGGTTCCAACAAGACGGTGTCCGTCTCGGGGCTGTCCCTGTCGGGTGTGGATGCGGGTAACTACTCGCTTGCGTCGGCGATTACCGGCACGATCGGAACGATCACGGCCAAGGGGCTGACCCTGACGGCGGTTGCGGGCAACAAGGTCTATGACGGCACCACGGCTTCGGCCGATGCGGTCCAGATCAGCGGCCTCGTGGCGGGCGACACGGTCGCGGCGACCCAGTCGTTCGACAGCAAGAATGCGGGCACCCGCGCGCTTCAGGTCGACAGCGGCTATATCGTCTCGGACGGCAATGGCGGCGCGAACTATGTCGTCACCGTCGGTTCGGCGGCCGTGGGCACGATCGCGCAGCGCCAGCTGACCGCAACGGCCAACGCCAACGACAAGGTCTATGACGGGTCGACCGCTGCGACCGGTACGCTCACGCTCGCAAACGTCGTCAGCGGCGACACGGTTGTCACCTCAGGCGGGCAGCTCGCCTTCGTCGATCGCAATGCCGGCAATGGCAAGGCCGTCACCGCCAGCGGCTGGAATCTCAGTGGCGCTGATGCCGCGAACTACACGCTGGGCACGGTAGTCAACGGGGTCGCCAATATCAGCCAGGCGACGCTGACGCTGACGGCGTCGGCGGACAGCCGAATCTATGACGGCACGGTTGCCTCGAGCGGCGTGGTCTCGCAGTCGGGTCTCGTTAGCGGCGATCAGCTGACCTCCGCGACCCAGGTATTCGACAGCAAGAATGCCGGCAGCCGGGCGCTCAAGGTCAACGCCTATGCGATCAATGACGGCAACAACGGTGCAAACTACCATGTCGTGCTGGTCGACAATATCGGCACGATCGCGCGCAAGCAGCTGACCGGGAATCTCACCGGCACGATCAGCAAGATCTATGACGGTACCGACACGGCGGTTCTGAGCGGATCGAACCTCAGCGGCGTCGTCCTGGGCGATCTCGTCAGCGTGTCGAACACCGGCGCGACCTTCGACAGCAAGAATGCCGGCACCGGCAAGACCGTTACTGTGTCGGGCATGGTCCTGGGCGGTGCTGACGCGGGCAACTATCTCCTGCAATCGACCTCCGCCTCGGCAAATATCGGTGCGATCGTCGCACGGACGGTCACGGTGGGCGTCTCCGGGCGCGGCGCGAAGACCTATGACGGCAGCGTGGCGCTCAGCACCGGCCAGCTCGGTTCGCTGGCACTGACCGCTGCGGATGGCGATGCGGCAACGCAGGCCCTGCTGGCGACGGACGGTGTCACGCTCGACGCATCGGGAATGACCGGTACGCTGGCGGATCGCAACGCCGGAACCGGCAAGGGCGTGACGCTTGCCGGCTTCCTGCTCGCGAACAATGGCGACGGCAATTATGTGCTGGCGCCCGGAGCGGTGATCGGTCTCGCCGATGTCGCGCAAAAGGCGCTGACGCTTACGGCGAGCGGTGAGACGCGGATCTATGACGGCACCACCGGATCGGTCGGCACGGTCGCATCGTCGGGTCTGATCGCGGGCGATAGCGTCACGGCGACGCAGCGCTTCGACAACAAGGACGCCGGCGCGCGTCGGCTTGTCGTCGACACCTATAGCATTGTCGATGGCAATGGCGGCGCCAACTACGCGGTCACGATGGTCGATGGTGCGGGCACGATCCACAAGCGGCTCGTTTCCACCACACTGACGGCTGACAACAAGGTCTATGACGGCACGACCGTCGCGACCGGCACGTTCAGCCCGCTCATCAATGTCGTGTCGGGAGACGCGCTGGGTTTTGCAGCGACCTTGCGGTTCGACACGCGCGACGCAGGCACCGGTAAAGTGGTGTCGGCCTCGAATGGAGCGCTCACCGGGACGGACGCGCGAAACTATGTCCTCGCTACGATCGCCGACGCGACCGCGGATGTCGCACGCGCTGCGCTGGTTCTGCACGCCACGACCCAAAGCCGTGAATATAATGGGCTGACCCAATCGACCGCTGCCGTGACGGCGACGGGGCTGATGGTCGGTGACAGCTTCAGCGCAACGCAGTCCTACGATACGAAGAATGCAGGTGGCCGCACGATCAACGTCGACGGCAACTATCAGATTCTCGATGGCAACAACGGCCGCAATTACACTGTCAGCCTTGACAGCGCTGCTGGCGTTATCACCCGGCGTACGCTGGCCGCCTCGGTCACGGTCGACACCAAAATCTACGACGGCACGACAGCAGCGACCGGGCAGTTCGACGCGTTGATGAACCTCATCGCTGGCGATGATGTCACGATTTCCGGTGGTACGCTGACGTTTGCCGACCGCAATGTCGGTTACGGCAAGACCGTCAATGTCACCGGGTCTGCGCTGGGCGGCGCGGATGCGGCCAATTATGTGCTGAGCAGCGTCGCTTCGGGGACGGGCGCCATCACGCCGAAGGCACTGACCCTGAACGCGGTCACCGATACCAAGATTTATGACGGAACGGTCAATTCGGCGGGGATCGTCCAGGCTAACGGTCTGGTTTCTGGCGATGCGGTCATTGCGACCCAAACCTTCGATGCCAAGGATGCCGCGGGTCGATTCCTCCAGGTCGACACCTACTCGGTCATCGATGGCAATGGCGGTGCCAACTATACCGTCACCCTTGGGCAACTGGCCGTGGGCACGATCACGCCTAAGACCCTGAGCGCCGATGTCACGATCAACAACAAGGTCTATGACGGCACGACCGCCGCGACCGGCACGATCAATGGGCTGAACGGTATCATCGCGGGTGACACGGTTGCGGTGAACCTGTCGAACGGCGTCCTTGCCTTCCTCAATCGCGATGCGGGTATCGGCAAGGCGGTGACTGTCGGCGGTCTCACGCTGACGGGCGCTGACGCGCTGAACTATCAGCTTGCGGCGACGGCGAACGGCACGGCTGACATCACCAAGGCGACGCTGACTCTGACGGCGGCGACCGACAGCAAGACCTATGACGGGACACTGGTTTCGACCGGGATCGTGACCGATAGCGGTCTGGTCGCGGGCGACACGATCAGCGGCGTGACGCAGGCGTTCGACAGCAAGAATGCTGGCAACCGCATGCTGAGCGCGAATGCCTGGACGATCGACGACGGCAATGGCGGCGGCAACTATACGGTGGTGAAGGTCGATGCGACCGGCACGATCGCGCAAAAGCTGCTCACGGGCCAGATCGTCGGCACGATCAGCAAGACCTATGACGGGACCGATACGGCGCTGCTGAGCGCCGCCAACCTCGCCGGTATCGTCGCGGGCGATGTGGTGAGCGTGTCGAGTTCCGGCGCCACCTATGACGACAAGAATGTCGGCGTGAACAAGACCGTGACGATCTCGGGTCTGGCGCTGAACGGGACCGATGCGGCCAACTATGCGCTGCAATCGACCTCGACCCAGGCGGCGGTCGGCACGATCCTGGCGCGCCAGATCGCGATCAGCACCACAGGCAGTGCGTCCAAGGTCTATGATGGCACGACGGCGCTGACAGCGGCGCAGCTGGGCGCACTGACCTTCGTCCTCGCCGATGGCGATACGACGACGCAGGCGCTGCTTGCCAGCGATGGGGTGAGCGCGGACCTGAGCGGTGTCACCGGCACGCTGGCCGATCGCAATGCCGGAAACGGCAAGAGCGTCACGCTGACGGGCTATGGCCTCGCCAACAACAGCCTCGGCAACTATGTCCTGACCAACGGTTCGCTTCAGGGTGTGGCGGATGTCGCCAAGGCGACGCTGACGCTCACTGCAGCGACAGACAGCAGGACCTATGACGGCACGGCGGTTTCGACCGGGATCGTGACTGATAGCGGTCTGGTCGCGGGCGACACGATCACCGGTGTGACGCAGGCGTTTGACAGCAAGAATGCTGGCAACCGCGTGCTGAGCGCGAATGCCTGGACGATCGACGACGGCAATGGCGGTGGCAACTATACGGTGGTGAAGGTCGATGCGGCCGGCACCATCGCGCAGAAGCTGCTCACTGGCCAGATCGTCGGCACGATCAGCAAGACCTATGACGGAACCGATACGGCGCTGCTGAGCGCAGCCAACCTCGCCGGTATCGTCGCGGGTGATGTGGTGAGCGTGTCGAGCGCCGGCGCCACCTATGACGACAAGAATGTCGGCGTGAACAAGATCGTGACGATCTCGGGTCTGGCCCTGAACGGGACCGATGCGGCCAACTATGCGCTGCAATCGACCTCGACCCAGGCGGCGGTCGGCACGATCCTGGCGCGCCAGATCGCGATCAGCACCACAGGCAATGCGTCCAAGGTCTATGATGGTACGACGGCGCTGACAGCGGCGCAGCTGGGCGCACTGACCTTCGTCCTCGCCGATGGCGATGCGACGACGCAGGCGCTGCTCGCCAGCGATGGGGTGAGCACGGACGTGAGCGGTGTCACCGGCACGTTCGCCGATCGCAATGCCGGCAACGGCAAGAGCGTGACGCTCACGAACTACGGCCTCACCAACAATAGCCTCGGCAACTACGTCCTGACCAACGGTTCGCTGCAGGGTGTCGCCGACATCACCAAGGCAACGCTGACGCTCACCGCAGCGGCAGACAGCAGGACCTATGACGGCACGGCGGTTTCGACCGGTCAGGTCACGCATACGGGCCTCGTTGCGGGCGACAGCATCAGCGGCCTGACACAGGCGTTCGACAGCAAGAATGCGGGCAACCGCACGCTGAGCGCGAATGCCTGGACGATCAGCGACGGCAATGGTGGCGGCAACTATACGGTCGTGAAGGTCGATGCGGTCGGCACGATCGCGCAAAAGCTGCTGACCGGTCAGCTCACCGGCACCGTCACCAAGGTCTATGACGGCACTGACGCTGCGACGTTGAGCGGCGCCAATCTCAGCGGCATCATCAGCGGTGATGATGTGATCGTGTCGAACACCGGCGCGACCTTCGACAGCAAGAATGCCGGCACCAATAAGACGGTGTCGATCACCGGGATGAACCTGAGCGGGAACGATGCGGGCAATTATGCCCTGCAATCCAGTTCCGCCTCGGCCAACATCGGCACCATCTTCGCACGCACGGTCACGATCGACGTGGCGGGCCGGGGCGCCAAAACCTACGACGGGACCACCGTTCTGGGGACCGGGCAGCTGGGCACGCTGGTGCTGACTGTTGCCAATGCGGATTCGGCGACGCAGTCGCTCATGGCGACCGACGGCGTGATGCTGAACGTCTCCGGCGTTACCGGCACGCTGGCGGATCGCAACGCTGGCACCGGCAAGGGCGTGACGCTGACGAACTATGCGCTCGATGGCAACGCGCTCGGCAATTACGTGCTGGCGTCCAGCACGGTCGGCGCCCTTGCGGATGTGTCCCGCGCGACGCTGATCCTGACGGCCGCCAACGAGAACAAGACCTATGATCGCACGACCGTTTCGACCGGATCGGTGGGCATTGGCGGTCTCGCGACCGGCGACACCGTCACAAATCTTGCGCAGGCGTTCGACAGCCGCAACGCGGGCAGCCGTGCGCTGCACGTCACCAGCTATACCGTCAACGACGGCAATGGTGGCGCGAACTACATCGTCCAGACGGTCGATGGCGCAGGCACTATCGCGCTGCGTCAGCTGACGGTTGCCGTCACGGCCGATAACAAGGTCTATGACGGCACGACTGCGGCGACGGGCACGTTCGGGTCGTTGCAGAACCTGATCGGCGGAGACAATGTCACCGCGACCGCGACCTTGTCGTTCGCGGATCGCAACGCGGGAACTGCCAAGATCGTCACGGCGTCGAATGCTGTCCTGGGCGGGACGGATGCGGCCAATTACACGCTGGCACCGATCGTCGATGCCGTAGCGGATATCACCAAGGCTTCGTTGGTGCTGACCGCGGTGACCGACATCCGCCAATATGACGGCACTCGCACCTCGACGGGCACGGTGTCCGGCACCGGTCTTATGACCGGTGACAGCGTGACGGCGACCCAATCGTTCGACAACAAGAATGCGGGGAGCCGCGCGCTTCGCGTCGATGCCGGCTATGCAGTCAATGACGGCAATGGCGGCAACAACTATGTGGTGACGCTGGTCGATGCATCGGGCGCGATTACGCAGCGCGTGCTGACCACCTCCGTGACGGTGAATACGAAGGAGTATGACGGTACCACGGCGGCGACCGGCACGTTCGGTGGCCTGCAGAATGTGGTGGCGGGTGAGACGGTGACGCTGTCCGGCGGCACGATGGCCTTTGTCGATCGCAATGCGGGTGTCGGCAAGGCGGTCAATGTCTCCGGCGCCACCCTGGGCGGGGC